>NZ_CP085481.1:0-4337500 GCF_020640995.1 Proteus sp. NMG38-2
GTGTCACTTTCGCTTTGGCAGCATTGTCTTGCCCGATTGCAGGATGAGTTACCTGCCACTGAATTTAGTATGTGGATACGTCCCTTGCAGGCAGAATTAAGCGATAATACGCTGGCGCTGTATGCACCTAATCGTTTTGTTTTAGATTGGGTAAGAGAAAAATACATTAATAATATCAACGCATTATTAGTGGATTTTTGTGGCTCTGAAGTCCCTTCTTTGCGTTTTGAAGTGGGTAATAAACCTGCATCGACACGTACACCGGAAAGTGTTCCTAAAGCTGTCGTACATCCGACAGTAAATACGGCACCTACGTATAGTCAGTCCGTTCGCCCTAGCTGGGATAATCAACCCGCGTCTCAACTGCCTGAGCTGAATTATCGCTCTAACGTTAACCCAAAACATAAGTTTGATAACTTTGTTGAAGGTAAGTCTAACCAGTTAGCGAGAGCTGCAGCAAGACAAGTTGCTGATAATCCTGGTGGTGCTTATAACCCACTCTTTTTATATGGTGGAACAGGGCTAGGTAAAACGCACTTGTTACACGCAGTGGGTAACAGCATTATGGAACGTAAAGCGAATGCAAAAGTCGTTTATATGCATTCTGAACGTTTCGTACAAGATATGGTAAAAGCGTTACAAAATAATGCGATAGAAGACTTTAAACGCTATTACCGTTCTGTGGATGCACTATTAATTGATGATATTCAATTTTTTGCCAATAAAGAGCGTTCACAAGAAGAATTTTTTCATACCTTTAATGCATTGTTAGAGGGTAATCAGCAAATTATTTTAACCTCAGACCGTTATCCTAAAGAGATTAATGGTGTTGAAGATAGATTAAAATCACGCTTTGGTTGGGGATTAACGGTGGCGATTGAACCACCAGAACTTGAAACCAGAGTAGCGATTTTGATGAAAAAAGCGGATGAAAATCAAATTCAGTTACCTGACGAAGTGGCCTTTTTTATTGCTAAAAGACTTCGTTCTAACGTCCGTGAGCTTGAAGGTGCATTAAACCGAGTGATTGCTAACGCGAATTTTACAGGTCGTGCGATTACTATCGACTTTGTACGTGAAGCATTACGTGATTTACTCGCTCTACAAGAAAAATTAGTCACTATCGATAATATTCAAAAAACAGTTGCTGAATATTATAAAATTAAAGTGGCCGATTTACTGTCGAAGCGGAGATCCCGATCGGTTGCCCGTCCGAGGCAAATGGCAATGGCGCTGGCAAAGGAACTCACAAACCACAGCTTGCCTGAAATCGGGGATGCCTTTGGTGGTCGTGATCATACAACTGTTCTTCATGCTTGTCGTAAAATAGAGCAATTGCGTGAAGAAAGTCACGATATCAAAGAAGATTTTTCTAACTTAATCAGAACATTATCATCCTAGCGCTATGAAATTTATCATTGAACGTGAACAGCTTCTTAAGCCGCTACAACAAGTGAGTGGCCCTTTGGGTGGTCGTCCTACCTTACCTATTTTAGGTAACTTATTGCTTAAGGTGACTGAAAACACCTTATCACTAACAGGAACTGACCTTGAAATGGAGATGGTGGCAAGAGTTAACCTCAGCCAATCTCATGAAATTGGCGCCACAACTGTTCCTGCGCGTAAGTTTTTTGATATTTGGCGTGGGTTACCTGAAGGCGCAGAAATTAGTGTTGAGCTTGATGGTGATCGCCTTTTAGTGCGCTCAGGTCGTAGCCGTTTTTCATTATCAACCTTACCAGCATCTGATTTTCCTAACTTAGATGATTGGCAAAGTGATGTTGAATTTACCTTGCCTCAAGCAACATTAAAACGCCTCATTGAATCCACTCAGTTTTCAATGGCACATCAAGATGTGCGTTATTACCTCAATGGTATGTTGTTTGAAACTGAAAATACAGAATTACGCACAGTTGCAACAGATGGGCACCGTTTAGCCGTATGTTCGATGGATATCGGGCAATCTTTACCGGGTCACTCGGTTATTGTTCCTCGTAAAGGTGTTATTGAATTAATGCGTCTACTGGATGGTGGTGGTGAAAGTTCACTACAACTGCAAATCGGTAGTAATAATATACGGGCGCATGTCGGTGATTTTATTTTTACCTCGAAGTTGGTTGATGGTCGTTTCCCTGACTATCGTCGTGTATTACCGAAAAACCCAAACAAAACAGTGACTGCGGGTTGTGATATTCTTAAACAGGCATTTTCTCGTGCTGCAATTTTATCCAATGAAAAATTCCGTGGTGTGCGTATAAACCTCACCAACGGTCAATTGAAAATTACAGCCAACAACCCTGAGCAAGAAGAAGCAGAAGAGATAGTTGATGTTCAATATCAAGGTGAAGAAATGGAAATTGGCTTTAATGTCAGCTATCTCCTTGATGTATTGAATACCTTGAAATGTGAAGAAGTTAAGCTGTTACTAACTGATGCCGTTTCAAGTGTTCAAGTTGAAAATGTGGCAAGTTCTGCGGCTGCTTATGTTGTTATGCCAATGCGTTTATAATAGTCACTAACATGATTTTATCCCGTTTATTGATCCGCCATTTTAGAAATATAGAACAGGCGGATCTGCCATTAGCGGATGGCTTTAATTTTCTTGTTGGACCAAACGGGAGTGGTAAAACAAGTATACTTGAAGCGATTTACACCTTAGGACATGGACGAGCATTTCGTAGTTCTCAAGCAAATCGCGTGATCCAACATGATGAAAATGAATTTATTCTTCATGGGCGTTTAAGTGGGCTTAATGAAGAGAGCCGTGGCTATGCGATTGGATTGAGTAAAGATCGCGAAGGTAATAGCACGGTACGCATTGACGGAAGCGATGGTCATAAAATTGCAGAATTAGCCAAATTATTACCCATGCAATTAATTACACCTGAAGGTTTTACTTTACTGAATGGTGGACCTAAATATCGTCGCGCGTTTATCGATTGGGGTTGTTTTCATAATGAACCTCGATTTTTCGCTGCATGGTCGGATTTAAAACGTGTTTTAAAGCAACGTAATGCGGCACTAAGGCAAGCAACGTCTTATCGACAGCTAATGCCTTGGGATAAAGAACTTATCTTATTAACGCAACAGATAAGTGAATGGCGAGCTCAATATACCGAAGATATCGCTAAAGATATTGAAGAAACGTGTCGTCTGTTTTTACCAGAATTTTCGCTGAAAGTCAGTTTTCAACGGGGCTGGGATAAAGAAACTGATTATGGTGAGTTGCTAGCACGTCAATTTGAACGTGATAAAATGTTAGCCTATACCTCACTTGGTGCTCATAAGGCAGATCTACGCATTAGAGCAAACGGCACGCCAGTAGAAGATATGTTGTCACGAGGTCAGCTCAAGCTATTGATGTGTGCTTTGAGACTGGCACAAGGTGAATATTTCACTCGTAAGAATGGGCAAAGATGCCTGTATCTGCTCGATGATTTTGCTTCCGAATTAGATGCAAGTCGGCGTCAGTTGTTAGCCGAGCGTCTAAAATCTACGCAAGCTCAGGTGTTTGTCAGTGCGATAACACAAGGGCAAGTGAAAGATATGCTAGATGTAAATAGCAGGCTATTTAGCGTAGAACGTGGCAAAATAGAGGTTAAACCATAGGAATAAAGCGAGAAACGTTGATGTCGAATACATATGACTCCTCAAGTATCAAAGTATTAAAAGGGCTGGATGCGGTGCGTAAGCGCCCGGGGATGTATATCGGGGATACAGATGATGGAACCGGTCTGCATCACATGGTCTTCGAGGTGGTCGACAACGCAATCGACGAAGCCCTCGCGGGTTTCTGTGATGAGATTATTGTCACTATCCATTCAGATAACTCCGTCTCTGTTCGAGATGATGGTCGTGGAATTCCAACCGGCATTCACCAAGAAGAGGGTGTTTCAGCAGCAGAAGTTATTATGACAGTTCTGCATGCTGGGGGTAAATTCGATGATAACTCCTATAAAGTCTCTGGTGGACTTCATGGTGTAGGGGTTTCTGTTGTTAATGCGTTGTCTGAAAAACTCGAACTGACTATTCATCGCGATGGAAAAATCCATCAGCAAATTTATCGTCATGGTGTACCTGATGATCGCTTAAAAGTGATTGGCGATACCGAAAAATCAGGAACATTTGTTCGTTTCTGGCCAAGTCTTGAAACCTTTAAGGGCGAGACTGAATTCCAGTATGAAATTTTAGCAAAACGTCTTCGTGAGTTGTCATTCTTAAACTCAGGCGTTTCTATCCGTTTAATTGATAAACGTGATAACCGTGAAGATCATTTCCACTACGAAGGCGGTATTAAGGCATTTGTTGAATACTTAAGCCGTAATAAAACGCCAATTCACCAAAATGTATTCTACTTCTCAACAGAGAAAGACAATATTGGTGTAGAAGTTGCGATGCTGTGGAATGATGGTTTCCAAGAGAATGTTTACTGCTTTACCAACAATATTCCACAACGTGATGGTGGTACACACTTAGTTGGTTTCCGTACTGCAATGACACGTACGTTAAACAACTATATGGATAAAGAAGGTTTTAATAAGAAATCGAAAATCAGTGCAACGGGTGATGATGCTCGTGAAGGTCTGATTGCGGTTGTCTCTGTTAAAGTACCTGATCCTAAATTCTCATCACAAACAAAAGATAAACTGGTTTCTTCTGAAGTTAAAACAGCAGTAGAAACGCTGATGAATGAGAAGCTGGTGGAATACCTGTTAGAAAATCCAAATGACGCCAAAATCGTTGTTGGAAAAATTATTGATGCTGCTCGTGCTCGTGAAGCTGCGCGTAAAGCGCGCGAGATGACTCGTCGTAAAGGTGCTTTAGATTTAGGTGGCTTACCAGGTAAATTAGCAGACTGTTCTGAACGTGATCCTGCTTTCTCTGAACTGTATTTAGTGGAAGGGGACTCTGCGGGCGGTTCTGCAAAACAGGGGCGTAACCGTAAAACGCAGGCTATTTTGCCGTTAAAAGGTAAAATCCTAAACGTTGAGAAAGCGCGTTTTGATAAAATGCTGGCGTCTCAAGAAGTAGCAACATTAATCACAGCATTAGGTTGTGGTATCGGTCGCGATGAATATAACCCAGATAAACTGCGTTATCACAGCATTATCATCATGACGGATGCCGACGTCGATGGTTCTCACATTCGTACTCTGCTACTGACATTCTTCTATCGTCAAATGCCAGAAATTATCGAGCGTGGTCATATTTTTATTGCTCAACCACCACTTTACAAAGTGAAGAAAGGGAAGCAAGAGCAATACATCAAAGATGATGACGCGATGGACGAATACCTGATGTCGATAGCACTTGATGGTGCAGCACTTTATATCAGTGAACATGCGCCAGCAATGCACGGTGAGCAACTTGAAAAACTGGTTGTTGACTACCATGCTGCACATAAAATTATTCGTCGTATGGAGCGTATTTATCCACTGAGTATGTTAAATAGCTTGGTGTATCACTCAACGCTAACAGAAGATGCGTTATCTGATAAAGCTAAAGTCGAAGAGTGGATGAGTGGCTTGGTTAACCGTCTAAATGAAGCGGAAGATCAAGGCAGTACTTATAGCTATACTATTGCTCAAAACGATGAAAATCGTCTATTCGAACCTGTATTACGTATTCGTACTTACGGTGTAGATACAGACTACAAATTGGATTATGACTTTATCCACAGTAGCGAATATCAACGTATTACCCATTTAGGTGACATTATTGGTAACCTAATTGAAGAGGGTGCGTTTATTGAGCGTGGAGAGCGTCGTCAGGTGATTTCAAGCTTTGAAGAAGCACTTGAGTGGCTAACGAAAGAATCTCGTCGTGGCCTTGCTGTACAGCGTTATAAAGGTCTTGGGGAAATGAACCCAGAACAATTATGGGAAACCACCATGAACCCAGATACACGCCGTATGATGCAAGTAACCGTTAAAGATGCGATTGCAACGGATGAGCTATTTACTACGTTAATGGGCGATGCGGTTGAACCTCGCCGTGCCTTTATCGAAGAGAATGCGCTGAAAGCGGCAAATATTGATATCTAATTACGTGTGATTTCATCACGAAAAATAAAAACCAGCTAATTTAATTAGCTGGTTTTTTTTATATTTATAGACGATATTTTATCGAAAGATTAACGCAGAATATTCAGCATACGGCGTAAAGGCTCTGCGGCACCCCATAACAATTGGTCACCGACAGTAAAGGCTGAAATAAATTCAGGGCCCATATTCAGTTTACGAATACGGCCTACAGGTGTGCTCAATGTACCTGTAACTGCGGCAGGTGTTAACTCTCTAATAGTCAATTCACGATCATTAGGAATGACTTTTACCCAGTCGTTATGGCTGGCAAGTAATTGTTCAATTTCAGCAACAGGTAAATCTTTTTTCAGTTTTAGAGTAAATGCTTGGCTATGGCAGCGTAATGCGCCAATACGAACACAAAGACCATCAACAGGGATAATATTTGAACCTGTGTTTAAAATCTTATTGGTTTCTGCTTGTCCTTTCCACTCTTCACGGCTCTGGCCATTTTCTAATTGTTTATCAATCCAAGGGATCAAGCTACCTGCTAGAGGAACACCAAATTGCTCAGTTGGCATCGTACCACTGCGCGTAAAGTTAGTGACTTTACGTTCAATATCTAAGATGGCGGAAGCTGGGTTTTCAAGCTCTTTTACTACTTGATTATGTAGAGAACCCATTTGTGACAGTAGCTCTCTCATATGACGAGCGCCAGCCCCAGAAGCTGCTTGATAGGTGGAGACACTTGCCCATTCCACTAAGTTGTTCGTAAATAAACCCCCTAATGACATCAGCATTAAACTGACCGTACAGTTACCACCAACAAAAGCTTTGATGCCTTTGTTTAAGCTGTCTTGAATATGTTGACCGTTGACAGGATCGAGAATAATCACAGCATCATCATTCATACGTAATGCAGATGCGGCATCAATCCAGTAACCTTGCCAACCTGCTTGGCGCAGTTTTGGATAGATTTCATTGGTATAGTCACCACCTTGGCAACTAATAATAATATCGAGTGATGCTAGCGTATCAACATCATAAGCATCTTGCAGAGTGCTACGGTGATTACCATAAGCAGGTGCTGCTTCACCTAATTGAGATGTGGTGAAGAAAACAGGGTTTATCCCATCAAAATCACGTTCTTCAACCATTCTTTGCATTAAAACGGAGCCGACCATACCACGCCAGCCCACAAAACCAACATTTTTCATTGTAATTACCCTGTCTTTGTCTGTAGGAATAGTGAGAGACCTCACACTAACCTGACAAAATATAGAGATAGGTGCAAGTGAATTTATTGATTATTTACCAAAGAATTAGAAGTGTTTCTTATAGTCTTCGTAGAGTTAACAAAAGAAAGCCACAGAACGAACAAATATCAATGAGTTGTTAAAAAAGAAAATAGGTTCGCCATAAAAATGTAAGAATATTCTGTTATATCTTATTTTGTTTTTTGGGATAAACAAAAATATATTCTTGTTTAAGAAAATAGAGTAAAAATAGAAAAATGTAAAATAGTGTAATATATAAGAAAAACGTATTTACTTAGAGGTCACTCCAAGCTTTATACTAAACGCTACTGTTTAATAGATGATGTATTTTCATAAATAAAAAATAATGATGAAGGTTCTTCATTTTATTTGAATTTTATTTTACCGCTTATTAAGTGGTGTTAGGAGGCGAAATGGATATATCAACAGTCATTCCATTATCTACGTACTACTCGTATTTAAAACGGTTTGTGATTTCACCAACCACGATGGGTACTATCGCGCCTTCATCTCGTTGGTTATGTTATGAAATGCTGGATAAACTCAATTGGCAACAGGACATTCAAGTTGCTGAATTAGGTGCTGGCACAGGGGTTATTACCCAACAAATTTTAAAAAGAATGTCGGTGAGTTCCTCATTAGATGTTTTTGAAATAGAACCTAGTTTTGCAACAGAATTAGATAAAATCGATGATAATCGATTAAAGGTTTACACTGCATCTGCGGAGAAATTAGACAGTCATTATAATATGATTATTTCAGGATTACCTTTTTTATCTATACCAAAGAAAACAGGCTTAAGAATTTTAAAACGAGTGCATAAAGAGTTATTAAAAACACAAGGTTGTTTTGTGTTATTTCAATATACTACTCGATATGAAAAAACGTTATCTCGTTATTTTCATTTAGAAAAGAAATTAGTCTTGCTTAATGTTCCTCCTGCTTGGGTTTATTATTGCACGCCTAAAAATAATATAGGGTAAATGCAAGGCTTGCTCGCTTTTTATATTGCAAATAACAAATAAGAATAGATGTTATTTATTTAGATAAAGTTTGAGCAAGCAAGATAATACTCTTTTCAATTTCATTTGGATTATGAGCAGCATATCCTAATAAAACACCTTTCTTTGGATATGTTTGAATACAGTAACGCGCCAAAGGCTGTATGGCTAATCCTATTTCTCGCGCTTTTTTAACGACATATTCTTCTGTATAACCTGATTTTAGCCAGCAGACAATATGGATGCCCGAATCCGTGGGCTCAACATGAAAAACATGAGATAAATGTGTTTTTATAGCATTAGTTAACACTTGATAACGTTCATAGCAGGTTTTTCTTATTCTTCTTACATGGCGGGCGTAATGCCCTTGAGACATAAATAGCGCTAATGTTGCTTGTTCTAGAAAACCTGAATGTGAATCGGTGTAGTATTTAGCGACTTTAAAGGCTTCGATTAAGGCTTGAGGTACGACTAAAAAACCTAAACGAAATCCGGGATACATCATTTTTGAAAATGTTCCAGCATAGACAACTCGCTGATATTTATCTAACCCTTGTAGGGATTGGATAGGTTTAGTGTGATAGCGAAACTCACTGTTATAGTCATCTTCAAAGATCCATACATTATTGGATGATGCCCACTCTAACAACGCAATACGGCGTGAAAGTGAGAGCGTATTACCCAAAGGGAATTGATGAGAAGGTGTGGTAAAAACAAGTTTTGCTTCAGGGCACTGCGCTATTCCTTGAGAAATATCCATTCCATCAATATCTGAACTTATTGGATGTGGTTTTATACCATAAGAAGTGAAGATACCCCGAGCACTGTCATAACCAGGATCATCTAGCCAAACGGTATCTCCCTCTTGTAATAGTACTCTAGTGGTGAGATTTATCGCTTGCTGCGTACCATTTACAATAATGATTTGCTCAGGCTGACAAGTGAGCCCTCGAGTTGATTGAACATATTGGCATATCATCTCTTTTAAAGGAGTGTAGCCTGTTGGCGAATTAAATGTTGCGAGTGCTTTTTTTGATTGTCGCCAAACCCGCCCTAATAATCTTCCCCAAAGTTCATGAGGAAAAAGATCCACACAGCCAACGCCAACATGAAATATAGGACTGCTATTGATATTGGGTTGTGACTGTTGCCAAAAAGCGTGTGCTTTTTGCATATTGGGGTTTAGTGTTTCTAATGGGTTTTTGATGTGTGATGAAGAAATAGAGCGGATGGTTTTGGCCCACTTATCCGAAATAATGGCATCTGGGATTGTATTTGCAACAAAAGTTCCTGCACCACGACGAGTAAATAAATAACCTTCATCAATTAAACGTTCAAAGCCTGCAATAACAGAGTTACGAGAAATCGACATCATTTCGGCTAATGTGCGACTTGATGGTAGACGGCTACCTGATGTTAAGCGCTCATCTAAAATCGCCTTTCTAATCGCGTGATAAACCTGAGAACCAATGGGTCCTTCTTCTAAAACAAGATTAGGGAAATACGCAGTTTTTTTCTGTTTCATAAAGTGGATCCTATAAAAACACAAAAAGTGTACCTTATTGAGAACCAAAATTAAACGTACCATGACCACGATTAAAGGCAGGTGATACTTTTTTATAGCATTGATGAAAGTAGAAGGAAGTGAAGAGATGAGCACAACACCAATAACTGTTTCAATCCAGTTTGTTGAGCAAGAGCATTATGCTCAATGGTTGCCACATTGGTTAAGTTATCAAGCATTTTATAAAGTTGAGTTATCAGAAGAGATAACATTAAAAACATGGGCACGTTTTTTTGATGAAAAAGAACCTGTTTATTGTGCCGTAGCAATGGAAGGTGAAAAGGTATTGGGTTTTGTTCATTATCTTTTTCATCGTTCAACATGGGCTGAAAGTGATTTTTGTTATTTAGAAGATTTATTTGTTTCACCAGATACACGTGGTCGCCATGTAGGTAAGCAACTTATTGAGTTTGTTCATCAACAAGCAAAACAGCGTGATTGTGCTCGTCTATATTGGCATACACAGGAAACTAATTTACGTGGTCAGCGCTTATATAATTGGGTAGCAGAAAAACCGGGTGTGATTGAATACCGTATGGCGCTATAAAAGAATGTTAGATAGGACAGGCCGGGTATAAAAGAGATGGCGATATTTACCATCTCTTTTCTGAGTTAGGGTTATTTATTTGATTTTGGGTTAATTAAACTCTTGTTGGCAATAAAACTCATTGCCAACTTTTTTTGCTTCTTCACAAGCCTGTTTCATTAATTCATCTGCTTTTTGCTTGTTAGGCTCAATAATATGATATTGGGCAGAGAACATAAAAGAAGCCATTGCTTGAGCGAATCCTTCAAAAGTCATTTCATTAGCTTTTGCAAACCATATATTCGCTTTTTCTGTATCTACAGGCACATTGCCAACCCCACTATAAAGAACACCTAACCAAATTGGAGCGTAAACAAGCTCTGGTTGATGAATCGCTGCGACTTCTTCTAATAATACAATCGCTTTTTGGTGATCTGTTTCTCCAGATAATGGTGCAATGAGCGCTGTTGCTAAACTTATTTTTCCTCTTATGCTTCCTTTATTTACTGCGAGAGTAGCTAATTTTTTTGCTTCGATATAATTATTTTTAAAATAAGGGTCGGCATTAAATAAGTAAATATCAGCAAGCAGTGCGTAGGCATCGGCATAATCATTTTTTATTGCTTCATTTGCCCACAATTGTGCATTAAGAAGGTTTTTTTCTACACCGGCTCCCATCGAATACATTTCAGCCAATTGATATTGAGCTTGTGCATTATGGTTTAGTGCTTCTTTGCGAGTATCTTCAAATTTTCTTTTATCTTGCTCTTCAAAATTAGCATGTAAAGAAAACGAGCAAACAAGAGTAAGTAGGCTGATAAGAGTCGAAATATATTTAATAAATGTCATGTAGAGTACCGTTTGTAATGATTTTGAAAATCTTACCAATAATAATGGTATAAAAGCAGTTAATTTCTTCGACTTAATCATATGAATAATATTGGGAGAGCCAAAATGGCTATTGATCTTAGCAATCTAGTGACTGAAAGTAGGAATCATGACAGTGAGAATATCGATACGCTTTCAACGTTGGATATGCTAAGTGTCATTAATAATGAAGATAAAAAAGTACCATTCGCAATAGAAAAAGTGCTACCTGAAATTGCACAACTGGTTGATAAAGTTGCTGTTGCATTTACACAGGGTGGACGCCTTATTTATTGTGGCGCGGGTACGTCGGGGCGATTAGGGATTTTAGATGCCAGTGAATGCCCGCCAACCTACGGTACTCCTCATGAAATGGTGATTGGATTAATTGCGGGTGGACACAAGGCTATTTTACAAGCTGTCGAGAATGCAGAAGACAATATTCAATTAGGCGAACAAGATTTACGCCAGCTTAATTTTAACGAGAAAGATGTTTTAGTGGGTATTGCTGCAAGTGGTAGAACACCTTATGTGATGGGCGCTTTACAGTATGCAAAATCACTCGGGGCAATAACGGGAGCGATTAGTTGTAATCCTGAAAGCCCGATTGCCAAACTTGCTGATATTGCTATTACACCAGTTGTGGGTGCTGAAGTGATAACCGGATCATCACGTATGAAAGCGGGTACAGCACAAAAACTTATCTTAAATATGATAACCACAGGTGCGATGATAAAGATTGGCAAGGTATTTGGTAATTTAATGGTGGATGTTGAAGCGACCAATGCCAAATTGGTTGAACGCCAAATTCGTATTGTGATGCAAGCAACCGAGTGTGAAAGAACTATCGCTGAAGAAGCGTTATCACAATGTCATCGTCATTGTAAAACGGCAATTTTAATGATCCTAGCAAATGTAGATGCACCGCAAGCCACACAGATGCTTAATCAAAACAAAGGATTTATTAGAAAGGCATTGGGTGAGTGATTTTCATTTATTAAATAGAGAGTTAAATTTTATTCTTGATTAAAGCCAGCAAATACAAGGTATCTACTGGCTTGGTGATGGGTTGTAAACAGCTAAGAAATCTTACTCAATGTTTTGGATCTGCTCGCGCATTTGTTCAATTAAAACTTTTAATTCAATGGCTGAATTAGTGACTTCTGTATTAATTGATTTTGAGGCTAACGTATTAGATTCACGGTTAAATTCTTGCATCATAAAATCAAGACGACGACCTACCGCTTCCTTTTTCACAAGAATTTTGCGTGTTTCTTTAACGTGAGCTTCTAATCTATCAAGCTCTTCAGCAACATCTAAACGTTGCGCTAACATCACTAACTCTTGCTCTAAGCGATTATTATCAATTTGAACTAGAGCTTCTTCTAATTTGTTGGTTAAGCGTTCACGTTGCCATTGTAAAACTTCTGGCATTTGTGCTCTTACCTTAACAACTTCTTCGCAAACGGCATCTAAACGCTGTTCGATAAGTACTTTTAGTGATTGCCCTTCAGCTTCACGGCTTGCAATAAATGCGTCAATTGCTAAATCTAATTCAGCTAAAAGCTCAGTACCAATGGCATCTAAATCTTGCTCTTGTGCTGAGATAACACCTGGCCAACGTAAAATATCAAATGGGCTGATAGTGCCTTCATGGCTGTGGCTTTTTACCCAGTTGGCAGAAACAATCAGTTGTTTTGCCAAATTTTCATCAAGATTAAGTTCACCTTGAAAACGAGCGTTAAGATCAAAGCGTAAATTACATTCAATTTTACCACGGATTAAGCGATTACGTAGACGTTCACGAATAACGGGTTCTAAACTACGTAATTGCTCAGGTAAACGAATATAAGTTTCAAGGTAACGTTGGTTTACGGAACGCAGTTCCCATGCAGCGCTACCCCAGTCTTTTTTGATGTCTCGGCGAGCAAAAGCGGTCATGCTACGGATCATAATAGGGTCTCAATAGTGTAAAAGATGATACGATTATAACCCTAGGCATCGATACAGGATAGGCATAAGCCATTTTAGGTCGTATAATGCGCCCCCAATATGTCAGAGAAAGCGGAGATAACACCATGCGTCCAGCAGACAGACAAGCAGACCAAGTACGTCCTATTACCATAACTCGCCATTATACAAAACATGCTGAAGGTTCTGTATTAGTTGAGTTTGGTGATACTAAAGTCTTGTGTAACGCCACTGTAGAAGACGGTGTACCACGTTTTCTTAAAGGACAAGGGCAAGGATGGGTGACCGCAGAATACGGTATGCTGCCTCGTGCAACCAATAGCCGTAATGCACGCGAAGCGGCTCGCGGTAAACAAACCGGCCGTACTATGGAAATTCAGCGTTTAATTGCTCGTTCATTACGTGCAGCGGTTGATTTAAAAGCATTGGGTGAATATACCATCACTGTTGATTGTGATGTTATTCAAGCTGATGGTGGTACACGTACTGCGTCTATCTCTGGTGCTTGCGTAGCATTAGTTGATGCATTAAATAAAATGGTTGAAGAAGGTAAGCTGAAAAAAAGCCCCCTAAAATCAATGGTAGCCGCAGTTTCTGTGGGTATTGTTGATGGTGAACCATTATGCGATCTTGAATATGTTGAAGATTCTGCAGCAGAAACTGATATGAATGTGGTGATGATTGATGATGGTCGTATGATTGAAGTTCAAGGTACGGCAGAAGGCGCCCCATTTAGCCATGAAGAATTACTTGCTTTACTCGCCCTAGCGAAGGGGGGATTAGAGAAGATATTTGAAGCGCAAAAAGAGGCGCTTAAGCAATAGATTTTATATTTAAGGCGACTGAGAAGTCGCCTTTTTTATGCCTAAAATTTGTCATCAAGTAACGTAGAGAGGAGAAAAAAATGAAAGCCTACCAACGCCGCTTTATCGAACTAGCATTAGCAAAAAATGTGCTGAAATTTGGTGAGTTCACACTAAAATCAGGACGAGTGAGTCCTTACTTTTTTAATGCCGGTTTATTCAATACAGGGCGTGATTTGGCTTTACTGGGGCAATTCTATGCGCAAACATTATTAGATAATAATGTGCCTTGTGACGTGTTGTTTGGGCCTGCTTATAAAGGTATCCCCATTGCAACTACAACGGCAGTCGCATTAGTTGAACATCATGATATTGATATTCCTTATTGCTTTAATCGTAAGGAAGCGAAAGATCATGGTGAAGGGGGAACATTAGTAGGAAGTCCTTTAAAAGGTGATGTTGTGATTGTTGATGATGTTATCACAGCAGGTACAGCTATTCGTGAATCAATGGAAATTATTAAACAGCATGATGCAACGCTTTCTGCTGTGTTATTAAGCTTGGATAGACAAGAAAAAGGGCGAGAAGAACTTTCTGCAATACAAGAGTTAAAACGTGACTATCAATGCCAAGTGTATTCGATTATTACTCTAGATGATTTAATTAACTACCTAAGTGAGAGTGAAACGTTATCTGAGCATTTACCTGCAGTTAAAGCTTATCGTGAGCGCTATGGCGTTAATTAATAAAGTAAAAATACGATAAATAAATGGTTGATTATAGGTAAAAAAAAGCCCTCGCCCAATAATGGGCGGGGTGAGTAGTACAATGAATCTTCTGTGATAATTACCACAGATATTGAAATATAAAAAGGACTTTTACAGCAGGGGCAAAGCGATTCGCTAATGCCACAATGTAGGAATTGCACAAATGCCATTCCTGATAAATACATTGAGGTACTTATGTACCAGAGGACGCATGTTAACACAAATAAGAAAAAAACGGCATATATGTCAATTTCAAATTCTTGAGTTAAATCACGAGTCCATCATTTCATTGTAATTGTGCCAATATTAATGGCCAGCGAGCTTCAAATTCCAGGGTCGGTTGATAACGAAATTCAGTACGCACAAAACGCGCTAACATACCTTCACAAAAAGCGAGTAGTTGTGAAGCAAGTAAGGCTTCATCATGTAAAAATGCACTACCTTCACGAATTTTTCGCTCTTTGATAACTTGTCGAAGCTGAACTTCAATACGCTCATAAAGTTGATTTATGCGGCCTTGTAATCTGTCTTGCTCAAACATCAAAGCATGACCCGTTAAAATACGGGATAGCCCTGGATTTTTTTCAGCAAAACCGAGGATCAAGATGAGAATTAAGCGAATTCTGGCTATTGTTTCTTTTTCATCTTTTAAGATCAAATTAATACGAGAAACTAAGCTATCTTCGATAAACTCAATCAAACTATCAAACATTTTTGTCTTACTTGGGAAATGTCGATAGAGTGCCGCTTCAGATACGCCGACAGTTGCAGCTAGTTTTGCCGTTGTAATGCGTTGGCTACCATCACTTGACTCTAACATTTGAGCAAGTGATTGTAAGATTTCATCCCGTCTATTTCTTTTCTTTTTGGTTTCTTTTTCTTCTGCCATGACTGATAAGGCCCCTGCTAAAAGCAAAACAAATCAGTAAACCTTTGCACTCAAATTTTAAGTGCAAAGGGAGTGATATCGTCATTGATATAATTAATGCAAGACGTCGTTATTATTGGCGGCCGGAGTGACCAAAGCCACCGCTACCACGTTCCGTTGCGGTAAAATCTTCAACAATATTAAATTCAGCTTGAACGACAGGTACGATAACCATCTGAGCAATACGCTCGCCTGGTTCGATGGTGAACGCCTTCTGCCCACGATTCCAAACTGACACCATCAATTGACCTTGGTAGTCAGAATCAATCAGTCCAACTAAGTTACCTAATACAACACCGTGTTTATGGCCCAATCCTGAACGAGGAAGCACCATTGCTGCTAAACCTTCATCGGCAATATGTACAGCGAGACCTGTCGGTAATAATTCAGTTTGCCCTGGTTCAAGTACCAATGGTGCATCAAGGCAAGCACGTAAATCTAAACCAGCAGAGCCTGTTGTGGCATAAGCAGGAAGTGGATATTCTTGACCAATACGAGCATCAAGAATTTTAACATCAATTTTTTTCATCATAGTGTTTGGCTATCTCGTCAAGTAGGCGATGGCTAAGTTGTGCTTTACTACTGTGTGGTAAACGCGTTTCTCCATTAGCCCAAATAAGGTGTAATGCATTGTTGTCACTGTTAAAGCCTTGATTTTCTAATGAAACATCATTGGCACAGATTAAATCGAGCTGTTTCTGTTCTCGTTTTTTGCGGGCATATTCTTCCACATTCTGGGTTTCGGCTGCAAATCCAACAACAAAAGGACGGTGCTCAATCATTTTTCCGACACTGGCGACAATATCGGGGTTTTTTACCATAGTGATGGTGACTTCATCACCTTGTTTTTTAATTTTTTCAGTCGCAATAAGTTTAGCGCGATAATCTGCAACGGCTGCACAACCAATAAAAATATCTTGTGAAGGCGCTAGCATCATCACTTGTTCATACATGTCTTGTGCGCTTTCAACGTCGATACGTTTAACACAAGCGGGTGTCGGTAATGTGACAGGGCCTGCGATAAGTGTGACATCAGCTCCACGTAGTGCGGCTGCTTGTGCAATTGCAAAGCCCATTTTTCCAGAGCTATGGTTGCTGATAAAACGTACCGGATCTAGCGCTTCACGAGTAGGCCCTGCGGTGATTGTAATTTTTTTGCCCGCCAAATCTTGTTGCTGTAAAGTAAGTTGTTTTTCAGCTAATGCGACGAGCTCTAAAGGATCGAGCATTCGTCCCGGCCCTACATCACCACAAGCTTGACTACCAGAGTCAGGCCCCCAAATTAAACAGCCACGTTGCTCTAAAGCGGATAAATTTTCTTGTGTAATTGTGGCTCTGTACATTTGCTGGTTCATTGCTGGAGCAATGGCAATCGGTGCGCTACTCGCTAAACAGAGTGTGGTGAGTAAATCATTTGCCATACCCACTCGCAAACGTGCAATAAGATCGGCAGTAGCGGGTGCAAGTAGAATTAAATCAGCCCATTTGCCTAATTCAATATGCCCCATAGCGGCTTCTGCTGCAGGATCAAGTAAGTCATCTGCTACAGGGAAGCCAGAAACGGCTTGTAATGATAATGGTGTGACAAAAGCATGTGCCGCAGGTGTCATTACAACACGGACAATAGCACCTTTATCACGTAAACGGCGGACAAGTTCAGGTGCTTTATAGGCCGCAATACCACCACTAATACCAAGAATAATCTTTTTGTTGTGAAGTGTAGTCATGATGAAATGCCTAAGTACATAAATAATTGTCCGCAATTTTACCACAAGGTATCCGTGAATTCGGAATTCTATGTAACTTCATGTTTTATTGATTAAATTTTTGTGGGTCATCTCGCACAATTTTGATATGTGTCTTTTTCATACAATATAAGCAGTTTATAGTAAATTGACTGTATAAAACAACAGTTGTTTTATGATTGGCGTTTTATGATGTGCAATGAAAAAACAATAATGCGATTAATGTAAATAAAATCAATTACTAACCCTAAAACCTTTACTTAATAAGGAGCCCAAGGATGGAAAATCAATCGGTTAGTGCGCTTTTACCCAGAGAGAAATTGTTACTTTATGGCGTGGGATCCCTTTCGGATATTGAGTTACTTGCGCTTTTTTTACGCACCGGCACTTATGAAAAATCTGTATTAGAATTGGCGGCTTTTTTACTTAAAGAGTGTGGTTCTCTTTATCATGTTATTAATGCTGATTATGAAACGTTAGGGCGCTTTAAAGGTGTAGGGATCGGTAAATTTACCCAGCTACAAGCGATTAATGAGATGGCACAGCGCTTTTCCACAACACAATTTATGTATAAAAATGTATTATCTTCTTCAGAAGATACAAAGCATTACTTACAAAAATTATTGCATTGGCGAGACAGAGAAGTGTTTGTGGTACTGTTTCTTGATAATCAAAATCAATTGATTGCATTTGAAGAGATGTTTAAAGGTACAATTAATCGAGTAGAAGTTCATCCCAGAGAAATTGTTCGTCAATCAATAAAAAAGAATGCAACATCTATTATTCTTGCTCATAATCACCCTTCTGGTATTTGCGAACCAAGTCTCGCAGATAAAGAAATAACAGAAAAAATTTTTGCTGCTTGTCAATTAGTGGGTGTAAATGTACTGGATCACCTTGTGATAGGGCATGATAATTGTGTTTCTTTCGCAGAACGAGGTTGGTTGTAGCAAATATTTTTGTAATTATTGTCAATCTTTATTTGTACGGGTCTTGAGCGTTGAGGCCATTGGGCGTATACTACGCCACCTTTGAGGATCTTGGGTTTGGCGAGAAGAGCCTATCTCAGCAAGTTTTTTCTGAGGTGTTTACACAGTTTTTCAATCGTTAAAAGTTGCTGAGATGGGCTCCAAAGCCTGACGAGGCGGTCAAACCTGATATTAAAGCTCGAGCTGATTAGATTTTTGGAGAATAGACATGTCCCGAGTCTGCCAAGTTACCGGCAAGCGTCCTGTGAGTGGAAACAACCGCTCTCACGCATTAAACGCGACTAAACGCCGTTTTCTGCCAAACCTGCACTCTCACCGTTTCTGGGTTGAGTCTGAGAAACGTTTCGTAACTCTGCGTGTATCTGCTAAAGGTATGCGTGTGATTGATAAGAAAGGCATCGAATCTGTATTAGCAGATTTACGTGCCCGTGGTGAGAAGTTCTAAGGAGCTGAAAAATGGCTAAAGGTATTCGCGAGAAAATTAAACTCGTCTCTTCTGCTGGTACAGGTCACTTCTATACCACTACGAAGAACAAACGCACTATGCCAGAAAAACTGGAAATGAAAAAATTCGATCCAGTTGTTCGTCAACATGTGCTTTATAAAGAAGCTAAAATTAAATAATTTTAGTTTTCTTAAAAAACCCGACCTTAGTGTCGGGTTTTTTGTTATCTGAAGCCTGCTAAGTATAACAAAGTAAAGCTATTGTGATCTTCACTCGCTCTTTAGTTATACTGTGGCTCTTTTGAATCATCAGGTGAATGGATTGCGGATGAGTAAGTCAGTGTTATCAATATTACATACAGAATCATCTTGTGGGTGGGGTGGTCAGGAAATTCGTATACTGACAGAAGCTCAAGGCATGATCCATAGAGGGCATAAAGTTGCACTGGTGTGCTGCCCAACATCTAAAATTGCTAAAGCAGCACCTGATTATGGCATTGATGTTTTTACATTACCTATTGAAAAAAAACGTCTCTCTGCATTAAAAGCACTTCGTCAGTGGCTGAAATTACATCATCAACAATTTGATGTTATTAATACTCACAGTTCTACTGATGCATGGCTAGTGGCTGCTTCTTGTGCCACATTACGTCATTCACCCGTAGTTGTTCGAACTCGTCATGTTTCTACGGATGTTTCTCGTTCACTACCTACTCGCTGGCTCTATCTTTCGTCTAGTGCCCATGTTGTGACAACAGGTGAGAAATTACGTCATACACTGCATCAACATAATCTATTTCCGTTAGAAAAAATGACATCAGTGCCTACGGGAATTGATCTGCAACGTTTTTTTCCACAAAACAAACAACAAGCTAGAGAAAAAATTGGAATACCGAATAAACCGACATTAGGGATAGTGGCGACTATGCGAGTGTGGAAAGGGCATAAATATTTAGTTGAAGCATGGAAATCATTACATCAGCAGTTTCCCGATTGGCAATTAATTTTTGTCGGTGATGGACCTCAGCGTAAAAATTTAGAGCCAATGGTTAAAAATGCGGGATTAGCGCAAAGTATTTTCTTTTTAGGTAATCGTAATGATGTGCCTGATTGTTTAAATGCAATGGATCTCTTTGCATTACCTTCTTTTGGTAATGAAGGTGTACCTCAAGGCATTATGCAAGCAATGGCCTGTGGTTTACCGGTTGTTTCTACAACGGTGGGAGCTATTAGCGAAGCTGTTATTGATGGTAAAACGGGTTTTACATTGGCGCCGCAAGAACAAGAAGCACTAACAAGCCATTTAGCTAAATTAATGGGCTCAGAACAATTACGTGAACAGATGGGAAAAGCCGCGCTTGAACATGCTGTTTCACGATTTGGCTTGGATAATATGCTAGATAAGATGGAAAGGATCTTTATTCAGGCAATTAACGATAAAAATAAATCAGTATGATTAATGTTGATAATAAAGTCGTGAAACGATTATCTCTACTCATCATACTTTAAGTTGTCGTATGGTTGACTACATTTATTCGTACTAGGTACACCTTGAATGACTTAGAGTCTCTATTATAACTTAGTGTATTCATCTTATTGATGAATATTTGTAATACTTTTTAGTGTATAGTCTGAGAAGTAAATGTATCATTTAAGCCAAATAAAAAGCATATGGATCCAAATAATATATTGGTTATAGCGATAGCCCGTTTCGGTGATACATTACTTATCACACCGGTTATCCATGCATTAAAACAGCGTTGGCCTAATGCTCATATTCATGTGCTTGCACATAAACGTAGTGCATGCATTCTTGAGCATAATCCTGATATTGATTGTATTAGACATTTTTCTAAAAAAAGAGCTATTTGGGCAGGCTGGTTACCTCATAAGCCTTATGATTTAGCGCTAGTATATGGCAATGATAGTGAGTTGGTGAACTATGCACGTCGCCAATCTCACCATACTGTGGCTTTTTCTGATAAGTCGCAACAGCAAACTGATGTGACTTGGGTTGAACGTCCCAAATTGCCGATGGTTGCACAAAAAGAACGTGCCTTATTAATTAATGTGTTAGGGATTTATCCGAGTTGTTGGCAGTTACGTTACTTTATCAGTGATGAAGAAGCGATTTTTGCACAACAATTTTTAAAAGATAATTCATTAATTAATAAGAATATTATTGGTTTTCAATTACAGAGCTTTCCGGCTAAGGCCTATAGAGATTGGCCAGTGGAAAATTTTCTACAATTAGCAAAGCAGATAATTTCCCATGACGCGAGTACGTATTTCTTGCTATTAGGTAGTAAGGAAAGTGAACAACTCTCCATTGATTTAGCTGAAAAAATGGGTGAAGAGCGCTGTTTAGCCTTAGCTGGTCGAGTTTCAATGCGACAAAATGCGGCAATTATGGCAAATTTATCGCTTTATGTAGGGGTAGATACAGGGCCTACACATTTAGCAGGGGCTTTAGATATCCCAATGGTGGCGTTATACCATAGCTATCACCCAGGATGCTATTTAGCGCCATTACAACATTCTTGTTGTCAGGTTATCCAACACCCAACCTCGTTGGAAAATGCTCGTCGCGAAGACAATATGGCTGAAATATCAGTTGAAGAAGTGTGGAATGCAGTGCGTAATATCATTGATGGAATGAAGGTGAAAAAGTAATTCATGAAGATCGGTATAATTGATGTCACAATCACCATGTCTTATGGCGGGATCCAAACAGCGGTTTGGGAACTGGCTAAGCAATTGCATGATGCTGGTCATGAAGTTCATCTTTATGGTGGAAATGGCGATATTCGACACAATCTGGCAGGACGCCAAATACAGGTTCACACTTACCCTTATACCCCAAGAGATAAAGTGATTGATCTTGGTGGGCGTTTTCGTCGTATTGTTGAGCGTTATACTTTTGCGCGACATGCCAAAAAAGAGGTGATCAGCCAACATTTTGATTGGGTGATTTTAACGAAGCCTTTTGATTTTTTTTGGCCCTCTATGATGCCTAAATCATCATCAACTCGCTTTTGTTATATGAGTGGGGGAACCAGTTTTTTTAAAGGCGATCGCAGGTTAGGTAAAAAGATTTCAGCATGGGTTGCATGTAGCCATTTTAATGCTTGGCAAATCCAACATCATTTTAAGCAGTTTCCAAACGTGATTTATAATGGTGTGGATATTGAAAAGTTTAAACCTATGACCACGTCATTGCGTGAGCAATTAGGGATCAATGAGTCTACTTTTTTACTCTCATTTGCAGGACGGTTAGTGGGTTGGAAGGGCTTGAGTGTCGCAATTGATGCCATCGAGCAGTTAAAAGGTGAAGATGTTAAACTTCTGATTATCGGTGCTGGTGATGATCTTGAACGATTAAAAAAGAAAGCAATTTCTAAAGGCATTGCAGAACAAGTTATTTTTCATCAACCTGTCGAACATAACGTATTACCAGAATTTTATGCAGCAAGTGACGCAGGTATTTTTCCGAGTACAGGAGATGAAGCTTTCGGTATTACGATTGCAGAAGCGATGGCGTGTGCAAAACCTGTTATTGCAAGCCATATCGGGGGTATTCCTGAGGTGGTAGGTAATGAAGGTACCGCTGGGGTTCTCGTCGCACCAGGTAATGCCGATGAAATTGTGATGGCGATTAATCATCTTCGGGAGTTGCCAGATAGAGGTAAGGCGATGGGAGAGCAGGCGCGTGTGCGTATAGAATCACGTTATACTTGGCAACACTCTGCGCAACGTTTATTGCAGGCATTGGCGTCATAATTATGAAAATTGCTTATATAGATCCTTACCCAGTACCTGATTATCGAGTCGCATCCTTACAAGTTGTTCAAATGATTGATGCAATGGCTCGCAATGGTTGTTTGGTACATATGGTATCTCCAGTTTCATTACTAACTGCGAATACTTTTTTGGGTCGGGATATTAATAAGAATGTTTCTTTTACGGGACTAAAAAACATACGAAAAAAATGGTTCTTCCCATTTAATAGCCAGAAAATATTTAATCATCAGGTTTCTACATGGCTAAGAAAAAATTCTGTTGATGCGATATTTACCCGTAATTTAAAAATGGCGCACTATTTATTGCGAAAACACCCTCAAATTCCTTGTTTCTTTGAAGGGCATGAGGTTTTTTCACAGTCTTTTCGTGAATCCCATGATTTACAAAATCCTAAAAACCAACGAAAGCTGACTAAGTTATTAAAAATAGAAGCAATGGTTTATCGCCACTGTGCTGCTGTCTTTGTAAAAACACCATTAATAAAAGAAGATATTATAAAGATTTACCATATTGATACTCCTATTTATGTTACTCCTAATGGTGTTGATTTATTAGCGGCTCAGGCACAAGAAAAAACACAAGATCTAACAAGATGCAATGATGAAACGCGAGTATTGTATCTAGGCAGTCTTCATCCTTGGAAAGGGCTTCCTACTATTATTCATGCTTTACCATTGTTAAAGTCTGTTCGTCTTTATGTTGCGGGTGGTAAACCTGATCAAATTGCTGTTTTAGAAACTCTTGCTAATAAATTAGGTGTCACTGATCGCATTTGTTTTATGGGATATATTGAGCCTGTGAAACGTTTTGAAGTGATTGCTAACGCAGATATTTGTGTGTTACCTCTGACGGATAGCAGTATGGGAGGACGTTATACGTCACCTTTAAAACTGTTTGAATATATGGCGATGAAAAAACCAATTGTAATTTCAGATTTACCTTCAATTCGTAGTGTTATTGATGATGATTTAGTGGAATTTGCGACAAGTGGTAGTGCGGCCAGTTTTGCTAATGCTATTGAACATATAATTGATAATCCCAATCATGCAGAAGAGAAAACGAATAAGGCCTTTTCATTTATTCTTGGAAGGTTTAATTGGGATAAGTGCGCGGAAGAGACGTTAAATATTATTCAATCGACGTTAGATAAGCGTTCTAAGATTAGTTAATATGCTTTTATTTTCAATAAATTGAGAATTAAGCCCATTTAAATAAGACAATGGGCTAATGTATTAATTATTTTCTAATTAGGTTGTTGGCTTATGAGTGAGTAAAGCATGACGCAATGCCAGCATTAATCCCACCAAAATACCCACTTGATTGATATAGGCATTTTCAAATAACCCTCGCAATACATAGACTCCTAAAAAAGACATCAGTAGCACCAAGGAGGCTTGGCGAATAATCCCTTGGCTTTTTCTTATTAGTTGGATACCTTGGGCAATTATTGAAGAGCAAAAATAAAGAATACCAAATAGCCCTAAAACACCGCCTGCAAACCAAAAAGCTAAAAAGATATTATGAGGGCCAACTGATTTTTTAAAAATCCAAGCAGAGTGATCTTTAATTCGTTCATTATAAACATTATGGTAAAGCTGATTACCGTAGCCATAGCCTTTTGTGGGTTGTTCTAAAATAAGATCTAATGCTGCGCTTTGAGTGCCATTATCAAAACGTAATCCACTATTGGTTTGAGTTAATTTATGTTGAAGTAATTTACTTACAGCTGGATTTATAGGTAAATTTGTTGCACTTATAAGCAATAAGCCACAAATTAATACACTTATTATCATCAGTAACCATTGACGGTTAATAATTAAGATAAGTAATGTACTAATCGCTAATGCGACCCAAGCACCTCGTGCTAACGTACCTAGCATTATAAAAATAAATGATAAACTAACAACAGCTAATAATAACCAATTAATAATTGAGTTTTGTTTTTTTAAAGCCCATAAGCTCAATATAATAGGAAATAAGAAAAGAAGGGCATAAGATACTTCTCTATGAATTAATTGACTTGTTATTGTAAATGGCCAAATACCTCTCTGATACTCCAAATAATACTGTACTAACTCTTTTGTCATAATCACCAGCAACCCAATCGCAAAAGCCACCATCACCATCTTGGCAATATCAGCAGGTTTCTCTTTATACAGCACAATTGGGAAGGTCACGGCAAAAAGTAGTAATCCATTGAGTATCGGCTTATTAATCTCTTTTATACTGATATTAGGCTCGACAGAAATTAGTATGGAATAACCAATTACCAGCAATAAAAATAGCAGTGAAAATGACAGATTATTTTTAAATATTTTACCGATAGCCTTAAAATCACGCACCAGATACCACAGTGCCGTTGCACCGATTAATCCCATTACAATATTTTTATAACGGGTGATATCCGGTAAGTAGATCAATATAATGTAAAGCCCGATAATGGATAAATTCCAAAGGGATTTTTTACTATAGTCTTTAAACAACATCATAATAATCTGCTATCGTCCTTTCTACTTTTAGGGAAACTGATCATACAATAAAAATGATGTTATCGCTGTATCTCTTATCTGATAATAATGGAGCCACCTGTGCCTGAATTGCCAGAAGTCGAAACCAGTCGCCGAGGTATTGAACCTCACATTGTGGGCAATGTATTGCACTATGCCATTGTGCGTAATAGTAAATTACGCTGGCCCGTTTCTGAAAAAATAAAAACCTTACTGGATGAGCCTATTTTAAGTGTGAAGCGTCGCGCTAAGTACTTGCTAATAGAACTTAATACTGGATGGATCATAATCCATTTGGGGATGTCAGGAAGTGTGCGTATTTTATTAGAGGAACAGCCTGAGGAAAAACACGATCATATCGATTTGGTTTTTCGGGATGGTAAAGTATTGCGCTATACTGATCCACGACGCTTTGGTGCTTGGTTATGGTGTGAAGATTTGACAACCAGCTCAGTATTAGCCCATTTAGGACCTGAACCGCTTTCTGATAAATTTAATGCCGAATATCTATATCAACAGTCGAAAAATAAAAAAACAGCTATTAAACCGTGGTTAATGGATAATAAATTAGTTGTTGGTGTCGGCAATATTTATGCTAACGAGGCGTTATTTTCATCGGGAATAATGCCTGATAGAAAAGCTAATAGCTTAACGCAAGAAGAGTGTACGGTACTGGTGGTTGCGATTAAACGAGTATTGACGCGCTCCATTGAGCAAGGTGGCACAACACTAAAAGACTTCTTACAGTCTGATGGCAAACCGGGATATTTTGCTCAAGAACTCTTTGTTTATGGGCGTAAAGATAAGCCTTGTTTGATTTGTGGGCAACAGATTGAAAGCATTAAACAAGGGCAACGTAGCACTTTTTTCTGCCGACATTGCCAACATGGTGAGAATGAGGGCTAAAGTTTACCTAATTTTTTTAGCATTGCGGTGGTTACCACTTCGGGTAAAAATGTAGAAACATCACCGTCATGGCGCGCCACATCTTTAATTAAAGATGAAGAGACAAATGAAAGATTTTGAGAGGGCAGTAAAAATACACTATCAAGATCAGGCGCAAAGTGGCGGTTCATATTTGCCAGTTGCCATTCATATTCAAAGTCAGAAACGCTACGTACACCACGAATTAAAATAGTGGCTTGTTGCTGTTTAGCAAAATTTGCCATTAGCTCACTAAAACCCACCACTTCAACATTCGGTAAATGATCTGTGACTTCTCTGGCTAAATTGACGCGTTCTTCTAAGGTAAACATCGGATTTTTACGGGCGCTATCCGCAATAGCCAATAAAACGGTATCAAACATGCCTGCCGCACGAGTTAAAATATCGATATGACCATAAGTGATAGGATCAAAGGTTCCGGGGTAGATAGCTTTATTTTTCATGATTTACAGTATTCTGGCTGAGTTCCCATAAAGAGGCGTATTTATTAAAGGTATACTGTGCATTAACAAATGCCAATATTAAACCCTGTTTTCCATCTAAAAACCCCATTCTTAACAACCAAGTCTTAAAAAAAGCACCTAATGTATGACCTAAGATAGCGCCATAACAGGTTCTTTTACCTTGTTGATAACGCTGTTTTGCCCATTCGGTGGCATATTTTAGCTGTTTTTGCTGAAACTCCATTAAATCACGGCAAGTTAGATGTAAAAGATCACCTTGCAATGTTTTGACTGTTGCGCCTTGAGTTTCTAACGATTCATGAACCAAATTATTGTTGTATTGATAATGTTCACGAGCATATAAACGTGTGACTTTATCGGGATACCAACCGCTGTGTTTCATAAACCGACCCATAAACAAGTTACGGCGAGCACAGTTATAAACCACATTTTCTTCAGGTTGTTGTAATATCGCGAGGATACTGTTTTTTAGCTCAGGAGTGACACGTTCGTCACTATCGATCATAAAAATATAATCACCCGTGGCATATTGTTGCGCTAATTGACGTTGCTTACCAAATCCTGGCCACTCACTGTTGACAAAGACTTTCGCCCCTTTTTCTATTGCAATATGACAGGTGTCATCTTGACTTCCCGAATCTAACACAATGATTTCATCCGCCCATTGTACAGAGTCTAAGCATTCACCAATGACATCAGCAACATTTTTACTGATCATCACCACAGAAAGGCGCTTACTCTGGCTCATTAGTGACTCCGAGGGGGAAGGTAGGGTGAAAGTAAGGTGAGTAAACGTAGTAATGCACCTTGATTTTCATGAAGCACTTCAACAGCATGGCGACCATAGTAACGGCGATAATCTTCATCATTAAGCAGTGAGGCGATCGCGGTTGCCATTGATTCACTGTCTGTAACCGTAATTAATCCTTCAGCTTGATCGAGCTTGGCACAGATATTTTTAAAATTAAAAGTATGAGGTCCCATAATAACCGGGATAGCATGAGCGGCGGCCTCTAAAGGATTATGACCACCACGCTCGACTAAACTCCCCCCCACAAAAGCCAGATCTGCAATGCCATAGAGCAACATCAGTTCGCCCATGGTGTCGCCAATGACGACTTGAGTTTGTGCATCAGGAACAGCATCAGTGCTTCTTAATGTATACTTTAACCCTGCTTCGCGTGTTAATTGTTCAGCTTTAGGAAAACGCTCTGGGTGTCGAGGAACTAAAATTAATAAAAGTTGTGGAAATTGTGTCAGAAGCTTTTTATGTGTCTCTAAAATAATGGTTTCTTCACCTTCATGCGTACTGGTTGCAATCCAAACAGGGCGGTGAGCTGCCCACTGCCGACGTAAAGCAACGGCTCTTGCTGCTAATTCAGGGGTAACAGAAATATCAAATTTTAGGCTACCTGTAACATGCAAATGTGAACGTTTAAGCCCTAATTCGATAAAACGCTCACCATCTTCTTGGTTTTGAGCCGCGATTAAGGTGATTTTTTGGAGCATTGTTTTGACAAAATTACCTAATTTTTGATAACCGGCAGCAGAGCGTTCTGATAAACGAGCATTGGCAATAATCAACGGAATTTTTCGTTGATGCAGTTTTGAAATCAGATTAGGCCACAATTCTGTTTCCATAATGATAACCAATTTGGGATCGACCGTTTTAAGAAAACGATTAACTGAGCCTGGTAAATCATAAGGAAGATAGACATGGTAAACATCATCACCAAACGCAGAACGCACACGCTCTGAACCTGTCGGAGTCATGGTAGTGACTGTTATAGGTAAATCAGGATAGTGATGGCGAAGGGCACGAACAAGCGGTACTGCGGCGAGAGTTTCACCCACAGAGACGGAATGCAATAATATCCCTTGAGGCACGACTTTGCCTTTGCAAAAGCCATAGCGCTCACTCCACCGTTTTCGGTAGGCGGGTGCTTTACGGCTGCGTAATAAAAGACGCAACCAAATCAGAGGTTGAATAAGGTAAAGAAGTACCTGATATAAACGCAACAACATGCTATCAAATTCACTTATCTGGACGAACGCTTATAGTATCACACTGTGTAGTAGAAAGTGTGTAAAAACAAACGTTGTGGCATTAAACAACGCGGTATAATGCTTTTTTATTAATTTTAACAGGCTTTATTCAGGAAACTTGATAGAATTTTTTTTATAATCAAATCACATTGCTAATTATTCAAGTCCATTTGGAATGTTATGAGTGAAAAAATGAAGTTAATACAAAGGGTTCTTATTATTAAGTTACGATATCATGGTGATACTTTGTTGATTACTCCTGTTATTAATACATTAAAAGCTAACTTTCCAAATGCTGACGTTGATATCTTAATCAATAAAGAAACGATACCAATGATCGAGCATTTTTCCTCTATTCATCATATCTTTGTACTAGACAAAGCATGGAAAAATGAAGGGAAGCTGGCAAGGTTACGCCATGAATGGAAGTTAATAACCGATTTAAGAAATCAACAATATGATGTTGTTATAAACTTAGCTGATCAATGGAATAGCGCAATAATAACCCGTTTTACGGGGGCTAAAATTCGTGTTGGATATGATATTTATAAACGTCAAAGCCCTATCTGGAAAAAATGTTTTACCCATTTGATCCCGCTAGGCTCTGTAGATGAAAAACATATTGTTGAGCAAAATTTAGCGCTCTTGCAACCATTACAGTTACCTAAAATAGATACTCAAGTATCAATGGCGTACAGTGAACAAGATAAATATATTGTTACCGAAAAATTAAAAGTACATAAAGTATTGGGGAGTTATATTGTTATTCAACCTACATCTCGATGGTTTTTTAAATGTTGGGATGAAAATAAATGGTCGAAATTAATTGATGCTTTAGAACAAGAAGGAAATCAAATTGTTTTAACATCTGGCCCCGACCCAAGAGAGCAAGAGATGGTTGAAACTATAATTAAAGGGTGTACTTCAAATAGTGTGGTTTCATTATCAGGACAACTCTCTTTACCGCAACTTGCTGCGTTAATTGATCATGCTCGTTTATTTATTGGGGTTGATTCCGTTCCCATGCATATGGCCGCAGCACTTAAAACCCCCCTTATTGCACTCTTTGGGCCTTCAAAATTATTTCATTGGTCACCATGGGAACATATTGGCGAAGTGTTATGGGCGGGAAATTATGGTGAACTCCCTGATCCTGATGATGTCAATACCAACACACAAACGCGTTATCTCAGTTTAATACCTGTCGAAGATGTACTGAATGCCGTAAGGGGACAACTAAAATGAATTCATTCCGATTGGCTATAGTGCGTCAAAAATACCGACCTGATGGAGGCGCTGAACGATTTGTTTCTCGAGCACTTGAAGCATTAGATAATCAAGCTGTAGAACTTAATGTGATCACGCGTTCATGGATTGGTGCAGTACAACCTCAGTGGCATATTCATATTGTCAACCCAATGAAATGGGGGCGAATTAGCCGTGAAAAAGGCTTTGCTCGAGCAGCAAGACAGTGTTGGCAAAAAGAAAAGTTCGATTTAGTACAAAGCCATGAACGTATCGCAGGATGCGATATTTATCGTGCAGGAGATGGTGTTCATCACCGCTGGTTATTACAACGTTCGCGTGTTTTAAGCCCATTACGTAGTCAATTATTGCTTAATAGTTGTTATCACCGCTATGTAATGAAGGCTGAAAAAGAGATGTATCATTCACCAGAACTAAAACGCGTTATATGTAATTCAGAGATGGTAAAACGTGAAGTGATGGAAGACTTTGGAATTGAAAGTGAGCGCATTAGTGTAATTTATAATGCGATTGATAATCAGCGATTTTTTCCAGCAACAACACTTTATCGTGAGCAATTACGCCAGCAATACCATATTCCTGTTGAAGCAAAATGTTTTATTTATGTGGGTTCTGGGTTTGAACGTAAAGGCTTAAAAGCGGCCATAGAAGCAATCAGTTGTACAAGTGCACATTTGATTGTGGTTGGACAAGATAAAGAGCAGAAAAAATATCAGCAACTTGCTCATCAATTAAAAAGTCATGATCGAGTTCATTTTTTAGGTGTGCAAAAAGACACCTTACCTTTATATCAAATGGCAGATGGTTTATTGTTACCCACTTTATATGATCCTTTTCCTAATGTTGTTTTAGAAGCAATGGCATGTGGTTTACCTGTGATCACTAGTTATACTTGCGGTGGCTCTGAATTTATTGAGCAAGGTGTTAATGGTTTTGTCACTGATGCACTAGATATTTCGGCAATGGTCAGTGCAATAGAGACAATTTCTGCCGATAATCTTGATAATAGAATGTCTAAAGCTGCCCGAAATAAGATATTGCCTTATACGCCAGAGCATTTATCTCAACAACTGATTGGGCTTTACCAAAAGGTTCTTAGTTTATGAAGGAACATATCCTTTTTATTATTGATGGATTACCAGGTGGTGGTGCTGAAAATGTCACTATCAGGTTATGTCATGGTTTAAGCCAACGTGGTTATACCGTTACGTTACTCTCTTTAGCTGAAAAATGTGATTATTCTATTCCCGCTAATATTGAATTATTGATTGATGCAGATAGTTACCGTGGGTTGTTTCATCGACAAACTGAACTGAAACGTCGGGCAAAATCAATGGATAATACGCTAAAATCGTTATTTGCACGTAAAGGTATTCCATCACTTGTTGTTTCGAATTTGCATAAGACAGATAGGATTGTTGCTTTATCTAAAGAGCTGGCAGATAAAAATACGTGGTATTGCATTCATGGTATATTTTCCCAATCTTATTTAGGTAATAAAACCGGTTTTTCTCGTTGGTTAAAACAAAAGAAGATCCAAAAAGTATATCAAGGGAAAAATATTATTACGGTTTCCAATGCGGCTGGGCAGGATTTGATCCAAAACGTGGGGATATCACCACAACAATTAAAAACAATTTATAATCCGTTTGATATTCAAGAAATTAGAAATTTAGCTTTAGAAAGTAATTCTTATCAAGGGCAAGATTATTTACTACATATTGGTCGTTTTCATGAAGTTAAACGACATGACAGATTATTAGAAGCATTTGCGTTAGCGGATTTACCTTGTAAATTATTTATTGCAGGACAAGGCTCTTCTGAAGTGACAACTAAAATTAAAAATAAAATAGCAGAGCTTAATTTAGAAGATAAGGTGAGTTTAATTGGTTTTTTATCAAACCCATTTGCTGTTATTAATGATGCAAAAGCGGTTGTTTTAAGCTCTGACAGTGAAGGTTTAGGCAATGTATTGGTTGAATCTTTGATTTGTAATACACCGATTGTGAGTACCAATTGTCCTGGTGGTATTGGTGAGATTATGGAAGGTGAGCTTGCTAATTATAAAGCAGAGCTAAATGCAGCATCGTTAGCCGAAAAGATGCGATTGGTTTATTTTACGCCACCTGAAATTACACCAGAAATGTACCAAAAATTTGATATTGATGAAGTGATTGATCAGTATATTGAACTTATAGTAGCTAGAGAGTACTAATAATGGGAAATAAAAAATTCAGTACGATTAGACGATTAAATAGACAAAAAAATTATTTTTTAAAAAAAATAAAATTTTTAATTGCCAAGTTTTTTATTGATCCTATTTCCCGGAAGAAATTTTCTTTAAAGAAAGAGTCTAAAGTGCTTTTTTTAAGAGATGATAATAAAATTGGTGATATGGTTGTTTCAACGTCTATTTTAAGACATCTAAAGAATAATGGATATTCTGTAGATATCGTTTCTGGAAGTAATAATTTTTGTGTTATTGAGTATTCTGATTTATACAATAAAAATTATACATACGAAGAAAAATTATTTTCTATAATAAAGTTAGCGTTTGAGTTAAGAAAAGAAAGGTATGATTTAATTATTGATATGGGAGAGTTGCTTCCAATATATTACTTGTTATTTATAAGAATAATTGATGCCAAGAATGTTGTGGGCTTTAATAAAGCTAACATTAAAACGTATAATTTAAATATAGCTTATGGTAAGTATCAGTCTCATGTTATTGAAAGATACAAAAAAATGCTTAATGTTCTTAATGTGCCTTTTGATGAACTTAAATATGAGATTATGATCCCTTCTGGGGTAGATGATAAGATAAAAAGTTTTATTAATAATCTACCATATAAAAAAACAGTAGTAATAAATCCATTTTCAGCATCCGAAAAAAGAGATATATCAAGAGAGCAGTTGTTATTTATAATATCTTATTTAAAGACAAAAACAGTAAATATTATCTTTATTGGAAAGCAGAATGACTTGAAAAATCTCGCATTAGAAAATATTTTGAGTAATCCTATTGGGGACTTTATTAGTGCATCAGCAATTATAAAATATGCTGATTTAGTAATAACACCAGATACATCTATTGTTCATGTTGCTACGGCTTTTAATAAACCTACACTTGCATTGTATGGAAATGATTATCATGGTAAATATGCAAATAATTATTTGTGGTCACCAAATAATCAAAAAGCAATTCAAATAACACAGGACAAAATAGATAGTAAAGTCAGTGAGATATCAACAGATCTAATTAAATCTAAATTAGATATTCTTGTAGGCGAATATTTATGTCAATAAAAAAAATAACTATAGTTGGTATTGAGTTGCAAGGTTTAGGGGGTATGGAGGTTGTTTTTAATAAATTAAATAATTTATTAAAAGAATTTTATCCTCAAATAGAATTATCTATTGTCCTTTTGAAGGAGAGAGATATTTGTATTAATGAAAATTGGCATGAAAATTTAAATGTAAGATTGATTAGTTGTAACATTAGAAATCATAAAGTAAGAAGATTTTTCTTTTCATGGAAATTATCGAAAATTTTAAGAAAAGAAAAGCCAGATATTATTATTGGATCAGATGTTATAGGGTGTTATATCGCTAATTTAGCATCTAAGTTCTCACTGAAAAATATTCCAGTTTTTTCTTGGATACATACATCACTGTGGACTGCATATAAAGCGATATACACTTTAAATACACAATATCATATACCGATTAGTTCAGGTAATAAAAAATATTTATTGAGTAAAAATGTACCTGAATCTAGTATTAATGTAGTTTACAATCCTGTGGATAGAACTGATAAAACTATTTCTCGCCCTCAAGGTAAAACAAAATTTCTTTATGTTGGGCGATTATTATCTAAGGGAAGTAAAAATCTTGAATTTATGTTTCGTTCACTAAGCAAATTAGAAGGAAACTGGGAATTACATCTAATTGGAGATGGAGAAGATAGAGCAGATTTGTTTTCACTTGCAAAAAAGTTAAAAATTGATAAAAAAGTTATTTTTCATGGTTGGCAAAGTAATGCGTGGGATTATGTATTAAGTCATATTAAAGAAGTTACTGCATGTTTATTAACCTCAACTCATGAGGGGCTTCCTATGGTTTTAATTGAGGCTAAATCTTATGGGATTTACTGCATTAGCTCTGATTGTTTAACTGGGCCTTCTGATATTATTAATGGAAGTAATGGACAATTATTCCCAGTTAATGATGAAGCATCATTTTTGAATATATTAAACAACGTTGTCAATGAAAAATTAAATTTACCTAATCCTTGTGAAATGAAGAAATCTATTGAGCCATTTTATGGTGATATATATATAAAAAATATGATGGATTTTTTTGAAATGAAGAGTAAAGAATATAATGGCTAAACCAGCATTTATTATCACATTAGATACCGAAGGTGATAATCTTTGGGAAAATAAGGGTGAGATCACCACTCAAAATACGCACTTTCTTCCCCGTTTTCAGCAACTTTGCGAGCGTTTCCATTTTAAACCTGTCTGGCTAACAAACTATGAAATGGTTATGGATGATGCCTATATTGAGTTTGCTCGTGATGTTATTGCGCGTAATACCGGTGAAATTGGTATGCACTTACATGCTTGGAATAGCCCACCATTAACGCCTTTAACAGATGATGATTTACGTTATCAGCCTTATTTAATTGAATACCCCAAAGATCAAATGCGAGAAAAAATCGCATTAATGACTGAATTGCTTGAAGAGAAACTGCAAACCAAAATGTTAAGCCACCGTGCGGGGCGTTGGGCATTTAATGAGATTTATGCACAACTTTTAGTTGAGTTTGGTTATCAAGTTGATTGCTCTGTGACGCCTAAAGTAGATTGGCGTTTTACAAAAGGCGATCCGGCACAAGTAGGTGGAACAAATTATACCCATTTTCCAAGCCATGCTTATTTTATGGATCTAGAGGATATCACTAAACCAGGTAATTCATCATTGCTAGAAGTGCCAATGAGTATTCAATATAAGCACTCGCCTTTAATGAATAAATTTAAGCAAGGCTACGATAAGTTAAGAGGTAAGCAACGAGCCCCTTCAGTGAATTGGCTTCGGCCTAAAGGCGGAAATGCCCAACAGATGATCGAGGTTGCTGAAAAATCCTTAGCTCAAGGCCACTCTCATATTGAATTTATGTTGCACTCATCTGAATTTATGCCAGGTGGTAGTCCAACATTCCGTACTGAAAAAGATATTGAAGGGTTATATCATGATTTAGAAACGTTATTTAGTTTCTTATCAGATAAAGTGCAGGGAATGACGTTAGCAGAATATTATAGAACAAAAAATAAGGCATCATTATAATGTTTTTTAAGATGGGTTGGCAACAAAGTTCAGAATCGGAATATCGAGAAGCATATACTAAATTTGGGGGGAGTGTTATTACTTCCCCAGACTTGCTTAATTTTATTCATCAGCGCTTTAATTTGGATGAGAAATTTTATATAAGAAAAGATAGAAATAATCAAATTATAGGTGCTTTTTGTACTTGGCATGATAAGTATTTAGCGGGAGAACAGAAAATAGCACATAATTTAGGACTTTATCGTTATATGCTAAATTTCGATGAAATTATATTACCATTGTCGACAGAGGAAAAAGTATTTTTACCTGCAAAAAGTAAATTTTTATCCGAAAAACATAAAGAGCAAGTAATAAATGCATTTGAGAAAATTAATGCTCATCGCGAGATATGTTTAGTGAAATCATTTTCTAAAAAAACAATTAGCACTCGAAATAGAGAATTAAATAAATTTATTAAAAAAGGTGGGAGTGTTGTTAATGTATCTAAATATTCAGTAGAAGAATTTACGGATATTTATGATGAACTTTATTTCAAAAGACGAAATGAACATTCGAATAAAAAAGAGATACAAGAAATATTAAATACATTCCCTGATTTAGTCTTTGGTAATATATTATGGCTAGAGAATAATCCAGTTGCTATGCAATATGTTATAAGGAAAGAATCACCAAACTGGGTTTGTTTTGATTATATTAATAGCGGAATGGATATGAGTTATCCTGATTTATCTCTAGGAACAATAGCTGCCTGGGTAAATGTCCGTGATGCAATTGAATATACAAATAAAAGAAATTTAGAATTAAGATATTGTTTTGGTAGGCCAACATTTGATTACAAAGAAAGATGGTGTAACCGTTCTTCTCTACAAAGAGTAATATCAATATAGTTAGATTGATTTTTTATACATAATACATTGAAATTAAATACTTTTAATTTAAAGATATATTTTATGAAATTAAAAAAACTTAAATGGATACATCATTTTTTAAATATTTATAACCCACTTTTGGGTAAAATGAAGAAAACAGGTACATTTTCTTCTGATATTCAATTTAATAGTATTCTTATTTTTTCTACGACTGCGCTGGGGGATTTTATGTTTAATACTCCTGCGATAAGAGCGATCAGAGCTCACTATCCTAATGCACATATCACATTGGTTTCTAGCGAAAAAAATAAGTCATTAGTTGAAAATTACGATCAAATAGACAGTGCGGTTTATTGGGATAATAAAATTAGGAACCTACTTCCTATCGCACTACAGGCAAAAAAATATAAACCTGAATTAGCGGTTATATTACATTCACATCTTCCTTACGATGTGTTATTTGCTGTTATGTCTGGTTCCCAATATATTTTTCGTAATACATCAGATTCCATTCCTGAGTGGTTTAGAAAGTGGATAATTGCTGATCATAAACCGGCATCTGGCCATGTTATCCAAAGTAAACTTAATATTATTCGTTATTTAGGAATAGATAGTGCTGATACAAGAATGGAAATTCCTTGTAAAATAGAACAATTAGATAAAGGAAATTATCATATTGTTGGATTTCAGATGGGGGCATCAACGCAAGAGCGTAGATGGCCTGTAAAATATTTTGCTGAATTAGCGCAAAAGCTTATTGAGAGTGACTCATCGTTACAGATTAAGCTAATTGGTTCACCAAGAGAGTTAGAATTACCGGAAGACTTTTTTGTATTGTTGCCAGAAAAATATCATAACAATATTGAAAATCTAGTGGGTAAAACTTCATTGCCTGATTTGTTAAGTCAGATAAAAATAATGGATGTGTTAGTCACAGGGGATACAGGGCCTCTGCATTTGGCGATTACATTACAACGCCCAACAGTGAGTTTATTTGCGACAGCAAACCCTAAATGGACAGGGCCTTATCAAGATCTTCATTTGCATACCATTATCAATAAGAAACCTAATCCAGATGAGAGAATACAAGCATCAATGGATCTTATTTCGGTTGATGAAGTCTTTAATGCCGTCAATAAAACCCTAAAAGACTAATAACTTTTAGGGCTTATAAGACTAAATATCGAGAATATTGATAACTTGTTGCGCACTTATCTCCCCAATATCCCCACCTTCCGCTTTTACAGCCGTTTGGGCTTTACCATAACCGCCAATTAAGCCGGGATCGGTAGGGCCAAATAGGGTGATATTGGGTTTATCTAATGCGGCCGTTAAATGGCTTAATCCGGTATCCACAGAAACGACACTTTTAGCACCAGCAATAACCTGAGCAACTTGGGCTAATGACATCTTCGGTAATACATCAACGTAGTCAAAATCTTTTGCTAAGCGAATGGCTCGTTGATGTTCATGCTCTGCACCCCAAGGTAATTTAATGCGTAATCCAGAATCAGCAAGTAGGGCGATTAACTCTCTCCAATGAGATTCAGGCCAATGTTTCTCATCACGCGTAGTTGCGTGTAAAAAGACTAAATAAGGGCGCTCATCAAAGGCGGGAAGTGAGAGAAAATGTTGTGCAATTCCATAATCCCCCTGAGACTGTGGTATCGGATAATTTAAGCTTAGTGCAAATAGTTGGCGAATTCGCTCAACGGCGTGCATCTCTTTACTGACATTGTGGCGAATATCGTAAAAGAAACTTGCTAAAGGCTCTCGAGCGCATTGGCGAGAATAACCATGTTTAGTGCCTTTGGCGTATCGAGTCACTAAGAATGCACTTTTCAGTAACCCTTGCGCATCAATAACGGCATCATAATGATGAGATTGAATAGCGCGACGAAATTGCGCGCGCTCAGCACGAATAGGGGCACTAAACCAGTTTTTTCGCCAACGGCGTATTGCCACAGGAATAACCGTATCAACGGCTTGATGCCAGCTAGGGATCTGTGCAAAGCCTTCTTCGACTACCCAATCAAAACGAATATCAGGATAAACATTTATTGCATCAGTTAATGCTGGCAACGTGTGTAAGACATCACCCATGGAGGAGGTTTTAACGATTAATACCCGCTTCACGCTGATGGCTCCGTTGACAGTAAATTTGCTAACTCAGCAAAAACCTTCTCTGGCTGAATATCGATTAAGCTTTGGTGATAGCCTTGTTCAGCATCCCCTTTACGCACTTTGTGATAACCAGTAATTAAACGGATCACACGCGCTTTATGTGATAAAGGTGGCGTAAAGTCAGGGCTACTTGGGCCATAAAGTGCCACTAACGGGCGCTCTAACGCAGCTGCAACATGCATTAAACCGGAGTCATTACTGACGACCGCTTTACAAGATGCAATCAAATTAACTGCCTGCTCAAGACTGGTTTCGCCTGCAAGATTAAAACACGCTTCTCGAGCATCTGGTGTTAAAGCTTGTTTTATCTCTTCACCGGCTTCTTTATCTTTTTGAGAGCCAAACAAGAAGATTTGATAGCCTTGCTCTGTGATAAGTTTTTGCGCTAAAGCAGCATAATGATAATGAGGCCAACGTTTTGCAGGGCCAAATTCAGCGCCTGGGCAAAAACCAATCGCAGGGCGTTGGGTAGATAATGAAAATTGACTTAGTGTGGTAGCAATATCGTTTTCGGTAACTGATAACTTAGGCCATAATAAAGGTTGAGGTAAATCAGTCGCTTTTTGCACCTTTTGCTTGTCATAAGCTAGCGCAACATAGCGCTCAACCATCAAAGGAAATGCTTCTTTATTTAAAGGTCGCAAATCATTTAATAGCCCATAACGCATCTCTCCACGCCAACCTGTGCGCTTAGGAATATCTGCAAAGAAAGGGACTAAGGCAGATTTTAACGAGTTAGGTAATACATAAGCGTGAGTATAACCATTCTCTTTTAATTGTTTTCCTAAGCGACGGCGTTCACCAATGGCTAAAGCACCGTGCCCTAATGGCATTGGGATCGCATTATCAACTTCTGGCATTTTTTCCAGTAATGGACGGCACCATGCAGGTGCCATTACATCAATTGTTGCCGCCGGATGTAATGCTTTCAATGTACGATAAAGACTTTGGGACATCATCATATCCCCGACCCATGACGGCCCTACCACAAAGATTTTCATAAACAGTGATTACTTACCTTGATTTAACCATTGCATATAAAGCTCTACGCCTTCAGCAACTGTTTTAAAAGGTGCGGAATAACCTGCTTTACGTAAATTTGTTAGATCAGCTTGAGTAAAGGCTTGGTAACGACCTTTCAATTTCTCAGGGAACTCAATATGTTCAATAGAGAGATCTTTATCTTTATGATGAGCAATAACGGCATCGGCAACAGCTTGGAATGATTCCGCACGGCCTGTACCGCAGTTAAAAATACCGGATACATTATTACGCCAGAACCATAAATTAACCGCAGCCACATCTCCAACATAAATAAAATCACGTTGGAAGGTTTCGCTACCTTCAAATAATTTTGGATTTTGGCCCGCATTTACTTGGTTATTTAAATGGAATGCAACACTTGCCATGCCACCTTTATGTCCTTCTCGAGGGCCATAAACATTAAAATAACGGAAGCCACAAATCATCGAATCTGCTTCAGGTAAAATCTGGCGTACATATTCATCAAATAAGAATTTTGAATAGCCGTAGACATTTAAAGGTGCTTCGTATTTTCTATCTTCGATAAAATTATCAGTGCGGCCACCATAAGTTGCAGCAGAAGAGGCATATAAGAAAGGAATTTGGCGTTCAAGACAAAAATGAAGTAGCTCTTTAGAATATTGATAGTTGTTATCCATCATATATTTGCCATCCCACTCAGTGGTAGAAGAGCAAGCACCTTCATGGAAAACAGCATCGATATCACCAAAATCATCACCAGCAACAACGCTCGCAATAAAATCTTCCTTATCCATATAATCAGTGATGTTTAGATCAACTAAATTAACGAATTTGGTGCCATCTTTGAGGTTATCAACAACCAAAATATCGGTATAACCTTCATCATTTAATGCTTTAACTATATTGCTGCCGATAAAACCTGCACCGCCCGTGACGATAATCATGTGGCTACCCCTTCATATAAAAATCTTAAAATTAGCTCTAGGTCTATAATAACACTGAACAGCGTTAACGGTAGTATTCATCACGGAACAACAGACTGAAATTCTCAAAAAATGCAGTGTGTATTAGTGATCTTAATTACATAAATAACATTATTTATTTACATTTGTCGTTTTTAATAGAACAAAGGAATAGAATAAGAAACAATATTGACTATATTATAGTCAAACTATTTATGTTTTCGCTTTTCAGCTTGCTGTCTTAGGAGAAAGTATGTCTACTCCCGCGTTTTATCAACAAATTAATCAACAACTCGAACAAACTCGTCAAGATGGCCTCTTTAAAAATGAGCGCATCATCACTTCTTCACAAAGCGCAGATATCGCAGTTGCTGACGGAAGCCATGTTATTAACTTCTGTGCTAATAACTATTTAGGTCTTGCTAATCATCCAAAATTAATTGAAGCCGCAAAAGCAGGTATGGATAGCCACGGATTTGGTATGGCATCTGTCCGTTTTATTTGTGGTACTCAAGATTCACATAAAACATTAGAAAATAAAATTGCTGAATTTTTGGGAATGGAAGACGCCATTTTGTATTCATCTTGCTTTGATGCCAATGGTGGATTATTTGAAACATTAATGGGCCCAGAAGATGCCATTATTTCTGATGCTTTAAACCACGCATCTATTATTGATGGTGTGCGTTTATGTAAAGCAAAACGTTATCGCTACGCCAATAACGATATGGCAGAACTACGTGTTCAACTTGAAAAAGCCAAAGCAGATAATGCCCGTCATATCATGATCGCCACTGATGGTGTGTTTTCAATGGATGGTGTTATTGCTGATCTAAAATCTATTTGTGATTTAGCTGATGAATTTGGTGCTCTCGTCATGGTTGATGATTCTCATGCCGTGGGTTTCGTAGGGGCACAAGGTCGGGGCACCCATGAATATTGCGATGTAATGGGCAGAGTTGACATTATCACGGGTACTTTAGGTAAAGCGCTAGGTGGTGCTTCTGGTGGTTATACCGCAGCACGTAAAGAAGTCGTTGAGTGGTTACGTCAACGCTCTCGCCCTTATTTATTCTCCAATTCATTAGCCCCTGCAATTGTTTCAGCCTCTATTGCTGTTTTAGATATGCTGAAATCAGGAGATGAAATACGTGCTCGTTTATGGCGCAACGCCTCTCTTTTCCGTGAAAAAATGAGTGCCGCTGGTTTTACATTGGCGGGTGCTGATCATGCCATTATTCCAGTGATGTTAAGTGAAGCTAAATTAGCGCAAGAGTTTGCAACACGCTTACTTGATGAAGGAATTTATGTCACAGGATTCTTCTATCCTGTTGTGCCTCAAGGGCAAGCGCGTATTCGTACACAAATGTCGGCAGCACACACTACTGAACAAATTGAACGGGCAGTGGCAGCATTTATTAAAATTGGTAAACAACTTAATGTGATTGCATAAGGCTCCCATATGAAAGCATTGTCAAAATTAAAAGCACAAGAAGGTATTTGGATGACCGATGTTCCAGTACCTGAAGTTGGTCATAACGATGTGATGATCAAAATTCGTAAAACAGCGATTTGTGGCACTGATGTTCATATTTATAACTGGGACGAGTGGTCACAAAAAACAATTCCTGTGCCGATGGTCGTCGGCCATGAATATATCGGTGAGATTGTTGCAATAGGACAAGAAGTTAAAGGCTTTAATATTGGTGATCGTGTCTCGGGTGAAGGGCATATCACTTGCGGGCATTGTCGTAATTGTCGTGGTGGTCGCACTCATTTATGTCGTAATACTATTGGTGTCGGTGTTAATCGCCCAGGTTGTTTTGCAGAATATCTAGTTATTCCTGCTTTTAATGCGTTTAAAATTCCAGACAACATTCCTGATGAGTTAGCCGCTATTTTTGACCCTTTTGGTAATGCTGTACATACCGCGTTATCTTTTGATTTAGTGGGTGAAGATGTACTGGTCTCTGGCGCTGGCCCCATTGGAATTATGGCCGCTGCAATTTGTAAACATGTTGGGGCTCGTCATGTGGTGATCACTGATGTTAATGAATATCGCCTTGATCTCGCGAAAAAAATGGGTGTTACCCGAGCCGTTAATGTTAGCAAAGAGAACCTGACTGATGTTATGAAAGAATTGGGTATGACCGAAGGGTTTGACGTAGGTTTAGAGATGTCTGGGGCACCTCCAGCGTTTCGTACCATGCTTAACACCATGAATCATGGCGGTCGCATTGCCCTTTTAGGTATTCCACCTTCCGATATGGCAATTGATTGGGGACAAGTTATCTTTAAGGGGCTGTTTATTAAAGGTATCTATGGTCGTGAAATGTTTGAAACGTGGTACAAGATGGCAGCACTTATTCAGTCTGGCCTTGATCTCTCTCCGATTATTACTCATCAATTTCCAATCGATGAATTCCAAAAAGGCTTTGATATCATGCGTTCAGGTCAATCAGGTAAAGTTATTTTAGATTGGCAGTAATGAGTGATCACTAAGCAAAAAAAGAGCCTTTTAAGGCTCTTTTTTATTGCATTATTTTTCAACTTCACCAATTCCATTAGGATCAGGTGTGTCAGGTAATTTCTTTTTTTCTGATGAGCTAAATCCACTGGATAACGTATTAATTAGCGTACTTTTTTTCATCGAAATAATCGCTTCTTGTGCTGGCTTTAGCCAAGACGCAGGTTTTGGCTCTTTGGGTTGTTCTGTTGGTGGCACAACTTTTGGCGGTTCTGGTTGTATCGGTTTTTCTATTTGTGGTTTTAATAGCGTACTTGGTGCCACAAGCTGAATATCAGCAGGTAATAAAGGCAACTGCTGTTGTAATGCTCTTACCGTCGAGGGATGAGGATGTCCGATAGCAATGGCGGAGCCATTTTTTCGAGCTAAAGCAATAGCGCGAGCAAGTTGTTGGCGAGTCTCAGCTTCTGTTTGTACGTTATCGAGAAAGACATGGCGACGCAAAGAAGGAACTCCTGCGGCTTTAGCAGCAATGGCAGCTTGTGTATTACCAATGGTTACGCTATCTAAAAAATAAAGGTTTGAGTGATTAAGCGCTTTAATAACTCTATCCATCGCTTGTCTATCTGATGTCATCGCACTGCCCATATGGTTATTCATACCGACAGCGTAAGGGACATTATTAATAGCATGTTGAATAATACGGTTAATTTCAGCCTGATCCATTGACGGTTTTAGTGTATCGCGCTCTAGAGGTTGTTTACTAATGGGTGCCATGGGCATATGGATAAGAATTTCACGCCCTTGTGCATGGGCTTTAGTCGCCACTTCTTTACCATGAGGAGAATCAGGCAAAATAGCGATAGAAACCGCAGTAGGAAGTTGTAAAACTTGGTTATCTTCTTTTTTACGATAACCAAAATCATCAATTACAATGGCTAATTTGGCTGCAAATGCAGGTGTACTTACAACCAGACTTAGCAACATTAAACTAAGTAAAAAAGCACTCTTGCGTTGTAATGTGCCAAGTAATTTCAAACCTACCTCCCAAGCCAAGGAACAGGGTTTACTGCTTTTCCTTGACGTCTAATTTCAAAATAGAGTGCTGAACGCTCTTGTCCACCACTGTTACCAACTAAAGCAATAGATTGGCCTGCTTTAACTTGTTGACCAACATTCACTAAAGCACTTTGGTTATAACCATAAAGGCTCATATCACCTTTACCGTGTTCAACCACGACAACTAAACCATAGCCTTGAAGCCAATCTGCTAATAATACACGACCATCAGCAATGGCTTTTACCTCGGTGCCTTGAGCTGCAGGTATAACAATCCCTTTCCAACGTAATTCACCAGAGCCAGAAATAGACTCACCAAAGCGGTGTAATAAAGAGCCCCTGATTGGCCAAATAGCTTGCCCCGCAGGTTTACCTAAACCACCAGTACGTGACATTAATGACTGCTCTTCAGCTGTCGGTTTATAGGTTGAACCGCGCTGTTGGGCTTCTCGTTGTTTGGCTGCAATACGTGCTGCTTCTCGGGCTTCACGCTCTGCTCGTGCTTTAGCTTCTCGCTCAGCTTGAGCAATTTTATTTCTTAATTGAGCTTCATTAGCTCGCATGGTGGCTAAGTTTTTCTGATCTGCTTTTAAAGTTGACTCAAGTTGTGTCAGCGTTTTTTGTCGAGCAGCTAAAGCATTATCGAGTTTTTGTTTTTCTTGCTGCTGTTTAGTGAGAACCTGCTTTTGCTCATTCTGTTTTGCTTGCTGCGCTGCTTTTTCTGCTTCAAGCTCTTTTGATGTTTGAGCAAGCTCTGCCATTGTTTCTTTGCGAGCATCATTAATATAGCTGTAATACGCTAAAATACGCTCTTCACGCTGGCCTTCTTCACCACGAAATAAGAGCTCAATACCTTGGTGCTTACCTTGACGATACGCAGCATCCATTTGACGCGCTAATAATTCTTGCTGTGACTGATACTGTTTTTGTAAGCGAGCAATATTTGCGGTAATGGTTTTTATCTCTTTACCTAATGTTTGTAAGCGGTTTTGGGTTTCATGCACAGAGCGACCCGCACTAGAAATTTGAGTTTCTTGTGTTTTTAATTGACCAAGAAGGGCTGTGCGTTGCTTTTGTTGCTCTTGAACCTGTTTTTCTTTTTCCGCAATCGTGGTTTGCAGATCTTTTAGCTGATTGCGGTTATCCGTTAATGTGTTAGCAAAAACAGGAGGGGCAGAAAAGAGCGAGGTACTAATAAGCAACGTGATTAACGGTAAAGAAAATACACGATAAGACGGATGTGTTTTTTTTTGAAGATCCATTTTCTTTGCCATCTGACCAACGTACCTTTCATAACAGTTTGTAAGATTATTTCATGCCACAAAACAACTGACCAGCTAACATGAAATAAAGCCGAAATTTCAGATAATACCTAACAGGTAATCTATTCAATTAATAAGAGATTATAAAGCAATAATAGAAGGAGAGAGGAAAAAAGAGGCAATCCGTGTGACAGCGCAATAAAATATCACGCTGTCCACGAGAGATATTATTCGACGATAGTACCCCAAAGGTCATATTCATCTGCATGTTCAATAAGAACACGAACGATTTGTCCTGGTTCAACATCAAACTGCTCATTAAGGTAAACCGCACCATCAATTTCAGGTGCATCAGCCATACTTCGACCAATAGCGCCTTCTTCATCGACTTCATCAATCATAACAAGTAGCACTTTACCAATTTTCTCTTGTAAGCGTTCAGTCGAAATTTGTTGTTGTAGTTTCATAAAACGGTGATAGCGTTCTTCTTTCACTTCTTCAGGTACTTGATCGGCTAATTCATTCGCTTTCGCGCCATCAACAGGGCTGTATTTAAAGCAACCAACACGATCTAAGCGTGCTTCGGTGAGGAAATCCAATAACATTTGGAAATCTTCTTCTGTTTCACCCGGAAAACCAACAATAAAAGTAGAACGTAAGGTTAATTCGGGGCAAATTTCACGCCAGCGTTTTACACGCTCTAAGGTGCGCTCAACAGAGCCTGGGCGTTTCATCAGTTTTAAAACTTTCGGGCTTGCGTGTTGTAATGGAATATCTAAATAAGGCAAAATTTTGCCTTCAGCCATTAAAGGAATAACATCATCAACATGTGGATACGGATAAACATAATGCAAACGAACCCAAATCCCTAATTTTGCAAGCTGTTCACATAGACTCACCATACTGGTTTTAACTGGCATTCCATCCCAAAATCCTGTTTGATGCTTAGTATCAACACCATAAGCAGACGTATCTTGTGAGATAACCAGTAATTCTTTTACCCCTGCGTTGACTAATCTTTTGGCTTCATTTAATACTTCACCAATTGGACGACTGTCTAAATCACCACGCATTGATGGGATGATGCAGAATGTACAACGATGATTACAACCTTCAGAAATTTTCAAATAGGCGTAATGACGAGGTGTTAACTTGACACCTTGTTCGGGTACAAGGCTGATAAAAGGGTTGTGATCAGGTTTTGGTACATAGTGATGAATATGTGATAAAACTTGTTCGTAACTATGAGGTCCTGTGATTTCAAGTACCTTTGGGTGCACTTCACGAATTTGATTCTCTTTTGCACCTAAACAACCAGTAACAATGACTTTACCGTTTTCATCGAGTGCTTCACCAATTGCTTCTAGTGATTCTTGTACTGCGCTGTCAATAAACCCACAGGTGTTGACGATGACTAAATCAGCATCATTATAGGTAGGAACAACTTGATAACCTTCTGTACGCAGTTCGGTTAGGATACGTTCAGAGTCCACTAAATTTTTAGGACAACCTAACGAAACGAATCCAATTTTAGGCACTTGATTTGTTTGCGACATGCTCGTGTTCTCAATACTTTTAAATAAATAACAGATTGTTGTTTCTCAGACAGGTGTGAATTTTACGCAAAGGGTGATTTCTACGTAAATAGCCATTATAAGGGATGCTGATTTATTAATAGCTTGCCTGAAGAGGGATCTTGTAGAGTAAAAAGGGGTGACCTTTTTAATTCATCATTTTTCATAAATCCGATGCTAATGGTACATAAATCCGTCAATAAAAAAAATGATTGTTGAGAAACTTTCCGCAAAAACTGAAAGAGAAACGCAGGAATAGGCTGTAATTGCGCCATGACAAAGGTATACTTTGGCTCTTTGATACTATTTTTAACTAACGAGAGTGATTGCATCCTATGCTGCAAGAAGTAATGCAATTTTTCAACCGGCACACCCTGTTAAGTTTTGTTTGGGTTGCGCTGCTGGTGGCGGTCATTGTATTGACCTTTAAAGGGCTTTTTTCTAAGACGAAAAATATTTCCCGTACAGAAGCGATTTCTTTGATAAATAAAGAGAATGCGGTATGTGTTGATATCCGTAGCCGTGATGAATTCCGTAAAGGACACATCATTGATTCTATCAATTTAACGCCTTCTGAAATCAAAAATAATAATATTGCTGAGCTGGAGAAATATAAATCACAGCCAGTTATTGTTGTATCACCGTCAGGCATTGAAGGTGCAAAACCTGCTGAAAGCCTAATTAAACTCGGTTTTGAAAAAGTCTTTATCTTAAAAGATGGTCTTTCAGGCTGGAGTGGTGAAAATTTACCACTGGCTAAGGGTAAAAAATAACGAGCGAGCAGATTGAGTTCTATACTTACTGCTATTCAATTAATAAGGATATAAAAAGGTAAGATTATTATGTCAGAACAGCAAAACCAAGAGATGACTTTTCAAATTCAGCGTATCTATACAAAAGATATCTCTTTTGAAGCACCTAATGCTCCACAAGTTTTCCAAAAAGAGTGGCAACCAGAAGTTAAATTAGATTTAGATACATCTTCTAATACTTTAGCTGAAAACGTGTATGAAGTTATTTTGCGTGTCACTGTAACTGCAACTATGGATAACGAAACTGCATTCCTGTGCGAAGTGCAACAAGCAGGTATCTTCACTGTTGAAGGTATTGAAGGCACTCAATTAGCACATTGCTTAGGTGCATATTGCCCTAATGTTCTGTTCCCTTATGCTCGTGAATGTATCACTAACTTAGTCAGCCGTGGTACTTTCCCACAACTGAACTTAGCACCAGTTAACTTTGATGCGTTGTTTATGAACTATTTACAACAGCAACAAACTGATGCCGCTAATGAAGGGGCTGAAGAAGCTTAATGAACGCTTCTATGACAGTTATCGGTGCCGGTTCATACGGCACCGCTTTAGCGATTACCTTAGCGCGCAATGGTCATGATGTTGTACTTTGGGGTCATGATCCTGAGCATGTTGCTGCATTAGAGCAAGCACGCTGTAATCAGGCATTTCTGCCCGATGTTTCCTTTCCTGATAGTTTATACATGGAAGCTTCTTTGCAAAAAGCCATTGAAGCCAGCCGTAATATTCTTGTTGTGATCCCAAGCCATGTTTTTGGTGATGTATTACAACAGATCAAACCCTTTTTACGTCAGGATGCACGTGTTGTTTGGGCGACAAAAGGACTTGAGGCTCATACTGGTCGCTTGTTGCAAGATGTAGCGCGTGAAGTATTAGGTAATGAAATCCCGCTAGCAGTTTTATCAGGCCCTACTTTTGCCAAAGAGCTTGCAGCAGGTCTGCCTACTGCGATTTCAGTTGCATCAACGGACAATACCTTCTCTGAAGAGTTACAGCAGTTGTTCCATTGTGGCAAAAGTTTCCGTGTGTATAAAAACCCTGACTTTATCGGTGTGCAATTAGGTGGCGCGGTAAAAAACGTGATTGCTATTGGCGCAGGTATGTCTGATGGTATGGGGTTTGGTGCGAATGCACGTACAGCACTAATCACTCGTGGCCTTGCTGAAATGAGCCGTCTAGGTAAAGCATTAGGTGCAGATGCTGCAACGTTTATGGGAATGGCAGGATTGGGCGATTTAGTTTTAACCTGTACCGATAACCAATCTCGTAATCGTCGATTTGGTATGATGCTAGGTCAAGGTTTTGATGTTGATACTGCCCAAGAAAAAATCGGGCAAGTCGTTGAAGGTTATCGCAATACCAAAGAAGTTCGCGCATTAGCAGAACAAGTCGGTGTTGAAATGCCTATTACAGAGCAGATCTACCAAATTTTATATCAGCATAAAGACGCGAAAGAAGCCGCATTATCTTTATTAGGCCGAGCCACTAAAGATGAGATAGACAGCAATCTTTTCTAAGTCTATTTTAGATAGTTATTTATTTCTGTTTTAAACATAAAAAGCCTAAGTCTTTACTTAGGCTTCAATGTAAAAAGAATGAGAGTGAGTATGTCGCTAGAAGAGCTAAAAAGAGTCTGGGATCATATTAAAAATGAAGCAAGATGTTTGGCAGATTGTGAGCCAATTTTGGCGAGTTTCTTCCATGCGACATTACTCAAACATGAAAACTTAGGTAGCGCCTTAAGTTATATGTTGGCGAATAAGCTGGCAACCCAGACGATGCCTGCGATCGCTGTTCGTGAGATTGTTGAAGAAGCATATCGTAGCGATAATTCTATGATTGAATCAGCGGCTTATGATATTTCAGCCGTTCGTTTACGCGACCCTGCAGTTGATAAATACTCTACGCCACTACTTTATTTAAAAGGGTTTCATGCGCTACAGGCTTATCGTATAGCCCATTGGTTATGGAACCAAGATCGTAAAGCGCTTGCCGTTTATCTGCAAAATCAAATCTCTGTGACTTTTGGTGTCGATATTCACCCTGCTGCACGTATTGGTCACGGTATTATGCTTGATCACGCAACGGGCATTGTCATTGGTGAAACGGCTATCGTAGAGAACGATGTTTCTATTTTACAATCTGTGACTTTAGGTGGAACAGGTAAAACTTGTGGTGATCGTCATCCTAAAGTACGTGAAGGTGTGATGATTGGTGCAGGTGCTAAAATACTCGGTAATATTGAGATTGGTCGCGGTGCCAAAATCGGCGCAGGATCAGTCGTTTTACATGAAGTTCCTGCACACACTACAGTTGCTGGTGTTCCTGCCCGTATTGTTGGTAAGCCAACGAGTGACAAGCCTTCACTCGATATGGATCAACACTTTAATGGTGTGGTACCGGGATTTGAATGTGGTGATGGCATTTAATGGCATTAACTGAAGTTACGCTCTCTGAACTTAAGGCTTGTTTACATGCTGAGTATATTGGTGATAACAAGCCTTTTAGTTGGATAAGACTATTTCATCGCGTCTTTTTCTGTCAACGTTCACGTTATCTATTTTGGTGGCGTGTCGCCCAATTCTTTTATTTTTCTAAAAATCGTTTTCTTAAAAAATTAGGTATTCGTATTGGTGCTAAAAACAATCGTAAATATTGCAACGATATCTCATTAAGAACGCGCATAGGTAAAGGCCTTTCATTACCTCATCCCATTGGGATCGTACTGACTAATTACTGTCAGTTAGGTGAGAATGTGACGTTAATGCAAGGTGTCACCATTGGAGTAAAAGAGAAGGATGGCAAAGCAGATATTCGAGTTGGCAACCATGTTTATATTGGTTGTAACTCATCGATTATTGGTGGTGAGATAGAGATTGGTGATAATGCAGTGATTGGTGCTCACGCATTGGTATTAAAGGATGTGGGGGAAGGGTGTCTTTATTACTGTCAAATAACACCTATTCTTAATAAGTGATGATTTACTAAAATATGAATATTGCATGAAGAAAAATTCGATTAATTTAAAATTAATTTTTATCTCTTTAATAAAAATTTTACTACCACTGGTTTTTTTGTTTATTGCCATCAAAATGATGTATAGAGGTATCGGTTTTCAAGCTAAAAATTTAGATATATTAAGCCTTGCTTTATTTATTATTACGCTCAGTTTATATAGAAAACTATTTATTATAGTTGGTGGAATGTTAATATTCTGCTATACAATATATACACCTATTGGTTTATCTTTCGGTGATCCTTCATATCAATACGTTGTTTCTTTTTTATCTACAAACTTAATTGAATCTAATGAATTTTTATCATTAATTCCATCAAGAAATTGGATTTATGCATTATCTATACCAGTTTGTATTCTTTTGTTTTATAAATTAAATAATAAAAGTAATATTAAGTTTTATAAAAATAAATTATTTATTATTACTACAGTTATTATTTTGGTAATTAATCAGTCTCCTTTTCTATTATTTAAAAAACTCTATATAGCCATAAAAGAAGTGAAATATGAACTTACTCAGTTAGAAACATTGCTTCCTAAAAGTAATTGGCAAGATGTAACACTTAATTATAATAAATCTAAATATGATGATTATGTGCTTATTATTGGGGAAAGTGCAAGAAAAGATTATTTACATGAGTATGGTTATCCAATAGATAATACACCATTTATTAGTCAATCACGGGCAACTATTATTGATGGGTTAACGTCTGCAGGAACAAATACGGTTGCTTCTTTGCGTCTTATGTTAACTGAAAATAATAGAAGTGATTGGACGCCAAATTATAATCTCAATTTAATTGATTTAATTAATCAAGCAGGAATATCTACATATTGGATATCGAATCAAGGATATGTTAGCAAATATGATTCACCTGTTACTGCTATTGCTAAAAAAAGCTATGCTATATCATTTCTTAATAGTGGAAGTTTTGAATCATCTAATCGAAGTGATTTTGAATTATTAGCAAAATTTAAAAATTTCTTAACTGATAATAGTATGAATAAAAAAAGATTTTTTGTTATTCATATAATGGGCTCTCATCCTGATGTATGTCAACGGATCACTGATGTCGCATTAATCACTAAGATAGAAGATAAGAACTACGATTATTTAAATTGCTATGTTACATCGATTTATAAAACTGATAGAATGATTGAAGAGGTTTATAAAATACTCGATCAGCAAATGAAAACTAATGGACGTACTTTTTCGCTTATTTATTTCAGTGATCATGGTCTATCACATGATTTTTCAGTAGATAAAATAAAACTAAATTTAAGTTATACAAGTAAATATCATTATGATATTCCTCTTATTAAATTATCAAGCGATGATAAAGAAAAGGTGAAATTACATTCATTTAAATCAGGGTTAAATTTCACCAATGGTATTGCCAATTGGATAGGTATTGATAGTAAACAACTAGATATTCATTACGATCTTTTTGATGGTATTAATGATAATAATGATTATGGACTTTTTAATAAAATAAAATTAATTAATAATCATCCTGATCCAGCTATAGATATTAATGGTAAATAGAAATTATCTTAGATAAAAAAAGACCCTACAGTATTGTTATTATTACTGTAGGGTCTTTTAGCTATTGGGACGGAACAAAGATTAAAAAATAATTAGTCTCTTAACAATGCACCAGGATAACCAAGTTGACGCCATGCTTCAAAAACCACAACGGCAACGGTATTTGACAGGTTCATACTACGGCTATCAGCAAGCATTGGAACTCTGATTTTCTGCTGTGTTGGCATATTGTCTAACACATAAGGCGGTAAACCACGGGTTTCAGGCCCAAAAAGGAGATAATCTCCATCTTGATAACTCACATTACTATGTGCTGGTGTGCCTTTTGTCGTTAACGCAAATACACGTGCGCCAGTTGGCGATTGTGCATTATCAGGGTTTAAACCTTCACTTTCTAAAAAAGCATAGTAATCGTGGTGCTGTTTAATATCAGCAAATTCACGATAATCAAGCCCTGCACGACGCAGACGTTTATCATCCCAAGTAAAGCCCAATGGTTGGATCAAATGAAGATGAAAGCCTGTATTAGCACACAGGCGAATAATATTACCCGTATTCGGTGGAATTTCGGGTTCAAATAAGACGATATTGAGCATATGAAATCGGTTTAGTCGTTACCAAAGAGATCTCGAGTATAAACTTTTTCTTCAACGTCGTTTAGTACAGATGACATTCTATTGGTAATAATGACATCAGACATAGCTTTAAACTCATTTAAATCACGAACTAATTTTGAGTTAAAGAAGGTTTCTTCTTTCATTTCTGGCTCATAAATCACAACTTCGATACCTTTGGCCTTAATACGTTTCATAATGCCTTGGATAGAAGAAGAGCGGAAATTATCAGAACCAGACTTCATAATTAAACGATAAACACCTACGATTTTTGGTGATTTAGCGATAATTGAGTCGGCAATAAAATCTTTACGAGTGCGGTTAGCTTCAACGATGGCACTAATAATATTATTAGGAACAGAGTCGTAGTTTGCTAACAGTTGTTTGGTATCTTTTGGTAAACAGTAACCACCATAACCAAACGATGGATTATTATAATGGTTGCCGATACGAGGATCTAAGCAAACACCTTCAATGATTTGTTTTGAGTTCAAACCGTAAGATTCAGCATAGCTATCAAGTTCATTAAAGTAAGCAACACGCAGTGCTAAATAAGTATTAGCAAATAATTTTATAGCTTCTGCTTCTGTTGAGTCAGTGAACAGAACATCAATATCTTTCTTTAATGCACCTTGTTGTAAAAGGTCTGCAAACTTTTGTGCTCTTTCTGATTGCTCGCCAATGACAATACGAGAAGGGTATAAGTTATCGTAAAGTGCACGACCTTCACGTAAGAATTCAGGTGAGAAAATAATATTATCCGTATTATATTTCTCTCTCATTTCTTTTGTAAAACCAACAGGAATGGTTGATTTAATAATCATTGTCGTATTTGGATTATATTCTAAAACATCACAGATAACAGACTCTACTGATGAGGTGTTAAAATAGTTTGTTTTAGGATCGTAATCGGTAGGTGTAGCAATGATAACGAAATCGGCATCTTTATAAGCGAATTCTTTATCTAATGTAGCCGTAAAGTCGAGCTCTTTGGTCGCTAAAAACTCTTCAATTTCTTTATCTGTAATTGGAGAGATTTTTTTGTTCAGTAATTCAACTTTTTCTTTATTGATATCTAACGCAACGACTTTGTTGTTTTGGGAAAGAAGTATTCCGTTAGATAGACCGACATAGCCGGTACCAGAGATTGTGATTTTCATAAATAGACCTTTAAGATTAACCTAATTTTATAGGTGTATTATAGATAGTAAATTGATCTATTAAATTAAGAATTTTTTAGCATAATTGGGATCAAAAGGCCCCTCTTTTACTTCTAACATTAATGCTTTTTGAGAAATACATTTAAGAGCATGTATTTCATTTGGATCTAAGTTTACAATCGAAATATTAGTATTTTCTCCAGCTAAGAAATTTTCTTTTATTTCTCCTGAATGGTTATATAGTGTAATTTCAATTTGTCCTTCCAAAATAATAAACATTTCCCATTGATGAGGTAGCTCGTGATAATGAGGTTCAACATAGCTACCTTTCACTAAAGCAATAAGTAAGCGTTGTACTTTGTCTTCATGGGATTTATGTAATAATAAATGAGAACGTAACCTTTCCGATTTTTTTGCTTCTTTATATAAATTCTCTAACGATGAATTATCAATATATCTCATTTTAAAGATCTCAACCTATCTATTAGTGTTGATGCAATAGAAGTAACTGAAAACTCTTTACACAACAGATTATAGGCATCATTTCCACATTTTTTTCGTAGTTCTATATCAAGATGGAGCTTTTTAGCTGATTCAAATAAATTATCGTCTTCACCATTTATATGAATAAAACCTGCATTTTCTTTATTTACTAGTTCCTGCAAGTCATTTCCTATATTAACACTACCTAATATAGGGATATTATTAGCCATATATCCGAGTAATTTACCTGGGAAATTATGTGCGGAGTGATGAGAAGCTAATGAAAATAAACCGATGTCAATTTCTTTAAGGATTAATTTAAATTTATTTTGATCAACTGAAGGTAGATAGCTGAAATTATTTAAATTCCATTTATTAGCTAAAGTTTTGATTAATTCAACTTCATCGCCTTGTCCAACAAAAAGAAAATGAGCATCAGGGTATATATTCATTTTCTTTACTAGACGCATCAAATTACCCATGTCTTGGGCATGGCCAATGTTTCCACCATAAAAGAAAATAGTCTTATTTTGTAAATTTAAAGACTTACGTATTGAAATATATCCATTAGCCACAATGGTTGATTGACAAGTATTAGCCCAATTTCTCAAAATTTCACATTTAAAGTCTTTATTATTTTTATGTTGGTAAAAATAATCTAGATTTTTTTTAGACATTAAGCCAATTATAGATGCTTGTTTATAAGAATATTGTTCAAAAAAACGGAAGTAGCGTTCGATTAGAGAGCCAGACTTCAGCATACCAGCATCAATAATCCATTGAGGAAATAAATCTCTTAATATTAAATAAGAAGGGCATTGGCATTTTTCTTTAAGTTTATTAACTAATCCCCCCCAAAATATAGAAGGAGAATAGTAAACTATACCATCAAATGAATCTTTATTGATTAAATGTTTAATGGCTTTCCAAGCATTATAAGAAAGTAGTGTTTCATTAATAGCTCTAGGTATTTTTTTTATATCTTTAATTGGACCATTTTTAAAACGCCAGATATTAATACCATCTAAATTATCAATTACTAAAGGAGAGGATTGGTTTTTATCTGGGGTAATTAGGGTAATGTTATGACCATGGGACTGTAATTCTAGTGCTAACTCATGAAACATTTTTGCCCCAACACGAGTGCTATGGGGTAAATAGTCATCAATGATGAGGGCTAATTTCATTAGTATTCTTTCCAAACAACTCTTTTCACATAGTCAGTATAAGAATGAATTATTCTTACAACTTTGTCTGAAACATTAGGCATACTGTAATCAGCTACTTGGCGCAATAAACGTTCATTACCCTTTGGTTGTGAGGCGAGTATATTTAATGCTTGAAGCACTCGATCACATTCTAAACCAACCATCATCACTGATGCTTCTTCAAAACCTTCTGGCCTTTCGTGAGCTTCCCTGATATTAAGAGCTGGGAAGTTCATAATTGATGATTCTTCTGTAATAGTTCCACTGTCAGACAGAACTGCTTTTGCATGTTTTTGCAGATGATTATAATCGTGAAAACCTAATGGTTTTAATAATTGAATATTATCATGGAAAGTAATTCCATGGTCATCAATTCTTTTTCTGGTTCTTGGATGTGTTGATACAATAACTGGTAAATTATATTTTTCAGCAACAGTATTTAAAATGTTGACTAATTTCATTAAATGCTTAGGTGAGTCAACATTTTCTTCTCGGTGAGCACTTACAACAAAAAATGCTCCAGACTCTAAACCTAATCGAGATAACACCTTAGAGTTATCAATTTCTTCCATATAATGAGAAAGCACTTCAAACATAGGACTACCTGTTTTTATAACACGGTCTGCGGGTATCCCTTCTGAAAGAAGATATTGGCGTGCAATATCGCTATAGGTTAAGTTGATATCAGCAGTGTGATCAACAATGCGTCTATTGGTTTCTTCTGGTACTCGTTGATCAAAGCAACGATTACCTGCTTCCATGTGAAAAATAGGTATTTTACGTCTTTTTGCAGGTATGGCTGAAATACAAGAGTTTGTATCACCTAAAATAAGTACAGCTTCTGGCATGACTTTTTCTAATACTTGATCAACTTTTATAATCACATTACCAATCGTTTCTGCAGCATTAGCACCAGCTGCATTTAAGAAATAATCGGGTTTTCTAACACCTAAATCTGTAAAAAAAACTTCATTTAGTTCGTAGTCATAATTTTGACCAGTATGAACAATAATATGTTCACAAAATTGATCTAATTTTATTAAAACCCTAGACAGACGAATAATTTCTGGACGAGTACCAACAACGGATACAACTTTTAATTTTTTCATTACAACGGTCTCGCTATTGTATCTGGAAGTTCTTTATTAAAGATTTCATTTGCCCATAACATAACAATTAATTCACTGTCGGCAATATTTGTAATGTCATGAGACCATCCTGGAACTGTTTCTACGATTTTATAATCATGATCTGAAACAATTAACTCGCATTTTTCACCTGTAATAATATTCTCAAATTTAAATAAAGCTTTTCCTTTAATAATTAAGAACTTTTCTGTTTTAGTGTGGTGATAATGTCCCCCGCGAGTAATGCCAGGATGTGCGGTAAAGAAAGAAAATTGGCCACTATTTTTTGTTTTAAGCATTTCACAGAACACCCCCCTTTGATCCCCATAATGAGGAACGGAATAAGTAAATTGCTGAGGTGAAAGATAGCTTAACCAAGTAGAATATAGTGCTCGAGCAAAACCATTACCTACGTCTTCTGTAACTAATGTATTGCGACTATTTTTAAAGGTATAGAGTAAATCAGCGACTTCACCGACGGTAGTTTCATAAATAGGTGAAATATTTTGAAAGCCTATCTTATTATTGCCATTTAATAGAGAGATTAACTCATTACATAGGTCGCCAATATAAATCAGTGAAACTTTGGCTGTTGAAGAGTTTACGGTTATATCAATATCATTTGTGATATTATGGCAAAAGGTTGCAATAAACGAGTTATAATTTGGTTTACACCATTTACCAAAAACATTCGGCAATCTATAAATATAATAGTTTGCATTAGTTTTTAACCCATACATTTCTATATGGCGTTCCGCTAATTTTTTACTTTCACCATATTTGTTATCATTACTTGCTTGAATTGATGAACTCAGCATTATTGGTGTTTTCTTATTGTTTTTAATAAGAAAATGAGTAATTTCTTCAGTTAAAGATACGTTACCTTCATGAAACTCTGATTCATTTTGAGGTCTATTTACTCCAGCTAAATGGAAGATAAAGTTTGCATTTATTAGACCTAGTTTTAAATCATGTTTAGAACTATTGCGGTTTATTTTTATTAGTTCAAAATTATTTTCTTCTAATCGGAGACATAAATTTTTGCCAATAAAACCATCAGCACCAGTGACCAGGATCTTCATATGAACATAGCCTTAAATTAAATTTTATTGGTATGTAAATTTTGTATTAAAGGTAATTTTAATAATAGCTTTTTCATTCCATCTCCATCTAATCTAGTTGTATTATGTGAATTGTAGTCCTCAATTTCAGAAATACGTGAATCGCCTTGTTCTACATATTTGTCGTAATTAAGATCACGCAAGTCAGGTGGAATACGGTAATAATCACCCATATCAATAGCTGCTAACATTTCTTCTCTACTTAAAAGAGCTTCGTAAAGTTTCTCACCATGGCGTGTGCCAATAATATTTATTGGATGCTCTGGTACATTTAACAATTCTTTTAATGCTATTGCTAATGTTTCAATTGTTGCTGCAGGTGCTTTTTGAACAAAAATATCACCATTATTTCCGTTTTGGAATGCATATAATACAAGGTCAACAGCATCTTCTAATGTCATCATAAAACGTGTCATATTAGGATCTGTAATTGTAATTGCTTTTCCTTCACCTATTAAATCAACAAATAAAGGAATAACTGAACCTCGAGAAGCCATTACATTGCCATAGCGTGTTCCACAAATAACTGTTTTATTGCTATCTAAATTACGAGATTTAGCAACCATGACTTTTTCCATCATTGCTTTGGATATGCCCATTGCGTTGATCGGATATACCGCTTTATCTGTGCTTAAACAAACGACCCGCTTTACACAATTAGCAATTGCTGCTTCTAAAACATTTTCTGTGCCTAAAATATTTGTTTTAACGGCTTGAATTGGATGAAATTCACATGAAGGTACTTGTTTAAGTGCTGCTGCATGAAAAATAAAATCAACACCACGAGTTGCATTTAAAATACTCGAATAATCACGAACATCACCAATATAGAATTTTAATTTGTGATTATTATATTTTTTTCGCATATCATCTTGTTTTTTTTCATCGCGAGAAAATATACGAATTTCTTTTATATCTGTTTTTAAAAAACGATTTAAGACAGCATTTCCAAAAGAACCGGTACCGCCAGTGATTAATAGTGTTTTTTGATTAAACATAATATTACTCTTCAAATTATTTTTAATAATGAGATTAAAATATCATCATTACCTTCATGTTGAATATATGTATGAGGATTTTTGAGTTTACTTTTTGACGTTAGATTTTTTACAGCATCAACCCATTCATCTATAGAATCGGGAGTACAAATTATTTTATTTGGATATTCTTTTAAAATTTCGTTAGAAAATGGATGATTTCCTGTAATTATATATGATCCAAAATAAGTTGCTTCGGCTAGAGGAAGACCATAGGTTTCGATGTAACTAGTAAATATAAGAGATTTACACGTTTCATAATAATGAATCACTTCATCCTTAGATAAACTACCTAGAAAAAATATAATTTTATCCAAGTTTGATTTTTTCACTAAATGATATAGTTCAGGAAAATCTGTATTACTAATAGTTAGATATAATCTAAAATTATTTTTTTCTAGATATTCTTTTCCTAGTTTTAGAAATATATTTATTAAGAATTTATGATTTTTATATGTGAATGGTTGTGCTGGATAAAATAACCAATTAACTTCATCGTTAAAAATTTTAACCTCTATTTTAGGTAGGTTTATTTTGGGTTTAATAATATGGATTGAATTTATATCAAAATGTAATCTTTTTGCTAGTGATTCTTTAACCCACATTGTTTGTACAATGAATTTATATGCAAATTTTTTATTCATTTTAATGAATAAAAAATAGAAATGCTTGTATAAAAATAGTTTTAGCTCATCTATTTTAAATGGTGAAAATTTATAGTTAATTAATGGAAGAGGTTGATGGTAATAAATAAACTGTCTTAACTCTTTAAAATTTATTGGAATATTTTGTAAGTTTAAACAAAACGAATAGTCACCTTCATTAATGATTTTTTTATAATAAAAATTATCATAAATTATTCTAGTAATCCAACTTTGAGTATTAACAGGAATATATTTAAATTTTTTGTCTATAGGTAATTTTTCAATGATTATTGGATCTACAATAATCGTATAATTATATTCTGTCTCCAAGGCTTCATTTAATATGTTTTTTAATATAGTAAGTGCGCCACCTACTCGAGCTGCTGATGCAATAATTAAAATATTTGGCATATGTTTTCTTAAATAGTGGAAGTGTTATTTCAAAAGATTAATCCAGTAAGGCATAATGCGGTCAATACAATAATCATCAGATAAAATCTTTGAATTATAAGAAAGTTCGCTTAGTTTTGCTCTATTGTTAATTAAATATCTAATAGAGTTTGAATAATTTTCAATGGATCTTTCTTTTATTAAATAACCATTTATATCATTTTTTATAATATCACTAGGTCCACAATCACAATCAAAAGATACTATTGGAAGACCAAAATATAATGACTCAATAAGTACCATTGGTAGACCTTCATAGTATGAAGTCATAACGAAACAATCAGAGTCTTCATACTTATGACTGATATCTTTAATTGGTTTATGAATTTTTATATTTTTAGATAGACCTAGGTAGTTAATTCTTTCCATTAATAAATTATATAAAGATCCATCACCATAAATATTTAATTCCCAGCTAGAAGATATATCTTTTAATTTATAAAATATCTCAATTAAATCAAATAATCCTTTCTGATAATCCAATCTTCCAACATTTATAAATTTTAATTTGCCATCATTTTTTGAAAGACCTCTTTTGCATTCATTTTTGTTTTTAAATGAACATGGATTTGAAATTACTTCTATATTTTTAACTCCTGCAGCAGCCCATAAATCCTTATCTTTTTTTGTTAGGACAACAAAAATATCACTATATTTAGAAATTATGGAGTTTAAAAACATTTTTATTAAAGCTTTTTTTTGTGAAAGAATACCACTATTTTTTGATTCAATAATTCTAATTGGTGTTGTATAAGAAAAATGCCATTCAAGAATTTTCTTTATATGACTATCTTTGATTAATGGTAGTAAAAATCTGTCTTTCCCTCCTAGAGAAATAAAATAATTAGGATTACTTTTTTTTATAAAGGAGAGCATCTTAAAGTAAGTTAAAATGATATTTCCGCTATTAATATTAACTATTTTTACATTTTTATTTAAAGCGAAAAATATTTTTTCGTTATTTGTATAAGTTAATATAGTAATATCATAATCTTTTTTTTCTAATAGATAATTTATTTTTAAAGTAAGGACTCTCTCCATTCCGCCTGAATTATGTAATGAAGGTATGCAGTATATTATTTTCATTGGATATAGAACTCAGCATTTTAAATCTATGATTATATAGTTCCAAATATGGAAGTATAAGGTATGATTTCATTTTCACCATTAAGCAAAGATGACTCAAATCTTAATATTACTGTTAATAAAAAAATAAGGAATAAAAGCATATTTAAAAAATTATATTTTGCTACTCTTGCTAGTTCGGTAAATATAATAGCAGAGAAAATATATAATACATATTCAAGTCGCGAAAAAATCTGTATTTGTAATATTAAAAACTTCATACATATGATGAGAACAGATATATTAATTAATACATTCTTACTTATATGATTTCTAAAAATATAATTTCCTAATAGAGAAATAACAAAATATGGAAATAGTTGCAAAATTATTCCTAAGCCACTTCCTACCTCTGTTTTATTCATAAACTGTTCAGATAAATAGTAAGCATATTTAGTTCCATTTAAAAATTCCGGCCTAAGAATAAAATTAGCTAAAATGGATGACAACACTATACTACTACTTATAATGATAATTCTTAGAATTAATGAAATTCGTATTTTATATATAAGTGGTATGATTAAAGAAAATAGAGCACTTATATGAAATAATGATGCAATAATGGTTAAAATTAAAAATTTTTTCTTATGATTAAAATAAAAAAATTGGTGTAATGCAAAACAAGAAATTGACAAGCTAATTGCTTGGCGAATAATATTAAATGATGGGGAATATAAATGGAGTATAACAAAAAAGAAGAACCATATCGAAGTTCTTTTATCAATAAGTTTTATTATAGGTAAACAAAACAAAAAAGATGTAAAGATAATAATATATTCGAAACCAAGACCAAGCTTGGAAAATATAAAATTTATCATATAATATAAAAATTCTAAGTTTATTATATCTTCGCCATTTTGTATTTTTTGATATATTAATTCATAATTTATATAATCTGTACCTATATTAAATCTTAAAGCCGATGGAGTAAACAAGAGTAAAAATACAGAAAATTTAAATATAATTGAACAATATTTATGATTAACTCTTAATGATATAAAAGAAAGTAATAAACTAAATGACAAAATGAAATTATAAAATAGAATAGATGTAATCATTTATTATACCTAGGTATTATGTTTTCCTTCATGTATTTTTTCATTTTCATTGCAAAATATATAAAAAAAAGAAAATTTCTAAAACGATATATTATCCTTTGTTTCTTATTTATATTTTTTTCTTTTTTCCATGAACTAATAATCATTTTTTTTGCTAAATTAAAATGACCATTAAAAATTAACTGATATGAGGAATTTATTTCTTGTATTGCCTTTGCTTTACGAATGATTATTATATCAATAATTTTTTTATTTTCATCATATAAGTTATCAATATAAAACATCATATCATTTGTAAATTTAATTATTTTTTTAGATGTCTGTTTTTTTTGTGATGATGACCATGATCCTACAGAATTAATTCTATACACAGTTGTAAATTCTGGTATATAAATAGCGCCATTATTTAGTGACGCTAATATTTGAAGAAAATAATCACCCACAGGAGCTTTAGAACACCACTCAGGAATATTGTTAAATACAACATTCCTGATCATAATAGAAGCTGTTGGCATAAAATCTCCACCACCTTCAATGACATCATTAAGTGTAAAGGTCTTTATTTCTGATGCATAATATGATACATCAGAAAAGATATTGGTATGTAGACCCTTGGCCGGAGTAAAGCAAATATTATAATTTTTTTTATCTTCTAATACTTTTATTTGTTTTTGGATTTTATATTCATCAATCCAATAGTCATCACCTTCACATAAACAAATATATTCACCCTGCGAAATTTTTACTGGAATCTCAAAGATTCTCTTTCCTTGAGAGTATTGATTTTTTTTTTGTAATATTAGTTTAATGATATCTGGATAATTTGACTTATACTTTAGAAGAATATCGCGTGTTGAATCAGATGAACAATCATCATGTATAATTACTTCAAATCTATATTCTGTTTTTTGAGAAAGGAAACTATCAATGGTATCCTTGATATATCGTTCTTGATTGTAAGTTATACAAATACAACTAATATATATCTTGTCAGTATATTTCCAATAGCTTTTAATATCATTTTCATTATCTGGAGGAGTCAATTTTTCCATTATCAAATCTCAGTATAATAAATCTTTTTTAATATTTTTCTTGATATCTTCTAAAATATCTTCTATTTTGTATTTTGGTTTGTAAGAGAAAGTTTCAAATGTTTTTTTCATGTCAAAAGTAAAATTCGGTTGTGAAATTTCAGTTTCTTTATATATTTTTTCTATGTGATTATTATTACCAAAAACTTTAATAATAGCATTAGCAAAATTTTCTAAAGATATTGGGTCACTAGTTCCTGCATTATATATACCTTGAGCATTATTATTTTCAATTGCCAATGATATCAATTCAGCAAAGTCTTTTATGTATGGCATATCTTTTGAGTTTTCTTTATTTCCCCAAATCTCTATTTTTTTATCATGAATAACATTTTTTATCATTTTTATATAAGCTTTTGTACATAATTCTCCATCTACATAATAATTGATTTTATCATCGTAGCAATATACAGTTGGAATTCTAAAAATGATTGTTTGTAGCTCATATTGTTGATGATAGTGTTCAATCAACTCACAAGCTGTCACTTTTGAAATAGAGTAAATTGAATGATCACCGGTATAATTTAAAGAAACTTTCTCATCGGCAGGAATAGGTATCCCCGAATAAAAATACTCGTATCGATCGGAAAATGTCATTATATAGATGATTTTTTTTACATTATTTTTTCTACAAAACTCTAATACATTTAGCGTGCCATAAATATTGACGTCAATGTATCTTTCTGGGTCATAACCTTCCATAGTTGCTGGCATAGCACCCGCAATTAAAACAACAGTATCAAAAAATTTCTCTTTGATTGAATTGAAACTTTCCTTTTTTGTAATATCTAATTTTAAATATGTTATATTTTCTTTTTCAATTTTATTATTGCAATATGTTCCATAGATTGAATATTTATTTCTTAATTCACTGCAAATACCAGAGCCTAAACTTCCTGATGCACCAATTACTAATATGTTTTTTTTATTCGACATGATAATTTCCTAATATATTGACTACTTCTTTAGGTGAGATATTCATTAATATATCAATAATAGATAAGTTTTCTTCAAACTGATTACAATTATATTGGTCATAATATATCTTTTCAGGAGATATAAAATTTAACTTGATATTATTAGATAAGAATTCATCTTTATTATAAAGTTTTTTACCACCTATAGTATTTACATAATTACCACAATTATAGATTTGGCAAAACTCTACTAATTTTTCTTTTGCATTTTTACTATTATCATAATTTACTAATGATGAATATGTATGGTTAAAATCAATACCCAAATAATTTAATACCTCAATTACTGATTTAGATGCTATATGAGCAACGTTTCTATTCTTTTCATTCAGTATATTTTCAATAAGAGGAAAAACAGAGGCGAAATATGGAGCTTTAGAATATGCTTGAGATATGGATGCCAGAATTTTTCGAGTATCCTCTTGAAAAAAAAGCTCATTTATTTTTTTAAAGCTAGATGCTTTGATTACTGGAAGAGTAAATAATTGAGGTCCATTTTTTGTTAAGATATTGTTTCGGTTAATATAGCCACCTTTAATATAATTAACATCATCATAAAATATAAACATATCGCTATGATAAGCTAACTGATAATACCCTATGTATGGAAATAGATATGGTTGCATTACAGCTAAAATCATTATCTTTAACTACCTTTAATTATATCAATAATAAAATTAATATCATCTACAGATAAATCGTGATGCATAGGCAAGCAAATAACATTATCTGATATATTTTTAGATATACTGAGATCATATTTTTTGTAGTCATGATTTTTATAAAAATCAAAATCGGTAATTAAGGGATAAAAATATCGTCTTGATAGAATGTTATTTTCTCGTAGTCTAAAATATAAACTGTCCCTATCTTCACCATATATAGTTTCATCAATAATTATTGGAAAGTAAGAATAATTCAATTTTACATTATCTTCTATATTTAAAAAAGAGATACCATTTATTTTAGATAATTTCTCTTTATAAATTTCTGCAGCTGATTTTCTAGCTGCGATTGCACTGTCGATATATTTCAAACTAGCTAATCCATATGCAGCTTGAACTTCATTAACTTTAGCATTAGAACCTAGCATGGGAATTTCAGTTTCTGATTCATAACCAAAATTCTTTAACTGATCTAATTTCTTCTTCATTTCAGAGGTATGACAAATAATAGCACCTCCTTCAATTGTTGAGTATGCTTTCGTGGCATGAAAACTTAATATTGAGAGATCACCCCAATTTAATATAGATACACCTTCTTTTCTGACGCCAAAAGCGTGTGCTGCATCATAGATAACTTTTAGATTATATTTATCTGCAATTTTTTGTATTGCTTCATTATCGCATGGAGTTCCATAAACATGTACAGGAAGGATTGCTGATGTTTTATCTGTTATTGCTTCTTCAATTTTTTTAGGATCTAAGTTGTAAGTGATAGGATCAATATCGATAAATACAGGTTTTAAATTATTAAGAACAATTGCATGGCTTGTGGCTACAAAGCTATATGGTGTAGTAATAACCTCACCTGTTAATTCCAGAGCTTGTAGTGCTGCAATTAAAGCCAATGTTCCATTGGAATATAAGCTAATATATTTAACACCTAAATATTCACATAATTCTTTCTCAAGCAATTGGTGATAATGTCCATTATTTGTTAACCACTTTCTATTCCATATATCTTCTAAATAAGGTGTTAATTCATCTAAAGGTGGAAATAAAGGAGTTGTAACTGTAATTTTTTCCATTTAAATTTTCTTCTTAAAAAGATTTGAGATAATAATGTTAAATAATTCGTATTGAAAAATACGAATAGATATTACGTATATTAAAGGTGTTATAGTCAGGATGAATATTAATTTGGCATGGATATTTTCAATGTTGATGGATAAACCCCAGCTTAATAAACTACAAATGATAGTAATTAACCAAATGGGAAATATACTTTTGCATTGTTTTTTTATATTTATAGATGTCAACTTTCCTGTATAGTAAGTGTTAATTAATAAAGCTAAATAAGATTGTGCGACAATACCAATACATATGGCCTCAAGGCCTAAAGGCACCGTAACAATTAACACTGCTGTAACAATTAGTTTTTTTATTATTTCTAACTTTAGGAATAGATCTGAACGACCTTTAACTTGTAATAAATTTAGATTAATAGCATGAATGGGGTATAACATGTAACCGACACATAATATGCTAAGTAATGTCGCTGCATATGACCAATTCTCACCCAAAATAATTGATATTAATGGTTGTGAAATAATGGCTAAACCCATAAGTAGTGGAAATACAATAGTAGCAGTGAGTTTTAAAGTTAGAAGATATATAGAATCAAAATTTTTATTACTATTGTTTATATGACTTAGCATAGGATATGTAACTCTTTGAATTACACTTGTTAAAGTCATAGCTGGGATATAGGATAAATTTTTTGCTTGAGAAAATAACCCTAATTGAGACGCCGAAAATATTCGGCCTATAATAATTTGATAAATATTATTATAGATTGTATCTATTAAGTTAGAAAGTAAAAGCTTAGAGCCAAAGCTGAATAAATATTTAAATGATCTTTTTGAAAAGGTTTTTTTAGGAAGCCAAGGTGAATAAATGTTGAGTAATATAGTATTAAGAATCGAAAAACTTAATGTTTGTATAATTAAAGCCCAAACTCCAAATCCTAAATATGCTGTGAATATAGATAATATGCTACTTAATAATACACTAATTAAAGATGCTTTTGCTTGTGTTTTAAAATTCATATTTATAATTAATTTTGTTCTCTGAATCATAGAGAATGCATTAATTATAACAATAAGCCCTTGTACTTTAGTTAAAATCTCTAATTGTGGTTGTTTGTAAAAGTCAGCAATGTAGGGTGCACTAATGTAGAGAGTGGTATAACATAAAAATGATATAAATATATTAAAATAGAATGTAGTTGAGTAGTCAGATTCTGTTTTTATTTTTTTACGAATTAATGCATTACTAAAACCACTGTCAACCAATGTTTGAGAAATAGCTATAAAAATGGCCAGCATTCCAATTAAACCGAATGCTACAGGTCCTAACATTCGACCTAAAATTAGCATAACACTGAGTTGTACTGCTTGTGTTGAGAGTCTTTCTATTGCACTCCATTTTAAACTATTAGTTGTTTTTTGTTGTAAGTCATTCATTAGACTATTTCACTAAAGTTAATAAATATTCACCATAGCTGTTTTTCGCCATTAATTGTGCTTGCCTTAATATATCTGCTTTAGTGATCCATTTATTATTAAATGCAATTTCTTCTAAGCAAGCTACTTTAAAACCTTGTCTTTTTTCTATGGTTTCAACAAATTGTGCTGCTTCAAGTAGACTTTCATATGTTCCTGTATCTAACCAAGCAAATCCTCTTCCTAACATTTCAACATTTAGTTTGTTTTTATGTAAATATAATTCATTTAATGTTGTTATTTCTAATTCACCACGTTCTGATGGTTTGATCTTTTTAGCTAGGCTAATGACATCATTGTCATAAAAATATAGTCCAGTTACAGCATAATTAGATTTAGGTACTGAGGGTTTTTCCTCTATCGAAATAACTTTTTTACTTTCATCAAATTCTACAACACCAAATCTCTTGGGATCTTTTACTTGATAACCAAATACAGTTGCTCCATTAGTTTTTGATGCAGCTTCCTTTAGTTTTGGCGAAAAGGCTTGACCATAAAAAATATTATCTCCTAAAACTAAGCAGACACTATCACTACCAATAAATTTTTCACCAATAATAAATGCTTGGGCTAATCCTTCAGGTTTTGGTTGTACTGCATATTGAATAGAAATACCGAATTGTGAACCATTATTAAGTAAACGCTGAAAGCCATCTTGGTCTTCAGGTGTTGTAATAATCAGTATTTCTCTAATTCCTGCAAGCATTAATACAGATAAGGGATAATAAATCATAGGCTTATCGTAAATAGGTAACAATTGTTTAGATACACCCATTGTTATTGGATAAAGTCTTGTCCCTGAACCACCAGCTAAAATAATACCTTTCATTTTTAAACCCTAAGAAGGTATGTACATTTATCTTCTATAGAAAATAAATGTACATAAAATATTTACTAATTTCGTATTAATTAAATATTTTGTATTAAAAAAACTATAATTTGATATAGTTTTTCCTACAAAGCTACCGCACTGGGTTTACGGCCCCCAGAGCGCCAAAATTCATCTCGGAAAATCCCTATATTATTGTAATATAAAGACTTTATTATATAAGCATACTTTAACAATATGCTAAAAACCGCACTGAGAGTAGACTCTTCAAACCAGACGGTCAAGTGATAGCTGGGTATTTTAGCATTGATTGAGGATATATAAATACTGGAATAGCGGTCGATTCAGCCAGATCATTCTGAATTACATCGTTAGGCGCTAACAAAAAGAATATGCCACCTATTCTTCAATAGATGGCATGATGTTTTGATACAATAGTTTAATTACTCTATCTAAGTTATTGGTTATTTATTACTTGCACCCGCTCTGGGCAACCAAATCTCAACCCTCAACCCACCTAATGGGCTATCATCAGCTTTAACATGACCTCGATGTTGGCTTACGGCTGTTTCTACAATAGCTAACCCCAAGCCAGTACCCCCTGATTCACGATCTCTTGCTTCATCTGTTCGGTAGAATGGTCGGAAGATATGCTCTCTATCTTCTGGGCTAACACCCGGGCCATCATCATCAACAATAATCGTGATACCTTGGTTTTGTTCAGTAAAGGCAACCTCAATGCGAGAATTTGAATAACGTAAGGCATTACGAACAATGTTTTCAAATGCACTAGCCAGAGAATATGGATTGCAGTAAATAGGCCATGCTCCCGGAGGTGTTGTGACTTGTAGGGTTTTATTACTCTGTTCAGCCTCAAATTTGGCATTATCTAAAATGTCATCCCACAATTCGTTGGCTTTTACCGTTTCGCGTAATAACTCGTTTTTATACTGATTGCGTGAAAGAACGAGTAAATCATTAATCATGCCATCAAGACGCTGAGTTTCAGTTTCTATACGCTCTAGCTCTTTACTTTCTCCACTACGACGACGTAATAATGCACTCGCTAATTGTAAGCGTGTTAATGGTGTTCGTAGTTCGTGAGAAATATCAGAAATTAACCGTTGTTGTGCCTCAACCATGCGTTCAAGAGCACTTATCATCTGATTAAAGCTGGTACCTGCTGCCAAAAATTCTTGAGGGCCTGTTTCTAGTTCAGGGTGAGGGCGTAAATTACCTTTCGCAACATCATCAGCCGCATTTTTAAGTTGTCTTGCCGGTTTTGCTAGGCTCCAAGAAAGCCACACTAATAACGGTGTGCTGATAAGCATGGTAAATATGAGTAGCAATAACGGTTTATCAAATAATAAGTTGATAAAGTCAGATTGAGGGCTACTTGATGGACGAACAAGATAAAGCTGGTAATGATCTTCACCATCTCTTACTGAAAATGGCCCTAACATCTCAGAACGGCCATATTTTTTCTTTTTAGGGTGATCGGCGTTATCAGATTGACCAATAAAGTTTCTGACAACCTGCATCTCATTACGTTGAGCACCGATAATGCGTCCTTCACTGGTCACGATAATTAAACGCTGACCAGGTGGAGCCCATTTATCAATAGCGCGAATTAATCGACGCCACCAAAGGAGATCGTTAGCGGGATCTTGAGCTAATTCCGCTTCGATATGTTGTTCTAGCATAACACCTTGACGGTACTCACTCTCTAAAAGAGGGGTAAGCTGGCGCGAGTCCAGCTTTGGAACCATCATAACTAGCACCAGAACTAATGCTAGCGTCAGCCAGAATATTGCAAAAATACGCGCTGACAGACTATTTATCATAAAGAATATTTATCAAGTTATTGAAACCATCAGATAACCACGGCCACGTAACGTTTTGAACCACGGTTGTCCATCTGTTCTTTCTGGTAATTTACGGCGTAAATTGGAAATATGCATATCAATCGCTCTATCAAAAGGTGTTAAGCGCTTACCAAGCACTTCTTGACTTAGATGTTCGCGTGATACGACTTGCCCCAAATGCTGAGCAAGTAGATAAAGCAAAGTAAACTCAGTTCCTGTTAACTCTAGCGGTTCGTCATCAAAACTCGCTTCTTGTCGGCCTGGGTTAAGTTGTAGTTTATCAACCTGTAGTGTTGGAGATGTATTGCTATCAGTCTGTTTTTGTTCGCTCCAGTTAGAACGACGTAAAATAGCTCTGATACGAGCAACTAGCTCTCTATCATTAAAAGGTTTTGGTAAATAGTCATCAGCACCAAGCTCTAAGCCAAGTACTCGGTCAAGATCACTGCCTCTTGCCGTTAACATGATGACAGGGGTCTGGAAATTTTGGCGTAACTCTTTGAGTGTCTCAATCCCGTTTTTACGTGGCATCATAATATCCAGTAATAACAAGTCGATAGAAGCATCCAAAAGTTTAAGTGCTTGTTCGCCATCAGAGGCGATTACAACATTAAAGCCTTCCATTTCAAGCAATTCTTTCAATAGCGATGTTAATTCGCGATCGTCATCCACTAATAAGATTTTATGCATTCGTCAATTCCTCCAAGAGAAAAATACGATAATAAATAGCGCGAATCTATGACTTTACGTTCTTTTACACGCTCTGACGCTAGTTTGCAGCCGCAACGGTATAGTAATCCACATAGCAAAGAATTACACATATTTAGGTAGCATTAATTAGGTCGGTATTAATCACCGAGTTTAGGAGTAAGAGCAATGCGTAAAGTAGCAGTAGTTGCATTAGCATCAATGTTTTTAGCAGCTCCGACAGTGGTATTAGCTGAAACAGCAAATACCAATCCGCCTACTGAGCAACAATATAATGGTAATTATCACTGCGGTTATGGCTATGGTATGCATGGCGACCGTGATTATAGAGGTCACCGCGGACAACGTGGCCATATGATGAATAACGGTGGACATATGATGGATCGCAATTATGGCGGATCTCATATGTTTAACGGAATCACATTAACTGAGCAACAACGTACCCAAATGCGCGATTTAATGCGCCAGCATCATCAAGACAGATATAACGGAAACTACCGTCAACGTCATGAGAATATACATAAATTAGTTACTGCACCTCAATTTGATGAAGCAGCAGTAAGAGCACAAATGCAAGATATGGATAAACAAGCAATTGAGCGCCATGTTGAAATGGCGAAAGTCCATAATCAGATGTATCAGTTATTAACCCCAGAACAGAAAGCGCAGTTGGAAAAGAATTACCAACAGCAAATGTCAGATTTTGACCAACAAGGTCAACAAAATCAGTAACGAAGTAAGTAAGAGTGTAGTGCAGCAGTACCTAGTTAGAGAGTAAGTAGCAACAACGAAGTTTTTTCCTTGCCATAGACACCATCCCTGTCTTTTGCAGCCCCTCTGGAGAGGGGCTTTTTTTTGTCCTGACCTACAACAACGCCTCAGGAGATTCAGGTAAAATCTGTCCGCCATCGACGATAATTGTCTGGCCTGTAATATATTTTGCTTCATTTGAGGCAAAGAAGGCGGCGGCGTAGCCGATATCTTCTGGCTCACCTAAAGTATGTGTTGGGATAGAAGCCTTCATTTGATTTAAATACGCTTCGCCTTGGGCTTGCAAGCCTTCAGTGAGGATATTTCCCGGCATCACAGCATTAATGGTAATACCATGACGCGCATATTCTAATGCTGCACTACGCATAAAGCCAAGTTGTCCTGCTTTACTTGCGCCGTAGTGGCTCCAACCAGGATAGCCTGTGATTGCTCCCGTAATGGATGACGTGATAATCACACGACCTTGTTTTTGTTTTTCCATGACACGAAGTGCGGCTTTCACTAAAAAGAACATACCTTTTAAGTTTACTGTATGCATTTTATCCCAATCAGCTTCAGTCATCTCTTTAATAGTTGCTTGAGGGAAAATGCCAGTATTGGAACAAAGAATATCAAGTTTGCCATACTCTTTTACGACATCATCAACCACTTTTTCACAGGCGGATTGATGAGTGACATCAAGGTGCATAAACTCAACATTTAATTCTTGTTTTGTTTTATTGCCAGCAACATCATCAATATCTGCAATAATCACCTTAGCACCACTATTTTTTAGGGCGATGACAATACCTTTACCAATGCCTTTTGCGCCACCTGAAACCAAAGCGATTTTACCCGTTAAATCAAACATAAAACCTCCTATTAAGTGTGAGTTCTACTGTATCAGTCTAGGTTGAAAAGCGGTAAATCACCCAGAGAACTTTGTTGTGGGTCACAAATGTACCTTAGATAATTTTTTTCTTTGAATGGATGTCATCACGAAATCGAGAGATAAACGTCAGATAGAATGCTGTACCAGAGAAAAACTGAATATTTATCAAAATATGCCGATGCTATTTTTTAGCATAAATAGCGTTTTTTTGAGGTGAATGCAAAAAGGCAGTAAAGTGTCTGTATAAAAAGTGTTAACTTATTAGTGAAACACATTTGAGATAGACTAGTCTAAACTTTAAACAGGCTGTCTGATTAGTTTAATGCGCATCAAGTTTATGAAAAAAAATGTACGATAATGATGAACTGGTAAAAAATATGCGTACAATGGTATTGTTGAATCAATTCAGCATTTGCGATATCGGAAAATAACACCAGATAAGCCGATATTGAAATAAAAAGTTATTCCAACAATTTTGCAATAATTACATCGAATAAGAATCAGAGGTAATCATGGTCAATGGGATCAAAAGAATTGGGGTTTTAACAAGTGGTGGTGATGCACCCGGAATGAATGCCGCGATCCGTGGCGTTGTTCGTGCCGCACTAAGTGAAGGTTTAGAGGTTTATGGGATTATGGATGGCTATATGGGGCTATACGAAAATCGCATGAAAAAACTCGACCGTTTTAGCGTGTCAGACATGATAAACCGTGGTGGTACATTCCTTGGTTCTGCTCGTTTCCCTGAATTCCGTGAAGACAATGTGCGTGCTGTTGCCATTGAAAACATGAAACAAAATGAGCTTGATGCTTTAGTTGTTATTGGTGGTGACGGTTCTTATTTAGGTGCGAAAAAATTAACGGAAGCGGGTTTTCCTTGCATCGGTTTACCAGGCACAATCGATAATGATGTAGCAGGTACTGACTACACCATTGGTTATTTCACGGCGTTAGAAACAGCAGTTGAAGCAATTGACCGTTTACGTGATACCTCAACGTCTCACAAACGTATCTCTATCGTAGAAGTAATGGGCCGTTATTGTGGCGACTTAACTCTATCTGCGGCAATCGCAGGTGGATGTGAATTTGTTGTTCTGCCTGAGGCAGAATTACCGTTTGATCGCGATGAACTGCTGGCGGAAATCAAAGCAGGTATTGAACGTGGTAAACGCCACGCAATCGTCGCAATCACAGAACACGTTTGTGATGTACATGAATTAGCTCGTTTTATTGAAGCTGAAACTAAACATGAAACACGTGCAACAGTGTTAGGTCATATTCAACGTGGTGGCTCTCCTGTTGCTTACGATCGTATTTTAGCCTCACGTATGGGTGCTTATTCTGTACAACTGCTATTAGAAGGTTATGGCGGTCGTTGTGTTGGTATTCAAAATGAAAAACTGGTTCACCATGATATTATTGATGCGGTCATGAATATGAAACGTGTCTTTAAAGCTGACTGGTATGAAACAGCGAAAAAACTCTATTAATCAATAGTGTTATCGTAATACCCTAGCCTTTCTGAGTACTATCCTTATTCGTGAACTACTCTGATACATGTTGTCTGCGTGTCAGAGTAGCTTCTCGAGTGAAAACATTTCATTTAATAATCTTATTCTCCATCAATACTGCCTAACATCCCTTGTATAGATAGTTATATTCCTGTTGTGTATATCAATCGGCTTTTTGTTATTTCATCGTTATAAAACTTTCTGTCAGCCTAGTTAAATATTTAACGATAGGGGATGGAGAGATATGTTTAAACAATGGGGTTTATTATCAACGACTTTAGTCGCATTACTTTTTTCTAATAGCTTATGGGCTAAAGATATTCAGTTATTAAATGTCTCTTATGATCCGACAAGGGAACTTTATCAACAGTATAACCAAGCATTTAGTCAGTATTGGCAGCAGAAAACGGGAGATAGGATCACTATCCGCCAATCACATGGTGGATCAGGAAAGCAGGCGACATCAGTTATCAATGGTATTGAGGCAGATGTTGTGACATTAGCTCTTGCCTATGATATTGATGCGATCGCACAAAGAGGAAGTATCGATAAGCAATGGATAACACGACTACCCGATAACTCTGCGCCTTACACTTCAACGATTGTTTTTCTGGTGAGAAAAGGAAATCCTAAGCAGATAACAGATTGGGATTCACTGATAAAACCAGGTGTTTCCATTATTACACCTAACCCTAAAACTTCAGGTGGTGCAAGATGGAACTATCTTGCTGCTTGGGGATATGGGTTAAAAGCTAATCATCAAGATAACGAAAAAGCAAAAGCATTTGTGAAAGCACTTTATCAGCAAGTTGAAGTGTTAGACTCAGGAGCGCGAGGCGCAACCAATACATTTGTTGAGCGAGGTATTGGTGATGTATTGATTGCATGGGAAAACGAGGCATTATTAGCAATTAATGAATTAGGTGCTGATAAGTTTGAAATTGTTACACCTTCGGTTTCTATTCTGGCAGAGCCTACGGTATCTGTAGTGGATAAAATTGTCGATAAACGAGGAACACGAGAAATTGCCACCGCGTACTTAGATTATCTTTACTCACCACAGGGACAAGAGATTGCAGCAAAAAACTATTACCGTCCTAGAGATAAAGTGCTCGCTGAGAAATACCAAAACAGTTTCCCAAAACTCGAACTATTTACGATTGATGAGGTTTTTGGTGATTGGCAATCAGCACAGAAAATACATTTTGCGACAGGTGGTGTATTTGATGAAATAAGTCGTCGTTGATGTGTCATAAAGCAAAAACAAAAAAATCACCTTCTGGTTTTATATTCAGCAAGGTGATTTTTTTTATTTTTTATCCATTAAAGGCGTAAGCCAGAAAGATAAAAATTATTTTTTCGCTTTAGCTTGTGCTGCTGCTTTCACGATGACGGCAAATGCATCAGCTTTCAGTGAAGCACCACCAACTAATGCGCCATCAATGTCTGGTTGACCAAACAGTTCAGCTGCATTTTTGTCGTTCACAGAGCCACCATATTGGATGATAACTTGTTCAGCGATAGCGGCATCTTTTTTCGCGATATGATCACGAATAAATTTATGGACAGCTTGTGCTTGTGCTGGAGTTGCAGATTTACCAGTACCGATAGCCCAGATTGGTTCATAAGCAATAACCGCATCTTTAAATGCAGCTGCACCATGTGCATTTAAAACAGCATCGATTTGGCGAGCACAGACTTCTTGTGTTTTACCCGCTTCGTTTTCTGCTTCGGTTTCGCCAATACATAATACAGGCGTTAAACCTAACTCTTTTAACACGCCGAATTTTTGAGCGATAAACTCGTCAGATTCTTTATGATAAGTACGACGCTCAGAGTGACCAATGATAACGTATTTAACATCAACGTTTTTCAGCATTTCTGCTGAAGTTTCACCAGTAAAAGCACCAGATAGGTTAACACCTGTATCTTGAGCACCTAATGCAATACGGCTTCCACCAATTTCATGGCGTGCTTGGCATAGGTAAACTGCGGGTGGTGCGATAGCAACATCACAACCTGCAACACCGCTAACTTCTTTACGTAGTGCAGCAATTAATTCATGAACCATATGAATGCTGCCGTTGAGTTTCCAGTTACCCATGACTAATGGATGGCGCATAACTTTTCCTCCAACCGAGTGGTTTAAATTTAGTTTGCTAATAAACATGAATTCTGTTGATACACAACAGTATAGAGAACAATGAATAGAATAGCTTTGTTTTTTATCACGGAATAGCTGAAACGATCTTGCTGTTTAAAGAAAGCTTAATCGGTTCAATTGCAAAGGTCGTTAATTGTTCACCTTCATGCGCAATAATATAGCGGATCGCACCAACATTATGGCTTACATAAGCCGGAGTTTGGTTTTTAAATGCAAACAAATCGAGAACTTCTTGAATTTGTGTAGGCGTTATTGAAGGGTCAAATTGAGCGATCAAAGTCACAATGTATTGTGTGGTGATCTCACGGTTCATTTTTTCTAATTCAGGTGAGTCTGATGCATGAATAAGCGTCAGTTGCAGACTTTTAATTTTTTCACTGCCACGTTCTAATATCGCTGAAGAGTAAATATAAGGTGTAATACGAGTTGCGGCTCTGACAAGCGGAATAGCAATATCGTGATTAGTGATAATTTTATATTCATTAAGTGATAGCAACGGATTTTGTTGGTTGAATTTTGTTCGTAGCTCCGGAATAGTTATCTCAAAAACGGGTGCATCCTGTTTAAGATAGGCAATATCATCTTTAGTGGGCTGTTTTTGTGCGACAGATATCCCTGTTGCAAAAACAGTAGTTGGCAAACAAAGAGCAATGCTTATGATTATCAGGTATAACGTAGAAAGTGTACTTTCTTTTATCATCTGTCCTCCGTTTGTCAGTGCTGTTATTGGCTAGTCTGTATTATTTGATACTAAATGGACAGTGTAATTCACACATTAAGTAAATTATTGAGAATTTATGACCTTACAACATTGGGCATTTTCATTCAAAGGACGAATTGGACGTCGTGATTTCTGGGCAGGTTTAGGTGTTTGTTTCGCTCTTTTTTCAGGCCTTTTTATTATCAATGACATGATTTATCCATTACCTGCCATTGTAACGTGGATATTGATCTTCTTTATTCTGTATCCCTTGTGTGCGATTTTCACTAAAAGACTCCATGATAGAAATAAAAGAGGAATATGGCTTTTATTACTTTTACTCGCTGTGATGTTGGGGCTGGCTGATACAAGTAGTTTAGAACCTTTTTGGCAGTGGGCGATAGGGCGTTTTCTACCTTCCTTTATCGGGATGATTATGTTGCTTGATTGTGGTGTTTTTATTGGCAATCAAAGTGAAAATTACTTTGGTAAACACACTGAGCAAGTAGATTATCGTCGCTGGCGTTAATCCTTTTTATTAAAATAAATCAGATAAGGGCAAAAAGAGAAAATTGCCCTTATTTTTCTTTTCATATTACCAATATTGTTCGCTGGTGATATGTCCTGGTTTGCGGCGTAAGTGTTTACGCATTTCTCGTTGTTCTTTTAATAGTTGTTGGGTATCTCTTACCATTTGTGGATTGCCACATAACATAATATGGCTATCTTCTGGAGAAATGGTTAAGCCCACCGTTTTTTCTAAGGCACCACTTTCAATTAACGCAGGGATACGACCTGTTAATGAGCTAATATGATTTTCACGGCTAACAATAGTTTGAATACGTAATTTTCCTTGGTAACGCTCAACAAGTTTTTCCATTAATGGGAGATAACTTAAGTCATTAGCATATCGAACCGCGTGAACAAGAACGATATTTTCAAATCTATCCAGATCTTGGCCTAATTGTAAAATCGATAAAAAAGGCCCTATGGCTGTCCCTGTAGAAAGCATCCAAAGTGTATTGGCACTAGGAATTTCTTCTAATACAAAAAAGCCACTGGCTTGCTCGGTGACAAGTAATTCATCCCCTATTTCTAGAGCACTTAATTTAGGGCTTAATTTTCCTTCGGGTACAGTCACCAGATAAAATTCTAAGTTAGGATCATTCGGCGCATTCACATAAGAATAGGCACGTTGCACTCGTTCGCCATCAATATCTAATGCTAATTTTGCAAATTGCCCCGCTGTAAATTTATCAACAGGGGCATTTACAACAAGACTTATTAACGTGTCAGTCCAGCGATTAACTTGGATAACTTTTCCATTCACCCAATTTGCCATAGAGGTTATCTCCTTACGATAAATGCGTTTATGTCGCTTATTCATTCTAAATAGGAAGCGATTTTTTATTTATCAAGATGATGTGGTGATGTTATTTATCTGAATTTTTGTCAATGAATGACACAATATGTACATTTATATTGACAACTATGGTGTTTTTCTCTGACATTAGTCGATGTACAAAAATTGCTGACTATCTCGCAAATTTCTACAAATTTGTTAACTTAGTCTCATTCTTAAAAGGTGTATATTTTGCAGAGTTTATTTTTATAAATTCTCTGTCGTGTACGCCTGTCCGTTAATTTATTTGAAATTCCTGAGCAAAGAAAAAAAATGAGAAAGTTAGAGCATGCAAATCTATTATTATTGATAATTGCACTGGTTGCTGTGGGTCAAATGACACAAACCATCTATGTTCCAGTCATTGCCGAAATGGCGGTTTACTTTGGTGAGCCGACAGGTGCTGTACAGCAAGTAATGGGCGCTTATCTTTTTTCTTATGGTTTTTCACAGCTCATTTATGGGCCTATCTCCGACAAAGTAGGGCGTCGCCCCGTTATTTTAGTCGGAATGACGATTTTTTGTTTATCAACACTGGTAGCGATTTTTTCACAAAATTTAACCACACTGGTTATTGCAAGTACCTTACAAGGGATGGGAACAGGTGTGGCAGGAGTCATGACGCGTACTCAACCTCGTGATTTATATACAGGTACGGCATTACGTTACGCTAATAGTTTGTTAAACATGGGGGTTTTAGTTAGCCCATTATTAGCGCCGATGATTGGTGGTGTTGTGGCTCACTTCTTTGGCTGGCATGCGTGTTATATCTTCTTATTATTATTGGGAAGTAGTGTTCTTTTCTGTATGTATCGTTGGATGCCAGAAACTCGGCCAGTACAAGTTGAGAAACGTAAAATGCTGTCATCATTTTACTTACTGCTTTCCAATAGTACCTTCAGTGCATTTTTGATTATGCTAATTTGTGCATTATCAGGTATTGCAGTTTTTGAGGCATCAAGCGGTGTCTTAATGGGCGGAGTATTAGGCTTAAATAGTATTACTATCAGTATATTATTTATTTTACCGATCCCTGCTGCGTTCTTTGGGGCTTGGTATGCTGGTCGTGAAGGTAAAACCTTTGTACAACTGATGTGGCACTCTGTTTTTTGTTGTTTATCAGCTGGTATTTTAATGTGGATCCCCGGTTGGCTAAATATCATTAATATTTGGACTCTTCTGGTACCTGCCGCACTATTTTTCTTTGGTGCAGGTATGCTATTCCCATTAGCAACAACGGGTGCAATGGAGCCATTTCCATATTTAGCAGGCTCTGCGGGGGCACTGGTGGGTGGATTACAAAATGTGGGATCAGGTGTTGCAACATGGTTTTCAGCCTTATTACCACAACATAATCAATTTAGTTTAGGTATGATTATGTTCGCTATGTCAGTGGCTATTATGCTTTGTTGGCTTCCTTTGGCTCACCGTTTTAGCCATGAAGAACATACTATTTAGACTATTGGTGTAGTCAATTAAATAAAAAATGCCGAGAATAGAATTTCTCGGCATTTTGGTTTTGTAGCCTAGGCTACTTCTCTCTCAACTCGTTGTATTAATTAAGCGCGATCTTCCCACTCTTGTGCACGAGCAACCGCTTTTTTCCAACCGTTATAACGGTAGTTACGCTCAGTGGTTTCAATACCAGGGCGGAATTCTTTATCAATCGCCGCTTTATTTTTAACTTCTTCTAAATCGTTCCAGAAGCCAATAGCAAGACCCGCAAGGAATGCGGCACCTAGTGCGGTACTTTCACGGACAACAGGGCGTTCAACACGAGTGCCTAAAATATCGGACTGGAATTGCATTAAGAAGTTATTGGCAACAGCACCACCATCAACACGCAATGATTGTAAACGCGCACCTGAATCGGCTTGCATTGCATCAAGTACATCACGTGTTTGGTAAGCGATAGATTCTAAGGTTGCACGAATAATATGATTACGGTTAGCGCCACGGGTTAAACCAAAGATAGCACCGCGGGCATACGGATCCCAATATGGTGCGCCTAAGCCGGTAAAGGCAGGAACAACATAGACACCATTCGTATCGTTTACCTTAGTTGCGAAGTATTCAGAGTCGGTTGCTTCATCAATGAGTTTTAATTCATCACGTAACCATTGAATGGACGCACCACCAACGAATACAGCACCTTCTAAGGCATAGTTCACTTCACCACGAGGGCCACAGCAGATAGTTGTTAACAAACCATGATTAGAGCGAACGGCTTCTGTACCTGTATTCATCAGTAAGAAACAGCCTGTACCATAGGTATTTTTCGCCATACCACTTTGTACGCAAAGTTGACCATAAAGTGCAGCTTGTTGGTCACCCGCCATACCCGCGATAGGAATACGTGTACCACCTTTACCACCAATGTTTGTTTGGCCATAAACTTCGGAAGATGGCACAACTTTTGGTAACATATTGCGAGGAATATCCAGCAGATCGAGGATTTTCTGATCCCAATCTAAAGAGTGGATGTTAAATAACATGGTACGTGAAGCGTTAGTGAAATCGGTAACGTGAACGCGACCTTGTGTCATTTTCCAAACTAACCAAGTATCGACAGTACCGAATAACAATTCGCCATTTTCTGCTTTTTCACGAACACCTTCGACGTTGTCGAGGATCCATTTTAATTTTGTACCAGAGAAATATGGGTCAACCATTAAACCGGTGTTTTGACGAATATATTCTTCAACACCTTCTTTATCTTTTAAGCGGGTACAGAAATCGGCAGTACGACGGCATTGCCATACAATGGCGTTATAAACAGGTTTACCCGTTTCTTTATCCCATACAATGGTGGTTTCACGTTGGTTTGTGATACCAATACCAGCTACATGATCAGATGGAATATCTGCTTTTGCTAATACTTCAACTAGGGTTGCACTTTGTGTTGCCCAAATTTCCATTGGATCGTGTTCAACCCAGCCTGGCTTAGGATAAATTTGAGTGAATTCGCGTTGTGAAATACTGACGATATTTGCATCATGATCAATAACTACGGCACGTGAGCTGGTTGTACCCTGATCAAGTGCAACAATGTATTTTTTTTCGGTATTCGATGTATTTGTTTCTGTTGTCATGTTAGTAACCTGTTCTGATAATCAACAATCTTGCTCTAAGTATTATTTATCGTCTTCAATTTTGCAGGTATCGCAAGGTAAGTGACGGCCAATTAATTTACGGTAAGCCAATGCACCCAAGATACCACCGATAAATGGAGCAATCATTGGAACTAAGAAATAAGGAATATCACGTCCACCAGTCAGTGCAATATCCCCCCAGCCAGCAAAGTACGCAACCAGTTTTGGACCAAAGTCACGGGCAGGGTTTAAGGCGAATCCTGTTAGTGGACCAAATGCACCACCGATAACGGCAATTAAGATACCAATCAGTAAAGGCGCTAATGGGCCTTTAGGTACACCGTTACCATCATCAGTTAAGGCTAAAATTAAGCCAACAAGGATAACGGCAATAATAACTTCGACAACAAAGGCATGTGCAACGGAAATTTGAGCTGCGGGATAAGTAGAGAATACACCGGCAGTGAAGAGACTTTCTTGTGAGCCTCTGACAATGCCATTAACTTGTTCGTAGTCGAGAAAAACACTGTAGTACATAAAGTACACAATGGCTGCGGCAAAGAAGCCACCTAACATTTGTGCAATAATATAAGGGATAACTTTTCTGCGTTCAAAGCAAGCGAATAACCAAAACGCAACGGTAACTGCCGGGTTCAAGTGAGCACCAGATGTGCCCGCGGTAAGATAAACGGCTAAGGCAACACCCAGCCCCCAGATAATACTTATCTCCCATAGTCCTAGCTCTGCTCCTGCAATACGTACTGCAGCAACACAACCAAGGCCGAAGAAGACTAGCAACGCAGTTCCGATAAATTCAGAAATGCATTGACCCATAAGAGAGGTTTTCGTCTGGCTCATATATTCTATCCTGAAAGAGGTTATTTATTGTTAGTATTCTTTTCGAATTGAAAAGATAACTGTGAATTTATCGTTAATGAGCGTAAACGAGAATAAGCGAAATTGAAATTTGTGTGTCTCATCAAGAAAATGAGTGAAAACGCTCTTAATTAGTGACTTGATCGACATTTGTAATGTGATCTGACCAGTGTTTTTGATAAATTGAAAAAAGAATGTAATTCCACGGAAGATGCTAGACAGTTGTTGATAGGCTACTTACAATCGGAAGTATCGATTATATGGGGGATTACAGTATGTCATTTGAAGTTTTCGAAAAGTTAGAATCAAAAGTACAACAAGCTATTGATACCATCACGTTATTACAGATGGAAATTGAAGAGTTAAAAGAAAAAAATGATGCGCTGAACCAAGAAGTTCAAGAAGCGAAAGGATCACACGAAGCCCTTGTTCGTGAAAACGAAGAGCTAAAACAAGAGCAATCAAGCTGGCAAGAGCGTTTACGCGCGCTGTTAGGCAAAATGGAAGACGTACAGTAATTGTCTTTAAATTGTCTTTATTTTGTCTCTAAAGCCTAAAAACAAAAGCCACCAGACGGTGGCTTTTGTGTCTTAAATCATAAGAAAGCAGATAAAAGTAAAATTATTCTTCTATTAAATCTTCATCTAAGCCCAAAGGCTCTTCTGATAAGATGATCCCGGTATTATCGGCATAAAGATAATCACCAGAGAAGAACGTAACACCGCCAAAGTTGACGCGGATATCACTTTCACCAATACCTTCACTCGGGCAACCCGCTGGTATCGCAGCCATGGCTTGAATACCTAAATCAAGTTCTGACAATGTATCAACTTGACGTACTGCGCCATAAACGACAATGCCTTCCCATTCATTCGATACGGCAAGTTGTGCCAATTCAGCATCAATTAAGGCTTTGCGTACAGAGCCACCGCCATCAACTAAAAGAATACGGCCTTTGCCATTTTCTTCTAGTAAGTCATAAAGCAGGCCATTATCTTCAAAACATTTCACGGTGATGATTTGCCCACTAAAGGCACTTTGACCACCAAAGTTTGAGAAAAGCGGTTCTACGACATTGATATCTTCTTGATAGATATCACAGAGTTCAGAAGTATCATATTTCATAGGAGATTACGTCAGGTTGCCACAGGAAAAGCCAGTATATCCCTTAACGGGGGTAGTTGGCAAAAGACTCACTGAAAATTCAGTGAGTCAAATCAACAATCGAGCTAAATTATTCTAAAACTAAACCTAAAGAGAAGAGTACGTTAGTGAGTAGTGCTGCTTTTACCATATGTTCAAGTAAAGGGCGCATTGCTTCACCTGAATGATCGGCATTAACACGTTTAATATGCAATAAAAGCATCGGTGTTGCGAGTAAGAATAGCCATGCTGTCCAGCGGTGCATATACAGAAGCGTGAAGATAATTAAGCAAGCAATAGAGAGAAAAATGACACACGTATGGTAAGTTCGTGAGCCAGCAGGGCCTAAGCGAACGGCTAATGTATTCTTGCCCGCTTGAATATCACTTTCTAAATCGCGCATATTATTAATGTTTAGAACGGCGACAGACAGTAAACCACAGGCCGTGGCCGGAAGTAGGGTGACAATATCGAAGGTGTTAGATTGTAAGTAATAAGTTCCGATTACGCTTAACCAACCAAAGAATATTAAGACAGAAATATCACCTAATCCCATATAGCCATAAGGGCGTCGGCCTACGGTATAGGTAATGGCTGCGACAATAGCGAGTAATCCCATCACTAAAAAGCCAATGGCATCTTCAGGTTTTTTACATGCAACAATAATCAGTGCAATACCTGAAATACAAGAGATGATGACATTTAATATTAAGGCTTTTTTCATTTGAGCTGGCGTTATTACGCCTTTTTGCATTCCACGAAGTGGCCCTAAACGCTCTTCTGTATCGGTACCTTTTACAGCATCACCGTAGTCATTAGCAAGGTTTGATAGAATTTGTAATGTGCCAGCTGTCAAAATAGCAAGCAGTGCAATAGGTAGCTCAAAATGCCCCATCCAATACGCTAATGCGGAGCCAGTCACAATGGCAATTAACCCTAAAGGCAGTGTTTTGGGTCGTAAACTTTCAAGCCAGGCTTGAGTCCGGCTAGTGGAATTTAGAGAGCTCATGCTGAAATTCGATACTCATGTTCGTTGTTATTATAAAAATAAGAATGGGAGGCAAGCCTCCCACGTAAATATTGCTGATAAGGATCGCACAAGTTGATTATAAAATAAATCGACTCAGATCTTCATCTGCTACAAGCTCATCCAGATGCTGTTTCACATATTCTGCATCAATCAATATAGATTGACCTTGTCGTTCGCTTGCATCGTAGGAAATTTCTTCCATTAAACGTTCTAAAACAGTATGTAAACGACGAGCACCGATATTTTCGGTCGTTTCATTTACACGCCACGCTGATTCAGCAATTTTGCGAATACCGTCTTCAGTAAAGCTAATAGAAACCCCTTCGGTTGCCATTAAAGCTTCATACTGTTTTGTTAACGATGCATTAGGCTCTGTAAGAATACGCTCAAAATCTTCTGCTGTCAGCGCTTGAAGTTCAACGCGAATTGGCAGACGTCCTTGCAACTCAGGAATTAAATCAGAAGGACTGGAAACTTGGAAAGCACCTGACGCAATAAACAGAATATGGTCTGTTTTTACCATACCGTGTTTTGTTGAAACTGTACAACCTTCAACCAGTGGTAAGAGGTCACGTTGTACACCTTCACGAGAAACGTCAGGGCCAGAACTTTGACCGCCACGTTTACAGATTTTGTCTACTTCATCAATAAAGACAATACCGTGTTGTTCTACTGCATCAATAGCTTGTTGTTTAAGCTCTTCAGGATTAACTAATTTAGCGGCTTCTTCTTCAACAATCAGCTTAAACGCATCTTTGATTTTCATCTTACGCGCTTTTTGTTTTTGCCCAGCTAAATTTTGGAACATAGATTGTAATTGATTTGTCATCTCTTCCATTCCTGGAGGAGCCATGATTTCAACACCCATTGGTGTTGCAGATAATTCAATTTCAATCTCTTTATCGTCTAATTGACCTTCACGTAATTTTTTACGGAAAGATTGACGAGCGGCCGAAGGTTCAGAGGTTTGCTCTGTGACACCCCAGTTATTTTTTGCAGGTGGAATAAGTGCATCAAGAATGCGTTCCTCAGCCATTTCCTCAGCACGGAAACGATTTTTATCAATCGCTTGGCTACGCACCATTTTGACCGCAGAGTCGGTTAAGTCACGGATAATAGAATCAACTTCTTTACCTACATAACCCACTTCTGTGAATTTAGTTGCTTCTACTTTGATGAAAGGTGCATTGGCTAATTTTGCTAAACGACGTGCAATTTCAGTTTTACCCACACCAGTAGGGCCAATCATCAGAATATTTTTAGGTGTTACTTCATGGCGCAGCGCTTCGTCGAGCTGCATGCGACGCCAGCGGTTACGTAGGGCAATTGCCACAGCACGTTTCGCTTTATCTTGACCAATAATAAATCTATCAAGTTCGCTGGCTATTTCGCGAGGAGTCATTTCAGACATGCTCTCAAATCCTTACTCTTTTGAAGAGAGTTCTTCAAAGTTGACATTATGGTTAGTGTAAATACAGATATCTCCAGCGATGCTCAGCGCTTTTTCAGCGATCTCGCGTGCAGAAAGCTCAGTATTTTCTAGCATGGCTCTTGCCGCTGCTTGTGCATAAGGGCCACCAGAACCGATTGCAATTAAATCGTTTTCTGGTTGAACAACATCACCATTACCTGTGATGATAAGTGATGTGTTTTCATCTGCAACAGCAAGTAGTGCTTCTAATTTGCGCAGCATTCTGTCTGTACGCCAATCTTTTGCTAGCTCTACCGCAGCTTTGGTTAAATGCCCTTGGTGAAGTTCTAATTTGCGTTCAAACAGTTCAAAAAGAGTAAAAGCATCAGCAGTGCCGCCAGCAAATCCCGCAATGACTTTGTCGTTATAAAGACGGCGTACTTTGCGAACATTGCCTTTCATGACGGTATTACCCATCGTTGCCTGTCCATCACCACCGATTACAACTTGGCCCTTACGGCGAACACTTACGATTGTAGTCATGAGTCAGCCCCTGGTTTAATCAATAAAAATGAGACGGGAAGTGCTTATATTTGAAATACAGCACTGCCCGTTATGTGAATTAGAATTATAGGTGGGGGAGAAAATTTATTTTTCAACCCCCAGAAGAGCGAAGAATACAACCTGATACGCCAGCACCGGCGGCTTGTCTACTTACTGAATTGGCTTGTTCTTTACTGTAAGGGCCTGATAATACGCGTATCCAGCCATCATTGCCTTTTGTTACTCGGCTTTCAACACCAGAAAAAGCCAAAGTTGCTCTTACTGATTCGGCTTGCTCTGTATTTTTAAATGAGCCACATTGCACTAAAAAGTTTGCTTCAGTAACAGCAGGTTTAGGCGGTGTAACAACAGCCGGTGCAGGTGCTTGCTCTGGTTGAGTCTGTGTTGGTTGTTGAACAACAGAAGGCTGGGGTGTTGCTGGTGGTGTTACTATCACTTGCGAGCGTGGAACTTCCCCATTGTAAGGGACTTCGGGTAACTGAACAGCAGGTTGACGTTTATCTGCTTCAATTTGTTGTAAAAATCTCAGCTGTTCAGGTGAAAGTGTTGCTTTCGGATTAATCTGGCTACCTGAAGAGGGAGATTCGGGCAATAAAGGTGTACCCACCTGACGATTTTCCAGTTCTTTAATGTACTGCCAACGCTCTTGCGGTTTAGGCGGTAAACTATTTGCTGGATGCTGCCCAGTGATTGCTGGTGCTGTTTCTACGACTTCTTTTTTATTATGCGTAATAAAATAGAGGCCGCCGATAAACAGCGCCACAATTGCGATTGCCGCGATAAGTGTTGTTAAAGGCAGCCCTTTAGCAGCCTTTTTACTTTTCGTTGTTTTTTTACGACGAGCAGATGTCTGCCCTCGTCCCACATAGTCTCGTTGTGCCACAGTTCGATTCGCTGATAATTAAAGGAATAGGTATCACGAACGATATGTTACTTAACATAGTGTGTTTTGCCTAGCTTTTAAGCTGACAGACACTATCTCTTATAATTAGCTCACAATCTAATAAACGAGAACCCGGTGCGACAGGTCTACCTTGTAATTGATCAAGTAATAACAACATAGATTGACGTCCAATTTCATAACGGGGTTGTTCCATCGTTGTTAGTGCGGGTTCGCTGTAACGTGTGATATCAAGATTATCAAAACCAATAACAGAGAGATCTTTTGGGAGTTCTAACCCTAATTTTTTCGCCTGCCACATAACGCCAATCGCCATAATATCACTATGACAGAACACGGCAGTCGGTGGTTCAGGTAAAGAAATCAGTTTTTTCAGACTTTCTGCACCGCTTTCATGGGTAAAATCACCACGAATAATATAGTCTTCACGTAAAGGAACACCTGTTCTACGCATAGCTTGAATATAACCTTGTAAGCGATAACGACATAAAGGCATATCTTCTGGGCCTGTAATACAAGCAATACGCTTATGACCCATTTGCTGTAAATAGTGTGTTGCTCTAAAAGAGGCAGTGAGATTATCAATATGAACAGTAGGTAGCTCAAGTTCAGGTGCAAACTCATTTGCCATGATCATTGGAGGTAGGTTTTTCTGCTCTTCTTTGGAAACATCAAAAGGAATGTGTGAACCAAGCAGTAACATACCATCAATTTGTTTGGTGATAATGAGGTTAATAAATGCATTTTCGTGTTTTTGCTGATGTTTACAATCACCAATAAGAACGAGATAACCATGTTGTGCCGCAGTTTCTTCAATGCCACACACAACATCAGTAAAAAAAGGATCACTGATGTTAGGGACGATCACAAGGATCGTTTTTGACTCATTGCGCTTAAGATTTTTTGACAGGTTATGTGGGTAATAGCCCACGTCAAGAACAGCCTGTTCAACTTTCTGACGGGTTTGTGAGGATACTTTTTCCGGATTCATTAAAGTACGTGACACGGTTGCTGTGGACACGCCGGCTGCAAGGGCAACATCTTTCATTGTTGCTTGCGTATTATCTTTATTATTCTGTTGCAAACCCCATACCTCCCTTTTGGATGGTTTAGTTAAACGATTGCTTTTTTATTTGCAAAAAAACCGCCGGTGCTCAAAAAAAGATTTTATCGACGGTTTTAATTCGAGAAATATTCTAAATTGTTATTCTACCCGCTTTTTAAATAGATACTGTTACCTAGTTTGCATAAAAAGTGTGATACCAATCGTTTTTATGAGTTAGTTCGCAAAATTGATAAATAGTCTTGGACTGTAACTAGTATTTAATCAGAATTTTATTCTCAACATAAATTTGACTGAAATATATTCAAATAGATATAAAAAGACGATTAACAATCTGTTGGGTCAACATCAATATTCCATTTCACTTTCTTACTCTCAGGTAAAGCCACAATTTGAGGATAAGTGACGGACATTAGTTTTTGTAAATAACCCCGCGAAGGATGTTGTAGCAATAATTGCCAACGATAGTTCCCTCCACGTTTAGCTTGAATAGCAGGAACCGGCCCCATAACCCATAAATGGGGATCTCGCATTGGATGTTGTTCAAAAAACTGTTTGAGTTGCCGTAAAAATTGAGGTGCACGTTGGTTATTATGATCTTCTGAACGGATCATTATATGGCTGGAGTAAGGCGGTAAGAAGGTGGCTTGTCGCTCTTGTAAGGCTTCTTTGGTAAAAGCATCATAGCCTTTTTCTAATAGCGTTAATAAAAGAGGGTGGTCAGGTTGGTGAGTTTGTAAATATACCGCGCCTTGCTTACCTGCTCGGCCTGCACGGCCTGATACTTGTGTATAAAGCTGGGCAAAGCGTTCGGCTGCACGGAAATCACTGGAGAACAGAGCGCCATCAACATCCAGTAAAGCCACTAAAGTCACATCGGGAAAATGATGCCCTTTGGCTAGCATTTGTGTACCAATAAGAATGCGAGAGCCACCTTGGTAAATATCATCAAGTTGTTGCTCTAAAGCCCCTTTACGGCTGGTGGTATCTTTATCAATTCGTGTTACAGGCGTATCAGGAAATAACTCACCAATCCCTTGTTCAAGTTGCTCTGTTCCCAACCCTACAGGCATTAAATTCGTTGAACCGCATTGTGGGCATTGCGCTGGAATTCGTCGTTGACTATCACATTGATGGCAACGCAACATGCCATGCTTTTGATGTAGCGTGTAATAGTGATCACAGCGAGGGCATTCTGCTATCCATCCACACTCATGGCATAACAATGCGGGTGAAAATCCACGACGATTTAAAAAGAGCATGGCTTGGTTTCCTGCATTTAGATGCTCTTTTATCGCTTTAATAAGAATAGGAGACAGCCCTGTTGTGAGTGGTTGCCCTTTTAAATCAATTAAGTGTTCGGTTGCGGGCTTCGCATTGCCTGCTCGTTGGGTGAGTGTTAATTGCTGATATTTTTTCTGTTCAACATTAAAACTGGTTTCAATTGATGGCGTTGCTGTTCCCATCACGATAGGAATATTTTCTTGTTTTGCACGGAATACCGCTAAATCCCGAGCATGGTAACGCCAGCCATCTTGTTGTTTATAAGAGCTGTCGTGCTCTTCATCGATAATAATAATACCAAGATGTTGAAAAGGGGTAAGAAGTGCTGAACGCGTGCCAATAATAATCGCATTATCACCACGTTTGGCTCGTAACCAAACGGCTAAGCGCTCAGTATCATTTAATCCGGAATGCAAAACATCCACTGGGGCATTAAAGCGAGCCTTAAAACGACGAATTGTTTGAGGTGTTAAGCCAATTTCAGGTACTAGAACTAAAGCTTGTTTACCTTGTGCGAGAATTTTTTCTAATACACTTAAGTAAACTTCTGTTTTGCCTGAACCGGTGATCCCTAATAACAACCAAGGTGAGAATTGATCAGCTTGAGCTGTAATGGCACCAACCGCTATAGCTTGTTCCGTATTTAATTTAAAGCGTTCACCTTGCACTGAAAAGTCATTGTGCCAATGTATGGGGGCGGGTTGTATTGGGCGTAAGTCTGCAAACTCTTTCTTTTTTAGGTTATTGAGTGTTGCAGTGGTGATATCGAATTCATCAAGCTGATGGCGATATAAAGGTGTACGGCGAAGCGCAGCTAAGGCCTGTTGTTGTTTTTTCGCCCCTTTTAAACTGTTAAGGTCGAGATTAGCTCCTTCTTCTGTGGCATACCATTGCCATAATGGAGTAAATTCAGCGGGTTTACCTTGTCGTAATAAAATAGGCATGGCATGAAAAAGCACTTCCCCTAAAGGATAGTGATAATAAGCCGATGCCCAATTTAACATATCCCATAAAACACCTGGAAAGAGTGTTTCACTATCAAGGATCTCATCAATAGGCTTTAGCTTTTCGATAGGAAACTCACTGTGTGTACTGAGTCCTTTGACAATACCAAGAGAGCGGCGTTTATTACCAAAAGGCACGATCACCCGGCTACCTACAACAGGCGCATCGATCCCTTCTGGTAACAGATAATCAAAAGAGGAGAACAGTGGTACAGGTAAAATTACCTGAACTATAGTCATATCAGGGTTTCCGAGAGTTTTAGCGAAAAGATGACGTTAAGAATATCACAAAAAGTGTGCAGATTTCATTGCGCGTTTAGTGGATATTCTGTATGATCCGCCCCCTTTGGTAGATAAATTACCAAACACTTAATTTCAATCAACACGACGTGTGGTGTTCGGCTGTGGGCTGAATGGCGACACGGCCTTAGTAGAGGTTTTCCATGCAAAAAGATATCCATCCTAAATACGAAGAAATTACTGCATCTTGTTCTTGCGGTAACGTTATGAAAATCAACTCCACTGCAGGTCATAACCTGAATCTGGACGTTTGTGACAAATGCCACCCATTCTATACTGGTAAACAACGTGATGTTGCAACCGGTGGTCGTGTTGATCTGTTCAACAAACGCTTCAAAATCCCAGGCAGCAAATAAGATATTTGTTGTCACAAGATATCAGCAAAGCCTAATATCTTGCGGACAGTTTGGAATTGAAAAAAAGCCCAAAGTTTTTGCTTTGGGCTTTTTTGTTCGTGTTAATCAAGCAATAAGTCAATAAATCGACGCTGATTAATACTCCCAAGTATCGGGATCAACCCCGCGCTGGCGCATTATTTCTTTTGCCTCTTCAGGGATTTCATCGTTACGTTCTTTACGTAAGTCTTCATCATTTGGGAGAGGCTGTCCGGTAAATGCGTGCAAAAATGCTTCACACAATAATTCACTATTGGTTGCATGTTTTAGGTTATTAACCTGACGGCGAGTGCGTTCATCGGTTAAAATTTTCAACACTTTCAACGGAATTGAAACCGTGATTTTCTTAACTTGCTCACTCTTTTTGCCATGCTCAGCGTAAGGGCTGATATATTCACCGTTCCATTCAGCCATGGATTACCTTTATTAATATCATTTAGTTGAAGTCAGAATAGGGTTAACCCACATTCTGATGGGCGATACCAGTTTATCATGACTTTTCTAAAACCACCGACTGTTCTGACTGAAGGTGAGAGAAAAAGTAATAGTCACTGGTGATATCCTTAATTTGGCTATTATTTCATTACTTAATCTATCCGTAAAGGAGTTTAGATGTCTAGATGTATTGACGTCTTGGTGTCTAATTGGATATGCTGTTGTCGACTTTCCCACTTATCGCTGTGACAAGGTGCCTGTATGACGAAGAAAACAGCAACAATTGCTATCCATAATGGGCTAAATGAAGACTCACAATTTGGTTGTGTAGTACCGCCTATCTATCTTTCTAGTACCTATAATTTTTTAGAATTTAATCAACCTCGTGACCATGATTATTCTCGCCGAGGTAATCCAACACGCGATATGGTGCAAAAAGCATTAGCAGAACTAGAAGGTGGCGTAGGTGCAGTTGTCACAAGTAGTGGAATGTCAGCTATTCATTTAATTTGCACAGTTTTTCTTAAACCAGGTGATGTCATTGTTGCACCTCATGACTGTTATGGGGGGAGTTATCGCCTGTTTAATAGTCAACAAGAACGTGGAGCTTATCGTGTCATTTTTGTTGATCAAAATGATGATGTTGCATTACAACAAGCTTTGGCTCACAAGCCTAAAATTGTTTTTATTGAAACACCTAGCAACCCATTACTGAGAATAACGGATATTCGAAAGATCAGTGAGTTGGCTCATCAACAAGGGGCTTTAGTGGTGGCGGATAACACCTTTATGAGCCCTGTTTTGCAAAAGCCGCTAACATTAGGCGCAGATATCGTTGTGCATTCCTGTACAAAATATCTTAATGGGCATTCTGATATTGTGGCAGGTGTTGTTATCTGTCAGAGTCAGAAATTGCTTGAGGAGTTAAGCTGGTGGGCAAATAATATCGGTGTGACATCTGGCGCGTTTGATAGCTATTTATTATTACGAGGTATAAGAACCCTCGTGCCACGAATTCGACTTCAACAAGAAAATGCACAGGCATTAGTGGCCTTTTTACAGACACAACCTTTAGTCGAGAAAATATATTACCCCGCACTGGAAAATCATGCAGGCCATCAAATAGCAAAAAAACAGCAGCAAGGTTTCGGTGCGATGTTAAGTTTTGAGTTAAAAGGAGGATTGGCGGTGATTAAACTCTTTTTATCTCAATTAACACTCTTTACACTGGCAGAATCTTTAGGTGGGGTAGAAACCTTAATTTGTCACCCTGCCACGATGACACATGCAGGTATGTCAGATGAGGCGAAAAAAATAGCGGGGATCAGTCCCTCATTGCTTCGGATCTCTGTAGGTATTGAAGATAGTCAGGATTTAATTAACGATTTGCAAAGTGCGTTTGATGCAGCAACTAAAAGGTAACCATGGATCATGAGCGTAGTGGCAATTAAACAACAGGCGGAACCGATTTGCCGCCAGTTACATAAATTCGGTGGTAGCAGTCTTGCAGATATAAAATGTTATCAACGTGTCGTGAATATCATGACAAACTATAGCCAACCTAATGATCTTATGGTGGTTTCAGCAGCAGGATCAACAACTAATCAGCTAATTAGCTGGCTCAAACTGAGTCAAAGTGATCGCATTTCAGCGCATCAGGTTCAGCAAACATTACGACGTTACCAATTATCATTAATTGAAGGACTTCTTTCAAAAGAGAATGCGGAACTTCTCTCTCAAGCCTTTATTGCTGATCTCGAACGTTTGAGTTATTTGCTTGATAAACCTATTACAGATGCGACTTATGCCGAAGTTGTCGGTCATGGTGAAATTTGGTCTGCGAAATTAATGGCAAAATTACTGACTGAACAAGGTTTACCGAGTGTTTGGTTAGACGCCCGTGAATTTTTGTGTGCTGAAAGAGCCGCACAGCCTCAAGTGAACGAAACGTTATCTCGGCCATTATTGCAATCACTATTAGCCAAGCATCCTGAAAGCCGTTTTGTAGTCACTGGTTTTATTAGTCGTAACCAACAAGGTGAAACGGTTTTATTGGGGCGTAATGGCAGTGACTATTCAGCGACGCAAGTCGGTGCGTTAGCTGATGTTGGAAAAGTGACAATTTGGAGTGATGTTGCGGGGGTATATAGCGCTGATCCACGTAAAGTTAAAGATGCTTGCTTATTACCTCTATTACGTTTAGATGAAGCCAGTGAATTGGCGCGTTTAGCCGCCCCAGTTTTACATACACGTACATTGCAACCCGTATCAGGTAGTAACATTGATTTGCAACTTCGTTGTAGTTATCAACCAGAGCAGGGTTCTACACGCATAGAGCGTGTCTTAGCATCAGGAACTGGTGCGAAGATAGTCACAAGCCACGACGATGTTTGTTTAATTGAGCTACAACTCTCATCCCATCAAAACTTTGAGCAAGTAGCAAAAGAAGTTGATGAATTACTTAAGCGTGCGCAAATTCGTCCTTTAGCAACTGGCGTGGATAAAGACAGCCAACTTTTACAACTTTGTTATACCAGTGAAGTGGCTAACAGTGCTTTAGATGTATTACAAGACGCGGTTTTGCCGGGTAAATTACATTTACGTGAAGGGTTCTCTTTAGTGGCGTTAGTTGGTGCAGGTGTGTGTAAAAATCCACTGCATTGCCATCGTTTTTATCAGCAACTTAAAGATCAACCAGTTGAATTTATTTGGCATGCTGAAGATAACATCAGTTTAGTCGCTGTATTGCGCAATTATACTGAGCATCTATTACAAGGTTTACACCAAACATTATTTAGAGCTGAAAAACAAATTGGCTTAGTGCTGTTTGGTAAAGGAAATATTGGTTCTCGTTGGTTAGAGCTTTTTGCTCGTGAACAAGAGCCGTTATCCGCACGCAGTGATTTTGAATTTATTCTTGCGGGTGTCGTTGATAGTCGTCGTAGTTTACTTGATTATCAAGGCATTGATCCTAGTCGTGCCTTGGCTTTTTTTGATGAAGAAGCCACAGAACATACTGAAGAATCACTTTATCTTTGGATGAGAGCACACCCTTATGATGATTTAGTGGTTGTTGATATTACGGCGAATGAGTCCCTTGCTGCATCTTATGAAGATTTTGCCAGCTATGGTTTTCATGTTATTAGCGCTAATAAAATTGCAGGCTCTGCATCAAGTTTGCGCTATCGCACCACACGAGACGCTTTCTCTAAAACTGGCCGTCACTGGTTATATAATGCCACTGTAGGCGCTGGTTTACCGATTAACCATACAGTGCGCGATTTACGTGAAAGTGGCGATTCCATTTTATCAATTAGTGGTATTTTCTCAGGTACATTATCGTGGTTATTCTTACAATTTGATGGCTCTGTGCCGTTTAGTGAATTGGTGGAACAAGCATGGCAACAAGGGTTAACAGAGCCAGATCCGCGAATTGATTTATCAGGACAAGATGTCATGCGTAAGTTGGTTATTCTTGCTCGTGAAGCAGGTTATGACATCGAGCCAGAGCAAGTACGAGTTGAATCTTTAGTGCCTGTACAAGCTGAGACGGGTTCTCTAGAAGAATTCTTTGATAACAGTGCGTTGATCAATGAGCAGATGGCACAGCGATTAGCAGCAGCAAATGAAATGGATATGGTATTGCGGTATATCGCGCGTTTTGATGCCAATGGAAAAGCCAAAGTGGGTGTGGAAGCAGTGAGAAAAGATCATCCACTGGCCTCATTGTTACCCGGAGATAATTTGTTTGCGATTGAAAGTCGTTGGTATCGTGATAATCCACTGGTCATAAGAGGGCCGGGAGCAGGAAGAGATGTGACCGCTGGCGCAATTCAATCAGATTTAAACCGTCTTTCTCAATTACTATAATTTAATTATTTCTTTTTTATAAAGGTTATCAGTAGGTTATTTTATGCTGATAACTTTTTATCATTTTTGTGTCATATCACTCAATTTTTTTAAATTCTTTGGCTATACTTGAAGCATCTCTAGTCACAAAGGAGCGATTGATGTCAAAAGTAGTAAGACAGATTGTCCCACTAAGAAATGAAATGACGGAGGTGAACCATCAAGCTAAAGAGAACTATTGTCAGTAGCTCATGATGTGAAATTTAAGCGTCTTGAGTGGAAGTTGAAGTACAGTTACAACGTATTTGAACGTTATTAAGAGTACAATTCGATTTACCACGTGTTTTACAACAGACAATTTAATTTACTGAAAGAACAATTCGTTATTCTTAATTTAAAGCGCTGAATTTTCAGCGCTTTATTCGTTTTTAAGGCAAGATAGCAAAAGAACGTACAGGGAAACCACTAGCATTATTGGGTTTGGCTACAATGTTAAAAATAACAGCCCCACGAGTGGGAAGTTGATCTAAATTAGTCATTAATTCAATTTGATAAGTATCCTGTTCCAATACGTAATACTCACCTAATAACGCATTGTTTTTATGGAATTCTTTTGCTGGATCTGTATCAAATGTTTCATGACCAATGGCTTTTATTTTTCGCTCTTCAAATAAGAATTTGAGAGCATCAATCCCCCAACCCGGAATTTGATTTTTTCCTTCAGCATCTTTGTTATCCATTGCCTCTTGTGAAGGCCAGCGCTTGCTCCAATCAGTACGTAATGCGACAAAAGTACCCGCTTCAATTTCACCGTGCTGTTTTTCAAATTCAAGAATATCATTTTTTGAAAATGAGAAATTAGCGTCAATTTTTGCACGCTCTGATTGGTCAATAACAATCAATGGGAGTACCAATTCTTTCAGTTCTAATTCATGCAGATAGCGAGTATTAGGAACAAAATGGCAAGGTGCATCAATATGCGTACCGTATTGACCTGGAAATGTAAATTGCTGTGCAAAAAAGCCATCTTGATAATCAAAAAGGGTTTTAAACTGCGCGGGATCAAACATAAAAAAGTGAGGCGAATCTTTATCAAAACTGTGTGTTAAATCGACCCATTTTTTAGATTTAATAATAGAAAGTGCATTAATTAATTCATTTTTCATTGGCTTCCCCAGTCTGATAACCAAAATAGTAATAGTGCGATTTGAGCATTTTTAATGTTATGGATGTTGAATTTGATTTTTTAAACAAAATTGGGTTTGTTTGAGTGATAATAAATGTAAAGAAAAAACAAAATAAAGCGTTAAACCTGTTTGATAATAAAAATCTTAATCTGACAGAGTGAGTAAAAAAAGATAAGAAAAATAAGGTATGAGATAGCGCTATTAGTTATAACACATCAGAGAAGTAGGCTAAAAAGTAAAAATAGACCAGACAAATTATCAATATTAAAAAAAATCATCTAAATTTTTCGCCAGATAAATTTTCACGTATTCCCTCCTTTCTAGTAAAAAACTCTTCTTAGTGGATAAGAAACGAAAAAATGTCCTTATTCTTGGCAAAATTGAGCTAAAACAACACGAATATTAGCCATTCTTATAAGACTAAAGTCGTAATTAAATTTCAGAAAAATCCCCCAAAACGATTATTTTCTGATATGAATAGTAGGCTAAGTAAAAAAAGCAGTGTGGCTTATCACAAAAATCAAAATAAAGTCACATTAGAAATGAAAGTTAATTACACAACTGGGAGGACATGACTTTTCTGATAGGAAGATGCATGTTGTTACCGCCACAAAGACAAGGTCAGGAGTCTCATGAATCAACAATATTCTGCTATGCGTAGCAATGTCAGTATGCTTGGCAAGCTACTTGGAGATACGATAAAAGAAGCACTTGGTGAAGAAATTTTAGATAAGGTTGAATCTATTCGAAAACTATCTAAATCATCACGAGCAGGTAATGAAGTGCAGCGACAAAAGCTGCTACTCACGTTACAGAATCTCTCTAATGATGAATTATTACCTGTTGCTAGAGCATTCAATCAATTCTTGAACCTGACGAATGTAGCCGAACAATACCATAGCATTTCACCTCATGGTGAAGCTGCGAGTAATCCGGTGGCATTGGCAAAATTAATCTCTCGACTGAAAGATAAGAATTTTACGGATGCACAATTAAAAGAAGCCGTAGAACAAATCTCTATTGAGCTGGTATTAACGGCGCATCCAACCGAAATTGCACGTCGTACACTGATCCATAAGCTGGTTGAAGTTAATACTTGTTTATCTCAACTCGATCATGATGATTTAGCCGATTATGAACGCACGAATATTATGCGTCGCTTACGCCAGTTAGTTGCTCAATCATGGCACACAGATGAAATTAGAAAAATTCGTCCAACGCCAATTGATGAAGCAAAATGGGGTTTTGCTGTTGTTGAAAATAGCTTATGGGAAGGGGTTCCCGCTTTCCTACGTGAATTTAATGAACAACTTAAAGAATCGATAGACTACAACTTACCTGTAGAAGCCTCACCTATTCGTTTTACATCATGGATGGGGGGAGATCGTGATGGTAACCCAAATGTGACAGCTGAGATCACACGCCACGCTTTACTATTAAGCCGTTGGAAAGCCGCTGATTTATTCTTAAATGATATCCAAGTCCTTGTTTCAGAACTTTCGATGACAGAAAGTACACCTGAACTACGTGAATTGGCGGGTGGTGCTGAAGTTGCAGAGCCTTATCGTGAAATTGCTAAACAGTTACGTACTCGCTTACAAGTGACCCGCGATTATTTAGAACAACGCATTAAAGGCCAACAATCTCTGCCACCTGAAGAGTTATTAATTGATAATGCAGAGCTTTGGGAACCGCTATATGCGTGTTATCAATCGCTGACTCAGTGCGGTATGCGTATTATTGCTAATGGGCAACTATTAGATACATTACGTCGTATCCGTTGTTTTGGCTTACAACTGGTTAAACTGGATATTCGTCAAGAAAGTACCAATCACACAGAAGCGCTCTCTGAATTAACACAATATTTAGAGTTGGGGGATTATGCAGCTTGGTCGGAAGAGCAAAAACAAACATTCTTACTGGAAGAATTAAACTCTAAGCGTCCGCTTATTCCTACAAATTGGCAACCTAGCGCCCCAACACAAGAAGTCTTTGAGACTTGCCGTGTTATTGCACAATCACCAAAAGATTCTATCGCTTCTTATGTCATCTCAATGGCAAAAGTGCCTTCTGATGTATTAGCAGTAAAACTTTTATTAAAAGAAGCGGGTGCGGATATTCGCTTACCTGTTGCGCCGTTATTTGAAACACTTGAAGACTTAAATAACGCTGAAAGCGTGATGACGCGTTTGTTTGATATTCCATGGTACCGCGATTTAATTGATGACAAGCAAATGGTGATGATTGGCTATTCAGACTCTGCAAAAGATGCCGGTGTGATGGCTGCGTCATGGGCACAATATCGAGCTCAAGATTCGTTGATCAAACTCTGTGAAAAATCAGGCGTGACATTAACGTTATTCCATGGACGGGGTGGTACTATTGGTCGTGGCGGTGCGCCAGCTCATGCGGCATTACTTTCTCAACCACCGGGAAGCCTGAAAGGTGGCCTACGTGTAACTGAGCAAGGTGAAATGATCCGCTTTAAGTTTGGTTTGCCACAAGTGACAATCAGCAGCCTTGCTCACTATGCAGGCGCGATTTTAGAAGCAAATTTATTGCCACCACCAGAGCCTAAAGCTCCTTGGATTGAAGTGATGGATTCATTGTCTGATGTTTCTTGTGCAATGTATCGTGACTATGTTCGAGGACAAGAAGATTTTGTGCCTTACTTTAGGGCGGCAACCCCTGAAGGGGAATTAGGAAAATTACCGCTTGGTTCACGTCCTGCCAAACGTCGCCCAACGGGTGGTGTTGAAACTTTGCGTGCTATCCCGTGGATCTTCGCATGGACACAAAATCGCTTAATGTTACCTGCTTGGCTAGGTGCTGGTGCTGCATTACAGCATGAAATTGATAGCGGAAAACAAGCGGTATTAGACGATATGTGTGAAAACTGGCCGTTCTTCAATACACGTATTGCTATGTTGGAAATGGTGTATGCCAAAGCGGATTTATGGTTAGCGGAATATTATGATCAACGTTTAGTTGAAGAGCGTTTATGGCCATTAGGAGCGAAATTACGCCAACAACTTTCCGATGATATAAAGAGTGTCTTGGCAATTTCAAAAGATGAGCACTTAATGGCTGATTTACCATGGGTTGCGGAATCTATTGCACTACGTAATGTGTATACCGATCCATTAAACGTACTTCAGGCTGAATTATTGCAACGCTCTCGTACTCATAGCGAGTCTGATCCTCGAATTGAACAAGCGCTAATGGTTACAATCGCTGGTATTGCGGCAGGTATGCGAAATACTGGTTAGTACTTCACGAGTTAAAAATTAAAAACAGCGCTCAATTAGGCGCTGTTTTTTTTATGCTTATTTATTTTAAAGATGTGATAAATAAAATGCAGTTAACACGAAAAATAAACCAGCGTTGATGCCAATCAGTTACTCCTTTATTGAGAGAGGAAAATAAAGAGCAACTAGAAAATTGTTTTGCGATTATTTTTTGATTTTTTGCATCACAACATTTACGAAAAAGAATAAAAAAACTGCCTAACTCACGAATGGCCTGTTGGCGGAGTGCTTTTGCTAATAACTGATCAGATTGTTTATCGGCTTCTTTTAATAGTTGTAAGATTATCTGCAAATAACTTTGTGTTCGCTTGGCTTCTTTTTGTGGATCGGGTTTACGTGTAATAGAGTCAGGATTAGCACAGTAATAATAGAGAGGTTGGTTATCAAAACCTATTCGCTCTGCAAAAAGTGCTAATTGTGTTGTCCACAGAATATCTTCATGATAAAGCCCCTCAATAAATCGAAGTTGGTATTTTTTTATTAAGTCATGCCGGATTAATTGCAACCAAACGAAATGTGGCCATTGATGTTGAGTGACGGCATAAATGATCCACTCACTGCCTTTGATGACTTTTTGATAAGGTTGTCGTTGATGGATTGGTCTTTGGTGCTTTTTAAGATCACTTGGATTGAATCGTTCGCCATTGCCAATTAAAACATCAACGTGTTGCGTAACGGCTAGTTGATACCAATGTGCAAGTAATTCAGGTTTAATAAAATCATCACTATCAAAAAAAACTATCCATTCGCCTTGGGCATATTTTAAACCTGTATTTCTTGCGCTAGATAATCCCTGATTAGTTTGATGATGAATCTTTACACGTGCATCTTTTTGACAATAAGACGTTGCGATTTCAGCACTATTATCTGTCGAACCATCATTAATAATAATGACTTCAATATCGGTGAAAGTTTGAGTGATCACACTATCCAATAATCTCGTAATACGAGACGCTTCATTAAACATAGGAACGATGACAGAAATTTGGGGTGTTTTCACAAGATTGAGCCAGTTATCAATAAATAAAGTTTTACTATCTTACCCTTTTTTTGCCTCTTCATAAGACTCAATCACTCTTATTCGTGCTTTGGCGTGATCAACTATCGGTAATGGATAATCAAGAGGATTATTAGTTTTTGCTGCCCATTCATGAGGTGTGTGAATATACCGACTAGGCACATTGGCTAGCTCAGGAAGCCAATGACGGATAAATTCGCCATCGGGATCAAACTTACGGCCTTGGGTTGTGGGATTGAATATTCGAAAATAAGGTACTGCATCGGTTCCTGTGGACGCGGCCCATTGCCAACCACCATTATTTGATGCGAAATCGCCATCAATAAGTCGTGACATAAAATAACGTTCACCCCAACGCCAATCAATTAACAAATCTTTGATAAGAAAACTTGCTGTGAGCATACGTAAACGGTTATGCATCCAACCTGTCTGATTAAGTTGTCTCATGGCAGCATCAATAATAGGAAATCCGGTTAAACCCTGTGCCCAAGCATTAAATTCCTCTTTATCATTGCGCCAATTAATTTTTTCTGTCCAAAGCTGAAAGGCGATGTGTTTGCATAAATGGGGATTAGCCACAATTAAGTGTTGATAAAACTCTCGCCAAACCAATTCGTTAAACCACACAAAAGCACCTGATGCACTGTTTTCTAAAAAATCAGGCTCTGTTTGGTATAGGCGATTAAAACATTGGCGAATAGACAATAATCCAATCGAAAGATAAGGGGATAATCGACTTGTGCCATCTACTGCAGGAATGTCCCGCCATTTTGCATAATGTGGGGCACTTTCATAACAGAATTGTTTTAAGCGTTTAAGTGCTTCTTCTTCAGTGGCGATAAAAGAGGGTGAGCTTATATTTTCAAGTGAAAACAACGGGGCTTTTAAAGGTGATACTGCTTTTTGATGTGTTCTGATCTCTGGAATAGGTAACGAAGCGTTATCTTGTGAAAAAAAGAGCCGCAAGAACGCATTTCTAAAGGGAGTAAAAACCTTATACATCTCTCCTTGTTGGGTGACTACATTACCCGGTGGAATAAACACATTGTCATGATAGGCATAAACGGTTGTCTTGTTCTCTAGTAATTCCGTGACTTTTTTATCACGGCGTTGCTCATTAAGGGCATATTGGTGATTGAAAAAAAGCGCGGTAACTTGATGTTGTTGACAATAGTGTGCGACTTCATTGGCGGCATTTGAATAAGTGTCGCTAATCACTAATGTTAGTGGAATATTAAGTTTTGCCAGCGATATCGAAAGATTAAGTAATGCATCATGAATAAACGCCTGACATGACAAAGCCATATGATGGGCTTTCCATTGTTCAGGCGTAATAGTGAAAAGGGCATGCACCTGTGCGTGTTTATCTTGGCAAGCGTTAAAGAGTGCTTTGTTATCCATCACTCTTAAATCATTACGAAACCAAACTAAATGAACAGGGGACGGGTGCATGTAACCTCTCTTAATCTAACTTAGGATGTTGATCGATAAGGGCTTGGCGTTTTTTCTGCAATGCTTCAATTTCCGCTTCGATATCTTCAACACGGTGTTCAATACTATCATAGTGCTCTGATAAAATTTCTTTAGCTTCTGATTTATCAGATGCTGCCGGTGTTGCTCCACGTAACGGTTTGTTGGCAGTTTCGATCATTTTAATCCCTGTGATCAAACCGACAACGGCAACAATCATCAGATAATAAGCAGGCATATACAAATCACCGGTCGCTTCAACTAACCATGCAGCTGCTGTTGGTGTTGCACCCGCAATTAATACTGAGATATTAAATGCGATTGCTAATGCACTATAACGAATATGGGTCGGGAATATGGCAGGTAAAATGGATGCCATTACTCCTGTAAAACAGTTAAGTAAAACCGCAAGAATTAATAATCCTAAGAAAATCAAACCGATTTCATCACTGTTAATCATCATAAACGCAGGGTAAGCAAGGACAAATAAGCCAATACTACCGCCAATAACAAAGGGTTTACGGCCAATTTTGTCACTCAATAACCCAATTACAGGTTGTACGAACAACATACCTATCATAATCGCGATGATGATCAGTACACCGTGATCTGCCGAATAATTTAGGTTATGAGATAAATAACTCGGCATATAGGTTAATAACATATAGTAGGTGACATTAGTGGCAATCACTAAACCTACACATACGGTTAAACTTTTCCAATATTTTGATGCGATTTCACGTAATGAAACACGAGGTGGATCTTGAATAGATTTTCGGTCGTCGCTATTCATTGCATCAACGTGTTGTTGGAATGCAGGTGTTTCTTCTAAAGCATGACGTAAATATAAGCCAATAAGACCTAACGGTAATGCTAAGAAGAACGGAATACGCCATCCCCATTCATGAAATGCGGCTTCACCCAAAATAGTTGAGATAAGTACAACAACACCCGCACCCATGACAAAGCCGGCGATGGAACCGAAATCTAACCAGCTTCCCATAAATCCACGTTTACGATCTGGTGAGTATTCAGCAACGAAAATTGCTGCTCCTGAATATTCACCACCAATAGAGAAACCTTGTGCTAGCTTGGCAAGTAATAATAAGACTGGTGCCCAAATACCGATGGTTTCATATGCAGGGATAAGACCGATGGCAAACGTACTGAGTGCCATAATAATGATGGTGACAGATAACACTTTCTGACGACCAAATTTATCCCCTAGCATTCCAAAAACAACACCCCCTAATGGTCTTATCAAGAAAGGTACAGAGAAAGTGGCAAGAGCCGCAATCATCTGTACGCCAGGTGATGCTCCAGGGAAGAAGACTTGACCTAAAACGTAAGCAAGGAAGCCATAAACACCAAAATCGAACCATTCCATGGCATTACCTAATGCGGCAGCAGTAATGGCTTTTTTGAGCTTACTATCATCAATAATGGTTATGTCATTGATTTGTAGTGGTTTATTTCTTTTTTTCTTCATTTTCATATTAAGTGACCTTTATTAAGGTATTCGTAATTTCTTGTTATTCAATTAATTAAAAGAAATGAAGTGACTATTTGTTAGCGAGAAGAGTGAGTGATAAAAATTCACTAAAAAACAGCTTACTTCTACCAAAATTAAATAGTGATATTAAGCTAATAGATAAGAGAATATTTATTAAGTATAGATGAGATTGAATAAGATAATAGGAAGTTTTCTTTGTTGTTTTGATATAACAAAACATAGCCTCTAAGTATTAAAATGTGATCATTATCATAACGTAATTCTGCTTTTCTGTAAAATTTATGGTGTTAGTGATTGTAAATTTAGCTTAAGTGAAGGGAATGTGTTTGCAATAAAATCGTGAAGTAAAAATTAAAATTCTATTTTAATAACATGGTGTTAGGCTGGTTTATTATTTTTTTGATTCAGGCTAACGCATTTGTATGAGTATTGTGCATAATACAAAGGTTGATAGATAAGTAGAAAATAATAACACCTTATTTTGCTTTATTATTCTTTCGAATAGTTAAAGTGAATGTGTGGATAATAGAATAGATCTCGCTATTCTTATTATAAGATTAAATCAAGATAGTATGACGAGATATCACGATAGAGATATTAAAGATAGTTTATCTATTACTCATATTTAGAATAAAAATTTATAAAATTAATAATTAACCGCGCATTTGTGCAGATTAACCCAGGTACCTCTATGAACATTAATCAACTGAAAAGCTTTGTTGAAGTCGTAAAAAATAATTTCAACATTACTAATGCGGCTGAAAAACTCTACACCTCTCAACCCACAATTAGTAAACAACTCAAAATATTAGAAGATGAGCTCAGTGTGTCTCTGTTTGTCCGTAAAAATAATAATTTATTGGCATTAAGCCCAATGGGTAAAGAAGTGCATAAAATTGCCTGCGATATTCTCGGGCAAGTTGATCGAATTAAAAGCATTGTGGCTGAAGAAGATCGTAATAAAAAAGTTGATTTGCATATTGCGACAACACATACCCAAATTCGCTATTCATTGCCCAATGTTATTGACCATTTTCGGCGTTATTACCCTAATATTTCCTTGCATTTTCATCAAGGAGCACCAGCTCAATTAGCGGAAATGGTCAAAAATGGTGATGTGGATTTTGCTATAGCAACAGAGTCTATGCACTTGTATGAAGATTTAATTACTCTGCCTTGTTATCGCTGGACACGTAGTTTACTCGTTCCTTATGACCATCCTCTTGCTGAATTACAAGATGATGAACAAGTCACTATTGAACAAATGGCTGAGTATCCATTAATTACTTATGTTTTTGGTTTTACTCGGGGATCGAAGTTAGACAAGGTATTTTATAAAAATAATCTTAAGCCCAAAGTAGCATTAACGGCAACGGATACAGAGATTATTAAATATTACGTTAAGCGTCATTTAGGTATTGGTGTTATTGCAACGGCTTCTTATGATGAAACGGAAGATAGTGGTGCATTAAAATGTATAAACATCGATCATCTTGTACAACCGAGTTATACCCATATCTGTGTCAGTAAACATACGCATATGAAAGATTATATGCATGAGTTTATTTCTCTTTATGCTCCTCATATTGATAAAAATATTATTCAGATGCCAGAGCAGTGGGAAAGCCAATGGCATAGTAAAGAGGTCTACCAAGAATTACCTGATTTACGCTCTGTAAATATCAATAATAGCGTTGCAGAATAGACATCAGATCAGAATAGAAAAAAGCCCGTTGTGCGGGGGCAATAACGGGCTTTGGGCAGAATAATAAAAGATTAGCGGGTCAGAATGTTAACAAAAATCTGAGCACCAACTAATAAACAATCATCATCGACAAAATAAGGATTTGCGTGAAGGTAATTATTAATTCCTTTCGCTTGGTTACCACTTCCTAAGAAGAACATGGCTCCGACTTTGCCTTTAGTCGCGTTAACCATGTAGCTAAAGTCTTCACTGCCTGTCATTGGCTTACCGTTCGATTCAATATTCTCTTCAGGTAAGAATTTACGCATTGCATCTAATAAACGCTGATGCGCAGTTGGATGATTCACAACAGCAGGATATCCGCTATAACTTAATGTGGTTTTAAATCCACCAGCTGTACTACGAGCCACAATTTCATCAAAACTTGCTTTCAGTACTTGGTCAGTATTTTCATCCATAGAACGGATAGTACCGCGAGCTTGAACGTGGTCAGCTAATGCGTTAGGGATAGTTCCCCCATTGATCATGCCACAACCAAAGACTGCAGGGCTAAATGGATCTGTTTTTTTCGCAACAACATAATCCATATAATCAATTAAGCGAGTCGCTTCGCGAATGGCATCTAAACCTTTGTGTGGTGTTGAACCATGTGCAGAAACGCCATAAACATCTAATGTCCATGCTGAGCCATAAGATGACATCACGCCATCATTAAAGCGTACACAACCAGTTTCAATAGCTGCATCATTATGAAGTGCGTAGGTTTCATCAACGCCTTCCATGCAACCCATTTCAACCATTTTTTCAGCACCAGGAACACGCATATCTTCTTCAGCCATTTGGAAAATAAAGCGGACGTTCGCACTCATCTCTTCTTTATTTTCGGCAAGATATTTTGCACTGGTTAATGCCATGGTCATATGAGTATCGTGACCACAGTTATGCGCACAGCCTTGGTGAATTGAGCTATGTTCATTATTAGTTAAGTCTGGCATTTCTAATCCATCCATATCAGCACGGATGGCAATTAATGGAAGTTCAGCATTAACAATTAAGTCAGCAGTAAAACCGGTATATCCATCAAAAGTTCTAATTTGATAACCAAAACTTTCCATTAATTCACGGCAATACTTTGATGTCTTATATTCTTCACCTGATAACTCAGGTATTTTGTGCAAGTCTTGTCGTGTTTTTTTACTAAAGTCATTTAATTGAAAGAGTTTTTCACTGACATTATAAATATTATTCATTAGATAACTCCCTGGATAGTAAATCCAATTTGCGCGACGATTGATGCTCCAAAGAAACAACATGTTGAAACAATCATGAAAATAAGAATAACTTTCCATGACATTTTCTTAAGTTCTTCTAATTGACCACCAACAGATAAACCAGCAAATGCTAATAAAGGAACACAACAAGATAAGAAAGAGACTTTACCAATAGAACTAATAAAGAAATCTCTTACTGGTGTTTCGGGTAAACAAATAAGTATCCCAATAATTGTTGCATAAGCAAATGTTGGTAAAGATGAAGGTAAATAATGTTTTGCAACGAGTGAAATAAATACCACTAATGACATAGCAATAAAGCTATCCCACATTGCATAAAGAGCGATCCCTGATGTTAACGTCTGAGTAAACATTGCCAGTAAAATAGCAACGAATACAAATTTCATATCAATAATTATATTTTTCATGCAGTTTTGCCTCTGGTGAAAATTTTATAAATTTTTTCTGAAAGAGGTAAACCTAAATAGGTTAATGACAGTGCGCCAAGTGCTGATGATAATAAGTTAGATGCAGCGGCAACACTTAATACTTGCTGTGCTAATGCTTCATCAAGACCATTAATTAACGCACCTGATGCAGCACTTAACATTGAACCAGAACCCACGCCAGAGCCTGCAGCGAGTGCAAGTGGGTGTAATCCTGTTAATGGAGCAATACTACCTAATACACTAAACCACAAAGTACCAATAACAGAACCACATAAATAGATGGCTAATACACCAATATATTCTTGTGAGCCTGTACCGAACTTACCTTGAATTACAGCAATAGAAGGTTCACGGCTAATAGATGAACAAGCACCAATTGCACGACGACCAAATCCAAATTTAATTGCTAATGGAACTGCAATTAATACAGGTAATAAGTTTCCGAGTTCCTGAACAAATAAAGGAACACCGACACTTAAAATCATTTTAATATTAGGAACAATCATTCCTGCATATTGCGTACCTAAAATAAGTAGGCTAAAACCCACCATTTTACCGCAGAAGCCTTCTTCTTTTTCTGTAAATAATTTACCCCATACTTTAATTTTTTTACGGGTAAATCCAGCAGATATACACATACCAATAATGACAGCAAAGAGCATTGGTAGAATAGGTATTACTGCAATGCCAATCTTAATTTCTTTTTTACCAATCACGTATTGTGAAATAAAAATCAAGAAAAGGACTGCCAGAATACTAATAAAGAAAACCTTTATCGGACTTCTACTTTTGTCCATCCGTTAATCTCCGTCGAAAAATAATCAGGCTTTATTTTAGAGGACAAAAAGCAAAAGGTAGCGTGACCAATGTCATGTTTACTTCATACCTCTTTTTCATGGAGTATGAAATAATACAATGGTGATAAATTTATTAACAAATAGAAGAAAGTTAAATTTTTTAATAAAGACAGTGGGTAAGGCTGAAATGAGTCAGCTTAATTGTTAATAAAGATGTGATGTGAAAAACTATAATTAAAAATTATTTTAATTATTAAAATAATCCTATAAATAACTTTTGTCCATTATTTAGTAAATAATAATACGTTATTAATGAGATATATTCTTATTTAATGCGATTATTATAAATTTAATGAATGTATTTGTAAGTGATATTTTATTTTTACATTTTTTACCGATGCTAACTTTATCACGACAGTGACATTATAGTGATTGGTGTTATTCTTTATATTTGAGTTAATGAAACAAATTTCTCTGTAAGTAAGTGAAGGACAGAGATCAAAAAACACAAGGAAATAGGCTTAGCTCACAGAGATACAATTCACCCAAAACTGAGGAAAGACATCACCATGAGTAAGCAAACAGTTGCAACCTATATTGCTAAAGTACTCCATAATGCAGGTGTAAAACGTATTTGGGGCGTGACAGGCGATTCTCTCAATGGATTAAGTGATAGCTTGCGAAAGATGGGAACGATTGAGTGGATGGGAACCCGCCATGAAGAAGTGGCCGCATTTGCTGCAGGCGCAGAAGCCGCAGTCAATGGAGAATTGGCGGTTTGTGCGGGCTCTTGTGGACCGGGAAATTTACATCTTATCAATGGACTTTTTGATTGCCATCGTAATCATGTTCCTGTGCTAGCCATTGCTGCGCATATTCCTTCTGCTGAAATTGGTAGCAATTACTTTCAGGAAACTCATCCTCAAGAGCTTTTCCGTGAATGCAGTCATTATTGTGAATTAGTCTCAAACCCAGAGCAGATCCCGCAAATTCTCGCTATCGCTATGCGAACCGCGATTTTGAAAAAAGGGGTAGCGGTTGTGGTTTTACCGGGAGATGTTGCGCTAAAACCGGCTCCAGAAGATGCACATGAAAATTGGTATCCGTTGCAGTTTCCACTGGTTATGCCTAATCGTTTTGAAATCGAAAAATTATCTGATGCACTGAATAACGCAAAAAATATTACTTTAATGTGTGGTGCAGGGTGCGCTCAGGCACACGATGAAGTGATTAAATTGGCTCAAACTTTAAAAGCACCTGTTGTACATGCATTACGAGGCAAAGAGCACATTGAATGGAAAAATCCGTACAGTGTAGGAATGACAGGATTAATTGGTTTTTCATCAGGTTATCATGCGATGGAAAAGGCAGATACACTGGTGCTATTAGGAACACAATTTCCTTATCGTGCGTTTTATCCATCAAAAGCCAATATTATTCAAATCGATATTAATCCAAGCAGCCTCGGTTCACATTGTCATGTCGATATGGCAATGATTGGTGATATTAAAGCAACACTAAATGCGATACAGCCTCGTTTAAAAGAGAAAACAGATACCTCTCACCTTGATGCCTCGTTGAAACATTACGCAAAAGCACGACAAGATTTGGATGCACTTGCACAACCAAGTGAACGAGAACTTATTCATCCACAATATCTAGCACGCAAATTGAGTGAGTTGGCAAATGATGATGCCATTTTTACCTGTGATGTCGGAACACCAACAGTGTGGGCGGCTCGTTATGTAGGAATGAATGGAAAACGCCGTTTGCTGGGCTCGTTTAATCATGGCTCTATGGCAAATGCGATGGCTCAAGCTATTGGTGCACAAGCATTAGATAGAAAACGCCAAGTTGTTGCAATGTGTGGTGATGGTGGATTCACCATGTTAATGGGCGATTTTATCTCGTTAGCGCAAATGAATTTGCCAGTGAAAGTGATTATTTTTAATAACAGCGTATTAGGTTTTGTGGCGATGGAGATGAAAGCTGGTGGTTATTTAACTGATGGAACAGATTTGCATAACCCTGATTTTGCTGCCATTGCTAATGCATCTGGTATCAAAGGTATTCGCGTTGAAAAAGGTGAAGATCTGGATAAGGCACTGAAAGAGGCTTTTGAACATGATGGCCCCGTGATTGTGGATGTGGTAACTGCAAAACAAGAGCTTTCTATGCCTCCTGAAATTAAGTTTGAACAGGCAAAAGGTTTTAGCTTGTATATGATGAAAGCGATTATTAATGGTCGAGGTGATGAAATTGTTCAACTAGCCAAAACTAATTGGTTACGCTAATCGCCTACCCGTAACTCGAATTATTTAGAGTATTAATTGAAGATAAAAACCCTATCAACATAAGCCGATAGGGTTTTTTATTATTGCGTTTTTTCTGTTAAACAGAAGTTTTCAATTAATTGTCCCATCAATTCACGAGTTGGCTCAATAAATGCCATATCAATAAATTCATCAGGTTGGTGGGCTTGTTCAATTGAACCTGGGCCTAATACTAAGGTAGGACAGAGATCTTGAATAAATGGCGCTTCAGTACAGTAGTTCACCGTTTGTGCTTTCTCACCTAATAACTTTTCAATGACTGCAACCATTTTATGATCGGTCGGGCACTCATAACCGGGAATAGGATCATGTAGTGCTTCAACATTTAAGCGCCCCGGCCAACGTGCTTTTACGGGCGCTAATGTTTCGTGTAGTAAATCATCTAAATCTTGCAATGTAAGCCCGGGCAATGGGCGAATATCCATATGTAATTCACAGCAAGCACAAATCCGATTTGCTGCATCACCACCATTAATATAACCAAAGTTCATGGTCGGATAAGGGATAACAAATGCAGGGTTGTTATAGCGTGTTTTTAGCGTATCGCGCAGTGTACTAAGGTGAGTAATGGATTCATGCATTAGCTCAATCGCATTCACCCCTTTTTCTGGATCGCTAGAATGTCCTGATTGCCCTGTAATGCGTATTGCATTTGATAAATGCCCTTTATGAGCACGAATCGGCTTTAGGGATGTTGGTTCGCCAATAATGGCAAAATCAGGGCGGATTGTTGTATTGGCGGCAAAATAACGTGCACCTGCCATAGAGGTTTCTTCATCTGCCGTGGCGAGAATATAAAGAGGGTGAGTTAACGTGTTAGTATCTACATCTCGTAATGCATCAAGAATAAAAGCAAAAAAGCCTTTCATATCTGCAGTGCCTAAGCCGTATAACTTATTTTCTTTTTCTGTCAGTGTAAAAGGATCTTGTGTCCAACGACCTTCATCAAATGGCACCGTGTCAGTATGACCACAGAGTAATAACCCGCCTTTTCCTGTTCCTAATGTTGCTAAAAGGTTAAATTTTCCTCGAGTTTCAGGTACAGGTTGAATTTCAATTGAAAAACCTAATGTTTCCAACCAATTAGCAAGCAAGTTAATCAGCGATTCGTTGCTTTGATCGTTCTTAGCATCTGTAGCACTGATAGAGGGCGTTGCAATTAATTGACGATAAATCTCAATAAATGTAGGTAATTTAATATTCACTGTTGACAGCCTTTCTTCATAATAGTATCAATATTCATGCACTTTTTTTGAATAAAAATACATTAATCGGTTTGTGTTCATAGTACAAGGTAAGAATGACATGTTAAATACTCTGATTGTAGGAGCAAGTGGTTACACTGGCGCTGAATTAGCCGCCTATCTTCAGCAGCATCCTCATGTGAATTTGAGCAGACTGATGGTATCAGCTCAAAGTGCAGATGCAGGAAAGCGCTTTTCTGAACTTCATCCTCAATATCGTGGCTTAGTAGATCTCCCTTTAGAGCCAATGGTTGATGTTGTTAAAGCGGCTGAAAATATTGATATCGTTTTTTTAGCAACAGCCCATGAGGTCAGCCATGATATTGCCCCGATTTTTTTAGAGCAAGGTTGTGTGGTGTTCGACTTATCGGGTGCCTATCGAGTACAAAACAAGCATTTTTATCAACAATACTATGGATTCGAGCATAAGAATACAGATTGGTTATCACAGGCAGTGTATGGATTAGCTGAATGGAATGCTGACATTATCAGTCAGGCGCAATTAATTGCTGTGCCGGGTTGTTATCCAACGGTATCTCAGTTGTCATTAAAACCCTTAGCGGAAGCGGGACTGTTAGATACCGCGCAATGGCCAGTCATTAATGCCACCAGCGGTGTAAGTGGTGCGGGTAGAAAAGCCTCTTTAACCAGCAGTTTTTGTGAAGTGAGTTTGCAACCTTACGGTGTGTTTACTCATCGTCATCAACCTGAGATTGCAACACATCTGGGCATTGATGTGATTTTCACCCCTCACTTAGGCAATTTTGCCAGAGGGATCTTAGCCACTATCACCTGTAAGTTAAAACCAGGCGTGACGCAAGAGAAAATCAGACAAGTCTTTGATGAAGCTTATCAAGACAAGCCATTAGTGCGTGTTTATGACAAAGGATTACCTGCATTAAAAGCCGTGGTAGGAACTGCATTTTGTGATATCGGGTTTGCTCAACAAGGTGAACATCTGATTGTGGTAGGTGTTGAAGATAACTTGTTAAAAGGGGCCGCAGCGCAGGCGGTGCAATGTATGAATATTCGGTTTGGTTTCGCTGAAACCGAATCACTTATTTAAATAATGAGTAGGGAAGTTTCATGGAACCATTAATTATCAAACTGGGTGGTGTACTCCTTGATAACGAAGAAGCGCTAACACGTTTTTTCACCGCATTACAACAATATCGTTCAACACACTCTCGCCCTTTGGTCATCGTACATGGTGGTGGCTGTTTGGTGGATGAATTGATGGGTAAATTGCAATTACCTGTCGTGAAAAAGCAAGGCCTGCGTGTTACACCCGCTGATCAGATAGATATCATCACAGGAGCATTGGCCGGAAGTGCCAATAAGACCTTGTTATCGTGGGCAACTCAGTTTGGGCTTAATGGGGTGGGGCTTTCTTTGGGTGATGGGCAATTAGCAAAAGTCACTCAAATTAATGAAGAGTTAGGCCATGTAGGAAATGCAACTCCCGGCTCTCCAGATTTACTTAATTTATTACTGGGGGCAGGCTATCTACCTATTATCAGCTCTATCGGTATGACTGAGAAAGGTGAGCTGATGAATGTCAATGCAGACCAAGCTGCAACCGCTATCGCAGAAACATTGGGTGCTGATTTAGTGTTGCTTTCAGATGTTAGTGGCATTTTAGATGGTAAAGGTCAAAAGATAGCAGAGATGTCAGCCGAAAAAGCACAGACATTAATTGATCAAGGCATTATCACTGACGGCATGATTGTGAAAGTAAATGCAGCGTTAGAAGCGGCTAAAACACTTGGTAGACCCGTTGAAATTGCCAGTTGGCGCCATGCTGAAAAACTAACCGCACTGTTTAATGGTGTTGCAGTAGGCACCCGTATTTTAGCTTAAAAATGACTCTATAAATCTTATCACTATTTGATAGTTGGCTGAATTTAAACAAATTAGGAATTGAAGGTTATCACTATGACTAAAGGTATTAAGAAAATCGTACTAGCGTACTCAGGCGGATTAGATACTTCGGCGATCATTCCTTGGTTAAAAGAGCATTACGATAACTGTGAAGTTGTTGCTTTTGTTGCTGATGTTGGGCAAAGCCGTGATGATTTAGTTGGCGTAGAACAGAAAGCGTTAGCGTCAGGAGCATCTGAGTGTTACGTCGTTGATTTACGTGAAGAGTTTATCAAAGACTATGTTTATCCTGTGTTAAAAACCGGTGCTTTATATGAAGGTAGCTATTTATTAGGTACTTCAATGGCACGTCCAGTTATTGCTAAAGCTCAGGTAGAATTGGCATTAAAATTAGGTGCTGATGCTGTTGCTCATGGCGCAACGGGTAAAGGTAACGATCAGGTTCGTTTTGAAAGCACCTATGCAGCTCTTGCTCCGCAACTAAAAGTCGTCGCGCCTTGGAGAGAGTGGGATTTACGTTCTCGTGAAGCACTGCTGGATTATCTGAAAATCCGTAATATTCCCACTACGGCTACACTTGAGAAAATTTATAGCCGCGATGAAAACGCATGGCATATCTCAACGGAAGGTGGTGTATTAGAAAGCCCATGGAATGCATCAAATGAAGATTGTTGGGCATGGACTGTCGATCCTAAGAAAGCACCAGAAACACCAGAATTAGTCACTGTTACAGTTAAAGCGGGTGAAGTTGTCGCGGTAAACGGTAAAACACTATCACCTTTCGAGTGTTTAGATACATTAAATACATTAGGTGTTAAGCACGGTATCGGACGTATTGATATTGTTGAAAACCGTTTAGTGGGAATGAAATCTCGTGGCTGCTATGAAACTCCAGGGGGCACTATCATGATGGCTGCTCTGCGTGGTGTTGAGCAACTAGTTCTTGATAGGGATGCGTTTAAATGGCGTCAACAACTCGGTTTAGAGATGTCGTATGTAGCCTATGACGGTCGTTGGTTTACGCCAATCCGTGCTTCACTACAAGCGGCTGCGGAATCGCTGGCAAAAGATGTGAATGGCGAAGTGGTTTTAGAGCTTTATAAAGGCCATGTGAATGCCATTCAGAAAAAATCAGAAAATAGCCTGTACTCTGAGGAATTTGCAACCTTTGGTGAAGATGAAGTTTACGATCACAGTCATGCTGAAGGTTTTATCCGTTTGTATTCCCTGCCATCACGTATTCGTGCACTGAGCAAGAAATAACGTAAGGCAATAGAGTGGTGCTAACAAGCATCACTCTTACTCTCTTTTATTACACAGAATAAATACAGGAAGCGATTATGGCACTCTGGGGTGGACGTTTTAGTCAGGAAGCTGATCAACGGTTTAAACAATTCAATGATTCACTGCGGTTTGATTTTCGACTGGCACAACAGGATATCTTTGGCTCAGTAGCTTGGTCTAAAGCGTTAGTCACAGTGGGTGTATTATCGCAAGATGAACAAGCTCAACTTGAGCAAGCTTTAAATGAATTATCAGAAGAAGTAACAGCAAACCCACAATCTATTTTACAAAGTGATGCAGAAGATATTCATAGTTGGGTTGAAAGTAAGCTTATTGCCAAAGTCGGTGATTTAGGTAAAAAATTACATACAGGTCGTAGCCGTAATGATCAGGTCGCAACAGACTTAAAACTATGGTGCAAAGAAGAGGTCATTCATCTTCGCCAAGCGATTGTTGAGCTACAAAAAGCTTTAGTTATTACCGCAGAACAAAATCAAAATGCAGTGATGCCGGGTTATACCCATTTACAACGCGCTCAACCAGTAACATTCGCACACTGGTGTTTGGCCTACAATGAAATGTTAGCCAGAGATGAAAGCCGTTTAGCTGATGCTTTGAAACGTTTGGATATCAGTCCGTTGGGATGCGGTGCATTAGCAGGCACAGCTTATGATATCGATCGTGAACAATTAGCGGGATGGTTAGGTTTTGCGAGTGCAACTAACAATAGTCTAGACAGTGTATCTGACCGTGATCATGTATTGGAGCTATTATCTTGCGCATCTATTGGGATGGTGCATTTATCTCGTTTTGCAGAAGATCTTATTTTCTTTAATAGTGGTGAAGCGGGCTTTATTGAATTATCAGACAAAGTGACCTCAGGCTCATCGTTAATGCCTCAAAAGAAAAATCCAGATGCACTTGAGCTTATCCGTGGAAAATGTGGACGAGTTCAAGGTGCATTAACGGGCATGATGATGACCTTAAAAGGTCTGCCTTTAGCTTACAATAAAGATATGCAAGAAGATAAAGAAGGGTTATTTGATGCCATTGATACATGGTCTGATTGCTTGCATATGGCAACATTAGTTCTTGATGGCATTCAAATTCGTCGTTCTCGCTGTGAAGAAGCCGCTAAACAAGGTTATGCTAATGCTACTGAACTGGCAGATTATCTTGTTGCTAAAGGCGTGCCATTTCGTGAAGCGCACCATATTGTGGGTGAAGTGGTTGTTTGTGCCATTGAGCAAGGTAAAGCAATTGAAGAACTTCCTCTTTCTGAATTACAGATGTTTAACGATAAAATCATGATTGATGTGTACGATATTTTATCACTTCAATCATGTTTAGATAAACGTCTTGCAAAAGGGGGCGTTTCTCAAAAACAGGTCGCTTGTGCGATAGAAAAAGCAAAAGAAACACTCAGTATGGATAAATAAAAAAAGAGTTTATTTAAGACAACTTACTGTTATTCCATAAGAACAGGGTATTTATTGCCCTGTTTTTTTATTTTGAATTGCCGATAATATCTATGCTCATCTTGAATTCTTTAGAATATGAAGTAATTAGATTTATTTATTAAGAAAATATCAAAAAAGAGAGACAGAATAACATTCGACTGATAGAAAAATTTATCAGTTACTATATTATCTATAGACATTAACTATCAGCAATAAATGTGGGATCTGCAATGAATATCCGTGACTTGGAATATCTGGTGGCTCTAGCTGAGCATAAACATTTTCGTCGTGCGGCAGATTCTTGCCATGTGAGTCAGCCAACATTAAGTGGTCAAATTCGTAAGCTTGAAGATGAATTGGGTGTAATGTTGCTTGAACGAACTAGCCGTAAGGTTCTGTTTACGCAACAAGGTTTGTTGCTGGTGGATCAAGCGAAAACTGTTCTACGTGAAGTCAAAGTGCTACAAGAAATGGCTTCATTGCAAGGCGAAAGTATGGCAGGGCCTTTACATATCGGGCTGATCCCTACTGTCGGTCCTTATTTGTTGCCTCATATTATCCCTGAGTTACATAAAAACTATCCTAAGTTAGAGATGTACCTTCATGAAGCACAAACTCATAGCTTATTAGCTCAATTAGATAGTGGAAAGCTTGATTGTGCAATTTTAGCAATGGTTAAAGAGAGTGCGCCGTTTATTGAAGTTCCTTTATTTGAAGAGCCAATGAAATTAGCGATTTATGAAGGGCATCCGTGGCATGAACGTGAGTCTGTGCCAATGGGCGACTTAGCGGGACAACGTTTATTGATGCTAGAAGATGGGCACTGTTTACGGGATCAAGCGTTAGGATTCTGCTTTCAAGCGGGCGCAAAAGAAGATACTCATTTTAGAGCAACGAGTTTAGAGACATTACGTAATATGGTCGCTGCTGGTAGTGGAATAACCCTATTACCTGATTTATCAGTACCTCAAGAGCAAAAACGTGATGGAGTTTGTTACTTAGAATGTACAGATCCAAATCCATCACGTTCTATTATCTTAGTCTATCGTCCCGGATCGCCTTTGCGTAATCGTTATGAGCAGTTAGCAGAGACAATCCGTGAACATATGACCGCATTTTATGCAGAAAAACAAAACGCATTAAAATAAGCGGTTTAAACCATTAAGTGCAGCAACACGATAGGCTTCTGCCATTGTTGGATAGTTGAAGGTCGTATTAACGAAATATTCGATAGTATTACCTTCACCTTTTTGTTCCATAATCGCTTGGCCAATATGAATAATTTCTGCAGCACGTTCACCGAAGCAGTGAATACCTAAAATTTGCTTGGTTTCACGGTGGAAGAGAATTTTTAAACTCCCCACATTCATACCTGCTATTTGTGCTCTTGCCAGATGTTTAAACTGAGAACGACCCACTTCATAAGGGATCTTCATTGCAGTGAGTTGTTGCTCTGTTTTACCTACAGAACTAATTTCAGGAATGGTGTAGATCCCAGTTGGAATATCTTCAATCAAGTGTGTTTCTGATTTTCCCGTTGTGATTGCCAAAGCCGCAATACGACCTTGATCATAAGCAGCTGAAGCTAGACTTGGATAACCAATGACATCACCTACAGCATAAATGTGTTCACAACTGGTTTGGTAGTGGGCATTAACAGAAACGAGTCCACGACTATCGGTTTTAATACCGACGTTTTCTAAGCCTAGAGTGTCTGTATTTCCTGTTCGGCCGTTTGCGTAGAGTAGGCAATCTGCTTTGACTTTTTTACCTGATTTTAGGTGAACAATAACACCATCATCGACACCTTCAATGCTTTCGTATTCTTCATTATGACGAATAACAATACCGTTATTCCAGAAGTGATAAGAAAGTGCATCAGACATCTCTTGATCAAGGAAAGACAATAGGTGATCACGAGTATTGATTAAGTCTACTTTTACTCTTAATCCTCTAAAGATAGAGGCATATTCACAACCAATGACACCTGCGCCATAAATAATGACATGGTGAGGCTCATGCTCTAAATCGAGAATAGTGTCACTGTTATAAATACGAGAATGAGAGAAATCGACATCCGGTGGGCAATAAGGGCGAGAGCCCGTTGCAATAATAAAGCTATCAGCAGAGAGAATATCGCAAGTACCATCAGGGTAACGTACGCTGATCCTGTGTTCGTCAATAAATGCCGCTTCACCCGAATACATTGTACAGTTATTGCGTTCGTAGAAACCTTGACGCATTTTAGTCTGCTGACTAATCACGGTGCTGGCTTGACGAAGTATTTGAGAAAAAGAGGAGTTAATAAGACGAGATTGGTCGCTATAAAGTGGGTTTTGATTAAACTCGATAATGCGACTTACTGCATGGCGTAGGGCTTTGGAGGGAATAGTACCCCAATGCGTACAGCCACCACCAACTTTGTTATAACGTTCTATAACTGCGACGCGTTTTCCTTGTTTAACAAGCCCCATGGCCGCGCCTTCACCGCCAGGACCTGAACCGATAACAATGGCATCGAAATGAGAATGTTGCATAGGAAGAGACCTGTTTTATACAAACCGACAACGCTATATTAACATTAGAATGAATAATAGCCCAATTGACATTAAGGGCATTAGTCACACTTTGTTGAGTTTTTATGAGAATGTGTCTTTAGAGATGATTGTACGCACTGCTTTTTTAACAAAGTTTGATATATTGAGCATAAACCAAATTAGGATTATCAGGATTTCTGTGAGTAATAATATTGGCATCAGAGCTAAACAAAAAGAAAAAACCCGTCGCTCTTTAATTGAAGCTGCTTTTAGCCAACTGAGTGCTGAGCGTAGCTTTACTAGCTTAAGCTTACGAGAAGTGGCTAGAGAAGCTGGTATTGCGCCTACCTCATTTTATCGTCATTTTAAAGATGTGGATGAGCTTGGGCTGACAATGGTTGATGAAAGTGGATTGATGTTACGTCAATTAATGCGACAAGCACGTCAACGCATTGCGAAAGGTGGCAGTGTTATCAGAACATCAGTAGCTACTTTTATGGAATTCATTGGTAATAACCCTAATGCGTTTCGATTATTATTACGTGAACGTTCTGGGACTTCAGCAGAATTTCGTGCCGCAGTCGCACGAGAGATCCAACATTTTATTGCAGAACTGGCAGACTACCTTGAGCAAGAAAGTCATATGCCACGTTATTTTACAGAAATGCAATCTGAAGCAATGGTCACTATTGTATTTAGTGCAGGCGCAGAAGCACTGGATATTGATATTGAAAAGCGTCAACAATTAGAAGAAAGATTAGTTTTACAACTGCGTATGATTGCTAAAGGTGCTTATTATTGGTATCGACGTGAGCAAGAGACGCAAACACCTCTACAAGATAACCCAGAAATAAAGAAAAAAACGCATCAGAAAGGAGACAAATGATGGAACAAAATCGCTGTGAAAAAAGCACGCTATTACTTGCCACAGTCATTGGTGTCGCTTTACATGGTACTTATTCGAGTTTTTTTAATTCATTTATTGAGACGTGGTCAGTTTTCCCACTAATCAGTTTAATCTTGGCAGTTTACTGTTTATATCAGCGTTATTTAAATCAACCTATGACCGATGGTATGCCTAAGCTGATTTTTTCATTCTTTTTACTAGGCTTATTCGGTTATAACGCTTACACCAGAACCGTTAACCCTGAATGGGGTTCAAACTTTTTCTCTTCTGTTTGTATTGTTATTGTTGCGTTGTGGATTTATCGTCAATTTAAACAGCGCCAACGCTTACGCCTACAGGCTGAAGAAGCTGAAAGAGCATCACAAGCAGAACAGTACTAGTCTGTACTTATCTCTTTGTTGTAAACACAGCGAAATTTTGACACCAGCAAGTTATCTTGCTGGTGTTTTTGTTTTTATTCGCGTTATTAAAGGATTTTTTACTCTAAGAAGAGAAATAAGCAGTTATCTTTTTTCTAATAACACACCACATTCCATATGATGGGTGTATGGAAATTGATCGAATAAAGCTAATTTGCTGATTTTATGTGTTTTTATTAGGGTTTCTAAATTTTGACACAATGTTTCTGGGTTACAAGAAATGTATAAAATACTAGGGTAAGTTTTAACCAGCTCTACAGTTTTCTCATCTAAACCACTACGAGGTGGATCGACAAAAATGGTTTCACATTGATAATCTTTTAAATCAATCCCTTCAAGACGTTTAAATTCTCTTACCCCATTCATTGCTTGTGTAAAATCTTCCGCAGACATACGAATAATTTTTACATTATCAATGTGGTTCATTGCTATGTTGTATTGCGCCGCATGAACAGATGGCTTTGCAATTTCTGTTGCCAGCACTCGCTCAAAATTACGTGCAAGCGCTAATGAAAAGTTGCCATTACCGCAATACAATTCAAGCAGATCACCTTTCGCGTTTTCTGTTGCCTTTAATGCCCATTCCAACATTTTAATATTGACCTGAGCATTAGGTTGCGTGAAGCTATTTTCAACTTGGCGATAAATCATCTCTTTACCCGCGACAGGTAACACTTCATCAATAAAATCGTTATCGAGCATAATTTTTGTTTTATATGCACGACCGATTAACTGTACATCAAAGCCTTGGACAATTAAGGTCTGGCGTAATGCTTGCGCTTCTTGTTGCCAAGTTTCATCAATTTTTTTGTGATACAGCAAAGAGACAATAATTTTATTACTCAACGTAGAAAGATAATCAATCTGAAATAGTTTCTTTCTAAGTGTTGGCTTATCTTTTATTTCTGCCAACAAAGCAACCATCATTTTATTAATAAGCTGGCTGGCTACGGGAAATTGGTCAACACGAATACGCTGCTTAGTCTCTTGGTCAAACATAATATGATAGAGAGAATCTTCTTCATGCCAGATACGGAATTCCGCACGCATACGATAATGCTGTTCTGGTGATGAAAAAACCTCTGCATCAGGCGCATTAAAAGGAGCCATCATCGTTTGTAGACGTTGTGTTTTTTCATTCAGTTGAGACTGATATGTTTGCGTTGGTAATGAATTCTGCATGGTATCTCGCCTTTTTTTGGCAGTAATAAAGTTAAGCGAGCGAAATTGTAGAGATCCTCATGAAGATGTCCAGTATTCTTCATGTTCAATTTCTGGACTCAGTGGAGTTGAAATCGTAGCATAGTTGTTCGGCCTCCTTATAGGAGTGAAAAGGGAATCTGGTGCAAAGCCAGAACTGACGCGCAGCGGTAATAGGATCAAGGATAATAAAAGACACTGCAAAGCACCCATATAAGTGCGGTGGGAAGTCATTATCTTAAATACACAAAATTGTTTATTTAACCTAGAGTCCGAAGACCTGCCGAAGACCTGTCGCATCTTAAATTAAATACGCGCTTTATTTAATTTTGGCGGCATCCTGCTACTTATTCTGTTGGATGCAGATTTTCATGAATAATAAAAAAGTTTTCTTTATTTCAAGTATAGCTTCGAGTGTGGCTTTGAGTGTAATGGTGAGCAGTTTTGGTGCGTTTGCTAATAACAGCGATACATTAAGTGTGACAGCAAACCGCTTTCAAGAGCCGAACTCTTCTATTTTAGCACCTATCACCGTTGTTGAACGTGAACAGATTGATCGCTGGCAGAGTAATAGTGTGATTGATGTATTACGCAGAATGCCGGGTATTGATGTGGGGCAAAATGGTGGAATAGGGCAGATGAGTTCTATTTATGTACGTGGCACTGAATCTCGACATGTACTGATCTTAGTGGATGGTGTGCGTTTAAATCAGGCTAATGTGTCTGGTAGCTCTGATATTAGCCAAATTCCCCTTTCTCTTGTTCAACGTATTGAATATATAAGAGGGCCTCGTTCTTCTGTTTATGGTTCAGATGCAATTGGCGGAGTGATTAATATCCTGACAGAAAGAAAAACGGAAGGAGGAACGCTTAATGCCACAATGGGTTCTCATGGTTATCAAGAATATGATGGCTCTGTAAAACAGAAAGTTGGAGATAGAACGACATTAACAGCGGCGGGCAGTTATCTCTATACCAAAGGCTATGATGTAGAAGCCAATGGGAATACCGGTGGGCATCCACAACCTGATCGCGATGGATTTATGAACAAATCGTTGTGGTTAGGGGTTAATCACGATATTAACGATGACGTTTCTTTATATGCACGCGCTTATGGTTTTGATAATCGCACCGCTTATGATGCTTATTATGACAGTGGTAACGATATCTTAACGGATACAAGAGCACTATTTAGCCGTACCTATGATGGCGGAGTGAAGTTCCATCGTGATAACTACTCTTCTTCTTTCAATACCAGCTATAACTACACCAAAGATTATGACTATGATCCACGTTATGGTCGCTATGGTAAAGGAAGTCGTTTTACTAACTCTGAACAATATAACGTGCAGTGGGGTAATCACCTTTTATTAGAAAATGGCAGTATCGGTGGAGGTGTTGATTGGCAACGCCAATCTATTAAAGCAGGCTCTAGTGGATTTCCTAATAAAGAACACTTCGACAATACCGGCTTATATCTAACAGGACAGCAAAAGTTAGGCGAGATTATCGCTGAAGCTTCAGTGCGTTCAGATAAACACTCTGAATATGGTTGGCATACCACTTGGCAAACTAACTTAGGTTGGGAATTTGTCGATGGCTATCGTGTGATTGGTGGTTATGGTACGGCATTTAAAGCACCAACACTGATGCAACTTTATAGTGAATGGGGAAGTAATCCAAACTTACAACCCGAAAAGAGTAAACAGTGGGAAGGGGGCTTTGAAGGATTAACAGGGCCTTTAGAGTGGCGATTAACTGCATATCGTAATGATGTTGATTCGTTGATCCAAAGTGAATCGAACTACCCATATCGTAATTACAATGTTGGAAAGGCATTAATTAAAGGCGTGGAATTTACAGGGGAAATGGATACGTGGATTTTTCATCATACCTTTAACCTTCAATATATAGATGCAAGAAATAAAGAAACACATCAACGTCTTGATCGTCGCGCTCGTCAACAGTTGAAATATCAACTTGATTGGCAAGTTGAGAAACTCGATATGGGAGTGACTTACCAATATATCGGTCAGCGTACAGATAAAGATTACGGCACGTATGAGAATGTTTCTTTAGGTGGAGTGAGTATTTGGGACTTAACTGCGTCATATCCTATTACATCACATCTCTCAATTCGTGGTAGAATAGCCAACCTGTTTGATAAAGATTATGAGACAGCTTATGGCTATCGCACGCCAGGACGTGAATACTTCCTCACAGGAAGCTACAACTTCTGATGCACAACTTACCGCTAACCCTACTGTATTAGTTTTTGATTCAGGGGTTGGCGGTTTATCTGTTTATCGAGAGATCCGTGAAAAATTACCGGATGCTCACTATATCTATGTTTTTGATAATGAAGCTTTCCCTTATGGTGAAAAATCACAGGAATTCATTATTGACCGTGTTGTTCATATCATTAGCGCGGTTGCTGAGAAGCACTTTCTCGCAGCAATTGTTATTGCCTGTAATACCGCTAGTACTGTAAGCCTTCCGGCTTTACGTGCAAAGTTTACTGATATTCCTATTGTGGGAGTTGTTCCTGCTATTAAGCCCGCTGCTAAATTAACATGTAATGGGGTGGTTGGATTATTAGCGACAAGAGCAACAGTTAAACGTCCTTATACCCATGAATTGATAGAGCGCTTTGCAACTGATTGCAAAGTTCACTCTTTAGGTTCAGCCGAGCTGGTGGAACTAGCAGAAAGAAAACTTCATGGTGAAGAAGTTTCTCTAGATGAGCTTCGTAAAATTCTTACACCTTGGCTAAAAATGAAAGAGCCACCAGATACGGTAGTATTAGGTTGTACTCATTTCCCTTTATTAGCAGACGAGCTTCTTTCTGTTTTACCTGATGGCACACGAATTATCGATTCTGGGGCTGCAATTGCACGAAGAACTGCGTGGTTGGTCGTAAATCAAGCGAAAATAAAAGGTTCAAATGAAATTAGTTTCGCTTATTGTCTAAAAGAAGATGAGAATAGCGAATTGCTAAAACCTGTTTTAGCAAGTTTTGGCTTTGAATCGCTCAGAAAACTGGCGCTTTAAGTGAAATTTGGTGGAAAATTCAACGGTCAGTAAAAAAACTCAAAAAAAGTGTTGCCAGCTTCACAAAACTCCCTATAATGCGCCCTCGTTGTCACGGCAAACCACGCTAAGTGAGTTAGCCGAGAGAACAAAGAAAAAAAGTGAAAAGCCTTGAAAATAAACGCTTGACACTGAATGAGGAAGATGTAGAATGCACCTCCTCGCAACAACGCGGAAGACCGGAAACGGCAGCGAATGTTGCACTGCTCTTTAACAAATTATCAGACAATCTGTGTGGGCACTCGCAGAGACGATATCTTCTAAAATATTAGATGTATCAAGTCTTGAAGAGTGAACAACAAAAGTAAATTCATTTATGAATAGCTAAGTTTTCGATTTCTTTGAGCATCAAACACTTTTAATTGAAGAGTTTGATCATGGCTCAGATTGAACGCTGGCGGCAGGCCTAACACATGCAAGTCGAGCGGTAACAGGAGAAAGCTTGCTTTCTTGCTGACGAGCGGCGGACGGGTGAGTAATGTATGGGGATCTGCCCGATAGAGGGGGATAACTACTGGAAACGGTGGCTAATACCGCATGACGTCTACGGACCAAAGCAGGGGCTCTTCGGACCTTGCGCTATCGGATGAACCCATATGGGATTAGCTAGTAGGTGAGGTAATGGCTCACCTAGGCGACGATCTCTAGCTGGTCTGAGAGGATGATCAGCCACACTGGGACTGAGACACGGCCCAGACTCCTACGGGAGGCAGCAGTGGGGAATATTGCACAATGGGCGCAAGCCTGATGCAGCCATGCCGCGTGTATGAAGAAGGCCTTAGGGTTGTAAAGTACTTTCAGCGGGGAGGAAGGTGATAAAGTTAATACCTTTGTCAATTGACGTTACCCGCAGAAGAAGCACCGGCTAACTCCGTGCCAGCAGCCGCGGTAATACGGAGGGTGCAAGCGTTAATCGGAATTACTGGGCGTAAAGCGCACGCAGGCGGTCAATTAAGTCAGATGTGAAAGCCCCGAGCTTAACTTGGGAATTGCATCTGAAACTGGTTGGCTAGAGTCTTGTAGAGGGGGGTAGAATTCCATGTGTAGCGGTGAAATGCGTAGAGATGTGGAGGAATACCGGTGGCGAAGGCGGCCCCCTGGACAAAGACTGACGCTCAGGTGCGAAAGCGTGGGGAGCAAACAGGATTAGATACCCTGGTAGTCCACGCTGTAAACGATGTCGATTTAGAGGTTGTGGTCTTGAACCGTGGCTTCTGGAGCTAACGCGTTAAATCGACCGCCTGGGGAGTACGGCCGCAAGGTTAAAACTCAAATGAATTGACGGGGGCCCGCACAAGCGGTGGAGCATGTGGTTTAATTCGATGCAACGCGAAGAACCTTACCTACTCTTGACATCCAGAGAATCCTTTAGAGATAGAGGAGTGCCTTCGGGAACTCTGAGACAGGTGCTGCATGGCTGTCGTCAGCTCGTGTTGTGAAATGTTGGGTTAAGTCCCGCAACGAGCGCAACCCTTATCCTTTGTTGCCAGCGCGTGATGGCGGGAACTCAAAGGAGACTGCCGGTGATAAACCGGAGGAAGGTGGGGATGACGTCAAGTCATCATGGCCCTTACGAGTAGGGCTACACACGTGCTACAATGGCAGATACAAAGAGAAGCGACCTCGCGAGAGCAAGCGGAACTCATAAAGTCTGTCGTAGTCCGGATTGGAGTCTGCAACTCGACTCCATGAAGTCGGAATCGCTAGTAATCGTAGATCAGAATGCTACGGTGAATACGTTCCCGGGCCTTGTACACACCGCCCGTCACACCATGGGAGTGGGTTGCAAAAGAAGTAGGTAGCTTAACCTTCGGGAGGGCGCTTACCACTTTGTGATTCATGACTGGGGTGAAGTCGTAACAAGGTAACCGTAGGGGAACCTGCGGTTGGATCACCTCCTTACCTAAGAGATACGTGTTATGTGTAGTGCTCACACAGATTGTCTGATGAAGAACGAGCAAAAGCGCGTCTGCGAAGCTGACTGAAGTCCCCTTCGTCTAGAGGCCTAGGACACCGCCCTTTCACGGCGGTAACAGGGGTTCGAATCCCCTAGGGGACGCCAATTGCGCGGTATGAGTGAAAGGCGTACCACACTATGTCTGATGAAAATCAGAGAATAGTTAAGATAATTTTAGCAAGTTATTTTAACTATTATGCTCTTTAACAATCTGGAACAAGCTGAAAAATTGAAAACAAATCAATATATCACCGAGGTATATTGATGAGTCTCTCAAAATCTCAAACTTTGAATGTGTTTTTCGACATCGAAGTGGGATGAGCGAGCAATTTACAGTTCGAGGCGGCCAGCGCACAGCCAGCGCAACATACATGAGTATGTGAGCATGGCGAGCACTGCCCAACGACGAAATGTAATCTGCACAGCCATCACCACCCAGACGTCTTCAAGAAGAAACACCTTCGGGTTGTGAGGTTAAGCGAATAAGCGTACACGGTGGATGCCTAGGCAATCAGAGGCGATGAAGGACGTGCTAATCTGCGATAAGCGTCGGTAAGGTGATATGAACCGTTATAACCGACGATTTCCGAATGGGGAAACCCAATATCCAATGGATATTATCATGACGTGAATACATAGCGTCATGAAGCGAACCGGGAGAACTGAAACATCTCAGTACCCCGAGGAAAAGAAATCAACCGAGATTCCCCTAGTAGCGGCGAGCGAACGGGGAACAGCCCAGAGTCTTAATCAATAGCAGCATCAGGAGAACGGTCTGGAAAGTCCGGCAGTAAAGGGTGATAGCCCCGTATCTGAAGATGCTGTTATTGTGAACTCGACGAGTAGGGCGGGACACGTGTTATCCTGTCTGAATATGGGGGGACCATCCTCCAAGGCTAAATACTCCTGATTGACCGATAGTGAACCAGTACCGTGAGGGAAAGGCGAAAAGAACCCCGGCGAGGGGAGTGAAAAAGAACCTGAAACCGTGTACGTACAAGCAGTAGGAGCCCCATCACTCAAGTGCCTTGCACTGAGTGATTGGACAAACCACTCGAAAACAGCGAAGCGTTTACCTACAAAATGGATTGATTATTTCAAGCCGTCGCGCAGTGTACATAGAAGTACACGAGCAACGGAAGTTAAAAAATCGAGCCAGTTTGACAGTAAAAGCAAGCGGGACATTTGAGGATGGGGTGACTGCGTACCTTTTGTATAATGGGTCAGCGACTTATATTCTGTAGCAAGGTTAACCGTATAGGGGAGCCGTAGGGAAACCGAGTCTTAACTGGGCGAATGAGTTGCAGGGTATAGACCCGAAACCCGGTGATCTATCCATGGGCAGGTTGAAGGTTGGGTAACACTAACTGGAGGACCGAACCGACTAATGTTGAAAAATTAGCGGATGACTTGTGGATGGGGGTGAAAGGCCAATCAAACCGGGAGATAGCTGGTTCTCCCCGAAAGCTATTTAGGTAGCGCCTCGTGAACTCATCTTCGGGGGTAGAGCACTGTTTCGACTAGGGGGTCATCCCGACTTACCAACTCGATGCAAACTGCGAATACCGAAGAATGTTATCACGGGAGACACACGGCGGGTGCTAACGTCCGTCGTGAAGAGGGAAACAACCCAGACCGCCAGCTAAGGTCCCAAAGTCATGGTTAAGTGGGAAACGAAGTGGGAAGGCTCAGACAGCCAGGATGTTGGCTTAGAAGCAGCCATCATTTAAAGAAAGCGTAATAGCTCACTGGTCGAGTCGGCCCGCGCGGAAGATGTAACGGGGCTAAACCATGCACCGAAGCTGCGGCAGCAATACTATGTATTGTTGGGTAGGGGAGCGTTCTGTAAGCCTGCGAAGGTGTACTGTGAGGTATGCTGGAGGTATCAGAAGTGCGAATGCTGACATAAGTAACGATAATGCGGGTGAAAAACCCGCACGCCGGAAGACCAAGGGTTCCTGTCCAACGTTAATCGGGGCAGGGTGAGTCGACCCCTAAGGCGAGGCTGAAAAGCGTAGTCGATGGGAAACGGGTTAATATTCCCGTACTGGTGGTAACTGCGATGGGGGAACGGAGAAGGCTAGGTTGTCCGGGCGACGGTCGTCCCGGTTCAAGCATGTAGGCAGAGTGATTAGGCAAATCCGGTCACTTAATGCTGAGGTGTGATGACGAGCCACTAAGGTGGTGAAGCAATTGATGCCCTGCTTCCAGGAAAAGCCTCTAAGCTTCAGGTTACCAACAATCGTACCCCAAACCGACACAGGTGGTCAGGTAGAGAATACTCAGGCGCTTGAGAGAACTCGGGTGAAGGAACTAGGCAAAATGGTGCCGTAACTTCGGGAGAAGGCACGCTGGCGGTAAGTGAAGTCCCTTGCGGACGGAGCCGAAGCCAGTCGAAGATACCAGCTGGCTGCAACTGTTTATTAAAAACACAGCACTGTGCAAACACGAAAGTGGACGTATACGGTGTGACGCCTGCCCGGTGCTGGAAGGTTAATTGATGGGGTTATCCTTAGGGAGAAGCTCTTGATCGAAGCCCCAGTAAACGGCGGCCGTAACTATAACGGTCCTAAGGTAGCGAAATTCCTTGTCGGGTAAGTTCCGACCTGCACGAATGGCGTAATGATGGCCAGGCTGTCTCCACCCGAGACTCAGTGAAATTGAACTCGCTGTGAAGATGCAGTGTACCCGCGGCAAGACGGAAAGACCCCGTGAACCTTTACTATAGCTTGACACTGAACATTGAGCCTTGATGTGTAGGATAGGTGGGAGACTATGAAATGTGGACGCCAGTCTGCATGGAGTCAACCTTGAAATACCACCCTTTAACGTTTGATGTTCTAACCTAGGTCCATAATCTGGATCGGGGACCGTGTCTGGTGGGTAGTTTGACTGGGGCGGTCTCCTCCTAAAGAGTAACGGAGGAGCACGAAGGTTGGCTAAGCATGGTCGGACATCATGCGGTTAGTGCAAAGGCATAAGCCAGCTTGACTGTGAGAGTGACGGCTCGAGCAGGTACGAAAGTAGGTCTTAGTGATCCGGTGGTTCTGAATGGAAGGGCCATCGCTCAACGGATAAAAGGTACTCCGGGGATAACAGGCTGATACCGCCCAAGAGTTCATATCGACGGCGGTGTTTGGCACCTCGATGTCGGCTCATCACATCCTGGGGCTGAAGTAGGTCCCAAGGGTATGGCTGTTCGCCATTTAAAGTGGTACGCGAGCTGGGTTTAGAACGTCGTGAGACAGTTCGGTCCCTATCTGCCGTGGGCGTTGGAAGATTGAGAGGGGTTGCTCCTAGTACGAGAGGACCGGAGTGAACGCACCACTGGTGTTCGGGTTGTCATGCCAATGGCATTGCCCGGTAGCTAAGTGCGGAAGAGATAACCGCTGAAAGCATCTAAGCGGGAAACTTGCCTCGAGATGAGTCTTCCCTGTCACCTTGAGTGACCTAAAGGAACGTTTAAGACTAAGACGTTGATAGGCTGGGTGTGTAAGCGTAGCGATACGTTGAGCTAACCAGTACTAATGAACCGTGAGGCTTAACCTGACAACACCGAAGGTGTTTTGTCTGAGAGACGAAAAGTAGATGAAGTAAGCTTGTTTAAGATTGAAATTGCTGGCGACTAACCGAAAGGGAAAGCGCGGGTAATAAAACAGAATTTGCTTGGCGGCCATAGCGCAGCGGTCCCACCTGATCCCATGCCGAACTCAGAAGTGAAACGTTGTAGCGCCGATGGTAGTGTGGGGTCTCCCCATGTGAGAGTAGGGAACTGCCAGGCATTAAATTTAGGCTGTGTCAGCCGGTGACAATAAGCCACTAGTGCTGATATGGCTCAGTTGGTAGAGCACACCCTTGGTAAGGGTGAGGTCCCCAGTTCGAATCTGGGTATCAGCACCAATAAAAAATTATTATAACTGCATAAGCAGACAGTTATAAATACAGAATTTGCTTGGCGGCCATAGCGCAACGGTCCCACCTGATCCCATGCCGAACTCAGAAGTGAAACGTTGTAGCGCCGATGGTAGTGTGGGGTCTCCCCATGTGAGAGTAGGGAACTGCCAGGCATTAAATAAGACGAGAAAGCCAACCCAATGGGTTGGCTTTTTTGCGTTTAAGACATTTAAAACACAAATATACTTTCTCTCCTCTAATCACTTATCACTTTGCTATCCTCAATGATGCTTGACTGTTAAACTAAGCTATCAGCTAAATGAGGTAGACTTTCATGAAAGAATCGGTTTCATTGCAAGCATTTAATACATTTGGTTTGAGAGTAAAAGCTCACCAAATAGAAACTGCAAATAATAAAGATGAGCTTTGTACATATTGGCAAAATGCCCATGAGAAGAGATTACCAACCCTTATTCTAGGTGGCGGTAGTAACGTGCTATTTACTGAAGATTTTAATGGTATTGTTATCCGTAACTGTATTGCTGGCATTGAAATTACTGAAGATGAGCAATATTGGTCTGTTCATGTTGGAGCTGGCGAGTGTTGGCATGCGCTTATTGAATATCTGTTAGAAAAAAATATCTATGGACTAGAAAATTTAGCGTTGATCCCAGGCAATGTTGGTTCTGCGCCAATACAAAATATTGGTGCTTATGGTAAAGAGCTGAAAGATGTTTGTGCCTATGTTGATATTGTTGAATTAAGTACAGGCAATATTAGTCGATTAACAAATGAAGAATGCGAGTTTGGTTATCGCGACAGTATTTTCAAACATCATTATCAGCAAGGCTTTGCTATTATTGCTGTCGGTTTACTACTAAGTAAAAAATGGGAACCTATTCTTACTTATGGTGATTTATCAAAATTATCATTAGAAACTGTTACACCAAAGGATGTATTCGAATCTGTATGCTTAATGAGAACGAGCAAGCTACCAGATCCAAAAATAACGGGTAATGCTGGAAGTTTTTTTAAAAACCCAATTGTTGATATTCGTATTGCACAACAATTAAAAACAGAATATCCATTTTGTCCTCAATATGTACAGCGAGATGGTGTGAAGATTGCGGCTGGTTGGCTGATTGATCAATGTGGTCTTAAAGGACATCAAATTGGTGGTGCGGCAGTTCACACTAAACAAGCACTGGTACTTATTAATAAAGAAGGCACCGCGACAGGTGAAGATATTGTGAACTTAGCCGCATATATTCGCCAGAAAGTCTCAGAACGCTTCGGTGTAAAATTAGAGCCAGAAGTTCGCTTTATTGGCCAATATGGCGAAATCAATGCTGTGGATGCTATTTCATGAAAGAAACACCAATTCCTTTATTATTAATTAAAATTCTTGCTGATGGGAATATTCATTCAGGAGAGCAATTAGGCGAAAGTTTAGGAATGACTCGAGCAGGCATTAATAAACATATTCAAACATTGCGTAGCTGGGGTATTGACGTTCAGACGGTTGCTGGAAAAGGGTACCAATTAGATGCGCCAATGAATTTATTGAATGCAGATATTGTGAATCAGAATATTAAAGGTGAGCCTGCTAGCGTTATTCCTGTTATAGATTCTACAAATCAGTATTTGATCCAACGTATTAGCGAATTAAAATCAGGTGATGTATGTATTGCTGAATACCAGTCTGCTGGACGAGGTAGAAGAGGTCGCCAATGGATCTCGCCTTTTGGTAGAAATTTATATTTGAGTATGTATTGGAAACTCGAGCAAGGGCCTGCTGCTGCAATAGGATTGAGTTTGGTTGTCGGCGTTATTATGGCTGAAGTATTGCAAAAACTTGGCGCAAATGGCGTTAAAGTAAAATGGCCTAACGATCTCTATTTAAATGATAAAAAGCTTTCAGGTATTCTTGTTGAATTAACAGGGAAGACGGGTGATGTTGCTCATATTGTAACGGGTATTGGCATCAATATTGCGATGAGTAAAAATCAAAATGAGGTTATCAACCAACAATGGATCAATTTAGAGCAAGTTGGTATTAAGATTGACAGAAATGAACTTGCTTGTGAAATTACTAATGCATTAAGAGAAGCATTTATCCAGTTTGAAAAACAAGGGTTGTCTGTTTTTATAGAACGCTGGAAAAGTTTAGATAACTTTATGGATAGACGTGTAAAACTGATTATTGGCGAAAAAGAAATCTTTGGTATCGCTAAAGGTATTAATGATCAAGGGGCTTTACTTTTAGAGCAAAATGGTAAAATTACACCTTATATAGGTGGTGAAATTTCACTAAGAAGTGCATCTTAATGTTTTGAATTGCGTCGAATGTCTGAAATTGAAAAAGCTTTCTCTAATCGGAAAGCTTTTTTGGTATTTATATTATTAAATCTATTTAGAACTAGAAGAAATCAGTGAATAATTGTTCAGTTTTATTTACGTAATCTAACATTGCTAATTGTATGATTATGGCCTTTGGTTAAGATCAAACTTGCTCTCTCTCTTGTTGGCAAGATGTTTTGTTTTAAGTTTAATCCATTAATTTCTTGCCAAATGGATGAGGCTATTTCTATAGATTCTTCTCTGCTTAATTTAGAATAATTATTAAAATACGATTCAGGATCAGTAAATGCCCCTTCTCTAAATTTCAAAAAGCGACTGATATACCAGTGTTTTAGTAATTCTTCTTCTGCATCAACATAAATAGAGAAATCTACATAATCTGATACAAAAACATTATGTGGATCATGCGGATAATCTTGATTGCTCTGTAATACATTCAATCCTTCAAGAATCAAAATATCAGGTTGCTCAATAACCTGTTTCTTATCAGGAATGATGTCATATACTAAATGAGAATAGACAGGCGCTGTCACTTGTTTCTTACCTGATTTTATATCAGAAACGAAAGAGACAAGGCTATGCATATCATAGGATTCAGGAAATCCTTTTTTCTTCATTATCCCGCGTTTTTTTAACTCTGCATTAGGTAAAAGAAAACCATCAGTAGTAATTAAATCTACTTTACGATGCTCTGGCCAACGCGTTAAAAGTGCTTGTAGCAAGCGAGCCGTTGTACTTTTACCAACAGCAACACTACCCGCGATACCAATAATATATGGAATTTTAGCGCTTCTTGTGCCAAGAAATTGCTCTAAGACGGCTTGACGGCGTAGGTTAGAGCTAATGTAAAAATTGAGTAATCTCGAAAGAGGAAGATAAATCTCAATAACATCATCAATGGAAATTTCTTCGTTAATTCCTTTTAAGTCTGCAATTTCTTTTTCTGTTAGCGTTAAAGGAACAGAGTCTCTTAACGTTGCCCAGTGCTTTCTGTCAAATTCTAAATAAGGGGTTATAAAGCGTTCTTTGTTATTCATAAGCCAACATCTGCCTAGTATTCGCAGGTTGGACAGGCTGTTTAAAACACCCGTATCCGATAAAAAATAAACAGCATCATAACGAGTCATGCTTCATTGGCGTAGATATTTTTAAAATTTTTCTACTTTTTTTGACGCGAACTGAATAAATTTGCAAAAAAAGTATAAAAAATAGACATGGAAATTATTTTTTAGCGTAGACTAGTGAGTGCGTAATTAATTTTTTTTCTAAAAATTTATTAAATGCAATAAATTTAGGGCTTGAAAGATAAATTAGAATTTGAATTTATCTTGAATTGTTGTTGTCATTTTGGTCGTTTTTTTCCTAAAAAATCAACAATTCAATCAAAACCGAACAAAATATAAGCAAAAGAACAAATATCGCAATTTTTTTGTTGCATCATGATGAAAGTCCTCCTAGAATGCGCACCACTTAGCCGGCATAGCTCAGTTGGTAGAGCAACTGACTTGTAATCAGTAGGTCCCGAGTTCGACTCTTGGTGCCGGCACCATTAAAATTTAGTTGGTGGGATACCCAAGCGGCCAAAGGGAGCAGACTGTAAATCTGCCGTCACAGACTTCGAAGGTTCGAATCCTTCTCCCACCACCATTAATTCCTTACTTAGGTGTTTTCAAATAGTAAACACTTGAGTAGAATACAAAGCTGATTTTAAGTCAGGTAGCCGAGTTCTGCGGGCATCGTATAATGGCTATTACCTCAGCCTTCCAAGCTGATGATGCGGGTTCGATTCCCGCTGCCCGCTCCAGATGTGCTGATATAGCTCAGTTGGTAGAGCGCACCCTTGGTAAGGGTGAGGTCGGCAGTTCGAATCTGCCTATCAGCACCACTCCTTCATGTTCTTGCCTCCCTGAATAAAATCTTAACAAGCAATAGCAAATCGCTAATTTACTTACTGCTTGGTTGATGTGGTGTAACCACCGATTCCGTGTCTTAGAGGGACAATTTAAATGTCTAAAGAAAAATTTGAACGTTCAAAACCGCACGTTAACGTTGGTACTATCGGCCACGTTGACCACGGTAAAACAACTCTGACTGCTGCAATCACTACAGTTTTAGCTAAAACTTACGGTGGTGCTGCTCGTGCATTCGATCAAATCGATAACGCACCAGAAGAAAAAGCTCGTGGTATCACCATCTCTACTTCACACGTAGAATACGATACTCCAACTCGTCACTACGCACACGTAGACTGCCCAGGTCACGCCGACTATGTTAAAAACATGATCACTGGTGCTGCGCAAATGGACGGAGCTATCCTGGTAGTTGCTGCGACTGATGGCCCAATGCCACAAACTCGTGAGCACATCCTGTTAGGTCGTCAGGTTGGTGTTCCTTACATCATCGTATTCCTGAACAAATGTGACATGGTAGATGATGAAGAGTTACTGGAATTAGTAGAAATGGAAGTTCGTGAACTTCTGTCTCAATACGATTTCCCAGGTGACGACACTCCAGTAATCCGTGGTTCAGCGCTGAAAGCACTGGAAGGCGAAGCTGAGTGGGAAGCAAAAATTGTTGAATTAGCAGAAGCACTGGATTCATACATCCCAGAACCAGAGCGTGCAATTGACAAACCATTCCTGTTACCAATCGAAGACGTATTCTCAATCTCAGGCCGTGGTACAGTAGTAACTGGTCGTGTTGAGCGTGGTGTTGTTAAAGTTGGTGAAGAAGTTGAAATCGTTGGTATCAAACCAACAGTTAAAACAACTTGTACTGGCGTTGAAATGTTCCGTAAATTACTTGACGAAGGTCGTGCAGGTGAGAACGTAGGTGTTCTGCTGCGTGGTACTAAACGTGAAGAAATCGAACGTGGACAAGTACTGGCTAAACCAGGTTCAATCAAGCCACACACTAAATTCGAATCAGAAGTTTATATTCTGAGCAAAGATGAAGGTGGTCGTCATACACCATTCTTCAAAGGCTACCGTCCACAGTTCTACTTCCGTACAACTGACGTAACTGGTACTATCGAATTACCAGAAGGCGTAGAAATGGTAATGCCAGGTGACAACATCAATATGATCGTTGATCTGATTCACCCAATCGCGATGGACGACGGTTTACGTTTCGCTATCCGTGAAGGTGGCCGTACAGTAGGTGCGGGCGTTGTTGCTAAAGTATTAGGTTAATCTCTAACCTACTTTAAGTTATAGAGAAAGGGCATCGTTGATGCCCTTTTTTATATTTAGAAATAGCGCTTTTTATCTTAGCTAAATCTAGTCCTCAACTTATTCTCTTATTATCATGTTAGTTTCTATATTAGATTAGAACATCTAAGTTAAATAGAAATTGAAATCATAATAGTTATCATTTACTATTCGATGCGTGAGTAGTTAATGAGGTTGCTATTATGTACGTTTGTCTCTGTCATGGTGTGAGTGATAAAAAAATTATCTCCACAGTACACAAACATCAAATCCACACTATTAATGAATTACGTAAGATCTTGCCCGTTGGCAGTTGTTGCGGTAAGTGTGTACGTCAAGCTCGTCAAATCATTGAAAGTGAGCAATCTGTCCTTTACCCTCAAATTTCTGAAGTTGCATAACAAATTTTAAATTTCCTTTCTCTCCACTTTGTATAAAAGGTCTACACTAAAAAGACTGGAAGCAAAGGAGCATAAAAATGAAAGGTGATAAAAAAATGATAGCCCACCTTAATAAATTATTAGGTGGTGAGCTTGTTGCAATTAATCAGTATTTCCTGCATGCCCGAATGTTCAAAAATTGGGGGCTAACTCGTCTCAATGAAATGGAATACCATGAATCTATCGATGAAATGAAACATGCTGATAAATATATTGAGCGTATTTTATTTCTAGAGGGTCTTCCTAACTTACAAGATTTAGGCAAACTAAATATCGGTGAAGACGTTGAAGAGATGCTACGTTCTGATCTTGAATTAGAACTTGGTGGTGCCAAAGATTTACGTGAAGCAATAGCGTATGCTGATTCTATTCATGACTATGTGAGTCGAGATTTAATGTTAGAAATTTTAACTGATGAAGAAGGGCATATTGATTGGATTGAAACTCAGCTTGAGTTAATTGAACGTATGGGGCTTCAAAATTACTTACAAGCTCAGATTATTGAAGAATAGTCCTCAATAAAAAGGTATCAATTTTCTCTTATCGACAATATTTACAAATCCATTTAAAGCAAAGGGAATGAGGATTGCCTTTGCTTTTTTCATTTTTTAAATAATAAAACTTATTTTTATCGATGATTTTTTATTCTTGGCTTGATTTCATCACTCAGGCAAGTATAATGCGCAGGCTCACTGATTTAGTGGGGCTGATTAATCAGCTAATGCAGATTTTTTATTGCATTAAATATAATACTCCCAATTGGGGAGTTATATGCAGAACGATTACACTCTCTCATCAATCGAAATGGGTACGAGTAGTGATCATTTACGTTTATAAAAAATAGTTGGAGCTCTGGTCTCATGCAGAACCAAAGAATCCGTATCCGCCTGAAAGCTTTTGATCATCGTCTGATTGATCAATCAACTGCGGAAATCGTAGAGACTGCTAAGCGCACTGGTGCGCAAGTTCGTGGTCCAATCCCACTGCCGACTCGCAAAGAGCGTTTCACAGTGTTGATTTCTCCGCACGTTAATAAAGATGCGCGTGATCAGTATGAAATTCGCACTCACAAACGTCTGGTTGACATCGTTGAGCCAACCGAGAAAACCGTTGATGCTCTGATGCGTCTGGATCTGGCTGCCGGCGTAGACGTGCAGATCAGCCTAGGTTAATCAGGTCATCAAGCGATTGAGAGGTTGAAACAATGATTGGTTTAGTCGGTAAGAAAGTAGGAATGACTCGTATCTTCACTGAAGATGGCGTTTCAATCCCTGTAACCGTTATCGAAATTGAAAACAACCGTGTTACTCAGGTCAGAGATCTGGAGAAAGACGGTTATCGTGCCATTCAGGTGACTACTGGTAGCAAAAAAGCTAACCGTGTACTGAAACCTGAAGCAGGTCATTTTGCTAAAGCTGGTGTCGAAGCTGGCCGCTTACTACGTGAATTCCGTCTGAACGAAGGCGAAGAATACACTGTAGGTCAAAGCATTAGCGTAGAAATTTTCGCTGACGTTAAAAAAGTCGACGTTACTGGAACATCTAAAGGTAAAGGTTTTGCTGGTACTGTAAAGCGCTGGAACTTCCGTACTCAAGATGCTACCCACGGTAACTCCTTGTCTCACCGTGTTCCGGGTTCTATCGGTCAGAACCAGACTCCGGGTAAGGTGTTCAAAGGCAAGAAAATGGCAGGTCAACTGGGTAACGAACAAGTTACCGTTCAGAGCCTGGAAGTAGTACGTGTTGACGCTGAGCGCAACCTGCTGCTGGTCAAAGGTGCTGTTCCAGGTGCAACTGGCAGTGACCTGATCGTTAAACCAGCTGTCAAGGCGTAACGTCGAGGAGATAGGAATGGAATTGGTAATGAAAGACGCGCAAGGCGCGCTGACTGTTTCCGAAACTACCTTCGGGCGTGACTTTAACGAAGCGCTTGTGCACCAAGTAGTCGTTGCATACGCTGCTGGTGCTCGTCAAGGTACTCGTGCTCAGAAAACCCGTGCTGAAGTTTCTGGTTCAGGCAAAAAGCCTTGGAGACAGAAAGGTACAGGTCGTGCACGTTCAGGTTCAATCAAGAGCCCAATTTGGCGCTCTGGTGGTGTTAGCTTCGCAGCTAAACCACAGGACCACAGTCAAAAAGTAAATAAAAAGATGTACCGCGGTGCTCTGAAGAGCATTCTGTCTGAACTGGTACGTCAAGATCGTCTGATCGTCGTAGAGAAGTTCTCTGTTGAAGCGCCTAAAACTAAGCTTTTAGCACAGAAACTGAAAGATATGGCTCTGGAAGATGTTCTGATCATCACTGCTGATGTAGATGAGAATCTGTATTTAGCAGCGCGCAACTTATATAAAGTTGACGTACGTGATGCAGCAACAATCGACCCTGTTAGCTTAATCGCCTTCGACAAAGTCGTCATGACTGCTGACGCTGTGAAGCAAGTTGAGGAGATGCTGGCATGATCCGTGAAGAACGTCTGCTGAAAGTACTGCGCGCGCCGCATGTATCTGAAAAAGCTTCTATCGCGATGGAAAAATCAAACACCATCGTTCTCAAAGTTGCTAAAGACGCGACCAAAGCAGAGATTAAAGCAGCTGTACAAAAACTGTTTGAAGTCGAAGTTGAAAGTGTTAACACTCTGCTGATGAAAGGCAAAGTGAAACGTCACGGTCAGCGTATTGGTCGTCGTAGCGACTGGAAAAAAGCTTACGTCACCCTGAAGGAAGGCCAGAATCTGGACTTCGTCGGCGGCGCTGAGTAAGTCGGAGGAGTAAAGAACAATGGCAATTGTTAAATGTAAACCTACGTCTCCGGGCCGTCGCCACGTAGTTAAAGTGGTAAACCCTGAGCTGCATAAAGGGAAACCTTATGCGCCATTGCTGGAAAAAAACAGCAAGTCCGGTGGTCGTAACAACAATGGTCGTATCACTACCCGTCATATTGGTGGTGGTCACAAACAGGCTTACCGTATTGTTGACTTCAAACGCAACAAAGATGGTATCCCTGCAACAGTAGAACGTCTGGAATATGATCCAAACCGTTCAGCTAATATCGCTTTAGTGCTGTATGCTGATGGTGAACGTCGCTACATTCTGGCTCCAAAAGGCCTGAAAGCGGGTGATAAAGTTCAGTCTGGCGTTGATGCTGCTATCAAAGCGGGTAACACCTTACCAATGCGTAATATCCCGGTTGGTTCTACAGTTCATAACGTAGAAATGAAACCAGGTAAAGGTGGTCAGTTAGCTCGTTCAGCTGGTACTTACGTTCAGATCGTTGCTCGTGATGGTGCTTATGTCACTATTCGTCTGCGTTCTGGTGAAATGCGTAAAGTTCCTTCTGATTGCCGTGCAACTATCGGTGAAGTTGGCAACTCTGAGCACATGTTACGCGTTCTGGGTAAAGCTGGTGCAAGTCGCTGGCGTGGTATTCGTCCTACCGTTCGCGGTACTGCGATGAACCCAGTCGATCACCCACATGGTGGTGGTGAAGGTCGTAACTTTGGTAAACACCCTGTAACACCTTGGGGCGTTCAAACTAAAGGTAAGAAGACCCGTAAAAACAAACGCACTGAACATTTCATCGTTCATCGTCGTACTAAGAAATAATTAGAGGATAAGCCATGCCACGTTCTCTCAAGAAAGGTCCTTTCATTGACCTGCACTTGCTGAAGAAGGTAGAGAAAGCGGTGGAAAGCGGTGACAAAAAGCCTGTTAAGACTTGGTCCCGTCGTTCAACGATCTTTCCTAACATGATCGGTTTGACCATCGCTGTCCATAATGGTCGTCAGCATGTTCCAGTTTACGTTTCCGACGAAATGGTTGGTCACAAACTGGGTGAATTCGCGCCGACCCGTACTTATCGCGGTCATGCAGCCGATAAAAAGGCTAAGAAAAAATAAGGTAGGAGGAAGAGATGGAAACTATCGCTATGCATCGCCACGCTCGTTCTTCTGCTCAGAAGGTTCGCTTAGTAGCTGACCTGATTCGCGGTAAGAAAGTGTCGCAAGCTCTGGAAATTTTAACCTTTACCAACAAGAAAGCTGCTGGTTTAGTGAAGAAAGTACTGGAGTCTGCTATTGCTAATGCAGAACACAACGATGGCGCTGACATTGATGATCTGAAAGTAGCTAAGATCTTTGTTGACGAAGGTCCTTCTATGAAGCGCATTATGCCTCGTGCAAAAGGCCGTGCAGATCGTATTCTGAAGCGCACCAGCCACATCACTGTGGTTGTGTCTGATCGCTGAGACTCTGGAGACTAGCAATGGGTCAAAAAGTACATCCTAATGGTATCCGCCTTGGCATTGTCAAGCCTTGGAATTCCACATGGTATGCGGGTACCAATGAATTCGCTGACAACCTAGACAGCGACTTTAAAGTACGTCAGTACTTAACTAAAGAACTGGCTAAAGCATCTGTATCTCGTATCGTTATCGAACGTCCTGCGAAAAGCATCCGTGTGACTATTCACACTGCTCGTCCAGGCATCGTTATCGGTAAAAAAGGTGAAGATGTTGAAAAACTGCGTAAGCACGTAGCGGATATCGCTGGCGTTCCTGCGCAAATTAATATCGCCGAAGTACGTAAACCTGAACTAGACGCAAAATTAGTTGCTGACAGCATCACTTCACAGCTGGAACGTCGCGTTATGTTCCGTCGTGCTATGAAGCGTGCAGTACAGAACGCAATGCGTTTGGGCGCTAAAGGTATTAAAGTGGAAGTAAGTGGTCGCTTAGGTGGCGCTGAAATCGCTCGTACTGAATGGTATCGTGAAGGTCGAGTACCTCTGCACACTTTGCGTGCAGATATCGACTACAATACCTCAGAAGCACAAACCACTTATGGTGTGCTCGGCGTTAAGGTATGGATCTTCAAAGGTGAGATCCTGGGTGGTATGGCTGCAGTTGAACTGGCGGAAAAACAACCGGCAGCTCAACCTAAAAAGCAGCAGCGTAAAGGCCGCAAGTAAGGAGAGTCGCTGATGTTACAACCAAAGCGTACAAAATTCCGTAAAGTGCACAAAGGCCGCAACCGTGGCTTAGCTGCTGGTGCGGATGTAAGCTTCGGGACTTACGGTCTTAAAGCTGTGGGCCGTGGTCGTCTGACTGCACGTCAGATCGAAGCGGCACGTCGTGCAATGACCCGTGCAGTTAAGCGTCAGGGTAAAATCTGGATCCGTGTGTTCCCAGACAAACCAATCACTGAAAAGCCGCTCGAAGTCCGTATGGGTAAAGGTAAAGGTAACGTTGAGTATTGGGTTGCCTTAATCCAGCCAGGTAAAGTCCTGTATGAAATGGATGGTGTGCCTGAAGAACTGGCCCGTGAAGCATTCAAGCTGGCGGCAGCAAAACTGCCTATCAAAACCACCTTTGTAACTAAGACGGTGATGTAATGAAAGCAAAAGAGCTGCGCGAAAAGAGCGTTGAAGAGCTGAACACAGAACTGCTGAACTTACTGCGTGAGCAGTTTAATCTGCGTATGCAGACTGCAAGTGGTCAGTTACAACAGTCTCATCTGTTGAAACAAGTGCGTCGTAATATCGCACGCGTTAAGACTTTACTGACTGAGAAGGCGGGTGCGTAATGACCGATAAAATCCGTACTCTGCAAGGTCGTGTAGTTAGTGACAAAATGGAAAAATCTATTGTCGTTGCTATCGATCGTATGGTTAAACACCCATTATATGGTAAGTTTATCCGTCGTACGACCAAACTGCATGTACATGACGAGAACAACGAATGTGGAATTGGTGACGTAGTTGAAATTCGTCAAACACGTCCACTGTCTAAGACTAAGTCTTGGGCGTTAGTTCGCGTTGTAGAAAAAGCTGTTCTGTAATAAAATAGCCTTTTCGTACGAAATAAACGGCTCAAAACTGAACGAGCCGTTTATTTTTTCTGTCCATATCGAGAATGTGGTGTTATAATGCCGCTCCCTCGTATTATGGGATATTGAACGGCCTCTTCTAATGTGGAAGTGGCTCAGTAGTAGTTGACATTTAGCGGAGCACTAAAATGATCCAAGAACAGACTATGCTGAACGTGGCCGACAACTCCGGTGCACGTCGCGTAATGTGTATCAAGGTTCTAGGTGGCTCGCACCGTCGCTACGCAAATGTAGGTGACATCATCAAAATTACCATCAAGGAAGCAATTCCACGTGGTAAAGTTAAGAAAGGTGATGTACTGAAAGCGGTAGTGGTGCGCACCAAGAAGGGTGTTCGTCGCCCTGACGGTTCTGTCATTCGCTTCGATAGCAACGCTTGTGTATTGTTAAACAACAACAGCGAGCAAGTTATTGGTACGCGTATTTTTGGGCCGGTTACTCGTGAACTTCGTAATGAGAAGTTTATGAAAATAATCTCTCTGGCACCTGAAGTACTCTAAGGAGCAGGCAATGGCAGCGAAAATCCGTCGTGAAGACGAAGTTATCGTTCTTACTGGTAAAGATAAAGGTAAGCGCGGTAAAGTAAAACAGGTTCTTTCTTCTGGTAAAGTTATCGTTGAAGGTATCAATCTGGTTAAAAAACATCAGAAGCCAGTTCCGGCTCTGAATCAACCAGGTGGCATCGTTGAAAAAGAAGCTTTTATTCAAGTTTCTAACGTTGCAATCTTCAATGCGGCAACCGGTAAGGCTGACCGTGTAGGTTTTAGATTTGAAGACGGCAAAAAAGTTCGTTTCTTCAAGTCTAATAAAGAAACTATCAAGTAATTTGGAGTATACGATGGCGAAACTGCATGATTACTACAAAGGCGAGGTGGTCCAACAACTGATGTCTCAGTTTGGTTACCATTCTGTCATGCAAGTCCCTCGGGTCGAGAAGATCACCCTGAATATGGGTGTTGGTGAAGCGATTGTTGATAAAAAACTGCTGGATAATGCAGCAGCTGATTTAGCAGCAATCTCAGGTCAAAAACCTTTGATCACCAAAGCACGCAAATCTGTTGCAGGCTTCAAAATCCGTCAGGGCTATCCGATCGGCTGTAAAGTGACCCTGCGTGGCGAACGCATGTGGGAGTTCTTTGAACGCCTGATCTCTATTGCTGTACCTCGTATTCGTGACTTCCGTGGTTTATCCGCTAAGTCATTTGATGGACGTGGTAACTACAGCATGGGCGTACGTGAGCAAATCATCTTCCCTGAAATCGATTACGATAAAGTGGATCGTGTTCGTGGTTTGGATATTACCATTACTACGACTGCGAAATCAGATGATGAAGGTCGCGCACTGTTAGCAGCGTTTAACTTCCCGTTCCGCAAGTAAGGCAGGGCATTCATGGCTAAGAAATCTATGAAAGCACGTGATGTAAAACGTGCGAATTTAGCTGAGAAATTCTTCGCAAAACGCGCAGAACTGAAAGCTATCGTTTCAGATGTGAATGTATCTGATGAAGATCGTTGGAATGCTGTTCTGAAACTGCAAACTATGCCACGTGATTCAAGTCCTTCACGTCAGCGTAACCGCTGCCGTCAAACTGGACGTCCGCACGGTTTTCTGCGGAAATTTGGTCTCAGCCGTATTAAAGTCCGTGAAGCCGCTATGCGCGGTGAAATCCCGGGCCTTAGAAAGGCTAGCTGGTAATTACCATAATTGAATCACGGGAGTAAAGACAGATGAGCATGCAAGATCCCATCGCGGATATGCTGACCCGTATCCGTAACGGTCAGGCCGCGAATAAAGTTGCGGTCACAATGCCTTCCTCCAAGCTGAAAGTGGCGATTGCCAACGTGCTTAAGGAAGAAGGTTATATTGAAGATTTTAAAATTGAAGGCGACACTAAGCCAGAACTGGAAATCACTTTAAAATATTTCCAAGGTAAGGCTGTAGTAGAAAGCATTCAGCGCGTAAGCCGTCCAAGTCTGCGCATCTATAAAAGAAAAGATGAGCTGCCAAATGTTATGGCAGGACTGGGCATCGCTGTTGTTTCTACCTCAAAAGGTGTTATGACTGATCGTGCAGCTCGCCAAGCAGGTCTTGGTGGCGAGATTATCTGCTACGTAGCTTAATTCGGGAGGAAAGAATGTCTCGTGTGGCAAAAGCACCCGTCGTCATTCCTGCCGGCGTAGAGGTTAAACTCAACGGTCAGGTTATTACGATTAAGGGTAAAAACGGCGAGCTAACTCGTACTATCCATAATGCAGTTGAAATTCAACATGCTGACAACCAGTTAACTTTCGCACCTCGCGATGGTTTTGCTGATGCATGGGCACAGGCGGGTACTACTCGTTCTCTGTTAAATGCTATGGTTGTAGGTGTTACCGAAGGCTTCACTAAAAAACTGCAACTGGTAGGTGTAGGTTATCGTGCGTCTATTAAAGGCAATGCGGTTAACTTATCAGTAGGTTTTTCACATCCAGTGGAACACCAACTGCCAGCAGGCATCACAGCTGAATGCCCAACACAAACTGAAATCGTACTGAAAGGTGCGGATAAGCAAGTGATTGGTCAAGTAGCAGCTGAACTGCGTGCTTACCGTCGCCCTGAGCCTTATAAAGGTAAAGGTATTCGTTACGCCGACGAAGTTGTGCGTATCAAAGAGGCTAAGAAGAAGTAAGGTAACACTATGGATAAGAAAGCAGCTCGTATCCGTCGTGCGACCCGCGCACGCCGTAAGCTCCAAGAATTGGGTGCGACTCGCCTGGTGGTACACCGTACCCCTCGCCATATTTATGCGCAGGTTATTGCACCAAACGGTTCTGAAACATTGGTGGCCGCTTCTACTACAGAAAAAGCCATCATTGAGCAACTGAAAAACACTGGAAACAAAGAAGCAGCAGCAGTAGTTGGTAAAATCGTTGCTGAACGCGCTCTGGAAAAAGGTATCAAAGTAGTATCATTTGACCGTTCCGGTTTCCAATATCATGGTCGAGTCCAGGCACTGGCAGATGCTGCCCGTGAAGCTGGCCTTCAGTTCTAAGGTAGGAGTGTAAGATGGCTCACATCGAGAAACAAGCTGGCGAACTGCAGGAAAAGCTGATCGCGGTAAACCGCGTATCTAAAACCGTCAAAGGTGGTCGTATATTTAGCTTCACCGCTCTTACAGTAGTTGGTGATGGTAATGGCCGCGTTGGTTTTGGATATGGCAAAGCTCGCGAAGTTCCGGCAGCAATCCAGAAAGCGATGGAAAAAGCCCGTCGCAATATGAAAACCGTCGCTTTAAACAACGGTACTCTGTTCCACCCTGTAAAAGGTACCCACACAGGATCTCGCGTATTTATGCAGCCTGCTCACGAAGGTACTGGTATCATCGCAGGTGGTGCAATGCGTGCAGTTCTAGAAGTGGCTGGCGTTCGTAACGTACTGGCTAAAACCTATGGTTCCACAAACCCGATTAACGTGGTTCGTGCAACACTGGACGCTTTAGATAGCATGAAGTCTCCAGATATGGTCGCAGCTAAGCGTGGTAAATCCGTTGAAGAAATTCTGGGGTAATGACCATGGCTAAGACTATTAAAATTACTCAAATACGTAGCACAATCGGCCGTTTGCCAAAACATAAGGCAACAATGGTTGGTTTAGGACTGCGTCGCATCGGTCACACTGTAGAACGCGAAGATACACCAGCAGTTCGCGGTATGATCAACTTGGTTTCCTATATGGTTAAAGTTGAGGAGTAAGAGATGCGTTTAAATACTCTGTCTCCGGCTGAAGGTGCCAAGCATGCGCCTAAACGTGTAGGTCGTGGTATTGGTTCTGGCTTAGGTAAAACTGGCGGACGTGGTCACAAGGGTCAGAAGTCTCGTTCTGGCGGTGGCGTACGTCGTGGTTTTGAAGGCGGCCAGATGCCTTTATATCGTCGTTTACCAAAATTTGGTTTTACTTCACGTAAATCTTTCGTGACTGCGGAAATCCGCCTGTCTGATTTAGCTTACGTTGAAGGCGATGTAATCGATCTGAATGCACTGAAAGCCGCAAACGTTGTTGGCCCACAGATTGAATTTGCAAAATTAATTCTGTCTGGCGAGGTTAACCGTGCAGTGACTATTCGTGGTCTGCGTGTTACCAAAGGTGCCCGTGCAGCAATCGAATCAGCTGGCGGTAAAATTGAGGAATAAGTGACAGATGGCTAAACAACCAGGTTTAGATTTTCAGAGTGCTAAAGGTGGTGTTGGTGAACTAAAACGCAGACTTTTGTTTGTTCTTGGTGCACTAATTGTCTTTAGGATTGGCTCTTTTATTCCTATCCCTGGTATTGATGCCACTGTGCTTGCCAAATTGCTCGATCAGCAAAAAGGCACCATCATTGAAATGTTTAACATGTTCTCTGGTGGTGCTCTTAGCCGTGCTTCTATCTTTGCGCTGGGTATCATGCCTTATATTTCGGCATCGATTATTATCCAACTTTTATCAGTGGTTAACCCTCGGTTAGCAGAGATTAAGAAGGAAGGGGAGGCCGGTCGTCGTAAGATCAGCCAATATACCCGTTATGGTACTTTGGTGCTGGCGATATTCCAATCAATTGGTATCGCAACAGGCTTACCGAATATGCCAGGAATGCAAGGTCTGGTAATTAATCCAGGTCTACCATTCTATATTACGGCTGTTGTGAGCTTAGTCACTGGGACAATGTTCCTAATGTGGTTAGGTGAGCAAATCACTGAACGTGGTATTGGTAACGGTATCTCAATCATTATTTTTGCGGGTATCGTTGCAGGTCTTCCGCCTGCCATTGGTCAAACCATCGAGCAGGCACGGCAAGGCGAACTGCACTTCCTCCTGTTATTGTTGGTTGCAGTATTGGTGTTCGCGGTTACTTTCTTTGTTGTTTTTGTAGAAAGAGGACAACGTCGTATCGTTGTTAACTATGCAAAACGTCAACAAGGGCGTAGAATATACGCGGCACAAAGTACACATCTACCACTTAAAGTAAATATGGCGGGTGTTATACCAGCAATTTTTGCTTCAAGTATTATCCTGTTTCCTGGTACAATAACCTCTTGGTTTGGCGATGGTACAGGGTGGGGTTGGCTGACGACGATTTCTTTAAATCTACAGCCTGGTCAACCTATTTATGTGTTACTATACGCTGCTGCAATCATATTCTTCTGTTTCTTCTATACGGCGTTGGTTTTCAACCCAAGAGAAACGGCAGATAACCTGAAGAAGTCCGGTGCATTTGTACCAGGAATTCGCCCGGGAGAGCAGACGGCTAAATATATAGATAAAGTAATGACTCGTTTAACCTTAATCGGTGCCTTGTATATTACCTTTATCTGTCTCATCCCGGAGTTCATGCGTGACGCAATGAAAGTACCTTTCTATTTTGGTGGTACTTCCCTCTTAATCGTGGTTGTGGTCATCATGGATTTTATGGCTCAAGTGCAAACCCTCCTGATGTCAAGTCAGTATGAGTCTGCATTGAAAAAAGCAAATCTTAAAGGTTAATTACTGATAAGCGATTTGTTTTAGAAGTTACGGAGAGTAAAAATGAAAGTTCGTGCTTCCGTCAAGAAAATGTGCCGTAACTGCAAAATTGTTAGACGTCACGGTCACGTGCGTGTAATTTGCAGCGTCGAGCCTAAGCATAAACAGCGTCAAGGCTAATTTATTGCATTTTTTTCTTGCAAAGTTCGGTTGAGCTGGCTAAATTAGCCAGCCCAATCTTTTATAATATATACAGTATTGTTTGAGTATCCTGAAAACGGGCTTTTCAGAATGGTACTGTATAAATGCTAATTTAGGAGTGCATAGTGGCCCGTATAGCAGGCATTAACATTCCTGATCATAAACATACTGTAATCGCATTAACTTCGATTTACGGTATCGGTAAGACCCGCTCACAGGCTATCTGTGTAGCTGCTGGTATTGCTGAAAATGTTAAGATCAGTGAGCTGTCTGAAGAGCAAATCGACAAGCTGCGTGACGAAGTTGCCAAATACGTTGTAGAAGGTGATCTGCGTCGTGAAGTTACCCTGAGCATCAAACGTCTGATGGATCTTGGTACTTACCGTGGTTTACGTCATCGTCGTGGTCTACCAGTTCGCGGTCAGCGTACTAAGACTAACGCACGTACCCGTAAGGGTCCGCGTAAGCCGATCAAGAAATAATCGGGGTATTTGAACAATGGCAAAAGCACCTATTCGTGCACGTAAGCGTGTAAGAAAACAAGTCTCTGACGGTGTGGCTCATATCCATGCTTCTTTCAACAACACAATCGTTACTATTACCGATCGTCAAGGTAACGCATTGGGTTGGGCTACTGCCGGTGGTTCCGGTTTCCGTGGTTCTCGTAAATCTACTCCGTTCGCGGCTCAGGTTGCAGCAGAACGTTGCGCTGAAGCTGTTAAAGAGTACGGAATTAAGAACTTGGAAGTTATGGTTAAAGGACCTGGTCCTGGTCGTGAGTCAACTATCCGTGCATTAAACGCGGCTGGTTTCCGCATCACTAATATTACTGATGTGACTCCGATTCCTCATAACGGTTGTCGTCCACCGAAAAAACGTCGCGTTTAATAACGTTTTCGTTTTTAGGAAAGTTGGAGAAAGAAAATGGCAAGATATTTGGGTCCTAAGCTCAAGCTGAGCCGCCGTGAAGGTACAGATTTATTTCTAAAATCTGGCGTTCGGGCGATTGACACCAAGTGTAAACTGGAACAAGCACCAGGTCAGCACGGCGCACGTAAACCGCGTCTTTCTGATTACGGTGTTCAGTTACGTGAAAAACAAAAAGTACGTCGTATTTACGGTGTTCTAGAACGTCAATTCCGTAACTACTATAAAGAAGCAACTCGTCTGAAAGGCAACACAGGTGAAAACCTGCTGACTCTGCTGGAAGGTCGTCTGGATAACGTTGTTTATCGTATGGGCTTTGGCGCAACTCGCGCAGAAGCACGTCAGATGGTTAGCCATAAAGCAATCATGGTAAATGGTCGCGTGGTTAACATTGCTTCTTATCAGGTTTCCCCGAATGACGTAGTCAGCGTTCGTGAAAAATCGAAAAAACAGTCTCGTATCAAGGCTGCTTTAGAGCTGGCTGAACAGCGTGAAAAGCCAACATGGCTGGAAGTTGATGCTGCTAAGATGGAAGGTGTGTTCAAACGTATTCCTGAACGTACTGACTTGTCTGCTGACATTAACGAGCACCTGATCGTCGAGCTTTACTCCAAGTAAGGCTTAGCACCAAAGAGAGGACACAATGCAGGGTTCTGTGACAGAGTTTCTAAAACCGCGCCTGGTTGATATCGAGCAAGTCAGTTCGACGCACGCCAAGGTGACCCTTGAGCCATTAGAGCGAGGCTTCGGCCATACTCTTGGTAACGCACTGCGCCGTATTCTGCTTTCGTCTATGCCGGGTTGTGCGGTAACAGAGGTTGAGATTGATGGTGTACTGCATGAGTACAGCACCAAAGAAGGTGTTCAGGAAGATATCCTAGAAATACTGCTCAACCTTAAGGGGTTGGCGGTAAAAGTTCATGGTAAAGATGAAGTTATTCTTACTTTGAGCAAATCTGGCATTGGCCCTGTTATTGCAGCCGATATCATCCATGACGGTGATGTCGAAATCGTCAAGCCGCAGCACGTTATCTGCCACCTTACAGACGAAAACGCATCTATTAATATGCGTATCAAAGTTCAGCGTGGTCGTGGTTATGTGCCGGCTTCTGCCCGAATTCATTCGGAAGAAGATGAGCGCCCTATCGGTCGCCTTTTAGTAGACGCGTGCTATAGCCCAGTTGAGCGTATTGCTTATAATGTGGAAGCAGCTCGTGTTGAACAGCGTACCGACTTGGATAAGCTGGTAATCGAGATGGAAACTAACGGTACTATCGATCCAGAAGAATCGATTCGCCGTGCAGCGACTATCCTGGCTGAACAGCTTGAAGCTTTTGTTGACTTACGTGATGTTCGTCAGCCAGAAGTTAAAGAAGAGAAGCCAGAATTCGATCCTATCTTACTGCGCCCAGTAGACGATCTTGAATTGACTGTCCGCTCTGCTAACTGTCTGAAGGCAGAAGCAATCCACTACATCGGTGATCTGGTACAGCGTACTGAAGTTGAATTACTTAAGACGCCTAACCTTGGTAAGAAATCTCTTACTGAGATTAAAGACGTACTGGCGTCGCGTGGTCTATCTCTGGGTATGCGCCTTGAGAATTGGCCACCTGCAAGTATCGCTGATGAATAAGATCACAGGTTAAGGTTTTACTGAGAAGGATAAGGTCATGCGCCATCGTAAGAGTGGTCGTCAATTGAACCGCAACAGCAGCCATCGTCAGGCTATGTTTCGTAACATGGCAGGTTCTTTAGTTCGTCATGAGATAATCAAGACAACTTTGCCTAAAGCGAAAGAACTGCGTCGCGTCGTTGAGCCGCTGATTACTCTTGCCAAGACCGACAGCGTAGCTAATCGTCGTCTGGCATTCGCCCGTACTCGTGATAACGAAGTCGTGGCAAAACTGTTTACAGTATTAGGTCCGCGTTTTGCGAGCCGTGCAGGTGGTTACACTCGTATTCTGAAGTGTGGCTTCCGTGCTGGTGACAACGCTCCAATGGCTTACATTGAGCTTGTTGACCGTGCTGATTCTGAAACAGAAGCAGCAGCTGAATAATTTAATTATTATTTAGTGAAGCGAATAAAAAGACCGGATTTTTTAATCCGGTTTTTTTATATCTATTGGAAAACGCTATTCACAAGATATAAAGGTTTCTCTTTTTATATTTTATTTTTGCATTCCTCTTTACTTTCTTTTGTGTTGTATCATATTTATTTTCTGCTGTTTCACCATACTGCTATTTTGTAATATAAGCTTCGCACTATATTTCAATTCTATTCTTTTGGTTATTTGCTATGCTTATTCATAATTAACAATGGAGGATGGTCCATGTATCGTATTGGGCAGGTTGCAAAATTAGCAAATGTAACAACAGATACAATCCGGTTTTATGAAAAACAAGGATTGATGGATCATGATAGACGCACAGAAGGTGGTTATCGCCTATATACTGAGCAAGATCTCCAACGTTTACGTTTTATTCGTTATGCAAAAGAGTTGGGTTTTACATTAGATGCTATTACTGAACTCCTTTCTATTCGTGTTGATCCTGCCCATCATACTTGTGTTGAATCAAAGCATATTGTTGATGCAAGACTAGCTGAAGTTGAAATTCGCTTGAAAGAGATGGAGCGAATGCGAGATTCATTAAAGATGTTGAGTAATGCGTGTTGTGGTAGTGCTCATGAGAGTACATATTGTTCAATTCTAGAAATACTTGAATCTGGAGCTACAAAGCAATAATATCTGTATCGTATTATTTTTTTATGTTCTTTAACAATTTAAGAGGTTTTTATGTCTAGCAAATATCAGCACCAAAAAGGTGTTATTAAAGATAATGCTTTAGCTGCGTTGGTTCACGATCCTTTATTTAGACAACGTGTAGAAAAGAATAAGAAAGGGAAAGGTAGTTTTATGAGAAAAGCGAAACATAACAAGAAGGGTAACTGGGAGGCCAGTGATAACAAAAGATTCTTTCAATTGTTATCACTGGCCTTTTAGTTTTTATTTCTGCTGATTTTTTAATAAATCGCGGATCTCTGTTAATAGAGTTTCTTCGGCCGATGGGGCAGGTGGTGCTTTCGGGGCTTCTTCTGCTTGACGGCGTGTTTTGTTAATTAATTTAATCGCACAGAAAATAGCAAATGCAACAATAGCAAAGTCGAAAACAGTTTGAATAAACATACCGTAATTTAGTACAACGGCTGGAACATCCCCACTTGCATCTCTTAATACAAGGCTAAACTGTTTAAAATCAATACCACCAATTAATAGTCCTAGTGGTGGCATGATGATATCTGCAACCAGTGATGAAACAATCTTACCGAAAGCTGCACCAATGATGACACCGACAGCCATGTCAACAACGTTGCCTTTCATTGCAAATTCACGAAACTCTTTGAAAAAAGACATAACCACCCCTTATTTATCTAAGTATAGATTTATTATGTAAAAATATAGTATCTAACATGATAATAGTAGACCATTATAAGTAACAATCACTATTATTCTTATTTCTACGTAATCGTTATAAGAAAAATGGACTAGGTTGGAAAAGCTTTTCAACTTCAGGAACATATTTTTTATCTGTGATAAACATAATCACATGATCGCCCTGTTCTATAGAGTGGCTTGCATTTGCAATAATGACATCTTCATTTCTGACAATTGCCCCAATAATAGTACCTGGTGGCAGTTTGATATCTTGTATACGACGACCAACAACTTTTGATGTATTCTCATCACCGTGAGCTACAGCTTCAATTGCTTCAGCAACACCGCGGCGTAATGATGAAACACTAACAATATCCGCTTTGCGAACATGACCTAAAAGTGCAGAAATAGTTGCTTGCTGTGGTGAAATTGCAATATCAATAACGCCACCTTGAACTAAATCAACATAAGCACTGCGCTGAATGAGGACCATTGCTTTTTTTGCTCCCATTCTTTTTGCTAACATAGCAGACATAATGTTTGCTTCATCATCATTAGTCAGCGCGATAAAGACATCGATTTGTTCTATATGTTCTTCTGCAAGAAGCTCTTGGTCTGATGCATCACCATAAAAAACAATTGTGTCATGAAGAAGTTCAGCTAGTTCTGTTGCACGCTGTTGATTATGTTCAATAAGTTTGACGCTATAATCTTTTTCCAATCTTGCTGCTAAACCTGCCCCCACATTACCACCACCCACAATCATAATGCGTTTATATGGTTTTTCTAATCGTTGTAATTCACTCATTACAGCACGAATATGCTGAGATGCGACAACAAAAAAGACCTCATCTCCAGCTTCTATGATAGTGGAGCCTTGAGGACGAATAGGCCTATCTTGACGAAAAATTGCAGCAACACGAGTATCAATATGTGGCATATGATCTCGTAATGTTGATAAAGCATTACCAACAAGGGATCCACCATAATAGGCTTTGACGGCAACGATACTGACTTGGCCTTCTGCAAAATTGACCACTTGTAACGCGCCAGGGTATTGAATAAGTTTATAAATATAATCAATAACTAAATGTTCTGGTGATATTAAATAATCAATGGGAATAGCTTCAGGTAAAAATAGTTTATCTGCTTCTCGAACAAATTCTGAAGCACGTATACGTGCAACTTTATTTGGTGTATTAAACAAGGTATAGGCAACTTGGCACGCTATCATGTTGGTTTCGTCAGAGTTGGTAACTGCAACCAACATATCAGCATCTTCCGCACCTGCTTCTCTCAAGATCCTTGGGTGAGAGCCATGCCCATTGACTACTCGTAAATCGAATTTATCTTGAAGTTGGCGTAAACGATCTGCATTAGTATCAACGACAGTAATATCATTATTCTCCCCGACAAGATTTTCAGCGAGAGTACCACCGACTTGACCAGCGCCTAAGATAATAATTTTCATCGTAATTTCTCAGAGTATTCGATTAACAAATAGAAAAGAAACGCAAGATCTTGATGATCTTGCGTTGAAATAGTAGCGTCTTTTAGATCCGATATCATCTTTTATCACAGGATCATATTTTTCTGATCAATGCATAAAAGAAACCATCGCCACCTTCCTCTTCTGGTAAACATTGATGTTGGTAATGGCATTGTGCATCTTTAGTTGATGTCAAAAATGCTTCAATTTGTTGTATGTTCTCTTCTGGAAGAATAGAACATGTAGCATAAACGAGTGTGCCACCGGATTTTAGGTATGGCCAAATAGCATGAAGAATTTCTTTTTGAATTTGAGCTAATTGCTCAATATCGTCATTACGACGAAGCCATTTGATATCAGGGTGACGGCGAATAACCCCGGTTGCTGAACATGGTGCATCAAGTAAAATGCGATCAAATTGCATACCAGCGCACCATTGTTCTGGATAACGTCCATCACCACTTTTGACGATTGCATTGAGTTTTAAACGAGTAAGATTTTCTTGTACCCGTTTCAAACGTTGTTCATCAATATCTACGGCTAAAACTTGAGCCTGGGGCGCTATTTCTAAAATATGAGTTGTTTTTCCCCCTGGTGCCGCACATAAATCGAGAATTTGTTCTTTATTTTCTGGTGCTAATAATTCAGCGCAACGTTGAGCTGAGCGATCTTGAATTGTTACCCAGCCATCTGCAAATCCTGGAAGAAGGTTGACGTTACATGGACTTTCTAAACGGATAGCAAAAGGATGGCTGTCATCAGCAATGGCTGAAATCTCATTATCTGTCAATAATACCAAATACTCTTCCCGTGAATGGTGTTGCTGGTTAACACGTAACCACATAGGTGGTTTTTGGTTATTGCCTTCAACAATACTCATCCATTGTTCAGGGTAAGCGCGCTTGATACGGGCAAGTAACCATGATGGATGAAGAAAACGACTTTCACTATTTTGAAAACGTTCATTAAGGATATCTTGTTGGCGTTGAAACTGACGTAACACACCGTTAATTAAGCCTTTTAACTGTGGTTTTTTTAGTGCAACAGCACCATTTACTGTTTCCGCGAGAGCTGCGTGGGGCGGAATACGTGTATAAAGAAGCTGATATAAACCCACCATAATGAGGTAGTGTAAAATGCGTTGTTTACCTTTTAGAGGTTTATCCATGAGTTGCTGAATAATCCATTCTAATTGTGGTAATGTGCGTAATACACCAAAGCAAATTTCTTGTAATAAAGCTTTATCTTTATCTGAGATATTTTTTTGAAGTTCAGGTATGACAGCACTTAGAGATAAGCCTTGATCTAATACCTGATTAATTGCTTTTGCTGCAATGCTACGTAAGTTGTATGACGTTTTCATAATGAGTCAACGTTTAATATTGAGCGCCAGAGAAGTGTTACATTGGCGTGAAAAAAGGAAAACCCTGATAAGCATAAGTATCAGGGTTTAGAATTATTATTGAATGATTTTCCCAGGAGTGAACCAATCTCGCTTGGAGTTTAGGAAATCAGCAGAAGCCATAGGCTTTTTACCCGAAGGCTGTAATTCAGTAATATTTAGAATACCGTTACCTGTCGCAATATAAATACCTGTTTTATCTGCTTTTAATAAAGTTCCTACAGGTTGATTTGTATCATCTGCAATAACGTGTGCTTTCCATACTTTTACTGGCTGTTCGTCTAGCATAAAGAAGCTCATTGGCCATGGGTTGAAGGCTCTTATACAGCGCTCAATTTGTTCTGCTGATAATGACCAATCAATTTTTGCTTCTTCTTTAGATAATTTTTGAGCGTAATTCGCTAAACTATCATCTTGTTTTTCGGCTTTTATTTTACCTGATGTAATCAGGTCTAGTGTAGTCGTTAGCGCTTTAGGGCCGAGTTCTGCTAGTTTTTCATAAAGTGACGCGCTAGTGTCTTCATTTGTAATTGGACATGATGCTTTATACAGCATATCACCTGTGTCTAAACCAACATCCATTTGCATAATTGTGACACCCGTTTCTTTATCTCCCGCCCATAAAGCGCGTTGAATAGGTGCGGCGCCACGCCATTTAGGAAGGAGAGAACCATGTACATTTAGACAACCTAAACGAGGAATTTCAAGAACAGCTTTAGGTAAGATCATCCCATATGCCACAACAATCATAATGTCAGCTTGTTGTTCTATAATCCATTCATGGTTCTCTTCTGGTTTTAAAGAGGCTGGTTGATAAACAGGAATATCATGAGTTAACGCCAGTTCTTTAACTGGGCTAATAGTCAGTTTCTTACCTCTTCCTGCGGGTTTATCTGGAGGAGTCATTACTCCCACCACACGATGTTGGGTTGATAACAATGCAGCTAAATGTCGAGCCGCAAAATCGGGTGTTCCCGCAAAAATAATACGTAATGAATCAGACACGTTTTCTTCCTGTTTCAATTTAACTGTTACTGTCCTGCTTTAGCTCTTTTTTTATCTAACTTGTCAAGTTTCTCAACTTTTTGACGGATACGTTGGCGTTTTAATGGAGATAAATAATCTACAAATAGTTTACCAACTAAATGATCCATTTCATGTTGAATACAGATAGCTAATAAGTCATCAGCTTCTAATTCAAAAGGCTGACCATTGTAATCAAGCGCTTTTACTTTTACGTGCTCAGCACGAGGAATAAAAGCACGTTGTTCTGGGATAGATAAACAGCCTTCTTCTATACCAGTATCGCCTTCGGCATCAAGAAGCTCAGGGTTTATTAATACCAGTCTTTGGTCTCTTGTTTCAGAGACATCAATGACGATTATGCGCTGGTGGATATCCACTTGTGTCGCAGCTAAACCAATACCTTCTTCTAAATACATCGTTTCAAACATATCATCGATGATTCTTTGAATTTCTGCATCAACTTTTTCGACTGGTTTTGCAATCGTGCGAAGGCGCTCGTCTGGATAATGTAATACGTGTAACACTGCCATAATTTATTCGGACTGTTTCTAAAATGTGAATAGGATTTAACGTCTATTCTAGACATTTATTATCTAGATTGACAGTATTTGGTGTGTTTAGCACTCATCCTGTTTGCTAAAAACAACATTAGGATAATGCTGCATGGATGCAAGAGAAATATGGATAAGGCTTAATGCTGTTTCAAGGTTACCGATTAATAAAGCAATTCAAATTGCAAAGTATTTACAATCAGTCTCACAACTAAATTATAGACAATTAAAAAGTTGTGGCTTGTCAGAACAGCAAAGTCATCAATTTTTAAGACTTCATGCAGATGCTGTCAATAATACATTAAAGTGGTTAGATAAAAATGAATCATCATTATTAACTATTACAGATTCAGATTACCCACCTTTATTAAAGCAAATATCATCACCACCGCTTTTGCTTTTTGTTGCAGGAAATCGAAAACATTTAATAAGCACACAAATTGCATTAATAGGTAGTCGAAATGCAACAGCATACGGCAATAAATGGGCGACTTACTTCGCACAAGAACTAGTAAAGAAAGAATTTACTATTACGAGTGGGTTAGCTCAAGGTATTGATGGAATAGGACATCGAAGTGCATTAAAGAATAATGGTGTCACTGTTGCAGTACTTGGAAGTGGTTTAGAACATATTTATCCCTCATTCCATCGTACTCTTGCAACACAAATAAAAGAGTCTGGCCTTCTAATTTCTGAACATTTACCAATGACTCCGCCTTTAGCTCGTCATTTCCCTCAACGTAATCGAATTATTAGTGGGTTAAGTGCTACATTGCTCATTATTGAAGCCGGGATTAAAAGTGGTTCTTTGATTACAGCCAACTATGCATTGCAACAAGGTAAGGAATTATTTGTTTTACCAGGGCTATTAGGGGATATTCATTTTGAAGGAAATCATCAACTGATTAAGCAAGGTGCAAATTTAGCATCTTCACCAGATGATATTTTAGAATATTTAAATAGTTCATTGCAGTGGCTTACTAGTGATTATGAATCTCCACAAGAGTCGATAGTCGAAAAGTTTATACAGGTTCCTGAGAATAAAAAAAAGGATGTTCAAATAGATCCACTGACACCAAATCAACAACAAGCAATTGATATGATATTACCCTTTTTACGTTTTAATGAAATAGTACCCATTGATGTTATTGCTCATGATAGTGGATTATCAACATCTGAATTAGCTCCTCTTTTATTAGAACTTGAGCTTATAGAAAAAGTCGTTATTGTGGCTGGTGGCTATACTCGATTGGAATAAGTGTATGAGGTAAAACAATGGCAAAAAATATGCCGTTTACACAGCACCCTAAACAGGAAAAATGCCCTGAATGTGGTAGTGAATTGGTCATGAAAAATGGTGGTCATGGCCCTTTTCTAGGATGTTCTGCTTATCCTGAATGCCACTATATAAAAACATTAAAGCCGCAAGGTGATGGTCAAATTATAAAAGTATTAGAAGGGCAACCTTGTCAATGTTGTGGCGCAGATTTAGTGTTGCGCCAGGGTAAATTTGGAATGTTTATTGGTTGTAGTAATTACCCAGAATGTGAACACATAGAACAAATTGATAAACCAGATGAAACTATTATTCCTTGTCCTCAATGTGAAAAAGGAAAACTATTACAACGTAAGTCTCGGTTTGGTAAAACATTTTATGCTTGTAACCAATATCCAGAATGTCAATTTGTATTAAATAATAAACCTGTTAATGGCGAGTGTGAGTATTGTCATTATCTATTATTGATGGAAAAAAGGTCTTCTCAGGGAGTAAGATTAGTGTGCGCCAGCAAATTATGTGGGAAGCCGCAAACAAAAAGAGAAGAACATGAATAACGAAGTATCACCTGTAAACAACACTATTATAGAAGCACTACAAAATAATAAAGTTATCGCATATCCAACAGAGGCTGTATTCGGGGTCGGTTGTGATCCTGATAGTGAACACGCTGTTATGGACTTATTAGCATTAAAACAACGTTCAATTGAGAAAGGATTAATTTTAATTGCTGATAATTATGAGCAACTAAAACCTTACATTGATGATAGTGCATTAACACATACTCAGCGAGACAGAATGTTTGCATCTTGGCCAGGGCCAGTTACATGGGTTATTCCTGCCAAATCAACGACACCAAAGTGGTTAACTGGCAAGTTTTCTTCTTTGGCTGTGAGAGTGACTGACCATGCGATTGTTAAAGAGCTATGTTTAACTTATGGAAAACCTTTAGTTTCGACTAGCGCTAATTTAAGTGGATTGCCACCATGTCGTACGGTTGAAGAAGTAAGAGAACAATTTCAGGATATCATTCCTATTGTTGAAGGCGATGTTGGCGGTAGACAAAATCCTTCTGAAATTCGAGATGCATTAACGGGTGAACTATATCGACAAGGGTGATTTTGATGGAAAAATATTTAGTGATGGGAAATCCTGTCGAACATAGCCAATCACCTTTCATTCATCAGTTTTTTTCAAAACAAACTGGAATAGAGTATGGCTATGGACGTTTACTTGTTCCTTTGAATGAATTTGATAAAACAGCGTCTCAGTTTTTCGCGAATGGGGGACGAGGTGCTAATGTTACCGTCCCTTTTAAAGAAGATGCTTTTCGTTTTGTTGATAAATTGACAGATAGAGCAAAAGGATGTGGTGCTGTTAACTCTATTGTTAAACTGGATGATGGCACACTTCTTGGTGATAATACCGATGGACAAGGGCTTATTTTGGATTTAGCCAGACTTGATTTTATTGTACCTGGCAAAGTTAGCTCCGTTTTGGTGATTGGCGCTGGTGGTGCAACGAGAGGAATATTGCTTCCATTACTTGATTATGATTGTGATATTACCTTGACTAATCGTACATTCGCCAAAGCTGAGCAACTGGTAAAAGAATTTGGTCAATTTGGTACAATTAGAGCGATAGTCCCCGAAGATGTTGCTGATAAACATTATGATTTAATCATAAATGCATCTGCATCTAGCATGATTAATGATTTACCACCTATCCCTAATGATGTTTATGGTTTTGAAACAGCTTGCTACGATCTTTATTATCAAGCAGGAATGACATCATTTTTATACAACGCATTAAAACATGGCAGCACACGTTTATCTGATGGATTAGGTATGCTGGTAGGGCAAGCAGCCTATGCATTTGAACTATGGTATGAGCGTGTACCAGATATTAATCCTGTTTTAACTGTATTAAGAGAAAAATTGAATCAATGAACCAGTCTATTCAATTTCCAGATCGTGAAACATGGCTAGCTGAGAGTAATAGTGTTCTGTTTCCTGTTATGATCAATGGAATGCTTTTTAATTGTCAAATTACAGAGCAAGAGCTTATTGAGCGTTTTGGTGTTGGAGACGGAATTTTATTATTTAAACAAAATCGTTGGGACATTGAAGAAGAATTTGAAGAGCTGATCACTGAATATGAGTTATCAACTCTTCATCCTATTTATTCTTTATCAATGGCTGATTGATGAGTATCTAAATAATTATTTTTCCACCCAACATAATTATTAGCAGAATAAATAAAGTGCTCTATTTCTTCTGATGAGAGTGGACGGATTTTTTTAACAGGACTACCTAAGTAAAGAAAACCACTCTCAAGCCGTTTTCCTGGTGGAACTAAACTGCCAGCACCAATCATGACATCATCTTCAATAATTGCACCATCAAGTAAAATAGATCCCATTCCAACTAACACTCGATTGCCTATTGTGCATCCGTGTAACATTGCTTTATGTCCAACAGTAACATTATCACCAATAATAAGAGGAAAACCTTCAGGATCATTGTGAGAAATATGAGTGACATGAAGAACGGAACCATCTTGGATATTTGATCTTTCTCCAATACTTATGTAATTCACATCACCTCGAATAACCACCATCGGCCAGATACTGACATCTTTACTAATGCGTACATCGCCAATGACTGTTGCAGTCTCGTCGATAAAAACATCTTTACCAATAGAAGGTGAAAGGTTTAAGTAGTTCCGAATTGTTGATTTCCCCATAATTTGCCTCGTACTTGATTTTGCTTTGTATATAAGAAAAGCATAGCAGTGGATAGGGGGAGTTGACGAGAGAATGCTCCTTGCTATTCGTTACTATGAAGATCGAAAATACGATACTAAAAGTAGAAGCAGAGCAATTAAGCATGATTGATAGAATATACCGAATAGACAATAAAAAGATAAGGCGTATATTTTTTGTACACAAAAAGTGTTTTTAGTATCAAAAATAGACGCAAAGTTCAAAAAGAGAACGAACAGAAAAAAAATTGAAATAAACACTTGCGCTAATCCGAGATCTCCCTATAATGCGCATCCACTGACCGACGATGAGCTGACAACAGCCACGAAGGACAGCGAAGAGAAAAGAAAAAAGTTTGAAAAAACTCTTGACTCTTCAGAGGAATAACGTAATATACGCCTCCTCGCAACAACGCAGAAGACCGGAAACGGCAGCGAATGTTGCACTGCTCTTTAACAAATTATCAGACAATCTGTGTGGGCACTCACAGAGACGATATCTTCTAAAATATTAGATGTATCAAGTCTTGAAGAGTGAACAACAAAAGTAAATTCATTTATGAATAGCTAAGTTTTCGATTTCTTTGAGCATCAAACACTTTTAATTGAAGAGTTTGATCATGGCTCAGATTGAACGCTGGCGGCAGGCCTAACACATGCAAGTCGAGCGGTAACAGGAGAAAGCTTGCTTTCTTGCTGACGAGCGGCGGACGGGTGAGTAATGTATGGGGATCTGCCCGATAGAGGGGGATAACTACTGGAAACGGTGGCTAATACCGCATGACGTCTACGGACCAAAGCAGGGGCTCTTCGGACCTTGCGCTATCGGATGAACCCATATGGGATTAGCTAGTAGGTGAGGTAATGGCTCACCTAGGCGACGATCTCTAGCTGGTCTGAGAGGATGATCAGCCACACTGGGACTGAGACACGGCCCAGACTCCTACGGGAGGCAGCAGTGGGGAATATTGCACAATGGGCGCAAGCCTGATGCAGCCATGCCGCGTGTATGAAGAAGGCCTTAGGGTTGTAAAGTACTTTCAGCGGGGAGGAAGGTGATAAAGTTAATACCTTTGTCAATTGACGTTACCCGCAGAAGAAGCACCGGCTAACTCCGTGCCAGCAGCCGCGGTAATACGGAGGGTGCAAGCGTTAATCGGAATTACTGGGCGTAAAGCGCACGCAGGCGGTCAATTAAGTCAGATGTGAAAGCCCCGAGCTTAACTTGGGAATTGCATCTGAAACTGGTTGGCTAGAGTCTTGTAGAGGGGGGTAGAATTCCATGTGTAGCGGTGAAATGCGTAGAGATGTGGAGGAATACCGGTGGCGAAGGCGGCCCCCTGGACAAAGACTGACGCTCAGGTGCGAAAGCGTGGGGAGCAAACAGGATTAGATACCCTGGTAGTCCACGCTGTAAACGATGTCGATTTAGAGGTTGTGGTCTTGAACCGTGGCTTCTGGAGCTAACGCGTTAAATCGACCGCCTGGGGAGTACGGCCGCAAGGTTAAAACTCAAATGAATTGACGGGGGCCCGCACAAGCGGTGGAGCATGTGGTTTAATTCGATGCAACGCGAAGAACCTTACCTACTCTTGACATCCAGAGAATCCTTTAGAGATAGAGGAGTGCCTTCGGGAACTCTGAGACAGGTGCTGCATGGCTGTCGTCAGCTCGTGTTGTGAAATGTTGGGTTAAGTCCCGCAACGAGCGCAACCCTTATCCTTTGTTGCCAGCGCGTGATGGCGGGAACTCAAAGGAGACTGCCGGTGATAAACCGGAGGAAGGTGGGGATGACGTCAAGTCATCATGGCCCTTACGAGTAGGGCTACACACGTGCTACAATGGCAGATACAAAGAGAAGCGACCTCGCGAGAGCAAGCGGAACTCATAAAGTCTGTCGTAGTCCGGATTGGAGTCTGCAACTCGACTCCATGAAGTCGGAATCGCTAGTAATCGTAGATCAGAATGCTACGGTGAATACGTTCCCGGGCCTTGTACACACCGCCCGTCACACCATGGGAGTGGGTTGCAAAAGAAGTAGGTAGCTTAACCTTCGGGAGGGCGCTTACCACTTTGTGATTCATGACTGGGGTGAAGTCGTAACAAGGTAACCGTAGGGGAACCTGCGGTTGGATCACCTCCTTACCTAAGAGATACGTGTTATGTGTAGTGCTCACACAGATTGTCTGATGAAGAACGAGCAAAAGCGCGTCTGCGAAGCTGACTGAAGTCCCCTTCGTCTAGAGGCCTAGGACACCGCCCTTTCACGGCGGTAACAGGGGTTCGAATCCCCTAGGGGACGCCAATTGCGCGGTATGAGTGAAAGGCGTACCACACTATGTCTGATGAAAATCAGAGAATAGTTAAGATAATTTTAGCAAGTTATTTTAACTATTATGCTCTTTAACAATCTGGAACAAGCTGAAAAATTGAAAACAAATCAATATATCACCGAGGTATATTGATGAGTCTCTCAAAATCTCAAACTTTGAATGTGTTTTTCGACATCGAAGTGGGATGAGCGAGCAATTTACAGTTCGAGGCGGCCAGCGCACAGCCAGCGCAACATACATGAGTATGTGAGCATGGCGAGCACTGCCCAACGACGAAATGTAATCTGCACAGCCATCACCACCCAGACGTCTTCAAGAAGAAACACCTTCGGGTTGTGAGGTTAAGCGAATAAGCGTACACGGTGGATGCCTAGGCAATCAGAGGCGATGAAGGACGTGCTAATCTGCGATAAGCGTCGGTAAGGTGATATGAACCGTTATAACCGACGATTTCCGAATGGGGAAACCCAATATCCAATGGATATTATCATGACGTGAATACATAGCGTCATGAAGCGAACCGGGAGAACTGAAACATCTCAGTACCCCGAGGAAAAGAAATCAACCGAGATTCCCCTAGTAGCGGCGAGCGAACGGGGAACAGCCCAGAGTCTTAATCAATAGCAGCATCAGGAGAACGGTCTGGAAAGTCCGGCAGTAAAGGGTGATAGCCCCGTATCTGAAGATGCTGTTATTGTGAACTCGACGAGTAGGGCGGGACACGTGTTATCCTGTCTGAATATGGGGGGACCATCCTCCAAGGCTAAATACTCCTGATTGACCGATAGTGAACCAGTACCGTGAGGGAAAGGCGAAAAGAACCCCGGCGAGGGGAGTGAAAAAGAACCTGAAACCGTGTACGTACAAGCAGTAGGAGCCCCATCACTCAAGTGCCTTGCACTGAGTGATTGGACAAACCACTCGAAAACAGCGAAGCGTTTACCTACAAAATGGATTGATTATTTCAAGCCGTCGCGCAGTGTACATAGAAGTACACGAGCAACGGAAGTTAAAAAATCGAGCCAGTTTGACAGTAAAAGCAAGCGGGACATTTGAGGATGGGGTGACTGCGTACCTTTTGTATAATGGGTCAGCGACTTATATTCTGTAGCAAGGTTAACCGTATAGGGGAGCCGTAGGGAAACCGAGTCTTAACTGGGCGAATGAGTTGCAGGGTATAGACCCGAAACCCGGTGATCTATCCATGGGCAGGTTGAAGGTTGGGTAACACTAACTGGAGGACCGAACCGACTAATGTTGAAAAATTAGCGGATGACTTGTGGATGGGGGTGAAAGGCCAATCAAACCGGGAGATAGCTGGTTCTCCCCGAAAGCTATTTAGGTAGCGCCTCGTGAACTCATCTTCGGGGGTAGAGCACTGTTTCGACTAGGGGGTCATCCCGACTTACCAACTCGATGCAAACTGCGAATACCGAAGAATGTTATCACGGGAGACACACGGCGGGTGCTAACGTCCGTCGTGAAGAGGGAAACAACCCAGACCGCCAGCTAAGGTCCCAAAGTCATGGTTAAGTGGGAAACGAAGTGGGAAGGCTCAGACAGCCAGGATGTTGGCTTAGAAGCAGCCATCATTTAAAGAAAGCGTAATAGCTCACTGGTCGAGTCGGCCCGCGCGGAAGATGTAACGGGGCTAAACCATGCACCGAAGCTGCGGCAGCGAACGTATCACTTAAATTTGTTTGAGTGAGAAACGATTGACGGAACGAAGAGACGTCAATGCGTCCATTAAAGTCGAGGCGAAAGCCAGATAAGCGAATTTAAGGATACGTTCGTTGGGTAGGGGAGCGTTCTGTAAGCCTGCGAAGGTGTACTGTGAGGTATGCTGGAGGTATCAGAAGTGCGAATGCTGACATAAGTAACGATAATGCGGGTGAAAAACCCGCACGCCGGAAGACCAAGGGTTCCTGTCCAACGTTAATCGGGGCAGGGTGAGTCGACCCCTAAGGCGAGGCTGAAAAGCGTAGTCGATGGGAAACGGGTTAATATTCCCGTACTGGTGGTAACTGCGATGGGGGAACGGAGAAGGCTAGGTTGTCCGGGCGACGGTCGTCCCGGTTCAAGCATGTAGGCAGAGTGATTAGGCAAATCCGGTCACTTAATGCTGAGGTGTGATGACGAGCCACTAAGGTGGTGAAGCAATTGATGCCCTGCTTCCAGGAAAAGCCTCTAAGCTTCAGGTTACCAACAATCGTACCCCAAACCGACACAGGTGGTCAGGTAGAGAATACTCAGGCGCTTGAGAGAACTCGGGTGAAGGAACTAGGCAAAATGGTGCCGTAACTTCGGGAGAAGGCACGCTGGCGGTAAGTGAAGTCCCTTGCGGACGGAGCCGAAGCCAGTCGAAGATACCAGCTGGCTGCAACTGTTTATTAAAAACACAGCACTGTGCAAACACGAAAGTGGACGTATACGGTGTGACGCCTGCCCGGTGCTGGAAGGTTAATTGATGGGGTTATCCTTAGGGAGAAGCTCTTGATCGAAGCCCCAGTAAACGGCGGCCGTAACTATAACGGTCCTAAGGTAGCGAAATTCCTTGTCGGGTAAGTTCCGACCTGCACGAATGGCGTAATGATGGCCAGGCTGTCTCCACCCGAGACTCAGTGAAATTGAACTCGCTGTGAAGATGCAGTGTACCCGCGGCAAGACGGAAAGACCCCGTGAACCTTTACTATAGCTTGACACTGAACATTGAGCCTTGATGTGTAGGATAGGTGGGAGACTATGAAATGTGGACGCCAGTCTGCATGGAGTCAACCTTGAAATACCACCCTTTAACGTTTGATGTTCTAACCTAGGTCCATAATCTGGATCGGGGACCGTGTCTGGTGGGTAGTTTGACTGGGGCGGTCTCCTCCTAAAGAGTAACGGAGGAGCACGAAGGTTGGCTAAGCATGGTCGGACATCATGCGGTTAGTGCAAAGGCATAAGCCAGCTTGACTGTGAGAGTGACGGCTCGAGCAGGTACGAAAGTAGGTCTTAGTGATCCGGTGGTTCTGAATGGAAGGGCCATCGCTCAACGGATAAAAGGTACTCCGGGGATAACAGGCTGATACCGCCCAAGAGTTCATATCGACGGCGGTGTTTGGCACCTCGATGTCGGCTCATCACATCCTGGGGCTGAAGTAGGTCCCAAGGGTATGGCTGTTCGCCATTTAAAGTGGTACGCGAGCTGGGTTTAGAACGTCGTGAGACAGTTCGGTCCCTATCTGCCGTGGGCGTTGGAAGATTGAGAGGGGTTGCTCCTAGTACGAGAGGACCGGAGTGAACGCACCACTGGTGTTCGGGTTGTCATGCCAATGGCATTGCCCGGTAGCTAAGTGCGGAAGAGATAACCGCTGAAAGCATCTAAGCGGGAAACTTGCCTCGAGATGAGTCTTCCCTGTCACCTTGAGTGACCTAAAGGAACGTTTAAGACTAAGACGTTGATAGGCTGGGTGTGTAAGCGTAGCGATACGTTGAGCTAACCAGTACTAATGAACCGTGAGGCTTAACCTGACAACACCGAAGGTGTTTTGTCTGAGAGACAAAAAGTAGATGAAGTAGGCTTGTTTAAGATTGAAATTGCTGGCGACTAACCGAAAGGGAAAGCGCGGGTAATAAAACAGAATTTGCTTGGCGGCCATAGCGCAGCGGTCCCACCTGATCCCATGCCGAACTCAGAAGTGAAACGTTGTAGCGCCGATGGTAGTGTGGGGTCTCCCCATGTGAGAGTAGGGAACTGCCAGGCATTAAATTAAAGCATTAGTGTTGGAAAACATTAATCGCGAAAAGAATACGCGGAGCGGTAGTTCAGTTGGTTAGAATACCTGCCTGTCACGCAGGGGGTCGCGGGTTCGAGTCCCGTCCGTTCCGCCAACTATTTAGGGGCGTAGTTCAATTGGTAGAGCACCGGTCTCCAAAACCGGGTGTTGGGAGTTCGAGTCTCTCCGCCCCTGCCAGTTACCAATTAAGTAATAACAAAATTTATACTTCTTTGTAGCCCAGTTAATTAACTGGGCTTTTTGTTATCTATCATCCTCTAAATCGCTTTCTTTCTGAGCATTTATTATGCTCTATCCTAACAAACTGACTACACATATTTCCCTATATCAGCATATCAGTATGACACTATTATTATTTATTCTAATTAATGAAAAATAAGCTTAAATTCTACTGTGATCCATTGATAACTATAGAGAAATCTAAGCTTTATTGTTGGTTTATAGGCTGTTTTAATAACTGTTGTATTAATGCTTGTTGATCACTGTTATTTAGCCAAACAGCAAATAAAGGTTTTTGAACAATATCTGTTGAGGCTGGCATAAGATCAGAATAAAGATCACGCCAATGTGTGGGAAGAAAAGCAACAGCATGTGTTGTTTTCATTAATTGATAGGCAATAGTTGCTGAATTAGTGGTTAAAACAGGATCAATTTTTTGCTCTGTTCCATTTGGAAGAAAGGACTGAAAATCTGCACTCCACTCTATTTTGATAAATTGTGCTATTTCCTCTGTTCTATCTGATTTTATTCTCATCAACTGAAAAGTAATATTACCAATAATTTTACTTTCTAATTCATCCATCTTGGGTGCTTCAGTTGTAAAAAGAAGATCAAGTTCTCTTGCATGAAGTTGTTTTACAAGAGATTGCCTCGTAGAGACTCTAGATTCGATTCTGAGCTCTTTTCTTTCTAGATAAGATTCCTGTAACCAAGATGTTAGATAAGCTTCCCAGAGTGATGCTGTGGCGCCAATTGATAACTCAGAATGTTGAGATGCATGGCTAATTTCTTTTTTAGCTAAAAGCCATGTATTCATTAACGATTCAGCATAAGGAATAAGCCTTTCACCAGCAACTGTGAGGCGGATATTATTGCGGTGGCGGGTAAACAGATTTGTGCCTAATTGTGTTTCTAATTGCCGTATTCTAAAACTAACCGCAGATTGCGTTAAATAAAGAGATTCAGCGGCTCGGCCAAAGTGTCTAGTCTTACTGACTTCCAAAAAGGTTTTCAGTAATTCGGTATCCACATCTATCTCCAAAAAAATTTGTCGTTACGATTTAAATATTTTGTTTTACAGAACCGCATGACTATCTAATACTCCGCGCCATAAGTATGACGATAGAGAATTAGGAGTGTGTCAGATGGCAGAAAGTTTTATCACGACTAATCGTTTTTTTGACAATAAACATTATCCGCGTGGTTTTTCTCGTCATGGCGATTTCACTATCAAGGAATCCCAGATATTGGAACGTCATGGTCAAGCCTTTAATGAACTTGATCTAGGTAAACGAGAACCTACAACTGAAGCGGAAAAATTATTTGTTGCCATGTGTCGTGGCGAACGAGAAGCAGCAACGGTTGAAGAAAAAATTTGGAAGAAATATACCAGTCGTATAAGTCGTCCAAAACGTTTTCATACATTATCGGGTGGAAAGCCACAGCTCGATCCATCTGATGACTATACCGACTCTGATGATTAATATCATTAGTTTTAGTAAAAAGGGGCGTTTTTTCGCTCCTTTTTATTTATCCATCTAATTGCTTTTGTAAATAGATCATTAGCCTATCCATTGCGCGAAAGCTTAATGCTTCAATTAAATGATTTCTCTGTATTTTCTCTTCACCCGCAAGATCTGCAATTGTTCTCGATACTCTTAAGATTTTATGCCATGCGCGTATAGATAATCCTAATTTATTGAGTGTATCTTCAAGAAAAGTGGCATCACTGGTACTTAATGAGCAATAGCATTCAATTTCTTTTCCTGTTAGGTAAGTATTCACTTTTCCGCACCGTGAAAATTGTCGTTCTCTTGCTTGTAAAACTCTGGCTCTAATTGTCATGCTGTTTTCTGCCTCAAATGAAGGATGAATCAGTGTGCCTTGAGGAAGAAGGGGCATCTCGACCGATAAATCAAATCTATCTAAAAAAGGCCCAGAAACCTTGCTTAAATAGCGTAATATCTGTTTTATTGGTGCTCGATTATGATTACCTTGATAGTGCCCTGTTGGGCTTGGATTTAAAGCACCTATCAGTAAAACATTCGCTGGATAGCTTATTTTGGCTTTGGCTCGTGAAATAGTAATCTCTCTTGCATCAAGTGGCTCACGTAATGCATCAAGTACACGGCGTTCAAACTCAGGCAATTCGTCTAAAAACAAGATCCCATGATGTGCTAAGGTAATTTCTCCTGGTTTAGGGAGTGTTCCACCTCCCGTTAAAGCAACCGCAGATGAAGTATGATGCGGAGCTCTAAAAGGTCTTAAAGGCCATTTTCGTTCATTAAATGTGATTCCCCTTAAACTACTAATGACCAAGACATCAAGTGCTTCTTTAGGGGTTAAAGGTGGAAGAAGCGTACTTATTCTTTGTGCTAACATTGTTTTCCCAGTTCCCGGTGGGCCAAGAAATAAAATGTTGTGATTTCCTGCTGCTGTAATTTCTGCGGCTCTTTTTGCATTATTTTGACCAATTATATCGCTCATATCTTTATTATCTTGATTTTCAATTGCGTCATTAATAATAAATTCTTCAGCTTCAATTAATGGCGTATTATTTTCTAGATGATGACAAATTTCTAAAAGATGAGAGGCTAATAAAGCAGATCTATTTGGTAATAATGAAACTTCAGTCTGATGTTCTATTGATACAATACATATTCGATGATCTTTTGAAGCGCTAAGTATTGAAGGAATAATAGCGTTTACTCGTTGAAGTTTACCTGATAGTGCAAGCTCTCCAATAAACTCATAACGTTCTAATTTATTTGAGGTTAGCTGCTCTGATGCAATTAATATTGCAAGTGCAATAGGTAGATCATAACGTGCTCCTTCTTTGGGTAAATCGGCGGGCGAAAGATTAATTGTTATTCTTTTTGCTGGGTAAATATATCCACTATTAATTAATGCACTTCTTACTCTGTCTTTTGCTTCTTTAACGACTGTCTCAGGCAAACCCACTAATGTTAATCCAGGTAATCCTTGACTAATATGTGCTTCAATCGTAATAAGTGGTGCTGAAATTCCTAAAGAAGCACGAGTATATATTATTGCCAATGCCATTTTTTATTCTCCATTATTTTTAATCTTTTTAATTTATTTTTTCTTGCGTGTTAAATGGAGTATTAAATAAATGCGAGATAACTCTAAAATAAAATAACACATTGAAATATAATGAAAATAAATATTAAAATATAATTATTTTCAATAATATAAAATTAATTAAATATATATTTATCTTCAAAGTTTAAATAATAAAATTCAATAATGAAAAAAATAAAATAATAATAGCAATAACGGAGTTAATCACTATTAAATTAATTATTTTTAGATTAATGCTCTGTTGGTTGTTTTGATTATAAAAATATTTATAAAAATCATTGTGTTGAGATTATTTTTAAAATAAACGTTGTCAATTCTAAAATATCATGATAACTCTAAAAGGACAGAGTGAAAGAAAACACAACAAACATACATTTTAAATAAGAAAAGAAGTTATAAAACTATGAATACTATCGTCCTAGTGATTAGCCTAATTATTGTCAGCGTGGTGGTGATTATTAACCCACCGTGCGGGGCTGCACTAGGACGAAGAAAGGCTAACTAAACTAGCCGGATCTCTTAAAAACCCCCGCACCGAAAGGCGCGGGGGTTTTTTTTGAGCCTGAGTTTGAAAAAGAGATTAAATAGAAAATAAATTCAAATTAAACAAGAAGTTAAGATGGCAGGGTGAGAGAATGAATGGAGCACAGTGGTTAGTACAGGCATTACGAAAACAGCAAGTTGAAACCGTCTTTGGTTATCCTGGTGGTGCGATTATGCCTGTTTATGACGCACTCTATGATGGCGGTGTTGAACATATTTTATGTCGTCATGAACAAGGTGCTGCCATTGCTGCTATCGGTTTCGCCCGTTCTACTGGTACAACGGGGGTTTGTATTGCGACATCAGGCCCAGGCGCTACTAATGTTATCACTGGACTTGCTGATGCATTGTTAGATTCTGTGCCTGTTGTTGCCATCACAGGGCAAGTTGCCTCTGATTTAATTGGGACTGATGCATTCCAAGAGATTGATGTTTTAGGTCTTTCGTTGGCATGTACTAAACATAGTTTTTTAGTCTCATCTGTTGATGAATTACCAAGAGTGTTATCAGAGGCATTTTCTATAGCTTCTCAAGGCCGTCCTGGCCCTGTTTTAATTGATATTCCGAAAGATGTTCAATTAGCCGATGCTTCCCATTTATCAAATTATGAATTACCAGAGGAACAAGAATTTCCTTATCCAACACAAGAGCTAGTACAAGCTAAGCAGATGTTAGCACAGGCACAAAAACCTATTTTGTATGTAGGTGGTGGCGTTGCCATGAGCAATGCAGTCGAAGCATTAAGAGAGTTTGTAAAGCAAACTGAAATGCCAGTAGTTTCCACTTTAAAAGGGTTAGGCTGTGCCGATGCGTTAGATGCTAATTATTTAGGTATGTTAGGTATGCATGGCACTAAAGCGGCAAATTATGCTGTTCAGCGTAGTGATTTATTAATTGCTGTTGGTGCGCGTTTTGATGATCGCGTTACGGGGAAACTAAATACTTTTGCACCTAATGCCAAGGTTATCCATATCGATATCGATCATGCAGAATTAAATAAATTGAAACAGGCGCATGTTGCGTTATTGGGAGATGCTAAGGCGTTGTTGCCTGTTTTGTCTCAGCCATTATCTATCGCATCTTGGCAACAAGAAGTACAAGAATTAAAAACAGAACATGCTTGGCGTTATGATCATCCGGGCTCTGCAATTTATGCTCCTTTGTTATTAAAACAATTATCAGACGCCAAACCTAAAAATACCGTTGTGACAACAGATGTTGGCCAGCATCAAATGTGGTCAGCGCAACATATGACATTTGATGCACCTGAAAATTTTATCACCTCAAGTGGTTTAGGCACCATGGGGTTTGGTATCCCAGCGGCTGTTGGTGCTCAAATAGCTAGGCCAGATGCTTGTGTTATCTGCGTTTCAGGCGACGGCTCTTTTATGATGAATGTGCAAGAACTGGGCACAATCAAACGTAAACAATTACCAATTAAACTGGTGTTATTAGATAACCAACGTCTTGGTATGGTTCGCCAATGGCAAGAGCTATTTTTTGAACAACGTTATAGCGAAACAATTTTAACCGATAACCCAGATTTTGTTGCCTTAGCAAAAGCATTTGATATTCCAGGGCAACGTATTACAGAAAAAGCACAGGTTGTTGATGCAATTACATGTTTATTAGAGAGCGATGGCCCTTATTTATTACAGGTATCTATCGATGACGCTGAAAATGTCTGGCCTTTAGTTCCGCCGGGCGCAAGTAATGATGAGATGATGGAGAAATCAAAATGAACCAACACAATATCACAATTGAAGCCCGTTTTTGTCCAGAGATCTTAGAACGTATCCTGAGAGTTATCCGCCATCGTGGTTTTCATATATGCTCAATGAATATGAATATCACGGAAAGTAATAATATCAATTTAAGCCTGACTGTAAGCAGTCAGCGACCATTAGAACTTTTATGCAGCCAGTTAACAAAATTAGCTGATGTTGCAGGTATTCAAGTATCACATCAACAGAAAGAAAAATTACGATTCATGAGTGCACTCAGTGCCATGTAAGGATAAAAGAATGACAAAGCAAGCTGATTATATTTGGTTTAACGGTGAAATGGTTCCATGGGCTGAGGCAAAAGTACACGTTATGTCTCATGCATTACATTATGGAACTTCTGTGTTTGAAGGTGTGCGTTGTTATGATTCTCATAAAGGACCAGTGGTCTTTCGCCATCGTGAACACATGCAACGTTTACATGATTCAGCAAAAATTTATCGTATGCCTGTTGAGCAAAGTGTTGACGAATTAATGGAAGCATGTCGCGCAACTTTACGTAAAAACAAATTGGTCAGTGCTTATATTCGCCCATTAGTTTTCATCGGTGATGTTGGTATGGGGGTTAATCCTCCGGCTGGTTATAAAACGGATGTGATTATCGCGGCATTCCCTTGGGGAGCATATCTCGGTGAAGAAGCTTTAGATAAAGGTATTGATGCGATGGTTTCTTCTTGGCATCGTGCGGCACCCAATACTATCCCAACTGCAGCAAAAGCAGGCGGTAACTATTTATCATCATTATTAGTGGGTAGCGAAGCGCGTCGTCATGGCTATCAAGAAGGGATAGCATTAGATGTTCATGGTTATTTATCAGAAGGTGCAGGTGAAAACTTATTTGAAGTAAAAGATGGGGTTATCTTTACACCTCCATTTACTTCGTCAGCTCTGCCAGGGATCACTCGTGATGCCATTATTAAATTGGCAAAAGATCTGGGTTATGAAGTACGTGAGCAAGTGCTTTCTCGTGAGTCACTCTATCTTGCAGATGAAGTCTTTATGTCAGGTACCGCGGCAGAAATTACACCTGTACGTAGCGTTGATGGTATCCAAGTAGGTATCGGACGTTGTGGCCCTGTGACCAAAGCAATTCAAAAAGCGTTCTTTGGTCTGTTCACAGGTGAAACAGAAGATAAATACGGCTGGTTAGATCCAATCAATTCATAAACATAATCAAATAAATTTGTTTAGCGGGTAGATGTTCCCTACTCGCTTTCTTTATCGCAGGAGTGTGAAAAATGCCTAAATACCGTTCAGCAACAACGACACATGGTCGTAATATGGCTGGAGCCCGTGCCTTATGGCGTGCAACGGGAATGACTGATGCTGATTTTGGTAAACCCATTATCGCAGTTGTGAATTCATTTACGCAATTTGTACCAGGTCATGTGCATCTGCGGGATTTAGGAAAATTGGTTGCTGAGCAAATTGAAGCAGCTGGTGGTGTTGCTAAAGAATTTAATACCATTGCAGTTGATGACGGTATCGCAATGGGGCACGGTGGAATGCTTTATTCTTTACCATCGCGTGAGCTTATTGCCGATTCTGTCGAGTATATGGTTAATGCACACTGTGCTGATGCGATGGTGTGTATCTCAAACTGCGACAAGATCACTCCGGGAATGTTAATGGCGTCTTTACGTTTAAATATCCCAGTTATTTTTGTCTCAGGTGGGCCAATGGAAGCGGGCAAAACGAAGCTTTCAGATCAACTGATCAAATTAGATCTGGTTGATGCCATGATCCAAGGGGCAAATCCAAATGTTAGTGATGCTGATAGTGAACAAATTGAGCGATCAGCCTGCCCAACGTGTGGCTCGTGTTCGGGCATGTTTACTGCAAACTCCATGAACTGTTTAACAGAAGCACTGGGATTATCTCAACCGGGAAATGGCTCATTGCTTGCAACACATGCTGATCGTGAAACATTATTTATTAATGCAGGTAAGCGTATTGTTGAATTAACCAAACGTTATTATGAAAAAGATGATGAATCTGCATTACCTCGCAATATTGCCAAAAAAGAAGCCTTTGAAAATGCAATGATTTTAGATATTGCAATGGGTGGTTCGACAAATACGGTTCTGCATTTATTAGCAGCAGCTCAAGAAGGTGAGGTTGATTTCACTATGGAAGATATCGACAGACTTTCTCGCCAAGTGCCTCATTTATGCAAAGTGGCTCCAAGTACACAAAAATATCATATGGAAGATGTTCACCGCGCAGGTGGGGTTATGGGTATTTTAGGTGAATTAGACAGAGCCGAATTACTCAACCGTAACGTAGGTAATATCTTAGGATTAAGCTTGCCAGAAACGTTAGCACAATATGATGTGATGTTAACACAAGATGAGCAAGTAAAATCAATGTTCCAAGCAGGCCCTGCAGGTATTCGTACAACAAAGGCTTTCTCTCAAAATTGTCGTTGGCCAACCTTAGATACTGATCGTGAAAACGGATGTATCCGCAGTAAAGAACATGCTTATAGCCAAGATGGTGGATTAGCGGTGTTATCTGGTAATTTAGCGGAAGATGGTTGTATTGTTAAAACAGCGGGCGTTGATGAAGATAACTTGATCTTTAGTGGTCCTGCAAAAGTATATGAAAGCCAAGATGATGCGGTAGAGGCCATTTTAGGTGGGAAAGTCGTTGCTGGCGATGTGGTAATTATTCGCTATGAAGGCCCTAAAGGTGGCCCTGGAATGCAAGAGATGTTGTATCCGACCTCTTATTTAAAATCAATGGGATTAGGGAAAGCTTGTGCACTTATCACTGACGGGCGTTTCTCTGGTGGAACATCGGGTTTATCTATCGGGCATGTTTCACCTGAAGCGGCAAATGGTGGCGTCATTGGTTTAGTGGAAGAAGGCGATATTGTCTCTATCAATATTCCAACCCGAGAGATCTCATTAAAGGTAGATGATAAAACGTTATCAGCTCGTCGTGATGCACAAAATGCTCGAGGTGATAAAGCATGGACACCACAAAATAGACAGCGCCAAGTTTCGTTTGCCTTACGTGCTTACGCCTCTTTAGCCACCAGTGCCGATAAAGGTGCGGTGCGTGATAAATCTAAATTAGGGGGGTAAGTGATGGCTGCCTTTAGACCTTTAAATTCAGCGCCAAGTAGCGCTGAGTATTTAAAAGCCGCACTAAGCGCACCTGTTTATGAGGCTGCAATAGTAACCCCGCTTCAAGAGATGACAAAAATCTCTGAGCGTTTAGAGAATACTATTTTAGTTAAGCGAGAAGACCGACAACCGGTTCATAGCTTTAAATTACGTGGTGCTTATACCATGATTGCGGGACTAACTCCTGAGCAAAAAGCGAAAGGTGTTGTGACTGCATCTGCGGGGAACCACGCGCAAGGCGTTGCGTTATCAGCGAATCGAATGGGTGTAAAGGCATTAGTCGTGATGCCAGTGGCAACGGCGGATATTAAAGTTGATGCTGTTCGTCAATTTGGTGGAGAAGCATTGCTTTATGGTGCCAACTTTGATGAAGCAAAAGCGAAAGCTATCGCGCTATCTGAAGAGATGGGATACACCTTTGTTCCGCCTTTTGATCATCCCGCAGTAATTGCAGGGCAGGCAACACTGGCAATGGAACTCTTACAACAAGATGTTCATCTTGATCGTATTTTCGTACCTGTTGGTGGTGGTGGCTTAATTGCTGGGGTCGCAGTATTAATCAAACAGCTTATGCCAGAAATTAAGGTAATAGGTGTTGAAGCTGAAGACGCTGCATGTTTAAAAGCTGCTTTAGAAGTCGGGCATCCCGTTGAATTAGCAAGAGTTGGATTATTTGCTGAAGGTGTTGCGGTTAAACGTATCGGTGATGAAACGTTCCGTTTATGCCAAAAGTATGTTGATGATGTAATTACTGTTGATAGCGATGCAATTTGTGCTGCAGTAAAAGATTTATTTGAAGATGTACGTGCAATTGCAGAGCCTTCAGGTGCATTAGCATTAGCAGGGCTTAAAAAATATGTAGAAGAGCATCAAATCAAAGGTGAGCGTCTTGCGCATGTTCTTTCTGGTGCAAATGTGAATTTTCATGGCTTACGCTATGTTTCTGAACGCTGTGAACTCGGTGAAAAACGTGAAGCGCTATTGGCGGTGACTATTCCTGAACAAAAAGGGAGTTTCTTACGTTTTTGTCAAATCTTAGGTCAACGTGTTGTTACGGAGTTTAATTATCGTTATAGCGATGCTGATCCTGAAAATGCACGTATTTTTGTCGGTGTACGTTTAAGTCAAGGGCTCGCAGAGCGTAAAGAAATTTTACGTGAACTCACCGTTGCGGGTTATCAAGTTGCTGATTTATCTGATGATGAAATGGCAAAACTGCATGTGCGTTATATGGTTGGTGGGCGTCCGAATAAACCACTTAAAGAACGCCTATTTAGCTTTGAATTTCCAGAATCTCCGGGTGCTTTGATGAAGTTTCTAAAAACATTAGGGACTTATTGGAATATTACCTTATTTCATTATCGTAGCCATGGTACGGATTATGGGCGTGTGCTGGTGGCATTTGAACTTCCTGAAACGGAAGGGCGTTTTGAGCGACATTTAGATGACTTGGGTTATGAGTATCATGATGAGACAGGAAATCCTTCATTTCAATTGTTCTTGTCACCGCAAACAGCAAGTTTAGTCGTGGAGTAACCGCCAAAAAGCACTGATAACGGGTTCTTGAAGGCGTTTGTGTAATGCGCAAACGCCTAACTCAAAAGGTTCTACCATTGAAATATTATCCAATGAAGAGATGCGATTACGCACAGGCTCAGGACAGTTATCAACGACAACTTGTGGGATAAGCGCAATACCACAACCTAATGCAACCATTGAAACAATCGCTTCATGTCCCGAAACTGTCGCATAAATCGAAGGATTGTGGATACGATGACGCTTAAACCATAGCGCGATCCGTTGTCTTGATGGGCCATGTTCAGGAATGATAAACGGAATATTAAGCCAATCGGGCTTCTCTTGAGTTGCAAGATGGCGAACATTGCAAGGTAAAGCAGGCGCAATCAGTACTAATGGAATTTCGCCTATTTTTTCAAAACAGATATTTTCAGGAAGCTTTTCAGGTTTTCCTGCGATACCTAAATCAGCTTCATCAGATTGCACTTTATCGACTGCATCAGCTGCATCACCAGTGGTGAGTTTTATTTCAACTAATGGGTTTTCAGCTCGAAAGCGGTCAAGAATAGGCGGTAAATGACTGTAAGCGGCAGTAACAGAACAAAATAGGCGTAACTCACCAGAAAGGCTGGGGCTATTTTGGTTTAGCGTGTGTTTGAGTTGCTTATATTGCAATAAGGTTTGTTGGGCATAGCGCTTTAATTGTTCGCCAGCATCAGTAAGGGTGACTTGTCGGTTATCACGTAAAAACAGGGGGTGGCCTAAGCTTTCTTCAAGACGTTGAATCTGACGAGAGAGCGTAGAGGGGCTGACGTGCATAGCTTGTGCCGTCTTGGTGAAGTGGCAGCTTTCAGCTAAATGCAGGAAGAGTTTGAGATCACGAATATCCATTATCAGCCACCTTAGGTGATAAAAAAGAACGTTGCGTTTTTTGCAACACTATCTTGTAAATATATCAATTTAAGCAATGGCTTTCATCCCATATAGTAAAGTCATGCAACACCTCACGGAGAGTGAGGATAATAATAGCAAACACATACACAACGATTTTGGAGTCTTCTATGACAAATTATTTTAATACATTGAATCTGCGTCAGCAGTTGTCGCAATTAGGTAAATGTCGCTTTATGTCACGCGAAGAATTTGCTGATGAAGCAAATTACCTGAAAGGCAAAAAAGTCGTTATTGTTGGTTGTGGCGCTCAAGGCCTTAACCAAGGTTTAAATATGCGTGATTCAGGTTTGAATATCGCGTATGCCTTACGCCAAGAAGCGATTGATGAGAAACGTGCCTCATGGCGTCGTGCAACCGAAAACGGTTTTGAGGTTGGAACCTATGAAGCACTTATCCCACAAGCAGATTTAGTCGTTAACTTAACGCCAGATAAACAACACTCAGCGGTTGTTCAAGCGGTTCAACCGCTGATGAAATCAGGTGCAGCATTAGGCTATTCTCATGGTTTTAATATCGTTGAAGTCGGCGAAAAGATCCGTGATGACATTACCGTTGTTATGGTTGCACCAAAATGTCCGGGTACAGAAGTTCGTGAAGAATATAAGCGTGGCTTTGGTGTTCCAACATTGATTGCTGTTCACCCAGAGAACGATGCAAAAGGCGAAGGTATGGCTATAGCCAAAGCATGGGCTGCCGCAACAGGTGGTCATCGAGCGGGTGTTTTAGAATCCTCTTTCGTTGCTGAAGTAAAATCAGACTTAATGGGTGAACAAACCATTCTGTGCGGTATGTTACAAGCTGGCTCACTGTTATGTTACGACAAAATGGTTGCAGATGGTGTTGAGCCGGGCTATGCAGGTAAATTGCTTCAATTTGGTTGGGAAACCATTACAGAAGCCTTGAAGCAAGGTGGTATCACCTTGATGATGGACAGATTATCTAATCCGGCAAAAATGCGCGCCTATGCATTATCAGAACAATTAAAAGAGATCATGGCTCCACTGTTTGCTAAACATATGGATGACATCATTTCAGGGAAATTCTCTGAGACAATGATGGCTGACTGGGCTAATGACGATAAAAACTTGCTGACATGGCGTGAAGAGACTGGGGCGAGTGCCTTTGAAAATTACCCTGAATATGAAGGGAAAATCAGTGAGCAAGAGTACTTTGATCACGGTGTATTAATGGTTGCAATGGTTAAAGCTGGCGTTGAATTAGCCTTTGATACGATGATTGAAGCGGGTATCTTTGCTGAATCAGCATATTATGAATCACTGCATGAGTTGCCATTAATCGCCAATACCATTGCTCGTAAGCGCTTATATGAAATGAATGTGGTTATCTCTGATACAGCAGAATATGGTAACTACCTGTTCTCATTCGCTGTTGTTCCTATGCTGAAAGAGTTTATGACAACATTGCAATCTGGTGATTTAGCGAAAAAAGTTCAAGATAATGGAACAGATAACGCACAATTACGTGATATCAACGAAGCAATTCGCCAACATCCAATTGAGACTGTTGGTAAAACATTACGTGGTTATATGACAGATATGAAACGTATCTCTGTTGGTGGGTAATTTGTTGTTGTGCCTTATGCGATAAAAAGCGTAAAAATAAGAGTAAAATTTAATCTATTGAAAACCGTATTTCTTAATGGAGTACGGTTTTTTGTTTTTATAGTGTGAGAAAAATTGGAAGAGGGAATACTCAAGACTTTGAGCGCTTTCTGCTACAATTATCCCCCGTTATGTTCTTGGTTAATGAAGTTTGGAAAAAGTATGCGATTAAATCCTGGTCAACAAAAAGCAGTAGAATATGTGTCAGGCCCTTGCTTGGTCTTGGCAGGAGCAGGGTCGGGTAAAACACGGGTTATTACTAATAAAATTGCCCACCTTATTCGTCAATGCCAATACCCAGCAAAGCAAATTGCGGCGGTGACGTTTACCAATAAAGCTGCGCGTGAAATGAAAGAGCGAGTTGCTCAAACCTTAGGTCGCCAAGAAGCGAAAGGATTAATGATCTCAACGTTTCATACATTGGGATTAGAAATTATTAAACGCGAATATAAAGCGTTAGGGATTAAAGCTAAATTTTCATTGTTTGATGACCAAGACCAATCTGCATTACTTAAAGAATTAACGGCTGATTTATTAGAAGAAGATAAAGATTTACTTTCCCAGTTAAAGAGCCAAATCTCTAACTGGAAAAATGACATGCTCACACCAGAGCAAGCCACAGGAATGGCGAGATCGCAACAAGATCATACTTTTGCCGAATGCTTTCGACGTTACGAGCAACATCTGCGTAGTTGTAATGTACTCGACTTTGATGACTTAATTAGCCGACCAACCTTGTTATTGCGCACGAATGAAGAAGTGAGAGAGCGTTGGCAAAGACGTATCCGCTATTTGCTGGTGGATGAATATCAAGATACAAATACAAGCCAATATGAATTGGTAAAATGGTTGGTGGGTGAAAGGGCTCGTTTTACTGTTGTAGGTGATGATGACCAATCCATTTATTCTTGGCGTGGTGCTCGTCCTCAAAATTTAGTGTTGTTACAAAAAGACTTTCCACAACTTAATGTGATCAAACTTGAGCAAAATTACCGATCTTCAGGGCGTATTTTAAAATCAGCGAATATATTGATTGAAAATAACCCTCATGTTTTTGAAAAACGCTTATTTTCAGAATTAGGTTATGGTGATGAACTGCGAGTTTTAACCGCCAATAATGAAGAGCATGAAGCTGAACGTGTCGCGGGTGAGTTAATTGCTCATCACTTTATTAATAAAACTAATTATAAAGATTACGCGATACTTTATCGTGGTAACCATCAGTCTCGTATTTTTGAAAAATATCTGATGCAAAATCGCATTCCTTATCGTATTTCGGGGGAAACCTCTTTTTTCTCACGAGAGGAAATAAAAGATATTCTTGCTTATTTACGAGTTATTACTAATCCTGATGATGATGCGGCATTTTTACGTATTGTGAATAAACCTCGCCGTGAAATTGGGCCAATAACAATCCAAAAATTAGGTGAATGGGCAAAGATTCGAGATAAAAGCTTATACAATGCCTGTTTTGATTTAGGATTAAGCCAAACGCTAACTGGGCGAGGTTTAAATTCATTACAAGCATTCTCACAATGGATGTCGCGTATAGTGCAAAAATCAGAACGAGAGCCACTGTTGGCCGTGCGTGATTTATTGCATGAAATGGATTATGAAAGTTGGCTATATGAAACCTCAAGTAGTGCAAAAGCTGCGGAAATGAGGATGAAAAATATTAATCAGCTATTTTCATGGATGAGTGAAATGCTAGAAGGTGATGAATTACATGAACCTATGACGCTTTCTCAAGTGGTTAACCGTTTTACCTTGCGCGATATGATGGAGCGCGGTGAAACAGAAGAAGAGCTAGATCAAGTTCAATTAATGACATTGCATGCCTCTAAAGGTCTTGAATTTCCACATGTTTTTTTAGTGGGAATGGAAGAAGGCATATTGCCACATCAAAGCAGTATTGATGAAGATAATGTTGAAGAAGAAAGACGTCTTGCTTATGTGGGCATAACTCGCGCACAAAAAACACTCACGTTTACATTATGTAAAGAAAGACGTCAATATGGTGAATTAATCAAACCAGATCCGAGTCGTTTTCTTTATGAATTACCTCAAGATGATTTGAATTGGGATACCAATAAAAAGAAAGTATTAAGTGCTGAGGAAAAACAAGAGAAAGGGCAAAAAGGTGTTGCTGGACTAAAAGCAATGCTAGCAAAGCATAAACCTGAATAGCATAAGACTTGGTAGATAAAATTAACCCCTTGGCATATTGATGTTCAAGAGGTTTTTATTTTTGTATAAGTAAAAAGTTAACTTATACGAGAGCTATTTTGTTCTTCAATCATTAAAGACCAATGCACATAACTCTGTAGTTGGATCTCTTCTTGGAGGTTTTCAGCACGTAATGGATGCTCATTAAGCCACTGATAAGGCAGGGTAATAATGAGTGTTTCACCCTCTGTGCGTAATCGTAATGCGGGAAGTGTATCATCGCGGCGACGGCTAGCAAAAATAATGGCTAAGCGCAGTAAACGCACTAGTCGATTGGCTTGGCTTATCGGTAGCGCGTTTTGATGATTAAGGGGCGCAAGATCGATGATCCCTGTTTGATTTTTTAGCAACGATGCTAATAAACGTCGTTGTGCTGGTGTGTATCCAGGTAAATCAAGATGAGAAAGTAGATAGCTTGCATGTGACGGTGCTTGACGAAAATCAACACTTAGGCCAATTTCATGTAATGCGCTGGCACTATTAAGTAATTCACGACAGCGATTATCTAACTGCCAACTTTTACTGACTTGAATAAAAAAATGTTCAGCCAGTTGTTGTACGCGGTGTGCTTGCTCAATATCAATTTGAAAGCGACGTTGGATATTGCGAAGGGTGCGTTGGCGAATATCTTGCTCAATAGGTAAGTGCAACATGCCATAGACTAGGCCCTCTCTTAATGCGCCTCCTGCAAGGATCATATTTTCAATGTGCAAGGTTTCGAATATGGCGATCAATATAGCAAGCCCACTTGGAAATACTAAGGCTCGCTCAAAAGTGAGCCCTTCAATTTCCAATTCTTCCAACTTTCCACATTCAATAGCTTTATGTTTAAGTCGTTCCAACTTAGGCAAGGTAATTAATTCATCCATTCCTTGCGCAATCATGATCTCTTGCAGTGCTTGAACAGTACCTGATGCACCCACGCAGACTTGCCAACCTTGTTGAAGTAATTTCTCTGCAATTGGGGCAAGTATCGCTTTCGCCGCATCTTGTGCTTTGGCAAAATTTTCTTGAGTGAGAGTGCGATCAGTAAAATAGCGCTCTAACCAAGTCACGCAGCCCATGCTTAGGCTCATCAATTGCGTTGTTTTAGCGCCTGTACCAGTTACTAACTCAGTGCTTCCACCGCCAATATCCACCACTAAACGCTGTTCTGCACCACCTGTGGTATGTGCAACACCACGGTAGATAAGGCGTGCTTCCTCCTCACCACTAATGACATGAACCGTATTACCCAGAATTTCAGAGGCTTTAGCGACAAAGATATCTGCATTTTTAGCAATACGTAATGTGGCTGTTGCGACGACTTTGATTTGTTCTGCTGGAATATCACGCAGATATTCAGAAAACAGTCGTAAACATTGCCAGCCACGTTCCATTGCCTGTTCTGACAATTCATTTTCACTGTTTAGGCCTGCTGCTAGTCGAACTTTACGTTTCACGCGGGAAAGTACTTGTATTGATCCCGCAATTTCTCGAACGACTAACATATGAAAACTGTTAGAACCTAAATCAATAGCAGCATAAAGTGATGAAGATTTCAGCATAATTTATGGATGACTCGGGCGTTTATTTCGGTTGTTACGTTGAGTATTATTTCCTCGGTTTCGCGACGGCGCATTATTGCGACGGGGCTGACCTTGGCGAGGACGGTGACGACGTTTAGGCTCAGGAAGATCTGTCAATAACGCATCACTATTATATTTACTCACAGGAATAGCATGTTGAATATAGGTCTCAATTGCAGGTAAATTTAGAGCATATTCTTCACATGCAAGACTGATTGAATTGCCACTATTACCCGCACGTCCCGTTCTACCAATGCGGTGAACATAATCTTCACAATCATCAGGTAAATCATAGTTAAAAACATGCGTTACAGATGGAATATGAAGACCTCTAGCTGCAACATCGGTGGCAACCAGAATATCAATATTACCTTGGGTAAAATCTTCTAAAATACGTAGACGTTTTTTCTGAGGAACATCACCTGTTAATAAACCAACGCGGTGTCCATCTGCGGCAAGGTGTGCCCAAATGTCATCACAACGATGTTTTGTATTGGCAAAAATGATACAGCGATCAGGCCATTCTTCTTCAATTAACGTTTGGAGAAGGCGCATTTTCTCTTCATTTGAAGGATAAAAAAGTTCTTCTTTTATACTAAAACCTGTTTTTTGTTCAGGCTCTACTTCAACGTATTCAGGATTATTCATTTGTTCAAAGGCAAGTTCCCTTACACGGTAAGATAGTGTTGCAGAGAACAACATATTCATACGTTCAGCCGCAACTGGCATACGACGGAAGATCCAACGAATATCTTTAATAAAGCCAAGATCGTACATTCTGTCCGCTTCATCAAGTACCACAACTTGGATTGCGCTAAGATTGACATGACCTTGCTTAACGTAGTCAATTAAACGACCTGTTGTGCCAATAACGATATCGACACCATTACTTAATACTTTGAGTTGTTCGTCATAGCCATCGCCACCGTAGGCTAGACCCATTTTTATCCCTGTATTTTGCGCAAGCTCTTTAGCATCAGAATAGATCTGCACGGCTAATTCGCGTGTTGGCGCCATAATAAGTGCACGAGGTTGATTGGTTTCATGCCCTTCTTTAGCAGGGTGTGTTAAAAGATAATGAAACGTTGAGGTTAAAAACGCCAACGTTTTGCCTGTTCCTGTTTGGGCTTGCCCGGCAATGTCTTGACCTTTCACAGTGATAGGTAACGTCAATGCCTGAATTTGTGTACAATTAGAGAACCCTTTTTTCTCAAGGGCTTCTATCACTTTTGGATGCAAGGCGAAGTCGGAAAACTTCTTTTCTGTCAAATATGTTTTGCTCATAATGTAATAGAATATCAGTTATGGGTTGCATTACAAAAGTTTATCCGCTGAAATGCAGACAGACTTTTGTTATTTAATGTTACACTGGTACGGTCAATATTATTCTTTGGAGTAGAACAATGAGCGATAAAATCCTTCACTTATCTGACAGCAAATTCGATGCTGATGTATTAAATGCAACCGGCCCCGTGCTCGTTGATTTCTGGGCTGAATGGTGTGGCCCATGTAAAATGATTGCTCCTATTCTAGATGAAGTTGCAACAGAATACGCTGGTAAATTAACAGTTGCGAAGCTAAACATCGATCAAAACCCGCTGACAGCACCAAAATACGGTATTCGCGGTATTCCTACACTGATTTTATTCAAAAACGGTGCAGTTGCAGCGACTAAAGTAGGCGCATTGTCAAAAACTCAACTAAAAGAGTTTTTAGACGAAAATATCTAATTTGATTTAGATATCAAAAATAAAGTAGGACGTTTAGACCTTGTCAGTATTTCTGTTATTGACCGCTAGACGTCCGCTTCGAAGCATGATAAGTTAGCGCCACTTACATAATATATCGGATCTTCTTGTCAATATGATTAGACATGATTAAATAAGTCTGAGATATTGAATATCAAGCGTGCAAAGTAATAGAATTGAATAACATGATATGATATTTAATCTAATATGATATTTAATATAAGTAATCTGAATTCATCTAACCAGTCAAGTTGCCTTAGAATAATCTATAGTATTCAGGGAATATAAATTTTTCCAAGTATGTTCCTAACCCATAAGTTGAAAGTACACTCATAGCATTGAGACAATGAATGTCACTTCTCTGGGTATAAAGCAGACTGGTCTAATAGTATTAATACTCTCTAACATTATCATTTTAGTTATACCCTTATGTTAGAAAGTTATAATCTGTAATTTTACACATGACGAAACTGACAGCGATTCGCTGTTATACTATTCACGTTCATAGTTCGAGAGTTACCCCGAGTTATTAAGAACCCACCATTATGAATCTTACCGAATTAAAAAATACGCCGGTATCAGAATTGATAGCACTTGGCGAAAATATGGGGCTAGAAAACCTAGCTCGAATGAGAAAGCAAGACATTATTTTCTCTATCTTGAAGCAACACGCGAAAAGTGGAGAAGATATTTTCGGCGACGGTGTGCTGGAAATATTGCAGGATGGCTTCGGCTTCCTACGTTCCGCAGACAGTTCCTACCTTGCTGGTCCCGATGATATCTATGTTTCTCCAAGTCAAATTCGCCGTTTTAACCTTCGCACTGGTGACACTATCGCAGGGAAAATCCGTCCTCCTAAAGAAGGTGAACGCTATTTTGCCCTCCTAAAAGTTAATGAAGTTAACTTTGATAAACCAGAAAATGCCCGCAGTAAAATCCTCTTTGAAAACTTAACACCTTTACATGCTAATAATCGTTTACGCATGGAACGTGGTAATGGTTCAACAGAAGACTTAACCGCGCGTGTTCTTGACTTAGCGGCACCAATCGGCCGTGGTCAACGTGGTCTTATCGTTGCTCCACCAAAAGCGGGTAAAACCATGTTGCTGCAAAATATCGCAGCAAATATTGCTCATAACTACCCTGATTGCGTATTGATGGTACTTCTGATTGATGAACGTCCAGAAGAAGTCACCGAGATGCAGCGCTTGGTTAAAGGTGAAGTTATCGCATCGACTTTTGATGAACCCGCTTCTCGTCACGTACAAGTTGCAGAGATGGTCATTGAAAAAGCAAAACGTTTAGTTGAGCATAAAAAAGACGTTATCATCCTGCTAGACTCTATTACTCGTTTAGCGCGTGCTTATAACACTGTTGTACCTTCGTCAGGTAAAGTGTTAACTGGTGGTGTGGATGCAAACGCATTACATCGTCCTAAACGCTTCTTCGGTGCAGCACGTAATGTTGAAGAAGGTGGTAGCTTAACTATCATTGCAACAGCGCTCGTTGATACTGGTTCTAAAATGGATGAAGTTATCTACGAAGAATTTAAGGGTACAGGTAACATGGAATTACACCTGTCTCGTAAAATTGCTGAAAAACGTGTTTTCCCAGCGATCGATTATAATCGTTCTGGTACACGTAAAGAAGAATTGCTGACGACTCAAGATGAGTTACAAAAAATGTGGATCCTGCGTAAGATTATTCATCCTATGGGTGAAATTGACGCGATGGAATTCCTCATTAATAAATTAGCGATGACGAAGACAAATGAAGAGTTCTTTGACTTTATGAAACGCTCATAAGATTTATTAACAAAGCTGCTGGGCTAATTAAAATATTAAAAGAGTGTGGTCTGTTACAGAATAAGTAATATCCCCTCAATTTATATGCTGTTAAGCTCGTTTACTTTGTTAGAATGACGATATGATAAAAACGCCACACTATTGTGGCGTTTTTTGTTTTTATTTTTTATGGGTGTAATTAAATTTTGAGTGCAATATCTTAGCGAGAAGTTGGTATATATATTGCATGTTTTAGTAATTGATAAAAATAGCGATGGCATCAATAAAAATAGTTAAGGAAAACTTATAATTGATGAAGGGTGGTGAGTTTTGAATAAACTCGTCGTGGTGGAGCTGGAAAAAAGAATAAAAACACATGGAAGGGTAAAATAACCAGCTATATTTATTATAGAGAACAGTACTGTGGATATACTAAAAATGAGCACAAGCGTTTTTTATGTGTTCTTATTTTCTTTCGCATTTTTATTCTTGGCTCGTAAAATTGCAAAAAAAATAGGACTCGTGGATAAACCGAATTATCGTAAAAAACATCATGGATTGATCCCTCTTGTGGGCGGGATTTCAGTCTATTTTGGTATTGTTTTCGCATTTTATATTTCAGATATCTACATTCCTCATAAGGAATTGTATCTGGCATGTGCGGGACTTCTTGTTTTTATCGGTGCGTTAGATGATCGCTTCGATATTAGCGTCAAAATAAGAGCAACTATCCAAGCATTTGTTGGGATCGTGATGATGGTGGGGGCAGGATTAAAGCTGGACACACTTGGTCATGCTTTTGGTCCTTGGGAAATGCATTTAGGACCTTTTGGTTACATTGTGACACTTTTTGCCGTTTGGGCAGCAATTAATGCTTTCAATATGGTTGATGGTATTGATGGGTTATTAGGTGGTCTTTCTTGTGTTTCTTTTGGCGCGTTAGGTATTTTGTTATATCAAAGTGGTAATTCTGCGCTCGCATTCTGGTGTTTCTCATTTATTGCCGCAATTTTGCCTTATATCCTTTTAAACCTAGGGGTTTGCGGTAAAAAATTCAAAGTCTTTATGGGGGATGCTGGTAGTACCCTGATTGGGTTTACAATTATTTGGCTATTAGTTGCATCAACACAGACTCAGCCTCGTCCTGTAAAAGCAGTCACTGCATTATGGATAATTGCTATTCCTCTTATGGATATGGTGGCAATTATGTACCGCCGTTTACGTAAAGGGATGAGCCCTTTCTCACCAGACCGTCAACATATTCATCATTTGATTATGCGTGCGGGTTTTACCTCTCGCCAAGCCTTTATTTTAATAACTGTGGCTGCTGCACTTTTAGCCGCGATTGGTATTATTGGTCAAAACCTATCATTTGTCCCTGAATGGTTCATGTTGGCATTATTCTTGCTTGCATTTGTTATGTATGGTTATTGCATTAAACGCGCGTGGCGAGTCGCTCGTTTTATTAAACGACATAAGCGCCGCTTACGTAGAGCAACACAACAGCATTAATATAAGCAGAGGTCTTTTAACGTGATGAACTCGGAAAATAACGCCTCCCGACAGGGTAATCAGCCAGATAATGAACTCGATATCAGAGGTCTTTGTTGTGCGCTTTGGTCAGGAAAAAGCTGGATTATAGGGTTCGCTCTGCTTTTTGCCGTGATTGCACTTGGGGCATCTTATTTGATGCAACCTAAATGGAGTGCAATCGCAATGACAGAGAAACCAACGATAAATAACTTAGGCAGTTATTATTCGCAATCTCAGTTTTTACGTAATCTTGATACACAAATTAATCCATCAGCACAAACCCCAGCTTTAAGTATTCCTGATGAAGCTTATCAAGAGTTTGTTACTCAAATTGCTGCTTTTGATACTCGTCGCGAGTTTTGGCTACAAACGGATTATTTCAAGCAACGCAAAGAAAATGATGAGCAAGCTAATGCTGCGTTATTGGATGAGTTAATTAACAATATTCAATTTACGCCTTCTGATGAGAAAAAGTTGGTTAATGATCAATTAAGACTCATTGCAGAATCATCAAAAGAGGCGAGCCAATTATTAAATGAGTATATCGCTTTCGCTAATAAAAGAGCATCTACTCATCTTAATGATGAAGTGATAACCGCATGGGCAACAAGAACACAGTCAATGAAAGCGTTAGTTAAACGCCAAGAAATGGCAGCTCAAGCGGCTTACCAACGTCAAATTAACTTATTAGAGCAATCAATAAAAGTTGCTGAGAAACAAGGTATTTCTCAAAAACAGACCTCTATTGCGATTGATGAGTTACCTGACTCTAAATTATTTCTGCTAGGCGTTCCTCTATTGCAATCGCAACTAGAAACTTTAGTAGCAACAGGTGCTGATTTTGATAGTGATTATGATCAAAATACAGCAATGTTAGCGACCCTCGCTGTGGGGGCAAAATTGCAAGATAACTTCCAAACTTACCGTTTCTTACGTACTCCTGAAGATCCTGTAAAACGTGATAGTCCTCGTCGTGCCTTTATGATGGTGCTTTGGGGTGCAATTGGTGTATTGGCAGGTGCAGGTGTTGCATTAGTAAGACGTAGCTCATTAAAAAAATAATAATTATTAAATTTTGTCTGATGACAATAACGAGACATCAGGTGTTTCGGCACCTGATGTATTGAGTATAAGGGCATATTGCTTTCCCAAAAATAAGCGATATAACAACGAAAAAAAGAGAGCCACTGTGAAAGTGTTGACTGTTTTTGGCACACGCCCTGAAGCGATAAAAATGGCACCTTTAGTGCACGCTTTAGCAAATGATGATTCGTTTGAAGCGAAGGTATGTGTTACGGCCCAACATCGAGAAATGCTTGATCAGGTATTAAATCTTTTTGAGATCAAACCAGATTATGATCTCAATATTATGAAACCAGGACAAGATTTAACGGATATTACCTGTCGTATTTTAGAAGGGTTAAAACCGGTATTAGCATCATTCCAACCTGATGTTGTTTTGGTGCATGGTGATACAACGACAACCATGGCAGCAAGTTTAGCCGCTTTTTATCAACGAATTCCGGTTGGTCATGTGGAAGCAGGATTGCGTACAGGTAATCTTTATTCACCATGGCCAGAAGAAGCCAACCGTACCATTGCAGGGCATCTTGCCATGTATCATTTCGCGCCAACAGAGACAGCAAAATTAAATCTGGTACGAGAAGCGGTTGCCGATAAAAATATTTTTGTTACCGGAAATACTGTTATTGATGCACTGTTTTGGGTGAGTGATAGAGTGATGGGCAATCAAACACTCTTGAATGAACTCGCTGTAAACTATCCTTTTATTCAGCCAGATAAAAAAATGATCCTTGTGACGGGGCATCGTCGCGAAAGCTTTGGTGGTGGTTTCGAACGTATTTGCCAAGCATTAGCTGAAATTGCCTTAGCGCACCCTGATGTTGAAGTTGTCTATCCTGTTCACTTAAACCCAAATGTGAGTGAGCCTGTTCAACGCATTCTTCACGGTATTGACAACATTAAACTAATACAGCCACAAGATTATCTCCCATTTGTTTATCTAATGAACCATGCTTACCTTATTTTGACCGATTCTGGTGGGATCCAAGAAGAAGCGCCTTCATTAGGTAAGCCCGTTCTGGTCATGCGAGACACAACAGAGCGCCCAGAAGCAGTTGAAGCGGGTTCTGTTCGCTTGGTGGGAACCGACACCAAACGTATTGTTAGCGAAGTAACCTCTTTATTGACAGACGAAAACGCGTATCACCAAATGAGTAAGGCGACAAATCCTTATGGTGATGGACATGCCTGCCAACGTATTCTTGAAGCATTGAAAAAAAATCAGGTGACATTATGAGTTTTGAAACTATTTCTGTTATCGGCCTCGGCTACATTGGTTTACCTACAGCGGCAGCTTTTGCCTCTCGTAAAAAAAGCGTCATTGGTGTTGATGTTAATCAGCATGCAGTTGATACAATTAATAAAGGTCAAATTCACATTGTTGAACCTGATCTCGATAAAGTTGTTAAACAAGCCGTTGAAGAGGGGCATTTAAAAGCCTATACCACGCCACAGCCAGCAGATGCTTTCCTTATTGCGGTACCAACACCGTTTAAAGGTGAACATGAGCCTGATTTAGCCTATGTTGAATCAGCGGCTCGCTCTATTGCACCTGTACTGAAAAAAGGTGACCTTATTATCCTTGAATCGACGTCACCTGTTGGTTCTACTGAACAAATGGCACTGTGGTTAGCCGAAGCTCGCCCAGATTTAACGTTCCCTCATCAAGACGGTGAAGAAGCAGATATTGATATTGCTTATTGTCCTGAGCGTGTATTACCAGGCCAGGTTATGATTGAGCTTATTCGTAATGACCGAGTTGTTGGTGGGATGAACCGTAAATCCTCCGAGCGTGCGAGTGAGCTATACAAAATTTTCCTTGAAGGTGAATGTGTTATCACCAATGCACGTACCGCAGAAATGTGTAAGCTAACGGAAAATAGCTTCCGTGATGTTAATATTGCATTTGCTAACGAATTATCGCTGATTTGCGCTGACCAAGATATCAATGTGTGGGAGCTAATTAGCTTGGCGAACCGCCATCCACGCGTCAATATTTTACAACCAGGTCCAGGTGTTGGTGGACACTGTATCGCAGTTGACCCTTGGTTTATCGTGTCACAAAATCCAAAGCAATCTCGTTTAATTCACACTGCGCGTTTAGTCAATGATGGCAAACCAGTGTGGGTTATTGATCAAGTGAAAGCTGCGGTTGCTGATTGCCTGACTGAAACGGGTAAACGTGCTAATGAAATTAAAATAGCCTGCTTTGGTTTAGCCTTTAAACCTAACATTGATGATTTACGTGAAAGCCCAGCTATGAACATCACCAAACAAGTGGCAGATTGGCACAGCGGTACAACATGGGCTGTTGAACCTAATATTCATGAGTTACCAACAAAACTGAAAGGGATCACGGAGTTAGTGTCAACTGAGCAAGCATTAAAAGATGCTGATATTGTCTTGATGCTCGTTGATCATCAGCAATTTAAAGCGATCCCAGGTAGTAAAGTCACTCAAAAATGGATTGTAGATACGAAAGGAGTATGGCGTTGAAACGCATTCTAGTTACGGGTGGAGCCGGTTTTATCGGCTCTGCTGTTGTTCGACATATTATTGAAAACACCAATGACAGTGTTGTTGTGGTGGATAAGCTGACTTATGCCGGTAATTTAGAGTCATTAGCGACAGTGGCTAACAGTGAACGCTATGCGTTTGAGCAAGTTGATATCTGTGATAGAGCAGAGCTTGACCGCTTATTTGCTCAATATCAACCAGATGTTGTGATGCATTTAGCAGCAGAAAGTCATGTTGACCGTTCTATTGATGGTCCTGCGGCATTTATTGAAACCAATATTGTCGGTACTTACACATTACTGGAAGCGGCTCGTCATTATTGGCAAGTACTCTCTGAAGATAAGAAAGCGGCATTTCGTTTTCACCATATCTCAACAGATGAAGTATATGGCGATCTAGAAGGTACAGATGATTTCTTTACTGAAACCACACCTTATGCCCCAAGTAGCCCTTATTCTGCTTCTAAAGCATCAAGTGACCATTTAGTACGTGCATGGTTACGGACTTATGGCTTACCTACGGTGATCACAAACTGTTCAAATAACTATGGCCCTTATCATTTCCCTGAAAAATTAATCCCTTTAATTATTTTAAATGCGATTTCAGGAAAGCCATTACCTGTCTATGGAAAAGGTGAGCAAATTCGTGATTGGCTCTATGTTGAAGATCATGCTCGAGCTCTCTATTTAGTCGCAACAACAGCAACACCGGGTAAAACCTACAATATTGGTGGTCATAATGAACGCCGTAATATTGATGTTGTTAAAACAATTTGTGCGCTATTAGAAGAGTTATATCCAGCAAAACCAGAAGGTGTTGCTCAATACGCTGATTTAATTACATATGTAAAAGATAGACCTGGTCATGATCTGCGTTATGCCATTGATGCTGCGAAAATTGAAGCTGAATTAGGTTGGAAGCCCGAAGAGACATTTGAATCAGGTATTCGTAAAACTGTTTTGTGGTACTTAAATAACGAAACATGGTGGAAACGTGTACTTGATGGCTCTTACGCAGGTGAACGTTTAGGGCTTGGAAACTGATTAAGTAAAAGGATAAATGATGAAAGGTATTATTCTAGCGGGTGGCTCTGGTACACGACTACATCCGATAACCAAAGGGGTATCGAAACAGTTGTTGCCTATCTACGATAAGCCCATGATTTATTATCCGCTTTCAGTTCTGATGCTTGCTGGTATTCGAGATATTTTGATCATCACAACACCCGATGACATGACCTCATTTCAACGTTTATTAGGTGATGGTTCTGCATTTGGTGTTCATCTTCAATATAAAATACAGCCATCGCCAGATGGTTTAGCTCAAGCGTTTATTTTAGGTGAAGAATTTATTGGTGATGATCATTGCTGTTTAGTGTTAGGCGATAATATCTATTTTGGTCAAGGGTTTAGTCCAAAACTAAAACAAGTTGCTCAACGTGAACGCGGAGCGACAGTTTTTGGTTATCAAGTAATGGACCCTGAACGATTTGGTGTTGTTGAATTTGATGATAATTTCAAAGTACTGTCGATTGAAGAAAAGCCGGAACAGCCTAAATCTAATTGGGCAGTAACAGGGCTTTACTTCTACGATAACCGTGTGGTGGATTTTGCTAAAAAAGTAAAACCCTCAATTCGTGGTGAACTAGAAATTACGTCTATTAATCAGATGTATCTTGAGTGTGGTGAGCTTAATGTTGAACTGTTAGGGCGTGGTTTTGCATGGTTAGATACCGGCACTCACGACAGTTTAATTGAAGCCAGTACTTTCGTTCAAACAGTTGAAAAGCGCCAAGGATTTAAAGTGGCGTGTCTTGAAGAGATTGCTTGGCGTAATGGATGGCTCACTGATGACCAAGTAAGAGAAAGTGCAAAATCACTGTCTAAAACGGGTTATGGTCGCTATCTATTGGATTTATTACATGTCCGTCCTCGCCAATATTAATTATCTTGAGTGGGAAAGTGAATTTTTCTCACTCAAAACAGGGCGTCTTGAGTTTGATACTCAAGCGCCTGTATTAATAGACAAACAGCTTGATGCATTTGCTCTAGTTCAGGCTAAAGTCGCATCTCATGAGCTTTCACTCATCGATAAACTCAGTCAATTAGGTTTTCAATTTGCGGAAGGTGAAATTGATTTTAAACTTCCAATTGGCATAGAAAATGCTTGTAAGAAAGCGCCTGAATTATGTTTTAGAAAAGCCAATGACGCTGATATTAATTTACTGATGACAACTGCATCAGAGGCTTTTGTACAAAGTCGTTTTCGAGCACCTTGGTATCAAGAAGACGATAGCAGTCGTTTTTACGCATTATGGGTTAAAAAAGCCGTACTAGGCACGTTCGATGATATCTGCTTACTAACTTATGATATTGAAAATAACATAAGTGGTTTTGTCACTTTACGTCGTCTATCTGAAAGTGAAGCAAGAGTGGGGTTACTTGCGGTAATGCCCAATAGAACAGGACAAGGCATTGGTAAACAACTGATGTCGGCCGCGAAGTTTTGGTGTCAACAGCAAGGTATTTCAACCCTATATGTTGCAACACAAATCAGCAATATTGCAGCTTCGCGTTTATACACACACAGTGGGGGCTTAATAGAGAGCACCACTTATTGGTTATACAGGGGATAATATGATTCCGTTTAATAAACCACCCGTTGTCGGCACCGAATTAGAATATATGAAACAGGCCATGGAAAGTGGCAAGCTCTGTGGTGATGGCAATTTCACAAAAAAATGTGAAAAGTGGTTAGAAGAACAATTTCATTGTCATAAAACGCTGTTAACGCCATCTTGTACTGCATCGCTTGAAATGGCTGCTATCTTATTAGATATCAAGCCAGGCGATGAAGTCATTATGCCGAGTTTTACCTTTGTTTCGACCTCTAATGCGTTTGTATTACGTGGGGCAACCATTGTTTTTGTTGATATTCGTCCAGATACCATGAATATCGATGAAACAAAAATTGAAGCGGCAATTACAGATAAAACTCGTGCTATCGTGCCTGTTCATTATGCGGGTGTTGCGTGTGAAATGGACACGATTATGGCTATTGCGAAAAGACATAATCTGTTTGTTATCGAAGATGCTGCACAAGGCGTCATGTCAACTTACAAAGGTAAGGCTTTGGGCACTATTGGTCATATTGGTTGCTATAGCTTCCATGAGACTAAAAACTACTCATCAGGTGGTGAGGGTGGTGCAACGCTCATTAACGATCCTGACTTAATCAATCGTGCAGAAGTTATCCGTGAAAAAGGCACTAATCGTAGCCAATTTTTCCGTGGACAAGTCGATAAATACACTTGGCGTGATATTGGTTCTAGTTACTTAATGTCAGATTTACAAGCTGCATATTTATGGGCACAGCTTGAAGAAGCCGAAAAAATTAATGAACGTCGCTTAGCGTTTTGGCAGATTTACTATGACGCATTGACGCCATTAGCAGAGAAAGACTTATTAGCGCTTCCAATCGTTCCTGAAGGATTAGAACACAATGCGCATATGTTCTATATCAAACTGAACAATATCGAGCAACGTACTGCGTTTAATGATTATATGAAAGCGCACGATGTTTTAACTGTCTTCCACTATGTGTCATTGCATACCAGCCCAGCAGGTATGAAGTTTGGCCGTTTTGATGGTGAAGATATTTTCACTACGCAAGAAAGTGAACGTTTAGTGCGTTTACCTATGTTCTACAATATGACAGAAGAAGAACAGCAAACCGTTATTGGCCATATTCGCGATTTCTTTGCTTAATTATGTCATTAGCCAAAGCATCAATTTGGACAGCGGGATCAACCCTGATAAAAATCGGGGCTGGCCTGCTTGTCGTCAAGTTACTCGCTGTCTCCTTTGGTCCTTCTGGCGTGGGATTAGCAGGTAACTTTCGTCAATTAATTACCGTACTTGGTGTATTGTCTGGTGCGGGAATTTTTAATGGTGTAACGAAATTAATCGCACAATATCAAGATGATGATATTCAACGCAAAAATGTGTTGGGCACATCATCGGCTATGATCTTGCTGTTCTCTACACTATTAGCTGTTTTATTTCTTCTTTTTTCTGCTCCCATTAGCCAAGTGTTATTTGGTGATGATTATCATCAATATCAGGATATTGTAAGAGCCGTTGCTTTTATTCAAATGGGAATAGCATATAGCAACTATTTTCTTGCCATATTAAAAGGTTATCGTGATGCGGCTGGTAATGCCTTATCTGTGATCGCAGGTAGCATTATTGGTGTTATTGCTTATTATTTATGCTATTTATTTGCGGGTTATCACGGTGCATTAATTGGACTAGCATTAGTTCCTGCACTTATTTTATTTCCTGCTACATTTTTAGTAGTAAAACGTAAGCGATTTGCGTTAAGTGAGCTTAAACCTCGTTGGGATAAGGCAATAGCAAGCCATCTTGGTAAATTTACTATTATGGCGATACTGACATCGATTACGTTACCAGTCGCTTATATTATGATGCGTAATCTACTTGCTGAGCACTATAGCTGGGATGATGTTGGTATTTGGCAAGCCGTAACTAGCATTTCAGATGCTTACTTGCAGTTTATTACAGCCTCTTTTTCTGTTTATTTGTTGCCAACACTCTCTCGATTAACGCAAAAGAGTGATATTACCAAAGAGATCGTGAAATCACTGAAGTTTGTACTTCCTGCGGTTGCCGTTGCCAGTTTTATGGTGTGGTTATTGCGTGATTTTGCAATTTGGTTACTGTTTTCAGATAAATTTGTCGCTATGCGTGATTTATTTGCATGGCAACTTGTCGGTGATGTTTTAAAAGTAGGCGCCTATGTCTTTGGCTATTTGGTCATTGCAAAAGCGGCACTACGTTTTTATATCCTTACAGAAGTAAGTCAATTTGCTTTACTAACACTATTTTCCCGTTGGCTTATTCCTGAACATGGCGCACTTGGTGCTGCTCAAGCCTATATGGCAACGTATATTATTTACTTCCTTCTCTGTAGTTCTGTTTTCGTGATTTATTGCAGGCGCAAATGACAACTTTGATTTACGTACTAGGTTCAGACATTGTGCATCATAACAACACAATGTTACGGTTTTTTAACGACCACCTCGTTACTGAGGCGGGATTAACGTATAAACCTCGTTTTATCGTTGCCAGTAAAGATACTTCACTGCAAGAAAGCTACCCAGCTTTAGACATTGAGTGTTTAGCGGATAAAAAGCAGGTTGCGCAGAGAGTGATTACATTGGCAAAGGCCGATACTCACCAACGATTCCTTTTGTTAGGCCAATTTAATGCTCCGATTTGGCTGGCATTACTGACAGGTAAAATTAAGCGTCATCAGTTTTGGTGGCATATTTGGGGGGCTGATCTGTATCAGGATTCTAAGCAACTCAAATTTAGACTGTTTTATCTTCTTCGTAAGTTGGCACAAAAACGGGTGGGGCGAGTGTTTGGCACACGAGGTGATCTTAACTACTTCGCGCAATTTAACGTTAATATTCCAGCAAGTTTGCTCTATTTCCCAACAAGAATGGATCCTGCTCTGACTGTGACAGAAAAGTCATCTATTGATGCACAACAAATCACTATTATTGTCGGAAATTCAGGAGACAGATCAAATCGCCATGTTGAAGCATTACAATCGATAGCAGAACAATACGGAACGCGCGCAAAAGTGATTATCCCAATGGGATATCCTGATAATAATGACGCATATATTGATGAAGTCTCTCACGCTGTTAATCAGTTACTTCCTGATAATCAGGTTGAAATTTTACGTGACAAACTGGCATTTGATGATTATTTAGCCTTATTAAAGACATGCGATTTAGGCTATTTTATTTTTCATCGACAGCAAGGCATTGGTACGCTTTGTTTACTTATCCAATTTGCGATCCCTTTTGTTATTAGCCGTCAAAACCCATTTTGGCAAGATTTAACAGAACAAAATGTTCCAGTCTTTTTCTCAGGTGATAAATTAGATGTTGCACTGATTGAAGAAGCTCAACGTCAATTACTTATGCTTGATCGCCAAAATATTGCCTTCTTTGCACCTAATTTTACTGAAGGTTGGAAACAGTTGATTGAGATAAGCACAGGAGAGCCCCAATGACATTGGCGGAACTGGGTGGCTTAACACTCGTTTATTTTATCTCCTTAAGTTTTATTTTATTACTGACTTATCAAGAGTTTCGTCGAGTTCGTTTTAATTTTAATGTTTTTTTCTCAATGCTCTATTTGCTGACATTCTATTTTGGCTTTCCACTGACCTGTATGTTGGTGTTCCAATTTGATGTGGCCGTTGTTCCTGTTGATTCATTATTATACGCATTATTAGCCTCTACCAGCTTCTATGCTATTTATTATGTAACTTATAAGGTTAGGTTGAGAAAGCCTGTTAGCGGCCCTTCTAGGTCGTTATTTACGATGAATAGAGTAGAAACTAATCTTACTTGGATCTTATTGGCATTAATTGCATTTGTGACAGTGGGAATTTTCTTCCTACAAAATGGTTTTTTACTCTTTAAGCTCAAAACATACAGCCAAATTTTTTCAAGCCAAGTATCTGGTGTGGCGCTTAAGCGCTTTTTCTACTTCTTTATTCCCGCCATGCTGGTGGTTTATTTCTTAAAACCGACACAACAACGCTGGATTTTCTTCCTGTGTGCAACGGTCGGTTTCGGAATTTTAACTTATATCATTGTGGGTGGAACTCGCGCGAATATCATTATCGCTTTTGCTCTGTTTTTATTTATCGGCATTGTTCGTGGTTGGATAACGTTGTGGATGCTGGTTGCTGCGGGGGTGATGAGTATTGTCGGGATGTTCTGGCTGGCATTAAAACGCTATGGGCTTGATGTCAGTGGGGCTGAGGCTTTCTATACTTTCTTGTACCTAACTCGTGATACGTTCTCTCCTTGGGAAAATTTAGCATTATTACTTGATAATTATGACAAGATTGAGTTCCAAGGGCTTGCCCCGATTATTCGTGATTTTTATGTTTTTATTCCTTCTTGGGTTTGGCCTGAGCGTCCTGATGTGGTACTCAATTCAGCAAACTACTTTACATGGGAAGTCCTTGATTACCATGCAGGCCTTGCGATTTCACCAACCTTAATTGGTTCTTTAGTGGTGATGGGGGGCGTTGTGTTTATCCCATTAGGTGCAATCGTGGTGGGATTAATTATTAAATGGTTTGATTGGTTGTATCAGCAAGGGCTTAATGAAAACAATCGTTATAAATCCGCTATTTTACAAGCATTCTGCTTTGGGGCTATTTTTAATATGATTGTTTTAGCGCGAGAAGGGGTTGATTCCTTTGTCTCTCGTGTTGTGTTTTTCTGTCTGGTTTTTGGTTTATGTTTAGTTGTTGCAAAACTGCTGTATTGGTTATTTGAAAGCGCGGGATTAGTGCGTAATTACGTGACTCGTCAAATACAAGGTGAACCTCGTTTAGAGAAAAAGGAAAAGTAATGGGATCCAATTCAATTCCGAAGTATTCAATCCGTGGACATAATATCTGGGGATTTCGCGATATGGCTCATTTTCTGGATTATCTTTATGAAGGAACACAAATAAAAAGTGGATCTCTAATTGCGATAAATGCAGAAAAAATCCTAACCGCAGAAACCGATACAGCCTTGAATGAATTGCTTAACGAAGCAGATTATCTTTATGCCGATGGCATTAGTGTTGTGCGGGGTATTCGCCGTAAGTATCCAGATGCCAATGTTTCTCGTATTGCGGGCGCAGATTTATGGGAAGCATTAATGGAAAGAGCAGGTAAAGAAGGAACGCCAGTCTTTCTTGTTGGTGGCAAACCAGAAATTCTAGCTCAAACCGAAGATAAGCTAAAATCACAATGGAATGTGAATATTGTTGGGAGTCAAAATGGTTACTTCACACCTCAAGATAGAGATGCGTTATTTGAGCGTATAAAGGCCTCTGGTGCGAAGATAGTGACTATTGCTATGGGTTCACCTAAGCAAGAGTTATTTATTCGTGCATGTCGTGAGATTTATCCTGATGCATTATATATGGGAGTGGGGGGGACTTATGACGTATTTACAGGTCATGTGAAGAGAGCACCTAAAGCATGGCAGAACCTTGGCTTAGAATGGTTATATCGTTTGTTATCACAACCAAGCCGAATTAAACGCCAATTTAAGTTGCTAAAATTTGTTGGATACTACTATTCCAATAAATTGTGATGGTCATTGAGCGTTTGTTTGTTAGCTAAATGATTTATTCACACTTTCATCTAGCATCTTTATTGTTTAATTATTATACTGGTGGGGCGTTTAGCGTGTAAAAACGCTCCATTTATCGACGAAATGCACAAACTATCGTCAAACAAACTTTTTTTTTCAAAAAGCACTAGACAGACAGTGCGTAAATCCGTACTATCCTCTCCCGCAACGGCGTGAAGCGCCCGTAGCTCAGCTGGATAGAGCGCTGCCCTCCGGAGGCAGAGGTCTCAGGTTCGAATCCTGTCGGGCGCGCCATTAAAGCGTGCTAAGAGTTACGGTGAAGAGCGTTGTTGTAAGAAGTAAATAAGATAGCTGTTATGGTGGCTATAGCTCAGTTGGTAGAGCCCTGGATTGTGATTCCAGTTGTCGTGGGTTCGAGTCCCATTAGCCACCCCATCTTATCTTAGTTATTGTTTATGCGAGGGTGGCGGAATTGGTAGACGCGCTAGCTTCAGGTGTTAGTGTTCTAACGGACGTGGGGGTTCAAGTCCCCCCCTTCGCACCAATAAACAAGATAAGAGCAGTGATTCAGACGGCGAGTAGCGCAGCCTGGTAGCGCAACTGGTTTGGGACCAGTGGGTCGGAGGTTCGAATCCTCTCTCGCCGACCAATAAGAGAAAGCCCCGATTTTATCGGGGCTTTTTCGTATCTGCGATTTATACCTTTACATTTAAACTCAGCATATTTATTTTTTCATATCCATATCCATATCCATATCCATATCCATATCCATATCCATATCCATATCCATATCCATATCCATATCCATATCCATATCCATATCCATATCCATATCCATATCCAATTTTAGCTTTGGCTATTTTTTCTGGTGCTTATTCTTAATTGATCTCACATAGGAATAATATCGTCACTCTTTATAAGTGATATCTGGTCTTATCACTTAAGCTTTATTAATAATTTAATTTATTGCCTTATTTTAATCTTCATAAAATGAATAGGTGAGTTAATAAAAAATCATAATTTAATTATATGAAATATAAAGATTTTATTTTTTATGTCGGCAAATGCCAACACTTAGCATTTTTAATGTCGTCAATAGGTGACATTTAACCTATTGATTTAATGCCATTAAATAACTTGTGTGTTTTTCTTGTCGTGAAAAAGAGACGTATGTTAGGCCTTATATTTTCTTTTCTATTTAGCAATAGCAGCATGAAAGCATAGGTGACGTACTTTTTATCATAAAGGATGAGTGAAACAGAAAAGGGAAACTAAAATTCAATAAGTTATCTTATCTTTTTGAGGTGGGAGATTTTTATTATCAAAAAAATAAAAATTGGCACGCTAAATGCATTATTTATATTGTAGATGCTCATTCCACTCCTTATGATAGCTTTGACTTCATAAACCTAGGAATGATGCAGAGCCGATTATTCGGTGCCTACGTCCACGTTAACGATGAACATCATTCATCATCAACAGGACGAAACGTTGAGTGAGGCACCATCCGTCTGTAGACCTGATTGTATATTTATGCGCCTGTATAGTTTTATACAGGCGTTTTTTTCTATATGCTTTTTTTTACGCCATATAGCTCATCCGTTTTGTGTTCATCGCGTTATCACGTTATCATCCAGCGCAAGGATAGACGGGAGATAGCAGCATTATGATAAATAAACAAAAAGCATACCTTGCACAGGAAAGACTCTTTCTTATAGAGAAGTTTGGCCCATTGTTATTCTTTTTGATCCCGTTGATTATGCTGATTATTGGTGGCAAATCATGGGCTAAATATGTGGCTTTTCTTTGTCAGGGGATTGCACTGATTTATATCGTGGTGTTTTACCAAGCAAGAAAATATTATTTGTCATTTAATCAAGAAAACGTGAAAGGAATACCCAGCCGTTTTTACCGTATTGCTTGGGTATATATCTTTTTGACTTTATGTGTAGAAGTGGTGTTGTTATTTCAACATGGCTTTTAAATAAAATAAAAAACCCTCAATAATAAAGAGGGTTTTTAAATCAGTTAATCAAACAATTTATGATCACATTTTTATCGAATGAGCTTACTTACTTTTTTTCGGCTCTTCAAAGATGACTGAATCTTTTTTCAGTGTCATTAATAAAGCATCTTTACGCACTTTAGCCGACTCTTCAGATTTTTTCTGTTTATCCAAGGCATCAGCAAGCCACGCAAAGTCATGAACATCAGGACGCTGTTTCAACGCATTACGAAATGCCGTTTCTGCTTGTACCCATTGCCCTTGCTGCATGGCTATTTGACCTAATGTACTGTTGAGCAATGGTGTAGGACCATGTTGCTTAATCAGTGTATTTAGTACTTTTAAAATCACATTAGCATCTGTATTTTTTAAACGTGGCAATAGTAAGATCAAGCGTTCATCATACTGACGTTTGATCCCTTCTAAAATGATCGTTTGAGCAGTAACAGGATCGTTGCACTCAATAAGATGTTCAGCTAAAACAACACGTAATGCATTATCATGATGTACTTTACGTGGTTGTGCTTTCCACCAATTTTTTAGCCCATCACAGCCACTTTCGGACATTTTTTGTCCCATAATGCCAATGTAGGCTTTTTGGCGTAATTGCTCTAATTCATCATCTGTATGCAACGCAATTTTTTGCATTGATGGGATGATATCAAGCAATGCTTGCCAAGCAGCGGTTCGGGTATAAGCCGTTTCAGCTAAACGTAAAACCTCAGGATGGCGAGGTGCTTGATTTAATAATTCATCAACCCCAGTACGTGCCGCATGATTTTCATTTTGCGCTAATAAAATACGCACCCGTGTAATATCAACTGGGAGTTGATTGGTATCGGCAAGTTCAGCTGCTCGTTCAAGGTGTTGCTGAACTCGGAATTCATCACCACGCTGTTGTGCAGCTTCTGCTGCTAATAGGTAGTTTACAACTGGCTGTTCTGCATAGTCTGCGTTGCGACTCATCAGTTTTTCAACTTCTTTAAAGTCGCCTTCTGCTAATTTCATTAACGCCATACTCGTTTGTTTACGAGCACGATTACGTTTACGGAAAGAAAACCAACTATAGGCTTTTGAACCTGTACCAATAAAACGGCGATAACTCCAACCAATTAGTAACAGTGCTAATTGCAGTAAAACAAACATAATGACAAGGCTGGTCACACTGGTTTCAATATCCCAATCATCCGTTTGTATAAGCACATAACCTTGATGGCCTGCCAATAGTGGACCAAAAATGATGCCAGCAATAAGCACCACAAAAAGGAGTAGTATTTTTAACATAAGCTTATTCTCCTTGTTGTGTTACTGCTGTATCAGCCGTTGCGCTATCAGCTGCGGTATCTTGTACGCTTTTCGATGTACTATCAGCTTCTACGGCTTGAGCATCTTGGGCTTCAACAGCTTGCACTTCAGTTACTTGTGGCTCTGCATACTCATTTTGTGCCAGTAGATTGCGGATTTGTTTTTCTACACGCTTTTCTAGCAATGTCGGGCTTTTCAATTCTGACGGCATTGCAAGCGTAATAGGTTGCTTCTCTAATTCAGATACCGTATCTAAAAATGCGGTTGTACTTGGATCAGAGGTATCAAAATAAGCACGAACCCAAGTGGATACTGCTTCAAGCGATTGCTGGTAGATCTCAGTCTGATGGCGAGGAACAGCTTGGGAAGCAATTAATAAACGTGAACGAATATTCTCACGTAAATAGATATCTTGGTTGGGTGCTAATAAAGGAACGGCTTCAGTATCTCGACGACGGATAGTAATGAAGTCATCCATAAAGCTTTTCCAGCTTTTACTTAGGTTTTGTTTCCAATCTGACAGCGAACCTGAAATAGTTTCGTCATCTTTATCCATTGGTGAGCCATTACGCTCAAGATCTGCTAAACGCAGATTATCAACCTGATTAGCTAATTGATTTATCTGTAAGATAGTGCCGTCGTTATCAATCTTGGTTAATGCGGCTAAACTACTGATATCTTCATTAATAGCACGACGAATTTCAAGTAAACTTGGATCGTTCATTTCTGCCAAGCTACTATCCGCACCTTTTAGTAAACTTACTGCGGTCACCACATCTTGGTCATTCCATAACTTACGACCCGCCATTTTAACCATAAAATCGGCTTGCGCTAATAGCCAACTTTTCACATCTGCACTGGAAATAGCGGCAAAACGTGTTTGTAGATCTTGAATTTGACGCTCTGTTGTTTGGCGCTCGTTTTGTAATTTATCGATAGTCTGTTTTTGTGAGTTAAACATGCTATCAATATTGTCAAAGCGTTGTTGATAAGTATTTTGGAGTTGTTGTAATTGGGCAAGCTCAGATTTGAGTGATTGATTTTCTACACTCAGCTTTGATGCTTGTTGATTGGTGTAATAGTAAAGGCTACCACCGATTGCCAAAATAACAAGGATAGCAACAGCACTTCCAATTAGACCTGAGCGCTTGTTATTAACAGGTTTGACTTCCTGATAGCGGACATTCTCATCAGCTTTAGCTGCATCTTTTGGCAAGTCATTATCATTTGTATTTTTCTGTTCCGTCATATCGGCGTCTCATTTAGGTTCTATATTAATGCATGAAATAAAGCATCATTATTGGCACTTTCAGCAACGGTGACGGTTTCCCACCCTAATGTTTTTGCTATTGTTGCTAATCGTTCACTCACCACCAGTAAATGGCAGTTTAACAGCCATGCTTTCTTAGATTCAGCGACCAGATCAAAGAGTTGTTGTAACATTTCACCGCTAGTGACAACAAGTGTATCAACCTGTGCTTTTTCCCACTGAAGCGCAAAATTGTCAGGGGAATAATTAATAAATAGGCGTTGGTAACATTCGCATTCATCAATCATTGCACCTCGTTGGCGTAATGTTGTTGCAAGTAAGTCACGACCACCGTTACCTCTAAGCAGTAAGATCTGTTTATTTTTCACCAGATTGAGTGTAGGAAGCGCGAGAAGATCTTCGCTAGTTTCTCCTTGCTCAGGATAGTGAATAGAAAGACCGCTTAAATGTTGGAAATCCTTTGCTGTGCTTTGACCTATTCCATAATAGGATAGCGTATCTGGCCATGATTGTTGTAATTGATTCAGTTGCCTGTTTGCGTATGACACCGCATTTTTAGAAAGTAAAAAAACACAATCACCCGCCTTTAATCCTTTTAGTTTAGCATCTAATAAAGGAAGCTCACGACCTGCGGTGATCTCTATTAAAGGTGCTTGAAATGCTGTTTTACCTGCATTAATTAAACGCTGGGTTAATGCTTTTCCAGCAGGATCAGGGCGAGTGACTAAAATACTCATGCGGGTGCATTACCCTGATATACCGCTGTTAGAATGGCTCTGGCACCTTTATCTAAAAGCTCTTCAGCCAGAGAAATACCTGCGGTTTCAGCTTCTTGTGGGGATACTAAACGCTCACCACGTAAAATAGTTTCACCATCAGGTGAACCGACCAAAGCCCGTAACCAAATTTTGTTATCTTGCCAAATAGCGTAACTTCCAATTGGAACCTGGCAACCGCCTTCAAGGCGCGTATTCATTGCACGCTCTGCTTTAACACAAATTGCTGTTCGGGAATGATTGAGAGCATCTAATAACTGACGAGTATCATTGTCATCTAAACGACATTCAATACCCACAGCACCTTGTCCAACTGCAGGTAAAGATTGCTCTGCGGATAATGGTGTGCGGATACGTTCATTTAGACCAAGGCGTTTTAAGCCTGCAACAGCAAGAATAATAGCATCGTAATCGCCGTTATCTAATTTGTTTAAGCGGGTGCCAACATTACCTCGTAAATCACGAATAATCAGGTCAGGGCGTTGTGCTTTTAATTGACATTGGCGACGTAAACTTGATGTGCCTACAATGCTACCTGCTGGGAGTTGCTCTAATGAATCATAATGGTTAGAAACAAAGGCATCTCGAGGATCTTCGCGTTCACAAATTGTCACTAATCCTAGACCTTCAGGAAAATCAATCGGAACATCTTTCATAGAATGAACGGCGATATCTGCGCGTGATCCAAGTAGAGCAAGTTCTAATTCTTTTACAAAGAGCCCTTTACCACCCACTTTAGCTAAAGGTGTATCTAAAATGATGTCACCTTTAGTGACCATCGGTATTAATTCGACGACTAAACCTGGATGAGCAAGTTGTAGTTGTTCTTTCACATAGAGCGCCTGCCACATAGCAAGAGGGCTTTGGCGGGTAGCAATACGGATGGTACTTTTTGACATAATAGTATTATCTCTTCCGAGCGATTAGCGATATTTTTGTTTAGAAATAAGGCATTGTTTTAACACTTTAAGGCTCAATTTTCCAGTTAAGGCGCTTTGAGTCGTGATAACAATGAAAGAAATAGAGGGTTAATCGAAAAAGAAAAAAAGAAAAAGGAAATAAAAAATAAGTAAAATAGTGATCTACTACGATGAATTTATTTATTTTCTGAGTTTTATTCTTTTTATATCTATATAAAGAGTGTGGTTGTTTACAAAAATAAAACATTGATCCATTTTTGTTAACAATTGGTTGTTGGTAAATAAGATAAATGTAATACCTAATCTGAACACATTGATAAAACAACCATTATTTTAGATAACGTTTTTTTGGTAATTATTTTTTCATATATAAATATACGATAAAATTTAACAAAAATATTATTAAATAAAAATAAGCGAAATAATAAAAAATAAAAAAATAAATTAAAATTTAAAGTAAATAAATATTTAATGAACATAAAACATTTATTTAAATATTATTATTTTAATACTAAAAAATATTTCATTATTTGAATGTAAAAATAAAAAAAACAACAAGAAAAATAAAAATATATATTTATCAAGTGGTTATTTTTATTTTCATTTTTTTAGTCATTTTCTAAGTTTTGTCAGTATTTATTTTGTTGTTCATCATCAAGTAAGCAGGGGTTTTTGTAGGTTAAATGGTGGATTGAAATATTTTTATTATCATTTTTTTCACAAATAAAATGATTTATCTATATGATTATAAACATATTAATATTGAAGCTTTACACGATTAAGCCCTTAAATATCGTTTTTAGATCTTGGTGCTATATTTTGAGTTCCTCTTTACGCCTTGCGCTCAAGGTGTTAAATTGATCACGTTTCCGAGATTTTGTTAGTAAAGTTTTATCTATTAATAATGGATTAACTCAAGCTCGGTCACTTATAAACTCAGATTCTACTATCTTCTTAGTATTGTTCAGGCGAAACTCTTGTATCTTTATATTGAAACACTGAAGCAACGGCTGGATGCGATTAATCAACTCAGACTGGAACGAGCATTTGCATCGATGTGTGATGTTTTTAAACAGGTCTATGGTTTAATTCCTGTTTTATTGCATTACCACCATCCTGAGTTACCCGGCTACCTACAAGGAAATGTTCCTCACGGTACATGTTTCTTTGAACCTGATGACATGCAACGTCAATGGGCCAATAAGCTGATTAACGCATTATGTGATGAGCCAATGGAAGGGTACGCCAGCGGAGAGTTGCCAATTACTGGCATCTACTCGATGGGTAGCACTTCTTCTATTGGGCAAAGTCACTGCTCTGATATTGATATTTGGGTCTGCCATCAATCATGGCTGGATCAGGACGAGCGTGCGCTTTTACAACGCAAGTGCCAACTGATTGAACAGTGGGCTGGTGAGCTAGGCATTGACGTTACATTTTTCTTAATCGATGAAAATAGATTTCGCCATCATGCAAGCGGTAGCTTAGGTGGAGAGGATTGTGGTTCTACTCAACATATTCTTTTACTTGACGAATTTTACCGTACTGCGGTACGTCTTGCAGGTAAACGCTTGCTATGGACGATGGTGCCAGTAGAAGAAGAACACCATTATGATGAATATGTTAACTCCCTTTATGCTCAGGGCGTATTAACACCCAATGAGTGGTTAGATTTGGGGGGGTTAGGTGAACTTTCAGCCGAAGAGTATTTTGGTGCAAGTTTATGGCAGCTTTATAAAAGCGTTGATTCGCCATATAAAGCGGTATTAAAAAGTATTTTATTAGAAGCTTATTCCGCGGATTATCCTAATGGAAAACTGCTGGCATTAGAGATGAAGCAACATCTTCACCGTGGTGAAATCGTCAATTACGGTTTAGATGCTTATTGTATGATGCTTGAGCGTGTTACGCGTTATTTAGTTTCTATCAATGATTTAACCCGCCTTGATCTTATCCGTCGCTGTTTCTACCTAAAAGTGTGTGAAAAATTATCTAACGAAAAAACACAAAATGAATCCGAAGGTTGGAGACGACAAGTCTTATCTCAATTAGTGACTCAGTGGCAATGGGATAACGAACGGTTAACGATACTCGATACCCGTGATAGCTGGAAAATCGAGCGAGTACGTGATGCGCACAATGAACTATTAGATACGATGATGCAAAGCTATCGTAATCTTATCCGTTTTGCGCGTCGCAATAATTTGAGTGTCAGTGCAAGCCCACAAGATATTGGTGTATTAACACGTAAACTTTATGCGGCATTCGAAGCATTGCCTGGTAAAGTAACACTGGTTAATCCGCAAATATCACCTGATTTATCAGAGTCACATTTAACCTTTATTTATGTACCACAAGGCCGAGCAAATCGTAGCGGATGGTATTTATATAATCGTGCCCCTGATTTTGAAAATATCGTTGGGCATCAACCATTAGAATATAACCGCTACCTAAATAAATTAGTGGCGTGGTCTTATTTTAATGGGCTGTTAACAAAAGGATCTCGTGTTTATATTCATCAAGGGGATTCCTCTTGTGATGAAATTAAACTACATGAATTAGTCAGGGATATGTCGAGCCATTTCCCTATTCGTTTACCAGCTCCAACACCAAAAGCATTGTATAGCCCTTGCGAAATTAGACATCTAGCCATTATTGTCAATTTGGAAACAGATCCAACAGAAAGTTTTTCTGATCAAGTGGTTCACTTTGATTTTAGAAAATTGGATGTTTTTAGCTTTGGTGAAAAAGAGCAATGTCTTATTGGTAGCATTGATTTGTTGTACCGCAACTCTTGGAATGAGGTAAGAACTCTTCATTTCAGTGGCACACAATCTATGTTGGAATCGTTAAAAACGATTTTAGGTAAAATGCACCAAGATGCGGCGCCACCGGCCTCTGTTGAAGTATTCTGCTATAGCCAACATCTACGAGGTTTAATTCGTACCCGCGTGCAACAGTTAGTATCAGAATGTATTGAGCTACGTTTATCAACGAATCGTTTAGAGCCGGGACGTTTTAAAGCTTTACGTATTGCTGGACAAACTTGGGGTTTATTTTTTGAGCGCCTAAATGTGTCGGTGCAAAAATTAGAAAATGCTATCGAGTTTTATGGTGCAATTTCATATAACAAACTTCATGGATTGCCTGTTAAGCTGGATAAAGATGCTCGTTATTTACCTGCGGTCATTGATGGTTTTGCGTGTGAAGGGATTATCCAGTTCTTCTTTGAAACTACAGAAGATAATAATGTCTTTAATATCTATATTTTAGATGAAGCAAATCGTGTCGAAATTTATTCCCATTGTGAAGGAAGCAAAGAAGAGTTAGTGAAAGATGTTAGCCGCTTTTACTCTTCCTCTCATGATCGATTCACATATGGCTCAAGCTTTATTAATTTTAACTTGCCGCAGTTTTATCAAATTGTGAAAGTGGAAGGATCAACACAAGTGTTACCTTTTGCTGGCGGATCATTTGGTAAATTATCCGATCTAGGTAATAAAGAGGCTCAACCTGAGATGAATGTTGTTGCCCACGGATTTACAGATTATAAAGCTGTGCAACACTCTTAATTGAGTATAGGTCTATAAACAATAATGGGAGCTTTGATAGCTCCCATTATTGTAATTAACTGGGCTTCTTAGAAAGAAAACACTTCCCCACTTTGTTCTGTTATTGCTTGTGCTAGCATGGTTAAAAATTCACCACCACTTCTATCACAAATCCATTGATCATCTTTCCAATCAAAGTGATAACCACCAGAGCGTGTCGCTAACCAAATTTGATGAAACGCTTCCTGACGATTAATAATGATTTTGCTATTATTTTCAAAGGTTAATGTCATTACACCGCCATTGATTTCACAATCAATATCTGCGTCACCTTCATAATTATCAATAGTTTGTTCTATTTCTGACAAGAGTTCGTCAGCTAATTGGTGAAATTCACTGTCGTTCATCTTCATTTCCTATTTGCTTTTCGAGATCTAACTGCGATTATAGAGGATATTAACCAAATAAATGACAGGCAGATTTCGAATGAAAACGTATTTACGTTGCACTCTTGCTATAATAACACTGATTTCTCTTTCGGGTTGTGGCTTGAAAGGCCCTCTTTATTTCCCTCCTGAAGATACTCAGGCAAAAATGACGCAGTCATCCCAGCCAACCCAGCAAGTTGAGAGCACCTCAACTCAGACCAATTAGTCAATCTTAGAAACGGTAATTTCGTTTCAGGCAGGGGCAAGATGCAATTTTCAAAAATGCATGGTCTTGGTAACGACTTTATGGTGGTCGATGCCGTGACCCAAAATGTTTATTTTTCACCAGAATTGATATGTCGATTAGCTAATCGTCATACTGGTGTTGGGTTTGATCAATTGTTAGTGGTTGAAGCGCCTTATGATCCTGAGCTTGATTTTCATTATCGTATTTTTAATGCGGATGGAAGTGAAGTTGCACAATGCGGTAATGGTGCGCGTTGCTTTGCTCGATTTGTGAGACTAAAAGGGCTTACAAATAAAAGAGAGATAAAAGTCAGTACACAGTCCGGCAGAATGACCTTACACGTTATGGATAATGATGATGTGTGCGTCAACATGGGGGAGCCTGAGTTTGATCCTCAAAAAGTCCCTTTTCGTGCACAAAAAGCGGAAAAGACCTATATTATCAGGGCAATGGAACGTACTGTATTATGTGGTGTAGTTTCGATGGGAAATCCCCATTGTGTTATTCAGGTTGAAGATATCAAAACAGCCGAAGTGGAATTATTAGGGCCAGTATTAGAGCAACATGAACGTTTCCCTGAACGTGCTAATATTGGGTTTATGCAAATCGTAGACAGGAATAACCTTCATTTGCGAGTATTTGAACGTGGTGCGGGTGAAACTAATGCATGTGGTAGCGGAGCTTGTGCTGCTGCTGCGATCGGTATTTCACAAGGTTTATTAGATAAACGAGTGAAAGTCACGTTGCCTGGTGGATCGCTGTTTATCGAATGGAAAGGAGTGGGTAACCCTCTTTATATGACCGGGCCTGCGACACATATTTATGATGGGATCATCCAGCTATAATATTATTTTTTGAGAGGCTATCTGTATGACGGATAAAAATGAGCAGTTCTGTTGCCCTGAAACAAACGAACTTAATGATCAACAAGTGGTTCGTTACCTCACAGAGCATCCTGGTTTTTTTATCCGTAATGCAAGTTACATTGAGCAAATGCAAGTTCCTCATCCCGTTAGAGGTACTGTCTCATTAGTTGAGTGGATAATGTCACGCCAACGTAATCGCATTCACTATCTTGAAGAAGATATGCGTTTATTAATAGAGCAAGCTTCTGAGAATGAATCTTTGTTTAGCCAACTCTTGTTATTAATTTCTGAATTATCCAGCAGTGACTCTCTCAATGAAATGTTAGAGCGTTTAAACCTCTGGGCTAAAAGATTAGGTCTGTACTCTGTTCAATTGCGTTTATTTACTGATCGTTGGCAATTACAACCACCTTTAGATGCACAAGCGCTTGCTCTCTCTCGTCAAGCTTTTGAACACTTCCGCATTCAGCGTATGGGTGATGATAATCACTATTTAGGTATGCTCAATGGACAAGAGATCATGTTGTTGATGCCTAACGTACGGCGTTCTGGTTCGGTTGCTCTCTCATTATTAGGACATTATGGTGATTTAGGTGTGATTATTTTTAATAGTCGAGATAATCAACATTTTCAGGAAGGAATGGGAACCGTCATGTTGGATAAATTAGCCCATATCTTACCGGAATTATTAACACGTTGGGTGGCAAGACAATGAGTCAACCCAGCGATCTTCCAGAAACACTCACCACGGCTATTGAGCAATTTCTGCGTTACATTCAAGTTGAACGCCGATTAAGTCCTGTAACGGTAGAAAACTACCATCGCCAATTGATGGCCTTAGTGCAAATGATGGTCGAGATAAAAATAACGCAATGGCAATCACTTGAAAGCCAACATGTACGTATGTTATTGGCAAAAAGTCATCGAAGCGGGTTACAGCCGACCAGTTTAGCTTTGCGCTTTTCTGCGTTACGTAGCTTTCTTGATTGGCAAGTAGCACAAGGTATGCTGGATGTTAATTCTGCGAAAGGTATACGTACACCTAAATCAGGTCGTCATCTTCCTAAAAATATGGATGTAGATGAAGTAAACCAATTAATGAATATCGACTTAAACGATCCCCTTTCTGTCAGAGATAGAACCATGCTAGAGGTGATGTATGGTGCGGGTTTGCGTTTATCTGAGCTGACTAATCTCAATATTAACGATATTGACCTGAATGAAGGTGAAGTGCGTGTATTAGGTAAAGGGAGTAAAGAGCGTAAAGTTCCTTTAGGAAGAAAAGCGATAGAATGGTTACAAAATTGGTTTCCGATGCGAGAACTTTATGCACCAGAAGATAAGGCTGTTTTTATCTCAACTCAAAGTGGTAAGCGTTTATCTGTGCGTAGTGTACAAAAACGTTTTGAACTTTGGGGGATAAAACAAGGGCTAAATAGCCATGTGAATCCTCATAAGTTACGCCACTCATTTGCTACACATTTACTAGAGTCCAGCGGTGATTTACGTGCGGTACAAGAGTTATTAGGACACGCTAATTTATCAACGACACAAGTTTATACCCACTTAGATTTTCAGCATTTAGCGAAAGTCTATGATGCTGCTCATCCGAGAGCTAAGAGAGAAAAATCATAATGCGCTTTTACAGAACTCTGACGCCAATTGCAGCGATGACTTTTGATCTAGATGATACGCTGTATGACAATGTGCCAGTGATGGATAAAACGGAAAAAGAGACACTGGCTTTTATTCGCCAATATGATCTACGTTTTAATCATTTCACACAAGAAGATGTGAATGCCTATAAAAAGCCACTTATAGAAAATAATCCAGAGATATTTCATGATATTACACAGTGGCGTTGGCTTGCTGCTAGGAATATGTTGTTAGATTACAACTACAGTGAAGCTAAAGCAAAGCAAGGTGCAGATGAAATTATGGCGCATTTTGCTTATTGGCGTAGTCGTATTAATGTGCCTCAAAATACACATCAAGTCCTCACTCAATTAGCAGAAAAAATTCCGTTAATTGCCATTACAAATGGTAATGCAAATCCGCTAAGTTGTGGCTTAGGGCAGTATTTCTCACATATTTTAAAAGCTGGCCCTGATGGTCGCTCTAAACCTTATTCTGATATGTTTGATAAAGCGGCAACGCTTTTAAAAGTGCCTCATCAACAAATTTTACATGTGGGTGATCATCTTGTGACGGATGTTGAAGGTGCTGTTAATAGTGGATTACAAGCTTGCTGGATTAACCTTGATAACCGTAGTTTGTTTGAAGAAGGTGAAACTCGCGTGATGCCACATATTGAAATTACAGATTTAAGTAAACTGATAGAATTGGTTTAGCGTGATATTAGATCAAAATGGCAGAGATAAACGCAATTGAAAAAGGCTTTACTTTGCATCACGGATGAAATCCTGTTAGTTTGTTGCTTACTCACTATTTCTGTATATATCCACAGTATTTTCCTCACTAAATGATTGGTAATTATGGACGTCTCATATCTGCTAGAAGGCCTTAATGATAAACAGCGCGAAGCCGTGGCCGCACCTCGCATAAATATGTTGGTGCTTGCTGGCGCAGGCAGTGGTAAAACACGCGTATTGGTACATCGTATCGCTTGGTTATTATCTGTTGAGCAAGCTTCCCCTTTTTCTATTATGGCTGTGACGTTTACCAATAAAGCGGCAGCAGAAATGCGTCATCGTATCGAAGATTTAATTGGTACCAGTCAAGGCGGTATGTGGATTGGGACTTTCCATAGCTTGGCTCATCGTTTATTACGCGCACATTATCTCGATGCAAACCTACCACAAGATTTTCAAATTATTGACAGTGACGATCAATATCGCCTTATTCGTCGCATTGTTAAATCGATGAACCTTGATGATAAACAATGGCCTGCACGACAAGGAATGTGGTATATCAACGGTAAAAAAGATGAAGGATTACGCCCTCAGCATATTCAAACCTATGGTAATCCTGTTGAAACAACATGGTTAAAAGTGTACCAAGCATATCAAGAAGCATGTGATCGTGCGGGGCTGGTGGACTTTGCAGAGCTTTTATTACGTGCTCATGAGCTTTGGTTGAATAAGCCACAAATTTTAGAACATTACCAAAATCGCTTTACTAATATCTTGGTTGATGAGTTCCAAGATACTAACCGTATTCAATATGCATGGATTAGAATGCTGGCGGGTCAAACGGGTAAAGTGATGATTGTAGGCGACGATGACCAATCCATTTATGGTTGGCGTGGTGCACAAGTTGAGAATATTCAAAACTTCTTAAATGAATTTCCTGGCGCAGAGACTATCCGGTTAGAGCAAAATTATCGTTCTACAAGCAATATTCTAAAAGCTGCGAATGCGCTAATAGCAAATAACAGTGATAGATTAGGTAAAAATCTTTGGACTGAAGGTGCGGAAGGCGAGCCTATCTCACTATATTGTGCTTTTAATGATTTAGATGAAGCGCGTTATGTCGTTAGTCGAATTAAGCGCTGGCAAGAAGAAGGCGGCGCGCTGACAGATTGTGCCATTCTTTATCGTAGTAATGCCCAATCTCGTATAATGGAAGAAGCATTACTACAAGCGGCAATGCCATACCGTATTTATGGCGGGCAACGTTTCTTTGAACGCCAAGAAATCAAAGATGCACTCTCTTATATGCGATTAACTGCGAATCGCCATGATGATGCTTCTTTCGAGCGTGTTGTGAATACACCGACACGAGGTATTGGAGATAGAACATTAGATATTGTTCGCCAAGTTGCAAGAGATAACCAAATTACTTTATGGGAAAGTGCATTACAGGTTATCGAACATAAAATGCTAGCAGGGCGAGCAACAGCAGCAATACAGAGATTCTTAGAGTTAATTGAGACATTAGCATCTGAAACGGCAGATATGCCATTACATGTACAGACAGACCGAATCATTCGTGATTCAGGTTTGAAAGCGATGTATGAGCAAGAAAAGGGTGAAAAAGCCCAAGCTCGTATTGAAAACTTAGAAGAGCTTGTCACTGCAACTCGTCAGTTTAGTTATCAAGATGAAGACGAAGATTTGATGCCACTACAAGCGTTCCTTTCACATGCGGCATTAGAATCGGGTGAAAGCCAGGCCGATGCGTATCAAGATGCGGTTCAATTAATGACCCTTCACTCAGCTAAAGGGCTTGAATTTTCACAAGTCTTTATTGTGGGTGTTGAAGAAGGCATGTTCCCAAGCCAAATGTCATTAGATGAAGGTGGGCGTTTAGAAGAAGAGCGTCGCTTGGCCTATGTTGGTGTAACTCGTGCAATGAAAAAGTTAACGCTTACTTACGCTGAAAACCGCCGTCTATATGGAAAAGAAGTGAGTCATCGACCATCTCGCTTTATTGGTGAGTTACCTAAAGAGTGTGTTGAAGAAGTCCGTTTACGTGCGACGGTTTCACGTCCTGTTAATCATAGCCGTTTAGGTACTCCAATTATCAGTAATGATTCGGGGTATTCACTCGGACAACGTGTGAAACATCCTAAATTTGGTGATGGGACCATTATTAATATCGAAGGTAGTGGTGAGCATTGCCGATTACAAATTGCTTTTAATGGCGAAGGTATTAAATGGCTGGTGGCTGCATTTGCTCGACTAGAGTAAGTTGTCATTTAAAGTGAGCAGTTACTATCTTAATATAAAAAACACCCTTACTTGTCTATCAAATAAGTAAGGGTGTTTTTTTAAGGGATGTTTGATTTGGTTGCTTAATAATCTTGTTATCTACTCTTATTTAATGGGATTATTTGATGAAAATTTCTAGTATCTTTTTTCACACTTACACTTTTGTATCGCCTAGCTCGCGAACCTCTCCGGTATCTTCTTCTAGTTATGAGTTTTTGATCGAAAATACTGAGGAAGTTCTTTGTGATACTTACCATTCCAGTGGATCTATCAATGAATTCGAAGAGGATTTGTATTGTAAATTATTGAGACACCAGCGTGATTATGTTCCTCGTATCAATCTCAATTACAGTGTTGTGATTAACCATATTCAAGTGATTAATAACGCAATGTTTACGTTATTTAGGCGTTCATATCGCCATGCAGAAGAACTCTCAAAGAGTGTGCATTTGCTAAAGAAAAATAAGAAGAAACGCTCTCCCGCTTTTATACAGATTAGTAATTTAGCGGAAGAGTGAGTTTTGGGATTAACCGCGTCTTAAACGACGTTGGGTATAGAGTGCATCTAAGGTAAATAAAATAAGGGCAACCCAAATAAAACCAAAGGTCACTAATCTTTCTGCATCAATTTGCTCGCCATATACCATTGTGGCAAGAATAAACATCAAAGTTGGGCCAATATATTGGAAGAAGCCTAAGGTTGATAAACGCAGATGATGAGCTGCTTCAGTAAAGAGCAATAATGGTACAGTTGTAATAATACCAGCTGCGATTAACAAGGTATTCAATGACCAACTGTTTTCAAGCATATTGCTTGTTGGCGAATGGGTAAAAAATAAGATGTAAATTAACGCGACAGGGAATAACCATAATGTTTCGACTAACATTCCTGTTTGTGCATCGACACCTAATTTTTTACGCAGTAGACCATAAAGCCCAAAAGTTACAGCGAGACTTAAACCAATCACGGGTACAGATCCAAAGTGCCATAACTGAATAAATACCCCAGTAAAGGCTAAACCTACAGCTACCCATTGCATACGACGGAAACGCTCGCTTAAGAAAAGCATACCAAACAAGACGTTAACAAGGGGGTTAATAAAATAACCAAGACTAGCTTCTAGCATATAGCCATGGTTAACGGCCCATATATAGGTAAGCCAGTTAGTTGCGATAATGACTGCTGTTAGTGCCAAAAGTAGGATTTTTTTAGGTTGACGTATTAATTGGCGTAAATAAGGCCAATGACGACTAATCGTCATTAAAATCAACATAAAAAAGAATGACCATAGGATACGGTGTGTGAGGATCTCTTCAGCGGGCACTTCTTGAATGCTTTTAAAATAGACAGGGGCAATACCCCAGATCAAATAGGCGCCTAAGGCACATAAAACGCCTTTCATCGTGTTTTTCTGGTTCATGCTATCTCTGGAATTGATGGAAAGGAAATGTGTGACGGGGTTATCATACCCAATGACATTATCTAATGTGTCATTAGGCATGTATTTTTACAAGTAATTAATAACATTCTAAGCATCATAGCGCACAATGAATTTTAACAAAGACTTAACCCACAATGTAGGTTGCTGTCCCACTTGCTATATGAACTTGTTTTTCATTATGTAATTCAACACGAGCAACAGAGACTTTATTGCCACTGCGCAAGATATGGCTACTTGCAGTAAAACATTCCCCACGTCCAGGTCGTAAATAATCAACCCGTAAATCAATCGTACCCATTTTAGCGAGTTTCTGTTCTAACTGCTCTTGGGATATAGGAGCTAAACGTGTTAATGCATTACCAACACAAACTAATCCTGCACTAACATCAAGCACTGAAGCAATTAGGCCACCATGTAAAATACGTTGAGCAATATTACCGACCAATTTATCTTGGTAGCGGAATTGAATTTCTGCGTAATCTTGTTCAAAACGAACTAACTCCAAACCAATCAACTGGTTAAATGGCATTTTATATACAAAAACATGACCAATTAAGGTTTGAGCCTCTTCTAATGTTAGCTGCTTTTCCATTTTTAGGATCTCCGATATCACGTCATAAAGTTAATATAATGTTAATAATACATGACGAAACCGTAATTTCCCATTCGTGCTATAAATATAATGGTGTAAAAATATACGAGATTTAATGGCGATTACGTGTAAAATATGGTGGCTTAAGTGTAATAAAGCACATTTATAAGAACTAATTCCAAAGTAAGTACTAACTTTTATATTATTCAATAATGAAACAGGATAATTAACTATGCGTTACATCCGTTCTTTACTTGCGGTGGCTTTATTCTATCCAGCATGGGGATTTGCATCCGAAATTCAAACATCATCATCTCCTGCACCGCTTGTTCAGGGCAGTATCATTTCCGGTTTATTACAAGAATACGACTCACCTTTTGTTCTTTATCCTTATGAATCCAATTACATTATTTACACTGATACCTCTGATATGAATAAAGAGGCTATCCAAAGTTATGATTGGGGTAATAAGGCTAAAAAAGATGAGGTGAAATTTCAGCTCAGTTTGGCCTTTCCTTTATGGCGTGGTATTGCGGGTGAAAACTCTGTGTTAGCGGCGTCTTATACCCAACGTTCTTGGTGGCAATTAAGTAATAAGAAAGAATCAGCACCTTTCCGTGAGACGAACTATGAGCCACAACTCTTTCTAGGTTGGGCTACTGACTATAAATTTGCAGGTTGGACACTTCGTGAAATTGAGACAGGTTTTAATCATGAGTCAAATGGGCGTTCAGATCCTACATCTCGTAGTTGGAATCGAGTTTATGCGCGATTTATGGCACAAAAAGGTAATTTTCAGCTCGATTTAAAACCATGGTATCGTTTTAGCGAAAGTGCACAACGTGATGATAATCCAGAAATTAATCGTTACATGGGCTATTATCGTTTAAAAGCAGGTTATCGATTAGGTGAGAGTGTGATCACTGCTACTGGGCGCTATAACTGGAACAGTGGCTATGGTGCTGCTGAATTAGGTTGGAGCTATCCAATTACTAAGCATGTTCGCTTTTATACCCAAGTATTTAGTGGTTATGGTGAATCGATGATTGACTATAATTTTCGCCAGACACGTGTTGGTGTGGGTGTGATGCTGAATGATATGCTGTAATTTTCCTCGTTCTGGGGTAGCATAACGCTATAAATGATGACGGCACCTTCATATTGGTGCCTTTTCTTTGACTCCTCATCATAGTTTTTATCAGCAGCTTTTCAGAGGAACGGCGTGTCCACAGCAGAAGTTCTTAATTCAATGCCATCAGCACAGACTATTTTGCGAGAAACCTTTGGTTATCAGCAATTTCGTCCTGGTCAGCAAGAGATCATCCATACTATTACAACAGGACGTGATTGCCTTGTTGTGATGCCAACAGGGGGTGGAAAATCCCTTTGCTATCAAATCCCGGCATTATTGTTAGATGGATTAACCGTCGTTGTGTCGCCTTTGATTTCCTTGATGAAAGATCAAGTCGATCAGCTTTGCCTTCATGGCATTGAAGCTACTTATTTAAACTCAACACAAACCCGTGAAGAGCAACTTGATGTTCAAGTGCGTTGTCAAAAGGGTGAAATAAAACTGCTATATATTGCTCCTGAACGTTTGATGATGGAGAGTTTTCTTCACCAATTAGTGCAGTGGAAACCTGCATTGTTAGCTGTTGATGAAGCGCACTGTATTTCACAGTGGGGGCATGACTTCCGCCCTGAATATCGAGGAATTGGATTATTAAGGCAATATCTCCCCGATGTTCCAATTGTTGCACTGACAGCAACAGCAGATAACACAACGCGTTATGACATTATAAATCAGCTAGTCTTGCATGATCCTTTAATTCATATCAGCAGTTTTGATAGGCCGAATATCCGCTACACTTTAGTTGAGAAATACAAGCCACTTGATCAACTTTGGCTCTTTATTCGTGGTCAAAAAGGAAAGTCAGGCATTATTTACTGTAATAGCCGCAGTAAAGTAGAAGAAACCGCAGAGCGACTCAGTAAGCGAGGGTTGAGTATTGCGGGTTATCATGCCGGAATGGAAATGACACAGCGAGCCAAAGTGCAAGAGGCGTTCCAGCGTGATGATTTGCAAATTGTGGTTGCAACCGTTGCGTTTGGAATGGGGATAAACAAGCCTAATGTGCGTTTTGTGGTTCACTTTGATATACCCCGTAATATTGAATCTTATTACCAAGAAACTGGGCGAGCAGGGCGAGATGGATTACCTGCGGAAGCCGTATTATTTTACGATCCCGCTGATATGGCGTGGTTGCGTCGTTGTTTAGATGAAAAGCCAGAAAGTGACCAAAAAGCGATTGAAATGCATAAGCTCAACGCAATGGGGGCATTTGCTGAAGCACAAACATGCCGACGACTAGTACTCCTTAATTATTTCGATGAACATCGACAAAATGCCTGTGGTAACTGTGATATTTGTCTTGATCCTCCTAAACAATATGATGGATTGGTCGATGCGCAAAAGGCTTTATCCTGCATTTATCGTACGGGGCAACACTTTGGGATTGGTTATATTGTCGAAATATTAAGAGGAGCGAATAATCAACGTATTCGCGATGCAGGGCACGATACATTACCTGTTTATGGTATTGGTAAAGCACAAAGTCATGAACATTGGGTGAGCGTGATACGCCAACTTATTCATTTAGGGATGGTGACACAAAATATTGTACACCGCTCTGCATTACAGCTTACTGAGATGGCAAGACCCATCTTACGAGGTGAAGTTCCATTACAATTAGCCGTGCCTAGATTATTAAGCCCAACAAAAAGCCGTAATCAACAAACAAAAAATGCACATAGACAGTACGATAGAAAATTATTTGCGAAACTACGTAAATTACGTAAATCTATTGCTGATGAAGAAAATATTCCGCCCTTTGTGGTCTTTAATGATGTCACATTGATAGAGATGGCAGAGCAATGCCCTGTTTATCCTGATGAGTTGTTATTAATAAACGGTGTCGGTCAACGAAAATTAGAACGATTTGGACCCGCTTTTATGACACTGATCCGTGACCATATTGAGGGCTTCGAATAACGCCAACAAGGAGAGCCAATGACAACCACTCTTTTTAAACATTCGTGGTTATCTCGTGAAAAGCAGTTTTCTGCTTTTACGAATGGCACTTTGTTGGATTTTTGGAACCAGCGTGAAGAAGGTGAGTTTACGGGCGTTGATGGCGTAAAGATCCGTTATGTTCATTGGCGTTCAGCATCGCACAATAAAGCACTAGTAATTTCTTCAGGCCGTAGTGAAAGCTATGTAAAGTATCCTGAAGTTGCATTTGATTTTTTCCATATTGGCTACGATGTCTTTTTGCTTGATCATAGAGGGCAAGGCCTGTCAGGCCGACTATTAGAAGATACACAAAAAGGTCATGTAGAAAAATTCAGTGATTATATTGATGACTTCTCAACATTCATTGATACGATAGTGTTGCCTTATCAATACCAACATTATTTTGCATTAGCCCATTCAATGGGGGGTGCTATCTTAGCGGGATATCTTCTAAAACATCCTCATGTTTTTAAAGCAGCCGCATTAAGTGCGCCGATGTTTGGTATTAATTTACCGATACCTCGCTGGGTAGCTAATTTTTTAGTTAATCGAGCAGAACAAAGTCAATCTGAAAGAAATAACTACGCAGTATCAACAGGTAAATGGTTTCCACTGCCTTTTATTCTTAATGTGTTAACACATAGCCATGAACGATACCGTCGTTATTTACGTTATTACGCTGATTATCCTGAGTTACGATTAGGTGGTCCTACTTATCATTGGATAGGAGAAAGCCTACAAACAGGGGATTGGTTAATTGAACATGCGGGAGAGATTGATACCCCTTTATTAGTGCTTGAAGCTGAGCATGACAAGGTGGTGGATAATCAAGAGCTAAGGGCTTTCTGTGAACGTTATAGTCAGTCCAGAACAAGAGAAGAAAAGCAAAAATTGCCACTGGTGATTAAGGGTGCGCATCATGAAATCTTGTTCGAAATAGATAAGCTACGCTCACAAGCATTGAATGAAATCTGTGAGTTTTATGATAAGCATTTATTTTAATCAGGAATGTGTATGTATTCGATAGTCGCTTCAGATCTTGATGGCACGTTGTTATCACCTAATCATGTATTAACTCCCTATACGCAAGAAACACTACACCTACTTATTAATAAAGGGGTGCATTTTGTATTTGCAACGGGTCGTCATCATGTTGATGTTGCTCAAATTCGTGACGGGTTAGGCATTAACGCTTATATGATAACGTCTAATGGTGCAAGAGTGCATAACACGCATGGTGACCTTATTTTTAGCCAAGATCTTGAGCCTGAAATCGCTTATGACTTGGCTCTTATGGTTTTTGATCACCCTGAAATTGAAACTAATATTTATGCTGGTGACTACTGGTATGTTAATAAAGAGATGCCGGGGGCTTGTGAGTTTTTTCGAGAATCAGACTTTAGCTATGAATTATATTGTAAAACCGGATTCCCGACTACCAATGTCTGTAAGGTCTTTTTCACCTCTGAAGATCATGAGCTATTACTGAAGCTAGAGAATGAAATTAATCAGCGTTGGGGTGATAAGGTCAATGTGAGTTTCTCACTGCGTAATTGCTTAGAAGTGATGGCAGGGGGCGTATCTAAAGGTGAGGCACTAGAGAAAGTGGCTGAACTGATGCAACACTCAGCGAAAGATGCTATCGCATTTGGTGATGGTATGAATGACAAAGAGATGCTCAAGATAGCGGGTAAAGGTTGCATTATGGAAAATGCCCATCAGGCATTAAAAGATCTGCTACCCAATATGGAAGTCATTGGTGCTAATGCGGATGAAGCAGTTCCTCATTATTTACGCAAGTTATACCAAGTGTGATCCCTTCTAAAGAACAAGGCGAACAAAATGTTGTTCGCCTTGTTCTTTGTTCTTTTTAAATCTATCTACATTTCGTCAGTGGTATTGCATCGTAAACTGCAATGTTCCATTTGCTTTGCCTGCACTCGTTGTATTAGATGTTTGGATATATCCTGCCTCTAAAGGAATAGAATAACTGCCTGCGGCGTTATTTTTTTCACTCACAGTAATTAATTGCCCCAGCTTAATAGGCTGATTTTTATATTTAACTTGGATACCGTAACCCTTAGCGGTATTGCTGTCTGTTGGGTTACTTAAACCAATGGTTCCAGTTGTTTGTTGGTCATCAGCAACACCATCAAATCGGATCTTAATTGGTGAAACCGGATCACAACTCAAATTAATATTAAAATCTTTGATACTCTCTGGGCTGACAGAGCCAACACCATTAAAACTCGATTTAGGTACTGCACCCAGTGGCACATTAATATTATTATTCACAACATCACAGCCACTAGAGATGATGTTTAAAGATGATAGATTAATTTTAGGTTCACTTTTTCCTACATAGTCACTGGTAATAAAGCCATTATTGTAGAGAATAAGCATTGCGACCCATGACGCTGGGATCGTTTGTGATTTCACATTATCTCGTAATTTATAAAGCTTCATTTCTAATGACACAGAATAATTACCGCTGGTCGCATTAGTTGAGCAAATAAGGCGATTACTGTAGTTACCATCAATATTTTGCTGACCATCGACATAAGCAGAGCCACTACAACTCCCACTAATGGTGCCATGTAAGGTATAACCTACACCACTGCTGTTAAGCTCTTTGACATAAGCGCCATTGACTCTTGGGCTTGATGCATTAAAAGAGCCTGGTAAATAAATCCCTGGTCTTACTGCACCACCGGAGAGATTCCACCAAGTCCATGCATTCACAGTTCCTAAATTAATCGTTGCGACTTCGGTTAAAATAGGTGCTGAACGTGAGACATAAATGGGAGCAGAATAGGTGACTGTTTTAGTGGTAAGGTCTGCCCTAAACTCTGCAAATGTGGTTGATGTATACAAAACAGCAGACAGACAACCAAGAGTTATATATTTATTCATTGTGCTCACCTATCTGCATTCAAGTTGTAAAAATTGGATTTTTTCTAAGGCAAGATCCACATTTAATGCTGTTTGGCACTGTTCGACAGCACTATTGCCCCATTTAGCACGTAGTTGGCTACGTTCAGGTACGCCATTTAAGAAAACTTCACCATCATTGGCTACAATCCCACTTGAAAGCACTTGGTCATCTTTATAAATCTCAACTTGGGTACCAAATGGCAGTGGTGTTCCGTTGTAGTGTAAGTTTGCAAGTACTCGAGCGCCTTTTCTTGCTTTGAAATCGGCTAAGACAATTGCTCCTTTGGTTGGAATAACGGTTGTTGATATTAATTCAACATCGTTATTACCCGTTAAAGAAGAGGGATCAACCGTCACTTTATTACGTTCATAACGTGAAACATTCGGAATAACGGCATAGCCTTGTGCATTGGTATAAAGGCTTTGCGCGTTACTGACTTTTAAGTTATCAATATCTTCTGCTTTAATTAAAATAGCAGAATCGTAAATGGTGCGAGAGGAGGTGATCCCTCCTTGATGAACCAAAAGTGCACCCGTCGCGCCCCAATTTATTGATTGATAGCGTTTGTCGTAATTGTAACCTGCACTAATCTCGCCTCCAGAAGCACTGTAGTTGCCATTAACAGAGCCACTGTATTCTTGACGAGAATGATTGTAGTTTTGTGAAATATCATATTGCAGGTTGTTATCTTTTAACTGTGTACCACTTAAACTCACTGAACTAATAGAATCACCTTGTTTGCTGGTGTTATAGCGATAACTTAACCAGTTGTTATTCTGAGCAATATTAAATGGAAGACTAAAGTTAATAGATAAAATCTGATCGGCTAATCCATTTTCTTGACGCTTGTTATAGGCATAAGAGACGCTATAACTTAATGCACGATAATTTGAATTAAAACTCACATTTACATTGCGATCGACTCTGTCTTGATACCAATAATATTGTTGATAACCATTTAATGAGAGATAGCCCATATCTCCTAAAGATTGCGATACAGATAACTGAAACTGTTTTTTCTTACGATAGAGATGAGAAAATCGCTCATTAGCCGCTGAGAAATCGTAATAATCTTTTGTTGAATAGCGATAAGAAGCTAATGAAAAACCCGTTTTGGTATCAGGTAAATATTTTGAGTATTGAACACGATAAGATTGTCCTTGGGCTTCATTGTCATTTATTAAGGTTGTTTTCGCGTGAGTAATGTCCGCAGAAACGGCACCCAAATAGCCAAGATTAATCCCAGTACCTAATGCATAAGCTTGATAATCAGCAGAGATTAATGTGCCACCATAAATGGAAAAATTGTAAGGAAGCCCATAAATAGCAGAGGTTTGAAAGAAATTAGGTTTTCTTGCTGCTGCGTCTGCATGATATTTACCAATATCTACACTGTATTTTAAGCTACCCGCGCGTTGCATCATGGGAACAGCAGAAAAAGGTTGTGAAAAGGTACGGGTTGTTCCATCGGCTTCTTCGATCGTAACTTGTAAATCACCGCTGTAAGAAGTGGGATATAAATCTGAAATAGCAAACTCACCTGGTGGAACGGAGGTCTGATAAATAATGCTGTTATTTTGTCGAACGGTGACAACAGCATTACTTTGCGCGATACCTCTGACGATGGGAGCAAATCCACGTTGGCTTTGTGGCAACATGCTTTCATCAGAAGCTAATTTAATACCACGATAAGGAATACTTTCTAATACATCATTATCAGAAGCGGTTTCACCTATAGTTAAACGACTTTTTAAACTACGAATATCTCGTTCAACATAAGTCTGTAAGCTATTCCACTGAGATGAATTATCACTGTTTTTATTGTAGTTACTGTGGTTACGTAAACGCCAAGCGCCCACGTTAACACCACTACGTAATCCTAAGAAAATAGAGTTACTATTATTTTGGTCACGATACCAATACTGATTTTGACGATAAGTGTAATTTACAAAGGCAGCATTTATGCCATCGTTCCATTGTGCTGGTGGAATATAGCCTTGCCCATAATTGTATAAAGCAATTTGTGGTATAGAAAACGACAAACGTGCTCGTGAAAAATCATACTCATACTTTGCATTTGGAATAACGCTAGCAATATCGGTAACTGTTGATGTACTCGCTTGCTGGTTAAATTGCGAAGTTGCAGACTCTTTTACTCCCCAATTTAATAAATCTTGTTTGGTGAGCTCTGGCGCTAGTGTCTTTTTTTCTTCATCAAAAATAAAACGGACTTGGCGATTATCGATTAATTTATTATTGAGATAAATATCAACAGAATAGATACCAGGAAGTTGTCCTCCAGTATAAGAAAAATAATCAAGGCTATTAATATCCGCGACCTGATTTTCTATTCCTAAATTGAGCGCATCAGGATTAAATTGCTCTTCAGCAATGACCTGATAAGGAAATAAAATAGAGGCTATCGCCATGGCAAGTAAACAGTGGCGATAGAGATTATCAGTAGGAAATACCGATAATCGTTTTGTAGGTAATGCGATGATGGATAAAGTCATAACTCTACACTCTTAATTTAATACTTTATCTACAGTTGCACCGTAGTCATTAATAAACTGCACAGTGACTTTCTGAGCAATTGGACTCTCTTTAAGTAATACGACTTCTTGATAAGGGTTAATTAAAGGGTCGTAAGGGTAGCGTTTGTCATCAATAAAAATATGTTTGATCGTGAGGTGATAAGGTGTTTTGTTGTTAAGCACCAAGCCTTGGCTTTGTTTTGATAATTCGACGTTATTAAAGTTAAGTGGCTCAATATCATGGGAGCGTAAAAAGAGTTTAAATTGAGAATTAATGACGAGTTGCAATTGATTCTCAGGGCTCTTTTCAACAGGTGGGATTGATTTTATATTAAGCCAATAGACGACTTCAGTATTGGAATTTAACGGTTCACCAGTATAGGAAATACGCGCAGTTCCTGTTCCATCAGGCTCAATACGAAAAAGCGGTGGTGTTGCAATAAAAGGGGGTTTTTCTGTGCCTTGAAAAGCAGAAACCCAACTTTGGATGAGATAAGGTTTTTCTTTATCGGTATTTAGAATAGGAATGCTTATTTCACGAGCATTATCGTTATAAACAAATCGAGTTCCCCCCACACTTACTCCAGCAGCATGGCTTACCGTTATGAGAGAAAATAATAAAAATAGAGTTAGAAAAATATTCTTTTTCATAAATGGCGCCACAAAGTTAAGGGAAATAAGAGGGTAATAAGGATTACCCTCGTTTTTATTATTTATATTGGATGCTATAAACAGCAGATCCATTTGCTGGGCCTGGTGTTGCTTGGGCTGTTGCTTTGTAACGTGCAACATAATCTAAGTTAATTTCAGTTCCTTTGATTTCGACTTCTTTTGAATCGTCATATAAGTTTATTTGAGATACGGCATCTTTTTCAAACAGAGCGATACCCACATTTGTCGCGCCACCAGAGACTTGGTCAATGGCTAAAATATCGCTATCAATTGCATCACGAGTCCCGCCAAAACGGACAGCGACTGTCGTATCAACAGGACAATCAATTAGTTTAATAGTGAAGTCTTTAAGGCCAGCAACTTCACCTTTAGTCGCTAAACTTTTTGATGATACTTTTCCTAAATCTACGGTTAGATTTTTAGAAGAACTATCCACAGTACAGGCTTGATCTGTTATTTCTCCGGTAAAATTAATTGTGCCCGATGCAAAAGCAGCAGGTGCAGAAAGTAGAGAGAGACTCATCCCTAATAAATAGAGAGATTTATTTAATTTGCTCATGAACGGTCCTATATAAAAAGTAATTATCTTTACTTTTTAATTTATTTATAAGTATAGATTTAAGTATTGGTTTATTCGCATATAAAATATGCCAATAAAATATAACATCACGAAAAATTTAAGTTAATAAAGATTTACATGAGTTTTTTTGTCTTTATATCAAATTATTTAATGTTCGTTTTTAAAATTAAAAATAATGTTTAATTAGTCACAAATTAAATCTTGGTATAGTCATTTATTATTTATTAAAGATAATAAATTTGTTATATCTCCTGTTGAAAATGAATTTTTATTCAAATAAAGATAGAACTTATATTCTTTATCTTCATTATGTATATTTAATTTTTTAATCGTATTTTTATTCAATTCTTCTTGAACAACCGTTAAAGGAAGTCGAGAATAACCAAGGCCTTGCTTAACAAAGTTTATTGCTGTTTCCACAGAGCCAACATGAATAATTTGGTTATTATGATCGGCATCTGAGCTGTTAGCGAGTAAAGAAATATAAGTATGTTGTTGTAATTCCTTTGATAATTCATCATGTTGTAGATGTTGTAAAACACTCTTAGGATGTGTTACTAACACTGTTTTAATACTTTCTAAATCAATGGGTTGCAATGATTTTATATTGTAATGTGTTATCACCAAATCTTGATCTTTTTGTGCTAAAAAATCTGATTTACTAAGCGCTGTTTTATGAATATTAATATCATAGTGTTTATTGTCTTTAATAAATTGAGAAATTTTATTCCAGAAAAGACCTGAAATATATAAAGGATCTATCAGTATGTTTATCTTTAACTTATTGTTAAATAAAAAATTTTTAGCCTCTTTTTCTAATGAAATCGCTTTTTCAGTAATTTCTCTAGAGAGTTCAAGTAATACTTTACCTTCATGAGTAAGTACCGCTCGCCTTTTCTCTAAAGAGAGGATCTCAACGCCTAAAGTCTGCTCTAATTTATTGATAGTATAGCTAATTGATGATTGTGTTCTATGTAATGCATCTGCGGCCTGAGCAAAGCCACCGTAGTCAACGACAGCTTGTAAGGTAATCCACTGATCGAGAGTCGTTCGGGATTTTTCCATAATGGAACCTTTATATTATTGTTTATTTAATACTCATTAAAAATGAAGCTAGCAATATATCTTAGCATTGTTAATAGGTAGTAATACTCATTTTAAAATCAAGTTTAAAAAATATTAACATTATAATCTGTAATGTCATCTATTAATAAGTAATACAATTCTAAGAAAAGTATTTATTATTTTTTATTTGAAGATTTTTATTTTATAAATTAGACATGTTTTTTTTATTCTTTTTCGTTAATTTTTTCCATATAACTAAAAGGTGTTACTTGGAACAATAAGTAATATCTTCTATTTATATTATTGTTGATGTTTATTCATTTTTTATTTTTAATTTAATTTTTTATTAAGTTATAGATTTTAATTTAAGTATGTTTTAAATTTTATTGTTTTAAAATAATCGTGAATTTATTATTTATAATTATTTTTCTTTTTATTTTTTATCTATTCTTATTCATTCTTAGCATTAAAACTTAGAATGTTAAATATTTTATATTTGATTTAAGGTGATTAAAGTAAGATAAATAAGACTGCCTTTAACGATAGTTGCTGTTTATTAATCCAAATTAGACTATTTTTTAGTGCTAAATATCGATATTCAGAAGTGTTCTACTATGTAAAGCTATTGGCATTTTAAATACTGATGTTAAGTATTGTACGCTATAAATGACTTAATTTATTTAACTTAGGGAAGGAAAATGATCGGTTAGCGATAATAATTTAAAAGCTAAAAACCAACAAAGAGTAATTTCTACTCATTTAAGGAGTGTAATTAAGTATAAAAACGTAATGACATGATTTAGATCAATAATTGTAAGCTGATTTTATTTAGGAGTCCGATTCCGTTAACAGAGCGGTAAAATAATAAAGGTAAGACAAAATATATTTCACCTTAAGGTAAATTAAATACCTTATCCAAAATGACATTTTATTTTCTGGATAAATTGGTCATTAGTTAGAAAAATATACCGTATTAAAAATATTTTCCTGAAAGAATAGTGAGCTTTTTATGATGCTCACTTTATTATATTCATACTACTATCGAGTGGTAGATAGTTTCTTTATGTTATTACTTATCAATTTTATTAAACAAAAAATCAAAAAATAATTTGTTTTTTTTCTAGAAATAAGAGGCTAAGAAGAAAATGCGGATTAATTTTATACAATCAATAAGCTATAAGAGAAACAGCTACACAGAATAGAATGAAAAAGGCGTCAGAAAAGGGGATGAAAGGAATGAGGAAGAAAAGAATAGAGCCATTACCTTTCTTTTTTTTCAAGAAGATAATGGCTTTTTATCAAATAAATTGAAGGGGGATTATAACCCACCGACTTCTCTAGGTGTTGCTCGCATTGAGCTACGAATTGTATTACCCATCATATCCACTCTTGCTTGGAATGGTGGGAATGGTAATGGGATACCATGTTCTGCAAAAGCTAAGAGAATATTTTGATGAATTTCATGTCTCGCTGGCATTCTATGCCCCATCTCTGCGGCATAAACACGTAATTCGAAAATCTGAATACCTTGTTGTAAATCGACTAAATAAACCTCAGGTGCTGGGTTCTCTAAAATCATCGTAGAGCGTTTTGATGCTTCTAATAAGACATTGGTGACGTGCTCACTGTTGCAGTCTGCGGGGGCAGGAATGGTCATCACAATACGGGTAACAGAGTCCGACAGAGACCAGTTAATAAATTGTTCTGTGATAAAGGCTTTATTCGGTACGATAATCTCTTTTCTATCCCAGTCGGTCAACGTTGTCGCTCGGGTGTTGATCTTAGAAATATTCCCCGTCAAATTACGAATGGTTACGGTATCACCAATACGGATCGGTTTTTCAAATAAGATCATCAACCCTGAAATGATATTGGCAAAAATTTCTTGTAAACCAAAGCCTAACCCAACCCCCATTGCTGCGACTAACCATTGTAATTTTGACCATTCAATCCCTAATAAAGAGAAGCCTACAATACTACCAATTAGAGTGATGCTGTATTTAGTCATGGTAGTAATGGCATAGCCTGTACCTGGCGTTAAATCTAAATGTTGTAAAATAGCCAGTTCAAGTAAAGCGGGTAAGTTTCTCACCAATTGCGTAGTGATAATAATCACAAGGATCGCCACTAAAATAGATCCCATGGTAATAGGTTGTATGGTGTTAACTCCATTCACCGATGAGGTTACATCCCAAAGACGAATATTATCGACAAAGGAAAATGCAGTGTTTAATTCAGACCATAATAAGATCATCGACACTAATGCAATCATAGTCAGAATAGAGCGAACTAAACCAATAGATTGCGCACTGATTGCATCAAGGTCTATTTCTTGAGCCTCTATTTCTAGCCCTACAGTACTCTCACCGCTACTGCCTACTATGGTATTTTCATCTTCGCCTTTTGCACGTTGGGCGAGAATTTCAGCCCGTTTCTGTTTAGCTCGTTCAAAGGCTAATTTACGACGTTGAATAAGCATCCAACGTTGAATAATGTGATAGATAATCAGTAAAGCAAACCAAATTGCTACTGACATTTCTAAACGGCCAAGCAAGACAATCGAGGTAGAAAGGTAACCTAAAACAGCGGCTAAGCCTGCAATAACAGGAGCAAGAAGTAAGAACCACCATAAGATAGTGTTTATTGCATTATCACCAGATCCATGTTTATCAAGATAAAGGGGAACATGGGCTTTTTTAAGACTGGAAGTAATAAAGCTTAGGGCGATACAGAGTAGCAAGAAACAGAAGCGACCAACGGTTGGTGCAAATTCTCTATCACTATAATATTCAAAGGTAATTAATGACATCATCAGCGGGACGATGACAAAAATGGAAAGCTGGTAAAAACGCATTGCTTTTTTGACTCTACTTTCTTTCCATTTAAATTGAGCAATAAATAAACCGTTATGACGTGCGAAGGTTGCACTGATCATAAATAGCCACAACACGGGAGCGGCCGCCGTTACACCATAGCCAATTGCGCCAGCCATTGGATAACGCCATTCAACACTTTGTAAGCCATAACCAACCGCAGACCATAACAGAGGTAGCGGAAGTGCAATTAAAATAGACCAAAATACGGTGCGTATTGTCAGTGAAAAATGATCTTGAGTGACTTTACCAATACGGTTACTGACCCTTTCAAGAAAGGCGTTGTAGTGCTTTCGAGTACGAAGGCTAAAACCAACAATTGATAAGGTAACAAACAGGAATAGAAACGTATCTTGGTTTTTAAGCATGCTAACAGCTGCATGGCCTAATTGTGAAAAGGTATCTAACGAAAGTAACCGAGTGATATCTTTGACTAATAAAACCGGATAATTGAATTTGATAGGGCTGATATCGGCAACCCAGAACATATAACGGTTTGTCGCGTCTTTTGTTTCTTTTAAAGCATCCGCTAATTGTGTTGTGGCAACTTTCAGTTTTGTTAACTCAAGAATTTGAGAATCATAACCGGATAGCAGAGAATTTAATAACTCATGGCGTGCTTGGATAAGAGAATCAAAAATATATTGCTGAGCTTCAGGCAATTTAGAGCCATCGGCAGTTTCTGGTGGCTGGATCTTACTTAAGTTTTCCAGCATATCCTCATAACCTAAACGCTCAACACGTAATTGAATAATATCTCTATCAAGTTCTTGTGAACGAGGCATTTCAGGTAAACGAGAAAGTTGTGTTCTTAGTGCTTCACCTAAGGCTGTTGAGCCACTTAACCATTGAGCTTGCTCTCGAATAGTTGTTAGTGTTTGGCGGACTTGTTGTGTTTGTTGGGTGGTGATGCGCTGTTTTTCTGATAGCTCACTCATTTCCTGAGTTTGTTTATTCAGGATCTGCGAAAGTTCACGATTAGTTTGGATCTGTTTTGTCAGAAACTCAGGTAATTCGCCACCTTGTTCTGCTAACATCTCTGTTTTTTCTAACGCAAGATCAGCGACTTCTTGGCGTTTTATATTCAATAAACTACGTAATTGTTGTAGTTGTACATCAAGGCGTTGATAGCGTTTTTTAAATAGTTCTAAGCGAAGACGTGCTATTTCTTGGCGATTATTCGCTGATAGCTGTGCCATTTCTAGCTCATTAACCATCGCCTTACGAGCTGTTACTTCAGCTTGAGTCAGCTTATTTTGAGCTTCTGTTAACGGTGTTGTTGATGCACTGACAGAGGCAAGCCTTGCTGTTGCGTCACTCAATAAACGACGTGCTTCCGAGAGTTGTTGAGGCAATAAATTTAAAGACTCACTGATTTCACGGCTTTTGTCTTGTTCTTGCTGTTGAAGCCTTGCTTGCTCCATTAATTGGCTACTGACTTGAATAATTTTCTGTTCTAAATCAGGAATGCTAATTTTTTCTGGGATAGTTGGAACTGCGTGACTTTCTTCAAGAAGCTTAGTTCTGAGTTCTTTGGTGATCTCTGGATAATCATCAATGGTTTTTTGATAGTTGTCTGCATTTTTTTGCGCTTTTTCACCATCATTAATCCAGTTGATAGTGCCTTGTAGCGCCTGAACAGCCTCAATATCTTGAGGATTAGTACTTCCTTCAAGTTGTTTAATATCTTGACGTAATTTCTCTACATCTGCTGATATTGCAGATGTGCTTAACGAAAAAGTCAAAAAGAGCGAGAAGAAAAGACTGATTATCAGGCGCACAAAGGTTACTCCGAATTACGTATTATTCACTGATGGCGTTAGCGTCATTGCCAGCAACATTGATGATGGAACCTAATTGTTCCCCCATTAATGTAACGGAGCCATTCATAAGATCTTTATTCAATTGAACGGTATTTTCAGGGAAAAGGTTGATGACTGTTGAGCCTAACTTAAATCGGCCCATTTCCTCACCTTTTTTCAAGAATATCGCTCCTGCTTTGTCTGCTTGAGGATAAGTCCAACGTTTAATAATACCTTCACGAGGCGGTGTTACCATGCCACACCAAATCGTTTCAATACTACCGACAATAGTTGCACCTACCAGAATTTGTATCATTGGACCAAATTGTGTTTCAAAAAGACAAATAATGCGTTCATTACGTGCAAATAAGTTTGGTACATTGGCCGCCGTTAATGGATTAACGGAGAAGAGATCACCAGGAACATAAATCATCTCTTTTAATAAACCATCGCAAGGCATGTGAACACGGTGGTAATCGCGAGGCGAAAGATATGTCGTAATAAACTGACCATTACGGAACTTATCTGCCAACATAAAGTTACCTGCGAGTAACGCTTCAAGAGTGTAATGATGTCCTTTAGCTTGCAGAATTTGATCGTCTTGGATAAGACCAAGTTGGCTGACAGCACCGTCTGCTGGTAATGCAAGTTTGTCATCACCTTCAACAATAGGACGTACGCCGTCTTTTAAAGCCCGGATAAAGAACTCATTGAATGTTGAATAAGCTTGGAACTGGCTGTCTTTCGCTTCATTCATATCGACTTTATAGGCTTTTGCGAAGGCTTTGATAACAAACTGGGTGATTGCACCCGCTTTTTTGTTTGCAAACCAACCTGCTAGCTGTGTGAGCCATAATTTAGGCAATAAATACTGTAGTTTAATTTTTAGCTTGTCCAAAATGGCAACCTCTGGGATTAAACGATAAAAAATAGACAAAAGGGGTCTATTGTACCCACCCTTAATAGGGTTGTCAGTGAATCAATTATTAAGAGTCTAAATTAATGTTCTTACGAACTTTCACCTGACTCATACTTTCTAAAATACGATGGTAGTTTTCAAAGCGTGTTTCTGATATTTCACCCTTCTTTACGGCTTCACTGATTAAGCAACCCGGATCGTCTAAATGTTTACAATCGCGGAATTTACAACCACCAAGGTACGGTCTAAATTCAACAAATCCTTTTGTCACTTGATCAGGCGTTAAATGCCATAAGCCAAATTCACGGACACCTGGAGAATCAATCACATCTCCGCCTTGTGGGAAATGGTAAAGACGTGATGCGGTTGTTGTATGTTGCCCTAAACCAGAGTTATCAGAGACCTGATTAACAACAATACTTTCTTCCATCGGTGGTAGTAGCGTGTTAAGTAAGCTTGATTTACCCACACCAGACTGCCCAGCAAAAATAGAGATACGGCCGATAAGTTCTTGCGTGAGCGCATCTAGCCCTTCTTTAGTATAGCTAGAGACTTCAAGGACACGATAACCAATGTCTTTATAAGTCTGCATCCATTCACTAACTGTCTTACGACTTTGTTCATCTAACATATCGATTTTATTGAGCACAATTAGAGGTTCAACATTTAACGTTTCGCAAGCGACAAGGTAACGGTCGATAATATTTAAAGACAACTCAGGCAAAATGGCGGAGACAATAATAATCTGGTCAATGTTTGCCGCAATAGGTTTAATTCCATCATAATAGTCAGGGCGTGTTAGCACAGAGGTACGCTCATGTACCGCTTCAACGATACCATTCACTCGGACATTTTCTTGTATTTGTAGCGCAGGGCGCCACACAACTTTATCACCTGTCACTAAGGATGAAATTGTGCGTCGGATATTGCATCGAGTAATCGAGCCGTCAGTTGCTTCAATATCTGCATGTTGGCCAAAACGGCTAATGACTAAACCTTCGGACGCTTCGCCTAATTGCGTATCGTCTAATTCAACGTGGTTTTTTTTCTCTTTGCTCTGCAAACGCTTTTTATGGTTTTCTTGTACTCGACGTTGCTGGCCTTTAGATAATTTACGTTTTGTCACCGATCCTCACTTGTATTATTCGGTTAGATGTTCTTCTGTCGTGCTTATTGAGTAAACGCGCTATGATAAACGCTAAAATATCATGTCTCACACTTAGAAACAGCTAGGATATATTATGTCAAAAAGCGAGAACAATCTGATCTGGATAGATCTGGAAATGACCGGTCTTGATCCTGAATGTGACCGTATCATCGAAATTGCCACCATTGTGACAGATCCTCAACTTAATATTTTAGCCGAAGGCCCAGTAATTGCTGTACACCAATCGGATGAACAACTGAGTTTAATGGATGAATGGAATACTCGCACTCATACTGGTAGTGGTTTAGTTGAGCGTGTGAAAGCCAGTCAATATGATGATAATTCAGCACAAAAAGCGACAATTGAATTCCTAGAAAAATGGGTGCCTAAAGGGGTATCACCTATTTGTGGCAATAGTGTGGGCCAAGACCGACGTTTTTTGTACCGTTATATGCCAGAGCTAGAGCAATATTTTCACTACCGCTATCTTGATGTCAGTACATTAAAAGAGTTGGCGCGTCGTTGGAAGCCTGAAATTTTAGACGGTTTTAAGAAAAAGAATACTCATCAAGCATTAGATGATATTCGTGAATCTATTGCAGAGCTAGACTATTATCGTAAGACCTTTATTAAAGAGTGAAAAATGTGCACTCATGATTGATATTGCATCATTGTGATGATTTTATCAGCATGCAATCAAAAAAACGCATTTTTTTGTTGATAAGGGCTTGCGGTTAAGCATTTTTCTCGTATAATGCGCTTCCCGTACCGATGAAGAATTTTATTTGTACGGGTGTAAGAAAGATGCGGGAATAGCTCAGTTGGTAGAGCACAACCTTGCCAAGGTTGGGGTCGCGAGTTCGAGTCTCGTTTCCCGCTCCAATCTTTCTTAGACGATTGTTAGTAGTGTTATGTGATGCGGGAATAGCTCAGTTGGTAGAGCACAACCTTGCCAAGGTTGGGGTCGCGAGTTCGAGTCTCGTTTCCCGCTCCAAATCTTTTACTAACTATTGTCAAAACTTACCAAATGCGGGAATAGCTCAGTTGGTAGAGCACAACCTTGCCAAGGTTGGGGTCGCGAGTTCGAGTCTCGTTTCCCGCTCCAAGTTTTTCTCTTCTGTTTCAACAAATCTTACTTTTAATCCCCATAAAGAAAATTTTAAGTTTTTCCTCTCGCTTTTTTAAATATCGACTACACTGTTTTAGGATCATAAATTAGGGAATTTTACTTAATACACGTAAAGAGAGTGTGAGTGATTATTGTGCAAAAAAAGAAATGTCGTTAATGCATGTAAGATCAAGCTATTTTTTTGTGATCTATCTTTGATCTTTGCTTGCTTTTCTATTTTGACGGCACTAGAATGTGCGCCTTTCCTCATTTAAGGGGGAAATAAAAGGCAAGATCATTTTTTCGGTTTTAGGCCTTTATTCTGTTAAACATGCATTGAATAGTATTTTAGAAAAAAGAAAGGGTTTTAGGCGCTTTTCTTTAAAAAAATGTAATAAATATTCTACTATTCTTAAAATCTTCCCAAATTGATTTATCCACAGTGAGATGCTAATAACCACCGCATCTAAGCACTATTTATTTTTTTACTGCACAGAGTTATCCACAGATACCTATCATTAAGTGATAAGGATATTATTCTCTTCAATAAATCAATTGGATTTTATATCTATTTGATAATTCAGTTTATTTTAATTTTTTTGAAAATTGAGTCTTAGTTCGCTTGAATTTTTTTTTCATGTTGATAGGCAAGGGGTTTTTATTTTATTCACAGGTGAAATTAAAGATTACTCGTTATATGTTTATTATGTTAAAAACTAAGCATCTCTCGGTAAGCCTTTAGTTATTGCTCTTACTAGACGTTTTTGTTGTGAAGTCTGTATTTTCACCTCTTTTTCATTTCGTTTTGCTGTCTGCTGGGCAATTGCCCAATTCAAATGTTCATCTAAAACATCACTTAATCCAAAGCGCTCTTTCAAGGCAAGTATAATTTTATCTTGATAAGGCGCATTTCCTAACGCCACGCTAATATTTCTAATCCAGCGTAAGTAACCAATACGACGGATCGGCGAACCTTCTGTTATACGAAGAAATTTTTCTTCACTCCATTGAAAAAGATCGAGTAATTCAGGTGTATGAAGTGCTCGGCGGGGAGAGAAATCCTCTTCATCTGTCAATGATGAGAAGCGATTCCAAGGACAAATAAGCTGACAATCATCACAACCATAGATGCGGTTACCCATTAATGGGCGAAATTCTTCAGGGATCGCGCCATCAAGCTCAATTGTAAGATACGAAATACACCGCCGTGCATCGATAGTATAAGGCTCGACAATGGCGCCAGTCGGGCACGTTGTCATGCAAGCGACACATTTACCACATTGTTCTTCGACAGGGCTATCTGTGGGTAAAGGCAAATCGATAAGTAACTCACCTAGAAAGAACCAAGAGCCAGCTTGGTTGTTGATAACAAGTGAGTGTTTACCAACCCAGCCAAGTCCAGCTTTAACCGCTAAAGGGCGTTCCATTATAGGTGCTGAATCAACGAAAGGACGAAAATTGACGATCCCTTGATATTCATATTGTTGGCAATATTGAGTAATTTTTTCGCCGAGCTTTTTAAGACGCTGCCTTAATACTTTGTGATAATCCCGACCTAGTGCATAGCGACTAATATAGCCTTGTTCTGGATTATTTAATGTTCGTGCGAAAGCGGCATCTGTGGGAAGGTAATTCATTCTCACGCTAATAACCCGCAATGTGCCAGGCACAAGTTCATGAGGTCTTGCACGCGTCATACCATATTTCGCCATCCATGCCATTTCGCCATGATATTGTTTATCTAACCAAGCTTGTAAGCGAGGCTCTTCAAGTGATAAGTCAGTATCACATATCCCAGTTTGTTGAAAACCTAGCTCAGAACCCCATAATTTAATGTTTTGAGCGAGAAGATTAAGATCGAGTGATGACATGAATAAACCGAATCAATAGGTAAGAGGTGAGTCCTAAGAGCGCGCAGTGTATCATAGTGAGCCAGTAGGAAAAATCCGCGCAATAAATAGATTTATGGTATGGTTATTTGATAGTTATTTCGATAACTATTTGCCTTAAGAGAACATATAAAGCTTGGTATTTGAGGTTATCCAACGATCTCTCTTTATTAAGCCGTTATAACTTAACAATAGATTATATAAATATGAAAGAATGGGTTGTTACATTAGAAGATGAAGCGGCAACAGTTGAACTAGGGCGTACTGTTGCAATGGCGACTAATCATAGCGGATTGATCATTTATTTATATGGCGATCTTGGTGCTGGAAAAACAACCTTTAGCCGAGGCTTTTTGCAAGCGCTTGGTCATCAAGGGCATGTTAAAAGCCCAACATATACATTAGTTGAGCCTTATATGCTTTCGCCGAATCCTGTTTATCATTTCGATCTTTATCGTTTAGCATCGGCGGAGGAGCTGGAATTTATGGGAATACGCGACTATTTTGAGCAAGACGCGTTATGTCTTATTGAATGGCCATCACAAGGCGAAGGCTTTTTACCTAACGCCGATTTAGAACTTCATTTAAGCTATGAAGATGAAGGTCGAAAAGCGCGTTTTGTTGCCCTTTCACAAAGAGGGAATACTGTTTTATCCCATATTCAGTCTGCATAAAGGAATATTGATTATGTCGAGTCTCATCACCATTGTGAGTCAAAGTCAGCGCTATGTTGTTGCCTTTCTGTTGGTTGTTTTGTCTTTATTTTTTGTGCAAATAGCACAAGCCGCTACTGTGACAGAAGTAAAAGCAGAAAACGGTATTTCAGCAACAACCCTCACATTCTCTTTTAGTGGTGGGAAGCCTAGCTATCGATATTATTCATTAAAAAATCCTGACCGTTTGGTGATGGATTTTAAACAGAGCACAAAAATTACAGGGTTGCCTGCAACATTAGGCAATGGGCAGTTAGTTCATAAAATTCGTGCAACGCAATCAAAAGATAGCCAATACCAAAGTATGGTCGTGGAACTTGCCCAGCCAGTTGTTGTGACTGAAAGTCTAATGAATGTAAGCGGTGATTATAAGTTAGCGCTTACTATCAAACCAATGAATGCTCGACAAAATAATCACTCTCAACCCACCGTGAATGTGGTCGCTTTAGCGCCGACAACAATGACGGCGTCAGCCTCAAATATAAATAGAGAAATGGCGCCTTTAACCATGACACCCAAAACAGAGATTGCCCCAGTTGCTCCTATTGTGAAACCACGTACCACTCCATCAAAACCACAAGCGGGCTCTCGTCAAATTATTATTGCGATAGATGCAGGTCATGGTGGGCAAGATCCTGGTGCGATAGGCCAGAAAGGTAATCGTGAAAAAGATGTCACTTTAAGTGTGGCAAGAAAATTAGAAACTCGTTTACATAACGATCCGATGTTTAAACCGGTATTAACTCGTAATGGTGACTATTTTATTTCCGTTGCTGGACGTTCGGAAGTTGCCCGTAAGCAAAATGCGAATATGTTAGTTTCTATCCATGCAGACTCGGCCCCTAATCGCAGTGCAAGAGGCGCTTCTGTGTGGGTGCTTTCTAATCGTCGAGCAAACAGTGAATTAGGTAAATGGCTTGAACAAAGTGAAAAGCAATCTGAATTACTTGGTGGTGCAGGTGATGCTTTATCTGATGGGGCTGATCCTTATTTAAGTCAAACGGTACTTGATTTGCAATTTGGTAATTCACAGCGTGTGGGTTATGACGTTGCTGTTGCTGTGTTATCTGAGTTGAGAAAAGTTGGGTCTTTGCATAAAAAGACACCAGAACATGCGAGTTTAGGCGTGTTACGTTCACCGGATATCCCTTCAATTTTAGTTGAAACGGGTTTTATTAGTCATGCAGCTGAAGAGCAGTTACTGATTTCTGATGCTTATCAAGAAAAACTTGCCGCTTCTATTCATGCGGGTTTAAGAAATTATTTTCTGGCTCATCCTTTACAAAATGCACCCAATTGATTGAGTAAAAGGGAATAAAGGTAATGGCGATAAATTTATTACCTCCTCAGCTTGCAAATCAAATTGCCGCAGGGGAAGTTGTTGAAAGACCTGCATCTGTGGTCAAAGAGTTACTCGAAAATAGTTTAGATGCAGGGGCGACTACAATTGATATTGATATCGATAAAGGTGGCGCCAAACTTATCCGTATTCGTGATAATGGATGTGGCATCAATCGCGATGATTTGAAGTTAGCACTTGCTCGCCATGCAACTAGTAAAATATCAAGTCTTGATGATCTTGAAGCCATAATAAGTATGGGATTTCGTGGAGAAGCATTAGCCAGTATTAGCTCTGTTTCTCGTCTAACGCTGACCTCACGCACACAATCTCAAGATGAAGCGTGGCAAGCTTATGCAGAAGGCCGAGATATGGCCGTTACCGTTAAACCCGCAGCTCATCCTGTGGGGAGTACGGTTGAAGTCCTTGATCTGTTTTATAATACGCCGGCAAGACGTAAATTTTTACGCACTGAAAAAACAGAATTTGCACATATTGATGAAGTGGTTCGCAGAATTGCGTTATCACGCTTTGATGTCTCTATTAATCTTACCCATAATGGCAAACGTGTTCGCCAATACCGTGCAGTAAAAGATGAAAGCCAGCAAAATCGCCGTCTGAGTGCGATTTGCGGTAATAACTTTGTCAATCAATCGATGCATTTATCGTGGGAACATGGTGATTTAGCGATAAAAGGTTGGGTAGAACACCCCTTATCATCAGTGCAATGCAGTGACATTCAATATTGTTATGTGAATGGACGAATGATGCGTGATAGGTTGATTAATCATGCTATTCGTCAGGCTTATGATGGGTATTTGCAAGGAGAACAACAGCCTTCTTATATCCTCTATTTGAGCGTTGATCCTCATCAAGTGGATGTTAATGTTCATCCAGCTAAACATGAAGTCCGCTTTCATGAATCACGTTTAGTGCATGATTTTATTTATCAGGGGGTGTTGAGTGTTTTACGACAAGCCACACAGACGCCTTTATCACAGACTTTAGATGAAGAAGATAATGAAATTGCGTTGAGTTTTCCTGAAAATCGTCAAGTAGCAGGTGAAAACGTATTTTCACAGCCTTATCAAACACCCACTAGTCAAAACGCCTCTAATAGAGTTCAGTCACATCAAGTTAATGAACGGGATACTCATCATCAAAAACAACCTCGCCAATTCGGTGAAAATCGTCAGTTTGGTGAAAGCTATCAACGCACACAAGGCGCGCTTTATCAAAAAATGATGCAAGAAAGTGCTTCTACATCAAACGATAAAGAAAAAATACCGTTATTTCCTGAACGTGCCCCATTGAATTTAGATGAAATCGTTCATACAACTAATAATATTGAAGACGATGTGATTTCGGTGATGCCTCGTTCTGTCAATGCGAAAGAAGGGCAAACTGATTATACTTTTGGGCGAGTATTGGCAATTTATCAGCAGAAATATGCGTTAATAGAATCTTCACAAGGTCTTGGGCTGTTATCATTGGAACAAGCTGATTTTCTGTTAAAATGTGCGCAATTATTGCCTAAAGATGAAATATTGAAGCCCCAACCTTTGTTAGTGCCTTTAAAATTAGCATTAAGTAAAGAAGAAATTAATGTATTCAATCAGTTTCACGCATTAATCAGTGATTTTGGTATTACTATTGAAATTTTACAGGGTAAAGCAACAATATATGCAGTACCGTTGCCTTTGCGTCAGCAAAATTTACCTGTGTTACTGGCCGCATTATTGGCGTATTTATCGATTGAAAAATCATGCACAAAACAACAGCTTGGGCAGTGGTTTGCAAAACAGATAAGCGCAGAGCAAGCAACATGGTCACAAGCTCAAGCTGTCGGGTTATTGGCAGATATTGAAAGACTTTGTCCTCAATATGTCAGACAGCCAGCAAAAAACTTATTACAATTAATAGAATTACAATCGGTGGTAGCGGCATTAAATAATGAGTGATGTAAACACACAAATAAAACCTAAAGCTATTTTTTTAATGGGGCCTACAGCGTCAGGTAAAACAGCATTAGCAATAGCACTAAGACAAAAACTACCTGTAGATATTATTAGTGTGGATTCTGCTCTTATCTATCGTGGGATGGATATTGGAACAGCTAAGCCAGATGCGACAGAGCAATCGCTTGCGCCACACCGGTTAATTGATATTCTAGACCCAGCATTACCTTACTCAGCAGCAGATTTTCGCCGAGATGCATTAAGTGCAATGGAAGAAATTACAGCTGCTGGGCGAATTCCACTATTAGTGGGTGGGACTATGCTATATTTTAAAGCGTTACTTGATGGCCTATCGCCTTTACCTAGTGCCAATCCAGAGGTTCGTGCTGAAATAGAGAAAAAAGCAACGGAGAAAGGATGGGAGGCGATACATAAAGAGCTTGCATTAGTTGACCCCGTTGCTGCGCAACGAATACATCCTAATGATCCTCAACGGCTTTCTCGTGCGCTAGAAGTTTACCTGATTTCAGGTAAAACAATGACAGAGTTGACAAAAATATCAGGCGAATCTTTGCCCTATGATGTTTATCAATTTGCGATTGCTCCGAAAGATAGAAATGTTCTTCACCAACGCATTGAAGCACGTTTTAAACAGATGTTAACGTGTGGATTTGAAGATGAAGTAAAATTATTATATGAACGGGGTGATTTGCATGAAGATTTACCTTCTGTACGTTGTGTCGGTTATCGCCAGATGTGGTCATATTTATCAGGCGAAATAGATTATGATGAGATGGTTTATCGAGGGATCTGTGCTACCCGGCAATTAGCGAAACGACAAATCACCTGGTTAAGAGGCTGGAATGATATTCACTGGCTTGATAGTGAAGATCCGAAACAATCTCTTGACACTGTTTTGCAGGTAGTTAGTGCATAGATGGTAGGTTTGTGTAAAATTGATAGTTGCTAAAGCGCAATTTTTGAGTAGTTCATTTTTCGAACCAATTGGGTTCTAATATAAAACAACAAAATAAGGAAAACATAGAATGGCTAAGGGGCAATCTTTGCAAGATCCTTTCCTGAACGCATTACGTCGTGAAAGGGTTCCCGTTTCTATCTATTTGGTAAACGGTATTAAATTGCAGGGTCAGATCGAATCTTTTGACCAATTTGTTATTTTGCTGAAAAACACAGTAAGCCAGATGGTATATAAACATGCTATCTCTACCGTGGTACCTTCGCGTCCTGTTTCTCATCATAGCAACACAGGTACGAATCAAACTGGTACAGGTTATAGCGGTAGCGCTACTCAGCAGGATGATGTTGCAGAATAATTATCCATTATTATTCTTGATATAAGAAAAACATAGGTAGGGAGACTTTACCTATGTTTTTTCCTGTTTTTATAAAGTCCAAGAGGTTTCGCCTTTGTTTGATCGTTATGAAGGTGGCGAACTCGCCGTCTTAGTGCACGTCTTCTTTTCTCAGGAAAAGGATGTTGATGATTTGCAAGAATTTGAATCCTTGGTGACATCTGCGGGTGTTAAGCCAGTTCAGATTATTACAGGAAATCGTAAAGCGCCTCATCCCAAATATTATGTGGGTGAAGGTAAGGCAGAAGAAATTGCCGAGGCTGTAAAAGCAAGTGGTGCAGATGTTGTTTTATTTAATCATGCACTGACACCGGCACAAGAACGAAATCTGGAAAGACTTTGTGAATGCCGTGTTGTTGATCGCACGGGAGTTATCCTTGATATTTTTGCTCAAAGAGCAAGAACTCATGAAGGAAAGCTACAGGTAGAACTCGCCCAGTTACGTCACTTATCAACTCGTTTAGTCAGAGGGTGGACTCACCTTGAAAGACAAAAAGGGGGGATTGGGTTACGAGGACCAGGTGAAACTCAGCTAGAAACGGACCGCCGCTTACTCCGAGGTAAAATTAGTCAAATTCTAATGCGATTGGGTAGGGTTGAGCGTCAGCGTGAACAAGGAAGACAAGCGCGGAGTAAAGCTGATATTCCAACATTATCCCTTGTTGGTTACACGAATGCAGGAAAATCGAGTTTATTTAATCATATTACCTGTTCTGATGTGTATGCGGCAGATCAGTTGTTTGCAACATTGGATCCTACATTAAGACGTATTCAAGTTGATGATGTGGGAACGGTTGTATTGGCTGATACCGTTGGATTTATTCGACATTTACCTCATGATCTTGTTGCTGCTTTTAAAGCGACTTTGCAAGAAACACGAGAAGCAACCTTACTTCTTCATGTTATTGATGCAGCAGATAGTCGTTTTGAGGAGAATATTCATGCAGTTGAAAGTGTATTAGAAGAGATAGATGCTCAAGAAATACCAACACTGCATGTCATGAACAAAATTGATCTTCTTGAAGACTTCACACCAAGAATTGATCGAAATGAAGAAAACTTACCCGTTAGGGTTTGGGTTTCAGCACAAACAGGCGAAGGTATTCCTCTGTTATATCAGGCGTTGACAGAACGTCTTTCAGGTGAGATCGCACACTTTGAATTACGTTTACCGCCAGAAGATACAGGGCGCTTGCGTAGTCGTTTTTATCAATTACAGTCAATAGAGCGTGAATGGATTGAAAAAGACGGTAAAGTTGGGCTAATCATACGTATGCCTATGGTAGACTGGCATCGCCTTTGCAAGCAGGAACCCAATTTATTGGATTACGTGGTCTGATATTCGGCCATAAAAAAGAACATTAACTGAGAGCTGGCGACGAAATCGGCTCTTAAGCCTGATAAATCTAATCATAATAATGGAGCTAGAACATGGCGTGGAATCAGCCCGGTAACAACGGACAAGACCGCGACCCGTGGGGTAACCGTAACAGCGGCAATAATAATGGCGATGGTAACGGTAACTCCAACGGCAATCAAGGAGGTCGGAATCGTGGAGCATCAGATCTCGATGATATGTTCCGTAAACTGAGTGAAAAACTTGGTGGTTTCGGCGGTAAAAAAGGTGGAAACTCCTCTTCTGGGCAAAATGGCGGGCCTCGTGGTAATGCTGGAAATCTTTTGATTTCTCTTGCATTAGGTGCGGTTGTCGTAGTTTGGGCTGCAAGTGGTTTTTATACCATTAAAGAAGCAGAACAGGGTGTCGTGACGCGTTTTGGTAAATTTTACCAAATCGTTGAACCCGGTCTGAACTGGAAACCGACTTTTGTTGATGAAGTTCAGCCTGTTAACGTGAAAACTATCCGTGATTTAACCACGGGTGGCATGATGTTAACGTCAGATGAAAATATGGTTCAAGTTGAGATAAACGTACAGTACGTTGTCTCTGATCCAGAAACATTTCTGTTTAACCTCACAACACCTATTAACAGTTTAGGTCAAGCAACTGACAGTGCTGTACGTGGTGTTATTGGTCGTTCAGAAATGGAAAAAATTCTGACTTCAAACCGTTCAGAAATTCGTGACCAGACGCGTCAAGAATTAGAAGAGACTATCCGCCCTTATAATATGGGTATCTCTATTGTGGACGTCAACTTCCAAGTTGCGCGCCCACCAGAAGCTGTAAAAGCAGCATTCGATGACGTAATTGCGGCTCGTGAAGAAGAACAAAAAACAATTCGTCAAGCTGAGGCTTATAAAAACGAAGTGTTACCGTTAGCTAAAGGTAACGCACAACGTATGATTGAAGAAGCAACAGCGTATAAAACCAGTGTGGTGATGAGAGCAGAGGGTGAGGTAGCTAGCTTTGCTAAAATCTTACCTGAGTATCGTGCAGCTCCTGAAATTACTCGCGAGCGTCTTTACATTGAAACGATGGAAAAAGTGCTATCGAAAACACGTAAAATTATTGCAAATGATAAAGGTAACAGCATGTTAGTGCTACCTTTAGAGCAAATGCTACGTCAGCCATCTCAATCGGGAGCATCAAATACCCTTGAGGCGTCGGCTCGTATGCCCGCACCAGCTCCAACTGTAAATCCAACACCGACACAAAAACCAGCAACAACGACTTATGGTAATGGTGGATATGGTAGTAATAATGGCGGTTATGGTCAGCCTTACGGCAATAATCAAGGAGGACAATAATCATGCGTAAAGTTATCGCTGTTGTTGCAGTTATTATTTTAGCGTTGTTGTACTCCTCTGTATTTGTCGTTCAACAATATGAGCGTGGTATCATTTTACGCTTTGCGAAAGTTGTGCGTGATGCTGAAAATAAACCTGTTGTTTATGAGCCAGGTATTCATTTTAAAATTCCATTCATTGAGAATGTGAAAAAACTGGATGCGCGTATTCAAACTATGAATATCCAGCAAGACCGTTTCTTATCAGGTGAGAACAAAGACTTATTAGTCGATTCTTATCTAAAATGGCGTATCAGTGATTTCAGTACTTACTATCTGGCAACAGGTGGTGGTAATACAACGCAAGCTGAAACTTTACTACGTCGTAAATTCAGTGACCGTTTACGTTCTGAAATTGGTCGTATGAGCGTAAACCAAATTATTACGGATTCTCGTGGTCGTTTAACCATTGATGTTCGTAATGCACTGAATGAAGGTACACCTTCTCGTGATACAAGTGCTGCTGATGATGCTATTGCTATTGCAGCGAAGAAAGTAGCTGAAGAAACTAAAGGCCAAGCTCCTGCTATCAATATGAACAGTATGGCAGCATTAGGTATTGAAGTGATTGACGTTCGAATCAAGCAAATCAACCTACCTATGGAAGTTTCTGAGGCGATTTATCAGCGTATGCGTGCAGAACGTGAAGCAGTTGCTCGTCGTCACCGTTCACAAGGTCAAGAGCAAGCGGTGAAAATTCGTGCAGCGGCGGATAAGACAGTAACAGAAACATTAGCTGAATCTGAGCGTGAATCTTTACGTCTTCGTGGTGAAGGTGATGCACAAGCAACAAAACTGTTTGCTGATGCATTCAACCAAGATCCTGACTTCTATGCTTTCATTCGTAGCTTACGTGCTTATGAGAAGAGCTTTAATCAAGACGGCAATGACGTCATGGTGTTAAGCCCAGATAGCGATTTCTTACGCTATATGAAAGCACCAACCAAAGCGCGTGCGATTGAAGAGTAATTAAAACGCGTTAGATTGACTGAATAAATAATAAAAACCCTCCACCTTAATAAGTGGGGGATTTTTTTTGATATCAATAAGATAAAAAGAATTACTTAGTAGCAAAATAAATAATTGTGCTTATTAAGATGAAAAATTATCCTTAATGGTTTCCAAAATGGCTTTAGCTGGGATAGTATAAAGTGAAAATTGCATTTCAAGATAAACCTTCGGCAATTCCGAAGCGTCTTCTTCGCCATTTTCACTTTTATGTCACTCTGCTTCCTATTTTTGCGATCAAAACTGTTGATGAAAGTCACAATATGTTTGTGGTGCGGATTTTTCGGGCAAAAATATTGACAATGGCAAGATAATCTATTGCTTAAAAGCGGGGATGACATAATTAGATAAAATCTACTGTAACTCTTGATTTGAGATGGTAGAATCCTTTTTTAAGCAACCGAGTGTATTTTGAAATGAGTAATAACGTTGTCGTATTGGGCACCCAGTGGGGTGACGAAGGCAAAGGCAAGATAGTCGATTTGCTGACAGAACGCGCTAAGTATGTTGTTCGCTACCAAGGTGGCCATAACGCGGGTCACACTCTAGTCATCGACGGTGAAAAAACCGTTCTTCATTTAATCCCATCAGGCATTCTCCGTGAAAATGTTGTTAGCATCATAGCAAACGGTGTCGTTTTATCACCAGAAGCGCTGATGAAGGAAATGACCCAACTTGAAGATCGTGGCATTCCTGTTCGCTCTCGTTTACTTCTGTCTGAAGCTTGCCCATTAATCCTTCCTTATCATATCGCATTAGATAATGCGCGTGAGAAAGCGCGTGGCGAGAAAGCTATCGGTACAACAGGTCGCGGTATTGGCCCTGCTTACGAAGATAAAGTTGCTCGTCGTGGTTTACGTGTTGGCGATCTGTTTGATAAAAAAGCATTTGCACAAAAACTCAAAGAAATCATCGAATACCATAACTTCCAACTGGTTAACTACTACAAAGTTGAACCTGTTGATTACCAAAAAACCTTAGACGATATCATGGCAATCGCTGATATTCTGACAGGTATGGTTGTTGATGTTTCTGACTTACTGTACAAAGCAACACAAAACGGTGAGTTAGTGATGTTTGAAGGTGCACAAGGTACTTTATTAGACATCGACCATGGTACTTATCCATATGTAACCTCTTCAAACACCACCGCTGGTGGCGTGGCAACAGGCTCAGGTTTAGGCCCTCGCTATGTTGGCTACGTATTAGGGATCATCAAAGCGTATTCTACTCGTGTCGGTGCAGGTCCATTCCCAACTGAACTGTTTGATGAAGTGGGTGACTTCCTGCGTGAGAAAGGCCAAGAATTTGGTGCAACCACTGGTCGTAGCCGTCGTACTGGTTGGTTAGATATCGTTGCTATTCGTCGCGCTGTTCAAATCAACTCACTGTCTGGCTTCTGCATGACTAAGCTGGATGTATTAGATGGTCTGAAAGAAGTGAAATTGTGCGTAGGCTATCGTTTACCAAACGGTGAAGTGATTGATACTACACCTTTAGCTGCTGATGATTGGGAAGGTATCGAGCCTATCTATGAATCAATGCCGGGTTGGAACGAAACGACATTTGGTGTGAAAGATCACGCCCAATTGCCACAAGCAGCACTAAACTACATCAAACGTGTAGAAGAGTTAACTGGTGTTCCTGTTGATATCGTTTCTACAGGCCCAGATCGCTCAGAGACTATTATTCTCCGTCATCCATTTGATGCTTAATTCGCATTAAATAGGCTTGATGTGAAAATCGTCCCTGAAAATGACAGGGGCGATTTTTTCGTATCTGTTTGTAGGTGAATTAAAGATAAAAATGCGCGTTACATAATAAGATAAGACAGCTTTACACTCGGTTTTGCTTCTGTTTTATCTGTAACGAGTAAAAACAATAAGACAATGTTATTGTTGTAATGCCAGAAATAGAAAAGCGATCTGTTGAAAATCGACAGTATCGCTTTTTCTTTGCCTGTGATGTCGCTATTATTTTGTTAGTAGTCAAGTGAGAGACGGAAATAACTCACTTTTGAGCATATCTTTGCTAAATGTCCAAAAATTAAACATAATATTGCTTAATAAAATGATATTCTCATTACTAATTACTTATCCCTAAACAACTTTAATAGGGAAAACCACTTTTCAGAGGTCATTGTGCAATTAACCAGTTTTACAGATTATGGATTGCGAGCATTGATATATATGGCTTCATTGCCAGAAGGCAAAATGACGAGCATCACAGAAGTGACGCAAGTTTATGGTGTCTCACGTAATCATATGGTGAAAATTATTAATCAACTGAGCCATTTGGGGTTTGTTGAGGCTATTCGCGGTAAAAATGGAGGGATCCGTTTAGGCAAGCCTGCTGCAGACATCATTGTCGGTGATGTTGTCCGTGCTTTAGAGCCACTTTCATTAGTAAACTGTAGTGCTGAGTTTTGCCACATTACCCCAGCTTGTCGATTAAAACTGGTGTTAAATCAGGCGATTGAGCAGTTTTTGAAAGAGTTAGACCGTCACACACTCGCAGAGCTAGTTGAAAACAATAGCTCCTTATATAAATTGTTATTAGAAGATGTTTGAGTCTACTATTTCATCAAATCTGATAGCTTGGAGGTCATAATGTCAAAAGATCCTTTTCAAGATAGAGAAGCAGAGAAATACGCCTCTCCAATTGCTAGTCGCGAATATATTTTAGAAGAAATGAAAAAGCGCACGGCCCCTATGAGTCGTGAAGATTTAGCGCAGGCGTTAAAAATTTCTGGAGAAGAAGACCTAGAAGCGTTACGTCGTCGTTTAAGAGCGATGGAGCGTGATGGGCAGTTAGTTTTTACTCGCCGCCAATGTTATGCGTTACCTGAGCGTCTTGATTTATGGAAAGGTAAGGTAATCGGTCACCGTGATGGTTATGGTTTTTTACGCGCAGAAGGTCAAAAAGATGATCTTTACCTTTCACAAGATGAAATGAAAAAAACCATGCATGGTGACGTTATTTTAGCCCAACCTTTAGGTATGGATAGAAAAGGTCGTCGTGAAGGTCGCGTAGTGCGTGTTATTGAACCAAGAAATAACCAAATTGTTGGTCGCTATTTTATTGAATCTGGTATGGGGTTTGTTGTACCGGATGATAGCCGCTTAAGTTTTGATATTCTTATCCCTAAAGAAGATATCATGGGTGCGCGTATGGGTAATGTGGTGGTGGTTGAAGTCACAACAAGACCAACTCGACGCACACAAGCAGTAGGCCGTATTGTTGAAATTTTAGGTGAAACCATGGGAACTGGTATTGCGGTAGAAATCGCATTACGTACTCATGAAATCCCTTATACATGGCCTGCAAAAGTGACAAAAGAAGTTGCTGATTTAAAAGAAGAAGTGCCTGAGTCAGCTAAAGAAGGACGTGTTGATTTACGTGACTTACCTTTAATTACTATTGACGGTGAAGATGCGCGAGACTTTGATGACGCTGTTTATTGTCAACGTAAAAAAGGTGGCGGTTGGCGTTTATGGGTTGCGATTGCCGATGTTAGCTATTATGTACGCCCACAAACAGCGTTAGATACAGAAGCACGTAGCCGAGGAAACTCCGTTTATTTCCCTTCTCAAGTTGTACCGATGTTGCCAGAAGTTCTGTCTAATGGATTGTGTTCATTAAATCCACAAGTTGACCGTCTATGTATGGTCTGTGAGATGACTGTTTCTGAGCAAGGACGTCTTTCTTCTTATCGATTCTATGAAGCGGTGATGAGTTCTCATGCTCGAATGACCTACACCAAAGTGTGGAAGATCATTCAAGGTGATGAAGAACTACGTGAACACTATAAGCCTATCGTTAAGGATATTGAGCATCTGTATGAGTTATACCAAGCGTTAGATAAAGCACGCGAACAGCGCGGTGCAATTGGTTTCGAATCAGAAGAAGCGAAGTTTATCTTTAATGCTGAGCGTCGTATTGAGCGTATTGAACCGGTTGTTCGTAATGATGCACACAAATTGATTGAAGAGTGCATGATCTTAGCGAATATCGCTGCAGCTCGTTTTGTTGAGAAGAATGAAGAGCCTGCGTTATACCGTATTCATGATAAACCAAAAGAAGAAAGCGTACTGAATTTACGTTCTGTCTTTAATGAATTAGGTTTAACGCTACCTGGTGGCTTGACACCAGAGCCAGCAGATTATGCGCGTGTCATGAAAGAGGTTGAAGACAGGCCTGATCGTGAAATGCTACAAACTATGATTTTGCGTTCCATGAAACAGGCGATTTACGATCCTGAAAACCGTGGACACTTTGGTTTAGCACTGAAGTCTTATGCACACTTTACCTCACCAATTCGTCGTTATCCTGATTTAGCCTTGCATCGTGCAATTAAATATCAGATTGCGAAGGAAGAAGGCCACGGTTCACAACGTTGGACACCGACAGGTGGTTACCATAGTGATATGGATACCATGTTGCAATTAGGTGAGCACTGTTCTTTAACGGAGCGCCGTGCTGATGAAGCAACAAGAGATGTGGCTGATTGGCTGAAATGTGACTTTATGCTGGATCAAATTGGTCAACAATTTACCGGTATTATCACCAGTGTAACGGGCTTTGGTTTCTTTGTTCGCTTAAACGATCTGTTTATCGATGGTTTAGTGCATGTTTCTACATTAAATAATGATTACTATCAATACGATAACGTTGGGCAGCGTTTAATTGGTGAGTCTTCAGGACAAGTCTATCGCCTTGGTGATGAAGTTGAAGTTAAAGTTGAAGCAGTCAGTATGGATGAACGTACTATCGATTTTTCCTTAATTTCAACAACACGCACAGCGCGTAACCCGGGTAAAACAGCACGAGTTCGCGGGTTAAAGGGCGAAAAAGACAAGAAAAACGCAAGTTCTAGTAAGTCTCGACGTCGTGATGCAAGCAAAGATAAAAACTTTGAGCCAGATAGCGCCTTTAAAAAAGGAAAATCAGCTAAAGGCAATGCAAACAAAGACAGAGCTGTAAAAGACCAAGTTGCTAAAGATAAAGCAAGTAGTAAACGCAAGAAAGCATCATCACAAACCAAAAAGATAGAAGCAAAACTTAAAGCTAAACGCGCAGCCAAACGCGATAACGCATAACGTTTTATTCTTCTGGTTCTTTTTTAAAAGGCGGAGACTCCGCCTTTTATCTGTTTTGTGCCTTTTATTTTTTAATGAGTAAGCACCGCTATGAGCGAAGAAATTATTTATGGTATTCACGCAGTAAAAGCATTGCTTGAGCGTGATCCTGCACGTTTTAAAGAAGTTTATGTATTAAAAGGGCGTGAAGATCGCCGTTTAACTCCCGTCATCCACGAATTAGAAGCCCAAGGGATTTTAGTTCAAGTGGCTAATCGTCAATGGTTAGATACTCAAACGGAAGGTGCTGTTCACCAAGGTATCATTGCAAAAGTGAAACCTGGTCGTCAGTACCAAGAACAAGATTTACCCGATTTATTAGCTAAAGTCGGTACACCTTTCTTATTAGTGCTAGATGGTGTAACAGATCCGCATAATTTAGGTGCATGTTTACGTAGCGCAGATGCTGCTGGTGTACACGCTGTTATCGTCCCTAAAGATCGTTCCGCACAATTAAATGCTACAGCGAAAAAAGTTGCGTGTGGTGCAGCGGAAAGTGTTCCTTTGATTAAAGTGACTAACCTTGCTCGTACATTGCGCTTTTTGCAAGAAGAGAACGTTTGGATTGTCGGCACAGCAGGGGAAGCAGACCATACTTTATATCAAAGCAAACTTACCGGTCCTATGGCTTTGGTGATGGGCGCTGAAGGTGAAGGAATGCGCCGTTTAACGCGTGAGCATTGTGATGAACTTATCAGTATCCCAATGGCGGGTACAGTGTCTTCGCTCAACGTTTCTGTTGCAACAGGTGTTTGCTTATTTGAAGCAATGCGCCAGCGTATTATTGTGAAATAATCGCTTAATTTATTTTATTCTCGATACTCCCTTGAGTTTTATTGACCGCGGGGGTATAGTTACGCGTCAATTTTTTCAGTCACAACTTAAACAAGTTCCTTGCCTCCATGGGTGGTGACTGACCCTGACAGGAGGCTGATAAATCCGTAAGGAGCAATATCAAATGCGTCATTACGAAATCGTTTTTATGGTTCATCCTGACCAGAGCGAACAAGTTCCGGGCATGATCGAGCGTTATAAAACCGCTATCACTAATGCAAATGGTCAGATCCACCGTCTAGAAGACTGGGGTCGTCGTCAATTAGCTTATCCAATCAACAAACTGCACAAAGCACACTACGTTCTGATGAACGTTGAAGCTCCGCAAGAAGTGATTGATGAACTGGAAACTACTTTCCGTTTCAACGATGCCGTTCTCCGCAACATGATCATGCGTACTAAACACGCAGTAACTGAAGCTTCTCCAATGGTTAAAGCAAAAGACGAACGCCGTCGTGATATCGCTGATGACCTCGATGAAGAAGATGAAGTTGATGATGTAGCAGAGGATTCTGAAGAGTAATTAGTGCTGTGACGGCTAATAATCATTTAGTGCTAACTGGCACAGTGTGCAAAGCATTAATACGAAAAGTTAGCCCCGCCGGGATCCCGCACTGTCAATTTGTTATTGAACATCGTTCAATGCAAGAAGAGGCGGGATTAAAAAGACAATCATGGTGTCGAATGCCCATTATTGCTAGCGGGAAAGCGTTACAAGCAATTACTCACAGTATAACGGTCGGCAGCCAAATCACCGTTTCAGGATTCATTAGTAGCCATCAGGCGCGAAATGGATTGTTTAAATTGGTGCTTCATGCCGAGCAGATTGAATTGATAGATTCTGGAGACTAGCCATATGGCACGTTATTTCCGTCGTCGTAAGTTCTGCCGTTTCACAGCAGAAGGCGTACAAGAGATCGATTATAAAGATATCGCTACGCTGAAAAACTATATCACTGAGAGTGGTAAAATTGTACCAAGTCGTATCACCGGTACTCGTGCAAAATACCAGCGTCAGCTGGCTCGTGCTATCAAGCGCGCACGCTACCTGTCTTTATTACCTTATACTGATCGTCATCAGTAATAGGTATATAGTCCATTAATGACTTGTAGAGGATAAGGTAATGCAAATTATTCTGCTTGATAAAGTAGCGAATCTGGGTAGCCTGGGTGATCAGGTTAACGTAAAATCGGGCTATGCTCGTAACTATTTAATCCCACAGGGTAAAGCTGTTTCTGCGACTAAGAAAAACATCGAGTTTTTCGAAGCGCGTCGTGCTGAGTTAGAAGCTAAATTAGCTGAAACTTTAGCAGCAGCTGAAGCTCGTGCAGCGAAGATCAATGCACTGGGTTCTGTCACTATCAGCTCTAAAGCGGGTGACGAAGGTAAACTGTTTGGTTCAATCGGTACTCGTGACATCGCTGATGCAGTAACTGCAGCTGGCGTTGAAATGTGTAAGAGCGAAGTTCGCCTGCCAAATGGCGTTCTGCGTACTACTGGTGACCACGAAGTTCACTTCCAAGTTCACAGTGACGTATTCGCTGAACTGAATGTTATCATCGTTGCTGAATAATCTTTGATTAAACAGTTAATGTTGATAAAAAAAACGCCAGCTTAGCTGGCGTTTTTTTTTGAATAAATTTAATCTTCTTACCACTATTTCTATGGTGTGCGGTAATAACTTCCATCACTTAAACGTGTGTAAGTAATGACAGTACCTGCGCTGTTTGTCACTTCCAGCATACTGATATCACCTTGTGGATTGCGTTGTAATCGAATTTCCTGCCCTGAACGCAGTTGGCTCAATGATTTTTGTTGATCTTCAGATTTTGCCATAGAAAAAGCATCATTTACTGGAAGTTGATTATCTCTAAAGAGCTGCGCTAAGGTTTGTCCTTCTTTAATGGTATATGTTTGCCATTTTTGTGAGGATGTTGAAGCGGATCCTTGTGGTTGTGTTGTTTGATCAACACCTTCATCTATATTGTTTGTCGTTGAATTCTCACTAGGAAGTCCCGTTCCTTGATCAGCATCTAAGCTATCTTGTGCTTGAGGGATCGGTGCTTGATAAATTGGATCTTCGTTAGTGACTGATGGTGCAATGGGCACAGGAAGATCTTGTGTCGATGATGACGGTTGAGGTGGCTCACCGTTATTTTCACTTGTTGGCCAAAAAAATACGACCAACAAAACCACGGCAATAACCAGTATTGCTCGACGATGTAAGCCAGGGAATTTGCCCATATTCACCTCATTATTGATCTGTGAATCAGTATTATGAATTGCTGTAACATCTTTTTTATTCCTTGTAGCCATACTAGCACGAACCATGATCCTAACCTGCTCCCTGAATTCTTTTCAGAATTATCTATTCGCTCTAACCATTAATGTTCTTCATTTCCTTGATGGTTAACTAAAAATAGCTTTATACGTTGATAAGCATTTTTATCGGTTTCTATGGTTAAGGCTTGTGTTAATTCACCATAAAGATCATGAGGCAATAATGTATCAGACCAAGTTGAAAGAACATTCAGCGCCATATTTCTATCACGCAATGTCGGGCTACGTAACTGCCGTTTGATGAGTGACCAGCCGATACCGGGAAAACCACCAAGATCTTGCATAATGTATTCAACGGCATGATGAGGCTGATATTCAGAGTCAGTAGTTATTAATGGATCATCTGTGCTACCTAATTGTGTTAATGCAATTTGTTGTTCTGCAAGTTTGACTACCCTTTCTATTTTATGAGAAGCATCTGTTTGCATTAACTGATGCCACCAGTCTGCATTGGGATTATCTTTTTGCAGTGAAAAAAGCAATTCCCAGATATCAAGACGAAGAGATTTTGCTACCAAACTTGCTTGGTAATTTTTTGAGCGAGAGGGGTGTTGTAATGCTTCAATAATGAGTGTTGACCACTCTGGTTTTTGAATAATATTTTGTGAAACAGACATAATTTGCTGTTGGATATGGTCATCCCATCCTAAAGTTTCGAGTAATAACCAATCCTCACCACTATTTTGTACAAAATCAGCGATTTCACAAACGCAATGAAGCAATTTTAGCTCTTTTGGTGGCAGTGCATCGACCTGTGAAATAAATGCTTTGCAAACTTGAACACCCTCAATGTAATCATAAATATCTTTTGCTGGGCCGCCATTAAGCAATGAACGCAATAAATCACTACAACCCAGTAGCAGTGTGTTATCTAAAGGATGCGTATGGAGCATCTCTAATAGTTTGCCTTTCGTTACACAGTCATAGGCGACATATTCTGTCATTACATTATTTTTATAACCTTCAGTGAGTAACCAATAACGGTTATTTACCGAAAGTGCTGTTGGCAGATATTCAATAAATTGAATACGTCCCCAACCCTTAGTACGTTGACCAAGTGGATATAAAAAAGGCTCAAATTCTTCACAGGAAAGGCGTTGTTTTAGTGAACGAATAGCATAGAGTGTAAATTCAGGATGAAGAGCAAACAATAAAAGCAAACGTTGAGAAGTATTATCACGAAATGATCTTAACAACCCTAAAGCGATTTTAACGGGATTCTTATCAGGGCTCAGTTTTAAGATCCATAAGATCAACTGAAAATAGATCTCATTTTTAAACAATGCTTCATCTTGTTCTATTTGCTCGATCAACTGGGAAAGATAAGTTATTGGGGCGAGTTTATCCTGACAGGCTATTGCATAAAAAGAAGTGATATGATCTTTATCGGGTAACAGCACAACATGTTTGATTGCGTTATAGAGTGATAGGACAAATTCCTCACATGATTGCTGCGAAGGTTGCTGTTCGATCGCGCGACCTATCCGTTGATGCAGAATAATGCCTTCACGAGCGCCAGCTGACCAACTAAAAGGAATAGATTCATTATTTGATTTTTCTTTTAAGTGGCTTTCTGACAATAGATTTAATTCATCAGGTAAAGGCTCATCGCCTATTTCATAAGGAATTAACAGTGAAAAAAGCGAAGGAGTAGAAGTAGGAAAAACATTAGGAAAGTCTATATTAAGATCAATAGACAGAGGTGACTTACTGAAAAGCTTATCGCGCCAATTAGTCATAATATGTCCTATTTGTTTTGCCGTCTTAGTATAACTCTAGCGGAAAATAGATAAACTGGATAAAAAAAGGCCAGAAAACCCACTTATATCACTTAAAAAGTCACACCTAAAACAGCCTCCTTTTTTCTAAGATTGAAAACAGATTAAAAAAAACTAGTCAAGGAAATTAAAAAGCGCTACATTACTGCAATTCAATATTGTTATATTATAACATTACAAGCACGAGTTGGAGTTTTATATGAAACCAGGTATTCATCCTCAATATCGAACAGTGATTTTCCATGACACTAGTGCAGATGCTTATTTTAAAGTGGGTTCGACCATCCAAACGGAAAAAACAATAGAGTATGAAGGGCAAACATATCCTTATGTAACACTAGATGTTTCCTCTCAATCACACCCATTTTATACCGGTAAACAAAAGACGCATTCTCAAGAAGGTAATGTGGCACGCTTTAATAAACGTTTTGGTCAATTTATTAAGTAAGGAAGAAAAAATGCAGGTATTAAGTTCGTTGAAAAGCGCTAAACAACGCCATCCAGATTGCAAAGTGGTGCGTCGCCGTGGTCGTCTTTATGTAATTTGTAAGTCAAATCCACGTTTTAAAGCCGTTCAGGGGTAAGATTATGCAAAAACCAGTCCTTTCTTGTGTTTTAATTATGGGGCTATTGGGTAGTGCAATGTCAGTTTTAGCACATGGGCACCATCATGAAAAAGTACAAACACAAGCTCAACGAGATGCCGCTAATGGAATTTTTGAAGGTAAGGATGTTCTTGATCGCCAACTCAGTGATTGGGATGGTGTATGGCAATCTGTAGAGCCTTATCTTCTCAGCGGTGAATTAGATGAGGTGTTGCAAAAGAAAGCGGAAACAAAAAAAGATAAAACGGTTGAAGAGTACCGAGCTTACTATACACAAGGCTATAAAACTGATGTGGATATGATTGGTATTGAAAACAATATCATTGAGTTCCACCGTGGAGAGAAAGTCGATAGCTGTGAATATCACTATGATGGTTATCGTATTCTGTATTATGAGTCGGGTAAAAAAGGGGTACGTTATCTTTTCCGCTGTGATGATGCCAAAAGCCAAGCGCCCAAATTTATTCAATTTAGCGACCACATTATTGCACCAGAGAAAGCAGGGCACTTCCATTTATATATGGGCAATACATCGCAAGATGAATTACTTAAAGAATTAAGTAATTGGCCAACATATTACCCTTATTCGATGAAAGCAGATGATATTGTTCACGAAATGCTTTATCACTGATTTAAGTGGAATAAATAGAAAATAAAGTAATAAAAATCTTTAGCAAAGGAGTGCTAGATTTTTTTTAATTAATTATTTGATATAAAAAGAACAATAAAAGAATTCATGTGAAAGCCATTTGATTAGTAACTATACTTATGTTTATTTGGTGATAAAATAAATTATATCAAATTAAGTTTCTTCATTTTTATTATCTAATATATGTAATTAATTATTGATTAATTTTTTTAAAAGGAATTTTTATGGCATATCCTATTTATCTAACTTTAAAAGGAAAAGTCCAAGGGTTAATTTCTGTAGGTTGTTCATCTCTTGATTCGATAGGAAACCGTTACCAACTTAATCATGAGGATGAAATTCAAGTTATTAGTTTAAATAATAGTTCTGTTCGTGCACAAAATGCATCTTATCAACCAGTTATATTTACTAAGCCTATAGATAAATCATCACCATTACTTTCAACAGCTTTAGATAATAACGAAGTCTTAGAAGCAATATTCACTTTTTATAGAACAAGCCAACATGGGCAACTTGAAAAATATTATGAAATTAAATTGACTGAAGTTTCTCTAATTGAGGTTTCTGATATTTTTCCTGATTCAATAAATGATAATGAATCAATGCCATATCAACGTATTCAAATGAAATACACCTCAATATCCAGGGTTCATTTGGTTGCTAATACATCAAGTTATAGTATTAACAGTGATATGATTTAATAAGCTTTAGTTCATTATCAAAAGATATGTGCTATTTACACATATCTTTTGATATAACATATTCACTTGGTGCAAAAATTGATTGTTTATAACAAATATAATACCCCTTAGAGACTAAATCATATCTGACATAAAATGAAAAAAAGAAACTGAAAATAATACCTGCTATTGCCATAATTGCGAGGTAACCAGCTATTTTATTATTCATTTTTTGTGTTTTTTTCTTATATGCACAAAGAAAACCATAATAGGAAAAATAAAAAGTTAAAGGAACTCCAAAGCAGAGTAATCCAGTTTGAAACGAGAATATTATTTTGTCTTTCATTAAGAAGTAATCTATGTAATAAATTATTGAGTAATAAAATCCAAAAATTGATAGAAGTAAGATACAGATAGAAGATAGTATTAAATTAACCAGTTTTATCTCTATTTTTTTTATTTTATCCACGGCTAAGTATTCCCCATTGTGTGAAAAATTGATCAGGGTGATAAGGTGTTTCAGGTTTATTTTCTCGATAAGATTTTAGATTTTTAATTATGGTTTCACTGATCTTAAATTCATCATCTAATTTATATAGGGCAACTGCTATCACTAACCCCACAACAAATACACCTAAAGCAACGACTATAACACTTGTTCCTGCCGTTAATGCTGCTGTTACGATACTACCAGTTAGTAATATAGTATTAACAGTGATATGATTTAATAAGCTTTAGTTCATTATCAAAAGATATGTGCTATTTACACATATCTTTTGATATAACATATTCACTTGGTGCAAAAATTGATTGTTTATAACAAATATAATACCCCTTAGAGACTAAATCATATCTGACATAAAATGAAAAAAAGAAACTGAAAATAATACCTGCTATTGCCATAATTGCGAGGTAACCAGCTATTTTATTATTCATTTTTTGTGTTTTTTTCTTATATGCACAAATAAAAATCAAATAAGAAAAATATATTAATAGGGGAGAACCAAAACACAATAATGCTGTCTGGAAAGAGAATAATATACGTTCTTTCATTGAAAAATATTCAATGTAATATGATATTGAAAAATAAAAACAAAAAATAGATAATAAAAAAACAAATAAAGAAGTTAAAAATAATTTCAGTGGGCTTATTTTATCCACGGCTAAGTCTTCCCCATTGTGTGAAAAATTGATCAGGGTGATAAGGTGTTTCAGGTTTCTTTTCCCGATAAGATTTTAGATTTTTAATTATGGTTTCACTGATCTTAAATTCATCATCTAACTTATAGAGAAAATATGAAATTGCAAGACCCAGTAAAAATATTCCTACAGATACAACAATGATACTTCCTCCTGAAATTATCCCTAATGTTGTTATAACACCGACTATAGTTGCACTTACTTGTGTTGCAATAGCCAATTTTGCCATATCCATAGTGATATTTACGAAAAAATTAGTGAGATCATATTCATCTCTAAATATGAGTTCTACAATTCTATAAGCTGCTGAAAATACAATTGCAAAACGTACACCTCCTGCTGAAACGGAATTCATTCCTTGGGTTCCTACTCCCATATATATAATACGAGGATTATTTGCTAGGTAACGAGTTGCATTTAAATAAGCTCTAACGCCTGCATGACCTGAAATTCTTATATAAACATTTCCATTTTTACCTACATACTCAGTCGCTGTGATATTGATATTTCTAAACTCATTAACAATTCTTTCGACTCTATATGATTCATAGATATTTCCAGAATATGATGAAGCGATATCACCAATACTAAATAAAGTATCTTTCGATGATTTGTAAGGTGTTGGGGTGGATAAGTTTTTTAGAACATAATCAGCTTCTTCAAGGGTGATCAGTGCCGCAACATTTTCATCATCTTCGGTATCATTAAGGATCCGCTCAATTCTTTTCTTATTGTTGTATTGTTCTTCTCTGTCCCAATCAATAACGGTGGTATCGTATATATAGCCCATATAAAAAGATCCTTTTTTTATAAATTTAAATTAGATTAATAAAATTTATGATTTTATGCAATTAAAAATATCTGCTGTTAGATTAATTAATTAAAAGTTAGCTTAACAACAAGTATGCTTTTATTTTTTATTATGTAAAATTCTATTTTTATTGTTTTTATTATTTCTTTTAAGTGGATAGTATCCTTCACTATAAAAGAAGTTATTTTTATATTTCTTATATAAGTAATAAATAAACTGAGAATATATAAATATAATTTTATATCTTTATGTTAAAAATATAATTTTTAATATTTTTTGATAATAGGAGAAAATAGTAAGGGAAAAAGCAGTAGCATCCATGCTGACTTACTTTTATAAGTTGGGTTAAAGGTTATTTATAATCCTTGGCAGAGATATTTCATCTCCATATAATCTTCAATACCGTGTTCAGAGCCCTCACGACCTAAACCTGATTGTTTAATACCACCAAATGGTGCAACTTCATTGGAAATTAAACCGGTGTTAATACCCACCATGCCGTATTCTAAATTTTCAGCAACACGCCAAATACGTTGTGGATTTTCACTATAAAAATAAGCGGCTAAGCCATAAATGGTATTATTAGCTAAATGCACCACTTCATCTTCATTTTCAAAAATAACTAAAGGTGCAACAGGGCCAAATATTTCTTCTTCAAGGATATGGCTATCAGCAGGAACATTGCCAACAACGGTAGGTTGGAAGAAGTTCTCACCCGCTTTGTCATTATCTCCGCCACAAAGCAGTGTTGCACCGCGTTTTAATGTATCAGCAAGCAATGATTGTGATTTTTCAACAGCTTTACGGTTAATGAGAGGCCCAATAGTGACACCTTCTTCAAAACCATTCCCCACTTTGAGTTTTTTAACGGCGGCAACAAAGCGTTCGCTAAATTGTTGATAAACATCTTTATGAATATAAAAACGGTTAGCACAAACACAGGTTTGTCCTGCATTACGGAATTTTGCCCCCATAGCACCTTCGACCGCTTTATCAATATCGGCATCGTTAAACACGATAAACGGTGCATTACCGCCTAATTCTAAAGAGACTTTTTTTACGCTATCTGAGCACTGGCGCATTAATAAACGTCCAACGCCTGTAGAGCCTGTAAAACTTAATTTGCGAACACGGTTATCGGAGGTAAAGACTTCGCCAATTTTAATAGCATCACCAGTGACAATATTAATAACACCAGCAGGAATACCGGCTTGAGCCGCTAATTCTGCTAAGGCCAATGCGGTATAAGGTGTTTCATTGGCCGGTTTAATCACCATCGTACAACCTGCCGCTAATGCAGGAGCTGCTTTACGGGTGATCATAGCAGCCGGGAAGTTCCAAGGTGTAATAGCAGCACAGACACCAATACCTTGTTTGATCACCATCAAGCGTTTATCAGCGGAAGGTGAGGGAATAATTTCACCGTTGGTTCTCTTACCTTGCTCTGCGAACCATTCAATAAAAGAAGCTGCATAAGTAATTTCACCTTCAGCTTCAGCAACGGGTTTACCTTGCTCAAATGTCATTAATTCAGCAAGTTTTCTTTTATTTTCAGTGATTAATTTAAACCAATTTTGCAATAATGCTCCGCGCTGATGTGCTGTGAGTGCGCGCCATTTTGGTAAGGCTTTTTGTGCAGCATCAACAGCCATTATTGCTTCTTGTGTTGCCATATTGGGTACAGTACCCAGTAAAGTACCTGTGGCAGGATCGATAACATCAACAGTTTCGTTGTTTTTAGCGTTACACCAAAGACCATCAATATAGCCTTGTTCGCGGAAATAGGGATTTGTCGTTATCTTCACTTAATACCTCTCTGAACACATTATATATTGATATTTATAAAGCTAGGCAGTTCTGTGCCTGTTTATAAGTATATGCCTGCGTTACGATGTTGTGAAAATAAGTATGAAAAATCACACTAAAAAGTGCTAAAAACAGGATAAATAGAGTCAATTGTTTAGGTTTTTAATGAATAATTCCCATAACACAAGACAGAAGGTTTACGCTGTACCTTACCACTGTTATTCTTGGGTTTAACTTTCATAAAAAACAGGTATTTTTCATGTCAAAACCATCATTTGATTCTATCGAATCACAGGCAAGTTACGGTATTGGTCTGCAAGTCGGTCAACAACTGACTGAATCAGGTCTTCAAGGATTAGAGCCCGCAGCACTGTTAGCTGGCTTGACCGATGCATTAGAAGGTAATGCGCCTTCTGTACCTGTTGAAACATTACACAATGCCTTACGTACTATGCATGAGCGTGCTGAAGCCGTTCGCCAAGAACGCCAAGCTGAGCTTGCTGATGCGGGTAAAATTTTCTTAGAAGAAAATGTGAAAAATGAAGGCGTTCAAGTTACAGAATCAGGTTTACAGTATAAAGTACTGACAGCGGGTGAAGGTGCTATCCCTGCACGTACTGATCATGTTCGTGTTCACTACACGGGGCGTTTAATTGATGGCACTGTATTTGACAGTTCTGTTCAACGCGGTCAGCCAGCAGAATTCCCTGTAAATGGTGTTATCGCAGGTTGGATTGAAGCATTAACATTAATGCCAGTAGGCTCTAAATGGGAATTATATATTCCTTATCAATTAGCTTATGGCGAACGCGGAGCTGGTGCGGCTATTCCTCCATTCGCAACATTAGTATTTGAAGTAGAATTATTAGAAATTTTATAATTTCTTATTCTGCGGTAAATCAGAGTAAAAAATAGCCGGTTTTGCCGGCTATTGTTGTCTCTATACTAAAATAAAGAGATAGTAGGGTAATTGATTTTTATAAGAGAAGTGATCATGCTTATAGAAATAAGAGAGGTGCATTATGTTAGAACAAGTCAGCAAATTAGCTCGCCAAGCCGGTATGGCGATAATGCAGATTTATCAGCAATCCGAGCCGATCCAAGTGCAGGAAAAAAGTGATAATTCACCTGTTACAGAAGCAGATTTAGCCGCTCATCAAATTATCAAACAAGGACTTGCTTCTATTGCTCCTGATATACCTCAATTATCTGAAGAAGATCCACCTGAATGGGAAGTTCGCCGCCATTGGGATCGTTATTGGCTAATTGACCCATTAGATGGTACTAAAGAATTTATCAGTAAGAATGGTGAGTTTACGGTAAATATAGCCTTAATCGAAAAGGGTATTCCGATTTTAGGGGTCGTTTATGCACCAGTGCAAAATGTGTTATATGCGGCTGCCAATAAAAAAGCGTGGAAAGAGGAGTGTGGCCAGCGATTACCTATTCATGCAAGTCGGGCAGAACCCCCTGTGATAGTGATCAGCCGTTCTCATCAAGATGATGAATTAAAAGAATATTTATCACAGCTAGGTGAACATCAAACGGTTGCCGTCGGCTCATCTCTAAAATTTTGTCTTGTTGCAGAAGGTAAAGCCCAGCTTTATCCTCGTTTTGGACCCACGCATACGTGGGATACGGCGGCAGGTCATGCCATAGCGATTGCTGCTGGCGCACATGTCACAGATTGGAAAGGGATAACGTTAGATTATTCTCCTAAAGAATCGCTGATAAACCCAGGATTTAGAGTTTCTATATTTTAGTATGTAGAGAGGCGGTCGGAGCCTTTTGTTTAATAAAGGCTCCGATATCTCACATCATTCTTTAATTAAATCATTGATAAGATTGATAGCTGTGGTTATCTCAGCACCACTTAATACGCCTTCTTTCACAAAACGTACTTTGCCTTGTTTATCAAGTACAATAATCGCTGAATTCTCTTTTTCTAATCCCCAGCCTTTTAATGCTGCGCCATCGGCATCAACAATAAATTGTGACCAAGGAAACTCTTTTTTACTGTCTTCAACACTGCCACGTACAAAGGGGCCCGTCCCAAATACTGCATCATCTGTATTAATAATTGTCGTTGTTTGATAGCTCGCTTGAGGGAATTTGGCCAATTTAACCGCTTCAATAAACGGTGCATTCATCTCCTTTGCCTTACTACGTCCCGCTATATGCTGAACTGTACGTACTTTTCCACTAAGCAGACCACTGTTCCAATTTTGGTAGCTAAACTTATCTTTAGTTGTGTCATAAAGCAGTTCACCTTTGTCATTGATGGTGACTGCTGGGAGTACGGTATTCTCAGTGATGTTATGAGCAAATACCCATGTTGATGTGCTAAGTAAAAGTGCAGCTAAGGTGAGTTTGTGCATAGCCATTGTCCTATTATTGAGATGACGTTAGATTCTATTTAAGCATAGAAGCTAGTGAAGAATAATACCGCATTCTTGATACATTTATTTAACATTCAGAGGGTAAGATATTGCTTACGTTATCTTGATTTATATTCTTTACTGTCAATAAATGTAAAAATAGATAAGAAATTTAAATAAGTTGAACCTAGTACTTATAATTAGGTCTTTAAATTTGATATATAAAGATAAGTTTTTATGACTTATTAAACTCAACAACGAGCATGGGAGACTAACTGAAAGATGAAAATCTTCAATCGCTATAACCCTGAAAAAATTGCTCTCTACGTTAAGACGTTATTTCGTGGACGGTTTTACATCAAAGGAATGGGTGCATTTGAATTTGATTACGGCAAAATTTTACTGCCTAAAATAAAAGATAAGCTACATTTTAATGTTATGAGTGAAGTAAACCAGCAGGTTATTTTACTTAAAGCTGAAATGGGTTAACTTTTATCTGATAGATAACTGAGTCTTTCTCTTTGAGTTTTCAGATAAGACTCAGTTATTAATTTCATTTAGTTACTAATCAGCAATTTTATTTTCATCTTTTTTGATTTCTACTTCCGTTGTTGTTGTCTGTGTAACAGGAACATGCTCCTGTAAGACGGGTTTAACGGGAGGAATATCATCAATTTTTGTCACAAGTAATTGATCAATTTTATAATTATCAATATCGACAACTTCAAACTTATACCCTGAGAACTTCACATAATCTGTGCGTTTTGGGATCTTGCGTAAGCGAAACATCATAAAACCAGCAATAGTTTCGTAATTACTTGAATCAGGGAAATCATCAATATCAAGTGCGCGCATCACATCATCAATTGGTGTACCACCTTCAACTAACCATGAATGCTCATCACGACTGACAATTTGCTCTTCTTGTCCTGGCCCAATTAAATCGCCCATCAATGTTGTCATCACGTCATTTAACGTAATAACACCCATTACCATGGCGTATTCATTGAGGATAATGGCAAAATCTTCACCTGATGTTTTAAAACTTTCTAACATATCTGAAAGTGTTAATGTATCAGGAATAATGAGCGCTTTACGGATATGAACACCTTCATTGAGATTTAGGCTTTGTCCATTAATAACGCGATTAAGAAGCTCTTTAGAATCCACATAACCAATAATATGGTCGATATCACCTTCACAAACTAAAAATTTAGAGTGAGGCTGGGTGGCAATTTTTTCTTTAATGTCGTTTTCAGTTTCTTCGCGATCAAAATAAACCACATCTTCCCTAGGCGTCATTGCAGAAGGCACGGTACGTGATTCTAATTCAAAGACATTTTCAATGAGTTCATGTTCTTGTTTACGTAAAACCCCTGCAACAGCTCCGGCTTCCACTATGGCGAAAATATCATCAGAAGTAATATCTTCATTTCTGACCATCGGAATTTTAAACAGCTTGAAGATGAGATCAGCCATGCCATTAAATAACCATACTAAAGGGCGGAAAAAAGCAAGGCAGAAACGCATTGGATTCACAATTCTTAATGCGATAGCTTCAGGCTTAATCATACCAATGCGTTTTGGGGTTAAGTCAGCCAGTAAAATAAACATTGATGTGACAATAATAAAAGAGCAGATAGACCCAAGCTGTTGAGCTAGAGGCTCTTCAAAAAATTGTAGGTAGAAACTTTTTAGTGAAGGAGAGAATGCAGACTCACCAACGATACCTGCCAAAATGGCAACTGCATTTAATCCAATTTGAACGACAGTAAAAAACATGCCTGGCATTTCTTGCATTTTTAAGACGCGGGCAGCGTTAATATTACCTTCATCAACGAGTTGTTTGAGTTTAATTCGACGAGAGGCGGCAAGAGAAATTTCAGACAGCGAAAAAAAGGCGCTGATAGCACAAAGCAAAAGCACAATGAGTAAACTATTAAGCATATAAGGCTCACATCACCCCAAGTATTTAATCCAAAGGGCAATACTAGAGTGTTAAAAATAGAAGATAAATCAATATATTGTGATGGATTTATTCACAAAGATAGATAAGAGGGCGCAATTATATCATCGCCCTGCTATTTTCTGCTAGTGTTACTTTTCAGGTGGAAAACAGACACCTATCCCGCCTAATCCACAATAGCCTTCTGGGTTTTTGTGTAAATATTGCTGATGGTAATCTTCAGCAAAATAAAAAGGGCCTGTTGGCTGTATTGCTGTCGTAATTTCCGTTGTTGCGCCTTGAGCATTCATTGCTTGTTGATAACGCTTTTTTGACTCAATAGCTTGTTCATATTGCTCTGCGTTAACAGTATAAATGGCAGAACGATATTGGCTGCCAATATCATTACCTTGGCGCATACCTTGTGATGGATTATGATTTTCCCAAAAAAGAGCCAGAAGTTGTTGGTAGCTAATTACTGCAGGATCAAAAACAACTCTCACCACTTCACTATGGCCAGTTAAACCTTGGCAAACTTGTTGATAGGTTGGATTTTCTGTTACACCACCGCTATAACCCGCACTTGTTGAGTAAACACCTGGTTGTTGCCAAAACAGACGTTCAACTCCCCAAAAACAACCCATAGCAAAATAAGCGATACTCATCTTTTCAGGAGTATCATTTATAGAATGCCCATTTACTGCATGATTAGCAGATATTTCTAATGGTGTCGAGGTACCCCTTAAGGCATTCTCTGGTTGGTAAGCTTTATGTTGCAAGGTAGACTCCATTTTTTATATTTGTAAACGCTTTACTATGGTAAAGGCTTAATATTGTTATAAACTAAATCTACAATAAAGCTTAAAACAGTTTGTCGTCAATTCATCACATGGATTAAATCATATTGAGGAGAAAACGTGCCGAGATACTCCGTTATCTACGTTCTCTGTCTGTCTTTTATCGCACCGGTTGCCTATGGGGCAAGTTTGCGTTTAAAAGTAGAAGGTTTAGAAGGGCAACTCGAAAAAAATGCGCGAGTCCAGCTATCAAACATTACAACAGAAGAAGTTGCACCTGACGGGCGTTTTCGTGCGCGTGTTGAAAAAGCAATTCAAGAAGGGCTTCGCCCTTTAGGCTATTATCAGCCTAGTGTGACATTTTCTTATCAAGAAAATACACCGCCAACGCGCTCTGTATTAACCGCTAAAGTTGAGCCCGGTATTCCTATCTTACTTAAAGGAGTCGATATTGTTCTTGAAGGTGGTGCTAAAACCGACGAACAATATGCAAAGGTAATTAAAGAAAATACTCCTCCTCTTGATAGTGTTTTAAACCATGGTGATTATGAAAAGCTCAAAGGTTCATTAACAGGGCTTGCTATCCGTCGTGGTTACTTTGATGCAGAAATGGATAAAAGTCAGCTAGGTGTCTCGTTAGATAACCATGCATCATATTGGGATTTTGTCTTTAATAGTGGTGAACGTTATCGCTTTGGCAAAGTAAATTATACTGGTTCTCAAATTCGTGAAGACTATTTACAAAATATTGTTCCCTTTAAAGAAGGGCAATATTACGCGTCTGAAGATCTTGCTGAATTTAATCGTCGTTTAGCCGCAACAGGGTGGTTTAACTCTGCGGTTGTTACTCCTGATATTGCAAAAGCACGAGCCGAAGGTTCACATCTTTTACCAATGAGTGCGGTTGTCACTCCGCGTTCTCGTAACTACGTAGAGCTTGGTGGTGGTTATGCCACCGATGTTGGTCCTCGCCTTAATATGCAGTGGGATAAACCATGGATGAACTCGCGTGGTCATAGTCTAACCTCCAACATTAGCGTTTCTCAGCCTGAACAATCTATTGGCGCGAACTATAAAATTCCACTTAAGGTTAACCCATTGGAGCAATATTATGGTGTTCAAGGTGGTTTTAAACGTACCGATTTAAATGATACTCGTTCTGATACCACAACGTTAAATGTGTCTCGTAACTGGGATATGTCTACGGGCTGGCAATACAGTGTGAATACACGTTGGAGTCTTAGCCACTTTACCCAAGGTGAAGTTACAAATACCACCATGTTGCTTTATCCCGGTGTTACTGCCAGCCGTGTACGTCAACGTGGTGGGATGATGCCTTCTTGGGGAGACAGCCAACGTTACTCATTAGACTACTCTAATAAAATGTGGGGTTCGGATGTCGAGTTTGCAGCGTTCCAAGCGCAACAGGTTTGGATCCGTACACCATGGGAAGGGCATCGTTTTGTGGTAAGAGGTAATTTGGGCTGGATTGAAACGAATGCTTTTGAACAAGTTCCTCCAGAGCTACGTTTCTTTGCAGGGGGTGATAGGAGTGTTCGAGGCTTTAAATACCAAAGTATTTCACCAGAAGATAGTAAAGGTAATTTAACAGGGGCATCAAGGATGCTTGTTGGATCGGCAGAATATCAATATAACGTTACAGGTAATTGGTGGAGTGCTGTCTTTATTGATAGTGGCGAAGCGGTTAATGATTTTACTCGCAGTGATTTTAAAACAGGTGCCGGTGCCGGTGTGCGCTGGGCATCACCTGTTGGGCCAATTAAATTTGATTTAGCACTACCTGTGAGTGACGTTGATAAACGTAGACTCCAGTTTTATATCGGGTTAGGAGCAGAGTTATGATAAAAAAGTGGTTGAAATGGATTGCGTTAACACTCCTTATCATTATTTTGCTTACATTTGGTGCTGTAGCTTGGATCTTAGGAACACAATCAGGTTTGCATTTTGCCATTAATAGTGCTGCTCGCTGGGTTCCAGGCTTAGTTATCAAGGATGTTAATGGTGACTGGAAAGATCTGCGTTTAACGGGTGTTGAGTATCAAATGCCCGGAGTTGATGTGAACGTAGGTGAGTTATCATTAGGATTACGTTTAGCGTGCCTGACGGATAAACAAGTTTGCGTTGATACATTGGCGACACGCGATGTGGTTGTTAATGTTGATACTAGTGCTTTCCCACCCTCTGAAGAAACACCACCATCAGAACCTTTAACTGAGCTCAATGCTCCGTTACCTATCTATTTAAACTCGCTCTCATTAGAAAATACGCATGTGAAGATTGACGATATGGCAATCTCGCTGGATGAGTTTAAAACAGGTGCTCAGTGGGAAGGTCGCCTAGTTACATTAAATCCAACCGTTATTAATGATTTGCTGGTGGCGTTACCCAAAACGCCAGAAGACGGTAGTGTTGAAGCGGTTGCCCAAGATGTAAAAGAAGTCGTAACTGCAAAACCTAAAGCTGAGCCTAAAACACCAGAAGAAAAAGAACAAGCATTAGCAGACACAATTAAAACGATCTTTGCTAAGCCATTATTGGCTGAATTACCTGAAATTATTATTCCTGTGGATATCAATATTGAAGGTATTGAAGGTAAGCAATTACAAGTGAGTGGGGATACTCCAGTTACTATCAATCAATTATCTTTTGAGGCAAATATTCAAGGTAAGCAAGTTAATCTCACTAAATTACGTGTTGATGCGCCTGAAGGTGAGGTCAGTTTAAATGGGGGGATCACGCTTGATAAACAATGGCCTGTTAATTTAGATATCAACGCAACCATTCGTGATGTTGTGGGGCTTGAAGATTTTAAAGATCAAAAAGCGACACTTTCTTTACAAGGTGCGTTACTCGAAGAGCTTAAATTAGCACTTTCTTTAACTGGAACAGTAACCGCTACACTTGATGCTCAGGCTGAGTTAGCCAAGCCACATCTTCCATTAAAACTGACTTTAGAGAGTCAAAAAGTACGTTGGCCATTAACTGGTGATGCACAATATCAACTTAATGACACTCGACTACGTCTCAATGGCCAGACGGATAATTACGATCTTTCATTGCGTTCTGATATCCAAGGTCAGGAGATCCCACCGGCTAAATTAATGTTGGATGCAAAGGGTAATGAAGAAAAAATAGAGTTAACACGTCTGCGTTTAGCAGCATTACAAGGTCATGCTGATATCACAGGTGTTGCTGATTGGAGTAAAGCAATTAGTTGGAATGCATTGCTCACTATTTCAGGAATTAATACCGCAAAACAGTATCCTGATATGCCAGCCAAATTAGATGGGCGTATCGCTACAACGGGAAGCCTGTATGGCGGAAGTTGGCAATTACGTGTTCCTGAAATCACTTTAGATGGCAATATCAAAAATAATCTTATCAAGGCGAGAGGGAATGCCTATGGTAATGATTCTGGGCAATGGAATATTCCTCAATTAAATCTGATACTGGGTAAGAATAAACTCGATATCGAAGGACATCTAGGTGACAAGTGGGCATTAGATGCCAATATTAATGCGCCAGGATTAAATGGTTTAGTGCCAGGACTTGCTGGTGTTGTAAAAGGTAAGGTGAATATTCGAGGTGATATTAATGCACCGAAGATTATTGCTGATATCAACGCTCAAGGTATTAAATGGCAAGATCAAGTGAGTGTTGAATCTATTACAATTAAAGGCGATGTTCAGTCTGATAAAGAGATTGGTGGCAAACTGGCTATTACTGCACGTCAGTTAAAACAAGCAGATTTAATTATCCGTAATTTAACGTTAGATGCAGCAGGTACAGAAAAACAACATAAACTCACATTGAAAATGGATGGTGAGCCTGTTTCTGGTGGGCTGACATTAGCTGGATCATTTGATAAAGAGAAACAACAGTGGAAAGGAACACTAAATAATACAGCTTTTGATACCCCTGTGGGTGAATGGCGTTTAAATAAAGCAATGGCGCTGAATTTGTTGGCAGAAAAGCAAGAGATCACGATTGGCTCTCATTGCTGGGTGAACCCAAATGCGCAAGTTTGTGTTCCTAAAGCGATAACAGTGGGTGAAAGTGGAACTGCTGCAATAACGCTAACACGTTTTGATTTAGCAATGATAAAGCCGTTCTTGCCACCTGAAACTTCTGTTCGAGGTGTATTTACAGGGGATGCCACTGCAACATGGAACTCAAAAGGTGGATTACCGAAAGCATCTGTCAATCTAAAAGGGCAAGGTGTTGCGGTAAAACAGAATATTGAAGGAACGATTTTACCTATTGATTTCGATGCTATTACCTTAAATGCAGGTATGAATAATGGTAAAGCAACATTGCAATGGCTGATTAGCATTGCAGGTAATGGTGACTTTAAAGGTAATGTACATGTTGCCGATCTTGAGAAAAAGCGCCAACTATCAGGTACGGTTGATATTGATAATTTGACATTAGATTTAATTAAACCGTTCTTAGGTAAAGGTGAAATTGCTCAAGGGAATATTGGCGCTCAATTACGTTTAGGAGGAAGTGCTCAATCGCCACTGTTATTTGGTCAATTCGGGATTAATCAATTAAAAGTGGTCGGGCATTGGATCCCATTTGATATTACGAAAGGTAATGTTGATGTTCGATTCAATGGAGCAACATCGGACTTAGGTGGCAGAATTGAAACGCCAGAAGGTTATTTGAATCTTACTGGGAATGCCGATTGGCGTAAGTTAGATGAATGGCGGGCAGTGGTCGCCGCTAATGGCAATAAGCTACGAGTGTCATTGCCTCCAATGGTGCGTATTGATGTTAATCCTGATCTCGTCTTTGAGGCTGGCCCTCATTTACTGAAATTAGATGGTCGTATTGATATCCCTTGGGCTCGTATTGTGGTTCAAGAATTACCAGAATCAGCGGTATCGGCATCTTCTGATGAAGTGATGCTAGATAAAAACTTGCAACCTATAGCACCAAAAGAGACATCGATTCCAATTCAAAGTAATTTAGCGATTAATATTGGTGATGATGTGACGCTGGACGCATTTGGACTTAGCGCCCGATTGACGGGAACACTTAAAGTCAATCAGAATAAACAAGGGCTAGGTTTAAATGGGCAAGTTGATATTCCAAGAGGGGCATTCAAAGCCTATGGACAAGACTTACAAGTACGTAAGGGCCAAATCTTGTTCTCGGGACCTGTTGATCAACCTTACTTAAATATCGAGGCTATTCGTAATCCAGATAATACCGCAGATAATGTCATTGCAGGGGTTCGAGTAACAGGACTTGCTGACCAGCCTAAAGTGGAAATTTTCTCTGAGCCGGCTAAAACACAACAAGAAGCATTATCTTACTTGTTAAGAGGCGAAGGTCTAGACAGTGGTGATGCTGACTCATCACAAATGACAGCAATGCTGATAGGATTAGGCGTTGGTCAGAGTGGCCAGCTTGTAGGGCGCATAGGTGAAACCTTTGGTGTTTCGGATTTAGCGCTTGATACACAAGGTGTGGGGGATAACTCACAAGTTGTGGTCAGCGGTAAGATAACGAACGATCTACAAGTGAAGTATGGAGTGGGTATATTTGATTCGCTAGCGACGTTAACCTTACGTTATCGCTTGATGCCCAGGTTGTATTTACAAGCAGTGTCTGGTATGAATCAGGCAATAGATCTGCTTTATCAATTTGAGTTTTAAATTATATGCGAATTATTGTTTATGGAAGTTTACGGCAAAACCAAGGTAACCATCACTGGATGACGTATGCGCAACTTTTAGGTGAGCATAAGTTAGTGGGGTACAAACTCTATGATTTAGGGTTTTACCCTGCGGTTATTGAAGGTGAAGGAGAGATAGAGTGCGAAGTTTATCGGATAACCCCTTCTATCTTGACAGAGCTTGATGAATTGAAAAAGAATGATCAGGATTACAAGCGACAACTGATTTCAACGCCTTATGGCAGTGCTTGGATCTACCTTTATCAAAAGCCTGTGGATGGTTTACGTGAAATAAAATGTGGTGATTGGTTAAAGCGCCACGAAGAAGAGTAACCGGTTATTACCCTTTTACTCAATATTATGCAAAAACGGCTTGATAGGAATATTGAGCCGTTTTTATTTTTATAAAAGGGGAATAATTTTAATCGAAAATAGTATTTATAATTAATCGTTGTTTAATCTAATAAAATAAATTAGTGGGTTATACATTAATGATAGTCGGTATTGCGATTACATTGATAAGCGGTAGATTACGTATAATGTGTTTGAAGAAAAGAGTAGTACCATTATAAAAAAGCTCTTCAATAAGAAGAGCTTATTCATCAGTAAATTATAAAATAATAACTTACTTAGTTAGTTATTCTGATAGCGTCAGAATTATTTTTTAGCACGTTCGAAAGAAGACAGAATTTCAGCTTTAGCGGCTTCTACGTCTTCCCAACCGTCAACTTTAACCCATTTGCCCGCTTCTAAATCTTTGTAGTGCTCAAAGAAATGTTTGATCTGTGCTTTTAACAGTTCTGGTAGATCAGTCACATCTTTAATGTGATCGTATTCTTTGCTCAGTTTAGTGTGTGGTACTGCAACCAGTTTCGCATCTTCACCTGATTCGTCAGTCATTTTCAGTACGCCAACAGGGCGGCAACGAATAACTGAACCTGGTTGTAATGGGTATGGAGTTGGAACCAGAACGTCTACTGGGTCACCATCTAAAGATAATGTGTTGTTGATGTAACCGTAGTTGCATGGGTAGAACATTGCAGTTGACATAAAACGGTCAACAAACAGTGCACCACTTTCTTTATCAACTTCGTATTTGATAGGATCAGCATTTGCTGGGATTTCAATAACAACATAGATATCTTCTGGTAGTTCTTTACCAGCAGGAACATGATTCAGGCTCATAAAAAATTTCCTATAAAAAAATTAATTTTACGTGGCCTGTAGTATAGCGAAAAGTTTTTAACAATACCCGTTTTTTGCCGAACATGTTGCGTTATGACGTAAAAATAAGCAGTAAATAAAAGGAAGTTCTATTTCCAAAGATGAAAAAACCGGACGAAAAAGAAGCCCGGTTTATCTATGTCGGAGCTAGACCAATGAATTATTCTTCGTCTGGATATTGCGCCATAAAGCTTTCAGCTTGCTCAACCATCGATTTAGTACCTACAAAGAAAGGCATACGTTGGTGAAGCTCTTTAGGTTCGATATCAAGAATACGTTCTTTACCATTACTCGCTTTACCGCCAGCTTGTTCTGCTAAAAACGCCATTGGGTTACATTCATAGAGTAAACGTAATTTACCAGTAGGGTGGCTTGCAGTGCTTGGATAGATATAAATGCCACCTTTCAGTAAGTTACGGTGAAAATCAGCGACTAAAGAACCGATATAACGAGTGGTATAAGGGCGATTAGTGGCTGCATCTTGTTCTTGGCAATACTTAATGTATTTTTTGACACCTAATGGGAATTTGATGTAGTTACCTTCATTGATAGAGTACATATTTCCTGTTGGTGGGAAATGCACACTTTCATGAGATAGGCAGAACACACCTAAAGAAGGGTCATAAGTAAAGGCGTGAACACCACAACCTGTTGTATAAACTAACATGGTTGATGAGCCATAAACGACATAGCCTGCTGCAACTTGACGATGACCAGGTTGTAAGAAGTCATCTAATGTTACAGATTGGCCAATAGGCGTAATACGGTGGTAAATAGAGAAAATTGTCCCGACGGAAACGTTTACATCAATATTCGACGAACCGTCTAAAGGATCCATTAGTACAACATACTTAGCATTCTCAGCACGATCACCTTCAAAGATTACAATATCATCTTCTTCTTCTGATCCGATACCCGCAACTTCACCACGTGCTTTTAATGCCGCTTTTAGTTTCTCATTCGCGTAAAGATCCAGTTTCATCTGGGCTTCACCTTGAACATTAGAAACACCGTTAGTACCCAGAATATCGACTAACCCTGCTTTATTAATATCACGGTGGATAATTTTAGCCCCAAGCTTAATTGCCGAAAGTAATGCAGTAAGTTCGCCAGTTGCATGGGGAAAATCTTGTTGTTTCTCGACGATAAATTCGCCTAATGTTTTCATGACGCAGGTCCTGAATGTGAGTGGGTAAAGTAAAAAAGGAGGAAAATCTCCTTGGTGGTGGCAAGTTTAGCCAAAGAATCGAATGATTCAAAGGTTAATCCGTTCCTTATCTGCTTTTTGATCGTTAGAATAGTGACCAACTTCATGCTATTGGACAGAAATTCATGCACATTCATATTCTTGGTATTTGTGGCACCTTTATGGGAAGTCTTGCCATTTTAGCTCGAGCTAAGGGACATAAAGTCACAGGCTCTGATGCTAATGTCTATCCACCAATGAGTACCTTATTAGAAAATCAGGGAATTGAACTGATTGAGGGATATGACCCTAAACAATTAGAACCTGTTCCTGACATGGTGATTATTGGTAATGCAATGACACGAGGAAATCCTTGTGTTGAAGCTGTACTTGAAAAAGGTCTGCCTTATACTTCAGGCCCTCAATGGCTACATGATTATATTTTACCTGAACGTTGGGTATTAGCGGTTGCAGGAACTCATGGTAAAACAACGACGGCAGGTATGTTAGCTTGGGTTTTAGAAGATTGTGGCTATAAGCCGGGTTTTTTGATTGGGGGTGTGCCTGGTAATTTCCAAGTTTCAGCACAATTAGGTGAAAGTCCTTTCTTTGTGATTGAAGCCGACGAGTATGATAGCGCTTTCTTCGATAAACGTTCTAAATTTGTACATTACTCACCTCGCACACTGATTTTAAATAACCTTGAATTTGATCATGCCGATATTTTTGACGATTTAGCGGCAATTCAAAAACAATTCCATCATTTAGTTCGTATTGTTCCAGGCAGCGGAAAAATCATCATGCCTGACAACGATATAAATTTAAAACAGACCATTGGAATGGGATGTTGGAGCGAACAAGAATTCACGGGTGAAACAGGCGATTGGCAAGCTAAAAAACTCACTAATGACAGTAGTCATTTTGAGGTGTTTCATAAAAGTGAGCGAGTCGGAGAAGTGTGTTGGGGGCTTTCTGGTGAACACAACATGCAAAATGGCTTAATGGCAATAGTTGCTGCACACCATGTTGGTGTTTTACCTGATGACGCTTGTGAAGCATTAGATAAGTTTGTTAATGCGCGTCGTCGCTTAGAGTTACGTGGTGAAGTTAATCAGGTCAGTGTTTATGATGATTTTGCACACCATCCTACGGCGATTTTAGCAACGCTTGAAGCGTTACGCAGTAAAGTCGGTGGAACCGCGCGTATTATTGCGGTGTTAGAGCCTCGTTCAAATACCATGAAAATGGGAATTAGCAAGGATGATATCGCCCCAGCATTAGGTCGAGCTGATGAAGTATTTTTATTCCAGCCACCGAATATTCAATGGTTAGTGAGTGATATTGCAGAGCATTGCGTACAACCCGCTCGTTGGAGTACCGATCTTGATACATTAGTGGATATGATTGCGAAAGAAGCACAAGCGGGCGATCATATTTTAATTATGAGTAATGGTGGCTTTGGTGGGATACATGAAAAGCTGCTTAAAAAATTAGCTCAGCCTAAAGGATCAGAGAATCAGTATTAATAATAAATAAAAATAAGCCACTGAATGTTTAGTGGCTTATTTTAGGACGTTAGAGTAAAGCGATTATAATTCCTGATCAAACAGGTTTAGGATTGCATCTCGCAACTCTTCTGTTGAAAATCCTGGCGCTGGTGTTGAGAAAATAGTGTCATCACCTGCAATACTGCCAAGGATCCCTTCTGCTTTGCCTAATGAATCTAATAAACGTGCAATAAGTTGTGCCGCACCTGGGCTCGTTCTTATCACCACAACCGAATGGTTATGGTCGATATCGAGTACCAAATTTTTTAATGGGCTACTTGCTGTTGGTACGCCAAGTTCAGTTGGAAGGCAATATACCATTTCCATTTTGGCGTTTCGGGTTCTTACTGCACCAAATTTTGTTAGCATACGAGAGATTTTGGATTGATTAATATTATCAAATCCGGCCTCTTGTAATGCCGTCACAATCTCGCCTTGTGAACTGAATTTTTCTTCTTTCAGCAGGGCTTTAAACGCTTTAACCAAGTCTTCTTGCTTAGAAGGAACGCGCATAGTTCACCTTTAGTGAGTTATCAATAACCTGCGTATTATGCAGAGAAGTGAATTTTTATGCAACAAAAGACGATGAAAGGTGAGAGGTAATCTACTGAAAATTGTAAAGTAGAATGTACTGCAAAAAAGTTTTATTTATCGACTTTGAATGTGATAATTTAAGGAAGTAAAATATTTGTTAAATAAATGATAAGCTTAAATGATTATCATAAGGAGATAGTGCCACTTAACATTTTACCCAATTTATTGGAATTATTTATCAAAAGAGTGCCCACTATCTCATTAACAGATAAGCAATTTGTTTAGAATAACCAAAGTATTATTTTCCACTATAAATGCCTTATTATGCAATATTGCTGTTAAATAATTGTTTTTCAAAAGGTGTATTGCGTAATAGTGAGTCTCTCTAAGGCGTTCCACTATCTCGTAACTAAGGAGTATCAGAATGAAAGTAGCAGTTCTCGGTGCAGCGGGTGGTATTGGTCAGGCACTGGCACTTCTTCTTAAAAATCAGCTTCCAGCTGGTAGTGAACTCTCTTTATATGATATCGCTCCCGTCACACCGGGCGTCGCAGCTGACTTAAGCCATATCCCAACTCAAGTGACTGTAAAAGGTTTTGCCGGCGAAGATCCATCTCCTGCATTAAAAGACGCTGATGTTGTTCTGATTTCTGCGGGTGTTGCTCGTAAACCTGGTATGGATCGTTCAGATCTTTTCAACGTTAACGCAGGCATTGTGCGCAACTTAATTGAAAAGGTAGCACAAAATTGCCCTAAAGCACTTATCGGTATCATTACTAACCCTGTAAATACGACAGTTGCTATTGCTGCTGAAGTACTTAAAAAAGCAGGTGTTTACGATAAAAAACGTCTTTTCGGTATCACCACACTTGATATCATTCGTGCTAATACTTTTGTTGCTGAATTAAAAGGCCAAGATCCTCTGAAAACCAATGTTCCTGTTATTGGTGGGCATTCTGGTGTCACCATTCTTCCTCTACTTTCTCAAGTTGCTGACGTATCATTTACAGATGATGAAATCGCAGCACTGACAAAACGTATCCAAAATGCAGGTACTGAAGTTGTAGAAGCGAAAGCTGGTGGTGGATCAGCAACATTATCAATGGGACAAGCTGCGGCTCGTTTTGGTCTTTCATTAATTCGCGCTTTAAATGGCGAGAAAAATGTTATTGAATGTACCTATACAGAAGGTGACGGAGAATATGCCCGTTTCTTTGCACAACCTATTCTTTTAGGTAAAAACGGTGTAGAGGAATATTTATCTATTGGTAAATTAAGTGATTTTGAAAAACAATCTCTTAATGGCATGTTAGACGTATTGAAAAAAGATATAATTCTTGGTGAAGAATTTATTAATAAATAAAGAAATACTTTTTTTGCTATAAAAATAATGCAAAATTAAATAAAAACCGCTGATATAGTATCAGCGGTTTTTTTTATTAATTATAATGTATGTAATTATTAGTTAATTATTAGTTTTGTCACGAATCTTTCGTTCAAGTAATTCTCCTGTTTCAGGATGAAAATAACGGCTTGGCCAAATTTCAGAAGGAGCAACACCAAGATAATCAGCAATGATTTTTTCTCCTTTAGGCCAAGGGCGTGACAGTGCATTAGCGAGTGTTGAAGAGCTTAACCCTGCTTGGCGAGAGATGGCAGCAAGTGTTGTTCCTCGTTTTCTAAGTGCGGCAATAATATCGGCAGGATGCCAATCAGATTTCCTTGAAATCATTTTTAATCCTTTTTCTATAAAATTAATTGCTGTGTTAGTGGTATAAATAACAGTTTATTAGAAATGTCCTAAAGCATTTAAACTGATTATTTAGAAAATAAAATAACATTATTTTTCTAAAAAGATTTCTGATTTTTTTCTTAATAATTTCTTTTTTGAAGTTGATAACAATTTTAGAGAAACATAATGAAAAAAGAGTGGTATACGGCAAAGGAATTGACGGGTATAGGTGGATTACCTAAATCACCACAAGGTGTAAATGCAAAAGCTAAACGTGAATTTTGGCAAAAACAAAAGATAAAGAATAAGCAAGGTAATGGTGTTGAATATCATTATTCTTGTTTACCAGATAAAACTTTAATTGCTCTGGAACTTTATGAACCATTAGCACATTACAAACTAAATAAAAAAGAGGAGCCACTCGTTATCTGGGTGAAAGCATTCCAACAACTAAATGATGGTGAACAAAAAACATTAACAGAGCTGATATTGCGGGATGGTATTAGAAGTTTTTTAGAAAAACTCGTCAATGATTAGGCGAGTTTAAAGAATCTATTATTGCGTTATCCGCAACAGATATCTATCTGACTAACCTCTTAGTTGAATGTGAGATGAGATCATGAAAAAAGAATGGTATACAGCGAAAGAATTAGTGGGGCTTGCGGGGTTACCTAACTCACCGCAGGGAGTGAACTTGATGGCGCGTCGTGAAGGGTGGGAAAATCGCCGTAAACGTGGTGTGCAGGGGAAAGCTGTCGAGTATTCAGTGAAAAGTCTACCTGATGAGGTCATTGGGGTATTAGCTGCACATGAACCTCCCGCAGAGTATTTATCAAAGCGTCAGGATGCTTTTTTGATCTGGGTGGAAGCGTATTATCAATTAACCAAATCAGAACGTGAAAAAATTGTGAAGTTTGTGCTTCGAGAAGGGTTAGCAAAGCTCATTAGTTATATTGATGCTGATAATCAAGACGCAATTGAGCGAGAAAATGAAGAAGTACTCAATAAATTAAAAAACCCACCAGAGTCGACATAGTCGCTCTGGCAGGCTTTTCTATACCATTAATGGGGTAGTGTTATTAGGATTACGATTGACGTTGTACAGCAACGTGAGCAAGCCCAATAAGCGCTTCTTTATAAGGTGAATCAGGTATGATAGATAAAGCTTCAATTGCTTTGTCTGCTTCTTCTTCTGCTTTTTGGCGGGTATATTCCAAAGATCCACTTTGTTTCATGGTATTTAAAACGGTATCCAATAAATGGCGACCATTACCTTGCTCAATAGCTTGGCGAATTAATTGAGATTCTTCTTCATTACCATTATGCATGGCATGAAGTAATGGCAACGTAGGTTTGCCTTCATCAAGATCATCGCCTGTGTTTTTACCCAACTGACTGTTGTCAGCATCATAATCAAGCAGATCGTCAATGAGCTGGAAAGCAGTACCAAGATAACGTCCATAATCTTGGAATGCTTTTTCTTGCTCAGGTGTGGCACCAGAAAGAATGGCTGACGCATGAGAAGCCGCTTCAAATAGGCGCGCTGTTTTACTGTAAATAACTTGCATATAGTCATCTTCAGAAATATTAGGATCGTTACAATTCATTAATTGTAAGACTTCACCTTCGGCGATCACATTGGTGGCGCTAGACATTAATTTTAATACACGCATTGAATCAAGATCCGTCATCATCTGAAAAGATCGTGTATAAATAAAGTCGCCAACAAGCACACTTGCTGCATTTCCAAAGACGGCATTTGCCGTTTGTTTTCCTCTACGCATATCAGATTCATCAACAACATCATCATGTAACAACGTTGCAGTATGAATAAACTCGATAAGCGCTGCGACCGAGATATGTTTGTCACCTTGATAGTCCAATGCTCGTCCAGTGAGCACTGCGATCATTGGTCGGATCCTTTTACCACCACCACTAATGATGTAGTAACCAAGTTGGTTTATCAAAGAAACATCTGAATTAAGCTGGTAAAGGATTGCCTCATTTACCGCAGCCATATCAGCGGATGTTAGTTTTATAATAGATTCTAAATTCATGTTTTTTCGACTTTGGCTCGCCAATGAGCGCGTTATTATTAATAAAAAATGATCATGCCATAGATTTTACTCTCTTATAATTTAGATTGTACTTTAAAAATGGCTGAAATAAATATCGCATAAAAAACTCTTTTTTTTAATGCTAGTTTGCGATCTGTACTTGTCATCGGCACTAAATTTGCGTAGAATTCGCGCCCTATGTGAATATTTTAATTGTGCACTCAAATTATACATATTGGGAGTGTGCGGAAAGCGGAGTTTATATGTACGCGGTTTTCCAAAGTGGTGGTAAACAACACCGAGTCAGCGAAGGTCAAACTATTCGTTTAGAGAAACTTGAAGTAGCTACTGGCGAAACAATCGAGTTTGACACTGTAATGATGGTCGCTAATGGCGATGATATTCAAATTGGCGCTCCAATCCTTGCGGGCGTTAAAGTTAAAGCGGAAGTGGTTGCTCACGGTCGCGGCGAGAAAGTTAAGATTGTTAAGTTCCGTCGTCGTAAACATAGCCGTAAACAACAGGGCCACCGTCAGTGGTTTACTGATGTTAAAATCACTGGTATCGCTTAAGGTTTAGGAGAGTAGTTCAATGGCACATAAAAAGGCTGGCGGCTCGACTCGTAACGGTCGTGATTCCGAAGCAAAACGTCTGGGTGTTAAACGTTTCGGTGGTGAAGCTGTATTAGCAGGTAGCATCATCGTTCGTCAACGTGGTACTAAGTTCCATGCAGGTACTAACGTTGGTTGTGGTCGTGACCACACCCTGTTTGCATTAGCTGACGGAAAAATTAAGTTCGAAGTTAAAGGTCCAAACAACCGTAAATTTATCAGCATCGAAGCTGAATAATTACTGGTCCTTTAAGCACCGAGTCAAAAGCCCTGCAAGTCTGTTGCGGGGCTTTTTATATTTAAAAAAGGCCATCTCTGGGTAATTTCGGCCATCCAGCACGTTAATGGCTACTATACGGAGTAAAATCATGAAATTTGTTGATGAGGCCAAGATCCTGATCGTCGCGGGCGATGGTGGTAACGGCTGTGTGAGCTTTCGTCGCGAAAAATATATCCCTAATGGGGGACCAGACGGTGGTGATGGCGGTGATGGTGGTGATGTCTACATGATTGCAGACGAAAACCTCAACACTCTAATTGATTACCGTTTTACAAAATCTTATCGCGCAGAACGTGGTGAAAATGGTCACAGCCGTGACTGCACCGGTAAGCGTGGTCAAGACATTACAATTAGTGTTCCTGTTGGAACACGAGTCCGTGATTTAGCCACCAATGAAATTATTGCTGACTTAACTGTTCACGGACAAAAACAAATGGTCGCTAAAGGCGGCTTTCACGGTTTAGGTAATACTCGCTTTAAATCTTCGGTTAACCGTGCTCCACGCCAACGTACTATGGGTACTCCGGGTGAATCTCGTGATGTTCTCTTAGAGCTAATGTTATTAGCCGATGTAGGTATGTTAGGTATGCCGAATGCGGGTAAATCAACGTTTATTCGTGCAGTATCGGCAGCAAAACCTAAAGTTGCCGATTATCCGTTTACCACCTTAGTACCGAGCTTAGGTGTGGTACGAATGGATAATCATCAGAGCTTTGTTGTTGCTGATATTCCTGGATTAATCGAAGGCGCTGCTGATGGTGCAGGTCTTGGGATCCAATTCTTAAAACACTTAGAACGCTGTCGTGTGTTATTGCACTTGATCGACATCGATCCTATTGATGGATCAGATCCTGTTGAGAACGCACAAATTATTGTCTCTGAATTAGAGAAATACAGCGAAAAATTAGCACAAAAACCACGTTGGTTAGTATTCAATAAAGTGGATCTTCTTGATGCTGAAGAAGCAAAAGAGAAGGCAAAAGCGATTGTTGAAGCACTGGGTTGGGATGAAAACTATTACATGATAGCGGCCATCAACCAAGAAGGTGTGAAAAAACTTTGCTGGAATATCATGGAATTCCTGAATGTAACACCACGTGAGCAAGATTTAGTGGCGACAGTTGCAGAGCCAGGAAAAGTTGACTTTATGTGGGATGATTACCACAAAGAACAGCTTGAAAATCCTGATTTTGAAGAAGATGACGATGATGATTGGGATGAAGAAGATGATGATGGTATAGAGTTTATCTACCAACGTTAATTATCATTCTTATCATGAAAAAATAAAAAACGCCTGTTTATCAGGCGTTTTCTTTTATCTCGATATCGTAAACTTAGCGGTTATTGTACATATCTTTATACAGGTTAGTTTCAAAACGTACTAAATAGGCGCGCCCTGCATTACGATTTTGCGTTGGTGGTGAATATGCAGAGACGTACTGAACAAAAGCAACTTTTTGTCCATTAGCTGTCGTCATAAAGCCAGCAAGATTATAGACCCCTTTTAGTGAACCCGTTTTGGCAGAAACTTTGCCATCGACACCTGCTTCATGAAAACCGCCTCGGTATTGTAATGTTCCATCGTGTCCAGAGAGGGGAAGCATAGTAATAAAGTTGAGTTCATTTTCGTGTTGCCCAATATATTGAAGGACTTGCATCATTGTTGCAGGTGAAATGAGGTTATGGCGAGAAAGACCTGAACCATCAACCATTACTGTATTACCTAAGTCAATTCCTGCTTTTTGTTTTAAAATCGCACGAGTTGCTTCCGCGCCTGAACGCCACGTTCCAGCAACACCATAATATTCACGTCCAATGGTTCTAAATACAGTGTCTGCAATCATATTGTCAGACTCTTTTAACATTGTAGTAAGCAAGTTATGTAGAGGCTTAGATTGTGTTTGTGCTAATACAGTAACCGGTGCTTTAACGTAAGAGCGACGTTTTATATAGCCATCAAGTTCAATATTGGCTCTTTGTAACTCTTCTTTTAAAATTGTGCCAGCCCAATGCGCACCATCTTGAATAGAAAACATTAAAGGCACTGCATCGTCACGTTTAGGAATACATCCTGTTATTACATAGGTATTTAAATCACGGACAGTGACATCTAATTCGCAAAAACGAGTACGTGTTGAGCCTTTCTCATAAGTTTCAACTTCGCTTAAAACGGTAACTGGGTAAAATGAAGCTTTGCGTATTGTGGCAATATCGCCATCTTTATTGCCACTTTGCAATAAGACAGAAAAACAGTTTTTATCAACAATTGCGGCACTAGGTGGCGCACTAAAACATTGAGTCATATCATTCCAAACCCAACCAGGTGCTTTGTCATGACTCGAAAAAGCAGAAGTATCAATCAGCAAATCGCCATGGACTTTAGTGATGCCGGATTGTTTTAATACCGCGACCATTCCTCTTAACTGTTGGCGAGTTAATGTTGGATCACCGCTGAAACGAAAGATCAAATCTCCGTTGAGTTGATCATTCTTTATTTTGCCTTCCGTCTCCATTGTTGTGGTGAATTGGTAATCACCCCCTAATTGAAGTAATGCCGCCAAGGCGGTGACCACTTTTTGAGTACTGGCAGGAAGAGCTAATTGATCTGCATGATAATTGAGATTAGGAGAAGCTGCGCCCACAGGCTGGGTAATCAAACCCACTTGTGTTCCTTCAGGAAGAAGGGATGTATAGTTTTCAACGGGTATTGCTTGGGTTGAAAAACTGATGATACTTAATGTGTAAAGTATCCGTCGAAATGTTGATAATAAGCGCATAATTTCTCTGTCCGTGACTATAGCGTACTAACGTTACAGTATTGATTGCCAGAGGCTAATACTAAAGGGCAATGAGGGCAAAAGTAAACGATATAACGAGCGATTACTGCATTATCAGAAAATATCTGTTTATTGATTTATAAAGAGAGATAAGGCGTGAAGCAATGCGTCTGTTGTGTTAGATTTAGTTTTAGGTCTGGGGGCTAAGTTTGCTTCCCAACAGCATGAATAAGGGAATAAACGTCTTTCCTTATTCACCGAACATATGTAGAGACAGGCCCAATTTAAGGTTGCCTGTGTCTTTTTTTGTCTTGAGAAGAGTAAATAGATCCTTTTCTCTGTGTTGTTAGTATAAAAAATCAGGATGATACCTATTTTTTATTAGGAATAGTATTGAGGTATTAACACATGAATCAGATCCCTATGACCGTTCTTGGTGCGGAAAAACTACGCGAAGAGCTGGAATATTTAAAAAGTGTTCGTCGTCCCGAAATTATCGCGGCTATTGCAGAAGCGCGTGAGCACGGAGACTTAAAAGAAAACGCAGAATATCATGCAGCAAGAGAGCAACAAGGTTTCTGTGAAGGGCGAGTACAAGAAATTGAAGCAAAATTATCAAATGCTCAGGTCATTGATATTACTAAGATGAATAACAATGGCCGTATTATTTTTGGTTCAACAGTGACTCTGTTAAATGTTGAAACTGAAGAAGAGCAGACCTACCGCATTGTGGGTGATGATGAAGCAAACATTAAAGTTAACTTAATCTCTGTAAATTCACCGATTGCGCGTGGGTTAATTGGTAAAGAGTTAGATGATGTTGTTGTTATCACAACACCGGGTGGACAAGTTGAGTACGAAGTTTTAAACGTAGAATACATTTAATTTATAATTTTACGTTTCTATAGAAAACTAGGCTGCTATCCTGTGGTAATATAAAAAAGGCCTTAAAAGGCCTTTTTTGCCATAGAGTTACTTATGGCATTTTTATATAAAGATACAAGTATTATTTCGGTAAAATAATCTTGCGTGCTTCTGAAGGACGATAAAGAACAAGAATTTTTCCGATTACTTGTACATTCTGTGCACCGCTTTCGCGTACAATCGCTGCCACGATCAAGTTTTTAACATCTCGATCTTCGCCTGCGATTTTGACTTTGATAAGCTCATGGTGTGCCAGAGCGAGTTCAATTTCTGCAAGAACGCCTTCAGTCAACCCGTTGTTACCAATCATAACGACTGGATTCAGGTGATGAGCGAGCCCTTTCAGGTGTTGAATTTGTTTTTTGTTAAGAGTCATCATTAATTTTTGCTTTGTTGGGATTGAAAACACACTATTCTAACGCCATCTCTCACTTATCACCATAAAATGTCGTTAAGACGAGGTTAAATGAGTGAAAGAGTAAAAATTTTGATAGCTAAGTGTATGATAGTTGGAAAACGCAATGGCCAATAAGAAACGTTCTGCAAGCTCTAGCCGCTGGTTACAAGAACATTTTAGTGATAAATATGTTCAGCAAGCAAAGAAAAAAGGGTTTCGCTCTCGTGCTTGGTTTAAACTGGAAGAAATTCAGCAAAGTGACAATATCTTTAAACCAGGTATGACCGTTGTCGATTTAGGGGCAGCCCCAGGTGGGTGGTCTCAATATGTTGTACAGCAGTTAGGAAGTAAAGGTCGAATCATCGCATGTGACCTTTTGCCTATGGATCCTATCGTCGGAGTCGATTTCCTTCAAGGCGATTTTCGTGATGAACTTGTGTTGAAGGCATTGCTTGATAGAGTAGGTGAAAATAAAGTCCAGGTTGTCATGTCTGACATGGCTCCAAACATGAGCGGTACACCCGCGGTCGATATCCCTCGATCCATGTATTTAGTAGAGTTAGCGCTTGATATGTGTCGTGATGTACTGGCTCCCGGGGGAAGTTTTATTGTCAAGGTGTTTCAGGGAGAAGGCTTTGATGAGTACCTGGGGCAAATACGCTCCCTGTTTACGAAAGTGAAAGTTCGTAAACCAGACGCTTCGCGGTCTCGTTCTCGTGAGGTATATATTGTAGCCACAGGGCGTAAACTTTAGTACCCTAAAGCTATTTGTTAACACAGTTGTAATATGAGGTTAATCCCTTGAGTGACATGGCGAAAAACCTGATCCTCTGGCTAGTTATTGCAGTCGTTTTGATGTCATTATTCCAGAGCTTCGGACCCAGCGATTCGAATAGTCGTAAGGTGGATTACTCTACCTTTATCAATGAGTTAACTAATAACCAATTACGCGAGGTCAGCATAAGTGGTTATGATATTAATGTAACTAAAACAGATAACTCAAAGTACAGCACGTATATGCCTATGCGTGATGACAACCTGCTGACCACTTTAATGAACCGTAATGTAAAAGTAACAGGTGAACCACTTGAAGGCCAAAGCCTTCTGACTCAAATTTTTGTGTCTTGGTTCCCAATGCTATTACTTATTGGTCTTTGGATTTTCTTTATGCGCCAAATGCAAGGTGGTGGCGGTAAAGGTGCGATGTCTTTCGGTAAAAGCAAGGCTCGCATGTTGACAGAAGACCAAATCAAAACAACCTTTGCTGATGTTGCAGGTTGTGATGAAGCAAAAGAAGAAGTAAGCGAATTAGTTGAATATTTACGTGATCCGGGTCGCTTCCAGAAATTAGGGGGTAAAATCCCTAAAGGTATTCTGATGGTAGGGCCTCCTGGTACAGGTAAAACGTTATTAGCGAAAGCCATTGCAGGCGAAGCAAAAGTACCATTCTTCACCATTTCAGGTTCTGATTTCGTTGAAATGTTTGTGGGTGTTGGTGCTTCACGTGTTCGTGACATGTTCGAACAAGCTAAAAAAACCGCGCCTTGTATTATCTTTATCGATGAAATAGATGCCGTAGGGCGTCAACGTGGCGCTGGTTTAGGTGGTGGTCATGATGAACGTGAACAAACATTGAACCAAATGCTTGTTGAAATGGATGGTTTTGAAGGAAATGAAGGGATTATCGTTATTGCGGCAACTAACCGCCCTGACGTTTTAGACCCTGCGTTACTCCGTCCTGGCCGTTTTGACCGTCAAGTGGTTGTAGGTTTACCTGATGTCCGTGGACGTGAACAAATTCTTAAAGTCCATATGCGTCGCGTACCTTTATCACCAGATGTTGATCCTGCAATTCTAGCACGCGGTACACCGGGTTTCTCTGGTGCAGACTTAGCTAACTTAGTTAATGAGGCTGCTTTATTTGCTGCTCGTGGTAATAAACGTGTTGTTTCAATGGTCGAGTTTGAAAAAGCAAAAGATAAGATAATGATGGGTGCGGAACGTCGTTCGATGGTGATGACGGAAGAACAAAAAGCATCAACAGCTTATCATGAAGCCGGTCACGCGATTATTGGACGTTTAGTACCAGAACATGATCCTGTGCATAAAGTGACGATTATTCCTCGCGGACGTGCATTAGGTGTGACTTTCTTCTTACCTGAAGGTGACCAAATCAGTGCTAGCCGTCAGAAATTAGAGAGCCAAATTTCAACACTGTATGGTGGACGCTTAGCAGAAGAAATTATTTATGGTGTTGAGCATGTTTCTACAGGTGCCTCTAACGACATTAAAGTAGCAACAAATATTGCACGTAACATGGTGACACAGTGGGGTTTCTCTGAAAAATTAGGGCCATTACTGTATGCAGAAGAAGACGGCGAAGTATTCTTAGGTCGTTCTGTTGCGAAAGCGCAACATATGTCTGATGAAACTGCTCGTACTATTGATGAAGAAATTAAAGCTATCGTTGATCGTAACTACGTTCGTGCTCGTCAGATCTTGATGGATAATCTTGATATTCTTCATTCAATGAAAGATGCGCTGATGACTTATGAAACTATCGATGCACCTCAAATTGATGATTTAATGAATCGTCGTGATGTTCGCCCACCTGCAGGTTGGGAAGGCAGTAATGGCAATAGTAATGCAACAACTACTGCCCAGCCGACACAAACGCATGTGGCAAGTGAGCCAAAAGATAAGTCTGAGTCAGAAAGTGATACGCCTTCTGATAAAAATACTCACTAATCCTTATTGGGTTATACATATTGAGTAAGCTATAAATACAAACCCCAGGCTTCTGGGGTTTTTTTATGAAGGTATCAATGAAATGAAATTAATTGCTAGAGGAAGAGAACTTAATTTATCAACACCTCAAGTTATGGGGATTTTGAATGTCACTCCGGATTCTTTCTCTGATGGTGGCACTCATAATTCACTTAATGATGCGGTTAACCACGCAGCAAAATTAATTACTGAAGGGGCTTCTATCATCGATATAGGTGGTGAATCGACAAGACCTGGTGCAAATGATGTCTCTATAGATGAAGAGTTACAACGTGTTGTTCCTGTTGTTGAAGCTATTCGTAAGCGTTTTGATGTTTGGATTTCTGTTGATACATCTAAAGCTCAAGTGATTACTGAATCGGCAAATGTAGGGGCTTCAATTATCAATGATATTCGCTCTTTACAAGAACCAGGAGCGCTTGAAGCCGCAGCTAAAACGGGTTTACCTGTGTGTATTATGCATATGCAAGGTGACCCTAAAACTATGCAACAATCACCACATTATGAGAATGTGATGATAGATGTGGATTGTTTTTTACGAGAAAATATTCAACGTTGCGTTGATGCTGGTATTGAAAAAAATCAAATTATTCTTGATCCAGGGTTCGGCTTTGGTAAAAATTTAGCGCATAATTACCAATTATTAGCGCACTTAAGTGAACTTCATCACTTTGGTCTACCTATACTTGCTGGGATGTCACGCAAATCAATGGTTGGACAACTATTGAATGTGCCACCACAAGAGCGTGTTGCTGGTAGCGTGGCCTGTGCTGTCATTGCGGCAATGCAAGGCGCACAAATTATTCGTGTACACGATGTTAAAGAGACAGTTGATGCGATGAAAGTCGTACAAGCGACTCTTTCTGCAAAGGAAAATAATGAATGAGCGAACGTAAATACTTTGGAACAGATGGTATCCGTGGAAAAGTAGGTGATAGTCCAATTACACCTGATTTTGTATTAAAACTGGGTTGGGCTGCGGGCAAAGTATTAGCACGTCATGGCTCTCGTAAAATCATTATTGGTAAAGACACACGAATTTCAGGCTATATGCTGGAGTCTGCATTAGAAGCCGGTTTAGCGGCTGCGGGATTATCAGCCTCATTTACAGGGCCAATGCCAACACCTGCGGTTGCTTATTTAACTCGCACATTTCGCGCTGAAGCAGGGATTGTGATTTCAGCTTCTCATAACCCTTATTACGATAATGGGATCAAATTTTTCTCTATTGACGGTACAAAATTACCAGATGAAGTAGAAGAAGCCATTGAAGCAGAAATGGAAAAGCCGATTACTTGTGTTGAATCAGCAGAGCTGGGTCGAGCAAATCGTATCGTGGATGCAGCAGGTCGTTATATTGAATTTTGTAAAGGCACATTCCCTAACGAAAACAATCTTAATGGCTTAAAAGTGGTTGTTGATTGTGCACATGGTGCAACATACCACATTGCACCTAATGTATTTCGTGAATTAGGCGCGGAAGTTATTACGATTGGTTGTGAACCAACGGGGATTAATATAAATGCTGAATGTGGTGCAACCGATGTTCGTATGTTGCAACAACGTGTACTTGAAGAAGGTGCAGACGTTGGTTTAGCATTCGATGGTGACGGTGACCGTATTATTATGGTTGACCATCAAGGCTTAAAAGTTGATGGTGACCAGATTCTCTATATTATTGCGAGAGAAGCGTTGCGCCAAGGGCAATTACGTGGTGGTGCTGTTGGTACACTGATGAGTAATATGGGATTGGAAATTGCACTTAAGCAACTAGGTATTCCTTTTGTACGAGCTAAAGTGGGTGACCGCTATGTGCTTGAAAAATTACAAGAGAAAGGCTGGCGTTTAGGTGCTGAAAACTCAGGCCACATTATTTTATTAGATAAAACAACCACTGGTGATGGCATTGTTGCAGGCTTACAAGTTTTAAGTGCAATGGTTCGTAATCATATGAGTTTGCATGATTTATGCAGTGGCATGAAACTATTACCTCAAATTTTAGTGAATGTTCGCTTCACAGGAAGTCATGATCCATTACAAACGCCTGAAGTTCAGAAAGTCGCTAAAGCGGTTGAAGAAGAACTTGCAGGTAAAGGGCGTGTACTGTTACGTAAATCAGGCACAGAGCCTTTAATTCGAGTGATGGTTGAAGGCGAAAATGAAGAACAAGTTACAGCGATGGCTAATCGTATTGCTGACGCTGTGAAGCACGTAGGTTAATTGATGCTTTTTTCTTCAATCAATCGCTTTGTCGCAAAATAACCTTGCTTGTCAGTTCAGCTTTGGTTAGTATTCACACCCGCTTAGTAAGGTCTTGAACTAAAGCGGGTGAAGCAATCGAAGGTTATCGTTAAGACGATAAGTTCCATAGAAAAGGTAACGCAAATGTATACGGCACTCATTGTTATTCTTATCATTGTAGCAACAGGGCTAGTTGGTCTGATCCTGTTACAGCAGGGTAAAGGTGCTGATATGGGCGCTTCTTTTGGTGCAGGTGCTTCCGGTACAGTATTTGGTTCAAGCGGTTCAGCTAACTTTATGACCCGTATGACCGCTGTTTTAGCAACAGCTTTTATTGTACTTGCCCTTATTTTAGGTAATCTAAGTGCCAATAAAACTGTGCGTGAAGACAGCAAATGGATGTCTATCGAGCAGACTACAGAAGAAGCAAAAAAAGCTGAGCAATTAGCAGCGCCTGTAGCGCCAGCAAATACAGATATTCCGCAGTAAACTAAGTAAAGATTTAAATGAGATTGTTAATATTTACGCAATAACAGTCTCATTAAAGTGCCGAGGTGGTGAAATTGGTATACACGCTACCTTGAGGTGGTAGTGCCTATAAAACGGGCGTACGGGTTCAAGTCCCGTTCTCGGCACCATTATTCCAGATAGCTTGCGTTTTGCTTGTTATCAGCGTAAAATTTGCCACGTTTTTCGAACGCGGGGTGGAGCAGCTTGGTAGCTCGTCGGGCTCATAACCCGAAGGTCGTCGGTTCAAATCCGGCCCCCGCAACCACTTCTAACAATACAGCACTTTTCTCATTAATCATCTTTTTGAACCGATTATGATCCTGAGTGGAATGTGCCGTAAGAAGAGGTTATTCTCGAATGGCAAGTTACAGGGTCCAGTTGCATAAAGCCCCGAATTTCGGGGTTTTTTGTTATCAGAGAATAGAATACTGGGCTATAGGCCCTTTTTTTATGCCTTGGGGGTGGGTTTGTCCACATTAGAGCAAAAATTAACAGCGATGATTTCAGCACCAGTAGAAGCATTAGGCTTTGAATTTGTCGGTCTTGAGTTTATTCGTGGCCGAGAATCAACATTGCGCATCTATATTGATAGTGAAGACGGTATCACTGTTGATGATTGTGCTGATGTTAGCCACCAGGTCAGTGCTGTGCTGGATGTTGAAGATCCAATTCAAACAGTTTATAACCTTGAGATTTCTTCTCCTGGTTTAGAACGACCTTTATTCACTGCAACGCATTATGAGCAATTTATCGGTGAAGAAGCCGCTATCGTATTACGAATTGCAATGCAAAACCGCCGTAAATGGCAGGGCATTATTAAGTCTGTCGCTGGCGAAATGATCACGGTTACTGTGGATGGTAAAGACGAAGTGTTCGCACTGAGCAACATCCAGAAAGCTAACCTGGTACCCCACTTTTAAGTTTTGAAGAGGCAACTAGGATGAACAAAGAGATTCTGGCTGTTGTGGAAGCGGTCTCTAACGAAAAATCTCTTCCTCGTGAAAAGATTTTTGAAGCACTGGAAACCGCACTAGCGACAGCAACTAAGAAAAAATACGAGCAAGAAATTGATGTTCGCGTATGTATCGACCGTAAAACCGGTGACTTTGATACATTCCGCCGTTGGGTTGCTGTAGATGAAGTGACTCAGCCTACTCGTGAAATTACACTTGAAGCTGCTCAATATGAAGATCCTAGTATCGAACTAGGTGGTTATATTGAAGATCAGATTGAATCAGTTACTTTCGACCGTATTACAACACAAACTGCAAAACAAGTTATCGTACAAAAAGTACGTGAAGCTGAAAGAGCAATGGTTGTTGATCAATTCCGCGAACAATTAGGCGAAATTATCACGGGTGTTGTGAAGAAAGTAAACCGTGAAAACATCACCCTAGACTTAGGAAATAACGCAGAAGCCGTTATTTTACGCGAAGATATGTTACCGCGTGAAAACTTCCGTCCGGGCGACCGTTTACGCGGTGTATTATACGATGTACGTACAGAAACTCGTGGTGCACAACTTTTCGTGACGCGTTCTCGCCCTGAAATGCTGGTTGAACTTTTCCGCATTGAAGTGCCAGAAATTGGCGAAGAAATCATTGAAATTAAAGCTGCAGCGCGTGATCCAGGTTCTCGTGCCAAAATCGCAGTAAAAACTAACGACAAGCGTATTGACCCAGTGGGTGCTTGTGTTGGTATGCGTGGCGCACGTGTACAAGCCGTTTCCAGTGAATTGGGCGGCGAGCGAATTGATATTGTTCTGTGGGATGATAATCCTGCACAATTCGTGATTAATGCAATGGCTCCGGCAGATGTTGCTTCTATTGTTGTCGATGAAGACAAATGTACAATGGATGTTGCAGTTGAAAGCAGTAACCTTGCTCAGGCGATTGGCCGTAACGGTCAAAACGTACGTCTGGCAGCTCAGTTACTGAAAAAACATCGTGGTGATGACAAGTGGGAATTAAACGTCATGACTGCTGATGAATTGAATGCAAAACATCAGGCAGAAGCAAACGCAGCCATTGAAATATTTACTAAGCATCTCGACATTGATGAAGACTTCGCAACTGTTTTAGTTGAAGAAGGTTTCTCTACCCTTGAAGAGTTAGTTTATGTGCCAATCAGTGAACTGCTGGCGATTGACGGATTAGATGAAGACACCGTTGAAGCTCTACGTGAAAGAGCAAAAGCAGCATTAACAACGATTGAATTGGCTCAAAAAGAAAGCCTAGGCGATAACCAGCCAGCCGAGGACTTATTAGCTCTCGAAGGCTTGGAGCGCTCTTTAGCATTTGATCTAGCTGCCCGTGGTATCTGCACACTGGAAGATCTTGCCGAACAGGGTATCGACGACCTAACTGATATTGAAGGTTTAAATAGTGAGCGCGCAGGCGAACTCATTATGGCCGCACGTAATATCTGCTGGTTTGGGAATGATGCGTAACAACTGAGCAGGAAGGAACAGAATGACAGATGAAACAGTAAAATCACTGGCAGAAGAGATTCAGACACCGGTTGAACGTTTGGTACAGCAGTTTGCTGATGCCGGTATTAAGAAGACCGTCTCTGATTCTGTCTCCCAAAAAGAGAAAGAAACCTTACTGGCTTGGTTGAATCGTGATAAAGACGTCTCAACCAACCAACCAGAAAAGTTAACGTTACAACGTAAAGTACGTAGTACGTTAAGTGTTCCTGGTACAGGTGGCAAAAGTAAATCAGTAGCCATCGAAGTCCGCAAAAAACGCACTTATGTGAACCGTGACGCCGTTGAAAAAGCGCAAGCGGATGAGCAAGCTCAGCGTGAAGCGGAAGAAAAGGCGCATCGCGAAGCCGAAGAAAAAGCCCAGCGCGAAGCACAAGAGAAAGCACAGCGCGAAGCTGAAGAAAAAGCAAAACGTGAAGCTGAAAAGGCAAAGAAAGACGCCGAAGAAAAAGCGAAACGTGAAGCTGAAGAAGCAAAACGTGAAGCAGCGGAATTAGCTAAGCGCGAAGCAGCGGAAAAAGATAAAGTGAAACAAAACGATAAACCAAAAGCTGATAAAGCAGCAGATCAGGAAAAAGCACGTCGCAATGCTGAACAGGCTGAACTGAAGCGTAAAACGGAAGAAGCACAGCGCCGTAAAGCAGAAGAAGAAGCACGAGTTGCAGCAGAAAAAGCACGTCTTTTAGCTGAAGAGAATGCTGAAAAATGGACTGCTGAACCTAAAGCACCAGAAACTGAAGGCTCAGACTATCATGTAACAACATCACGTTATGCTCGTGATGCAGAAGATGAAAGTGATGCTGAAGTTGAAGGTGGCCGCGGTCGTGGTCGCAATGCCAAGGCTCCTCGTCCTAAGAAAAACAACCGCCATTCTGAAAAAGCAGATCGTGAAGAAGCACGTGCTGCTGGTCGTACTAACAAGAAAGGTAAACGTAAAGGTAGCTCATTACAACAAGGCTTCAATAAGCCAGCAGCTGTTGTAAACCGTGATGTTATTATCGGTGAGACTATTTCTGTTGCTGAACTTGCTAACAAAATGGCAGTAAAAGGGTCTGAAGTTATCAAAACCATGATGAAAATGGGTGCTATGGCAACCATTAACCAGGTTTTAGACCAAGAAACTGCACAGCTTGTTGCTGAAGAAATGGGTCACAAAGTTATCTTACGTCGTGAAAACGAGTTAGAAGAACAAGTCATGAGTGATCGTGATACTGGCGAAGAAAGTGCTGTATCTCGTGCACCGGTTGTGACTATCATGGGTCACGTTGACCACGGTAAAACATCATTACTGGACTACATTCGTTCAACGAAAGTAGCATCAGGCGAAGCGGGTGGTATCACCCAGCATATCGGTGCTTACCACGTTAAAACAGATAAAGGTGAAATCACCTTCCTAGACACCCCAGGTCACGCCGCGTTTACTTCAATGCGTGCTCGTGGTGCTCAGGTAACGGATATCGTTGTTCTGGTTGTTGCGGCAGATGATGGTGTAATGCCACAAACTATCGAAGCAATCCAACACGCAAAAGCTGCAAACGTACCCGTTGTTGTTGCTGTGAACAAAATCGATAAACACGAAGCTGATCCTGATCGCGTGAAAACTGAACTGTCTCAATATGGCATCCTGCCAGAAGAGTGGGGCGGTGAAACTCAGTTTATGCACGTATCTGCAAAACAAGGTTTAGGTATTGACGAACTGCTGGATGCGATTCTTTTACAAGCTGAAGTTCTTGAACTGAAAGCAGTTAAAGAAGGTATGGCAAGCGGTGTTGTTATCGAATCTTACCTCGATAAAGGCCGTGGCCCTGTGGCAACTATCCTTGTTCGTGAAGGTACGCTGAATAAAGGTGATATCGTTCTGTGTGGCTTCGAATACGGTCGTATTCGTGCAATGCGTAACGAATTAGGCCAAGACGTTCAATCTGCTGGCCCATCAATGCCTGTTGAGATTTTAGGTCTGTCTAACGTTCCTTCTGCAGGTGATGAAGCAACGGTTGTTCGTGATGAGAAGAAAGCGCGTGAAGTTGCATTATACCGTCAAGGTAAATTCCGCGATGTTAAACTGGCTCGTCAGCAGAAATCTAAACTGGAAAACATGTTTGCTAACATGGAAGAAGGTAAAACTTCTGAACTGAACATCGTTCTGAAAACGGACGTTCAAGGTACTTGTGAAGCGATTACTGATGCATTAGTTAAACTGTCTACTAACGAAGTTAAACTGAAAATCATCGGTTCTGGCGTAGGTGGTATCACTGAAACTGATGCAACATTAGCGGCTGCTTCTAACGCAATTATTCTTGGTTTCAACGTTCGTGCAGATGCATCTGCTCGCCGTATTATTGAACAAGAAAGTGTTGATTTACGTTACTACTCCGTTATCTATAGCCTGATTGACGAAATCAAACTGGCAATGAGTGGTATGTTGGCACCTGAATATAAACAAGAAATCATGGGTCTTGCAGAAGTCCGTGATGTGTTTAAATCACCGAAATTCGGCGCGATTGCGGGCTGTATGGTGGTTGAAGGTAACATCAAACGTAATAACCCAATTCGTGTTCTACGTGATAACGTGGTTATCTACGAAGGCGAACTTGAGTCACTACGTCGCTTTAAAGATGACGTCAACGAAGTGCGTAACGGCATGGAATGTGGTATCGGTGTGAAAAACTACAATGATGTTCGTGTTGGCGACATGATTGAAGTCTTCCAAGTTATCGAAATCAAACGTTCTATTGATTAATCTAGTACGTCTTGTTTTAAAAGGGAGCTTAACGGCTCCCTTCTTATTCCCTTCTTTGCTGTATTCTCTTTTATTTTCCTCTTCATTTTTCAACATAACCGAAATAGATTGGCTTTCAGTAATTTATGAAAGTGAGATAACAGGGTAAAATAGCAACAAAGAAACATTTTATTTCTAAAGAAAGAAATCAGAGAAAGCGGTTGTTAAATACCACTTCATGTATACTCTTTAGATATCATTGATTTTAGATCTGAATTAATAGTGACAATCAGGGCAATACCCTATTGTCAGGGAGAGATAAAATGGCAAGAGATTTTAGCCGTAGTCAGCGTGTTTCTCAGGAAATGCAAAAAGAAATCGCCATCATTCTACAACGTGAAGTAAAAGATCCTCGTATTGGAATGGCCACTGTATCTGGCGTTGAAATTTCTCGCGATTTGGCTTACGCCAAAGTGTTCGTCACCTTTTTAAACTTATCTGGTGGTGAAAAAAGCGAAGAAGAGATGGTTGAAGATGGCTTAACTGCCTTGAATGAAGCTGCGGGTTTTATTCGTTCATTATTAGGTAAAGCAATGCGTTTACGTATTGTGCCAGAACTGACATTTGCTTATGACAACTCATTAGTTGAAGGTATGCGCATGTCTAATTTAGTTTCTAATGTCGTTAAAAACGACGAAGAGCGTCGTCATAAAGAGGAAGAATAATGGGGCGTCGTCGTAAGGGGCGTGAGATTAACGGCGTATTGCTACTCGATAAACCCCAAGATATTTCCTCTAACGACGCACTCCAAAAAGTCCGCCGTATGTTTAATGCCAGTAAGGCAGGGCATACGGGGGCATTGGATCCTTTAGCAACAGGTATGCTACCTATTTGTTTAGGTGAAGCGACGAAGTTTTCACAGTTTCTATTGGATTCGGATAAGCGTTATCGTGTTATTGCCCGCTTAGGCCAACGAACAGATACTTCTGATGCACATGGTGAAGTTATCCAAGAGCGCCCAGTGCAATTTACGCAGCAAGCTTTAGACGATGCCTTAGAGAGCTTTCGTGGTGAAACATTGCAAGTTCCTTCAATGTACTCTGCTTTAAAGCATCAAGGTAAACCGCTTTATGAATATGCAAGACAAGGCATAGAAGTTGAGCGAGAAGCAAGACCGATTACTGTTTATGAACTCCAGTTTATTCGCTGGGAAGGCGACGAATTAGAACTAGAAATTCATTGCTCTAAAGGAACGTATATTCGCACAATCATTGATGATCTTGGTGAGAAATTACAATGTGGTGCCCACGTTATTTTCTTACGCCGATTAGAAGTTGCAGATTATCCTAAAGAGCGAATGGTAACGTTAGAGCAATTAAGAGCGATGATAGAAAATGCACAAACTGCACAAGAAGATCCTTTCGCGGCACTTGATGCACTGTTATTGCCTATGGATACCGCTGTGGCCGATTTTCCTGTTGTGAATTTAACCACGATCATTGCGGGTTATCTCAAGCTAGGACAGCCTGTTCGCGTTAATCATGATATCAATGAAGGCGAATGGGTGAGAGTAACTGAAGGTGATGAAAAAAAATTCATTGGCCTTGCTATCATTAAAGATGGCCTAGTTGCTCCGAAAAGAGTCGTTGTAGACTATAGCGCACAAGATAACACTTAATAGCAATCTTGCGCTAAAAGTGTTTGAAGCGTAGAATAATGCGGCTATCTGTTTAGGTGGCTGAGTTGGATAGCTGAATTAGAGATTGGCTATCCTAAAAATTTTAATTTAATTGGAGTTTATTATGTCTCTAAGTACTGAAGCGAAAGCAAAAATCGTTGCTGAATTTGGTCGTGATGCTAACGATACTGGCTCAAGCGAAGTTCAGGTTGCACTGCTGACTGCAGAAATCAACCACCTGCAAGGTCACTTTTCAGAGCACAAAAAAGATCACCACAGCCGTCGTGGTCTGCTGCGTAAAGTTTCCAGCCGTCGTAATCTGCTGGACTACCTGAAACGTAAAGATGTTGCTCGTTACTCTGCACTGATTGAACGTTTAGGTCTGCGTCGCTAATCAAGTGAGTTTCAGTGGAAAGGGGCCTGTTGGCCCCTTTTCTACTAGAAAGTGCTATTTTTAATATTAGTCGTTATGTTTTAATGTGGTGATTGTTATTTAGTCTCTCTAGTTACGACAATTCGCGCGGCTAATGAAAGTATTTATTGCTAATAAGTGGTCAATATTTTCATTAGTCGCGAGGGGACGTAGCGGAGAAAAGATCATTCATCGTCGCTAAACATCTGGCGACAATAAGATAAAGGATATTATTTTGCTGAATCCTACAGTTCGTAAATTTCAATACGGTCAACATACGGTTTCAATCGAAACGGGTATGATGGCTCGTCAAGCAACAGCTGCTGTTATGGTTGACATGGACGGCACCGCTGTTTTTGTTACCGTTGTTGCAAAGAAAAAAGTTAAAGCTGGTCAAGATTTCTTCCCATTAACAGTGAACTACCAAGAGCGTTCGTACGCTGCTGGTCGTATCCCAGGTAGCTTCTTCCGTCGCGAAGGTCGTCCAGGTGAAGGCGAAACGTTAATTGCACGTTTAATTGACCGCCCATTACGCCCATTATTCCCAGAAGGTTTCTTAAACGAAATCCAAATCGTTGCTACTGTTGTTTCTGTTAACCCACAAGTTAACCCAGATATCGTTGCAATGATTGGTGCTTCTGCTGTATTAGCTCTGTCAGGTGTTCCATTTAATGGTCCTATCGGTGGTGCTCGTGTTGGTTTCATCGATGGTCAATATGTTCTGAACCCAACTGTTGATGAGCTGAAAGTGAGTAAATTAGACTTAGTGGTTGCAGGTACTGCAGGCGCTGTGCTGATGGTAGAATCAGAAGCTGATTTATTATCAGAAGAAGAAATGTTAGGTGCAGTGGTATTTGGTCATGATCAACAACAAGTTGTGATTGAAAATATCAATGCATTAGTTGCTGAAGTCGGTAAAGAAAAATGGGATTGGGCACCAGAAGCCGTTAACCAAACTTTACACGATCGCATTGCAGAATTAGCGCAAGCACGCATCGGTGATGCATACCGTATCACTGAAAAACAAGAACGTTATGAACAAATCGAAGCAATTCGCGATGAAGTTGTTGCAACGTTATTAGCTGAAGATGAAACCTTAGATGAAGGTGAAATCAACGATCTATTCTCTAGCTTAGAGAAAAACATTGTTCGTGCTCGTGTATTAGCAGGCGAACCTCGTATCGATGGTCGTGAAAAAGACATGGTACGTGCATTAGATATCCGCACAGGTTTATTACCACGTACTCACGGTTCAGCACTGTTTACACGTGGTGAAACACAGGCTTTAGTGACTGCGACATTAGGTACTGCGCGTGATGCTCAAACTATTGATGATATCATGGGTGAGCACACTGATACCTTCTTACTGCATTATAACTTCCCTCCATATTCTGTTGGTGAAACAGGTATGATGGGCTCACCAAAACGTCGTGAAATTGGCCATGGCCGTTTAGCAAAACGTGGTGTGTTAGCGGTAATGCCGACTATTGAAGAATTCCCATATACTGTTCGCGTGGTTTCTGAAATCACTGAATCAAATGGTTCATCTTCAATGGCGTCTGTATGTGGTGCTTCTTTAGCACTGATGGATGCGGGTGTACCAATTAAAGAATCTGTTGCTGGTATTGCAATGGGTCTGGTAAAAGAAGGCGACAACTTTGTTGTTCTTTCAGATATTCTGGGTGATGAAGACCATTTAGGCGATATGGACTTTAAAGTTGCGGGTAGCCGTAACGGTGTCAGCGCATTACAAATGGATATCAAAATCGAAGGTATCACACGTGAAATCATGCAAGTTGCGTTAAACCAAGCGAAAAGCGCACGCCTGCATATTTTAGGTGTTATGGAAGATGCAATTAGCCAACCTCGTGCTGATATTTCTGAATTCGCACCACGTATTCATACTATCAAAATTAATTCAGACAAAATCAAAGACGTTATCGGTAAAGGTGGTTCAGTTATCCGTGCATTAACGGAAGAAACGGGCACAACTATCGAAATCGAAGATGATGGTACTGTGAAGATTGCTGCAACAAGCAATGAGCAAGCTAAAATGGCAATTGCTCGTATCGAAGAAATCACAGCTGAAGTTGAAGTGGGCCGTATCTACAACGGTAAAGTAACTCGTATCGTAGATTTCGGTGCGTTTGTTGCTATCGGTGGCGGTAAAGAAGGTCTGGTTCATATTTCTCAAATCGCAGATAAACGCGTTGAGAAAGTGAGTGATTACTTGGAAATGGGTCAAGAAGTTCCAGTTAAAGTGCTGGAAATTGACCGTCAAGGCCGTATTCGCTTAAGTATGAAAGAAGCTCAAGCTAATCAGCAGGAAGCAACAGAAACTTCTTCTGAAGATTCTGCGAATTAATGATATTCTACTACCGATATCTAGACATAGGTATCGGTAGAGACTTATTATGATTGACAAGTAGGACGTCCAGAACGCTTTTTGTTGAAAGGTCTGACTTTGGGAGTGAGAAATGAAAACATTTCTGCGCGGTTGTTCTATTGCTGTTTTCATCTTTATTTCCGGATGCAGCACTAGTCCAGAATGGCGTCAGAATGCGATTTTCGCCACTCCATTACAACCTTCTTTACAACAAGAAGTGATATTGGCTCGTATAGAACAAATTCTTGCGAGTCGCTCATTAACCGAAGATGAATACGCACAGCTTTTATATGAGCGTGGTGTGCTGTATGATAGTCTCGGTTTACGAGCTTTAGCGCGTAATGATTTTTCAATGGCGCTATCAATAAGACCAGATATGCTGGAAATTTTTAATTTTCTAGGTATCTATTTTACGCAAGCAGCGAACTATGATGCTGCTTATGAAGCGTTTGATTCTGTTTTAGAGCTTGATCCAACTTACAATAATGCGCGTTTTAATCGTGGTATCGCTTTATACTACGGTGGCCGATTGAAATTGGCGCAGGATGATCTGCAGGCGTTTTATCAGGTCGATCCAAATGACCCCATTCGTTCGCTTTGGTTATATCTTGTCGAAAAAGAGATAAACACTGATTTAGCTAAACAACAGTTAAAACAGCGATACCAGCAGGCGGATAAAACGGGGCAATGGGGATGGAATATAGTTGAGTTTTATTTAGGTAACATTAATGAAAAAGCATTAATGTCAAAACTACGTGAAGCCTCAACCGATAACACTTCGCTCGCTGAGCATCTTAGTGAAACTAACTTCTATTTAGGTAAGTATTACCTAAGTCTGGGGGACATGGATAGCGCAGAAGCGTTATTCAAGCTGACGGTTGCCAACAACGCACATAACTTTGTTGAGCACCGCTACGCATTGTTGGAATTAGCACTGTTAGGCCAACAAGAAGACCTAGCGGAATCGGACCAGCAATAGCTGACGAACATTTCTCTGATCAGTTTGAAAGCCATCATCTGCATAGGATGAGGGCTTGTTTGTTCGTTTAATAATATAATTTGAGCCAGTTCACATTTTAGATGATAAAGACCGACAAACCATGCGGTATGTTATGTCAACTGGCTGCCATAATGAATGAGGCACAGTGACATGACTACTGAAACCGATATGACTTTTGCTGATCTAGGTTTATCAGCACCTATTTTGACTGCACTGAATGACTTAGGCTACGAGAAGCCTTCTCCAATTCAGCAACAATGTATTCCTTTCCTTTTAAACGGCAATGATGTTTTAGGTATGGCACAGACTGGTAGTGGTAAAACCGCTGCATTTAGCCTGCCGTTATTACACAATCTTGATGAATCATTAAAAGCACCACAAATTTTAGTTTTAGCACCAACTCGCGAACTTGCTGTTCAGGTTGCTGAAGCCATCGAAGATTTCTCTAAGCATTTACCAAAAGTAAATGTAGTTGCACTGTATGGTGGTCAGCGTTATGACGTTCAATTACGTGCATTACGCCAAGGGCCACAAGTGGTTGTAGGCACACCTGGTCGTTTATTAGACCATTTAAACCGTGGCACATTAGATTTATCTAAACTGAAAGGCTTAGTTTTAGATGAAGCTGATGAAATGTTACGTATGGGCTTTATTGAAGATGTTGAAAATATCTTAAGTAAGATCCCAGCTGAACACCAAACTGCGCTGTTCTCTGCAACAATGCCAGAAGCTATTCGTCGTATTACACGTCGCTTCATGAATGATCCTAAAGAAGTTCGCATTCAAAGCAGCGTAACAACTCGCCCAGACATCAGCCAAAGTTACTGGATGACATTTGGTGCGCGTAAAAATGAAGCATTAATTCGTTTCTTAGAAGCGGAAGATTTTGATGCGGCGATTATTTTCGTGCGTACTAAAAATGCAACATTAGAAGTTGCAGAAGCATTAGAACGTAATGGTTATAACAGTGCAGCATTAAATGGTGACATGAACCAATCACTGCGTGAGCAAACATTAGAGCGTTTGAAAAATGGTCGTTTAGACATTTTAATCGCGACTGATGTTGCAGCTCGTGGTCTTGATGTTGACCGTATCAGCCTTGTTGTGAACTATGATATCCCAATGGATTCAGAATCTTATGTTCACCGTATTGGTCGTACTGGCCGTGCTGGCCGTGCTGGTCGCGCAATTTTATTCGTTGATAATCGTGAACGCCGTTTACTGCGTAATATCGAACGTACAATGAAGATGACTATTCCTGAAGTAGAACTGCCAAATGCAGAACTTATCAGCCAACGTCGTCAGGAAAAATTTGCACAGCAAATCGCTCAGCAATTAGAAACAAGCAACCTTGACCAATATCGCGCTCTGTTACCTAAATTAGCGCCACAAGGTGAAGAAGCGTTAGATATGGAAACACTGGCTGCGGTATTACTGAAAATGGCTCAAGGTGAGCGTGCGCTTATCCTGCCACCAGATCCAGTTCGTCGCCCTCGTCGTGAATTTAACGATCGTGATGATCGTCGTCGCGGTGATAACGATCGTGAACGTGCTCCTCGCCGTGAACGTCGTGATGCTGGTGAAATGGATTTATACCGTATTGAAGTAGGTCGTGATGATGGTGTTGAAGTTCGTCATATCGTGGGCGCAATTGCTAACGAAGGCGATATCAGCAGCCGTTACATTGGTAATATCAAACTGTATGGTTCTCACTCAACTATCGAGTTACCAAAAGGTATGCCAACTGACTTATTAGGTCACTTTACACGTACACGTATCATGAACAAACCACTGAATATGCAATTAGTGGGAGATGCTCAATCTCAACCTTTCCGTGAACGTCGTAATAACAGCCGCCGTGATGGTCAACCACAAGGTGGTCGTCGTTTTAACAATGGTGATCAACCACAACGTCGTGGTAATAACGACCGTGGTGGCGAACGTAGTAACGATCGTGGTGGCGAACGTAGTAATGATCGTGGTGGCGAACGCGGTAACTTCCGTAGTCGTAACAACGAAGGTACTCCACGTCGTCGTAGCAGCTCTCATAATCAATAAGAGCCTATAATCAACTCAATGTTAATTGAGCTGATGATAAAAAATCGAAACCAGTCAATGAACATTGGCTGGTTTTTTTATGCTTATTTAAATGATATAAAATTTATTACATCGAATTTTTATCAATATAAAAAATAGACATATTTATGAAAAGTAATTGGCTAGAATTACGTTGTATCCAACAAAATAATGATACTTGTGCTGACTTTAATTTTTATATTGATGGCAGAGCACTTGATGAATGGCTTCAATAGCAGGATAGAAATCCCCAATTAACATTCGACTATGAGAGAAATCACGCTCTACAGACGCATCTTTTTGGGTGTGAATATCACGAATTTCAATACGGTTTTTATAAACTTTAATATAAATAGGTTCCATCCTATTTTTTCCTTATATAAATAATTAGCTTAAGCCAATTGCTTCTTTTAACGGTTTTAGATATCGACGGCTAACAGGAATTTGGCTGTTATTGTGTAAGATCAGTTCAGCTTGCCCATTATCACCAAAAATAATCTCATTAACATAATCCATATTCACTAAATATTGGCGATGGCAACGAACTAATTGTGTGCGTGTTTCTAATGTACGTAGTGTTAATTCAGTAAAACCTTCTTGGCCTTGATTATTAGTGACATAAACACCACTAAGTCTTGATGTAGCAAATATGGCTTCATCAATTGGCATTAACCAAATACGGCTATGCCCAGTACATGGAATGCATTTTAAGCGTTCTTCTGGAGGAGTTAATAAATCAATATTTTGCTTATTACCTTGGCGTAAACGGTTTAATGTTTTTGTGAGACGCTCTTGCTCTAAAGGTTTGAGTAAATAATCAAAAGCATGTTCTTCAAAGGCTTGGATCGCATATTCTTCAAATGCAGTTAAAAAAACAATATAAGGGCGATGTTCAGGATCAAGCATTGTGACCATTTCAAGTCCAGTAATGCGAGGCATTTGAATATCAAGGAAAACAACATCAGGTTTTTTACGATGTATTTCACCTATGGCTTCAATAGCATTACTGCATTCACCAACAATATGAATATCCTTTTCAACTTCAAGTAAACAACGTAAATTCTCACGAGCCAGTGGCTCATCATCAACGATTAATATATTCATTGTTATGTAACGTTATCCATGCTTTTTTCTAGAGGTAAGCAAATTTTCACCTTTGTATATTCATCAGCTTGGCATTCGACTAAAACACCATAAAGCTCGCCATAGCGTAATTTTAATCGCTTATCCACCAGCCTCATGCCTAATCCTAATTCATGGGAAGGAGATTGAGGTCGATAAAGCCCCGCATTATCACAGATTTCAATAATGATCAGATGGTGCTCTTGGTGCGCCCTAATTGTAATCTTTCCAGTGTCTAATAACTGTGATGTTCCATGTTTAATTGCATTTTCGACCATCGGCTGAAGCGAAAAAGCAGGTAAACGAGCATTGGTTAACGTTTCTGGAATATGAATATCAATTTGTAAACGATCTTGGAAACGGGCTTTTTCAATTTGCAGATAAGCATTTACATGTTCAATTTCATCACTTAATGTCACAACTGCTTCAGGTCTTTTTAAATTCTTACGAAAGAACGCTGAAAGAAATTGGACTAATTGTTTTGCTTGTTCACTATCACGGCGAATAACGGCTTGTAGTGTATTTAACGCATTAAAAAGAAAATGTGGATTTACTTGTGCATGTAGAAGTTTAATCTCTGATTCTAAAAGTGATTGCTTATTTCGCTCATATTGCCCTGCCAGAATTTGTGCAGATAATAAACTGGCTATACCTTCTCCTAAAGTACGGTTAATTGAACTAAACAGGCGATTTTTAGCTTCATAAAGTTTTATTGTCCCAATGACTTGATTATTTTCACCTCTTAGCGGAATAACTAAGGTTGATCCTAGCTTACAATGAGGAGAAAGTGTGCAACGGTACGGCGTTTCATTACCGTCAGCATAAACAACTTCATTATTATTAATTGCCTGTTTCGATTGTTCTGATGAAATAGGCGTACCAGGTAAATGGTGATCGGCGCCAATACCAATAAAGGCGAGTAGTTTTTCTCTGTCAGTAATAGCAACAGCACTGACTCTTAATTCTTGATAAATAACTTTTGCAACTCGAGTGCTATTGTCTTGATTAAATCCTTTACGCAAAATACCTTCGGTACAAACGGCAATTTTTAATGCTTGTGCTGAGAAAGCGCTGGTGTATTTTTCAAATATTGCCCGTCTATCTTGTAATATTCTAATAAACATTGCTGCACCAATAGTGTTTGCAACAATCATAGGCGCTGCAATATCCTTAACTAAGGCAAGAGCTTCATTAAACGGTCGTGCTAATAATAAAATAATACTCATCTGTATTATTTCGGCAAAGAAGGTTACTGCAGCCGCAGTCCATGGATTAAATATCCGATGCATTTGGCCACGTTTGACATAATAGCGGTGAACTAATCCACCAATTAATCCCTCTGCGATAGTTGAAACCATACAACTTAGTGCGGTCATGCCTCCGAGAGAATAACGATGTAATCCCCCGGTAAAGCCAACAAGAAAGCCGACATATGGGCCGCCGAGTAATCCTCCTAAGACAGATCCAATCGCGCGCGTGTTAGCAATAGAGTCATTAATATGTAACCCAAAATAGGTGCCCATAATGCAAAAAATAGAGAAAATGACATAGCACATCAACTTATGAGGGAGTTTTATCGTGACCTGTAAAAGTGGCGTAAATAGTGGTGTTTTGCTTAAAAACCAAGCAATAATTAAATAAACGCACATTTGCTGTAATAACAGCAAAATAAGATCAAATTCATACATAGGTGTTGAGTACCGTTCTCTTTTTTATCTGATTAATATAAAAAGTTCAGATAAAACGGGGCTATTAATTAGGCGATAAAGTTTGATATAAGAGTAACTTAATCGCGCTTTCAAAGAAAATATTCCTTTGCGTCAGTGATCTGGCGCACAAAATTCTTAAAGAAATTCTGAGTTATTGTGTAATATAACTCTGTCAGTGAGTGTTCTACTTCACTATTAAGGTCTAATCGTTATATGAAAAAAAGAGCCATTTATCTTATTTTATTAATGCTAATACTAATTGCATTAGCCGTACTTTTCCGCGCGCATAATCAATATTTATTACTGCAAGGGGAAGTCGATGCACCAGAAGTGATTGTTGCCTCAAAAGCTAAAGGTCGTGTAATTGAGCGCCATATAGAGCGAGGTGATGATGTCAAAGCCGGGCAATTAATGATCACATTAGAAAGCCCCGAACTTAACGCACAAGTTGCGGCACTCGAAGCTGCCAAAGCACAAGCACAAGCTCAATTAGATTTGTCACTACATGGCACAAGAGAAGAGAGCATTCGTAATTTAGAAGCGGTGTTATCTCAAGCCAAAGTAGAAGCCAGTAATGCGACACGAGATTATCAGCGTATTAGCGCTGTGGCTAATCAAGGTTATGTCTCAGCAACTGAACTGGATAATGCACGCCGTAGCCGTGATGTTGCATCACAACGAGTAAGAGCTGCCCAAGCAGAATTAGATGAAGCTAAAAATGGCGATCGCATTGAATTACGTCATAAATACATGGCTGCGGTACAACAAGCAGAACAACAACTTATCGAGCTGAAGATCCAACAAGACGATTTACAAGTGAAAGCACCCGTTGATGGTGAAGTTGGGCCAATTCCGGCAGAAATAGGTGAGCTTTTTAATGCTAATAGCCCACTTGCGACACTGATTCGTATTCCTGACGCTTATTTTGTTTATAACCTGCGTGAAGATATTTTAGCGGATATTCGTAAAGGTGATCGCATTACTATCATGGTTCCTGCACTGGGCAACAAAGAAGTCGAAGCGGAAATTCGTTATATCGCTCCGATGGGTGATTACGCAACAAAAAGAGCGACAAGAGCAACGGGTGATTTCGATTTAAAAACGTTTGAAATTCGACTGTATCCTGTGACACCGATTGAGGGACTACGTCCTGGTATGAGTGCGTTATGGCGCTGGGATAAATAAGGGCGAATAATGAGAGTAAAAGCAGCTTGGCGTGGCTTTAGTAGCGCATTTTCACGAGAAACTCATATGGCAGTTCGTAGCCCCGTTTTTCACTGGCTAAGCTGGCTGTTCCCATTGATGTTATTCACGTTAATTAGTGCTAACTTTTCTGAAGGTACATTGCTGAATTTACCCGTCTCAGTGATCAATAATGATAATAGCCCATTATCGAGAACACTGATCAGAGACTTAAATGCAGGTTCCCATGCACAATTAAATACATTAGATGGCAATCCTCGTACAGCAATGGAACGACTCGGTAGCGCAAAAGATTACGCAATACTCACAATATCCCGCCATTTTGAAAGCAACGTATTAGCTGGAAAGCAACCCACCACACGTATGTATTACAACGGGTTATATTATGCTGCTGGGAGCTACGCAATACAGGACTTTAGTGGATTAATTGCAGAGCTTAATGCGCAATATCGTACGGTATTGGCACAAGAAATGAATAAACCTGTTCCACCATTAGCAAAAGTAACGCTCTCTTATGACAGTTTGTTTAATGCCAGTGGTAGTTATATTTATTATCAGCAATTTGCAGCTACCATCCATATGCTTCAATTATTTGTTGTGACCTGTACGATTTATTCGTTGTCACGCGGTAATATGCTATTGAACATTAAGCCCTTCACATTTGCACTTATTGGTAAGCTCACACCTTACACACTGTTTTTCTTGACCTTATTAATTGTTGAATTAGCAGCATTAGTGCATTTTTCTGGGGCAAAGGTAAATGGTAATCCGCTATATATGGTGTTGGTCGGATTCTTTTATATTATTGCGGCTCAAAGTGTGGGATTACTGCTTTTTGCGTTTACCAATAGTGCGATCACTGCGTACAGTATGATAGGGATGTTGGTGAGTATTGCATTGGCATTTTCAGGAATGGCTGTACCTGAACTTTCAATGATATTACCTGCACAAATTATCTCGAATCTAGAACCGTTAACACACGCTTTAAATGCGATGTTTGATATCTTCTTAAGAGAAGTATCACTACAAGGTATTTTGTATGTTTGTTCACTCTTACTGATTTATCCTTTTGCTATCGCCTTCTTAGTTCGTAAACGTATTTTTAAACGATTGGAATTACAGGTAGGTGTTGCATGATGCAGATGTATTTCCAAACTTTTAAACGCGTTCTACTGGGCATGTTAGAAAAACCTATGTGGATGTTGTTAATTGTTTCTCTGTGTGTGATGAGTTTGGTTTATGCCAAACCTGTTTTATGGGATCTACCTGTCGCTGTTATCAATCAAGATCACAGTCCTGCAAGTTATTCACTTATTCGTGCATTAAACTCGACACCCAAATTAAGCATTAAGAACTACGATAATTTAGATGAAGCGCGCCACGATATGATTATGCGAGAGCTTTTTGCCATCATTATTGTGCCAACTGATTTTGAGAAGAAATTACTCAATGGTAAAGATGTCACTGTTCCGGTCTTTGGTGATGCCACAAACCGTCTTGCCAGTGGACAAATCCAGCAGGAATTGATGTTGGCTTATCAACAGTTATTAGATTCTTACAATGATCGTATTTTACAAAATGCCGGCTTTAGTGGTGAGCAATCGAAAATCCTGTTAAAGCCCATTCAAGGTGAAACCATTGCGATGTATAACCCTGGTGTAAGTTTCGCAGCGATTATTTTTCCTGGGTTATTAGTGATGTTGTTACAGCACTCGCTCTTAATTGCTTGTGTCCGTGTCAGTATTGCAGTAAGAAGTACACCGAAAGGAAAACCACCGCTAGCTGTTTATTTAGGGGCATTATCTGCACTTATTCCGATTTGGTTATTTTTGTCGGCTGTATTCTTTGCATTATGGCCTTGGGTATTAGGCTATCGCCAAGAGGCTCCACTTTATCAAGTCTGGATGCTGACATTTCCATTCTTATTAGCAGTTTTAGGGTTAGGTAAATTAATTACAGAATGCTTGCGTAGTGTTGAGATGATTTATCTGACACTAGCATTTGTAACAACACCTGTGTTCTATATTTCTGGCACGATCTGGCCACTACAAGCAATGCCTGATTGGGTATTTGCCATTTCATCAGCATTACCTTCTACATGGGCTGTAAACGCTATGGCAGGCATAAATCAAATGGGATTGTCATTCCAAAGTATATTGGGTGATATCGTGATGATGTTGGTTTTAGGTGTGATTTATACTGTATTAGGTGTACTGGTGGGTATGTTACGTAATGGTGAGTTAAGACATATTACGCACCAATTTAAACATTGGTTACATCATCGTGGTGAGTCAAAATAAAAAGCCCTTAAGGGCTTTTTATTTATTGCTAAATTATCAACAAAAGAGAAGTTGTTATAAGCAATTAAATATCTTCATTTTAGAAGAGGTGAACTCTCTACTAACTTCAATAGTGTAACGGGTAATAAATTCCTTTTATCCATTTCACAAAATAGATATGAAGTGGATTTATCATTGAATTCTTACTCTACCAACGCCAATCCAGCTAACTTACGCCAATAGCCATTACAGTCATGATGATGAACTGTCGTCAGTGGTTGTTGGCCTTGTTCATTTTGGCGAAATTGTTGCAAGGTATCAAAAATAGCGTCAGATTCAGGAGATAAACGGATAATATCCACTAAACCTGCCATTGATGCTTGATCGTTACCCAAGTTATAACAATAGCCACTTTGTGTTTGAATACCATTGAGCACAAATACTTGCTGATTTTCTTGAGATAATACTTCACGGCCTTGAGGGTATTTTTGGCAACAAGTTTCACAATCATCTTTAGAGCGATTTTCAGAACGGGCAGTAAAACAACGCGCTGAATAAGCTAAAGGAAGATGCCCGTAAGCCAAAACTTCGACTTCAAATTTATTCCGAATACCCAATGTTTCACATTGGTTTAGAAGGTTACTTAGCCATTCGCGAGAAAGTTCTACAGGCATACACCAACGTATCATTCCTTGTTTATGCAATAAACGTAGCGCATAAGCGTTGTAGCAATTTAGTCCGTGACCCGCAATAAAAGGAAGATTACGCTCATAAAGCATATTGATGACGCCAAAATCATGCGCTTCAACTAGAAATTCACCGTTATCAACCAGCTTAGTAATTTCTTTTAATTCAGAAGGTGCTTGTAATAATGCTAAGGTAGAAAGAACCACTTGTTTACCACTTTTAGCAACTTCTTTGGCAAGATTAATCCAATCTTGAGGTTTAGTTTCTCGGCGTTTACTGCAAACTGTTTCGCCTAAATAGATAATATCAGCATCACATTGTTTTGTTTTTTCATAGAACGCTTCGAGTGCTCCTTTTTGCCAATAATAAAGTACAGAGCCTAATGCATATTTCATTTTCTTATCCTTATTATTGCCATTTACGGTGATAAGCACCCAATGTTGTTTGTGTTCCTTCTGAAATTTTACCTAATGCATTCATCCAGCGAGGATCAGTGCTAAAGCCTTGGGGATCTTTTTTACATTGATCAATTGCCGTTCTCCAAACTCTTGCAACTTCAGTGACATAAGCAGGGCTACGCTGGCGACCTTCAATTTTGACAGAGGCAATATTCATTGCCATTAATTCAGGTAATAGGGAAAGGGTATTTAAGCTAGTTGGCTCTTCTAATGCATGATAACAATGGTCATCAACAAAATAGCGCCCCTTACACAGTGTTGGGTAGCCCGCATTTTCATCAGGCGCATAGCGATCTATCAGGACATCATTAAGGCGAGATTCCATTCCTTGTGGTGTTTGTTGCCAACGTACAAAACGTGCAGGAGAGCAAGCACCTACGGTATTGGGTGATTCACCGGTTAAGTAGGAAGAAAGATAGCATCGACCTTCAGCCATAATGCATAAGCTACCAAAGGCAAAAACTTCTAAAGGTACTGGGCTAGTTTGTGCTAACTGTTTTACTTGATGAATAGATAGAACTCGAGGAAGAACGATACGAGCCACATCGAAGTTACGCTGATAAAATTCAATCGCTTGTGTATTGGTTGCAGAGGCTTGCACTGAAACATGGCGCTCAATATTAGGATAACGCTCTGCGGCGTACTCTAACATGGCGATATCTGCCAAAATCAGCGCATCAGCACCTAAAGATGCTGCCATATCAACCGCTTTTTGCCAGCGTTCAAACCCATCAGGGTGAGCAAAGGTGTTTATTGCAATATGCAATTTTCGCTGGTGGCGGTGAACATAATTAACCGCTTCTTGTAACTTCTTTTCTGTGAAATTCAAACCTGCAAAATGTCTTGCATTCGTATCATCTTTTAAGCCGATATAAACGGCGTCCGCACCATTATCTATGGCTGCTTTTAAGGCAGGTAAATTACCCGCAGGGCACAGCAATTCCATCTTCACTTCCCTTTAGAAATTAAGAATGATCAGAAATTGTAATGAGTAAGATAAAAAAAGGTTTTGATTTAAGGCAGAGAAGTTTGTTTTTTACTTAAGTAAAATCAAAGAACTCAAAAAGCGAACAATGGATTAACAGAATATTGATATAGGATCGCAGAATATCTGTTCATTTCTGGCACAATAGCCCCTAAATTTATTTATAGGAGTCCGAACGTGTTTAACAAAATTCGTGCCCATTTGGTAAAAGAAGGGCCTCGTTTTTTACGCTACCCTTTACAAGTTACCCCATTTGCTTTGCAACGCGATATTTTAGAACAGTTTTTAAGTTGGCAGTTTCGTGAATCCCTTGCGGAAGGTGATCTACACTTTTTAGAAGATAAATGGCTAAAAGTTGAGATAAGAGACTTACATTTACAGTGGTTTATCAGTGTTTGTGATGATAAATTAGTGGTTAGTCGCTTAGAAAAAGAAGATGTCAGCTTTAGTGGTAATGCTAATGATCTTATTTTAATTGCTGCTCGCAAAGAAGATCCTGACACCTTATTTTTCCAACGCCGTCTACAAATTGAGGGTGATACAGAACTCGGGTTATATGTTAAGAACCTGATGGATGCAATTGAATTAGACTCAATGCCATCTGTGTTGCGTTTTGGTTTATTACAACTGGCTGAGTTTGTAAAAAGTGGACTTCAAGAAGAAACTGAAGACAAAATGCACAGCCATGAACTGAGCTCAACTTCATGCTAATACGTGTTGAAATTCCTGTTGATATTCCTGCTATTGATAGCCTTTTACGCCAAGTGTTTCCGACAAGCTCTGAAGCTGATTTAGTCGGACATTTACGTGAAGAAGGTCTATTAACATTAGGTATGGTGGCTATTAGCGATGAAGGCCAATTAGTTGGCTATATCGGTTTTACACCAGTTGATGTTGATGGAATAGATTGTCAGTGGGTTGGTCTTGCGCCACTTGCTGTTGCACCAGAGTTCCAAAACCAAGGTATTGGACGCCAACTGATTAATGAAGGGCTGGATAGCCTAAATGAATTTGGGTATGGTGCAGTCGTAGTATTGGGAGATCCCAAATACTATCTAGTATCGGGTTTTATTCCTGCTAAATCTCAAGGTTTGCATTGCAAATGGCCTGATACAGAAGAGGCTTTTCAGCTTTATGCGTTAGAAAATGGCAATGTTGATGATATCCATGGTTTAGTCAACTATTCGCCATTGTTTGACCAATTTAGCTAAATTTATTTGTCCTGTATTAAATACAGTGCAATGTCTGAAGGCTGGTCTGTGATCAGCTTTTCTTTTTGCGTCTTTTTCAATTGTTTTAATTGGTATTCAAGTTGAGAAGCACGCTGTCTATCGCCAACCTGACAATGAAACTCTAATAATAGAGGGCCTTTACCTTTCAGTGCCTTAGCACCAGTTCCATTCTGATGTTGTTGAAAACGCCTCTCAACATTTGTCGTGATCCCTGTATAAAGAGAACCAAGACGATTTCTAACAATATAGAGTGACCACATTGTGTCAGCCATCATTTTTTCCTTTTCGTGCTACTTTTTCTTTTGATAAATAATATTTCTTAGTTTTTTAAGTGAGTAATTTAAGGTATGTCAAAAATAAATCTATTAAGTATATCAATATGTTGTGAAATATTTGTGACAATAAAATTTATTATTTAAAAAATGACATTCAATTTTTTTGAAAGTGAACAGCAATTATTGCTAATTTTAAAGTTAAACTAAAGCGCATAATATGATCCACATCACAGAGACACACTCCGCGATACCTAACAAAATTAGAATTAAATTGGAGTTTATTATGAAAAAATCTACATTAATCGCTGCAATATTAGCTTTAAGTGCTATTTCATTCGGTTCAATCGCATCTGATAGCGTATCAAAAAGCCCTTCTGTTAATGGTGAGTATATCACAATCACAGGCAGTGATACTTTAGATGGCTTAACCGCTAAAATTGCTCAAATCGCAAAAGATGAAGGGGCAAAAGGCTTTAAAGTTGTTGGCGCAACTGGTGAAGATTACCTCACTGTAAATGCTGAAATTTATCGTTAATTTTGACTATTTTTGATAAATAATCTGTAATAAGAGACACGCGGTAAGACGCTCGTTTTGATGATATAATTATCATCTAAACAGCGTCTCTTTTTGTTTCTATGCAGGTATATTATGTCTTCATTAGACTCGATCAAAATAATTAAACAATATGTACGTGATAACCATGTGTTTACCTTATGTACAACATGTTCGTTGGGTGATGTTTGGTGTGCTAATTGTTTTTATTGGTTCGATGAAAGTCAGATGAGGCTTGTTTTTCTTTCAGAAAAGAAGACTCGTCATGCTCAGATGATGCAGGAAAATTTATTAGTTGCAGGGAGTATTAGCACACAAGAAATTGTAGTATCCAATTTACAAGGCATCCAATTTACTGGGGCTGTTTCTTTGCTAGCAGGTAAGGATGACTTCAATGCAAGAAAACATTATTGCTTACGTTTTCCTGTCGCATTAGCCGCCATCCATGTACCTTTATGGGAATTACAATTGCAAGAAATTAAGATGGTGAATAATCAATTGGGGTTCGGGACTAAGCTTTATTGGCTACGTAATTAAGCTTCTTATTTTCTTAACTTCTTATTATTCCCAAAAATAATGACTTTTTTGTTCCCATCCTTTTAAAGACATACAAGAGGTGTAGAAGGTTTTTCTGTCTTCTTGATTAATGTCTTCAACATAACTTTCTGTCATTGGTACACGTTCTGTGTAGGTTTTTTTATCCCCACAGTGATCTTTATCATCTTTACGACATGTTTTTTGTACATCACGATAAACAGTACGTTGTAGCACTTCTTTGCGAATAGGGTAGCGAGTATTCGCATCAAGTTCACAAAGCATTTTAGCTTCTTGTAATGTGTAATCTGATGCACCTTTAGGTTCCCAAGTGCTGCTACAACCAGAAAGTAAAACTATTGAAAAAAAAGGGAAAAGTGCTATTTTCATATCAAATATCATCATAAAAAGAATAGTGAAGAGCGTTAATAATAAAACAAAACTAATCACTTTGACTATCATTTTTGAAAATGATTCGCATTTGATAACGGAGGTGATTAAATGAGAATGGTGAAAGAAAAAAAGCTCATTATAAATGAGCTTCTAGATATTAATTCAACTTATGAATAACCTGATTACTACTACCACGCCACAGTAATGCGGGATCATAAAGTTCTTGTACAAACTTTCCATCAATTAGCACGTTTATATAGCTAACAACTTCTTGTTGCTCTGGTGTCAAATCTGCTAGCAAATAGCCTGTCCAAACCCAAATATCTTTTTCAGGGCATTCGGCTTTGACTCGTTTTACCAAATGCAAAATTGTAGATAAATTTTGTGGATGTAAAGGATCACCCCCCGAAAGCGATAATCCTTGTCGGTTGATTCGGCTATCTTGAAGATCCGCAATAATCTGATCTTCCATCTCTTGGGTAAACGGCTTGCCAGACGTTAACGACCACGTTGATTTGTTATAACAGCCTCGGCATTGGTGTATGCACCCTGCAACAAACAGGGTGCAACGAGTACCAGGGCCATTGACAACATCAACAGGGTAATATTGATGGTAATTCACTTTCTTAACCTAACTGACCATTTGCCAGATGTTTCACTCGACGTTTAACTTCTTCTTGTTTACCCGCATTAAATGGACGTGAATCTGGGCTACCTAAATATCCACATACACGGCGAATAACAGAAACTCTCGCTGGGTTGTGATTACCACAACGTGGGCAAGTAAAACCTTTGCTAGTGCAAGAGAATTCACCGGTATAACCACAGTCATAACATTCATCAATCGGAGTGTTTGTTCCGTAATAAGGAACGCGGGTATAGCTGTAATCCCACACATCTTCTAATGCTTTAAGGTTATGTTGTAAGTTTGGATATTCGCCATAGCAAATGAAACCACCATTGGCTAATGGAGGATAAGGTGCTTCAAAATCTAGTTTGTCGTATGGATTTACTTTTTTCTCAACATCTAAGTGGAAGCTATTGGTGTAATAACCTTTATCCGTTACACCCGGCAAAATACCGAACTCAGCTGCATCTAAACGACAGAAGCGATCACATAAGTTTTCACTTGGTGTGCTGTAAAGGCTAAAGCCATAACCTGTTTCTGCTTTCCACTGGTCTGTTGCTTCACGCAGACGATTGATAATTGCGACGGCTTTTTCTCTTAAGGTTTCATCATCAAAAACGTGTTTTTCAGTACCAAACAACGCATTAATGGTTTCATGAACACCGATATAGCCTAATGAGATTGATGCTCTGCCATTTTTAAAGATTTCGGCTACATTATCATCTGCTTTTAAGCGAACACCACAAGCACCTTCCATATAAAGGATTGGGGCAACACGCGCTTTGACGTTTTCTAAACGAGCAATACGAGTCATCAGTGCTTTTTTCGCTAATTCGAGGCGATCATCGAGCAGTGACCAGAATGTCGCTTCATCACCTTGAGCTTCAATTGCAATACGCGGTAAGTTTAGGCTGATAACACCGAGGTTATTACGACCTTCATGGATCATCTCACCATTTTCTTCGTAAACACCTAAGAAGCTACGACAACCCATTGGCGTTTTAAATGAACCTGTTACTTTAACGACTTGATCGTAATTTAAAATATCGGGATACATGCGTTTACTTGCACATTCAAGCGCAAGCTGTTTGATATCGTAATTAGGATCACCGAACTTATGGTTTAAGCCATCTTTAATGGCAAAAACGAGTTTAGGGAAAACAGCCGTTTTACGGTTTTTGCCTAAACCAGCCATGCGATTTTCAAGAATAGATCGTTGAATTAAACGCGCTTCTTTTGACGTACCAAGGCCAAAACCAAAAGTGACAAATGGGGTTTGTCCATTAGCAGTATGTAGTGTATTAACTTCATACTCTAAAGATTGGAATGCGTCGTAACACTCTTTTTCAGTGCGCGCATTGGCATAGGCTTCTTTATCAGCAATCTGCCACTCTTGCGCTACTTTATAGTGTTTGTCATAACTTGATTTTACAAACGGCGCTAATACTTCATCGATACGATTTATCGTTGTACCACCATAAATATGGCTTGCTACTTGTGCGATAATTTGTGCAGTTACTGCTGTTGCTGTTGAAATAGATTTAGGTGGTTCTATTTCTGCATTTCCCATTTTAAAACCATTGTTTAACATGCCTTTAAGGTCAATTAGCATACAGTTAAACATAGGAAAAAACGGTGAATAATCGAGATCATGATAATGAATTTCACCACGCTCATGAGCGAGTACCACATCTCTTGGCAGGATATGCAATTTTGCGTAATGTTTAGCCACAATACCCGCAAGTAAATCACGTTGGGTAGGGATAACTTTACTGTCTTTATTCGCATTTTCATGAAGAATAGAGACATCACTTTGTTCGATAAGACCTCGGATTTCCTGAGTTAATCTTCCACGTTGCTCACGGGCAACATCTCGGTCATGACGGTATTCAATGTAGGCTCTGGCGACATCTTTATGCTCACCAGCCATCAGCTGATTTTCTACGGCGTCTTGGATCTCACGGATATCGACATTCGAACGTCCTGCGAGAGATTGTGAAACGGATTGCGCGATAGAATCGCAATAATCATCATCAGTGATCTCACAAGCTACGGCGGCTCTTTTGATAGCATCGCTGATGCGGGTTTGGTCAAAAGAGACTTTACATCCGTCTCGTTTTATCACTATGGTTTTCACAATCTTGCTCCTTAACTATTTATCCACAGGCTCAAATCCCATAAAAACAGGTGATGGCACAGCATTCAGGCTTATTGTGGATAAGATGTGTATAATTACTATATGTTGTATGTCGGTATGTATTAAAGCACAATATATAGTAATTGAAAGGGAAATAATCTTCATTAAAACTGATCTAAATCAAGGTATTTTTGCTACATCAGGCATCAAGAGGGGTTAGCTGAATTGTAAATATGTGCCAAAAACAGAAGTGATAAATTATTATCAAAAAATGAGAGCATAAAAAAAGCAAAGTGCTCATAAAGAGACCTTTGCTTTTTTATGACCTATTTTTGAAATGAAATTAACGGATAGCAATAACTTCGATTTCTACTTTTGCATCTTTTGGTAAACGAGCAACTTCAACACAAGAACGAGCTGGGAATGCTGCATTATGCTCTTTAAAGAAAGCTTCATAAGCGGCATTAATGGTACCAAAATCATTTAAATCTTTTACGAAAACAGTGGTTTTGATGATATTAGCAACAGTTAAACCCGCTTTTTCAATAATTGCTTTTACGTTTTCTAAAGATTGACGAGCTTGTTCTGCGGCATTATCAGAAACAAATTCACCTGTAGCTGGATCAACAGGTAATTGGCCTGAAGTGATCACTAAATTACCTAAATCAACGCCTTGTACATAAGGGCCAATTGCTGCAGGGGCTTTATCGGTATTAATTTCGTAAGACATGTAGAACTCCTGTTTTTATAAGATTAAGGCTAACGCTTGATTAGCACGGCGCTATTATAGCCAGCGCTGTAAGTTAGCAATATGACAGATATCAGGCTTTATCATAAAGTCTGTGAGTATAAAAAGAAAATAAACTCATGCAATTACCCTTTATTAACGCCTGCTTTTATCAGTATATATCCGATTATTAGAGAACTTTTTTTCACAAAAAGAGGTTTATGTATAAATTCTATTTTTTACAAATCTCCTCTTTATGATTTTAAGGGGTAATTATTCTATAATAGAAAGATATCGTGCTTTTTTATGATCTTTTTATCTGTGAATTACTGATGTACGATTAAAAATAATCACAGCGGGCACTTATGACACAATTCAATTCACTTTCAAGCATCACCGCTTTTGTTGCAACAGCTCAAACAGGTAGCTTTACTGAAGCTGCATCTCGTTTAGGAGTAACCAAATCAGCCGTTGGAAAAAGCGTGACTCGGTTAGAAGAACATTTAGGTATTAACCTACTATTAAGAACGACACGACGTTTAACGTTGACCTCTGAAGGTGAGTATTACTTACAGCAGTGCGAAATTGCACTTTCTATCCTTGAACAAGCAAATAATCAAGTCCAAGAAAACCAATCGGTATTAACAGGAAAAATCCGTCTGGATTTACCGTCTGCTTTTGGTCGTAAATGTATTATGCCTGTTTTAATGACATTAATGGATAAGCAGCCCCAGCTTAAGATGAGCATTTCATTTAGTGAGCGCTATATTGATATGCATGAGGAGAGCGTGGATTTAGTCGTTCGTATCGGACATTTGCCTGATAGTAGCAATGTTGTTGCTCGACAACTGACAACACAAAAACTGGTTCTCTGTGCTTCTCCGATTTATCTGCAAAAACATGGCATTCCTAAAGAAATTGAAGCGTTATCAGACCATCGTTGTATTGTTGGATTTCGCCAAGAAGCCCCTTTTTATTGGATGCTAAAAGAAGCTGATACCTTCCGCCAGTATATTCCAACTCCTTTTTATGAACTTGCTGATGGTGATGCAATGCTTGACGCGGTGAGCCATGGCTATGGTATTGCTCAACTTCCGTTATGGATGATTGGGGATCTGCTTAAAGGAGGGCAATTACAGCGTATATTGATAAAAACAGAAGGGTATCAATCTCCTATCAATATGATGTGGCATAAAGGGCAAAAAGTGCCACCTAAAACACGTTATATAGCAGATGCATTGCTTCAGGTGGCAAAAGAAGGTGGGTTTGATGAGTAGAGAGTTATTGCTGATAAACTATTTTACCATTTGGTGATTGCAATCGTACTCGTAACCAAATAGTACTCAATGCAAGCAGTGAAAAAAGTATACCTACCCAAATTATCATTTGTAATTCAAAATGTTGAATTACCCAAGCCCCTACCATCGAACCTACGGTTATCCCTAAATTAGAAAAGGCGATATAAAGACTATTTGCAAATTCAGGGGCTGCTTTTGCATCTCTCATTAACCATGTTTGAGAAATAATTAATCCTGATGTATGTAGTATCCCCCAAAAAATAATCAATGGGATCATAGCAAGCGCCTGAGAACCGCTTAACCAGATAAATAAGTAGATAAAACAGAACAAGATTGGGTAAGTTATTGTTGTTTTAACGACATTTCGCTGTAAATAGTGACTAAAAATAAAATTACCAAAATAACCACTCACACCAAATACAATCAGTAATGTACTGGTTATATTGTTTGAAAACCCAGTGATATTCACTAAAAAATCAGCAATATAGCTAAATCCAGCAAACATGGCTGAAAAGATAAGTGTCACAGTAGCAATACTTAACCAAACCGTTGGTTTTGTTAATACTTTTAGTTGATCACTAATCTTAAGAGGTGCCGTGACTTTAATTGAAGGCACAAAAAACACAATACCAATAAAAGCGATAACACTGGTGATAGCGCCAAACCAAAATGCCATATTTAATGACCAAGTTTCAGCAATAAAAGCACTAAGTGGCATACCTAAAACCATTCCCACCGCAACACCAGAAAAAACAATAGCAACGCCATGAGTGGATTTTTCTACTGGTACTGAATTTGCGGCTACCATCAGTGCTATTGCGAAAAATAGCGCATGGGTAAATGCAGGCAAAATACGAAATAGCAAAATAACGTGATATTGATGTGTTAATGCATAAACAGTATTGGAAATAATAAATAAAGCCATTATGACTAACAGTACCGTTTTACGATTAAATCGCCCAAATAAAAGTGTAATAGTAGGACCTGTTATTGCGACAACAATAGCGTAGATACTGACTAAAAAGCCCACTTGTGGTGCAGTGATATTCATCTGTTCGACAAGTTGTGGTAGCAATCCAATCACCGCAACTTCGGTTGTGATCACACCAAAAACAGCAAGTGATAATGTTAAGAGTAATAAGCGAGTTTTTGTTTGCATAAGTCTATCCGCAGAAGGCGAAAATTCGTCTCTGTCAAAGTAATTAAGTAAATGATTTAGCGGATATATCCTGACTTTATGGTGACAAAAAATGAGGGAAAACAGAAGGTCTACTTTGGTGATTCTAAGTAGAGAAAATATCTACAATAAGTACAAATTGGTATTTTATTGTATTAATAATAAAAAAACTATCTGCCCTTGCGAGCAGATAGTTAAAAGAATTAACGAATAACCGCGTGGCGTTCGAACTCTTTTTCACAGTACTTGCAGGTTAATACAACATCTGAGGCCAGTTTTTTGACACGGAAACTACTTTGCACTGGCTCGTTATGGCTAATACAGTTGCTATTAGGACAAGGCACCACATCTTCAAGCAATTCTGGCAAGCTTAATGCCATCTTATTAACGACTTGATAATCATCAATAATGTTGACGGTTGCTTGTGGTGCATACATCGCTAATCGGTTTGCTTGCTCTGAGGTTAAAAAGACATTTTCGATTTTTATTAAGTCTTTTTTACCTAAATTTTCTGAAGGTAAATTAAAACCTACGGTTATTCTTTCATCCGTTTCAGTTAAACGGAACAGTGAAAGAATTTTAAAGCCCACCTGCGCTGGAATATGATCAATAACAGTCCCACGTTTGATAGCTTCAACTTTTAGTTTGTGATCATGTGTCATGGTGTGCTCCTTATTAAAGAACTAAGTTTTTATTCAGAACTAAGGCAAGTAATGCCTGACGTGCGTAGATACCATTTCCAGCTTGTTGGAAATAATAAGCGTAAGGTGTTTTATCTACATCTGTCGTGATTTCATCGATACGTGGCAGTGGGTGTAAGATCTTAAGGTTATCTTTCACATTCACTAAATCAGCGCTAGTTAAAACAAACTGTGCTTTCACATTTGCATATTCAGAAGGATCTAAACGTTCTTTTTGTACGCGTGTCATGTAGAGAATATCTAGCTCTGGCATCACTTCATCGACTGTTTCATGTTGGCTATATTCAACACCATTTTCTTCCAGCAAGTGAAGAATATGCTCTGGCATCGCGAGCACTTTAGGGGCGATAAAATAGAGATGATTACCTTTAAATTTCGCTAATGCTTGTGCCAGAGAATGTACTGTTCTGCCATATTTTAAGTCACCGACCATTGCGATATTGAGATTATCTAAGCGGCCTTGTGTTTCTTGGATGGTAAACAAATCCAGCAAAGTCTGTGTTGGATGCTGATTTGCACCATCACCCGCATTTAGAACAGGAATATCACCAGCAAACTCAGAGGCTAAACGTGCTGCACCTTCTTGAGGATGGCGAATAACAATGGCGTCAGCATAAGTGCGAAGAACCGAAATGGTATCCGCTAATGTTTCACCTTTTTTACCCAGTGAAGTGTTGCTTCCATCAGAAAAACCGACAACTGATGCACCTAGGCGGTGGATAGCTGTCTCAAATGATAAGCGAGTACGTGTTGATGCTTCAAAAAAGCAGCTCGCAATCACTTTGTCTTTCAACAATTCGTTATTAGGTTGCTGTTTTAATTTATCAGCAACGCGAAGAACAGCTTCCAAATCTTCCCTGTCCAGATCATTGATGGAGATAATATGCTTTTGGTAGAGCGGATTAGTCATTAGAGTTCTCCTTTAGCGATGAATTGTGCGATGAATGGTTTTTTATAGGCCAAAAAAAACCCCTCCATAAGAGGGGTTTTAAAAAATTGGGCTATTGGAAAAAAGTGAATGCGCTTGCGACCGGTTAAGGTGCGATTTTTTTTAACACATTGGAATAGGCGCTGTTTCATCTTTCCTCCTGACAAATTGTGGCGCATTATACGCATCTTAGATTTACACGCAAGCGTTTGCTTTTGTTTTTTTCTAAAAATTTTTTTTTGATTTAAAAATCAATAAGCTTGAGATAAAACGAAGAAAACACCTATTTTTTCTCGATTAAAAAATAGGTGTTTTGCATGATTATGTATTTCAGAACGGATTGGCAAGGGTTGCGACCATCACGGCTTTTATGGTGTGAAGACGGTTCTCTGCTTCATCAAATACAATACTGTGTTTTGATTCGAACACCTCATCAGTGACTTCAAAACCACCATATAGATTAAACTCTTTAGCTAATGCTTTACCCATTGTGGTTTCTTCATCATGAAAAGCGGGTAAACAGTGAAGGAATTTGACGTCTGGGTTTCCTGTTAATTTCACAACGTTCATATTGACCTGATAAGGCTTCAGTAACGCAATACGCTCTTTCCAAACTTCTTTTGGTTCGCCCATAGAAACCCACACATCAGTGTAAAGAAAATCAGCATTTTTAACACCTTCAGCTACATTTTCAGTGAGTGTGATATTTCCGCCATTTTTCTTGGCAATCTCTTGGCATTGAGCAACTAAACTTGCTTCAGGCCAACATGCTTTAGGTGCAACTAAACGTAAATCCATACCTGTTAACGCAGCCGCTTCCAGCATAGTATTTCCCATGTTATTACGAGCGTCACCAAGGTAAGCAAATACGGTTTCCGATAACGGCTTGGTTTGATGTTCTGTGATGGTCAGTAAGTCTGCTAACAGTTGAGTTGGGTGAAATTCATTGGTTAAACCATTCCAAACAGGTACTCCTGAATATTGAGCAAGTGCATCTACCGTCTTTTGCCCATAACCTCGGTACTGAATTCCATCATACATACGGCCTAATACACGAGCAGTATCTTTTATCGATTCTTTATGTCCAATTTGGCTTCCGCCCCCTAGATAAGTCACTCTTGCACCTTGATCAAATGCAGCAACTTCAAAGGCACAACGAGTACGTGTTGAGTCTTTTTCAAAAATCAGTGCGATGTTTTTTCCAGTAAGATACTGAGTTTCTTGACCTGATTTTTTGGCTTTTTTTAATTGTGCTGACAATGTAAGTAGTTGTTGAATTTCAGCAGGTGAAAAATCCAGTAAACGTAAGAATGATTTCTGATAAAAAGGGTTCATAGAGTGATATCCTGTTATTGAATTTATATTCAATTTATATCAATAAATATTCATCATCAACCCCTAAAGGAAAACTTTTAATTTAGACAGTCTGCGATAAGCGCATCATATTAGGTATGGAGTGTTGATTCGCCCTGTGGGAGAATGAACAAGATACCTTTTCAGACTATTGCGGAGCATGATTATGGCGGACAGCAAAGAGTTAGCAGAACAACGTGAAGAAACACGTCTTATTATTGAAGAATTACTGGAAGATGGCAGTGATCCTGATGCACTGTATGCCATTGAGCACCATATTTCTTGTGAAAACTTCGAAACACTAGAAAAAGCAGCCGTTGAAGTATTTAAATTAGGTTATGAAGTGACTGAACCTGAAGAAATCGAAGTCGAATCAGGTGAAATTTTAGTTTGTTTTGATGCTGTGAGTGAAAGTGGTTTAAATGCTGAGCTTATTGATGCTCAAGTTGAACAGTTAATGAATTTAGCTGAAAAAATGGGTGTTTATTACGATGGTTGGGGAACTTACTTTGAAGATCCTGACGCTGAGTATGATGATGAAGACGGTGAAGACGAAGACGACGAAGATGAAGAGTCTGATAAGTCATCACGCTTACATTAATTTTTGCTAAATGTTGTCCCTTTGTGCCTGATTTATCAGTGCAAAATAATAGCACCAGCCACAAAATTATTGCTTTGTGACTGGTGTTATTGGTTTTAAGGGGAGAGCGATTAATCCATCACACCAAATTTACCATTGTCATAATCATTAAAAGCTTGTTGTAACTCTTCTTGCGTGTTCATCACAAAAGGCCCTTGTCCTACAATCGGCTCATTAATTGGCTCACCGGTTAAAATTAAAACAATGGTGTCACCCATTGATTCTAATGTGAGCGTATCACCATGATTATCTAACATCACCATATCGTGCTGACGTGCAATTTCACTGTCATTGATATGTACAGCACCTTTCACCACAAACAGCATTGCATTATGACCTTCAGGAATACTGTAATGTGAAACACCTGCGCGATTTAAACGTAGATCCCACACATTCAGCGGCGAGTAGGTCATTGCCACACCTTGTGTGTTGGCATAATTACCGGCAATCACTCTGACATAACCTTGGTTATCCGGTAATTCAACATGAGGGATATCCTCTGCTTTCAGCGCCTGATAACGAGGCTGTGTCATTTTGTACGCTGTTGGCAGATTCACCCAAAGTTGCACCATTTCCAATACACCGCCTTCTTTGGTCATTTTTTCAGAGTGATACTCTTTATGCAAAATACCAGAAGCAGCGGTCATCCATTGCACATCACCTGCGGTAATCGTTCCTGCGTGACCTTTAGAGTCATGATGAGAAACTTCACCTTGATAGGCGATTGTTACGGTTTCAAATCCACGATGAGGATGCACTCCTACACCACGGGCATTAGTAACAGGTTTAAACAGTGTTGGCTCGGCATAATCCATCAGCAGAAACGGGCTATGTTTCTCACCATTTTCCTGATAGGAAAATAAGGTGCTGACTGGAAAGCCATTACCTACCCAGTGTGAATTTGGCGCCGAATAAATATGATTAATCTGTCTGATAGTCATGATTGTTCTCCGAGTTAAGGAAAGAAACCGCAATAACCAAGACACAGAAGGAGGTAATACAGATTATTGCGATTTCTTAATGAGGCTGATCATAAAGTGTTCGCGTGATGAACAAAATAGGGGGAATTTGTTGATGGTGTTCAAAAAAAATGAATGAATTTCTAAAAAGTAAATAGAGATATTGACTGAGTAGATATATTGGTGGTGAGAACTTTCGCTCTTTTCGTATTTATCATACTCTTGTTTTGAGACCAGACTGGATATGTCGAAAACAGGCAACATAGAATTTAATTATTCATTCTTTTTATTAAATGGTTATTTAAGAAATTAATTCGTAACTGAATATCGGTATAACCTAATTGATAGGCTCTTGTATATAATTCGATGGATTTTTCATAATTTTGAGGTACCCCAAGGCCTTCTTCATACATTAGACCAAGGTTAATTAGCCCTCCGATTTCGTCTTGTTCAGTGGTATCTTGATAAAATTTAACTGCTTTATTGATATCACGTTTTACACCAAAACCATGTTGATATAGTAATCCCATTGAATTCATTGCGGCGGGATCACCTTTTTTGATCGCTTCTTGATAATATATTATCGCTTCATCATATTTTTCCAGATTGCCATACAGTATTCCCAATCGTGTAATGGCAAGATAATTATCAGCTTGAATAGCAGCTTTATACCAGTGTTCCGCTAATTCCATATTTTTTTCAACACCAAATCCATCAAAATATAAATCGCCTAAACTCATCATAGCCTTACCTGAATTATTATCGGTAATTGCTTTTTCAAACATCTCTTTTGCTTTTTTATAATTATTATTATATTTGTATAGTATGCCTAAATTATAATTAGCAGATGATGAGCCTAGTTCTATTGCTCTTTGATAAAGTAAAATAGCCTCTTGTTTTTTGCCCTGATCTTCCTTAAGCATTGCCAATTGATTAAATCCATCAGCATCATTTTTATCTGCTAAGAGTTGATAGATTTGTTCCGCTTTCTCTACATTTTTTTCAACTTCGGTACCCGTTTCATAGAAACGTCCAAGTACTAATAATGCTTTATTATCTCCCTGCGTTGCTAATATCTCACATGCGGAGAAGTTCTTTTCTTCGGCAATACATTTAATTTGAGGGGAGGAATAAGCCAATATAGGAATAGATAAAAATAATGTGACGATAATAATCTTGTAGTTTAATGTCATATAAAATTACCTAAAATAGATTTTATTAATGGTTAATTTAATCTATCTTCCATTAAAATGGAAACACTAAGCTCTGATTTCTTATGTTGGTGAGGAGTGCAACTCATAAAAAACGAGTAAAAATATAAGGTATGATAAAACAAAAAACTACATTCTTTCTTAGCAACAATAAGTCAGAATGTAGTTTATTAATGTGTTTATTTCTTAAATCTTATTTGCTTGTGTCGCCACAACCGCCAATGATTTTAGAAATAGAAACTGCTGGGTGCAGTAAGTAGTCGTAGTTACAGTCTTTTTCTTTATTGTATACGCTACCAGTACAACCGGTCATTACGGTAATTACAGAAGCAATAAGTGCAATTTTAACAAAGTTTTTCATGAAAAAATTCCTTTTAAATTTTAGAGTTATAAAAGCCAATGCATGACTTTATCTGCATAAAGATATTAAATTAGCTATAAATAGCAATATAAAAAAATCTCTTTTTTAAAATATAAAATAAGATAAATAATATTTTATTTAAGAGGGGTAATATAATTATCTAGAGTGGAATTAAAAACAATTTAAACTTGTGGTTTTTAATAAAAATTAAGATGAGAATTTCATTAATAATATTTTGATAATAATTAATTAAGAAATTAATTGAGAAAATAAGCATATAAACATACTGTATTTATATCATTTTGATAAACTGGATTTGTGTTAATAGATGCTATTTATTGCTAATAAAAACCCGCATAAGAAATGCGGGTCAAGTAGAGCTTATTTTATTTATTGTATTACGTAGGGAACAGCAAGAACGCTTAAAGTGGCTTCACCATACGGATCTCACAATCACTATGCCCAGTGTTGCCTAATGCTTCATCAATAAATTCGAATCCTAGTTTTTCGTATAAACCGACAGCCGCTTTTAAGATATCTGTGGTTTCTAAATAGCAACGGCTAAAGCCTTGCTCTTTACCAAATTCAAGAGATTGCAGAACGATTTTTTTCGCAATACCTTTGCCACGCAGTTTGGATGAAAGGTACATTTTTTGTAGTTCACATGTATTGCCATCACCACCAGCTAGTGGTGCGACACCACCCCCACCAACAACTTCTCCATCCATTTCAACAACCCAGTAAGCACTGCGTGGCTGATGATAAACTTCATAGAGGGTATCTAAAATTGGATCGGCAACCGCAAAGCCTTTATCGGCAGTTAAACCGTGCTCAGCTGAGACTTCACGAATAACGCGTGCAATACCTGCGTTGTCTTTTTCTTCAATGGCTCGAATAACAATATTTGAGGTTATAGCTTGGGTTGCAGTCATAGTTGCACTCATCGTTTTCACTTATTAGTAGAATATTTTTTGATTATTTATTGAGAGAGCACCGGAAAGGAACTTCTTCATTGAAAGTAGCACTGATGGCTACAAAAACTATCTTAATTGATTAAGCGTGTTTGTAAACCGTTAACCCTTTCTCTTTGCTTAATTTCTCCCTTTATTTCTAGCGTTATATTTTAGTGAGTGATTAAATCTAAGTGAAAATAGGGGATGAAATGACGTATTGACGAGAATAGAACCGTGAATATTAAAAAATGAAGTGAAAAATGGTTTTATTTTCTGGCTGAAAGAGACTAAGCAAAAACCCGCGATATACAAAACAACCCCTTGTGAGGGGGGATTTAGTAGAGGGTGATATGGAGTTAATGACAGCGGTTAATGTTTTTAACAAGTTCAATAAGAAAGGTAGAAATATCTTCCTTACCAAAGATTTAGAAATGCTTTTCCCTGATGAGTCTCCGAAAATATTCGACGCAGCCACTAAAACCACTAACAAATTCTGGGGCTTTACTCTTAAAGCAATAACGCGCTATTCCCAATCATTCTCGTGCTCTTCTGATAAGCGTGGTAAAAGTGAGAGAAAAACCTCAATTTTCCGTTCATTCGTCATATTCACAAAATCATCCATCGCAATTTCCACGCTTTGTATTGACTGATCACGGATCGTAAATTTGTACATCAAATGACCAGTCCAGCTTCTGTGAACGAAAACACAGCCATCTTCACTGTATGAGAGCCATTTGTCTTCCATACATGAAGGTCGCCAACCCCGCAAAATATTTTTTTCTTCGCACTCTGAAAGGGCGTAATTCAAATGGTGAACCAGTGGTTCGTTTTCAAAAAACTTTATATTTTTGAGTTTACTTTTGTCTATCACTTAATTTACCTAGCTAAAATGTGGCTGATTGGCTACAAAGAAAAATTAAAAGGCCTGACTCCGGTTGAATGTCGAAATCAGGCCTTACAAGCCGCCGAATTTAAAGTGTCCAACTTTATGAGGTCACTTCAGAACGCGGTTTTTTCATTATCAATCTCAGCGTCTTTAAAGCGATAGTGCTTATAAAGAGGCGATAGAGATTTTCTGTGCGATTAGCTTCTCTTTTGCACTTAAGCATGTCGCTAAGCGTTCACGCTCTTTAGCAACAACCGCTTCTGGCGCACGGCTAACAAAGCCATCGTTAGATAATTTGCTGTCTAAAGTTGTGATATCTTTTTCTACTTTTTCAAGCTCTTTATCTAAACGTGCAAGCTCTGCATCTTTATCGATAAAGCCTGCCATTGGGATCAGCAATTCTGCACCGCTAACCAATTTAGTCACTGATAATGGCGCTTCTTCACCTTCTGCTAATGGACGAATATCAGCTAAACGGCCCATGGCTTTTAAGAAGCCAATATTGTCACTAACACGGCGCTTAGCATTGTCATCCGCACCACGTAAAATAACATCAAGTGGTTTACCCGGAGCAATATTCATTTCAGCACGGATATTACGAACTGCAACAATAACTTCTTTGATCCACTCAAGATCGCTAAGCGCGTGTTCATCTACCAGTGAAGCATCGAACTCAGGGAAAGCTTGTAGCATGATGGTTTCACCTTCAATGCCTTTAACTTCCTTCACTCGTTGCCAAATTGTCTCTGTGATAAATGGAATGATTGGATGAGCAAGACGCAGTAAGCCTTCTAGCACTTCAATCAGAGTATGACGAGCTGCGCGTTTTTGTGCATCATTACCTTTGTGTACCGCAGGTTTTGATAGCTCAAGATACCAGTCACAGAATTGGTTCCAAGTGAACTCATATAAAATACCCGCCGCGATATCGAAACGATAGTTGTCTAACGCTTCACGATAGGCTTTAACGGTATTGTTAAATTCAGCTAAGATCCAACGGTCAGCCAGTGAGAATGTCATCTCACCACCTTGGTAGCCACAATCTTGATCTTCCGTATTCATCAGAACAAAGCGGCTTGCGTTCCACAGCTTGTTACAGAAGTTACGGTAGCCTGATAGACGTTTCATATCCCAGTTAATATCGCGACCTGTTGAAGCTAATGCCGCTAAGGTAAAGCGCAGAGCATCTGTACCGTGTGCTTCAATACCTTCTGGGAACTCTTTGCTAGTACGTTTAGCAATTTTTTCAGCCATTTGTGGCTGCATCATATTACCAGTACGTTTTTCTAACAGGTTCTCTAATGAAATACCGTCAATCATATCCAGAGGATCAAGTACGTTACCTTTGGATTTTGACATTTTCTGGCCTTCTTCATCACGAATAAGACCTGTCATGTAAACCGTATTAAATGGAACTTGCGGTTTACCGTCTTCATCTTTGATAAAGTGCATGGTCATCATGATCATGCGAGCGATCCAGAAGAAAATGATATCGAATCCACTGACTAATACATTCGTTGGATGGAATGTTTTTAGTGCTTCAGTGTTTTCAGGCCAGCCTAATGTTGAGAATGTCCACAGTGCAGATGAGAACCACGTATCCAGTACGTCATCATCTTGGCGTAATGCGACATCAGCAGCGATATTGTTTTCACGACGAACTTCTTCTTCATCACGACCAACATAAACGTTGCCTTGGTTGTCATACCAAGCAGGGATACGGTGACCCCACCACAGTTGACGAGAAATACACCAATCTTGGATATCATTCATCCATGAGAAGTACATGTTTTCGTACTGTTTTGGTACAAATTGGATCTCGCCATTTTTAACAGCTTCAACTGCGGGTTTCGCTAAAGGTGCTGCGCGAACATACCATTGGTCTGTTAGTAAAGGCTCGATAACCACGCCACCACGGTCGCCGTAAGGTACGGTTAAATCGTGAGGTTTGATCTCTTCTAATAAACCTAAATGTTCAAATTCAGCGACCATAGCTTTACGTGCTGCGAAACGTTCCATGCCTTGGTAGGCTTCTGGAATTTCAGTGCTGTAAACGTCAGATTCAACACCATTGGTGTCTAATACTTCTGCGCTAACACGGATATTGCCATCAAAATCCATGATATTAATCATTGGTAATTGATGACGACGTCCAACTTCATAGTCATTAAAGTCATGAGCAGGGGTGATTTTTACGCAACCCGTCCCTTTTTCCATATCCGCGTGTTCGTCCGCTAAGATAGGAATACGGCGGTTGACGATTGGTAGAATAATTTCTTTACCAATTAAATCTTTATAACGAGGATCTTCTGGGTTAACCGCAACACCAGTATCACCTAACATGGTTTCTGGGCGAGTTGTTGCAACAATGAGGTAATCTTTACCTTCAGCTGTTTTTGCCCCATCCGCTAAAGGATAACGCAGGTGCCACATTGAACCTTTAACTTCACGGTTTTCAACTTCAAGATCAGAAATCGCTGTGTGTAATTTAGGGTCCCAGTTAACAAGGCGTTTACCACGGTAGATAAGATCTTCTTTATGTAAACGCACAAAAGCTTCTTTAACGGCTTTAGATAAACCCTCGTCCATGGTGAAACGTTCACGTTCCCAATCAACAGAGTTACCTAAACGACGCATTTGGTTAGAAATGTTACCACCTGATTCAGCTTTCCATTCCCAAATTTTGTCGATAAACGCATCACGACCATAGTCATGACGATTTTTACCTTCTTCAGCGGCAATTTTACGCTCAACGACCATTTGAGTCGCGATACCCGCATGGTCAGTCCCTGACTGCCATAAGGTGTTTTTACCTTGCATGCGCTGATAACGGATCATGGTATCCATAATGGTCTGCTGGAAAGCATGGCCCATATGTAGGCTACCTGTGACGTTTGGCGGTGGGATCACGATACAGAAGCTTTCTTTTGTTGTATCGCCATTGGCTTTAAAGTAGCCGTTTTTTTCCCAATGCTGATACAGAGGTTGTTCAATCTCTGCTGGGTTATAAGTTGTGTCGAGCGATGGCTCTTTCGGTGCGGATTTATTTTCCATATTTTTTACGTATTCAATAGGTTGGCGGCGTAGCCATTGTCAAAGTAAAGCCGACGCTACGATAAATTTTATATCGTTCACGCGCCAACTGTTTCAATTGTTCATCAATAGGTACAAAGTCTATCACTTCATGGAAAGCTGTGGCAAAGTCTACGAATTGCGATTGCAAATTAATCAAGAGATCACGAGGTGCATTACCACGTTTTCCAGGCCAACATAATTCAACAGGAGCGCCATAACGAGGGCCTTCACCTGCAAGATTATGAGGAACAAACTGATGAGGTTCTCTTGCCCATAATGCCTCATCAAGCAATTCAGCTTGAGCCTGAGACTCACAAACCAACAAAATACGTTTGCCTAAGCGCCAATGTTCAGCGGTAAGTTGACAGGCAAGCCACTCATGAGCCTGTAAATCATCGTGTATTGATGGGTGTTCCATTAAATAAAACGTGGCGTTTTTCATGATATCCCGATAACAGAAGGGTATTGCGTTGCAATACCCTTCTTGGAGTCTGCTCTATTTACCATAATAATAGGGTAATACCTTAACCCTGATAATTATGCGGTATTACTCGTCGCTATTCAAACCCGCGCGATTAAGTAAGAACTGAGACAGTAAAGAAACAGGACGACCTGTTGCGCCTTTGGCTTTACCAGAACGCCATGCTGTACCTGCAATATCTAAGTGAGCCCAGTTATATTTCGTCGCAAAACGCGCTAAGAAACAACCGGCAGTAATTGCGCCACCTAAACGGCCACCTGTATTCGCTAAGTCAGCAAAATTAGATTCGATTTGTTCATAGAACTCATCGCCTAATGGTAAACGCCAAGCGCGATCACCTGCTTGCTCTGATGCATTCATTAACTCATGTGCTAACGGATTATGATTAGACATTAATCCGCTGTAGTGATGCCCTAAAGCCACCATACATGCACCTGTTAATGTTGCAATATCGACAACTAACTCAGGTTCAAAGCGCTCAACATAAGTTAACGTATCACATAGAACTAAGCGGCCTTCAGCATCAGTGTTTAATACTTCAACGGTTTGGCCGGACATAGTTGTTAAGATATCACCAGGGCGATAGGCTTTTCCACCCGGCATATTTTCACAACCCGCAAGTACACCAATAACGTTAATCGGTAATTGTAGTTCTGCAACCACACGCATCACGCCATAGACTGTTGCAGCACCACACATGTCATATTTCATCTCATCCATGCCATCAGCAGGTTTGATAGAAATACCACCCGAGTCAAATGTCAGCCCTTTACCGACTAATACGATTGGGCGAGCTTCAGGATCTTTACTGCCTTTGTACTCAATGATAGACATTAAAGATTCATTTTGAGAGCCCTGACCTACCGCAAGGTAAGCGTTCATGTTCAGCTCTTTCATTTGCTCTTCGCCAATAACTCGTGTAGAAACATTTGAAGAGGAGTCTGCCAATTGACGCGCTTGAGAAGCTAAATAAGCGGCATTACAGATGTTTGGTGGCATGTTTGCTAAATCTTTACATGCTTTAATACCTGATGCGATAGCTAAACCATGAGCAATGGCACGTTCACCACTAGGTAGTTCACGACGAGTAGGAACATTAAAGACCATCTTACGTAATGGACGACGTAATTCTGTCTTATTGCTCTTTAGTTGATCAAAGGTATAGAGGCAATCTTTTGCAGTCTCAACCGCTTGACGTACTTTCCAGTAATTATTACGACCTTTAACATGCAACTCAGTGAGAAAGCAGACCGCTTCCATTGAGCCAGTTTCATTGAGCGTATTAATAGTTTTTTGAATGATTTGTTTATATTGACGTTCATCCAACTCACGCTCTTTACCGCAACCGATCAGTAAAACGCGCTCAGAGAGAACATTAGGTACATGATGTAACAGCAATGATTGTCCAACTTTACCTTCCAGCTCACCTCGGCGTAATAAGGCGCTGATATAGCCATCACTGATTTTATCAAGTTGCTCCGCGATCGGAGATAAACGACGAGGCTCAAACACCCCCACGATAATACAAGCGCTGCGTTGTTTCTCTGGGCTGCCGCTTTTTACATTAAACTCCATGCGTTCTCCTGAATATTAAAGACAAAAACGGAAAGTATCGTTTAGAATAGTGATCCGCATTAATCTACCCCATAGAAAGTTTACTTTTTATGTTAAGCTAAATGCATTAATTGAACACAACTAATTTAGCTAACTTATAAGCTTGTTCTTATTGGGAACCTGTTTATAGCATGTTTTGATATCATTTGGGCTGCAAGAATGTCTAACTGAGATGCACAAATGATAGATATACAACGAAGTTAGCGATTTTCCTGCAAAAAGACAAGTTTTCACAGGCATAACTAGCGTGATTATAATTCGATATTTAGCTCGGGAAACCCTTAAAAGCCAGATAGCCATCTTGTTTATCCTGATGCTTATCTTCTTTAGCCAGAAACTGGTTGAAATTTTAGGGGCTGCTGTAGAAGGTAACATTCCTACAAACCTCGTGATTTCTCTGCTGTGGCTGGGAATTCCAGAGATGGCACAGCTTATTCTTCCATTAAGCCTCTTTCTTGGGCTTCTGATGACTTACAGCAAACTTTATGTTGAAAGTGAGATAACCGTCATGAATGCGTGCGGGATAGGTAAAAAAGCATTAGTGCAAGCAGCACTATTGCTTTCATTGCTGACTAGCGCATTAGCCGCAGGGAATGTCATTTGGCTTATTCCATGGTCATCAGCGCATCAAGAGCAAGTGCTTGAAGATGCCAAGGCAAACCCAAGCTTGGCGGCCTTGATGGAAGGACAATTCAAAATGTCCAGTGACCGTAATATGGTACTTTATCTAGGTAGCGTAAAAGGTAACCAATTCCAAGATGTGTTCCTCGCACAGTTACGTCCAACGCAAGATCAGCGTCCGTCGGTTGTGGTGGCAGATAAAGGTTATACCAAGGAATTGCCTAACGGAAATCAGATTGTTGTACTCAGTGAGGGAACTCGCTATGAAGGTACGGCTGTATTGCGTGATTTTCGTATCACCGATTTTAATGACTACCAAGCTGTTATCGGGCATCGCGAATCTACCATTAGCAGTAATCGTGTAGAACAAAAAACGATGACGGAACTTTGGCATTCTAATGAAACAGAATCTATCGCTGAATTCCATTGGCGATTAACTTTGATTTTCTCTGTTGTCATTATGGCTGTGATGGTGGTGCCTTTAAGTGAGGTGAACCCACGCCAAGGTCGCGTATTAAGTATGTTACCCGCAATGTTGCTTTATCTGGTCTTTTTCTTATTACAAAGCTCGCTACATTCTAATGGCGAAAAAGGAAAAGTTGACCCTCTCATTGCGATGTGGAGTGTTAATGGCGTTTATCTTGGCTTAGCTATCTTATTGAATATTTGGGATACCTTGCCTATGCGTAAATTCCGAGCTCGCTTTAAGAAAGGAGTTGCCTGATGTTTGGTGTATTAGATAGATATATCGGGCGTACTATTTTACAGTCGATTTTGATGACACTATTTTTGCTGGTTTCTCTATCTGGCATTATCAAATTTGTCGATCAACTCCGTAAAGTAGGGCAAGGGGATTTCACCACACTTGATGCGGGTATTTATGCGATCTTAAATATCCTTAAAGATGTGCAGATCTTCTTCCCCATGGCTGCGTTACTCGGTGCATTATTAGGGTTAGGTGCATTGGCAACACGCAGTGAGCTGGTGGTGATGCAGGCATCTGGTTTTACACGTTTGCAAATCGCAGGCTCTGTGATGAAAACCGCTATCCCATTAGTACTGTTGACAGTCCTGATTGGCGAATGGGGGGCACCACAAGGTGAACAATATGCACGTAACTATCGCGCTGAAAAAATCATGGGTAACTCTTTAGTTTCCACTAACCGTGGTATGTGGGCTAAAGATGGCAATCAATTTATTCATATCAACCGAATAAAGAGCCAAAATGAGATGCAAGGCATCACACTCTATGATTTTAATAATGATAGAAAACTAGAAACTGTGCGTTATGCATCAAGTGCAACCTATGATGTCGATAAAAAAACGTGGATGTTAAAACAAGTCGAACAGTCAGATTTAACCGATCCACAAAAAATCACAGGTAAAAAACAGGTATCACTTGAATGGCCAACCCGATTAACGCCAGAAAAATTGAGCGTTGTGGCCTTAGATCCTGATGCATTATCGATTAGTGGGCTCTATCAATATGTTAAATACCTCAAACAGAGTGGACAAGAATCAGCAAACTATGAGCTGAATTTCTGGAAAAAAATCTTTGCGCCAGTCTCTGTTGCAGTAATGATGTTGATGGCATTGTCATTTATCTTTGGTCCATTGCGTACTGTGCCAATGGGATTAAGAGTTCTAACGGGTATCTCTTTTGGCTTCCTGTTTTATATCGTCAATGAAGTTTCAGGACGATTAAGTCTGGTTTATGGCATACCTGCTGTGATTGCAGCATTAGTGCCAGGAATATTATTCCTAACGTTAAGTCTATGGTTATTGATGAGGCGTAATCGTTAGGTAATATCCACTGTAGCCAGTGACTAGTCCTGATATAGGTTGACAACTTTTCAGGCATAAAACGCTCGATGTACTTCATCGGGCGTTTTATAGTTTAACGATAAGTGTGGCCGTTTTTCATTATAGAGTTGAATTGATTCTTCTACTAATTTTCTTGCTTGTTCTAGATTACTCGGTTTTATCAGTAGATACTCCATTTTTAATATTCCATTAATTCGTTCTGCTAAGGCATTTTGATAACAATCATACCCATCAGTCATAGAACATTGAATATTATGCTCTTTATGTATCTCCTGATATTCCGAAGAACAATACTGTATCCCTCGATCTGAATGATGGATTAACGAAGTTGTCGAAGTCCGTTTTTTTAACGCCTGAACCAACGATTTCTTCACTGAACTTGTTTTCATATTGTTATCTAAATGATATCCCACGATTTTTCGTGAATACGCATCCGTAATTAAACTTAAATAAGTATCACCTTCATGCGTCGATAAATAGGTAATATCTGCCACCCAAAGCTGTTCTGGTTGTGTGGGGATAAACCCTGACTTAATTAAATTAGGATGCCGATGAAAACGATGATGGCTTAAGGTTGTTCGATGATAAGCCCGTTTATTAGGCACCAGTAACTGATGTTCTTTCAATAAAGAAAATAGCCGATCACGACCAATAACCATCTGTTTTTGCTTTAAAATAAAATGTAATTTACGCCCACCCAGTCGAGGTTGTAAGACTCGTTCAGATTTAACAACATCAATAATGGCCGAATCTGCTTTCTTTCGTTCCTCAGTTCTATCCAGCCTCTTGTAATAAGCCTGTCGGCTGATCTGCATAAAACGGCAAGCAATTGTTACGGTGAGGTTTTTAACCGTTTTTTCTTTAATAACTCGGCTTTGCGCTTTTTTGACAAACGAACTCCAAAGTCTCTATCCATGACTTTAACCACAGCTTCGAAAAAATCGGATTTAAGCCGAGCTTCTTCAAGTTCCTTTTCAAGGATCTTAATGCGTTGTTCCGGCGTTTGTTGTTTAGAAGATTGGGTCATAGCTGAACCTCTATAAAAAGTATCAGGGGTACCGTTTGACCAATCTAACCTACCATGCTTACGAAGCCAAACTAAAACAGTAGAGCATCCTTGTATACCATAGTGATCTTGGGCTTGTTTATAGGTTATTTCGCCTTTTTCAACTTGGTCAACAAGCTGTAATTTAAAAGCGAGAGAATAATCGCGTTGAGTCCGTTTAGTGATTGGTTTCATTACATTCTCCAATTTCAGATTGGAAAAGTGTCAACCTTATTTAGGACGGGTCACAGAAAAAACAAAAAGCGCCTAACAAGGCGCTTTTTGTTTCTATCGGGGGATGTGATCACTGATAAAAATCTTTTGCTAGTGCGCGAACAAGAGCATTAGTGCCTTGGGTCACTTCACTAAACTTAGTGCCATTTGGTTTACGAGTAATCACAACAAATACACCAATATTTAATTCAGGTATTGTTGCCATATAGGTATTAAATCCACCGCCACCGCCAGTTTTTTGGTAGATAGCCGGAATTCCATTGGCTGGAGCCATATAAACCCAACCTAAACCGACACCATCGGCACGACCTGCAACATCCATTCCCTCTATTGAAGAGAGCCGATTACGAGGAAAATAGACAGACTGCTCTTTACTTGCCGTTGCTTTTCGCATGGCATTATGAGAGGTCAAAAAGCCTTGCATCCAACGTTGCATATCTGCAGGTGTTGAGTACACACCACCACTTCCTGCTGCTGCTATTGTGTCAGAACATGGACTTGGTTTATATCCGACTAATAATCGTTGGCATTGTGCAGATGTTGGCGTCAATGTGGTATTGGTCATTCCTGCAGGTTGAGTAACATATTGTTTTAGGAGTTGCGGATAACTTTTACCGGATGCTTTCACTAAGGCATCTGCTAATAAGTCATACGCTAAATTTGAATACGCAGCTTGATTACCGGCAGGTGATGTTAATGTTGCTTTTTTTAACCAGTTCCAACGGTCGCCATGAGTTGGCCAAATAAAAACAGGTCTTCCCCATTTTCCACCAGGTTGTTCTCGTGGAAAACCACTGGTATGACTGGCTAAATGATAAAGGCGGATAGGTGATTGAGCACTCACTAATGGGATATCAACACCATAGTAATTGTATTTCTGTAATGGATCAGTAACTAATAATTTCCCATCATCTTGTAGTTTAAGCATGACTTCACTGGTCATTAACTTTGTTATTGAAGCAATACGAATAAGCGAATTCATTGATGGTGCATTGCGACTTTCAGGCGTTGTTGTCCCAAAAGCATGATTCAAGGTTTGAGAATTATTGATCATGACAATAACCATGCCTTGAGGGTTACTCTTTTGATAGATCTGAGAAGCATATTTATCAAACAACACCCGCGCATTACTCACATTAGGGCTTAATGCTGTAGGCCATTGTGTAAGTTCAGGTACATTATTATTCTGCTGATTTAACATAGAAGGTTGCGTTGCTGGTGGTAGTGATGAATTCTGGCTACAGGCATTCAATGTCAGCAAAGCGACTGGGATCATAAGATATTTTAGAAAATGTTTTTTCATTTTTACTTTCAACAGAAGTCAGTGAGGTGAAAGGAGTGCGATCAACATAAGTGGCTTATGTTTTAAATTGGTGCCTTTCTTATCGCGCTATTTTTTCTTTATCATTTTTAATACGGCACCCAAGATAATACCAACAAATATACCCGTTATAATCCAGCCAACAATGCCCATAACACCGCCTTCTAATCCGATTTAAACCAAATTTTGATTATATTATCAGAAATAAGAATGTCTATCAGTGCAAGTGCCAGTTATCAGAAAGTTGGCATTAAATGTGTCAAATTGTCTCTGATATAAAGATAGTGAAGAAAAACTGCATCATAAAAAGATAATTCCCTGCTATTTCTCATCTAAAAATGAGATAAGTATTACCGTTAAGTTACAATCTCCTTCGTTTATCGTACATTTTTACTCTATTATTAGTTTTTCTTTATTATTAAGTTAAAATATGTATATCAAGAAAATGTTAATGAATGGTGTTATATTTTTCATGAGTTAATTTTATTGGTATTTTAACTCGACATGTATCATTTTTAGATGGTATTAATAGTGTTTTATAAAGACAATATAAGGGTGTGTCATATTTTGTAATAATTTAGTGATTGTGGGAACATAAAATTAAACTTATTATAGTTTCATCAAGTCGAGAGACTGAGAATATAAGCGTTACAGAGCAAAGATAACACAGCAATAATAGAGCGAAGTAATAAGAAGGCATATTATAAAATAGCCTCTTAAATAATAAATAAGTTATATATTAGTAGTAATTTTTCAACACCATTATATTAAATAGTAATACCTTTGTTTTAAAAGTAAGTTTGTTAATTTAGTTGTAAATACCTTGATATTAGATAGCTGTACCTTCGTTATAGTAGTAAAGAAGTACCTTTATATTAGATAGTAGAACTTTCGTTATAGTAATTATGTACACCTTTGTTTTAAAAGTAAGTTTGTTAATTTAGTTGTAAATACCTTTATATTAGATAGCTGTACCTTCGTTATAGTAGTAAAGAAGTACCTTTATATTAGATAGTAGAACTTTCGTTATAGTAGTTATGTATGCCTTTGTTTTAAAAGTAAGTTTGTTAATTTAGTTGTAAATACCTTGATGTTAGATAGCTGTACCTTCGTTATAGTAGTAAAGAAGTACCTTTATATTAGATAGTAGAACTTTCGTTATAGTAATTATGTACACCTTTGTTTTAAAAGTAAGTTTGTTAATTTAATAATAAGTACCTTTATATCAATAAAATGCAGTACCGATAAAGAAGTTTATTTATCGTATTAAAATATAACTACCTTCTTCCTCACACCAGGGAAGAAAAGGGCAATGACGCTATAAAAATAACTCATAGTCATTAAAATAAAATTAAGCCCTCTATTAGCAGTACTGTTGGATCAAAACACTAACCCAAGTTTTGATCCTTTTTTTATTTTCCGTTATATAAAATATGATATATCGATTGTGTCAGATAAAAATAATTAAAAATTATTTTAATGGAAAAAAGATATTACTATAGAGAGTAAATATATTTACTATTAATTCTTTCTTAAATAAATGAGAATAAAATAAAAGATGAAATATATAAAAAGAATAGAAATAAATAAAAACTAGGTAAAATTGCCTCAAGAATTTTGATGATTGATATAATGCGGCTTAAACCTATACAACAGTGGTTTTTGAACAACACAACAATTGTACTTTAATGGTAATGCAACAACATAAATGCACTTTTTTTCGCCAATCAAGCTGAAAACTAACAATAATTGTTGCGAGGGTTCACCATGCAAGTATAATGAGCGGGTTTTCCAGACACACTTCAGTGCCGGAGTGGCGAAATTGGTAGACGCAGTTGATTCAAAATCAACCGCCTTCGGGTGTGCCGGTTCGAGTCCGGCCTTCGGCACCATAAGAACATCAATGGACGTCAACAGACGTCTTTTTTTGTATCTAAAATCCCAGTTCTACAAGGCTTTTCCCCACTTTTCAGTCTTCCCAAGTATACTAAGGTCAACCCACATCAAGTACCTGCTGTTGGTATATGTGTTGGTATCTCTCGATTCGATAATAGTTTGTACCAACGCAAGGAGATAAATCATGGCTCTTACTGATGCTAAAGTCAGGGCTGCTAAGCCTTTGGATAAATCGTATAAATTAACAGACGGTGATGGTATGCACTTGATGGTACATACCAACGGCTCAAAATATTGGCGTTTACAGTATCGTTTTGGCGGTAAGCAAAAAATGTTAGCTCTGGGTGTTTACCCTGATATTTCACTCGCAGAAGCCAGAGAGAAAAGAGATGCCGCCAGAAAGTTAATTGCTAATGGTTTTGATCCAAGTGAAAAACGCAAAGAAGTGAAAGAAGAGCAGCAAAAAGAATTTAATACATTCGAGAAGGTTGCACGTGATTGGCATGCAACCAATAAGAAATGGTCGGAAGGGCATAGCCATAGAGTCCTCAAAAGCCTTGAGGACAATATCTTTGTTGCTATTGGTAAGCGTAATATTGCTGAACTAAAAACTCGCGATCTCCTAGAACCGATTAAAGCCGTAGAGATGTCTGGACGTCTTAAGATTGTGGCACGTTTACAACAACGTGTGACAGCTATTATGCGCTATGGGGGGAGCTGGGCTTTGGGCAGATGACGTTATCGAGAGACAGCTTAGCCATTTGGAAAGAAATAACGTTAAAGTGGCTTATTTGCACACATCACATCATTTAGATGAGCGCCGGCTTATGTTGCAATGGTGGGCTGATTAATCTAGATGCCAATAGGCAAAGATTTATCTCGCCTTACGACTACGCCCAATCCACAGGCAGGGAATAACATCCCCACCACCTAAATGTAGTTATTTACTGTTTTAGGTAATTAGGTTTTAAATACTTTTATATAACTATTTGTACTGTTCATTTTTATATAAATATAGTAAGCAACTATTTGATATTGTTAATAAACTTAATTTTGAACAGTTTAACTATAAGTGTGCGCCAGTGTTCATCGGTGTACACTTCTAAAAGCTGGTGGTTGTTAGATAATCCTGCCTGATATTGAGCGAAGCCCTGATTACACGACTGAGGTAACAGAGCTATAACCCTTTACTTATATTACCCTTTATTTCTACCGATTAGCTCACGGTATTAAAAATACTAATATTCGTTATATAGTATTTACCTTTGGCTAAAACAGGATACTGTAGCGTGATATGTTGCACTTAAATGCTACTTTAAGACCTTATGAATAATGACTATTAGCAATAGACTAGTGGGAAAGCTCAGCATTGCAAAAGTAGAAATCAATTCATTTGATTGAGTTAATATATCTGCAATTTCTTGTAGTCCTTGGGGCGTTAGTTGGTCTGACCAAGGTTGATCAAGTTGGTATTTTTTAGTAACCGCAAATCCCATCTTTAATAAAAAAAGAATTAAATAATTCGTAATTATAATAAATACCGTTAAGGCCCACTTTACTATACTTTTAGCTTTCATCAGGGGTCTCTGCATCAAAAGTGCTACCAAAAATACCTCCGGATCCCTCAGATGAAATACCGGACGAGCCTACGGTTGATAAGCTTTGGGTTCCTGCTTCATAGCCAGATTGCTTAACTCCTTTCTCAGTGGGTTTTCCGCTATTAATATTAGGATATTTTTCTTTAAACACACCTGTCATTTCAATAATAGTCAGTGAAGAAAAATCGTGTTTTTTACTATCCAGGTAATCTTCTAGCGATAAAGGGATAACAAAAGACTCTTCTCTTTCTATGGGATATTGGGTTCTAGTTGGGGTATAACTGCTATTGAATATTTTTGATCCCCCAGCCTTCAATCCATGGACTGTATGGGTTGTACAATTGCTTGAACTTAAGTCATAGACGTCGATTACATGACCGTAGTTTTTTGTCGCTTCCCCCGCATTTTGGGGTAGCCATGTTGGTTTTGTGCCATTTATCCATAATGAATAGAAATGTTGATATGTTTTTTCAACATCTGCATCGTTGATTGAAAAAACACGAGCATTCATTTTGTACAGCTCATGCCTAAAATAATTTCTAGCATCCTCACCTTGTAAATATATAAGAATACCATCGCCAGCGACGCCAGCAGTACCTGTACGCCCAAATCGACCATAAGTAAAAACGTGAATATGGTTATCTTTGTGAATTGAAATATAAGAGTGTCCTGCCTCTACTCTTTCAGTCCAAACGTAGACTCCATCCGATAGCTGCTCATCAGCTCTATCACACACTCCTATAGCATACTCATTATATGTAGATTGCGAACTATTAAAGTGTTGGTGCGGAGCTATAGGTTTATCTTATACTACAAGATTATATGCGCGAGACATCGGTTCATCTTCTTTACTGTAGCAATCTGTGATGGAGTTTATTAGTCTTGCTTTACACGGACAGGAGCTGAAGCTGCCATCATTCTACCATTACCCCATACATTGCTAACGCCACCCAGTATGTTGTATGTCCCAGAATGCTTTCCACAGGTAACTAGATCGCCCTGCCGTGCAGCAGATCTTCCATGAAATATAAAGGTATCATCACCCGTTAAAATCTGATCGCCACAGGTTGTTTTATCGCCAACTCGTAAAAAATATCCTATAGCCATATCTGTCCCTAAACGTAATTTAACTTAAGTTAAATGTTATTGTTGACCAGCGTTAAGGTATTGACAAGTTATTTTTAACAATTACTAAGAGTTACAATAGATAAGAGTAGAGTATTGACGTTATTAATAATATCCAATGAAAATGATAAAGATGCTATTATGGCAACAGCTTATGTAAGAGGGGGGATGGTGTTAATTAATCTAGTTTTCAAACTCCAAACTACTGAGTATAAATTTAAGTATACAAAAAATTATTTATAAATTTATATTAAATAAAAAAATGCATTGAATGTTAAGATCGAGCCTGGCCTCCGCACCAAAAATTAGACGCTAAGAGCGTCTTTTTTATATTTAGCCTAAACCCTATTATTGATTTTGAGTCTATTTTTGATATTCAAAAGTACCATCCCATTCGGGCAGTTCAGCAGGAGGAAGAGGGACAATTTTATCAATATTGGAAAATTTGGCGTTGGGGTATTCATCACTTTCGTCATTAATCAAAGCATAACGACGAGACCGTTCTAAGTCGATTTTCTGTCCTAAATAATCCAAGCTATTATTAGGATCACTCGTTTTAAATGCTCCTGATAAATTATAAGCACTTTGAGAATCTCCTTGTTTAACTGCCTCTTGATAATAAAATAAAGCTTGCGAGTAATTTTCATCAACAACCAAATAGTTCATCGCTAAACGAAAAGAGGCTTTACTAAAACCTTGACGAGATGCACGATCCAACATCGCACGCCCTAAATCTAGGCGATATAATTCAGGCACTCGAATATTTATAAAATTTTGCCCTATTACATATTGTCCTTCGGGATCCTCCATCACGGCAGCTTTTAACATATACTAAATGCGGCTCCTTTATCCTGCTCTACACCATATCCTCTTTCTAAATAAGTCTCCATAATGTAATAACCAAAAGGAATATTCATTTGAATTAAGCGCTCGACTAACTCGATAACTTCATCCGTTCGATATTTACCAACGGAAGGATCAATATCCCCTTTAGTTATCATAACTTGCAAATTACCTATCGCTTTGTAATGGTCTTTTTCAGCGGCTTGGCGATAAAGCTGCGCTATTTGATTAAAATTGGGATTATCCTGTTCGCTTAATTGCACCGCCTGTTTAAACCAATTGTCTGCTTGCGGATCTAATGGCAGAAAAACATCATCCACCATTAATACTTTGCTATGAACATAAGTCGGTTGCCAAAGAGATTTTTGAGTTATATCTGGATTAGTCGACACTAACGTACAAATAATCGTATTTAAGTCCGGTATTCTTTTTTCTATCATTTCATTTTTTTATCTTCAGATAATTTGTCTTTCTTAAAAAAATTAGGAGACAAATCAGGGTACTTTAATTCTTTTAGCATATCGTAAGTCGTAAAACTCCCCACTTTCATTTCTTCAAGTGCCGTGGTATTTGTCATCACAAATAAATACAGGGGTAAATGATATCCTTCTGCTTTTCTCTTTTTTACCGCCTCTGTTAATGTTGTTACAAGAGGTGAATAACGGAAATATTGATTTTCCATATAAATATAATTGCGGGCAGTCGATATTGCTTCTATACCAACTATTGTTTTAATACCATTGGATTAAAAACGACTATTTTTTTATCCTTAGTAACACCACATGGCATAAAACCTTTTTTAAATATGGAGAATATTTCTTCTAATTTAGAACTCTCATTAAAAGAAAATAAATATCGATAAATACTAGCCATACTTAGCATATGATGACACTCATCACTAACTTCTTCTAAAAATGAATCATATTCGATATTGTCAGCTAATCCTTGCTTCTTTCTCATGAGATATAATTTTCTTTTCCTAATATTTTCCTTTACATAGTCTTCAGTTGACAGCTTTGTTCTGTCAAGAATATTTTTATCTGCCTTTTTATAATCTTCATGAAGGTAAAATTCAGATATGAGATCAGAAAAAAAATTGCTCCAAATTGCATATGGACTTGAAACATTTTGATCAAAAAGGAGTTTTATAGCATTTTCTTTATCTTCTATAATTTCATATCCTTCTAATTTATCAGAAGATCCAGAAAGAAAATTAGAGCTTTTTAAAAAAAAGCATTGGCTCCATATAAAAATCTATTGTTTCATGCATTGATATCACCCTAATATTTTACTCCAACAAGCAAACACTCTTTGCCTTCCTATTTGGCTAACATCCTTACCAAATATTTTTGTGTTATACATATCTTTAGATCTAATTATATTCCCATCCATTATGCCTTTTTTAGCTATATCTTGTATGTTAGCTACTTGTTGCGATATAACTTCTTTAGATTGTTTAAGTTCTATTCTATCTAAAGCATTTCTAATCGCATCTGTGTATCCGTGATGGTTGCCTTGGTGCCTTGCCATTGCACTAACACCATTGTCAGCTTTCCTCAAGTCAAGAATATGCCGTTGGCAGCAACATCAATACCATATTCAATTTTTATCAAAGCAGGATGATTTACCAATTCCTTCGGTATAACCTTGCTCGGTGACTAATATGACCGCCTCTTGCTTAAACTCAGTGGTATAAATATTGTTTGTTTGTTTGTTTGTTTGTTTGTTTGTTTTTTCATTTAGCACCTAAATAATTGGATTAGATTCCATTATTAAAGTGATCTGTTTTATTAAAACAGATCACTCACTGTATCAAGCTAAAGAAGAACAGAAAAAGAATTTAATACATTCGACAAGCTTCTCTGTGATGGCCTCGCGACTAATAAAAAGTGGTCAGAAGGAGATAGCTGTCGAGCCCTTAAAAGTCTTTAGGGCAACGGAAGTGGGCTGAACTGAAAACTTACATTATCCTAGATCCATTAAAGGTATAGATACGACAGGAAGTTTTGATATTGTGACACAATTATAACAATGCGTGACAGCTATTGTGCGCAATACAACACAGTGAAGCTTAATTGATTATAACTCTACTTATAATATAGCTAGCCAATTCACACTACTCAGTTAGTGAATAGTACAAACCCACCTGTGATTATGAAAAGCTTATCAGAGAGAATAAATTTACTTTTTTTCTATTATTGTTTAATACATATCGAATTAAGATAATAAATGGTTATGAAGGAAATATAGTTCATATTATTTATGCAAAGTATAAAAAACAATCACGTTCTTATTCTAAAAATAAGTATTTATCAGATATTCTATTTTTGGTGTTTATTTTTATAACATCAAGATAATGAACTTCATTTAATAAAAATAGATTGATTTAAGTGAGGTTCAATATATTAAATTGAGTTATGTATATCAATGTTAATTGTGAATAAGATGTGTTTTTGCTACCTTTTCTTAACAATTAACATTCTGTTATCTGAAAAAAAGAGATTGCAAATGGTTAGGTAATTATACTTAATTTAATCATACGTAAAAATATAACCATACAATTATGTCGGTGTTCTATTTTAGATAGATGAATAAAGACTTAATGATGAGATTTATTAGATAATAATTCTAAAATTATTTTTTTGATTTAAGTCGTTATCTGGGTTGGTGATATTAAATGTAATTATTGACATATATCCACCGCGCATTTTGTTTACTATTTGTTTCAAATTTGTTTGTGAAATTAAATATGTGTGTGTTTTACGTGTTTTACGTGTAATTTTGCTGTTTCTTATTGAATATCAATGACCAAGAATAGTCTTAATTTCTAGTAAATAATGTCGTTTTTAATCCTAATACGAGTATTAATAAATTAATCCTTCGTTCATATACAGATTATCCTAATTCGCTTTTTAGTTTATTGCACTTTTTATTAATCGTTTTTTGATGTTATTTGATCTTTTATTCCTATATTTCATTAAAAATCATTACTATTATTTATTTAATCTTAAGTTCTTTTACAAATTGAAAATAAATATTTCAAGTTATAGTATGTGCGTAACGAAATTTGGTGGAGTAATTAAAAATATAAATTAATTATTCCATTAATAATATCTAGGTAATTAGATTAAGTTTTTTAAACATCTTAATCTAATAAAGATAAGCTCTACTATTTTAAAAAATGACGTTAGTCAGATATTAACTTACTTTTGAGGTATACATAATGACATTTAAGAAATTAAGCATCGTTGGCGCTGCAGTTGCATTATCTTTAGCATCATTCGGTTCTATTGCTGATAATAATGGCGTAGTTAACTTCGTTGGTTCAGTTGTTGATTCTCCATGTAACATCGCAGACGAAAGTTTAAATCAAACAGTTAAATTTGGTGAAATTTCTCGTGTGTTCTTAGAGCAAGGTAATGAAAGAGAAAGAGCATTCACTATTAAATTAGAACAATGTAACTTCGACAAATTCAAAAAAGACGAAAATGGCGAGTGGTTACCTGTTAAAACTATGAAAATCCAATTTGACGGACGTTCATATGCAGATGCAACAAATACACTGTTAGCAACTGACAGAACTAAAGCTAACAACGTTGGTATCGCTATCGATACTTACAAATTTGGTGAAGCTTCTGATATCTTAGCTAAAATGCGTAACAAACAAGGTACTAACGTACTTGAATTTACTGCTTTAGCTAAAGCTGTTGATGCATCTAAAGAAGTTAAAGAAGGCGAATTCTCTGCTATCGCTGACTTCCGTATTTCATACGAATAATGCACCAATATATGTATAGGGGATTTTCCCCTATACATATTTAAATAATGGTAATGAGATGATGAAATTTAATAAAAATAAGTATCTGACTATTTTAAATACGATGGGAGTACTATTTTTTGTATCATCAGTCTCTTTTGCTTTTGATGACGTGGTAAAACCCAAAGTTCTCAAAGGTAATGCATCATTAGTTGGCTCAATTATAGCATCGCCTTGCTCTATTGAAATGGAAGATCGTTACCAATATATCCAATTTGGAGATATATCGTTATCTGCTATTGATAATAAAGTAAAGAGAGAAAATTTAAGAAAGAAATTTTATATAAGATTATCGAGTTGTGTTAGTCAATATAGTGGTACAGATAAGAAAGCATTAAATATTCAATTTAATGGGTTAGAAGCTAATAATGATTCTATATTTTCGATGTCTGGAAGCTCTAATGGATTAGGTTTTTATATTTTAGATGAAGATGAGAATATAATTACCCCTAATAAGCCTTATTATATTGATCATCTTATATATCATACTAAAGATGCAAAAAGAGAACCTATATTAAATTATCAAATTGAACTTGCTTTTACTAATCAAATAATAGAAGCAGGAAAACACTCTGCATTTGTGTATTTTTCAATCGATTATAAATAGATAATAAATTTATTTTTTTGATCACATTATCACGGTGAATGAATATGCTAATTTCAAAAAATATGGCAAAAGTAGTTTTATTACTCACAATGTCACCGTGCTTCTATGCTTATTCTGTCGAATTTAATACAGATATTCTTGATGCTTCCGATGCTGCAAATATTGATATCAGCCAATTTAATAGTGCTGGTTATATTATGCCAGGGGATTACCATCTTACCATTTTTAGTAATGGTGAAAGGATCGGTCCTAGTCAAAAAGTCTCTGTTTATCCAATTGAAAAAACAGCATCTTCAGAAAATATATTTAATTCTGTCTGTGTACCTAGTAATAATCTTGAAAAATTAGGGTTAACAGAAGAAGCAGAAAAAAAAGTTCTAACACACCATGATGGCCAATGTTTAGATCTATCCCCATTAACCGGGACAAATTTAACATTTGACTTGCCTGCACTCGCGCTTAAATTAACGGTTCCACAAACGTGGTTACAATATTCAGATCCTTCATGGGTACCTCCTTCGCGTTGGGAAGAAGGTATTGTAGGTGCATTTATTGATTACACGTTATCACTCAGCGGTGCTAAATATAATTCAGGTTCTAAATCTGTTTATGCATCTATGAATGGTACCAGTGGTTTTAATATGGGCGTTTGGCGTTTTCGTAGTGACTATAGTATGAGTTACCAAAAAGAAAACGGCGGAAATAGCAGTGATAAACATGAATCACATAATTTTGATTTCAATCGTTTCTATGCTTATCGTTCTATTAAAGCGTTGGCTGCGACATTAACTGTCGGTGAAAACTACTTTTATTCACAATTATTTGATGCTTGGCAATACACTGGTATCACCTTAGAAAGTGACGATCGCATGTTACCACCTAAGTTGGTGGGCTATGCGCCAGAAATTGTTGGTGTAGCAAAAACAAATGCGACCATTATTGTTAAAAGCCAAGATCGTATTATTTTAGAAACAACGGTTCCACCTGGACCATTTAGAATTCAGACCTTGGATAGCTCTATCCAAGGGCAGCTAGATGTCACAATTCGTGAAGATAATGGTGAAGAACGTAAGTTTACTATTTCTACTGCAACACTGCCTTACTTAACTCGGCCTGGGCAAATCCGCTATAAATTAGTGGGGGGGAAATCACGTTATGAAGATCATAGATTAACGGGTGATACTGCAATTGGTGGTGAAATTTCCTATGGTGTGAGTAATGCATGGAGCTTATATGGTGGTAGCCAATTATCTCAACACTATCAATCTGTTGCGGTTGGTGTTGGGCGTGACCTTTCTATGTTTGGTGCGCTCTCTTTTGATATCAACCAATCATTTGCCAAATTATCAGAGAGTGATAAACAAGGTCGTTCATATCGTGTGAACTACTCGAAATCATTTGATGAAGTAAAAACCAATATTACCTTTGCTGGTTATCGTTTTACGGATGAAGACTATCGTACCTTAAGTCAAGCTATGGAAGAGCGAAGAACTGGGCAGGATGCTTATTCTCCAAAAGAAAGTTACCAAATTTATTTAAATAAATATTTTGATAATTTTTCATTATCACTTAATTATCAACATAATACTTTCTGGAATAGTCGCTCTCAAACGCAATATGGTATTTATGCAAATACGCGATTCTCTTTATCTAAAGTGAAGATCCGCGATATTAACTTAACACTTTCAGCTTTTCGCTCTCAGCGTGAAGGCGTGAATGATGATACGCTAAGTTTGTATGTATCTGTGCCTTTCGATCAAGGTGGCAACCTGACTTTCTCTGAACAATATACAAAAACAGATGGAAAAGGACGCTACAACCATAACGTGGGCTATAGTGGATATGATGAAGGTTTAAGCTACAGTATGAATGCAGGCTTAACACATGGAAAAGAAGTCGATTCAGAATCTTCATTTAGTGGTTATGTTAGTAAAGATATGAGTCTTGCAAACCTTGCAGCAAGTGCAAGTTATGTACCTAGTCAATATAAGAGTTTAAGCGGAACACTTTCAGGTGGTTTAACAGGAACATCTCATGGTTTGGTGCTTCATCAACCTGCTTATGGGGATACACGCTTACTTATTGAAACTCCGGGAATAGCGGATGTTCCGATTGAAGGTGAATCAGTAAAAACTAACGCATTTGGATTAGCTGTTATACCTAGTGTTACTAGTTTCCGTAGTTCATCAGCAGCGATTGATGTGAGTGCATTACCGGATAACTATGATGCTATTGATACGATGACAGATGTCACTTTAACAAGAGGTGCAATTGGTTATCGTCAAATGAAAGTAATTAAAGGCTATAAGCTATTTGCCACAGTTAAGATGAGTGATGGTAAACATCCACCATTTGGGGCAAGTATTCGTAATAAAGATAATGTGGAATTAGGTATTGTTGGAGACGAAGGTATAGCTTGGGTAGTTGGTGTTGCTGAAAATGAAGAACTGGGCGTCTTCTGGGGAAATGAAAAGCGTTGCACCATTAATTTACCTGAAACCATTGATCCAAAAACACAAATGCTATTAATGCCATGTAAGTGATGCTAATAAGGTTAACCGTAAATGAAAAAAGAATTTAATAAAACTGTTATTTCCACTCTTTTCATCTCATTAATGGGGATCTCTAGTGTTGCTCAAAGTGCAGTAACACTAGATAGAACGAGAGTGATTTTTCCTGGAACTGAAAAATCGATTAACATTACTATTCGTAATGATAATCCAACGCTTCCTTATTTAGCACAAACATGGATTGATGATGCTAATGAGAAAAAATTAACAACAGGACCATTAATTGCGACGCCGCCGATCCAGCGTCTAGATCCTAAATCATCAAGTATCGTACAAATTAGTACGACACCTTCTATCGCATCATTACCAAAAGATAGAGAGACTGTTTTTTACTATAACTTACGTGAAGTTCCACCTAAATCTGAAGAAGCGAACGTTTTACAAATTGCATTACAAAGTCGAGTAAAATTGTTTTATCGTCCGGCAGAAATTCTGTCCCAAGCAGACAGCATGTGGTTCCATAGTGTGACATTAACACCGTCAGCGAAAGGGTATACCGTGAATAACGTGACACCTTTTTATTTAACTGTGATTGGATTGGCTTCAACACAAAAAGCATCTGAAACAGGTGCCTTTAGCGTTGTGATGATCCCTCCTAAATCAGATCATGAATTCGCTGTACCTAAAACGAATGTTCCCTATATGACCATTATTAATGATTACGGCGGAAAACCGACGCTGCAATTTAAGTGTGAACAAGCTAAATGCACAGTAGCAAAAGAAATGTAACATAAGGAATAGAATATGAATTCCCAGAAATTTCGTTATCTAAAAAATAGCTGTTTATCTATGATAATTTTATTATCTGGGAGTTATGCCTATGCCAAAATAATTACTATTGAAACAAAACCTTTATTAAATTCTACTGAGACGATAGAAAGCGCATATAATAATAAAAGCAGTGGTTATATTTATGTCACTGCTAATCTTGTCAGTTCGCCCTGTGATTTTATTGACTACAAAATAAAAAGTTATCGTCCAAAAAATAAATTTCTAAGTTATGACGCTTTTTTAATTACAGCGAATTTATCTGCATGTGGTATGGGTAATTCTTTTTCTCCACAGACTGTTAAAAATATGACGGCACCGACACCGATTAATTTATCTTTTATTGAGTATGATCGTGTTTTATCAAAGCATAAATTTTCATTACAAAATGGTAGAAATGCATTGCAATTTGAAGCGCGAGAATTAGGTGCTCATAGCTATCTGATGGAGATATATTATGAATAAATTGATTTATCTACTATTGCCATTATGTAGCCTCTCCACTTATAGCTATGCAGGTGGTTCATTAGATATTTCTTTTATGGGAAATCTAGTTTCTACAGGATGTAAGCTCCCTGAATCGCCTTATAACTTAGAGGTTCAGCTTAATAAAATTAGTAGTAAATATCTTTATGAATATGGACGTTCTCAACCTGTCGATTTTTCTATACCCATTGTTGATTGTTATGTGAGTGATTTAAATAAAACAATTTCAATAAAATTAAATAGTAATACTCTTGTAACAGATAAAGGTATTAGCTATTTAAAAACAGAAGGTGGCTCTAATGTTTTATTAGGTCTACTGGATAACAATGATACAGTCATTAAATTTAATGAAAAAATTGATATGGCTCGTGTTTTAGTGACAGGTCAAAATGAGCAAAATTTATTGAATTTTAAGGTTTATGCACGTCCACCTGTTACAGGGGATTTAAAAGAAGGTGCATTTTCATCGACCATTACATTTAATATTGATTATCAATAGGAGGCGATAATGAAAAAAATAATACTAGCGCTAACTATTGGCTTATTATATGTACCTATTTCATCGGCTGAAATCCATATTACAGTTAATGCGACACTAATTAATCCTGCATGTACAGTGACGGATGCTAAAGGAGCCAAAGAGCTATTTATTGATTTTCAAAATGTGGATGTTAACGCAATAGTAAAAACACCACCAAAAACCTTTGATGTATTAATTAAAGATTGTAACTTAAATAAAATGATGAATTTATATCTTTCTCCTAAAGATAATGGTTATTTTTCTTATAATGGTGTTGATGTATTAGCCACAACAACAGATCAATTAGGAATTGAATTTTCTGATATTACCAGTGGTAAACGTAAAATTAATGTTCAGCGTTATGAACGTATTACACCAATTCTTAGTAGCAGTAATTCAGGGAAAATATCACTAAGCACTCAGTTAGTATCAAATCGATCTGGCACACAGCTTAAAATGGGACCTTTTACAGCTAATGTTTCGTTATTAGTTGATTATAATTAGAGGCTAGTATGAAAAATTATTTATTTTTTTTAAAAAAATATAAAACATTATATTTGAGTGCTGTTTTAGGTGCTAGTTTTTCTATTCCATTTAACAGTATTGCGGCAGATGCGGTTGTTTATACAGATACAATAACTTCTAGTGCTGATGGGTATACAATCGATTTAACTGCTAATAATGCTAAAATCTCAAAAACACCCACTATTGCGTCAAATGGTGATTTTTTCTATCAAGTGGGTAATACTTATAAAATAGAAAAAGGTGCTTCTCAAGTTCGATTTTCAGGAATGGTAAGGTGCCATGGTGATTTCTCTAAAGTGTTTCCTGGGGCAAAAACTAAAAGCTGGACTCCTTTTCATAGAATATTTACTTATTCACCACAAGCTCCATTTTTAATTAATAATCAAGCGACATTTCAATTAAGCTATAATACTTTTGCTACAATTAAACCAGAAGCACCCATATTAAATAATTGGAGTAGTGAAACTAATTCTACGGCGGTTCACTGTAGAAATGAGTTTAATAAATCTACAACTAAAAAAATTGATTCTTTTCGCTATCAATTCCCGTTTTATATAACAATTTATATTAAAAAAAGAAATATTGATGGTGTGACTGTTATTCCAAGCTCTGAATTTGCTGCCTATACTAGGGCTTGGACAAATTTATCCGACCTGTCTCTAGCTAAAGGAGTATTACCTCAATCCATGCCAATTAGCAGTACATCGGCACCAATGAGGTTACTTGGAGCTACATTGATATCACCAGCAGAATGTCGAACTGATGTAGGTTATAACTTGGTTATTAATCACGGTGTATTAAATGCTGAAAAGTATGAAAGCCGAGTTGTTAGACCAATTAATTTCTCTTGTGATCACGTTGTTCCAACCCCTGTTGAATTTGAACTATTTTATACCAAAGATGGTGATCCTCAACAACGTTTACCTTTAAAAGTCGATGGTACAAATAGAACTATCTATAGCAAAATTCAAATGATTGATGCTGAGACAGGTAATCGAGGACAAAAATTTACTTCTAGAGTTGGACAATATAAGCAAATCCAAATAGAAAGTATTTTAAAAGGAACAAATGCTAGTGGAGGTAATTATAGTGGTACAGCCGTATTAATAGCTGCTTATCCTTAATTCTTTCTTATTGATTAAAAAAACGCTATTAAATTTAATAGCGTTTTTTTTGTTTAAAGATAGTGGGTTATTTAATTATCAAAGACTTTTTAATTAAACTCTAATACAAAGTTTGCAGAGGCACTAAGTTTGCCGGGTTTTATCTCATCACCATAACGATAATATTCAGCTTTTAATGGAACACTATTGATCCCACTGGTTAAATCAGCCAGTTTTACAAACTGATTATTAATTAATACCGTATTATCATTTAAAGGGGATGAAACTACAAAGCCTATGCCTTTAGCATTATTCCTATCACCTTCATTATCGGGTTTGATAATCGTTTTTTGTCCATCATAACTGGTGGTGTTGTGTGCCATCAGTTTAATTTTAGCAGAGCTGTTACCTGTACAGTTTATTCTGAGATGATCTTCTACATACTGATTATCGCGAGGAAAACCGATGTCAGAAAATGCGGTAATAGGCATTTTAGGCAAATTCATTTCAAGATTAGTATTTTCTGCACTACAAGATGTTGGTGCACTAATAATATTTACCGATAGACGATAACTAAAACCAACCGCTGTTGTGCCACCACCTGAATTAAACCGATTAATTAATATAGAGCCAATATATTGAGTCGTAAAACGGTGTGATTTAGGATTATCTTTAGTAGAGTAAACAATTACTGTGGCGTCTCTGGTATTAAGTTTAGGTGCATTAACTGGGATTTCTTGTCCAGGTTGGCTTCTAAATGCAAGACCAGATTGGTTTTCGATTAGAACATAAGCATAATCGTCTAAGCCTACTGTAGGGCCATTGCGTACAACATAATATGCGGGCCTACCATCAATATCTCCATAATATGTTGGCATTACACCACTTGCCTCGCTATATGTTGCATAAGCATAAAACTCAGCACCATCTGGGCAATCCGCAACAGCAACATCAGAGCCATCACGTTTAAATGTAAAACGCGCCACCTCTTGATTTTTTTTGACCATTCCTTTTAGTTCAATTGTGCCACCTCTGGCATCCATTGTGCCATGTTTAATACCGCCGTTATTAACACAATCTGGTGCCGCATGGCTGTAAAATGAGAGAGAAGATAAACTAAGAATAAAAATTAGAAATAATAATTTATTCATCTTATTTTTTAAATTAGTCATTTTATTTCCTTATTTACACTCAGTATCTAAAATATATAAACCATTAACTGGCGCTTTATTATTAATGTCATAAGTTGCGTGACAGGTTTTCTGCTCACCGTGAATAGTCCATGAAACTTGAATGTTGCCTTGTGGTTTATTGGCAACAAAATAGAGTTGATGGAAGCTTGCTACTAATTGTGTATCATCATTATCAATCACGGCTTTAGCGCCCATTGGAATGGTACTTTTATCCGGTGTTTGTAATGTCAGTAGGAATTTAAATCCTTTTTTAGCATCAAAGTCAGCTAACACTAATGCGCCCTTGGTCGGAATAATATTACTAATAATATTATTTGAAATTTCAGTGTTACTCGGGATCGAATTAGTATTCACGCTAATGCTGTTTTTTTGATAAGGAGACATGCCGGAAACAACCGCTAATCCACTATTGTTTGTTTTGATGGATTGGCCATTAACCACTTCTACACCAGAGGTATCCTTGGTCAATATTAATGCGTTTGTCTGTTGTAATGAGGGCGTAAATACCGCGCCATATTGTGTTGCGACTAATGCTCCACTAATGCCGTAATTAATATTTTGTTTATCTTCTGTGTATGAATATCCTGCATTAACGACAGCATTTTGTGCTTTATAAGAGCCATTTAAACCACCACTATAATTAACACCTTTATTGCCATATCCTTGGTAAACATCCCAATTGGCTTGGTTTTTGTCACCATAGGTTCCGCTTAGACGTGCAGTTTGTAATACTTGGTTATCATTATTAGTCGAAATACCGTAATTAGCCCAAATGTAGTTTTCATTCCATGAAAATGGAATACTAACATTCATACTTAAATCATGACTGTTTTTATTTTTATCGTTATAGCGACTGCCATCATAATAAGTGTAATAAACGCTATAGTTAACTTTATTTATAGAGCTATTAATACCTGCATTATAAGAGTGAACAGTTTTACCATCGACATACTTATAAATAACAGAGTTTAAATTAATTGAAGCACTATTAGAAAATAAAGGCTGATTAATGGAGAATGTATATTCATTTTTTAATCCATTATTGGGATTATATTTTGTGTCCTTGTGTTCCATTGCTTGGGTAAAATTAAGAAAGTTGGCATCGAAATGACGATAGCCGACTAACGAAAGCGTTGTATCTGTAACTGATATATTTTTAGAATAATTTACTCTAACGGCATTACCATGTAATGCATCATTGCCATGATTAGTGGAAGATTGGGCGTAGAGTAAATCGGTCGTGATTGCACCATAGCTACCTAAATTTACGCCTGTACCAACACCAACAGATTGATATTTTTCACCAATAAGTACACCACCATAAAGGGTAACGTAATCGGTTAAACCATAGAAAGCTTCGGTTTGGACAACATAAGCACCATTACCGCTATTGTTACCGTCATATTTACCAGTCGAAAAGCTATATTTTATTTCGCCTTTTCGTTCAAGATTGGCAATAGAAGAAAAGGGGACTATGAAATTTTTCTCAGAACCATCAGCTTCAGTAACGCTAACATGTAAATCTCCACCACTGTTCATCGGATAATAATCAGTGATATTAAAAGGCCCCGCAGGTACACTGCGTTTATAAATAACTTGGCCATTTTGGGTAATAGTAACTATAGATTCTGAATTGGCAATACCAGAAACACTCGGTGCATAAGTTCTATTTTGTGTCGGTGTCATTAATCTATCAGTAACTAATTTAATACCTCTAAATTTTACTGAATCAAACAGTTGTGAAGAAGAATAAAGATCACCAATCATTAATTCACTATTAATACTGGTGATTGCTCTAGAAATCACATTACTTAGCGTATTCCATTTTTTATCGCCATTCTCATTCTTTGTCCAGGTTGAATAGTTATTAAAGCGCCAAGGCCCTAAGTTAACTTGGGTTTGAATATTGCCATAATAACTGTCTGTTGTATTACCATGAGTACGGCTATTGAATGAAGATAAGGCATAGTTAACTAATAATGCAGGAATACCTGAATCCCAATTTTTTATTTCATTTTCTTTTAATCTGTCTTCGTTAACATATAACTGTGGTATTGTTAAAATATATTTTTTTCTATTTAAATCAAGATAGCCACTGGCATTGTTAATATCGTTGAGATTAATAAAATCATTATTTTTGTTTTTATTAATCACATCATAAGGGAGATCAATACCTGCGTTATACCATTCTTCAGCGGAAAGACGAGGTGCTAATATTTTATTACCATTCTCATCTTCCATGAGAATAAAATCAAAATCACGAGTTAATACGCGATTTTCATTCACAAAAAGTGTTACGGTATAACGATCGGGAGCAATACTATTTTCTCTAAAGACATTAAGATCTTCATTGGTAACTTGCTGTGTATTTCCTTCAATATTTAATAAATTAGCAGGATAATAATCGTTTGCAGATGTATTAAAAGAAGCGAATAAAACGCCAACAATAAATAAATTGAGTGGCGATTTATTTAAATAATTATCCATTGTCTTTTTCATATTGAATAATATCTCTTATTATAATGAGAATTCCACTGGAAGGATTTTTCCAAAATCATCGATATAAAATAATTCTATTTTCTTATTGTTCGAAAGTGTTTTACCTACATTAATCGTTGTTTCTGATTTTGGTAAAAGAAAACTAGGTGTGTTTTCAATCTCTTTACCATCGATTATTAGCTTTCCAATATTAATAAAATAAGGTGATTTATTGGATACTACGAGGTTTTCATTTTTCACATTCCAATTTAATGCTTTTATTTCTTTATCAATATTTGCATTTTTAAGAGATTGAGGTCTGTAGATTAATTTAATTCTATTAGTCATAGAATAGCGAAGTACATTCTCTAAGTTCTCATTACTTGGTGCGACAAATTTAACATTGATCCAATACATAGATTCAATATCATTAGGTAAGGTGGTATTTTTAGTAACTTGTAATGTGTTTTTTTGTTGAGCCATTAATTTAATTAATGGTGGTGTAATAACAAAATCTTGTGTAAGTTTTCCATTAAGATCTTCGACCCAAGATTGTAATAAATAATTAGTATTCTTATCGCTATTAAATGCAACAAATCCTTCATTATTATTACTTTCATTGTAAACAACTCGTGTTGTTTCTAAACCAAATCCAGCAAAGCTAGATGTGATTGAGCTAAATATTAAGCCTAGTCCTAACAGCGTTTTTTTTAATATCATTGATAAGCACCTCTTTAATTGAGGCAGGCTAATATAATAATTAACCTGCATTTATTTATTATTGATAAGTCAAAGTATAATTTAATGTTGCATCAGCACGACCAGCTTCAACGTCATTATCAGTGCTGACATATTTGGCAATAAAAGATAATGTTTTAGATTTAAGATCGCCATTATCTTTAATTTCATATTCTTCAGTAAGATTAATATGGTAAGGATCATCTAAATCATCATGATCATAAATATGAATACCGACATTTTTTGCGGTGTTAGGATCATTAGGATTATCTAATGCTAAAATTTGATTAGAACTACTATCTGTTTTACCCTCTAGTTTTAATTTAACTTTACCTTGAGGTGGACAGTTAATTAAAGAGATATCTAATTGACCATTACCGCCAGTTCCGCCCACTTCGCTACCGGCATCGTCAAATTCACTGGTAGCATAGCGCCCCATATTGACGTTACCGTCAGAACCAGTGCCATTAATATCAATGGTGCAAGTTGATGCGTAAATTAAACCAGTAAAAGAAATTTGTCCTGTTTGCTCTTCAGCAGAAACTGTTGCACTTGCCGTTATTGCTGAGATAACGAAAGCCATTGGAAGTAGTTTTTTTGTTAAAATAGGCATTATTGACCCCTAGTGATTGATATAAATAGTGTTTAATTAGTCATATTAAGTGCTATTTACTCTAAGATTAGTTTGTCCTTATTGCTCATAAATTAACTAAAAGCACCAGTAGATATAAGCAATTCAAAAAGATGGTTCTAATAGAAATATAACCTTAGATAAAATAGCTTTTAGTATTAATCATAAAATTCACAATCAACTCTTATTACTTTGCTTTTTATAATTAATACTAAATCTGGATGTAGAAAATAACTTCAATTTTTGTACAGGTGGATTCTATGTAGTTTATTTAATTATGTCTCATGTACAGTGTTACAAAGTTTTCTTATGTAATTTAGAAAAAACATTAATAAGATAATAAAAATAAAATTATTTATTCTTATTTTTCATATGGTTGGTTTTTTATGTGATGTAAGGAAGAAAGGGAGATAGTTTAAATTTACTTTATGGAAAATATATTTTGTTACAAATAGCATTAATATTAAAATATCATGATGACAATACTTTATAAAAGGTAGTCATTAAAAGAAGAGTTTCTAATAATCTAGATAGAATAATTAGTAGAAATAATTGTTATTAAATCTTTCATTTTTATTTAAATCTTTTGATTAAATTTAAAAGTATTTAAAATTTCATCTTAAATACTTTTTATCGTATTTTCATTTTCCTATATAAAGTGGCAATGCTTATTCCTAAGATTTCTGCCGCTTTCTTTTTTCCTTCCAATGTTGTTCCCGTTTTTTCTAATATGCTAATAATGGTTTGATACTCTGATGTTAAGCTTTTAGTTTTGAGAAGTTCTTGTGTGTTTAAAGATTGAGTTTGATGTTCGTGGGGGGGATTAGTCTTGGTATAGACACGATTAAAATTTTCTTTTTCTAAAATATCACCATGAGAAGTCTCTAACAGGTAAGGCGGAAGGTGGCTGAGATTTAAATCGACGGTATCGCCTTGCATAACATACATATATTCAATCACATTGCGTAACTCGCGAATATTACCCGGCCAATCATAGGAATATAAGTAGTTAATAATAACGTTGGGGATCTTCGTGGAGGGCCTTTGATAGGTTAAAGCCAGATCATCAGCAAAGAATTGTGCTAGCTCTGCAATATCTTCTCTGTGATCACGTAATGCTGGTGTATGGATCGGAACAACATTGAGACGATAAAATAGATCTTCACGAAATTGGCCTTTATTTACCATTTCACGCAGATCTTTGTTTGTGGCGGCAATAATACGCACATCAATATTAATTAGATTATTAGAGCCAACACGGGTAATACTTTTTTCTTGAAGTACACGCAAAAGTTTGGCTTGTAAATGTAAAGGCATATCACCAATTTCATCAAGAAATAGGCTACCACCATGAGCTAATTCAAATTTACCAATACGTCCTTTTGGATCAGCACCACTAAAGGCGCCACGTACATAACCAAAAAGCTCACTTTCTAAGAGTTGTTCAGGAATGGCTGCACAGTTAATAGTAATAAAGGGCTGCTTTGTGCGTAGGCTTTGTTGATGAATAGTATAAGCGACCACTTCTTTACCTGAGCCACTTTCTCCTGTGATAAGCACACTAGCATGACTTACGGCAACTTTACTTAACATACTTTTTAAGTGAAGCATGTTTTGTGAATTGCCAATTAAAGGAGAGTGGGGGTTTTCATCAACGGAAAGGGTATTTACCTGCGTCATATAATCACGAGCATCATGAAAGATAACCATGGTAAGTTGGTCATTATCAACCGATGAAAAGGTGATTTTTTTACACAGAACGTGGTAGCGTTGCTGGTTTAATATCAGCCACGCTTCTTCATCACCATAAAGGATATCGCCTGTCATATCGATATCAAGAGACTGACCAATAAGCTCACAATCAAAAAAACGCAAAGCAGAAAGATTGGCGTGCCAAATTTTACCTTGGCTATCAATAGCAATTACCCCTCTATCCATCACATCAATTAAATTTCGAAAAGTGCCAAATCGCTCTTGTTCACGAAGCCTTTCAAGGCATTCAAAAATACGGCTTGAGATCATTTCTGAAAACTGTTCGATAAAGGTGATAAAAGCTTGTTTCTGCTTCATCAAAAACATTTTCTGTTCTCGGTTAGAACAGATAATTCCAATTACACCAATAACTTGGTTATTCAGAAAAATAGGGGCATTAAGATCAAGCTCTTCAGTGCAGGTTAAGCGATTTTGACAGAGTTGACAGAGGCTATTTTCTTTCGGATCTTCAATCAAAATAGTCTTTTGTACTTGCAGCACATGGCGATAAATATGTCCATTATTGGAGACATCTTGATTAAGCATATAACGGTAACGCCCTGTACCTGCAATACGAATTAAATTGTTATCAATAATTTCAACATCAGTGCCAGTGATCCCCGCAATGGCATCGGTATATTTACTGATTTCATCTTGCAGTGTACTAAGTAATGAGTGCATTACATTCTCACCTTAAAATTATCATTATTGATAATAAATTATCATCATCTATTTTTGATGTTTATTTAATTGTTATTTATCAATTGGTTGCTTTTATTTTGTATAAAGCTCACACAGTTTCTTATTATTGATAATTTATCAGCTAAATAAAACCGTCTAGATCACAGCTTTTCTGTCTCAAGAATTTTCCTCCTTAATCACTAAAACAATAAATATATTTAAAATCAATTAATTATGTTTTTAGTGGATGCTTTTTGAGTGAGTTGGCATACATATTGCGATATAGGGAATAACCCTATGTATTCCGATTAATCGCGATATTGGGTTATCGCGAATTTTAAAGTGTGATTAAGAGGTAATTCCATGCAGGAGCAATTGCAGTACCTGATTAACCAAAGTTCATTTACGCGAAAACCAACCGCGGAGCTTGCCCCTTTTCATTATGACGAGTTAGCTAAAGCGTTAGATTTTCACCGAACTATTCCAGGATACGCACCTACACCGTTATTTCATTTACCCCAGTTAGCTAAAACTTTTGGGGTTGGTGAATTATATCTCAAAGATGAATCTTTCCGTTTTGGTTTAAAGGCGTTTAAAGCGTTAGGTGGTGCTTACGCGATGGCGCGCCATATTGCTGATTTCCTCGAAATGGACATAAGTGAATTACCTTATGAAGTAATGATCAGTGATGAGATCAGGAAAAAGTTAAATGGCGTAACTTTTGCGACAACCACTGACGGGAATCATGGACGTGGCGTTGCTTGGATGGCAAGACAGTTAAAGCAAAAAGCAGTGGTCTATATGCCAAAAGGATCATCACAAGAACGTTTGGATGCCATTTTACGAGAAGGTGCAGTCGCTGAAATCGTTGATATGAACTATGACGATGCAGTGAGAATGACGGCGGAAATGGCTGAAAAATATGGCTGGATCGTGGTTCAAGATACTGCATGGGATGGCTATGAAGAGATCCCTCTATGGATCATGCAAGGCTATGGCACTTTAATGCTGGAATCTCTCGCGCAATTACATGAAGTACCACCGACGCATATTTTTGTGCAAGCCGGCGTGGGCTCTTTTGCGGGTATGGTGCAAGGCATGGTAACCGCTGCTTATGGCAAACAAGCCCCGAAAGTAATTGTGGCAGAAGCACGTATTGCCGACTGTTTATATCAATCTGCCGTATCAGGAAAAGCGGATGCCATTCCTGTTGGCGGAGATTTGCAAACCGTTATGGCGGGGCTTGCTTGTGGTGAAGCGAATAGTATTGGTTGGAATTTATTACGCGATTATTCAGCGGCATTTTTCTCTTGCCCTGATGCCGTCGCAACTAGGGGAATGCGGATTTTAGGAAACCCTTTACCCGGTGATCCGCACATCATTTCTGGTGAATCTGGCGCTGTGACAACAGGGTTGCTCTCTATTTTAATGCAATCACCGGTTTATCAAAGCGTGAAAGAAGAGCTGGGATTAGATGAAAATGCAAGAGTGCTTGTGATCAGCACTGAAGGTGACACAGATCCTGAGCGTTATCGCGATATCGTGTGGGATGGTGAGTTGCCTAGCTTCAAACAATTTTAAAAAACAAATAAGTCTTTTGGAGTGAAAAAGTATGTTATCAGCAAACCGATTTGATGAAGTTATTAAGAATTGCCAATTATTAATCCAACAAAAAAGCTATTCAGGTGAAGAAGGTAACGTTGTTAAAGTCATAGAAGAGATGATGAAAAGCTATGATTTTGATGATATTCATATTGATAAATACGGCAATATTATTGGTGGGATTATAGGCCAACACCCAGGGAAAACCCTTATTTTTGATGGTCATATCGACACTGTACCGGTAAGTGAGCATGACTGGAAAGAAAAACCTTATGGTGCAGAAATAAAAGACGGCAAGATTTATGGTCGTGGTACTAGTGATATGAAAGGTGCTGTGGCTGCAATGATTTCGGCAATTGGTTTTTATGGCCAAGATAATCAGCGAAATTTTGCTGGCCGTATTTATGTTTCTTGTATTGTGCATGAAGAATGCTTTGAAGGTGTGGCAGCAAGACTGGTTTCAGAGCGCTATAAACCCGATTACGTGGTGATTGGTGAAGCCTCAGAATTAAACCTGAAAATAGGCCAACGAGGTCGAGCCGAAATTGTTGTTGAAACCTTCGGTAAGCCAGCACACTCCGCTAATCCAGATGCGGGGATCAATTCTGTTTATAAAATGGCAAAATTGATCGAGAAGATCAGAGCCTTAACGCCACCAGTTCATCCGATATTAGGAAAAGGGATCTTAGAACTGACGGATATAAAATCCTCACCTTATCCTGGTGCTTCGGTTGTACCCGAATATTGTCGAGCCACTTATGATCGCCGTTTGTTAGTGGGTGAAACTAAAGAACAAGTACTCGCACCATTACAAAAAGCAATTGACGAACTGGCTAATCAAGATGCTGATTTTAAAGCTAAAGTCTCTTATGCCTATGGTACTGAAAAATGTTACACCGGTGCCATTATTGAAGGTGAACGTTTCTTCCCAGGTTGGGTATTAGAAGAGAGTGATCCTTATGTACAAAGCGTTTTAACAGGGCTACATGAGTCGGGCTTTAAACCTACTGTTACACAATACTCTTTCTGTACTAATGGCAGTCATTACGCGGGTGAAGCCGGCATTAAAACTATTGGTTTTGGTCCATCTCGCGAAAATTTGGCGCACACCATTGATGAGTATATCGAAATTGAACAACTAAAAGGTGCAGCAAGCGGTTACTACAGCATTATGAACAGCCTTTATCACCTTTAATTCTTACTAAAATAAATCCTTACTAGAAGAGTATCTGGCGAAATAGCCAGATGCTCTTTGGAGAAATAACAGAATGAAAACAATATTTAAAAATGCCACTGTTATTGATGGAACAGGGGCAAGTGCATTTCAAGCTGATGTCGTGGTTAATGAAGGCAAAATAATAAAAATCGGTCAGTGTGATGCAAAAACAAATGATCAAATAATTGATGCTACTGGAAAGATAGTCTGCCCTGGTTTTATTGATACGCATACTCACTCTGATCTTTCTGCACTACTTAATCCCGCATTATCGGCAAAGATCCGTCAAGGGATCACCACGGAATTGTTAGGGCAAGATGGTGTCGCGTTAGCACCATTGCCAGAACAGTATATTTCTGCATGGCGTAAGAATATTGCAGGATTAGATGGAGATTCTGACAGTATTGATTGGCATTTTAAAAATACTGAAGGTTACTTAGGGATGTTGGAAGCTAGAGGCTCAGCAACTAATCTCGCTTACCTTGTGCCTCATGGCAATATCAGAATGGAAGCAATGGGATTAGAAGGTAATCCCTCTACTCGTGAAGATGTCGCCAAAATGTGCGAGATCTTAGAGCGTGAATTAAAAGCTGGGGCATTTGGTTTATCAACAGGATTGATTTATATGCCTTGCGCCTTTGGCGATACCGCAGAAATGATCGAACTTTGCAAGGTTACCGCGAAGCACAATGGTATTTTTGTGGTTCACCAGCGTAGTGAAGCTGACGATATTATTCAGTCTACTCAAGAGCTTATTGATATCGCTAAAGCATCGGGTGTTTGGTTGCATATCTCTCATATGAAAGTGTGTGGTAAGAAAAACTGGGGATTAATCGATGAAATGCTCGGTATGTTAGAGCAAGCCCAAAAAGAGGGTATTCGTATCTCTTTTGACCAATATCCGTATGTGGCAGGCAGTACCATGCTTGGGGTGATTTTACCGCCTTGGGTTCACGCAGGAGGTACAGAGAAATTATTAGAACGCTTAGCTTCTCCAGAACTGCGTAAAAAGATGATTGAAGATATCGAAAAAGGCATTCCAGGTTGGGATAACTTTATTGATTTCGCAGGATTAGAAAATATTTATGTCACTAGCTCTAAAACAGAAAAAAACCAAGATGCTGTTGGGCTTAGCCTTGTCGAGCTAGGCAAATTGAGAGGTAAAGATCCCTATAACGCAACCTTTGACCTGCTATATGAAGAAGAAAATGCGGTAGGAATGGTGGATTTTTACGGTACAGAAGAGCACGTTATCAAATTCTTATGTCGTCCTGAACAAAACGTCTGTACTGATGGATTAATGGGCGCAGGGAAACCTCATCCCCGTGTATTTGGTGCTTTCCCTCGTGTTTTAGGGAAATACGTCAGAGAAGAAAAATGCCTTACTTGGGAACAAGCTATCCGCAAAATGACCGGTAAACCAGCGGAAGTCCTTCGATTAACCGACAGAGGTTTAATTAAAGAAGGGTATGCGGCAGACATTGTGATGTTTGATCCTGAAACCATTATTGATAAAGGCACGTTTGTTGAACCAAACCAATACCCAGAAGGGATTGATTTGGTGATGGTCAATGGGCGTATTGCTTTAATTAATGGAGTCGAAAGTTACGCCTGTAGCGGTCATGTTTTAAGAGCATAACAACACAATAGCGCTCTTAAACGTTAAATCTTATCTCTGTTTATCACGGTTGTTCTTCAACCGTGATGGTTTCCCCTTACCTGAGGAACAGGAAAATGAGTTCAAATATTATTCCAGATCTTCAACAGAAGAAAACATGGAAAGCTCGTTACACCGTTTTATCTTTGATTTGGTTAGCATGGTTACTTTCATTCTTAGATAGAATGGTGATGAGCGTTTCATTACCTTTTATTGGGCGTGATCTTAATCTTGATACCACTCAACAAGGCTTAATCATCAGTGCATTCTTTGTCGGTTATGCTGCATTCCAAATACCGGGTGGTTTCTTAGCTGACCGTTTTGGTGCGCGTAAAATTATGGCAATTGGTATCGCTTGGTGGTCAGTATTTACCAGTTTAACGGGGATGGTGTTTACATTACCGTTAATGTTAGCAGTGCGATTCTTATTTGGTATTGGTGAAGGCTGTTTCCCATCCGCTTCTTGGAAAATGATCTCAACTTATTTCCCATCTAAAGAGCGTGGTCGTGCTACTGCAATTCAATCAACAGTAAATACTTTAGGGCCAGCATTAGCCGTCATTGTTGCAGCCAGCATTATCGGCGCTTTTGGCTGGCACATGGTCTTTATTGTCTTAGGTATTCCGGGCTTATTAATTGCCGCAGGTATCTACTTCTTTACTCGTGATAATCCCAAAGATCACCCAAGTATTACTCAGCAAGATCTCGATGAATTAGCGGCAGATGGTACATTAACGGATAAACCTGTTGAAGCCGTACCTTTTAAAGATGTGTTAAAAATGCCCGTATTATGGCAAATGGCAGCGATTTGGTTTCTGTTTGATATTACCTTTTGGGGATTTTCAACTTGGTTACCAAGCTATTTAATTACTGTTCGTGAATTCTCTTTGGCTAAAACCGGGGTAATGGCAGCTATTCCATTCTTATTTGGTGCTGGTGGGACATTATTAGGTGGTTATGTTTCTGATAAATGTAAATCACAGCGTAAATGGTTATATATGGTTACCGCAGTGATTGCAGCAGGCTTCTTATATATGACTTATACCGTTGAAAGTGCGGATATGGCTGTTGTATATCAGTGTATTTCAGCATTATTTATGTTCTTCGCCATGGCAATGTTCTGGGGTATTTTAATGGATACTATCCCAAATAAAATCATGGGCCGTGCTTCGGGAATTGTTAACTTCGGTGGCCAAATGGCGGGTGTTGTTTCTGCTCCCGTTATGGGCTTCTTAATTAAAGCGAGTGGTGGCAGTTATGATAGTGCATTTATGTTTATGATAATTGCATTAGTCGCCTCTGCTGTTGTGACGTTCACTGTTAAAATGAGAAATACACCTGCAGAAATTTAATTAATCAGTATTAATAACGTTTATATTTGAATAAGTGTGATGTTATTAAAATAAATAAGATTAATTAAATAGAATAAATATCTTAACTGTAAGATTTATTTATTAAAATTCACTATACGCTTTATTGATTTTTTAAATTAAAAAATCTTATTGTAGGGTCTTTTTGTCTTAAAAAAAGCCACGATAAAAAAATCGTGGCTTTGCTTTTGTTAGATTAATAACATTATTTGCTTATAAGCACAAAGTCATTACCACTAAAACAGAGTGTAGCATCACCTCTGATCACTCGATGATGAGCAATATGGCGCTGACTATTTAATGAGGCGTGTTGCTTCATCATATAAGCTTCTAAATGCCATGCAATAAGTTGCTTAGCGAGCTTTTTATTAGCGTGCTGACTACGTTCTGATTGCACTTTTACACTAATACCTGTGGCAATATGTGTTGCTCTGACCGCCGATTCTGTTTTGTTAACATGCTGACCACCGGGGCCATTTGAACGCATAGTTTCAAAGACAATTTCTGTGTCGCTAATTTCATCTGGTTGTTCAAAACAAGCAACACCAATAAACCAGTTTTTACGCTTATGTCGTGGTCGTAACGTGCTTGTACATTGCCATTGCACTGAACCTGCCCACTGTTGTGCAATAGCTTGTGCATCACTACCTTCAAGAGAAACTAACGCAGATTTTAAGCCATGACGTGAAGGTTCTTTTTCAAGAACAGTAACGTTCACTTGCTGTTTTGTCGTTGATTTCAAAAAGTAATTTAAGGCTTTTTCAACGGCTAAACAGCACTCTTCAGGGCCTTGTGCGGAGGTGAATTGTAATAACATTACGCCATCTCCCCACTTGTTTTATAGGTGATCACGGGTTTTAAACGTGCAATAACTTCGATTAATCCAATGCTGACCATACTTTCAATCACGGTTTCAATTGATTTATAAGATTGTGGTGCTTCTTCATAAATCAGTTGTTTGTTGGCACAAATAATACGGCTACCTAATGCAGTTCGTGAAAGTTGTAAGGGCGTAAAACGGTGTGATAAACGCCCTTTACACTCTGTACGCATCCATTTTCTGCCTGCGCCATGTGGTAATGAATGAAGGCTTAATTCAGACACAATGGGCTTAACAATATAGCTATAATCACCGCGTGATCCTGGAATAACCACCATATCGTGATGTGCTGGTGTTGCACCTTTTCGATGTAACCAGCCTTGTTGACCATATAACTCACAAGGCTCTACAAGATTATGATTAACATCAGAAATAACTTCACCTTGAGTACGAATTTGGCGCATCATTCTTTCACCAATAAGGCGACGATTTAGCTTTGCATAATCAAGTGCTTTATTGTGAGCTTGCAAATATTCATTTGCATCTTCGGTGTTAGCAGTCAGTCCTTTATGACCAAACTGTTCTGTATGGGCACGTAAGATAGATTGTCCTAAACCTCTTGAGCCACTGTGGACTAATAGCAATAACTGTTTTTTATTGATACCACTTTCAGCAAAAAGCGTTTCATTGATCACTTGGTCGATTTGTTGGAATTCAGCAAAATGATTACCACCACCAATAGAGCCTAAAGAGCCAGCAAAAGAGTGGTTTTGCATTTCAGTTGGTAGATGAGCTTCCAACCATTCTGAAGGTGCGATATCACTCATTTCACTCAACTGTTTTTCTGCTTTATCTAAGTTAAGTTTGCTGTTTTTAAATTCCGTTTGAAAGAGCGTCATACCACAGCCGATATCATTTCCGACTAAGGCAGGATAAAAACGATTAACAGAAAAAAAGGCTGCGCCGATAGGATAACCACGACCAGGATGTAGATCTGGCATACCTGCGACATAAGTCATATCAGGAAGTTGAGCCGTTGTTTCTAATTGTTGGATTGCTTTGCTTTCAATCCAAGTATTATCCGATGCGATATAACAAACGCTATCAGATAAATAATGAACACACTTGTCCATATACCAATCCATATAATGTAAAGGATAAAAAATAAATTGATTGGCGGACAGCAAAAAGAAGGAAAAAAGATTACTTCTGAGATTGTCCGCAAAGAGTATTCATATTTGTAGTTGTCATGGGATACCTCCTTGCAGTTAAGTGAAATGGATAAGAAATAATAAATCGCGGGCATAGTAACCACTTTTTTTTGCATTAGCAATTAAAAAGTGGTGTGAATTTTCTTTATTTTTATAAAAGAGAATAAATATAATTTATTTAATTTAAGGTTGATTTTTCTTTATTATCTATTTTAGTTAGTTCTCTACTTTTAATTAATAAATCACTTTTACTGAGCTTTTTCGGCAATAATCTTCGTAATCATCTGTTAATTTTCTATCAGTGATAACAACATCAAACTGAGCTAAATCGCCCATGTTGCCTGTCGCTGTTTCATCAAAATAGTGATATTTGGTGAGTAAAATTTTACGAATAGATTTATCCATCGCTTTTTTCTTCATATAAAGATCGTCGATGTTATAGCAGGTAACGCCAAAATCGAGATGAACACCTTCAGCTGAAATAAAGGCTTTCTTAGGATTAATGCTATCAAGATAAGAAGGTTGGGTAGGATTGTAGAATGAATCACTTTTAGGGCGATATTCACCTCCGCAGAGTAATACGGTGGCATTTTTCTTCTGGCTTAATGCCAAAAATACACGATGAGAATAACAGATCCCTGTGAAATGCAGATTATCAGGAATAAGTTCAATTAGTGTCGGAATTAATTGTCCGTTATCGAAAAAAAGGACATCACCTTCAGAGACCATACCGGCGGCAAGATTGGGTATATGAAGTTCTTCTGTTTGATCCGGTGTAATAATATCGGATGATGTTGAAACTAATCCAAAATGAGGCTGGGCTAATGCAACAATATAGCCACCCAATAATGACATTGGAAATGGATTTTCAGCGTCAGAACTAAGATCACGCCTAATTGTCATTTCAGAAACTTCAAGGATCCTCGCGGCGTCTTTAAGATGTATGCGACCTGAGCGTTTTATACATTCACTGAGGCGGCGCAAACGTTCGTGCTGTTTGGTCTCTATCACCGAAGGATCCTTGTGTTATTGAATAGCGTACTCCAAGAAAATATACGCTAAATAATTAGTAGTTTGATTCAGGCGCATCTGAATCTGTTGCGATAGCGACGCTTGCGCTAGCACCGATACGCGTTGCACCTGCTTTGATCATGTTTAATGCTGTTTGGCGATCGCGAACACCACCAGACGCTTTTACGCCCACTTCGTCACCTACTGTTTTACGCATTAATGCAACATGATGTTCTGTGGCGCCCATTGTACTGTATCCTGTTGATGTTTTCACAAAATCAACGCGGATCTCACGACACATTTCACAAACTAAACGTACTTCGTCGTCAGTTAATAAGCAAGTTTCTAAAATAACTTTCAGTGTTGTGTTACCACAAGCCGCTTTTACAGCTTCAATATCTTGTTTGACGAAGTCTAAACGACCGCTTTTTAACATACCGATGTTTATAACCATATCGACTTCTTGTGCGCCTTGGCGGATAGCTTCAGCGGCTTCAAATGCTTTTGTTGCAGTTAAACCAGCACCAAATGGGAAGTCAATAACACAACATACTTTTACATCGCTCCCTTCAAGGCAAGTTCTTGCTAAAGGGATGTAAGAAGTGTTAATACAAACAGAGAAGAAACCGTGTTCAGCTGCTTCAGCACACAATTTCTTGATTTGTGCTTCAGTTGTATCTGCAGCAAGAAGGGTATGATCGATATAATTAGCTAATGGACGCATTGTATATTCCTTAATAAGAAGATTGTTATTTATCACTCATGTTAGTTTGGCAACATATTAGTGCTGTTTTAACAGGATAACAATCACAAATGATATTTAAATAACATGATACTGTTATGCATCTATCAAAATGTCACTATTTTCACATTTATAAATTTTACATAAGAGTAAGAGGCGCTATGGATATCGCAGTGATTGGTTCAAATATGGTGGATTTGATCACCTATATAGATAGGATGCCAAAAGAGGGTGAAACCCTTGAGGCGCCAGCATTTAAAATTGGTTGTGGTGGTAAAGGAGCAAATCAAGCGGTTGCTGCTGCTAAATTAAATTCAAAAGTGATGATGTTAACAAAAGTCGGCGATGATATTTTCGCGGATAACACCATCATGAATTTAGGATCTTATGGCATCAATACACGTTATGTTGAAAAAGTACCAGGTACAACAAGTGGTGTTGCACCTATTTTTGTGACTTCCCAATCGTCAAATAGCATTTTAATTGTTAAAGGTGCTAATCAGCATTTGTCGCCAGAAGATATTGATAGAGCGACCGATAGTCTGAAAAAATGCAAAATAATTGTACTGCAATTAGAAATCCCACTTGAAACGGTCTATCACGCCATTGAGTTTGGTAACAAACACCATATTCCTGTGTTATTTAACCCTGCACCCGCTTCAAAAGCATTAGATCTTGATATTGCTGCCCGTTGTGATTTTTTTGTTCCGAATGAAACAGAGCTTGAAATTTTGACAGGTATGCCAATTACCACAATGGATGAAATTCGCGAAGCCGCTTGTTCTTTACTACAAAAAGGCTTTAAGAATGTCATTGTCACATTAGGTGAAAAGGGCGCATTATGGATAAATGGTGACATTGAAAAATACATTCCTGCTATTGAAGTTGATGCGATAGATACCAGTGGAGCAGGTGATGCTTTTATTGGTTGTTTTTCCCATTATTATGTTCACACTAATAATATTGAAGAAGCATTAAATAAAGCGGTGATGTTTTCAGGTTTAAGTGTTGCCGGAAAAGGCACACAATCTTCTTATCCGAGTATTGAAGAATTTGGGCAGTTTTTAGGAAATAAAAAATAACGGTTAATTTTATCTTGAATATTATCTTATTCTGATTATTTAATCGTTTAAGCCACATTGTTATCATTTCCCTCATCTATATAGGTGAGGGAATATCGGTTAAATCGAGCAATAATTAAGTGAGAAAATAAGATTTAATACATTATTAATTGCCTGTGACTTCACAAATTTATTAATTTATGAGGCTATTCTTTGATTTTTTGCCAAAAATAAAAGCTTCTTGTCTGAATGTTAAAGGTGATTTTTATTTTTACTGCTTAGAATTAGTTGTTCTTATTATTTTACCTAGCAGTCCACTTTATTTTATATTTTTATTTTTCAACCGTATTTTTCAAAAGTATTTCTTAATAAAAGAATTATTTGAGAAAGTAAATAATAATTATGCTAAGGGGGCTAAATGAAATTATACAGTGAAGATTATTTTTCAGCACCAAATCAACCTATAGCTGTAGAGCCTAGGATGCCACAACCGATATTTCCTGAACATACTCATGATTTCAGTGAAATATTTATTGTTACGCAAGGTATTGGATTACATGTCCTTAATGGCCGACCTTATACATTATGTCCAGGAACGGTTTGTTATATTAAATCTGAGGATTACCATTTATTTGATAATGTTTCAGGTTTGAATTTAACGAATGTTCTATATCGCTCTATATCAGAGTTTAAATATTTAAATAATATTAATCAATTTCTTCCTGTAAATAATAAAGATAAAGGTTCACATTGGCTATTAAATAAAACTAATTTTATAAAATCACAAAAAATAATAGATAAATTAAGTAAAGTGACAGGAAATGACATTGCTGAAGAAGAAAGTCTATTTTTTCAATTGTTAGTGACGTTACAAGAAGGAAAATATAATACTATAACGGATGGAAGTAATGAGCAAAAAATGATGCAAGTATTACGCTGGTTAAATATGAATTATCTAGAAGTTGTTGATTGGGCTGTTCTTGCTGAGAAGTACGATATTTCATTACGAACACTCCATCGGCATATTAAAAATCATTTAGGGCTATCCCCTCAAAATTATCTAATGAAATTAAGGCTATCAGATGCTTATTATAAAATTCGTTTTTCGGATGAACGTATTACTGATATTGCCTTGAATTGTGGTTTTAATGATAGCGCCTATTTCTCTACCTGTTTTAAAAATGAGTACAATGTCACACCCAGAGCGTTACGTTATTGCACATAAAATGCTATCTAGCAATGATGTTTTTTTAAGTATTTGGGAGTGCTCATGAATAACACTATTTTATCCCTAAAAAGTAATAATTATTTTATTTGTGATGAGAATACGATCACAATAGAAAAAAGAAAATCGCAAGAGAGTTTTGTTATTCATGATCATGATTTTAATGAATTAGTTATAGTTTTCTCCGGAAATGGCATTCACACATGGAATGGGGACGATTACCCTATTACTTGTGGTGATTTTTTTTATATTAATGCGAATGATAGGCACGGTTATTATTCAGTTAATCAGTTAAAATTAGTTAATATATTGTATAAACCTGAAAAGCTACTGTTTAATAAAGAAATATCAAAATATCTTCCTTTAGTAACAGAAATAAAAGAAATGCGCCAATGGAAATTGCCACCTTCTTGTTTGTCTCAATTTATTCCTATTATCGAACAAATAGATAAAGAGTGTCGTAAGCCGGATAGTATTTCAATTCACTTATGTGAATCACTTTTCTTGCAATTTATCTTACTGATTTCTCGTTATCGCTATCAGCCCAATAATTCACCGGTAAGTTCTGTACATTTGATTGATATTTTAATTACAAGACTAAATCAAAGCATATCAATGCCATTTTCTTTAAATGAATTTGCACAGGAACATCATGTTGCCTCTCGTTCATTATACCGATTATTTAAATCAAATACGGGAATGACAGTCACCGGTTATTTACAACAATTGCGTTTATGTCATGCTGCAACGTTATTAAGAACAACGGATTTATTAATTAGTGATATTGCTGCACAATGCGGTTATGAAGATAGTAATTATTTTTCATCTGTCTTTCATAAAAAAATGAATATTACTGCGAGAGATTACCGGCAAAATTTTCATAACAAGAAATAAATTAGATGGGCGATATTATTCAAATATCACCCAAAAATGAACAGGTTACTTAAGAAAGAATACTTCGTGTAAATTATCACTGATAGGGCTGTTATCTGGATTGGATGGCATAACATCTGACATGTATTTCCACCATTTTTGGCAAATTTCTGTATTAGCGACAGCATTCCATTGCACTTCTGACTCAATTTGCACATAACCAAAAAGTAGGTTTCTTTTTTTATCAAGAAAGATGGAATAATTATGGGCACCATGGGCTTTTAACGTTGCTTCAAGTTCTTGCCAAATCGGGTTATGTCGTTGTTGATACTCTTGATGAGAATTAGCATTAACTTGCATCACAAAGGCTTTTCTTATCATGGTTCACCTCTTGATTAAGATAAGATTTTTATCAGGAAATATCAGGGCTAATGTACATTAACCCTGATAATGGATTTATGCAGCCATGCCTAAACCCACAATATTGGCAGCAAGAATGATCACTAAACAACCCAGCGATAAAATGCGTACAGGTTTTCTTCCAGTATCTTTCCACTCTTTTAATATTAAACCGACGATACCACCACATAAAACATAGAAACTCATGTGTAGCATCCAGCTCATAAAGCCGTATTCTGTTGGGATATTGGCATGTCCCCACGCATAAAAGAAGAATTGGAAATACCACATACCACCACCTAAGATGGCAAATAAGATATTACTAATCAGGAGCGCTTTAGGGACAGAAATATCAAGTTTGAAAGAAAGATCTTTTTTACACATTAAGCGACTAAAACAGTAACCTAAGTTAATTAATGCACCGCCACCCATAATCACTACATAGCTTGGTAAAGCCACATAAAGAGATGAAACGCCTAATTGTGATGCAACTTCATGCATAGGAACTGCTGCGCTCATCGCAAATGACATACCAGCAGAAAAAATACCGCACATCACAGCTAACAATAAGCCTTTTTTCAGATCAAACTCTTCAGCTTGAACACCAGTTGCACGCTCTTTTAAAAGTCCTGCATAAGAGACTATAGCCACACCAATTAGGGCAATAGCCACTCCAGCTAAAGTCAGTTTTCCTCCTGTTGAAGCAACAAGCTCGCCGAATTTACCTTGAATAATTGGTGTCATTAATGTGCCAACAATTAATGTGATCCCAATGGCAATACCAATTCCCATCGACATTCCCAAATAGCGCATTGTCAGACCGTAACCAATATTTCCCACTCCCCACATTGCACCGAATAAAAAGACAGGTAATAGGATTTCACTACCAAAAGACGCGTAATATGACCAAAAATCAGGGAGCAATAAGTAGCTGATTGTCCAAGGTAAAATTATCCAAGAAAATATTCCAGCCACAGACCACATGGTTTCCCATGACCATCTTTTAACTTTTTTCAGTGGAGCATAAAAACATGCAGCGGAGGCGGCACCGACAAAGTGCCAGAAAATGCCTAATATAATTCCACTACCCATGAGTTTTTCCTCATACCATTATTATTGTGTTTTTCTTTGTGACAAAGGAACGACTCTGTCACAAAGAAATAGGTGTTATTTCAGTGCTTCGCGCATTGGAGAAACATTAAAACGTTTAGCTAATGCAATGAGATTTTCGGTAGAGATAGTCTGCTTTTTTCCCCCCATAGAGAGCACTTTAACCAGAATTTCAGCTGATTTTTCAGCGGTATCAATTAAGCCAAATGCATCATCAAGGGTCGGGCCTGAGCCAAAAATGCCATGGAATGGCCATAAAACCAGCCCATGTTTTTCCATTTGTCGTGCTGTTTCAAGCCCAATGCCATCTGTTCCGGGTACCATCCAAGGGAAAACGCCAATACCATCTGGGAATACAACTAAACATTCGGTGCTCATTTCCCAAAGTTGACGTGTGATCGTGGCACTATCGAGCGGTAGTACGTAGCTAAGGGCAATTAAGTTTGTCGCATGGCAATGCATAATGACGCGATTTTGCCCTTGAGTAACTTTTAAGCGTGTAATATGTGACTGAAAATGGGCTGCAAATTCAGAAGTAGGAACGCCACCATTAATCAATCCCCAAATAATGTGATAACCCTGACCTTCTTCATCAATTTTTACTAATCCCAAGGTATCTTCGGGATCTAGTGCTACGTTGCGAAAAAACTTACCTGATCCTGTCACGATAAAATATTGATTTGCTAATTCTTTAACGGGTTCTGTGACTTCGATATAACGTGGTGTTGAATAAAAGTCTCCTTGATAAGGTAAAACTTCCTCAGGTGTTAAACGTAAGCTGACATTCCCGCCATTACGTTCATCCCAGCCTTTTAACCACATATCACTGGTCGCTTTGATCATGCCTTGCACAAAACAAGATGTGAGAATTTTTTGCATGGTGATCACCTTATCTTTTTGATAAAACACTATTTTCATAATGACGAACTTCTTGTAACCACTTATCACCAACAGGAACATTTTGGCGTTCACAATATTCGTCCCAAACCGCTTGCCAAGGCAGTGCTTTTTGTTCTTCCAATAAGGCTAGGCGAGCTGTGAAATCACCATCAATTTCTAATTGTCGTAACATTGGCGTTGGTTCGAGTAAGGCTCGTAACAATGCTTTTTTCATATTACGTGTACCAATAACCCAAGCAGCGATACGGTTAATAGAAGCATCAAAGAAATCGAGACCGATATGAACACGGTTTTGTAAGTTATGTCTGATGATTTCATTTGCGATCGCCTGAGTTTCATCATCAAGTAAAATAACGTGGTCGCTATCCCAACGAACAGGGCGACTCACATGGAGAAGTAAGCGTTCAACGTAAGGCATCACCGCAGAAATTTTGTCTGAAATAACTTCTGTTGGGTGAAAATGCCCTGCATCTAAACAAAGTGCGGTTTGACGAGTAATGGCGTAGCCAAGGTAAAACTCACTAGAGCCTGCGGTATAAGATTCAGCGCCAATACCAAATAATTTACTTTCGACAGCATCAATATGATGTTTAGTGGAGAGTTTCTCGCTAATCGCTTCATCAAGCGCTTCAACAAGACGTTGTCTTGGGGCGTAGCGATCGATAGGAGTGTCTTTCATACCATCAGGTATCCAGATGTTCATCACCGAAGCCGTATTTAGTGACTCGCCAAAATAGGCTGATATGCGACGGCATGCTTTGGTATGACCAATCCAGTAATCGCGGATCTCTTTATTGGCGTGCGTTAATGTAGCTTCAAGGCTTAAAGGATGAGAGAAAAACGAAGGATTAAAGTCGAGCCCAATGTTTTGTTGTTTTGCCCATTCAACCCAATTAGCAAAATGCACAGGTTTGATTTCATTGCGTTCAACAGGTGTATCGGATTCTAAATAAAGGGCATGAAGATTAACTCTTTTTGAGCCAGGAATAAGGCTCATTGCTTTTTCCATATCCGCACGTAGTTCCGTAGCATTACGCGCTTTACCCGGATAGTTCCCCGTTGCTTGAATGCCGCCAGTTAATGCGGTATTTGAAGGTTCAAATCCTGAGACGTCATCACCTTGCCAGCAATGAATAGACACAGGTAATACATCCATTGCCTGAATAGCTTTTTCTGTATCAACACCTATCTGTGAAAAACGTTGTTTGGCAAGTTGATAGCTCTCTTTAATGTTAGACATGGCACTTTCCTTATCCGTCAATCGCGTGTAAAAATATTTAGTGTTTAATTTCAATGAGTTGTAAAAATGATTGCCACGTATTTTTGTTTAGTGGCGCTTGGGGCATAAACGTGGTGTGAGTGGTGTTTTGGCTTATTAAGTGGCGAAAATGGCTGATATCTTCAATCTCATTTAGCGCAATGAGTTGTAAGCCCACATTACCTAATGTTGATGCTTCGATAGGGCCCGTAATAACGGGAATTCCACAGGTGTTGGCGCAAAGTTGGTTAAGCAGCGCATTTTGACTACCGCCCCCAACGATATGTAATTGTGTTAGTTGTGTAAAATTAAGTGATTGTAATTCAAGGAAAACATAGCGATAAAGTAGCGCTAAGCTGTCAAAAATACAGCGTGACAATTGTGCTGGTGTGTTAGGAACAGATTTTCCCTGTTGTTGGCAATAGTCTTGGATTGCTTTACTCATTGAATCTGGATTGAGAAAGCATTCATCATTGGGATTAATTAAGTAAGTAAAAGGTGTGATGTGTTCGACATCATTAATTAATGCAGCAATATCAGTAATGTTGTGTTCTTTACAAATTGACTGAAATAACCACAGCCCCATAATATTTTTAAGAACACGATAACGACCTTCAACACCTCCTTCATTAGTGATATTTGCATGCAATGATTGGGTTGAAACACAAGGTGTGAAGCGTTCAATTCCCATTAGAGACCATGTTCCTGAACTTAAATAAGCGCACTGTTGATTTTTTAACGGTGTAGCAATTACTGCACTCGCCGTATCATGACTGGCAACGGAAATAACAGGAATTGCCTCGTTTTTACTATTTTTCCAATAACCAATCGTATTTCCGGGTTGTTTAATGGGCATAAACCAATGATGAGGAAGTTGCAGATAATCAAGCAGTGCTTTATTCCAATCTCCTGTGTTTATATCGATTAATTGTGATGTGGTGGCATTTGTATATTCACAATTAAGCTTGCCAGTTAAACGGTAAGCCAGGTAATCGGGGATCATCACAAAATGAGCCACACTCTCTAGCCATGGCGGGGTTTCAAGTTGCATAGCTTTCAGTTGATAGAGAGTATTAAAAGGAAGGAATTGAATACCAGTTTGTTGATAGATCCATTCAGCACTGAGATCGCTTTGCACTTGTTGCATCACATTTTCAGTGCGTTTATCACGATAAGAATAACTTAGACCAATACGCTCTCCTTGTGCGTTTAGTAGCACATAATCAACGCCCCAAGTATCAATACCAATGCTGCTTATAACAATATTTTGCTGTTCTATTAAAGATAAGCCTGTACGGATATGATGCTCTAATAAATCCAGATCCCAACAAGTATGACTTTCATTCATAGCAAAACGATTAGTAAAGCGGTGAATTTCAGTCAGTGATAATTGCTGATGGACTTTATCAAAACTGGCTAACATGACGCGACCACTTGAAGCACCAAGATCGATAGCAACGGTGTAGCAGATACTCATAGTCTAAATTCCTGTGATATAGAAATTGAAACTATCTTAAGAAGCGGGCAAAAATGATGCGTTAAACATTCTGCCAATAAACTGAAAAGTTGGCAGAATAACCAAAGTCGACGTGATGTTATTCACAATTTCATTAATCAGATTTCAAACAGATCCGTTATGGCTTTTTTATAATGTGATTCATTTCACACCATCATGACAAATAGGATTGAAATATAATTTCATTGGATGTAATTTTAATTGAAATTTAGTTTCATAAGGTTGTTGTGATGAAAGAAGATGCATTGAGCCAATGTCTTAAAAATGAAAGTAACCAAGAAACAACCCAATTTTCAGAGTTAAGTGCATTGGAATTGGTCACATTAATCAATAGTGCAGATATGACGGTTGCAAATGCAGTCAAAAAAGAATTACCCGCTATTGCCAATGCGGTAGAAAAAATCACTGAACGTTTACAAAAAGGTGGGCGTATATTTTATGTCGGTGCAGGAACGAGTGGCCGATTAGCTGTATTAGACAGTGCCGAATGTCCGCCAACTTTTGGTGTACCTTCTACATTAGTGCAGGCAATTATTGCAGGTGGTCATGATGCAATGTTAAAAGCGGTTGAAAATATTGAAGATAGCCAAGAAGCGGCAATTGAAGAGCTTCAACGTCGTCATGTCAGTGATAAAGATGTTGTTATTGGTATTGCCGCAAGCGGTCGAACTCCCTTTACGGTTGCAGCGTTGCAATATGGTAAGAAACTAAAGGCGTTGACTATCTCTATTACCACGCGTGGCAAAAGTATGATGAGTGAAATTGCTGACTTATCTATTGCGCCAGATGTGGGCGCAGAGGTATTAACAGGCTCTACAAGAATGAAAAGCGGCACGGCTCAAAAAATGATTTTGGGTATGTTAAGCACCAGCGTAATGACTAAGCTTGGAAAAGTGCATAAAAACCTGATGGTGGATGTGATCGCGAGTAATGAGAAATTACAACGTCGTGCTGAAGGTATTGTCAGCGAAGTGTGCGGAATTTCTAATGAAAGAGCCAGAACGCTGTTAAAAATGGTTAATTATCATCCTAGAAAAGCCATTTTAATGTATGAACTTCACTTGAGTGTGGAGAAAGTTGATCAAATTACACAGCAATATCCTTATCGTTCGCTACAACAGCAACTTGCCTTATTTAATTAATAACAATATGAGTAAATACTCTGAACTTTAGCAGGCACACATATGGCTAATAAAATAGAACACCTCGACACGTTAGCAATAGAAATAGAAAAACACGCTGGTGGGTTTCAAAATGTGGCAACCCTAACACATTGTATGACTCGCATTCGATTGATTTTAAAAGATAGTTCACTATTTAATGCTGATGCTTTAAAACAAGTCGAAGGCGTTAAAGGTGTTGTATTTAATGGCGAACAGCATCAAGTGATTGTCGGAATGGGAACCGCCGCAAAAGTTTATTCTATTATGAATAAACGTATGCAAAATAGTTCAGCAAGTAGTGAAGATAAGCCTGCGTCAACACCAGTGAAAAAAGGCTTCTCGATACGCCGCATGTTAAATACATTAGCGGCTATTTTTGTTCCGACAATTCCTGCTTTAATTGGCTGCGGTTTGATTATGGGGCTAATTAATATTATCCGTTTAGTCGCACCGGGCTTAGTTGAGCAATTCCCCGAGCTATTTAAATTATTCAAATTAATTGGTAGTACGGTATTTGCCTATCTTTCTATTATGATTGGGATAAATACAGCTAAAGAGTTGGGAGCGTCAACTTCGATTGGTGCGGTAATGGCGGGGTTATTAGCCATGCCGGGGCTTGCTGATATCACTTTATTTGGCGAGAAATTACAGCCAAACAGTGGCGGGATTTTTGCGGTATTAATGGTGGTGGTGTTCTCTTCAAAACTAGAATTATGGTTTCGTAGCATCGTTAAAGAGAGTCTTGATCTTATCTTAACGCCGTTTGTGACGATTTTAGTCTCTTCATTGGTGGCGATTATGATATTCCAACCTATTGGCCATTATCTTAATCAGTTATTAGCGCAAGGCGTATCATTATCACTATTAAATCAAGGTGGTGGTGCGGTAGTTACTGGGGCTGCCTTAGGAGGAAGTTTCTTATTTTTACTCTTAACAGGATTACATCAAGGGTTAATTCCTATTCATACCGAAATCTTAAATACTTTTGGTTTAAATTACCTGTTCCCTATTTTAGCGATGGGCGGAATGGGACAAGTAGGCTCTTGTTTTTGGGTTTATCTACGTACTAAAAATCTACGTTTAAAGAAAACATTAATGGGTGCATTACCTGTGGGTATTTTTGGTGTTGGTGAGCCTTTATTATTTGGTGTTTCTCTTCCATTAGGAAAACCTTTTGTGGCGGGATGTATTGGTGGTGCTGCTGGTGGCGCATTAATGGCATATTTCCAAGTTGGGATCATTATTCCATTTGGTACAGCTGGGTTATCATTAATTCCGTTAGTCGGTGATGGTCAAATTATTAAGTTCTTGATTGCAGTATTAGGTGCATGGATTGTCGGTTTTATTGCCAGTATGCTAATGGGATTTACTGATCCAGAGAAATAAGTCAGAAATAAAAAGGATAACAGAATGTCGACACTGACCAAAAAGCTTGAAAGTTTGCTAATACAGGGCAAAGGTACAGAACAACGTATTGCTCATTATCTATTAGAAAATAGTGAGAATATTGCCAGTATGAATGCGGCTGAATTGGCACTTAAAGCCGGTGTAAGCAGTGCTTCTGTTATCCGTTTCTCTCGTCAAATGGGATATCGTGGTTATCCTGAATTTAAAATTGATTACCTTTCAGAAGAAAAGCAACAAAAAAGCAGTGGCGATATTCTTTATGGTAATTTAGCGAAAACAGATCCAACAGAATTAATTATTTCAAAAACAGGCCATCTATTTACTAGTGCTATTCAGGACTCATTGGCTTTGTTAGATCCTAATTGTATTGATCTGCTGGCTGAAAAAATGGTCTCAGCTAAACGCATTGTCCTGTTTGGTATTGGCGCCTCTGCGGTCGTAGCAAGTGATATTTTTCATAAGCTTATTCGCGTGAATAAAAACGCCTTATTTAGTTCGGATCTTCATGCTCAATTGGCTTATTCTGCCAATTTATCAGTTGATGACTTTGCTATCGCGGTTACCGCACGAGGCAATACTGCTGATATTAATCGTATGTTGAAATCGGCAAAGAATGAAGGCTGTTTAACGGTGGCATTAACTCGTTTTGGGCAAGATGAAGCGACGCGATTATCTGATTATACGTTGCCTTATTTCTATGACGAACAGCACTCTCAATTAGGTGTCATCACGCCACAAGTTTTACAAATGGTGGCTTTTGATGTGTTATTTTTTAAATATATGACACTGGCGAGTGAGTCAGCAGAAAAAGCCTTATTAAAAGGACGAAAAGCTGTCATGCAAGGAAATCAATAATGTTACTTATCACCACATTAGCGGTAGGTGCTGCTATTGGTTTAATTATTAGCACAACGGGCGTGGGTGGCGGTGTTATTGTTTTACCTGTATTGACGTATTTTTTTGGTATGAATGCATTAATGGCTGTGGCGACTGCAAATTTATTATCTATGTTGATGAAAGTCACCTCGTCTTATATGCATTTTCGCCTTGGTAATATTCCTTTTAAAAGAGCAATGATTGTATTAGGAATAATGCTACCAAGTACCTTTTTGGCTAGTGTTTTGGTTAATTATTTAGGTTCATTAGAGCAGTATCAGCAACAAGTAGAGTGGGGAATTAATGCGCTTGTGGTGGGTGCGATTGTTTTTTCTCTCTTTCTCTTTGTACAGAGAATGTTTTTCTCATTACCTCCCGTTGTGGTTGAAAATACAAAGCTAGCGCCTTTAAATATTAAAGCACTTTTACTTCCTGCGGTTATGGCTGGGGTTATTTTAGGTGCAACTGGTGTAGGGGGCGGTGTAGTTGTATTACCGTTATTGCTACGTTATGCAAATCTCTCTATTAAGCAGGCCATTGGTACTTCTATATTTACCACAACATTGTTATCGGGATCTTCTGCACTGGCTTATATGCAAGACGGGCATACGGATATTCATTTAGCGCTTTTGTTATTTTTAGGCTCGTTGATCTCTATTCCGCTGTCTAAATGGTTGCTGATAAGAATGCCTGATAGAGTGTTTCAGTATGCGACTTTAATTTTAATTATTTGTAGTGCTGTAATGATGCTAGCTAAATTATTTTAATGTTAAATTACATCAATAATATTAACATATTATAAAATATAATAAATAATAACAAAATAAAGTCTAATGGTTTTTCTTGGTTTATTTTATATTATCTTGCTAATTTAATTGAGATAGTCTTCTAATATAAATTTTATTCTCCATGTAATATATGTGTGTTAATGAAATGTTTGATTTATTATTTGTTTTTAATGAGATATGATTTTAGTCATAAATAGATAATTGAGATGATAATCACATTAATGTTAATTCCTATATGTTTCACTGTAACCCTCATTTAATACCTATAGATGAAGGTACTAGTATTATGGAAAATAATAATAGGAAAACACCTCATATTAGACGTATTGCCCACATTATGATGTATAAACAACGTCAATGTTTTCATTTCTCCGTTTTTAACGGGTAAGCCCTCTATTCATACAATTAAAATATAAAGCATATTTCCTAATAACGGGTGTTATTGGGGAAGCCTCTATTTTTTATAAATAACAAATCATTTTTAACTCTATTATTATCAGAATAATTAGGAGATAGGATTATTATGTCTATTAATATTAAAGGTAGAAGTTTTTTAAAATTACTCGACTTTTCATCAGCTGAAATTCAATATTTATTAAAGCTTTCTAAACATTTTAAATCATTAAAAATGGCGGGTATGCCTCATCGCTCTTTAGAAGGTAAAAATATCGTTTTATTATTTGAAAAAACCTCAACACGCACACGTTGTGCCTTTGAAGTTGCGGGTTATGATTTAGGAATGGGGGTGACTTACCTTGATCCTGGCTCATCACAAATGGGGAAAAAAGAGTCTATTGAAGATACTGCGCGTGTGTTAGGGCGTTTCTATGATGGTATTGAATATCGTGGATTTGATCAGTCATTAGTTGAAGAATTGGCAGCGAAATCAGGAGTACCTGTATGGAATGGCCTTACCGATAAATTCCATCCAACTCAAATGTTGGCAGATATGCTAACAGTTGAAGAAAATTTTGGTCATTTAAAAGGGCTTAAACTGACTTTCTTTGGTGATGCTCGCAATAACGTTGCTAACTCTTTAATGGTAGTCTGTGCGAAATTAGGCTTACATTTTACAGCGTGTGGGCCAGCATCTTTAATGCCAGAAGAGCAACTAGTGAAAGAATGTCGTGCAATCGCGGCAGAAAACGAAGGTTCTATCACGTTAACCGAAGATATTGAAAAAGGAGCAAAAGACGCGGATGTTCTCTATACCGATATTTGGGTTTCAATGGGTGAGCCAGATAGTGTATGGGATGAGCGTATTCGTTTATTAAAATCCTATCAAGTTAATGGATCTATGATGAAAATGGCAAATCCTCACGCTATTTTCTTACACTGTTTACCTTCATTCCATGACCGCTTAACAACTATTGGTGAAGATATTTATCAAAAATTTGGCTTGAGTGAAATGGAAGTGGCAGACGATGTTTTTGAGTCTCGCCAATCAAAAGTTTTCGATCAAGCTGAAAACCGTATGCATACCATTAAAGCCGTTATGTTCGCGACTTTGAACTAAAGCAAGGAGTTAACAATGCCTAAAAAGGTATTTATTGCTTTAGGGGGAAATGCACTGGGCAGTACGCCACTAGAGCAAAAACAGATAGTACGAAAAACCGCAAAGCCGATTGTAGATTTGGTTGAGAAAGGCTACCAAGTCATTATTGGTCATGGAAATGGTCCGCAAGTTGGGATGATCAATTTAGCTATGGATTATGCATCGCAACAGAATATTGGCACGCCTTATATGCCATTTGCTGAATGTGGTGCCATGAGCCAAGGCTATATCGGCTATCATCTACAACAGGCGATTAATGACGAGTTATGTACGAGAAATCTGAATAAAGATCATGGCTGTGCGACCATTGTGACGCAAGTAGTTGTTGATAAAAACGATCCTGCTTTTTTATCACCCACAAAACCCATTGGCGCGTTTTATACTCAACAGCAAGCTGAGGCTATCCAAAAAGAGCATGGTTTCCACTTTATGGAAGATGCAGGGCGTGGATATCGTCGAGTTATTCCATCACCCAAACCGTTAGAAATTGTAGAATCACCGATTATTAAACAGTTAGTTGAACGCAATATTGTGGTGATCACGGTTGGCGGAGGTGGTATTCCCGTTATTCGAAAAGGAGAGTTATTAGAAGGTATTGATGCTGTTATTGATAAAGATAACTCCAGTGCTAAATTAGCTGTCGAATTAAAAGCAGATATTTTATTAATATTAACGGCTGTTGATAAAGTGGCAATTAATTTTAATAAACCAGAGCAAATGAATTTAGATAAATTAACACTCTCTCAAGCACAAGAATATATTTCTCAAGGACAATTTGCTAAAGGAAGTATGTTACCTAAAGTTGAAGCTTGTCTTAATTTTCTAAAAGAAAGTCACAAGGATGCTCAAGCAATTATTACTTCTTTAGATAATGCATTATCTGCTTTAGAAGGAAAAACAGGCACAACAATTATCTCTAATTAATATTGTTTTTATTATTCCAAATTTAATTCTAAAAATAAACACTGCCAGTTAGATATTATTTCTACTGGCAGAGTTACCTCTTATTTAAGTCGAGGGCGCTTATGAAACTTAAAAAATTTGCGTTTCCGACCGCATTTACTATTTTATTTGCAATTACAGTAATTGTGGTTGGCTTAACGTGGATTATTCCAGCTGGCGAATATCAACGATTAAGTTATAACTCAACAGAGCCATCATTAGTGGTTGCGAAAATAGATGGTTCTCATGAAGTATTACCTGCAACTCAAGCGACATTAAATGATTTAAATGTCTCTATTGAAATTAATAAATTTACTGATGGAACAATTAAAAAACCGATAGCGATACCTGGAACCTATGAACGCGTAGCACAGCAACCCAAAGGGATAATGGATATTACCGAAAGTATGGTGAAAGGGACGATAGAGGGGGCTGATGTTATTGTTTTCATTCTTGTTTTGGGGGGGCTTATTGGGGTTGTTAATAAAACTGGTGCATTCAATGCGGGCTTAACAGCACTGGCAAATCGAACCAAAGGTAAAGAGTTTTTAGTGGTATTTGGTGTCACGATTATATTATCCATAGGCGGGACAAGTTGTGGGATTGAAGAAGAAGCCGTTGCCTTTTATCCCATATTAGTCCCTATATTCTTAATATTGGGTTATGACGCTATTGTGTGTGTCGGGGCTATTTTTCTAGCTTCTTCAATGGGGGCTGGATTTTCAACAGTTAATCCATTCTCTGTGGTCATTGCCTCAAATGCATCAGGAATAAGTTTTATTGAAGGGATCGGCTTTCGTACTATTGGCTTAGTGATTGGTACGATTGGCGTTTTGGTTTATTTATACTGGTATTGTAAAAAAATTAAAAAAGATCCTGCTTTTTCTTATAATTATGAGAATGCCGAAAGTTTTAAACAACGTTTTTTAAGTAATTACGATCCTAATGAGATATTAGAATTTTCGTGGCGTCGTAAAGTGATCCTCTGCTTATTTGTTGCCGCTTTTCCTATTATGGTTTGGGGCGTCATGGATATGGGCTGGTGGTTTCCACAAATGGCTGCTCTCTTTTTAGCCATTGCCATCATCATTATTTTTCTCTCTGGATTAAAAGAAAAAACGGCCATTGATGGATTTATTCATGGGGCATCTGAGTTAGTAGGCGTTTCATTAATTATTGGTTTAGCGCGAGGTGTTAACCTTGTGATGGAACAAGGTAAAATTGCCGATACTATCCTTGAGTTTATGTCTCATATGGTTGCAGGAATGCCACCAAGCTTGTTCTTATTAGCACAGCTCGTTGTTTTTATTTGTTTAGGTTTTATTGTTCCTTCCTCTTCTGGCCTTGCGGTTTTAGCGATGCCAATTATGGCACCATTAGCAGATGCAGTCGGTGTTCCTCGTTATATGGTGGTGTCAGCATATAACTGGGGGCAATATATTATGTTGTTCTTAGCTCCTACCGGACTGGTGTTAGCGACCTTGCAAATGTTAGATATCTCCTATAACAAATGGCTTAAATTTATTATGCCGATGGTGGTATTTATGTTTGTACTTTCGGCAACATTACTCTTGGTTCAAGTTGCGTTTTTATAAAATTGAGTGGGTGTGTTTACGCAGATAAAAGGATTTTTGGTTATTCTGTAATATGAAATTAATCTGGTTTTTTGTGCTGTTATCGTCATTATTTTTTGATTTTCATTAGAAGTGATCTAGCTCTCGTTTTTAGTGGTGATAAAAAATAAACCGAAAAAAAAGGTTGTTAATTTGTAGAAGTTATGTTTTTTTAAATACAGATAACACGTAAACACATCATTAAATTAATTGATAGGTAACCCATGATCATCACTACTCTACTACAAAGCCTACGACTAACAGCGCACATCGCGGCTGTGGTTGTCGTGCGTGTGGTGGTGGTCGTCGGCAAAGCGCCGTAACGGGTCCGAATCAACACAGTTTCGAAACCCCGCCGGCGCACTAACCGGGCGGGGTTTTTCATTTCTACCTGCCCATCAAGTCCGGCTTAAAACAAAGGACAGATAAAAATGGGTGATCAACAAGAAAACGCCACAACAAGTAGAACGTTTACTGGCGCACAATTAATCGTTTATTTACTGGAACGACAAGGCATTACGACCGTTGCGGGTATTCCTGGTGGGGCTGCGCTTCCGTTGTATGACGCATTGAGCCAAAGTAAATCTATTCGACATATCTTAACTCGCCATGAACAAGGTGCTGGTTTTATTGCACAAGGGATTGCCCGTGCAAATGGTAAACCTGCTGTTTGTATTGCTTCGAGTGGGCCGGGTGCGACAAATTTAGTAACAGCAATTGCCGATGCTAAGCTTGATTCTATTCCTTTAGTTTGTATTACAGGTCAGGTATCTTCAGCGATGATTGGAACTGATGCTTTCCAAGAAGTTGATACTTACGGCATGTCTATTCCCATTACTAAACATAACTATTTAGTTCGTGATATTGCTGAGTTACCTGAAATTATTTGTGATGCGTTTCGTTTAGCAATGTCAGGAAGACCGGGGCCTGTTTGGGTTGACGTACCAAAAGATATTCAACAAGCCAAAATTACATTAGAAGCGTTACCGCCTATTCCACAAAAAGATCCTGTTCCCGCGTTTAATACTGATTTAGTGATACAAGCGGCGCAAATGATTAATCAGGCTAAAAACCCTGTTTTATATTTAGGTGGGGGGATCATTAGCTCTGAAGCATGTAAAGAAGCAATTGAATTAGCAGAGAAAAATAATCTGCCAACAACCATGACCTTAATGGGGTTAGGATTAATGCCACCTTCGCATCCACTGTATTTGGGAATGTTGGGTATGCATGCGACTCGTAGTACCAATTTTATTTTGGAAGAAGCGGATCTGTTGATTGTATTAGGGGCTAGATTTGACGATCGTGCCATTGGTAAAGCCGAGAAGTTTTGCCCTAATGCTAAAATTATTCATGTTGATATCGATCGCGCTGAAATTAGTAAGATCAAACGCCCTGATATTGCGATCCACGCCGATGCGAAATCCGTATTATCACTGTTATTACCATTGATTAATACAAACAAGCGTAATGAATGGATAGAACGTGTTACGACACTGAAACAAGAATATCCATTAGAAATGAAAAACTCTGAAAATATTCTGAGTGGTTACGGTATTGTATTGGCGGCCGCAAATTGCGTAGATGATGATGCGATTATTACGACTGACGTAGGGCAACACCAAATGTGGGTAGCGCAAGCGTATCCGTTAAATCGACCTCGACAATGGTTAACGTCTGGTGGTTTAGGTACGATGGGCTTCGGTTTACCTGCTGCAATTGGTGCCGCATTAGCTGAGCCAGATAAGAAAATCCTCTGCTTCTCAGGGGATGGCAGTATTATGATGAATATTCAAGAACTTGCCACTGTGGCTGAACACCAATTAGATATCAAAATTATTTTGATTAATAATCAGGCATTAGGATTAGTGCATCAGCAACAAACACTGTTTTTTGAAGAGCGCATTTATGCGGCGGCTTACCCTTACCAAACAGATTTTATCCGTATTGCACAAGGTTTTGGTTTAGATACCTGTGACTTAAATCAAGAAGCAGATCCCGCCAGTGCATTGCAAGCTGCTATTGAAAAACCAGGCCCTTGCTTAATTCACGTTATGATTGATATCCACGAAAAAGTATTCCCGATGGTTCCACCTGGGGCTGCAAATATTGAGATGATAGGAGCTTAATTTATGTCAAACCAATCACAACCTATCGCGCTGGAATTGATTGTTCGCAACCATCCCGGTGTTATGACCCATATTTGTGGTCTATTTGCTCGTCGCGCATTTAACGTCGATGGCATTTTGTGTTTACCAATGAAAAATAGCGATAAAAGCCGGATTTGGCTATTAGTGCAAAAAGATGATCGCCTAATGCAGATGGTGAGTCAGGTAGAAAAGCTTGAAGACGTAAAAGAAGTGAGATTCAGCGATGACTTACGTGTTTTTGAGCAAATGGAAAGTTATTTAAATTAATGTAGATTGGCTCTCTCTTTATCATTAAGAGCGAGCCAATATAGTGCTTAAGGGCGATGATGGTAATGCTGTTGATTTGGGCTAGACATAATTACAGAGGCGCGCAAATGGCCTTCTACACAAATATAAGAGTGGGGCGCATTACCATGAAAAGCATAAAAATCACCAGTTTCTAATAAAACCGTTTCGTCGTTATCAAAACGCATCATTAATTTACCAGAATAGACCATGATGTGTTCTTGAGTACCATCAGCGTGAGCAGGGCTATTAATAATCGCGCCATGCTTCATCTCGATATGCCAAATCTCAGTAATATTGCCGATACCAATACGGAATTTAAACTCTTGGGCATAATCACCCACGATAGGTTTATGTCGTTCTAAGCGAGGGTACTCTTCGCGTGTAAAACTAAATAAATCTCCCAAAGGAAAGCCAAGGGCTATCGCGATAGCCTCTAAGGTATCGATTCTAGGATTAGAATCACCGGATTCTAATTTTGACAATGCTGCCTTGGATATTCCTGACTTTCTTGATAACTCATTAAGTGACAAGTTTCGAGATTGTCTTAATTGTTTAACTTTATTACCAAGGTATTCATTTGTTTTTTTAGGAGGTTGTGGGTTCATTGCCAATTTAAAATATCGTTAGTTTAAAAGTGTCATTCCGATTAGATAATAACACTAATTAACCGTATTCGGAAAAATGAGGTTCTGTTTCTGCTGTATTTTGTGAATAGTCTTACGATCACTGTTCGATTTTTACTAGTTACGCTAATATCTTTGCGTAAATGATAACTATTCAAGGTTTTTTATGATGGAATTGCTCAGTTGGGCTGATATTTTTATTTGTCTATTCACCTTATTTTTTGCTTACGTGATTTTTGGTATGGCAGGATTTGGATCAGCATTAATTGCAGGGCCAGTCTTGGCGCTTTATTTACCATTGCCAATGATAGTTCCTTTATTGGCACTAATCGATTTAAGCGCAGCTATAGTGAATGTCGCAAGGGATGGTAAGCAGGCTGATTTTAAAGAGATCCGTTATCTTATCCCGCTTATTATTATTGGTAGCCTTGTTGGGGCAACAATTTTATTAACCACACGTCCTGATTTACTCTCTCTTCTTTTAGGTCTATTTGCTGCTTGTTATGCAATTTATGCACTGTTTTGGAAAAAACAAGAAAGCCAATTTTCTCAACGCTTAGTTTATCCTTTTGGATTAATCGGCGGTGTATTTAGCGCGTTGTTTGGTAGTGGGGGATTTTTATATGCGATTTACTTGTCAGGCAGAATTGCAGACAAAAATAAGTTTCGCATTACACAAACAACGTTGATCGGTTTTAGCACATTAACTCGAGTGGTGATTTTTTTATTTGCAGGAATTTATTGGCAATTAGATATTCTTAAATTAGCTGTTATTTTCTTACCAGCCATGTTTGCAGGTGTTTGGTTAGGGCGAAATTTAACATTACGTATGTCGAAAGCACGATTTATGAGTGTGATTTATACTATTGTATTGATATCTGGTGCTGTGCTTATTTACCGTTATTTTTCTTAAGTGTTGTAAGATAAATGACGGCGAAGTGAGAATATTGTGAAAGGCAAAGATCTTCGTGAGTCAAATGGAGATCTTTCTCTGATTAATGTTGTTTTTTAAGCATGTTTATCTATTTCTTATCCCCTATAATACAACAATATTTTATTTAACCCCCTTTCTTTTATTACAGAGGTTTCTGTTATTCACAGAAACAAAATAACATGTCACATCAAAATTATCGCCAATCTGAAATTTTTGCGATAACAACTATCACGGTAAGCATTGGCGTTATCGGGATTGTTATCGGATTAACTATTCCCATGGTTGCACTACGTCTTAATTTAGCGGGTATTAGTGAATCTATCATCGGACTTATTTCTGCCGCGCCAGCTATTGGGATGTTAATTATTTCACCTTTTGCTCGGCGTATTGTGCAATGGATTGGTAAACGCTTTGCGATGCTTTTAGCAACCATTATTTCTGCAATCAGTTTATTACCCTTAATGGGAAGCTTACCGCTAGAGTTGTTATTTTCTTTACGACTTATCACTGGTATTGCCAGTGGTGTGATGATTTGTTTAGGAGAGACATGGATTAATGAGCTTTCACCAGATAATAAACGTGGGCGAATTTTAGCGGTATATACTACGGTATTTACTATCAGCCAGTTATTAGGGCCTTCAATTATTGCGCTTTATGGCGTCGCAGATAAAACACCTATTTTAATTAGTGTCTTTATTCATATTATCTCTATTGCCCTGTTTTTAATGATGGATCAGAAAACAGGAGATAAATTACCAAAAGATACGCAAGAGCCGAATTTTTCTATTATTCGTTTTGTTAAAGTTGCACCCGCAATCTGCGGCGGTATTGTTTTCTTTGCTTTTTTTGATGGTACCGTACTTTCTATGTTTCCTATTTATGGCCTAAGTATGGGACATACTGAAGCTATTGCAGCCATGATGATAAGTGCTATTTTAGCCGGTGACGCCATTATGCAAATGCCATTTGGCTGGCTTGCTGATCATATGAACAGAACGCGGTTATATCGAATTTGTGGTGTGGTGACTTTACTCGCAAGCTTATTATTACCGATCACGATGTCTCATACATTTTTGATTTGGCCTCTATTACTGGTGCTGGGGGCAACAGCGGGTGCGATATACACCATTGCATTAGTACAAATAGGGCAATATTTCTCAGGTAATGATCTGATGGTTGCAAATGCGTCTGCGGCGATGTTATGGGGAATTGGTAATTTGTCTGGGCCTTTGCTGGCTGGCGCGTTGTCAGAAATTTCTTCATCTTCACTACCATTTTTATTGGTTGCCATGACTGGCTTATTCTTAATATCAACGATGGAACGTTGGAATCTAGGCGTTGAAGCACTCAATAGTAGTAGTAGCTCATCTTAATATCATTCCTCTTCTATCGTATTCCATTTAGGGTGTTAGGAGTGCGATAGAGGAAATCTCTTTTTTCTTCATTTCTAAATATTTAACTTTATCTTATTGTTTTTTATAAATGATTATAATTATATTTCGTAATTGTACTTATTTTAAAATTTATTAAGAATAATCTAGAAATGCCTATATTGAACAGAAAGTCGTTTGCTAAAACAACACTTATTCATCTAACGTTAGAAGTAGAAGACGACATTATCTTCAGATAAAAATAACGAATACTGCAAACCATTGATCGCCACACATAGGGAACGAGCGGTATTATTTATCTAAGTAACTGATTAATAATGGATAAATATACCTATTTATTATCTTATTTGAAGTGAATTCAATAAAAACAATTAATTAAGATATTTTCATTTCACTTAATACTATTGTTTTAGGAAGTAATGAATGCCGGAATATTTTATTCATAGACGAAGAGATGAAGATAAAGGAAAAACGACAGCAGGAGGTCAGGTAACTCCTGTTTCTGTTTCCATAGCGTCAGCTAAACTTTTCATGGAAGCGCGTTCACTATCCTATGCGTCGCCTAAATCCATCATATTACCTAAGCCTATCTTTAAACCTACCCCCGTGCCTTATCAAGGTGTCCTCAATGCCGTTAAAGATATTGCGATTGCCTCTCGATGGGGGGTTTTAGGCTTACTTTTTCACTCTGAGCCTGCTGGAGATCCAAACGAAGACCAACTATTCATCAGTAGAATGATAAATTCGCCCCTTTTAGTCGGCGGTTTTTCTCGATCACCTCAGACAGTCAAAGGACAAAATTATACGGAAGAAGCCACTTTACGGCAGCTTGCTCATAAAAAAAGCACCGTCATCACGGGCGTTCGATTCAGGATTGTTGATGATGAAAGTACAGGATATGCCACCAAGGTCGCTGGGTATATTGTCAATGAAGCTAGTGGACTCAATCATGTCAGAGTCCGATTTGCTGAGCGTCATGAAGATGGCACTGCCACATTCTTAGATCCTGATATTGAAGGAACATTTCATTGGGATATGGTGAGGAATACCGCAGAATATATCCCCTCAAACACTAGTGATGCTTTTCATGCCGTTAAGTTTAGTTTGGATAATGGGCGACAAGAAACGCTTATTCATGATGGGGGTGAGTTTGGCTATACAACGCCCCCACTCCCGTTACCTGAACCTCAAGAAATTTGGCGCTTACCGAACCCTATTCCTGAACAATCGCTGAATGCGCCTCCTGGTTTTCCTGAAGAACGACAAGAAGGTTGGGTCGAAACCTTTCCCTTGGAAGAAGACGATTTTAATGATTTTATTATTGTCGACCCTTGGGGGGAAGTGCCCGCCATTTATGTCTATTTTCAAAAAAGACTCGTGAATTTTTTAGAGGTCGACTATTACGGAAAATTAAGAAAACTCTCTAAAGGGGGAATTTATGAAGTTGACCATATTCCGTCACAAGCTGCAGTGGAAATTTATTTAACAAAGTTAAATCCAAAAATAACTGAAACTCAATTAACTATAGCATTAGATAACGTGGCATCCGTCGCAATCCCCAAATCCATACACCAAAAATGCAGTGAAACTTACGGTGGAAAAAACCGAACCTGGATAGACTTAGACGATGACATCAAATTACGTCGAAAAGAGTATGACAGTCAGGATTTAAAAGCCGCAGTTGAGCGAAATTGGGAAGCAAACAGAGGATGTTTAAAAGCGGAATATAATATGTCTGATGAAGAACTCGATGAAGTTTTAGCTAAATTACATCGATTAAATAGAGCAAAAGGATTATACAAATGAGTGTGAATATTGAAGCCTTAGTACTGCGATTAGGGGATACCTATAATGAACTTTATGACGATGGGTTAATCCCTTATAAAACTAAACCGCAAGGTAATTTAGGTGATAATTCTTTAAAGTTACGGATGAGCAAAGAATATGTTTTTTTAGCTTTTAAAAATCCCTCAAAAAAACTCGCTCAAATGTCACTGACATTAATCCCCGATGATATGAAAAATGGCTGGGTATTTCCCAATAAAATCCCCTTTGGGCTAGAACAGGTTATGACAGACCAATGGCTTTATCAGCATATGGGTAACCCAATTAGGCAAGCCCCTGAAAATATTATCTTAGGGATTCCCTATGGCAAGGCAGAAGTGTTCATATTAAAAGAGAGGACTCACTCAAATCAAAAAATAGTTTTAATAGCGAGCTTTCACCCTACTATGAAAAATTTTGTTCAAGAAACAACATTTGAATTATTAGAGGATTTAGAAGCTCGTTGGAAGCCCGATCATTACAGCTAATCCCTTTTATGTTAAACGGGCGAGTTAGATATACAAAACCGCCCGTTCACCCCCGTAGCAATCCCTGTACGCCATTTTAAGACACGATCACCCTATCAAATATAATTGGATGAAATCTTGGCAGAAATACACCGATTAAATAGAGCAAGAGGATTATACTAATGAGTGTAAATATTGAAGCCTTAGTGCTGCGATTAGGGGATACCTATGATGAACTTTATAGCGACGGATTAATCCCTTATAAAACTAAACCGCAAGGTAATTCGGGTGATGATGTTTTAATATTACGGATGAGTAAAGAGTATGTTTTTTTAGCTTTTGAAAATCCATCAAAAAAACTCGCTCAAATGTCACTGACATTAATCCCCGATGATATGAAAAATGGCTGGGTATTTCCCAATAAAATCCCGTTTGGGTTAGAACAGGTTATGACCGACCAATGGCTTTATCAACATATTGGCAATCCGATTAGGAGAACACTGGAAAGAATTATCTTAGGGACTCTCTATGGTAAGACAGAAGTGTTTATATTAAAAGAGAAGACAAACTCAAATCAAAAAGTTGCTTTAATAGCAAGTTTTCATCCTACCCTGAAAAATTTTGTTAAAAAAATAGGATTTGAATTATTAGAAGAAAGGTAGAAAACCGATCACTACAAATAATCCCTTTTATGTTAAACGGGCGAGTTAGTTAGCGAAAACCGCCCGTTCACCCCCGTAGCAATCCCTGTACGCCATTTTAAGACACGATCACCCTATCAAATATAATTGGATGAAATCTTGGCAGAAATACACCGATTAAATAGAGCAAGAGGATTATACTAATGAGTGTGAATATTGAAGCCTTAATGCGGCGATTAGGGGATACCTATAATGAACTTTATGACGATGGGTTAATCCCTTACAAAACTAAACCGCAAGGCAATTCGGGTGATGATGAAGTGACTCTCAGAATGTCCAAAGAATATGTTTTTTTATCCTTTAAAAATCCATCAAAAAAATTAGAGCAAATTACACTGACATTAATCCCCGATAAGATGAAAAATGGCTGGGTATTTCCCAATAAAATCCCCTTTGGGCTAGAACAGGTTATGACAGACCAATGGCTTTATCAGCATATGGGTAATCCAATTAGGCGAGCTCCTGAAAAAACAGTACTGAATAATTTTCTTGGTAAATCAGAAGTCTTTATATTAAAAGAGAGGACTCACTCAAATCAAAAAGTCTCTCTTTTGGTTAACTATCACCCTGAAATGAAAGGCTTTGCTAAAAAAATCACCTTTGAATTATTAGAGGATTTAGAAGCACGTTGGAAACCCGATCACTACAAATAATCCCTTTTATGTTAAACGGGCGAGTTAATTAAAGTCGTCCGTTTATCCATACTCACGTCGTTCAAAACGATTTTAAGGCATGATCACCCTATCAAATATAATTGGATGAAATCTTGGCAGAAATACACCGATTAAATAGGGCAAGAGGATTATATAAATGAGTGTGAATATTGAAGCCTTAGTGCGGCGATTAGGGGATACCTATAATGAACTTTATGACGATGGGTTAATCCCTTATAAAACTAAACCGCAAGGTAATTCGGGTGATATCACTTTAAAATTATGGATGAGAAAAGAATATGTTTTTTTAGCTTTTGAAAACCCATCAAAAAAACTCGCTGAAATTACACTGACATTAATCCCCGATAATATGAAAAATGGCTGGGTATTTCCCAATAAAATCCCCTTTGGGTTAGAACAGGTTATGACCGACCAATGGCTTTATCAGCATATAGGTAATCCAATTAAGCGAACGCCTGAGAGGTATGTTTTAAAAAGTTTTTTTTTAGGAAAAACAGAAGTATTTACATTAAAAGGAATGACCTGTTCAAATCAAAAAGTCGCTTTAATAGCAAGTTTTCATCCCACCATGAAAAATTTTGTTAAAGATATAACTTTTGAATTATTAGAGGATTTAGAAGCACGTTGGAAACCCAATCACTACAAATAATCCCTTTTATGTTAAACGGGCGAGTTAATTAAAGTCGTCCGTTTATCCATATTCACGTCGTTCAAAACGATTTTAAGGCATGATCACCCTATCAAATATGATTGGATGAAATCTTGGCAGAAATACACCGATTAAATAGAGCAAGAGGATTATATCAATGAGTGTAAATATTGAAGCCTTAGTGCGGCGATTAGGGGATACCTATAACGAGCTTTATGACGACGGATTAATCCCTTATAAAACTAAACCACGAGGCAATTCGGGTGATATCACCTTAAAGTTACGGATGAGCAAAGAATATGTTTTTTTATCATTTAAAAACCCATTAAAAACGCTCTCTCAAATTACACTGACATTAATCCCTGATAATATGAAAAACGGTTGGGTATTCCCCAATAAAATCCCGTTTGGGTTAGAACAGGTTATGACCGACCAATGGCTTTATCAACATATAGGTAATCCAATTAAGCGAGCACCCGAAGATATTATCTTAGGAACTCCCTATGGTAAGGCAGAGGTCTTTACATTAAAAGAGAGGACTCACTCAAATCAAAAAGTTTCTCTTTTGGTTAGCTATCGCCCAGAAATGAAAGGCTTTTCTGAAGAAATCACCTTTGAATTATTAGAGGATTTAGAAGCTCGTTGGAAGCCCGATCATTACAAATAATCCCTTTTATGTTAAACGGGCGAGTTGGTTAGCGAAAACCGCCTGTTTATCCATACTCACGTCGTTCAAAACGATTTTAAGGCATGATTACCCTATCAAACATAATTGGATAACGTTTTAGCAGAAATACACCGATTAAATAGAGCGAGAGGATTATATCAATGAGTGTGAATATTGAAGCCTTAGTACGGCGATTAGGGGATACCTATAACGAGCTTTATGACGATGGGTTAATCCCTTATAAAACTAAACCGCAAGGTAATTCGGGTGATAATTCTTTAAAGTTACGGATGAGTAAAGAATATGTTTTTTTAGCTTTTAAAAACCCATTAAAAAAACTCTCTCAAATGTCACTGACACTAATCCCCGATAATATGAAAAATGGTTGGGTATTTCCCAATAAAACCCCCTTTGGGCTAGAACAGGTTATGACAGACCAATGGCTTTATCAGCATATGGGGAATCCAATTAGGCAAGGGGCGGAAAAAGTAATCTTAGGTACCCCCTATGGTAAGACTGAAGTATTCACCTTAAAAGAGAAGACAAACTCAAATCAAAAAGTCGTTTTAATAGCAAGTTTTCATCCTACTATGAAAAATTTTGTTCAAGAAATTACCTTTGAATTATTAGAAGATTTAGAAGCACGTTGGAAGCCCGATCACTACAAATAATCCCTTTTATGTTAAACGGGCGAGTTAGTTGGCGAAAACCGCCTGTTTATCCATACTCACGTCGTTCAAAACGATTTTAAGGCATGATTACCCTATCAAACATAATTGGATAACGTTTTAGCAGAAATACACCGATTAAATAGAGCGAGAGGATTATACCAATGAGTGTGAATATTGAAGCCTTAGTGCTGCGATTAGGGGATACCTATGATGAACTTTATAGCGACGGATTAATCCCTTATAAAACTAAACCGCAAGGCAATTCGGGTGATATCACTTTAAAGTTATGGATGCGTAAAGAATATGTTTTTTTATCCTTTAAAAATCCATCAAAAGAATTAAAACAAATTACGCTAACTTTAATTCCTGACAATATGAAAAATGGCTGGGTATTTCCCAATAAAATCCCGTTTGAGTTAGAACAGATCATGACTGACCAATGGCTTTATCAGCATATGGGTAACCCGATTAGACGAGCACCAGAAAAGGTTCTCCTAGGGACTCCCTATGGTAAAGCAGAGGTATTTATATTAAAAGAGCAGACTCACTTAAACCAAAAAGTCTCTCTTTTGGTTAGCTATCACCCCGAAATGAAAGGCTTTGCTAAAAAAATCACCTTTGAATTATTAGACGATTTAGAAGCACGTTGGAAACCTGATCACTATAAATGATCCCGTTTATCCATATTCACGTCCTTCAAAACGATTTTAAGGCATGATTACCCTATCAAACATAATTGGATAACGTTTTAGCAGAAATACACCGATTAAATAGAGCGAGAGGATTATATCAATGAGTGTGAATATTGAAGCCTTAGTACGGCGATTAGGGGATACCTATGATGAGCTTTATGACGACGGATTAATCCCTTATAAAACTAAACCACGAGGCAATTCGGGTGATATCACCTTAAAGTTACGGATGAGCAAAGAATATGTTTTTTTATCATTTAAAAACCCATTAAAAACGCTCTCTCAAATTACACTGACATTAATCCCTGATAATATGAAAAACGGTTGGGTATTCCCCAATAAAATCCCGTTTGGGTTAGAACAGGTTATGACCGACCAATGGCTTTATCAACATATAGGTAATCCAATTAAGCGAACGCCTGAGAGGTATATTTTAAAAAGTTTTTTTTTAGGAAAAACAGAAGTATTCACATTAAAAGAAATGACCAGTTCAAATCAAAAAGTCGCTTTAATAGCAAGTTTTCATCCTACTATGAAAAATTTTGTTCAAGAAATAACGTTTGAGCTATTAGAAAAGTTAGAGGAACGCTGGAAACCTACCCCCTTCAAATAATCCCTTTTATGTTAAACGGGCGAGTTAGTTAGCGAACTAAAAAGTGGTAACGGCACCCTTCTTTTCCTCTTTTTCTTTTTTTCTGACTTTAAATTATCTTTTTATGACATTTTTATTAAAAATGTATTTTTTCGCTTGATTCTTACCCTAAAAGCACCAGATAATCGTTTGCGTCAAATTCTCTCACTTAATCCACACGAAAAACCAAACGTTTGCTTTTGACTCCCTCTTAAGATTTTTATCGGTAAGAGGTTATTTTAATTGATACGTAATCGTTTTCGTTTTTTGGAGAGTGAACCGTTTTTATGTCAGAGGAATGTAATGTCTGCTAATCAATCAGCAACCACAGGTAAACTGGATAGCTATTTTAAACTTACAGCTCGCGGTACAACTGTTCGCAAAGAAATGATCGCCGGTTTGACGACATTTTTGGCGATGGTGTATTCCGTGATTGTTGTTCCTAGCATGTTAGGGCAAGCCGGTTTTCCACATACAGCGGTTTTTATCGCAACCTGTTTAGTCGCGGGATTGGGCTCTCTTCTAATGGGATTGTGGGCAAATCTTCCTATGGCAATTGGTTGTGCTATTTCATTAACAGCATTTACCGCTTTCAGCTTGGTCTTAGGACAAAACATCTCTGTACCTGTTGCTTTAGGTGCTGTGTTTTTAATGGGGTGTTTATTCACCGTATTCTCATTAACTGGCATTCGCACTTGGATATTAAAAAATATTCCGACAGGTATTGCTCATGGCGCAGGAATAGGGATAGGGCTATTTCTACTTTTAATCGCAGCAAACAGTGTTGGATTAGTGGTGAAAAACCCATTTGATGGTTTACCTGTTGCAATGGGGAAATTCACTTCATTTTCTGTTCTGATGTCACTTGCTGGATTAGCCGCTATTTTCGGATTAGAAAAGCGTAAAGTACCGGGTGGCGTGCTATTAGTGATTGTTGCCATTTCGATTATTGGTCTGATTTTCGATCCTAATGTAAAATACCAAGGTGTTTTTAAAATGCCTCAATTAGGTGAAGAAGGGCTTTCTTTATTATTCGCAATGGATATTAAAGGAGCATTACAACCTTTAGTTTTACCAAGTGTACTTGCATTAGTAATGACTGCGATTTTTGATGCAACTGGAACTATCCGTGCGGTGGCAGGGCAAGCCAATTTATTAGATAAACGCGGACAAATTATTAATGGCGGAAAAGCACTAACTTCTGACTCCGTCAGTAGTATTTTTGCGGGTGTGATTGGTGCAGCCCCAGCTGCAGTTTATGTTGAATCAGCCGCAGGAACCGCCGCTGGTGGTAAAACAGGATTAACCGCAACAGTGGTGGGTATTTTATTTTTACTGATCCTTTTCTTATCGCCTCTCTCTTATTTAGTTCCAGCTTATGCAACAGCACCTGCGTTAATGTATGTAGGTTTATTGATGCTAGGTAATGTCACTAAATTAGATTTCAGTGATTTTGTTGATGCTATGTCTGGCATGGTGTGTGCTGTATTTATTGTTTTAACATGCAATATCGTCACAGGCATTATGTTAGGTTTTGGCTGTTTAGTGATTGGTCGAGTATTTGCTGGCGAGTGGCGTAAACTCAATATTGGTACAGTATTAATTACTATTGCTTTAGTGGCATTTTATGCGGGCGAGTGGGCGATTTAATTCGAATCATCGGTTTTAAAGACAAAAAGCGGAATATATCTATATTCCGCTTTTTTGCTATTTATTTATCTACTTTAATTCGCTATTGTCGAAATTAAGCTTAGTTTTTAAATAATTGGTAGAATATATGCAAGAAATAAAAATACGCCATGGCGAGCCAGACGACGCAACCGCAATTCAACAGTTATATACTCATCCTGATTTATATATTTGTACTTGCCAATTTCCTTACCCTTCTGTGACGATGTGGAAAAAAAGATTACTCGAATTTGCAGAACAAAATATTCCTAATTTTGTAGCAACTATTGATGGTCAAGTTGCGGGGCATTTAGCTCTGATAATTGATAATCATCCTCGTCGTCGCCACATTGTCAGTTTCGGTATTGGTGTTGGTGCAGAGTATTCTGGAAAAGGTGTCGGTAAGTTACTTATCAATACAGCAATTGATTATGCATTCAATTGGTTAGCCGCAACGCGTTTAGAGTTGGAAGTGTATTCAGATAATGAAAAAGGCTTACATTTATATAAAAAATTAGGCTTTGAAGTTGAAGGTATACGCCGTAAAGCGGCGTTTAGAGATGGAAAGTATTGTGATGTCGTCATGATGTCGATGTTAAGAACGATTGAATAATCATGTGAATAAGCGACATTGCTCTAAAAATTAATCGATATTGTCTTTTATTTGTTATTTTTATTTAATTTCTTAATGTTTTACGTTTGTATACGAGTAATTACATCGTTTAGACGGAAAAAGAGAAATAAAAACGTATGCTTTCGATGTTTAATGCCGTTAATAAATAAAGAGTAATGAGAAGTGCGCAATTTGTAGCGTTAGATACGATTAATCTTAATTTTAAATAATTACACATGAGTCTGTGTGGGATCTGTTTAAAATAAGGAAAGGTAAAGAAAGGCATGGCGCATAAATTTTTGCAGGGTGTGTTTTTTTATCATTCAGTAGGGTTTTCTTTTTTAAGGAAAAGATAACAAGTTTTTGGGATAAAAATAGGCATGTAAGGGTAACATGGAAATTTTCTTTACTATTTTGATTTTAATACTGGTGGTTTCAGTTTCGGGGGTTATTACAAAACTAATTCCCTTTCGTGTTCCGTTACCATTAATACAGATTGTGATAGGGGCTTTATTGGCATGGCCTCAATTTGGTTTACATGTCACTTTTGATCCTGAATTATTCCTCGTCCTATTGATCCCTCCTTTGTTGTTTGTTGATGGTTGGAAAACGCCGACACGAGAATTTATTCAAAATGGGCGTGAGATTTTTATTCTTGTGCTTGTTTTAGTGATGGTAACTGTTGTTGGTATTGGTTATTTAATTTATTGGATGATGCCAAGTATCCCTCTGATTTCTGCATTCGCATTAGCGGCGGTGCTTTCACCAACGGATGCGGTAGCTCTTTCTTCCATCGTTGGTAAAGGGCGAATACCTAAGCGAATAATGGGTATTTTAGAGGGTGAAGCATTAATGAATGATGCTTCAGGTCTGGTTGCCTTGAAATTTGCGGTTGCTGTAGCAATGGGCACTATGGTGTTTACTGTGGGGGGCGCGACACTTGAGTTCTTTAAAGTCGCTGTCGGCGGATTATTGGCCGGTATTGGCGTCACCTTGATTTACAGTAAATCTCTGCGATTAATGAGTCGCTGGAGTGGTGATGATCCTGCTACACAAATCGTCTTTATGTTATTGCTACCTTTTGCGTCCTACTTAATTGCAGAGCATATTGGTTTTTCAGGAATTTTAGCTGCTGTTGCTGCAGGTATGACTATCAGTAAATCCGGTGTAATTCGTAATGCACCACTCGCAATGCGTTTACGTGCTGATAGCGTGTGGTCAATGCTTGAATTTGTCTTTAACGGCCTTGTCTTTATTATGCTCGGCTTACAACTTCCGATTATTTGGACAAGCTCTGTTATTCAGGCCGACCTTGATCCAGAAGTCGAAGTGTGGATGTTGTTTGCTGCCGTATTTGTCATCTATTTTGCATTACTTATTTTACGTTTTACATGGTTATGGCTGATGAAAAAAATTAGCCGTATCTTTATGAGAAAACACCCACTTGATTTTGCCAATTATACAACGCGTGAACTGTGGCTTTCGTCATTTGCTGGTGTTCGTGGTGCGATTACTCTAGCAGGTGCGCTCTCTATTCCACTCTTTTTAACTGATGGCAGTACTTTCCCTGGTCGTTATCAAATCATCTTTATCGCAGCGGGTGTTATTTTACTGTCAATCCTTGTCGGTATTATTTCGCTTCCTTTCCTGTTGAAAGGCGTGAAAACTACGGATAAAGAAGCCGATAAAAATGAAGTTCGTTATGCGCGAAAAATTATGGCAGAAGTGGCGATTGTCAGCTTGAATAAAATGGAAGAGCGTTTAGCTGCTAGTACAGAAGAGCAACTTGATGCAGAAGAAATTAATGAAGTTGCTTCCCGGGTAACAGGCTATTTACGACGTCGTACTGCAAACCAAGATGAAATGGTTCATAACATGTTAGAAGAAGATCTTGAAAGACGTTTTCGCCTAACTGCATTACGTGCTGAACGTGGTGAGCTTTACCATTTAAGGGCTACGCGAAAAATCAGTAATGAAACACTCCAATTGTTGCTACATGAATTGGATTTAATGGAAGCACTGTTAGTTGAGAAAGATAGTTAATTATGTGGTTGCTCATTATTACAACACTGTTATGGGCAGCCTCTTTTAGCCTGATCGGCGAGTATCTTGCGGGTCAGGTTGATAGTTGGCTCTCTGTTTTGATCCGTGTTTCTTTAGCGGCTTTGGTCTTTTTACCTTTCTTACGTTGGAAGGGAATTCGTTTTAAGGTGATTTTGCTTTATATGAGTGTGGGAGCTTGCCAACTTGGTATCATGTATCTGTTTGTCTTCCATGCTTATAACTATTTGACCGTCGCAGAATTCTTACTATTTACCGTATTAACACCGCTTTATGTCACGTTAATTTATGATCTATTAGAACGCCAGAAATTACGCTGGGGTTATGCATTCAGCTCCTTATTAGCCGTGTTAGGGGCCGCTATTATTCGTTATGACCATTTAAGTGATGATTTTTGGTATGGATTGTTATTAGTGCAACTTGCTAATATTTTCTTTGCTATCGGTCAGGTGGGTTATAAGCGATTAATGGAAGTACATCCAATTCCACAACATCATGCGTTTTCTTGGTTTTATCTTGGTGCTGTTGCCGTTTCACTGATTGGTGCGTTGTGTTTTGCTGATTGGCAGAAAATGCCAACAACATCGCTACAATGGGGTGTTTTATTCTGGTTAGGAATAGGGGCTTCTGGAATAGGTTATTTCATGTGGAACTATGGTGCCACACAAGTTGATGCTGGAACCTTAGCTATTATGAATAACATGATGATTCCAGCCGGATTATTAGTTAATTTCTCTATTTGGCAACAACATCCAAATTGGCCAAGTTTCATCATAGGCGCGAGCCTGATTGTTGCATCACTTTGGATCCATCGACGCTGGATACACCGACCTGTTTTACAAAAGGAAGATTGTTAACAGCGTGCTGACCTGATAAACGAATAAATTCACGAATTGCCGGTTGATGTTGCTCTCCACTACGGTTGGCTGCATATAACCGGCTCCATAATCCTTCGCCTAATGTTTTTGTCACCACTAATCCTTGTTTTTCAAAATTTTCTACTGCCCAATGAGGTAGAGCTGCGATCCCCATGCCAGCTGCAACCATTTGAATTAACAACAATGTATTATCGACATGTTTAAAATGTGGTGTTATTCCTGCGGGTTGTAAAAAATGGCGCCACACATCAAAACGCTCTCTTTGCACAGGATAAATAAATAAGGTTTCTGCAATTAAATCTTGTGGCTGAATATGTAATCTATTCGCGAGAGGGTGTTCAGGCGATAAAACTAGCTTAACTTCATAGTCAAACAGCGGGGTATAATGTAAACGTGCATCATCTAAAATATCAGAGGTTAGCACTACATCTAATTCACGTTGTAGTAATGCAGGTTGTGGATCAAACGTAACCCCCGAATGGAAATCGACATTGACTTCAGGCCATGTTTGGCGATATTGCTGTAATGCGGGTGTTAACCATTGAATACAACTATGGCATTCAATCGCAATATTTAAATTTGAACTCCCCGGCTCATTACATGCTTCAATCGCTCTGCGTACGATAGGCAGAACTTCTTCGGCTAATTTGACCAACACTTCACCTTGTGAGGTAAAACGCAGTGGTTGGCTTTTACGCACAAAAATTCGATAACCCAGACGATGTTCTAATTCACTAAATTGATGTGAAAGAGCCGACTGTGTTTGATGTAGTTGATTTGCTGCGTTAGCAAGAGATCCAGTGTGCTTTAGTGCCAATATCGTTTTTAAGTGTTTTATTTCTATCATGAGAAACCTTCATGTTGTTGATGAAAAATTTGCGCTTGTGATTTATACACTACCTGTAGATTATGGATGTGTAAACATCTAGACGGCTAAAAACAGGATTTTAATTATGACAATTCGCAATCACACACTGGGTTTCCCTCGTATTGGCTTAGATAGAGAGCTAAAAAAGGCACAAGAAAATTATTGGGCAGGTAAGATTTCACAAAAAGAACTTATTGCAGTGGGTAAAGAACTTCGTGCTCGTCACTGGCAACAACAAGCAGATGCAGGTGTGGAATTATTACCTGTTGGTGATTTTGCTTGGTATGACCAAGTATTAGGAACAAGTTTATTGTTAGGTAACGTGCCACCTCGTCATCGTAATGAAGATGGCTCATTAGATCTTGATACATTATTTAGAGTTGCGCGTGGTAGAGCGCCAACGGGTAAGCCTGCCGCTGCATCTGAAATGACGAAATGGTTTAATACTAACTATCACTATATCGTACCGGAATTCCAACAAGGTCAATCATTTACCTTTGCATGGAAAGAGTTATTAGATGAAGTAGATGAAGCATTAGCTCTTGGTCATAAAATAAAACCAGTGTTACTGGGGCCGGTGACTTATCTTTGGTTAGGCAAAGTGAAAGGGCCTGAATTTGATCGATTAACGCTTTTAAAAGAAATTCTTCCTATCTATCAACAAGTTATTAATGCATTAAAAGAGAAAGGTATTGAGTGGGTACAAATTGATGAGCCTGCATTGGTATTGGATTTACCAATTGAATGGCAAAACGCATACCAAACTGCTTATCAAACATTAGCGGGGCAGGTTAAATTACTGCTGACAACTTATTTTGATGGTATTTCTCATCATCTTGATATTATTAAGAACTTACCTATTAATGGGCTTCATGTTGATCTTTCAGCAGGTCAGGATGATTTGCAACATTTACATCAAACATTACCCAAAGATTGGGTGCTGTCATTAGGTGTTATTAATGGCCGTAATGTTTGGAAAGCTGATTTGAGCACTCGTTATCAGCAAGTCATTGCGCTAAAAGGTAAACGTCCATTATGGATCGGAACTTCATGTTCATTACTGCATAGCCCAATTGATTTAAAGGCAGAAACTAAACTTGATGATGAAGTAAAAAGTTGGTTTGCTTTTGCTGTTCAAAAATGTGAAGAAGTGGCTTTGTTGACTCAGGCACTAAATGCGTCCGAAGGCGAGTATGATGATCAATTGGCACAATACAGTGCCCCAATTCGCCAACGCCAACATTCTACACGTGTGCATAATGCTAAAGTGGCAGCTCGTTTAGAGGCGATTAAAGCGCAAGACAGTGAAAGAAATTCACCTTATACCCAACGTGCAGAAGTTCAACGTGCTCGGTTTAATCTGCCACTATGGCCAACCACGACCATTGGCTCATTTCCTCAAACCACTGAAATTCGTACTGTACGCCTTGATTTCAAAAAAGGAAATATTGATACAGTAGCTTATCGCAAAAACATTAGTGAACATATTAAGCAAGCGATAACGGAGCAAGAAAACCTAGGACTTGATGTATTAGTGCATGGTGAAGCTGAACGTAACGACATGGTGGAGTATTTCGGTGAGCACTTTGATGGCTATGTCTTTACACAGAATGGGTGGGTACAAAGTTATGGCTCACGTTGTGTAAAACCACCAGTGATTATTGGCGATATTAGTCGTCCAAAAGCGATTACTGTGGATTGGGCAACTTACGCACAATCATTAACTGAAAAGCCAGTTAAAGGAATGTTAACAGGGCCAGTGACAATTTTATGTTGGTCGTTCCCTCGTGAAGATGTGACGCGTGAAACCATTGCAAAACAGATTGCGTTAGCACTGCGTGATGAAGTCAATGATTTACAAAAAGCGGGTATAGGTATCATCCAAATAGATGAACCAGCCTTACGTGAAGGATTACCACTGCGTCGTGATGAATGGCAAGCTTATCTTGATTGGGCCGTTGATGCCTTTAAATTAAGTGCCGCTGTCGCTGATGATGAAACGCAAATTCACACGCATATGTGTTATTGCGAGTTTAACGACATCATGGATTCTATTGCAGCACTGGATGCGGATGTGATTACTATCGAAACTTCACGTTCAGATATGGAGCTTTTAGAAGCCTTTGAACACTTTGATTACCCAAATGAAATTGGGCCTGGTGTTTATGATATTCACTCGCCTAACGTGCCAAATGTAGAATGGATTGTGGGATTATTAAGAAAAGCGCAATCACGTATTCCAGCAGAGCGTTTATGGGTGAACCCAGATTGTGGATTAAAAACACGAGGCTGGACTGAAACACGCGCAGCATTAGCGAATATGGTGGAAGCCGCTAAATATTTACGCCAGAACGTATAATAAAATAATTACTTGTTAGCCTGCTATTTTTGAATGGTTACTTTGATAAAAAGTCACATCATTAAAATAGCAGGCTAATTTTATATAAATAAAAAAGAGCATTAATTAAAACTCGGAGCAAATCTTATTATTGATATTCTAGAGAGTTGTTATACTGCGAGAACTCGCTAATTTTATGGATATAATTATTGTGCAAACTAGCATTAAACTTTCGGATAAAGTATTAGATGCTTTTCCAACTCGACCTTTGACATTGGTTCCACTAAGAGGAGATGGTGGACTATTCCGCACCTTATTTTTAGTGGTTGTGATGTTAGCATTGACTGTATTTAGTGCATATCAAATCCCTAATATTCTTTATGATTATAAAATCAGTGAGAATGCGGTTCCTATTAATGCTACAGTAAAAGGCTCTTGTCGATCACAACTCTTTGTTTTAACTAACTGTAGTGTTGATTTGCGTTATAAAGGTCATGAGGTTTCACGTAATTTTACCTTTTTAGATTTAGGTTCAAAGGATGTACTTGTTGAACCCGTTGCTGATGCAAATGATCTTAGCAAAATGACCGTTGATGTAGCGATAGATAATATTTGGCTTCGCCTAATTAGTACGGTTATTTTTATCGGCTTATTTGGGATTAGTGTGATCTTTTTTATTTATCGTCAAATATTGACGAGTAAAGTGAGAAAAGCCTTATTATCAGTGGGAACTCAACCGCTAAAATTAATAGCGATCCCAGCAAAAATGGTTGTGAGTAATAAGCAATTTATTGCAACTTATCATCTTAATTTAGACGGTAAAGATATTCGTATTGCTTATTCAGGAAATAAAAAAACACCGCCTATTGTAATTGAAAAAGATGGAAATACTTATGTATTAGCCGTTTATTCGCCACAACAGAATATCCCTTATGCTTTGGATGTGCCTTTAGAGCGTATTCAAGCAACGCCAGAAGAGAAGCAACGTTTTCATGACGCGTTAATTGAAGAAGGTTTGCTGTAATCAATTTTGATTATTAAGAATGTGATGCGTTTTCTCTTATGGGGTATAAGGGAAAACGCATTAAATAAGTACGATTAAAACAGTTTGTTTATTTAACCACCAAAAATCTTCGCTTTTAGAATATCCATCCCCGCACTGACTAAATCTAAATCTTTAGGTACCACACCATCTGGTGTCACTTTATTAATTAATTTAGGGAGATATTGTGCTGCCATTTCAGAGGCTTCAGTTGCACTTAAATTAATCTTTGACGCAAGTTCATTAATAACAGGTGATGAGAAAACAGTTACGATTTGTTCAGCACTGATAGGTAAATTTGTATTTGTACTTATCCAAGATTGGATCAGCTCACTTAAACCCGCTGTATCAAATTGCTTTATTAAGCCTTCAATGCCACCTTGAGACTCAACCCAGTCGAGGACAGTTTTGTATTGATTGATTTTTTCGCCACCCAATAGGCTTGCAATTTGGTTAAATAAGCTCATGTTCACTCCTGTGACAAGGTGTTTGTCACATTAAGATGTTTGTTTTAAGGGCGGGTAGTGTACGCGTTATATTCGTCATACTTCAAGCTTCTCGTCATACTTCAAGTTGTAACATTCACTCACACTAGTCGCCTAGCTACATCTTGAATTATTTAGAGTATATGTTTGCTAGGGTATGTTTATTTGTATTAGTTAACGGCATTTTGAATTATTTAGAGTATATGTGCATCAAGGTATTTGTGTCGTCTATACTGATAAATGAAATGTTTATTTTAGTGAATGATTGAAGTAAGCGAATATTGATAATGTATTCGCTGAAAATGTATTTCGAACGTTATATTTCGTGATGATAATCACAATTTTATGAAATTGTTACTTTGTTTGGCACCTTGTAGGTGATATTGGTCACTAAAAAGGTCTGTAAAGCTGATAAAGTAAGTCTTAATTTAATGATCATTGGTTTTGTCCCATTGAGGAGTCCGATATGTCTGATGTATTTCACTTAGGTTTAACCAAAAATGACCTACAGGGTGCCACTTTAGCAATTGTTCCAGGTGATCCTAAGCGTGTTGAAAAAATTGCAAAATTAATGGATAACCCTGTCCATCTGGCTTCTTTACGTGAATACACGTCATGGCGTGGTGAAATTGATGGCAAAGCTGTCATTGTTTGCTCAACAGGTATCGGTGGTCCATCTACCTCTATCGCAGTTGAAGAATTAGCACAATTAGGTATTCGTACTTTCTTGCGTATTGGTACAACAGGTGCAATTCAAGAACATATCAACGTAGGTGATATTCTTGTGACGACTGCTGCAGTTCGTTTAGATGGCGCAAGCTTACATTTTGCACCAATGGAATTCCCTGCTGTTTCTGATTTTGAATGTATGAACGCACTGTACAAAGCTGCTAAAGACAATGGCTCAACTGTACACGTAGGTGTAACTGCGTCTTCTGATACATTCTATCCAGGACAAGAACGTTACGACACTTATACAGGCCGTGTTGTTCGCCGTTTCAAAGGCTCTATGAAAGAGTGGCAAGAAATGGGTGTAATGAACTATGAAATGGAATCTGCAACATTACTAACAATGTGTGCAAGCCAAGGTTTACGTGCAGGTATGGTTGCGGGTGTTATCGTAAACCGTACTCAGCAAGAAATTCCAGATGCAGAATTACTGAAGAAAACAGAAAATAATGCACTTGGTATCGTTATTGAAGCAGCTCGTATTTTAATGAAGTAAGCGTTTTCAATTGAATGCTAAAGCCCTTAATACAAAAGTATTAAGGGTTTTTTTTGTATGGTAATTCATCACGTTAATATGACATGACAACAGAAGATGATTTCTGTTAAGGTCTTTAAGAATTTAACAACATAATAATGAGAAGAGGCGTTATGACTGATATCTTACAAACACATCCTTCGGTATTGCCTTTAGTTGGTGGGATCAACTTTCGTGATTTAGGTGGAAAAAAATTAAGTAATGGTGGTGTTATTAAACCTGGAATGCTCTTTCGCTCAGGATCACTGGATAGATTAACCCATACAGATCAATCTCTTCTCATCGATAGAAATCTTTTTCAAATCATTGATTATCGTGACGCAGGCGAAATTATTGATAAACCAGATCGGGTTTGGGAAGGTGCTCAATATTATCACGCACCTGCAAATCCATTATCAAAAGAAGTCTCCGCTAATCTTGAAAAATTGACACCTGAAATATTAGAGCAATTTGATGCCAAAGCATTTATGTTTCAGCTATATAAATTATTACCTATCAATAATCCCGCATATAAACAACTGGCTACGCTATTAAAGCAACCTGAAAAAGGGGGCGTAGTGCAACATTGTGCAGTAGGTAAAGATAGAACAGGCGTTGGTTCTGCATTAGTTTTGTTTGCATTAGGTGCATCTTTAGATGTGGTGATGGAAGACTATCTACTGACTAATGAAACATTGGCACCTTATCGTGCTTACCTTCTAGAAGAACATGCCAAGACCATGAGTGAAAATATTGTTGATAAATTTGCTTATGTTTATTCCGTACAAGAAGAATTTCTACAAACGGCGTTAACCAGTATTAATCAGCATTACGGTAATGTGGATACTTGGCTAGAGAAAGATATCGGTTTAGATGCTTCTAGCCGAGATGCCTTACAAAATTATTTTCTTGAATAATAAAGTGATTTATATTCGGTTAATCAGTCTGTTTTATTTCACTTAGGTTAACCGATTTAAGGCCTCTATTTTGACAGTACAAGATATCATTCATACCATCACTCTCTTTGTAAAAGAGCACGAAATTTGGGCTATTCCTATCGTGTTCTTTCTTGCTTTTGGTGAATCACTTGCTTTTATCTCTTTGCTGATCCCCGCAACGGTTATTTTATTGGGATTAGGGGCTTTAATTGGTGAAAGTGGCTTATTTTTTTGGCCGATTTGGCTTGCTGCTGCATTAGGCGCTTTTTTCGGAGATTGGGTCTCATACTGGGTAGGTTTTCACTATAAAGAGGGCGTGAGAAACTTATGGCCAATTTCGCGCTCACCACAAACGCTTGTTAGAGGTCATCAATTTTTTAATCGTTGGGGGATCTGGGGCGTATTTATTGGGCGTTTTTTTGGGCCTTTTCGTGCGATTGTTCCATTAGTTGCGGGCATTTGTGCAATGCCACAGCGTTATTTTCAAATTGCTAATTTAACATCAGCCATGATCTGGGCATTTGGTATTTTGGCGCCCGGTGCCTTTGGTTTGCAATGGCTTGCGAAATGGGTGGGATAACTGCGTCCTTTATCGCAAATCAAGTCACGATGTAAATTGTTGCTAGACAATATTACCTATGCGTTTTAACTTAGCCCGCTGGAAAGTAAAAAGGTCACTTTAGTGGATATTCAGTTGTTATATGGGATCATTGGTTTATTAGGCGGTGTGCTAGTCGGTGGTGCGCTTGTTTGGTGGTCTATCCAACAACGTTTAGCTGATAAAGAAGCCATGCTGCGTGAAAACTACACACAGCTTGCCGTTGCCCAAGAAAAATCAGCAATTATCCCTTCTTTACAACAGCATATAGAACAACTAGAGCAAGAATTGCGCGCTCAACGAGAAATTATTACCTCTCAAGAAGCAGAATTAAGAGAAGTAACAACGCGGTGGGAAGAGAGTCGTTTATCTGCTGAAGAAAAACAGCGACTATTAGTCAATAGTGAGCAACGGCTTGCGACGCAGTTTGAAAATCTGGCTAATCGTATTTTTGAACAAAGTGGGCGTAAAGCCGAAGAGTTAAATCGACAAGGACTAACGCATTTGCTGTCACCTTTTCGTGAACAATTGGAAAGTTTTCGACGCCAAGTTCAAGATGGTTTTGGGCAAGAAGCCAGAGAGCGACATACCTTAGTTCATGAAATTCGCCAGCTTCAACAATTAAATGTCAAAATGGCACAAGAAGCGGTGAATCTAACAAATGCCTTAAAAGGGGACAATAAAGTCCAAGGTAATTGGGGTGAAACGGTATTAGCGCGTATATTAGAGTCTTCAGGATTACGTGAAGGCCATGAATTTGAAACGCAGGTGAGTATTCGCCATGAAAATGGCGGTCGCTATCAACCTGACGTTATTGTGCACTTACCCCATGGTAGGGATGTCATTATCGACGCTAAAATGTCGCTGGTGGCATATGAAAAGTATTTTAGTAGCCATGATGATAATGAACGTAAACAGGCGCTTTATGCACATGTGAACTCAATTAGAACGCATATTAAAGGATTGAGTGTAAAAGATTATCATAAACTACCGGGTGTTACGTCTTTAGACTATGTTTTGATGTTTATACCCATAGAGCCAGCTTATCTTGTTGCAATTGGTCATTCTCCTGACTTGTTAGAAGAAGCATTGAAAAACAATATAATGTTAGTTGGGCCATCTACTTTACTTGTTGCTTTGCGTACAATAGCTGCATTGTGGCGATATGAATATCAAAGCCAAAATGCGCAAGAAATTGCGGATAGGGCGGCTAAAATGTATGACAAATTAAGACTTTTCGTTGATGATATGCAAGGGCTAGGAAACAGTATTCAAAAAGCGCAGTCTGGCTATTTATTGGCGATGAAAAAACTCTCTGAAGGTCGCGGAAATCTTATCAGTCAAGCGGAAGGCTTTAAATCCCTAGGGGTAGAGATAAAAAAAACGATTGATAATGATCTCATTGAAAAATCGACGTCTGATTGATTTGAAAAATAAAGAGACAAAGATTTCTGAAATAAGACCAGTACTGAATTTACTAAATTTTGATTAATTAGCGGGCAAATAATATGACTCAACAAACTAAGGAAACAACAGATTTTGGTTTCCAAACCGTTGACAAAGATGATAAACAAACCATGGTTGCAAGGGTTTTTCACTCTGTCGCGTCTAAATATGATTTAATGAATGACTTGATGTCTTTCGGTGTTCACCGCATCTGGAAACGTTATACCATTGAAGCAAGTGGTGTAAGACGTAACCAACGAGTTCTTGATCTTGCGGGTGGTACTGGTGATTTAACAGCTAAATTCTCTCGCCTAGTAGGTGAAAATGGAGAAGTTGTTTTAGCTGATATTAATGATTCAATGCTGAAAATGGGGCGTGAGAAGCTACACGATCACGGTATTGTCGGTAATGTTAACTACGTACAAGCAAATGCTGAAGAGTTACCTTTCCCTGATAACCATTTCGACTGCATCACTATCTCCTTTGGCTTACGTAACGTGACCGATAAAGCGAAAGCATTACGTTCTATGTTTCGTGTATTGAAACCAGGTGGACGTTTGTTGGTGCTGGAGTTCTCTAAACCGGTTCTTGATCCCTTAAGTAAGATTTATGATGCTTACTCTTTCCATATCCTACCTAAAATTGGTCAAGTGATTGTAAATGATGCTGAAAGTTACCGTTATTTAACGGAATCAATTCGTATGCATCCAGACCAAGAAACTTTAAAAGGTATGATGGAAGAAGCGGGATTTGACCAAGTGACCTATACCAACATGACTGGCGGTATAGTTGCTCTACACAAAGGATTTAAATTCTGAGATGGAAAAAGCCACTTTTTCTCATGATATTGCTTCTCAAGTGCTGTATCCGCTGTTAACAGCATCAATGGAGACAGCTCTTAATCATGTTTTATATCAGGAAAATGTGCTTAAACCTGCCCGCAATCGCCTTGCGGGCAAAGTGTTGGCGCTTTCTATCAATGAGTTTCCTCGTTCCATCTACTTAGTCTTTAGCGAACAACAAGTTGATGTATTAAGCCAGTGGGATGATGAAACTGATTGTTTGATAAAAACAAAATTACTCACACTGATTAAGCTTCGTGATCGCCAGAAAATGTCAGAACTGATCAATCGTGGCGATATTACTATTGATGGTGATATGCAGGTTGTTCAAAATTGGTCTGCATTGCTAGATATGGCGCAGTGGGATCCCGCGCAATATTTGGCGCCTTATATTGGTGATATAGCAGCGCAAAGTTTGACTGTTGTTGCAGGAAAGGGCGTTCAGTTATTTTCTTCACTCTTGAGTCACCAAAAAGGTTATTTACGTGATGCGTTAATTGAAGAGTGGAAAACCGCACCTAGTGCATTAGAAACAGTCCATTTTTATGATGAAATAGAACAACTTGCACAGCAAACAGCCGAACTAGAAAAACGGTTAGGCACATTGGAGAAAAAATAATGCTCCTTAGTGAGTTAAAGCGCCTCTATCATATTATTCAGGTATTCTTATCTTATGGGCTTGATGAATTAATTCCTAAACATCGAATTACTTTACCTGCAAGATTAGGATGCCGAGCACTCTTTTGGATCAAAAATAAGCATCCAGAAAAACCATTAGGTGAACGCTTACGACTCGCATTGCAAACATTAGGGCCTGTTTGGATTAAATTAGGTCAAATGTTATCAACTCGACGTGATCTCTTTCCTCCTCAAATTGCTGATCAACTTGCGCTATTGCAAGATAAAGTTGCTCCTTTTGATGGTAAAAAAGCACGACAATATATCGAAAACTCATTCGGTGGCCCTATCGACCAATGGTTTGATGATTTTGATGAAACACCTCTGGCTTCAGCTTCCATTGCTCAGGTTCATACAGCGAAATTAAAAGAAAACGGCAAAGAAGTTGTGCTAAAAGTTATTCGCCCCGATATTCAGCCTGTGATCAAAGCGGATATCCGTTTGATGTATCGCTTGGCAAACCTATTACCATTTTTACCTGATGGTCGTCGTTTACGACCTAAAGAAGTGATCCGCGAATACGAAAAAACATTACTTGATGAGCTAAATTTACTACGCGAAGCTGCTAATGCTATTCAACTTCGTCGTAATTTTGAAAATAGCTCAATGCTTTATATCCCTGAAGTGTATTCAGATTATTGCCATGAAAATGTGATGGTGATGGAACGTATTTATGGTATTCCTGTTTCTGATATTGAAGCGTTGAATGCACAAAAGACGAATATGAAGCTTCTTGCAGAACGTGGTGTAAAAGTCTTTTTTACTCAGGTGTTTAGAGACAGTTTCTTCCATGCGGATATGCATCCTGGTAATGTGTTTATTAGTTATGATCACCCTGAAAATCCATATTATATTGGCATTGATTGCGGTATCGTTGGTTCATTAAATAAAGAAGATAAACGTTATTTAGCTGAAAACTTCTTAGCTTTCTTTAATCGTGATTATCGAAAGGTTGCAGAGTTACATGTTGATTCAGGTTGGGTTCCAGCAGATACCAATGTGGAAGACTTTGAATTTGCAATCCGTACTGTGTGCGAACCAATTTTTGAAAAGCCTCTGTCTGAGATCTCATTTGGTCATGTGTTGCTTAATCTGTTCAATACTGCACGGCGTTTTAATATGGAAGTGCAACCTCAGTTAGTGTTACTTCAAAAAACATTGCTTTATGTTGAAGGGCTTGGACGGCAACTTTATCCACAATTAGATTTATGGAAAACGGCAAAACCTTTCTTAGAAGATTGGTTGCATAGCCAAATTGGTATAACAGCGTTAATGAATGGCATAAAGAGTAAGGCACCTTACTGGATTGAAAAAATGCCAGAGATACCAGAGCTGGTTTATGATAGTCTGAAACAACATAAAAATATGAAGTTAACACTAGACAAATTGACGGAACAAATAAGTTCGCAAAGAGTCAAACAGAGACAGTCTCTATTTTTATTGGGTATAGGTACGACACTGTTTTTATGCGGTAGCCTGTTTTTCGTTTCTGGTTTTAAAACATTATTCAGTGTTTTTATCAGTTTAGGTCTTCTTGCATGGATTTTGGGTTGGTTTAGATCTGGTAATGCACAATAAAAACGCATCAAAGTTTGTCTTTGAGCAAGTTAAAAGATGAATTCGAGATTCCCGAAAATTGAATTCGTTGTATATAATGGGCACTGTTATTAAGTATAACCCCGAAAATAGTTGAGGAACATAAAATGGGCGGTATTAGCATTTGGCAATTACTCATCATCGCTGTCATCGTTGTCTTATTATTTGGTACAAATAAACTGCGCACATTGGGCTCAGATTTAGGTGCATCAGTAAAAGGCTTTAAAAAAGCGATTGGTGACGAAGCTGCAGATAAAGACACCAACAACGCTGAAAAAACAAATAACGACGCAGATTTTGATACTAAAAATTTAGCGCAGAAGACTTCAACAGAAGAGAAGTCTACAACTGAGAGCAAAAACAAAGAGCAGGTGTAAACCGTGTTTGACATTGGTTTTAGTCAGCTGCTATTGGTCATGGTGATTGGTCTTGTTTTTCTGGGGCCAGAACGTTTGCCCGTAGCAGTAAAAACAATTGCTGGCTGGGTAAGAGCGCTACGCTCTTTGGCTGCGAATGTACAAAATGAGCTAACTCAAGAACTGAAGCTTCAAGAACTCCAAGAGAGTTTGAAGAAAGTTGAAGAGAAAGCAAATTTACAAACGCTATCGCCAGAGTTAAAAGCGTCTATGGATGAGTTAAAAGAGGCTGCACAGTCTTTAAAGCAGACTTATCAAGCACCTTCAACGCCAGACTCAACAACAGAGCAGTCTGTAAAAACCGACTCTACGGAACCTTCACCTTCTGATCTTGCTGCGCTTGCTGAAGCTGATGAAGTTAATGATGATGCTAACAGCCATAAACCTGTTGTGGCAGAAAGTGTTACAAAAACAGAAGTTCCTGTTACTAAAACAGTAACGATAGAGAAAAAAATAACTGATCAGGTTAATGGTGAGCATTAAAACATGGCAGTAAATGATACCCAACCGCTGATCAGCCATTTAATAGAACTACGCAAGCGTTTAATGTATAGCTTGGTTTCTGTTTTAGTGGTTTTTTTAGGGCTGGTTTATTTTTCTAACGATATCTATCAATTAGTCTCGGCTCCATTACTCGATAAGTTGCCACAAGGGTCAAATATGAGTGCGACAGATGTTGCCTCTACTTTTTTGACTCCGATTAAATTGACAATCATGGTATCCGTTTTTGCTTCTGTACCTGTTATCCTTTATCAGGTATGGGCTTTTATCGCACCAGCATTGTATAAACATGAACGCCGCCTGATGTTGCCGTTACTTGTTTCAAGTACGGTATTATTCTATCTCGGCATGGCGTTTGCTTATTTTGTTGTGTTCCCTCTTGCATTTGGCTTCTTTGTTAATACAACCCCAGAAGGGGTTAACTTTATTCCAGATATCAGTAAATATCTCAGCTTCGTGATGACGCTATTTATGGCGTTTGGTGCGGCATTTGAAGTACCTATTGCGATTATCTTACTGTGCTGGAGTGGTGTAACAACTCCAGAAGCATTAAAGAAAAAACGTCCTTATATTCTTGTGGGTGCTTTTGTCGTTGGTATGGTATTGACGCCACCAGATGTTTTCTCTCAAACCTTATTAGCAATACCTATGTACTTACTGTTTGAAATCGGTGTCATGGTATCACGTTTTTATGTGGGTAACGGTCGAAGAAAAACCCCTGAAGAAGAAGCTGAGGAAGCAGAGGCGGAAGCTGAAACAGAACAGCAAAAATAGTTTTAGGAACAAGTTTCCTGAAATCATATGATATTAGCCCAGCAATAGCTGGGTTAATTTTTTTAGGGAGACTCTTTTTTAAATTCTTTATTACTCACTGATTTTTTCACTTCACTATTTAATATGTTTAAAAGCAAAATTGAGCGAGCCTCACCATCAGGCTCTTGATATATAGCTTGGATCCCTTGAAAAATACCCTCTGTAATTAATACGCTATCTCCACTATGAGGTACATTTTCTTCGCTATAAGTGAGTGATGAAAGTTGGGGTATTTGTAATGTATCAATCACATCTTGGGGAACGGTGACAGGATATTGCCCAAAGCGAACAAATGAGCTCACTCCACGTGTTGAGTTAATGGTCGTGGTATGGATCACTTCAGGATCAAACTCGATAAAAAGGTAATTAGGAAAAAGAGGCTCGGTTACTGCTGTGCGTTTTCCTCTTACTATTTTTTCTATGGTAACCATCGGTGTGAAACAGCCCACTTGCTGACGTTCTAAGTGTTCGATAGCGCGAGGAATTTGTCCTCGCTTACAATACAGCAAGTGCCATTTTTTCATAATAGAGACAATAAGTTAGTTAATTTTAATTTAAGTGATAATAGCAAATTTATAATTAAGGTAACAGTTATCTATTGGGTTTAAATAAAAATAGCCTAACGCAATTTTATACCGGAAAAAAAACAGAAAAGCTGTGTTCATACGCAATAAAAGAGGTCGTTTTTGTTACTTTCAGTTGGATCTCAGATAGAGGTAACAAGTTGACAAAAAAGTGATGGTAAAAACAAGAAAAAGCTTTCAAGATAATTATCTTAGAATTCTATTCATAATTATAAAGAGGTTCTGTAATGGAAGTTTTTTTATTAAGTAACGGAAAAATTGCCGGGGATCCACGATGGTTAAGTTATGCGAAAGATAATATCGATAGCATGATCAAAAAACGTGGTATTCGTTCTGCTGTATTAATTGCCTATGCTGTTATTCGTTCTGATCATGACCAACGTGCTCGTGATTTATCAGAAGTGTTAGGTATTGAAGTGACTTGTATTGAGCATTTCGATTCAGAAGTTGATGCAATCAATAATGCGGAATGCATTTTAGTTAGCGGTGGTAATACTTGGTTATTAAACCAAATGTTGCATGAAAAAGGATTAGTTGTTCCTATTCAACGTGCTGTCCGTGAACGTAATATTCCTTATATTGGTTGGAGCGCAGGTTGTAACGTTGCAACTCCGACAATTCGTACAACTAATGATATGCCAGTACGTTCCTCTGTTATTATGCCATCGCTCGGCTTATTCCCTGTTCAAATTAACCCACATTACATTGATGCATCTATTAGTGGTCATATGGGTGAGACACGCGATGAGCGTATTGCCGAATTTTGTGCTATTAACCCTGAAGAGATTGTTGTGGCTATCCGTGAAGGAAGTTACTTATATATTCAAGGCGAAGAATTACATTATTACAGCGCTAAAAATGAAGGTTTTAAAATCTTCCAACATGGAAAAACTTTTCCTGAACAGTTTGATACTAAATTACTTTCAGAATGGGTTCCATTCCGTTGTTTATAAGTATAGTAAACGCTATCAAATAAAAAGCATTGCATTTTAGTGAGTTATGCGTTTAGCTTATAGCGTCTCAAAGAGGGCATTGCCCTCTTTTCTTTCACTCACTGGCTCGTAAGATTATGATGAAATACCGCGATTTAAGAGATTTCCTTTCATTATTAGAAGAAAAGGGTGAATTAAAACGTATCACCTTTGAAATAGATCCCTACCTTGAAATGACCGAAATAGCGGACAGAACTTTACGTGCCGGTGGGCCAGCGCTGTTGTTTGAAAATCCCAAAGGGTTTGATATGCCAGTGCTTTGTAACTTATTCGGTACACCAGAGCGTGTGGCAATGGGAATGGGACAAGATGATGTTAAAGCTTTGCATGAAGTCGGCAAATTATTGGCATTTCTAAAAGAACCCGATCCACCGAAAGGCTTTCGTGATCTTTTTGATAAACTGCCCAAGTTTAAGCAAGTTTTAAATATGCCAACGAAGCGCTTGAGTAAAGCACCTTGTCAGGAAGTAGTTTTAACTGGTGATGATGTTGATTTAACAAAGATCCCAGTTATGCATTGTTGGCCTGAAGATGCAGCACCTTTAATTACTTGGGGATTAACGGTGACTCGTGGCCCATTTAAAGAGCGCCAAAATCTGGGTATTTATCGCCAGCAAGTGCTGGGTAAAAACAAAGTGATTATGCGTTGGTTATCGCATCGAGGTGGTGCTTTAGATTTTCAAGAATGGTGTCAAAAACATCCAGGTGAACGATTCCCTGTTTCCGTGGCATTAGGGGCAGATCCCGCTACTATTTTAGGTGCTGTAACACCAGTACCTGATACATTATCGGAATACGCTTTCGCAGGCTTATTACGCGGAAATAAATCAGAAGTTGTAAAATGCCTTTCGAATGATCTTGAAGTGCCTGCAAGTGCTGAAATTATTCTTGAAGGCTACATTGAACCGGGCGAGCTTGCGCCAGAAGGACCATATGGCGATCACACAGGATATTATAATGAAATTGATTCTTTCCCTGTGTTTACCATTACGCATTTAACGCGCCGTAAAGATGCAATTTATCACTCCACCTATACAGGGCGCCCACCTGATGAACCCGCAGTATTAGGTGTTGCACTTAATGAAGTGCTTGTTCCGATATTACAAAAACAGTTTCCTGAAATTGTAGATTTTTATTTACCTCCTGAAGGATGTTCTTACCGTTTAGCGGTTGTGACAATGAAGAAACAGTATGCGGGTCATGCTAAACGCGTAATGATGGGAGTTTGGTCTTACTTACGGCAATTTATGTACACCAAATTTGTGATTGTTTGCGATGATGATGTCAATGCAAGAGATTGGAAAGATGTGATTTGGGCAATCACAACCAGAATGGATCCTGCAAGAGATACCATTATGATGGAAAATACGCCTATTGATTATCTCGACTTCGCTTCACCTGTTTCAGGATTAGGATCAAAAATGGGTCTTGATGCAACCAACAAATGGCCGGGTGAGACAGATAGAGAATGGGGTAGACCTATTGTGATGTCTGATGAAATTAAGCAACGAGTCGATACTATTTGGGAACAGCTCGATATTCTTAAATAATAACAGAGGAACAACATGGCAATACTGAATTGTAAAGTCTCACTTGTTGAGCCGATGACAGATACGGTTTATCGGGTAAGGCTATTACCCGATGGCGAATTTGATTTTCAGGCTGGGCAATATCTTTTAGCCGTTATGGATGAACGTGATAAACGTCCTTTTTCTATTGCATCTATACCTGAAAATAAAGACTTTATTGAACTTCATATTGGTGCGTCTGAACTCAATCTTTATGCGATGGCTGTGCTTGATGTGATTTTAGAAAAACAGCAACTCACCATTGATATTCCTCATGGAAATGCATGGTTTAAAAAAGATAGTCAGCGTCCTCTACTATTAATTGCTGGAGGTACGGGATTTTCTTATACCCATTCAATTTTACTGGCAGCATTAGCTGAAAATCCACAGCGACCTATTACAATTTATTGGGGGGGAAGAGAAAGCGTTCACCTCTATGATCTCAATGAGTTACAAGAATTATCAGAGTTGCATCCTTCTTTAACCGTTGTCCCCGTGGTTGAACAACCAGATGAGACTTGGCGAGGTAGGAAAGGTACGGTATTAACCGCTATAAGCGAAGATTTCGGTGATTTATCAGAATATGATATTTACATTGCAGGGCGTTTTGAAATGGCCAAAATAGCTAGAGAGCGCTTTTGTAATGAACGTAATGCAGATAAGACTCGTTTATTTAGTGATGCATTTGAATTTATTTGATAACGTTTTACCGCGCTATTATCGATTTTGTTTTTAAAACCATAAAAAAAAACCCGCCCCTGACGGCGGGAAAATGGTTTCTAACCATGCAATCGAAAAGAATACTTACCTAACGATAAGAACGTGGATATACAAAATATCGCATTAAACACGTTCTATAATCGTTGCAATACCTTGCCCTAATCCAATGCACATTGTGGCTAAGCCAAACTGTGCATCTTTACGTTCCATAATATTGAGTAACGAGGTTGTTATACGTGAACCGGAGCAGCCTAAAGGGTGTCCTAAGGCAATTGCACCACCGTTTAAATTAATCTTGTCATCTAGGCTCTCTAGTAGATTCATTTTCTTCATACAAGCTAATGATTGTGCTGCAAAAGCTTCATTGAGTTCAAAAATATCAATATCACTGAGTGCTAATCCTGCTTTTTTCAATGCAATTTCTGTGGCAGGAACAGGACCATAACCCATAATTGCGGGATCACATCCTGTAACAGCCATAGCACGAATAACAGCTCGAGGTTTTAAATTGTGCTCTTTAGCATAACGTTCACTGGTAATAAACATCGCTGATGCACCATCCGAAACTGCGGATGAATTTCCGGCTGTTACAGAGCCTGTTGCGGGATCAAATACAGGTTTCAGTTGTGCTAAATCATCAAGACTTGGGTTATAACGTATAACTTCATCATTTCTGACATTGATGAAATTACCCGCTGCATCATGACCATTGATAGCCACTATCTCATTATCAAAATAGCCTTGTTGTGTCGCAAGAGCCGATAAATGGTGAGAACGATAAGCAAATTTATCTTGCTCTTCACGTGAAATTTGGAATGATTTAGCTAACATTTCTGCCGTTAAACCCATGGAAAATGAGGCTTTAGCAACAGAAAGATTAAGTGATGGATTAAAATCTGCATTATAAGTCATTGGCACATGACCCATATGTTCAACACCACCAATTAATGCCACTTGGCTATCACCAAGCATAATTTGGCGAGCGCCATCATGTAATGCTTGCATTGATGAACCACATAAGCGATTAACCGTGACCGCCGGCACTTTATGAGGAAGTTCGGCTAATAATGCAGCGTTACGTGCAATATTGAAACCTTGTTCTAAGGTTTGCTGTACGCAACCCCAAATCACATCGCCAATATCATTAGGATTAATATTAGGATTACGTTTTAGTAGTGCTTGCATCAGATGAGCAGAGAGATTTTCTGCTCTAACATGGCGAAAAGCACCACCTTTAGAGCGTCCCATAGGAGTACGAATACCATCAATTATGACAACCTTTTCCATTTCATCTCTCCTTAAGCGAGTTCTCTGATGTTAACATCTACTTTTGTGGGTTTTGGATAATAGGTTTCGTTGTGTTGCGCTTTTTGTTTTAAGCTTTCAGGGATTTGATAAAGTGGCCCTAATGACGCATATTGTTGTGCATCTGCAACAAATTTCGCTGTTCCAATAGTATCGAGGTAACGGAATACACCACCACGGAAAGGAGGGAAGCCTAAGCCATATACTAGTGCGATATCAGCTTCGGCCGGTGAAGCAATGATACCTTCATCTAGACAACGAATAACTTCATTGATCATTGGGATCATCATGCGAGCAATAATCGCGTCTTGACTAAACTCTTGTGCTTTACCCACATTTTGTTGAATGAGTGTTTGAATTTGTTCATCAACGGATTTCTGTTTTTTACCTCTTTTATCAACCGTGTAATTATAGAAACCATGATTATTCTTTTGCCCATATCGCTGTTGTTCATATAACAGTGCAATAGTATCTCGTTCAATTGTTCCCATTCTGTCAGGGAAGCCTTGAGCCATAACAGCTTGAGCATGATTAGCAGTATCAATACCCACAACATCAAGTAAATAAGCTGGACCCATTGGCCAACCAAATACTTTTTCCATCACTTTATCAACAGCAATAAAATCAGCACCGTCTCTTAGCAATAGAGAGAATCCTGCAAAATAAGGAAAGAGGACTCGATTTACAAAGAAGCCAGGGCAATCATTAACAATAATAGGTGTTTTGCCCATTTTGCTTGCATAACTAACAATACGGTTAATGGTCTCTTCACTGGTTTTTTCGCCTTTAATAATTTCCACTAAAGGCATGCGATGGACAGGATTAAAAAAATGCATACCACAGAAATTTTCTGGGCGTTTTAAGGATCTTGCGAGCAATGAGATAGGTATCGTTGAGGTATTGGAAGCAAGGATTGCGTTATCTGCTAATAATGCTTCTGTTTCTGCAAGTACAGCTGCTTTTACTTTTGGATTTTCAACAACGGCTTCAACCACAATATCTACATCGCTGACAGAGGCATAATTTAGTGTTGGTTGAATAGAGGCGAGTGTTTTGGCCATATCAACAGCGGTCATGCGACCTTTTTCTTGGCGTTTTTGTAATAGGCTTAGCGCTTCATTCATACCCAGTTCAAGGGATTTTTGGTTAATATCTTTCATAATAACCGGAATACCTTTTAAGGCTGATTGATAGGAAATTCCACCGCCCATAATGCCCGCACCTAATACTGCTGCTTGTTTAGGTAATTCTGCATTCCGTTTTTTTGTGATATTTTTGACATACTGATCATTGAGAAAAATACCAACTAAGGCTTTAGCAACATCAGTGCGCGTGAGTTTGACAAAATTTTCAGTTTCAAGAGCGAGTGCTTCATCTCTATTTAGGAAGGCTGCTTTTTCGATAGTTTTTACTGCGGTGATCGGAGCTGGATAATGAGGGCCAGCTACTTTCATCACCATGCCTTTAGCCACACCAAAAGACATCTTATGTTCAAGTTCTGTCAATCTTAATGGCGTTGTTTTCGGATAACGTGCGGCCTTCCAATCAATCTTACCGTCAATCGCTTGCTCTATTAGAGAAAGTGCACTCTCTTTTAATTTTTCCAGTGGCACAATAGCTTGGATCAACCCATTTTGAAGTGCAGTTTGAGCATCAACATCTTTACCCGCAGTAATAATTTCTAATGCATTATCGACACCAATTAAACGAGGAAGACGTACTGAACCTCCAAAACCGGGCATGATCCCAAGTTTGGTTTCTGGGAGACCAATACGTAAATCAGGGGATGCAATTCGGAAATCGGTTGCAAGTACACATTCGCAGCCGCCACCAAGTGCATAACCATTGATAGCAGAGATGGTGGGAACGGGTAAATCTTCGAGTCGACTAAAGATCTGATTAGAAAAGTGTAGCCACTGAGTCAATTCTTCTTCAGGGGCATCAAATAGGGATAGAAACTCAGTGATGTCAGCACCGACAATAAAGGCAGGTTTTTCAGAACGTAAAATAACACCTTTTAGATCTTGTGTTGCCTCTAATACGGTTAAAGCTTCGCTTAGCATCGCAACTGTTTTGGTATCTAATTTATTAATAGAGCCTTTGGCGTTAAAAACGAGTTCAACAATACCTTGTTTCACCCAATCGACTTGAATATTTTCGCTTTGATAGAGCATTTGTATTCTCCCTAAAAGTATAGACTGGTATGACCAGATAATAAGAGTGTGAATACAATGTTAAATAAATGCAAATAATTGATTAAAAAACTGCAGGAGGGATCACAGTGAAATTATTTAACTCATTGAATTTTATATTGTTGCTCTATTTGATAAAAATAAGTGAAATAAATCGCTAATAATCTATTTTTGTTATGGTGTTAGCCACTAAAAGAGTTGGCGTGTTAAGCTGAATCATTAACAATGAATAAGATAAGGTAATTAATAATGGAAAAATTGCTCTCTCTGTACCAAGAACATATCAAAACTCTACAAAATCGTACTCGTGATGCTTTATCCAGACACCATCTTGATTCCGTATTAATTCATTCTGGTGAGCCTATTCGTATTTTTCTTGATGACAGTGATTATCCTTTTAAAGTTAACGCACACTTTAAAGCATGGGTACCTGTGACTGATGTACCTCATTGCTGGTTATTAGTCGATGGTGTTAATAAACCAAAATTATGGTTTTATTCTCCAGTTGATTATTGGCATAGTGTTGAAGCCCTACCAAATAGCTATTGGACGCATGAAATTGAATTAATTCATCTCAAAAATGTTGATGATATTCAAAAAGAACTTACTCCTTATATTAATAAGAATACTGCTTATATTGGCCCAAATTCGCAACGAGCGGGATCATTAGGTGTGAGTATTGATAATATTAATAATCAATCTCTTCTTAATTATTATCATTACTATCGTGCCTATAAAACAGGTTATGAATTAGCCTGTATGCGTGAAGCGCAGAAAATGGCAGTGAATGGACATATTGCTGCACGCGAAGCTTTCCAAGCGGGATTAAGTGAATTTGATATTAATATGGCGTACTTAATGGCAACAGGTCATCGTGATACCGATGTACCTTATGGGAATATTGTTGCATTAAATGAGCATGCGGCTGTGTTGCATTACACAAAATTAGATCATGAATCACCAGATGAATATCGTAGTTTCCTTATTGATGCTGGCGCAGAATATAATGGTTATGCTGCTGATATAACTCGTACTTATAGTGCAAAAGAAAATCATGAATTTACATCTTTAGTTAAAGATATGAATGATGCACAACAAGCGTTGATCGCAACGATGAAAGCGGGTGTGCGTTACACGGAATATCATGTTCAAATGCATCAACGTATTGCTGGATTACTCAACAAATACGGTATTGTGAAAGGTGTTAGTGAAGAAGAGATGGTGAGTGCTGGCTTAACGACACCATTTTTGCCTCATGGTTTAGGACATGCTTTAGGTCTGCAAGTTCATGATGCCGCTGGGTTTATGCAAGATGATAAAGGAACTCATTTAGCAGCTCCTGCTATGTATCCATTCTTACGTTGTACCCGTATTGTTGAACCAGGCATGGTATTAACAATTGAACCTGGATTTTACTTTATCGATTCTTTATTAGAGCCTTGGAAAGAAGGAAAATACAGCACTCATTTTAATTGGAAGCAAATTGAACACTTCAAACCCTTTGGTGGCATTCGTATTGAAGATAATATTATTATCCACGATAACAAAATTGAAAATATGACTAGAGACTTACACTTAGCCTGATGAAAGCGTATTTGATCCCCGCTGAAACTGTAGAGTTCAGTGAAGAAATAAAGAAAAGCCGTTTTATTACATTTATTGCTCACACTGAGGGTATTGATGCAGCTAAAGCTTATATTCAATCTATCAAAGAGCAATTTCCTGATGCCCGACATCACTGTTGGGCTTTTGTTGCTGGTAGGCCAGATGATTCGCAACAATTAGGATTTTCTGATGATGGTGAACCAACAGGTACTGCGGGAAAACCTATTCTAGCTCCCCTCTTAGGAAGTGGAATGGGGGAAGTAACCGCAGTGGTTGTTCGGTATTTTGGCGGGATCAAATTAGGAACAGGCGGGTTGGTTCGTGCTTATGGTAGTGGTGTTCAGCAGGCATTAAAAATATTATCTACAAAGACAAAAGTGCCACAATTGCGCTTTAATGTGGAGTGTGAATATTCACTTGTTTCATTACTTGAACAAGTCGTTGAACAATATCAAGGGCAAGTGCTCTCAAGTGAATATACTGATAAAGTTACATTTACCCTTTCATTGCCAGCTGTACATAGTGGTGAAGTGGAAATTAAACTACGCGATATGAGTCGTGGCAGTATGCAATTAATCCCATTAGATAAAAATGAATAATCTTTGCTACCAAGGAAATCGCTAAATGCATTTTCGTTCAATAACCCGTATTGTCGGACTGCTCGTTATCTTATTTTCTGTCACGATGATCATTCCTGGTATTGTTGCATTAATATACCGAGATGGTGCCGGACGAGCATTTAGCCAAACATTTATTGTCGCATTAATCATTGGGTTAATGTTGTGGATCCCCAACCGACATAAGAAAAGTGAGCTAAAGCCTAAAGAGGGCTTTCTTATTGTGGTTTTATTTTGGACTGTATTGGGCAGTGTAGGGGCATTACCTTTTATTTTTTCTGAGCAACCACACCTTTCTATTACAGATGCATTTTTTGAATCTTTTTCTGGGCTTACTACGACAGGGGCTACAACCTTAGTAGGGCTAGATTCCTTACCTAAAGCTATTTTGTTTTATCGACAAATGCTTCAATGGTTAGGGGGAATGGGGATCATTGTATTAGCTGTCGCTATTCTTCCTCTTTTAGGTGTTGGGGGAATGCAGCTCTATCGTGCAGAAATGCCGGGGCCATTGAAAGATAATAAAATGCGACCTCGAATTGCAGAAACAGCAAAAGCACTGTGGCTTATTTATGTCTTGCTTACAATCATTTGTGCTTTAGCGTTATGGGTTGCCGGCATGGATGTGTTTGATGCTATTTCTCATAGCTTTTCAACTATTGCAATTGGTGGGTTTTCTACTCACGATGCCAGTATTGGTTATTTTAATAGCCCAACCATTAACATCATTATTGGTGTATTCCTTTTAATTTCCGGTTGTAACTTTGGCTTACACTTTGCTGTATTAACAGGAAGAAGCCTTAATATTTATTGGCGTGATCCTGAATTTCGTATGTTTATCTCAATTCAATTGGGATTAGTCATTATCTGTAGCGGTATTCTTTGGCTTTATTCTGTATATGATTCAGGATGGATAACCATAAACCAGGCCTTTTTCCAAGTTGTCTCTATGGCGACAACTGCTGGTTTTGCAACAGACAGTTTTGCACAATGGCCAGCGTTTCTACCTCTTCTATTATTATGCTCTGCTTTTATTGGTGGGTGTGCAGGATCAACGGGTGGGGGATTGAAAGTCATTCGTATCTTGCTTTTATTCCTACAAGGGAATCGTGAATTAAAACGTCTTGTTCACCCGAATGCAGTTTATACCATCAAACTTGGCCATCGAGCATTACCCGAACGTATTATTGAAGCCGTCTGGGGATTTTTCTCCGCTTATGCTTTGGTATTTATTATTAGCTTAATGTTGTTGATCGCAACGGGGGTTGATGAGTTCTCTGCATTCTCTGCTATTGCAACAACATTAAATAATCTTGGGCCTGGACTAGGTATTGTTGCTGATAACTTTACGACAATGAATCCGGCTGCAAAATGGATACTCGTCGTAACAATGTTATTTGGACGACTAGAAGTTTTCACATTATTAGTGTTATTTACCCCAACGTTTTGGCGTGATTAATCTAATACAAGGAGTGATGTATGAGCGCGCTATTGTTGTATTGTAGTACTGATGGTCAAACTAAAAAAATAATGACACAAATCGCGAATGAATTAAGACAACACGGCTATGAATGTGATGTAAGAGATTTAACCTCTGTTCAGCAGAGTTTAAATTTATCTGCTTATAATAAAGTCTTAGTGGGTGCTTCTATTCGTTATGGTTACTTTAATAAAGCTCTCGATAAATTTATCACTCGTCATCTTGCACAATTGAATAGTATGCCTACCGCATTCTTTGGCGTTAATCTTACTGCCAGAAAAGAGGAAAAGAATACACCTGAGACGAATGCTTATATGCGTAAGTTTCTAGATAAGACCCCATGGAAGCCAACGTTAACGGGTGTATTTGCTGGTGCACTTTTTTATCCTCGCTATAAATGGATTGATAGAGTCATGATCCAGCTAATTATGAAGATGACTAAAGGTGAAACTGATCCTACAAAAGAAATTGAATATACGGATTGGAATAAAGTAAGCGAATTTGCCTCTCATTTTGCCAAAATTGAGTGATATTCCACCTTGGTTGTTGGGTTTTTATACGTCTTGTTGGTGTTTTGAACGAACGGAAAATTATTTTAAAAAAACACTTGCGCTAATCCGAGATCTCCCTATAATGCGCATCCACTGACCGACGATGAGCTGACAACAGCCACGAAGGACAGCGAAGAGAAAAGAAAAAAGTTTGAAAAAACTCTTGACTCTTCAGAGGAATAACGTAATATACGCCTCCTCGCAACAACGCAGAAGACCGGAAACGGCAGCGAATGTTGCACTGCTCTTTAACAAATTATCAGACAATCTGTGTGGGCACTCGCAGAGACGATATCTTCTAAAATATTAGATGTATCAAGTCTTGAAGAGTGAACAACAAAAGTAAATTCATTTATGAATAGCTAAGTTTTCGATTTCTTTGAGCATCAAACACTTTTAATTGAAGAGTTTGATCATGGCTCAGATTGAACGCTGGCGGCAGGCCTAACACATGCAAGTCGAGCGGTAACAGGAGAAAGCTTGCTTTCTTGCTGACGAGCGGCGGACGGGTGAGTAATGTATGGGGATCTGCCCGATAGAGGGGGATAACTACTGGAAACGGTGGCTAATACCGCATGACGTCTACGGACCAAAGCAGGGGCTCTTCGGACCTTGCGCTATCGGATGAACCCATATGGGATTAGCTAGTAGGTGAGGTAATGGCTCACCTAGGCGACGATCTCTAGCTGGTCTGAGAGGATGATCAGCCACACTGGGACTGAGACACGGCCCAGACTCCTACGGGAGGCAGCAGTGGGGAATATTGCACAATGGGCGCAAGCCTGATGCAGCCATGCCGCGTGTATGAAGAAGGCCTTAGGGTTGTAAAGTACTTTCAGCGGGGAGGAAGGTGATAAAGTTAATACCTTTGTCAATTGACGTTACCCGCAGAAGAAGCACCGGCTAACTCCGTGCCAGCAGCCGCGGTAATACGGAGGGTGCAAGCGTTAATCGGAATTACTGGGCGTAAAGCGCACGCAGGCGGTCAATTAAGTCAGATGTGAAAGCCCCGAGCTTAACTTGGGAATTGCATCTGAAACTGGTTGGCTAGAGTCTTGTAGAGGGGGGTAGAATTCCATGTGTAGCGGTGAAATGCGTAGAGATGTGGAGGAATACCGGTGGCGAAGGCGGCCCCCTGGACAAAGACTGACGCTCAGGTGCGAAAGCGTGGGGAGCAAACAGGATTAGATACCCTGGTAGTCCACGCTGTAAACGATGTCGATTTAGAGGTTGTGGTCTTGAACCGTGGCTTCTGGAGCTAACGCGTTAAATCGACCGCCTGGGGAGTACGGCCGCAAGGTTAAAACTCAAATGAATTGACGGGGGCCCGCACAAGCGGTGGAGCATGTGGTTTAATTCGATGCAACGCGAAGAACCTTACCTACTCTTGACATCCAGAGAATCCTTTAGAGATAGAGGAGTGCCTTCGGGAACTCTGAGACAGGTGCTGCATGGCTGTCGTCAGCTCGTGTTGTGAAATGTTGGGTTAAGTCCCGCAACGAGCGCAACCCTTATCCTTTGTTGCCAGCGCGTGATGGCGGGAACTCAAAGGAGACTGCCGGTGATAAACCGGAGGAAGGTGGGGATGACGTCAAGTCATCATGGCCCTTACGAGTAGGGCTACACACGTGCTACAATGGCAGATACAAAGAGAAGCGACCTCGCGAGAGCAAGCGGAACTCATAAAGTCTGTCGTAGTCCGGATTGGAGTCTGCAACTCGACTCCATGAAGTCGGAATCGCTAGTAATCGTAGATCAGAATGCTACGGTGAATACGTTCCCGGGCCTTGTACACACCGCCCGTCACACCATGGGAGTGGGTTGCAAAAGAAGTAGGTAGCTTAACCTTCGGGAGGGCGCTTACCACTTTGTGATTCATGACTGGGGTGAAGTCGTAACAAGGTAACCGTAGGGGAACCTGCGGTTGGATCACCTCCTTACCTAAGAGATACGTGTTATGTGTAGTGCTCACACAGATTGTCTGATGAAGAACGAGCAAAAGCGCGTCTGCGAAGCTGACTGAAGTCCCCTTCGTCTAGAGGCCTAGGACACCGCCCTTTCACGGCGGTAACAGGGGTTCGAATCCCCTAGGGGACGCCAATTGCGCGGTATGAGTGAAAGGCGTACCACACTATGTCTGATGAAAATCAGAGAATAGTTAAGATAATTTTAGCAAGTTATTTTAACTATTATGCTCTTTAACAATCTGGAACAAGCTGAAAAATTGAAAACAAATCAATATATCACCGAGGTATATTGATGAGTCTCTCAAAATCTCAAACTTTGAATGTGTTTTTCGACATCGAAGTGGGATGAGCGAGCAATTTACAGTTCGAGGCGGCCAGCGCACAGCCAGCGCAACATACATGAGTATGTGAGCATGGCGAGCACTGCCCAACGACGAAATGTAATCTGCACAGCCATCACCACCCAGACGTCTTCAAGAAGAAACACCTTCGGGTTGTGAGGTTAAGCGAATAAGCGTACACGGTGGATGCCTAGGCAATCAGAGGCGATGAAGGACGTGCTAATCTGCGATAAGCGTCGGTAAGGTGATATGAACCGTTATAACCGACGATTTCCGAATGGGGAAACCCAATATCCAATGGATATTATCATGACGTGAATACATAGCGTCATGAAGCGAACCGGGAGAACTGAAACATCTCAGTACCCCGAGGAAAAGAAATCAACCGAGATTCCCCTAGTAGCGGCGAGCGAACGGGGAACAGCCCAGAGTCTTAATCAATAGCAGCATCAGGAGAACGGTCTGGAAAGTCCGGCAGTAAAGGGTGATAGCCCCGTATCTGAAGATGCTGTTATTGTGAACTCGACGAGTAGGGCGGGACACGTGTTATCCTGTCTGAATATGGGGGGACCATCCTCCAAGGCTAAATACTCCTGATTGACCGATAGTGAACCAGTACCGTGAGGGAAAGGCGAAAAGAACCCCGGCGAGGGGAGTGAAAAAGAACCTGAAACCGTGTACGTACAAGCAGTAGGAGCCCCATCACTCAAGTGCCTTGCACTGAGTGATTGGACAAACCACTCGAAAACAGCGAAGCGTTTACCTACAAAATGGATTGATTATTTCAAGCCGTCGCGCAGTGTACATAGAAGTACACGAGCAACGGAAGTTAAAAAATCGAGCCAGTTTGACAGTAAAAGCAAGCGGGACATTTGAGGATGGGGTGACTGCGTACCTTTTGTATAATGGGTCAGCGACTTATATTCTGTAGCAAGGTTAACCGTATAGGGGAGCCGTAGGGAAACCGAGTCTTAACTGGGCGAATGAGTTGCAGGGTATAGACCCGAAACCCGGTGATCTATCCATGGGCAGGTTGAAGGTTGGGTAACACTAACTGGAGGACCGAACCGACTAATGTTGAAAAATTAGCGGATGACTTGTGGATGGGGGTGAAAGGCCAATCAAACCGGGAGATAGCTGGTTCTCCCCGAAAGCTATTTAGGTAGCGCCTCGTGAACTCATCTTCGGGGGTAGAGCACTGTTTCGACTAGGGGGTCATCCCGACTTACCAACTCGATGCAAACTGCGAATACCGAAGAATGTTATCACGGGAGACACACGGCGGGTGCTAACGTCCGTCGTGAAGAGGGAAACAACCCAGACCGCCAGCTAAGGTCCCAAAGTCATGGTTAAGTGGGAAACGAAGTGGGAAGGCTCAGACAGCCAGGATGTTGGCTTAGAAGCAGCCATCATTTAAAGAAAGCGTAATAGCTCACTGGTCGAGTCGGCCCGCGCGGAAGATGTAACGGGGCTAAACCATGCACCGAAGCTGCGGCAGCAATACTATGTATTGTTGGGTAGGGGAGCGTTCTGTAAGCCTGCGAAGGTGTACTGTGAGGTATGCTGGAGGTATCAGAAGTGCGAATGCTGACATAAGTAACGATAATGCGGGTGAAAAACCCGCACGCCGGAAGACCAAGGGTTCCTGTCCAACGTTAATCGGGGCAGGGTGAGTCGACCCCTAAGGCGAGGCTGAAAAGCGTAGTCGATGGGAAACGGGTTAATATTCCCGTACTGGTGGTAACTGCGATGGGGGAACGGAGAAGGCTAGGTTGTCCGGGCGACGGTCGTCCCGGTTCAAGCATGTAGGCAGAGTGATTAGGCAAATCCGGTCACTTAATGCTGAGGTGTGATGACGAGCCACTAAGGTGGTGAAGCAATTGATGCCCTGCTTCCAGGAAAAGCCTCTAAGCTTCAGGTTACCAACAATCGTACCCCAAACCGACACAGGTGGTCAGGTAGAGAATACTCAGGCGCTTGAGAGAACTCGGGTGAAGGAACTAGGCAAAATGGTGCCGTAACTTCGGGAGAAGGCACGCTGGCGGTAAGTGAAGTCCCTTGCGGACGGAGCCGAAGCCAGTCGAAGATACCAGCTGGCTGCAACTGTTTATTAAAAACACAGCACTGTGCAAACACGAAAGTGGACGTATACGGTGTGACGCCTGCCCGGTGCTGGAAGGTTAATTGATGGGGTTATCCTTAGGGAGAAGCTCTTGATCGAAGCCCCAGTAAACGGCGGCCGTAACTATAACGGTCCTAAGGTAGCGAAATTCCTTGTCGGGTAAGTTCCGACCTGCACGAATGGCGTAATGATGGCCAGGCTGTCTCCACCCGAGACTCAGTGAAATTGAACTCGCTGTGAAGATGCAGTGTACCCGCGGCAAGACGGAAAGACCCCGTGAACCTTTACTATAGCTTGACACTGAACATTGAGCCTTGATGTGTAGGATAGGTGGGAGACTATGAAATGTGGACGCCAGTCTGCATGGAGTCAACCTTGAAATACCACCCTTTAACGTTTGATGTTCTAACCTAGGTCCATAATCTGGATCGGGGACCGTGTCTGGTGGGTAGTTTGACTGGGGCGGTCTCCTCCTAAAGAGTAACGGAGGAGCACGAAGGTTGGCTAAGCATGGTCGGACATCATGCGGTTAGTGCAAAGGCATAAGCCAGCTTGACTGTGAGAGTGACGGCTCGAGCAGGTACGAAAGTAGGTCTTAGTGATCCGGTGGTTCTGAATGGAAGGGCCATCGCTCAACGGATAAAAGGTACTCCGGGGATAACAGGCTGATACCGCCCAAGAGTTCATATCGACGGCGGTGTTTGGCACCTCGATGTCGGCTCATCACATCCTGGGGCTGAAGTAGGTCCCAAGGGTATGGCTGTTCGCCATTTAAAGTGGTACGCGAGCTGGGTTTAGAACGTCGTGAGACAGTTCGGTCCCTATCTGCCGTGGGCGTTGGAAGATTGAGAGGGGTTGCTCCTAGTACGAGAGGACCGGAGTGAACGCACCACTGGTGTTCGGGTTGTCATGCCAATGGCATTGCCCGGTAGCTAAGTGCGGAAGAGATAACCGCTGAAAGCATCTAAGCGGGAAACTTGCCTCGAGATGAGTCTTCCCTGTCACCTTGAGTGACCTAAAGGAACGTTTAAGACTAAGACGTTGATAGGCTGGGTGTGTAAGCGTAGCGATACGTTGAGCTAACCAGTACTAATGAACCGTGAGGCTTAACCTGACAACACCGAAGGTGTTTTGTCTGAGAGACGAAAAGTAGATGAAGTAAGCTTGTTTAAGATTGAAATTGCTGGTTATGACGAGAAATCGGAGTAACGGGTGATTAAACAGAATTTGCTTGGCGGCCATAGCGCAGCGGTCCCACCTGATCCCATGCCGAACTCAGAAGTGAAACGTTGTAGCGCCGATGGTAGTGTGGGGTCTCCCCATGTGAGAGTAGGGAACTGCCAGGCATTAAATAAGACGAGAAAGCCAACCCAATGGGTTGGCTTTTTTGCGTTTAGAGTTTTTAAATCGTTTTTAAATCGAATAATAATGAAAAATCACGCTATCGCTATTTAGATGCCCCAATATAGGGCATTTTATTATTAATTGAATAATTAACAAAAATTATGACGAGAAAAAGCAGCTAGCACAGTCCTTTCTGAAATTTCCAAATAGTCTTCCATTGCCATCGCCGCTTCTTGCGCTTTGCCATCCATTAACAGCATTAAAATCTGTTCATTTTTCTCAATATAAGGTGCATGTAGCAATTGAGGATCATTTAATAAGCCGAATGCTAAGCGTAATTCAGCTAAAATAAGCTGGTATTGCTTAAATAATCTGGGACTATCAGAAAGCTCAGCGATAGCGGTATGAAAATGCATGTTACAGGTTCCGACACCACTCCAATCTTGTTGTTCTTGAAACTTTTTTGCTTGATCGACACTATCTTGCATTCTAATAATGGCAGGGTGCATAGGATAAGAATGTCGCAGAGCATCACATTCAATTAATCGTCTTACACGATAAATATCCATGATACTTGCCATATCTGGCACTGAAACAAAAACACCACGATTAGGTTTATAAGTTAACAGCCCTTCTTGAGTTAATACACGAAAAACCTCTCTCAAGGTATTACGAGATATCTCTAGCGTTTCACTTAATGCGGTTTCTGAAAGTCTTTCACCAGGAGGTAATTCTCCGATAGTGATTTTTTGCCGAATAATATTGGCAACTTTTTGAGAAAGAATTTGTGGCGATGTTTTTTTCTGCATTATCTTCTGCTATTAGCTTAATAGAAACATCTATTCTATCAGTGAGCTTTACAATATATAACCTCTATTGTCGCTGTATGTTGCACTTATCACTCTCTACAATATTGCTTTCAGTTTGTTTTTATTAAAAAAATTGATTTTTTCTTTATTAATTTTTAATACTCAAATTTATTTTTCTTCATTTATATGCACTATTTTTGTGCATCTTATCTTTTTATGCTTCATTCCCGTGCATTTTTGATACGAATAAATTACCTACAATTGTCAATAAAATGTTAAAAATGCGATCTTCTTTGCACTTTTATCATCCTATATTTAAATCTATTTGCTTATTTATTCATCTATTATTATTAATTGTTCAACAATCTAATATCAGCTGATTAACAATCAGATATTCATGCTCAACAATGGCATGCAAATTGCCTTAGTAATAATAATTAAAATAATGATGATAAAGGGGGTAGCTTATGGCTACACAAGATTCTGCAAATACAGCTCCAACTTCGTTTATAAAAAGTAGACGTTCTTCTTTGATTGCCGCTATTTTTTTAATGGCAACCTCAGCAATTGGTCCTGGTTTTATTACACAAACTGCAACCTTTACGGCGACAATGGGTGCCGCATTTGCGTTTGGGATCTTAGCGTCGATTGTGATTGATTTTATTGTGCAACAAAGTATTTGGCGAGTGATCACGGTAACCAATATGCGCGCTTCGGATATTGCCAACAAAGCTATCCCGGGAAGTGGCTATTTGCTGGCGATATTAGTTATCTTCGGTGGTTTAGTTTTTAACGTTGGTAATATTGCAGGTGCAGGATTAGGGCTTAATGCGATGGTTGGGCTAGATCCTAAATGGGGTGGGATCTTAAGTGCATTACTTGCGATCTATATTTTCTCTTCACGCAAAGCCAGTAACTTTATTGATCGTATGATTATTATTCTTGGTATGGTCATGATCTTACTCACTGTTTTTGTTATGTTTGCTTCTAATCCACCGATTGGTGAAGCATTAAGACAAACGGTTTTACCTGACTCTATTAATTTTGCCACAATTACCACAATTGTGGGTGGAACAGTAGGGGGTTATATCTGTTATGCAGGTGCTCATCGCCTTCTTGATAAGGGAACGACGGGTATTGAGAATATTGAAGCCGTATCGAGCGCTGCAACAAAAGGTATCTTAGTTGTTGGATTGATGCGCTACATTTTATTCCTTGCCATTTTAGGTGTTGTAGCTAGTGGTGTAACATTAGATATTTCTAGCCATGCTGCAAACCCTGCTTCACAAGCATTTCAACATGCTGCGGGTTTAACTGGGTTACGTATCTTTGGTCTTATCTTATGGGCAGCCGCTCTTACTAGTGTTATTGGTGCTGCTTATACCTCTATGTCATTTATCACTGTGTTTAAAAAAGGGATCACTGAGCGCCAGCGTAATATCGCAACCATTATCTTTATTGCTGTTTCATTAGCTATTTATATGATGATGGGAACAGCGCCCGCTGCTTTATTAGTCTTTGCCGGTGGTTTTAATGGTCTAATTTTACCTATTGGTATGACACTGTTTATTTTTGTTGCATGGCGTCGTCAAGACTTAATGAATGGCTATAAATACCCAGCATGGCTGTTATGGTCAGGCATTTTAGTCTGTGTACTGACTTGGTATATGGGCATCATGTCAGTAGGTGCGATTTTCAACTACCTCAATATTGCTTAAAGGAATAATAACAATGATAAATGCCATCGATTTAAACAGTGATTTAGGTGAAAGCTTCGGTCAATGGACAATGGGCAATGATGATGCGGTACTTGAAATAGTCAGTAGTGCCAATATTGCCTGTGGTTTTCATGCTGGCTCTCCTGATGGAATTTTAAGAACATTAAAAGCGGCAAAACTGCATAATGTCTCGATTGGAGCTCATGTTGCCTATCCTGATTTAGTGGGTTTTGGTCGTCGTAATATGGACATTGCCAGTGATGAATTAACCGCTGATGTGATTTATCAAATTGGTGCTTTGCAAGGGTTAGCTAAAGCAGTAGGTTTGAGCGTGACTTATGTTAAGCCTCATGGTGCACTCTATAACACAATTGCACATGATAAACGCCAAGCGCTTGCGGTTATTGAGGCGATACTTGCTGTAGATCCTCAATTGGTATTAGTTGCTTTAGCAGGATCACCCTTGATTACTTTTGCTAAAGAAAAAGGGCTTCGTGTAATAGCCGAAGCCTTTGCAGACAGAGCTTATCACGCTGATGGCACTCTGGTTTCTCGTAAAAAAGAGGGCGCAGTTTTATATGATCCGGAACGTGTTGCACAACGTATGTTACAACTTGTACAAGAAGGTGGTATTGAGTCTATAGAAGGTATTTTTACTGCTATAGATGCAGATTCTATTTGTGTTCATGGTGATAGTCCTGATGCAGTCAATTTAGCCAAAAGTGTAAAAAAAACTTTAATAAATCATGGCGTTGTAATTAAACCATTTGCGCCTGCTTTACTGAAAAGTGAGGGGTAAATATGACAAATTTAATGAAAGCAGCTGCTGATGCAATTGCCAAAGCACAAGAGGCTCGATTAGCAATTCGTCATGGTTTAGCTATGCCAACAGCAGGTATGGCAAAAGGAATGACACAAGCAAATATGATTAGTTTGCCTCGTGATTGGGCATTCGACTTCTTACTTTATGCACAACGTAATCCTAAAAGTTGTCCTATCTTAGATGTTTGCGAATCAGGTAGTTATCGTACTGTTTTAGCGAAAGACGCCGATCTGCGTACCGACATTCCTCTTTATCGTGTTTGGGAAAATGGCAAATTAACGGATGAAATTACAGATGCTAGAGCCATATGGGCACAACACCCTGATCTCGTGACATTTCTTATTGGTTGTAGTTTCACTTTTGAAACGCCGATGTTAGAAGCGGGTATTGAAATCCGACACATCACGGATAACTGCAATGTTCCGATGTATAAAACCAATCGCTTATGTCGTCCAGCAGGGCGATTAGAAGGCGAGTTAGTTGTCTCAATGCGTCCTATTCCTTCTGATAGAATTGCTGATGCTGTAATGATCAGTGGTCGCTTTCCTTCGGTACATGGTGCTCCCGTGCATATTGGTTCACCTGAAGCTCTGGGTATTAAAGATATTATGTCGCCAGATTTTGGTTCACCAGTGAGAATTGAAGACGGTGAGATCCCCGTGTTTTGGGCTTGTGGTGTGACCCCACAAGCGGCGGTGATGCGCTCAGGTGTTCCTTTTGCACTTAGCCATGCTCCAGGGCATATGTTTATTACCGATGTGCCCGATGCAGCTTATCACGTATAAGGGAGGAAGATACTTTGCGCTTTTTACCCGTTAACTTATCTCATTTACTTGTCGAGCTTTCCTCTTTAAAAGAGACGCTCGCATTGTATGAATCTGTTAAACAAGCAGATATTGCTGCTATTGAAGATATTGTACCTGCAGCGAAAACGCTCTTAATTCACTATACGCCATGGCTAATCACGGCTGAAGAACTTGTTGTTCAGCTCCGACAATTAGAAATCAAAGCACTATCGGCACGTCAAACACAGTCATTAACGATCCCTGTTCATTACCAAGGGGAAGATCTTAGTGAAGTGGCTGAATTATTAGGCATAACCATAAATGATGTGATCCGCAGACATACTGAACAAACCTATCAAGTTGTATTCACCGGTTTCGCTCCAGGGTTTGCTTATCTGATCGCTGATGAAACCCAGCTCTATGTACCTCGTCGTAAAACTCCTCGTACACGGATCCCTGCTGGCTCTGTCGGATTAGCCGGTGAATTTAGTGGTGTATATCCACAACAAAGTCCTGGCGGTTGGCAGTTAATCGGAACTACGGAAATAAAAATGTGGGATCTATCACGCAAACAACCTGCCTTTTTATTGCCGGGAAATGAAGTGCATTTTATTGATGCACAAAAAGCACCAATAACAGTTTCATTACCTGAAAAAAAATCGGCAGTAGCTTTCCCTATCTCATTAAATGATAAAGGCTTATATGTCATTTCGGCAGGATTACAGACATTATTTCAAGATGAAGGACGAATTGGTGCTGCATCAATGGGGGTTTCCGCTTCTGGTGCACTAGATAAACCCGCTTTACATGCGGCTAATCGTTTGGTGGGGAATCCGACAACCTTCGTAGCACTTGAGATAACTCAAGGTGGATTAACACTTAAAGCGCGACAAGATTGTGTTATTGCCTTAACTGGGGCGGATTGTTCTATTTTATTAAAACCTGAGTCAGGAGTGAGTGAATATCTATCAAGCTATCAACCAATAGATGTTCGTTGTGGTGATGAAATTATTTTAGGGATACCAACAACAGGGGTACGTAGCTATCTTGCTGTGAGAGGTGGGTTTGAATTACCTAAAGTTTTAGGTAGTCATGCTTTTGATACTTTAGCCCAAATTGGGCCTAGTGCATTGCAAGAAGGAGATGTACTTCACCTTAATAACGAAAGCATATCAAACCGTGTTATTGTTGAGGAACAACCAATATTAACACTGCCAAAACAAGGAGATATCGTCACTCTTGATATTGTTTTAGGTCCTCGTACTGACTGGTTTACTGTGGATGCAATAAAGACGCTAACCTCTCAATTGTGGCAAGTCACACCACAATCTAATCGTATTGGTTTACGTTTACTAGGCGAAACGCCCCTTGCACGTGAGCAACAACAAGAATTATCAAGTGAAGGCACCTGTATTGGTGCAATACAAGTACCAATTAATGGGCAGCCTGTTTTGTTTCTTAACGATCACCCATTAACAGGAGGCTATCCTGTTATTGGTGCTGTCGCTGAATATCACTTACCACTTGCAGGGCAGATCCCTGTTAACGCTAAAATTCGTTTTAATCCAATTACCGAATTTCAAGAATATTGATAGGAGAATGCCACTCATGACAACAATTAACCAAAAACAACGAGTGAAGCATCGAGTACTTATTGCAAACCGAGGCGAAATTGCGGTTCGTATCATTCGTGCTTGTCAGGATTATGGTGCTACTTCAATTGCTATTTATGCGAATGATGATATTGATGCACTGCATGTTCGTCTTGCTGATGAAGCTTATGGACTCAATGGTAATTTACCGAAAGAAAGCTATTTAGATATCAACAAAATTATTGATATTGCTAGTAAAGCTAAGGCAACGATGATCCATCCAGGCTATGGTTTTCTTTCAGAGCGTGCAGATTTTGCAAAAGCGGTACAAGAAGCTGGATTTATTTGGGTCGGGCCAAATCCTGAAACGATTGAGGTACTTGGCGATAAAGTGAAAGCGCGTAAAATTGCACAGTCAGTTGGTGCTCCTTTAGTTAATGGTACTGCTGATCCTGTTAATAATGCTAAAGAAGTATTAGATTTTGCCAAGCAATATGGTTTACCTGTTGCGATTAAAGCTGCTTTTGGTGGTGGTGGGCGAGGCTTAAAAATTGCCCATAAAATGGAAGAAATTGAAGAGCTTTATCATTCCGCAGTACGAGAAGCTGTCACCGCATTTGGACGTGGCGAATGTTATGTTGAGCAATTTCTAGATAAACCTCGCCATATTGAAGCACAAATTATCGCAGACAAACTGGGCAATGTTGTTGTTGTCGGAACACGAGATTGTTCGCTACAGCGACGTAATCAAAAGCTGATTGAAGAAGCACCAGCACCTTATTTGACAGACGAACAACGTGAACGCATTCACCAGTCAGCTAAAGATATTTGTGCTAAAGCGGGCTATATCGGGGCTGGTACAGTTGAATTTTTATTAAGTGCAAATGGCACTATCTCATTTCTGGAAGTAAATACTCGTCTACAAGTAGAACATCCAGTGACAGAAGAAACCGCAGGTATTGATTTAGTTATCGAGCAGTTACGTATTGCTGAAGGTTTGCCACTCAGTATTGATAAAACACCTGTCCCGCGTGGCCACTCTTTTGAATTTAGGATCAATGCGGAAGATCCCACCAAAGGTTTTTTACCGACACCAGGTTTAATTACGCATTTTTCTCAGCCTTCAGGCCCCGGTGTGCGAGTTGATAGTGGTGTTGCTGAGAATAATCAGGTTTCACGCCAATTCGATTCAATGATGGCAAAACTGATAGTGACGGGTGCAACTCGCGAACAAGCTATTGCTCGTGCTCGTCGAGCATTATCGGAATTTAAAATAGAAGGAGTGGCAAGTGTATTACCTTTCCATTGTGAAATGATGGAACACACCGATTTTACTGAAGATTTTAAGGTACATACTCGTTGGATTGAAACTGATTTTCAGGCAAAAAATATTCATTTCCCTCGTAGTACACCAGCAAAAAATGAAGAGCTAGTTCGTACCTTTATTGAAATTGATGGTCGTCGTCATGAACTCGCTTTGCCTGCTCAATTACTGTCACTTTCTGCGGTAATACCAACAGTTGTTAGTGCTAATCATGAGAAAGAAAAGAATGAAAAAGCGGTGATAGCGCCAATCTCTGGCGTATTACATAGCTGGATCTTATCTGATGGTGATAAAGTCAAAGAAGGTGATGTTATTGCTATTATGGAAGCGATGAAAATGGAAGTTCAGGTGATCGCATCTCGTGATGGGGTATTACAGCAAAAAGCTAAAACAGGCGATTATTTTTCAGCAGAAACCGTTTTGGCTGAAATAAATTAAGAGTGTTAAATAACTAATATACTGATTAATAAGAATAATAACTGCCTTTGATATTAGCCCTTGAATATGAGTAAATTCCGTATTAAAGGGCTTTTTTATAATAACTTTATTTATATATCTATTTGTTATATCTAATTCCTTTTGGTTATAAGTTATTTTGCCTATAATCTAGGCTCGCTAAATTATCAGCAAAAGGAAATAGGATGTTACTCGTCTCACAACTGCTTATCGGCGCTGCAATAGGGTTAGTTATTACAACGACCGGAGTTGGCGGAGGCGTTATTTTATTGCCTGTTCTTATTTATCTTTTTGGAATGAATGCATTAGCGGCTGTGGCAACGGCTAATTTGTTATCTATGCTAATGAAACTCTCGTCTTCTTATATCCATTTTCGTTTAGGTAATATTCCATTAAAACCCGCATTATTAATTTTGATGATCATGTTTCCTGCAACTTTTTTAGCGAGTTATGGGGTGACGTGGTTGGGATCGCAACCTCAATATTACGATCGTGTTGAATCTGGTATTAATATTTTAATGATCGTTGCCATCGTATTTTCATTGATCTTGTTTTTACAACGGATGATAAGAAGATCAACAGGTTCAGATCCTTTAATTTCTTTGCCACCATCTTCATCTGTTACTTTTTCTTCCTTATTTGTACCAGGAATGAGTGCAGGGTTTGTGCTTGGAGCGACGGGAGTTGGAGGTGGATTAGTGGTATTGCCTGTATTAATGCGTTTTGCACAAATGGGGATTAAGGAGGCGATTGGTACCTCTATTTTTATTACCACCATTCTTTCGGGTGGCTCAGCTATCGCTTATAGTGCTGGTGGTTATACCGATGTTCACACGGCACTTATTCTCTGTTTAGGATCATTACTTTCTATTCCGCTAGCACGCTATCTTTTAGTGTATTTATCAGAGCGTTTTTTCCAATACTTAACACTGTCTTTTATTCTGATCAGCATCATTATGATGAGTTGGAAGTTAATCTATTGAATATAAAAAGTTTTATATTCAATTTAATCGTTGCGGATTTATTGAATGACATTCGCAATATAAAAATATAAGATATTTTTATGTTTTTCTATGAAAGATATAAAATGACTGAAATAAAATTGGATAAAACTAATTATTCTCAATGGGTTATACGAAATTCTTTATATTGGATGTCTAGCTATACTCGCTGGACATTAGAAGAAATAGATGATCAATGGAAAATTACGTTCGAAGATAATAATGAGCCAAATTTATTTGAATTTAATAAATTAATTAATGATTATATTTTAAGAGAAAAAATAGAATTAAAAACAGGAAAAGTAAAAGAATCAATTATTAATAGAGTATTGATGAGTATAAATGAAAGGTTGAACGAATGAACTTATTACCATTTAATCTCGAACATATAGATGATAATAGATTATTTATCAGTAACCTGGCTGGTTTTAATCATGTATTAAGTTACGTTGAGTTATCCAATATTATTGACTTTGGAAAAAGCGATGATGAGAAAATAAATAAAATACTTAGAAATAAATTATTTATTACTGATGAAGATACAAAACTTCCAAAAATGATGCTCGCATCTGGGCTGGGGAAGAAACTTATGTCAGAAATGAAATTTTCTCCAATTTTTATGATTGTACCAACATTGCGTTGTGATCATACTTGTAAATATTGCCAAGTAAGCCGAGCCTCCATATCAGCTAATAATTTTGATTTAAATGAGAATGAAATACCTAAAATAATTTCACTCATAAAAAATCTTTCAAAAAAGAATTATAAAATTGAAATACAAGGTGGTGAGCCATTAATTAGGTTTGATCTCGTTAAAAAAATATATGATGAAGCTGTTATTCAACTCGGTCAAGAAAATATTGAGTTTGTTATTACTTCAAGTCTTTCGTTACTCACAGATGAAATGATTGAATGGTCAGAGGAAAAACCTGTTATCTACTCAGTATCTTTAGATGGGGATGAATATGTACATAATAAAAATAGGATATTACCTACAAAGAACTCCTTCCAGATAATTACAGAAAATATAAAAAAACTACAATGTAGATTAGGTAAAGATAGGGTCTCAACAGTCACTACAGTAACAAAGGAGTTACTTCATAACCCTAAATCATTAATTGATGCTCATTTTGAATTAGACATATTTGATCTTTTTATTAGGCCAATAAGTCCTTATGGATTTGCAGAAAAAAAAGAAAGCTACACGATATCTGAATATATTAGTTTTTATGAAAAGTTATTAGATATTATTTTTGAGGAAAACAAGAAAGGATTTCCTTTTGTTGAACACTCTGGTGCTATACATATAAAAAGGTTATATAACCCAGGTTTTTGTGGGTATGCTGATTTAAAATCTCCAAGCGGTATCATATTTAATAGCTTATTATTTAATTATGATGGGAAAGTATATGGAAGTGATGAATCAAGAATGCTTCAGCAGGTGTACTCTGATATTGATTTTTCTTTAGGTGATTTTGATTCATTATCATTTAATAAAAACCCTATCTATAATAATTTACTTTCTAATTCATTTAACATGCTACATGTTGGTTGTGAAACTTGTGCTTTTCAGCCATATTGTGGTGTTGACCCTTGCCAAAATATTAGTTTATTTGGTGAGCCGATTGGAAATAAAAGCCTTTCACGATTTTGCCTTTATCATAAAGGAATGTTTAAATTATTAGTAAAAAAAATTGATAAAGGTAATGACGGATCTACATTATTAAAAAGTTGGGCTTATGCTTGAGGTTATCAGAAAAGATTTATTCGATATTAAGAATAAATTAGGTAATGGTTACTACCAAATATTTAAAGATAAATTGGTAGATCCTAAATTCTATTTAGACAATGTTATTGTTCAACAAGAAGAAACGTCTTTACCGCTGACATCTTATAACGGTGCAAAATATGTAATAGTAAATAGTGAGCTTTATAATAACGTTGAGAGTGGCGATATTATTTCTTCCTCTAATAGTAAAGTGAGAGTGATTTTATCTCGTAGGGCAAATCACAACACATTACTCGTTACCGAACGATGCAATAATCTATGCCAGTTTTGTTCTCAGCCCCCCAAAAAAGATGATGATTCTTGGTTATTAGAAGACGCTATTCTTGCAATATCTGCATTTAATTTTGATGGCATCATCGGGATTAGTGGTGGAGAGCCTTTAATTTATGATGATAAGTTTATTGATTTTATCCAAAGAGTAAAAAAGAATGCGCCTAAAACAGCACTACATGTATTAACTAATGGACGAAAATTTAGTGATATCGCTTTTACTAAAAAATTAACAGAAGAAATTAAGGGGATGGCTATATCATTTGGTATTCCTCTTTATTCTACCTATGAGGAAATTCATGACAAATTAGTTGTATGTAAAGGGGCATATAAAGAAACGATTTCAGGATTAATTAATGCAGGTAATCTCGGTATCAATATTGAATTAAGGATAATCCCAACAAAAATAAATTACCTTTATTTTCATGGTATTGTTGAACTATGTGCAAGAGTATTTTCAAATATTAATCAAATTTCAATTATGAATTTAGAGCCAACCGGTTGGGCTAAAAGAAATTGGAAAGATCTTTATATTCCTCCTGATGAGTACTCAGAACAGCTAAATTTAGCGATTAATATGACTGATATTAGTCAAATTCCTTTGGCATTATTTAACTATCCGTTGTGTCATCTACCTGAAAATTTATGGGAGTACAGCGTTCAATCTATTTCTGATTGGAAGAACTATTATCCAAGTGAGTGTAGCCTATGCAAAATGAAAGAGCATTGTGGTGGATATTTTAGTTCTTCATACGGTAAATATCATCAAGCTACGAGGGCAATTTTATGAAAAAGTGGAGTTTAGCTGCTTTACTTCCTGGTTTTTTATCCTTAAATAGTCAGGCAATAGCCAGTTCTACTGGGCTACCTAATTCTGAGTTAACATTTGAACCCGAAGATCTTGTTTTTGCACCTTTAAATGTAGAAACGCCTTTTTATATTGCGGGGCATAGAAGCCATAGTTCTCACCGAAGCCATCGTAGCCATAGTTCTCACCGTTCTTCTTCTGGTGGTGGTTATTACAGAAATGCACCTTCTACACCGAGTTATTCTCAGCCACAAACAACCAATAGAACAAACTCACAGAATTCATCAAATTCTTCATCTAGTAATGATTTTTCACAATCAGTTAGGAACTCAAATTTTACTCAAGAACAAAGAAAGCGCCTTGTTATGAGGGTACAATTTGCACTATTTGAAAAACATTATTTCAATGGAGTAATTGATGGTGTTATGGGACCAGCAACCCGCCAATCGATACAAAATTACAGAAGAGATATGAAGCTATCTTCTAATGCATTAATTGATGCTGATTTATTAAATGCATTAGGAATTTATGCAACTAACTAAGAATGCAAATGGTTAAAGTATGAACATTAAAATAGGTGATGAATTTTTAGTTTATATGGCGCTAGGTGAAGAAAGCTATATGAAAGAATATTATCGTGTTGTTGAGTTAGATACTCAACTTTCTCAAGTAACAGGTAAGTTACTCAAAAGAACAACGGTTGATGATAAAAATATTGGTTTAGGTCGTTGTGAATTAGAGGGTGGTATTGAGCAATTTGCATTAGAAGATATCTATCCTGTTAAAGAGTGATCTTAATTGCAGATCACTCTTCTTAATTCGTTTGTCGTTTAGGCTACTGGCGCATTTTCAGGTAGTGCAGATGTTGGTAAACCGAATACTTTGTCAAATACCCAGTTATAAACGAAAGTATAACAAGGGATAATGATGATCAGCGCAAAATCCATAACTAATGCCTGCCATAACGAAACATTAAGCCACCAGGCAATTAATGGGATTAAATAGAGTACCAGTGTTAGCTGAAATCCAATAGCATGTACAATACGACGTCTAAAAGTTCGAATTCTTGAAATCTGCCGACTTTCCCAAAATTCAAACATACAGTTATAAATAAAATTCCAACTCACCGCGATTGTTGTTATCACAAGTGCTAATGGGCCCGTTACTGCTGTTGAGCTATCAGCCAAAAGAGCAAGTCCAACGGATGAAATAACCCACCCAAAGATCTCATAAGCTGTCACGTAGACAATTTTTCGTTTGATACCTTGCATTGTACTCTCTTTTTTCTGTGGATTAGTGTTGTTAAGCATCGTAAGATAAATCAGCAAGAATGACAGAAAAAGTCAGCTAGTATCAATTTAACTGAAACATCAGGAGTGAACATGCAGTTTTCAAGTGAACATATTGCGATATTTTTAGCCGTGATGGATAAGGGATCTTTTTCTGCGGCGGCACGTTCATTAAAACGCGTTCCTTCTGCGGTTAGTATGGCGATTGCCAATATGGAAGCTGAATTAGGTTATGCACTTTTTGAGCGCTCATCACGAGAGCCTCAGCCAACCGAAAAAGCCAAAGCACTTGAACCTCATGCCAGAATGATCTCAGAGCAATTAAAATTATTACAAGTGCATGCACAAGAGCTTTCAATGGATCTCGAAAGTGTCTTAAATATTGGTGTTGCAGCTGATATTAATCCTGATTATTTATTACCTGCGTTATCTGAATTAACGCAACGTTATCCATTACTTAATGTGAATGTGATAACCGCGGCACAAGATGACATTATTGAGATGTTACATTCGCATAAAATTCAATTATGCCTAGTCTATGGGGGATTATATGTGAATGGTGATGAGCAGTTTCAATATCTTGGCTCTGAGTCATTGGTGGCAACGATCTCTGCAAGCCATATTGCATTAGCCCACCCTTCTGGCGTATTTATTGAGGATTTAGTGAATGTTCGCCAAATTATGATCGCAAGTCACACCAAAGAGTTGAGGGATGAGCGCTCATTAGTGGCTACAAATTATTGGCAAACGGATAGTTTTCAAATGGCATTAGGTATGGTTGAAGCGGGAATGGGATGGGGTAATTTGCCATATTCGTTGATTTATACTCAATTGCAAAAAGGTAAATTAAAACAACTTCAGTTTAAAAATACGAAAAATGAGTTGCGATTGCCTATTCATGCCATGTGGTTAAAAGGGGAGTCGTTACAAAAAGGGGCAAAAGAGTTAGTTGAGCTGATGAGTTCTCATCAGCCCATTGTACCTAATTTTGATTAATCGACACGTTGTTGATGAACCCAAACGGCAACTTCTACGCGAGATTTTAGCTTCATCTTTTTCAGTAAATGTTTAACGTGTACTTTGACAGTACTTTCTGTGATATCAAGTTTACGTGCGATCATTTTATTGGATAGCCCTTGCGCTATTAGTTTTAAAATATCACGTTCACGCGGGGTGAGCTGTTCAATATCACGCTCACCTTCAGAACGATCTTCACGTAATGATTCCGCTAAAATCGGTGTTAATGCAGGACTGACAACCATTTTTCCGGCCGCCGCCTGTTTAAGTGCTGCAAGCAATTCTTCAGGCTCCATATCTTTTAAAAGATAGCCATCAGCACCGCGTTTTAACGCCGTCACTAAATCATCGCTGTAGTTTGATACACTAAACACAACGATCCTTCCTGATAATGACTTTAATCTCAACTGATCAAGTGTTTCAAAACCATTCATTCCTGGCATATTCAGATCCAGCAAAATTAAATCTGGATCTAATTCTTCTGCGAGTTTCACGCCTTGAATACCATCACCCGCCTCCCCAACGACAGTTAATGTTGTATCAAGACTTAAGAGTTGCTTTACGCCATTGCGTAGCATTGGGTGATCATCAATGAGTAAAATTGTCGCTTTTTCTGTGGGTGATCCCATGTTATTCATTACGACTTGCTCCATGTTATACAGGGTCTTTATGAGTAGTGATTAATGGAAATTTAACAAGCACTTGAGTACCGCCCTGTTCACGTACTTTTATAGTATAAGAGCCATTTAAGCTATTTGCGCGTTCACGCATAATAATAAGGCCATAGTGATTTAATTTTTCAGGGTTAGGACTAATTCCTTCACCATTATCGTTAATTTTTAATTCAATAATGCCATTATTAAGAGATAAAGAGACTTCAGCCCAGTTGGCATTGGCATGCTGTAATATATTATTCAATGCTTCACGTACAATTTGAACCACATGAATACTCTGATGTGAATTCACACATTTTGCAGGCAATTGATAGTCAAAATTAATAGCAAACCCAAGTCGCTGATTAAATTCATTCAATGTACTTTCTAATGCTGCTAATAATCCCGGCTCAGTAAGTTTTAAACGAAATGTAGTTAACAATTCTCTTAGCTGGCGATAAGCCACGTTAAGCTCTTCTCGCATCTCTTTGAGTAATTTTTGGCAATTATCCGGTAAGGTTTCTGACTGCATTTGCAAATAACTGACTTGCATTTTTAAACATGAAAGTGATTGTGCGATAGAGTCATGCAATTCACGGGCAATAGCAGAGCGTTCATCCATGAGTAAAAGCTGTTGTTGTTGCTCATTTTGTTGTTCCATTGCCAGCATGGCGGAGATTTGTTTTGTCAGTAATAACATTAAATTATTCTGCTCGTCAGTCAGGACTGTGTGTTCGGGTAGTTGCATAACAAATAACCCATAACGATGGATCTGATCAGCTAATTCCCAATGCAATAGTTCACTGCGTAATGGAATAGTGGCTGAAACCGTTTCATCACAGCGCTCACATTGTTGATCTGGGCAATGCTCAGGACGTGAGTGCGGTTCTAAACTGATTTCATTAAATAATGTGTGATGATTATCCTCATATAAACGTATCTGCAAATAGGTATCAGGAATAATTTGTTGAAGTTCAAATAGTATCTGTCTTAATCGAGCGCAAAGAGGGGCAGGGGAGTGTAATTGCTGGCTTGAATGATAAAGGTAAGAGAGTACTTTGTTTTTCTGTTGTAAGTCGTGCGTTTTTTCGACCACTCTTTTTTCTAATTCGCTATATAGCGTTGAAAGCTCTTCTGACATGGTATTGAGTGCAATACCTAATGTTGCAATTTCATCATGATGAGCACGTTGATGGAAGCGGGCTGAAAAATTACCATGACCAATTGAATTCGCCATTTGCATTAATTGTTGCCAAGGATGCAATAAACGGCGGCGGAAATGCCAGACAGAGCCAAATAACAGTAAGAGTGTCAGTGCGGTAAATATAAGCTGAGTGTAAGCTACCAGCCTTATTTTTTGTTCTGTTAACTGATCTATGCTTAATACTAGTTTGTCTAATTGAGAAACAAACAAGGCGACTTCTTGTTTTGCATCATCTCGTTGTTGTGCATAGAGCAAGGTTGGTTTTAAGGTTTCTTTCCAATATGTATTTAACTGGGCATATTGTGATTGTAATGATGCATTACTCAGGACTTGGAGTAACTCATTGCTGTCTAAATCGGTTTCTAATTCATGAAGGTAATAACGATGCTGTTCATCTAGAGGTAAAGCAGATAGTAAGCGATAGCTTTGCATCCGTAGCGATCCAGACTTATTAATCGCATGAGCATTACCTTGTACACTCAAAATAATATGGTTAGAAATCGCCATTCCTACCACACCCAATAGAGTGAAAAGTAACATTAATATCGCTATTTGATTAATAATTGAAAAACGGTAGTGCCATTGGATTTTATGCGTGCTCATCATTTTTTTCCAAGTTGATTCCGTCGCTATCTTGCCTTAAAAAGGTATCAAATGTCATATACTACTAAAGTATTACCTCTAAATAGCTGGTAAGGGTAATTTCACCTCTAAATTATTGTGTTTTCTATTTAACCTTATAATTTGTAATGATAAATCAGGAATAACCCTATTAATACTTAGGTGTAAACAACCACTTTAGCTTAAAAATCAAACAAATGTTTGCTTGATACAGATCATGACTTATTAACAATTCTAATCGTAAAAAGGTGCCAATCTAACCGTTAATCGAGGTTGTTATGGCACTCACTCAACACCCAGAAAAAATGAGAAAAGGGGTGATCGAAGATTGGCATCCTGAAGATAAAGCTTTTTGGGAAAAGACTGGTCAAAAGATCGCTTCACGCAATTTATGGATTTCTGTTCCTTGTTTACTTTTATCGTTCTGTGTATGGATGCTTTTTAGTGCGGTTGCAGTAAATTTGAACAAAGTAGGTTTTAACTTTACCACAGATCAGTTGTTTATGCTGACTGCACTGCCTTCAGTCTCAGGTGCTATATTACGCGTTCCTTATTCTTTTGTTATTCCTATTTTTGGCGGTCGTCGCTGGACAGCAATCAGTACCGTATTTTTGATTATTCCTTGTCTCTGGCTGGGTTTTGCGGTGCAAGATACAACAACGTCTTACGCAACCTTTATTGCTATTTCACTGTTATGTGGTTTTGCTGGAGCAAACTTTGCATCCAGTATGGCAAACATCAGCTTTTTCTTTCCTAAAGCACGTCAAGGTGGGGCATTAGGATTAAATGGTGGATTAGGTAATCTGGGTGTCAGCGTTATGCAGTTGGTTGCACCATTAGTGATTGGCGTTGGCGTATTTGCAATGTTTAGTGGTCCAGGTGTTGTTCAGCCAGATGGTTCACGTCTATGGTTAGAAAATGCTGCATGGATTTGGATTCCTTTCTTACTTATTCTGACATTTGCGGCATGGTTTGGTATGAACGACCTGGCGGCTAATAAAGCCTCTTTAAGCCAGCAATTACCTGTTTTAAAACGGGGTCACCTCTGGCTATTAAGCATTTTATACCTGTGCTCTTTTGGTTCATTTATTGGTTTCTCTGCGGGTTTTGCGATGTTATCTAAAACCCAATTCCCAGATATCGTTATTTTGCATTATGCCTTCTTTGGACCTTTATTAGGTGCTTTAGCTCGTCCTGTAGGTGGCGCTTTGTCTGATAAATTCGGGGGTATTAGAGTCACGCTGATTAACTTTATCATCATGGCAATTTTCTCTGCTTTACTCTTCTTAACACTACCTGAAAACGGTGCTGGTGGCTCATTTATCGCATTCTATGGCGTCTTTATGGTGCTGTTTTTAACTGCGGGTTTAGGTAGCGGTTCTACATTCCAAATGATTGCAGTGGTGTTTAGAAAAATCACTGTTGATCGCATGAAAGCACAAGGCGCTTGCGATGAAGCTGCTCAAAAAGAAGCGGTGACAGAAAGTGCTGCGGCGCTTGGTTTTATCTCTGCAATTGGTGCAATTGGTGGCTTCTTTATTCCTAAAGCCTTTGGCACATCGCTTGCAATGACTGGCTCACCTGCCGGAGCCATGAAAATCTTTGTTCTATTTTATATCGCCTGCGTCTTGATCACTTGGTTGGTCTATGGACGTAAACACAATAAACAATAATGACGAATTATACGCAATGTGAGAGCGCTCGCGCGCATTGGGAGAGTATCTGATGAGTAAGTTTCTCGATAGATTCCGCTATTTTAAACAGCTTGGCGATACCTTTTCAAAGGATCATGGCCAAGAATTAAATGTTAATCGTGATTGGGAAGATGGTTATCGTAGTCGTTGGCAACATGACAAAATTGTCCGTTCTACTCATGGTGTTAACTGTACAGGCTCATGTAGCTGGAAAATTTATGTCAAAAATGGGTTAGTAACTTGGGAAACCCAACAAACGGACTACCCGCGTACACGTCCAGATTTACCCGATCATGAACCCCGTGGTTGCCCTCGTGGTGCAAGCTATTCATGGTATTTATACAGCGCAAATCGCGTTAAATATCCCATGGTACGTAAACGCTTAATTAAATTATGGCGTGAAGCGAAAGCACAACACAGTGATCCTGTCGATGCTTGGGCTTCAATTATTAGCTCACCAGAAAAAACTAAAAGCTATAAACAAGCGCGTGGACGTGGTGGTTTTGTTCGTTCTTCATGGTCTGAAGTAAATGAAATTATTGCTGCTTCTAACGTATTTACCGCTAAAGAATATGGTCCTGATCGTATTATCGGCTTTTCGCCAATTCCAGCAATGTCGATGGTGTCATACGCTGCGGGTGCGCGTTATTTATCACTTATTGGCGGGGCATGTTTAAGTTTTTACGATTGGTATTGCGACTTACCACCAGCATCACCAATGACATGGGGTGAGCAAACAGACGTTCCTGAATCGGCGGACTGGTATAACTCTTCTTACCTGATTGCATGGGGCTCTAACGTACCGCAAACACGTACTCCAGATGCCCACTTCTTTACAGAAGTTCGCTACAAAGGAACAAAAACCGTAGCGGTAACACCTGATTATGCTGAAATCGCTAAACTGTGTGACCAATGGTTAAATCCAAAACAAGGTACTGATAGCGCAATGGCAATGGCGATGGGACACGTTATTCTTAACGAATTCCACGTTAAACGCCAAACAGAATACTTTAGTAACTACGTGCGCACTTACACTGACATGCCAATGTTAGTGATGTTAGATAAACATGATTCTGGCAATTTAGTTGCGGGTCGCATGTTACGAGCTTCTGATTTAGTGAACAATCTCGATCAGGAGAAAAACCCAGAGTGGAAAACCATTGCTATTGATGAGAAAACACAGCAACTGATTGCTCCTCAAGGTTCTATGGGCTTTCGTTGGGAAGGCGCTGCTAAATGGAATCTTGAGCCCAAAGACGGTAAGAGTGGTGAAGAAGTCACTTTACAATTAGGGCTTTTAGAGAACCACGATGATGTTGTTGACGTTGCATTTCCTTACTTTGGTGGCATCAAGAGCGAATACTTTGAAGGTGTTGCCCTTGATGATGTCATTGTTCATAAACTGCCTGCTAAGCGTATTACACTTGCGAACGGTGAAGAAAAATACGTTACAACCGTCTATGACTTGCTATTAGCAAACTACGGTGTTGATCGCGGTTTAAATGATGAAAACTGTGCATCAGATTACGATGAAATCAAAGCATATTCACCAGCATGGGCTGAAAAAGTGACAGGTGTAGGCCGTCAAGATATCACCCGTATTGCGCGTGAATTTGCAGATAATGCAGAAAAAACACATGGTCGTTCTATGGTGATTGTGGGAGCCGGTATTAACCACTGGTATCACATGGATATGACCTATCGTGGCATTATTAATATGCTGATTTTCTGTGGTTGTGTTGGTCAAAGTGGTGGTGGCTGGGCACATTATGTTGGACAAGAAAAATTACGACCACAAACAGGTTGGTTGCCTTTAGCTTTTGGTCTTGATTGGCAACGTCCGCCTCGCCATATGAACAGTACGTCATTTTTCTATAATCACTCCAGTCAGTGGCGTTATGAAACCGTATCACCAACAGAGTTATTATCACCACTAGCCGATAAATCACGCTTTAGTGGTAGCTTGGTTGATATGAACGTACGTTCAGAACGTATGGGATGGTTACCATCGGCGCCTCAATTAAATTTAAACCCTCTGTCTATTGCGAAAAAAGCTCAAGAGGCAGGTGTTAGTGCCGCTGATTACACCGTTAATGCATTGAAATCAGGTGAAATTCGTTTTGCTTCAGAGCAACCTGATAATCCACAAAACTTCCCACGTAATTTATTTATCTGGCGCTCTAACTTATTAGGTTCGGCGGGTAAAGGACATGAGTATTTACTGAAATACTTGCTGGGAACCGAAAACGGATTACAAGGTAAAGATTTAGGCGAGCAAGGCCAAGTTAAGCCACAAGAAGTGGAATGGCAAGATAACGGTGGTGAAGGTAAAGTTGATTTAGTGGTGACTTTAGACTTCCGTATGTCAAGTACCTGTCTTTTCTCAGATATCGTTTTACCAACTGCAACATGGTATGAGAAAGATGATATGAATACGTCGGATATGCATCCCTTTATTCACCCATTAACGGCCGCCGTTGATCCTGCTTGGGAGTCTAAAACAGATTGGGAAATCTATAAAGGTATCGCTAAAACCTTCTCTAAATTATGTGTAGGTCATTTAGGGGTTGAAACTGATTTAGTCACATTACCTATTCAACATGACTCTGCCGCTGAAATGGCACAGCCTTTCGATGTGAAAGATTGGAAAAAAGGTGAATGTGACCTTATTCCGGGTAAAACAGCACCACACCTTATTCCTGTTGAGCGTGATTATCCAAATACCTATGCTCGCTTTACCTCACTTGGCCCTCTGATGGACAAATTAGGTAATGGCGGTAAAGGGATCAGTTGGAATACGCAAACAGAAGTCGATTTCCTGAAAAAACTCAATCGTGTCCGTCATGATGGTGTGGCAAAAGGGCGTCCAGCAATTGAAACCGCGATTGATGCAGCCGAAGTTATTCTTTCTTTAGCACCTGAAACTAACGGTCAAGTGGCTGTAAAAGCGTGGGATGCATTAAGTAAAGTGACAGGACGCGATCACACTCATTTAGCCAAAGTGAAAGAAGACGAGAAAATTCGTTTCCGCGATATTGTTGCTCAGCCTCGTAAGATCATTTCAAGCCCTACATGGTCTGGTCTTGAAGATGAGCATGTCTCTTATAACGCCTGTTATACCAATGTTCACGAGATGATCCCTTGGCGTACGTTAAGTGGTCGCCAGCAGTTGTATCAAGATCATGAGTGGATGCGTGCTTACGGTGAAAGTTTAGTGGTCTATCGTCCACCTATTGATACTAAAGCGATTGATGCGGTTAAAGGTAAAAAACCAAATGGTTTCCCTGAAAAAGCGCTGAATTTCCTAACTCCTCACCAAAAATGGGGTATTCACTCAACCTATAGCGATAACTTACTCATGTTAACTCTAGGTCGTGGTGGCCCTGTAGTGTGGCTGAGTGAAGATGATGCCAAAGAGATGGGAATTAGCGATAACGATTGGGTTGAAGCGTACAACAGTAATGGTGCGTTAACGGCAAGAGCCATTGTCAGTCAGCGTATTCCTGATGGCATGATTTATATGTATCACGCACAAGAGCGCCAAATAAACCTACCAGGATCTGAAATAACCGGAATGCGAGGTGGTATTCACAACTCAGTGACGCGTGTTTGCCCTAAACCAACCCATATGATTGGTGGTTACGCTCAATTGGCTTATAGCTTTAACTATTACGGCACTGTGGGCTCTAACCGTGATGAGTTTGTTGTGGTGCGTAAAATGAAACAGATTGATTGGCTTGATGGTGAAGGTGATGCTTATCAACAGACCCTGAATGGACAGGAGAAGGCATAATGAAAATTCGTTCACAAGTCGGTATGGTACTGAACCTCGACAAATGTATCGGTTGCCATACCTGTTCAGTAACCTGTAAAAATGTTTGGACTAGCCGTGAAGGTGTTGAATACGCATGGTTCAATAACGTTGAAACAAAACCAGGTACAGGGTATCCCCAAAATTGGGAAGACCAAGAGAAGTGGAAAGGTGGCTGGATCAAAAATATCAAAGGTAAATTAGTACCAAGAATGGGTAACCGTGTTGGTCTATTATCTAAAATTTTTGCCAACCCAGATGTTCCAGCATTGGACGATTACTATGAGCCGTTTGATTATGACTATGAGCATTTAAAAAATGCACCAGAAGGCTCATTACCGACAGCACGTCCTCGTTCACTGATCACCGGTCAGCGCATGACCAAAATCGAAAAAGGCCCAAACTGGGAAGACGATTTAGGTGGCGAATTTAGCAAACGTGCTGCGGATAAAAACTTCGCCAATATGCAAAAAGAGATGTACGGGCAGTTTGAAAATACATTCATGATGTATTTACCTCGTTTATGTGAACACTGCTTAAATCCTGCTTGTGTGGCGACATGTCCAAGTGGTGCTATTTATAAACGTGCTGAAGACGGTATTGTGCTTATCGACCAAGATAAATGCCGTGGATGGCGTATGTGTTTAACTGGGTGTCCATATAAAAAAATCTATTTCAACTGGAAAAGCGGTAAGTCAGAAAAATGTATTTTCTGTTATCCACGTATTGAAGCCGGTCAGCCAACACTGTGTTCAGAAACCTGTGTAGGGCGTATCCGTTATCTGGGGGTAATGCTGTATGACGCAGATAAAATCTCACAAGCTGCCAGTGCGGATAATGAAAAAGATTTATACCAAAGCCAGTTAGATATCTTCTTAGATCCCTTCGATCCTGAAGTGATTGCAGCAGCTGAAGAGCAAGGTATTCCGTTAAGTGTGATTGATGCAGCACAACGTTCACCTGTTTACAAAATGGCAGTGGATTGGAAGCTGGCATTACCACTACACCCTGAATATCGCACCTTACCAATGGTTTGGTATGTGCCACCTTTGTCACCTATTCAGTCAGCTGCGGATGCGGGGGTGTTACCTCATACTGGTGTATTGCCTGATGTAGAAAGCTTACGTATTCCTGTTCAGTATTTAGCTAACTTATTGACAGCTGGTGACACTACACCTGTGTTATTAGCATTAAAACGCATGCTCGCGATGCGTCATTACAAACGTGCTGAAACTGTAGAAGGAAAAACAGACTTAAGTGCACTAGAACAAGTCGGTTTGACTGAAGCGCAAGCACAAGAGATGTATCGTTATCTGGCTATTGCAAATTATGAAGATCGCTTTGTTATTCCATCAAGCCATCGAGAACTTGCAAGAGAAGCTTTCCCAGAACGTAATGGTTGTGGTTTTAGCTTTGGTGATGGCTGCCATGGTAGTGATAGCAAATTTAATTTGTTTAATAGTCATCGCATTGATGCGATTGATATCACATCAAGAACACCTCAGGATGAACGTCGTTCAGAGGAGAAAATATGATGATCTCTCTGAAAGTTATTTCTCATCTTTTAGATTATCCCACACAAGAATTATGGGATAACCGTGGCGAGCTTATTGATGCATTACAGGAGGCCGATGAGCTTCCTGTGACTCAAGTTGCAAAATTGATGGCGTTTATTCACGCATTAACGCAACAAGAGTTATTAGATGCACAATCTAACTACAGTGAACTTTTTGATAGAGGTCGAGCACGCTCACTGTTGTTATTTGAACATGTTCATGGTGAATCTCGCGATCGCGGTCAGGCAATGGTTGATCTGTTAAATCAATATCAACAAGCGGGGATCACATTAAGTAGCCGTGAACTCCCAGACTATTTGCCTACTTACCTTGAGTATTTAACACTCTTACCGACCACAGAGTGTATAGAAGGGCTAAACAATATTGCGCCTATTTTGGCCCTGTTAGGTGAGCGTTTAAAACAGCGAGGCAGTGATTATCACGCTCTCTTTGATGTATTGCTTTGTCTTTCACAAAGCGGATTAGAAGCATCACAACTCACTGCTCAAGTAGAAAAAGAGCCTTTAGATGATACCCCTGCGGCGTTAGATGCGGTATGGGAAGAAGAACAAGTGACGTTCCTTGGAGAAGGTACGCAATGTGGCAGTAGCAATATTAGCCAACATCAGCGTCGTTTTGCACAAGAGACGGCAGTTCAATATCTCAATGTGGGGAATTCGTTGGATACGGGAGCACAAAAATGAATTACATCAATATGTTATTTTTTGATATCTATCCCTATATTGCTGGTGCCGTTTTTATTATCGGTAGCTGGTTACGCTATGATTATGGTCAATACACTTGGCGTGCAGGTTCTAGCCAGATGCTAGACAAGAAAAATATGCGATTGGCATCTAACTTATTCCACGTTGGGATCATCGGTATTTTTGCTGGTCATTTTCTGGGAATGTTAACACCACATTGGATGTATGAATCTTTTTTACCGATTGAATATAAACAAATTATGGCGATGGTAGGCGGTGGTACTTGTGGTGTGTTAATGCTGGTGGGGGGCGTGATGTTATTAAAACGCCGTTTAACCAATCCACGAGTGAGAGCCACATCTTCATTTGGTGACATTATGATTTTAACGCTACTGGTTATTCAAGTGGCATTAGGTCTACTAACAATTCCGTTCTCAGCACAACATATGGATGGTAGTGAAATGATGAAGCTGGTGGCATGGGCACAATCTATTGTGACATTCCATGGTGGTGCTTCAGCAAATCTTGAAGGTGTTGCATGGGTATTTAAATTGCACATTTTCTTAGGAATGACGATTTTCTTATTATTCCCATTCTGTCGATTAGTCCATATTTGGAGCGTACCTGTTGAGTACTTAACTCGTCGCTATCAAATTGTGCGTAATCGTCATTAATGAATGATCTATCTCCTGATAGTAAGTTAGAGACCTTTTAGTTGCGCTTATCTCACCCCCGCCCGCGGGGGTTTTTTTATCTCTTTTTCCAGCCCTAAGACATCAACAAAAATTTTGAATGGTTAAAACAATAATCTTTAGATTCATTTAAGAATGATTACACTTATAATTCTTTTCAACGAAACGAATAAATTTATATAAACCAATAATCAGTTAATTAAATATCGTGATATTTAATTATATTTAAAGTTTACAATCGATTATTTATTAATAATAAATAAATTAAAATGTAAATTTAAAGGGTCTGAGTATTGTCATGTAAATTTGGCGCTATTATTTAATTGAGCCTTAACTCTATTATACTATCGGAGATTATTATGAGCTTTACATATCATCGTATTGATAAAAATAATGCTGCAGTTCTGTTGGTAGACCATCAAGCTGGATTACTCTCTTTAGTAAGAGATATCGAGCCTGATAAATTCAATAATAATGTATTAGCATTAGCTAATGCCGCTAAATACTTTAATTTACCTACCATTTTGACCACCTCATTTGAAGATGGCCCTAATGGCCCTCTAATGCCTCAACTTGTTGAGATGTTCCCGGAAGCTCCTTATATCGCCCGCTCTGGACAAATTAATGCATGGGATAATGAAGACTTTGTAAAAGCAGTTAAAGCGACAGGTAAAAAACAACTAATTATTGCGGGTGTTGTGACTGAGGTTTGTGTTGCATTCCCTGCATTATCAGCACTTGAAGAAGGTTTTGAAGTGTTTGTTGTCACTGATGCTTCAGGGACTTTCAATGCTATTGCTCGTGACTCTGCGTGGGATAGAATGTCAAAAGCAGGGGCACAATTAATTAACTGGTTTGGTTTAGCTTGTGAGTTACACCGTGATTGGCGTAATGATGTTGAAGGATTAGGTGCGCTCTTTGCTAACCATATTCCAGACTATCGTAATCTTATGACAAGCTATAATACTTTAACAAAAAAGTAAGTGATTAATTTAAGTTTTTCCTAAAAATAGGGCTTATATTATTTTTCAGTAAATATAATTTAATGAAAATTAAAATTTATTAAATTATAAATATAATCCCATGATTAAATTAATAAATGGATCAGAAATGAAAAATAAATTATTAAAAATAACCGCTATTGCGATGGCATTAAGCGTGGGCGTTGCACAAGCAGCTGAATATAAAGCAAGTACAGCAGAAGGCCCAATTAAAATAGTTAACCTAAAAGCGATGGAAGCACAAGTTCAGGCGAATATGGAAAAAGGGGCTTTCGGCTATATTCGAGGTGGTGCTGAAGACGAAAATAATTTACGTTCAAATACAACGGCATTTGATAAAAAATATATTATGCCTCGTTCATTACAAGGTATCGAATTTTCTGACTTAGATTTAAAAACAGAATTTTTGGGTATTAAATTAGATACGCCTATTATTCAGGCACCGATGGCAGCTCAAGGGCTTGCACATCAACAAGGCGAAGTCGCCACAGCAAAAGGTATGGCAAAAGCAGGCTCTATTTTTTCATTAAGTACTTACGGTAATAAAACTATTAAAGAAGTGGCAGATGCTCAACCGGGTTATCCTTTCTTTTTCCAGTTGTATATGAGTAAAAATGATGCCTTTAACGAGTATATTTTATCTCAAGCAAAACAGTATGGCGCTAAAGGTATCATTATGACTATCGACTCATCAGTGGGTGGTTATCGTGAAGATGACGTGAAAAATAATTTCCAATTTCCATTAGGTTTTGCCAACTTAGAAGCGTTTGCAAAAATCAGTGATGACAAATCGAAAACAGGTAAAGGTGCGGGTATTAGCGAAATTTATGCTCAAGCTAAACAAGCCTTCACACCAGCAGATATTCAGTATGTGAAAAAAATGTCTGGTTTACCTGTGATTGTAAAAGGTATCGAATCACCTGAAGATGCAGATACTGCAATTAAAGCGGGTGCAGATGCGATTTGGGTTTCTAACCACGGTGGACGTCAATTAGACAGCGCACCAGCCACTATTGATGTATTACCAGCGATTGCAAAAGTGGTAAATAAACGTGTTCCTATCGTTTTTGATAGTGGTGTACGTCGTGGCTCACATGTCTTTAAAGCATTAGCCAGTGGTGCAGATGTTGTCGCTGTTGGTCGTCCAATTCTTTATGGATTAAATTTAGGGGGCGCTGAAGGTGTAAATTCAGTTATCCAACATTTAAATAAAGAATTAAAAATTAATATGATGTTAGGTGGGGCGAAAACAGTAAAAGATATTCAAGCCACTCCACTTTATACCGATGCCAGTTTTAATCAATAATTAAATGTAATTTGGATAATTAAAAGCCGCACTTAAGTTAAATATTAAGTGCGGTTTAATTTTCTATTTAAAATTATAACTTAAGATAATATAACAGTATTTTTAATAAATTTAATAACTTTTATTTTTTTTGACTTTTATATAAAGGAGAATTAGTTTTACAGGATTATTTTATAATCAAGGAAAGTTATTAATGGATAATGTAGGACAAGATTTTGGCCTTATAGAACGTGATGAAATAAAAAATAAACATTACCCAATTGTGGATACTATAAAAGTAAATATTGCTCCTTCTGGTACTTTATATACAGATATTAACAATCAAACAAGTAAGTCTTCATTTGGGCATGTCTGGGTGGAATTTAGGGGCGAATCAATAGGTTGGGGTCTTGGTGACACTAAAATGGAAGGCGGCGCTGATAATCTAACGTTTCATGATTCTAAAGGATATGACTCTAATAAAGTGACAAGTATGACGTTTCCATTATATTCACCAGAAATATCTGACCGTATTAGCAATGCTATTGAGCAAATGAAAAATGGAAGTTATCAGCATTTCCCGAGTAGCTATAATTTACTAACTAATAATTGCATTGATTTTGTAAACCATTTATTGGCTTTAACGGAAAATGGTGAGAATAATCCTGACTATATATTGCAGCTAATGGGAGATACACCAAATAAAATTATTGAAAAAATAGAAGAGTATATTCTGGAGCAGCAAGAAGCTGAAACTCCATTAGTTATTGCATTAACAGAGAGTGGGATTTTTACATTACCTGATGATGATAGTATTCATTTTGATCATAATAATGATGAAGTAAAAGAATCGACAGGATGGATAGATAATAATAGTGCATTCCTTGTATTTGATAAAAATAAAAATGGTGTTATAGATAATGGGAATGAAATGTTTGGTAATAATACTTCTAATATATCAGAGGGCTATGCAAAACACGGGTTTGAAGCACTATCTCAATATGATAGCAATCAAGATAATAGAATTGATAAGAGCGATATAATCTGGTCTTCTTTAAATCTATGGATAGATAAAAATATTGATGGAAAAACAGATGCTGATGAATTGATTAAGATTGAGTGCTCAGGCATAGAATCAATAAATTTAAATTATAAGAAAAATGGCGTTATAGATGAAAATGGAAATCAATTTTTATTAACAAGCGATGTTGTATGGAATGATGGCCATCATACTGAAATTTCAGATATTGTATTTAATACCCATTTTTCTTCCCAACAAAATAATACTTTACCTAATAATGGTGACTTATGGCTATAAAAAATAGATGGAGCCAAATCATTTTTTTTAGTATGGCAATTATGTTAAGTGGAAAAATAATGGCTAATATTCTTGTACCAGATAAAGTTTATTTACATGATCCCGATTTTTTATCATCATTTAGTCTTGATATGCCAAATACAGCAGATGAATTTTATGATTTGATAAAACTTGCAGATAATGGAAATAGCGATGCTAATTGGATGGTTGCTACAATCTATGATCAAAGTAATAACGGCTTGGAGGCTGAAAAATATTATCAACGTTCTATTGATAGAAAAGATAATTATTTAGGCCAATCTGCTGTAAATCTAGGCTATATATATGATAAAGCTAATAATATTGAAAAGGCTATGACCCTTTTCCAATTTGCTGGTGATGCAGGATATAGCAATGGATACAAAGCATTGGCAACTGAATATTTTTTAGGTCATTCAATTCCATTAGATTTTGCTAAAGCGAAAGTTTTTTATAAAAAAGCGGCTGATTTAGGTTGTATAGAGTGTCAAGATTATATTAAAAATTGGGATGATACAGTTAAGTTGAGATTAAAAGATTTGGAATAAAATAGAATTCAATTTAATTAAATAATAAAACCCACGCTCAATATTGAACGTGGGTTTTTTCTATCAATTTATTTTTTCTATCAACTTAAAAGAATATTGTTAGTTTAAAAAAATTATTCTTGGGTTGATGGTGTATCACCAAAACAGAGGTTATTTTGATTATTAATGCCACCATCAGGTGATGAATAACCCAAGCAACCTAACATTGAATCAAAAATATTATGGTGATAGAACGTGCGCTGTGTATCTTGATTACGTTTTAGGTTATCAAATAACTGTTTATTTTGAGGTTCTGCTAAATAGCTATCTGACATCCACACTAAGAAAGGAACTCTAAATTGTTCCGGTGGAGCAATTTCTTTTGGTGTGCCGTGTAAGCCACCTTTTTCTGAAATAGATTCACCGTGATCGGAGGTATAAAACACAATGGCTTTTTTATCGCGTAATGTGTTGAGTATACCATCAATAAAATAGTCGGTATAAAGAATAGAGTTATCATAAGCATTCACTAACTGCTCTTTAGTACACTCATCATCCACATTTAAACATTCAGGTTGATATTTTTTGAATGATTCAGGGTAACGCTGTGAGTACATAAAATGAGAGCCTTTAGTATGTAAAATCACTAAATGATTTCCCTTTGGATGCTGAGAAACCGCATTTGCTGTTTCAGCAATTAATAAGGTGTCATCAAGCTCTTTACCAAAATTGCTATTTTTTGCTGTCATCATCTCTTTCATGGCGTAGTTATTTAAATCAAGCTTATTGTAAAACCACAATTCACTTTGCATTGAAAAGAGTTCTGATGTCATACCTAGTTGTTTTAGAACTGAGAAAATATTGTTCTCTTTTAATGTCCGTTGGTCGTTACTTTCTGTTCCGTTTTCTCGTACAAACATACATTTTAAAGAGAGCTTTGTTGCGGTATCACAAGAAATACCTTTAAAGGCAACAAGGTTTTTTTCTTGGCTTAATAGAGGATTCGTTTGGCGTTCATACCCTAACAATCCCATATGATCCCATCTTGCTGTTTCACCGATAATAAAGACAACATACACATCTTCATTAGCCTTTGATGGTTGGTATGTGAAGTGTTCGGCAGGATCAAAAATACTTTGGCTATTAAACGTATCGTCATACTGCGTTATTGCATATTGAAATAATGGAATAATCCAATTTGTTGGTAAATATGCATAACTTAAGCCGCCACTATAACTTGGTAAATCCAAATTATTTTTTATTTCATAGGCTTTTTGTCTTGAATCGAGTGTTTTCAAATAGGCAAAAACAGCCAGTGCGATCACAAGCATTTTGGCCGTATTTTTTATCCAGATTTTTTTCTTTTGTTGAGTCGTGAGATTTTTCTCTGGTTTTTTACATAGCCAAATAAGCGCCAATGGCAAAATAGATAAGCCAATAATCCAAATAATTACATTTGGGCTAACCAGCTCTTTAGATAAATCGGTATCGGTGGTGAGTGTTGAAATGATAATACCGTATCCAATGACGACGTCATAAAAAGAAATATAGTAACTAGCGCAAACACTCACGACGAGAATAAAAGAGGCAATTATTTTAAAAAAGAGAGTGCCGAAGAAAGAGAGTAATCGTAATAAGAAGAAGGTGAAGGCAATATTAACGGCAATTTCACCTAGAATATATAATGCATCAATGAGGGGGTTGTTTGTATTCTGTGTGCCGTATCGGCCAATGTAAACGGAAAGATTAAGAAAAAAACCAAGGTAGACTGCTAAAAAAAGGGCAATATTTTCTTTCGAAAACCTTAAAAACTTTAATTTTTGCATGTTCAATTATTATCAAAATGTATGGTGTAGAGGTCTTTATGACCGCGATGTTGTTTTCAGGTTCAGTATTATGTGCTTTTTTTTATTGAAGTTTAAAAATTTTTTATTTGAATAACATTAATATCAAAATTATTAATTTTAAATAGTTTTAGTAGATAGAAATATTGGTAGAGATATTAGGAGATTGTCATCATTATATACGGTAAGACCTTGATAAAGGCAGATAAGAAGGCGTATTTGCTCAATTGTTATTTCTTATCAAATGAAAGATGTTCTTTCGCTATAAGTTCTTATGTATAACGTATATTGATGGAAACGAAAGTCGACATAAATATCGTCATTAGTGTCGATCACCCCCTGTTATTTTATTATTCATTATTTGCTTATTAGTTTATCAAATTTATTTTTCTTTATTTTTCATTGTATTACAAAAAGCTAAAAAAGCGTGCTTATTTGGCACACTCTCTGCATAGATAAAGGAGAGAATCAGGTAATAACCTGAAAGTTGATGAACACAGGAGCAATGTTGATGAAAAAAGTCATCACGGTCTGTCCGTATTGCGCCTCAGGATGCAAAATCTACCTGAAGGTGGAAAACGGTAAAATCATTGGCGCTGAAGGAGCCAATGGTTTAACAAACCAAGGTGAGCTGTGTCTGAAAGGGTATTATGGATGGGATTTTATCCATGATACTAAGATACTGACTCCACGTCTTAAAACACCTATGATCCGTCGTGAAAGAGGCGGAAAATTAGAATCGGTTTCTTGGGAAGAAGCGATTGAGTTTGCCAGTAGCAAACTGCTTGCTATCAAAGAGAAATACGGTGCTAAATCTATTATGACAACCGGTTCATCACGAGGTCCGGGTAACGAAGCTAACTTCGTGATGCAGAAATTTGCTCGTGCGGTTATCGGAAATAATAATATAGACTGCTGTGCTCGTGTCTGACACGGCCCTTCGGTTGCAGGTCTGCAGCGTTCGGTCGGTAATGGTGCTATGAGCAACTCAATCGTCGAGATTGAGGATACCAAATGTCTATTTGTCTTCGGTTATAACGCCGCAGACTCGCATCCTATTGTTGCTCGCCGTATTGTTAAGGCGAAAGAAAAGGGTGCCAAAATTATTGTATGTGACCCTCGTTACATCGAAACAGCACGTTTAGCCGATTTACACTTAGGCTTAAAAAATGGTTCTAACATTGCGCTATTAAATGCGATTGCACATGTGATTATTGAAGAAGGATTGCATGATAAATCCTTTATTGAAAATCACACTGAGCAATTTGAAGAATATTGCAAATTAGTTGAAAGCTATACACCTGAATCAGTTGAAGAAACGACAGGTTTGAGTGCTCAAATCATTCGTGAAGCTGCGCGTATGTACGCAAAAGCAGAAACAGCAACAATTCTTTGGGGAATGGGGGTAACTCAATTCTACCAAGGTGTTGAAACGGTCCGTTCACTGACTAGTTTGGCATTATTAACTGGTAATTTAGGTAAAAAATATGTCGGAGTTGGCCCTGTTCGCGGTCAAAATAACGTACAAGGCGCGTGTGATATGGGGGCATTACCTAACACACTACCGGGTTATCAATACGTTACCGATGAAAAAGCACGTGAGAAATTTGCTAAGTTCTGGGGCATTGAATCAATGCCTGATGAAGTGGGCTATGCGTTGAGTGAAGTTCCTCACAATATCGATCACGGCTTATTAAAAGCTCACTATGTAATGGGTGAAGATCCACTGCAAACTGAGCCTGATTTGGCAACCATCCGTAGAACCTTTGAAAAACTGGATCTTCTGATAGTCCAAGATATCTTTATGACCAAAACGGCAGCGATTGCTGACGTTATTTTCCCTGCAACATCATGGGGTGAGCATGAAGGTGTTTATACTGCGGCAGACCGTGGTTTCCAACGTTTCTATAAAGCGGTTGAACCTGTTGGTGATGTGAAAACAGACTGGCAAATTATCAGTCTGATGGCAACAGCAATGGGCTATCCAATGCATTACAACAATACCAAAGAAATTTGGGATGAGTTGCGTGAGTTATGCCCAATTTATTATGGTGCGACTTACGAAAAAATGGCGGACTTGGCTTATATTCAATGGCCTTGCCCAACAGAAGATAGCCCAGGTACACAATATCTGTACGATGGTGGTAACTTTGATACCCCTAATGGTAAAGCCCAATTCTTTACTTGTGAGTGGGCGCCACCAATTGACAAACTGTCTGATGAATTCCCAATGGTACTGGCAACAGTCCGTGAAGTTGGGCACTACTCTTGCCGTTCAATGACGGGTAACTGTAAAGCATTGGCGGCATTAGCTGATGAGCCAGGTTATGTTCAGTTAAACACTGAAGATGCCAAACAACTAGGAATTAAAGATCAAGAGCTAGTTTGGATACGCTCTCGTCAAGGTAAAGTAATTACGCGTGCTGCAGTCAGTGATAGACCGAATAAAGGCGCGGTATATATGACTTACCAATGGTGGATTGGTGCTTGTAACGAACTGGTTGCGGAAAACTTAAGCCCAATTACTAAAACACCTGAGTATAAATATTGTGCAGTATGTGTTGAGCCAATCAAGGAGCAGGCTCAGGCAGAACACTATGTGAAAACGGAATATAGCAATATTAAACGTCGTTTAAGAGAAGCCGCCGAGGGCTAATTTTATCTGATTAATATTGTTTTTCTGCCTTAAGACCGAGTTTATTGACCTTGTGTCAGTAAGCTCGGTTTTTTTATGATTTTTTATTGTCATCAGATCTTTTTTCTACAGCTTATCGTTAAAAAACCCTTTTTATCTGTCTGAATATTCACCATGCGTTGGCTCACAATAAAAAAAGTAACATGTTACTTTTAACGTAATCCGTTTCTAAATCAAGTGGATAAATTGCTTTTTATTTAAGGCCAGCGCAGGATGCTGTCATGGAAATGAGTGTAAGAAAACAACAACGAGATACCGTATGAAAAAACTCATTAATGCCCTACAAGCGTTTGGTAAATCCTTATATGGACCCGTCTTGATATTACCTATTGTTGGTTTATATATCGCTTTAGGTAACGTCTTTGGCAATGGCAATCTTGCGGAATATATTCCGTTTCTAAATCACCCGGTTATTCAAAGTATTGGACAATTACTCGCAAAATCATCTGTTGCTATTTTAGTCAATTTAGCGCTGATTTTTGCTGTGGGTATTCCTGTTGGCTTAGCAAAAAAAGATAAAGGCTATGCAGGATTAATTGGCTTAGTGGTGTTTGTTATTTTTACAAATGCTATGAATATTACGCTAACACTGCAAGGGAAGTTGGTTAGCACAGAAGAGATGCGAGCTGCAGGTCAAGGCATGGTATTAGGTGTTCAAGTCCTTGAGATGGGGGTATTTGCCGGTATTTTAACAGGTGCAATATCTGGGTGGCTTTATAACCGTTATTCAGGTCGTCAATTTAACGGCATTATGGCTATCTACTCTGGCCACTGCTTTGTCGCCATTATTGCTATTCCATTCACCATTGCACTCGCTGTTTTAATGTGTGAAATCTGGCCTTTTGCTCAGGCAGGTATTACTAAAATGGCACTTGTTATTCATGACTCTGGTGCTTTTGGTGCGCTGATTTATGGATTCTTAGAACGTATTCTTATCCCAACGGGATTACACCATTTAGTTTATACCCCATTCTTGTATACCGAACTAGGCGGTGTTGCTGATGTTTGTGGCACAACTTACCAAGGTGCAAGAAATATCTATTTTGCTGAAATGGCGTGCCCTGAAGTAAAACAACTCAGCAGCACTGTGATTTGGGATGCTCGTGGTATCGCTAAAATGTTCGGTTTAACAGCAGCGGCTGCTGCCATGATCTCTGTGGCCAAAAAAGAGAAAAAGCAGATGGCAAAGGCGATTTTAATTCCTGCGGCTGCAACTTCTTTCTTGTTAGGGGTGACAGAGCCTCTTGAGTTTTCCTTCCTCTTTGTTGCTCCTGTTTTGTTTTTGGTTCACGCCGTATTAACGGGTATTGGCATGATGTTGTTCTACCTATTAGGTGTTCATGCGATTGGTGCAAATGGTGTCATTGACTTCATTTTATATAACTTGCCGTTAGGCACTGAAAAATCAAATTGGCCTATGTATATCGTGGTGGGTTTGATTATGTCAGTTCTCTATTTCGTTATCTTTAGAACCTTGATTTTAAAACTCAATCTTAAAACCCCTGGTCGTGAAGATGATGATGAAGAGACGCGTTTATACAGCAAAGAAGACTATAAGAAAAAAACAGAAACAGTCACTAATCCTGAAGGAATAACTGAAAGTATTAATGAGTTAGGTGAAGAGATTATTGAAGGGCTAGGTGGGCGTGACAATATTGAAGTGGTTGATAATTGTTATACCCGCTTACGAGTCATTGTTAAAAATGTCGATGTAATTCATGAAGATATCTTGAAGAAAACCGGTGCTAAAGGCGTTGTGCGCCACGGTAATAATGTTCAAGTGGTTTATGGATTACATGTGAAAAAAATGCGTGAAGCGGTCGAAGCCGCACTTTAATAGGAGAAAGTAAGATGACGAAATCACCTTTTATCTTAAGTATTGCAGGCGGCGGAAGCACCTATACACCAGGAATTGTAAAAAGCTTAATGGTACGTTTAGAGGATTTTCCACTGAGTGAAATTCGTTTATACGACATTGATAAAGAGCGCCAAGATACGATTGCACCCGTGGTTGAAAAAGTGATCCGTGATCATAGCGATACCATTAAATTTACGGTGACGACAGATCCGGAAACTGCATTTGATGGTGCTCACTTTGTATTTGCCCAAATGCGTGTGGGTCAATACAAAATGCGTGAACAGGATGAAAAAATCCCATTACGTCATGGTGTTGTTGGGCAAGAAACCTGTGGGCCTGGAGGACTTGCTTACGGTTTACGTACTATTTTACCAATGGTTGAGCTAATTGATTTAGTTGAACAATATGCCTCTCCTAAAGCATGGATTGTAAACTATTCCAATCCAGCTGCGATTGTTGCTGAAGGTGTGCGTCGTCTACGCCCTAATGCTCGAGTATTGAATATCTGTGATATGCCTGTTGCGGCAATGCGTAATATGGCCGCTGTATTAAAAGTGGATCGTCATGATTTAGATGTGGATTATTTTGGCTTAAATCATTTTGGTTGGTTTACTTCTGTGCGTGTAAAAGGTGAAGAAAAACTGCCTGAATTACGTGAACATATCGCTAAATATGGTCTTTTAACAGAAGATGCAGCTCAAACTGATCCACAACATTCTGATCCATCATGGGTGAAAACGTGGCGTCATATTCAGCCATTAATGGAAGCATTCCCTGAATATATTCCAAACCCATATTTACAGTACTACTTGATGCCAAATTATATTGTGGAACATCAAGATCCTGACTACACTCGTGCAAACGAAGTGATGGATGGTCGTGAAAAACGCCTGTTTGAAGCTGCTCGAGAATATAAAGAGACGGGAATTTTACCCGATGCATTCCATGTTGGTGTTCATGGTGCCTTTATTGTTGATGTTGCTTGCTCTTTAGCTTTTGATTTACGTCAGCGCCACTTGGTGATTGTTGAAAATAAAGGCGCAATTTCTGATTTACCTTATGATGCGATGGTTGAAGTACCGGCTTATATCACATCTCACGGCCCTGAACCTATTCGTGTCGGCGATATTCCTCGTTTCCACCGTACTTTGTTAGAGCAACAACTGGCTTCAGAACAATTATTGGTGGAGGCAACCCTTGAAGGTAGCTACGAAAAAGCACTTGAGGCATTTACACTAAATAAAACGGTGCCAAGTGTGATCCACGCGAAGAAGATCCTTGATGATATGATCGAAGCAAATCGAGAATATTGGCCTGAATTACGTAAAGCTTATGTAAATGGTAAGCGTGTTTGATCTGAACACTTGCTGTTAACGAGTAATTGAATAAAAATGCTGTTCTATCACCAGAACAGCATTTTCCTTTTATGTTGGTAAGGACGATGTATCAATTAAGGTAACCGGTATGTCGGCACGATTATCATCTTTACTCTCAAGAGCAACAGAATTAACACGCGCAGAATATCGTATTCTCTCTTATTTAATTGATAACCCAACACAAGTTGGAAAACTTACGATCAGAGCGCTAGCACAAGCCAATTTTGTTTCGACAACGACCATTATGCGACTTTGCCAGAAATTAGGTTTTTCTGGTTATAGTGAGTTAGTTTATTACTGCAAACAATTGTTATCCACGGCTGAAAAATCCCATCAATTGAAAAGTGATGAAAACGAGGTAACAGAGCCTCTTTTTGATCAGTTTTTGGCGAATTATTTAAAAACCTTCACGTTAATTTCAGATGAGAAAAGACACGCTTTTGTTGATTTAATTAACAGCAAGAATTCATTTTTTATTTATGGGGCAGGGTTTTCTCATATATTCTCAGAATATATCAGTAAGCGATTACAGCTGATTGGTAAGGATGCATTTCTCTCAGGATTGAGTGACAGTAAGAATATCTTTATTAATAATGCTTCACGCTATACTGTTTTTATTGCGATATCTCGTAGTGGAGAGACTGAACAAGTGGTTGAAAAGGCGAGAATAGCAAAAAGTATTGGTATGAAGATTGTTGCATTTACTCGCGCAAGTGCCAATCCGTTGGCTGAACTTGCTGATATTCATTTCCCCATTTATGACGATGCAGTGAATTATCATTGTGACACTATCGAAAGCTCGTCCTTTGAATCAAACCTTGTCTTAATTATTGATTTGTTACTTAGCCGAGCTCAACGATTTTAATTTATGTAATAACGATTTATGACTAAGCAACTGACTGATTTAAATAAAGAGTTAAGGGTAAATCAGGGTGTGCATTCATTGAGTCGAATTTATGTGATGGGTGAGTATCAACGGTGGGATAACGAGATAATAAAACCATAAAGTCTTGGTAAGCTTGATTTTTATTATCATGAGTAAAAATAGGTGTACCACTATGATTTAATTCATTATCTGCAATTAATAGAACATCAAGATATTGTGCATTATTGTGTTCATAAAGCACATTTTCAGGGTTAATTTCTTGCCAAGGTGTTCCTATAGCTTCTTGTGGTGAATGGACACGTAAAGCACCAGTATTATCCTTCACATTATGCTTATTCATCATAACAATCATAGTGTGGTCAACTCCATCCTTATGCACTCCTTCAATTGAAAGCTCGCTTAAAGAGTCTGGTTGAGCAATTAATCTTAAATGAAAAACAGTTGATATTGATTTTGGCGATTGTTGATCTGTTAAGTGACGAGGAGTAAATGTATTTCCTTGAATTAATAGCATTTTTAATTTTAACAAGGCTTGATAGGCTGTATTGCTCTGCCAGCGATCATCAAGTGCTCTAAAATGTCTTTGCGCACCACTGTCTTCACGAATAAATCCATCTTCTTCAGTGAGAACAAAAGGTTGATACTCTAATCTGGAGATAGTTTCTATGTCATTATCAAAAAGGTAGCGTCCTGTTCGAGAGTGACGAAACGAAAGAGTAGGATCTTGTGCTAAATAATCGCCGTATTCTATTAGTGTATTGATATCTTTTTCTTCAGCACCTAATTGCTTTATTAAGTTAATAACAACATTTTGGGGAATAAAAACATATTTGTTATTTTTGTATTCCTTTTTTATTTCATTAATTTTATTTATAAGCAGGCTATTCATATATAATATGCTCCATTGATGGTTTATATTATTAATAATTAATTAGAGAAATAATTGATAAAATGTAATCAACTAAATTATAGATAGAGATTAATAAGTTTCAAATTAATAAAAAAAGAGTGTAATTAATTACACTCTTCTTAAATAATTGAAGAAGAAATTACTTTGGAATTAAAGTATTTCCGGAATTGAAATACCAAGGCGTTGCATCCGTGATAATAACGTTGTTCGTTTTAATCCTAGTTTTAAAGCAGCACCTCTGGCTCCAGCAACAACACCATTGGTTTCTCTTAACGCTTGAATGATCCTTTCTCGCTCCTCATCATCACTTTCTGGCGCATTAGTTTGCATGCGCTTTTCAATGGATGAAGGTTGAGTCAGTACCTGTTTTAAACGAGAGGGCTTATTAATGTGAAGCTCTTTTAACTGAAGGTTTAATGTTGAACCACGGGTTAAAATAACCGCACGCTCAATAATATTTTCAAGCTCACGGACATTACCTGGCCATGGATAAAGAGTTAATTGTTCCAATGCATTTGCCGGAATACAATCTATTTTTCTATCCATTCTACGTGCAATTTTTTGTGTAAAATGTTTAACCAAAAGTGGAATATCTTCTGGTCGTTCTCTTAACGGCGGAATAATAATAGGAAAAACATTCAGACGATAATATAGATCTTCTCTAAATTCACCTTCATCAGTTAATTCATGAAGATCTTTATTGGTCGCCGCAATCAGCCTAACATCAACAGGAATAACTTTATTACCACCCAGTCTTTCTATTTCTCGCTCTTGAAGAACACGAAGTAGTTTGGGTTGTAATTCAATGGGCATATCACCAATTTCATCAAGAAATAGAGTGCTTTTATCCGCCATTTCAAATCGACCAATATGCGTATTGGTTGCACCCGTAAATGCCCCTTTGTCATGACCAAAAAGATCGCTTTCTAATAGGCCAGAAGGCACAGCAGCACAGTTCATCTTTATCATCGACTTACCTTTCCGCTGACTAAGGCGATGAATAGCTCGTGCAATTAATTCTTTACCTGTGCCTGTTTCACCTAAAATAAGTACAGTGCTATCACTTTGTGCCACTAATTCAATTTGTTCGAGCACATTATGCATGGCATCGCTTTGGTAAATAATCTCACTAAAGCATCCGTTTTTATCTATTTGCTCATTAAGCCAAATATTCTCATTCTTTAAACTGTCTTTTAGATGCGTTATTTCTTCATATGCAGCTGCGTTTTCAATAGCGATACCAATACGAGCTGCAATCTGTTGTAGCAATTGACAGGTATCGTCGGTAAAAACACTACCGACTTCATGTGCTAAAATTAATAAACCAAGTGGCTTATGATTAAAAGCTAGTGGCAATAACAAAGCCGTCTGCATATTTTGCTTAACTAGACGCTTAATCAAAACATCTTCTTGATCTTCATTATTAATATCAATTAAGACAGGTTTGTTTTGATTAATAATTTCTTCTGCTTTGTTATTCGCGCTACTAAACTTACGTTGTTGGCGAATGACTGATTTTCCAGTCTGATAACGGCTAGAATAAAGAATACCTTCATGACTATTTTGTGATGAAGTACGGCATAACATTAGACTAATATGATTCAGTCCAAAAAAACGATGTATTTCTTTAGAGACTTCAGAAATAAGACCATCCATGTCTAGATGAGCTAATACAGAGTTTGTGATATCAACCAATATGCGATATTGGTTACGCTCATTACGAAGGCTCTCCATAGTTTCAGCATTGTTACTGCTTAATTTCATGACACCACCGATTGCCCTAAAAAATTAGCTATATTGTAGTAGGTTTATAATAAATTTATATCAATGACTGAATCATTTTTGATCCAACCCGCTATTTTTGTATCTGTAATGAAACTTAAAAATATAAACTTATCAAATAGCTATATAATAAATTATATAGCGTTTTAATTTATCGTCAAAAATGTCGAATAATTTGACGAAGTGACTTATTTATTAATTAATAATCATTTTTATTTAAAGATTATTTAATTGAAAAATAAGGAATAGTTATATCAAAAATATATTGGCATGAACCGTGCTAGATTCATTCTATTGATACTCTAATTATTACTCTTAATTAGAATAACGCGTTGCATTTATCGCCATATATAACGGCTATATATAACAAAAAGCAGGAGAATATGATGAACCGTTTCATCATTGCAGACCCTAAAAAATGTATTGGTTGCCATACTTGTGAGGTAGCTTGTGTGGTTTCACATCAGCAAGCCGATCAAGATAACTTAGCCATTGAGCAAATTAGTGAGCAAAATTTTCAACCGCGAATTCATGTGGTTAAAGGATTTTCAATTAGTACAGCAGTTGTCTGTCACCAATGTGAAGATGCCCCTTGTGCAAATGTGTGCCCGAATGGTGCCATTATTCATAATAAAGATTATTACTATGTTGATCAGGATAAATGTATCGGCTGTAAAACCTGTGTGTTGGCTTGCCCTTATGGCACTATGGAGGTGGTTTCACGCCCAGTCATGCGCAAATTAACTGCGCTTAATACTATTGATGCATTTAAGGCCGAAGCTAATAAATGTGATTTATGCCATCACCGAGAAGCAGGGCCTGCATGTATTGAAGTTTGCCCAACGCATGCTTTAGTGTGTATCGATAGAGACGCACTCGAAGATATGGTGAAAGAGCGTCGTCGTAAAGCAGCTTTTGAAACCGGTGCTGAATTGTTGTTTTAAGATCAATAATAAAGCAACTATGTGCTGATACTATAGTTGCTATTATTTATCCTGCTTCAATAAGGTATCGACATGCATGAAATCACACTTTGCCAAAGTGCATTTGAGATAATAGATTCTCAGGCAAAATTAAATAATGCAAAAAAAGTAAAAAGTGTATGGATGGAAATTGGCGCATTATCTTGTGTTGAAGTGAGTGCGCTTGAGTTTTGTTTTGATATTGTTTGTAGAGACACTATTGCACAAGGCTGTGAATTACATATAGAAGTTATTCCTGCAAAAGCGTGGTGCTGGGATTGTCATCAAGTCGTGACGGTTTCAACGTTTAACGCGGGATGTCCTTCTTGTGGTAGCCAAAATATGCGTGTTGAAAATGATGATGCAATGCGAATAAAGCAAATAGAGATCGAATAGGGGTTGTTATGTGTCTTGGTATTCCAGGTCAGGTTGTTGAAGTAGGAAAAACAATCACTGAAAATGCAATGGTCGATGTTTGTGGTGTAAAACGTGAAGTGAATATTGCACTAGTCTGTGAGGGAGAGCCTCATACGATGATTGGAAAGTGGGTATTAGTACATGTGGGTTTTGCCATGAGTATCGTCAATGAAGAAGAAGCAAAAGAGACGCTGGATGCCTTGATGGCAATGGGAGAAGTGGAGGACGATGTCACTGCTTTTCTTTATGGCGAAGAGGGCGCACCTAAAAAAAATTGAGTTAATTTTATGCTATTGCATGATTAATTTCTTTTTCTTATACTTAAACTTCATCTTTTAAAAGCTGGGACGACCCAGCTTTTTGTCTTTGTATTCAGGGGACGACCCCAATTTATCGATAGGGGACGTTATGTCTTGGATTATTCTTTTTGTTGCGGGTTTGTTGGAAATCGTTTGGGCTGTTGGCCTTAAATATACACACGGTTTTACACGCTTAACGCCAAGTATTATCACTATTAGCGCCATGGTTGTAAGCATGGGAATGTTGTCTTACGCCATGAAAGGTTTGCCTGCGGGTACTGCTTATGCAATTTGGACGGGTATTGGTGCAGTGGGTACCGCAATCTTTGGTATTTTGGTCTTTGGTGAGTCCGCGAATATCTATCGCTTACTGAGTTTAGCCATGATTATTTTTGGTATTATTGGGCTGAAATTAGCGAGTTAAATCGTGAATATCCGGTATAAAAAAGCCACTCAATTCAAAAGTTGAGTGGCTTTTTATCTTACGTATTAATCAATTACAGAGTAAATACACCAATAATGGCGAGAACACTGATAATAGCAGCACCACCATAAAATACCCATTTGCTTGCAGGTACATGCACTTTAAAATCATGCAAAGTATGGTGAATACGGTGTAATGCACACCAAACTGGCAGAATGATCATTAACAGTAAGAACAGACGGCCAATAATGCTTTGGCTAAATGCCATAATACGTTCATAAGTAAATGCTTCTGGCGCAATACCCATAGGGATTAGGATACCGAGCAGGATGATGATTGCTGGAGAAACAATCGCACTCCACATACCACCGGCACCAAATAATCCCCAGAAAATAGGTTCATCAGAGCGCTTAGGAAGTTGATTCTGATTCATTATTTCCTCCTGGGTTACATTAACGCCACTGCCAGAATAGCGGCAGTAACAACGATAGTGACAGCCCAAAAACCACGAACAATGGGTTCTTGAGGCATTTTTTCATCTTTAACAACGATAACCACAGCTTTTGGTGCAAGTTTAAACCAAGTTGCAGTGTGGAATACTGTCGCAATAAGAGTCACAATGTTAATCAGCATTACAATCGGGTTACTCAGGAATCCAACGAAACCTGCCCAACTTTCTGGTCCATTTTTCAGTGCGAATACACCAAACAGTACAACCAGACTGAACCAAAGTTGTGGAAGGCAAGTACCTTCACGGGTGATATAGAAACGATAGAAACCGAGTTTCGTCCACCAGTTTGGTTGCATACCACGAACATAAGGCTTACGTTTTGTTGTCATGTCTTGTTTCCTCCTTAACGTGGTTTCAGCATCGCAATGACAAAGTCTTGCGCACTGGCTGCTTTACCTTGCTGAATAGCGGCAGCAGGATCCACATGTTTTGGACAGACTTCAGAACAGTAGCCAACAAAGGTACAAGACCAGACACCGTTCTCACCATTTAACTGAGGCATACGCTCTTTTACCCCATGGTCGCGACTATCTGTGTTGTAACGTTGAGCTAACGTAATCGCTGCTGGGCCAATAAACTCTGGGTTTAAACCAAACTGAGGACATGCTGCATAGCAAAGACCGCAGTTGATACAACCAGAGAATTGGTGGTATTTTGCCATTTGAGCAGGAGTCTGTTTATTCGGACCTTCTGAAGGCTTACGATCATTACCGATGATATAAGGTTTAATCGCTTCTAAGCTTTCGATAAAGTGAGTCATATCGACAACAAGGTCACGTTCAACAGGGAAGTTACCCAGAGCTTCAATTCTTACACCGTTTGGATATTCACGAACAAACGTTTTACAAGCCAATTTAGGCACTTTGTTAACCATCATGCCGCAAGAGCCACAAATCGCCATACGGCAAGACCAACGGTAAGAAAGATCAGGCGCTAAATTGTCTTTAATATAACCCAATGCATCCAGTAATGAGGTTTGCTCATCATAAGGAACATCATAAGTGACGAAATGAGGTGCTTCGTCCGTTTCTGGGTTATAGCGCATGACTTCCATTTTAATGTGCTTCATGTCATCAGCCATTCGCTTTCTCCTTATTCTGCTTGTCTTGTGCAGTCGCTTCACCACCATAGACACGTTTAGCAGGAGCAGACTTAGTGATCTTCACATCGCTATATTCTAAACGAGGAGCACCTTCTGGGTTATAGAACGCCAGAGTATGTTTCAGGAAGTTCACGTCATCACGCTCAGTACAACCTTCGTCAAGACGTTGGTGTGCACCACGAGATTCTTTACGATTGATTGCAGAATGAGCCATACATTCAGCGACATCTAAACCAAAGCCAAGCTCAATTTTATACAGTAAATCGGTATTAAAGACGCTACTGGTGTCTTTAATTTCAACACGTTTGAAACGTTCTTTTAATTCAGCCAATTTATCAACGGTTTTTTGCATTAATTCAGGTGTACGATAGATACCGCAACCTTCTTCCATTGATTCACCCATTTCATCGCGAATTTGTGACCAGCTTTCAGAACCTTTTTGATTCATCAGTTTTTTCAGGTCATCTTCGATATCACGAGTACGTGCATCCAGTGCAGATGCGTTAGCTGGTGCAGCTTCTTGAGTACAACGAACCGCTTCTTCACCTGCAAGACGACCGAATACAACCAGTTCTGCTAGTGAGTTAGAACCTAAACGGTTAGCGCCGTGTAAGCCAACAGATGAACATTCACCTACTGCAAACAGACCTTTAATACGAGTTTCTGTTTGTTGGTTGGTTTCGATACCACCCATAGTGTAGTGAGCAGTAGGACGAACAGGGATTGGTTCATTAACTGGGTCAACACCCACATACGCTTTTGCCAGTTCACAAATAAATGGCAGACGCTCATGAAGTTTTTTCGCACCCAGATGACGTAAATCAAGATAAACAACGTCACCACGGTGAGTTTTGATGGTACGGCCTGCACGCCATTCATGCCAGAAGGCTTGAGAAACTTTATCGCGAGGGCCTAATTCCATGTATTTATTTTCTGGTTTTCCTAATGGAGTTTCTGGTCCTAGACCGTAATCTTGCAGATAACGATAGCCATCTTTATTGACCAGAATACCACCTTCACCACGACAACCTTCGGTCATCAGGATCCCTGAACCTGGTAGGCCAGTTGGGTGATATTGAACAAATTCCATATCACGCAGTGGAACGCCATGACGTAAAGCGATGCCCATACCATCACCAGTAACAATACCGCCATTGGTATTGAAACGATAAACACGTCCAGCACCACCCGTTGCCATAATGACAGCGTTAGCACGAATTTGAACTTTCGTACCTTCCATCATATTAATCGCAACAAGACCACGAGCGTGACCTTCATCAACAAGGATATCGAGAACGAAGTGTTCGTCGAAACGTTGAATTTGTGGATATTTTAAGGATGTTTGGAACAGAGTATGTAGCATATGGAAGCCGGTTTTATCGGCTGCGAACCAGGTCCGTTCGATCTTCATCCCACCAAAACGTCGGACGTTGACTGACCCGTCTTCTTTACGGCTCCAAGGACATCCCCAGAGTTCTAGTTGAGTCATCTCTGTTGGACAATGCTCAACGAAGTAATCTACGACATCCTGTTCACACAACCAGTCACCGCCTGAAACGGTATCATTGAAGTGGAAATCATAGGAGTCGTGAGCCTGAGTCACTGCTGCTGATCCGCCTTCTGCTGCCACGGTGTGGCTACGCATTGGGTAAACTTTTGAGATCAGAGCAATTTTCAGTTGAGGATTCGCTTCCGCGGCAGCTATTGCTGCTCGTAAGCCTGCGCCCCCGGCTCCGATTATCGCTATATCGGCATTAAAGGTTTGCACTGCGCTTCTCCATTGTTCAAGTGAAAATTGGAATAATTGTCTAGAATTCAATTCACTGACATTATTAATTTGTAATGCTATTTTTTTAAGCTATCCGTAACGAAATTGTTTCACTGCCTTGTGACTGCGCTTGATAACATCTTTATTATCATTGACTGTAATTTTAGTATAACGAAATGTGGGGCACCGAAATTTGATATGAATGATGGTTTTCCCGTATTTCGCAAAAAAAGTGTGATCCAAGCCAAGAATTCTGGGTTTTGATAATAAGAGCCCAGATAAACTTGAGGGTAAAATAGAATATATTTTTTTAAATTGAAAATTATAAATAGTAATGAATAATCTGTTTTTAAAGTATAGATAACTTTAATTGAAAATGACAAGGTTTTTTTGTTATTTATTGATTTTAAAGAGTAAAAGTTTTTACTTTTCCTTTGGCTAATTTAAATTAATAAAAAATCATTCTGAAAATTAAAATAAATTTTTTACTATTTATCTAAAACAAATCGGTTTGTCTTGTTAATTGTTAATAAAATATTAATAATATTTCTAAAGGTTTTTAATACTCGTCAAAATACGCAAATTTAAATAGAAAGTTAACGTTGAAGTTAAAATGAGATTGGCTATTCAAATATAAGCATTGTGTTAGTTTATTGTTATTCGTAATTGAGAAAAAGAATTATTACAATTTACTTTTATTATAAAATAATAGTTAACGAGTTGTCTTTGGTACATTAGATTGATGTTTATTTCGACGATAAAAAGTGCCTTAAAGTAGATGTTTTGTAGAATTATATTTATTTGTCTTATGTGTTTTTACTTAAAAAACCATAAAGATAATGAATAAACATAAAATGAAACGCCTCTTTATTAGGGAGAAATTTGTCTGTTGAGGAGGATGCGAGTAAACTGCACGCTTTGTTTTCTGTTGGAGTTTTTCGTTCATGAGTGATATCGCGGATTGGCAGCCAAGCGCCTCAATCGCCAACTTACTGAAAAAGGCGAAAATAGTCAGTAATATTAGGCGTTTTTTCGCTGATCGTGGTGTGTTAGAAGTTGAAACACCTATGATGAGTCAGGCTACCGTTACCGATGTTCATCTTTTCCCATTTGAAACCCAATTTGTCGGGCCAGGTGCTTCACAAGGGCTAAAGCTTTATTTGATGACAAGCCCCGAATATCACATGAAGCGTCTATTAGCGGCAAACAGTGGGCCTATTTATCAAATGGGGCGTTGCTTCCGTAATGAGGAAGCCGGTAGATATCATAATCCGGAATTTACGATGCTAGAATGGTATCGCCCTTGTTTTGATATGTACCGGTTGATGAATGAAGTCGATGATTTATTGCAAGAAGTGTTAGATTGTGAAGCATCAGAATCACTCTCCTATCAACAAGCATTCTTGCGCTATCTTGATATCGATCCTTTATCAGTTGATAAAGAAAAATTACGTGAAGTGGCTGCAAAACTAGATTTATCAAATATTGCCGAGACTGAAGAAGATAAAGATACACTGCTTCAATTGCTATTTGTCTCTGGGGTTGAGCCACATATCGGTTTAGAAAAACCAACCTTTATCTATCATTTTCCTGCGTCACAAGCGTCATTAGCTGAAATTAGCTCAGAAGATCACCGTGTTGCAGAACGTTTTGAAGTCTATTTTAAAGGTGTGGAGTTAGCGAATGGATTCCGTGAGCTAACGGATGCGCAAGAACAACGTCATCGCTTTGAACGTGATAATCGTCAGCGAGTGGCAATGGGATTACCTGAGCAACCTATTGATGAGCGTTTTTTAGCTGCCCTTGAAGCGGGATTACCAGAGTGTTCTGGTGTTGCTTTAGGTGTCGATCGTCTCATTATGTTGGCTCTTGGTGTCGAGCGTCTTAGTGATGTGATTGCATTTCCTGTTTACAGGGCATAAACGTGATATTGATAGCGTAATAAAAGAGAGCTTAGGCTCTCTTTTATTTTTTTGATTTTCGGCTTTGTCTTCGCTTTTCTTCTGCTTCAAGCGCTTTTTCTTGAAACTTCGCAAATTTATTTCCGGTTACGTCTTTCATATAGCGATAATTAATAAACCAATACGTAATACATGAAAATAAAATAACCCACCAGATTAAGAGTAGTTTTAAGGCAGAGTTAACACCGAGTATTAAATTAAAACTAATCAAGACCATTAAGCTGACAAATACCGAGCTAAATAACCCACCTGCAATTTGTGGCATATATCTTTTTAAAGGAGTGATACTTATTAATGGCAAAATGATTGCCATTGAAAATAATGTACCAAAAGTGGCAAGCATAATAATCATGATGGGATCACCAAGACCCAATATCCAATCGGTAATACCAAAAAATGAAAAAGGAATTTCTATCATAAATCTGTCTCCCTACTAGGATAGAAAAGAGGGATATCTTTAAAATTAAAAATCAATTTAAACAATACATTAGGGAAAATATGTATTTCAGTATTATAGAGTGTGACGGATTGATTAAAGAACTCACGTCTATCTGCAATACACTCTTCTAATTCTTTAGCTTGTGCTTGTAATACATGTAAATTTTTTCCGCTGATAAGTTCAGGGTATTTTTCAGCAATGATGAGTGATTTTTTTATTTGAGGTAATAACTGATTTGCTAAATCAACTTTTTGGTCTAATACATCAGTGCGTAAATAGTGATCTCTATTTTCAGCTAATTTTTCAAATAAGATTTTCTCATGATCCATCGATTTTTGTGTAATTACTACCAACATGGGGATCAAGTCAGCTTGTTTTTTTAATAAAACATCAATATTTGCAAAGGCTTTATAGCAATTGTTCTTTAGCATTACCATGTTGTTATAAATCATCACTAATTGGCGTATTAAAAAATAAACCAAAGCGAGAATAAAAATGATGAAAATAAGCCATTCCATATTAATCAATTACCAAGATGAAGAGGTGCTATTAAAATAAAGTGTTAGGATGCCGTTTTGGTAATCCATTGGTACCACCAGAATGGATAAGATAACAAAAAGAGCAATAATAACGATGATAGCCGAGTTACGACGAAAGGGGCGTGCTTTGTTCCAACTAACAACATAATCTTGTGGGGATAAACCTAATAGATAGTGAGGAGCATTATGTGTGATAACAACTTCATCATTGATAGGCTCTGCATTTCCTATCAATAAATAAGTGGTATCAGCTTCTAAAATGTACTCCTTAAAACGTTTATTGTTATATTCCAGATCTTGGTGAGGATCGATGCCAAGATGAACTAAAGGTTTATCAGCTGCAAGAATTTGAACTGAGCCGGTATCATCTGTCATAGTGAAATTGTTGATCTTTTTGTCACAGAGTGTTTGGCGATAGCTTTTCTTACCTTCTTTATCTGTCGATATGTCATATTCATAATAGCAGTAGCCATAGCACTCTTTTTTACCTAGGCGACTCGTTAATTTTTTACCCGCAGTTATCTTGCCTTCAATTTCAACCAGCCCAATGGCTAAAGAGCGAATTTTAGATGTCGCTAGAATTTTTTGAAAACGTAAAAAACGCTTTTCAGGTGTTTTTTTGGCAATTTGATAAACGAACATTAAAACGAAACTTAAAAAGAACAATCTATGGTCAATAAAAAAGCCAAAGCTTAAACAGAGCAGTAAAAGGCTAATAAATACGGTGTTAATAAGTGCTGAAAATTTAGACTCACCTTCCATTTGTAATTGATGATAATTTTTTATCGCCTTTTCACCAATATTTCCAATATGATTTGAAATACCATAGGAAAATATCAAAATGACAGCGAATGCAATACAGGAGATAAGATTAACAACAGAGTCTTCACCGCTAGGATAAAGGCCATTTTCTCGCGAAAAAAACAGATAATTTCCAGCCACAAACGCTATCCCTAAAAAGGGAACAATACCTAAGTTGTTCTTCTTTTTTTGAGCACGTTTACTGCGTAAAAAATAGATTAATGCACCTACGGTACAGCCGATAAAAAAATAAATTAACACTGCAATTATCCTTAATGCGGTTATTTAACTCATTGTTATTTAAAATGAATACCATCAAATTTCATTTCTTCTTTGGGTATTTCTAACAATTGCATGCGTTCAAAGCGGAAAAGGCCAGCAATTAAGCTATCAGGAAACATCTCTATTGCGGTGTTGTAGTTGGTGGTTGCATCATTAAAGCCTTCACGACGTTGAGCAATTTTATTTTCTACATCACTAACACCGGTTTGAAGTAGTGCTAATTGTTCACCAGAAATTAACGTCGGATAATTTTCAGCAAGGGCAATCATGCCTCGTAGTGCTGTATTCATCTCATTTGATGCGCTGATTTTTTCATTAATATTTTGCGCTTTAAAGTAGCGTTGTCTTGCGTCGCTTAATGCAATAAATACACTTTTTTCGTGTTCCATTGCTTTTTCAGCTACCGCCATTAATTGAGGAATTTGGTCTGCTCTCTGTTTTAAAATAACATCAATGTTTGCAAATTGATTACTGACTTGATTGCGTGTCGCAATAAGACGGTTATAAATTGAAATACCCCAACTAATAAAAAGAACGATAAGAACGAGTAAAATAATGGCCATTATTGTCATTGTGATCCCTTCTTCTAAGTATTTAAGAAATGATGATAGCTAACTTAAAAAGTTATTTTGGTTTTTTAATTAAATTATTAGAGTAACTTAGATAAAGATGAAGAAATATACAATCAGAAAGGGCGCAAATATCCTATTTCAAGTTGCAGCATTGGTGACAGTGTTCACTCGCACTAACCACATACTAATGTATGCCTAGTATCTCATTCACTTGTCGCCTAGCTGCACCTTGAATTATTTAGAGCGTAAATAAAATGCGATGATTTATTTAGCTTGTTTTTGTAAGAACTTAACCCCTAAATCAGGGAAGTCTGTAAAGACACCTTCTGCACCCGCTTGGTTATAAATGATGTCGTAAAGTTGATCACCATCTTTTGCGTATTTAGGAAGTTTATCAATACGAACAGTAAACGGATGAATGGTCAATTTATTCGCATGAGCATCAGCAGACATACCCGTTAAGGTAATTTTTTCTGGCGTTGAGTTTTCTTCCACTAACATATGGTAATCAGGGCCAATTCCATCAGCATAAGTGGCAATCTCTTTCATTGCACCCGGCTTAAACATCCATTCATAGCTGTAGTTTGTCCATGTACCGTCAGGCTGTTTCTCATAAGTCTCATTCCAGTCGGTATAAGCAATTAACTGAACGAGTTTTAAGTCCATGCCCATTTTTGGCATTAATTCTGTTTTGATGCGTTTTAGGTCGTTAGCATCGAATGATTGTAGATAAACATTGTCAGTTTTTTTCGTATAACCGTACTGTTTAAGTACTTCCAGCACTTTGGTGGTAATGTCTTTACCTTCTTGTTCATGAAACCAAGGTGCTTTAATTTCAGGGTAAATACCAATATCTTGGCCTGTTGATTTGTTTAGACCTTGGATAAATTCAATTTCTTCTTGGAAAGTATGTACACGAAAATCCGATTTACCCATAGGGAAACGGTTTGGGTAACTTTGGACCTTTTTACCATCAACAATGTCAAAACCTTCGGTAAATTTCAGCCCTTTAATTTCCTCAAGCGTAAAATCGATAGCATAGTAACGGCCATCTTTTCTTGCTCTATCAGGATAACGATCAGCCACATCTGTTACACGATCAAGATAGTGGTCATGTAAAACAACTAATTCGTTGTCTTTGGTCATCACCAAGTCTTGCTCTAGATAATCTGCGCCTTGGGCATAAGCTAATGCTTTGGCAGGAAGCGTATGTTCAGGCAAATAACCACTTGCACCACGGTGAGCGATAACAACCTTATCGCTTGCCGCTTGTGCGATTGCACTTAAAGATAGAGTTAAAAGAACGCCTGCAACTAACGGTTTTATTCTAAAAGATGTACTCATAAAGCAGCTCCATTTTAATTCTACGTACAATAAAGTTATGTACAGTTGGCAATAAAAAAGCCACATCAAAACAGTTGATGTGGCTTGGTTTTAGAGATGAGATTTAACTAATTTCATAAATAATCAGTTAGCGATTATTCGTACTTCTGAAGCATTTCACGTTTGTGTTTGGTTTCAGTAACCATCACGATAAGTAATAACACAACAGACAGTGCACTACCGCCGATCATGACCATAAAGCCACCATCCCAGCCGAAGTAGTCAACTGTGTAACCTACGATAGCACTCGCTGCAACAGAACCACCTAAGTAACCGAATAGACCGGTAAAGCCTGCTGCTGTACCTGCTGCTTTTTTCGGTGCAAGCTCAAGAGCATGCAGACCAATCAACATAACAGGACCGTAGATTAAGAAACCGATAATTAACATACACGCCATATCAACATTCGGGTTACCCGCTGGGTTCATCCAGAATACGATAGTTGCGATAGTAACTAAGGTCATGAAGAACACACCTGTTGCACCACGGTTACCTTTGAATACTTTATCTGACATCCAACCACACAGCAGTGTGCCCGGAATACCTGCGTATTCGTATAAGAAGTAAGCCCATGATGATTTATCCATTGCGAAGTGTTTTACTTCACGCAGATAAGTTGGTGACCAGTCCAGCACGCCGTAACGTAGTAAGTAAACGAACACGTTCGCAATCGCAATCATCCACAGAAGTTTGTTAGGGAACACATACTTCATAAAGATTTCTTTTGCAGTCAGTTCTTGTTCGTCAGTTTCCTTATAATCAGGTGGATAGTCGTTTTTGTACTCTTCGATTGAAGGTAAACCACATGATTGAGGGGTATCGCGCATTAATGCGAATGCGATCATTGCAACTAAAATTGCTGCAATTGCTGGCATATATAACGCTGCTTTCCAGTCGTTAAACCACGCCATACCTAATAAGAATAGTAACGGAGGTAAACCACCACCGACGTTATGTGCACAGTTCCAAATTGAAACGATACCGCCACGTTCTTTCTGTGACCACCAGTGCACCATGGTACGTCCACAAGGAGGCCAACCCATACCTTGGAACCAACCACAAAGGAACAACAGAACGAACATTACCATAATGCTCGAAGTTGCCCATGGCACAAAGCCCATAAATAGCATCACTACAGACGCTAAAATAAGACCTGCTGGTAAGAAATAACGTGGGTTAGCACGGTCAGAGAATGAGCCCATGATAAACTTAGAGAAACCATAAGCAATTGAGATCCCTGATAAAGCAAAACCTAGGTCACCTTTAGAAAAACCTTCTTCTACGAGGTAAGGCATTGCTAACGCAAAGTTTTTTCTTACTAAATAATAAGCAGCATAACCGAAGAAAATCCCCATAAAGATCTGCCAGCGTAGGCGACGATAGACGGGATCTATCTGCTCTTTTGGCAAACGCGCTTTATGTGGCGCAGGTCTAAACAGACTTAACATATTAGCCTCCGATGGCTTTTATTTTAATATGTTGATATTAAATAATGACAAAACGAACAGTGAAATTATCAAAAAATTTTCTTTAACGAACTTAATAGTAAACTTATACAATCAAATTTACTGTGAGGTATTACTCAGTTGTCGAATAATTTTTCAAGATGTGCAATTTTGAGTGATATGTTAACTTTATCAAATACTTTTTGTTAAATAATTTGTGATTAGTATCACAGATGTGGTTTTAACTTTTCACTTGTGAGCGTTTCTCTTTCGTTTTTGCTCATTATCAAACATTAACCACACTTTTTGTGTATCTTATACACTATAATTAACGCTAAAGAATAATTAAGCGTTTGCTGAATGTAATGTGAGAGGGCATCTCTATGATGAGCGGTTCACCAGTGACAGAAACTGATGTCATTATTATTGGCGGAGGAGCAACCGGTGCAGGCATGGCAAGAGACTGTGCACGCCGTGGATTACGTTGCGTCCTGCTTGAAAGACACGATATTGCAACCGGTGCAACCGGTCGAAATCATGGGTTGTTACACAGTGGTGCGCGTTATGCAGTAACCGATCCTGAGTCAGCGCGTGAGTGTATTGAAGAGAATATGATCTTAAAACGGGTCGCTCGTCATTGTGTAGAAAAGACGGATGGCCTTTTTATTACCCTACCCGAAGATTCTTTAGAGTTTCAACAGACTTTTATTCAAGCTTGCCAAGCTGCAGGTATTGATGCTCAAGCGATTTCACCCGAAGAAGCTATTCGCTTAGAGCCTTCTGTTAATCCGAATCTAATCGGTGCAGTTAAAGTACCTGATGGCACAGTTGATCCGTTTCGTTTAACCGCAGCAAATATGTTAGATGCTCGCGAACATGGTGCACAAGTCCTGACCTATCATGAAGTCGTTGGTCTTATTCGTGAAGGTGATCGTGTTAAAGGTGTCAAAGTTTACGATCATCAAACGAAAAGAATGTACGAAATTCGCGCACAAATTGTGGCGAATGCTGGCGGTATTTGGGGACAAAAAATTGCTGAATACGGTGAGTTAAAAGTTCGAATGTTCCCAGCAAAAGGGGCATTACTGATTTTGGGTCATCGTATTAACAATATGGTGATCAACCGTTGTCGTAAACCTGCGGATGCCGATATTTTAGTACCTGGCGATACGATTTCATTAATTGGTACAACTTCAACACGCGTACCTTACGATGAAATTGACAATATGTATGTCACCCCTGAAGAAGTCGATATTCTTATTCGTGAAGGTTCAATGTTAGCGCCAAAACTGGCTCAAACTCGAATTCTACGTGCTTATGCTGGTGTACGTCCTTTAGTGGCAAGTGATGATGATCCGTCAGGTCGTAATGTTAGCCGTGGTATTGTTTTACTCGACCATGCGCAACGTGATGGATTAGAAGGCTTTATTACCATTACGGGCGGTAAATTAATGACTTACCGTTTAATGGCCGAATGGGCGACAGATAAAATCTGTGAGAAATTAAATGTCTCTGCAAAATGTACTACTGCAGAAGAGGCATTACCTGGCTCTCGCCAATCAGCAGAGCAAGCATTACGTAGCGTTGTTTCATTACCTGCACCAATTCGTGGTTCAGCGGTTTATCGTCATGGTGATTTAGCGAATAAATTACTGAGCAATGAACGTATTGATAAAAGCTTAGTATGTGAATGTGAAGCGGTAACGGCAGCTGAAGTTCGCTATGCGGTTAACTCTTTAACGGTTAATAACTTACTTGATTTACGTCGTCGTACTCGTGTGGGTATGGGAACTTGCCAAGGTGAACTCTGTGCTTGTCGTGCCGCTGGATTATTAAACCGTTTACAAGTTACTACTCCTCATGAATCAGAGCAGCAACTTGCTCATTTCCTGAATGAGCGTTGGAAAGGTATTCGACCAATTGCTTGGGGCAATGCATTACGTGAAAGTGAGTTTACCAGTTGGGTTTATCAAGGTTTATGTGGTTTAGATGCAGATATGATTGAAAAAACAGCTTCAGCGGAGGCAGATAATGAAATTTGACGTCATCATTATAGGTAGCGGACTGGCAGGATTAACTGCTGGTATTCGTCTTGCCGAAGCCGGTAAGTCTTGTGCAATCATTAGTAATGGTCAAAGTGCGTTGCATTTTTCATCAGGTTCATTGGATTTATTAACTCATCTACCTGATGGAACTGCGGTGACTCAGCCTAAAAAAGCACTGGCAACGTTAGCAGAGTTAGCGCCAAAACACCCGTATAGCCGTATTGGTGAGATACAAGTTTCAACTTTAATTGAACAAGCTCAGGCATTGTTGGCAAGTACAAGTGGTCTTGAGTATCAAGGTAATGGTGATGAAAACCATTATCGTATTACGCCAGTAGGGCGCTCTCGTATGAGTTGGATGAGTCCAATGCGAGTTCCTATTCATGGTATTGATAAAGCATTGCCGTGGAAAAAACTAGCTGTGGTAGGAATTGAAGGTTTCTTAGATTTTCAGCCACAATTTGCAAGCAACACGCTTAATGAGCAAGGTGTTGAAGCTATTCCTTATCATATCCACTTACCGTTATTAGATAGATTGCGTGATAATCCAAGTGAATTTAGAGCAGTTAATATTGCACGTTATTTAGATAAACCAGAAAACACACAAGCGTTAGCTGACGAACTGAAAAAGCACATTGATGACAGTGTTGAGGCGATTATTTTACCTGCATGTATTGGGCTTGATGCTGAAGAGCCAGTGACATTACTGCAACAGTTAGTAGGTAAACCGATTTGTCTATTACCAACATTGCCACCTTCTCTATTAGGAATTCGTCTACATCAAGCATTAAAACTGCGTTTTCAAAAAGCGGGTGGTTTAATTATGCCTGGTGATCGCGCGGAGGAAGTTGACTTAGTGGGTAACACTGTTACAGGCGTTCATACTAGAAATCACACTGATATTCCTATTCGCAGTGAGCATGTGGTGTTAGCAACGGGAAGCTTTTTCAATAATGGCTTAATTGCCGAATTCGATCGTGTTTATGAGCCTTTAATGGAACTGGATTTGTTAGAGACATTACCTCGTAATGAGTGGACACAAGAGAATGTCTTTGCGAAACAGCCTTATATGCGCTTTGGTGTTAATACCGATAGCCAATTAAGGCCCATGAAATATGGTGAAGTATTAGACAATGTTTATGCTGTGGGCGCTGTGTTAGGTGGATTTGATCCGCTAAATGAAGGTTGTGGTGCGGGTGTTTCAATGATTAGCGCTCTTTATGCCGCGCAACAAATTTTACAGCATCATAAATCAGAACAGACCACATCTGCGGTTGTGGAGGCAGCACAATGAGTTTACAAGATAACAGTTTTGAAGCTTGCATTAAGTGTACAGTTTGTACAACTTATTGCCCTGTTGCAAAAGTGAATCCACTTTATCCTGGGCCTAAACAAGCAGGCCCTGATGGTGAGCGTTTACGCTTGAAAGATCCGATGCTTTATGATGAAGCATTGAAATATTGCACTAACTGTAAGCGTTGTGAAGTTGCATGTCCGTCAGATGTAAAAATTGGTGATATTATTTCGCGTGCGAAACTGAACTACAACACCAAAACACCTAAGATTCGGGATGCTATTTTAAGTCATACGGATTTAATGGGAACATTATCAACGCCAATGGCGCCGATAGTAAATACTATTACCGGATTAAAACCAGTCCGTAAAATCTTGGATAAAGCGCTTAAAATCGACCATCGTCGTGAATTACCAAAATACTCTTTTGGTACATTTAGAACATGGATGAAAAAACAGGTTGAAGAGCAGGCGCGCTTTAAAGATCAAGTTGCCTTCTTCCATGGTTGTTATGCTAACTATAACCACCCGCAATTAGGGAAAGATTTAGTTAAAGTATTCAACAAAATGGAGATTGGCGTTCAGTTATTAAAACGCGAAAAATGCTGTGGTGTTGCATTAATTGCGAATGGTTTTGTTAAACAAGCCAAAAAACAAGCCGCTGTGAACCTCGAATCGCTGACAGAAAAAATTGTTGAAAACAATATTCCTGTTGTTGCAACATCATCAACCTGTACCTTCACTATTCGTGATGAGTATGAACATATCCTTGATGTTGATACATCAAAAGTACGTGAAAATATCGAATTAGCGACACGTTATATTTATCGCTTACTAGAAGAGGGGCGTGAATTACCACTGAAACATACCCCGTTAAAAGTGGCATATCACACCCCTTGTCATATGGAAAAAATGGGATGGACGGCATATTCCATTGATTTAATTAAACGTATCCCTGGTGTTGAGGTGATTGTTCTTGATTCTCAATGCTGTGGTATTGCCGGAACTTACGGTTTTAAATCTGAAAATTACGATGTTGCTCAAGGCATTGGTGCGGGCTTATTCCGTCAAATTGAAGAGAGTGGTTGTGATTTAGTTATTACAGACTGTGAAACTTGTAAATGGCAAATAGAAATGTCAACAACGAAAAAATGTGAACACCCCATTAGTTTATTGGCAAGAGCATTATAAGTATTGCCTATTAGATAATAAAAAAGTAATTGATTACTAAGATAGCAAGCAGCTAGGGAGTAAAAGAGGATCTTTTATTCCCTTTTTTTATTCTTATTAAAAAACATGTGAAATATAAGAAATTAAGGAAATTAAATAACCTGATATTGTGTAGCACAGGTTATTTAAATACTTTTATTTTTAATGAGAGATATAGGTGTTTTGATAAAGCCAAATATTTTGGACTTTTTTAAGTGTGATATTTTGCCCATCAGTCAGCGATAATGCCTGTTTTCCTGCCTCATTAATAATGGGGATATCTAATGCATTCGCTAATACGGTTGTGTTAGATAGTGGATTCCCATGACTTAATAAAATCCCTTTAATTTTATGGGTATCAAGTGCGATTAATGTTGATGGATGAAGTTGTTTTGTCACTAGAATAGCATTCGGATAAGGAGGAGGCGTTATTGGTGGTGGTGCTGACGTCAAATAGCGTAGTAATCGAGATAAAATATCATCTAAATCACTTTCTCTGGCACGCATATTATCATCATCCATTTGTGCATAAGTATCTATTAAATCAATAAATGTCTGTTGTAGGGCAAACTCAGCATTACAGTGATGTTTACTTATCATGCTACATACAGTTAGTTGTAATTCTGCATTTTCTAATAAGAAACGATGACTAGAAAAAATATGAGTATATTGCTCGCCAATCTTGCGATAGGTTTCTTCGGTTAACCAGTCTATATCTTTTTTTGAACGCTCAATCGCTTTAACTAAGCGTTTCTGCTCTTCGAGTAATAAATGAGAAGATATTTTTTTCTAGGGATAACAAAGCGATGATAAGGGTAGAGCCAAACAGGCGCTGTGATAATTCTAATAGGTTCGTAATTGGTATTTTTGGGGTGAATGTTAAAGTTAGGGAGATTTTCCCCTAATTGAAGTTTCTTTATCGTAATGGTTTTATGTGCTGCTTTTTCTGCTTCTTCAAGGGAAGCGCCGAGCGCAATGCTATTGGCTGCCGCTAGTGTTCCCTCAACAATAGGAGCAGAGCTTAGTGCTACATTTGCTGCAACGGCATGTTCGAGATTTGCGATTGCAAGTGCGGCATTTTGCGCTGAGTGATAAGTATCGAGTAAAACGAGTACACCTTGCTTGCTATAACACTTTTTGATTGCTGTGAGTATAGTTTCTGGAGACACTTCATTTGTGAGATCTAAAGGTGTTTGATTATTGGTCGCAATGGCAATTTTTACTTGGCGATCTACAGTCTGATTAACGAGTTCTTTTATACCATTGGCAAGCGTAAGGCTTTTTGAAACTAATACGATACTGACCATAAAGCACCCTTTTTTATGAATACAAACAGGGAGATAAAGACTCCCTGTTTACTCAGGCTTTAATAAAGCCATTCCCGTCCTAATTGGTCGGCAGTTAAAATTGCGGCGTAAACCTTATCTGAATCAACATCAAACGGCATGTTATAAATTGTCTCTCCTTCAGCACAACTTAACTCAGCCACTGCCATGATTTTTTCATTCAGCTCATCGCCTGTGGTATTGATACCCAATTCTTCTAAGGTGACAGGTAATCCCACTAAAATACAGAAGTCGAGAAACTCTTCTAATTCTTCTAATGGGCTATTTTCTAACACTAATTGCACTAATGTACCAAAGGCAACTTTTTCGCCATGATACATATGGTGACACTCTTCTAGTGCAGTAAATCCATTATGGATGGCATGAGCCGCAGCAAGGCCCGCACTTTCGAAACCAATACCACTTAGGAATGTATTGGCTTCGATAATATTTTCGACAGCCGTTGTACAAACTCCTCGGCTAACCGACAGTTTTGCTTTATAGCCATCTTCTAAAAGAGTGTTATAGCAAAGTTCAGCCAAAGCAAGTGCTGCAAGCGTTGACTTACCCCCTGCCATAGTTTGTTTTTGTGCGTTGCTACAGGCTCTCGCTTCAAAGTAAGTCGCTAAAGCATCCCCCATACCTGCAACTAATAAACGGGCAGGCGCAGAAGCGATAACATTAGTATCCATAACAACCACATCAGGGTTGGTTGGGTAAAATAGATAACTATCAAATGCACCGAGTTCTGTATAAATAACAGAAAGGGCGCTGGTTGGCGCATCAGTAGAGGCAATGGTAGGGGATATCACGACTGGGAGCTGGCATTTATAAGCAACAGCCTTGGCGGTATCGAGTGTTTTACCACCACCAACGCCGATGATCACAAGCGATGCTTGGGCTTTTGAGAGTTCGGATAAACGATTAATTTCGTTATGTGTACACTCACCATTAAACAGTTCAAAGTGCCCATTCACTTCATATTGAGACATACTGTCTTTAACGGTATTGCCGACTAATTCCATGACAAATTTATCAGCAATAATCAATGCTCTATTGCCAAAAGGCTTCGCGTACTTACCAATATGAAATAACGCATCAGGCCCTTGAATATATTTAGCGGGGGATTGAATAACTTTTAACATAATAGACTCCTACTATTCGCAAAAGAGAGTAAAAAATCCTTATGGTGGGGCTCGTCATCCCAACAGACATATAACAATATGGAGACGATCCAAGAATACATTAACAGTTTAATAGGTGAATAAAATAATTTATTGTAAATAATTAATAGATTTTATATTAGCATGCAAAAAACATAGTAATAATGATATTTAAGCAATATTTTGTGAGTTGTTTAACTAATCACGCTAATTAATTACGGTATGAAATATTTACATTAAATAATAAAACATTTTAATCAGAATAAAGCTTCATAAAATTGAGTTATGAAGCTTTATTATTGGAATAATGACATTAATTTCATTATTATTTTGCGAGGTGTGCCTGATTATGAACGGATCTCAGCATAATCTTGTTTTTGATTTTCTTGTGCGAAAAAGTGACGCAAAATGAAATTCAATAGAACGCCATAAGCAGGCAAGAAAAACAGCATACAAATGGTTAATTTAAACACATAGTCCACTAAGGCGATTTCTACCCAATTTTCTGCCATAAAGGCGTCAGTGCTGCGGTAAAACGCAATAAAGAAGAAGGCCAGTGTGTCGAGTAAATTACCAAAGAACATTGCTGCACTTGGCGCAACCCACCATTTTTGTTGTTGTCTTAAACGATTAAAGACAGACACATCCATGATTTGACCTAACACATAAGCCATAAAGCTTGCTGTCGCAATTCTTGCCACCATGATATTAAAATCAGCTAATGAGGCAAATCCCTGCCAACTGCCTTGGAAAAAAAGCGTTGAGATCAGGTAAGAAATTGCCAATGCAGGTAGCATAACAGCGGTAATAATGCGTCTGGCAAGTGGTGCGCCATAAATACGAACCGTTAGATCTGTTGCCAGAAAAATAAACGGAAAGGTAAAGGCACCCCAAGTGGTATGGAAACCAAAAATGGAGATAGGTAACTGCACAAGATAGTTACTAGAGGTAATTATCAAGATGTGGAACAAAGAAAGCCATAACAGCGCCACCGCTTTTTGGCGGGGAGTAAACGTATACATAAATTGTACCTTTTTAGTGATTGGGGTGAGGGAACCCAATAAAACAGTGATTTCTCTCTTAAATGAGAGGATGCGCATAATACGCTGGTTGCGCAACAAAAGCAAAGGTTGGGGAAAATTCCCTTGCGTTTAATGTGCCGTGATGTGAACACGAAAGAGAGATATAATAATAGCATCTGTCAGTGTAAGAAAAATGGTTAATAGAATGAATGCTCAATTTGACGATGCAACTAAAACATTAGATACGCTAGGGCTACGTTGCCCAGAGCCTGTGATGTTAGTGCGTAAAACCATAAGAAATATGGCATTAGGTGAGACGTTATTAGTGATTGCTGATGATCCTGCGACTGTGCGTGATATTCCAGGATTTTGCCGTTTTATGGAACATGATTTATTAAATCAAGAGATACAATCTGCACCATATCGTTATCTTATTCGTAAAAAAGAGAGCAATTTGTAATTTATGCTGTAAATATTGCTAATCTTAACGCTAAAAAATAACCCAAACTCCAGATTAACTGAGGTTTGGGTTTTGTTATTTTAACGTGCTTACTCTTTATGTGAGGCGTTAATTTTTACTCTTAATAGTCTTACTGCATTGGCTGTAACCAGTGCTGTTGCGCCGGAGTCAGCAAGAACAGCAACCCAAAGTCCTGTAATTCCTAATAAGCTTGTTACTAAAAATATCGCTTTTAAACCAAGTGCTATCGTAATGTTTTCACGGATGATTTTACGTGTCGCACGAGATAGCTTAATAATTTCAGGTAAGCCCGTTAAGCGATTATGTGTCAAGGCTGCATCAGCCGTTTCAAGTGCAACGTCAGTACCGCTTCCCATTGCAACACCAATAGTTGCAGCCTTCATTGCTGGCGCATCATTGATACCATCACCCACCATCATTGTGTTATGTGTTTTACTGATTTCCATTACTGAAGTCACTTTATCTTCAGGTAGCAATCCTGCTCGGAAATCCATACCCAGTTTTTTCGCAATAGCCGCGGCTGCTCTTGGATTATCACCCGTTAGCATAACGGCATTGATGTTCATCTCTTTCAATAACTTCATTGATTCAACAGCATCATTGCGTAAGGTATCTTGCATAGCAATAACACCGATAAGCTGACTCTCTTTTAATACAACAACCACGGTTTTACCTTCATCTTCAAGGCGTGCAACTTCTTGTTGCCACTGAGAAGAGAGCGATGTGTTATCTGATAACTGAGCAGGCGCACTCACTAGAATATGTTGGCTATTTAAATAACCTTCAATGCCTTTGCCCGCTAAGGCTTTACGATCTTCAGCCTCAACAACAAGCACACCGTTTTCTTGCGCCTTATTGATAATAGCTTTTGCTAATGGGTGATGAGAGCCAATTTCTACGGATGATGCAAAAGTTAGGACATCTTTTTCATTAAACCCGGTTTCAGCTACAACGTCAGTAACTTGAGGTTTCCCTTCTGTTAATGTGCCAGTTTTATCTAGTGCGATAGTATTAACTGTACCCAATTGTTCTAATGCTGCGCCACCTTTGATCAGTGCTCCGCGTTTAGTTGCTGCCGCTAATGCTGAAGTGATAGCCGCGGGTGTTGAGATAACTAAAGCACAAGGACAACCAATCAATAATAGTGTTAAGCCGCGATAAATCCATGTTTCCCAAGGTTGTGAGAACAACAATGGTGGTACAATAATAACCAGCGCAGAGAACAACATAATCGCAGGTGTATAGTAACGGCTAAAACGGTCAATAAAGCGTTCAATTGGCGCTCTACGCTCTTCAGCTTCTTCAATCAATTGCAAAATACGGTCAATAGCATTTTGCCCTTGTTCAGATACCACTTTCATTTGCACTGATCTATCAACAGATAAACAACCTGCAGCCACTTTTTCGCCTTGCAAACGCTCTACTGGTACAGATTCACCGGTTAATGCACTTTCATCAAAACTTGCAAATGTACTGACTAATTCAGCATCTGTTGGCAAACGTGAACCTGGGGCGATTTCGATAATATCGCCAGGGCGCAGTTGCGCAACAGGAACTGTTTGTTTTTTGCCATCTTTGATTAATGTTGCTTCTTCTGGCACTAGTGCCATTAATGCACTTACACCACGACGAGCACGACCTGCAGCGTAAGACTCTAACATCTCACCAATCATAAACAGCAAAATAACCATTGCTGCTTCTTCGGTAGCATTAATAAATAGCGCACCAATTGCAGCAACGCTCATTAATGTTTCGATAGCAAATGGTGTGCCACTGCGAATAAGTTGTAAGGACTTTTTCACAATGGGGAATAAACCAATTAAAGTTGTTGCGATAAAGGCTGCACGACCCGCTTGAGGATCAATAAATTCTGTACCCCAGCTAATCGCCATTAAAAGCGCCAATACAATAACAAATGAACTTTCTTTTAAGAGGCTTTGCTTAGCCACTTTTTGAGATTGAGGTGAAGATAGGTCAAAAAGCTCAAAGCCTGCACTGTTAATGGCGGCAATGACATCAGCGCGTAAATCACTATCCGCATCAACGACCAGTTTTTCAGTGGCAAAAAGCACTTTTGCTTGTTTTACACCTGTGACTTTGAGTGCTGCGGTTTCAATTTTTTGAGCGCAACTTGGGCAATCCATTCCTTGTACTTTCCAACTAAAGCGTTGTTGTGCAACTTTTTCTGGCTCAATGTTAGAAACAGGAGCGTTGATATCACAGCTTCCATGAGCATGGTTATGCCCATCATGGTTATGATCGTGTCCATCATGATCATGTTGGTGATCATGTTCGTGGGAGTGTCCGTGATGATGCTCATCCTCACATTCAGGATCACTTTTGTCTATCTTGGTATGAGAATGTCCACTTTCAGTATGTGAGTGCGTACTATTCTCTGAGTGGCCTGAACAGCATTGAGAACTTGAGCAACAAGCATCGGTATGTTTATGATTATCGTGTTGATGAGCATGTTTAGTCATAACTGGCTCTCCTTGTTCAACGAAGTAAAGTTCTAAAATCATTTATTTGATAAGTACTTTACAGCTTGGAGTAGAGTCCAGAGTCAAGATGTGCGACAGAAATTAATTGGCAAAAAGTGCGAATTAAATTAGAAGTCTAACCCCTTGATTTAAATATTTAAACCAAGGGGTTGATGAAAACTAAAGGAATAAGGCTCTAACAATAAAGAAATGCCCAATAAAATAACAGGCACTGACAAGCCCTTTTGAGGCTGAAAATGAGAAGCGGAATCGGTTGATTAACCATATTGAGTAAGCAATCACTAACAATAATGATCCGATCATCACTGATAAGTTGTAATCATTGCTTAAGTAGAAGAATTTTTCACCAGCCACCCAGAACATAGCAAATGCAGCTAATAAAGTTAGGGAGGCTGGAATAGCTAATTTATCGAGCTTAGTCCAAACAATGGCTAAAATGATAATGAAAGCAAGAATAACGAACCCAAGTAAAGGAAGATAAAATGAGAGTTGTAATGGGAGTAAAAAACTCACCATATAAAGAATGTAGCTTAGAAAAATCAATGCGAAAGATGGTAGTAAATACTTACCATCAAATATTCTTAGGATATCAGAAAGTAGTGTCGCTAATAACGCACCAACAATCAGGTAGCTATTAATGTTGTGTTCGGGAACTTGCCATGCCCAAAGTAATAAAAGAAGTAGTGTGATAGGACGGAATAACCATCGTTGCCAATTCGGCCCACGATATGCCGCATCAATATAAAGCCATCCGGAGAATAATACCGCGAGAAAAGGCCAACTCATAATATCTTCCTTATATTCAGAACTGTTTTATTATTCATAACAGAAAGCTTAATTTAAGAATAGCGGTTAATGACGAAACTGACGGACTTATTAAAATAATATAAAGCACACTACTTTTTAATCCATATAACGATAGGAATTAATGTAATGAATAAAGCAGCGATTATTGGTATTGCAGTACTGATTATAATTATCGCATCGGCAACTTATCGTTTTTTTGAACAGCGAAAACAACGAATAAGTGACGATAACTCACCTGTAAAACTTTATATGGTTGAAGTCATTGATAAAAAAGAAATTGTGGCTAATGAACGACGCTCAAGAGAAAATGATGTGAATGGCCCAGAAACAACTCATTATTATCAAGTGACCTTTCGTTTAACCACTGATGAACGTAAAGATTTGCTCTTGAATATTGATAAATCATCTTATCAAAATATCGAACCTAAAATGAAAGGACGTTTATTTATGCAAGGCAGTCGTTTTGTACAGTTTGAAACAGATATGCCAATCGATGAGCAAAATAATAAATAAGCGAAAGTATTTATAAGATTGGCAAGCTCTGGGGTAGATGGGTAACCCCAGATAATTGCGAGGGTATACGAAGATCACAGCTATTGTTTTGTTTTATTTTTCTGTTTTTCTTCGTATTCTTTTCGTAATTCTTTTTGTATTTTTAATAATTCAAAAATACCAAAGAAGAAAATACGAAATTGCAATCCAGTGGAGGGTTTTTGATCTTTAGGTTGCCCTGCTTTATACATGACAATTTGTAATCCATGCATAATTACCATAAAAATCAATGCAATATCCATAAAGTATTTTAATGGTTTAGGAAAAGGGGAAATAATATTTAAAAATAGAAAGCCCCAAACGCCGACCATCAAAAATCGGCCAAAAAAGATTAACATAACAACTCCATAAAAAATTAAGCAGATAAACTGCGAATATAAAGGCGATACGCAACTTGCCCTGCGATCTTCTCTCTATGCAATGTCCAATGGATTGGCAGTGTATAAGTCTGTGCTTTAACTTCTTCCTCAATATAAATATAGCAATCTTGCGCTAACCAACCGTTATTTTCTAATAATTGGACAGTGTCAGACAACATGCCTTTATGAAAAGGAGGATCTAAGAAAACGACATTATAAGGCGTGCCTTGTTTTGCGAGAAAGGATAATGCGCTGTCTTGAATAACATGTCCATTATCAGCATTAAGTAAGGCTAAATTTGCAGTAATTTGTTGGGCAACAGGACGCTCATATTCGATAAAAGTGGTTTCACGAGCATAGCGAGAAAGAGCCTCAATTCCCAAGCCACCACTACCAGCAAAACAGTCGAGACAGCGAGCATCTTGGATGATGGGCATAAGCCAATTAAAGAGCGTTTCTTTCACTCTATCGGTTGTTGGTCGTAATCCTTGACTATCGAGAACAGGAAGTTTACGACCACGCCATTTACCCCCAATTATTCTAATTTGTCCCATTGGGGCTTTTTGTGGTTTTTTGGCCATATTATTTTGATTTATATCGTTTAAACGTGATTTCTGGAGTGTCTTTTGGAATAAGGGATCAGTGTCTCTTGATATCTTGATGACTTCCCTTGATTTAATCCGGAATAATTTACCATAAAATTCGTATAAAAGATGCGTTTATCCATGATCAAATGATAGACTTCATTATTATTTTCAATATCGTCAATGTAATCGCGCCATGATTTAGTGCGAGGAGTTTAGTAGCTAATGGCAAAAGAAAAAAAAGGTTTTTTCTCGTGGCTCGGTTTTGGGCGTAACAAAGAAGAAAATATTGAGCAAGAGAAAGAGCAGCAACGCTTAGAAGAAGAGCGTTTAGAAAAAGAACGTTTGGCAAAAGAAGCACAAGAAGAGGCTGTTCGCCAAGCAGAACTAAAAGCGGAGCAAGAGCGTTTAGAGGCAGAGCGCCAAGAAGCGCAACGTGTTGTGCAAGATAGATTGGCACTGGAAGCCGAAAAACAACGTTTAGAACAAGAAAAAACACAACGCCAAGCAGAAATAGAGGCAGAACAAGCGCGTCTAGAAGCAGAACATGCAGAACAAGTACGTCAGGCTCAAGAAGCGCAAACTCAACGTTTAGCACAAGAAGAAGCCCAGCGCCAAGCGGAACTTAAAGCGGAGCAAGAGCGTTTAGAAGTACAACGTGCGGAGCAGGAACGTTTAGCGCAAGAAGCCGAGACTCAACGTTTAGCACAAGAAGAAGCCCAGCGCCAAGCGGAACTAAAAGCAGAGCAAGAACGTTTAGAAGCGCAACGTGCGGAGCAGGAACGTCTAGCGCAAGAAGCCGAGACTCAACGTTTAGCACAAGAGGAAGCCCAGCGCCAAGCGGAACTAAAAGCGGAGCAAGAACGTTTAGAAGCGCAACGTGCGGAGCAGGAACGTCTAGCGCAAGAAGCAGAGACTCAACGTTTAGCACAAGAAGAAGCCCAGCGCCAAGCGGAACTAAAAGCAGAGCAAGAACGTTTAGAAGCGCAACGTGTAGAGCAGGAACGTTTAGCGCAAGAAGCAGAGACTCAACGTTTAGCACAAGAAGAAGCCCAGCGCCAAGCGGAACTAAAAGCAGAGCAAGAACGTTTAGAAGCGCAACGTGTAGAGCAGGAACGTTTAGCGCAAGAAGCCGAAGCTGAACGCCTTGCGCAAGAGGAAGCCCAGCGCCAAGCGGAACTTAAAGCAGAGCAAGAACGTTTAGAAGCGCAACGTGTAGAGCAGGAACGTTTAGCGCAAGAAGCCGAAACTCAATGTTTAGCGCAAGAAGAAGAAAACGAACGTCTCGCTATTGCGCAAGCAGAAGCAGAAGATATTGAATCTTTACGCGAAGAAGTGCTTGCAGATAAAGTCGTTGAGCAAGAAAAACCTAAAAAAGAAGGTTTCTTTAGCCGACTGAAAAAAGGCTTGCTAAAAACTCGCCAGAACTTAGGCTCAGGATTTCTTGGTCTATTTCGTGGTAAGAAAATTGATGATGAGCTTTTTGAAGAGTTAGAAGAGCAACTCTTAATTGCTGATGTGGGAATGGAAACCACTACAAAAATTATCACCAGCCTGACCAAACACGCAACACATAAAGATCTTAAAGATGCTGAAGCCCTTTACGGCAAATTACGTGAAGAGATGGGCGAGATCTTAACGAAAGTTGATAAACCATTAAATATTGAAGGTAAAAAACCTTTTGTTATTTTGATGGTCGGAGTTAATGGTGTGGGTAAAACAACCACAATCGGAAAATTAGCGCGACAATACCAAGCTGAAGGTAAATCTGTCATGTTAGCAGCAGGTGACACCTTCCGTGCCGCCGCTGTTGAACAGTTACAAGTTTGGGGTGAGCGCAATAATATTCCTGTTGTCGCACAACATACAGGCGCTGATCCTGCATCTGTGATTTTTGATGCAATTCAATCAGCACAGGCAAAAGGTGTCGATGTTCTTATTGCTGATACCGCAGGACGATTGCAGAATAAATCCCATTTAATGGAAGAGCTGAAAAAAATCGTTCGTGTTATGAAGAAATTAGACGAAGAAGCACCACATGAAGTGATGCTGACGTTAGATGCAAGTACCGGACAAAATGCAGTGAGCCAGGCTAAACTCTTTAATGAAACAGTTGGGCTAACTGGATTAACATTGACTAAACTCGATGGTACAGCAAAAGGGGGGGTTATTTTCTCTATTGCCGATCAGTTTAGTATACCTATCCGTTATATCGGGGTAGGTGAAGGTATTGAAGATCTACGTCCGTTTAAGGCCGACGATTTTATTGAGGCTCTGTTTGCCCGCGAGGAGTAGTTGTAATGATCCGCTTCGAACACGTCAGCAAGGCTTATTTAGGTGGAAGACAAGCATTACAGGGTGTTGATTTCCATCTTCGTCCTGGAGAAATGGCTTTTTTAACGGGTCACTCTGGTGCCGGTAAAAGTACATTGCTTAAGTTAATTTGTGGAATAGAACGTCCTAGTGATGGCGCTATTTGGTTTGCTGGACATGATATTAGCAGACTGAAAAATAGTGAGATCCCTTTTTTGCGTCGTCAAATTGGGATGATCTTCCAAGATCACCATTTATTGATGGACAGAACGGTTTACGACAATGTCTCTCTTCCATTGATTATTGCTGGCGCAAGTGAAGAGGATATTCGACGCAGAGTTTCTGCCGCTTTAGATAAAGTTGGGCTTTTGGATAAAGCTAAAAATTATCCTATCCAACTTTCTGGTGGTGAACAACAGCGTGTAGGTATTGCTCGCGCTGTTGTGAATAAGCCAACGGTTTTACTTGCGGATGAACCAACGGGTAACCTTGATGGTGAGCTTTCAGAAGGCATCATGCGTCTTTTTGAAGAGTTTAATCGTGTTGGTGTTACGGTGTTAATGGCAACACATGATATGTCTTTGATTGAACGCAGAAATTATCGCATTCTTACATTAGGGCAAGGCAGAATGGTGGGAGGACAAAATGGCTAAAGCAAAAAGTTCCCGTAAATCAATGCCAACGCCAGGTGCAAAAACCAAGGCACTAAAAGGGGGAAGACGTGAACAATGGCGTTATGCATGGCGTAATACCATGGCTGACTTTTTGCGCCAACCACTTTCTTCTTTTCTAACGGTAATGGTAGTCGCCATTTCATTAACATTACCTAGCATCTTTTATATTGTGTGGAAAAATGTTTCAACTGCGGCTGAGCAGTGGTATCCCACTCCACAATTAACCGTTTATCTTGATAAATCTCTTGATGATTCATTAGCTGAAGCCACGATCAAAAAAATAGAAGCCCTAGAGAAAGTGAGTGAGGTGAACTATCTTTCACGCCAAGACTCGCTGGTGGAATTCCGTTCTTGGTCCGGCTTTAGCAGTGCGTTAGATATGTTAGAAGAGAATCCTCTGCCTGCGGTAGCAATTGTGACTCCTGTTATGGAGCCAAGTGATCAACAATTGATGGTGAATTTGCGTGATACCGTGGCGAAAATACCCGGCGTTGATGAAGTCAGAATGGATGACAGTTGGTTTGCTCGGCTCTCAACGTTAACTTCATTAGTAGGGCAAATTGCCTTGGTGATTGGTTCATTGATGGTTGTCGCCCTGTTATTGGTGATTGGCAACAGTGTACGCCTCAATATTTTCAGTCGTCGCGATACTATTAATGTTATGAAACTTATTGGTGCAACCGATGGTTTTATTATGCGTCCTTTCCTGAATTGGGGATTAATTCTCGGGTTTATTGGCGCTGTGTTTGCCCTGATTTTTTCTGCTCTATTAGTGTGGAAACTTTCTGATGTGGTAACTCAAGCCGCAACGGTATTTGGGACTTCTTTTTCCATTTCAGGATTAGGATTTGATGAGTCAATTATTCTTATACTCGTAGCGATGACCATCGGTTGGCTTGCTGCATGGCTGACGACAATGCAGCATTTGCGTCAATTTACACCAGAATAATGAATTAGAGCACTTTTATACTTATCTTCTAAATAATGAGATAATGTTTTTTATCAGGCTGGGTTGCGTTAATATCGTCACCCAGCCATTTTATCAACGCCCCGTCTCTGGCATAATAATGCTCGCAATCTTTTCTAGGGACAAGCTAACGATCATGTTTGCTTCTGCATAGAAAAGTACAAAGATATGTAAACATAGATGCGAGATGAACCTTTAATCTTTATGCTGGTCAAATAGTCGTTATGATAAAAACACATCGTAAAAAACCTAACTGACTTCCTATTTAAGCTATATTTATAAGGCTCATCTGTTTTCCCTTACAGTAATAATCTTAATTATTTATTTGATTTTTATGAGGATTTGAATGACAAAAGAAATGCAATCCTTAGCATTGGTTCCGCAAGGCAGCATCGAAGCGTATATACGTGCAGCCAATTCCTATCCGATGTTAACCGCAGAGGAAGAAAAGGAACTCGCTGAACGGCTGCATTACGATGGTGACTTGGATGCAGCAAGAACGCTTATCCTTTCACATCTGCGCTTCGTTATTCATGTTGCTCGCAGCTATTCAGGTTATGGCTTACCACAAGCTGATCTTATCCAAGAAGGTAATATTGGTCTGATGAAAGCGGTGCGCCGTTTTAACCCAGAAGTGGGTGTCCGACTGGTCTCTTTTGCCGTACATTGGATCAAAGCAGAAATTCATGAATATGTGCTACGTAACTGGCGTATCGTGAAAGTCGCAACCACGAAATCTCAACGTAAACTGTTTTTTAATCTGCGAAAAAATAAAAAACGTTTAGGTTGGTTTAATCAAGACGAAGTGGAATTAGTCGCAAGAGAATTGGGCGTGTCAGAAAGTGATGTCCGAGAAATGGAATCACGAATGTCAGCACAAGATATGGCATTTGATATGTCAGCTGATGATAGTGATGACTCACATCCTATTGCTCCAGTACTTTTCTTAGAAGATAAGTCTTCAGACTTTGCCGACGGCATTGAAGAAGATAACTGGGATAATCATGCAACAGATAAACTGACGTCAGCAATTGAAACTCTTGATGAACGTAGCCAAGATATTATTCGTGCCCGTTGGCTAGATGATGATAACAAATCGACATTGCAAGATTTGGCGACAAAATATGGTGTATCTGCCGAGCGTGTTCGCCAATTAGAAAAAAATGCGATGAAGAAATTGCGTTTAGCGATTGAAGATTAATCACATTTCAGATCATGTACACGCTCTCATAAAGTAGAGTATGTTATAAAAGCGATATGAAAATATCGCTTTTTTATTGTCTGGAGAATATAACGTGAAAATAGTTATTGCCCCTGATTCATTTAAAGAAAGCTTAAGTGCGAAAGAAGTTGCAACAGCAATAAAACAAGGTTTTTCACGTTATTTACCCAATGCGCAATATTGTTGTATTCCTATGGCTGATGGCGGCGAAGGAACGGTGACATCGCTGGTGGATGCAACGCAAGGCCATTTTATATCGACACAAGTATGTTCACCTTTAGGTAAACAAGTGACCGCAACTTGGGGGCTTTTAGGGGATAACACCACTGCCGTGATTGAAATGGCACAAGCTTCTGGTCTTCATCTTATTCCCTCATCTCAACGCAATCCCAATTTAACGACCAGTTATGGTACGGGTGAATTAATTAATGCTGCACTTGAAATGGGCGTTAAAAAAATCATATTGGGATTAGGTGGAAGTGCTACAAATGATGCTGGTGCAGGTATGATGCAAGCACTTGGGCTTGGTCTCAAAGATAAGTTTGGTACATCTTTGCCCTTTGGTGGGCTGGCATTAGCACAACTTCACTCTATTGATATCACGACTCTTAACCCTAAACTAAAAAATATTGAAATTGAGCTTGCTTGCGATGTAACAAATCCGTTGTGTGGAGAAAAAGGAGCATCAGCTATTTTTGGTCCTCAAAAAGGAGCGACCAAAGATGATATTGCGCAACTTGATAAAGCCTTACATCATTTTGGTACTTATCTTGAGAAAATGACACAACACAATCTTATTAATATTGCTGGAAGTGGTGCGGCGGGTGGATTGGCGTTACCGTTACTTGCCTTTACGCAAGCAACGCTTTCGCCGGGAGTTGAACTGGTTGCCAAAGCGGTTGAATTAGAGAAATATTTTATTGATGCGGATTTGGTAATAACCGGTGAAGGTCGAATGGATAGCCAATCGGCACAAGGTAAAACGCCAATAGGGGTTGCTCTGCTCGCTAAAAAATATCACCTTCCTGTCATTGCCTTAGTCGGTGGCTATCTACCTGATTATGATGTTGTTCATCAGCAGGGAATTGATGCTGTTTTCTCTATTGTACCGGGTGTTTCTACACTGGATGATGCACTTCATAATGCGCAAAAGAATCTGAGTGAGACGGCTTATAATGTAGCTAGACTTTATACTACTCGTTCTCGTCATACTTCAAGTTGTAGCGTTGTTGACTAATATTCACTTGTCGCCTAGCTACAACTTGAATTATTTAGAATAAGAACGTTATCAAATATTGAGAGCATAAAGATCAGATTGTGGTGATGCACTAAATTGATGATGTGTTAAAAAAGCATGAGCAATATCATACCCGTTTTCTTCCGCTGATAAGCTTATTGCCTGCCAATGGTGAATATCAGGATAGGCAGATAAGCATTGTGTCAGTAAATAATGTCCAACACCGCGACGGCGTGTCACTTCTCTGACCATAAAATCAGAGATAACAGCTTTTTCATCCGATAGTTTAACCCAGCAAGCGGCTAATAATCGTTCGTTAAATCTTGCCACAAAGAGTACATTCTCGTTGTTGATCTCATTTGTTAGAGCTGATTGGTAATGTGTATCTTGCCAAATTTTGCCTAAATCAATATGGTCTTGTTCAGAGAGCTGTGCCAGTTTTTCAATAGTTAATTTCATGAAATATCCTGTTAGTTTGCAGTTTGTTTTTTTTCTTTTAATGAAGACATTAAGGTCTTAATGGTGAAACACAATGCCAAACTCGTTAAGATCACACAAGAATAAAAGACATACTCATAGTTATTGTCAGTCACAAAATAGACCGAAATCATAGGGCCAGCAGCCATTCCACAATAACGAATAAAGTTATAAATCCCCATTGCAGTAGCTCTCATCGAGCCAAAATAACTTGTTAATAATGTAGTGTGCGTTGGCATGGTTAAGCCTAAAGAAAGCCCATATAACACAGTTAAGCCAAGCATGATAGGTAATGAGATTTGCCAAAAGAGTGCAAATAACGTCAACATAGTCAGGTTGATACAAGAGGTAATAATCACACCATATTCAGCGCTAAATAGATGGCAAATTCTACGGTAAAGATAGCTACCTAAGATAAGTGCAATTGACATAGGCATATATAATCCACCTATTTCAGTGCTGTTAAGTTGATGGAGATGAAAGGCAATTAAGGGTAAGAAAACCAGTAGACAAAAATAGTTATAAAACACCATAAAACTCATGACAAATACAGATTTACCCTCAGGTGCCATCAGCACTTGTTGCATTGCTGATAAGCTTTTAAAGGTTTCCTTCTGTTCTGGACGTGTTTCAGGTAAATAAAAGAGATGTGTGGTCAGTAATAGGATACCGATAACAGCCAATAAAATAAAAATGCCTTGATATTGATAATGTTGCGCTAAATATCCACCTAATAAAGGGCCACAAGCTGGTGCTAGTGCTAATAGCATTTGATACGATCCCATTGCTTTTGCGCGATCGTTTCCTTGATAAAGATCGCCAATAATAGTTGCTGCAACTACGGGAATGGCCGCAATACCGATAGCTTGGATCACACGCCAAAAAATCAATAAGCTAATAGAGTCAGACCAAACACAACCCAATGCACCCACAATAGAAATTGCTAATCCACTGAGTAAAATTGGCTTTCTTCCCCATTTATCGATCAATGAACCATAAAATAGTTGCATTACAGCCATAGCAAAAGTAAATGCAGATACCGTCAGATTAACCAGTGATAACGTGGTATTAAATTGCTGTTGGATCAAGGGAAGTACAGGGGTATAAATATTTTGTGCTAAAGAGCCTAATAGTGCGCTAAAGCAAACGAGATAAAACAAACTGCGGATTGATAATTTCATTATATTGCCTCTCTTTATCTATTTTGTTTCCATGGAAACAAAATAGATAATAGCGATATTTTGATTGTTGTAAATACTTTTGGTACTATTTTTTAAATATTTTTTCCAAGGAAACAAAATGACAAAAGAGAATGTAACAACACAAGACTTGCTAAAAGGGTTAAGTGATTTCTTGCATCTTAAAGATGAACATGTCAATGAGGAGCATAAAAAAGTATTAGAAGAGAAGGGATTAGAGAATTATTCACTTACAGAGTTACATGTTATTCATTGTATTGGTGAGGAGAGCATGAGAAATCTGACGACTATTAGTGAATATATGGCGATGACTCGAGGGGCTGTTTCAAAAATTTGTAGCCGCTTACAAAAAAAGGGGGCTATTGAAAAAATAAAGTTGGCAGATAATCAAAAAGAAATATTTTTTATCTTAACTGCTGAGGGAGAGCGTCTTTTTCATGCTCATGAGGTGTTGCATCAACAATCTCAAGCTAAATGGTCTGCGCTATTTGAGCAATATGATCAGCAAGAAAAGCAGGCGATTAAACGCTTTTTTACCGATGTTGTGGATAGTTTTCGTCAGTCGCAATAAATAAACCTGAAAAGAAAACCCCCATATCATGAGATATAGGGGCAAGGTCATTATTTTTTATCTGTAGCGATGCGATTACGGATATTATCAGCACGCTCTTTTGATGGTGGGTGAGAATCAAACATACTTGAATCACCACCACCTAATTTAGCGAGCTTCTCAAAACCTGTAACCAGCCCTGCAGTATTAACGCCACGTTTTGTTAGCAGATCATAAGAGAAATTATCGGCTTCAGTTTCTTGATGTTGTGAGAATTGAGCATTAATTAATTTCTGACCCATTTCAGCTAATTGTGAGCTGCTTAATTGTGCGGCAACGCCACCCGCTGATGCTGCTGCAGTACGTGCTGCAACTGTTGCGTGAGCAACTTGAATTGCTTTACGGGTATGGCCTAAAGCAACATGACCCATTTCGTGACCTAAAACGCCTTCAACTTCGTTATCAGTCATCATGTCCATTAAACCACTATAAACACGAACACAACCGTTAGCCATAGCCCATGCGTTCACATCTTTAGTCATGTAAACTTTGTAATTTACTGGAGTGCCATTAACTTCACTACCTAACGCTTTAGCGATATTATTCAAGCGTTTGGTGTAAGTGCTATTGGCTGGTGCGACTTTATTTTGGGCATCCATCTCTTTACATGCATCATTGGTGAGTGCTTTGATATCATCATCGCTTAATGTTGCAGCTTGGAAAAGTTGGGTTCCTGATTTAGTCAGCATATCGGTATTGAGGTTTTGACAACCAGAGAGTAGTGCTGCTGATACCATCACTGTAGCAAGTAATTTAATTTTCATTTTTTAATTAAGTCCTTTTCTGCTTGGCAGTTTATATAAGTGCAGATCAAATTCGAGCAGAAGAATAACAGTGCTTATCTATTGGTGCAATATAGGCATTTTATGAAAAAAATATTATCTAAATATATGTTTTTTCTTTTCTCAGTAAAAATGTATTATTATTTCTTTCCTTAACATGATGAAAAAACGGATTAATAAATTTAACTTGTTTAAAATTAAGATAATTAATTGGTAGGCTAAGTTTAAAAAGATAAGCTTTGTTGGTTAAATATTATATAAAACATTTAATTGTACTTACTTTAAGTGTAAGTGATGTTGTTTTTTATTTATTTGGAATATTATCAAAATAACACTGCATTTAGTGCGGGTTTTTATTTGTTTAATTCTGACAAAGTTTATATTTTTGATATTTATTGCTTTGTTTTTAATAAATAGCGATGCTCTACACATCGCTATTCAGATTAAACTGAAAATGAAAAAATGGTATCAATATTTTATGAAACCATTAATTCACTGATGGTCATAAAAGGGCGATTAATACGTTTTCCTGTTTGCTCATCAAAGAAATGTAGGTTTTCAGGATGAATAGTAAGACCTATTTTGTGGCCAATATTAACACCATGATCGTTCGGTGCGCGAATAACAACGGGTTGTTTTTGTTTATCACAGGTTGTGGCGTAAATTAAAACATCAGCACCTAATGCTTCAATAAATTCAACATCAACATGGAACATAGGATGCTGGCGGCTAATAAGTAAATGTTCAGGGCGTAAACCTAATTTAATTGCTTGATAAGGAAGGTGCTGAGATGAAACAGCAATGTGCCCATCAGCGATTTCAATTACACCATGATTAATGGAAGTGTCTAAAATATTCATTGCAGGAGAACCCATAAAAGTAGCAACAAATACGGAAGCAGGGCTTTCATAAATATCTAACGGTGTACCCACTTGTTCTATATTTCCTTGATTTAGCACCACCAACTTATCGGCTAATGTCATGGCTTCAACTTGATCGTGTGTAACGTAGATCGAAGTCGTGGAGAGTTTTCGTTGTAGCTTTTTTATCTCAAGGCGCATTTGTACACGTAATTTTGCATCAAGGTTAGAGAGTGGCTCATCAAATAAAAAGACTTTAGGTTTACGGACAATGGCTCTGCCCATTGCCACACGTTGTCGTTGCCCACCTGATAACTCTTTAGGTTTTCTATCAAGTAAATGACTGATTTCCAGCATTTGAGCTGCATTTGTGACAAGTTCTTCAATCTTTGCTTTTGGTGTTTTTCGATTACGCAAGCCATATGCCATGTTGTTATAAACTGACATATGGGGATAAAGAGCATAGTTTTGAAAAACCATGGCGATATCACGCTCACTGGGTTCGTGTTCATTAACACGCAAATTATCAATAAGTAAATCACCTTGTGTAATGGTTTCTAATCCCGCAATCATTCGCAGTAATGTCGATTTACCACAACCGCTAGGGCCGACTAATACCACCATTTCGCCTTGCTCAATAGAAAGATTTAATTTTGAAATAGCTTGATGACCATTTGGATAACGCTTTTCTAAATCAGTAAGAGTGACGGTTGTCATGTTATTTCTCCGTATCAATAAAGCCTTTTACAAAGGCTCTTTGCATCAGAATGACGATAAAGACAGGAGGCAACATCGCAATTAATGTGGTTGCCATAATTTTATTCCATTCAATAACACCATCGGAAACCGCAACCATCTGTTTAATACCCATCACAATAGTGTAATAGTGGGTATCTGTTGTGATAAGCATTGGCCAAAGATATTGGTTCCAGCCATAAATAAATGTGATAACAAACAAGGCGGCTATATTAGTACGTGAAAGAGGAAGTAAGATGGTGAAAAAGAATCTTATCGGACCCGCGCCATCAATTTTGGCTGCTTCAATAAGCTCTGGGGTGATAGTAAGAAAAAATTGCCGAAATAAAAAAGTAGCAGTAGCGCTGGCAATTAATGGAATGGTTAGTCCTGCATAAGAGTTCAGCATATTAAGGTTAGTAACAACCTCAAATGTTGGCATAATACGAACTTCAACAGGCAGCATTAATGTAAAAAAGATAGTCCAAAAGGCAAGCATACGGCCCGGAAAGCGAAAGAATACAACAGCATAGGCTGATAAAATTGAAATTATTAATTTTCCGATAGTGATCACTAACGCCATGATTAATGAATTCAACAACATACTGTTAATTGAAATCGCACTATTTTGCGTTGTACCCGCTTGTGACAATAGGGTTTTAAAAATACTGAAACCTTCAGTGCCGAACCAAAGAGGCGATCCTGTGGCAAATTCGGTATTTTGATGTGTTGTAGCGACAAGCGCTATCCATACAGGAAATGCGACAGAAAGAATGCCAACAATGAGGATTAAGTGGCAAAAAGCGTGAAATAAAGGTCTGCGTTCAACCATCAGTAAGCCACCTTTTTTTCAACATAACGAAACTGGATCACGGTCAATATCGCGACAATAAACATTAAGATAACGGATTGTGCGGCTGAAGAGCCTAAATCTAATCCTACAAAACCATCGTTATAGACTTTATACACTAATGTTGATGTGCTACTTCCGGGGCCACCCTGTGTCATGGCATGAATAATGGCGAAAGTATCAAAAAAGGCGTAGGCAAAATTCACTACCAGTAAGAAAAAAGTGGTCGGTGAAATAAGCGGAAAGCTTATTGTGATAAAGCGTTTAATAGGCCCACTGCCATCAATAGCGGCTGCTTCTAATAGTGATTTAGGCACAGATTGCAAGGCAGCGAGAAAAAATAAAAAGTTATAACTCACTTGTTTCCATGTCGCAGTTAAAATCACCATCCACATAGCATGATGTGTATTCAGTACGGGATCCCAATTAATGCCTATTTGTTTTAATAATTGGCTTAATACGCCAATCGTAGGATCAAGCATAAATAACCAAAGAAAACCCGCGATAACTGGCGCAATGGCATAGGGTGAAATTAAGATCGTACGATAAAACAGTTTGCCTCGTAAAATTTGCTCAGCAATGCCAGCTAAAACAAGCGCAGATAACATAGAGAGAAAGACAACGCTGATACTAAAAATCAATGTGGTGATTAAACTGTCAAAATAGTAACTATTGCTAAATAAACGCTGAAAGTTTTCGAGACCAACAAACTCGCTACTCAGGCCAAACGCATCTTCTAATTGAAATGACTGAAAGAAAGCTTGCCCAGCAGGCCAAATAAAAAAGATAAGTGTGATAGCCAGTTGAGGAAAAATCAGCGCTAGAGGTAACCATTTTTGTTTAAAATAAATGGATTGAGAAGCCATACAGTATCCAGTAAATCGATAAAAACAGAAGGCGAGCTGTTAAGCTCGCCTGATAAATATGATTATTGAGTACGTTCAAAACGGCGTAATTGCTCATTTCCACGTGTGACAGCATTATCCAATGCAGCTTGAGCACTCTGTTTTCCTGACCATACTTTTTCTAATTCTTCATCAACAATTTCGCGTGTTTGTAAGAAATTACCAAAGCGTAATCCTTTAGAGTTTGCAGTCGGTTCTGAGGTTGTCATTTGTAATATTGCGGTGTCAGCCCCTGGATTTTGCTGATAAAAGCCTTGTTGTTGTGTCAATGCGTAAGCGGCTTTAGTAACAGGAAGATAACCTGTATCTTGGTGCCAGTCAGCTTGAACTTCAGGACTTGAAAGATAGGTGAAGAATTTGGCGACGCCGTTATATTCTGCATCTGGGCGCCCTGACATAACCCATAACGAAGCTCCACCAATAATGGTATTTGCGGGTTTTTGTACAAGCGTATCGTCATAAGGCAATTGGCTAACACCAATATCAATGCCTTTCATATTCTCTTTAATACCAGCAAAACCGGCGGATGATTCCATCACCATGGCGCATTCTTGGGTATAAAATAGAGGCATTGAATCAGATTGGCGTCCGCCATATTTGAAAATACCGGATTTAGACCAATCTGCCATTTGTTGAATATGAGCAACGAAAGGGGATTTATTAAATAGAAACGTCGTATCTAAGCCATCAAAACCATTATTTTTTGTCGCAATAGGTAAATTATTGCGTGCACCAAAGTTTTCGATTTGTGTCCATGATTGCCATGTGGTGGTAAATCCGCATTTAACACCAGAATCGAGCAGTTTTTGAGATACTGCTTCCATCTCTTTCCATGTCTTTGGTGGCTGCTCTATACCTGCTTTTTTAAAGAGTGTTTTGTTGTAGTAGAGTACAGGTGTTGAACTATTAAAGGGTAATGACATCATTTTGCCGTCGCTAGTGGTGTAATAACCAGTGACAGTTGATAAATAACTATTAGGATCAAAAGGCTCGTTGGTTTTTTCCATTAATTGATAAACAGGATAAATGGCTTTTTTAGCACCCATCATGCTGGCTGTACCGACTTCAAAAACTTGCACAATAGCAGGTTGGTTTTTAGTACGAAACGAAGCTACTGCACTGGTCATAGTTTCAGCATAAGTGCCTTTATAAACAGGCTTTATCTCATATTCAGATTGGCTTGCATTAAAATCAGAAGCGATTTGATTAACTTTCTGACCAAGCGCTCCTCCCATAGCATGCCACCATTCAATTTGTGTTTTTGCGTGTGTAGGTGAAGCAAAGAGTGTCATCGCAACAGCAAGGCCCGTTATTGATTTTATCGACATGCAGTATTTCCTTTTAAATCGAGAGTTAAAGGTGCAATCTAATCTGCGAATTACCCTAAATGTTATTTATGACAAATGGGTGACAATTAAGTGAAGAGTTATTGATGGCATGACTGTCAAATTGCTGTCATAAATGATTGTCATGATGTCGGCACAAATGAAAAGGAGAGATAAATGAAGATAGCTGCTCACCGAGGTTTTTCTGGAAAAGCCCCTGAAAATACACTGGCTGCATTTAAAATGGCGATTGATTTCGGGTGCGAATGGATTGAAACGGACGTGCAATTAACCGCGGATCATGTTCCTGTGCTTATTCATGATAAAACAGTTAATCGTTGCACGAATGGGCAAGGTGCGGTGCGTTTTCATACCTTAGATGATTTACATCGCCTTGATGCAGGAAGTTGGTTTAGTTCACTTTATCAAGGTGAGAAAATTCCTTCTTTAAGACAAGGACTACAGTTAATTAAGCGTTCCGGAACAAAGCTTAATATTGAGCTGAAAACTTGGCCCGACGATGATGTTGAGCGTTTATGTTTAGCGGTTTCTGACATGATAAAAAGTGCAGATATTCCGAATGAGCAAATTCTATTTTCTTCTTTTGATACGCATGCACTTATCGTTATGAAACGATACCTACCTTTTATTCGTAGAGGCCAGTTATGGGATGAGATCCCCGATAATGCGCTAGAAACATTAAAAGCGATTGATGGTTTTAGTGTGCATTGTAATTACAAATACCTTACGCAAGCACAGGCGCAATTGTTAAAACAAGCCGGCTATGAAATTTATTGTTATACCCCGAATGATCCTGAAGAAGTGAAAGACTTTGAGCAATGGGGGGTTGATATGCTAATTACCGATATGCCTGATGTTTATCAACAAGATATTTATGATGTAGCAAAATGAAAAAGTACTAACTATCCCGCTTATTTGTACTGAATAAGGCGTTATTGATCTGTTTGATGACGCCTTTCATCTCCTCTCTTCCTCATTCTATTTACTGAAATTAAATAAGAGAAATATTGAGTAATAGGTGTTTTATTTACATTCTCTGTTATTATCCTGCGCAATTAATGAATAGATATTGTTCAATACGATAATGTTTATCTCATTAAAAAATAAAAATGGGGGAAGTGGTTAGCGATATGGTGACCTTATTAACCCAACCTCTGAGAGTAGAGGTGAATTATTTCTACTTTAATTGCCAATAATATCATTGAGAGTGAAACATGAAAGAACTCGTTGTTGTTGCCATTGGAGGCAATAGTATTATTAAAGACAATGCTAGCCAGTCTATCGCTCATCAAGAACAAGCAGTACAAGAGGTTGCAGCCCATATTAGTGATATGGTGGCTGAAGGGTATAATATTGTTCTTACTCATGGTAATGGTCCACAAGTCGGACTTGATTTACGCCGTGCGGAAGTTGCACATGTACAAGAAGGTTTACCATTAACACCATTAGCCAATTGTGTTGCTGATACACAAGGGGGTATTGGTTATTTAATACAACAAGCGTTAACTAATAAGCTTCGTGTTCAACAAAATAAACAAGCGATCACCCTTATCACACAAGTTGAAGTAGATAAAAACGATCCTAATTTTGTTTCTCCGACAAAACCTATTGGTGCATTTTTCTCTGAACAAGAGATGATGCAATTACAACAAGAAAACCCTCAATGGCATTTTGTTGAAGATTCTGGTCGTGGTTATCGTCGTGTTGTTGCTTCTCCTATTCCACAGCATGTGATTGAATCTAATGCAATTAAATCATTATCAGAATGTGGCTATGTTGTGATTGCTGTAGGGGGCGGTGGTATTCCGGTCATTAAAAATGAGCAAGGAAATTACCAAAGTGTTGATGCTGTGATTGATAAAGATCTGTCATCAACATTGCTCGCAAAAGAATTACATGCAGATATTCTTATCATCACAACAGGTGTTGAAAAAGTCTGTATTCATTTCGGTAAACCAGAACAAAAAGCATTAGGTGAAACGTCGGTTGAAGAAATGACACAATATATGCATGAAGGGCATTTCCCTCCGGGCAGTATGCTTCCTAAAATTGAAGCGAGTTTGTCATTTTTAGCTGCTGGTGGAAAAAGAGTGATTATCACAACGCCAGAAAAATTGGCTTCTGCTTTAAAAGGTGAAACAGGAACACATATTGTTGCTTAATCATCTCCATAAGTAATATTTGATTATCTCTTTAATAAGCGCCTTATCTGTAAAAAGTAAGGCGCTTATTTTATCTGTATATTTTTTATAAATGATTAAATAGAGTGATTGGCGGGATAGGCTTTTGCGTAATGGCGTGGGTTTAATCGTGAAAATAATCCTATCGTAATAATCACTAAAATGGCATGAAACGCCCATGCATAAGTAAAGCTTCCATCAGGTTGGCGCAATAGTACAGCAACCAATGGTCCAAATGCGGCAATAATAAAACCGCCACCTTGCATTAATGCTGATAGTGCACCAGCTTGTGCAGGATCAGGAATATGATCGAGAGCGACAATCATCATCATGGAAAAACATCCTCCTAAGCCACAGCCTAAGAAAATACTCCAAAGATAAGGCGCACTCATGGGGATCGTCATTATTGCGCCAAATCCAATAAATTGGCTTATTAATGTCAGCATTAGCCAAAAACGCCGATCGTGATTTTTAGCCGCTAAAAATGGAATAATTAATGCTGCTGATGCTTGAAAAAGGGAAAGGATAGCGACTAGAGAGCCACTTTGGGCGCTTGGCATTCCTAGCGATTGATAGAAAGGTGCTAGCCATGTCACCACTGAAGCATATCCTGCATTAACACAACCAAACCCTAAGATAAGTAACCCTGTTCTAGGACGCCAGATTAAGGTATTTAGTGATATTTTATTGGCAGAGGTGGCGCTATTTTTTATAGAAAAAAGAATAGCAACAAATGCAAAACCAGCAGGAAGCGCAAACCATGCCAAAGCACTTTGCCAATGGCCATCGGGGGCGGTGAGAATAGGGGAAAGTTGAGCACCTAGTGCGCCTCCTCCCATTAACATGGCGGAATATAACCCCATCATAATAGGTGTTCTATTTCCAAACCATCCTTTAATAATGCCAGGAAATACCGCTTGAATATAAGCGACACTTAAACCACAAAAGAGTGCTGTCAGTAATAGTTGATGACCATCAGAAACATAAGCACGAGAAAATGAGCCTATAAGTAGCATCAACATCGCCACTAACAGCCCTTTACGTACTTGGATATAAGATTGTAAAAAAGGAACGATTAATGCACCTATTCCCATTAAAAGCATGGGTAATAGCGTGAGTAATGAGACTTGGCTATAACTCATTCCTGTTGAAGCAATAATATTGTCAATAACAGGGCCTGGGCCAGTTAAGAAGGGGCGTAAGTTTATCCCAACTAAAATAATAGTAAGGACAATCTGCCATGTTTTTTTTCGTGGTAAGGCAGTCATTGTAATTCCCTGATAAACATAAATATTGTCTATTGTATAGACAATATTTGTATAAACAAATGCCTATATTGGTAATTTAAATTTTATTTACAGCGTTTTAATGTGGGGTACGCGCATTGTTAGGAGTGTCAGTAAGGGATATCAAGAAGGTCATTAATGATGGATAAAAAGGCTCATCATAAAATAAGGCAATAAACAGATTTAAAGATGTTTATTGCCTTAATAAAAAAACGAGAGAATAGCTATGTTATGAAAGACAGCTAAATTCACGAATAAGTTGTGCTATTTTTTCTGCACCTTTGTTCGATTGCGTCAATGTAATGGTATAGATTTCGCTATTTTTATCAGTAATAACAATCTCTTTAGATATTTTTCCTTTGACAATCACATTCTCAATATCATCGTAAGGAAGATAAAAAGAGTCATATAATTTACTCAGAACGCAGTAAACGCCATCTTCTGTTAAGACAACACCATGATCACCTTTACCAAATACCGTTTCATCAAAATAATAGCGAATATCGTTTTTATTGAATAACGGTTCACCCAATACATTCATCGCTTTTTGATAGAAGTGTATTATTTTTTTATTATCTAAGTCGCTATGATGATAAAAATGTTGGTCTTTATTTGTTTGATATTCAGTCACTTTAGCCAGAGACATATAGGTGACTTCGGATGATGTTTTTGAGGTATTATCTTGCTGTTTAGGCGTAAGGTTTCCCGCAACAGAAGCGGTCACAGCACCGGCTCCTGGCAATATTGAAGTTGTGGTAGTGGTAATTGTTCTGGAAACTTCACGAGTGTAATTGCTGACAATTGTGTCACCACGCACATAACCTGAGACGTTTTGTGTCACTCGAATAGGAGAAGTGGTTGTACTGATCACTGTTCTAAAGGCTGAACGTACTGCTGAAACAATGGTAATAATTAAGATGGCGATAAGAGGGGCAGAGATCCACATTAATGAAAGTTTAAAGAGTTGATCTTTGGTCGATGAGGCTTGTTTTTTTAATCGATTATTGTAGTTAAATGCGACAACAACATAAATAAGACCAGCAATGATACGAGGAATATAATTAATTTCATAACGACTGGCTAATAAATCAATTAAGGGATAAGCCAAGCAAGCATAGAGAATGATACTAAAAATGGCTTCAGGAAAAAGACTTTTTATACTGTCCACGGCCTTGGCAATATTATAAATTATCCAGCCAATCAGGATAATAGGCCCAATAAAAGGAATAATGCTGGCAACAATAATGATCAAAAAGCCTTTTAGTATCCCCCAAACTATCTCTGATGCATGACCTTCAGAAATAAGGAAATAGATAAAGTAGGCAACAGATGAAAACATAATAATAGGTAAAGTAAAAAAGGATAACTCCGGCACGATAAAACTAGGTGCCCCTATTAATAGCATGATATAAAAACAGATATTTTTTGATTCATTATTGGAATAGTCAATTTCTGAATTGCTAGACATCATAGTACCTAAAGGGAGAACAATAATGGCGAAGATAATACATGATATTGACTTTTAATAGATACAGTTTAATTACGCATTTTGTAAACCATGATTTAAATAATAAATATTTAATATAAACAAAATATAATCTTTGTTATTTAGGAAGTGTGGGTGAAAAATGTTTCTTAATAGTGTCGTTGAGATAAAATGTGAAATACGACTTTATGTTAATGATTATTATTGGTATATCTTATAAAAAATAATATTGTTTATAACTCACTGATAAAGATAAACATTAACTTTTAGCAAAGGAATGTTTATCTAAATAGAATATTGATACTAGTATTAGAAATAGGTAATTTTACGGTTTAGATCCACCTATATAACTCAATTTCCATTGTTTGATTTGGCTTTTAGGGTTAATTAATGTGAATTCATAGTGTTCAAAATGAGCAAGCACTTTTTTAAACTCAATCGTTGCTTTATCTAAATCCCAAGATTTAGGAAAATAAAAACCATCAAAAGAAATATTTTCTAATCTTGCAATAAACTGATGAATAAATTCATCGAAGCCCGCATAAGTCAGTGCAATTTTACCTGTCCAGTCAATATGAAAAGTATTATTTTTCTGGCGTTGAAAGGTAATTCGATGATTTGTACACTCATCATGACCTAATAAATAAAGACTAAAAGCTGGGACTTCTGCTCTTTCTTCATCCTCATCGGTATCACTATTAATTTGAGGAACAATATCAACATTAAATTGATGATGAATAAAGCTATCAAAATCGAACGGTGTATTTCCTGTGCTGAGTAAAATACCTTGATCGTCAGACCAATAAGTGGAAGAGAGAGTACAGCAGTGATAATTATCCCAAACGATTTGATCTTGCCAGTGTGCAAGACTGGTATATTCTTGTTCATCCTCTGACTCATCATCATCTATATCTGCACAATAATCCTCACCCTCACTTAAATAATAATCAGCACTTCTAAGGTGAAGATCAAACTAAAGTTGCCCATGTTTATCTAATCGTCCAGACCAGGCAAATTCTTTGATTGCATGAGGTTTAGGATAAGCACTATCAATGAAAGTAATGGTATGTGAAGGTGTTGTCATTATTATGGTCTTATTCGTGTCACATTTTTATCACGTAGCTAAAGTGATAAAAATGGACTGAGTTATGATAAAAAGAGGGTAAAGATAAAATACCATAAATTGAGCGATAAAATGGATATCAAATTAGTGAGGATAGAATGTTAACTGCGTTAAATCAGTGGTTACCAATACCTTTATGTCCGATAAATCGAGGAGAAGGTAAGGAGTGGCCACTTATTGATAATCAATACACCTTTCCTCAAGACTATATTGAATTTGTTTCACAATATGGATCAGGACAAATAGCCAATTTTATTACGTTGTTTAATCCATTTAGTGAGGATGACTATCTTAATTTCTTTCAGCAAAAAGAGGCAGTTCTTAAGGATTTTGATTCGTTAATACAGTCTGATCCTGATTATTATACTTTTCATCTGTACCCTAAAAATAATGGGCTGTTACCTATTGGCGAGACAGACAATGGTGACACACTTTTTTGGGTTGTTTCATCTAATGATAGCTGTTTATGGACAATAGCCATTATTCCATCCAGAGCCTCTGAGGTGGAATTTATTACAGAAAATCTGTCAGGGTTTTTAGAAGGGGTTCTATCAAAACGAATATGTTGCCAGTCATTTCCGGCAGGGTTTCCATCAGAGAATATAACGTTTATTTCAGACAGTTGATGGGTTATTTGCCTATGGGTAATTGAGTTACCAGGTGTGTTGTGGCAAGCCCAGTAAGGATGGAGATGCTAAAGCTAATAAGTGTACCCAACATAACATATTCTGTTAGTTTTTTATCTTGGTCATTTTGTAACTCACCAAATCTAAATATAGATTTGGCTGCTAGTAAAAAACCAATTGCTGCAAATTGGTTTAAAAGAATGAAAGTTAAAATAAGCATTCTTTCCAAATAACCAATAGATTGACCAGCAGAAACGAGCGTTGAGCCTTCCTCTGCGACTGGTGTCCATTTTTTTAGTAACATATAAATAAGGATGGAAATCGGCTTTAAAATAAAGATGTAGGCAAGAATAACAATCAAATATTTATAGTTAATGTTTTTAAAACTAAGATCATGGAATATCTGAGTATTTTGATCAATCAATATTATCCATAAAAAGGTAATTACGAATAAATGAAGAGCTTGATCAGTAATAAACCATCTTAAAGAGTTATCAGTATAGGATTTTCCAAGATCAAAAAGATAGTGTGTTATTAATACAGTTACACTGTAAATAAAAATAGAACCAAAACTTATCTCCGTCATTAAAACTAGAATAATAAAGGTTATTCCTCCTTGCAGTAGCGAGTGTAGGTAAAGTTTTTTAGATTTGTAATGTAGAGTATTTCGCGCTTCTATCCATGCTTTAGGTTGTAAATAAAAATCAAAAGCAATATGAGCAATATAGAGAGAAATAAGAAGCGCGAAATTATACATATCAATAAACCTTGTTAATTAAATAATTAAAGTATTGAATATATTCATCTATTAACTGGTAGTGGCTAGCATTTAATAATCTAGTAATATTACTTCTCGATTTTTTTAATTCATCAGCGATAGCATAGTGAGATTTATCTTTATTGACCATGTATTTAAGTAAAACTTGCGCTTGTGCTCGAGTAATTTCTTTGAGTTGTATATTTAAATACTTAGTGACTAAGGTAATATTTTGTTGAAAATCTGAGCTAGATGCCGATATTGTCAAAATTTCACCTTTCATTTTATCGAGTCCTTCGCCAGATAAAATAAAGGCCTCACCAATTGAGGTTCTTACATCATTACGCAATGAGTCAATTTTGCCGATGCCAATACTTTGACGAGCACTGATTTCTAGATTTGACGTTTTTAGTGCTAATTGGATGACGATAGCGACTTTGATAGCATCCCCTGCTTGTAAGCAAACAATCTGGAAAGAATCACCGCGGTATCGATCATATTTAATTGGTAACTGTTCTGAGAGTAATTGAACTGTCTGCTCCAAAGTGTAGAGCATCAGGTCATAGTTTGGGATGGAGATATTTTTAGAATCGATAATATCGCCTGTAATGACACTTACGATGTCTTTATTCATCTTTTGGCTCTTATGGTTTTATAGGATGAGTATCATGTTACCATATTTGGTAACATGTCACTATGTTACTATATTTGGTAACAAGCTCATTAACTTTATAGAGAAAGTATGAAAAATAAGCAACAAAAAAGCCTTTTCTGGAAAACCAGAAAAGGCTTTTTATAAAAATAGACTTAACTGACTAGGATCAGTTCATGCCGTATTTTTTCAGTTTCTTACGCAGTGTGCCGCGGTTAATGCCCATCATTTGTGCTGCACGCGTTTGGTTGCCACGGGTGTACTGCATTACCATGTCCAACAATGGCTGTTCAACTTCAGCCAATACTAGCTCATATAAGTCATTAACATCTTGACCGTTTAATTGAGCAAAATAGTTCTTCAGTGCTTGTTTAACTGAGTCACGTAAAGGTTTTTGGGTCACCTGATCTTGTGAATTTACGGTGGCAACTGTTAGTACGTCTGAATTTACGCGTTGTTCGAACATAGTTCTGTCAGCTCTTTTATTTATTTACGCAAAAAATTTTCGAAATATGCTTCCAACGCCTCCAGCTGTTCGCTGGCATCCTCTATGGCGTTGAAGGAGCGCCGAAACTGGTCATCAGGGGCATGTTCCTTGAGATACCAAGAGACATGCTTGCGTGCAATGCGAGTTCCTTTGCCTTGACCGTAAAAGTCGTGCAACTCACGCACATGCTTTTGCATTATTTGTTGCACCTCTACAATCGGTAGAGGGGGCAACAGTTCACCTGTGTCCAGATAGTGCTGGATTTCCCGAAAGATCCAGGGTCTTCCCTGAGCAGCGCGACCGATCATCAAAGCATCGGCTCCAGTGTAGTCTAATACTGCTCTGGCTTTTAGCGGGTCTGTTATGTCTCCATTCGCAATAATGGGAATAGAAACATTCTGCTTAACTGTCCGAATGCTGTCGTATTCGGCTTCCCCTTTGAACAAACACTCGCGTGTACGCCCATGAATAGTGAGAGCCTGAATACCACAACGTTCAGCCAATTTGGCAATCTCTACACAGTTACGTTCATCAGGTGACCAGCCAGTACGGATCTTGAGAGTAACAGGTACGTCTACCGCGTTAACCACAGCAGAGAGGATCTCTGCGACAAGGTCGGGATGACGAAGTAGTGCTGAACCCGCTAGCTTTTTATTCACCTTTTTTGCAGGGCAACCCATGTTAATGTCGATAATTTGAGCGCCACTATCTGCGTTTATTTTCGCAGCAGCCGCCATATCAACGGGATCACTTCCTGCAATTTGTACGGAGCGGATCCCCAATTCATCACTATGTACCATTCGTAACCGAGACTTGTCTGTCTGCCAAACCTGAGGATTGGAAGAAAGCATTTCAGAAACTGTCATACCCGCACCCATATCATAGCAAAGCGACCGAAAAGGTCGGTCTGTAACGCCAGCCATGGGAGCCGCGATAAGGCAATTTTTTAACTGATACTGTCCGATTCGCATAGATGAAAAGAGGGCCAAACTGTGACTGCAAGGGCGCGTATATTACGCATTTTTTGCCAGATATGAAAGGACAAAGTTTAACCAAATTGCGAAAAAAAGTTACTTTTTTACACTTGATTTTTTATGAATTGATTATTTAATCAATAAAAACATAATGTTATGTGTTTTTAAAAAATTAAAATTTGATGATGTAGAATTGATAAACAAGTGGAACTAAGTAGAGTTTATCAGGCAAAAATGTGATTAATGCCTGATAAACAATAATTAAGTGAAATTTTAACGCAATGAGATTATCTCATTTTGGTTAATATTTGTTCTATGTTATTTTTTCACACCGGTAATACGACACCACTCTTCTTTCTCTGCAACAGGATCTAAGTTAAATAATCCTTCATAGGCGGCAGCGACACCTTCTGCTTGTGTCGCTAATACACCAGAAAGACCTAGATGCCCACCCTGACGAGGCAGTGTACTGATAACAGGTGCAAGTTCACGTAATGGTCCAGCTAAAATATTTGCCACAACAACATCAGCACTGAGGTTATCAGGCTGGTCTTTTGCAAGATACAGTGTAAGTGCGTCAGATACGCCATTACGTTGTGCATTATCACGGCTTGCTTGGATGGCTTGTGGGTCGATATCAATACCAATTGCTTTAGCTGCGCCTAATTTTAAGGCCGCAATTGCTAAAATCCCAGAACCACAACCAAAGTCGATAACCGTTTTACCTTCTAAATCTAAACCATCAAGCCACTGAAGACATAATGAGGTAGTAGGATGGGTACCCGTACCAAATGCAAGACCTGGGTCTAGCATGACGTTGACGGCATTAGGATCAGGCACTTCACGCCAACTTGGGCAAATCCATAAACGCTCACCAAAGCGCATTGGGTGGAAGTTATCCATCCATTCACGTTCCCAATCTTTATCTTCGAGTTGTTCAATTTTGTGCAGGAAGCCTTGACCGAGTAATGGCGTATTTTCTAACATTGCCACAACGATTTTCATGTCAGTTTCTGCATCATATAAACCGATAACGTCAGTATCACCCCACAGGCGAGTTTCACCCGGTAAAGGTTCAAATATAGGGGTATCGTGACTATCTTGGAAAGTCACTGAAACGGCACCGCTTTCAACTAACTCATCACCAATAGCTTCGGCATTGGCAGCAGTTGCATTAAGTCTTAATTGTATCCAAGGCATAATTAATCTCTTTAAAAACGAATTCACTGTAATGATGTTGATTGTGGCAGAGTATGCTCTCCAAATCGATTAGCAACAAGAAATGCCACTAAGCTTAATAACAGTGAAGGAACAATAGGGTGGAATCCGGCTATTTGGATATTAAATGTCGCAAGAGTGGCATAAAGTGTGGCGCCTGTGATCATGCCTGCAATAGCGCCATAACGGTTCGCTTTTTCCCAATAAAGGCCAAGAACTAGAGGCCATAAGAAAACAGCTTGTAGGCCACCAAAAGCGAGTAAATTAAGCCAAATAATCATTGATGGAGGGTTCCATGCAGCAAACAGCAGTAGCACACCTAAAATCAAGGTCGAAAGGCTCGATAAACGAGATATACGTTTCTCATTAGTGATCGCATGAGGAGCGATATTGAGATAGAGATCTTTGACTAACGTTGCTGAAGATTGTAACAGTTGCGCATTAATCGTAGACATAATGGCAGCCATAGGTGCTGCAAGGAAAATACCTGCTGCAATAGGTGGTAATACTTCAACCATTAACGTTGGGATAACCTGATCAGGGACAGTCAGATCAGGAATGATGGCCCGACCTAATGCGCCAGCAAAGTGCATTCCAAACATTAATAATGACATCACAATAGTGCCAATAATAATCCCTTTATGCATGGCTTTACTGTCTTTGTAAGAGATACAACGTACTGCAGTATGTGGCAAGCCTATTACACCAAAGCAGACCAGTACCCAGAATGAAGCCATAAAAGGCCCCGTTAGAATGCCATCCGCACCTTGAGGTGAGGTTAATGCCGGATCGATGGTATTGAGTTTTTGTATCGCAATATCTAAACCACCCGCTTTATAGATAATGGCAACCAGTAGGATAAAAGTACCGAGTAGCATTACAAGGCCTTGTAATGCATCGTTTAATACGCTAGCCCTAAATCCACCAATTGCGGTGTACAGTGCAATCGAGATCCCAAAGATAAGTAAGCCAAACTCATAAGGGATGCCGGCTGCGGTTTCTAATAGACGTGCGCCGCCGATAAATTGCACTGTCATGGCGCCGACAAAAGCGACTAATAGACTTAAACTGGAAAACCAAACGAGAAAACGACTTTTGTAACGCGCATATAGCATGTCGTTTAAGGTAACGGCATTATAACGACGCGCTAAAATGGCGAATTTTTTTCCTAATACTCCAAGGGATAGCCAAATTGCGGGCAGTTGGATCATCGAAAGCAATACCCAGCCAATACCATATTTATAGGCAGCACCCGGCCCACCGATAAAGGAGCTCGCACTAACATAAGTGGCAGTGATAGTCATAGCTAACACGAAGCCCCCCATGGAGCGATTACCCAGAAAATATTCGTTAAGAAACTCGCCTTTTTCACGCTTACGATAAGCATAAGCCGACAGCAGAAAGACCAACAGAAGGTAGCCAATCAGTGGCACTATGACCTCAGTTTGCATCGTCATGCTCATCTCCTAACGGCATATCTTTGAAAAAGTAGCGCACCATCAGATAGCACAATAGAAAAAACAAAACAGGTAAGAATAAGCATGAAAGCTCAAACCAAATAGGTAAACCAGTAATGCCTAGTGTGTTATCAGGTAAATAGGCGGTAATTAACCAACCCAACAAATAAATAAAAGTTAAAATTAGGGCCCAAAGGGCTTCTTTGTGGGCCTGAACAAAACGTTTGTCCATCTGTTCTCCCAATCTTAATAGGGTTAAAAATGAATGGGAGGATTGTACGGGAAAGTGCGTGTTGATTCAGTGAAAATTAATCACAAAGTCATGAGGGAATATTAAAAACCGACTATCTTACTGTTTTAAAAGGATTGTTGTTGAGTCTCTATTTAATGGGGCAATAAAAATAGAGATGATTTTTTATATTAATTGAGAAATGAAGTGTTGAAATAATCACCATAAATAGAATGTTTAAGATAATTGAAATAGGAAAAAAGAAGAGCAGACATTGAAATAGATTGATCAAATGTGGTGCTCTTCTTTGTTTTACTCATCTCATTAATTAAAAATTAAAGGGCATTTTTTATTCTTTCTAGGCCTTCTTTGATAATGGTGCGAGGGCAAGCAAGATTAATACGAATATAGTTATCACCATTACTTACAAACATATTTCCACCTTCTAATAAAATGCCTGTTTTATTGGCAAAATAGAGTGAAAGTTGTTGGTTATCGACATTTTCAGGTAAATATTCAGTCAAATTAATCCATGCTAAATAGGTCGAATCAGGTATTTTAAAGTTTGCTTTTGGAAAATGGGCCTGAGTAAATTCTTGTACTAATTTAAAGTTATCATCGAGATAGTTTCTTAGAGCTTTTAACCATTCATCACATTGAGAATAAGCAGCTTTTGTTGCAACTAAACTTAATGGCGAAATAAAGTCATCATAAAGGCGAAGCCATTCTTTTTTTACTTCTTCATTTTTAATAAAGATATGAGACATTAGATTACCTGCAAGATTAAATGTCTTGCTTGGTGCCATACAGGTAACAATTTTCTCATAATGAGGGAAGAGTTTAGCAATAGGTGTGTGTGACACTCCATTACGCAATAAATCACAATGTATTTCATCTGATATCATCCAAATATCATTTTCAACACAGAGTTTTCCCATCTTAATGAGCTCTTCTTCAGTCCACACTTTACCTGTTGGATTTTGAGGATTACATAAAATAAAGAGCTTAATATTAAGTGATTTATCCTTAATTTTGCGTTCCATATCTGCAAAATCAATAGAGTATTCACCGTCTTTTTCTAATAAATCAGAGTAGATCACTTGGCGAGAATTATAGTCTCCCGCTTGTTTAAATGGTGTATAAGAAGGTGTTTGAATAAGGATACTTTCATCTTCTTTTATTAATAAAGGTACTAGGCGGTTTAATGCAGGAATGATACCTGGAGATAATACAATTTCATGCGGATCAATTTCCCAATCGTAATGTCTTTGGCACCAATCTTTAAATATTTGGTAATACTCATCATCATATACTTTGGTATAACCTAATATCTTTCTATCTAGGCGTGCTTTAATGGCCTCAAGAACTTCAGGCGGAGTAGAAAAATCCATATCCGCAACCCACATTCTAATAAACTCATTATCAGCAAAGGCGAATTGTGCATCTTTATCTGCCTTAAAAATATATTGGCGCCAACCATCATAATTTAAAGCATCAGTATCTTTTCTATCTATAATTTCATCAAAGTTATATTTCATGGTAAACCTTTAATACGTCTAATTTAATTAAATAAATTTTAAGAAAGGGGAAATACAAAGCAGAATGCCCGTAAAGATAATCAAATACAGTGATCCACCTTTATAACGATGCAATGAAGGTACTTTGTAAACTAAATAAGCAGGAATAAGACAACCTACAATCCCGAAAATAGGGCTGCAGATTGAAGTGAACATTAATACTGGCAAATTAAGAACAATTGCACCCCATGCAATAATTACAGTAAAAATTACAATACATAATGTGAGGATTTTCTGATTAATTTTTTCTGCGGGAATAATACGAGTAAGAGCATTCATGACTAAGCCTTGCACTGCTTCTTTAAAGCCTAGATAAACGCCAAAGAATGCAGTCATTAAAGCAAATATGTTGAGTGCAACACCAACAGGAGTGACATATTTAGCCGCATCACCTTCAATAAATTGTGCTGCAATTGCTAAGGCCGAAATATTCTGCTCATAGGCTTTAACTGCTTCGTCATGGCCGATAGCAAAGGTAAAAGAAACAGCATAGAAGAAGACAACACAAAATAGTGTACCGAAAGAGATATTCATGGCTCTTAAGGCTTTGTAACGAGCGACTTCAATTGATTTATTTTTAGCTCGATAAGAAATAACCATCGGGCTAAGAGATTGAATAAAGAGAATAGAAGTCAGTGTGAAAGGTAGCGTAATAATGGCGTTTTTAATTAATAGGCTAAAAGGCGGGAAGGTATCGATATTTTTCGACAGATCCCACATGCTTATCATCATGACACCCAGTGCAAATACAACGAGTAATTTAGATAACACCATAAAGCTTGAGATTTTAAATAATAACTCTTCACTTCGTGATGCAATTAAGACGAGAAAAGAGATAAGAATTAAGCCATAAAAAGGGTTTTCTGATAGTAATCCTTCTGTTACGCCAAAGGTGTGTAGGTAAGATGCTGTATCATTAGTCAGTGCTGTTGGATAAGCAAAAATCCAAATCACTAACATTAAGAAGTAAAGTAATCCTAAAAACATTCCCCAGTTTTTACCAAGATAACCTTCGATAACACTTGGATAGTCTTTACATTCTTTAGAATCGGCAAGGGTATTAATAAATAAGCGTTGAAAGAGATACATGGCAGGGTAGCCAATAATAGAAGAGAGTAAAAACACCCATAATCCAATTAAGCCAACTTGCACAGGTAAGAACACAATACCAGCACCAATTGCCATCCCAATACTGATAATAATCCATCCCATATCAGTATTATCGAATCGTGTTAATTTTTTCCATTCTTCTTTTGAGAGAGAGGCCCTATCAACTTTTTGTTCTAATAAGGTCATACATGTGATCCCATGTGAAAGTAAAATTTATAGTATTTGTTTTGTTAAGTTTATTTTTGGAACATGATTTCTAATCATTTTGTATTAGCTGAATAACGATACTTCAAGAATAATTTTAGCAATTAGTGTGATTAATTATTTCTCCATATTGGAAGCTAGACGAACTTATTTATTAATAAAATTCGCTAAAATTGAGTTATAAATTAATTATCTTTGATAAAAATGTTATTTTGATTAATGTCACAGAGGTGCGAATAGAATGGATCTTGACAAAACGGATATGGGGATCCTGAAGCTGTTACAAGAAGAAGGACGACTGAATAATGCTGAAATAGCTAAACGTGTGTTTTTGTCTCCGCCCGCTTGTTGGAAACGATTAAAGGCATTAGAAAAAGGAGTGATCAAGAATTATCGCGCCATCATTGATCCTAAGCACTTAGGGTTTAATTTTTATGCCTTTATGAATATTACGTTAGATTTGCATTCTGAAGATAATATGGCGCACTTTGAACAAGAGATAATGAAGATTGATAATGTGATTTCTTGCCATAATATTTCAGGTCGATATGACTATATGTTGCAATTGGTCGTTAAAGACATGGAAGATTTTCATAACGTTTCCATGATGAAAGTACGAGCAATTGGCAATATCAAAGAAATGAACACCAGTTTTAGCATTCGAGAAATAAAACCCTTTAAAGGGTTTCCTATTAAATAGATGCTTATCAGAAAATCAGCAATAAAAAAGGCATAGTGATTAAACTATGCCTTTTCTGGTTAAGTGAAAAAATTACTTCTCAGCTAAACCTAAACGTTTTTCAAGGTAGTGAATGTTGGTACCACCTTTTTGGAATTGCTCATCATTCATAATGAACTGGTGTAACTCAACATTGGTTTTGATACCGTCAATGATAAGTTCTGCCAACGCATTCTTCATGCGAGAGATCGCGATTTCGCGTGTTTCACCGTAAGTGATCAATTTACCAATCATTGAATCATAGTGAGGTGGAACAGTATAACCTGCGTAAATATGCGATTCCCAACGTACGCCAAATCCACCTGGTGAGTGGAAACGAGTAATAGTTCCCGGGCTTGGCATGAACGTTTTTGGATCTTCTGCGTTGATACGACATTCAATTGCATGACCATGAACATTAACTTGATCTTGCGTTACTGATAAAGGTAAGCCAGATGCAATGCGTAACTGTTCTTTAATTAAGTCGATGCCAGTGATCATTTCTGTTACTGGATGTTCCACCTGAATACGCGTGTTCATCTCAATAAAGTAGAATTCACCATTTTCATACAGGAATTCGAAAGTGCCCGCACCACGATAACCGATTTCAATACATGCGTTCGCACAGCGTTCGCCGATATTTTTACGGATTTCAGGGGTAATACCCGGTGCTGGTGCTTCTTCAACTACTTTTTGGTGACGACGTTGCATTGAGCAATCGCGTTCAGCCAAATAGATAGCATTACCTTGACCATCAGCCATGACTTGAATTTCAATGTGGCGTGGGTTTTCAAGGTATTTTTCCATATATACCATGTCGTTGCTAAATGCCGCTTTTGCTTCCGCTCGCGTCATTATAATTGATTGTTCCAGATCTTTTTCAGAACGGACAACTCGCATACCGCGTCCACCACCGCCGCCAGAAGCTTTGATGATAACTGGGTAGCCAATACGTTTAGCAATTTCAATATTTTTTGCAGTGTCGTTACCTAAAGGACCGTCTGATCCTGGTACACATGGAACACCTGCTTTTTTCATCGCTTCAATGGCTGAAACCTTGTCACCCATTAGGCGGATGGTTTCAGCTTTTGGGCCGATAAAAATAAAGCCAGAGCGTTCAACTTGCTCTGCAAAATCAGCATTTTCAGACAGGAAACCGTATCCTGGATGAATGGCTTGTGCGCCACTGATCTCAGCCGCTGCAATGATTGCAGGGATATTTAGGTAACTTTTTGCTGAAGCAGCGGGACCAATACAGATAGTCTCGTCTGCCAGCAGAACGTGTTTTAAATCACGGTCTGCTGTGGAGTGAACGGCGACTGCTTTGATCCCAAGCTCTTTACATGCTCTTAGGATACGCAGTGCTATCTCACCACGGTTGGCAATGAGGATTTTTTCTAGCATGGACCTGCCTCGTTATTCGATAACAAAGAGTGGAGCGTCAAACTCAACATTGTCGCCATCTTGGCAAAGGATAGTTTTAACAACACCCGCTTTATCAGATTCAATCTGATTCATCATTTTCATTGCTTCAACGATGCACAGAGTATCGCCGACATTGACTTGCTGACCGACTTCAACAAATTTCTTAGCTTCAGGGCTTGGTGAGCGATAGAACGTTCCGACCATTGGTGAACGAACAACGTGACCACTGATTTCTTGCGTTGGAGTCGCTGCTGGAGTTTCTGGTGCTACTGGCGCAACAGCATTTGCTAACGCAGGTTGAGGTGCCGCTGGTGCCGCAAAATATTGCTGAGGAGCCATTTGACCCTGAAGACCAGTATTACGACTGATACGTACTGACTCTTCACCTTCAGAAATTTCTAGTTCAGAAATGCCAGACTCTTCGACTAGCTCGATCAGTTTTTTAATTTTACGAATATCCATGAGTTGATTCCGTACTCTTTTTTGATGTTTTTTATTAAGACAAACGGCTGACCGCTGCCTGTAAAGCAAATCGATAACCTTCTGCACCTAATCCACAGATTACGCCTGTTGCGATATCAGAGAGATATGAGTGGTGACGGAAAGGCTCCCGACTGTAGACATTGGATAGGTGAATTTCAATAAATGGAATATTCACCCCTAATAATGCATCACGCAGTGCAACACTGGTATGCGTGAAAGCTGCAGGGTTGATTAATATGTAATCGGTATTTCCCCGCGCCGCATGAATTTTATTTATCAGCTCAAATTCAGCATTAGACTGAAAATGGCTAAGTTTCACATTTAATGCCTGAGCATCTGCTGACAAACTTTGAACGATATCATCCAGAGTTAAGTGTCCGTAGGTTTCCGGCTCTCTTGTTCCAAGCAGGTTTAGATTCGGACCATTCAGGAGCAAAATATGAAAATTTTCCGACATTATGCTTCTATCTCCGTCAATTCGTCAACGAAATGACAAAATAACCTGTGCTTTTCGTTTTGTCATCTTTTATTGTATCCAATGTTACGATACATATCACAAAGTCCGACATTATAGACATTTCACAGAAGATAACAGCAAAATACTGGTCTAATCAGGGAAGGAAGGGGGTATTTTGATGAAAAGTTAAAAGTTTTTACAAGATTGTAAACGTAAGAAAGCAAAATAAACCGGCGATGAAAAAATAATCATAACATCACGTTATTTATTGATGTCACTAGAAATCTGAACTTCTTTGAGATGAATCGTTAATATATATTAAAAGTGTGATCTGCGTCACAGGTTTATCGCCTATTTATATAAAAAGATGCTCATTCTGGCACTAAATGAAGTGAATTAATGCCAGAAATAAGCAGGTAAAACCGACAAATTAGAGTTTTACTAACGTTCTACCAGTCACTTGATTATCCATAATCATTTGAGCATAACGTGGAACTTCATCAAGCGTAATTTCTGTCATTGCTTGTTGATAGAATGTTTCTGGCAGTAATTTTAGTAAACGTTGCCAAACTTGGGCGCGTTTTTCCGCTGGAAAATAAACAGAATCGACACCTTGTAATCGAACATTTCGTAAAATAAAAGGCATCACGGTCGTTGGTAAAGAAAAGCTACCCGCCAACCCACAAGCTGCGACTGTTCCGTTATAGTTTGTTTGCGACAAAATATTAGCAAGAATTTGTCCACCTACAGTATCAATTGCACCCGCCCAGCGTTGTTTATCTAAAGCTCTGCCCGCAGATTCAAACTCTTCGCGAGTGATAATATTTTGGGCGCCAAGTTTGCGTAAATAGTCATGGTTGCTGGCTCTGCCACTTAATGCAGTAACTTGGTAGCCTAAAGCTGTTAGCAAACTAATGGCAGTACTTCCCACACCTCCACTGGCGCCTGTAACTAAAATATCACCACTTTTAGGCGTTATGCCACCTTGTTCTAATGCCATAACACAAAGCATAGCCGTAAAGCCTGCTGTACCAATTATCATGGCATTTTTTAAAGATAGTCCTTCAGGTACAGCAGTGAGCCAATCACCTTTTACACCTGCTTTTTGAGCAAGGCCACCCCAATGATTTTCCCCTACGCCCCAACCCGTTAATAAAACATGTTGACCAATATGAAAACGAGGATCTTCACTGTGATGAACGACACCTGAAAAGTCGATCCCTGGAACCATTGGAAGTTGGCGTAGTATTTTTCCTTTTCCAGTGATCGCTAACCCATCTTTATAATTCAGTGTAGAGTAATGAATGTCGACAATAACTTCATGAATAGGCAACATTTTTTCATCGATATCTTGCACATTGGCATTGAGTTTATCGTCGTGCTGTTCAACTAATAATGCTTTCATCTTGACCCCTTATCGATTTCTATTTGTTTCATGATAAGTGATTTTTTAGATCTCGTCGTGATTGTGCACAATATCTATTGTAATAATGAGACAAATAATCCTTTTTTAGTGTATAAACGGGGGTTCTACGTTTATTGGTACAGAGATTATTCTGAGTTTTATATCTTGGTTATTAGATAACACCGTTAATGTTTGATGATGGGATAAAAATAAGCATTTCCCTTTGTGGTTCGAAATAAAGATAATGCGTTGTTTATGAAGTATTCGAGGTGAATACTTTTATTATTTTTTCAGTCAAGTTTTGTCGGTGAAACACTATTTAATATCAATAGAGTAATTGTGCTTATTCAAATGAATAAATTTTATTTGAACTTGCTGTGATGCTTTTGAGTCACAGTTTGGCAACGAAGTCAGATTTTTCTTTATTGATAGAAGCGTTGTTTGTATTGTTACATAAGTTAAATATGAACAGCGTAGGATTGAAATTATGCGTTAATCGTTCTAATTAGCCCATTTTTATGCAGTTTTTTTCTGCTCCAATTGGGAAAAGTAACGTAGAATATTGTGCCTTTATGATTATTTACGTGTCCACTTTAATCTAAGTAGTGAATCGCGCCTTGTCGCTGCTTATTGTGGTTGATAGAGTAGACGGATTTTTCCGTCCCGGCTTGCAGGATTATCCTTTCGTATGTTTAAAAAATTTCGTGGCATGTTTTCCAACGATTTGTCTATTGACTTGGGTACCGCCAATACCCTCATTTATGTCAAAGGACAGGGTATTGTTCTCGATGAACCCTCCGTCGTCGCTATTCGTCAAGATCGCGCTGGCACATCAAAAAGTGTTGCAGCTGTAGGGCATGAAGCCAAACAGATGTTAGGGCGTACACCTGGGAATATCGCTGCTATCCGTCCAATGAAAGACGGTGTGATTGCTGATTTTTATGTAACCGAAAAAATGCTTCAGCACTTCATAAAACAGGTTCATAACAATAGCTTTATGCGTCCAAGTCCTCGTGTGTTGGTATGTGTGCCTGTTGGAGCAACTCAAGTAGAACGCAGAGCTATTCGTGAATCAGCATTAAGTGCGGGTGCGCGTGAAGTCTTCTTAATTGAAGAACCAATGTCTGCGGCAATCGGTGCCGGCTTACCTGTTTCTGAAGCAACTGGCTCAATGGTTGTGGATATCGGTGGTGGTACAACAGAAGTCGCCGTTATTTCATTAAACGGTGTGGTTTATTCATCTTCTGTCCGTATCGGTGGTGACCGTTTTGATGAGGCTATCATTAATTATGTACGTCGTAACTACGGCTCATTAATTGGTGAAGCAACCGCAGAACGTATCAAACACGATATTGGTTCCGCTTATCCTTCTGATGAAGTTAATGAGATCGAAGTTCGTGGTCGTAACCTTGCAGAAGGTGTACCTCGTAGCTTTACATTAAACTCTAATGAAATCCTTGAAGCATTACAGGAACCATTAACTGGCATCGTTAGTGCTGTTATGGTTGCGTTAGAGCAATGCCCTCCAGAGTTGGCGTCTGATATTTCAGAGCGCGGCATGGTGTTAACAGGCGGTGGTGCGTTATTACGTAACCTTGATCGTTTATTAATGGAAGAAACGGGTATTCCTGTAATTGTTGCTGAAGATCCACTGACCTGTGTTGCGCGTGGTGGTGGCAAAGCATTAGAAATGATCGATATGCACGGTGGCGATCTGTTTAGCGAAGATTGAGATTAATTCTAACAAGGGAGAATGGATTCCCCCTTGGTGAGAATACTAACGCCTGTTTTTTAATTTCTCCGTGTGAGTGATCTTAGAGTTTATGAAGCCAATTTTTAGTCGGGGCCCTTCCCTGCAACTAAGATTAATAATCGCCGTGGTTGTCGCTATCTCTTTATTGATTGCTGATAACCGTATTGGTGCATTTTCTAAAGTCCGCCAGTATCTTGATACTGCTGTTAGTCCCTTCTATTTTCTTGCAAATGGTCCACGTCGTTTCCTCGATCAAATTTCTGAAACGTTTGCAACGCGTGAGCGTTTACAATTTGAAAACCAAGCTTTAAGAAAAGAGTTGTTAGTTCGCAGTGGAGAAAGCCAACTACTAGAGCAATTTAAGCAAGAGAATGCCCGTTTACGAGAATTACTTGGTTCACCTCTTCGCCAAAATGAACAAATGACAGTCACACAAGTTCTGTCTGGCAATAGTACGCCTTATCGAGATCAAGTGGTTATTGATAAAGGAACTAATGATGGCGTCTATGAAGGACAGCCGGTTATTAGTGATAAAGGTGTTGTAGGTCAAGTCATTGCCGTAAGTGAGCTTACGAGCCGAGTGCTATTAATTTGTGATACCTCTCATGCGTTACCAGTGCAAGTTTTACGTAATGATATTCGCGTAATTGCCTCAGGTGCAGGTTGTGCGGATGATTTATTACTTGAAGCTTTACCCGCTAATATTGATATTCGTGTGGGAGATGTTTTAGTTACGTCAGGTCTTGGAGGGCGTTTCCCTGAGGGTTATCCAGTTGGTGTTGTTGCTTCAGTTAAGGTTGATAATCAACGAGCTTATTCTGTGATTAATGTTCGTCCTTCTGCTGAATTACAGCGTTTACGTTATTTACTTTTATTATGGAATGCATCAGATAAAACAGGGGAGCCTCCGTTGCCTTCAGAGGTGTATCACGCTGCGAATGAGCGTCTAATGCAATTGATGCCACAAGTTTTACCTAATTATGAGCAAGCAGGGCCTCCACTTCCTCGTTCTATGTCTCAAGAGCCATTAGACAATACGCCAGAGGCAAGTAATGGAACAACTCCGCCAGCCACAACACCTGCTACACCTAGTACAACAAGAAGTAGGTAACCTCGATGAATCCTTATCAAAGTCGTGGGCGTTGGATTGTTTGGCTCTCTTTTCTTATTGCACTTGTTTTGCAGATTATGCCGTGGCCAGAACAGTTAGAAGTGTATCGACCTATTTGGCCAATGTTGTTTCTGATTTATTGGATAACCGCGATCCCTCATCGTGTCAGTGTAGGAACTGCATTTGTATTGGGTATGGTTATGGACTTAGTTCAAGGAACAACCTTAGGCGTGAATGCTCTTGCTTATACGTTAGTGAGTTATGTTATTGCTTTTAAATATCAGCTTTTTTGTAATTTAGCGTTATGGCAACAAGCCTTAGTGATAATGTTTAGTGTGGTGGTTGTCGATCTTACTGTATTTTGGGCAGAATTTTTACTTTCACCAGTGACTTTTCACCCTCAAGTATTCTGGAATAGCCCAGTCAGTGGTATTCTTTGGCCATGGCTTTATTTTTTACTTCGCAAAGTCCGTCACCAGTTTTCAGTTCACTAAGTTAATTGGCTTATGGCGGTCTCTTTTGCGTTACCGTCATGAGGACATTATCTGTGACCACGCTTTATCTTGCATCCAGCTCACCAAGAAGACGTGAACTTCTCGCGTTATTAGATGTTGAGTTTAGTATTATCACCCCTGCTATTGATGAAATTTGGCAACAAGGTGAATCACCAGAAGATTATGTCCTTCGTTTGGCAAAAGAAAAATCACAAGAAGGTGTACGACAAGCACCCTATGATTATCCTGTTCTAGGCTCGGATACCATTGTGGTTCATGATGGTCATATTCTTGAAAAACCGCGTGATAAAGCCCATGCAGCACAAATTCTACGTTCACTTTCAGGTGCAACTCATCAAGTGATGACGGCAATTGCTATCTCTAATAAAACACGCACATTGAGCCAATTAGTCGTCACACACGTCACTTTTCGAAAGATGACAGAGAGTGAGATTAGCGCGTATATTGAGTCAGGAGAGCCAATGGATAAAGCTGGTGCTTACGGTATTCAAGGAAAAGGAGGCCGTTTTGTTCAACGGATTGAGGGGAGTTATCATGCTGTTGTCGGATTACCTCTTGTTGAAACCGAAGCATTGATAGCTCAATTTTTGTCTCTAGCTAATGAGAAGGAGATTTCATGACAGCAGAGTTATTAGTGAATGTGACGCCATCTGAAACTCGAGTTGCTTATATTCGTGGAGGCATACTTCAAGAAATTCATGTCGAAAGAGAAGCGAAACGAGGTATCGTCGGAAACATCTACAAAGGTCGGGTAAGTCGCGTATTACCCGGGATGCAAGCTGCATTTATTGACATCGGGCTAGATAAAGCCGCTTTTCTACATGCTTCTGATATTATGCCTCACACTGAATGTATCGCAGGTGAAGAGCAGAAAAAGTTTAATGTTCGTGATATTGCGCAATTAGTCCACCAAGGCCAAGATTTAATTGTACAAGTGGTTAAAGATCCTTTAGGAACAAAAGGCGCTCGCCTGACCACCGATATTACATTGCCTTCCCGTTATTTAGTGTTTATGCCAGGTGCATCTCATGTAGGTGTTTCTCAACGAATTGATAGCGAAGAAGAGCGCGAGCGTTTAAAGCAACTCGTTGAAGAGTATTGCGATGAAAATGGGGGATTTATTATTCGTACAGCCGCCGAAGGTGTTGGCGAGCATGAAATTAAGCAAGATGCCGCTTTTCTTAAACGCTTGTGGAATAAAATTATTGAGCGTAAGAAAAGAAATAAAACCCGCATTCAAATTTATGGTGAATTAGCTTTAGCACAGCGTATTTTACGTGATTTTGCTGGCTCTGAATTAGATAGCATACGTGTTGATTCTAAATTAACTTATAATCAATTACAGGAATTTATTGGTGAATACATTCCTGAATTAACCGCTAAACTTGAATTACACCAAGGGAATCAGCCTATTTTCGATCTCTATGGTGTTGAAAATGAAATTCAACGGGCTTTAGAGCGTAAAGTTGAATTAAAGTCAGGCGGTTACCTCATTATCGATCAAACAGAAGCAATGACGACGATTGATATTAATACGGGGGCTTTTGTTGGTCATCGAAATTTAGAAGAAACCATTTTTAATACTAATATTGAGGCAAGCCAAGCTATTGCTCGTCAATTACGGTTACGTAACTTAGGCGGTATCATTATTATTGATTTTATTGATATGAATAATGATGAACATAAACGCAGAGTATTGGCATCACTTGAACAAGCCTTAAGTAAAGATAGAGTGAAAACGACCATTAATGGTTTTTCTCAACTCGGTTTAGTGGAAATGACACGTAAAAGAACACGAGAAAGCCTTGAGCATGTACTTTGTGATGACTGCCCAACTTGCCAAGGGCGAGGTACGGTAAAATCAGTTGAAACAGTCTGCTATGAAATTTTACGTGAGATAGTGCGTGTACATAAAACGATTGATGCAGATCGATTCTTAGTTTATGCCTCTACGGCGGTTGCTGATGCGTTAAAAGGTGATGAATCCCATGCATTAGCAGAGGTTGAAATTTTCGTAGGTAAGCAAGTAAAAGTGCAAACTGAGCTACTCTATAGTCAGGAGCAATTTGATGTGGTGATGATGTAATGGAGTCGCCTTCCTAATGAATATGATGGCAGAAAGGAGACAAAAATGAAGCGGCTGCCTAAATACCTGTTAGTTATAACAGTTTTTTGCCTCATCGTTTTTGCCTTGGTGTTAAGCGGGTTTCGCTATTTTCTGCCTCGTTTAGATGATTATCGCCCTGAAATAGAAACGTATTTAACAAAACAACTTAATACCCCTGTTTCAATAACGAAAATTAATGGGGAATGGCAGAATTTTGGCCCTGATATTCAAGTCAACGGACTTAATATTAAGAATAAAGATGTAAACGTTAGCGCAGAAAAAGTGACTTTTTCTTTTGATGTGTGGCGTTCATTATTGACCCTCCGTCCTCATTTTCGTGAGCTGACTTTTGATCAATTAGATGTCAATTACCAACGGCCTATTTTTACTGGGCAAAGTGGCGATATTACGCTAACTGCACCTGATGATATTTCTTCACTTTTTCTTGAACAATTCGATCGCTTTAAGCTAGTCAAAAGCCGTTTTATTTTTCTAACCCCGTCAGGTGATACCAGTACATTACATATTCCTGAGTTGATGTGGCTGAATCAAAAAAAACGTCACCGTGCTCAAGGTGAAGTCACCCTTGATACACCGATTAATCACTATGGTGGTTTAAAAGTTCGCCTCGACCTCTATACCACGAATGAAGGCTTAATTGATAATGGTAAGGTGTTTCTTACTGCTGATGATATTGATATTTCACCTTGGCTTAGCCAGTGGGTAAAAAATAATAGTGGTTTAGGTGAAGCTAAAGCAAGCTTATCAAACTGGATTGAAATTACTAAAGGCCGTATTACGGGAAGCCAATTACAAATTCATCAAGGTGAAATGGATTGGCGTAGTGAAGGCACTTCACATGTATTAAATGTTGAAGATTTAATTTTACGCATGAGAAGACAAGAGAATGGCTGGCTTGCTGATATTCCTTATACTCGAAAAATTACCATGGATGGTGAAGAGTGGCCTGATGGCTATTTAGCTGTTCTCTATCAACCGAAAGAAAAACAACATGATGAAGCATGGCGTATTAGAGCTAAAAATATCGAGTTAGATAGGCTGTATTCACTGTTACCATTATTTTCGTTTTTAACTCCTGATTTTGTACGTCAGTGGCAGTATCGCCAATTTTCTGGTGTGGTTAACGATTTTGCCTTAGATCTCATGCCTGAACACTTCGAGCAAAGTGCGATTAATCTCTCTTGGGAAAATGTAGGTTGGAAGCGTTGGCAAGAGATCCCATCAGTGCAACATTTCAGTGGGCAATTAAAAGGGAGCATGCAAAGTGGTGAACTTAACTTTGCCCTAGCTAACAGTGAAATAGATACTGGCGAATTATTTAAAGCACCACTGAATATCGAAAAAGGAAAAGGAACACTCTATTGGCAACATTCTGGGGATAATTTATCACTTTGGAGCCAAGGATTAGATATTCAAGCAACTTCAGCATGGGTTGCAGGAGATTTTCGTTATGAAAAGCAAGGTGAAGATCAGCAGCTTTCTATTTTATCTGGCGTAAGAGTGACTAATGCCGGAGATGCATGGCGTTATCTGCCAGAAGAGTATGTTGGTAAAGAACTTACTCAATATCTTTCAGATGCGATTATTGCGGGTAATATCGACAATGGAACATTTATCTTCCATGGTGATCCGACAGATTTTCCTTTTGATAATCACAAAGGGTGGTTCCAAGTTTATGCCCCTGTTAAACATGCTACGTTTAAATTTGATAGTGAATGGCCTGCATTATTCGATCTCGATATTAATCTAGATTTTAAAAATGATGGGTTATGGATGTCATCGTCAGAAGCGAAAGTGGGTAAAGCAACTGCTACGAACTTAAGTGCGGTGATTGAGAGCTATCGACAAGAAAAGATCTTAATTAATGCAGATATTCAAGCTACGGGTGATGAGCTGAAAGAGTATTTCTTAGATTCTCAAATGGCGAGTATTGGTCATACACTTGAAGAGCTTAAAGTGGCAGGAAAAATTAATGGCACATTGAAGCTTGATATTCCTTTTGGCGGCGATGATGTTGTTGCATCTGGCGAGATAAATTTAAAAAATAATGATGTCACATTGAATTTTATGGATACCACGTTAAAGGGTGTTAGCGGGCAATTTCGTTACCATAATGACAAACTTGAAAGTGATACATTAACAGCTAATTGGTTTGGTCAGCCACTCGCATTTTCATTTACAAGCCATAATACGGTGGATAATTATCAAGTAGATGTAGGGTTAAAAGGCCAATGGGATATTCAAAAAATTCAGGGCTTGCCTAGCGATATTCAGCAAAAATTTAGTGGTGTATTCCCATGGAATGGCAACGTTAATGTTAAGATCCCCGAAAAAGGTGATGTCGATTATCAAGTTGATTTAACAGGGAATATCAATACATTAAAAAGTAAATTAACAGTACCTGAAACTCTAGATCTAAAAAACTCTTCCCCTATTGTGATTTCAGCAAATGGTAATAGTGAAACCTTGACTGTGAATGCTAACGCTGAAAAACAGTGGAAACTTAATAGCCAATGGGGATTAGGTAAACAACTTCGTTTATTACAAGGTAACCTTGTTTCTTCTACCCTCAAGTTACCGGAGTTAAGCTCACAACAACGTTTAACCATTGCTCTTAAAGAACTAGAAGGAGATAAATGGTTACCGACATTAATTGCCTTTTCATCATTAACACCTTCTGAAAATGCAGTGAGTTTCCCTGATAATGTGCATATCAGTTTGCCCGATTTAAATTTTGCTGGGCAAAAATGGAATAACCCACAAACTGAAATTATGCGAGTTAGTGATGGTGTAAAATTAGCATTTTCAGGAAGTGAATTACGAGGTGATGTATTTATTCCTAAAATATCAGCACCTTGGCAAGTAAATATTAATTATCTCTATTTTAATGGTGCATCCACTTCTCAAGAAGAAAAACCATTAAAAATGGCCAATATTTATGATCCTAATGCATTGAAGTTTTCAGTGAAAAATATTCCTTCTATTGATTTTGAATGCCGGGAGTGTTGGATTAATGGTTTACTCTTAGGGAAAATTGAAGGTTCGTTAAAACAAAATAAAGGTGCTTTATTTTTAACTGGCGGTAAATTGGAAAATAGCAGTGGTGAGCTTCAGGTTAATGGTGTGTGGTCTGAAGGTCTAGACGGAAATAACACGACAAAAATAATCGGTAAGCTGAAAGCTGACGAAATTGATGAATTGGCCGCTTATTTTGGGTATATCGTACCCATTTTACAATCTCCGCTTTCTGCCGATTTTTCATTACAATGGCATGATACACCGTGGAATTTTAATATTGCGAACTTAAATGGTGATATTAAATCTGTTTTAGGCAAAGGACGCATAGAGAAAGTCGATGTAGGACAAGCGGGTAAATTACTACGACTAGTAAGTTTTGATGCACTTTTACGTAAATTGCAGTTTGATTTTAGAGATACTTTCAGTGAGCATTTTGAATATGATTCGATTAAAAGTGAAATTACGATTAATCAAGGTATTATGAATGCAGAGAGAGTTCATGTTGATGGTGTTATTGCTGATATTGCGATAAGTGGGAAAGTGGATTTACTTGAACGTCAAATGGATCTACAGGTTGTAGTCACCCCTGAGATTTCAGCTACAGTCGGTGTTGCCACGGCTTTCGCAATAAACCCAATTGCAGGCGCCGCAGTATTTGCGGCATCAAAGGTTCTGGGGCCACTTTGGAGTAAGATTTCAGTTATCCGTTATCATGTGACCGGAACTATGGAACAACCCAAAATTGACGAAGTACTGCGTCAGCTTAAGGAGAATCAGGCGTTATGAAAAAAGTTAATGTCGCACTTTTGCAACTTTGTAGCGGAAAAAATACAAAAAATAATCTGGCGCAAATCGAGCAACAGATTAAGCAATTACCCGATTCAGTGAAGCTGGTATTAACACCTGAAAATGCGTTACTTTTTTCGAACTCTAAAGATTATCATAAACACGCTGAAATTCAGGGGGATGGGCCGTTGCAAAATGCAATTGCTAAAATGGCTCAGCGTTACAAAGTATGGATCTTAGTCGGTTCTATGCCTTTGATTAGTCGAGACTCCCCAGATCAAATTACCAGCAGTAGTTTGGTTTTCGATGATGAAGGCGTTATTCGCGCTCGTTATGATAAAATTCATATGTTTGATGTGAGTATTGATGATGAACAGGGCGAATATAATGAATCTTCTATTTATCAACGTGGTGAGCGCTTAACCGTCGTTGATACTCCCGTTGGGAAATTAGGTTTAACGATCTGTTATGACTTACGCTTCCCTGGTATTTTCCAAGCATTAAGAGAAAAAGGGGCAGAGATAATCTCTGTACCAGCGGCTTTTACCCGTTTAACAGGGAAAGCGCACTGGGAGCCTTTATTACGTGCTCGTGCGATTGAGAATCAGTGTATTATCTTAGCGCCAGCACAAGTGGGTACACATGATACGCGCCGGACTTGGGGTCATACCATGGCGATTGATGGCTGGGGAAAAGTCTTGAAAAAGAATCCTGATGCTGTCAGTGCGCTAACGCTGAATGTTGGTGTCGAAAGTTTACACGGTATGCGTGAACAGATACGGGTCGTGAAACATAACCGTTTTCGCCCGAAACTGACCCACTTAATCAAAAAAGTTAAGGATAAAGAAGAATTATGAGTTTAGCTGTTGTCAGCGAAAGTCTGTTGGAAGCAAACAAACTTAGTTTAGATGATTTAGCATCAACACTAGAGCAGCTTGCACAGCGTCAAATTGATTATGGTGATCTTTATTTTCAGTCAAGTTATCACGAGGCTTGGATCCTCGACGATCAGATTATTAAAGATGGCTCTTACAATATTGATCAAGGTGTTGGCGTTAGAGCAATTTACGGTGAAAAAACCGGTTTTGCTTATGCCGACCAACTAACGCTTAACGCACTTAACCAAAGTGCGCATGCTGCACGAAGTATTGTTCAGGCCAAAGGTAATGGTCATATCCATACTTTAGGTGCTATTCAACATTCTCCGCTATACAGCTTAAATGATCCGCTGCAAAGCCTCTCTCGTGAAGAGAAAATTGCACTCTTGCATGAGGTAGATAAAGCTGCTAGAGCTGAAGACAAACGTGTTAAGCAGGTTAATGCATCATTAACCGGTGTTTATGAGCATGTACTTGTTGCAGCAACCGATGGCACGTTAGCAGCCGATGTACGTCCTTTAGTTCGCCTTTCTGTCAGCGTGCTGGTGGAAGAAGATGGCAAACGTGAACGTGGTGCAAGTGGCGGCGGTGGTCGTTTTGGTTATGACTACTTTTTAATGAAAGTTGATGGCGAAAGCCATGCTGTGACTTACGCGCGTGAAGCGGTGCGGATGGCATTAGTGAATTTATCTGCAATTGCCGCACCGGCTGGAACAATGCCTGTGGTACTAGGTGCAGGATGGCCGGGCGTGTTATTACATGAAGCTGTTGGGCATGGTTTAGAAGGTGATTTCAACCGTCGTGAAACCTCTGTATTTTCAGGTCGTCTTGGTGAAAAAGTGACTTCTGAGCTTTGTACCATAGTTGATGATGGCACAATTGAAGGACGTCGTGGCTCTGTTGCTATTGATGATGAAGGTGTTCCGGGTCAATACAATGTGTTAATCGAAAACGGTATCTTAAAAGGTTATATGCAAGATAAGATGAACGCTCGTTTAATGGGTGTTGCACCAACAGGAAATGGTCGCCGTGAGTCTTATGCACACCTTCCAATGCCTCGTATGACCAATACTTACATGCTAGCGGGTAAATCGTCACCAGAAGAGATTATTGCGAGTGTTGATCGTGGTATTTATGCACCTAATTTTGGTGGCGGTCAGGTTGATATTACATCGGGTAAATTTGTTTTCTCAACTTCTGAAGCTTATTTAATTGAAAACGGAAAGATAACGAAACCGATTAAAGGTGCCACGCTGATTGGTTCAGGTATTGAAGCTATGCAACAAGTCTCAATGGTGGGCAATGATCTTGCGCTAGACAAGGGGGTCGGTGTTTGTGGTAAAGAAGGGCAAAGCCTACCTGTTGGCGTTGGTCAACCAACCTTGAAGCTGGATAAAATCACGGTAGGTGGTACAGCTTAATTATTGCTATCGTTATTTAAGTGTATTTATTAAACTCCATCAATTGATGGAGTTTTTTATCATGAAGGTGCTAATTTATGGGTAAACGTTTATTACCAGTTATTATTGTTATTGCTGTTTTATTTGGTGTTCTTTATAAGGGCTTGCTTCCCGAAAGTGAAACATCAGTATCTTCATCGTCAGTTTCTATTCCAACATCATCTAGCAATAGCACCAATAAGCCGGCACAAATTCCACTGTCTATCGATGAAAAAACGCAAGCTAGCGCAGTGGCTAACTATTTGCAACGTCATCAACAACTACCTGATTTTTATCTCACTAAAAAACAAGCAAGAGAAAAAGGCTGGAATGCAAAAGCAGGTAATTTGTGTGAAGTATTACCAGGAAGGGCTATTGGTGGCGATCGTTTTATGAATCGTGAAAAACAGTTGCCTGAAGAAGCGGGACGCCAGTGGTATGAAGCCGATGTAAATTATCAATGTGGTCATCGAGGTAGTGATAGATTGCTCTATTCGAATGATGGGCTTATTTATGTCACCACAGATCATTATCGTACAATGACAAAGGTTGCCCCTTAATGAAACAGGTTGTTTTTGATTTTAAGATGCTGGCAGATAGAGATGCTTTTTATCGGGATTTTGCATTGCAATTTCAGTTAGATGAGCATTTTGGTAATAACTTAGATGCATTATGGGATGTATTAATGGGAGAAATTGAATTACCCGTAAAAATCATTTTCAAGCATTTGCCTCATCATTCCAGCGATTTTCAGCCTTTAGTTGAGTTGATGCAAGAAGCACAAAATACACTTGGTAAAGACGTATTGAGCTTTCATTGTGAGCATAAAATACACAAAAATAATTTAGAGTAAAAATATGCCCTGAAAATCGCAGTGAGGCTGAATTGACACTGCGTTTTCAGGATGATCAGGTTTTATGCTGATTCTGATAAATCTTTTAGATATTGAAACAGTAAGCGGAATGATTTTGGAGGCTTGTTTGCTTCTTTTTCTTTTTTCGCATTACGGATAAGTGTGCGCAATTGCTGGCGATCTGCCATTGGATAAAGAGCGACGACTTCTTCAATCACTTCATTGCCACCTTCGACAAGGCGAATTCGCAGATCTTCTAATTTATGGAGTACTAAGATCTGTTGGTTGTGGCGGTTTTTTAGTTTATCAAGCGCTTGGCGGATCGGATCTTCATCCACATTGCGCAGTAATTTTCCGATATATTGAATTTGGCGACGGCGCGCTTCACGCTGTACTTTTTGTGCTAATTGAATAGAGGCTAATAATTTCTCATCTAATGGCACACGCTCTAATTCTTGCGCACTTAATTCTACTAATTCAGTACCTAGTTTTTTGAGCGCTTCAGCATCACGTTTAATTTCGCTTTTGCTGACCCAGATAATTTCTTCCTCTTCTTCCTCTTCTGACGAAGTATCGTCAAATTCAGGATTGAGGTAATGCCACTCTTCAGGCTGCTTTGCCATAATAAAAATTCCTGTTGCAGAGTAAGCCGGGAGTGTGATTTGGTGAATGACCAAAAGCCCGACGGGTGATAACATTCATATATCTTCTATTGTAACTGGGAAAATCGCTTGTTGACCACCTGTCAATTGATTTACTTTGCTAAAAATAAGTAAAAAGTGATGTTCTCCTTAGGAAAAATGGTTCTCAATGAATAATTCAGATCAGGTAAAACAGCTTGAAGACGCCGTCTCGCTTGCATTGGAGCTAGCGGAAAAACTGTGTGACAGTGCAGAAGTCGCTATTAATAAATCAACAGGTATTAGTGTTAGTACACGTTATGGTGAAGTTGAAAATGTTGAATTTAACAGTGATGGGGCGTTAGGCATTACGGTTTATCAACAACAACGCAAAGGCAGTGCTTCTTCTACCGATTTAAGTCCTGATGCGATTAAACGTGCAGTACAAGCTGCGGTGGATATTGCGCGTTATACTTCTGTTGATCCTTATGCAGGCCCTGCTGATAAAGAGTTATTAGCATTTGATGCACCTTTCCTTGATCTATACCATCCAACTGATGTGACTGCAGATAAGGCAATAGAGCTGGCTTCAAGAGCAGAAAAAGCGGCGTTAGACAGTGATAGCCGAATTATTAATACCGAAGGGGGCAGTTTTAATAGCCACAGTGGAACTCGTGTATTTGGGAATAGCCTTGGCTTATTAAAAAGCTATTCATCTTCACGCTATTCAATGTCGAGTTGTGTGATTGCTCGTGATGGCGAAGATATGGAGCGCGATTATGCTTATACCATTAGCCGTCGTTTTGATGATTTAGCATCACCTGAATGGGTAGGGCAAGAGTGTGCTCGTCGTACTTTATCTCGCCTTGCACCTCGTAAACTCCCAACCATGAAAGCTCCTGTTATTTTTGCGGCAGATGTTGCGACAGGTATTTTTGGTCATTTGGTTGCGGCAATCAGTGGGAGTATGATTTATCGTGAGTCTTCTTGTTTACTCGATAGTTTAGGTAAGCAAATTTTCCCTCAGTGGCTAAATATTCAAGAGCGTCCTCACTTAATGAGAGGTCTGGCATCAACACCGTTTGATAGCGAAGGTGTGCGTACAACCGATGCCGAAATCATTAAAGATGGCGTATTACAAGAGTGGTTATTAACCTCTTACTCAGCAAGAAAACTGGGTTTAAAAAGTAATGGCCATGCTGGTGGTATCCATAACTGGTATATTCCAGGACAAGGTTTATCGTTTGATGCACTATTAAAAGAGATGGGAACAGGCCTTGTTGTTACTGAATTGATGGGACAAGGCGTCAGTACCGTGACGGGTGATTATTCGCGTGGTGCAAGCGGTTTTTGGGTTGAGAATGGTGAAATTCAGTACCCTGTTAGTGAAGTGACTATTGCTGGTAATCTAAAAGATATGTGGGCTAATATTGCCACTATGGGTGATGATATTGAGATGCGCAGTAATGTTCAGTGTGGATCGTTGTTATTACCAGAAATGAGTATTGCAGGTGAGTAAATTTTAGACACTCCTCACAACCTTTAATCTCAGCCCGCAATGGGCTGAGATATCGCGTTTATCAGTGTGCTTTTCAATTTGAGAAGATAAAAATAAGACGCGAACCTTCAGCTCTACTTAACGGTGTAATTCACCTGCAGCTTCAGGTTGGTATAGAATTTCTAATACTTTAACCTTAGTTTCAAGGCCATTAGGCAGCTTCCAACTGATTTCGTCATCAATTGCTAAACCCAGTAGCGCAGCACCCATTGGTGCCATGACTGAAAGTTCAGTGGTGCTATCTTTTAATGAAGCGGGATACACTAAAGTACGTGTACGTTCTTCATTGTTTTTTAAGTCCATAAAGCGGACTTTGCTGTTCATTGTGACAATGTTAGCAGGGATATCAGCTGGTGTAACAATGTCAGCACGATCTAATTCTTCATTCAAGGCTTCAGCAATAGGGCTATCTGCAAAGGCCGGTTGCTCTAGCAATGAATCTAAACGTTCAGCATCAAGTTCGTTGATGATAATTGTTGGCTTTGTCATACCACACTCCAATTTATTCCAATGCAAAACAACACCCCCACGGGTGAGGTGGGGGTGTTGTTAAACTCATATAAGAGATAATAGGCGGTTCTGTATAAAAAAGAAAGAGACAGTGATCACAGTCTCTTTCGGGTTATTTAGTTAAGAAATGCTAATCTATTGTTTTCTATTACGATTATTCTTCATCAAACCCTGATTCAAATAATGCGATAATAGCATCAATAGCTTCATTTTCATCACTACCTGTCACTTCTATATCAATTTGACTGCCTTGCTCTGAATCTAACATTAGCATAGCAATTACACTATCTGCTTGTGCTTCAACCCCTTCGTTGTTGCGTAAAATGACGGTTGATTGAAATGTTTTCACTAAATCAAACAATTTCATCGCCGGCCTTGCATGCATGCCGAGTCGATTTTTAATCGCAACTTGTCGATATTGGGTCATTTGCGTTTTTCTAGTGTTCTGTGTCGTGATTGTACGTTTTTCCCTCTAGAGCGGAAATAGTCGGCAAGTTGTTCTGCAACATAAACCGAACGGTGTTTACCCCCCGTACAACCAATTGCAACCGTCAAGTAGCTACGGTTATTGGTTTCTAACATCGGCAACCAGAGTTCAAGATAGCTTCTGGTTTGATAAATAAAATTATGAACTTCGGTGTGTCTATCTAAAAATGCCGCAACAGGGCGATCGAGGCCTGTCATCGGGCGCAGCTTAGGGTCCCAATGTGGGTTTGGTAAGAAACGCACATCAAAAACATAATCTGCATCAATAGGAATACCGTGCTTAAAGCCAAAGGATTCAAAGACCATTGTCAGCTCACGTTCACGTTTACCTAATAAACGAGTCCGCAGCATTTCTGCAAGCTCATGGACTGACATCTCAGAGGTGTCAATGATGAGATCAGCACGTGATCGCAATGGCTCAAGCAGATCACTTTCGGTATCAATTGCCATTTCTAATGAAAGGTTTTTGGTCGAAAGTGGGTGCAAGCGTCGTGTATCACTATAACGACGAATTAAAGTATTTCTATCTGCGTCTAAAAATAAGAGTTGTGGAGAATATTCAGCGGGTAAACTTTCCAGCGCTTTTTCGAAGATCTCCGGCGACTCTGGCATATTTCGGACATCAATACTGACTGCGGCAGCAGAAGCATCACGTTCAGCCAGTGTTTTTGCGAGCTCAGGTAAAAGATCAACAGGCAAGTTATCAACACAATAAAATCCCATGTCTTCAAGCGCACGCAAAGCGACTGACTTACCTGAACCAGAGCGTCCGCTGACTATCATCAGCACCATGAGGTAGCTCCCCTATAATTTCCCAGTGATGAATATCATTCCACTGTATGCTATTCGCGTCCCAACAAACCCGTAGGGGTTATTCTGTGATAATCTGATAAAGCTCTTCATCACTTTGTGCGGAGCGTAGTCGGCGACATAAGTTTTTGTCTGCCAACTGTTTTGCAATCAAAGACAGTGTGTGTAAATGTTCCTTGCACTGTGTTGCAGGAACGAGTAATGCGAACAACAAATCGACAGGTTGATTATCAATAGCGTCGAAGGCAATAGGTTCGCTTAGGTGAAGAAACACACCAACTACTTTTTCTGTTTCATCACTTTCAATACGTCCATGAGGGATAGCTAAACCACCCCCAATCCCTGTTGTACCGACTTTTTCACGCGTCAGTAAGGCTTCAAATATCAGTGTTTCGGGTAAATTAAGTGCTTTTGCTGCATTTTCACTGATAATTTCTAACGCGCGCTTTTTACTCGTGCAATGTACATCATTATGTGTACATGCCAGAGAAAGTACGTCGCTAATATTCATCTTTGTATCGTTATTCATTGTCTTATTCACTTAGACCAGCAAACCAGATGCCACAAAGTGACATCTGGTTTTTTGTTACTGATATTGATTAGGCGTTGGCTTGAACCGAGTCATAAACAACGCAGTAACTTCGCCGATTGTATCCCCATTTCGCAATGGGAAATGAATTAATGTTGTCTCAGTTTATCTTTGTGTTTGGTTAATTGACGAGCCAGTTTATCCATTAATCCATCAATTGCTGCGTACATATCTTCTGCTTCAGCAGAGGCATGTAATTCACCGCCATTAACTTGAATGGTCGCTTCAGCGATTTTATTCACTTTCTCGACTTTCAGGATAACCTGAACGTTATTAATTTTGTCAAAGAACTGAGGTAATTTCGCGCTTTTTGCTTTGACGGTATCACGCAGAGCATCAGTTAATTCAATGTTATGACCAGTGATTTGAAGTTCCATAGTGTCTTCCTTCTCAATTATGCTCAAACCAACTCTTTGCGTTGATTTGAAGGCGGGATGGATAATGACTCTCTATATTTCGCAACAGTGCGTCGAGCAACTTGGATACCAAGTTCTGCGAGCATATCAGCCAGTTTACTATCACTAAGTGGTTTCGCTGGATTTTCTGCTGCGATTAGTTTCTTCACTAAAGCCCTGATTGCTGTTGAAGAGGCTTCGCCTCCGCTATCAGTATTCACATGGCTAGAGAAAAAATACTTCAATTCGAAAATTCCTCTTGGGCAATGCAAAAATTTTTGCGTTGTCACTCGAGAAATGGTGGATTCGTGCATTTCAACCTGTTCAGCGATATCCGCTAACACGAGGGGTTTCATATGCTCTTCACCCAATTCGAAAAATGCCTGCTGTGTGTCAACAATGCAATGAGCGACTTTTAATAATGTCTCATTACGGCTTTCTAAACTTTTTATCAGCCATTTGGCTTCTTGTAAATTGTCACGAATAAATTTTCCATCGCTCTCATTTTGAGTTGACTGACCCAATGCAGCATAGGTTTCATTTATACGTAGGCGAGGAATGCTATCTGTATTTAACTCAACTTGCCAGCGTTCACCTGATTTTTTTACCAGTATATCTGGGATAACATACTCTGACTCACTTGTATCAATACTTAATCCAGGTTTAGGATCAAGTGATTGAATTATCTCAATAACCGATTTTAATGTCTCTTCACGTAACTTCGTTTGGCGCATCAATTGGCGAAAGTCGCGATTACCCAATAATTCTAAATGTTGGCTAATGACCAACTGTGTTTCTTTAAGATAAGGGGTATCTGTTGAAAAAGCAGAAAGCTGGATCAAAAGACACTCCTTTAAATCACGCGCTGCAACTCCAATAGGATCAAAGCGTTGAATACGTTTTAATACGGCTTCAACTTCATCAAGCTCTATCTCATCATCGCCCATTCCAAGCAGGATGTCATCTGTTGTAACAGTTAAATATCCTGTTTCATCAACTGCATCGATAATACTTATGGCAATGGCTCTGTCTGTTTCTGTAAACGGAGTGAGATCAGCCTGCCATGTCAGATAATCTTGTAATGAAGCTGTTGTTTCACCTTGATACAGTGGGAGTTCGTCATCCATATAGTCATTACTGGTACCAGAAGGTGTGCCCGCGGTGTAGATTTCTTCCCATTGAGTGTCTAATGGGAGATCGTCAGGCATCTCTTTTTGTTCTAAAGCATCCAGTGTGTCAAACTCTTCAACTTCGTTTTCAGTTGTTGTTTCTGTTGTAGAGTCAGATTGATTTTCTGTATGAGAGGCATCATCTGAAATGGGATCTTGTTGATCGTCGTCTTGTTCGAGAAGAGGGTTGGATTCAAGCGCTTGCTGAATTTCTTGTTGTAATTCAAGCGTCGAAAGTTGCAACAAACGAATAGCCTGTTGTAGCTGTGGCGTCATTGCCAATTGCTGACTGAGACGAAGTTGCAGACTTTGTTTCATAATAATGCGATGAGTCCTTGGCTGTTGTCATCCATGACAGAGTAAAAGTGAATCTAAGATTAAAGGCGGAAGCCTTCACCTAAGTAAACACGTTTAACTTGCTCATTTTCAAGAATTTCTTCTGGTGAACCATGAGCGATAAGGTGACCTTGGCTGACAATATAGGCTCGTTCACACACATCTAATGTTTCACGAACATTATGGTCAGTAATCAGTACACCTAATCCATAATCACGTAGATGCTGGATAATTTTTTTAATATCCAATACTGAAATTGGATCAACACCAGCAAAAGGTTCATCTAATAAAATGAATTTAGGGTTTGCAGCTAACGCGCGTGCAATTTCAACTCGACGGCGTTCGCCCCCTGATAATGATTGCCCTAAGCTGTTACGCAAATGGCTTACATTGAACTCTTCTAATAGCTCTTCTGCACGATCTTTTCGCTGCTCTGGTGTTAAATCATGGCGAATTTCTAAAATTCCCATAATGTTGTCATAAACGCTTAGCCGTCTAAAAATAGAGGCTTCTTGAGGTAGATAGCCTATTCCTTTACGCGCACGTTCATGTAACGGTAACAGAGTGATGTCTTCATCATCAATAGTAATACTACCTGCATCACGAGCGACAATGCCGACAACCATATAGAATGTTGTTGTTTTACCGGCACCATTAGGGCCAAGTAAGCCTACAATTTCACCTGAATTAACATTCAGGCTAACATCACCGACAACGGTGCGCCCTTTGTATGCTTTTGCTAAATTTTCAGCTTTTAACAGCGCCATAAAGTGTTACTTACCTTTGTTGTTAGCACCAGTACCTTTCTCTTGCAACTGGGAAGGCAGTAAAACAGTGGTAACCTGTTTACCTTTACCGCTAAATGCTTCCATTTGCTGAGTTGGGACGAGATAAGTGATCTTATCACCAGTGATATTACTGTCTAATTGTTCAAGATAGGCTTTACCCGTTAAGGTCATTAATTCTTTATCCATTTCATAGGTCATCTTGTCGCCACGACCTTTGATAGGTTTGCCATCATCTTGTAACTGATAAAAAGTTACGGGATTACCAAATGCTTCAATGACGATTTTTTTAGAGTCACCACCAGGGCGTGTAACAACGACTTTATCAGCACGAATATCGATAGATCCTTGTTTAATTACAACATTTTGTGTAAATGTCGTGACATTTTTCTCTAGATCAAGCGACTGTTTTTCTGAATTGACAACGATAGGTTGTTGCGTGTCATCTTTAAGCGCCATCGCAGGTACACTTATTGCTAATAATGTACCGATAATCAGTGTATTACGGATTTTTTGATTCATTTGGGATCTCATAATAGGTGTTTACCTTTTCAATCAGCTCTGCGTGTTTCTCGCGCAGATTGCCTCGCATTTTTAAGCCGACTGATTTCAGTCCGACGCCGATAATAGTCACTTCATCATCAGAGGAAACATCCTGTGTATCCAAATTCGCGATAGCGTTATCAGTGCTTATTCTCTGTAGTTGAGAGTCATCCGCTAAGCTATCAATTTGAACATCGCCATAAAGATAGAGCATTTTACTGTTGGTTAGCTTGGCTTTATTGGCGCGCACGGTCCATGTTGCATCCCCTGTCGGCGAATAAGTGGTTAAGACAGGGTTAGTAAACCATGTAAACTTTTGCTGAGCATAGTTTTTGACATCATCAGCAACGAGTTTATATCCAAGTATACCTGTTGGCTCGTAAACAAAAGATATCGATGATTTAGATTGATAAGTTGGTTGACCATCATCAACAACTTCACTATCACCGAATTCAGTGTTGTTAGTATAGTTCCAGCCAATTAGCCCAAGGGCGATAATTGCAAGAATTAAGGTAAACCAGGATTTTAATTTATTCATTCTGTGTCGTTATACGTTAAATCGAAAGACCTTTAGCTTCTTCAAGCCGACCTTGAGCTAAAAGGATTAAATCACATAATTCTCGTACTGCACCACGCCCACCCATAATGCGAGTAACGTAGTCCGCCCGAGGTGTGAGTAATGGATGTGCATCGGCAACCGCGACGGAGAGTCCAACTTTTTCCATTACAGGTAAATCTATCAGGTCGTCACCAATATAGGCAGTTTGTTCATGTTTAAGGTTTAGTGTATCTAACAGTTGTTGATACGCCAAAAGCTTATTATGCTGACCTTGGTAAAGATATGTAATGCCAAGCGTTTTAGCACGATCTTCTAACAGCTTAGATTGACGACCTGTAATGATAGCAACCTCAATGCCTGATGTAAGCAAACAACGAATGCCATACCCATCACGGACATTAAAAGCTTTTAGCTCTTCGCCATTATTGCCCATATAAATGAGTCCGTCCGACATAACACCATCAACGTCACAAATCAGCAATTGGATTTTTTCTGCTTTTTTGATGACTTGCTCGCTTACTGCACCATAACAAGTTTCTATCATTGTATTCATTTTTATCCTTCGAACGTTATGACTAGCTTATACAACACCGGCTTGTAATAGATCATGCATATGTAAAACACCTAACAGGATATCACTATCTTGTTCTGTTACTAACAACGAGGTGATATGTTTTGCTTGCATTAAATTTAGTGCTTCAACGGCTAAACAATCAGGGCGAATACGAATACCTCCTCTTGTCATCACATCAGAGATTTTGGCATTGTTAAGATCAATTCCTAAATCAAATATGCGTCGTAAGTCACCGTCAGTAAAGATACCGTTAATCAACATACTATCATCGCAGATTACCGTCATACCTAATTTTTTACGGGTAATCTCAACAAGTGCTTCGCGTAACGTTGCGTCTTTAGTAACGCGAGGGATATCAGCGTCTTTATTCATTAAGTCACTCACATGAAGGAGTAATTTACGACCTAATGCACCACCAGGATGAGAAAGGGCAAAATCTTCAGCAGTAAAGCCTCGCGCACGTAAAAGTGCGATGGCCAGCGCATCACCCATCACTAATGTTGCTGTTGTACTTGTTGTGGGAGCAAGTCCTAAAGGGCAGGCTTCTTTAGGAACTTTGATACAAAGATGAATATCAGACGCTTTCCCCATTGTACTTTGAGGAGTGCGTGTCATACAAATCAGTGTTATCTGTTTGCGTTTCAGAACCGGAATGAGGGCGAGGATCTCACTGGCTTCACCCGAGTTTGAAATCGCTAGAACAATATCTTTTTCTGTGACCATGCCTAAATCGCCATGACTTGCTTCACCGGGATGAACAAAAAAAGAAGGTGTTCCTGTACTGGCAAATGTTGCAGCAATTTTATGCCCAATATGGCCAGATTTACCCATACCCATCACAATCACTCGACCCTGGCAGTGAAAAATCTTTTCACAGGCAAGCGTAAAATCATCGTTGATATATTGTTCTAGTTCAGCTAACCCATCACGTTCAATATGAAGGACTTTTTTGCCCGCTTGCTGAAAATCAAACTCGGTCATTTTTTTGTACCATTTATTTTAGGTTAAGAGAGAATGTGCAACGCACAACACCGTAATATAAACAATAAAGCAAACTAATAAGAAGATCCCTTTTCCTCGATTAAGGCGCCGTTTCCGCCCTAAGGAAAAGATAGAGAACAATAAACTAGCCACACCAAGTACAGCAAAACTAAAATAAAACGTATTGATATTAAATGTACTTGGTGAAAGTAATGCTGGCATTCCTAACACAAATGTCAGGTTAAAAATATTAGCACCTATAATATTTCCTAACGCTAATTCATTTTCACGTCTTAGCGCTGCAACAATGGTTGTCGCTAATTCAGGTAAGCTTGTTCCAATAGATAGCAAGGTTAAGCCAACAAAAAGGCCACTAAGATGATACTGTTGCATTAGAATAAAGACATTATCTAATATCATTTGAGTCGCAACTGGAATAATCAGTAAGGCAATAACGACCCAAAAAAGAGCAACTGAATTACGAGGATTTGTCTGTAATTCAAAACGGGTTAAGGTTTCTAAAGGTAATACATGGCGCTCTTGTGTAAGTGTTTTATGCATCGTTTTTATCATGAGAAAGATAGATGCAAAACCAATAAAAAAGAGCAAAGTACCTTCTCTCAGCCCTAGGTTTCCACTAGATAAAATAATACCCACAAGCATGATGACGATAATCATCAATGGAAGCTCTTTTTTCAGTACTGCAGATTGTATGTTCATGGGGTAGATCATCGCCCCAATGCCCGCAATAAGAAGGAGATTGGTAAGTGTAGAACCAATAGCAGTACCAATAGCAATGTCAGGTAAATTATGAACCGAGGCATCGGTAGAAACAAAAAGTTCAGGTAATGATGTGCCAGTGCCTACAATTAAAATACCGATAACGGCGGGGGGAATTTTTAACGATTGCGCAAAAACGCTCGCACCATAGACTAATCGGTCTGATGCATAAACAAGTAGCATCAATCCAAAAATTAAAAGAGACAAAGTAATCAACATGCCATCAGTTTTCCGACAATGAGCAAGTAAAGAAAGAAAAAACCAATAAGACAGGGCTGATAAAAAAACATATTGTCAAAAGGTTTTGCTAATTCACCATATTTTGACTAGCCAAGCACGAAAAGTAAAATTAACCGTGCAATAAATTGCTAAATAGTGGTGATTTCTTTGTAACATAACGAATGACCTGCCAAAATAGCGTAAAAATTTGTTTATGCAGACAGGCTTGAGGATGTTTTATTCATGAACGCACAATCTGACAATCTAATTGAAGTGCGCAATATGAACTTCACTCGTGGTAGTAGGAAGATCTTTTCTGAGATTAACCTTGTTGTACCTAGAGGAAAAGTGACTGCAATTATGGGCCCTTCTGGGATTGGTAAAACAACTTTATTACGCCTTATGGGAGGACAAATTCTTCCTGATAGCGGCGAAATTTGGTTTGATGGCGATAATATTCCGGCGCTATCACGTTCTGCGTTGTATCACGCAAGAAAGAAAATGAGTATGCTTTTTCAGTCTGGTGCCCTTTTTACCGACATGAATGTATTTGAAAATGTAGCCTTTCCACTAAGAGAGCATACAAATTTACCTGAAGCGCTTATACGTACAACGGTGATGATGAAGCTTGAAGCCGTGGGTTTACGTGGTGCTGCAAGTTTAATGCCTTCTGAGTTATCAGGTGGTATGGCTCGAAGAGCCGCATTAGCCAGAGCCATTGCGCTTGATCCCGAATTAATTATGTTTGATGAACCTTTTGTTGGGCAAGATCCTATCACTATGGGCGTACTTGTTAAGCTGATTGATGAGTTAAATCATGCACTCGGAGTGACGTGTGTTGTGGTTTCTCATGATGTGCCTGAAGTGTTGAGCATTGCCGATTACGCTTATATTGTTGCGGAGCAAAAAGTTATTGCTCAAGGTAGTGCAAAAGAATTACAGGACAACCCAGATAGGCAAGTCAGACAGTTTTTAGATGGAATTGCTGATGGCCCGGTACCTTTCCGTTTTCCTGCGGGAGATTATCAGGACGACCTATTAGGACGAGGAAATTAGTACGTGGTAAATTTATTAGCTCGTATTGGCGCTAGAGCGTTAGCGATTTTTGCAACATTCGGTAGAGCTGGCATTATGCTCTTTCGTGCATTAGTCGGTAAACCAGAATTCCGTAAACAGTGGCCTCTTTTAATGAAGCAGCTGTATAACGTTGGCGTTCAATCTTTATTAATCATCATGGTGTCTGGTCTATTTATTGGCATGGTGCTGGGATTACAAGGTTATCTTGTACTGACAACATTTAGTGCTGAAGCCAGTCTTGGCATGATGGTGGCTCTCTCTTTGTTACGAGAATTGGGCCCTGTGGTAACCGCATTATTATTTGCAGGCCGAGCAGGTTCTGCATTAACAGCGGAAATTGGTTTAATGAAAGCCACAGAACAAATTTCTAGTTTAGAAATGATGGCAGTCGATCCTTTACGGCGAGTCGTTGCACCCCGCTTTTGGGCCGGTTTAATTAGCATGCCATTGCTTTCACTTATTTTTGTTGCCATCGGTATTTGGGGTGGTGCCATTGTTGGTGTGGATTGGAAAGGGATCGATGAAGGCTTTTTCTGGGCATCTATGCAAGGTGCCGTTGAATGGCGATTAGATTTAGTGAATTGCTTTATTAAGAGTGTCGTTTTTGCCATTACCGTCACTTGGATAGCGCTCTTTAACGGGTATGACGCAATCCCAACATCAGAAGGGATTAGCAGAGCAACAACACGTACTGTTGTTCATTCATCGTTAGCCGTATTGGGTTTAGATTTTGTGCTAACAGCACTGATGTTTGGGAACTAAGTCATGCAAAGTAAAAAAATTGAAGTTTGGGTTGGTCTATTTGTTCTGATTGCGCTAGCCGCTGTGATTTTCTTATGCCTAAAAGTGGCTGATATTAAAGAAATGGGTAATCAACCAACTTATCGCGTTTATGCCAGCTTCGGTAATATTGGTGGGTTAAAAGAACGTTCCCCAGTTAAGATTGGTGGTGTGGTGATTGGTCGTGTTTCTTCTATCACATTAAAAGAAGAAGATGAAGGGAACTATCGCCCTGAAGTCGCGCTCGATATTCTGAGTATTTATGACCACATTACAGAAAGTAGCTCACTGTCTATTCGTACATCTGGTTTATTAGGTGAGCAGTTCCTTGCATTGAATTTAGGTTTTTATGATGAAGCATTAGATTCTACTCTGCTTAAAGACGGAGGACGGATCACTAATACTAATTCAGCAATGGTACTAGAGGATCTCATCGGTCAGTTCCTTTATAAAACAGGAGATGGTGATGGTTCAGCAAAATCTGAATCTGAACCGACTGAAGAACATCCAGCATTACCTTAATCATTAATTCTTATAGGATGTATTTATACATTTAATTAAGTAAAGCATCCTATTATTAAAACTTTTTTAGGAGAGCGAAAGTATGTTTAAACGCTTATTGATGGTCGCACTGTTAGTCATTACACCTTTTGCGATGGCTGTAGATAAAACCAATCCATATATACTGATGGAAGATGCCGCACAAAAAACGTTTACTAAATTAAAAAATGAACAGCCTGAAATTCGTAAAAATCCTGAAGTTTTGCGCCAAATTGTTCAACAAGAATTATTGCCATATGTACAAATTAAATATGCGGGTGCATTAGTATTAGGGCCTCATTATCGTACTGCAACACCAGCTCAACGCGATGCTTATTTTACTGCATTTGAAGCGTACCTTGCTCAAGTATATGGTCAAGCATTAGCGATGTATGAAGGACAAGAATATCGTATTGAGCCAGCAAAACCGTTCGCAGATAAAACAAACCTCACTATTCGCGTTACCATTATTGATAAAAATGGTCGCCCACCTGTTCGCCTTGATTTCCAATGGCGTAAAAACAGCAAAACAGGCGAATGGCAAGCTTATGACATGATTGCGGAAGGTGTCAGCATGATCACCACAAAACAGAATGAGTGGTCAGATATTTTAAATTCTAAAGGTGTTGATGGTTTAACAAAACAGTTAGAAATTAGTGCAAAAACACCAATCACACTGGATGAGAAAAAATAACATGTCGTCCTCGTTAAATTGGGAAAAAAAGGGCGATATCCTCTTTTTTCAAGGAACGTTAGATCGCGAAACGTTATTACCTGCTTGGCAGCAACGTAAAGCATTATTAACCGATATCAATATTATTGATATTTCGGCATTGAGTCATATCGATTCAACAGGATTGGCGCTTTTTGTTCACCTAAAAGCAGAGATGGAAGCACAACATCGCCAATTTATTATTCAAGGCGTAAGTGAGCGTTTTCAGACTCTTATTACTCTCTATGATCTTGATGAAATTATGAATATTGCCTAATACGGGTTTTAACTAAAAGCAATTAAAACGCCCCCTTCGTGATACTTTTATCATTAAGGGGGTTTTTGATGGTTTAAGAGTAGGGCGGATTCCATTAGGATAGACGACTGATTATTATTTTAACGTTGAGATTGAGCAATTATGGATACAAATGAAATCAAACAAGTATTAATGGACAGCCTGTCTTTAGATGAAGTCATCGTTAACGGTGACGGCAGTCATTTTCAAGTTGTCGTTGTTGGCGCTATGTTTGAGGGAATGAGCAGAGTAAAACAACAACAAACCATTTATGCCCCTTTGATGGAATATATCGCAGATAACCGTATTCACGCTTTGTCTATTAAAGCCTACACACCTGAAGAGTGGAAGAGGGATCGTAAACTTAACGGGCTTTGATTCAGTAGGTATACAGCGTACAGCAAAATAAAAAAGAGAGTTCTACAGATGGATAAATTTAGAGTACAAGGACCAACCTGTTTATCAGGTGAGGTCACTATTTCAGGCGCAAAAAACGCTGCATTACCAATCCTGTTCGCTGCGATCCTTGCCGAAGAGCCAGTAGAATTAACCAATGTTCCTAAGTTAAAAGATATTGATACAACGATTAAATTACTTAATCGCTTAGGAACTAATGTTGAACGTAACGGCTCTGTTTTTGTTGATGCTCGTAATATCAACGAATTCTGTGCACCTTACGAGTTAGTTAAAACCATGCGTGCTTCTATTTGGGCATTAGGGCCGTTAGTCGCTCGCTTTGGTCAAGGTCAGGTTTCTTTACCCGGTGGTTGTGCCATTGGCGCTCGTCCTGTTGATCTTCATATTACAGGTTTAGAGCAATTAGGCGCTGAAATCACGCTTGATGAAGGTTATGTAAAAGCTCGTGTTGATGGGCGATTAAAAGGCGCACATATTGTCATGGATAAAGTGAGCGTGGGTGCCACTATCACTATTATGACTGCAGCAGTGTTAGCCGAAGGTAAAACTATCATCGAGAATGCGGCAAGAGAGCCTGAAATTGAAGATACCGCTAATTTTCTTAATACATTAGGTGCCAAAATCAGCGGTGCAGGTACAGACAGTATTACTATTGAAGGTGTAGAACGCCTTGGTGGTGGTACTTATCAAATTCTACCTGATCGTATTGAAACGGGTACTTTCTTAGTTGCGGCTGCTGTTTCTCGTGGCCGCGTTGTTTGTCGTAATGCAAAGCCTGATACGTTAGATGCAGTGTTGGCGAAATTACGTGAAGCGGGTGCAGATATAGAAGTTGGTGAAGATTGGATCAGCCTTGATATGCATGGTAAACGTCCTAAAGCGGTAACCTTGCGTACAGCACCGCATCCTGGGTTCCCGACTGATATGCAAGCACAGTTTAGCCTTTTAAACTTAGTTGCCGAAGGCGCAGGAATGATCACAGAAACTATTTTTGAAAATCGTTTTATGCATATTCCTGAGTTAATTCGCATGGGTGCTCATGCTGAAATCGAAAGTAATACGGTGTTATGTCATGGTGTTGAAAAACTTTCAGGCGCACAAGTGATGGCGACGGATTTACGTGCTTCTGCAAGTTTAGTCCTTGCGGGGTGTATCGCTGAAGGTACAACTATTGTGGATCGTATTTATCATATCGATCGTGGGTATGAAAATATTGAAGCTAAATTACAAGGATTAGGGGCGAAAATAGAACGTTTACGCGCTAATGACTAATTTATTTTAGCTAGCTTTTTTAGCCATTTAAAACCATAGTACATTGTTGTGCTATGGTTTTTTATTTAGTTCAAATTAATTATAAGTTTTTAACTAAATTAACAGCATCGTTATTACTAATATTCTCACGAACATAATTTTTTATCATAACTCTATTTGATACAATAAGAGACGGCCATTTATTTTCCCATGCACGATAAGCATGCCAAGAATATCCTATGGAATAATCTTTAGCCATGTGATCCATTGAATGAGATACTGCTTTAAGATATATATCTTCTAATGGGGTGCTTTTTATTTCAATGATAGTTGCAAGATAGATTAGCCAATTTGCCAAATGAACATATTGTTCCCAAGCACTATTTTCACTCGTTAGTTTTATTTTTTCCTGTATTATTTTCTCTATCATGTTCATGGTTTTTTTATCTGTCACTTTAGCACCAAAGGCAGCTAATGATATTATTATTTCATAAAAACTATTTTCTACTCTTAAGAATTTTTCAGAAAAGCTATGATTTCCATGTAGTACTTTTTTTATATTTTTTATTGAACTTTCAACGGTTTTTTCTACTTCTATTATTTTTGAATTTAAATTTTTAAAAAAATCATGAATATTTAAATCATCAATAACTCTAATACCATAGCAATGAAAATAGTATTCTTTTAAGTAGGATTCTATTTTCTTTCTAGATACTAAAAACATAGAAGAACCAATAACATTTTCCCGTGAGAAATTTTTGTACTCATTAATAATTGCTTTTAGGTTAGTATCTCCAAGAGAATAGCCTAATATAACAATTGTATTTTCATAAATCATAGAGCTTATTTTTTTAGAAAAATAAGAGTTATAGTTTATAAATTTAAAATAATCATCAGAAGTAACAACCATATTACTTGGTGAATCAATAGAACCATGCACGTGATAAATTTTTATTTTTGAAGACGATTTGGGAATTGGTAATCCAGGAGCAAGGGATTGGCAATGATCAATTGAAAGCATATGTTCAATCAATTTATCATAGTTTGTTGTTATTATTCTCAGAGAATTATTTTCCAAGAATTCTTCTATAGGTTCGTTATTTTTAGATAATTTGATATCTTTTATAATTTCTGCAATTTTCTCATGTAAATTTTTATCTCTTTTTTGGTATTCAATATAAATAACTTGAGCCGCCTCCTCTAAGCTTAATGGATTTTTACCATTATTAGGGAATAAAGATTGTTTTATCTTTTCTAAACCACTCAATTCATCACAGACTTTCTCAAGTAATTCTTGCCAACTAGGTACTTTATTTTTTGTTAATGCCTTTGAAAATCCAGTACCTGTAAACAAACATAGTCGATTAGTCACTGTTGAATAGGCTATTTCATATATTTCATTCATTTTTCTTGCCCCATTTTTTGTAATATAGGTAAGTTAAATCATCTAACTTGAAATTAATAAAATCACTACTATTCATTTTTACCGGTGGTAATTCACTGAATATAAATAAGTAGAGGGGTTGTACTGGTTTAGAAAAAGCGATCTTATCTAATTCTTGTCGAGATGTTCTCTTATATTCTGAACTATCGACAAGTCGCTCAGTAATAAAAAATGTTGGCTTACATTTTAAATTACCTGCTCGCATTTCATTATTAAAACGAACAAGGTAATAATTATCTATCCGTTTAATCCATGCCTTACCAAAGTACACTCGTGGCTCATCGATATACTCACTGAGATCTTTTTTATCATTAACATGAATGAAGAAGTCTCTTAAATGAATTCTTCCTTCAGCAGTATTTAGAAAGAAATTTTCTTTATTAATAAAAGCATTAACTAGCCCAGATAAACGCTTTCTTGCATGGCGTGTTTTATTTATATTTTCTTCATCAACATCCTTTCTTTTTAAGCTTTTTTTTATACTATTATCTTCTTCTAAGACAGGTACATCATGAATTTTATTTTTATAAGGAGATGAGAGATCAAGTTCAATAGTATCATCTAAAATAAAAGGGAGTGCTTCAGGATCTTCATGTGTTTTCTTTATTTTACGAAATTCACTTTCTTCACTAATTCCTATTTTGCAGGCATCACTGTGTTCAGAAACAAATTTAAAGTAAGGGATCCTTTTACGTAATCGACTAGGTTTATCAAGATTGGCGCATGTTACTTGGGCGTGACAATCAGGTTCAGTACATTCAAAAAGATGTTTTGATGTTATTCTATTTTCTGAGAATAATTTATCGGCATCTTCTGCTGTGATATCTCTATTTAACTCAAGACTTTTAGCTAATTCTATTTTCATTGAATGCCTCTTTATACTTTATTAAATAATACATATCACAGGATTTCTAAATTTTCTTCTGGTGAGTTTAGATTTGTGCTCTATACGATAATAAATAACTATTTAGGACTATTAACCTATAAGATAGACAAGAGAAATATAATAATCATGTATTATTTCTTTCATTATAATGTGACATGTTTATTATTTTTTAATGATAATAATCAGATAATTCATAAGGCATTTCTTTCGTGGCAAGATACAGTAAGAAAAATAAACCTATTTTAGAAAAAACGCGATGAGCTGAAAGAAAGGAACAAATATGCAGGTAACAAGGAAACAAGAACGCCTTATTCGCCAAGCACTTGATAAATGGCAGCAATCTGGTGAGATTTCAGAACAAGAACATCAGCAATTAGGAAGTACGTTGCAATGCATTCCCTTTGATTGGAAACGGTTGAGTCGTTACGCGTTTTGGATAGCGATTGCGTGCTTGATTATTGCTGTTGGTAGTATCTTTAGTGATAGCGCATTAGTTTATTATTTAATTGAAATTTTTAGTGTTTCTGAAATTATGCGTGTGATATCTCCGGCACTTATTGCCTGCATACTTTATTTTTGGGGATTTAAACGTCAGCGAAAAGAAACACAATGGCATTACAGTACTGAATTTATTCTCTTTTTAGGTGTGATGTTTACCGCTATTTTTCTTTGGCAACTAGGAGAATTGCTGGATACGGGAAGTGGTCATATTGCCCCTCTCTTTTTAATTGGTTGTGTGATTTATGGTGTGATTGGTTTTATCAGTCGTTCCTCGTTGGTGTGGTTATTTTTCTTACTGATGTTAGGGAATTGGTTTGGCGCTGAAACGGGTTATATGTCAGGTTGGGGCGCTTATTGGTTAGGGATGAACTATCCTATTCGTTTCGTTCTCTTTGGTGCAGTATTATTAGCGGGCTGTTATTTCTTACAAAATGTGTTGGCACACCGTCGTTTATTTATCATGACAAAAATAATGGGACTTACTTATCTCTTTATTGCGTTATGGATAATGTCTATTTTTGGTAATTATGATCCTGATACTTGGTATCGTACTTCAAGTGTGAATTTGTTACCTTGGGCACTGTTATTTGGTGTTGTTTCCGTTATTTGTATCTATATCAGTCTTAAAACCGATGATGGCATGTTAAGAGGCTTTGGCCTGACATTCCTAGGTATTAATCTTTACACTCGTTTTTTTGAATATTTCTGGGATAGCTTACACAGTGCGATTTTCTTCTTTATTTTAGCGATTTCATTGGTTTTAATTGGACGGAAAGCTGAAAAAATTTGGCATGCTGTTGAACATAATTCACTCGCGAATAAACCGAATAAAAATGAATAAAATTTCGCTTTATTCGTTGTTGTAATAGGAGATTACTTTGATAGAGAAACGCAGTTGTCACCTTCCACTCGAAGTGAGTTGTGTTGCTTGTCATTATCTTGTCTTTAAAGACAAAGATGAGGCCTTTTTTGAGATCTGTCCGGTTTGTGGCTGGCAAAATGATGGTACTAAAGAAGGCGAATATAGCGGTTGTAATCACAGCACGTTAGAGGATTATCGTAATACAGAAAGTTTTCAAGAAAGTTGCTTACAAAGTGCGACATTTTATATGAAATCTCCCTATTAGCGGGTTATAGGGAGATTATGTGTGAGTTAAGATTCTGGTTGGTATTCCGAAATAGTCACATCAACATTTAACTCATTACCCTCACGTAATAACGTAACGGGCAATACTGTGCCGGGGCGAGTCTCTGCAATATAGTCCATCATTTCCATGGCAGAAGTTGCAGGCGCATGGTTGATGCTAAGAATGATATCACCTGTTTTTATGCCTGCTTTATCTGCTGGACTGTTTGGTGAGATCCGGAAAATACGTAGCCCTTGGATTTGTTTAATATCAGTATTTGACGAGCGAATTCTTGGTAATTCTTTAGCTGTGATACCGATAAAACCACGAATAACACGACCATCACGGATAAGTTTATTCATGATTTTTACAGCCAATTCGGTTGGAATAGCAAAGCCTAAGCCTTCAGCACTTGGGCGATACCCATTGTAGGTTCCTGAGTCAAACGTCATGGTATTAATACCCACAAGTTCGCCCTCTGTATTAATAAGTGCTCCACCTGAGTTGCCTTCATTAATTGAGGCATCTGTTTGTAGAAAATTTTGGTAACGTGTTGGACTTAACCCCACCCGGCCTGTTGCACTAATTATCCCTTGAGTAATGGTTTGCCCAATATTAAATGGGTTACCAATAGCAAGTACAACATCTCCTACATGTGAGATCCGTTTACTATTAATAGGGATCGTCGGAAGTTTCTCTGCATCGATTTTTAAAACGGCTAAATCAGTTAAAGGATCGGAACCAACAAGTAAGCCTTCATAAAGATCACCATTTTGTAATGCAACAATAATCTGATCAGCATTATTAATAACATGTTGATTTGTTAGAATATAACCTCGCCCATCCATAATAACGCCAGCACCTAAAGAGGTCAGTTCGCGACCTTCTTGAGAAAAGCTTCCCATGGTACTGCTATAAACATTGACGACTGCAGGGGCAGCACGACGTACCGCCGTATTGTAGCTAAACGGCGCATTGAGAAAATCACCATTAATAAGGTGTTCAATAAAAATAGGACGAATCGAAGGGACTGCAATCAAAAGAATTGCTGCTGTTAAAAGGCCAATCAGTGTCGATCGCAGTAACTTAGTTAACATAAAAATCCTGTATTTATGTCTGACCGTGAGATTATTTGCGTAGCAGTGATGAGAATAGCATAGTTTAACTTATGAAAGCATCGCTCAGTGCATAATATCCTATTTTAAGCTAATGACTCTTATCAAAAATTAACATAAAAAAAAGCCCTATAATCAATATTACAGGGCTAAGGAAATCAATAAATTAGATAGGTGAAAGCTTACTTCTTAGCGCGGTGTATTACGTAACAGCAGGTAAATTTCATCATTACCACGCTGTATGTTTAATGCAAGAACAGGGGGTTTAGCATCAATGGCTTTACGTAAATCGCCTAATGATGCTATTGGCGTATTATTGATACCAATAATCAGGTCGCCTTTCTGTAAACCAGATGCCGCCGCCGCTGAATCTTTCTCTACAGAATCTACAGCAACAGCTTTGACTTGTTTGTTTAAGTAGTTACTTAATGTGGCGCCTTGTAGTGCAGGAGAGAAGTTATCTGCGCGTGTTGCATCTGCTGATTGTTTCTCTAATGTCACTTTGACATCCATTGGTTTACCTTGACGGATTAAGCCAATCAGAATTTCTTTACCTGGAGGTGTTGTTCCAACCTTAGCTCGTAACTCTGCAAAGCTATTGATACGTTTTCCATCAACAGAAATTAAAACGTCACCCGGTTTAATACCTGCTTTTGCTGCGGATGAATCAGGTAAAACTTCGCTGACAAAAGCACCACGTTGTGCATCAATATTAAAGGATTTCGCCAGATCAGAATTCATTTCTGTGCCACGAATACCTAAAATGCCACGTTTAACTTCGCCATGAGAGATCAGTTGTTGGCTAAGATCTCGTGCCATATTACTTGGGATTGCAAAGCCGATACCGATATTGCCGCCTCCTGGTGCTAAAATAGCGGTGTTAATTCCGATTAACTCACCATTTAAGTTAACTAATGCACCACCAGAGTTACCACGGTTGATAGAAGCATCTGTTTGAATAAAGTTCTCTAAACCCTCAAGATTTAAGCCACTACGGCCTAACGCGGAAATAATACCGGATGTTGCGGTTTGACCTAAACCAAATGGATTACCGACAGCAACAGCAAAGTCACCAACGCGCAGTTGGTCTGAGTCCGCCATTTTTATTGCTGTTAAATTTGTTGGTTTTTCAATTTGCAGTAAGGCGATATCTGTTTGTGGATCGCTACCAATTAATTTGGCGCTAAATTCACGACCATCATTAATTTGTAGTTGAATTTTATCTGCACCATCAACAACGTGGTTATTGGTTAATACATAGCCTTTTTGTGCATCAATAATGACGCCTGAGCCTAAGCCTTCAAAAGGGCGAATACTTTGTTGTTGTGATGGAAAGTTAGGACCAAAGAAAAATTTAAACTCTTCAGGCACTTGTTGGCTTTGTACTCGTGTTCCTGAAACATGCACACTGACAACGGCTGGTAGCACTTTTTCTAACATAGGTGCAAGGCTTGGGAGTTGTTCTCCCGACGGCATAACTGCAGGTAATGCAGCCATGCTGGTTGCTGGGATAGTTGAGAGTGAAAGTCCGACACTCATTGCTAATGCACTAAGTAATAATTTTCTTTTTTTAGTCAACATGAATTAGAGTCTCTTGATACAGTTATCAAAATAAAATTTATTGCTCAAAATGAGCACGATGTCATTAAGACCTGTACTAACAAAGGAAAGTTCATTAAGACATGATGCACTTTGCTTTCTTTTACACGGATTTACAAGACAAAAGCTATCTTTAAAACCATAGCAAATAATTGCCATTTTATGGTATTTAATAGAAAGAAAAACGCCACAATAAATGTGGCGTTTTAGTATTAATTGTCTTTTTTATCTGTAGGTCTGAACAATCCAGATGCCCCTTCGGAATAATCACGAGGTGGCATTTTTATTGGGGATTGATCATTTGCTGCTTCAGATTCACTTAATCGGTAATTAAATGGATTATCTTGAGCTGGCATATCTGGCATGAGCTCATTAGAGCTTTTTGCCATATGTTGGTAAAGCTGACGGTAATCTCTCGCCATGTTATCTAATAGTTCAGCGCTTCTAGCAAAGTGGCTGACAAGCTCATTGCGATAAGTATCCAGTTCTTCTTTTTTTGTATCTAACTCTGCTTTTATAGCATCTTGTTGGCGAAGGGTGCTGTTACCGTAACGCATTGCGAGTGCGCCGATAATAAGACCTACAACTAATCCAATCAGTGCATAAACCCAAACCATGGCAACTCCTTTTCATCTAATAGTGAGGACGATGGATTCTTATAACATCATAACCGCTAAAAGGCATGGGTGGAATAATATCCTTAAGCTTAATATGAAATTCCTGTGTTACGTTGATGTTAAAACAATTCTTAATGCTTATAATAGAGACATTCGACAGACACAACCTAGTATGTCAGAAAATTAAGGATAAGAGGGCATTCATGACTGTTAGTACGCCGTTATCACTTTATGAAGCCGCATTGATGCAAGGTGATTATCAACCTGACGATGTTCAGCGAAAAACTGTTCTCCATCTTCAACAGATATACCATGCATTATTAAAAGAGACTCCACCAGAAAAAAATTCGTTAACACAACGATTGTTCGGGCGAATTCGCACAAAAAAACAGCTTGTTGCACCAGAACGTGGTTTATATATGTGGGGCGGAGTGGGACGAGGTAAAACATGGCTTATGGATATGTTTTATCAAAGTTTACCAACAGAGCGAAAGTTGCGACTCCACTTTCATCGTTTTATGTTACGTGTTCAAGAAGAACTAAAAAGCTTACAAGGACAAGAAGATCCACTAGAAATTATTGCTGATGGCTTTAAAGCACAAACAGATGTACTTTGTTTTGATGAGTTTTTTGTTTCTGATATTACGGATGCCATGATTTTAGGCACGTTATTAGAAGCGTTATTTGCCAGAGGGATCACTCTAGTCGCAACATCGAATATTCCTCCTGACGAGCTTTATCGCAACGGATTACAGCGTTCTCGTTTTTTACCTGCAATAGAACAAATCAAACATCATTGCGACATTTTAAATGTTGATGCAGGTATTGATTATCGTTTAAGAACGTTAACACAAGCACATCTTTTCTTATCCCCATTAAGTGATAAAAACCGTCAAGAAATGGAGAGGGTTTTTTCTCACTTAGTCACCAGTGAACCACAAACCGATGTGACTTTAACCATTAATCATCGGCCGATGAAAGTCAGAAAAGTCGCTAATGGTGTACTGGCAGTTAATTTTGCAACCTTATGTGTGGAAGCGCGTAGCCAGCTTGATTACATCGAGCTTTCTAAGCATTATCATACAGTTCTATTACATGAAATGACGCAAATGAACGCGTTAAATGAAGATGTTGCTCGTCGGTTTTTAGCATTAGTTGATGAATTTTATGAACGTAGAGTGAAACTGATTATTAATGCAGATGTTGAAATGAATGCGATTTACCAAGGTGATTTTTTACAGTTTGAATATCAGCGTTGCCTTTCTCGTTTGCAAGAGATGCAAAGTGAAGAATATTTGGTGCAACCTCATCTTGCTTAATGTTTAATTCTTGAAGAAAGTCATCTTTCATTATGGTAGGATGGCGCAGGTTAAGTTGCTTGATGTTTTTTTATATGAAAATAGAAAGCATTAGGCAGCTTACAAACGCTCTGGAAAGGAACAATTCTTCTCTTCAGGTAGCAAGAATTTATCAGTCAAATCAGAAAAAAGTGCTAAATTCGTTTTTTTCACTGAAATATTGAAAAAGAATTCAATTGTTTTTCAATTATGACTCGATTTTTTTTTCTGACTTCTCTATAATCTTGCGACCCCACGTTGCAGCAAGTTTTTTATTTCCCAAAAAACTCGCATTTTAGAGTCAGCAGTGCTACTCGAAGGGGTAGGTTTGCTGGACACAAGAGTCGTGTGAACCTCAATAGTATTTGAACCGAGCGTTCACCAACGTGTAACTAAACATTGGGTAATTTTCAATAATGAAAACTTTTACAGCTAAACCAGAAACCGTAAAACGCGACTGGTATGTTGTTGATGCAGACGGCAAAACTTTAGGCCGTTTAGCAACTGAAATTGCTAGCCGTTTACGCGGTAAGCACAAAGCGGAATATACTCCGCACGTTGATACTGGTGACTACATCATCGTTTTAAACGCTGAGAAAGTAGCCGTAACTGGTCACAAACGTACTGACAAAGTTTACTACCGTCATACGGGTCACGTAGGTGGTATCAAACAAGCGACTTTCGAAGAGATGATCGCCCGTAGTCCTGAGCGTGTAATCGAAATCGCGGTAAAAGGCATGCTGCCAAAAGGGCCACTGGGTCGTGCGATGTATCGTAAACTGAAAGTTTACGCAGGATCTGAGCACAACCACGCGGCACAACAACCGCAAGTTCTGGACATTTAATCGGGATAATAGGCAATGGCTGATAATCAATACTACGGCACAGGTCGCCGCAAAAGTTCTTCCGCACGTGTCTTCATTAAGCCAGGTAGCGGTAATATCGTAATCAACAAACGTAGCCTAGAAGTTTACTTCGGCCGCGAAACAGCACGTATGGTTGTTCGTCAACCGCTGGAATTAGTTGATATGCTGGGTAAATTAGATTTATACATCACTGTTAAAGGTGGTGGTATCTCTGGTCAAGCTGGCGCGATCCGTCACGGTATCACTCGTGCACTGATGGAATATGATGAGACTCTACGTTCTGATCTGCGTAAAGCTGGTTTCGTTACCCGTGATGCGCGTTCTGTTGAACGTAAGAAAGTGGGTCTGCGTAAAGCACGTCGTCGTCCACAGTTCTCTAAACGTTAATTTGTTATCTTTTAGATATCAATTTGATGTTGAAAACCCGTCTTCACAGGCGGGTTTTTTATTTTTGATTAATTTGTGTTTATTGATAATAAAAACATAATCTTGCTAATGTATTAAGACGATAGTCACGAAAACAGGTGTTATGTAAGATAACCAAACGATTAAAAAACCCATTTTTTGGATATTTAATCTAAATAATTTTATTTTTTAATATTATAATCTTACTTTTAAGGCAATGTGGCATATTATATTGAATTATTTGCATGAGCCCCCCTAAGTAACATGAATTCTGGTAGAATAACGGACTTCGGTGTCTTTCTTTCTCTAATTTCACAATGTTGCCGATGGTGTATCAACAATAGTGTCTGTTATTCATTTTAAAGCAATACCAAAATTATTATCACAATAATGATTGTTGAATGATTATTTTGGTATTACTTGATAATGATATGTGCCGCAAAGACAGGTGAGTTTTTAACTCTGTAGAATAAGATTATCCCGCGATAACACTTTTTATACAGGTAGTTACCCAATGTAGTTAATAACTTAGAGACTTATTTAAGTTAACTGCGTTTGTGTGCTTGTCTTTTAGGAATGGGGAAATGGAAAAGGTATTGTGCCAATTCATTTCTTTAATTGATTAACTTGGAGGTTTTCATGGCTGTCGCTGCCAACAAACGTTCGGTAATGACTTTGTTTTCCGGTCCGACTGATATTTTCAGCCATCAGGTCAGAATTGTCCTAGCGGAGAAAGGTGTCAGTGTTGAAATTGAACAGGTTGAAGCTGGTAATCTTCCACAGGATCTTATCGATCTGAACCCTTACCAAAGTGTGCCGACTTTGGTCGATCGTGAGCTGACTCTGTATGATTCACGTATCATCATGGAATACCTTGATGAGCGCTTCCCTCATCCTCCTTTAATGCCAGTTTATCCAGTTGCTCGTGGTAGCAGCCGTTTAATGATGCATCGCATCGAGCATGATTGGTATTCTCTAATGAACACCATTGAGAAAGGAACAGAACAACAAGCCAATGCAGCTCGCAAACAGTTAGCTGAAGAGCTACTGGCTGTATCGCCTGTGTTTAAAGAATATCCTTACTTTATGAGTGAAGAATTCAGCTTGGTAGATTGCTATTTAGCTCCGCTTCTATGGCGTTTACCAGTATTAGGCGTGGATTTAAGTGGTGCTGGTGCTAAAGATGTACAAATTTATATGCAACGTGTTTTTGAGCGTGATTCTTTCCTCGCCTCATTAACCGAAGCAGAGCGTGAGATGCGCTTACCTTCAAGAGGGTAATAAAGTATGGAGATTATGGATATGTCTCCGCGTCGTCCGCATTTATTACGTGCGCATTATGACTGGATCATTGAAAACGAATTAACACCACATTTAGTTGTTGATGTGAATATTGATGGTGTTCAAGTTCCAATGGAATATGCGCATGACGGTCAAATTGTACTAAATATTTCATCTCGTGCTGTAGATAGCTTAGAGTTAACACCGTATCAGGTTTTATTTAGTGCAAGTTTTGGTGGCATACCTCGTAAAGTGCGAGTGCCTATGGCTGCTATTATGGCTATTTATGCGAGAGAAAACGGTGCGGGAATGATGTTTGAGCCAGAGCCAGCTTATGAATCTGGTGCATCATTACAGTTTGCTGAAGATGAAAGTGAAGAGAATACTTTAACGCCTGTTAATGAAGGCTTATCGCTTGTCACTGATGGTACGGTAGAAACCGATACATCTTCACCGGATGATGATCCTGAGCCACCTCGTCCAACAGGCCGTCCGTCATTACGTGTTGTGAAATAAGAGAGTATCTTATTTGTATGAATGAAAAGCCCAGCTTACTTGAACTGGGCTTTTTTTATGTACAAAAAAAGCACTCTATATTGCTATAGAGCGCTTTATTGAATTGCATTACTGAAAAACTATTTCAGTAGCTCTTCTAAACAGCCTGTGTAAAGATTAACAGCAGTCATTAATTGTTTTTCATCGAAATCAAAGCCTGCTTGGTGGTGACCTGCAGTTCTATCGGCACCAACAACGAAATACAGTGATTTACCACCACAGCGTTGTACACGTTTTGCTAATACAGTCGCATCTTCACTTCCCCCAAATGGGCGAGTAGCAACGGCGGTTAACTCTGCATGTTTACCAACGACTTTGGTCATGACATCAATGAGTTCTTGGTCGTTTGTGAGGTCAACGGCTTCACCCATAATTTCGCTTTCCATTTCTAACTGGAAGCTATGCGCTGCACCTTCAGCCATACGTACTGCATTGGCAGCCATAAAACTGTTGATCTCTTCATTTTCACCGCGAACTTCAATTTGCATTTCAGCATTAGCTGGAGTGACATTACGGCCTTCACCGGCTTTTAATACACCGATGTTGATACGTGACATCCCTTTACCATGGCGAGAAATACCCAGCATTTGTGTTGCTGCGTGGCAAGCGCCAGCTAATGCATTACGACCTAATTCTGGCTCTGCACCTGCGTGAGATGGCGCACCTTTAAAACGGAAGTCATATTTAGTAGTACATAAGAAATGTGTTGGATTAATAACAATTTCACCACTATTTGCGATAAAGCCTAAGTGCGCCCCTAAGAAGTAATCGGCATCATCTGCGATACCACTTTCAGCCATCGCACGAGCACCACGAACACCTTCTTCAGCTGGTTGGAATAAGATTTTAACTTTACCAACAACTTTATCTTTATTTTCAACTAGCCAGTGAGCAACACCTAAACCGATAGAAATGTGTCCATCGTGACCACAGGCGTGCATTTCGCCAGCATGACAAGAAGCAAAGTTCTCGGCATGAGGACGGTGTTTAGCTTCTGTTGCTTCGTTAACACCCACACAGTCGATATCAAAACGCAGAGCTACAGTTGGACCTGCTTTTCCGCTATCAAAGATAGCCACACAACCTGTTAGTTCTTTCATTTCATCAAGTAGAGCTTCATCAACTTTATGCTCTCTTGCAACAGCTAGGCCTTTTTCAACAACTTGACGACGGCGGCCAAAAGCAAACTCTTGATTGATAACGTCTGGGCCAACTTTAACTTCTAAACCTAAGCTACGTAATTCTTTGACAATTTTCGCTGTGGTTAAAAATTCTGACCAACCAATTTCTGGGTATTGGTGAAACTCACGACGCCATTTTATTAATTTTTCTAGTGTAATTGCTGACATATTCATTTCTCCACTTATAACATGAATAACGCAACAGCGATGACGCCGATAATCATACCTGGTGCAGTACGTTTTGCGATTTCCATAGGGTTAACATTTGCAAGGCCAGCACAAACAATCGCTGCACCTGCCAGTGGTGACATTGTACGGCCTAATGCGCCAGATAAAGCCGCAGCCATACCCATGTCTGGGATTTCATAACCAAATTGTGCAGCATGAGGTGTCACTGTTTCGTTGAATGCGAATGCTGCTGCGTCACCAGAACCTGTGATAATACCCATTAAGAATGGCCCTAAAGTACCACCCCAGCGAGCAAATTCAGGAGAGTGAGTCAAGAAGTTGATGAACGCGTCGATTAAACCAGATGCTTTCAGACCTGCTGCGAATACGGCCGCTGCAATGATGATACCTAATACATCACCATAAGCATTACCCATACCTTTAAAGAACTCTTTGGTAATTTGAGCAGGGTTAGTTAATGTGATGAACAGGGAATAGATAGAACCGATTAACATTGCCGCAGGAACAGACAGTTTAAATGTACTGAATGTCTCAAAGAATGGCAGAATTAACAGGATTAATGGAATGAAAGGTGCTGTTGCATATAAATAGTTAGGGCGAACAGCTTCTGGCGTTGCTTGTGCTGATGAAGATGATGCATCACCAGTAGCAGAAGCCATTTTGAACTCTTTTTTCACTAAAGCGACAACGGCCAGTGAAACTGCAGCGATACCACCAGCCATTAAGCTGTATGGGCTATGGCGAGCGATTAAATCAACCACTTCCATATTTGCCATGTTAGCAACGAAGGCGTTATGCGACATACCTGGGCTTAGCATTGAGCCGATGGTACCACATAACACTGCACCACCTGCGATAGCTGGGTGAATACGTGCCGCGATTAATAATGGAATGAGTGTTGCACCTACCGCAGCCGCACAACCTGCTGCTGATGGGATTGCGATATTAATAAAGTATGTTACGACAACAGTGGCTGGAATAAGGAAGAAGCCCAGACGAGTCATTACTTTTGATAAAACATGAACCAGATGCATGTCGCATTTGGTGTATTTCATAACATAAGCAAAACCCATACTCGAACAGATTGCTTGAATTAATGATGAAGACACCATGCGCTCACTAAATGCGGTAAACGCATCTAATGGGGTTAGGCTTAAAATACAGAGTAATAAGCCCGCACCAATTAGCACCATTCGGGTTTCATATTTTTTTATTAGCAAATAGACAGTTACAATAATAACGGCTACTGCTATCAGTTGCATCACCATAGTGATCCCCTAGTTAATTATGACAATACTATTAATTGTGAAAACGAACCTAACATCAATAAATTATATTTTTCTGTAAAGTTATTAGGTGACTCCATTATGAAGTTGGTAGGTTGACAATATTTGATTGTTATCAAATTTAATAGCCGAAATAAAATCTATTTTTTTAGACTGTGATGTTATTAACAAATGCTGTAAAACAATTATCATTAAAAGATGACGGAAAAGTTAAATAAAAAGAGATAAAGTAAAAAATACGAAAACAAATTATATTTACTATAGGTTAAGAGTGTTATTTTGATACAAAAAAGAATATCTATTTTTATCAAAATATTATTTAATAAATTATATTAAATGGTAATGAGAATGATTATTTATGGGATACTTTTATGATCCTTAAATATTATTTATTTATAGTAATAAAACATTAATAAAATTATCCCACTTAAATTAAATGGGATAATTAGCAAGAGAAATTGTTATTTTAAATATCAAAAATAAATGATATTTAATAGGATAAATACTGCAAAATGCCTTCTGCTGCCTCTCTTCCTTCGGCTATTGCTGTTACTACAAGATCAGATCCTCGGACAATATCTCCCCCAGCAAATACTTTAGGATTTGTTGTTTGATTCGGTATTTCTTGGTTGTTTGAAATAATAATTCGTCCTGAAGAGGCATATTCAATATTATTTTCATCTAACCACGGATAATGTGCAGGTTTAAAGCCAAATGCGAGAATAACAGCATCGGCAGGTAATTCATGTTCACTGCCTTCAATAGGAATTAATGTTCTATCATTTTTAGTTTTTATAACACGGATACCAACCACTTTATTTTGATTATCGACTTCAATATCCATAGGTTGGAGATTAAATAAAAATTCACCGCCTTCTTCTTTGGCATTTTTTACTTCACGTTTTGAACCCGGCATATTGCTTTCATCACGGCGATAAACACAAGTGACTTTATTTGCACCTTGTCGAATGGCTGTACGGACACAATCCATTGCCGTATCACCGCCACCTAATACGACAACATTTTTATCTTTAAGGTCAATATAAGGTGTTTGAGGATCTTCGTTATATCCCATTAAATAACGAGTATTACCAATTAAATAAGGCAGTGCGCTATAAACACCCTCTGCCTTTTCATTGGAAAAATGACCACTTAGACTGTGATAAGTACCTAATCCAAGAAAAACCGCGTCATATTGTGTAATAAGGGTATCTAGAGTGATATCTTTACCAACTTCAGTATTAAGACAAAATTCAATCCCCATTTCACTAAATAGCTCACGACGTCGGATCATCAGCGATTTTTCGAGCTTAAACGAAGGGATACCAAATGTAAGTAAGCCACCAATTTCAGGGTGCTTATCATAAACAACAGGTTTCACACCTTGTCTAATAAGGACATCTGCACAGGCAAGACCCGCAGGGCCTGCACCGATAATTGCAACTTTTTTATCTGTCATTGTGATGTGAGAAAGGTTGGGACGCCATCCTTGTGCTAAAGCGGTGTCATTGATGTAACGTTCAATATTACCAATCGTCACGGCACCAAAATCATCATTGAGTGTACAGGCTCCTTCACAAAGCCTATCTTGAGGGCAAACACGACCACAAATTTCAGGCAAACTGTTTGTTTGATGGGAAAGCTCAGCAGCTTCAATAATGCGCCCTTCATTTGCAAGCTTTAACCAGTTGGGGATGTAATTATGAACAGGGCATTTCCATTCACAATATGGATTACCACAGCCTAAACAGCGATCAGCTTGCGCAGAAGCTTGTTGCGGTGAAAAAGCCTCATATATTTCAATAAACTCAATTTTGCGAATAGCTAATGGTTTTTTGGTCGGCTCAATACGATTTAAGTCGATAAACTGATACACATTCTGACTCATAATATTCTCCTATTGTGCCTGAACGCGTAATTCAGCGGATGAACGACGAGGATGACCGAGTAACGCATTGACATCACTGGATTTGGGTTTAACTAATTTAAAGTGTTGTGACCAATATTCCCACTGTGAAAGTAACATTTCACCTTGCTGTGAGCTTGTTAATCTTACATGCTCTGCAATCATGCCTCGTAAATGTTCAGCGAGAATGGCAAAGGATGCTACAGGAAGCAACTCAATAGATGAGGCATTGATCCGTTGTGATAATGTTGAATCTTCATCTAACAGATAGGCAAATCCACCCGTCATTCCTGCACCAAAGTTAATACCAGTTTTGCCCAGAATGCAGACAATGCCACCTGTCATATATTCACAACCGTTATCACCGACACCTTCAACCACGGCAATTGCCCCAGAGTTTCTTACAGCAAAACGCTCACCAGCTAAACCTGATGCATAAAGCTTTCCACCTGTGGCACCATAAAGACAGGTATTACCCATAATCGTGGCATGGTGATTTTTAAAGGCAGAGCCAACAGGGGGAGAAATAACAATACGTCCTCCCGCCATGCCTTTTCCTACATAATCATTGGCATCACCCACTAAGGTTAATTCAACGCCTTGTGCATTCCATACACCAAAGCTTTGACCTGCTGTTCCTGTAAAATGAAGTTTAATCGGGGTTGCAGATAAGCCACTTTCGCCATATTTCTTAGCAATAATGCCAGATAATGTTGCGCCAACAGAACGATCAGTATTACGAATATTAAAATAATAGGTTTGGCTTTTTTGTTGCTCAACGGCTTGAAGGGTTTGAGTAACAATGCGCTGGTTTAATTCGCCCTTATCATAAGTATTATTGTTTTCCTGACAATAAAGCGCATAACCTGATGGTGGCGTTACTGTTTCTAACAGTCCACTTAAAGAGAGCTTTTGCTGTTTACTGCTAACGCCTTCTAGGCATGAAAGCAGATCAGTTCGACCAATTAAATCCGTGATTTTTCTCACACCAAGTAATGCCATTAACTCACGAGTTTCTTGCGCAATAAAACGAAAGTAGTTAATAACGCGTTCAGGCAATCCGTGATAATGGTTACGACGGAGTGTTTCATCTTGGGTTGCAACACCCATTGCGCAATTATTTAAATGACAAATGCGCAAGTATTTGCAGCCTAGTGCCACCATGGGGCCAGTACCAAACCCAAAACTCTCTGCGCCTAAGATCGCCGCTTTAATGATATCTAAACCTGTTTTTAATCCACCATCGACTTGTAAACGAATTTTATGACGTAGATTATTTGCCACTAGCGCTTGTTGTGTTTCAACTAAACCTAATTCCCACGGGCTTCCAGCATATTTTACAGAGGTTAATGGGCTTGCTCCTGTCCCACCGTCATAACCTGCAATAGTGATCAAATCGGCATAAGCTTTGGCAACACCAGTAGCAATGGTGCCAACACCTGGCTCTGAAACCAATTTTACAGAAATCAGCGCCGTTGGATTTATCTGTTTTAAATCAAAAATAAGCTGGGCTAAATCTTCAATTGAGTAGATGTCGTGATGGGGTGGTGGTGATATTAGGGTCACACCAGGTACGGCATAACGCAGTTGCGCAATATAAGGTGTCACTTTATCACCGGGAAGTTGTCCGCCTTCACCTGGTTTTGCTCCTTGTGCCACTTTGATTTGTAAAACATCAGCACTCATTAAATAAGAGGGAGTCACACCAAAGCGGCCAGAAGCAATTTGTTTGATCCGTGATACTTTATTGGTGCCATAACGTGTTGGATCTTCGCCACCTTCTCCAGAATTCGAAAAACCACCTAAGGTATTCATTGCTTGCGCAAGGGCTTCATGCGCTTCTCGGCTTAATGCGCCAATTGACATCGCTGCAGTATCAAAGCGTTTAAATAATTCGGTTTCAGGCTCGACTTCTTCAATTGAGATGGCTGTTGCCTTGTTATTAAGCACTAACATATCGCGCAATGTTGTTATTGGGCGTTGTTGCACAAGGTTTGCATAGTGTTGATAGTCGGTGTATTCCCCACTATTTACAGCTTTCTGTAATGCTTGAACGACATCGGGGTTATAAGCGTGGTATTCCCCTTTATGGGCGTATTTTAATAAACCTCCGGCTTCTAAAGGATAACGAGTTAACCAAGCCCGTTTAGACAGATTAAATAAATCCTGTTCAAAATCACTAAAGTCAGCGCCATTAATCCGATTATCAACACCCGCAAAACAGAGATTAACAACGTTATCGTTTAATCCGACCGCCTCAAAAAGCTGAGAGCAACGGTAAGAGGCAACGGTTGAAATGCCCATTTTAGACATGATTTTATACAGGCCTTTATTTATACCATTACGGTAATTCAGCATCATTTGAGCATAAGAGCCTTGCAGGATTTTTTTATCAACACGTTGAGCTAAAGATTCGTAAGCAAGGTAAGGGTAGATCGCGGTAGCACCAAATCCGAGTAATACAGCGAAATGGTGTGGATCACGGGCACTGGCCGTTTCGACAATAATATTAGCATCACAGCGTAAGTTATTATCTACTAATGCTTTTTGTACTGCACCAACCGCCATAGGCGCAGGAATAGGTAGTCGCTCTTTTGCGATATTCCTATCTGATAAAATCAGTAAAACAGCACCGTTGCGAACTTCCTGTTGTGCTTTTACACATAATTGGTGTAAGGCTGTTTCTAGGTTAGATCCTATTGGTTGATACGTGATATCAAGATGAATTGCGCGGTAATAAGGGCTTTCTTGATTAATAAGTTGTTGAAAATCGCTATAGAGTAAAATAGGGGATTTAAAACTGAGTCGATGAGCTTGGCCCTCAGCTTCACAAAATACATTCATTTCACGTCCAATACATGTTGCCAAAGACATGACATGGGCTTCTCTTAATGGGTCTATTGGTGGATTAGTAACTTGCGCAAATTTCTGTCTAAAGTAGTCATAAATCAGACGTGGACGTTGAGAAAGTACAGCAAATGGCGTGTCATCACCCATTGAACCTGTGGCTTCTTGTCCGTTTTCTGCAAGTACATGCAAAATGTTTTCTAACTCTTCTTGGCTATATGCAAATTGTTTTTGATATGTTGCTAATAATGTGTCATCAAAGGCGCGTTGGCCGGTTGCTTGTTGTTCTGGTAGTGCTTCAAATGGCGTTAAACGTTTAACGTTACGTTCAAGCCACAATTTATAAGGATGACGCCTTTTTAAATCTTCATCGGTTTCAGCTGAATGTAAAATACGGCCATGATGAGTATCGACTACCATTAGTTCACCGGGGCCAACACGTCCTTTTTCTCGCACTTCATCAGGTTGATAATCCCAAATACCAATTTCAGAAGCACAAGTAATGATGTTATCCGTGGTGATCACATAGCGAGCTGGGCGTAAACCGTTTCTATCAAGAGTGCAAGCGGCATAACGACCGTCTGATAACACAATACCGGCAGGACCATCCCAAGGCTCCATGTGCATTGAGTTAAAATCAAAAAACGCTCGTAAATCATCATCCATTTGAGGATTGTTTTGCCACGCAGGAGGAACGAGTAACCGCATAGCACGAACAATATCCATACCTCCATTGAGAAAAAGCTCTAGCATATTGTCGAGTGAACTTGAATCTGAGCCACTTTCATTCACAAAAGGAGCTGCACTATGTAGATCAGGGATCAGCGGGGTATGAAATTTATAGGCGCGGGCTCTGGCCCATTGGCGATTACCTGTGATGGTATTAATTTCACCGTTATGTGCTAAATAACGAAAGGGTTGGGCGAGTGGCCATCTTGGTGTGGTATTAGTGGAAAAGCGCTGGTGGAATAAACAAATTGAAGATTCCATGCGTAGATCAGCCAGATCGGTAAAAAAACGCGGTAAATCGATGGCCATACAAAGGCCTTTATAAACCGTCACCAAATTGGAGAGGCTACAAATATAAAAATCACTGTCAGTGATACGCTTTTCAATTCGTCTACGGGCAACAAAGAGTCGTCTTTCAATATCACTTATCCGCCAGCCTGCGGGAGCATTAACAAAGACTTGTTCGATTAAAGGAAGTGAAGAAAGAGCGATGCTGCCTAGAATATCTGTGTTGATAGGAACTTTACGCCAGCCAACAATTGAAAGTGTTTCACGTTGTAGTTCTTCTTCGACGATAAGACGGCATTGTGTGGCAATATTGGGATCTTGGCTTAAAAATAGCATTCCTACGGCGTAATTTTTTGCTAAATGCCAGCCCTTTTCTTGTGCAACTAATTGGAAAAAACGCTCTGGTTTCTGTAAGAGTAATCCGCAACCATCGCCGGTTTTACCATCAGAAAGAATAGCGCCACGATGTTGCATTCTGGCGAGACCATGTATGGCATTTCTGACAATCTTATGGCTGGCTTGCCCTTCAATATGCGCGATCAATCCAAACCCACAATTGTCTTTTTCCTGTGTCTTTTGATAGAGCATTTTTTGCTTCCTACTTAGTTTGCTGGGCACCTCAAAAAAGAGCGCAAAAGGAACGTTTTGGCTCAAAGTATGTAGGTAAATTTATGGGTACTCAGTCGGGTGATGTTGTGTTTGCCTAGCTTGGTGTGTTTTTTATATTGCTATGCAATGCCTTTTCAACTTATCGATAAATAAAAATCAGGTCAATGTGTAGGGATATTTGACTGAGATAAAACAGATAAGGAAATTTTTATTTTAAAATATTGATTAATAAATAAATTATTCTATTTTAAAATAGTAAGGGAGTGATTTTTTAATGTGAGCTATATCACTTTATTTCAGCGATTTAGCTTTATCTCATCCTTTAATGATAAAAACGGATAGTGAGTTATTCTAATGAATATATTGATTTTGGAATTTTATTGTTTTTATACATTTTGTATAAAAAAAGACAAATTGCATTTTTTCTAATAAGGTCTATTTATCGTTGCTATCTCTATCGTTTATGTTACTTGGTTTTGTATTATTTTTATGAATGCATATATCTCGGATAGGCTCGTTGAGAGAAAATAAACAGTTAAATCAAATAAAATAATGAAAAATAGCCTCTCTTAATTAGATTTCTGAATGTTCGCCACTGCGCCAATTCATTTTTGGGTTATCATTCCATAGATTCAATATATTGGAGTTTTCAATGAAATTGCTCAAAGGGCTTGCCCAATACTATGTTGACTTAATGATGAGGCTAGGGCTTATCCGCTTCTCATTGTTGTTAGCTTCCGCATTAGTTGTTTTAGCGATGGTTGTTCAAATGGCGGTAACATTCTTGCTTGCAGGTGATGTTACCAGTATTGACCTTGTTCGCTCTATTTTCTTTGGGTTGATTATTACGCCTTGGGCTGTCTATTTTCTTTCAGTTGTCGTTGAACAACTAGAAGAATCACGACGTCGTTTATCTCGTATGGTAGATAAACTTGGTGTAATGCGACAGCGTGATTTAGAGCTTAATTCTCAATTAAAAGAGAATATTGAGCAATTAAACTTGGAAATTCAAGAGCGTGAAAAAGTTGAAAAAGCGCACCTTGAACTTTTGGAAAAACTCAAAAGTGAAATGAAGCGTCGTGAGTTGACGCAAATAGAACTGGAACAACAATCTTCACTGCTACGTTCATTCCTTGATGCCTCTCCTGACTTAGTTTATTACCGAAATGAAGATAATGAATTTTCAGGATGTAACCGCGCAACAGAATTACTGACAGGTAAAAGTGAGAAGCAACTTATCGGTTTAACACCTCTTGATGTGTATGACGAAGATATTGCGATAAAAGTGATGGAAACTGATGAGAAAGTTTTCCGTCACAATGTCTCACTTACCTATGAGCAGTGGCTAGTTTACCCTGATGGGCGAAAAGCCTGTTTTGAATTACGTAAAGTGCCGTTTTATGACCGTATTGGCAAGCGTCATGGTTTAATGGGCTTTGGACGTGACATTACAGAGCGTAAGCGCTATCAAGACGCGTTAGAGAACGCTAGCCGTGATAAAACCACCTTTATCTCAACAATCAGCCATGAATTGCGTACACCGCTTAATGGCATTGTTGGGTTAAGCCGTATTTTATTGGATACCGAACTTTCACCAGAGCAACTCAATTACTTAAAAACGATCCATGTGAGTGCGATTACGTTGGGTAATATTTTCAATGACGTGATTGAAATGGATAAGATTGAACGTAGAAAAATTCAACTAGATAACCAACCAATCGATTTTACTGAATTTATTTCTGATTTAGAAAACCTTTCAGGATTGTTAGTACAGCCAAAAGGATTGAAATTCACACTCGAAGCGGAAGAAACCTTACCGCATAAGATAACTTCTGACGGAACTCGATTACGTCAGATCTTGTGGAATCTCATCGGTAATGCTGTGAAATTTACGCAAGAAGGTGAAATCAAAGTTCGTATTTGGCAAGAAGCCTCTGATAAGTTGTTCTTTGAAGTCAAAGACAGTGGCATCGGTATCCCTAAAAGTGAGCTTGAGAAGATTTTTGCCATGTACTATCAAGTCAATGATAGCCAAGGTGGACGCTCTGCAACGGGAACGGGGATTGGACTTGCTGTTTCAAAACGCCTAGCACAGCATATGGGCGGTGATATTCATGTAGAGAGTGAGTTAGGTAAGGGATCTGTCTTCACGCTCTCTATCGTTGCTCCTGCGATTGAAGAGCATCTTGATATTGAGAATGATGATGAGTTCTTATTGCCAGCGTTAAATATTCTACTTGTTGAAGATATTGAGCTTAACGTTATTGTTGCCTGTTCAGTTTTAGAGAAATTAGGTAATACCGTTGATGTAGCAATGACCGGGCAAGAAGCTTTATCGATGTTTAAGCCTGATGAATATGACTTAGTGCTATTAGACATTCAATTACCTGATATGACAGGCTTTGATATTTCAAGAAAATTACGTCAAGAATTCGACAGTAATGAACTTCCGCCATTGATTGCGTTAACTGCAAATGTTTTGAAAGATAAAAAAGAGTATTTAGATGCGGGAATGAACGACGTATTGAGTAAACCACTTTCTGTAGATGCTCTTACTGCAATTATCAACAAATTCTGGGGAGATGGTGCGGTTTCTGTGCCATGTAATGAGCCATCGGAATTGTTGAATAAAAATGAAGAGTTATTAGATATAGACATGCTGAATCAATACATCGAACTTGTCGGACCTCAATTAATCACTGATGGTTTAGATGTTTTTGAAAAGATGATGCCAAGTTATATGTCAGTCCTCGAATCTAATCTGACAGCGCGCGATCAGAAGGGCATCACTGAGGAAGGACATAAAATCAAAGGTGCAGCAGGTTCTATTGGTTTAAAACATTTACAGCAACTCGCTAAACAGATCCAATCACCGGAATTACCTGCTTGGTGGGACAATGTGCAAGAGTGGGTAGATGAATTAGGGAAGGATTGGAGAAAGGATGTGGAAAGTTTAAGAAACTGGTTATCAGGGGCTAGAAAAAAATAACCCCAACCGAAGGTTGGGGTGCGCGAATACTGCGCCAACACCAGGGAAACTTTTCTATCCGCTTTTTTTGATTCTCATTACATAGGCGAATAGGATGAAACTATTCCATACATCATACAAGCAACAAAATAGCAAAGATAAGTTTTTTTGTTACAAGAAACATTTAAATATGTGATGGCGATTGGTGTTTACACCTATAAATGGGTAACTAGTAATCTACTACAAATGGAGAAAGATATGAAATCAATTGCGGTAATTTTAAGTGGCTGTGGTGTGTTTGATGGAAGCGAAATCCATGAATCAGTGCTAACAATGCTTGCTTTGAGCCAAAATAATGCTGAGGTTCATTATTTTTCACCTAATGATTTACAACCAACTGTAATTAATCATATTACAGGTGAAGAAAAATCAGAAAAAAGAAATATGATGGAAGAATCTTCACGTATTTCTCGTGGAAAAATATCCCCTTTATCAGATGCAAAGGCCGAAAACTTTGATGCAGTCATTATTCCTGGTGGTTTTGGTGCTGCGAAGAATTTATGCAACTTTGCCACTAAAGGGAGTGAGTGTGAAATTAACAAAGATCTCTTAAGATTTGTCCAAGCTATGCATCAACAGAAAAAACCATTAGGGTTAATCTGTATTGCTCCCGTTATGTTACCGAAAATGTTAAATGCTCCAGTTAAATTAACAATCGGAAATGATGTTGCGACGGTCAGTGCTATTGAAAAAATGGGGGGCGTCCATATAGATTGCCCTGTTGATGACATTGTTGTTGATGAAGAATATCGAGTAGTAACCACTCCTGCATATATGCTTGCACAGTCTATTGCTCAAGCACAGGTAGGTATTGAGAAATTGGTTAAGAAAGTCCTTGAAATGGCTTAATGTATAGGTGAAAACAGCAGATGACACTGGTGAGAAAGTTAAAGAAACTATTAATTATTCTAATTGCTTTATGGCTGTTAATAGTTGTGCTATTTTCTTTTTTACCAGTGCCTTTTTCTGCTGTTATGATCCAAAGACAAATTTCTGCTTGGAGTGAGTTTGATTTCTCTTATGTGTCTCATTCCACTTGGGTTGGTGAAAAAGAGATAGCACCAGCGATGTATTTAGCGGTTATTGCTTCTGAAGATCAAAATTTCCCCAAACATTGGGGCTTTGATTTTGATGCTATTGAGAAAGTTTTCAAAAAAAATCATAACGGCGGGAAAACATTGCGGGGTGCATCGACAATTTCTCAACAAACGGTCAAAAACCTTTTTTTATGGGATGGCCGTAGTTGGATAAGAAAAGGGCTTGAAGCAGGCATGACGCCTGTTGTTGAACTCATCTGGTCAAAAAAACGTATTTTAACGGTATATCTAAATATTGTTGAGTTTGGTGATGGGATCTTTGGTGTAGAACAGGCCTCCCAACATTATTTTAGAAAGCCTGCTAAACAACTAACTCAACAAGAAGCGGCGCTATTAGCTGCAGTTTTACCTAATCCCCACATCTATCACGTCAATAAACCTTCAGCTTATGTCTTAAAACGGCAACAGTGGATCTTAAATCAAATGCGATTATTAGGTGGAATCACTTTTTTAAAGAAAAATGATTTGTCATAACATTATAACGTTTGAAATATTTTTCTATCTGGCTCTGCAATTTTTTCTGACAATTTCGTTATCGCAGAAGGATCATTAGCCTCTCGAGACTGAATTCGAAATTGTGATGGTGTGATACCGTATTTACGTTTAAAAGCATCGCAAAAATAGGCATTACTACCAAAGCCACAACGATGGCTGATTTGAAAGACAGAATAATTAGAGAATGTTAGATAATTTAAGGCAATCCCCATTCGAACATCTAATAATAATTGGCAAAATGAAACCCCTTCTTTATTTAAATGACGACGCAGTGTTGATGGGGTGGTAAATAGCGTTTTTGCCACATCTTCTAAATGCCATTTTCGTTGTGGATCTTGTGTGATTAAATGCGTAATTGCCTGATTTTTGGGTTCATCATAATTAAATCGGAAGATATTTAATATATCGATGCCTTCTTGATATACCGCCATCAAAATAAAAAACAGACACTGTTGCATAAACATGGTTTCTTGAGAGGGAGAACCATGAGGTAGCGGTAGGCACTGTTTGAGTATGCCAAAGTTGCTTTTTACCACTTCTGGTGTGGATAAATGATAAGCCGGAAGGTGGCTTGTTAGTGGAGAGCTTGATTTAATTAGAGGCTTTAATAAAGAAAAGACAGATTGAAGCTCTGTTTCGCATAAAACGAGGGTATGTAGCTCAATCGATTTATGGGTGAATTGATTAACAATATCACAGGAAACTTGGCTATATTTGGGAATAATAAGAGTCAAATGGGTTGATACATCAATAGTTTGTCCATTGATGCAAATTGTACCTTTTGCGCCACTAACCATCGCTATCATCGGGTTTTCGATGTAAAACGTTTTTAAAGACATTTGGTTAGAGGACAGAATGTGTTTGTATTCCATAATCTCCAATATACCGCAGGCAAGCTAAGCATCAATGTTGCTTAAATGTTTAATGTGAACTCATTTATTGTATAAACGAATAAGTTACATCTAGAATAAATAGAGAGATTATTCTAGTTAAGAATGAGTGCCATCATGCAAAACTGCATGACAGTCGCACAGAATATAATCCCGTTGATGAAAGATGACAATATAGATATACGCTCATTTTCTACATTTATTTTAATCAGTGTTATTTTTTCTAAATAAATTGCTATTTATTTAAAACGCATTTTTCGAAATAAGGTGTAGAATCGCGCGTCACAGACGAAGGGGATTATCCTGTTCTTAGGGTATCACAGTTTGTCTTTTTACCCACACCCTATCCAACATTCATTAGCTTATTTTCTATTTGATTTTGAATGACACAATCTTATGGATAGCGCTGTATGTATTCACGTATTTTCCTGATTTATTGATAATTTTGCCGAGTTGGCAGGAGTGAGTATGTCTGACTTTTCAGGGAAGGGTTGGCTTGCTGAAATCGTTTTACGTTATGAAGTAAAACGCGGAATGACACGTCTTACAGAAAAACGCCATGTCGGCCCACTAATGGTTCAGCGTCCTTTTTATCCTGAGCAAGGTATTGCACACACTTATTTACTCCATCCTCCAGGTGGGGTAGTTGGTGGTGATAAGTTATTGATCAATATTGATGTTCAATCTGAAGCTCATGCATTGCTTACCACGCCTGGTGCAACCAAGTTTTATCGTAGTGCGGGTGGCGTGGCTCATCAAATTCAAACATTAAAGGTCGCCCCGAATGGATTTTTAGAGTGGCTTCCTCAGGAGAATATCTTTTTTCCTGAGGCGCGAGCACATCTAGAAACGCATATTCATATTGCATCGACTGCCAAATTTATTGGTTGGGAAATTCAATGTTTTGGCCGCCCAGTTTTAAATGAATGGTTCGAAAATGGCAGTGTTAAAGGACGTTTTAATTTTTATATTGATGAAAAGCTGACATTAACAGAATCGCTTTTTGTTAATGGTTTACAAAATAAAGCGGCCGCAATGCGCGAATTTCCCATGTTGGGTTCGCTTTATATTTATCCTACATCTGATGAATTAAAAAATGTTATTCAACAATGTGTTGAGGCTTTTTCAGCCTCTTACAACCCTGTTATCGAATATGGTTTAACCGATGTAGACGGTATTTTAGTTTTACGGTTATTAGGTTCACAAACAGAGCCGATGATGGCGTGTTTTGCTCAAGTTTGGCAAACCGTCAGACAACACTGGTTAGGGTATTGCCCAGAGCCGCCTCGTATATGGGCGACATAATCGTTAATTTTAGGAGCAGAAATGGAATTAACACCAAGAGAAAAAGATAAATTACTGCTTTTTACAGCGGGTCTTGTTGCTGAAAGACGTTTAGCGAGAGGGCTGAAGCTTAATTATCCTGAAGCGGTTGCATTGATTAGTTGTGCCATTATGGAAGGTGCTCGTGATGGTAAAACTGTTGCCCAGTTAATGAGTGAAGGACGCACTGTTTTAACGGCAGAGCAGGTGATGGAAGGGGTACCAGAAATGATAAAAGACATTCAAGTAGAGTGTACATTCCCTGATGGTACAAAACTTGTTTCTATCCATGATCCTATTGTGTAGGTAACAACATGATACCCGGTGAAATTAGAGTTAACCAAACGTTAGGTGATATTGAGCTTAATGCTGGCCGAGAGACAAAAACAATACAAGTTGCTAATCATGGTGATAGACCTGTACAGGTGGGTTCTCATTATCATTTCTATGAAGTAAATGATGCGTTGAAATTTGAGCGAGAAGGCACATTGGGTTTTCGTTTAAATATTCCAGCAGGTATGGCGGTTCGTTTTGAACCTGGTCAAAGCCGTACAGTTGAATTAGTGGCTTTTGCAGGAAAACGTGAAATTTATGGTTTCCATGGCAAAGTGATGGGTAAATTGGAGAGTGAGAAAAAATGAAAACTATCTCACGTCAAGCTTATGCAGATATGTTTGGCCCAACAACCGGCGATCGTCTGCGATTAGCCGATACAGAGCTTTTTCTTGAAATTGAAAAAGATTTCACCACTTATGGTGAAGAGGTTAAATTTGGTGGTGGTAAAGTTATTCGTGATGGCATGGGGCAAAGCCAAGTTGTCAACGCCGAGTGTGTTGATGTGCTTATCACTAACGCCATAATTTTAGATCATTGGGGTATCGTAAAAGCGGATATCGGTATTAAAGATGGCCGTATTGTAGGTATCGGTAAAGCGGGTAATCCGGATGTACAACCTAATGTGGATATTGTTGTAGGGCCAGCCACAGAAGTGGTTGCGGGTGAAGGTAAAATTGTTACCGCTGGTGGTGTTGATACTCATATTCACTTTATCTGTCCTCAACAAGCACAAGAAGGTTTAGTCTCTGGTGTGACTACTTTTATTGGTGGTGGTACAGGGCCAGTTGCTGGAACGAATGCAACTACAGTAACGCCAGGTATTTGGAACATGCACCGCATGCTAGAAGCCGTTGATGAATTGCCTATCAATGTGGGGTTATTTGGTAAAGGTTGTGTGAGTCAACCTGAAGCGGTTCGCGAGCAAATTGAAGCGGGTGCTATTGGTCTAAAAATTCACGAAGACTGGGGTGCAACGCCAATGGCAATTCACAATTGCCTTAATGTTGCCGATGAAATGGATGTGCAAGTCGCTATTCACTCTGACACCTTAAATGAAGGTGGTTTTTATGAAGAAACTGTAAAAGCGATAGCAGGCCGTGTGATCCATGTTTTCCACACAGAAGGTGCAGGGGGGGGACACGCACCAGATGTGATTAAATCAGTGGGTGAGCCGAATATTTTACCTGCTTCAACAAATCCAACAATGCCTTATACCATTAATACGGTAGATGAACATCTCGACATGTTGATGGTTTGTCATCACCTTGATCCTTCTATTCCTGAAGATGTGGCCTTTGCTGAATCTCGTATTCGTCGTGAAACTATTGCAGCGGAAGATATTTTACATGATATGGGTGCTATTTCTGTTATGTCGTCAGACTCACAGGCAATGGGACGTGTAGGTGAAGTGATCCTTCGTACTTGGCAATGTGCGCACAAAATGAAATTACAGCGCGGCACATTAGAAGGTGATACTGCTGAAAGTGACAATCATCGCATTAAACGTTATGTGGCGAAATACACTATCAATCCGGCTTTAGCGCATGGTATTGCACATGAAGTCGGCTCTATTGAGAAAGGTAAATTAGCGGATCTGGTTTTATGGGACCCGGCTTTCTTTGGCGTAAAACCGGCGTTGATCATGAAAGGTGGCATGGTGGCTTATGCGCCAATGGGGGATATTAATGCGGCTATTCCAACACCTCAGCCTGTGCATTATCGTCCAATGTATGCTTGCTTAGGTAAAGCGAAATATCAGACGTCGATGATCTTTATGTCGAAAGCGGGGATCGACGCAGGTGTACCTGAAAAATTAGGCTTAAAGAGCTTAATTGGCCGTGTTAAAGGCTGTCGTAACATCACTAAAGCTTCGATGATCCACAATAGTTATGTGCCTCATATCGAGCTTGATCCTCAAACCTATATTGTGAAAGCTGATGGCGTGCCATTAGTGTGTGAACCTGCAACGCAATTACCAATGGCACAACGCTATTTCCTCTTTTGATTAGTGTTTTACCGAGAATGTAGAGAATGAAAAGATTTACTCAGCTTATTGATAAACAAAAAGCACTTGAAATAGTAACGCCAGAAATACAGGCTCTTACTTTATGCTTAACGATGGATGAAAGAACCAAAAGTCGTTTAAAAGTGACGTTAAGTGATGGGCAAGAAGCAGGGCTATTCTTGCCTCGCGGTACGGTGCTAAAAGAGGGTGATATCTTACTGTCAGAAGATAATACACTAGTCACAATTGAAGCGGCAAAAGAGCAAGTTTCAACAGTATATAGTGACGATCCGCTGTTGTTGGCTCGTGTTTGTTACCACTTAGGTAATCGTCATGTTCCATTACAAATCGAAGCGGGTTGGTGCCGTTATTTTCATGATCATGTTTTAGATGATATGGCGAGAGGCTTAGGCGCCAATGTGGTTGTGGAGTTAGAGAAATACCAACCTGAGCCGGGCGCTTATGGTGGATCGTCAGGTGGTCATCATCATCATCACTCTCATGACGATCATCACCATCATCACTAATTATTTGAACAAGGGAGCTTATTGATGCTTGCAGATCTGCGCTTATATCAATTAGTCAGTCCTTCTTTACCAGTGGGATCGTTTACTTATTCTCAAGGGTTAGAGTGGGCGATTGAAAAAGGCTGGGTTTGTTGTCCTCAAACATTAGCAGACTGGCTAAGTACCCAAATGGCCGGCGCTTTAGCAACGTTAGAGCTCCCTATCTTACGGCGATTACAAGAAAATCTGACTCAAGCCAAAATGAGTGAAGTGAAGTATTGGTGTGATTTTATTGTCGCAAGTCGTGAAACTAAAGAGCTGCGACAAGAAGAGCGCCAACGAGGCATCGCTTTTGCTCGTTTACTTCCTCAATTAGATATTGAGTTAGATGAAACCTTACAAGCTTGTGTAAAACAGACACAACTCATGGCATTCGCGTTAGCTGCTGTGAAATGGAATATTTCTGCTGAAAAGTTATGTTGTGCTTACGCTTGGGGTTGGCTTGAAAATACGGTGATGTCAGGAGTAAAACTGATCCCTTTAGGGCAAAGTGCAGGACAGAAAATATTGTTTACATTAGCAGAGCAGATCCCTGTGATTGTTGAGCAATCCGCACATTGGCCCACTGAAGATATTGGGAGTTTTACACCGGCGCAAATTATTGCCAGTAGTCGCCATGAAACACAATACACTCGACTTTTTCGTTCATGAGAAATCTATATGCAAGAATATAATCAACCACTCCGTATTGGTGTTGGTGGCCCTGTTGGATCAGGAAAAACGGCACTGTTAGAAGTTCTTTGTAAAGCAATGCGTGACACTTATGAAATCGCGGTTGTCACTAACGATATTTATACTCAAGAAGATGCCAAGATCTTAACGCGTGCTGAGGCATTAGATGCGGATCGTATTATTGGTGTTGAAACGGGCGGTTGTCCTCATACAGCTATTCGTGAAGATGCATCAATGAACCTTGCTGCGGTTGAAGAATTAGCAATGCGCCACAAAAATCTAGATATCGTTTTTGTGGAAAGTGGCGGTGATAACTTAAGTGCAACATTTAGCCCAGAGCTTGCTGATTTAACTATTTATGTGATTGACGTGGCTGAAGGGGAAAAAATTCCACGTAAAGGTGGCCCCGGTATTACACACTCAGATCTATTAGTCATTAATAAAATCGATCTGGCACCTTATGTTGGCGCATCATTAGAAGTGATGGAAGCAGACACAGCAAGAATGCGTCCAGTGAAGCCTTATGTTTTCACAAATCTAAAAGAAAAAGTCGGCTTGGAAACTATTATCGATTTTATCATTGATAAAGGCATGCTAAGACGCTAATAGCTTGTTGAGTAAAGACGAGTTTTAGCCGAGAAAGAAATTGACAGTATCGGTCATTTTATAAAGACCGATACTGTCAGAATAATATAAAAACGATATTAGTAATCAGATTAGTTAAGGTAAGTAAATGCAGTAGTTACTTTTACTACACCTTTGGTTTCGCTGGCAATTTTTGCAACCGCAGCCCCTTCTTGGCGAGTCAGAATACCAAATAAGAACACTTCACCATTTTCAGTGATCACTTTTACAGAAGAAGATTTTACTGAATCACTGCCTAAAATCTGAGAGCGAACTTTGGTTGTTAACCATGTATCTGAAGATGCTGTACCTAATGTCACAGGCTCGCCTTGGCGAACTTCGTTGTAGACGTTATTTACGCCTTCAACCTTACTTGCAACTTGTTTTGCAGTATTCGCAACAGACATATCAGGGCTTTGACCTGTTAACAGAATATTGCCTTGATAAGCTGTAGCTACGATACGTGAATTGCTTTTCTTGATCTGTTCGTTTTTGTTTAGAGCACCAGAAACACGTGCTTCCAATGTACCATCGTCAACTTGTTGCCCTAATGAGCGAGGATCGGTTGCAGTTTTACCCGCAACTGCGGCAGTGCCGACAACCGCTGCGCCGATACAACCTTGCAGTAAAAGTGCAGAACATAGCACTGCAGTGATAGGAAGCAATTTCATAGTAACTCCTTAGTCATCCTGATGTGGGAATAATGTATTATCAATTAAATCACAGAGACAATTGACTGTTAGCATCTGAACTTCCTGTATTCTGACGGTGCGTTGAGATGGAATACGAATTTCAACGTCTTGAGGACCTAATAATCCGGCAAGCTCTCCGCCATCATAACCTGTTAATGCAACAATGGTCATATCTCGTGTAACAGCGGCTTCAACGGCTTTAATAATACTTCTGCTGTTACCGTGAGTTGAGATAGCAAGTAGCACATCTCCAGCTTGTCCTAATGCACGCACTTGTTTTGCATAGATTTCATCGTGCTGCTGATTCCCCATAATTGCAGTCATCACAACGCTATCTGTGTTTAACGATAATGCGGGCAAGCTTGGGCGCTCTGTTTCAAAACGATGGATCATGCTTGCGGCAAATCGCTGTGCTGTTGCTGCTGAGCTACCGTTTCCACAGCTTAATATTTTATGGCCGTTTAACAAAGATTGAACCATCATCATGGCGGCTCTGGAAATGGCATCTGGTAATGCTTCTGCTGCTGCAATTTGAGTTTGAATACTCTCTGTAAAGCAGACTTTGATTCTATCAAGCACGTTAAGACCTATATAATCTAATTTAACGAATAAATTCCGTATAATCGAGAATGTTTTTTAACCATATTAGCTGGCGTTGATTAAATGCACAAATATCAAAACGACAGTCTGATGTCTCGATGCTTTCTTGGCGTTGTGCTAACCAACATCTTGCTGTACGCCATAAGCGACGCCGTTTTGAGGTGGTAATAGAGCTTATTGCATCACCAAATAAGATGTTACGTCTAAAACGAACCTCAACAAATACCCATGTCCTCTTTTCCTGCATAATAAGATCAATTTCTCCACAGGGATATCGGACATTACGCTCAATCAATATTAATCCTTGTTGGCGTAAATATTTTAGCGCTTTTTGCTCATAGTATAGCCCTAAAAAATAAGGGCTTTTAGAAAAAATCATCCATGATTTCCTTCTTTATCTTACTCATAAAATAAACCGCCATTATGGCGGTTTATTCTAATGATAATTAAATGCGTGCCTTACTGTGCAACAGGTTCAATCTTACCTTGTTTAAATTGCATCCAAGGAAGTTGTCTATAAACAGTACAGTTGTTTTCAACACGTAATGAGCCTGAAATACCATTAAAACGCAATGTGCCTTTTGTCAGATCATTGTAATTGTTTGCTAATGACCATGCATCAATTCCCATAGCATAAAGACGCATTAATGAGTAATCGTTCGCAAATTTGCTTGATGCTTTTTGCATTAACGGCAAATTAGCACCAGTCATCAATGGAATATCACTAAACTGAATACCATCCATTTCCATACGGAAATCAGGACCTGTTCCACCTTGGTTACTGCGTGAACTCACATAAATTGGTGGACGTTTCTTGGTGCTGATTGCCATATCAATCATTGGCTTAATTAAAGTTAATTCATCACTAGTCGCAATGATATAAACCGAATCAATGGCACCACCTGCTGATGGAATAGATTGAGTCTCTAATGGTAAAGGTGCATTAGCCGTTGGTAGAACAGGCGTACCTGTCATGCGAATACCTACACCGCGGTTGATAGAGGCTTTTAAGCTTTCAACAGAACTAAAAGTTTGTTGTAAAACGGTGCCACCACCAGTGCGTTGCCACTCATCAGCAAATGTTTGTGCCATTCTTTGACCAAATTTATTATCAGGAACAATAATTAATGGATTTGATTTTTGTTGCTGACGTAAATGTTGTGCCGCATTACGGGTTTCATCTTCTGGTGAAAGAGAGAAGAAACAAACGGTTGTTGCTGAAGGAACGCTGTCTAATTCATTTAATGCTAATACAGGTAAGCCACTTTGAAGCTCAATCGTCTTCATGACTTCAGGTTTTAGCAGAGGGCCGACAATTAAGTTAGCACCATCTTGCTGTACTTTTTTCAGTAAAACGTCGATAGATTGGCTATTGGTATCATAAACAATCACTTGGCGAGAGTTTTGTGCAACAGGATCTAAGCGTAATGTCGTATCACCAGAAAATGTTGAGCTCTCTTTTTCTTGATCTTGAGTCGCTGGCGTATTTTCTGTTGTTTCTTTTGCCGTATCTGTTGTTGCTGTATCAGTTGTTGGTGTTTCAGTATTTTTGATACCTAATTCTTCTAAAATTGAATTAAGGCTATCGTCATTTTTAGGCGCTTGTGGCGCTGGCATTGCTTGAGGCTGAGGTAAACCGCTTTGCGCATCAAGGAAGCCTTGACGAATAGCTTCACCAAAAACTTTCGCTTGCCCAGTTAAAGGTAACAATAATGCGATTTGGCTACTTGCACTCACAGAAGGCTGTGAAAGACGTAATAATGATGCTGGAAGTGTTAATGCAGCTGGATTACGAGGATAGCGTGTCTGCCACTCTCTGACCGCTGTTGATAACTTATCAGCATCATCTTTGTTGTATTCATAGGTGTTCAGTAAATCTAACCAACCTTGCAGTGTATTTTCATCGGCTTTGATAACAACACCACGACGTTGTTCTGGTGTGAGTTTGGTTAGCGTGAGCCATGTATCATCAATATTTTTCTGATGCAGTTGAGGATCAGTAATTAATGTTTCTAGCCCAATATAGGCTCTAATAACATCTAAAGATGCCAGCCCTTGAGCGTCATCAATCACTTTTTGAAATTGTTTCATCTCCATTTCTGCTTTTGCAGCGGGAGTGAGAGGTTGTTCTTGTTGCCCCGTCAGGGTACAACCTGACATAATCAGCGCAGAGAGTATCGCAGTATAGGATAAACCTGTTTTAAAACGCACAAAAATTGAGGAAAGCATACTGTACCCAGTGATGTTTTATAATTATGCTCAATTTTAAATCGGTCATTCGGAATAAATAATGAATCAACCTAATCGAGCAGCGGTAACGACATCCACACTGTACATAGTACCCACACCTATTGGTAATCTGGGCGATATCACCCAGCGGGCACTTGATGTGCTGTCTCATGTCGATTTAATTGCTGCAGAAGATACCCGTCATACAGGGCTTCTATTACAGCACTTTGCCATTAACGCACGTTTGTATGCGTTACATGATCATAATGAACAGCAAAAAGCAGATCAATTAATTAGCAAATTACAACAGGGGCTAAGTATCGCATTAGTCTCTGATGCAGGTACACCATTAATTAACGATCCTGGCTATCATTTAGTCAATCAATGTCGTAAGAATGGCATAAATGTCGTGCCATTACCCGGCGCTTGTGCAGCTATTACGGCACTGTCTGCGGCTGGGCTTCCTTCAGATCGTTTCTGTTACGAAGGCTTTTTACCTGCAAAAACCAAAAGTCGTCAGGACTGTTTACGTGCATTATCAGAAGAGCCCCGTACATTGATTTTTTATGAATCAACACATCGGCTGTTAGATAGTTTAGCTGATATGGTGACAGTTTGGGGTGAAGATCGCTACGTAGTATTAGCGAGAGAGCTCACAAAAACGTGGGAAACTATTCAAGGCATGCCTGTTGGTGAATTACTTAAATGGGTTCTTGAAGATGAAAACCGCCGTAAAGGTGAAATGGTATTAATTGTGGAGGGTTATGACAAACCTGTTGATGACGATTTTTCTCCTGAAGTATTACGGACATTGGCGATTTTACAAAAAGAGTTACCACTGAAAAAAGCAGCCGCAGTCACAGCTGAGATTTATGGTGTGAAGAAAAATGCACTCTATAAACATGTCATTGAGCAAAATGGTGAAGCTCAAGACGAGTAAAGTGATTTTTTAGCTTCTTTTGCTATACATTTTCTACCAAAATCCCTATAATCCGCACCCTGAGTTGACTAGACAACCGCTGCTTTATCGTTGTCCCTTCGGGGGAGACGGATAGAGGGGAGGAAAGTCCGGGCTCCACAGGGCAGGGTGCCAGATAACGTCTGGGAGGCGCGAGCCTACGACAAGTGCAGCAGAGAGTAAACCGCCGATGGCCTGTTTACAGGATCAGGTAAGGGTGAAAGGGTGCGGTAAGAGCGCACCGCGCAACTGGTAACAGTTTGTGGCATGGTAAACTCCACCCGGAGCAAGACCAAATAGGGGTTCTTATGGTGCGGCCCGCATTGAACCCGGGTAGGTTGCTGGAGCCAGCGCGCAAGTTCTGGCCTAGATGAATGGTTGTCCACGACAGAACCCGGCTTAACGGTCAACTCACCTCATAAAAAACCCTCGATTCACATTGTGTTTCGAGGGTTTTCTGTTTTTAAGCCCATCTAAATTGATTATCACGAGATAATATCAATAAATAAGCCTCGAAACTCAGTCGAGCTTTTCAATGTAATACTATGGCTATCTTGAATAAAAGCTCCATCACCACACTGAATTTGTCCATTTTCTTGTGTTGATGTTTGCAAATAGGAGCCACCTTTTATGGATTGCAAAAAGCCTTTTTGTCCTTTTATTGGCAGTGTAATTTCATCACCTGCTTGCAAATGAATATGATAAAGCCAGATGGTTTGCCTTAACATTAACGAGCCATCATCACCGGTAGGTGAGGCTAATAATTGGTATTTTAAATTTTCATCTAATACCAATTTTTGTGAGGCGACGCTTTCTTGTTGTGGACACGCATTTAACCACAATTGAATACGAGTTAATGGCGTATCAGGACTACTGTTTTTCTCTATATACGTATCAGTATTATGCGGTGAAATAAGTAAGCACTCATTTTCTTTTGCCGTTACTGTACGCCCCATATTATCAAGGTATGTAGCTTCCCCTTGAAGAATAAGGTTAACCACATCCACATGAGGATAGGTCTTTGCTTTAAATTCAGAATTTGGGGCAAGCACTTCTTGGTTGAGTACTCTTAGCGTGCCATAGTCTAAAAAATGAGGGTCAAAGTAGTGGCCAAAGGAAAATGTGTAGCGAGCTTGTAGCCAACCATAATCCGCTTTACCACACTGTTGTGCTGTTCTGTATTTTATCATAGCGGTATTTTTCGAGTAGATTATCAATATATTTATCATAGAGGTATGGACTGTCTATTGTTAGCAAGTTAATCTGGTGCCTATAATCAAATTATTTGATAGAGATAAGTATAATGAGTAAAGACAAAGCAATTACGTTGGAATCTTTACGAGTCATGGATGCCATTGATCGTAGAGGGAGTTTTGCAGCTGCGGCTGATGAACTAAATCGAGTTCCATCGGCACTCAGTTATACCATGCAAAAATTAGAAGAAGATTTAGATGTTGTCCTTTTTGATCGTTCTGGTCATAGAACTAAATTTACCAATGTTGGCAGAATGCTTCTTGATAGAGGGCGCATATTACTTGAGGCTGCTGACAAATTAACGTCAGATGCAGAAGCCTTAGCAAGAGGTTGGGAGCCACATATCACGATTGTTTGTGAAGCGCTCACTCCTGCATCTCGGCTCTTTCCGTTGGTCGATAAATTAGCTGAAAAATCCAATACGCAACTCTCTTTAGTAACCGAAGTCTTAGCGGGCGCTTGGGAAAGCTTAGAAAGCGGTAAATGTGATATTGTGATTTCACCCGATATGCATTTTCGTACTTCGTCTGAAATCAACTTTCGCCCTTTATACAATACCACCAGTGTTTATGTTGCCAGCCCAGATCACCCAATTCATAACGAACCAGAGCCATTAGCAGAAGAAACTCGCTTAAAATATCGGGGTATTGCGATTGCAGATACCGCAAGAGAGCGCCCTGTATTGACAGTATTGCTGTTAGATAAACAGCGCCGTTTAACGGTCAGTTCTATTGAAGATAAACGCCGAGCATTAATTGCAGGTTTAGGTGTGGCGACAATGCCTATTGATTTAATTGAAGATGACATCAAAGAAGGGCGCTTACGTGTAGTCGGCCCTGAATATCATCATGAAAATAATATTATTATGGCATGGCGCAGAGATAGCATGGGCGAAGCTAAATCGTGGTGTCTGCGTGAAATACCTAAACTCTTTGCAAGCGATAAAAAATAGTTTTTGTATTTAATAATATTTCAGTTTTAGATATCGATAAAAATAGAGATGCGAATATTAGGCGGAAGCTTCCGCCTAATTAAAAACGGATCACTCCACTGCCACTAATACACAACCCTTTAAACAACCGCATTGCACTTTATGCCCCTCTAACGCGACAGGAATAGTGTTTATTTTCATCAAAGTATCCCCTTCTATTATTTTGCCTTTTTGCTGACAAACAGAGCAATAAACTTCATCGCCTAAACAGGCAATTTCATGTGTTTGTTTTGCTAATAAAGAACCGCTTAATACGGTTCCTTTAGTATTGGTGGTATCATTTTTTAAAATGATTTTTCGTCCTTGGATTGTGCTGCGCATTTTTTACTTTCTCTTTATTATTAATTAATTCCCTGAGTTTATTCCAAACTGCCAAGGAATAAGTTCTGGAAAATCTAATTTTCCATACCACTTTGGCCGTAATATATCTTGAAAACAACCTAACTCATCAATATATTGAGCTATTATACAGAGATAAGTAATAGCACTTTTATTTATAGACAAAGGTTGAATGTTTTTAATAGCATTATTAATAAATAATTTTTTTTCCTTTTGCGGCTCTTTAAATCGACAAAGAGGATCTTTAAAAATAAACTTATCAATCTCTTTCTCTAATGTTGATTGTCCGGTACTGATATAAAAGTAACTGTTTTTAACATCTTCAATAAAACAATCAGTATTTTCTTTTGCTATTAAATCTTTTTTAAGTCTGATTTTTTCTTGTAACCAAGATTGATTTTCTTTATTTTTATAAGTGATAACATTGTTCATGTGTATTTCTAATTCTTTATGAAAAAAAGATTTTTTATAAAACTGACCAAAATAAATCATTAATATAGTTTGAAAAACGCATAAATATTGGCTTGTACGATGTTGTTTATCAAAATAGTGATAATTGTTTTTCAAAATTTTCAATAGTGCTTTTTGTTTAATATTATAATAATCCAACACTAATTTATGCTCATCTTCAAGGAATTCTATTGCTTCCATATAGAATTCCTGAAGAATGTTGTCCTTAATTATCTGTTTGCTTTTTGCTGTCAGTATCATTTTATAACAAAAGCCTTCGTTTAATTTTAATTAAGACTAAAATAATGTATGAATGACTTTTAGCTCTGGATTTATTTTAATTAAATCATCTGTAATTTGATGATAAATTTCAGGCATAGTCTCTAACCAACCCACCATATCAGGTCGATGGTCGATAGCCATCGGAGTTTTTAATAATGGATGTTCGATTATGGGGGTACTTAAGCCATGACGAGCACGAAAATTTTTCACGGCTTGATATTCAAAAGGCCAAGCAATGAGTATTTCCATATCAACTTCATAACCAGTTGCACTTTGTTCATTTTCATTATTTCGAAATAATGCTGACCACTGAATATGCTTATCGCATAATTCCATCAGCCATGGGATTAGAATTTCATCATTTTCACAATAGAGCGCTTCTTGGCAGAAGCGTTGATAAAAAGGATCAATCGGAATGCCCGCACTTTCCCAATCAATAGTTTCCTTTTTTTCACTGGCTAACATTTCAATCGCTAATACGCCTAATTTTTGAGGGCGCGTATACATAGGAAGTGAGTTTGCCATTTTACCTGATTGAATATTTTCTATTATTTTATCGTAACAAATTTGGCTGGACTTAAAATAATTGCAAGCAAAATTCATTAATAAAATTTCACCTTGTTCAGCAAGATCAAAAAAATTCTTATCTCTTTCAAATTGATCAAAATAACCTGATACAAAGCATAAATTTTTATGATATAGAAAACGCTCTAGAGAATATGGAACCTTATTTATTTTTCTATAAGTTTGAATGATGTAAATAAGGGCAATACCCGATGAATTAAAGTTAATAGTAGATATATAATCAATATACCTATCTTTATTATTCGAATCTAATTCACTAATAATTTCATAAAAGTCTTCATTAATAAGATTATTAATATCAATTACATCACGAATAGTTTTATTGACTATTTTTTCAACATAATTTATTACTCGGCTTGTACGACTCATTTATTTAACTCCTCAAGTATATAGAAAGAATCATATTTTTTATTACTAGAAACATCAAATTTACTATCTATTCCCACAGTCAATTTGAAACCACCAATGCTTCCTTTCTTTATATCATTTTCTATTTTATTCAATAGAATTCTTTTTTTTCCATCTAATCCATACTCATTAATCCCATCAAGTATAGAATCTCGGGATAACTGAATATGCTTTCTTAAATTTCGTATATAGTCTTTTTGGAAGTCACTAGCTTTTCCTCCTGAGGGCGTTGAATTAGCACCAAATTTCTCTTTCATCACTGTTTTGATTTCAAAAGTCACCCAATCTGGCGGAGGTGGAGTTGGTTCTATCTTACAAATCAAATCTATTCCTTGTCCTTTTTTATTTTGTAATGCTATCATTTTTTCAGGATCAAAGCTTTTACCATATAAAGGGTTTGATATATCTGTATTACCATTTGTAATCCTAGATTCTTTGTTAGCAAGTAGTGCCTTCCCACTTCTTGTTTTTAAAAACAATTTATCAAATAAGGTTCCCTTTTTAATTTCATTAATAACGTGGCTTTCACCCACATACCCAACAAAGTGAGCCAACTTTAATGATGCGACACCATCATAAAAAAGATTGGACTGTAATATCTTATTAAGATCATGATGTGATTTTAAATTAATCTCTACGTGTCCAGTGACTCGATGCGTACTTCCCTTGGGTTTACCTTGGATACGTAAAATACATGAGCCATCCGCTTTGGGACCAAAACAAGTAACAATTGTATCATCAAAGTGCGTTTGAAATGTTTTTCCTATCATTTTAAATTGAGTAATATTAACATCACCTAATTTTTTTATTTCACCTTTATTTGTGACGCTGACATTAATAGAGTGAGTCTCATCATATTTGATAGGTCTTGGCTTATTAGCCATAAATATAATCCTTTATATTTTTATTTATTAATATCCATAATTTGAGGTTCACCCGTAATTGAACTTACAGAAATCGCAGTTCCTAAACTCGTGCTTATTCCACTTGTTATTACTTGGGTTTTAACTTTCTTACCAAAACACATAAACATATTCATGGCATGATAGGTTGTGACAAAACCTTTAGTCTCACCTGTTTTCGAATCTAGATATTTCATTGAGTTTAATAAAACATTATATCCTTTATCATTATTATACCCCCATAAGGCAGAAGTATCTTCTATTAACTCATTTGTTGTATAGATTATATTAAATCCTTCCGCAATTAATGGTAAAGCTCTAGCACCATTTTTAGCTAACGTTAATACACCACCAATACCTGTTAATAAAAAGGCTATATCAACAATAATTGACTTTCCTAATTCTATTTTTTCTTTAACTTCTTGTTCTTTAATTTCAGAAATAATAAAAGAGACTAAATCACTGGCTAATTCATCGTAATCCTTTTCAGTTACCTTATCTTTTTTTCCTTTTCCTAACTCTAACCCTTGTATTATTAATTTAGGGGTAATTGTAATCGTTCGTTTTTTACTTTTATAATCAACATGAGATAACATAACATTTTTATAGCCAAGCAACATTTTGATTTCATCTTGTTGATCTATTGCACCATCAATACTGTCGAAGTCTTGTATTCCATGAACTTGAGTTCTTGTTAATTGGAAATCAATTTTATAATGATATTTATTATATTTTGATTTCATTCCTTTATAGGTTAATCCTGCATCTTCTGGCCTTTCATTTGCAGGTATAAATGCAAGCATGAAATTAAGAAAATCTTCAGTATTTTCGCCACCATCAGGATCAAAATGATTACGAATAGCTTCTTGTAATTTATCGTGACCTTTAATTTCTTCTGCTATTAACCGTATTTTAGGATCGAAGGAATCATCTTGGCTAACTTGGTCAACATAGGCCATTAAAACATCAAGTGGGATACCTGTCGGCATAGTTTCATGCTCTAATTCTCCTGGAAATTGTTCACTTTCTACTTCTTCCCAATCTTCATCAAAAGGGCTACGAGAAAACTTATCTAATGCGTCAATAATGTTTTTATCGTCAGATAAAAAAACACCTTTTTTGATGTTATTTTCGCATGGCTGTGTTTCTATATTATTATTCACAGCTTCATCTTTAAATTTATCATCTAATGCCATTACATATCCTTATTGTAATATTAAAATTTGGTTAGATTTGATATCATCTGCTAAAATAAATAGGATATTATCCATAAATTGGATATAGTCCTTAACCGGTAGGTAAGGTAATAATTTTTTTACTGTTAAGGGATCATAATATCTAAACATTAACCATTTATTTGTTTCCTCATCAAAAACCTGATTAAATTTACGTAATTGATATGATAATTCTTTTAAAGATAATCGTGAGCGTAAATAGATCCCGATGGGATTTTCAATACTATTATCAAATAGCCAATTGGTGAAAGGATGCTCTACGTTTAACTTAACTAAATAGGGGGCATAGTAGGAATAATTTTCAGCACTCTTTCCTTTCCAAAGGCAACAGTATTCTGTTTCAAATATATCAAGTAAAATAGCAATATCTGGCCGTTTCATTGCATCAATAATAGTCCAAACATGGCTATCAATAACTTCATTTCCTTTTATAATATGTTTATCGCCATAACGAGAAAAAGGAATGCCATTAAATAAATACGATGTTATTTTTTTTAATTTACTTTCTTTATCCAGATTTAATTCATAAGGAATAGAAGCTAAACGAGATACTTTATTCATTATCTTTCGCTTCCTTTTTTATTTTTGCACAAACCTCACAAAAAGGGACTCCCTCTTCCGTTGCTGCTGTTAGTGCATTTATTTGATCAACGCCACCACCATCAATATTGACCGACGAAGCATTAATTTTTAATTGTTTGGCCTTTATCGTGATCCCCATCTCGTCAATAATAATACTTCCACCTGAACCTGCTAATGTCAGTTTTTTCTCAGCATGAATAATATAAAGTGGTGATTGTGATAATAATTTAGTTTTAATTTCCTCATGCTTATTGCCTTCAACTATTATTTTTTTCTGACCACCAATTTGAATAAATTGATCAGCAAAAATAATTGATTTCTTACTACTATTAATAACTTCTGTTTTATTTCGATCAATTTGAATTTCTTGATCTTGAGAAATATGAATAACAGAATTACGCCCTATTTTTTCGTAATGATCTCTACCTACTTCTGTTCTTTTATCATTACCAATCTTTTCTTGTTGATCGACACCCACCTTTTTCTGGCGGCTATGATTAATGGTATGAAACTCATCATTTAATACATGAGTACGGTGATCCCTCTGCGCATGCAAATACACTTCTTCGCGTCCGCCGGCATCCTCAAATCGCAGTTCATTAAACCCTGTGCCTTTATGTGTCTTGGTACGAAATGTGGTTCGGGTTTTTTCTTTGGGTAAATCAAGCGGAGGAGCATTACGACCGTTATAGGTGCAACCGGTGATAATTGGTCTATCAATATCGCCATTTAAATAAGAGACAATCACCTCTTGCCCAATGCGAGGGATCGCCATAAAGCCGTAGCCATCGCCATTCCAACCCTGTGCCACTCGCAACCAACATGAACCACTATGATCAGGCTTTCCGCGCCTATCCCAATGAAAGTAGACTTTTACCGCGCCTTGTTCATTGGTGTAAATCTCCTCACCTTCAGGGCCAACCACTGTCGCCATTCCTGCGTGCCGGGAATAAAAGTGACATTATTTGAAAGTTGAGTTCCCTCACCGCCACCGTTATCCGCAGAGGGTTGTACACCATGATGTGAAACGCTGATCACTTGCCAACGCGAATTCATTTTCGCGCTTGGGTGATTGGTTAAGGTAAACACTTTGCCCGGCATTAACGCAAAACAGTTAGTGCTTGCTGAGCCTGTTTGACGATAATTTTGAGATTGCTCATAACGCAGTTGATTCAATGGCTGCGCTTCTGCCTCTTCTTGAAAACGGCCATAGCTTTCAAATACAGGATGTTGCTGATGAACATCACCCGTTGTGTTTTGTGATAACGGGTAAGAAGGACGTATTGGGTTATAATCTTTGTCAATACGCACATCACTGCATAAACGTTCGGTATAGCGCCATGTGGTGGCAGTGGTATCCGTAATATCTGTTTCTGCTTGTGGGTTATACGTCAGCGTGATCCCCGCGGTCATCCCTAAATGATTGTCGCTATAAAACAGTTTTGGCCCTTCTTCAAACCAAAAATTGATCCCTTCTTCAAACGCTAAACGACACCAGAAGGCATAAGCGGATTCGCGCTTTTGCGTGATATAGCGGCGAGTTTGATGCAGTTCGGGTTGATAGAGCTGGTTGTCATATTTGATATGGGCTTCATCTAGCAATTGCTGAAGAATTTGAGGTACCGTTTTATGTTGGAAAATACGGCTATCTTGATTAAGCGTCATCACCCACATTTCAGGGCGAATAACAAATTGATACCACGTTTTAACGCCGTCGGTGTTGCCTTGTTCAGCACTCGCCAGTAAGCCTTGAACCGTGCGGATTGTTTTACCGTCACGACTGACAGTTAATGATGAAGCCACACCTAATTGGTTGGCAAAATCAATATCACGTTGCTCACTCACCGCGTGTATCGAAAGCGTGAAAAGCTCTGATAACCCTTCGTTTAAATCAAACTGAGTGACTTGAAAAGTGCTTTTAGGTAAATCGCCAATTTGGCAAGTAAACACTAACCCTGTATGAAGTAATCCCTTTCCTAGGGTGTCGAGTAATTCGCTGTATTTTTTAATGCGAGCTTGTTGTTCAGAGAATGTCATCCCTATTTCAAAAGGGCGAGATGATGCCGGATCATCTAATACCAAACGAGGTTTAGGGGTATTGTTAGCGTCATTCGTTGACATAAAAGCTCCCATTTAAATGTGACAAACACGCAATAAAAAAGACAAAAAATGCAGAGAACAATGGGCCCATGACAGAGCCCATAAATAAAGTGTGAAGAATTAACCTTCGAGTGGCGCACGCCAGTCGTCAGAGCCTGATGTCCCTGCAACGGTGTGTTCCCAATCAATTTTGCGATAAGAAAGAGACACTTCGATCAGTTGAGTGAAGTCAGACTTAGTCGGATCTTGGCAGTGTGGCATTTGGCAATCGATATTCACGATGGTGGCATCAGTTAATGTGGTGGTGAAGAAATGCTCTTGCTTCCCTTCAACCGAGGTGCGATACCATTTTAATGTGATTTTTGGCAACATTTCGCCCGAGGCTAATGCGTTATACAGCAGAGGAACCGCTTTGTTTAACGCCACCGTAAAACGGAAAGGTTTATGCGCACGTTGACCTGAAGGCTGACCTGATTGTGGATCAGTGGGCACAGTCACTACATGAGAGAATGCTTGCACCAGCATTTCATCTTCGTGGCCTTGAACATAAATATTTCCTACTGATTCAGCCGTAAATGCACCCGCAGTAATATTGCCTTGGGTTTTTCCTTCAATGGAGATATAACATGGAGTTGGCATGGCAAGTCCTTAATTAACTATCAGTTATTGTTTCTCAACAAAACTATTATTGTTGATGTCCTTTTCAAAAAATCAGCCAGTGCGCACCGCGATTTGATTAGAGTAGCTTAAGTAATTTTAAGGAGAAGTAAAGGGAGTGACGGAAAAGAAGGACGTTGTATCCTCGTAGGATAAGTGACTTAGCGTAAAATAATTGTTCACACGTTATTTACTGCTTTCGTTTCTTAAAATAAGTGTATTTACTTATACAATTACCTTTCGTAAATGTCCGAAATCTCGCTAAAGCCAGTCAGTTCTAATGTACATGGATTTTTAATATGTAACAAAGTGTGTATTTTGTTTCAATTTGTAACAATGTTGATTTATAAGGAAAAAATAACCCTATTTTCAAAATAATAAGCAAACTACGATTTTTATTCTCAAAGGACAAAAAATCCGCACCTAAAATTTAGCGTATCGCAGAAGATCCCTTTAAATAGAGACAGAAATATCACCCATAGAGTGATTGTCAGATAATTAAAAAATCTTTATCAACAAAAAAAAGATCCCCTAGGGGATCTTTTTTATTGCTAAATTCGTTATTACCAGTTTTTATTGAAAATACGATCTAAGCTCCATTTACCCGGGCCTGTCACAACCAGTAATAAATATCCACCTGCAATTGTCATGTTTTTCATAAACATTAATTGGTTCATACCCTCAGCAAAATTGCTGTGGAATAGCAACGCGGTTAAGAGAGTAAAGACGCTGGTAAATATAGCCGTTGTACGGGTTAAGAAGCCAAATAAGATAGCTAATCCACCGCCTAATTCTAATAAAATAGTTAGTGGTAATAAGAAACCAGGGACACCCATTGCTTGCATATATTGCTGTGTACCTTCGTAACCACCAATTTTTCCGTAGCCTGCACTGATAAATAAAATCGGCATTAAAATACGGGCAATTAATAACGCAATGTCTTCAAATTTTTTCATGATATTTATTCCTAATCTAACTCTATTATCTGCAATGTATATTGATTTATATTTGTATTTTCGTTGGATAATTCTCTATTTTTAGAATTAACAACCACGGTTACGCTGTGAGATATACAATAGAGGGAAATTAAAAAAGAGGATATTAAGAAGAATTAACATTCTTAGACAAAAAAATTGATGTTTAATCTGAGGTTTTTTTGAAGGACTTCTGTATTGCCCGAATTAAGCCAAATGCACCGATAGCACGTTGTCCTAACCGTATGATTTTTTTAGGGTGTTTAATACTGTAAAGAGAGATAAAACTCGCACCGACTAAAAATGCAGGTTTTAAAGAGACTAAAATTCGCCACGCTTTATCATAATGTTCTGTCACATCAAGCCAAGTTTGTGTACTTTGCCCCAAATCAGAGCGCTGTTGCTGAATTTTATTCAACAACAGCTTTTTACGTCTTGAAAGAACACTCTGCTTATTTTGTTTGTTCATCATGATATTGCTCCAAAAGACGTTTATCTAGTTCCAGCTGTTGGCGAGTATCGCCCAACAAGGTGGAATTTCGTGCTTTTTTTAATGTCATGATGGCGCCAATAAGGGCGCAGAAAAGCAAAATCGCGGTTGTAACCGCTAAAGCATAAATTCGGTATTCTGGGGGGATAACCCAAAATAACAATATAAGCAGGCTCATTAGGCCAAAAGCGGTGAGTAACAGTGTGACACCAGCCATTAAAATAAGCTGGATCAGGGTGGTTTTTTCTTCTTCCAGTTCAATGGCAATTAGTTGTAGGCGAGTTTCAACCATGCCTATAACGATAGCACCAATTCTACTGAGAGAATTCAGAACCCCAGATGCGGGGCCCTGTGGTCTTTGAGTATCACTCATTATAAATTAGCGTTTTGCAAGTAGAACGCCAAGAACAACACCAACAGCAGCACCGATACCAACACCTGTCCATGGATTTTCACGAACATAGTTATCTGCTTTTCCTGCCATTTCTTTGGTGTTATCGACAATTTCTCGACCTGCATCACTGAGTTTTGCACGAGAACCTTTTATTGCCGATTCTGCTTTTGCACGCAGGCTTTGGATTTCTTCTTTGGATTTATCTGCAGAGGAGTTCAGCACTTCTTCTAGAGTATCAGCAAGAGATTTCAATTCACTACGCAGATCTTCATTTGAACGTTGTTGAGACATAATTAACTCCTTTAATAGAGATAGAATGTAGTACTTATAACAATAGACTAATTTTACCGCTTAATGAAATTAAATAACGACCTATTGGTAAAAAAAAGAGATAAATCTTAATTGAATGGCGGGATTAAAGGAGCTTAGAAGCGTGTATCCTAAAAAAAAGACCTGCTCAATAAGATGAAACAGGCCTCTATTATTTTTTGCTGTGTAATTACTGTCGGAATATCTTGATAATATTTAATTCGTATTAAGCTTTTCTTTTCTTTTTAATAACCACCCAGATGCTACCAATTAAACCGATTACTAATAGGCAAACAGGTAATAGCATAAGAATATTCATTAAATGGTGTTCATACTGACGAAAAAGTGGACTATTACCTAATACATAACCCAATGTGGTCAGTATACCAACCCATAAAAGTCCACTTAACCAATTGAAAATTTGAAAGCGAGTATTATTTAACCCAGCAAGGCCGGCAATTGTTGGTAACAATGTTCTAACGAACGCTAAAAAGCGACCAATAAGTAATGCGGCTAAGCCATGGCGATGAAAAAGCCCATGTGCGCGCTGGTGATAGTGTTCTGGTAGATGCGACAGCCAACTACGCACTAATTTGGTATTACCAAGCCATCGTCCTTGAAGATAGCCTAGCCAACAGCCTAGACTCGCACCTGCGGTTAAAATAAGTAAGGTCAATGGAAAGTCCATTGTATCTTTAGCAATTAACACACCCACTAAAATTAATAAGCTATCTCCTGGTAAGAAAGCCGCGGGTAATACTCCGTTTTCTAGGAATAGTATGGTGAATAATAAAATGTAGATAATCCATATTAATGAAGGATTAGCTAAGGTTTCGTAATCTTGATGCCATAGCGCCAAGAAGAGCTCTCTTACGATTTCCATATAAAAGGCTTCCTAAAACTGAGTCATTTGGGGGTAAATATAAATTCAATAAGTGTTGTAATCCATTTACCCGTTTTCCACTTCATAGGGTCTATTTTTCATCGTTTAAAACAGCAACACTCTAACAAAATCAGGAAAAACTAGACAGAAAATTTTTCAACTCTATTACGACATAACTTACCCATAGATATGTGATCTTGAAAAATAGACATCTAATCTCTTTTTGAGTTCAGAGTAGGGGATTTTTTAAAAGAAAACCTTAAGATAATGGATAATAAAAAGCGGCGTTTCGTATTTTATTTAGATGATAAAAGATAAATTTTTAATATTAATTGAGAGAAAATAAAACCTTATCTTGTTTATATTGTTCGTCTTTTTTCTGTTTGTTATTTATTCAAAATAAAGGTGATCAGAGCGGATAATTGTTAGTGATAATGTTAATAAAAAAGACTATCAGTTGATTAAAAAAAACAAAAAGAAGAGAAATAAAATAAAAAGTAAGTAAGATAACTAAGTATAACCTACTGATAATAATAATTTCTTTCATTTCACGTTGGTATACTAAAAAGAACAAAATCCTATTATGATCACAGTTATGTTATTTTATTGTTAACAAAAACGGTTAATGCTGTATATTTTGCATAATCAGCTTTTCAGCGCGATTCAATTCCTTATACTGGCATTGCAAACACTCAATAATGCCTTTTTTAAATATTATTTTAAGTAATGGAATAACTATGGATAAACAACAATCCAGAGTCTTCAGCCTGTTCTTTAAGGGAAGCCTCGTCAAACAAATACTCGTTGGTTTAGTCGCAGGGATCTTACTTGCTTGGTTAGCACCAGAAGCTGCCAAGATGATGAGCTTACTCGGTACCCTGTTTATTAGTGCACTGAAAGCTGTAGCACCTATCTTAGTATGGGTACTGGTTATGGCTTCGATTGCTAATCACCGTCAAGGGCAAAAATCGAATATTCGCCCAGTATTAATTTTATATCTGTTAGCAACGTTCTTTGCTGCGTTAACCGCAGTTGTTGCAAGCTTTATGTTCCCATCCGTTTTAACGCTGGTTGTTAATGAATCACAACTGTCACCACCTGAAAATATTGCTGAAGTGCTTAAAGGCGTATTAATTAATGTGGTAGCAAACCCTGTTGATGCACTTATCAATGGTAACTATATGGGTATTCTAGCGTGGTCTATCGGGCTGGGCTTGGCATTACGCCACGCAAAAGATACCACTAAAGCCTTAACGCAAGATTTAGCTGACGCAGTAACAAACTTGGTACGTGTTGTTATTCGTTTAGCCCCTATCGGTATTTTTGGTTTAGTGTCGTCAACTATCGCAACAACTGGCTTTGAAGTTTTAGCGGGTTATTTACAGGTTCTGATTGTACTGATTGGCTGTATGCTGTTTGTTGCTTTAGTCGTGAATCCACTGATTGTATTTTGGAAAATCCGCAGTAACCCATATCCATTAGTATGGGCATGTTTGCGTGAAAGTGGTGTAACAGCCTTCTTTACACGTAGCTCAGCAGCAAACATCCCTGTGAATATGGCAATGTGTCGTCGTATGAATTTAGATGAAGACACTTATTCTGTTTCAATTCCATTAGGTGCAACCATCAATATGGGTGGTGCAGCAATTACTATCACGATTTTGACATTAGCGGCAGTAAATACACTGGGTATGCCTGTTGATGTGCCAACCGCACTATTACTAAGCCTTGTTGCTGCAGTTTGTGCATGTGGTGCATCTGGTGTTGCTGGGGGATCTCTACTGTTAATTCCACTAGCTTGTAGCATGTTTGGTATTAGTAATGATATCGCTATGCAAGTGGTTGCCGTGGGTGTGATGATTGGTGTGTTACAAGATTCAGCTGAAACCGCACTGAATTCATCAACAGATGTTCTCTTTACCGCAACAGTCTGTATCGCAGAAGATAATCGTATTTCAGATAATCCATTAACTGAAAAAAATAATGGGTAAAAAGGGTAAGTAGTAAGACAGGAAGAGCTGTAAAAATAATAATCAATAATAAAAAATAGAACCCCACATTTTTTTATGTGGGGTTTCTTTTTGCTCAAGCACCGAAAAAGAATTAAATATTGAGAGCTAATTCTGTTCCTTGTCTAATAGCACGTTTTGCATCTAATGCGCTGGCATCTTTAGCACCGCCGATAAGATGGACTTTTGTATGGCTATTTTCTAAAGAAGTAAGCAAAGGATGATAAGCGCGTTGCCCTGTACATAATATAATGTTATCAGCCACAAGAAGTTGTTGTTTTCCATCTTGTTCAATAACAAGACCTTCTGGCGTAATTTTTTGATAATGGCAATGTGTTAAGAATTTAACGCCTTTTTTCTCTAATGTTAGTCGATGTATCCAACCAGTTGTTTTACCTAAATTCAATCCTATCTTTCCGGCTTTACGTTGAGTCATAACAATTTGTTTATTATCATCTTTTAAGTGATTTTCAGGTTTTATACCGCCACGATATGAAAGCGTTGGATCAATGCCCCATTCTTTGTTAAAAGCACAGGGGCTTAGGCTACTGCATTGCCCTTTTTGCGTAAGATAAAGACCGGTATCAAAGCCAATACCTCCGCTACCAATAATCACTACGTTTTTACCTACAGGTTGATGGTGCTTTAAAACATCCAAATAAGTTTTAACAATCGTATTATCTCGGCCTTCTATATCAGGAAGGTGCGGTGTTACACCACTGGCCAAAACAATCTCATCAAAGTGTTTAAGATGATGAGGAGTGGCTTCAGTATTATTTTTAACAATCACACCAGTGAGTTCTAACTGCCGTTTAAAGTAACGCAAGGTTTCCTTAAATTCCTCTTTTCCGGGAATTTGGCTAGCAATATTCAACTGCCCACCAATAACATCTTCTTTTTCAAAGAGTGTTACATGGTGACCACGTTTAGCCGCTGTTATAGCAAAAGATAATCCCGCAGGCCCCGCGCCAACAACTGCGAGTTTTTTAGGTTGTTGGGTTGGAATAACCAGAAGTTCGGTTTCTCGACAAGCCAAAGGATTGACTAAGCAAGATGCTGTTTGCCCTGAAAATATTTCATCAAGACACGCTTGATTGCAAGCAATACAGGTATTGATTTCATCTTCACGTCCTAGTTGTGCTTTTAGAACGAACTCAGGATCTGCAAGAAAAGGGCGTGCCATTGAAACCATGTCGGCACAGCCTTCTGCTAAAATAGCTTCTGCAGTTTGTGGTGTGTTAATGCGGTTTGATGTAATAAGAGGAATATTTACTTTGCCCATTAATTCGCGTGTTACATTTGCAAATTGGCCTCTTGGCACCATCGTCGCTATCGTTGGAATTCGAGCTTCATGCCAGCCAATCCCTGTATTGATCATTGTGGCACCCGCTTTTTCAACTGCTTTGGCAAGATAAACAACCTCTGATGCATCTGAACCATTTTTAATTAAATCCAGCATAGAAAGGCGATAAATAATAATAAATTGCTCACCAACGGCTTTTTTTATACCTTTAAGAATACGTAAAGCGAAGCGACAACGATTTTCAATGTTACCACCCCATTGATCGTCTCGCTGATTCGTATGTCTGACTAAAAACTGATTAATTAAATAGCCTTCAGATCCCATTATCTCAACGCCATCATAGCCCGCTTTTTGGGCTAATTGAGCACAGTGAATGTAGTCATTGATAGTTTGTTCGATTTGTTCATGACTCATTTCTGTTGGCATAAAAGGGGTTATTGGCGATTGAATAGCAGAAGGAGCAACTAAGTTAGGCTGGTAACTATAACGACCTGTATGCAAGATCTGTAAAGCAATTTTACCACCTTGCTGATGAACGGCATCAGTAACCAATTGATGCGGTGCAAGCTGGGAGTCAGACATTAATGTTGCGGCGTGCGGCAATAATACACCTTGCTTATTAGGTGATATCCCGCCTGTGACAATAAGTGCAACGCCTGCAGCGGCTCTTTGTGCATAAAATTGTGCAAGCTTTGGGGCATCTTTAGGATCTTCTTCAAGACCAGTATGCATAGAGCCCATTAATATTCGGTTTTTTAGTACAGTAAACCCTAAATCAAGGGGAGAAAATAGATGAGAATAATGTGCCATCAGATACCCTTTTTAGACTGGTCAGATGAGATATCTATAGCATAACGAGAAGTGAGTGATTAAGAGTTCATTATGTTAACAAGTTGTGATCTTAATCATGGAAAAGGTGAATAGCACGTTATAAAGCAATAATAATCTAAGTGATTACTTAATGAGAACAAATAGTGATAATAAAAATCACACTCATTCATAATATTTCATCATATAATGTAGTGTACCTATTAATATGTATTAAAAACACACATCACTATTTTGAATTTGGAGACGTTATGATTAATAAATTTAATCAACTTGTTGACTGTTCTGACTTAGGTAAACTTGTATTACGTGTTTCTCTTGGGGTTTTAATGTTATTACATGGGCTTCATAAGATGGAACCAGGTGGATTAGCTGGTATTCAAGGAATGTTGGCTAATTTTAATCTACCTGCTTTTATTGCCTATGGTACGGTGATTGGGGAAGTTGTCGCGCCTATCTTATTGATTATCGGTCTATTTACTCGTGCGTCAGCACTTGTTTTAGCAGGTACAATGTTTGTTGCTGTCTTAATGGTTCACTCTGGTGATTTATTTGCATTAAACCCTAAAACAGGGGGATGGGCACCAGAAAGTGCAGGTTTCTATCTATTCGCTGCGATTGCTGTGATGTTTTTAGGTAGTGGTCGTTTTGCAGTTAAAAAAGATTAATAAATTTAATAGTCAATAAATTTGAATTTAATTGCTGTAACTTGATTAAAATTGATGAACAAACGCCCAGATCTCACGCTATATGCACACTCGATCTGGGCGTTTTACTTTAAGCAACTTTATGGCTTATCGGTTTAAACCTAAGTCATGTTTATTTTTGAGTTGCTGGCGTTAACTTAAAGACCTTTTCATTTTCACCTAACCATTGGCGAGCTACTTGGTTTATATCGTTAACACTTAATGTTTTTATAATGGCAGGATCAGTGAGTAAGCGCTGATACTGTTGGTCATCAGTTGCAACTTGAGCAAGCGCCTCTGTCCAATAACTTGCACTGTCATTTACCTGTGAATTTTCAGTTAGCCAGATATTTTTAGCCTCTTGTAACTCTTTCTCTGTAATACCTGACTGCTTAACTTCATTCACGACTTTACGAGCAAGGGCGATTAATTCATCTGCACGCTCAGGTGATGCCGTAAAGTTTAAACGACCGGTATAGTAGCTTGTAGGCACTTTCGTTAACATTTCAGAGAACCCAAGTGAATAAATTCCGCCTGCTCTTTCACGTAGGTTGAGTCTTAAACGTTGGCTGATCACTGTATCCAGTAAATTTAGCGCAAGTACTTGTTGTTGTGACCATTGAGCTGGCGCTGCATATTGAATGCTAATCATACTCTTATCACTGCTTGCGATAGGGTATGTTTTGCTAAATGAAGTCAGTTTTGGATTAATGGCAGGATCTGCCCAGAATAGACGCTGTTCAGAGCGTGTCGGGAGACTTGCAACCCAGCGTTCAATCAAAGGTTTTACCTGATTAACATTGACAGGACCACTGATAACTAATGTCATATCAGCCGGTTGTCCTAAGATCATTTGGTTTGTTTGCTGTAATTGTTGAGCAGTAAACTGTTTCCAAGCACCTTGCGGAGAAACCACTAAGCGTTCGCCATTTTGATAGCTTTCTTTATTGATATTATCCAAGAAAGTACGTTCAACAGGTGTTTTTGAAATACCTAATGTCATGGCTTGTTTTTGTTGCTCTAATTTCTCACCGTTAAACTGTGGAGAGGTAATTTTTAGATGCATTAAGGTTAGTAAGGTTTCTAGTTCATCAATTGGTGCTTCGCCACGAAAACCATGAAATAACAGTTCGCTATAAGGGCGCAAACTAATTTGGTGTTGTTTGGTAAATAACGCTAATTCACGCGCATTATAATTACCATATCCGCTTACTTCGGGTAATTTCAACGCCCATTGAACCATGCCTAAGCTTTGATTTGTTTCAAGTGATGAACCACCAGGAATACGCAGTGAAACTTGAATATTATCTTTGAGATAACTGTCATTTTTCACAATCACTTTTACGTTATTGCTCAGAGTCCACTGTTGCGTTTTTTCAATAGGGAGTGATTGCGTTGAAACAATTGAACCAGTGAGTTCAGGTTTAATATCTAATACAACGGCTTGTGTTTTTAGGGTAAATGCGCCTGGATTTGACTGTCTAATTTCTTGCCAACGTTGCGTTGCTTTAGTTGCATTAAATAAATTAGCATCATTATCAGGACCAATCACAGCAACGCGTGGTGATGACTGTTTTAGATATTGAGAAAAATAAGCTGACAATGTTTCAGGGGTCACTTTATTGATTAATTGATAGCTTAAATTTAGTGCCTGTTTTTTAGTTTGAATTGGCATATCCAATTCAATGGCTGTTGTGATTTGGTTGGCTAAATAATCGTGCTCGTAACGCTCTTCACCCGCAGCTTGTTGGCTTAGGCGTTTTAGCATTGCGTTACGGGCATTATCTAGCTCTTCTTGAGTCACTGGAACAGAAGCTAGGCGTTGAACTTCTGTAAATAAGATATCTAATGCACCTTGATAATCATTGCCTTTAGGGTGCGCAATCATCAATTGTTGTGAACGACGAGAGTCTAGCATTGCGCCTTGTGTATTAGCGCTAATAGAAGCCATTAAGCCATTATCAACGATAGTTGAGAAACGTTGATTTAAAATTGATAGCCATAATGAATCCATTAAATCTTCATATTGGCCTTGTCGACTGTTTAAAGGTGCTGGCAAAGTACGTTGCAAGGTGAACTGTAAAATACGTGAACCTTGTTCTTTATCGAAAATTGTTTTAACCAATAGATCTTTATGGTCGATAAAATTGTGCCAAGAAGGATCATCAATTCCTTTGTTTTCGCTATTTTTAGCGTTAAACAGTTGTTTGATATCGGCAATGGCATCACCTTGATTAAAGTTACCAACCAGTACTAATGCCATTCTTTCTGGTTGATACCAAGTATCGTAATAGCGTTTTGCATCTTTCACGTCACCATGCTTAACGATTTCTAAATCGCCAATAGGATCACGATCAAGATAACGGCTACCGTAATAACGTAATTCTTCTAATTGGCGGTTAATACGAAAACCGATACCTTGGCGTAAACGCCACTCTTCAACAATAACAGGACGCTCTTTATCAAACTCGATAGGGTCAAATGTCATTTCAAATGCCCAGTCAGATAAGATCTTTAATCCCGTTTTAATTTGGATCGGGTTTGCATTCGGCAATGACAGTTTATAAGTCGTCGCATTTAAACTTGTCGCGGCATTAACATGACTACCTAATTTCATGCCAAGGCTTTCGAGTTGTTTAAAGCCCGTTGTTCCCGGAAAATGGGTTGTACCTTTAAATGCCATATGTTCAGTAAAGTGTGAAAAACCAAGCTGTTTTTCATCTTCTTGAACCGAACCACTTTTTACCAAAAGACGCATTTCAACACCTGTTTGTGGGCGTTGCAGTAAGTAGACGTCTAAACCATTATCTAGGGTAAAATGGCGGACATCAGGACGCAGTAATAGCGTACTTTTGTCATTTTGATTAGGAGTGCTTGTCGCACACCCTAAAAGTGAAAGACTGACTGAAACAATCAGTAATTTACGATACATATTCGGTAACTCCAGCAGGTTGAGAGGAGGACACGGTAGGGGCTTTGAGTGAAATCACATTATCTGCAATCACATGTGTAAAGCGCTGGTGGCTGACCAAGGCAATACCTGCGGTTGGCAGATGTTGTTTTAGTAGCTGCAACATGTTTAATGCATTTTGCTCATCAAGTGCAGAGGTGGTTTCATCTAATAAAATAAGCTCAGGTTTATTGAGTAATAAACGGGCAAAAATAAGGCGTTGTTGCTCACCACCTGATAGGCGTGTCGTCCAATCAGTTTCTAGTAAAAGTTGATTTTTTATTTTGCCTAATCCCACTAAATGAAGTGCTTCTTCATACTCTTTAGCGGAGAATTGATTAGGCTGACAAGGATAAGCGAGCAAACTGTCTAAACGTGCAAAAGGCAGATACATACGCTGTGGGATCCAACACACATTTGGTGAACGTTGAATTTCCCCTTTGAAATAAGGCCAATGCCCACTTAATGCTCTAAGTAGTGTTGATTTGCCTAAGCCAGAGCAACCTTCAATAACGGTTAACTCACCTGCTTTTACAGAGAAGTTAATATCTTGAATTAACAGGCTGTCATCTTGCATAAACAGAGAAAGATTGGCCTTCAATTTAGTCTGTTTATCATTTAAATCTGCAACTTCTGGCTCATGATCATGCTCTAAGAGTACCACGAAGTTATAAAGACGAGTCACTGTTGCTTGCCATGCAGCAATCTCTTTATAAGAGAAAATAAACCAGCTTAATGCACCAGCAACACTAGAGAAGGCTTGTCTTAATTGCATTAATCCCCCTAGCATTAATTCGCCAGCAAGGAATTTAGGTAAGGCAAAAATAATCGGTGCCATTGCAGTGGCTTGTTGATAGCCGACAGTGAAGAATGCAAGGTTTCTTTCGTAGCGGATAAGATTGTTCCAGTTACGAATAACCCCTAAAAAACGACCCATTAATTCATTGCGATCACTGATTTCGCCACGTTGACCTGCAATCGCATCGCCATGTTGTTTTCGGGTGATGAGCGCAGTACGGTAATCAGCTTCTTTGCGTTGCTTATCCATATTAATCTTACGCAAGGGTGAGCCAATAAACTGCGTAATGGTGATCCCGATAATGGTATAGATAATACAAGCCCAGAACATATACCCTGGAATTGTCCACTCGCTCCCTCCTAATGTGAAAGAGATAGCGCCAGACAGTGACCAAAGAATGGTAGCAAAAGAGATAAGAGTGAGTAACGAGTGCAAAAATGTCACAGTTAAACGCATTGTTGATTCGATCAGTAAACGAATATCTTCTGCAATACGCTGATCCGGGTTATCAGGCTCTTGAGAAGTCAGTCTTAACATGTAGTGTTTACTGTTTTTTGATAACCAGCGATCGAGCACTTGTTCAGTCATGCCTTCACGCCAGCGAATAACCATTTTTTGGCGTAAGAAATCGCCCATTACTACGACTGTAATTAATCCTGCAATAATAATGACAAATTGTTGAAGTAGCTTGTAGAGAGCTTGTCCATCAAGTTGTTGTAATGCGTTATAGAAACTACCATTCCATTCATTCATTTTGACATTAAACCAAACGGATGACAGGGTTAAGGTCAAAGAGACAATCAATAGAAACCAGCAGTAAAGGGCGGCACGCCGCCCCCAAAAAGGTGAAACTAAATAGAAAAATTGTTTTATTGTTTTCATTGCTTATCGGTCATATTTTTATTGTGTATCGACTTGGTTGCTCACATTAACTTCGTCAATTTATTAATAGTCGTAGCTGACTTGTAACCAGAACTGACGACCTGGTTCATACGATTTGTAATCTTTATCTTGATAAGTGAAGTAGTCAGTTACATTTTTAGTGTTAAGGACGTTATTCACTTCAACAGAGATACCTACGCCATAAGCAAATTCAGGTTTCCAACCCAATTTGGTATCCCAAGAAAAACGACTGCTGTAATTACGTTTTTTGTATTCGAATAATGGGCCATATTCACTTGGTCTTGGGGATCCATTATTGGCTTTCTCCGCTTGTGAACGAGCGCCATTCCATTGAAGACGGTTATACCAAGTCAAATCCAAATCATCCCAAACACTGGTGAGTTCAGCGGTGACTTTTAATGGTGAGTTAAAGTTGCCTGAAGGTAAGTCTTTGGCATTGATGATTTTTCCGTCATACCATACTTTGTCGTAGTTCATCCCTTGTGTACTTGGATCAAAGTTGGCATAACCAGAGTCTTTAGGCGTATTTGTTTTACTTTTTTGCCAGCTAATAGAGGCATTAAAAACATGATCAGCTTGCGCTAATTCCCAAGGCTGACTGTTTTTCACAGAAAGTGTTAAGGTGTCGTGAGTACTGCGCCCATTATTATTAAAATGGCGAATTCTTATTTTATCTTTGTCATTTGGATATTTTGTATCACTACGAACTTCATCACGACCTTCACGATGAACGTATTGTAAACGCCAAGTGGTTGATGCAATTTCTTGTTGCAAGCCTAGTGTTAGCTCATCGTTATAAGGTGTTTTCAGTGAATCAACACCTTCAAAGTCGGTACGGTTTTCCCAATCGCTTGGATTATCGTTATCACAAGAGAAGTAGCAGTGCTGTAAGCCTGCGTTCTGTGCCCCATAAAGCGCATAAGTCAGCATTGAACGGCCATAGTAACGGTTTACGCCACCAATAATTAAGGTATTACCAGTGCCCCAAATATCATAAGTTCCGCTTAAACGTGGAGAGATATTATTTTTTTGAACAAAATCATCACGATCCAAACGAATACCTGGGCGCAGTGTTAAGCGCTTATATTGAATATTATCATCAACATAAATTGCGTAGTTGGTATATGAAGCATCATGTGTACCGGCTAAGAAACGGGTTGTTTGTTGTAATGAACCCATCCACTCATCGCCCCATGTAGAGCCATTATAGGTGTGGTTGTAATAGGTTTTGTCTCGAACATAAGAGCCTTTGGTACGGCTAATTTCAAAACCAGTTGTTGGCTGATGGCTAACTGAGCCCCATTCAATAGGGTTAAATCGCATAATACTTTTGGCGTTATAAGTTTCTTGTTTGCTCTTCAAATCGCCTTGACCACCACTGCTTATCTGCTGTGGGTTTTGCCAATCGGTGGTATAGTCTTTTATGGTGACGAAGTAGTCTTGATCATTAGAACGCTTGTCTTCAAGGTTTTGATAACCCGCAGTTAATTCTAATGAACCAAGATCAAGTTGATGCTTATAGAGTGCAGTAAAACTTAAACCATTATGCTCATTATCATAGCCTGAGTTATAGACTGAACCTGAGAATAAATAGCTTTTGTATCGTGCGATATTTGTTGATAAATCAAAGGTTTGTTTTTCTGAAATATCCCACGAATATTTAATAAAATAGTTATCGGAAGTACGGGTTTGGTCACGATAGTGTGGCGTTTGTTCAACTTGTTCTAACTGGCCATCTGGCGTAAGGATAATTCCACCCTCTGCACTAATCATCATCGGAATGGTTGATTCACGACGTGATGCAGAGAAAATTAGCCCCGTATTGTCAGTTAGACTCGTTTCAAACCAACCACCAAAGTTTTGTTTATCATATTTTTTCTGGAAACGAGCAGGGTTACTAAAATCATTATTAGCTGTATCAAAATTCAGCTTTGGATCAGTAAAAATATTGTTCCAGCTTGAGCGCGTTGTGCGGTAATAGGCATTGGCATGAGTTTCGCCTGACCAGCGACGGCTTTGTACTTCGACAGTCCCGCCAGTAAAACCACCAAACTCAACAGGAATGTTGTTATCATAAACCGCGACGCTATCAATTAAGCGACTATCAAGATACATACCTTGCTCATCACTACTAATACGAGTGTTGGTTTCTCCATTACCTGAGTTTGCTGGGTCAAAGTCATTATTAAAACTGACACCATCAAGTTTATAGGAGTTTTGATAACTGCTAGAGCCATGAATAGAAATACGTGAAGGTTTAATTTCACCCTGATTCATTGATGTGCTGTCATTATTGGAAAATTGAACAGCAGGGTTACTTTTCAGTAAGTCAGTTACGTTTCCATCACCAGTATTACGCTGTTTTATCTCTTCTGCGGTGATATATTGTGGCGCGGAAATGACATCGGTAGCTGGGTGATAACTGCTACCGACACCCGTGACTTTGACTTCAGGAATGACAATCGCGTTAGTCGTGGCGAGAGGACGAATAACAAATCCACTTCCTTGTGGAATAATTTCTAAACCACTACCAATTAAGACTTTTTGTAATGCAGTTTGTGTTTCAAATTGACCTGAAAGTGCTGGAGCACGCAGGTTTTTAACTGAATTTGCATCAAATAAAATTTGTACTTGCCCTTGTTTTGCAATGGCACTCAATGAATCAGCCAAAGACTGTTCTGGTAAAGCCACAGAAACGGTAGATGCATAAGCACAAGGTGCAGCAATAGTGGTACTTATTAGCAACGCTAGCAGAGACCTCTTAAGGGTCCCTTTTTTGTTATTCATTTTCATTTCACCAATCCCATTCACTAACTTAATAATTGTTGTTACTAGGGAAGAGGGTGAAATGAGAATTATCCTCACCTGTAAAAAAGAATATTTTTCATATTTCTTTTTACTTATTGATAATTAACGCATTATTTTTATCGGTAAAAACAACATTAACCGGCAATATAAGTGGAATTGCGGTAATAAAGTCTTTGGCATCATTAATGTTAGCGATCCCTGAGACTTTCATTTTGGCAATTTCGGGTGAGGAAATTTGAATATTGATATCAAGATAAGGTTTGAGTTTGGTTATTACTTCATTCAATGGGCGTTCAAAGAAATGCAGTTGACCAAAACGCCAACTTCCCACGGAATCAATATTGACCGAAGAAATAACAAAACTGTCACTTGTTAATTTGCTGGTGGCTTGAGAGCCAGCATACAAATATGTAGGAGAGGATTTAGGTGTTGCTTTAACCTCAACGATACCTTCATGAACAGCAACGTTAATTTGGTTGTCATTATAGCGGCTGACTTCAAATTCAGTGCCGACAACTTTAATTAATCGGGTATCTGCATGAACATAAAAAGGGCGATAAGGATTTGATTTGACCTTGAAATAGGCTTGCCCTTTATCTAACCATAGCTGTCTTTCTTCTTGTACATAAGCGACTCTGACTTGCGTGTTCCTGTCTAAATAGACTTTAGAGCCATCGGCTAAGGTCATCTCTTTCGGTAAGTCACTGGTTGCAAGCGTCATATTATCCATCAGTAATGCGGGTAAATGACTATAAGGGAGATATAAGACAGTGAGTAGGCAAAAAGTTGCGGTAGTGTGGATAGCGGGGCGCCAAAGAGAACGCTTTTTCTTTTCAACAGTGGTTATTGTTGGTCGTGATAATGCATCACATTGACGCCAAATACCCGCAATATCTTGATATGCTTGCCGATTTATATCATTTTCAATCCATTCTTTAAATTCTTGGCGTTGCTTGGGAGTCATTCTTTGGCTATGTTGTCGGGTGAACCAAAGAGCTGCTTGCTCATCAATAGAGTCATTGAGTAATTCATCATCATTTTCTAAAAAAAGATGATCTGCTCCCTCATCTGTGTGAGGTTTAGTTTCCGGTATGTTTTTTTCCGGCTTACTCATCATTCGTGCATTTCTCCTGTCCTGCATCGACATATCTTTTGCAATGTAATAGGGCAGCCGCAATATGTTTTTCCACCATGCTGATTGAGATTTCCATTTGCTCTGCAATTTCGCTTTGTGATAATCCATCAAAACGATAAAGAACAAATGCTTCTCGACGGCGAGGTGGTAATGTTTCAATTGCTTCACTAAGTAGATCTAAACGCTGCTGATGTTCAAGGACATATCCCGGATCAAGTTCCGTGGCATAACTTTGAGCAGCGTCATCTAATTCACAATCATCCTGATAGATATCTTTTTGCTTTTGTTTTTTTCTCCAATGGTCAATCAAAACGTGGTTCGCTATTTTGAACAAAAAAGCACGCTGTTCTTGCACAGGTGTTTGTTCTTTTCTGTTTAGCCATAGTGTAAACACATCTTGAGACAAATCATCTGCATCATGGTAATTACCCGTACGTTTGTGGAAAAAACGCACAAGTTGTCCATAGGTTGATTGGTAGGCACAACTAATTTTTTGTGCCAATGATTTATCGCTAGCCATAATCTCTGGTGTCTAAAAAAGAGTGAAATAATAAGCTCTTACTGCTTCTCATGAGAACAAGTTATGATAATTATCAAGCTAATTTTTTATTGTATTATTAATAATAAGCAATATCATTTGTGTTTGTATTATGCCTATAATTCATCAGAAAGAAAATCAGAGGCAAGAATTATGAGTAGTATGTCGGCGACTTTTTCACGCCGTGGATCATTTTCTATTGGTGGATTAACTGCCAGTATTTTATTTCATGCAACGCTAGTCGTTGTCGCCATTGGCTGGATAACCTCTAAAGATGAACGCCATGGTGTTTTACCACCCGCAATGACAATGGATTTAGGTATCTATCAATTAGCTCAGGCAGAAACAAAAGATGTTCCTGTTGGGCCTGAAAAAGTGATGTCTGTTCCTGAACCCGCAGAAACAGAACCTGAACCTGTGAAAGAAGTATTGGATTTACCTAAAATGCCAGTAGTAGAACAAGGCACTTATGAGCGTATTCCTGAAAAGCCGAAAGTAAAACCGGTAGTGAAGCCAAAACCCGTTGCGGTGAAAGTACCTGATGATCTTCCTGTCTCAGAAGCTCCATCGGAGGTAACAAGCGCGCCTATTTCTGGCTCTAATACAAGCAGTAGTGCTCAATTTAATAGTTTATCTTCCTCTTCTGTAAGTGGGCAAATGGGATGGGAAAGTTTGATACATAGTCATATTGAGATGTATAAACGTTATCCAAGAACAGCAATACGTTTTAAAGCGACAGGCGTGACACAAGTTTCTATTGTGCTAAATGCAAAAGGTGAGTTGTTAGATGCGAAAGTGGAAACATCATCAGGTAATCGCATTCTTGATAGAGAAGCGTTAAATACGATTAAACGCGCTTCGCCATTTCCCGCACCTGAAAGCTATCGTTTAGAAAATGGTAATATTTCGTTTACTGCGCCTTTAACGTTTGAGTATAAGCAAGAGAGTTAAGTTATTATTTATAATTATTTATTACATATTAAACTAACTATTAAAATAAATAATTTTAAAAAACAGAAACTAAAAAACCACCGTAAGGTGGTTTTTTAGTTTTAATCTTTGTGTTCGTCGGCATCGCAATTTTTCAGCGTCGCGGGGAAGATTGTCGCCTCTTTTATTCCCACCAACGAAATAAGAGTATCATAGTGAAAATATGACAGCAATATAATTATCTAATAGAGTTTTTGTATGATAAAATATCATCATCAACCTCATCAATATATAATGCATTGCTTTCATGGCTATACATATACATTTCTTTTAATATCAATAAGTCATTTTTTAAAGAATATAACTCTGATTCTAAATTTTTATTTGTTTTTCTTAATTCTTCAATTTCTATATATAATTTATTTTTTGATATTGATGATAGTAGCCCTTTATCTAATAATTTTTTATCTCCACGACAAAGTGAAGCTCGATAATCCTCATTTCTATAATATTGATTGTATCCTTTTAATTTAAATAAAGGAGGAAGTATTCGCGTAACACAAACAGTTTGGATCATATCACATAAAGCATAAGTTTCTTTTTTAGCAAGATCACCAATGTTTTTTATTGAATCATCTGATAATTTAAAAATAGAGGTATTAACGGCTAAGTCATGAGGCTTTTTTGATGTGAGTGGAATGACTTTAACCCCTCTGTCATCAGCTTTTACTACAATCGCAGGTCTTCTCTTATGCATTTCACCCTGTTGAATATTATCAGGATAGCGTTTATTTGTTTTTATACCCGCATTCAAAGTGACACATGAGAAGATATGCCCAAATTCAACAATAATAATTTTACCAAGATATAATATTGATTTAGCACTTTTATAATTTTTATTTTTTAAAGTTTGAGATAAGTAAATGTCATCTGAAACATTTCTTGGAGATAGCCAAATATTTATAAGAATATTATTCTCAGATAGAGTTTGAATTTTTGAACTTTTTATTTCCCATCGGTGTTCTTTTCTACCTATAAATGATTTTGTGATAAAAATAGGATAGAAATTTTCTTTATCAATATTATCTCTAAATAGTGGAGTGATGATTTCGTTTATACCATTTAGAATAACATGACCTAATAATATTTCAGATTGATAATTATAAAATTCAAAATAATTAATTCTTATCATAATATAATCCGTTAAGTAATGGTGAGGTATATCTGTGTTTTCGGGATTATTTTAGATTAATGAGACTTTATTTTTTCTATTTTAAACTTTAAATATATTTATTAAATTTCAAGCTAATTAAATATAAAAAAGCAGAGAATAATCTCTGCTTTTTTAGTATCAAGTATCGTAAATAAACTCGATTATTTACTCATACGTTTGTACTTCATGCGACGAGGCTGAATAGCATCGTTACCTAATGTACGTTTTTTGTATTCTTCATATTCGGTAAAGTTACCTTCGAAGAATTCCACTTTACCTTCATCTTGGTAATCGATGATATGTGTGGCAATACGGTCAAGGAACCAACGGTCATGGGAAATAACCATGGCACAACCTGGGAACTCTAACAGGGCATTTTCTAATGCACGTAAAGTTTCAACGTCGAGGTCGTTGGTTGGTTCATCGAGCAGTAACATGTTACCGCCAACTTGTAGTAGTTTAGCAAGGTGTAAACGACCACGCTCACCACCAGAAAGTTCGCCAACACGTTTACCTTGGTCAACGCCTTTAAAGTTAAAGCGACCAACATAAGCACGACTTGGAATTTCAAAGTTACCAATACGCATAATGTCTTGGCCACCTGAGACTTCTTCCCAAACAGTTTTACTGTCATCCATGCTGTCGCGGAACTGATCAACAGATGCTAACTTAACAGTATCGCCTAGTACTAAAGTACCTGAGTCTGGTTGTTCTTGACCTGAGATCATACGAAATAGCGTTGATTTACCCGCACCGTTAGGGCCGATAATACCAACAATAGCGCCTTTAGGAATAGAGAAGCTTAAATCATCAATCAGAACGCGATCACCATAAGATTTTGTTAGATTATTAATTTCTAACACTTTATCCCCTAAACGTGGTCCAGGTGGAATAAAGAGTTCGCTGGTTTCATTACGTTTTTGATAATCAACGCTATTCAGTTCTTCAAAGCGAGCCAGACGAGCCTTACCTTTTGCTTGACGGCCTTTAGGATTTTGGCGGATCCACTCAAGTTCTTTTTGAATTGATTTATGGCGAGCAACTTCAGTTGCGGCTTCTTGCTCAAGGCGCGCGTCTTTTTGCTCTAACCATGAAGAGTAGTTACCTTCCCATGGAATACCTTCACCACGGTCAAGTTCTAAGATCCAACCCGCTACGTTATCAAGGAAGTAACGGTCGTGCGTGATTGCAACAACAGTTCCTTCATAATCGTGTAAGAAACGTTCTAACCAAGCCACAGATTCTGCGTCTAAGTGGTTAGTGGGTTCATCTAATAACAGCATATCTGGTTTTTCTAACAGCAGACGACAGATAGCGACACGGCGGCGTTCACCCCCTGAAAGTTTCTCAATTTTAGCGTCCCACTCAGGTAAGCGCAGTGCTTCTGCTGCACGCTCTAATTGGTTTTCAAGGTTATGACCATCATGAGATTGAATAATTGCTTCTAATTGACCCTGTTCTTTAGCTAATTTATCAAAATCAGCATCAGGATCGGCATAAGCCGCGTAAACTTCATCAAGACGGTTTAGTGCGTTTTTTAGTTCGCTAACGGCTTCTTCAACGGCTTCACGTACGGTATGTTCAGGGTTTAATTTTGGTTCTTGTGGTAAATAACCAATTTTAATACCTGGTTGTGGACGTGCTTCACCTTCAATATCAGTATCGATGCCCGCCATAATGCGAAGTAATGTTGATTTACCGGCACCATTTAGACCAAGCACACCAATTTTCGCGCCCGGGAAGAAGCTGAGTGAAATGTTTTTAAGGATATGTCGTTTGGGTGGGACAATTTTCCCGACACGCAACATACTATAAACGTATTGAGCCACTATAATTACCCTTTGATTATAAAAGAGATTTTCTCTGAGGTGCCATTTTTCGCGATAAAAACAAATTTTTTGTAATTAAGCTGCGTTTTTAGAGCACCTAAATGAACAATAGCAAAGTCAATGTCAGTAATTTGCCAAAGACCCGAAAATGATGAAAGTCGCCAGTATACCCGATTTATAAAAGAAAACCTTAGTCAAAAGCGAGGTTTTTATCTACCTTTCGTGCTTCTTCTGAAAGTAATGAAAATTTCTCTTAAAGAGGGGAACTTACATTGTTAATGATTATCATATTAGCTAATGTATTCAGTATTTGGTGGTTTTATTTGAGGTGGGAGACATTACGTGGTTAAGCAAAAGTGGTCATTAGCAGTCGCAATAGGGGCTTTGTGTTTTTCAACATGGGCACAAGCAGATTCATTAAGTGAACAACGTGTTCGCTATCAAGAGATTAAAGCTGCATGGGATCTTAAAAAAACAGATGAAGTTGAAAAACTACTCCCGACATTAGAAAACTATCCACTTTATCCTTATTTGGAATATCGCCAAATCACCGATAATCTTGATGTTATTGCACCTGCTGCGGTGACTGAATTTGTCACGAAATACCCGACATTACCACCAGCAAAAGCACTTCCTTCGTTATTTGTAAATGAATTGGCTAAGCGTCAAGAATGGCAAAACTTATTGACTTTTAGCCCTAATCCACCGAATCCCAAAGCAGCTAGATGTAACTATTATTATGCCAAGTGGGCAACCGGCGATATTCAAACCGCATGGATAGGGGCTAAAGAAGCATGGCTAAATGGCACATCAATGCCATCAAGTTGTGATCCTCTTTTTGGTGAATGGCAAAAAGCTAATCAATTAACACCAGAGTTAGTATTAGAACGAATTAACTTAGCCATTAAAAATGGAAACACAGGACTTGCAGCTTATTTAGCAAGACGCCTTCCAGAAAACTATCAAATGATTAGTGATGCTTTAGTTGAATTACAAGACTATCCAAACTTAGTTGGGCGCTATGCAACCGCGCTTTCACCAACCGATTTCACTCGTTCTATCATACAATCGGCATTTTCACGTTGGGCAAGAAAAGATGCAGATGCGGCAAGAGCACAACTGGATAATATCGCACATGCCCAAAAAATGACGGCCAGTGAACGCCAATTAATGCGTGATACTGTGGCGTGGCAATATATGCCTTATGCTACACCTGAGCAGGTGAAATGGCGTGACAGCGTTATTCAAGATACCGCATCAGATACACTGCGTGAACGTCGTGTACGCCTAGCATTAAGCCAAAATCAACCTGCTGAATTGGCATTGTGGTTAGAAAGGCTCTCTCCTGAAAGTAAAAATAAGGAAGAGTGGCGTTATTGGCGTGCAATGGTATTGCAATCTCAAGGTAAAAATAGCGAAGCACAAGCTATTTTAGAAGCGCTGACGCAAAGTCGTGGTTTTTATCCAATGGTTGCCGCGAGCAAATTAGGTAAGCCATATGTGATGGTGATAGATAAGGCACCGAGTGTTTCATCAAGTATCCCTAATCAGCCAGAAGTACAACGTGTTCGTGAATTAATGTATTGGCAAATGGATAACTTAGCGCGCTCAGAGTGGGCAAACTATGTTGCTTCACAACCTGCACAAATGCAGTCTGAATTAGCACGCTATGCATTTGAACAAAAATGGGCTGATTTAGCAGTGCAAGCCACTATTACAGGAAAAATGTGGGATCACTTAGAAGAACGTTTTCCTCTTGCTTGGAAAAATGAGTTTGAGCAATACACGAAAGATAAATCGATAGACCGCAATTATGCAATGGCAATCGCTCGTCAAGAAAGCGCGTGGAACCCACAAGCACGCTCTTCAGCGGGTGCAACAGGTTTAATGCAAGTAATGCCAAAAACGGCCGAATTTACGGTAAAACAAGCGGGTATTACGGGTTATGTCAGTAGTGCGCAGTTAACAAATCCGGTAAAAAATATTGAGATTGGTACTGCTTATCTTGATTCTGTCTATCAGCGATTTAACCAAAACCGTATTTTGGCAAGTGCTGCATATAATGCGGGGCCTGCGCGTGTTGATCGTTGGTTATCTGATGCAAATGGCCAACTGGATGCGATTGCGTTTGTAGAAAGTATTCCTTTTGCAGAAACCCGTGGTTATGTCAAAAATGTACTCTCTTTTGCTGTTTTTTATAGTTATTTTGCGGGTGAACAACAACCAGTATTAACTGAGAATGAATGGAATAGTCGTTATTAAGGGATAAAAAGGCGATTTGTCGTGGGAGCCTCTTTGTACATTAGCAAAGTATGATATAGTTTGTACTAGTTAATGAGTGTGGCAAAAAGAGGCTTTCACGATGCAAGATCCTGCATTATCACCTGAAGAGAATGAGCACTGGCTAAGATTTGTTGAGTTATTACAACATGCATTTGAGCAAGATGTGCACTTTCCTATTTTACAGCTTTTAATGACACCTGATGAACGAAGTGCTTTGGCGACACGAGTACGCATTGTGCAAGAGCTAATGCGGGGAGACTTAAGTCAGCGTGAGCTAAAAGAAGAGCTAGGCGTTGGTATCGCCACTATTACTAGAGGCTCTAATAGCTTAAAAACGGCACCACATGAAGTGAAGTTATGGCTTGAAAAAGAGCTAATGACGAAAAAATAGTTGCATTATAATAATGTGAGCTAGAAAGATAAAAAGCCATTTAATCAAATAATTAAATGGCTTTTTGCTTTCTTTATTTACCTAAAAAACACATATCAGATTAATTATTAATCTTCTTTTTGATTGAGTTCTTTATAGATATCATGAGTTACTGGCACTAATGCCAAAACTAATGCTTGCTGGTAAACAGAAGTACGACTAAGTAGGCCATCGGTAAAATAACCAATTGCACCACCACGTTGTTTAATGTTGTCAATCTTAGTTAAGAAAGCCATTTCATCACCAAGCTCTCTGCCTTCACGGATCCCTTTTAAGATCTGCTCTGGTAGCATAAGACTTGCAGAGCGTGATTCGCCACGAATTTTTCCATGTTCGACAACAATCCAAGCAAAAGTCATATCATCTTCAATACCGGCTTCAACACCTACCCAAAAATCTGCTTCAGGGCGAACTTGACGAGCTGCCATGACACGCTGACGTGCGCCAGTTCTCGTTTCTGTGTTTCCGATAGGTTGTTGTGGAACACGGCTATCGACATTAATATCTTCAATATCAAAGGTATCTTTACCGAACACTTGCTCAAAAGCGAGTTTTATCGCGTTGATTTTTGCTGGATTCGTAGTGGCTGCAATGACATGATACATAATGAATTAATCATCCTTTGAAAAATTAGAGCAGTATAACGGAAAAAATGTATGTTACAGGTCTATCTTGTTCGCCACGGTGAAACTGAATGGAACGTGGCGAGACGTATTCAAGGGCAATCTGATAGCCCACTAACAGCAAATGGTGTGCGTCAAGCACAGCAAGTTGCTGAAAAAGTAAAATCAGCAGGTATTACCCACATTATCTCAAGCGATCTTGGCCGTACTCGTCAAACGGCAGAAATCATTGCACAAGCTTGTGGTTGTGAAGTGATAACTGACTCACGTTTACGTGAACTCAATATGGGCGTTCTTGAACAGCGAGAGATCGCAACATTAAAGACACAAGAAGAGGCTTGGCGCAAGAGTTTGATTGATGGTACACCTGATGGACGAATTCCCCAAGGAGAATCAATGGCAGAATTAGCGAGCCGAATGCAGGCTGCGTTAAATCAATGCCTTGAGTTGCCCGAAAATAGCCGCCCATTATTAGTGAGCCATGGTATTGCATTAGGATGTTTGCTGAGTACCGTTTTGGGATTACCTGCATATGCAGAACGTCGTTTAAGACTGCGTAATTGTTCAATTTCTCGTGTTGATTATCAAAACAGCCCTTGGCTTGCCAGTGGTTGGGTGATTGAAACGGCTGGAGATGTGAGTCATCTTACTGATACAGCATTAGATGAAGTTCAACGCTAAAAAATAAAAGCTCTCTTTGACGTGACTATCAAGAGAGCTTTTTCTTATGCCGTTACATCTTCACGTTTAATGGGGATGTAATATTCAAAGCGTTCGATATGATCTTGTGGCTCTGTCACCATCTCATTGCTGTAACGCACATTTTTAAGATAGTATTTTTCGACGTCATAACCTTTACGGCGAGTTAGTCCCATTTTAGGTAAACAAACACCATAAATCAGGAATAAAAACTCCTGCATTGCCCCTCGTTTTGCCTCACCTTCGAAATCAAAGCGAATGTAATCACCTCCTGCTAATGAGACTTCATGGGCTGCATCATCCTCAATAAATGTCGCATAATCAGGTTCAACAGCAGTGGTATAAAGCACACGTTGCTCATCTTCATGTTCATCACTATGTTGTGCATGATGAAGGCCATAAACTTGGTGAGGAACCGCATTTATTTTGCTCATATAGTAACGCCAGAATGTTTGGCGCATATCGGAACAAGCTTCAGCCCATTGCTCAAGTGTATGGCTACATGTTTGCTCAATACCAATAAGTTTTTTCTCAGGTAATTGTACAAATTCCCATTTTGGTAAATTTTGAGGATCTAAGGTAATAGGAGGACAAATTCCCACCGCGCACCATTCATCAGTACGACGATAAAGTGCTGGAGTTCTATCAAATTGCTTTTTAAAAGCACGGGTAAACGTCTGTTGGGAATCAAAACGATATTGCAAAGCAATGTCTAAAATGGGACGGCTCGTTAAACGTAATGCAACAGCCGCGCGAGATAGACGCCTTGAACGAATATAAGAACCAATCGCTTGTCCTGTAACTTCTTTAAACATGCGTTGTAAATGCCACTTGGAGTAACCTGCTTTGGTTGCGACATTATCGAGGGATAATGGCTTATCGAGGTTACTATCAAGCCAAGCGAGCAAATCACGTATGATGTTGGTTTGATCCATACATCTCCCTTAGTCATATTCGTTTATTTATTGCGGTAGATGGTAAATAGCCTGAACATCTATAACAAGTTATATTGTTAGACAGTCGTAAAATATAGTCTTTTTCGGCGACTGATGTACACAAATTCTTCTATCAGTTAGCAAAAGATTGTTTTATTCTAGGCCTAATTATTCTCTCATCTTTTCAATGGAACAAAGTAAATATGTTAAATTTCAAAAAGATGCTAGCAGTGTCTATCTTACTCCCTTTTTCTTTTATGGCAAAAGCGGAAGAAATTGGTTACGTCGATACCGTATTTAAGTTTTTTGGTGCTAACCATAAAATTGTGATTGAAGCATTTGATGATCCTGAAGTTAAGAATGTGACTTGTTATTTAAGTCGTGCAAAAACAGGTGGGATCTCAGGAAGTCTAGGTCTTGCTGAAGATACGGCGGATGCGGCAATTTCTTGTCAGCAAGTGGGGCCTATTGAATTAAGTGAAAAGGTGATTAAAGGAAAAAACCGAGGTGATGTGGTTTTCCAAAAAAGAACATCTTTAGTCTTTAAAAAGCTTCAAGTTGTCCGTTTTTACGATAAAGAACGTCATGCACTGATTTACTTAACTTATTCCGATAAGGTGATTGATGGCTCACCAAAAAATGCGATCAGTGCCGTGCCTATTATGCCGTGGAAAGAGTGATTTTTATTAATTGGATAACTTAATGATTAATAAAATTAATATGAATAAGGTTTAAAATATTTTTTAAAAAATAGCTGTGTTTTTTTTCAAAATAGTTGTTGAGATCAATTTTCATCTTTTGTTATTTTATTAATACGATGCTACATAAAAGAAAACCCCCGAATATATTCGGGGGTTTTTATTAGTTAAGTGTTTGAGATAAAATCAAATCACTCGTCTAAATCACCACAGAAACGATAACCTTCACCATGGATTGTAGCAATGATTTCAGGTGTATCTGGTGTAGATTCGAAATGCTTACGAATACGACGAATAGTAACGTCAACAGTACGATCATGAGGTTTCAATTCACGGCCTGTCATTTTCTTCAGTAATTCTGCACGAGTTTGGATTTTTCCTGGATTCTCGCAGAAATGTAGCATCGCACGAAATTCACTGCGTGGTAATTTGTATTGTTCACCAGCAGGGCTGATTAGTGAGCGACTGTTAATATCAAGCTCCCAACCATTGAATTTATAGCTTTCGACTAAACGGCGTTCTTCTGTGCCATTAACTAAATTCATGGTGCGTGACAATAAGTTACGAGCACGAATCGTTAACTCACGAGGGTTAAATGGTTTAGTAATGTAATCATCGGCACCAATTTCAAGGCCTAAGATTTTATCTACTTCATTATCACGACCTGTTAGGAACATTAATGCAACACTTGCCTGTTCGCGTAATTCACGAGCCAGTAATAGCCCATTTTTACCAGGAAGGTTAATGTCCATAATAACCAGATTAATATCATGATCAGATAGAACATTGTGCATTTCGTTGCCATCAGTGGCTTCGTGTACGATATACCCTTCAGCTTCGAATATGCTTTTCAGGGTATTACGAGTAACTACTTCGTCTTCAACAATCAGAATGTGCGGGGTTTGCATATTTGCTACCTAAAATTACCAAAAATAGAAAAAGGAAATCTGTGTTTAACTTCTGTGTGTGCACTTGTGTGGTTATTCATTTTTGTTATTAGCACGTAAAAACTAGACCCAGATTGAAATTCGATAAATAACCATCACGTTATTACAAAAAAATTACGATTTTAATCGACAATGAACGCTAAAATCAGAATGCAAAACGCCCATAGTCTATTAACAGCAATATAACACCAGTTGTATTAAATACCATCTAAAAAGCTAACTTTTGTTGACACATATCAAAATCAAGATAACAGCTTAACCCTGATTTCAATAGTTAACTATATAATTTGATTTATGTAATGTAAAAGAAAAATATATGTTAAATATAGTGGGGATTATTTTTTTTACCAGTTTTGTTACACAAATTAAAGGAGCCTAAAATACCTTATTCCTTATAAAAGTACAAATATCCAAATAACCCCAAAATAGTAGCTTTATTTTCTTTGTTTATCCCTTTGTGATAGGAATATCTATACTACAATAGAGGTAATGCTTGAAAAAATTTCACTTAAGTGACGGTTTATTTTTTGTGTAAAAAAAAGAAAAAATTTGACATCTCTCTCGCTTTGCTTTAACCAGTATATAGTCAAACTAAATTTGAGACAGACAGGATAGTTATGCGTATTTACAGCCCAGCTAAAATGACAATTATTACCACCACCACCGGAATTTTATATTGCGGGACGGGCTGTCGCATATAAAAAACGAAAATCGAAAAAGCCCGCATTGAGAAATGCGGGTTTTTTTTTGGGTGAAAAATCAGGAGAGTTGTATGCGAGTGTTAAAATTTGGGGGAACTTCAGTTGCCAATGCAGAGCGTGTGCTGAATGTTGCTGATATCGCTGAGAAAAAAAGAGAGCAAGGACAAGTCGCTCTTGTATTATCAGCACCAGCCAAAATAACGAATTATTTGGTTGCAATGATTGAAAAAACGGCAGAAGGCGAAGATCCTCTCACTCAAGTACGTGAAGCCGAACAAATTTTTGCCAATTTATTACAAGGTTTAAGAGAAAAACAGCCTGGTTTCGATTATGAGCGTTTAAAAGATAAAGTTGAGCGTGAATTTGCTGAAATTAGGCACATCCTTCATGGTATTTCTTTATTAGGTCAATGCCCTGATAGCATTAATGCAGCAATGATTTGTCGTGGTGAAAAGCTCTCTATCGCCATTATGGAGTCTGTTTTACAAGCTCGTGGCTATAATGTCACAGTTATTGATCCTGTAAAAAATTTACTTGCACAAGGTCACTATCTAGAATCTACCGTTGATATTCCTGAATCTACTCGCCGTATCTTGGAACTTAATATCGCGAAAGACGATATGATTTTAATGGCTGGTTTTACTGCAGGTAATGAAAAAGATGAACTGGTTGTATTAGGTCGCAATGGTTCAGACTACTCAGCCGCAGTATTAGCAGCCTGTCTGCGTGCTGAATGCTGTGAAATTTGGACTGATGTTGACGGTGTTTATACTTGTGATCCTCGTTTAGTACCTGATGCTCGTTTATTGAAGGGCATGTCATATCAAGAGGCAATGGAACTGTCTTACTTCGGTGCTAAAGTTCTTCATCCTCGCACTATTGCTCCAATCGCTCAGTTCCAAATTCCTTGTTTGATTAAAAATACAGGTAATCCTGATGCACCGGGTACACTGATTGGCGATGGTCAAAAAGATGAGAGTACTCCAGTTAAAGGGATCACTAACCTTAATAACATGGCAATGATCAACGTATCAGGCCCAGGTATGAAAGGTATGGTCGGGATGGCGGCTCGCGTATTCTCTGTGATGTCGAGAGCTGGTATTTCTGTTGTTCTTATTACACAGTCTTCTTCTGAATACAGCATCAGTTTTTGCGTACCACAAAAAGAACTGATTAGAGCGCAAAAAGCATTATCAGATGAATTCTATTTAGAATTAAAAGATGGTGTACTTGATCCATTAGATATCATGGAAAACGTAGCGATAATCTCTGTCGTGGGTGATGGTATGCGTACACTGAAAGGGATTTCAGCGCGATTCTTCTCTGCGTTAACACGAGGCAATATTAATATTGTTGCCATTGCTCAAGGTTCGTCTGAACGCTCTATTTCTGCAGTTATTGCCAACGACTCAGCAACTAATGCGGTGCGTTTATGTCACCAAATGCTATTCAACACAAATCAAATCGTTGAAGTTTTTGTGATTGGTGCGGGTGGTGTCGGTAATGCATTAATTGAACAAATTCATCGTCAACAGGCATGGTTGAAAAATAAGCATATCGATCTTCGTGTATGTGGCATTGCTAATTCACGCGCCATGTTAACGAATATGCAAGGTATTGATTTAGATAATTGGCAACAAGCTTTAAAAGAAGCTAAAACGCCGTTTAGTTTTAGTCAGCTTATTCGCTTAGAAAAAGAGTACCACTTCTTAAATCCTGTGATTGTTGATTGCACATCAAACGAGGAAATTGCGCAACAATACGCAAATTTCTTACAAAATGGTTTTAATGTGGTTACACCAAACAAAAAAGCGAATACGCTGTCGATGGATTATTACTATCAAATCCGACAAGCCGCTGAAGCTTCACGTCGTAAATTTTTATATGACACTAATGTGGGTGCAGGTTTACCAGTTATTGAAAACCTACAGAACTTACTTAATGCAGGTGATGAGTTGGTTCAATTTAATGGTATTCTTTCAGGCTCACTCTCTTACATTTTTGGCCAGTTAGACGAAGGTAAGAGTTTGTCAGAAGCAACGTTTTCAGCGAAAGAAAAAGGTTTCACAGAACCTGATCCTCGTGATGATCTTTCGGGTATGGATGTTGCGCGTAAACTGCTGATTTTAGCCCGTGAAGCAGGTTATAAATTAGAGCTAAGTGATATCGATGTAGAGCCTGTGTTACCGACTTCATTTGACAGCACAGGTGATGTTGCAAGTTTCTTAAGTCGTTTACCTCAAGTTGATGTTGAATTTGACGCTAAGGTCGAAGAAGCACAAAAAGCCGGTAAAGTATTACGCTATGTCGGTGTTATTAATGAAGGTCAATGCCAAGTTAAAATGATGGCTGTTGATGCTAATGATCCTCTGTTTAAAGTAAAAAATGGTGAAAATGCTTTAGCCTTTTACACTCGCTACTATCAGCCAATTCCATTAGTGTTGCGTGGATATGGTGCGGGTAATGATGTTACTGCTGCTGGAGTGTTTGCAGATGTATTACGTACCTTATCATGGAAATTGGGGGTTTAAGCGTGGTTAAAGTTTATGCACCGGCATCAATAGGTAACGTGAGTGTCGGGTTTGATGTTCTTGGCGCTGCGGTTTCACCTATTGATGGGCAATTGCTTGGCGATTGTGTCACCGTTGATGCCGCTTCATCATTTACACTGGAAAGTAAAGGGCACTTTGTTAGCAAATTACCCGCTGATCCTAAACAAAATATTGTGTATCAATGTTGGCAGTTATTCTGTGAGAAACTAGGCAAAGAACTTCCTGTGGCAATGGTTTTAGAAAAAAATATGCCAATTGGTTCTGGTTTAGGATCAAGTGCTTGTTCGGTTGTTGCTGCATTAGTTGCACTTAATGAATTCGCTAAAAAGCCTTTCAACGAAAGACAATTGTTATTAATGATGGGTGAATTGGAAGGGCGCATTTCAGGAAGTGTTCACTATGATAATGTTGCACCTTGCTATTTAGGCGGCCTACAACTTATTCTTGAACAAAATGGTATCATTTGCCAATCTGTACCTACATTTGAAGACTGGTACTGGGTAATGGCTTATCCAGGAATTAAAGTCTCTACTGCACAAGCCAGAGCCATATTACCAAAAGAATATGCTAAGGCAGATATCATTAATCACGGACGCTATTTATCTGGTTTTATTCATGCTTGTCATACTCAACAACCTGAATTAGCGGCAAATTTAATGAAAGATGTGATAGCTGAACCTTACCGCACTCAGTTGCTTCCAGGATTTGAAAAAGCCAGAGAAGCTTCACAAAAGAAAGGGGCATTGGCTTGTGGCATTTCAGGTTCAGGCCCTACTCTTTTTACCATTACTGATTCATTAGAAATCGCACAAGACATGGCCGAATGGTTAAAACAATACTATGTACAAAACAGTGAAGGTTTTGTGCATATCTGCCGTTTAGATACGCGTGGCGCAAGACAGATAGGGTAAGTCATGAAATTATACAATTTGAAAGATAATCAAGAGCAAGTTAGCTTTGCTCAAGCGGTAAAGCAAGGTTTAGGTAAACACCAAGGTCTCTTTTTTCCACAGGACTTACCGTCGTTTTCTAAAGCTGAAATTGATGAATTATTAGCGCTTGATTTTGCAACACGCAGTAGCCGTATTTTAACGGCATTTATTGGTGATGAAATTCCTGCTGATGTATTAGCAAAACGAATTAACACTGCATTTGCATTTCCTGCACCTGTGACTCAGGTTGAAGACGACATTAGTTGTTTAGAGCTTTTCCACGGCCCAACATTAGCATTTAAAGACTTTGGTGGCCGCTTTATGGCGCAGATGCTGTCAGAAGTTGCAGGCAATCAACCTGTAACCATTTTAACTGCAACATCTGGTGATACTGGTGCTGCCGTTGCTCATGCATTCTACAAATTAGAAAATGTACAAGTTGTTATTCTTTATCCTGAAGGCAAAATTAGCCCATTACAGGAAAAATTGTTCTGTACATTAGGTGAAAATATTCACACTGTTGCAATTAAAGATGACTTCGATGCTTGCCAATCATTAGTAAAACAAGCTTTTGATGATGAGTTCTTAAAGAAAACAATGTATTTGAACTCAGCAAACTCTATCAATATCAGCCGACTATTGGCTCAAATTTGTTATTACTTTGAAGCTGTTGCCCAAATTCCTGCTGAAAAACATGAACAACTCGTGATCTCTGTACCAAGTGGTAACTTTGGTGATTTAACTGCGGGTCTATTAGCTAAATCTTTAGGATTACCTGTTAAACGCTTTATTGCAGCAACAAACGTGAATGATACGGTCCCTCGCTATTTAGATAATGGTAAATGGGAACCTCACCGTACTATTGCAACACTTTCTAATGCAATGGATGTTAGCCAGCCTAATAACTGGCCACGTATTGAAGAATTGTACCGTCGTAAAGAGTGGGATCTCTCCGATTTATCTCATGGTGCTGTTAGTGATGAAACAACTGAAGAAACAGTACGTGAGCTTGCAAAAAAAGGTTATATTTCAGAGCCACATGCAGCTGTTGCTTATCGTTTATTACGTGATGAGCTTCAAGAGGGTGAATACGGTTTATTCTTAGGTACTGCACACCCAGCGAAGTTTAAAGAAAGTGTAGAGCGCATTTTAGGCGGTGAATTACCGCTTCCTAAAGAGCTTGCAGAGCGGGCTGATAAAGAACTGTTATCACATTTCTTACCAGCTGATTTTGCTCAATTACGTGCATTCTTACTTGAAAGAGCACCTAAGTAATCATTATTTTAAAAAATTAGATTTATATTTAATTAAATAGCTCAATATTTTATTGAGCTATTTTTTTATCTAAAATAGGAAAGTAAGTATTTAAAAAAAATAAAAATTAATATATATATTTTATTTCCAGAAAGCAGTCTAATTAAATGTAAGGAAATTAAATATGAATGGATTCAAAAAAGTGCTATTCAAAGATAATATAAATGAAATTGTATCAAAAATTGAAAATCATATAAAAGAAAATAATTCAGAACTTTTTTTTAAAGTACAATCTGTAAAAAGAATATTAACAGAAAATTATATATCTATTTTCATTTCTAAAAATGAGTATGCTGCGAATGAGTTTTTAGAAAAAATAGAGAATAGTTTTTCACTTTATCATAAAAATGAATTTACAAAACAGCTTGATTTAATTAGAAAAAAAATCAATAAAAGCATAGAGGAACTATTTGTTAATAGTGCAAAATTAGCAGGAAGAGGATCTAATAAAATAAAAAAAGAACGATTGGAATTATTAATGCAGCATAATGTTTCTGGTGATTACTATTTGGAATTTGAAAGTAAAAAGCTATTTATACAAATAGATAATGAAAATAATAGTTTTAAAATTATTGATTTTAATGGATGTGCTGAGTTTTTTTATGATAAAAATAGTCTAATAAATAAAAATAATTCTCTTATAAGTATTAAGAATGATGATAGCTTTTTATATTATCGATTTTATAATAAAAAAGAATATTCTGATCATTTTAATAATACGGAAAATTGGAGTATCAATAATAAAAACATTCTTGATATGATAATCAATAATATTAAAATTAAAGAAAAAATAAGTATCAATAAAGATATTAGTATTGAACTGAATGAGAGTTATTCGTATAAAAATATTTTTATTGTTAGAGATAACTTGAACAAAACAGAGAAAATACTGCATATATATGTCTCTGATATAGAAGAAGCATTTACAATTGCAAAATCTAAATATGAGCAAATAACTGATAGTGGAGAACATTTACTTTATAAAATCGGTACAGGTTGGTTTATTACTAAAATAAAACATAATGTTATGAAAAAGTTTTCACAATATACGGATCTATTAAAACCATTAGAAAAAATAATGAGCCGAGTTAATTTAATTACCTCAACAGAAACTAATTATGATTTTAGTCATATTCAAAATCTTAATGGATTATGTTATGGGCTGAGTTTGAACTATTTAGTCGAAGTTATAAATGGTGGTTTAGAAGGAGGGAATAAATATTTATTCTGGCTAAAGGAGAATGTACGATCTTATCAAAATGAACAAGAAATTATAGCCGATAAATTTGATTCAATTTTATTTAGTAGTATACGGGAATATGAAATATTAAATCTAATTAAAGAAATAAAAAGTATCATATTTTCTCAGCATTTCCAAATGGAAAGGTTAAGTGAAAAAGCACAATATTTTGTATTTGATTCAATAAAATCAAGTGAATATAGTAAAATTTTAGAACAACGAGGATTAAAAAGATCACATATAAGAAAAATAGCATATGATAAAAACAAAATTAATGAATACTTAGAGTACATCATAAAAAATAATGATAATTATTATGCTATTATTGGATTTAAAGATCATGCTATTGCTATTTCATATAAAAAATACTCTGAAAATTATTATAAATTTTCCTTGTTTGATTCTAATAGTGAATTATTAGAATATTCTAGTGTTGGATCTATAAATAAAATTTTAGCGAGTAAAATGGATTTTTATGGCTCACATGATATTGATAATGAAAAATATATTATTTTTGATGAGTATATAAATAATAAAGAATCAAATTACCGAAATGTATGGGATTATAATGATGTAGAGATAAATAAAGGTCTTGCTGAGAATATAAAGAAAATAGGTTTTGCATTACCCTTTGACGAAAATATTACAGGACGTGTTCTTCATTATAATGAACATCGTGATCTTATAGTTGAGCTAAAAAGAAACAATAAAATAATAGAAGTTGTTGTAAAGAATTCTAATTTTGATGAAGGGATTTATTTAATAAAAAATCATTTTTCTCAGATCGTAAAGAATGAAAAAGCCAGTAAAATTACTTTAAATAAAAATGATAATGGTGATATAAATATTCAAGAAACTGAGTTTGATAATTTTCAAAAAATAATAATAAACAAAAATTATATTGAATTTAGTGATGTATACTATCGTGATCTGATTAAGATTAATAGTTATTTATTAAAAGGAAGCAAATCTACTTTATTAAATGAAATAGTTTCTTTAATTGATATCTTAGAAGGAAATATATATTTTGATAAGTTGTCAGCAAGTTTATCTCTTATTAACAAAATAGAATGTTTTAATTATAATAATAAAGGTATATCTCTTTTTAATATATTAAATAAAGTAAAGGAAAAAATAGAAAGTAAGTTATTTTATGATAAGTTAATTTATGGGAAAGATAAGTTAATCGCCTTATCTAAAAAAAATAGTTTAGTTGCTGCAAAATTTTATCAATTAATGGTTAATGAAATTAATGAAATTAATGAAATTAATGAAGTTAATAAAGGTGTTAGTAATTTCATTTACAATAATATTATTGAAAGCCCTTATTTATCACTAGATGAAAATAGAAGTATGGGAGTTTATGGATATGATTATACTATTGAATTTAAAGAGAATTATCAATATATAGATGAAGTAATTAAAGGAATTGATATTCCAGAATTAAAAAATACTCTTTTATTAGAAGAAAAAAATAGATTACATTTAAAAGATAACTATAAGAAACTATTAGAATATAAAAATCATAATTATGTAAGTAAATTAATTGGCTTTATTGAAAATGAAATAGATTTAAAAAAAGGTAATAAATTAAGCTCTTATCAAGATTTGTATTTTGATTTTTTTATAAATCAGCAATTCACCAATAAAATGATTATTCATGAAATGGTTCAATTGGAAAACTATTTTCTTAATAATTACCGTGAAAAAAATTATGGATACTATCAAAATAATTTCTTTATTAATGAAGATGATCCTCGTGTTCTTTTAGAAAAATCACTTAATCAAAATAAAAATAAAATAGATTGTAGTTATTTATTATTTGATGATAGTAAAGAAAATTTAAATTTTTTATTTTCTGAAAATATTATCTTTACTGATAAAATCATAGATAATATTATTCTTGATAATATAGAAATGTATTATCAAGAAGATATTATAAATTATTTCTATAATGGTATTAAAAATGAAGAGCTAACCTCATACCTAAAAGATAAGCCAGAAGTAAGTCATCTTTTGGATTATTGTCTAAAAAATAGAATAAGAATAATAGTAACAGGAAATAGTGAAAGAAGTCTTTTTAATCAAGAATTAATTAGACAAAAGGATGAAGTCGAAAAACTATATAATATTATTTTAGAAAATCAATTTTTTAATGAAAAAACAATTGTTTTTGCAAAAAAGGATAAATTGTTAAGTCACCAATATGGTGATTTTTTTATTGAAGGAATTGCTCAACGACTAAATATGCCTATTTATCAAATAATTGATAATAGGTTATCTCTATCAAAGGATAACGTAATTGTTAAACCTTTAGTCAAACGACAACATATAGATAAACCTTTACTTGCAAATGTTCTACTATCTCATGTCATCATTCCTGAGATAGAATCTAATAATATAGAACCCATCTCACTTAATGAAAAAATAAAAAAAGAAAATCAAAAATTAACTGAAGGGTTATACCAATTTGTTTCTAAAATACATCCTAATTATCGTGATAATAAAGAATTTAAACTAGGCTATGAAAAAGATATTAAAACTGTTATTTATGACTATTCAGATAAAATCACAGTATTAGATATCTTTAATTACATTAAACTTAATCATTATGGGCTTAATCTTTATCAACTCGGTTCTATCATCAATAAAATTGATAATGTTAATATCAAACAGCATAGGGAAAAATTAAAGGAGCTCAGTGATAAGCTTATTAATAATGATATTTCCATAAATACTGCATGTGAAAAATATCAGTATGAGTTATCTGCTTTTTTTAACGTTTCAAGTAAAATAAAAATAAAAAATAAGTTAACACAAATGATACATGATCCGCTGATTAATAAAAAATTTAATCAATATTTAATGGGGGGAATAACATATCAACAATGGCAATCATTGATTTCCTTATCAGAAGGATCGCTGACATTAATTGAAAAAACAAATAAAACAATTGAGGTGATTCATGCAATTTATGATAATCCAACATTGATAAATAAATTAAGTTTGTTTTCAAGAAATTTACTTGATTCATTTTTTGATAGAAATAAAAAAGGTAATTTATACAGAGTGTTATTAGATAACATCTCTAATTTTGGAAACTATAAAAGGATAATAAGTTCACTTCAAAATATTATCACAATGATCCATCATAAAGAGATACTAAATTCATCATCGCCCTCTAAGGCTTTAGAAAAAGCAAGTAACTTTAATCAATTAAATATATTGGAGATGAATAACCAACCATTAATTAATAAAGAAAAATTAAAAATAAATGAACATTTTTTTGATAAGCAATTATTGGTCAATGTAGGAGCGATAATTAATGGAAAAAGTATCGATTTAATTGATCTTAGTAAAATAGATAAATGGGAGTCAAAACTCACCTTCGACCCTCATCATTTTAATGATTATTTTTTATCTATTTCTGGCAATGAAAAAGACAAACAGATAATTTCTCTATTTTCTTATTTGCTAAATAGTAAAGAAGATAAAATTAAATATCTACTTTCTAATGATACTAATAGAATTGATTATATTGTTGCTTATGAAAGATTAGCTAAAATTATTGATTTAGAAAATAAAGAATATAGTAATAATGATTGGGATTTATTAAGGAAACTGTCATCAATAATTCCACGACATATGAAAATAATAAGTAAGATTGGTTATGCTAATATTACTTATAGTATGTGGCAGTCAGTTAATTCTACGTTTATGCTGGCTGAACAACTTAGTAATCCATTGTTGACATCAAAAGAACGTCAAGAGATCATTAATAACCTTGCTATAATGTGGTCTGAAATGGTCTACAATGGTTTGTCTGAAGTAATTGAAATTTCATTAGCTAAAGGATTGCTAAAATATCGGCATAATCCATTGGAATATATTAATAAAATAAGCACAAAAATAGGTGTTGGGCTGAATATACTTTCTATTGGCTTCGATATTTATAATGCTTACGATAATTTTAGTCGAATTTCAGATGAAAATAGTGAAAAGCAACGTATTGATTATATTGTTAATGGATCTTTGGCTGTAGTGTCTGGATTGGTAACTTTGGGGGTTTCTATTGCGATGCTTGCAGGTTCAACTATTGCTGGCCCTATAGGTATTGTTGCAGGTGCCGTTATTGCTTTAGCAACTTCAATTTATACAGCAGCAAGGCTTATTGAGGAAGCAAAAACAAAAGTACATTTTACACCACTAGAAGAGCTGAATAATGGCTTTTATGCATTTTTGATGGGGGATCTTATACCAGATAAAAAAAATGAAATTATCTATTTGGAAACCAAAATGCAATTAGAATCATTGATAGATAAAAATGCAGCTAATTATCTTGAAGAAATAAGAAAGCAATTTAATTTTGCTCGTTATTTCTATACTAATGAGAAACAAATATATCAAGAATGTTATTATTATAAGATAGTGCCAAACCTAATGGGTAAGAAATTAGATTCAATTTTAAATCCTTTTGGTGAGTATGTTGCTCAGCGAATATCGTTAAATATGAGTCAAAAAGAAGCAGAAAAAATAGCAGCACTCTCTTATCATTTACGTTCGGAAAAAACAGAATATAAGTATTATCTACCTAAAGAAGCTATAGCCACAAATGAAATACTTATTTTTGATATGGATTTTTATATTAATGAATTGAAACGTTACTCTATAGATATTATTTCAGATGATAATTCACCTATATTCTCTGAGGTTGTTGATGATGATTTTTTCAGAAGAATAAAAACAACACGAGAAAATAGCATTCATCTATTTGGTGAAAAAAAAGTAACTAATGATTTAATAAAAGCTAATAAATATGAAAGATATTATAATTTGGGTTGGAATGAAAATGAGGTTTTTTATTTTAATACTCATAACGGTGATGATATTATTGTCGCTCCTTCAAATACTAAAAACACCTTTGATATTTATAATGGAACTAAAAGGATAAGTGGAGGAAATAAAGATGATACATTTAATTTATTTACTTCGAAATCACCTCTTTATGCTAGTCGTTTTTATGGGCGTGGAGGATGTGACACACTCCGTATTATTAAGACAAAAAATAAATATACGGGTTATGAAGTTAATTTATTAGATAATTACGTTAAGTTCAAAGGGTCAGAAGAAGAAACAAATAGCCAAAATTTCCACTCGAAACTTTTTCTTTATCAAGATAAGGATGGCTTTTACTCGAGGCAATTGATTGATTCTATGCCTAATATCGTATTACAAAATCAAAGTGTCATTGCTTATTTAGACAGTATTGAAAATGTTATAGGGAGTGAAACAGGCAATGATATTATTTATGGCAATCAAGAGGATAATTACTTAGATGGTGGTGGCGGGGCAGATTTATTATATGGATTAGGGGGAAATGATACTTTAGTATTACAGGAAGGATATGCTGAAGGTGGTGAAGGGAATGATAGTTATATTATTTTAAGAGCATCGTTAGAACAAAGTTATAATATTCAGTTTGAAACAATTATTAATGAAGATTCTCAAGATAATGCCAGTATTGTAAAATTGAATTATCGTTTTGATGAGATTTCTGCGATCCGTCGTTATGGAAAAGATATTTTATTTGATATGAAAGTGAATGATGGAAATAAAAATAATGATTTAATTTATCATTCAATAAAATTAAAAAATGTTTATAAAGATAAAGAAGGACAAGTATTATCTCATCGATATACTTTAGTTATGAATGACGGATTTATGCTAACAGCTAAAGAATGTACAAGTAGTAAAGATAATATATTTTATCAGTTTAGTTATTTACAACAATACAGTAGTAACAATAAGAATATTCAGCATTTTCATATAGATAATAATAATCACTCTTTAAGTATTTCATATCCTAATGAAATGATAATAATTAACTTATTACCCCAATTACATTACAGTGGATTTTCTGTCGATGAGAACATACGATTTACTATTGATGGCAATGATTGTGATAATTATTATCTTGGTATTACTCCTAATTCGTTAATTAAACTCAGTTCAGGTCATGATAGCTATCAAGTCAAAACATTTTTAGCGCAAAATAAACATGAAACAATCACTGTCTCTCTTTCTAACAATTCAAATAAATTAACTCCTGATTGTATTAGTAATTTTATTTTATCTGATATCAGTGGGTTTGATTTAAAGTTTCATAATGGTGTTTTATCTCACCGCTATCATCCGAATGCTCACCTGAAACTTGTATTTGAATTATCACATCTTCAATCTATTGTTGACTCTGGTATGAAAATTCGCCTAATTGATAAAGACAATGTCGTCTTTACTCTACCCACACAAGAGAATAAGCAACAATTGCTTATACCTACCGATGATTTAAATTTAGCTCTCAGCTCAGAAGATGATGTACTTATGATCCCTGGCTCACTGAGCTTAAATAAAGAGGCATTGCTTGCATATTCCCTTTATCCTTTTCACTCTGAATTAATATCGATCTCTACCTCCTTGCAAGAGCAACAAAACCAAGCAACCGATCTATTGTCAGTTCTCTACCTTATGGATGGGGATGATATTGTTGTTAATCACAATAAAAATAGCTCTGTGATAGATGCTGGTGCAGGAGACGATAGTATTGTGGTTAATCATGGGCATCATATTTTAATTGCTGGAGAGGGTAATGATAGCCTAAATGCAGGGAGTGGAAATGACCTTTTGATCTCGGGATCAGGCCTTGATTATTTAAGTGGGGGAACTGGCAGTAATGTTTATATTGTAAAAAAACGCTGTGGTGAAGTTATTGTTTATGATGAAGGTAAAAACAGCCATATTTTTATTTCTGGGTTATCTGAGCATGATAGGTTAATTTATTCTCAAATTGGTGATGAAAGGCAGTATAAAACACAAGATAACCAATTTACTTTAACCTTAAGGGTAAAAGAAGATGAGATTAATTCTTCAGTTACTGTTATTGAAAAGCAAAGCACGCTTTCTATACCATCTCTTGCTTTAATTATTCAAGAAATGGCTCAATTTAACGAGCAACAATTGGCAATAATGCAAGGTAGTGAATTTATTCCATCACCTATATGGTCACCTTTACCATTAGTGACAAAACATTTGTGATCTTCAATATAAAAAAACAGCACTTATGTTAGTGCTGTTTTTATTTGTAAGATAATGCGTGATCAATATTTTTATTTGACCAGTGATTCAGCACGTTTAAATACTAAGGTATTACCTTCAGATTCAGCAGCGTTAAATTGATAACCCTCTAAATCAAATTCTTTAAGTTGTGTTTTGTCAGTGAGTTTTTCTTGAATAATAAAACGGCTCATTAATCCGCGCGCCTTTTTAGCGTAAAAGCTAATGACTTTGTATTTCCCATTCTTCTCATCTAGAAAAACAGGTTTAATAATTTCAGCTTGGAGTTTTTTCGGGTTAACGGATTTAAAATATTCATCAGAGGCTAAATTAACTAAAACGTTATCACCTTGTGCTTCAATCGCTTTATTTAATGCTTCTGTAATGGTGTTTCCCCAAAATTGGTATAAATCACTGCCCTTGTTATTTTTTAGCTTTATTCCCATTTCAAGACGATAAGGTTGCATTAAATCCAGAGGGCGTAATACACCATATAAACCTGAAAGCATGCGTAAATGTTGTTGAGCAAATTGAAAATCATCTTCAGAAAAGAGTTCAGCTTGCATGCCTGTATAAACATCACCTTTAAATGCCAAAATAGCTTGGCGCGCATTTTCTGGTGTGAAATTAGGTTGCCACTCACCAAAACGAGCAGTATTTAATCCTGCGAGTTTATCGCTTATCTTCATTAAGCTTGCAATATCACTTGAAGATAACTTTCGACACTCTTCGATAAGTTGTTGGGAATATTTTAGCAATTCAGGTTGGGTGAAATGCGTTGTTGCTAAAGGCGATTCGAAGTCCAGTGTTTTAGCTGGTGAAATAGTAATTAGCATAATTCCCTCAATTGGCTATTTTAATGTTCATCAAATATAACAAATTCTTTCGATAATAGGCTAAATTATAGTAATAGGAAAAAACAATGGTTTCTCTTATTTGGGGTAAAAATCGACAATTAAAACGATTCAGCCTGCGATCTTCTTCTGTTTTTTTCCGCTTTTGTTTCGCGAAAACGTTTGGCATTCAAATAATTGCTTTGTATGAATCTAAGCGTCTTGTAGTGTGAGCAGTCCATGTTATTATCAATAGATATCCGCAGGTGACTGCAAACAGATTTACCTAGTAGATGAGATAAACAAAATGACCAACAAATTGACTTCTTTGCGTAAACTGACAACAGTTGTTGCTGACACTGGCGACATTGCAGCAATGAAACTGTATCAGCCTCAAGACGCAACTACCAACCCATCTTTAATTTTAAATGCAGCTCAAATTCCTGAATATCGTAAATTAATTGATGAAGCGATTGAATGGGCACGCTCACAAAGCGATTCTCGTGAACAACAAATCGTTGATGCTTGTGACAAGCTGGCAGTAAATATTGGTTTAGAAATTTTAAAACTGATCCCAGGCCGCATTTCAACAGAAGTGGATGCTCGTCTGTCTTATGATACTCAAGCATGTATCGAAAAAGCACGCCACTTAATGAAGCTTTATAACGATGCAGGTATTAGTAACGACCGTATTCTTATCAAATTGGCATCTACTTGGCAGGGTATTCGTGCCGCAGAGCAATTAGAAAAAGAAGGTATCAACTGTAACCTGACTTTACTGTTCTCTTTTGCTCAAGCTCGTGCATGTGCTGAAGCGGGTGTTTACCTGATTTCTCCATTTGTTGGTCGTATCATGGATTGGTATAAAGCCAATACAGATAAAAAAGAATTTGCACCTGCTGAAGATCCAGGTGTTATTTCTGTGACTGAAATCTACAACTATTACAAACAACATGGTTATAACACTGTTGTTATGGGCGCAAGCTTCCGTAATATGGGTGAGATTTTAGAATTAGCCGGTTGTGACCGCTTAACTATCGCACCAGCTCTGTTAAAAGAATTATCAGAAGCTGAAGGTGAAGTTGAACATAAGTTATCTTATAAAGGTGAAGTGAAAGCACGTCCAGAAGCTATCACTGAAGCACAATTCTATTGGGAGCATAATGCAGACCCAATGGCAGTAGATAAATTATCTGACGGTATTCGTAAATTTGCTGTCGATCAGGAAAAATTAGAGAAAATGATTGCGGATTTATTATAATTCGTCGTTAAATTCTTATAAAAATCTTAAATACCCATCTTTTACAGGTGGGTATTTTCATTTTTTTCTTCTCAAAATAACATTTAAGAAAATTTTAAGATTAAATTGATTGGAATATATTATTTATCCAGTAATAATTATAAAAATATATTATTAGAATACTCTATTTATTATTGGTGAATTATGAAAAAGATTGTCTTGGCAACGGTACTTGCATCGTTATTTTTCGGTGGCGCTGCAATGGCAGAGAGCAAAACCGCTTTCTCTTTACCTGCAATTGAAAAAAGTGCTGAAGGTGGAAATTCAGCGTCTCAATATCAATTGGGCGTAAAATATGAGAATGGCGAAGGTGTCGAACAAGATGCGCAAAAAGCGCTGGAATGGTATACCAAAGCTGCAGAGCAAGGTCATGCTGAAGCGCAGTTAAACTTAGCACTTATGTATGACATGAGCGATGATATTGATCGCGATGCAGAAAAAGCAGTTTATTGGTATAACAAAGCTGCGGTTCAAGGCGTTTCTTTAGCACAATACAACCTTGCTGTTTCTTATGACGATGGTGATGGTGTAAAGCAAGATCATGAGAAAGCCGTGTATTGGTATACTAAAGCTGGTGAGCAAGGTGATAGTGATGCGCAATACAATCTCGGTATCTCTTATGATGAAGGTATTGGTGTAGCACAAGATCATGAAAAAGCAGTTGTCTGGTATACAAAAGCAGCAGAACAAGGCCACTCTGATGCACAATATAATCTTGCTGTCTCTTATGATGACGGTGAAGGTGTAGAGCGTAACGGTGCTAAAGCTGTTTTCTGGTATACGAAGGCTGCAAACCAAGGTAATCGTGACGCACAAAATAACTTAGGTGTGATGTACGATGAAGGTGATGGTGTGGCTAAAGATGCACGTAAAGCCGTTGAATGGTACAGAAAATCAGCGATTCAAGGTAATGGTCTTGCACAAAACAATCTTGCGTTAAACTATTACTACGGTAAAGGCGTTAAACGTGATCTGAAAGAAGCCTATGCATGGTTTACTGTTGCTGTTGAAAATGGTGATGGTGATGAAGCAATGCTAAAACGTACTGCTCGTGCATTAAATGCAGCACAATTAGCAGAAGCTAAAAGTTTAGCAGCGTCTTATATAGCTAAATATATTGATGAATAATATTAATTAATATTATTTAGGATTAAAGAGGGGGAGCTTACGCTCCCTTTTTCTATTTTAGTTAACGATAAATAAAAATAGAGAGTTATCAATTTTTATTATCCGTTCTCAATAATCAAATATTAAACATCATTAATATATTGAGATTATTTTTAATTCTCTTGTGTTCTCATGGTAATATCTGCGCGCAAGTTAGATGGTCATTGATTAATTGAGGTTGATATGAATGAATTACGCATAGGGTTAGTTTCTGTTTCTGATCGCGCATCAAGTGGGGTTTATGAAGATAAAGGCTTACCCGCTTTAGAGGCTTGGCTAAAAACTGCGTTAACAACGCCTTTTCATATCGAATCTCGTTTGATCCCAGATGAACAATTGATGATTGAGCAAACACTTTGTGAACTTGTTGATGAATCAGGTTGCCATTTAGTGCTAACAACGGGAGGAACAGGGCCTGCACGCCGTGATGTTACTCCAGATGCAACATTGGCCATTGCAGATAGAGAAATGCCTGGTTTTGGTGAACAAATGCGCCAAATTAGCCTGAAATTTGTACCCACTGCAATTTTATCCCGACAAGTTGGTGTTATTCGTAACCAAGCATTAATTTTAAACTTACCCGGACAGCCCAAAGCGATTGCAGAAACGTTAGAAGGGTTAAAAGATAGCGAAGGCAAAGTGATTGTTAGTGGTATTTTTGCGAGTGTACCTTATTGTATCCAGTTGTTAGATGGCCCTTACGTTGAAACAAATGAAGATATTGTGAAAGCATTTAGACCAAAATCAGCCCGTCGTTCTACCTCTGCATAAATAATTTAAGAGGTTATTTAAACTGTTTGTTTGTATGAATGCTTGGAATTCATACTGTATTCAAGTAGTACAAAAATAACCTCATTCTATTTAATCTCTTTTTTTCTTTGTGATTTATTAAAAAACCTTTATTTTCAACTTGTTATACTCGCATTTTAAGTTAAGTCTTAAAGTTTGTATGTTAATTCACCGTGATGTTATTGGCGCTTGGTGTAATATGTTGATAAATAATGATTTTTAATTTATCTGGACTTGGCTGGATCAATTTTTTCGCATTTTTTGCATTTTTTTTTATGATTCCCCTTGATGAATGTATTTATGACCCCATCTTCTTTTCAACTGCAATTACCACTATTGAGTTGCGTTGATTTTATATCCGCTTTGAGATGATGTTGTTAAGTCTATTAATTTTTGACTTGAAAAATGAATATTCATCCTCATATAGATTGGTAGTCAAATTGATAAAGAATTCTCTTTGGAGGCGTTTAAATGGGTAAAATTATTGGTATTGACCTGGGTACAACTAACTCTTGTGTTGCTGTAATGGATGGCAAAACTGCCCGGGTTATTGAAAACAGTGAGGGCGATCGTACTACTCCTTCAATCGTTGCATATGCACAAGATGGTGAAATCTTAGTTGGTCAGCCAGCAAAACGTCAGGCTGTGACTAACCCACAAAATACTTTATTTGCCATCAAACGTTTAATTGGCCGTCGTTTTGAAGATGAAGAAGTTCAACGTGACGTTGCTATCATGCCTTACAAAATTGTTAAGGCTGATAATGGTGATGCTTGGATTGAAGCTCGTAACGATAAAATGGCTCCACCACAAGTATCTGCTGAAGTCCTGAAAAAAATGAAGAAAACAGCAGAAGACTATTTAGGTGAAGCAGTTACTGAGGCTGTGATTACCGTTCCTGCTTACTTTAATGATGCGCAACGTCAAGCAACTAAAGATGCGGGCCGTATCGCAGGTCTTGAAGTTAAACGTATTATTAACGAACCAACAGCGGCTGCTCTGGCTTACGGTTTAGATCGTGAAGTCGGTAACCGTACTATCGCAGTTTATGACTTAGGTGGTGGTACATTCGATATCTCTATCATCGAAATCGATGAAGTAGATGGCGAAAAAACCTATGAAGTTCTGTCAACCAATGGTGATACTCACTTAGGTGGTGAAGACTTCGATAGCCGTTTAATTAACTACTTAGTTGATGAGTTTAAAAAAGAACAAGGCATTGATCTACGTAACGATCCATTAGCAATGCAACGTCTGAAAGAAGCTGCTGAAAAAGCGAAAATTGAATTATCTTCAGCACAACAAACAGATGTTAACTTGCCATACGTTACTGCCGATGCAACAGGTCCTAAACACTTAAATATCAAAGTAACTCGTGCAAAATTAGAATCTTTAGTTGAAGATTTAGTTAAGCGTTCAATGGAACCAGTACGTGTTGCATTAGAAGATGCTGGCCTGAAAGTAAGTGAAGTTAACGACGTTATTCTGGTTGGTGGTCAAACTCGTATGCCAATGGTTCAGAAAACTGTTGCTGATTTCTTTGGTAAAGAACCACGTAAAGACGTTAACCCAGATGAAGCTGTTGCAATGGGTGCAGCTGTTCAAGGCGGTGTATTAGCGGGTGATGTTAAAGACGTTCTGTTACTTGACGTAACACCACTGTCTTTAGGTATCGAAACAATGGGTGGTGTAATGACTTCCCTGATCGGAAAAAATACCACAATTCCAACTAAACATAGCCAAGTGTTCTCTACCGCAGAAGATAACCAATCTGCTGTAACTATTCACGTATTACAAGGCGAACGTAAACGTGCTAGTGATAACAAATCACTGGGTCAATTTAACTTAGATGGTATTCAGGCTGCGCCACGCGGTATGCCACAAATCGAAGTTACTTTTGATATCGATGCTGATGGTATTTTGCATGTATCAGCTAAAGATAAAAACAGTGGTCGTGAGCAAAACATCACAATTAAAGCTTCTTCTGGTTTAAATGAAGAAGAAATCCAAAAAATGGTACGTGATGCAGAAGCCAACGCAGAATCAGACCGTAAATTTGAAGAATTAGTGCAAACTCGTAACCAAGCAGACCAATTAGTTCACGGTACTCGTAAACAAATTGAAGAAGCTGGTGATAAATTACCGGCGAACGATAAAGAAGCTATCGAAAAAGCGGTAAGTGAGTTAGAAATTGCTTCTAAAGGCGAAGATAAAGACACTATTGAAGCAAAAATTAAAGCATTAGTTGAAGCTTCTGAGAAACTGTTAGAAATCGCACAACAACAAGCACAAGCGGGTGCTGCAGGTAATGCTGCTGGCGCAGATGCAAGTGCGAAGAAAGATGATGATGTTGTCGATGCAGAATTTGAAGAAGTTGACGGCAAAGACAAGAAATAATGCCCTTAACGGGCCACGGTAACTCACTGTGAATAGTTACTGATACCGAACACGGGCGTCGAGGAAACTCTACGCCCGTGTGCTTATGTCAAGGGTAATCTAGAATGGCAAAAAGAGATTTTTACGAAGTTCTCGGTTTAAGCAAAAACGCCGATGAAAAAGAAATTAAGCGTGCATATAAGCGTTTAGCAATGAAATATCATCCAGACCGTAATCAGGGTGATAAAGAGTCAGAATCAAAATTTAAAGAAATTAAAGAAGCCTACGAAATTTTAAGTGATGCACAAAAGCGTGCAGCTTACGATCAATATGGTCATGCTGCTTTTGAGCAAGGCGGATTTGGTGGCCAAGGTGGTGGCGCTGACTTTGGTGATATTTTCGGTGATGTCTTTGGTGATATTTTTGGTGGTGGTCGCCGTCAACAACGCGCATCACGAGGTTCTGACTTACAATACAACATGGAATTAACGCTTGAAGAAGCGGTTCGTGGTGTGACCAAAGAAATTCGTATACCGACATTAGAAACTTGTGATAAATGCCACGGTAGTGGTGCTAAAGAAGGCACTTCGGCAGAAACATGCTCTACCTGTCATGGTGCGGGTCAGGTTCATTTACGTCAAGGTTTCTTCACTGTACAACAAGCATGTCCAACGTGTCATGGTCGCGGTAAAGTGATTAAAGAGCCTTGCTCTAAATGTCATGGTGATGGTCGTGTTGAGCGTTATAAAACACTGTCTGTTAAAATCCCAGCAGGCGTTGATACGGGTGATCGGATCCGCTTAAGTGGTGAAGGTGAAGCCGGCGAGAATGGTGCACCAGCAGGTGATTTATATGTGCAGGTTCATGTTCGTCAACATCATATATTTGAGCGTGATGGTAATAACCTTTATTGTGAAGTTCCGATTAACTTTGCGATTGCTGCTTTGGGGGGCGAAATTGAAGTTCCTACACTGGATGGCCGTGTAAAACTTAAAATCCCAGCAGAAACTCAAACGGGCAAAATGTTCCGTATGAAAGGTAAAGGCGTCAAGTCTGTACGTAGTAGCACTATCGGTGATTTGATGTGCCGTGTTGTTGTTGAAACACCAGTTAAACTCAATGAGAAACAAAAAGAGTTAATGGAACAACTTGGTGAATCATTTGGTGGTAAAAGTGGTGAGAAAAATACACCGCGCTCTAAAAGCTTCCTTGATGGTGTGAAAAAATTCTTTGATGATTTAACGAAATAATTTTTACTCCCTCTTTCAAAAAGGCCTGATGATAGTATTTATCATCGGGCCTTTTTATTTGAATATGGCGCAAGATTATCCCATCTTGATGGCGACAATACCCGCTAAAATGACTAAACACGCTAATAATTGTTTGCGGTTAAATTGTTCTTTTAGCAAATAAACAGATAAGACCATAGCAAATAGTACGCTGGTTTCTCTTAATGCCGCTACCAGCACAATAGAAGCATGACTCATCGCCCATATCACTATGCCATAACTGATTAATTGCATGACACCGCCTAAAAATGCGGGCTTCCAATAATCTTTTATTTTGGCTTTTAAGTGCTGGCGATAACGGAGCCATGCCAGCAAATACATTACGATACCATTTAAAAAGAAGAGCCATAAAATATAAGCAAAAGGTGTTTCTCCTACTCGGGAGCCATTACCATCAGATAGGGTATAACTTGCGGTAAATAATGCGGTAAGAAGCGCAAAAAAGAGTGCATCTTTACGTAAATTAAACGTCGCTATTTTTCGGCTACGTGAAATAAGGATAATACCCAAAATAATCAATAAAATGCCGAGCAAGCCATTAACAGGAAGGGTTTCATGAAAAAGAAAAAAGCCAAGGACAGCAGTCATTAATGGCGCACTACCGCGAGAAATCGGATAGACCTGATTAAAGTCTGCCAAGGTATAACATCGGCTTAAAGAAAGAGTGTAGCCAATATGAAATAGGACGGAAAGAATAAGCCATTTCCATGCTCCTATATCGGGTAGTCCAACCCAAAATAGAGCAGGGATTGTCACAATACCTGAAAAAAAAGTAAGTAACGAGATCCCAAGAAATCGATCACTGCCTACTTTGACTAATGCATTCCAACATGCATGGAAGACAGCGGCAAATAGCACGGCAATAAAAACGGTAATCGACATATTGATAGAGGCCTTTGTACTAAAGCGAAAATTATTTTTATAAAACCATAACACAATGGATAAATAGTGAAATATATAACATTTTCTTTTCTCTCATAATCTAAGGATGCTATAAATGGAAAAGACAAAAATAATATTATTTTTTGATAATTAAAAATTAATATATTTGATCTATTTTATCGATTGGTATTATTTATTGAGCTAGATGCTTATTTTTAGCAATAAGTAAAAAAATTATATTCTTATCAATATGTTGTGATCTGCTTTTCCAATTATTGTTATATTTTTCCATTAAGAAATAATGTTGATTAATTATGACCATCTATCTTGTTTTCCTTAATATTTCTCTATCAGTTCGAAAAATACGATCTATTGTCCATGAATAAACTGTTTTTTACGAATCCATGGTTAGCATATTATTAACAAGATTAGTAATTTTGAGGTTAATATTATGACGGCAATTATTAGACAATTTTTGAGATTAGAGGCATCAGGCGGTATTCTTCTGATTATTGCTGCTATTATCGCATTAATTATGGCGAATACACCTCTAAGTGCTTTGTATAATGAGTTTTTATCTATTCCTATTATGCTCAAGTTTGGTGCATTCGAACTTGATAAGCCATTACTGCTTTGGGTAAATGATGCCTTAATGGCTATTTTCTTTTTGGTGGTCGGATTAGAAGTTAAGCGTGAATTAAAAGAAGGTTCTTTAGCTCAACGTGATAGAGCCATTTTCCCTGCAATTGCCGCTGTAGGCGGAATGTTAGCGCCTGCATTGGTTTATCTTATGTTCAATCATATCGATGCTGTAGGGCAACAAGGTTGGGCAATTCCTGCGGCAACAGATATTGCATTTGCATTGGGGGTGATGGCGTTATTAGGTAAACGTGTCCCTGTTGAATTAAAGGTTTTCTTATTGGCCTTGGCAATTATCGATGACTTAGGCGTTATTGTGATTATTGCACTCTTTTATTCAAAGAGTATTGCACTGATGCCATTGGCTTTGGCTGGGTTGATTGTTATTGCTCTGGGCATAATGAACTGGCGTAAAGTTGGTAATACTGCAGCTTACTTAGTTCTTGGGTTCGTTTTGTGGGTGTGTATTTTAAAATCGGGCATTCATGCCACTATTGCGGGTGTTATTGTCGGATTCATTATCCCATTAAGAAATAAAGAGGGTGATTCGCCTTCTGAAGAATTAGAGCATGTGTTACATCCTTGGGTTGCCTATTTAATTTTGCCACTATTTGCATTTAGTAATGCGGGCGTTTCCTTAAATGGCGTGACATTAGATGGCATGTTATCCGCATTACCGTTAGGTATCGCATTGGGACTATTTTTGGGTAAGCCGATTGGAATTTTCCTCTTTAGTTGGGTTTCGGTAAAACTAGGCATTGCAAAATTGCCAGATGCGATTAATCTTAAGCAAATATTTGCAGTGTCTGTGCTCTGTGGTATCGGTTTTACTATGTCTATCTTTATCGCAGGATTAGCATTTGATGGTGCAAGTGAAGCTTATGATACCTACTCTAAGCTGGGTATTTTAGTAGGTTCAACGGTAGCTGCAGTTGTGGGATATTTGTTGCTTCGTTCTGTTTTACCGAAGTCAAAAACGAAGTCAATATAAGGAAATTTATTACGGATTTGAGTTTCTCAACACAATAAATACCGAGCTATATATTTAAATCTACGGTGCAATACAGTGTATTGTGCCGTAGGTGTTTTTATGAGGATTGGATGCAAGGAAAGCCAATCGCAAACTAATGCGTTATTACATAATCTGTGTTTAAGGCACAGAAGTTGAAAGGAAGATAACTATGCGGGTGTCACATCTCAATTTTAACCATCTTTATTATTTTTGGCATGTGTGTAAAGAAGGCTCTGTTGTAGGTGCAGCAGAAGCTCTGTATCTGACACCTCAGACGATTACAGGGCAAATTAAGGCATTAGAAGAAAGATTGGGTGGTAAGTTGTTTAAACGCCAAGGAAGGGGGTTAGTTCCTTCAGAGTTGGGGCAACTTATTTTTCGTTATGCCGATAAAATGTTTATGCTAAGCCAAGAGATGCTGGATATCGTCAACTATAGTCGTGAATCGAACTTGTTGTTTGATGTCGGTGTTGCGGATGCATTATCTAAACAATTAGTCAGTCGCGTATTAGAAACGGCGGTGATTGATCATGAGCAAATTCATCTGCGCTGTTTTGAATCAACACATGAATTATTATTAGAACAATTAAGTCAGCATAAGCTGGATATGATTTTATCGGATTGCCCTGTGGATTCTTCACAACAAGAAGGCCTATTTTCTGTAAAACTCGGTGAATGTAATATGAGTTTCTTTTGCAGCCATCCACTTCCTGAAAAACCGTTCCCTGAATGTTTAGAAGAACGGAAATTACTCATTCCTGGTCGTCGATATATGTTAGGTCGCCATTTGTTAACGTGGATACGTAATAAAAATCTGCAAGTGGAAATTTTGGGAGAGTTTGATGATGCTGCATTAATGAAAGCATTTGGATTAAATTATAATGCCATTTTTGTAGCACCTTCACTGTATACCGATGAAACTTTTGCTCATAGTAATATCGAAGAAATAGGGATGCTTGATACTGTAAAAGAAGAGTATTACGCGATTTTTGCAGAGCGAATGATCCAACATCCAGCAGTTCAGCGCGTTTGTAATACTGATTTTTCAGAGCTTTTTAATGGGAATAAGAAGAGTGTTGTAAATCCATAAGTGAGTTATGGTTAAAAAGTAGAAAACAAAAAACCGGCATAAGCCGGTTTTTTATAACACAAGAAAGCAATATTACATTGCTTTGATTTGTGCTTGCAGATTAGCTTTATGACGTGCAGCTTTATTCTTGTGAATTAAGCCTTTAGTTGCCTGACGGTCAACAATTGGTTGCATGTCATTAAATGCTTTTTGTGCTGCTTCTTTATCACCTGAAGCAACTGCTGCGTATACTTTTTTAATGTAAGTACGCATCATAGAACGACGGCTTGCGTTGTGCTGACGACGCTTTTCAGACTGAACCGCACGTTTCTTAGCTGATTTGATATTAGCCAAGTTCCAACTCCCAAATATATTCTAGCGAGGACAAATACAAAGGTGAAGGAATATGCCTTTTCAACCTAAGTTTGTCAATGGATTTATACAAAATTAGCGTCGTTGTACGCGACACTTGTTTCGTTGTGATGGCGCAAGATTTTATCAGTTAAGACGGGTAGAATACAGTCTTTTGAGTGAAAAAATCATCAAAATCGTGTATATGAGTAATAAATAATAGATTCTAATAGGATCTACGGTTGATTTTATGCGATTTTATAACCAAGAAGTGAGTGATAGTCCATTTTTGTTTAATGTGAGTAGTCACATTTAAGAATAATAGTGAATCGACTTGTCGAGATATTACTCATCAATAAACATTGATATATTGGGTTACTCTCAAGCCTTTGACAAGGTATAATCCAATAATTTCCACGGTATTGAGCCAGTTATGGAGCTAATTCGCGGTATACAGAATATTAGAGCGCTACATCATGGTTGCGTTCTGACAATTGGGAATTTTGATGGTGTCCATCGAGGCCATCAGGCATTATTGAAACACTTGAAGCAAGAAGCCTCACAGCGAGGGTTACCCACGGTTGTGATGACATTTGAGCCTCAGCCGCTTGAGTTTTTTTTACCAGAAAAAGCACCAGCACGTCTGACTCGTTTACGAGATAAGATAAAGTATTTGGCTGAATGCGGTATTGACTACCTTTTGTGTGTCAAATTTGATAAACAATTTGCGGCACAAACACCTGAAGAGTTTGTTTCATCCTTACTGGTCGATAAATTAGGGGTGAAATTTCTTGCTATTGGTGATGATTTTCGCTTTGGCAAAAATCGTGAAGGTGATTTCCACTTTTTACAACAAGCAGGTGTTCGATATGGATTTGATGTCGCAAATACAGAAAGTTATTGCGATAAAGGATTACGTATCAGTAGCACCGCAGTACGAGAAGCGTTACTCAATGATGATTTAGTTCTTGCTGAATCACTCCTTGGACACCCTTACAGTGTTTGTGGACGAGTTGTTCATGGTAATGAATTGGGTAGAACTATTGGTTTTCCGACAGCCAATATTCCAATGAAGCGCTTAGTTGCACCCGTTAAAGGCGTTTATGCCGTTGATGTCTATTTGTCAGATAATCAATCACCTTTACCCGGTGTGGCAAATATCGGAAGTCGTCCTACCGTACAAGGAAAGGGCGTACAATTAGAAGTTCATTTAATCGACGTTAATATGGATTTATATGGACGTCGTATTGATGTTGTGTTACGAAAGAAATTACGTAATGAACAGCGATTTGCATCATTGGATGCATTGAAGCAGCAAATCGCAGATGATGTGGCTACTGCTAGGGATTTTTTATCGCAGCGGTCGGAGTCATAAACTAGCGGAAAATTGGAACTGAGAATCGAATGAGTGACTATAAAAATACCCTGAACTTACCAGAAACAGGGTTCCCTATGCGCGGGGATTTAGCAAAGCGCGAGCCAGAGATGTTATCACGTTGGTACAAAGAAGGTTTGTATCAAGCTATTCGTCAGGCTAAAAGTGGTAAAAAAACATTTATTTTGCATGATGGCCCTCCATACGCCAACGGCAATATTCATATTGGTCACTCAGTAAACAAAATTCTCAAAGATATTATTATTAAATCCAAAGGGCTGTCAGGCTTTGACTCTCCGTACATTCCAGGATGGGATTGTCACGGATTACCTATCGAACTAAAAGTTGAACAAATCGTAGGTAAACCAGGAGAGAAAATATCAGCAGCGCAATTCCGCGAGGAATGTCGTAAATACGCTTACGAGCAAATCGAAGCACAGAAAAAAGATTTTATTCGTTTAGGTGTTCTAGGAGATTGGGAAAAACCTTATCTTACAATGGACTATAAAACAGAAGCGAATACTATCCGTGCATTAGCGCGTATTATCGCAAATGGTCACCTGTTAAAAGGGGCTAAGCCTGTTCACTGGTGTACTGCGTGTGGTTCATCACTGGCAGAAGCTGAAGTTGAATACTACGATAAAACATCTCCTTCTATCGATGTGCGTTTCACTGCCGTAGATTCAAAAGCTGTTGCTGCTAAATTTGGTTCAGCAACAGATAAACCAATTTCTTTGGTTATCTGGACAACAACGCCTTGGACATTACCTGCTAACCGTGCGATCGCCTTAAATGCAGAATTTAATTATGCCTTAGTCTCATTTAATGATGAGTGTGTGATTTTAGCGGCAGATCTTGTTGAGTACGTGATGCAACGTATTGGCGTAACTGGCTGGGCTGTTTTAGGTGAATGTAAAGGTACAGATCTAGAGTTGCTACGCTTTAATCATCCATTTATGGGTTTTGATGTTCCTGCTATTTTAGGTGATCACGTTACTTTAGATGCGGGTACAGGTGCGGTACATACTGCACCAGGCCATGGTCCTGATGACTTTGTGGTTGGCCAAAAATACGGTTTAGAAGTTGCAAACCCAGTTGGGCCAAATGGCTGTTATTTACCTGGCACTTATCCAACATTAGATGGCGTTTTTGTTTTTAAAGCGAACGATGTCATCGTTGAATTGCTAAAAGAAAAAGGCGCTCTGTTACATCACGAAGCGTTGCAGCACAGTTATCCTTGCTGTTGGAGACATAAAACACCTGTTATTTTCCGCGCAACACCACAATGGTTTATTGGCATGGATAAAAACGGGTTACGTCAACAATCATTAAAAGAGATCAAAGGTGTTAAATGGATCCCTGATTGGGGTCAAGCACGAATTGAGTCAATGGTTGAAAACCGCCCTGACTGGTGTATTTCTCGTCAACGTACTTGGGGTACTCCAATGTCTCTGTTTGTTCATAAAGAGACACAAGAGCCACATCCACGCACTTTAGAGTTGATGGAAGAAGTTGCAAAACGTGTTGAAGTTAGCGGCATCCAAGCATGGTGGGATTTAGATATTCGTGAAGTATTGGGTGATGAAGCTGACGATTACATGAAAACGCCTGATACACTGGACGTATGGTTTGATTCAGGATCAACACACTCAACAGTCGTTGATGCTCGCCCAGAATACCATGGCAATTCAGCTGATATGTATTTAGAAGGCTCTGACCAACATCGTGGTTGGTTTATGTCTTCGTTGATGATCTCAACGGCAATCAAAGGTAAAGCACCTTACCGTCAAGTATTAACACATGGTTTTACCGTAGATGGACAAGGCCGTAAAATGTCTAAATCTATCGGTAATACAGTGAGTCCACAAGATGTGATGGATAAACTGGGTGCTGATATCTTACGTTTATGGGTTGCTTCAACCGATTATACAGGTGAAATCGCTGTATCTGATGAGATCTTAAAACGTTCTGCGGACACTTATCGTCGTATTCGTAATACAGCGCGCTTCTTCTTAGCAAACTTGAACGGTTTTGATCCTGCAAAACATCAAGTTAAGCCAGAAGAGATGGTGACACTTGATCGCTGGGCAGTAGGCCGTGCGAAAGCAGCACAAGCGGATATCCTAAAACACTATGAAAACTACGATTTCCATAATGTTATTCAGCGCTTAATGCAGTTCTGTTCAGTGGAAATGGGTTCTTTCTACCTAGATATCATCAAGGACAGACAATATACCGCGAAAAGTGATAGTGTTGCTCGCCGTAGTTGCCAAACAGCCTTATTCCACATCAGTGAAGCATTAGTTCGTTGGATGGCGCCAGTTATGTCATTCACTGCTGATGAGATCTGGAATGAACTGCCAGGTGAGCGTGCAAAATATGTCTTAACTGAAGAGTGGTATACCGATTTATTTGGTTTAGATGCATCAGAAACCTTAAATGATGATTACTGGGCTGAATTACTGGCTGTTCGTGGTGAAGTCAATAAGGTGTTAGAGCAAGCACGTACAGATAAACAATTACGTGGCTCTTTAGAAGCATCAGTCACACTGTATGCAGATAACGCTTTAGCCAATAAATTAAATGCATTAGGTAATGAACTGCGTTTTGTTTTATTAACATCTCAAGCGACAGTTGCAGATATTAATGAAGCACCAGAAACAGCATTAGTCTCTGATATGGCAGGTTTAAAAATCGCCTTTAATAAAGCAGATGGCGAAAAATGTCCTCGTTGCTGGCATTATGCGACAGATATCGGTCAAGTAGCGGAACACGCTGAATTATGCGGACGCTGTGTTACTAACGTAGCCGGTAACGGTGAAGAACGTAAGTTTGCTTAATTAATGAAGAAAACACTTTGCTCTACAGGTTTACGCTGGTTGTGGTTAGCAATTGCTGTAGTGGTGTTGGATTTAGGAACAAAACAGTATTTCATGCAGACATTTCGTCTGTATGAATCTGTTGCTGTGATGCCTTTTTTCAATTTCACTTACGCACATAACTATGGTGCTGCCTTTAGCTTTTTAGCGGATAAAGGGGGATGGCAACGTTGGTTTTTTGCACTGATTGCATTAGCAATCTGCATTACTTTATTAGTAATGATGTATAAAAATAAAGCGAATGCCAAACTAAGTAACATTGCTTATGCGCTTATTATTGGCGGAGCATTGGGTAATCTTTCTGATCGTCTGATCCACGGGTTTGTTATCGATTTTCTTGATGTTTATGTCGGAGATTGGCATTGGCCCACTTTTAATATTGCTGATATGGGTATTTGTATTGGTGCTGGGCTAATTATCATTGAAAGCTTTTTCCCTGATAAAAATGCCAGTCCGCAAGATACAAAAAAGCAAAAGTAATCAGACAATGAGTTAACTAAAATAACCCCTGCCTTATGGCGGGGGTTACGCTTAATAGAAGGTATTAGTATGGTTATGCAGGTACTCAACAACAGCGCGGTATTGTTGAATTTCACTTTAAAGTTAGCCGATGGCTCTGTTGCTGAATCTACGCAAGCACATGGTAAACCCGCCCTTTTTCGTTTAGGTGATGAAAGTTTATCGCCAGCCTTAGAAGCTGAATTATTGGGGTTATCAACGGGAGATAAAAAAACTTTTACGCTTGCTGGCGAACATCTTTTTGGTAAATATAACCCTGACTTGATCCAATACTTTATGCCTTCTGACTTTGCAGAGTCTGGAGTGCCAGAAACTGGTACTATCATGCTATTTACAGCAATGAATGGCAGTGAAATGCCAGGCATTGTAAAAAATGTCACTGAAGATTCTGTTACGGTTGATTTTAATCACCCATTAGCGTCAGAAGAAGTGACATTTGATATTGAAGTTGTCAGCATCAATCCTGAGGAGGAAACAACACATGCAAATACTGCTGGCTAACCCACGAGGCTTTTGTGCGGGTGTTGACCGAGCTATCAGCATTGTTGACCGCGCTCTGGAAATCTATGGCGCACCTATTTATGTTCGTCACGAAGTGGTTCATAACCGTTATGTAGTTAACGATTTACGCGAACGTGGCGCTATCTTTATTGAAGAAATTTCAGAAGTACCCGATAACGCGATTTTAATTTTTTCGGCTCATGGTGTTTCTCAAGCTATTCGTCAAGAAGCTCGTTCACGTAATTTAACGATGCTTTATGATGCGACTTGCCCATTAGTGACTAAAGTTCATATGGAAGTGGCTAGAGCTAGCCGTAAAGGCAAAGAGGCGATTCTAATCGGTCATGCAGGACATCCTGAAGTTGAAGGTACAATGGGGCAATACAACAACCCTGAAGGGGGAATGTATTTAGTTGAGTCACCTGCGGATGTCTGGAAACTAAAAGTCAAAGATGAAGACAATCTTTGCTTTATGACTCAAACAACACTTTCTGTTGATGATACATCTGAAGTTATTGATGCTTTAAATGCACGTTTTCCCAAAATTATTGGCCCCCGTAAAGACGATATTTGTTATGCAACAACCAATCGCCAAGAAGCAGCGAGAGAGCTTGCTGAAAAAGCAGATGTTGTTTTTGTTGTTGGCTCTAAGAATTCATCAAATTCAAACCGCTTAGCAGAATTGGCACAGCGTGCAGGAAAACCTTCTTATCTTATCGATAGCTTTGAAGATATTGATGAGTCATGGGTGACTAATGTCAATATTGTCGGAGTGACTGCAGGCGCTTCAGCCCCTGATATTTTAGTACAGCAGGTGTTAGAGCGTCTAAAAAGCTTTGGTGCTGATGAAGTGATCGAACTATCTGGGCGTGAAGAAAATATTGTTTTTGAAGTGCCAAAAGAACTTCGACTTGATTATAAAGTTATCGAATAAGGCATCTAGAAAGCGTAATTTTTAAAAGCAGAGTTTAAATCTCTGCTTTTTTTATACCTAAAGTTAAATGAATAATCATGCTGTTCATCTCTTTTACTGATAATTAGCTCTGTTTGGTGTGTTTTTCTTATCTAGAACGTTAAATGCTGGCATCAAACGGATGACATCGCTAATCTGTAAACAATAAATAGAGATCATAAGCATTGTTAAGGAGAAATTTAGTTATGTCTGCAAAAGAACTTCGTCTTGCTGTTGTTGGTGCGGGTGGACGCATGGGACGCCAATTAATTCAGGCAATTTCTCAACAAGAAGGAACTGTGCTAGGTGCTGCTTTTGAACGTACAAATTCTTCATTAATTGGCTCAGATGCGGGTGAGTTAGCTGGTATTGGTCATATCGGTGTCATAGTAACTGATAACTTATTAGCACAAGCTAATGCATTTGATGTATTAATTGATTTTACACGTCCAGAAGGCACGCTTTCACATATTGAATTTTGTGTGGAACAACAAAAAGGCATGATTATTGGTACGACAGGCTTTGATGATGAAGGCAAAAAAGCCATAGATGATGCAGCAAAAATCATCCCTATTGTGTTTGCAGCCAACTTTAGTGTTGGTGTTAATTTGGTGCTTAAGTTACTCGAAAAAGCCGCTAAAGTGATGGGATCTTACAGTGATATTGAAATTGTAGAGGCGCACCATCGTCATAAGGTTGATGCGCCATCAGGTACTGCATTAGCAATGGGGGAATCTATTGCAGATGCATTAGGTCGTGATCTTAAAAAGTGTGCTGTTTATGAGCGAGTAGGGCATACGGGAGAGCGTGACCCTCAAAGTATTGGTTTTGCTACTATTCGTGCAGGGGATATTGTGGGTGAACATACTGCGATTTTTGCCGACATTGGCGAGAGGGTAGAGATAAGCCACAAGGCTTCTAGTCGAATGACATTTGCAAATGGTGCAGTAAAGGCGGCTATTTGGCTAAGATCTAAAAAATCAGGTCTATATAACATGAAAGATGTGCTTTCTTTAGAAGAATTATGATAAGTTGTTATTTGTAATTATTTGAAAACTCATAATTATTTGTTTAATTATGGGTTTTTTTATTTTATTTGTTGTATTTATTCTCTTTCCTCTTGTTTATATCATTTATCTCTTGTTTTTTCTGTTTTTTTTCTAGAAATGGACAGGATTCTGTTTTATTTCCTCTTGAAATCTAAATTTTAAATTATCTTGGTAAGCAAACGGTTAAATCTGTAAGATTTGTTATGTTAATTGTCACTTGGTTAATTAAATTGCTAATGATTGATGTTTTTTTAATTAAAAAGGTGTTTTTTCTAGACATCTGCCTATTCGATCTTTAGAATGCGCCCAATTTGCCAAAAATTTGCCCAATTTTATGTTTTTGGCATTGATTTAGAGTCTTAAATCTGAATTAATATGCATGAAATGTGATTTATTATTCTCTGGAGGGCGTTTTGATTAAATCAGCTATACTGGTTCTAGAAGATGGGACCGAATTCCACGGCAAGTCGATTGGCGCAGAAGGCGCCGCCATCGGTGAAGTCGTTTTTAATACTTCAATGACTGGTTATCAAGAAATACTAACCGACCCGTCTTACTCCCAACAAATTGTTACTCTCACCTATCCCCACATTGGCAACACTGGCGTTAATCATTCAGACGAAGAATCAGAAACCATCCATGCTCAAGGCTTAATTATTCGTGATTTGCCATTACTGATGAGCAACTATCGTGCACAAGAAACATTATCTGATTATCTTAAACGTCATAATATCGTTGCAATTGCAGATATTGATACACGCAAGCTAACGCGTTTATTGAGAGAAAAAGGCGCACAAAATGGCTGTATTATCGCAGGGGAACGCCTAGATACCCATGTTGCGCTCGAAAAGGCTAAATCTTTTCCGGGTTTAAAAGGAATGGATTTAGCCAAAACAGTAACCGTTAAACAACCTTATCAGTGGACTCAAGGAAGTTGGACACTAGAGAGTGAATTACCTAAAGCTAAATCAGCGAATGAATTGCCATTGCATATTGTGGCATATGATTTTGGTGTGAAACGTAATATTTTACGTATGCTGGTGGATAGAGGGTGTCGAGTTACCATTGTACCAGCACAAACACCGGCGCAAGATGTTTTAGCACTTTCACCTGATGGTATTTTTCTTTCAAATGGCCCCGGGGATCCAGAGCCCTGTGAATATGCCATTAACGCCATTCAAACGTTTTTAACAACCGATATTCCTCTCTTTGGTATCTGTTTAGGTCATCAGCTTTTAGCGTTAGCCAGCGGTGCAAAAACCATCAAAATGAAATTTGGGCATCATGGTGGTAACCATCCTGTAAAAGATTTAGATAAAAATACTGTGATGATCACAGCACAGAATCATGGATTTGCCGTTGATGAAACTTCACTTCCTGCCAATTTACGTGTGACACATAAATCTCTATTTGATGGTTCTTTGCAAGGTATTCATCGTACAGATAAACCAGCGTTCAGTTTCCAAGGCCATCCAGAAGCCAGCCCAGGGCCACATGATGCCGCACCTCTTTTTGATCACTTTATCGAACTTATCGCGCAATATCGTCAAAACCTGCAATCAGTGACAACAAAATAAATCAGGAGCGAAAGAAAATGGCTAAAAGAACAGATATCAAAACAATCCTGATTTTAGGTGCTGGGCCGATCGTAATCGGACAAGCGTGTGAATTTGATTATTCAGGCGCTCAAGCATGTAAAGCTCTACGTGAAGAGGGATATCGAGTTGTTTTGGTAAATTCAAATCCTGCAACCATTATGACCGATCCTGAAATGGCTGATGCAACGTACATTGAGCCTATTCACTGGCAAGTTGTGAGAAAGATTATTGAAAAAGAGCGCCCTGATGCTGTATTACCGACAATGGGCGGGCAGACAGCACTGAACTGCGCTTTAGAATTGGAGCGCCAAGGTGTTTTAGCTGAGTTTGGTGTCACCATGATTGGGGCAACAGCTGATGCGATTGATAAAGCAGAAGATAGACAACGCTTTGATAAAGCGATGAAAAAAATCGGCTTAGATACAGCTCGTTCAGGTATTGCACATAACCTTGATGAAGCTTTTGCTGTTGCTGAACAAGTTGGTTTTCCTTGTATTATTCGCCCTTCATTCACGATGGGGGGAACCGGTGGTGGTATTGCTTATAATCGTGAAGAGTTTGAAGAAATTTGTACTCGAGGTTTAGATTTATCGCCAACCAATGAACTATTAATTGATGAATCGCTGATTGGTTGGAAAGAGTATGAAATGGAAGTTGTGCGCGATAAAAACGACAACTGCATTATCGTCTGTTCTATCGAAAACTTTGATGCAATGGGAATTCATACGGGGGATTCCATTACTGTTGCGCCAGCACAAACACTTACCGACAAAGAATATCAAATTATGCGTAACGCCTCGATGGCGGTATTGCGTGAAATAGGTGTTGAAACGGGTGGCTCTAACGTTCAGTTTGCTGTTGATCCTAAAACAGGGCGTTTGATTGTTATTGAAATGAATCCTCGTGTGTCTCGCTCTTCAGCCTTGGCATCCAAAGCAACAGGTTTTCCAATTGCTAAAGTTGCCGCAAAATTAGCGGTAGGTTATACCCTCGATGAGCTGATGAATGATATCACTGGTGGGAGAACACCAGCTTCTTTCGAGCCTTCGATTGATTATGTTGTGACAAAAATCCCTCGCTTTAACTTTGAAAAATTTGCAGGAACAAATGACAGATTAACTACGCAAATGAAATCTGTTGGTGAAGTGATGGCAATTGGTAGAACGCTACAAGAATCTATGCAAAAAGCGTTACGAGGCCTTGAAGTTGGAGCGACTGGTTTTGATCCTAAAGTTGATTTAGATGATCCCGAAGCATTAACCAAAATTCGTCGAGAGCTAAAAGAAGCGGGTTCAGACAGAATTTGGTATATCGCAGATGCTTTCCGCGCGGGATTATCCATTGATGGCGTCTTTAATCTCACCAATATTGATCGTTGGTTCCTAGTTCAAATTGAAGAAATTGTTCGTCTTGAAGAAAAAGTTGGTGAAATAGGTATCAAAGGGTTGAGTGCTGATTTCTTACGTCAGTTAAAACGTAAAGGCTTTGCTGATGCGCGTTTAGCTAAAATACTTAACATTAAAGAGCACGCTATTCGCCAATTAAGAGAGCAATATCAGCTACATCCAGTCTATAAACGTGTTGATACTTGTGCGGCAGAGTTTGCTACTGATACGGCTTACATGTATTCGACTTATGAAGAAGAGTGTGAGGCAAATCCACATCAAAACAAACCTAAAGTAATGATCTTAGGTGGTGGGCCCAATCGTATAGGTCAAGGGATTGAATTTGATTATTGCTGTGTTCATGCGGCGCTTGCGTTACGTGAGGACGGTTATGAAACCATCATGGTGAACTGTAACCCTGAAACGGTTTCAACAGATTATGACACTTCTGACAGACTCTATTTTGAACCTGTTACGTTAGAAGATGTGCTTGAAATTGTACGTATCGAAAAACCGAAAGGGGTGATCGTGCAATATGGTGGACAGACACCATTAAAATTAGCCAGAGTGCTAGAAGCAGAAGGTGTGCCTGTCATTGGGACAACGCCAGATGCTATCGATAAAGCTGAAGATCGTGAACGTTTCCAAAAAGCGGTTGATAAGTTAGGGTTAAAACAGCCTGAAAATGCCACTGTAACTGCTTTAGAAGAAGCGGTAGAAAAAGCACAATTGATTGGTTATCCGCTGGTTGTTCGCCCTTCTTATGTCCTTGGTGGACGCGCAATGGAAATTGTTTATGACGAAGTTGATTTACGTCGTTATTTCCAAACTGCTGTCAGTGTGTCAAACGATGCCCCTGTATTATTAGACCGTTTTCTTGATGATGCGATTGAAGTCGATATTGATGCGATTTGTGACGGTAAACAAGTCGTGATTGGTGGCATTATGGAGCATATCGAACAAGCGGGTGTTCACTCTGGTGACTCGGCTTGCTCATTACCTGCTTATACCCTAAGCAAAGAAATTCAAGATGTGATGCGTAAACAAGTTCGTGAGCTCGCTTTTGAATTAGGTGTAAAAGGGTTGATGAATGCACAATTCGCGGTGAAAGGTGATGATGTTTATCTTATTGAAGTTAATCCTCGTGCAGCTCGTACCGTCCCTTTTGTGTCAAAAGCCACAGGCGTACCATTAGCCAAGGTCGCCGCGCGTGTCATGATTGGTCAAAGTCTTGAAGATCAGGGCGTAACAAAAGAAGTTATTCCGCCTTATTACTCGGTAAAAGAAGTGGTTTTACCTTTCAATAAGTTTGCAGGCGTTGATCCGATTTTAGGACCTGAAATGCGTTCAACAGGTGAAGTGATGGGCGTTGGTGCAACCTTTGCACAAGCCTTTGCTAAAGCGATGTTAGGCAGCAGTTCTACCATGAAGAAAAAAGGTAGAGCCCTTCTTTCTGTGCGTGAAGGTGACAAAAAGCGTGTTGTTGATTTGGCGACGAAATTACTAAAAAGTGGATTTGAATTAGATGCTACACATGGTACAGCCATTGTATTAGGTGAAGCGGGAATAAATCCACGGTTAGTCAATAAAGTGCATGAAGGTCGACCACATATTGAAGATAGAATTAAAAATGGTGAATATGACTATATTGTTAATACCACATCTGGTCGTCAAGCCATTGAAGACTCTAAAATTATTCGCCGCAGTGCATTAAGATATAAAGTCCATTATGACACGACGTTAAATGGCGGATTTGCAACAACACTGTCATTAACGGCGGATCCGACGTCCAGTGTTATTTCAGTTCAAGAAATGCACAGGAAGATAAATAAAGCTTAAGTTTATTTGTTGCCGTAATAATGATCCTGAATATGAGGAAACTTGTATTCGGGATTTTTTATTTTTCTATCACTATTTAAAAAAAGAAAAGTTTGCAGAAAAAGAAAGCCCCAAATAAATTTATTTAGGGCGATTGCAAAACAAAGAGGTGGGTGCGGATCTTTTTTTTCAAGTAAGGAGTCAATAAAATTGACTAAAATAACCTTATTTGGAATTAATGTTATTTGTGCGACCGTTCTTTCATTTACTATGATTGTTGGTGAATAATTAGGTTCTCTTAATATTGGTGATGGGGACACAGTAGTTCAAGCTATTTTGATGTGCAATAAATAGTTTGGTGGGGGGCGGTTTTCTCCCCTCAATTTTTCTTCAAGTTGTTAGATTTGTGGTACAAGCACCCTGTCTTTAAAATAGATTATTCGGCATAAATGATAATGATTGCTATTTCGTCAAATGTTTGACAACATAGGTGATTATTTACTCTGCTGATATCTTTCTATTATGTCTCAACACTCTTCATTCTATTCATACATTGGTTATCAACCTAAGCATCAGCAGGTTGAAGAATATCGCTTTCAAGACCAAATTCTATTGCGCCAAGGTGTATTGGAAACCACGGAAGATCTGCAGATTGAAGAGACTTATCAAGCCGGCTTTAATTTAGTGGCTGTTCATAGTGGAAGTGTGATTAGTGAAAGTGTCAATGGGCAGAAAATAGAGATAGCGACACCGAGTATTTTTATTGCTAATAGTGTTGAACGCTATTCTTTATTGAATCAGTTTAAATCGGGCGATCCCCTAAGATATACATTATTGCAATTATCATCTCAGTGGCTTGAGCAACAACATATTTTATTGCCCCCCATACTGCAACAAAACCAATCACTCATGTTGCATCATCTGACTATGGATAACACTTTTTTAGCGTTAACCATGCAGTTATTTCAAAATCCAGTTCACGACTCTTTAAAACCACTTTACTACTCTGGTAAAGCCTGCGAATTTGCTTCATTAAGTTTACAATATTTATGTCATGCGCAAGAGCCTGCGAATCGACCATTAAGTCAGCGTGAAAAAAACAGCTTAAAACAGGCGAAAGAGATTTTAATTGCTGAAATGGAAACACCACCGAAACTTGAAATATTAGCGGCACGCGTGGGATTAAATACACGAAAACTCACTCAAGGTTTTCGTCAATTATTTGGTAATTCTGTTTATGGTTGGCTACAAGAGTATCGCTTACAAACCGCATATAACATGTTGCTAAATGAAGGAGAATCCATCTCAAGTGTTGCCTATTATGTTGGGTATACACCGGCTCATTTTTCTGTCGCATTTCGCAAACGTTTTGGTATATTGCCGGGAGATGTACGCAAAGGGCATTTCACGCCTTAATTGATTTTATTAGGTTTATCGGTATATTTATTATCTTCTTCGCTTGATTTACCATCTATTAAACACTTAATTAATTCTATCTTTCCCACCTTGCTTAATAAATAAGCAAAATGCTTCTAAATCGAAAGTAATAGTCACGCAATCTAAAGTCTTGTTGCTAGAGGGTAAATACCCTTTTCGCTATAGTGCCACAAGATGTTGTGGAGATTATTATGCATAATGAATTATGGGCGTTGTTGCGTCCTTATCGCACTTTATTAATAAGTGCGCTGTTACTACAAACTGTTGCTGGTTTTAGCTCTTTAGTACCTTGGCTGGCACTCTATCAACTTATTATTTCTTTCCCTTCAGCTAATACGTTTTGGTTAACCATTGCGGTTATTGGTGGCGTTGTATGGCTTATTTCACAGACAATTGCCTTTCATTTAACGCATTTAATGGATGCTAAATTAACTTATCAATTACGGTTAGCATTATCAGAAAAAATGCAAAAATTACCGTTGAATTGGTTTATTAGCCAAGGGAAAAATGGTGTTAACCAATATGTTCAGCGCGATATTAAAGCTCTACATCAATTAATTGCTCATGCACCCGCTGATATCGTGCAATTAATGGTTGTTCCTATTATTGCCATTATCGTGTTATCAACCGTAAATCTTTTTTTATTGGTTTTCTCTCTCATTCCTTTAATCATTGCTTACTTTTGTTTTAAACAAACACAATCATCTCGTTATCAAATGTATTGTGAACAACGTGATAAGGCAATGAAAACGCTCTTTGAAGATTATCAACTTCTTGCTGAAAACCCACTTGTAGCACGTCAATTTCCGCATAAAGGTATTGTTGATAGAACAGAGAAAGCATTATTTAATTTTGTTTATCATTTTCAAAATTGGGTTAAAAGAGTCGGATTATTAGGATCACTTACCCAGTTATTATTGAGTGCAACATTATTAACGGGATGGCTATTACTGGGTGCTACTATTTTTGAACAAGCGTTACCATTGGCCGATTTACTCCTGTTTATTTTATTATTAAGACGTATTGCAGAGCCTGTCATGGCTATGGGGCATGGTGGTGACGCCTTACGTGGAGCGAAAAAATCAGCGCAGCGGATCCAACAATTATTAAATCAACCTGAAATGCAATATGGTGATTTATCGACAAACACGATATCTCATGCTGTTGCGTTAACGGCAGATTCTGTTTGCCTTTCGTATGGTGATAAAGAGATCCTTGATAATATTAATTTTGAAATTAAAAAAGGAGAGTTTATTGCCATTGTAGGGCCTTCCGGCGCAGGTAAAAGCTCTTTATTACAACTGATTGCTCGATTTATGGATGCAACATCAGGTGAGATCATGATTGAGAATAAGCGCTTACAAGCATATTCACGTCATGCATTAAACCAAATTACCACAGTGGTGATGCAAAACAGCCAACCACTACCTTACTCCATTAAAGATAACTTGTTGTTATTTAATCCACATTGTAGCGAAGAGCAATTGCAATCGGCAATTAATGAAACGCATTTTGCTCAAGTCATTGAACTTCTACCTCAAGGTTTATCAACGATCATCAATGATGAAACACCACTTTCTGGTGGTGAAGCTCAACGTTTGGCGATAGCCCGTGCATTCATTGCCAATAGTCCTTTGTTATTGGCTGATGAACCTTCTTCAGCGCTTGATCCTGATAATGCGCAACATATTTTTAATGCGCTAAAAAATAAAACCATGACACGGATAGTCGTCACACATTCACTGGTTTTGGCACAACAAGCTAACAGAGTGATATTTATGGTTGATGGAAGGTTAGTCGCAATGGGAAATCATGATGATTTACTACTCAATTGTGAGCGCTATAGTGATTTTGTTCAGAAACAAGGAGAGCAAAATGAAGACTAATCCCTTTGTTTCATTACTCTTATCTTTAAAATTTCCCCTTAGTTTTATGGTTTTTAGTGCCATTTTAGAAGGGTTATGTGGTTTATTATTATTGCCTATTATTATCTATTGGGATCAGGATGCTAGCCTATATTTATGGATATTGGCAGGATTAACACTCGTTACGCTGGTTTTTCAGTATATTGCAACATTAAAAGGTTTTCTGGCAGGTACAACGGTGATGAGGATCTTAGTTCAAGCGTTGATCCGCCATTTACCGCGTAGTTTAACACCACCGCCTCAAGCACAAACGTTATGCTCAGGTGCTGCAATGAGTGCAATGAGCATTCCTGCTCATTTACTGGCTCCTGTTATCAGTGTTGTAGTGACACCATTAACTGTAATTATTGGCCTTTTATTTTATAACGCCACTTTTGCTTTTATTTTTATCGTGGCTGCATTATTACTTGTTGCAGTGATGCGGATCAGTGCCAAAGGGCTGTATAGACAAGAAGTGACACTGCAAACAGCAGAGGCTGTGGCGGCTAAAACATTGGCTGATTTTGCACAACATCAGGCATTATTGCGAAAAAGTGGGCAAAATACGCTGTTCTCGCAGCAGTTACAGCAAGATTTATTGGCACAACATCACCAACAAGTGCAGTTATTACAAAGAAGTTTACCCTATCATCTGATTTTTTCTTTCTGTATTCAGGTTATTTTTATTGCCGTTTTAGTTATTGGTGCAATGAATGTTGATGCTAATACTCTTACTTTAACGCAGTGGTTGGCGGTCGTAGTATTAATTGCTCGTTTTATTGAACCGTTATTTCAGCTTTCTCATATTGATCAGGCATTAAGACAGAGTAAACAATCACTTACTTTAATAAAAAATGCGTTGGATGCTCCCACATTACAAAGTCCAAAACAAAGTGATACTCCTAAAAGCAATGACATTCGTTGTGAAAAACTGGATGTGAATAATAGTTTAGGTACGCCGATCCTTTCTAACATAACAGCGCTATGTCCCGATAAAAAAATGACGGCAATTGTCGGCAGTTCTGGTGCAGGTAAAACAACATTACTACGTGTTTTAGCGCGTCTTATTGATGCAGATAAAGGACAAGTTTTTTATGGAGATAAAAAAGTTAATGATTTATCTGAGAGTGTATTAGCGCGAACAAGACAAATCGTATTTCAGCATAACCAATTAATTAGAGGCTCATTGCGTTGGTCATTATTACAAGATGAGAACTCAACTGTCAGCGATAATGATATTTTACATCTACTTAATGGATTGAATTTATCGGTGACTCAAACTGATTTAGATGAAGATGTGGGCGATCAGGGAGATCGTTATTCTGGTGGACAAAAACAGCGACTATGTTTAGCGCGTTCATTATTAGCCGATCCTAAGATCTTATTTTTAGATGAACCTACGGCAAGCCTTGATACAGTCAGTCGTGAAAAAGTGGCTCTTTATCTTGAAAACCTAACATCCACTCGAGTCGTGATCACCCATGATCCGGATATTGCTAAACGAGCGGATCATGTCATTGTGCTTGATGATGGAAAAGTCATTGAAGAAGGTTCTCCTGATGCATTGTTGTTATCTTCAACATGGTTCTCACGTTTTTGTGGATCATATTGAGTTTTTCGATCTTCATTAGTTGTTGAGTAATATCGATTGGCAATCGAAAGAGATAATTTGGCAATCGAAAATACCCTAATCCCAAAATTGATAGAGTGATAACCATTATCATTTGAATATTTTGGGATAGGTATGGTTTACATTTCTTCTTTAGCTGACTTAGATAAAACACAGAAATTATCACCAGTATTAAATCAACGTACACAAAATAAATTGGCATTAACACAATGCGCTATTTTGTGTTCTACCGCTTTATTTTCACTTTCTGCTATCGCAAATACAGCAACAGAAAATAATAAAGCAGTCGATGTTTTGGTGGTAACGGAAAGCACGGCACAACATCGCGATAGCCTTGCTCCCGGCGTTAGTACATTAAGTAAAATGGCGCTTAAGCCCAGAGAGATCCCACAAACTGTCTCTGTGATAGACAGAGAGCAAATAGAAACTCAAAACCTAAATACCCTTGATGAAGTAATGACTCGTGCTAATGGGGTTACTAGCGCACCTTTTGTTTTATTAACAACGGCTTATTACGCTCGTGGCTTTCAAATTAACTCTTTTGAGCTTGATGGTGTTCCTGCTTTAATGGGAAATATGGCAAGTTCGCCACAAGATATGGCTGTTTATGAACGTGTTGAGATCTTAAAAGGCTCTAACGGATTAATGCATGGAATGGGAAATCCTGCGGCAACCATCAATATGGTACGTAAACACGCACCTTTAGACGATCAACTAAAAGCAACATTTACGGCTGGAAGTTGGAACCGTTATCGCGGTGAAGTCGATGTGGGCGGGCGTTTAAATCAAGAAGGCAGTGTGCGCGGTCGAGTCGTAATGGCGTGGGAAGATAAAGATTTTTTCTATGATATCTCAGATCAAAAGACTCGCTTAATTTATGCCACAGTGGATGCAGACTTAACGGCTAACACACTATTACGTACAGGTATTCAATATCAAACAATAGACTCCATCACCAATATGGCAGGTGTGCCAATGGGAAAAGATGGTAGCGATTTGCACCTTTCTCGTAAAACCTATTTAGATGCTGACTGGGATAAATTCAAATGGGATACCACTCGTTTATTTACCGGAATTGAACATCAAATTAATGATGATTGGCTGTTTAAAATCAACGGCGATTATCAATATGCTAAAGCACGTTTATTGTATGCAGGGGCATGGGGAAATATTGATCCTGAAACTGGTGATGGAGCCATGCTAATGGGAGGGGCATACAAGTTCCATAACTATCAAACCAGTCTTGATACCAATGTCACAGGAAAAATTAATGGTTGGGGCTTACAACATGACGTGATAGTGGGAATGAGTTACTCAAAGGCCAGTGAAGAACAGCACACTGGTCAATTTAAAGATCCTCTCAATGTACCTGTGAATATTTATCGCTGGGATCCTCACAGTGTACCGAAACCACAAATAACGGGCTATTCCTCTCAAGGTGCGACAAAAACGGAACAAACTGGCATCTATGGAATGGGGCGGATCAAACTTATTGAGCCAGTAACATTGATTGCAGGGGCGAGAGCGAGCTGGTGGGAAGTGACAAAACCCCAAGCTAAGTTTACTGAAAATGGAAAAATCACCCCTTATGGTGGTTTGATTTGGGACTTTGCACCTCAATGGTCATGGTACAGCAGTTATTCTACGGTTTATCAACCACAAACAGGGAAAACTTGGAGTGGTGAAATGTTGAAACCAGTGGAAGGACAAACCGTTGAAACCGGGATCAAAGGCGCTTTGATGAATGGTGGACTTAACGTCTCCGCCGCTGTTTTCCGTATTGATATGAAAAATAATCCACAAGAAGATCCGGCCCATCCTGGAGGGGGATTTAATACCTATCTTATTAGTGGCGGCAAAGTTGTTAGTCAAGGTTTTGATATTGAAGGAATGGGGTACTTATCGCCATTTTGGGATCTCTCTGTCGGTTATACCTATACCGATACGGAATATAAAGAAGACACACTGAATAAAGGTAATAGCTTTAACTCATTAGTTCCTCGCCACATGGTAAGAGTGTGGACAAATTATCAGTTACCTTGGGATGCGCGTAAGTGGAGTGTGGGCGGTGGTATTCAAGCGCAAAGTGAATATAGCAAAACAAACGGTGAAGTTACGTTACGTCAAGGTGGCTATGCGGTATTTAATTCGCGCTTAGGTTACCAAATTAATGAACATTGGTCTGCGGCATTAAATATTAATAACGTCTTTGATAAACGTTATTACTCAAGCCTGTTCTCACCTCAATGGAATAACCGTTACGGCGAACCTCGTAACGTTATGTTGAATATCAAGGCTGATTTCTAATGCGAAAGGCATTGCTGATCAGTTGTGCAGTTTTAGGCAGCGTAATAGGAAGTATTACGCTGTCACTACTGATAGCAACATTTTATCCCAGCACTGATCCTCTTAATTGCCTGTATGCAGCCGTCTTTTTACCTGTTATCTGCTTATGTGGATTGCTCTGTTTCAGCTTATTCTCACTGAATGGAAAACAGGTATTTTGGCGAGCATGGAGCTGGTGGCCATTACCTTTAATATTGTTGGAATTTATTCTATGAAAGCAATATTAAAGCGCCAATTTTTACAACTTCATCGCCAAGTAGGTTCTTTATTTGGCATTCTATTATTTATTATTCTATTGACGGGAACATGGTCACTAGCGCATGAAAATTTAAATATATGGGTTCAATTTAAGCCTTTAAATAAAGAATTATTACCATTAGATCAGTTATTAGCCAAAGGTGAATACTTCTTAGGTGAAAATGGCTTTAATAGTGTGAAATTACCCTCTATAGATCATCCAATTATCACTTTTTGCCAAGGAATGGGCGATTGTTCACTGCAATTAAATGCACAAACGGGTGAAGAAATTACAGTAAGAGAAGTTATCTCTCCTATTGTTAATTTACATAAAAATCTATTTATGGGGTTTTCTGGACGATTATTTATTAGCTTATTTGGTTTTGTTTTTGCGCTATTACTAATAACTGGCATTGTTATTCATCACCGTAAAGTCTATCAATTATTTCGACTCCGTTTTAATCAAGGGCGTAGGCTGTTTTTCTTTGATTTACATAATGTCATTGGATTATGGAGTTATCCGTGGCTCGTAATGTTTGCATTAACGGGGGCATTATCAGGATTAGGGGCATTTGGTACATTAATGCTCGCAAAATATGTGGAGCCAGAAGCACCAGCACAAGTCATGATGAAATTAATGGGACAATCAACACCCGTTTCATCTGAGTTTATTGCATCTTCTCCCAGCTCATTGTTAATTCAACTTTCACAAGAAAAAGCAGACTTTATTCCTGAAACTATTAATTGGAAAAATAGAGGTAATGCTGAACAGCAAATTACGGTGAGTGGTATTAATTTATATTTACCCAGCACCGCTAATTTTGAGCAGTTATTTTTTTCTGGCTTAGATAATCATTGGATTGCAGAAAAAAGTGCTGTGTCTCAGCAATTTTGGACGCGTGCTTTTATTGCCATTCAACCTTTGCATTATGGCCAATATTTATGGACAGGTTCAGCAAACTTTAGTTTATCGGTACTTCATTGCCTAATGGGAATGATGGCCTGTGTATTAACCTTTAGTGGATTAATAATTTGGGTATTAAAAAAGCCCATTAATATCAGTTCCCGTTTAGTGTTAGGAGGTTGTTCTGGTTTAATTTTTGCCAGTACATGTTTAATTCCTATCGCTATTTTCTCCGCGTTATCACCGATACTGCCTTTTTTTAGTGTTTGGTTGATAACGCTTCTTTTTTATTTGTTTTATCCGCAAGTGATCAAACTTACTTTTCTTATTTTAACCATAAGTAGCGTGGTTTTATTTATCAGTGTCTTTAGTCACTTATTTATAACTCATGCTGCTTTGTGGTGGGTAAGTTGTGCCTTGTTGATCAGTGCCGTTTTCTATTTTTTGATGGGTCTTTTTCTACTTAAAAGACAGTAATTGGAGTCTGTTATGCAAGAATTATTAAAACATCGGCAATTAGTGGTAACGCTAGGTTTACTTTATTTAGCACAAGGTATTCCGATGGGAATTGCGATGGATGCATTGCCTACATTATTACGCCAAGAAGGTTCAGCTTTAAGTGCAATCGCATTTATTCCATTAGTCGGATTGCCATGGGTATTAAAATTTTTATGGGCGCCAGTGGTTGATAATTATTGGTTTAAATCTTTAGGTCGTCGCCGTAGCTGGATTATTCCCATGCAAGTCATCGTGACGTTCTGTTTATTATTATTAGCAATCATTGGTATTTCTATCGAAACGGCAAAATGGGGTGTCATTTTATTAGCTATCGCTTCATTAGCCAGTGCTACACAGGATATTGCAACAGATGGTATGGCCGCTGAGCATGCGAGTGGCACGTTATTATCGAAAATAAATGCTGTTCAAATTGCAGGTGTGATGGGCGGCTTTTTCTTAGGAGGAGCAGGTATGATGATCCTCACTGATAAATTAGGTCAACATACCGCATTACTGTTATTTGCCTCAGTGCCCGCTATCAGTTTATTTTTTATTACGTTATTTCGTCAAAAAGCAAAATATGATGAGGGTGAAAATGGTGATTCACCTAATGCAAGCCTATTAAAAACGGTACGTAGAAAAGGTGCGGTAAGACTATTAACACTGACATTGCTTTCAGCAGTAACCGCAGTTTCGGGCTTTGGTTTAGCAAAACTCTTTTTAAGTGACAGCGGTTGGTCTTTAGCAGAGATCGGGAAAATGGGCATGATGGGTGGCATGGTAACCCTTTTCTTTGGCTGTGGAGGTGGTGCTTGGTTGATTAATAAAATTGGTGTGTGGCGTGCTTTTTCTGCAGGATTGCTGTGTGCTTTAGGTTCCTCATTATTATGGCTTTCACAATCAACAGGCTCTATCAGTCTTTCAATAGTTGCTGTATGTATTGTATTAGGCTCTTTATCATCAGGGATCACTTCTGTAGCTATTATGACCGCAGGTATGCATTTTGCGTCAACGGATAATCAAGCTGGTACAGATATGACGGCTGTACAAAGTATGCGCGATATAGGGGAAATGGCGTGTGCCATGATGTTAGTGAGTTTAACGAGCGTTATTGGATACAGTGGTGGCTTTGGGCTAGCCGCTGTCATTGCATTAGGTGCATTGTTAGTGACTATTGCTAATGTCCGTTATCAGGAAAAATGTAAGGTATTTTAAGTGATAGCCCAAAGATACAAGGGTATTTTTGGGCTATAGGTTTTATTAAAACTAAATAGAGCTTAATCTACTTCGGGTTGGATAACTGAATTATTACTAATATGTAATGCTTTTTGAATTTTAAAATTCTTACCATTAACGCTAAGAGATAAATTTACCCTACCTGAAGTGGTACTTGTTACTTCAATAACATAATGGCCTGGAGCAACTTGTTTTGTTTCACTAAATTTAACGATCGCTTTATCAGAAACGGCTATGACTTTTTGGTTAGGCAATGGATTTCCCCATTGATCTTTAAGTTCTAATGATAAAAAAGCTTTATCTATACCATCTGAATCGATATCTGTTGGAGATAAAGTAATTTGAGAGAGTGCTTCACTGGCTACTTTTGATTCAAATGTAATAGGTTGAGCTGACAAAGAATCATTATCTATAGTTGCAGTGACAATAACATCAAGAGGTTCTGTGCTTGAGATAGAGGTAACTGCAATACCTTTATCATTAGTTATTGATATTTCATTATCAATATTGACGATGTTTTTATCTTGATTGGTAAACCAATTTACCTCTACATTTGGAAGTGGATTATGGTTTTGATCTTCAACAACAGCGGTAAAAAGAACACGAGTTTGTCCATCTGCAATGTAAAGTGATTGAGCTGGAATAATTGAAGTAATATTCCCATCTATCTTGGTCTTTGCAAAGAATGTTGATCCTTCCGTGACGTTATGTGTGGAAGTCACCTCTGCTTTTACAACGACTTTACCCGCAACATTGCTGATCATTGTTGTACTGGCTTTACCATCTTTATCTGTAGTCAGAATTGCGTTTTTAAAGGTGGCCTGATCTAAAGTCCTTAAAATAACTTCTACGTTAGGAATAGGGAGTAGGCTCTTGTCAACCACAGTCAGATTGATGGTTTTTTCTGTGACATTATCTGCCGGTGAAATTTCAGGGGTAATGGTTAAATAGGAACGTGGAATATGGGCGCTATCTTTATCAATAACAGGTGTGAAATTAACAGAAATAGGATATTCCATCTCTTTTACTTTTACCTTAATGGTAGTATTTCCTGGATGTGTATTGGTAATAGGGACAATGATTTCACCCGTTAATGAAGTATAACCCGTAGGTTGAATGAAAGCGCCATTGTCAGCCGTAAAATTAACAATAAAATTATTAATAGGATGATTTTCTTTATCAGTTACAATCAGTTTTAATTGGTTTTTATCTTTACCATCAGCTAATGCATTATTTTTTATTACTGACAAATTACCCTTTAAAATAGTGGCATTATCAGTAGTAGCAATAAATTGAATATCAATAGGATTAAATTTATTATTTTGGTAACTAGGAGTAATACTCACAATTTCAGGGGATATTCCTGCGGTTATTATTGCTTTATATTTTCCTTTTTCTAGTCGAGAAAATGAGGTTAATTGACTTGAGCTTACTTTATTATTTGATTTTTTTTCTAATAATATTTTTTCAGGTTCAACATCAAAAGGTAAATTATCATTATCTCGTATTGTTAAAATTAGCGCTTGAGTAGAGTGACCATTCGCTATCAATATTTGTCTATCAGATCCAAATTGACTATTGTTTATGTTAATTCCACTTTGATTAACAATAATTTCTCCTTGGACAGACTCAGAGCGATTGCCTTTTTCATCAATCGCAATAGCATTAATAACATATGTGTTTTGTTTTGGTGTGCCTGATATATATGTTGGCAATGTGAGCGAATAATTTAAACCTTGTTTATGATTTATTTTACCGCCATTTGATAAAAATGTACTTGCAGACCATTCTATATTTTTAATGGGATAAGTTGAATTAATTTTAATATCAAGCGCTTTTTCTTCTTTTGAAGAACCTGTGATATTGGGCGAAAAGGAAAATGAAATAGTTGCTTTTTTCTTATATTCTAAAACAATATCGTTATTTCTATCGACAAAATCATAACGATTTCCTGACAATAAACGCATAGCACGTACGTTATCAGGATCAAATTGTGAAGCGAGTGATTCACCTAAACGGTATTGAAAATTAACACCGAATGTATTATCACTATTATCATGTAAACCCATTCGACGATCTGCACTTAACGTTATTAAAGGAATTGGGGTATAGGTTAATCCTGCAGTATAGGCATGGGGGTTTTCTTGTCGACTATCTGTATTAAATAGCCCAACCTCTTTACCATAATATTGTTCAAAAATAAGTTTTGCACCGAGTTGAGGATAAGCTGGAAGATATCCTTCAGCTCTTAAATCCCAGCCATTTGCAGGGCGCTCATCATAATTTTCTAAACTCTTTGAAGTACGCCAATTTGATATCCGATAATAATGATTTGCACTGAATTTCAAATAATCACGCCATAGTTCAGCACCAATACCAATGCGGCGATGATGACGAGTTAAATCATGATCATAAAAAGCATTAATACCGAGCATAAATCTATCCGTAAAGTAACGATATCCTAAGCCTTGATTTATCTGGCTACGTGAATCTTTACGGTGATAACTGGTTTGAGAAAAAATAATATTCTGATTGTATTCGTATAAAGGGATTAAAAAATCAGCAGCACTATTTTCTAATGTGAATTTATTATCCGTTGCAAGAGAGATACGTGCATTTCCGAATTGATTTAACCATTGCTCTATTTCAGTGCTGGCTTTATTGGTAACTTGATTGACAGCATATTGTGTAGCATTGGTTTCTTTATTTAATAAATCTTTGTTATTTACAATAAGTTGCGCTAATTTTGAATGTTCTTCTGTTATAGGGAGAAAGTGCCCATTATTAGAACTGTTAATTTGATTTTTGGTTTGATTATCTTGTGCAAAAGCAGAATAAGGAAGTGTAGCTGATACAGGGAAAGCTATTTGAATAAAAATATTTATCCAAGTTACTTTTTTTGTAATAGAAGATATGGGGAGGGTGAAATCCCGTTTTTGTGTTTTCATTTTTAAAACTCATCGCAATAAATAAATAGTGATGAGATTTTCTGATTTATATAAACTTTCGATATCAAAAAGGAAACATAAATATATAAAAATAAGGTAATTGAAAAAATGACAGGTTGTTTTATAAAAAAAGAGGGGGATTTTAAGTGTTTTAATTGATAAATAAAAAGCCAATATGTTCATTTATATTGGCTTTAGGATAAATATGAAGAAATTAGATATCAACAAAAATATCAGGATCAGGCCCTAAACGTTTTTTCTTGTCGAGTGTTGTTATCTCCGCAACTTCCTCTTTTTCTAATTTAAAATCAAAAATGTGAAAGTTTTCTTCGATACGAGAAGGAGTGACAGATTTTGGAATAACCACCAGTCCACTATCTAAATGCCAACGTAATACAATTTGAGCGGGTGTTTTATGGTATTTTTCAGCCAGTTTTTGAATAATTGGTTGATCAAATACGCCTTCTCCACCTTGGGCTAATGGGCTCCAAGATTCAGTCACAATATTGTGAGTCGTGTTCCATGCTCTTAATGGTGCTTGTTGCATTAATGGATGAATTTCAATCTGATTAATAACAGGGGCAACACCCGTTTCAGTAATGATACGTTCAAGATGCTCTTCTTTGAAATTACAGACACCTATGCTTTTTACTAACCCTTCTTTTTGCAGAATAATCATTTGCTTCCACGCTTCAACATAAAGTTCGCGTGAAGGTACAGGCCAATGCATTAAATAGAGATCAATATAATCAAGTTGCAAACGCTGGAGGCTTTCTAATACGGCACCACGGGCATGGGTCTGATCGTTATTCCATAATTTTGTAGTGATAAAGAGTTCATCACGAGGAACCGTGGTCTGTTTTAGCGCTTTACCGACACCTTCTTCATTGTGGTAAATCGCTGCGGTATCAAAAAGGCGATAGCCTGTATCAAGAGCGTGATGAATTGCGTTAACAACTTGATGATTATCTGCTTGCCAAACACCAAGCCCAAGTTGTGGGATAGCATTTCCATCAGATAGCTTGATCAGTTTAGGTTTATCCATTTCTGTCTCCAAAGTCGCATTAAAGAACTTAGAGTGCCGCTGTATAAATACGTTGGCTGACTTCTAATGTGATATCTTGATGCTCGCCTAGTGCGGTTTGTCCATGTTCTTCCAATTTACGCACTAAAGCAGGTATATCTTCTTCAGTAATTTTGAAATCAGCCAGTCGAGTTCTAAGTCCCATTAATTCAAAGAATTTTCGAGTTTCATTAATCGCAGTTTCAATTTTAAAAGCGTCAGAACCTTGGTTTATACCCCAGACTTTTTGTGCATATTGGATTAACTTCTCGTATTTAGCCTGTCGTTTTTCATTTAATAAGGCAGGTAAAACGATGGCGAGAGTTTGTGCATGATCAAGCCCGTGTAAAGCCGTGAGTTCGTGACCTAATGCATGTGTAGCCCAATCTTGAGGAACACCAACACCAAGGATGCCATTAAGGGCTTGTGATGCTGTCCACATTATATTAGCACGGATATCATAGTCTGTAGGTGATGTCAGCGCTTTTGGCCCTTGATCAATCAAAATACGTAAAAGGCCTTCTGCATATTCATCTTGTACACGAGCATTCACAGGATAAGTGAGATATTGCTCTAATATATGAATAAAAGCATCTACAACTCCATTAGCCGTTTGTCTTGGGGGTAAAGAATAGGTAGTTGTTGGATCTAAAATAGCGCAATGAGGATAGACATGGGGGCTGGCAAAACTTTGTTTATCCTTTGTCTGTTTTTTACTGATAACTGAAAAACTATTTGTTTCTGTGCCAGTTGCTGGAAGCGTTAATACGCAACTTAAAGGTAGTGCTTTTTCAATGACTTTACCGCGACTAGTGACAATTTCCCATGGCTCACCTTGATAGGGTACAGCAGCTGCAATAAATTTTGTCCCATCAATAACCGACCCGCCCCCTACGGCTAATAAATGCGTGATACCGTGATATCTTGCATAAGAGACAGCTTTCATCAATATTTCATAAGAAGGATTGGGTTCAATACCACCAAATTCATGAATTTGATGGCCGGGAAGTGCAGTATAAATTTCGTCTAATACGCCATTGCGTTTAATACTACCGCCGCCATAAGTTAATAAGATACGTTCATTTTTGCCTATTTCAGAACGTAATTTTTCTATTTGGCCTTGACCAAAATGAAGACGAGTCGGTGAGTAATAAGTAAAGTTTTGCATTTTGTTTCCACCATAATTTAATGTTCTGCAGTATGACAATTAATCAGGAAAGTTTTTTTCACTGTATCTAGACGAAATTGCATGACATAACTATAACTGTAAGGTTGTAAAAATGAGCGTTGAATTAAATTTCTTAATAACAACAACAGTTCATATTGTAGTTAATTTATAAGGAGTAATATGAAAAGTCATTATTTAACATTAAACCAAGAACATTGGGATAAACAAGCTGCGATGGAAAATCAGTGGTCTAAGCCTGTAAGCGATGAAGAAATTATTGCTGCAAAGCAAGGCGACTGGAAAGTCCATTTAACGCCTAACCCAGTTAAGAGTGAGTGGCTAACAGATATTAAAGGTAAAAAAATACTCTGTTTAGCGTCTGCAGGTGGGCAACAAGCGCCTATTTTAGCGGCTGCTGGTGGCATTGTGACAGTATTTGATTTATCAGAAGGGCAATTAAGTAAAGATAGCCAATTGGCGCAAAAGCATCAGTTAGATTTGGTCGCAGTTCAAGGTGATATGGCAGATCTAACCGCATTTGCTGATGAAAGTTTTGATATTATTTTTCATCCTATTTCCAATTTATATGTACCAGATGTAAATCTTGTTTGGCAAGAATGCTACCGTGTTTTGAAGAAAGGCGGTGTATTGATGGCGAGTTTTTATAACCCAGTTGTATTTGTTGATGATAGAGATCCGCAATTACGCTCTCAGGGATTAATGAGACCCACTTACCGCTTACCGTATAGTGATCAAGGTTCATTACCTTCAGATATTCTGCAAGAAAAAGTGGCAAAAGGTGATGGGCTTGTATTTGGTCATTCTTTAACTGATCTTATTGGTGGACAATTAGCGGCAGGTTTTCTATTACAAGATTTTGTTGAAGATTTTGCTCCTCATGCTCGTTTTCTCGTTGATAGCTATATTCCTACATTCCTTGCTTCAAAAGCGATTAAGCTTTAAAGATAAATAGAGTAAAAAGACCATGATTGTAATTAATGTAAATGGATTTTTAGTTAGATATTAATAGGTTAGGAGATAAAACAATGAACAACTGAACTTTTGAAGTCTTAGATGATTAAAAACGCCATTATGATGTTTAAAATAATGGCGTTTTTTTTGAATTATTTATTACTGGTGCTATTTTTACGATGGCGAATATACATTACGATAGAGCCAATTAAACCTGCACTTAAGAGCAATACAGGCAATGTCATCAAAATATTCATCACTAGTGTTTCATGCTTTTGAATAAAGGGAATTAAATTCAATACATAACCTAGCGACACAATAATACCTACCCACAAAAAGCCACTTAACCAGTTAAATATTTGAAAGCGACGTTGTTGTAATTCAGATAAGCCTGCTAACGTTGGTAATAATGTTCGTACAAAACCAATAAAGCGACCAATTAATAGTGCATACAAACCTTGGCGATGGAAAAGATCATTTGCCTTATGGTGATATTGCTCAGGTAATTGAGCCATCCAACGTTTAACGATTTTTGTGTCACTTAACCAGCGGCCTTGTAAAAATCCAAGCCAACTCCCAATACTGGCGGCAGTACCTAAGATAATGATTGTCGGAAAGAAGTGTAAAACGTCTTTTGCAATTAAGGCACCACAAAGAATAAGCAGTGTATCTCCTGGTAAAAATGCTGCGGGTAATACCCCATTTTCCAGCATAATAATAACAAAAAGAACAATATAGATAACCCATAACACATTAGGATTAGCCAACACCATATAATCGTGTTGCATTAATGCGTGAATTATCTCTTTTAATGTACCCATTAGCGAACTCGCATTAAAAAGAACTTTATGTTCGTTATTCTAACGCAAAATAAAGACAACAGTTTGATTTAATCCCTGTGGAACCACAGGGATAGATTTTTTTTTATAAAAATTTAATGATTAATTAAGAAATACGTAAAAATGCGTGTTCAAGATCTTCAATTAAATCATCTACATTTTCTAATCCAATATGAACACGGAATAATGTGCCAGTAAATGTAGGTTGTGTTTCATATTGGCGCATCGCTTTAATGTCATTAGGTTGATAGCCTAAAATTAAAGATTCAAATCCTCCCCATGAGAAAGCCATTTTAAATAATGAAAAATTATCTAAAAAAATCGCAAATTCTTCAGGTGAGAGAGCTTTCTTCAAACTAAAAGAGAATAATCCGTTACTGCCTGTGAAATCACGCTGGAAATATTCATGTCCTGGACAAGAGGCTAGCGCAGGGTGATAAACGTTATCAACTAATGGATGTTGTTTTAGCCAACGAGCAACTTCCAATGCACTTTGTTCATGTTGCTTCATTCTCACTGGTAATGTTCTTAATCCTCTTGCTGCCATATAAGCAGTATCAGGATCAACACATTGACCTAATAGATAGGCATTTTCTCGTAACTGTTCCCAACAACGTTCATTCGCTACAGCAAAGCCTAACATGCCATCAGAGTGGCCATTAATATATTTTGTGGCAGATTGGATTGAAATATCGACACCAAAAGTAAGTGGTTTAAGCAGCAATCCTGCCGCCCAAGTGTTATCAATCATAATAATGATTTCAGGATTATATTGGCGAACGGAGCTGACTATTCCTTGTAGATCTTGAATTTCCATCGTAATTGAACCGGGGGATTCAAGAAAAACAATTTTTGTTTCAGGTCGCAGTAGTTGACTGATGTTTTTACCTATTAATGGATCAAAATAGGTTGTTGTGACTGAAAACTTACGTAAGAGGTGATCACAAAAGTTTTGCGTTGGATCGTAAGCTGATCCAGTCACAAGAATATGAGAGTCTTGCTCAACAAACGCGAGTATAGACTGCGTAATAGCTGCTGCACCTGAAGGAAAAAGTGCACAACCTGCACCTTGTTCTAATTCAGTTAGGGCTTCTTGTAAGGCAAAATGAGTGGTAGTACCTCGACGCCCATAAAAAAGTGTACCCTCAGCACGTTTTTTAGTTGCTTCACGTTTTTGTGCAACTGAATCAAAAATAACAGATGAAGTACGTTGTATAATTGGATTTACTGCGCCGAGGGAATATTTTTTAGCTCGTCCAGAAAGGAGGAGTGAGGTTTCTTGTTTTTTTAGCGTCATCCTTAATACCTTCTTTTAATTGATGGTGTGTTTGCTTCACGTTAATTCATTTTTTGGATAAGTACAAAAGGCGATCGATGTAGTTGATAAAATTTCACGTTACGTGAAATAACGATAATTTGTCTTAAAAATCGACAAATGAAAAAAAAATAGCCAAATAGTAATGATAATTACTATCAAAATGCTTCATGTTTGATATCATTTGAGCGTTTTCTCTTTCCTGATGGCAAACAGGATGATTGTAAGCGAACGATTTTGGGTAAGTAGTGACGGAAAACGTCATTGCTGAATAAATAAATAGATAAAAAAGAGAGTAAAAGGCCAACTGATGCGTAATTTGACAGCTTCTATTCTATTGGCAATCGGTCTGACAGGCTCTGCTTTTGCGGATACGACTCCTGCCACACCAACTGAACAGCCAACTACTGCTGCCGTTTCTTCAACAGCTTCTACACAGGGAACTGCTACAACCGCAACACCAACAACAGGCTCATCTGCGAATACCAGCAATGAGGCTAAAGTACCAGGTTCTGAACCTGCTAAGCCTGAGGGTGAAAATACTTTACCTGCAACGGTTGAAAACGCAGAAAACACGGAAAATACCCCGTCTGCGACAGAAAATACATCACCAGCAGTAGAGCCAGAAATGGTTGCTGGTGGTGGATTTGCAGAAGATTTATCTGTAATGGGCATGTATCGTAATGCCGATTTAGTCGTTAAAAGTGTCATGATTGGCTTACTGTTAGCTTCTATTGTGACGTGGGCGTTATTTTTCGCCAAAGGAAGCTATTTACTCTCATTACGTCGTCGATTAAGAAATGAAACAGCGCAATTAGTTGATGCTAAATCACTTAATGATGCTTTAACCATTAGCAAAAAATTTGGTAATAAGAGCGCGACTGCTGATTTCTTTAATGATGCTGAATTAGAGCGTACTTACTCTCAAGAAAGTAAAGTAGCATCAGGCATTAAAGAACGTGTTGAAATGCGTATGGAACGTCGAGTTGCTGCCATTGTTCGTGAATTAGGCCGTGGTAATGGCTACTTAGCCACTATCGGTGCAATTTCTCCATTTATCGGTCTTTTTGGTACGGTTTGGGGAATTATGAACAGCTTTATTGGTATTGCACATTCTCAAACGACTAACTTAGCGGTTGTTGCTCCGGGGATTGCAGAAGCCTTATTAGCGACTGCGATTGGTCTGATTGCCGCTATCCCAGCAGTTATCATTTATAATATTTTTGCTCGTATGATCGCAGGTTATCGTGGTGAAATTGGTGATATTGCAACAGGTGTGGTGACATTAGTTAGCCGTGACTTAGATATCGAAAACAGCAAAGCAAGGTAATGAATTATGGCAATGCGTCTTGGTGATGATTCAGGTGATGATAATGAATTACATGATATCAATGTGACGCCTTTTATTGATGTCATGTTGGTTCTGCTCATTATCTTTATGGTAGCCGCGCCTTTAGCTACCGTTGATATAAAAGTAAATTTACCCGCTTCAAGTGCAAAACCACAGCCACGCCCTGAAAAGCCTGTTTATTTGACCATTAAGTCTGATAAGCAAATTTTCATTGGTGAAGAAATGGTCACGCATGAAACGATGGCTAATGTGTTAGATACGATGACACAAGCAAATAAAGAGACCACCATCTTTTTCCAAGCAGATAAAAGCGTTGATTATGAAACGTTAATGGCTGCAATGGATTCGTTAAGAAAGGCAGGGTATCTCAAAGTTGGATTAGTAGGGATGGAAACAGTCTCTACAGGCGGTTAAAGTTTAGAAATACGCTATTCAACTAAGTATTATTACGCTATTTTAAAAGCACTTTATTTGTCGTTGTAAAATGATGAATAAGGTGCTTTTTTATTGTGCAAAAAATCATACTTATATTTTTTTATTGTTTTTTGTTATTAATGAGATAATTAATAAAATTGAGTTAGAATAAAATTTAGCTTTAGTCTTAAATAATATTAATAATAGGTAGGTTAACTTTAAGAATAAATAATTAATTAAGTTTACTTGGTAATATCGTGCTGAATCAATTAATGCTAAGTAGATATTATTATTTCAACTTACCTTACATTAATATTCATTAACTCTTCATTTTTTTTCACTTTTTGATTTGTTGATATTTTGTTTTTTAAGTTAAATTTTCCTATAACCATATGATTGGTAATGTTTTTATGTAAATTTGATTTAAGTGTAAAAATGCTTGCGCAAAAAATCTTATTGGATATAATGCACCCACGTTACAAATTGAAATATTTTGTAACGTGCAAGAACGCCTAATTTGTTTATTATCTAAGTTATCCGTATTTGGATACTTATTTTTTTATTGCACCAGGTAGACCGTTGTTTTCAGTCATTCCAATTTCTGGTAAGTAGATTTTATTTACTTATTCAAACCACTTCTTATTTTTGATAAGCGGTGAGTAAAATAAAACGTGAAAGGCAGAGAACTACACATAGCATTTTATTATTTTAATAAATTTAAAGGCCATAACATTTCGGTGTTATGGCTTTTTATTTTATTGACTGATTCGGTTGTTATCATTATTCCTATCCGTTCCTATCGTTCCTATCGTTCCTATCGTTCCTATCGTTCCTATCCGTTCCTATCCGTTCCTATCGTTCTTATCGTTCCTAAATAGGGGATGTGCTTTGCTTTTATCTTTTTCTTTTGGTTTATCTCCTATTCTTTATAAGATCTTTGTCTGATTGAAAACTACAAACAGTTAACAAAGAGCTTTTCTATTTTTTAGATTTATGACCACTTTTTTTATCTATTCTCACAAAAAAACGAAATATGCTTTATTTGGGGATTTTTTATCGATAATTTGTGCTTTTTTTATCCACAATAACAACATGGATTTAACATGAAAATTTATTTAGGTTAATTTCATTATAAACTCGATATGTTATAAAATAACTCAATGTAATTATCCCGAACGATTACTAATTAGTAATTATTAATGATCTTATCTTTTGAATGTAACTGTATATCGATATGTATTTAATTTTATAGCGATTTTGCGCTAGGGTATTAGCTTATTCCAAAAACGAATATACATATAACTATATGAAAAATGATAAGAAAAATAGGTTAATTTTTGATTGAAAAGTAAACAGAGTAATAATGATTAAAAAATAATAACAAATGAAGATTGGATAAATTAGTAATTAAAATAGGGTGAAATTAAATATATTAATGTAATGATTTCTTGTTTATGAAATGCAATTTTTAACATTATTTATGATGTAATATAAAGGTTGATAATATGAAAACAAGAGTCATCATTATAATTAAAAAATATATTAAAACTTATTTTTAATAAAATTTTCCAGAAAATGGAAAATATTAATTATTAATTTTGTATTATTTTAAATATATTGTCTTATAAATTGGGTGTTTTTTAATAGATTTGTATCTTACTGATTTATAATAATTAATAATTTCACGCCCCCCTAATTATTGAGATAATGAGAATTATTTCTACTTAAATTATCATTATTAAATAGCATTTTAATAATTTTAAAATGACGAAATATATAAAAAATAGACATTAAACCTTATATTGCTGAAACGTTTTTACTCACATAAAAGAATAATTTATTTTTTAATGAATTATCGCTTGATAATGATCAAGTCATTATTGTGTCGGAGTGTTAAAAAGGCGGTGTTTTAAAATTATTCCAATTAAAAATCATCATATCAGGAGAGATATATGGCCTTGGGGAATAATGTTTTTTCCCATCATGGTATTAACCGACGCGATTTTATGAAATTGTGTGCTGCGTTGTCAGCTACCATGGGATTAAGCGGCAAAGCAGCCGCAGAAATGTCAGAAGCAATGGCGTCATCTGAACGCCCACCCGTTATCTGGATTGGTGCTCAGGAGTGTACAGGGTGTACGGAGTCTTTATTACGTGCAACTCACCCGACTCTGGAAAACCTAGTGCTTGATGTTATCGCACTTGAATATCATGAAGTGCTTTCTTCAGCTTTTGGTGATCAAGCTGAAGAAAATAAACACAATGCGATGGAGAAATATAAAGGTAAGTACGTTCTCGTTGTCGATGGTTCAATCCCAGACAAAGATGGCGGTGTTTACTGTATGGTTGCAGGAAAACCTATTCTTGAGCATATCAAAGAAGCCGCTGAAGGGGCTGCTGCGATTATTGCAATTGGTTCATGTTCTGCATGGGGTGGTGTGCCAGCAACTGGGGGTAACCCAACAGGTGCTAAATCATTGGAAGCAATTTTACCGGGTAAAACTGTTATTAATATTCCAGGATGTCCACCAAATCCACATAACTTCTTAGCAACTGTTGCACATATTATTACTTTCAACAAATTGCCTAAGTTAGATAGCAAAAACAGACCGCTTTTTGCTTATGAGCGTTTAATTCACGAAAACTGTGAACGTCGCCCTCATTTTGATGCTGGTCGTTTTGCTAAAGAATTTGGTGATGAAGGTCATCGTCAAGGTTGGTGTTTATACCATTTAGGCTGTAAAGGCCCTGAAACCTATGGTAACTGCCCAACATTGGAATTCTGTGATGTCGGCGGTGGAATTTGGCCTGTGGGTATCGGTCACCCTTGTTACGGATGTAACGAAGAAGGGATTGGCTTTACTAAAGGTATTTTCCAATTAGCGAATGTTTATCAGCCAACACCAAAAGCGCAAGTGCCTGATGTTAATGCGAAAGAAGGTGGTGGTGTGTCTTATGGTGCTGCGGGCTTGCTCGGTGCTGTCGTAGGTGCTGTCGCCGGTGTCAGTGTGATGGCTGTGCGTCAATTAGGCCGTGACAAGAATGCCACAGGAGCCTCACAGGAGGATAAACGGTGAATAGGCGTCATTTCTTTAAGCTGGCATCAGGTGGGGTTCTCCTTGCGGGAATGGCTCCCACTGCGAGTCATGCTGCGGCGCAGAACCGTCCCCCAATTCCTGGGTCTCTCGGTATGCTCTATGACTCTACATTATGTGTAGGCTGTCAAGCATGTGTCACAAAATGTCAGGAAATCAATCACCCGGAGCCAATGGAGCGTGGTGATACTTACGCCAATGGTGATCCGATTTGGTCAAACAATGACAAATTAAGTCCTTACACAAATAACATTATTCAAATTTGGCGTGATGGTACTGGTGAAAATAAAGACCAACTGGAAAACGGTTATGCCTTTATTAAGAAACAATGTATGCATTGTGTTGATGCAAACTGCGTTTCTGTTTGTCCTGTTTCTGCATTAACCAAAGATCCAAAAACCGGTATTGTCCATTATCACGCAGATATCTGTACAGGTTGTCGTTACTGTATGGTGGGATGCCCTTATAACATTCCAAAATACGACTATGACGATCCATTTGGTAAGCTCTATAAATGTGAGCTTTGTAACCAAAAAGGTGTTGAGCGTTTAGATAAAGGCTTATTACCAGGTTGTGTTGAAGTATGCCCAACAGGTGCGGTTATTTTCGGTACACGAGAAGAATTGCTTGAAGAAGCAAAACGTCGTTTAGCGAAAAAAGCGGGTGAGGAATACCATTACCCACGTCAAACCATTAGTGGTGGCGATACTTATCTGCATAAAATTCCTGAATATCAAGATCATATCTATGGTGAGTTTGAAGGTGGTGGTACGCAAGTTATGGTACTTTCAGCGGTACCTTTTGACAATTTAGGTATGCCAGAAGTAGCACCATTATCTACAGGTGCGCGTTCTGAACATATTCAACACACGCTTTATAAAGGCATGGTATTACCAATAGCGGCCCTAGCAGGGATCACCTATTTGGTTAACCGTAATAGTAAAAAACAAGAGCAAGAACACCACAAGGAGGATAACGATGTCGAGTCATGATCCTCGTCCACTTGGCGGTAAGTTATTTACTCTCGCTGTAAGAGTGTTTTTACCGCTTGCTGTGCTCGGTTTTATTCTTATTGGTAAGCGTTTGGTATTAGGTCTGGGTGATGTCTCTGACCTGAATGGGGGATATCCTTGGGGTATTTGGATTGCTTTTGACTTATTGATAGGAACTGGCTTTGCATGTGGCGGTTGGGCACTTGCATGGGCTGTTTATGTCTTTAATAAAGGCGAGTTTCACCCATTAGTGCGTCCTGCATTATTAGCGAGCTTGTTCGGCTATTCATTAGGTGGTTTATCCATTGCTATTGATATCGGTCGTTATTGGAACATGCCTCACTTTTTTATGCCGCAATACTTTAACGTTAACTCAGTGTTGTTTGAAACAGCGACCTGTATGACCATCTATATTATGGTGATGGCATTAGAATTCTTACCTGCGTTATTAGAGCGTTTAGGCTGGAAAGTGTCGTTGAAACGTCTTAACAAAGCGATGTTCTTTATTATTGGCCTTGGTGCTTTACTGCCAACCATGCACCAATCTTCAATGGGATCATTAATGATTTCAGCGGGTTGGAAAGTACATCCACTGTGGCAATCTTATGAGATGTTACCGCTGTTTTCTCTGTTAACGGCTTTCCTCCTTGGTTTCACTATCGTTATTTTTGAAGGCTCTTTGCTAAAAGCAAGCCGTACCATGAATGATGATGAAACACCGTTATTTACCAAGTTAACACGCGTAATCGAAGTGTTACTGATTGCGTTCTTGGTCTGTCGCTGGGGTGAAGTTATTTGGAACGGTAAACTGAGTTATATCGGAAATGGGGATATGTTCTCATGGTTATTTATTGCTGAAAGTGCATTGTTATTACTTCCTCTTATTTTGATGCATTTAAATAATAACCGCCGTAGTCCAAGAATGCTGTTTGTCTGTGCTGTCTTTATCTTAATCGGCGCAGCGATGTGGCGTATGAACTACTCTTTAGTTGCTTACAATCCAGGCAATGGTTACCACTATTTCCCAACAGCAAGTGAATTGCTGATTTCTATTGGTTTCGTTGCATTTGAAGTAACAGCTTACATTCTTATTATCCGTTTACTGCCGGTTTTACCTGCACAAACAGACTCAAATATACAATTAAAAAAGGCTGAGGTTAAATCATGAGCCAACGCATTACTATTGATCCTATTACCCGTATTGAAGGGCATTTACGCGTCGATTGTGAAATTGATAACGGAAAAGTTGTTAAGGCTTGGTCTTCCGGTACCATGTGGCGCGGAATGGAGGAGATCCTAAAAGGAAGCGATCCTCGTGATGCATGGATTATCGTGCAACGTATTTGTGGTGTTTGTACGACAGTTCACGCAATTGCCTCAGTACGTGCTGTAGAAGACGCTTTAGGTATGGATATTCCTGTGAATGCGCAGTATATCCGTAACTTGATTTTAGGTTCACATATCATCCATGACCATATCGTTCACTTCTATCAGCTTTCTGCGATGGACTGGGTTGATATCACATCTGCATTACAAGCTGATCCTGAAAAAGCATCAGCGATGTTAAAAGGGGTTTCTGAATGGCATCTGAACTCTGCTGAAGAATTCAGAAAAGTACAGAAAAAAATCCAAGGTTTAGTGGACAGCGGCCAGTTAGGTATTTTTGCTAATGGCTACTGGGGTCACTCAGCCATGAAATTGCCACCAGAAGTTAACCTAATTGCGGTTGCCCACTACCTACAAGCACTTGAGTGCCAACGTGATGCAAACCGTATTGTGGCTATTTTGGGCGGTAAAACACCTCATATCCAAAACTTGGCCGTGGGTGGTGTGGCTAACCCGATTAACCTTGATGCACCAAATGTTCTCAACCTAGAACGTTTAATGTACGTGAAAAGCTTTATCGATAAGCTGGGTGATTTCGTTAACCAAGTTTATAAAGTGGATACTGCTATTTTCGCCGCTTATTACCCTGAATGGTTAAAAATCGGTAAAGGTGCAAACTACTATCTGTCTGTACCTGAATTACCAATTAATGGTAATAACACGGAATTCTTACTGTCTGGTGGTTATATGGAAGGGGTTGATTTCTCGACCTACCGTCCAATTAAAGACTGGAAAGATCAGAACCTGAAAGACGGTATCGAAGAAAGTGGTAAACACGCATGGTATGAAGATGATGAACCTTTAAAACCATGGGAAGGGTTAACTCGTCCTAAATACACCGGTTGGGATGAGAACAATAAATACTCATGGGTTAAATCCCCTACATTCTACGGCAAGCCTGTAGAAGTCGGTACGTTAGCATGGTTAGTGTGTGGTTTAGCCGGTAAGCACGAAGGAACGGTTAGAAACTACAACGACATCAACAAGATCTATACTCAATTAACCAATGAAACACTGGTTACAGAGCAGTTAGAGTCTACGTGGGGTCGTATTATTGGACGTACTGTCCATGCATGTGTGTTACAAGAATCTCTGGCCTCTTTATGGCAATCACTGGTTGATAATATCGGCCGTGGTGATACAGCTGCCTTTATTAAACCAGAGTTTGAACCAGGTAAAGAGTATCGTGGTGTCGGTTTCGAAGAAGCCTCTCGTGGTATGTTATCTCACTGGATTGTGTTTAAAGACGGAAAAATCACTAACTATCAGGCCGTTGTTCCATCAACATGGAATGCGGGTCCTCGTAACTTTAATGATGAACCAGGCCCTTATGAGTTATCACTAGTGGGTACACCTGTTGCTGATCCGAAAAAACCGTTAGAAGTGGTAAGAACGATCCACTCCTTTGACCCATGTATGGCATGTGCTGTGCATATGGTTGATTTAACAGGTAAAGAGCTAAGTAAGGTGAAGGTATTATAATGCGAACTCTCGTCTTAGGTATTGGTAATTTATTACTAAGCGATGAAGGCATTGGTGTTCGTATAGTAGAGGCGCTCGAAGAGCGCTTCTCTTTACCAGAGAACGTCGATGTTATTGATGGTGGCACATCAGGTATGGAAATTTTGCAAGATATTGCAGCAAGAGACCTCCTGATTGTTGCCGATGCGGTAAGAAGTAATCATGAACCGGGTAGTATTTTTATCTTACATGATGATGATGTTCCGGCACTTTTTACGCAGAAAATTTCTCCTCATCAATTAGGTTTATCTGATGTATTAATGGCTTTACGTATGACGGATGAATTTCCTCGTAAGCTTATTTTAGTGGGTATTGAACCTGCATCATTAGAGCCAAGCATGTCATTGTCTGACATTGGTGAAAAATCAATGGAAATTGCATTAGAGCATGTGGTTAATATTTTGCGTGAATACGGTATTCCTGTCACACCTAAAGAGGTAACAGCATGAGTGAATTAAGCTGGGATATTCTAGGATATGACGAGCCGCCTGTTGAGCAACTTGAAACACGTTTTAGTGAAATTGCTGAAAAAGAGATGAGAGGGCTTCCTTTTTATCGCGAAGGTATTCCCGTAAAAGCAGGGGGCTTTACTTTATTTGAAAATCAGTGGATTGGAGCTGTTCTTACTCCTTGGATGTTAGAGATTGTCGTCTTTCCGGGACCTTCACAAGAATGGCCACATCGAAAAGTGGGTGATCGTATCGGGTTAGAATTACCTTGTGGACAGATTAAGTTTGTTGTGGGTGAGCTTGCGGGTGGTATGCAATATCTTGCTTGTTCATTAATGTCACCACTTGATAGACACCTAACAGGTGAACATGCTGTTGAGTTGGTTGAAAATAGTGTAAAAATGGCACTTTCTCTTCCTGTTCAGACACAATCCGTAGCAGAAGTTGATTTAAGTCGTCGTTCTCTCTTCCGTGGTCAGTTAAGATCATAGTGTAGAAATTTTACGCGACACAGAGTCACATTCTTCTTATTGAATAGTACAGGAGTCAGAATATGTGTAGCACTTGCGGTTGTGGCGAAGGCAATGTCAGAATTGAAGGCGTAGAGCCTCATTCACATGAGCACCACCATCATCACTCTCACGACCATGATCATCACGACCACGGTCATCATCATGATCACGACCATCATGGGCATGATCACCATCATGAACACAAGGCTACTCCAGCGAATACTGTTCATAAATATATTGATAAGTCTGAACAAAAGCATAAGCATAACTACGAAACCAATGGTCAGCCTATCATCGTTCATCATCACTATTATCATAACAGTGGTGATGTTCACCTCCATTTTCATAACGATACACAGCTAAACGAAACCCCTGTTGTCCATGAGCATCATCATGGACATGACGATCATCATGAACACGATCATTCTCATAGTCATGACCATTCTCACAGTCATGATCACGACCATGCTCATGATCATAGCCATGAACATTCTCATCACCATTCTCACAGCCACGATCACGATCATGCACATGACCACGATCATGAACACGAGCACGAAGAGCAATTTAGCCCAGTGATTGAAAATCAGAATATGCATTATGGCCAAGGTGAAGCAGGAACACATGCTCCCGGTATTAGCCAAAAGCGTATGCTGAAAATTGAAATGGATGTGTTAGATAAAAATAACCGAATTGCTGTTCATAACCGTGAACATTTTGAACAACAAAATGTGTTGGCATTGAATTTAGTTTCAAGTCCTGGTTCAGGTAAAACCACACTGTTAACACAAACGTTAAAACAGTTAGCGCAACGTGTCCCTTGTGCCGTGATCGAAGGCGATCAACAAACTACCAATGATGCTGATCGTATCCGTGAAACTGGTGTACCTGCGATCCAAGTGAATACAGGCAAAGGTTGTCATCTTGATGCACAAATGGTGCATGATGCGACACACCAATTAGGCTTACAAGATAACAGCGTTCTCTTTATTGAAAACGTGGGTAACTTAGTGTGCCCAGCCAGTTTTGATCTGGGTGAAAAGCATAAAGTGGCTATTCTCTCTGTCACTGAGGGTGAAGATAAGCCTCTGAAATATCCGCATATGTTTGCTGCGGCTGATTTAATGATTATCAACAAAATTGATTTAGTGCCACATCTGAATATCGACGTTCAAGCTTGCATTGAATCAGCTCGCCGTGTTAATCCAAATATTGAAATTATCGCGTTATCAGCAACAACAGGCGAAGGCATGGAAGAGTGGTTAGCTTGGTTGGAGAGTCGTTTATGTGCTTAGGTGTTCCAGCTAAGATTGTTGAGGTGGGCGAAGACGTCCACCAACTCGCTTATGCCGAAGTGAGTGGCGTTAAACGTGCTGTTAATATTTCAATGGTATGTGAAGGCGAACCAAATGAATTATTAGGTAAATGGGTGCTAATTCATGTGGGATTTGCCATGAGTATTCTTGATGAGCAAGAAGCGCAAGATACTCTTGATGCATTACAGCATGTTTATGGTGTAACCCTTGAAGAGGCTGATGATGCAGTACGTTGATGAATTTCGTGATCCCGAACTTGCGAAAGCCTTATTAGCTCAAATTCGTGAAACCATTTCACAATGGCCTCAGCCAATTACACGCCCATTACAAATTATGGAAGTGTGTGGTGGGCATACTCATGCCATTTTTAAATTTGGTTTAGATCGCTTATTACCAGAAGAAATTGAATTTGTTCACGGGCCAGGTTGTCCTGTTTGTGTATTACCGATGGGACGAATTGATGCATGTTTAGAAATTGCAGCACGTCCTGACGTGATTTTTTGCACATTTGGTGATGCAATGCGTGTGCCGGGTCGTAATGGTTCAATGCTGGATGCGCGTCGTCGAGGCAGCGATATTCGTATTGTTTACTCACCGCTTGATTCACTGAAAATTGCACAAGATAACCCAGATAAACAAGTTGTTTTCTTTGGTTTAGGTTTTGAAACAACTATGCCAAGTACTGCAATGACGCTACAACAAGCAAAATTGCGTGGACTTAAAAACTTTTCTCTATTTTGTCAGCACATTACTATCGTACCTACCTTGCGTTGTTTACTAGAGCAAGACGATGTTCGCATTGATGGCTTTATTGCACCGGGACATGTGAGTATGGTGATTGGATGTACACCATATCAACCGCTATGTGATGAATTTGAAAAGCCTTTTGTGGTGACAGGATTTGAACCATTAGACTTATTGCAAGCTATACTGATGGTCATTAAACAGCTTAAAGCAAAAGCAGAAAATGCAGATTATGTTTTAAGTATTGAAAACCAATATAGTCGCATTGTACCGAATGAAGGTAATAAGTTGGCTCAAAAAGCACTTAGCGAAGTGTTTATGTTAAAAGAAACCAGTGAATGGCGTGGGTTGGGTGAGATCCCAATGTCAGGTATTCAATTAACACCAGCTTATTCTGAGTTTGATGCTGAATTACGTTTTACACCTGCACCGCAGAAAGTGGCAGATAATCCACAATCTCGCTGTGGCGATGTATTAACAGGACGATGCAAACCTTCGGATTGCCCTCTATTTGGCAAAAGCTGTACACCAGAAACCGCATTAGGTGCTTTAATGGTGTCATCAGAAGGGGCATGTGCGGCTTATTATCAGTATCGCCGTGAAGGTAATATATGAAACAACCTGATGAAATCACCTTAGCCCAAGGTAATGGTGGGCAAGGTATGCAACAACTGATCGAAGGCCTGTTTTTAAAAGCGTTCGATAATCCGTTATTAAATGAAAAAGAAGATCAAGCGCGGATCGCGTTAAATGAGTTAACGGCTCTTGGCGATCGTCTTGCTTTTAGTACCGACAGCTATGTTATCGATCCCATTATTTTCCCCGGTGGAAATATTGGTAAATTATCTGTTTGCGGTACAGCTAACGATCTCTCCGTCGGTGGTGCTGTACCTCGTTATCTATCATGTGGTTTTATTCTTGAAGAAGGGTTGCCATTTGAAACCCTTGAAGTGCTTGTATTAGCGATGGCAAAAGCCGCTTCACAAGCAGGAATACAAATTGTCACAGGGGATACCAAAGTGGTTCCTCGTGGTGCCGCAGATAAGATCTTTATCAATACTGCGGGCATTGGCGTTATTCCAACTCAAATTAATTGGGCCGCAAGTAATATCAAAGCCGGCGATAAGATCTTAGTGAGTGGTACAATTGGTGATCATGGTGCAACAATCCTTAATCTTCGTGAAAATTTAGGATTAGAAGCGGATCTACAAAGTGACTGCGCTGTTCTTGAGCCAATGATTGCACCTTTACGCCAAATTGATGGTATTCGGGCATTACGTGATGCAACTCGAGGTGGAGTAACGGCCATTTTGCATGAATTTGCCCAAGCCAGCGGTTGTGGCATGAATGTACATGAAAGCAAATTGCCAATGAAACAAGCCGTTCGTGGTGTGTGCGAATTATTAGGCCTAGAAGCACTTAATTTTGCTAACGAAGGTAAAATTGTTTTAGTGGTATCACCTGACGCTGAAGCACAAGTTATTGACGCTTTACATCAACACCCTTTAGGTAAAGATGCTTGTACTATCGGTGAAGTGACAACGGATAACTATATTCGTTTAACTGGGATTTTCGGTACAAGTCGCATTCTTGATTTACCTTATAACGAGCCTTTACCTCGTATTTGCTAAGCACTTCTTCCCCCACTTATAAATAAAAATTATGCTGAATTTATAAGTGGGATAAGTTATCTATCTGTTACAAAAACTTTGTTATAACGCAAATTTCCTTCATTTATCTGAATACTGACTCTTTGATAAAAAAATTATTGGAGTAACATGTTCGGCCAGTCCTACTGCGTGGAGAGGGTCTCTCGTAGAGGTAAGCTCTAGGAAAAAACATGTCTTGGTCAGAATTTAAATCTCAATACCTGATCCGTTTTTGGAAGCCTCTTCCAGCTGTTATTGCGGCAGGTATCTTATCAACTTACTACTTTGGTTTAACCGGCACTTTTTGGGCTGTCACGGGGGAATTTACTCGTTGGGGCGGCCACGTAATGCAATGGTTTGGTGCTCATCCTGAAGAATGGGGTTATTTTAAAATTATCGGCCTTGAAGGTACGCCATTAACGCGTATTGATGGTGTGATGATTATCGGGATGTTTGGAGGTTGTATTATGGCTGCTCTTTGGGCCAACAACGTCAAACTTCGCCATCCTCAACATAAAATTCGTATTTTTCAAGCAGTGCTTGGCGGGATCATCGCTGGTTTTGGTGCTCGTCTAGCAATGGGATGTAACCTTGCGGCTTTCTTTACGGGTATTCCTCAGTTCTCTTTACATGCTTGGTTTTTTGCGGTTGCAACGGCAATCGGTTCTTATTTTGGTGCCAAGCTTTCATTGATGCCGCTGTTTCGTATTCCCGTAAAACTACAAAAAGTCAGTCAAGCTTCACCGATTACTCAAGATAAACAACGTGCAAAACGTCGCTTTAGATTGGGAATGGTTATCTTTTTTGCCATGATTGCGTGGTCTTTAATTATTCTTTTTGATTCACCAAAACTAGGCTTTGCTATGTTAGGTGGTATTGGTTTTGGTATTTTAATCGAACGAGCGCAAATCTGTTTTACTTCTGCTTTCCGTGATTTATGGATAACGGGCAGAACCCATATGGCAAAAGCGATTATTATTGGTATGGCAGTGAGCGCGATTGGGATCTTCAGCTATGTCCAATTAGGTGCTGCACCTAAAATTATGTGGGCAGGGCCGAATGCTGTCATTGGTGGTTTACTCTTTGGTTTCGGTATTGTACTTGCTGGTGGATGTGAAACTGGCTGGATGTATCGTGCAGTGGAAGGTCAAATTCACTTTTGGTGGGTTGGATTGGGTAACGTTATCGGTTCTACATTATTAGCTTACTACTGGGATGATTTTGCCTCAGTGATCGCAACGGATTATGACAAGATTAATTTACTTGATACCTTTGGCCCTGTGGGGGGATTAGGTGTGACGTATCTAATGCTTGGTGTGTCATTTGTGTTATTACTTTGGTGGGAAAAACACTTTTTCCGTAAAAAAGCCCAACAAGCACAATCTATTTCAACGCAGATTAATAAGGAAATCGCATGAGCCAGAAAGACACTATTATTCCTGATTATCGTCTAGATATGGTCGGTGAACCTTGTCCTTATCCTGCGGTGGCAACACTTGAAGCCATGCCATCACTGAAAAAAGGCGAAATATTAGAAGTGGTGAGTGATTGCCCTCAATCAATCAACAATATTCCGCTTGATGCTAAAAATTACGGATATACCGTATTAGATATTCAACAAGATGGTCCGACGATCCGTTATTTAATTCAAAAATAATTTCAGATTATTTTGTTGAAAGACTAGCAATAGAAGCAGCAAGTGCATCAATAAAAGGTGGCTTGCTGTTTTTATTTCTAAGGTTTTAACACTGGTGTAATGAGTTGTATCGCTTGCTGAATTCGTAGGTCAAAATTTGATTTTGGTGTCGGTGGAACGATCCCTAATGCAATTTGTCGTAAAGGCTCTGCGATCACCATGGCTAATAAAAGATCACTTAATGTCGCATAGTCGTAAGATCTAATTATTCCGTTTTTTTCTTGTTGCTGTAACCACTGCGTGAGTAAACTGCGTCCTCTTAATATCCCACTGCGTTGATATTTTTCCATAAGCACTTCACGGCTAGGAAAATCCTCTTGTAATAACTTATATAAACCGACGGCTTTATGATTAAGTACCGTTTGAACCATGCTGTTTAAATGTTGTGATAACAACAGGATAAACTCATCAAAATCAGTGGCCTTATCATGAAAAATAGCGACGAAACTGTCTGTCCATGACAACACAATTTGTTCCACTAAATCTTCTTTATCTTTGGTAAAACGATAAATCGTTTTTTTGGCAATGCTTGCTTGTTTTGCAATTGCATCAATGGTTGTTGCGCTGTAACCCTGCTCCAAAAGCAAACTTATGGTCGCTTCATATATTTCTTGGCGGATCTCTTCTTGAGGGCGGGCAGGGCGTCCTCGTTTTTGATTAATTTTGCTATCTGTCATTTTTTAGCCTCTTTTTTAGTTGATTTTATCACTCTATAGGGATAAAACAATTAGGAAACTAATTGAGTTTCCTAATTGTCGGAGTTGAAAAAATGAAAAAACAAACATTACATTTACCTTGGGCTTTAAATGACATTAACGAGCTTTTATCACCCGCGCCATTACGCTTAGAAATGGGAATTGAAAGGGATGACGCTGGGCATTTAACAGTTGCAGTACGTACCGATTTGCATGGTTGTAAAGGTAAGATGCTAGAGTGGTGGTTTACCTTTTTTGAAACATCACAACATATTCGTTGGTGGCATCCCCATGATCATGTTGCTCACAATGGTTGGGATGATAAATGGATCAAAGGAAAAAGTTATATCGGCGCATCAATTAAGGCAGTTGAGTCCTTAGGTGATATTCCACCTGTTGGAGCACAACTTAAATTCCATGATGCGAAAGATTTTTTTGATAACGCATTGTTAGAAGAAGCCTATAAAACAGGCGCACTTTCTGGTGCAGTATGTGCCACTATCGGTTTTGGCTCTGATGTGCAAACCGATGAAAATGGTGATCCTACCGATGGTAAAATGGTGCATTTAACGCGAGATACGGATTGGGGATGTGTATTAAGAAGCCGTTTTTATTTAGGTCACTCATTAGAAAATCCAGCAGTGGAATTATCGGATGAGATAGCTTTTGGGTTATTGCAGCACTGTTATAACGAGTTTACTTATCTTTCTCGTTTCTTGCCGTCATTGTATTACGGTGAGCATGCGAATGGGGAGAAGGGCGCATTGCCTTGGTAATAACAATACTCGTCATACTTCAAGTTGTAGCGTTGTTGACTGCGTTCATTCGCACTAGTCACAAACAATACTCGTCATACTTCAAGTTGTAGCGTTGTTGACTGCGTTCTCTCGCACTAGTCACAAACAATACTCGTCATACTTCAAGTTGTAGCGTTGTTGACTGCGTTCTCTCGCACTAGTCACAAACAATACTCGTCATACTTCAAGTTGTAGCGTTGTTGACGGCATTCACTCGCACTAGTCACATACTATTGTATGCTCCTAGCGACTCGTTCATTTGTCGCCTAGCTACATCTTGAATTATTTAGAGTATTCAATAAGGTATAACGAGTAGAAGAAGAAAAAAATAGAAGAATAAGAGAGTAAGAGAGTAAGAGAGTAAGAGAGTAAGAGAGTAAGAGAGTAAGAGAGTAAGAGAGTCAATGAATGAGTAGAAGAGTATTGCGGGCAGATCAGCGGGATGGCTGATCTGCTTGTTGCATTCTATACGGGTTACTCTGCTTCGCCGCCTAAAACTTCAGTGACGCGTTCAATTAAAGCGCTTAATTCACCGGTCATTAAAACAAAGTCGGCATCAAAACGTTGGGCAAAATCGGCTTTATCGATATCATCATTTTGCTCACGTAAAGTTTCACTGAATTTAATGCGTTTGATAGAGCCATCATCACATAGCATAAATTGAAGGCGATCTTCCCAATCTACAGAAAGTTTGGTGACAAATTTGCCTGCTTCAATATGTGTCGCAATTTCATCAGAGACTAATTCTTGTTTCTTACAACGAATAACACCGCCTTCTTCTAGTACGGCTTTTAGTTCTGCTTCATCCATTAAGGTAAAACCGGCTGGAAGTTCTCCAGAGCGTACCCACTCAGTCATTTTTAATTCAACAGATTCATTAAAGTTCAGAGGAACAACAGGTAATGAACCTAAGGTTTTGCGTAACAAAGCTAAGTTATCTTCAGCTCGTTTTGCACTGCCTGAATCAACAATGACTAATTGTTTTTCTAAATCTAACCAAATAAAAGTTTGTGAGAATTTGCTAAAAGCACGAGGAAGTAATGTGTGAACTACTTCATCTTTTAGGGTCGCTTTTTCTGTTTTTTTCAGTTTGCGCCCTTGTTCACCTTCAAGTTTTTCAACTTTGTCTTGTAAGGCGTTTTTAATCACTGTTGCAGGTAAGATTTTGTCTTCTTTTCGTGCACATATCATCACTTGCTTACCAGCAACATGAATAAGTGCTTCACCACGATCGCCCATAGGCGAAACCCAACCTGTTCTGGTCATATCTTGGCTACTGCAAGGTGTGAATGCCAATGAAGCAAGCTGTTGTTCTAACTCATCCATTGACAGTGCTATCTCTTTATTTAAGCGATAGACCAAAATATTTTTAAACCACAGCATCTGACATTCCCCTTAATCATTATTTACCGCATTATGATACTGAATGTTTAGGGTATCTAAAAGGTAATATCCCTTAAAAGAAAATATCCATAATGTTATTTAATAAAAAAGAAAAAAAAGCTGAAACGAATAATTAGTAAATCTACTCTATGATAATGAGTTTTATTCTTATTTATATTGAATTAACGAAGAATATTAATACTGAAATAACGAGATTTTTAGTACAAGCTCTTATGTGACAATAATCACATAATTTCATTTTTTAGCCATTTTTTGTTTACAATATGAAATCATTTTCAGATTTATCCCTGCATTAATTTACAAAACAAAAATCTTCTTGACGGACTCATGTGATAATTGTCACAAAAACAGGAAAATATAAAGAGTGATTTTTCACAAACATCTAGGTGATCCGTGTCACAAAATTGAATATTTCTTTTTTAAATATTGTCAAAATAGCACAATTGGGCTTTTTATATTAACTATAGTTATAGTTTAGAATTTGTAATGTTTTATTGTGTTTCTTTGTTACTTGTACGTATTGATTAGATATTGTGATTGAATGGTATTCTTGTGCTTCTCTTTTTAATATTTGTAGTTAATTATTCTTTTTTTGAGTGAGTGTTACTCGTTACCACCAGTTAAATTGTATTTAAATGTGATTTTGCTTTTATTTAAATAAGAAATAAATATAAAGATAAAAAATTATTAATTAGGGATAACAATATTTAAATCTTTAGTGTTATTTATTTAGTGGTTAAAATTAACACTTCCTTTTAAATATATTAAATAGGGGGATAAATTTTTTATTAGCAAAAAAAATAGTCTTGTAACAAAATGAAATCTAAAAGAAAAATCAAAAAATGTTATTTTTAAAAAGTTGATTTAGTTCAAAAAACACGTATCTTTACCTTTAATTGTGATACCTATCACTTAGGTATGTAACCGTGAAATTGCATGTTGGTGTAATTGTGGGCTACATCACGAAAGAAGGGCTTTTTTTTGAGTAACATGCCAACGAAAACTCAACGACCTATTTCTTTTCCTAACAGAAATAAAAGCAATGCCCTTATTTAAATATAATGAGGATATTATTTTTGTGTCTTATTGGTGATTACGTCTGTGTCAAGGAAATTAAAACCTTTAAGAAAATTTTGTAGAGTCATAATTAGTAGCTATAAAAATTATCAATTGTGAGAGCGATTTTCTTTTTCGAAATTCGTGGCAGAGATCTTTTGTCCGAATCTCAGGTCAACTATATACGGCGGTATTATTTTTGACCTTAAAGGAAATCATAAAACTATAGAAAATAGATGGGTATTTTAATCATGAAAAGCTTGAAGCCTCTAGCAGCACTGGTTGGTTTGTTGGTTCTTTCTGGATCTGCAAACGCAGTAAACGTGTATAACGATAAAGGTACACGTTTTGATGTAAACGGTCAGTTCCGTTTAAAAACACAAGTGACTAGCCAAAATCATGAAATGAAAATGAATGATGACGGTAGCCGTATCGGTTTCTTTGGTTCACACGAACTGACTAACGATATCAAAGTATTTGGTAAATTAGAGTGGGGTTCAGACACTCAAAAAACTAACAGTGACAACCCTAAATCAAACTTTGAAATGTACAACCGTGTAGGTTATGTCGGTTTCTCTCATCGTGATTATGGTCAAATTCAGTTTGGTCGTACTTATATTCCGATCGACTGGGTGAAAAAATCAAGCTACGGCTATGGTAACACCGGTGTATTCTACTTCAGCGATGTATTAGGTCGTTCAGTAGGTTATCACAATGGCTATGCTGATGGAAAAGGTGTTGGTAAAAACAACTTTATGACCCGTTTACCACAAACTATTTTCTTAGAAACTAACCGTTATGAAGGCTTTAAATTAGCGGGTACAGTGACAGGTAAAACAGGTGAAGATGGTCGCCGTGTAGCGGGTGATATTACTCGTGCCTATTCTATCGTTGGTTTTTATAAATCAACCTTTGGCTTAGAATTTGATGCTGGCTACTCTTCAGCTACTGGTGAAGCAACTACCTCTAAAAATAGTCCAAATAAAGGTAAAAACCCAGAGAATAGTATTTTAGCTTTTGGTGCGGAATACTTCTTCCCTGGCCGTGAATTTTCTATCGGTTTAGACTATGGTCAATCTCGTGGTAAAAATAACGGTTTTGCTTTAGAAGCAAATCAAGCTCCGACTAGTTGGAGTTCTGTTAAAGGCGACTGGAAAGCTGACTTATACGGTGTTGGTGTGAAATGGCACTGGGATCGTATCGAAAGTGGTATGTATGCGGGTTACTACCTGCGTGATGGTGATGCAAACACGTTCAACTACAAAAAAGAAACCTATACTGTGGGTGTAGATAAACGTTTTGCAGTATCTAAATATAACAACTTACGTTTATTCGCTGAAATGGCATACGATGATGCTCGTAGCGATAACGTGAAGTATGAAGATAAAAAACAATATATCTTCGAAACAGGTATGCGTCTGTACTTCTAGTCCTTTCAAAGAGACTGTTTGACAGAAGTAACGAAAGGAGAGCCATTTTGCTCTCCTGTTAACCAATATATAAGGGGTGTGTAATGGTTAAGAATGTGTTGAAAATTTCAACATTAGCAATGTTTGTCGCATTCAACGTGAATGCTGCGACAGTCGATCTTCGTATTATGGAGACGTCTGATGTTCACAGTAACTTAATCGACTTTGACTACTTCAAAGACAAACCAACAGAACAGTTTGGGTATGTCCGTACTGCTAATTTAATTAAAGCAGCAAAAGCTGAAGCAACCAATGCGATTTTAGTTGATAACGGCGACTTGATCCAAGGTAGCCCACTGGCTGACTACCAAGCAGCTAAAGGCTTAGAAAAAGGCGAATCTCATCCAGCTCACCAGCTGATGAACACCATGGGCTACACAGTCGGTAACTTTGGTAACCATGAATTTAACTATGGTTTAGATTACCTGAAAAAAGCCATCGCTGGTGCTAAATTCCCTTACATCAACGCCAACGTGATGGATGCGAAAACAGGCAAAAACTATTTCACACCTTATATCATTGTTGATACACCAGTAAAAGATCGTGATGGTAAAGAACACACTATCAAGATTGGTTATATCGGCTTCGTACCACCACAGATCTTAATCTGGGATAAAGCCAATCTGGATGGTAAGGTCGTTGTAAACGATATTACAGAAACAGCGAAAAAATTCGTCCCTCAAATGAAAAAAGAGGGTGCTGACCTGATTGTGGCTATTCCTCACTCTGGTTTTGCGTCAGAGCCGTACAAAGCAATGGCTGAAAACTCTGTTTATTATTTAAGTGAAGTTGAAGGCATCAATGCAATCATGTTTGGTCACGCTCACGGCGTATTCCCAAGCAAAGAATTTGAAGGTATTAAAGGCGTAGATACAGCGAAAGGTACTGTAAACGGTGTTCCTGCTGTTATGCCTGGCCAATGGGGTGATCACTTAGGTGTTGTTGATATGGTTATCAATAACGACAGCGGTAAATGGGTGATGACTGAAGCAACAGGTGAAGCGCGTCCTATCTTTGATAAAGCAAACAAAAAAGCATTAGTTGAACGTGATGCTGAATTAGCTCAAATCATCGAAAAAGCACACCAAGGTACCCGTGATTTCGTGGGTAAACACATTGGTAAAGCTTCTGCCAACATGTACAGCTTCTTAGCATTAGTACAAAGTGATCCAACTGTACAAATTGTTAATGATGCACAAGTTGATTACACCAAACACTTTATTCAAGGTGATCCGAACTTAGACGGTTTACCAGTATTAGGTGCAGCTGCGCCATTTAAAGCGGGTGGTCGTAAAAATGCACCAGCAGACTTCGTAGAAGTTGAAAAAGGTGACTTAACATTCCGTAACGCTGCAGACTTATATCTGTATCCAAACACATTAGTGGTTGTTAAAGCGACCGGTGCGGATGTTGTTGAATGGTTAGAATGTTCAGCGGGTATGTGGAACCAAGTTGATCCTAACTCAACTAAACCACAAGAACTGATCAACTGGGATGGTTTCCGTACTTATAACTTCGACACCATTAGTGGTGTGAACTATAAAGTTGACTTAACTCAACCAGCTAAATATGACGTTGATTGCCAAGTCGTTAATAAAGATGCGAATCGTATCAAAGAAGTGACTTACGAAGGCAAACCAATCGATCCTAAAGCAACATTCCTGATCGCAACAAATAACTACCGTGGATACGGCGGTAAGTTTGCTGGTACAGGTGAAGCGAATATTGCGTTTGCATCTCCAGATGAAAACCGTGCAATCTTAGCTTCTTACATTGCTAAACAAACTAAAGAAAAAGGTGAAGTTGCGACTAAAGCCGCTAACAACTGGTCATTCTTACCTATTAAGACTGATAAAGCGTTAGATGTCCGTTTTGAAACTTCACCAAGTGAAAAAGCGGCTACATTTATTAAAGATTTCGCTCAATATCCAATGACCTTCGTGGAAAATGATGAAATTGGTTTTGCAATTTACAAAATCGATTTAACTGAGAAGAAATAAGCAATTAAACCTGCCCGTTCAGGGCAGGTTTTTTCTTACCTTTTTGAACCAAAAGAGTGGTGTTATGACTCTTTAAGGGGATTTTATGCGCTTTATGAAGCTATTGCCTGCTGCTTTTGCGTTAGTGTTAGCAGGATGTGCAACGCAAGCACCTGAAATTACAGAACCATTAAAACCTCAAGCTAAATTAGTTGAAGGCGTATCTTGTATTTTACCTGATGCTCCAACAGCACCTTACGACTACATTGCTTCTAATGATCGCTATGGTCAAAACAGCACAGCATCAACAGATTACTTTAAGTTAGCGATTAACTACTCACCGGCTTTTTGTGATTATAAAAGTAATAATATTAAACGTTTAAATAACGATAATGAAAAAGATCGTGCAAAACGTGAGTACGATAAATTTGAAATCCAATGCTTCTCAGATAATAAATTTGGTTGGATTGTTCATGGGCTGTGGGCTGAAACCTGTGATGGTAAATCATGGGAAGACTGCCGTGATTGGAAAGACATACGCAAGCATCCTCGTTTATGTAAAGGCGATTTACCACCTTTAGAATACTCTGCTATCAAACCTTATCTGTGTGATTCTCCGGGTATCGATCTGTTACAAGGCGAATGGGAAAAACATGGTGTTTGTGCGTTTGATACACCAGATGCATTCTTTGGTAAACAAAAAGAGTTGTATGAAGCGTTAGTATTACCAGAAGGCCGTCCTTCAAATAGTGCATTGATTAAGTTCTTAAAAGAACACAATCCATCACTGAAGGATAAAGAAATTCAAATTAATCGAGATGAATTCTATATCTGTTATAGCAAAGATTTCGAAGTAATTGATTGTCCGAAACGTGAATTTTGATCTTAGGGATAAATTTTAAATGAACCATAAATATAAACTCGTTGCACTTGCTGTAAGCTCAGTCTTATTAGCAGGTTGTGCAAAGAACTACGACGAAGCTAATGTTGTTGATGTGCGCGTTATCGCAATGAACGACTTCCACGGTGCGCTAAAAGCGCCAGGTCCAAACAAACCTGGTGGCATTGAGCATATGGCTACGTTAATTAAAGAAATGAAGAAAGATAACCCGAACAACATCGTTGTTGCGGCGGGTGATATGGTTGGTGCAAGCCCACTGTTATCTTCAATGTTCCATGATGAGCCTTCAATTGAAGCATTATCATTAGCAGGCTTAGAAGCAACTTCTGTGGGTAACCATGAATTTGATAAAGGCATGGGCGAATTACTGCGTAAACAAAACGGTGGTTGCCACCCAGTAACGGGGTGCCAAGGCCCAACTGAGTTTAAAGGCGCAGATTTCCAATACTTAGCAGCTAACGTTATTGTTAACGAAACTGGCAAAACATTATTCCCAGAATACGTTATTAAAGAATTCAACGGTATTCCTGTTGCATTCATCGGTTTAACTTTAGAAGGTACTGCGGCTATCGTAACACCTAAAGGAACCGAAGGTTTAAGCTTCCACAATGAAGCAAAAACAATTAACGCATTAGTGCCTCAGTTAAAAGCAAAAGGCGTTCAAGCAATTGGTGTTCTGATCCACGAAGGTGCTGCACAGCGTCGTGATGGTGGTCCAGTTAATATCAACGCATGTAATGGTATTACAGGTAAAGTTCTGGGTGTTGTTGAGCAATTAGATCCAGCTATCGACTTCGTTGTTACTGGTCATACTCACCAAGCTTACAACTGTACTATCAACGGTAAATCAGTGACATCGGCACAGTCTAATGGTGCAATGTTAACGCGTATCGACCTGAAATTAGATAAAACAACGAAAGATGTTGTTGATATCGAAGCTCGTAACATTTGGGTTGATAACCGTAAATACGAAAAAGATCCAGCAATCACTAAACTGTTAGAAGCTTACGAAAAAATTGCTACCCCATTAGCTAACCGCATTATCGGTAAGTTAGAAGGCAATTTAACTAAGCAAACTAACGATGCGGGTGAATCTGCACTGGGTCAAGTGATTGCTGATGCACATTTATATACGGCTAAACCAAAAGATATGGGTGGCGCACAAATCGCGTTTATGAACAGCGGTGGTATTCGTGCTGATATGACCGGTGGTGATGTTTCTTATAACGCAATCTACACTGTACAGCCATTCTCTAACGTACTGTTAACTCAAACATTAACGGGTGAGCAAATCAAGCGCCTGTTAGAACAACAGTGGGATCGTTCACGTCCACAAGTGTTAGCGATTTCAGGTAACTTCCAGTACACATGGGATAGCAAAGCATCTAATGGTAACCGTGTTATCGTTGAATCAATGAAAATTGACGGCAAACCAGTGGATATGAAAGCATCTTACCGTGTTGTGGCTAACGAATACTTAGCAACAGGTGGTAGTAACTTCTCTGTACTGAAAGAAGGTAAAGATCCAGTTTACAGCGTGCCAGATGTTGATGCAGTCGTGAAATACTTTGCTGAGCAGTCTCCAATTGCTCAACCAAAAGCGAATAACATCACACGTAAATAACGTATTTTCATACGCCTTGTGAAAATCGCACCTTTTACTTTGGTAAGGGGTGCGTAAATAAATAAAGAGAGCAAAGTGTTGAACACAAAGGGTCCATCCCTACCTTTGTATTCATTGCGCACTTTGCTCTTTTTTTATGGAATTTTTAGAGTGGTGGTATAAGGCTGCCATTCTTGCTTTGTGGGCATATAATAAAAAAAAGCCCACAGTGGCTGTGGGCAAGGAATGAAAGTAAAAAAAGAGGGTATTATTTAGGGTCTTTTGTCAGATGTCTGTTCTAACATTTATTTGAAGATTTTAAAGCGTGAATCATCTTCCATATAATTCTTCTCACCAGCCTCTTGTTCAATTGAACCAAAGACCATTTGAGCTCTTAATTTCCATGTTTTTGGCAGATCCCAAGTTGCATGAACTTCGTCATCAATAATTGGGTTGTAGTGTTGTAATGAAGCACCTACGTTCTCTGCTGCTAATGCAGTCCAAACAGAAAGTTGTGCCATACCACTTGCTTGCTCTGACCATACAGGGAAGTTCTCAGCATACAGTGGGAATTGCTCTTGCAGACCTTTTACGATATCAGTATCTTCGAAATACAAAATTGAACCAGCACCTGCGGCGAAGCTATTAATTTTTGCTTCAGTTGCACTGAATGCTTCTGCGGGTACTAATTTTTTCAGGGTATTTTTAACGATATCCCACAGTTTTTGATGTTGTTCACCAAACAGAACAACCACACGAGATGTTTGTGAGTTAAATGCAGTTGGACTCTCTTTAACCGCTTCTTTGATAATCGCCGTGACTCTGTCTTCGCTAATTGGAAGTTGATTACCTAAATGATAAATTGTTCTACGTTTTTTCATTAAATCAGTAAATGCGTTAGACATGATGTCTCCTTGATAAATTTAAGCGCTTAAAGCGTGTCTTAGCTTGGGCTAATCTATGGACATACTATAGGGGCTATTGGTGATTTATTGATATATAAAAAATTTAATCAGTTACGTCAAAATATTCGACTTAGTTTTTAACTGCTTGATTTAGATTCTGTTTATCTTCATATCTAAACTCAGGAGCAAGCTGGCTAATACCTAATCCACCGGCTTTCTTCACTTTGATCTGTACCGGAATGCGTTCTTTCATGGCTTCTACGTGACTAATCACACCAATAATTTTGCCAGAAGCATTAAGGCTATCGAGTGCATCTAATGCGATATCTAGCGTATCAGGATCGAGTGTGCCAAAACCTTCATCTAGAAATAGTGACTCAATCTGTGTCTTATTACTGACCAAATCAGAAAGTGCGAGAGCGAGCGATAAACTGACTAAGAAACTTTCTCCTCCCGAGAGAGTACGTGTATCTCGCAACGCATCTGCTTGCCATGTGTCTGCAATTTGTAGTTCAAGGCTTGCAGGTGTTTTACGTTGTAAGAAATAACGTCCATGTAGTTTTTCTAAACGGTGGTTAGCTAAATAAATCAAATGATCGAGAGTTAATCCTTGAGCAAAACGGCTAAATTTATCCCCTGAAGCAGAGCCCACCAATTCGTTTAAGTAACTCCAATCATCAAATTGAGCTTGCTGTTTAGCAATATGGGTCAATAGACTTTGTTGCTCTTTGCGTTTTTCTTCATCAGTGCGTAGTTGCTCTTGGATGCGAAATTTTGTCTCTTGTAAGTGGGTTATTTGTGTTTCTAACAGCAATAATTGAGCATTAATTTGTTCGATGTTTTGCTGTGTTGCCAATAATGGCTGTTGTGACAAATGTTGTTGATATGTCTTTTCTTGTGTATCTAAACGTGTTTTTTCTTGTAGTAGTTTATCAAGCCGTTGTTTTTGTTGTTCTTGTAAACGGTTCCTTTCTTCGACTGATAACAAGGATGCTAAAAATGCATTTTCGTCAGCAAAGGGGCTGTTTTTTAACGTATTGTGATATTGCTCAATAATGCTTTGTGAAAGTGTATGAAGCCGTTGTAACGATTTTTCATTTTCCTGATATTGACCAATAAGTTGATTTAGACGAACTTCAAGTTGGTTTTTTTCTTCGCTATATTGCTCAATTTGTTTTTGTAATAACTGACTTTTTTGTTCTAACTCATTACGCGCATCTTCTGTGGTTTGTGTCCCGAATAACGCTTGGCGTTGTGCTTTCAACTGTTCTTGTTGTTGATGTAGTTGTTTAAAGTGGATTAAAACATGCTCAAGTTCTTTTTGAGTTTCAGCTAAATAGCGTTTTCTCTCTTCTTGCGTTAATGACAATTCACGAATTATTTGCAGTAATTCCTGATGTGCTTTTAATGTCGATTGATATTGTTGACTCTCTGTTTTACGCGCATTAAGCCATTGGTTTTTTTCTTCAAATTGGCATAACTGATAACCTTGTTGTTCAACTCGAGATTGTATCTCTTGTGCTAATTGTGTCTGTTGTTGCAAATATTGTGCTGTTTGTTGCTGTTTATTGATGACTTCTTTTTGTTGTTGAGTAAATTGATTTTGTTGATGAAGAATCGCTTGCTGTTGTTGATTAAACAGCTCTTTGGTATCAGATAACAGTTTGTATTCTTGCTGAAGTTTTGCTTCTAATGCTTGGTAATTTACTCGTTTTTGCGTCAGCAAATTATCTTCTTTTTCAAGCTTGGCATCTAATTGAGTTAAAGTATCTTCTTTGCAGTCAACATCAGGCAATGCGTGTGTTTGGGCTAAGGTTTGCCATTGTTGTTTTAATGTCGTTATATCTTGGGTGAGTTGTTCACTATCTTCATTGAGTTTTTTGTTTTGGGCTTGATAGTTAGCGCATTGTGTTTTTTGTTCCACTAACTCTATTGTTAATGTATGAACTTGTTGCGTTAAAAGATCTAATCGTGTTTTTGTTTCGTCTGGTTTAATTTCCTTATATTTTTCAACATAAGGATGTTCCGTTGAACCACAAACAGGACATGGGGTGTCTTTAACTAAACGTTGTCTCTCTTCTTCATATTCTGCTAACTTTCGTATTAAAAGATAATTATCATTTAAATCTTTAAGATGCTGTTCTTTCTCTTTTAAAACAATGTCATTTTTGTGAATACTCTCAGTCAACATAACTATTTTTTGCTGATTATCTGACAGAGTTCTTTGGTACTGATGTTCTGCTTTTATCGCTCGTTGTAATTGAGCTTGTAATCCCATCAGTTTAGCAAGGGCATTTCTTTGTTGTGATATTTGCTGTAAACGAGAAGGGATAGCTGTAATGGCATCAGCTTTATTTTGTTGCTCAAGTTGTGTTTCCAACTCCTTTAATTGCTGTTGCTGTAAATTAAGACTGTGCTGTTGTTGCTCTAGCGCTTTAGTTGCTTTTTCTAAGCCGAGTTTGAGAGTGTGTTCTTTTTCTTGCTCTGTTTTTTCACTCTTTTTGCTCACAAAATATTTTTCTGTGATTTCATCATATTGCTCAAAATAGCGTTGCCATAAAGGTAGATTTTCAGCAAGTTGAGCATAAGCCGTATGTTGGTTTAAATAATCATTTAATTCACTGGCTTGTTTTTGTGATGTTGTTAGTTGGTGTGCTGTTGATTGAATTTTTTCCAGATATTCTGATTGTGTTTTTTCGAATGCACTTTTTTGTTGTGTTTTCGCTGAAATATCTTGTTGTAGCAAGGCTAATTGATTATCTAATGGCGCCACTTTTTCACGAATAAGTTGTAATATTTGCTGTTTCTTCTCATCGTGTTGTTTAAATGTGTTACGTGCTTCGGTTAAATGCTGATTAATTGGTTGGCTTTGTTGCTCAATAAGCTGTTTTTCGGCCTTTAATGCTAAGAGTTGCGACTCAATATAGGCTTGTTCTTTTAATAGGCGATTTTTTTCATCATAAATCGGGCGAATTTTTTCTGCAGGTTCACTATTTTCAAGACGTTGAATATCAGGTTTTGCTGCCACTAATGCTTCTTGTGCTAAATTAACCTCAGTTTGCGCAAAAGTTTTGTTTTTATTGAGTTCAATCTCTTTTTCTTGCCACTGTTTTGCTACTTGATATTCCTGTTGTTCTTTTTGTAAGAGGCTCTCTTTAGCAAAAAGATCTGTTTGTTCCGTTAATAAAGCTTGGCGGGCATTTTCATCTAATAATGCCATCATTTCAGCCTGTTGCTTGAGTGTTTTTAACGTTTGTTCTTCTTCTCGCCAATGTTTAAAGATTGATTGGGAAATATGACGATAAATATCTGTACCAGTGAGTTCTTCGAGTAACTCCGCGCGAGATTTGTCATCTGCATTAAGAAATGCTGCAAATTGTCCTTGTGAAAGCAACATTGATTTAGTAAATCGGTCAAAATCCAGCCCTGTAATATTAATGATCATCTCTTTTACTTGGCTTATCTTGCTCGCTAATATTTTGTCTTCCCCCCCAGTGATATTTATTTTGACGAGTTCAGCTTGTGGTGCCTGAAGATTGCCATCTTCTTTATAATTAGCACGGCGTTGTTCCCAAAATGCACGATAAGCGACACCTTTGACTTCAAATTCAACTTCGGCTAAACACTCTGCGGTATGGCGCGTCATTAATTCATTTTGAGATTGTGTTACTTTATCTAATCGAGGGGTTCTATGATAAAGCGCTAAACTAATGGCATCTAAAAGAGTGGTTTTTCCCGCACCGGTAGGGCCTGTAATCGCAAACAATCCGTTGCTAACAAAAGGCTCTTGGTTAAAGTTGATTTTCCATTCACCTTTTAAGGAGTTAATATTTTTAAAGCGCAGACTTAAGATTTTCATTTTACTTCGTTATCCTCTTGTTCTGCCATTTCAACTGCTTGTTTAAATAATGTGGTTAATCGCGTTTTAGTTTCTTCTGAATCAAACTCATGTTGTTCTAAACGTCTTTCAAAAACATCATAGACCGTTAATTCTGTCAGTGTTTCTTTTTCATTTTGAGTGAGCACTTGGCGTTGTTTTCTAGATCTTCTTAATAAAACCACATCAAAAAGTGGGTTGTTAGTTAACTCTTGAATACGAGTTTGTATATCACTGAGATAATCTTGTGTAGAAACTTCAATATCCAACCAGATAGTCGTCTCTGTTTCAGCATATTGGTTTTTAAAATTTTCAAGCTGTGTGGCTATTTCTTTTAATGATCCTGCAATTGTACGCAATAGCTGGAATTCGGGGATAGGGAGTAGCGTAAGCTCAGCTAATTTATCTTGCTCAAAATCGATAAGGCAGACACTTTTTTGTTGTCCACTCTCATCAAAACTTAAAGGAATTGGTGAACCACTGTAACGAATATGTCCTGATTTATTCACCACTTGAGGGCGATGAATATGGCCAAGAGCAATATAATCAAATTCAGGAAATAGGGTTGCAGAGAAGGCTTCTAAAGTACCGATATATATTTCACGTACAGAATCGCTCACACTTGCACCAATCGTTGTCAGATGGCCTGTCGCAATAATAGGGATCTTGGCGTTCAATTGTTCACGTAAATCGAGAGCTGCTTGATATTGAACTTGATAATAATCAGCAATCGCTTCTTTTAGCGCGTTTTGTTTTTCAGCACCGGATTGCCCACTTCGGCTAGTTATCATATCTCTAGGGCGTAGATAGGGGATCGCACACAGTAATGCTCCTGGCGCGTTATCTTTTTGACGAAGAATTAACGGTGCTTGCGGCGTTTCGGTATGAACACTGGCAATAACAGTGGTATTTAAACATGCCAATAGTGATTTAGATTCATTGAGTGTTGCGACGGAATCGTGATTGCCACCTAAAATAACTAATTGGCATTGTGTGTCTCTCATTGCAACAACAAAGCGATTATACAGCTCTCTGGCATAGCTTGGGGGTGAGCCAGTATCAAATATATCACCAGCAACAATTAGGGCATCAACTTGATGAACCTTAATTTGTACTAATAACCAATCAAGAAATTGTTGATGTTCTTGTGCGCGGGTTTTAGTAAAAAAATATTGCCCTAAATGCCAGTCTGATGTGTGAATAATCCGCATTGCTATCCCTCTTTTTTATTTGCTCAGAGTATAGCGCACCTTGCTTTTTTAGTGAAAACTCAACAGTAAGCCTTTTTTTGAGCGATTTTTCACCAAAAAATGATTTATTTACCTTAACAACACCATGGTATTTCAGTAATGTTAAGGTTAGTCATAAATCTGTCATAAAACTGCATCATAATCATTTTGACCCTCTATATACATTACACAGGATAGAGTATGGCAAGGCGTATTCTTGTTGTTGAAGATGAAACCGCAATTCGAGAGATGATCTGTTTTGTTTTAGAACAAAATGGTTTTCAACCAATTGAAGCAGAAGATTATGATTCTGCATTGAGTTTTCTTATCGATCCTTACCCTGATCTGGTTTTATTAGATTGGATGATCCCCGGAGGCTCCGGTTTACAGGTAATAAAACAGATGAAGCGAGAGAGTAATACTCGTGACATCCCTATTATTATGTTAACGGCAAAAGGGGAAGAAGAAGATAAAGTCCAAGGCTTAGAAACGGGAGCTGATGATTATGTTATCAAGCCCTTTTCACCTAAAGAGCTTGTCGCCCGTGTGAAGGCAATTTTACGACGTTTATCACCGATGTCAGCGGAAGATATCATTGAATTCAATGGATTATCGCTTGATCCTGTTTCTCATCGAGTAACGAGTCAAGATAAACCGATTGATATGGGGCCTACCGAATTTAAACTCCTGCACTTTTTTATGACTCATCCTGAACGCGTATATAGCAGAGAACAACTGCTAAACTATGTTTGGGGAACGAATGTTTATGTCGAAGACCGTACTGTGGATGTGCATATTCGTCGTTTACGTAAAGCCATTGAAGAAGATGGTCATGACCGAATGATACAAACAGTACGTGGAACGGGATATCGCTTCTCTGCCCGTTTCTAAGTCAATATGGGAGTAATCGTCAGGTGTTAGAACGACTATCATGGAAAGCCCTCGTCTGGGGGCTATGTCTATTTTGCTTACCTGCCTTTGTATTATCGCTTTTTATTGGCCATCTTCCTTGGCTACTGGTGGTATCACTTCTTAGTGCTTTGGTTTGGCATGCTTATAATTTGATGAAATTGTCTAAATGGTTATGGCTCGATCGCTCAGTCTTACCCCCCGAAGGCAGAGGAGGATGGGAGCCTATTTTTTATGGTATTCGACAAACACAGCAACGTAATCGTAAGCGACGTCGAGAATTAGGTGATTTAATTAAGCGTTTTAGAAGCGGGGCTGAAAGCCTACCTGATGCGGTTGTAATGATGACCAATGAAGGTAATATTTTTTGGTGTAACAGCTTAGCTCAACATTTATTAGGTTTTCGCTGGCCAGAAGACAACGGGCAAAATATTTTTAATTTATTACGTTACCCAGATTTCTTGCACTATTTTACCGCAGGCGATTTTAGTCACCCTTTAACGATTTCTCTTAATAATGGCTCTATTGTGGAATTTCGTGTGATGCCATATAGCGAAGATCAGCGCCTAATGGTAGCGCGAGATGTGACAGAAAAAAATAAACTAGAAAATGCACGACGTGATTTTTTTGCCAACGTGAGCCACGAATTAAGAACGCCTTTAACCGTTATTCAAGGCTATCTTGAAATGATGGAAGAAAATAGTGCAGAAAAACCCGCAGAACATAAAGCGATAATGACAATGCAGGAACAAGCTAAACGGATGGATACGTTGGTAAAGCAGCTCTTACAACTTTCCCGTATTGAATCAGCTCCTCATATTGATTTAAATAAGATTGTCGATATACCCGCCATTTTAACCTTATTGCAACAAGAGGCAAACTCACTAAGCCAAGGCCAACATCATATTACCTTTGATATTGATGAACAGTGGGCTGTACGTGGTAATGAAGAGCAGTTGCGTAGTGCCGTTTCTAACTTAGTCTATAACGCGATTAATCACACAGAAGAAGGCACAACAATAAAAGTTAGCTGGAAGAAAATTCCTCAAGGTATGTTATTTAGTGTTTCCGACAATGGTTCAGGGATCAGTGCTGAACACTTAACACGTTTAACAGAACGTTTTTACCGTGTTGATAAGGCACGCTCTCGTCATTCTGGTGGTACAGGATTAGGGTTGGCAATTGTGAAAAAATCACTGCTTCATCATCATTCACAATTGAATATTGAAAGTAAAGTTGGGAGTGGAAGTACGTTTTCTTTTATTCTGCCTCAAACCTTACTATCTGCTAAAAAAGTACACTAATCAGTTTTTCTATTTAAAGCCTTTATCATCTAATGTTTAATTAGTGATAAAGGCTTTTTGTCTTTTTATCACTCTTTTCGATGTCAATAAAAACTAATATCGTAGCGTTAAATTTTAATATTATTAATTAATAAGAACTTTAAATATGGCTAATGACCAATATTATTGGTGATAAAATGCACAAATCATATCATGTATATTCGGTGATATATGATAGTTATAACTACCTCTGAAAAATAGTTTAGATGATTATTCTGGTTTTTGGATTGGCTATTGCCTTTTTTCATTATAAAAGTTTTACTTGTGCCCAGTTATCGGCAATTTTTTCTATTTGATACCTAATTGCTCTGCATGAAATGATTATATGTGGATATTATCCTGAATAATAATGATATGAGCTCAAATAGATATTGTTGATTTTATGTTGCGCCATCTTGGCGTTATTTAACCATTATTGTAACTACATATTAACAAAACTTATGGCACATAGATTAACTTCCAGAGATATTCTGGCATTAGGGTTTATGACCTTTGCCCTTTTTGTCGGTGCTGGCAACATTATTTTTCCTCCTATGGTGGGTTTACAATCCGGTGAATTTGTTTGGACAGCTGCAATCGGCTTTCTTATTACTGGTGTTGGTTTACCTGTATTAACCATCGTTGCATTAGCTAAAGTTGGTGGAGGCATTGAAGCATTAAGTACACCTATTGGTAAATCAATGGGGCTGTTATTAGCAATTGTTGCTTATCTTGCTGTTGGTCCTCTTTTCGCAACACCACGTACTGCAACCGTCTCTTTTAAAGTGGGTATTGCTCCTTTAGTGGGTGATACTGAAATGTCATTGCTGATTTATAGTATTGTCTATTTTTTAATTGTTATTGGTATTTCGCTTTATCCGGGGAAATTACTAGATAGTGTTGGTCATATATTGGCACCGATTAAAATTTTGGCATTGGCGGTATTAGGTGTTGCCGCGATATTTTGGCCTGCTGGTGGTGCTATTCCTGCTACAGAAGCTTATCGAGATATGGCATTAACTCAGGGCTTTATTAACGGTTACCTCACCATGGATACATTGGGGGCTATGGTTTTTGGTATCGTGATTGTTAATGCGGCTCGCTCTCGAGGTATTGATAATTCATCACTGTTGACGCGTTATACTATGTGGGCGGGAATTATTGCAGGTATATTATTAACTGCAATTTATTTGAGTTTATTTAAATTAGGCTCTAGCAGTGGCAGCATTATTCCCGGCGCTCAAGATGGTGCAGATATTCTACATGCTTATGTTCAATATACGTTCGGTAACTTTGGTAGCTTCTTTTTAGCTGTCTTGATCTTTTTAGCCTGTATGGTGACCGCGGTTGGTTTAACCTGTGCATGTGCAGAGTTCTTTAGCCGTTATTTGCCTATCTCTTATCGTGTATTAGTGTTGATTTTAGCGATATTCTCAGCTGTTGTTTCAAATTTAGGCTTGAGCAAACTGATCGCGTTTTCTATCCCTGTGCTGATTATGATTTATCCACCTTGTATTGTGATTATTTTAATGAGTTTCACATTACGCCTGTGGAATAATCCAAGCCGTATTATTGCACCAGCAATGGCGGTTAGTTTATTTTTCGGTATTTTTGATGCCATTAAAGCATCTGATTATTTGAAACACTTATTACCAGAATGGGCGACAAAACTACCGTTGAGTGAGCAAGGTTTAGCGTGGTTGATCCCAGTATTAGTGACGATTGTTGTCTGTGGTATTTACGATAAAGTGGCAGGCTCACAGAGTAAAAAAGTGATCCATACTGAAGCCATTAATAAGTAATAAAGTATATTGATTGTAAAAATAAACAGGGAAACGAAAGTTTCCCTTTTTTAATGATATATATTTGAGGTATTAATTAACAGAAGTCGAGTTCTGTTTTCTGTGCAACAGGATGCTGGTCTTCATCTAAATAGTAATGAATACCAGCGACGATCCCATCTTCACCTTCATAGAAGATCTTAAAACGAGTACGATTGCCGTCATGATAAGCAATAACTGCACTACCGCCTTTTCCTAAGCAGAACTGATGGAGATCACCTGTTGAGATACAAATACTATCGTCGCCAGATACCGTGACTTTACAGTTATCACCTGTATTAATGGCTACAGAGTTATTTCCTGTAACATTGATTTGCGCTAAATCACCTGTATTGGTGACTTTTGCTCGATCTTGAGAGGCCGTAATAAAATTACGCATACCGCTATTGGCGATATGAACGCCATTACCTGAGGCATAAATTTTGACATCATTGCCACTATTACAAATACGAGAGCGTCCACCTAAACTACCAATACGACACTGATTTCCTGTATTACACACTTTCCCTGCAAAACCAGTATTCATCAATTGATTGCTATAACCTGTGTTGGAAATGCTATTTTCATCACCAGAAAAAGCCACGATGTTATTATTGCCACACAAAGCGAGATCAGTGCTTAGTTGCTGACTTTTTAAGATCAATTGATGCCATTCGGTAGAAAATTGAATATTTTCAGAAGCTGGCAAAGTGTTGTGATAGGGCAGACGTTGTAATGTCACGCCTTGCTGTTGTTCATTGCCGAGCAGGAACAAGATGTTTTCCATCACTTCTTGTTCCTGTTTGGCAAAGGAGGCTTCACTAAAATGACGTAAATAAATATATTGAATAAAGCTTTCTATCCACTGTGTACGGCGCTGTTTTATTAACTCACAATGGATAGCACTGTAAGTGCCCCCATCAGGAAAATAACGTAAAAACCAACGATAAAGCGAAGTTGAAACATGCAGTTGTCGTAAGTCTTCTTTTGTTAATGTGATATTTTCCTTTGAAGGGACTGACATATAAGCTCCTTAATCCATGTATTAATTAGTGTCTATGGTAACCGTCAACCATACTGCGAAATGTTTGGAATGGTGTTTTTCCTGTTGTACACAGATAAAGGTGACCAATAATAAAAAAGACACTACATACTGCTAATATTTGGTGCGCGATTAATAACCAAGCTTTAAACATTACGGCATCAGCAGGAATAAATGCTGGATTTTGAAGTAAAACACCGGTTATCAAAAGGAGTGGAACTAATGCATACATCACACCTAAATAAGCCATTTGTTGCAGTGGGTTAAATTTCACATTTGGCGTTGCTGGGAAAGGGTGATCTTCTCCTTTAATAATTCCATAGAGATAAAAACGGGTTTGCATAAAAGCACGTTGAAACCAGTTTTTACCATCAATGCGATAAAATTTACCATTACCGCCGACAAGATTAATGAATACAAAAGATAACCAGCACACCAAGAGAAGATAACCACAGATTTCATGCACACTGACTAATAACGCTGTATCGTGAGCAGAAAGTAGGGCGAAATGGTTAATGCCACCGCTAAGAAGCAATAAAATAAATAAAGAGGCGTTACTCCAATGCCATAAACGTACGGCTTTAGAGTAAAGGTAGAGCTTCTCTTCTTTATGTGATTGACCATGTGGTGTAGCAAAGCGATAGCGTAAAAAACCATGAAGTGCGAGCACGAGTAGCATGCCAACGAATAATACACCCGCAACAATAAGCCAAAGCGGTAAATAATCTGGTGTATAAATTAAAACATACTCTTTTAGTGCAGCTTGGAACTGGGCACTGTCTGGCATGGTATTGACGATACTCATACTTTACCCTCCTCTTGAACGTGAGGCCCTACACGGCGATAGAGATGGGGTTTTCCTACACCATCAAGTTGATAAATATAATAATCGTGTGTTTTAAGCCATTCTTGAATTTGAGGGCTGTCTTCTCTACCAAATAACAAGGCATTTTGTGGACAAGCACTCACACAAATTGGTGGGAAACCTTTTTGTAATCGAGACTCAAGACAAAAATCACATTTATCAGCAACATGTGTCACTGGGTTAAGATAACGTACTTGGTATGGACATGCTGATATACAGTAGCTACAGCCAATACATTTCTCTTTATCTACACGCACAATACCATTGGTTTCATCACGCCAAGATGCACCTGTAGGGCATACAGGAATACAAGGAGCGTCTTCACATTGCTGGCAAGAGTGTCTAAAGAAATGGTACTTATCGTTGTCTTCTTTTAGGCTTAATGGAATATGAGCAATATCCATTCTTGCCATTCCTGTTGGAACTTTATTTAATCGACGGCATGCAGTGGCACAAATATTACAACCATTACAAAGCGTCTCATCATGGATCATGGCATAACGGATTGGTTTCTTTTCAGCGGTTGCCGCAAGTGCGCTTCCTAGTGGCGCACTGAAAAAAATGACCGATCCCATGCCTGCTACAAATTTACGGCGAGAAACACGCATTATTTTTGCTCCTCAGTCTGATGATGTTGTAATACCCACATGACATTTCGTGGATAAGATAGAACGTTAAGGATTTTCATGTTGTTCTACCTCTATCCATTCAGTTAAGCCTCGTGCTTTGCCATAACTCATTAACCTATTGCTAAAGAGATAAGGGGCATCGTTAGACGCTAAAACTTGTTGAATATCTTGAAAGTCAGGGTGGTCTTTCATCAGTGTCAGTGCATCTTCGATCTCTGAAGCCGTATAATGAAAGGGTTCAGACATCAACATGCTTTGTTTCAATGGACGAGGATAGGTTTCGCACTCAAATCGAACAACACCAGCAATTGCGGTACAAATATCAGCGTGACGATTTAATAATTGCAATTGTGCGAAGTTATCTGACATAAATTCATCAGAGTAAAAATAATCCTCACCATTGAGACTTAAATGGGCGATATCAATAAACTCGTCGCTTTTTAACGCGGTTTCTAACTGCACAATATCTTCTTGAGTAAGAGAATAGGGCGCATCATACAGCGTTGAAATAGCTAGCAGTTCACCTTCTTTTGAACATTGACGTATTGCATTCGCTAGATGTTGTTCAGCAGATAATTCTGCGATTTCTTCAACCTGTTCTTCCTCAAGTACCGTTGTGGTGTTAGTACTGCGTCCAACACCTGTTTCTGATAGTGGCAGTAGCCAACGGCGGCGAGAGATATCAGGTTGCTCTAACGCAATATCTGCATCATCAGCAATATCGGGTGGTATAGAAGCTGATGCATTTTGTTCTATCATCATGATCTCCTTCTTTTACCGATTAACTTGGTAATAAACCACGAGACGCTAAATCGTCAGCAATATCTTGCAATCCAAGGCGAACCAACGTTTCTTTTGTTGGGCAACCTAACTGCGGATCCCAGCCCATTTCTTCATAGAACATGGTGAGAGAAAGCTGCATATCTTCTCTATCCATTTTGTCTGTACCTTCAGTAAAGACAGGAATATCAGGATCTTTATCGAACACCCATGAGCAAATTTGGTCATGCTCGTTACGCATATCCATGGTATTCATTAATTTTACGGTATAAGCACGGTGTAAAGTGAAGATACGCTCTGAGGCCAAATCCAGATCTTTAGAGGTTGTTGGTTCACCTGTAATAGCGGTAAAGAATTTAGCTTCCATTTCTAAGTCACCACGATAATTGCGGCTTTTATGAGGTGAAACCGTCATTGGCCAAACCCAGTTACATAAAGTGACTGCATCGTGTAAGCAACTACGTAAAATTGTCCATTTGGTGTACGCAATTTTTGCTTTATTGATTGGTGTGTAGTTTTTGGTTTCATCAAAAGCATCACCAGAACCAAATAGCTCACCAGCAATCTCTTTTTGCAGTTTCAGAGGTAAACCACTACCGATATAGTTGATATGGGTATGTGTCATCGCATCGCGGTTAAACATACAGTTAACGATAGAACCGACTTGGGCAGAGGCTTCATTGGCGTGGTGAATAGGAAAGCCCATTGGTGACCAAAGTTTATTTTTCTTGTTCGCCCAATACTCTTCACCTAAATTCCATCGTTGTGCAATTAGGTAAGAGCCATCAGCTAGGTGACTAAATTCACCTTTACGGTGCGCTAAGCGATAATAGAAATCTTTGATAAATTCAGGATTACCTTCTTCAAGCTTATCCCAAGGAATATCATTATATTCCTCTTCAGAAAGAACGCGTTTAAAGACACCATGGGTGTAGCAATAAGTGAAGTCACGATGAAGTTGGCCGTAGTTACACCATAACCCCATATCATCAAAAATATTCAGACCCACTAAGTTACCAACAACGTTACCATCCCCTTTTTTCTCTACATCTTTTGGGCCATTAGGGAAAATAGTTGTGTGAACAAAGTTAGCAACACAAGTATTACCACCTGTTTGTGGTACACCAAATTTTTTCGCTTGTGGAACGTTAAGTTGTGCCATACAGCGAATAGGGCAAGAGTGACATCCCCCCATTTTGACAGTGTATTCTTCTGCTTCAGGGCCTAAGTCAAAGGTGGATTTCATGGTTCTGAAACCGACAGTATTGATATCACCAGGAGGAATCTCACCAGTTTCAATTGGGCCACCTTCAGCAGCTCCCCAATACAGTCCTTTACGTGCAGTCCAACGAGAGCCTGGATCTGAATACTCAGCCCAAGATTGTGGTGTACTTGGTACAACGTGGTTGTTATTGGAGCCAATTAATTGCGTCATCATGTAGTCGTTAAGCTCTTTTAATGCTTTACGATCAGCAACGTTAACGCCACGGCTACCTTCTACCACAATGGCTTTTAATTTTTTAGAACCTAATACGGCACCAACGCCAGCACCACCACTGTGGTTACGGCTATTAATAATGCCAGATAAAGGTACAAGGTTTTCACCAGCAGGGCCAATGGTTGCAACACAAGCTTCAGGGCTTGTTTGAGCACATAACTCTTCTGTGGTTTGGCGAACGCCTTTACCCCATAAGAAAGAGGCATCTTCAATAGATACTTGGTCATCATCAATATGGATCCAAACAGGCTTATCTGATTTACCTTCAATAATCAGAGAGTCATAGCCTGCAAATTTCATCCATGCTGCAAAAAAACCGCCCATATGAGCATCAACAACGAGATTGCCACGAGTAAAAGTGGAAAGAGAAGTGATATTGACGCGAGAGCTACAAGGTGCGCCTGATCCAGTTAAAGGCCCTACAGCGAAGACAACTTTGTTTTCTTCATCAAAAGGTTTAACTCCAGGACCAACTTCGTCATACATAATTTTATAACCAAAGCCCATACCACCAATTAAGGATTTAAATTTACTTGAGCTTTCACGAGTGATGGCACCGGTAGTTAAATTGATTCTTAGAATATTTCCAGTCCAGCCGTTAATCATAATATTGCTTCCTAATCTAAATGTGGTTCAGTGATGTAATTGTATGGATTTTATTAAACAGTAATTTCTTTCCATTCAATAATTTGCAACGCACCAGTTGGGCACGCTGATGCACACTCACCACATAAATTACATTTGCCGGATTTTTTAGTTTGTGGATTGACAGTTGCCATCATCCACGGGCAAGCCGTTGTACAGGCAGCACAACCAATGCAGCGGCGTGTATCTACGACAATACAACCAAACTCTTCTTGATAACGGATAGCTTTTACAGGACACACCTTCATACATTCTGGATCTTTACATTGACGACAAGTATCCGTTGTAAAGTTTAAATCGCCATAAAGCCCACCACCGGAGCCAATACCTTTATCACCAAAATAGAAATGGCGATGAATTTTTGTTCGAGAAAAGAAGGAACCAACACTTCCATCGTTCCATGTTGTACATGCTGTTTCACAACGGTGACAGCCAGTGCAACGTGCTCGATTAGTAACTAAAACGCCTTTAGGTGTTGTGGTTAATTGAATGATGCCGCTGTCTATTTCTTCTTGCTTACAACCTAAAAGAGAAAGCAATGCGGGTGCTATAGTGATCCCTGCAAGCCCTTTACCGGATATTCGCAGAAACTCTAGTCTTGATAGCCCAATATCTAATATTGGACGATGATGTGTATCAGACATTAATATTTATCTCCGCTTAACTAATTTAATAAGAAATAAGTTGTGATGATAAATTATTTATTTATCCGCTTGCTTTACCGTTATATAAAAAATATAATAACGCTATCGTTAAGGGATATATTATAAATTTCAACTCTTTTATGATAAAAATACATTGTGATGAAATGTTAAATATTTGTATTTACAATGTGTTATCTCCACTTTTTGCGTATTTTTATTATCCTCTTTGATAGTGTGGGTATTAATAAATTAATACTGTGACTGCTATCATAGAAATAAAAATAGCGCATGTTATTAATTTTATTTAATTAAATGATTATTATTTTTATCTGTAATTAAGAAAGAGAATAAATACCATTTATATATATTCTATTATTGAAATTAAATTAAAGGTGATTTGCTCTTATATTCTATCTAATATTATTGTTTTAATAATAAATTGATATTTGATATTAATTGTTTATTTAGTCAAAAATTGATATTGATTATTATTAATAGAATAATATATGAATAAATTGTAAAACCATGACTAGATCATTTTTATAAAAAAAGAAACCTTTTCTAATTGAGAGAAGGTTTCTTATATTAATATCATTATGAGGTTTAGGGACTAGTAACCTACAGCTTTCCCCGCCGGGCGACGAACATCATTTGATCCATAAAGATAACCTTCACGTACTGCACCAGAAACAGCAGAATCATTGCCTGATGATGCAGGGATAACACCTTCTTCTCCAGGAAGCCCAACCATAATGAGTTCAGCGGCTCCCCATGGGGTTTGTTCTACCATTTTATATCCCATGGCAGAGAGTTTTTCTAAAGTGTCTTTTGATAATCCTCGTTGCTCATAATAAACCTCATCCGGTAACCATTGATGGTGAATGCGAGGGCTATTAACTGCTTCTTGTGGGGGCATTCCAAACTCAATGATATTAAGTGCCGTTTGTAAGGTGATCGAGATAATACGTGAACCTCCTGGCGATCCTAAAATAAGGAAAGGTTTGCCTTCTTTAGTGACAATTGTTGGGCTCATTGATGATAGTGGGCGTTTTAATGGTGCAATACTATTGCGTTCACCTTGCACTAAACCATAGAGATTTTTTTCACCAACTTTGGTTGTAAAATCATCCATCTCATTATTGAGGAAAAAGCCAGTGCCAGGGGCAATAACAACGGCACCAAAGCGACCATTAATGGTGTAAGTGGTCGAAACTGCATTGCCGTCTTTATCCATTACTGAGTAGTGTGTTGTTTCAGGACTTTCATGAGGAGCTATGCCGGGTTGTACATTTTCTGATGGCGTTGCTTTATTCGGTTTAATTTGTTGGCGAAGTTCGGTGGCGTAAGCTTTACTTAATAACTTTTCTGTTGGGTTTTTAATAAATTGGGGGTCACCAAGAAACGTATTTCTGTCCATATAAGCATGGCGCATTGCTTCTGTCAGAGTATGAACATATTCAGCCGAGTTAAAGCCCATCGATTTAAGATCGTAACCTTCTAAAATATTCAACGTTTGACAGATAGTGACCCCCCCTGAACTTGGCGGTGGTGCAGAAATAAACTCATAACCTCGATAAGTGCAGGTGATAGGTTTGGTTTCTGTAATCGTGAAGTTAGCAAAATCTTCTTGAGTTAACAGGCCATTATGTTGTTTCGATGCTTCTTCAACTTTTTTAGGGATTTCACCTTGATAAAATGCATCAGCACCTTGGTTTGCAATTAGTTCAAGTGTATTGGCTAAGTCAGTTTGAATGAGACGATCACCCGGTTGCCATGGCGTTCCATCTGGTTTTAAGAAAATTTTTGCCGATTCAGGATCTTGCTTAAAGCGTTCTGTTGTTGTTTCTAATACATCCGTATCAGCACGCGTTAAAATATAGCCTTCTCTTGCAAGCTTAATGGCTGGCGCCATGACATCTTTGCGTGAAAGTGTACCGTATTTTTCTAACGCAGAATCAAGACCTTTGACTGTACCAGGTACACCTGATGCGAGATAACCGTATAAACTGGCATCTTTAATTAAATTACCTTCTTTATCTAAATACATATTTTTAGAAGCCGCAGTGGGCGCTGTTTCCCTAAAATTAATAAAGGTATTTGTGCCATCAGCAAGGTGTATGGTCATAAAACCACCACCACCAATGTTACCACAGCAGGCATTTACTACAGCTTGGGCATAACCAACAGCAACAGCCGCATCAATGGCATTCCCTCCTTTTTGTAAAATATCATTCCCTACTTGGGATGCTAAATGTTGAGAAGAGACAACCATACCATGTTGTGCTTCAACAGCAGGCTCATAGGCTGCATAAAGTGAGTGTGAAAAAAGGGTAGTGAGTAACAGCAGGTGAGTTCTTTTTATAATAATCATTATTATCTCCATTAATAACAGTGAGTTATCTTGAATAAAGACAAATAAAATAGGAGTGGTATACGCTGTTATTAATAATAATTAACAATTGCGTAACAATAAGTATAGAGAGAGGTTATTGCTGAGGAGAATTTTTTTTGATGTGATGATCACAAAATTCTCTTTAAGCTGGAAAATAATAAGATTATGGATAATTAATAATGGTAATAAGGGGATGAGCTAAGAATAGCTAAATGTGGCGATAAACAATAAAAAAAGCCTGTTTTCACAGGCTTTTAGAAATGCTTTAGCTTACTGTTAAATTACAGTTTGCCAGAGTTTGCTTTTAGATATTTAGCAACGCCGTCTGGAGATGCACCCATACCTTCTTGACCTTTTTCCCACTGAGCAGGGCAAACTTCGCCGTGTTCTTCGTGGAATTGCAGAGCGTCAACCATACGGATCATTTCATCAATGTTACGACCTAATGGCAGATCGTTAACGACTTGGTGACGAACAATACCTTCTTTGTCAATCAGGAATGAACCACGCAGTGCAACGCCAGCTTCTGGGTGTTCAATACCGTAAGCTTTGATGATGTCATGTTTGATATCAGCAACCATTGGATATTTAACTTCACCAATACCACCGTCATCAATAGGAGTTTTACGCCATGCGTTATGAACGAATTCTGAGTCCATAGAAACACCGATGATTTCAACACCGCGTTTTTTGAATTCTTCAAAACGGTGATCAAATGCAATCAGTTCTGAAGGGCAAACAAAAGTAAAATCCATTGGCCAGAAGAAAATAACGGCAGGTTTGCCTTTGATAAATGAATGCAGGTTGAAATCGTTAACAATTTCGCCATTACCTAAAACGGCAGCAGCTGTGAAATCAGGGGCTTTGCGAGTAACCAGAACCATAATGTACTCCTGTAAATTGAAAGAGTTTATACTCGTCATATTTCAAGTTGTAGCGTTGTTGACTACGTTCATTCGCACTAGTCACATACTTTTGTATGCTCCTAGCGACTCATTTACTTGTCGCACTAGTCACATACTTTTGTATGCTCCTAGCGGCTCATTTACTTGTCGCCTAGCCACATCTTGAATTATTTAGAGCAAATTCAGGGTGTATACCCTGTTTTTAAATAATGACTACAGCATAAATAATCAATCGCTATTGATAAAGTAAAACAAAACAATCTATTTGATAGATTATAACTATCAACTTAATACAACAAAGTAGGATTATTTATGACTCCTTGTATAACCATTCATTCTAATCAACTTTGAAAATGAATACTATGCTTGTTAACAAATCGTTACGAATAATATGATAAATTGACTTAGCATCTCTTTGATATCACGAATGTAATCCTACGATATGACAACAAGATGAAACTCAAAATAGCGGTTAAATGTATCAGTTATCCAGTTGATGATGTTGTGCTCTTTCTAGCAATTGTGGATAAAATTGCCAGAAAATCTCACTTAATTCATCATAATGGGTTTCAAGTGCAATATAAGAGCCAGCTAGCGCACTTAATCGTGGCCTTCTTCTCGCCATTCCTTTTAATGTTTGAGCTATATACGTTTTATCAGCGTAACGAATTAACCAAGATTGTGACCACAAATATTCGTTGAGTTCTTGAAATTTTTCAGGTGTTTGCCATAAATCTGGCTCAATAATATTTCGTGTTTTAGTGACGAATTCAGTTAAAGACATGTTTGGTTCGAATTGAGGCCAATTTAAGGAGAGAAAATGGTCCCAAAAGACATCTAAAGTTATAGGGGCGACTCGACGATATTCGGCAGGGAACAACAAACGAGCTTGTTTTACTAACGGGTGAGTGTCTGTGAGCACATCGATGCGTCTATGCATGCGAATGCCCTCAATAACAGCTTGGCTGTAATCAGAGCTAGGCGTGCCTTTGACGTAATCTGCCATCATATTACCTAATAGAGAGCTTTTTGCTCTAAAGGCCAGATGTAGGTGAGCGAGATAATTCATTGGATCATCATAGCGCTTTTTGAATAAAAAAGGGCTTCTTTGTTGCACTGATAAGCTGGCAGCACTAGACTAGTCCGCCTGTTTTTTATGAAAGTAGTCGTTTAATTATGCGTGTATCAGACTTTACATTTGAATTGCCAGAAGCCTTGATTGCTCACTATCCACAACCTCAACGCAGCGGTTGTCGTTTGCTCTCTTTAGAGGGTGAGACTGGTGCTTTATCACACGGTATTTTTACCGATGTGTTAGATAAAATAAATGCTGGTGATCTGCTGGTTTTTAATAATACTCGCGTGATCCCTGCGCGTATTTATGGCCGCAAAGCGTCAGGCGGTAAAATCGAAGTGTTAGTTGAGCGTATGCTCGATGAGCATCGCGTGCTTGCTCATGTTAGAGCCTCTAAATCGCCGAAAGAAGGTGCAGTTCTTGTGTTAGGCGAGGATGAAAGTGTACAAGCAACTATGGTTGCGCGTCATGATACGCTTTTTGAAATTCGCTTTGATGATGAAAGAGATATTCTCACCATTCTGAATAGTATTGGGCATATGCCTTTACCTCCTTATATTGATCGTCCTGATGAAGAATCGGATAAAGAGCTTTATCAAACGGTCTATAACGAGCGCCCAGGTGCCGTTGCTGCACCTACTGCAGGATTGCACTTTGATGAACCATTACTTCAAGCCTTAAAAGAAAAAGGGATTGAGATGGCATTTGTCACACTGCATGTTGGCGCAGGAACTTTCCAACCTGTACGTGTTGATAATATTGAAGAACACACAATGCATTCTGAATACGCAGAAGTACCACAAGACGTGGTTGATGCTGTATTAGCGTGTAAAGCGCGCGGTAATCGTGTGATTGCTGTAGGTACAACTTCTGTTCGCTCATTAGAAAGTGCAGCGAAAGCAACAAACGATGCGTTAATTGCTCCTTTCTTTGATGATACTCAAATCTTTATTTATCCTGGTTACCAATACCAAGTTATTGATGCGTTGATTACTAATTTCCATTTACCAGAATCAACATTAATCATGCTGGTTTCTGCTTTTGCTGGGTATAAAAATACCATGAATGCTTATAAAGAAGCTGTTGAGCAAGAGTATCGTTTTTTCAGCTATGGTGATGCGATGTTTATTACGCGTAATCCTTTAGCTATCAATGAAAAAGTCGGACAAGAATAAAGATTTATTATTCTTTTTAACGATTTTCTTCATTTTATGAAGTGTTATTTCAATTTTATGGCTTAATCCCTTTGACTAAGCATGGGTTTTTGTTGAAGTAACATATACAGCCGTCTAACAAATGATTAGAATGTGCTGTTTTTTATTGCGCATTGGACTGTTTTTCTGATGCTTGGAGGATGAGTGAAATACGAATTAGATAAAACCGACGGTAATGCTCGTCGTGGTCGCCTTATTTTTGAACGTGGTGTTGTTGAAACACCTGCATTTATGCCAGTGGGTACTTACGGTACTGTAAAAGGAATGACGCCTGAAGAAGTTAAAGCGACAGGCGCGCAAATTCTTTTAGGTAATACCTTCCACTTATGGTTACGCCCAGGTCAAGAAATCATGAAATTACATGGTGATTTACATGATTTCATGCAATGGCAAGGCCCTATCTTAACGGATTCAGGTGGTTTCCAAGTCTTTAGTTTAGGCGCAATGCGTAAAATTAAAGAAGAAGGTGTTCACTTTCGTAACCCTATTAACGGTGAAAAGATTTTCTTAAGCCCAGAAAAATCAATGGAAATCCAATACGACTTAGGTTCTGATATTGTGATGATTTTTGATGAATGTACGCCATATCCTTCAGACTGGGATTACGCAAAAAATTCAATGGAAATGTCATTACGTTGGGCTAAACGTAGTCGTGAACGCTTTGATGAACTCAATAACAAAAATTCATTATTCGGTATTATTCAAGGCGGTGTTTACGAAGATTTACGTGATATCTCCGTAAAAGGGCTAGTCGAAATTGGTTTTGACGGTTACGCTGTCGGCGGCCTTGCTGTCGGTGAACCTAAAGAAGATATGCATCGTATTTTAGAGCATGTTTGCCCTCAAATTCCTGCGAATAAACCGCGTTATTTAATGGGGGTTGGTAAACCAGAAGATTTAGTTGAAGGTGTGCGTCGCGGTATTGATATGTTTGACTGCGTTATGCCGACACGAAATGCACGAAATGGTCATCTATTTGTAACTGATGGTGTGATAAAAATTCGTAATGCAAAACATCGTTCAGATACATCAACATTAGATGAACATTGTGATTGCTATACTTGTAAAAATTATAGCCGCGCTTATTTACATCACCTTGATCGTTGTAACGAAATTTTAGGCGCAAGGCTGAACACTATCCACAACTTGCGTTATTATCAGCGTTTGATGGCTGAAATTCGTCAGTCTATTGAAGACTCGCGTTTTGAAGAGTTTGTACATGAATTCTACGAACGTATTGGAAAACCCGTACCACCGCTAAATGGCAGTGCGAGTAAGTGTGATTAATGTATACGAGAAAGCCCAATTCTGTGTATGATATTGGGCTTATAACTTGAATATCGTCGATATCGACAACAATGAGGAAAAGTGAATGAGTTTTTTCATTTCTGATGCTGTAGCTTCTGCTGGACAAGCAGCACCTGAAGCTAGCTTTATGTCTATTTTACCGATGTTAGTGATCTTTATTCTGATTTTCTATTTTATGATCCTACGTCCACAGCAAAAACGTACTAAAGAACATCGTAAACTGATGGATTCTATCGGTAAAGGTGATGAAGTTTTAACAACGGGTGGTTTAATCGGTCGTGTTGTTAAGGTTTCAGATAACGGCTATATCGTTGTTGCTCTGAATGAAACAACTGAAGTAACTATCAAACGTGACTTTGTTGCCGCTGTATTACCTAAAGGCACAATGAAAGCTATTTAATTACATTTCCCCAAAGGGAAAAGGGAACTGCCGTGCTAAACCGTTATCCTTTGTGGAAGTACCTGATGTTGATAGCCGCTATCCTCATCGGTCTGCTTTACGCACTTCCTAACCTATATGGTGAGGATCCGGCTGTTCAAATCACTGGCGCGCGGGGAACCGCCGCCAATGAGCAAACACTGGATCAAGTTCGATCTTTATTAGATAAAGAAAAAATTGAAGCGAAATCTATTGCACTTGAAAATGGTGCAATCTTGGCTCGTTTCGGTAACCCTGACATTCAATTACGTGCTCGTGAAGTGTTGTTGCCTGCATTAGGCGACCAGTTCATTGTTGCGCTTAACCTTGCACCGGCAACACCTAAATGGTTAGAAGCCATTGGCGGTGAACCGATGAAACTAGGGTTAGACTTACGTGGTGGTGTTCACTTCCTAATGGAAGTTGATATGGAAACTGCGCTAGGTAAACTTCAAGAACAAAATGTTGAAAGTCTGCGTACATTATTACGCGACGAAGGCATTCCGTATTCTTCTATTCGTAAAACGGATAACTATGGCGTTGAAATCCGTTTCCGTAACTCGGATGATCGCTCTAAAGCTTCAGATTACCTGACTCGTCGTAACCAAGATCTCATTTTTAGAGATGGTGCTAATAACTCATTAAGAGCTATTTTTACTGATGAACGTTTACGTGATGCGCGTACTTATGCAGTACAGCAAAACATTACCATTTTACGTAATCGTGTTAACCAGTTAGGGGTTGCTGAGCCATTAGTTCAACGCCAAGGCGCTGACCGAATTGTTGTTGAATTACCGGGTATCCAAGATACCGCACGTGCTAAAGAAATTTTAGGTGCGACAGCAACATTAGAATTCCGCTTAGTCAATACTACCGTTGATCCTTCTGCTTTAGAGACTGGCCGTATTCCGGGTGACTCCGAAGTGAAATATACCCGTGAAGGTAGACCAACTATTCTTTATAAACGCGTTATTTTAACCGGTGACCACATTACTGATTCAACCTCTCAGGCTGATGAATATGGTCAACCTCAAGTGAATATTTCACTTGATAGTGCGGGTGGTTCTATCATGTCTAACTTTACAAAAGATAACGTCGGTAAACCGATGGCAACTCTTTTTGTAGAGTATAAAGACAGCGGTAAACGTGATGAGAACGATCGCGCTGTATTGGTTAAAAGTGAAGAAGTTATCAACGTTGCGAATATTCAAAGTCGTTTAGGGAATAGCTTCCGTATTACAGGTATTTCAAATGCGAATGAAGCACGTCAATTATCACTGTTATTACGTGCTGGTGCGTTGATTGCACCTATTCAAATCGTTGAAGAAAGAACGATTGGTCCAACTTTGGGTCTGCAAAATATTACCCAAGGTTTAGAAGCGTGTTTATGGGGTCTGATTGCGTCAGTTGCCTTTATGATAATTTATTATCGTAAATTTGGTGTGATTGCGAGTACTGCATTAATGGCAAACTTGGTGTTAATCGTTGGGGTAATGTCACTATTACCGGGTGCAACACTGACCATGCCGGGTATTGCGGGTATCGTATTAACACTTGCCGTCGCCGTCGATGCCAACGTACTGATAAACGAACGTATCAAAGAAGAGTTACGTAATGGTCGATCAGTACAACAAGCAATCCATGAAGGTTATAAAGGTGCCTTCTCCAGTATTATTGATGCGAACTTAACCACATTAATTACAGCGGTGATCCTTTATGCAGTCGGTACCGGCTCAATCAAAGGCTTTGCTATCACAACTGCAATCGGGGTTGCAACATCCATGTTTACCGCTATCGTCGGTACTCGTGCGATTGTAAACCTGCTGTATGGTGGTAAACGCGTTAAGAAACTGTCTATTTAAGGAGCACGTTGTGGCACAGGATTATACTGTTGAACAATTAAACCATGGTCGTAGAGTCATTGACTTTATGCGTTGGGACAACGTCGCCTTTAGTATTTCGTTTCTGCTTTTGATAGCATCAATTGCTATCATTTCCGTGAAAGGATTTAACTGGGGACTGGATTTTACAGGTGGTACAGTAATTGAGATCAATCTCAGTCAACCAGCCGACCTTGATAAAATGCGTGATAGCCTAGATGCAGCGGGCTTTAAAGATCCTCTGTTACAAAACTTTGGTAGCAGCCGCGATATTATGGTGCGTATGCCTCCTGTTGAAGGACAGGCTGGTCAAGAATTAGGTAAGAAAGTTATCGATGTTATCAATGCTAAAGTTGATAACGATGCTGTGGTAAAACGTATTGAATTTGTTGGGCCAAGTGTGGGAAGTGAATTGGCTCAAACAGGTGCAATGGCGTTATTATCCGCACTTATCTGTATTCTTATCTATGTTGGATTCCGTTTTGAATGGCGTTTGGCGTTAGGTGCTGTTATTGCACTTGCGCATGACGTGGTGATAACACTAGGTGTTCTTTCACTGTTCCACATAGAGGTTGACTTAACCATTGTAGCGTCATTGATGTCTGTTATAGGTTACTCACTGAATGATAGTATCGTTGTATCAGACCGTATTCGTGAGAACTTCCGTAAAATTCGTCGAGGAACATCATATGAAATTATGAACGTTTCTCTGACACAGACATTAAGCCGTACCATCATGACATCAGCAACAACATTACTGGTTGTATTAATGCTGTATATCTTTGGTGGTTCAATGCTAGAAGGTTTCTCTTTAGTCATGTTGATCGGTGTTTCAATTGGTACTATTTCTTCCATTTATGTGGCTTCTGCATTAGCACTGAAAATGGGAATGAAACGTGAACACCTGATTGTACAGAAAGTGGAAAAAGAGGGTGCCGATCAGACAACTCTCTTACCATAATAGAGCGTTTTTCTGATAAAACATCGCAAACACCCTGCCAGTGTATACTGACAGGGTGTTTTTTGTTCACTGAACAGGTACACTGTTTATGAGTATTGTCAAAAGTAGGAATAACTATGCATTGCCCATTTTGTGGAGCCGTAGATACCAAGGTAATTGATTCCAGACTTGTTGGTGATGGTTCACAAGTGCGCCGTCGTCGCCAATGTCTTGTTTGTCATGAACGTTTTACTACCTTTGAAGTAGCAGAGTTAGTGATGCCTCGTGTTGTGAAAAGTGATGAAATTCGTGAGCCTTTTGATGAAGAGAAACTTCGTCGAGGTATGCTTAAAGCATTAGAAAAACGTCCTGTTAGTTCGGATGATGTTGAAGCTGCGATAAGCCATATCAAATCACAATTAAGAGCAACAGGTGAAAGGGAAATACCTTCAAAAGAAATTGGCAATTTTGTAATGGAACAACTAAAAAAACTCGATAAAGTGGCTTACATTCGCTTTGCTTCTGTTTATCGTAGTTTTGAGGATATCCGTGATTTTGGTGAAGAAATCGCAAAATTACAGGATTAATATATTAATACTGTGCCTTATTTAATAATTTGAAAAATAACGATAAATAATAAAATTAAATGTAATTATTATGACAAATAACAACAGCAACAACCAACACGAAAATGAAAGCCTGAACGATGAATACTACATGCGTCGAGCGATTGAGCTTGCTGCATTAGGTCGCTTTACAACATCACCTAATCCGAATGTAGGCTGTGTGATTGTTAAAGAAGGCGACATTGTTGGCGAAGGTTATCATCATCATGCTGGTGGCCCACATGCAGAAGTTAATGCGTTGAAAATGGCTGGTGATAAAGCAAAAGGGGCAACAGCTTATGTTACGCTTGAGCCTTGTAGCCATTTCGGTAAAACACCACCTTGCGCTGATGCTTTGATTAATGCCGGGGTAAAACGAGTTGTTGCTGCGATGCAAGATCCTAATCCTCAAGTTGCAGGTCGTGGATTGCACAAATTACTATCAGCGGGAATTGATGTCTCACATGGCGTATTAATGCAAGAAGCTGAAAAACTGAATGTTGGTTTTTTCAAACGAATGAGAACCGGCTTTCCTTACGTTCAGTTAAAACTTGGCGCGTCTTTAGATGGTAAAACAGCATTAGCATCGGGAGAAAGCCAATGGATAACGTCTAAAGCATCCCGCCGTGATGTACAAAATTTCAGAGCACAAGCAAGTGCTATCTTGACTACTAGTGCGACAGTATTAGCAGATGATCCCTCCATGAATGTGCGTTGGGATGAGCTTTCAGATGAAATCAAAGCTATTTATCCTAAAGAAACATTACGCCAACCTATTCGTATTGTCACTGATAGCCAAAATAGAGTAACAGACAATCATAAAATTACTCAAATCGAAGGCGAATGCTGGTTAGCGCGTACAAAATCACAGCCAAGTGATTGGCAAGGCAATGTTTCAGAAATTCTATTACCAACGAATGGTAAAAACAGTGGTGTAGATTTAGTTTTATTAATGATGCAATTGGGTAAACGCAATATCAATACTGTATGGGTTGAAAGTGGGGCACATTTTGCTGGCGCATTATTAGAAGCTGGGCTTGTTGATGAACTTATTATCTATATCGCACCTAAAATTTTAGGGAATGATGCACGAGGTTTATTTGCACTTTCGCCCCTTTCATCATTATCCGAAGCACCTGAATTTACAGTAGATTCTCTTCAACAGATTGGCTCTGATATCAGAGTTTGTTTAAAACCTCGTTATTAATAGACGCAAATAAGTGTGTCTACGGCGCTATTTGTAGTAAAATAGCGCTGTGTGTGTTATTTCCTGTCGTTACGACATCGTTATCAGCCAACTAAATGCCTTGATTTATCAAGGGTTTTTGGCTCCTTTGCTGTGTAATAATAAAACAGAGCGCAGTAAGGGAAAGAATATGATAAAATCCGCGCCCCGCGGATAGGAGAAAAAGGTAACCTATGAACGTAATCAAAGGTGTTGTCGCGGCGCCAAACGCACGCGTAGCAATTGCAATTGCCCGTTTTAATAATTTCATCAACGACAGCTTATTAGAAGGTGCGGTTGATGCATTAGAACGTATTGGACAAGTTTCCTCTGAAAATATTACCGTCGTTTGGGTTCCTGGTGCTTACGAGCTACCGTTAACAGTTAAAGCTTTAGCTGAAAGCGACAAATACGATGCAGTTATCGCGTTAGGTACTGTTATCCGTGGTGGAACCGCACATTTTGAATACGTTGCTGGCGAATGTAGCTCTGGTTTATCTCAAGTTGCAATGCAAAGTGAGATCCCTGTGACTTTTGGTGTTTTAACCACTGAAAATATTGAGCAGGCTATTGAACGCGCTGGAACCAAAGCGGGCAACAAAGGTGCTGAAGCTGCAATGACAGCACTTGAAATGATCAATGTACTTAAAGCCATAAAAGGCTAATCATCTGTTTTAACTAAAGGGGAATTTTGTGAAACCTGCTGCTCGTCGTCGTGCTCGTGAGTGTGCTGTTCAGGCTATCTACTCATGGCAATTATCCGGAAATGACATCGCGGATGTGGAATTGGAGTTTTTATCCGAGCAGGATACCCAAGGTGTAGATATTGCTTATTTTCGTGAGCTTTTAGTGGGTGTTGCCATTAATGCAACACGTTTAGATAAGGCAATGGAGCCTTATTTATCCCGCCAACTTGAAGAACTTGGTCAAGTTGAAAAAGCAATTTTACGTTTAGCAATGTTTGAACTAAGCTTCCGCGAAGATGTTCCTTACAAAGTTGCGATTAACGAAGCGATTGAACTGGCTAAGGTATTTGGTGCTGATGATAGCCATAAGTTTGTTAATGGCGTGCTTGATAAAGCAGCACCAATAGTACGACGTAAAAAATAACGTTTTTCACGTTTCCTCTATGGTAAATAATTCAAGGCCGGTATTTCCGGCCTTTTGTTTAATAAAACGAGTTTAGTAGGCACAGCTAAATAGGAAATTGATAATGCCTTGTGGTGAATTCTCCCTTATCAAACAATATTTCACGTCACAGCCTGTAAAACGAAAAGACGTAAGTACAGGTATTGGTGATGACTGCGCAATATTGACAGTACCCGAAAAGCAGCAAGTTGCGATTAGTACCGATACTTTAGTCAGTGGCATTCACTTCCTTCCTTCTATCTCACCTGAAGACTTAGCCTATAAAGCGCTAGCTGTAAATATTAGTGATTTAGCCGCTGTGGGCGCTGATCCTTCTTGGGCATCTCTGGCATTAACATTACCTGATACAAACAGTGAATGGCTTGAGGCTTTTAGTCGTTCTTTCTTTGCATTAGCAGATTATTATGCAATCCAGTTAATTGGCGGTGATACGACTCGTGGACCTTTAAGTTTAACAATCACAATACAAGGACTAGTTCCTCAAGGAACGGCATTATTACGTTCAGGTGCTAAAATAGGTGATTGGATTTACGTTACTGGATTTTTAGGTGATAGTGCAGCAGGGCTTGCCGTCCTACAAAATAGATTACAACCAGCAGAAAAAGAACATAGCGATTATTTTGTCGCAAGGCATTTGCGTCCTCAGCCTCGTTTATTACAAGGCCAAGCATTGCGCCATTTAGCAACATCTGCGATTGATATTTCTGATGGACTTATTTCTGATTTGAACCATATTCTTACGGCAAGTGGTTGTGGTGCGCGCTTAAATTTAGACGCATTACCTTACTCACCAGCGATGAAAGCGGAAGTAAGCGAAGAACAAGCGGAGATTTGGGCATTAAGTGGCGGTGAAGATTACGAATTATGCTTTACGGTACCTGAAATCAACCGTGGCGCGCTAGAGATTGCATTAGCGCATACTGGAGCCGATTTTCATTGTATTGGGCAAATTATGCCGATTGCTGAAGGGATCCGTTACTTACGTGATGGTAAAGATGTACACCCTAATCTTAAAGGGTTTGATCACTTTAGTGATGCTAACGAGTAACCTTACTTTAATCAAAAGGCGCTTTATTAGCGCCTTTGATGATCTTGATAATATCTAAATTTATATTTAAAAAGATTATTAATAATCTCTTATTTTAGTTCTTTTTCACAAATTCAGATTTCAACTTCATTGGCCCAAAGCCATCAATTTTACAATCAATATTATGGTCGCCTTCCACTAAACGGATACCTTTTACTTTAGTACCGATTTTTAGCATGGTTGAGCTACCTTTAACTTTTAGATCTTTAATCACGGTTACTGAATCACCATCAGCTAATAAATTGCCGTTAGCATCTTTAACGATTAGCTCATCGGTATCAACGACAGGTTCAGCATCGTTCCACTCGTGCGCACATTCAGGGCAAACATACATTGCACCATCTTCATAGGTGTATTCTGAATTGCACTTAGGACAAGAAGGTAATGACATAATAATACTCTCAAATTTTATCAAAATGGGAAGTGATTAATCGTCAAAATGAGGATAACACTTGCCCCATAAATTAAAGGACACATTATCGTTTAAGCATGAAAAATTTAAAGTAATGCCCTAAATGATCTGGCATCAGATAATGCGAAAGGGCGATAGTATAATGGATTTGATGGAAATTTGCACCTTTCATAGGTTATGACGTAAGAAGTGAGAAAAAGTAGGCTAGATATAGAGAGTTAAATAGAAAATAAATATAAATAAAAGTAGTTTTAAATATTACTTAACTTTATGATATTAAAGTGATAGTTTGATAAATATAACTAAAAATAAATGCCCTCATCTTAAAAGAGAGCATCATTATTAATAGTGTTAATCTTCTTGTTATTATTTGACAAAATAACTCACCGAGCCACGCTCTATAAGTTTGGTATTTGAGTTAATGATGAGTCCAATCTTCAATCCTTAAACCATCAACTCTCTCAAACTCTTTGGTATTATTTGTAACGACGATTAATCCTTTGCTTCTGGCATGTGCTGCTATATGCAAGTCATTATCACCAATGCGTTTACCTTGCTTTTCGAGTGTTGCTCTTATATCACCATAGTGAAAGGCTGCAAGTTCGTCATAAGGTAAAACATTTAGTCTAGAAACGAAATCATTAACAGTAGCTAAATTTTTTGCTGAATTTGAGCTTTTTTCAGCACCATATAGTAGTTCAGCAAGTGTTATTGTTGAAATAGCTAGCTGTTCAACATACTGATTAAATTTTGGTAACAGAAATTCAGGTCTACGTTTAATTGTAAATATAACAATATTCGTATCTAGCAGATATTTAATCATCAAAGGATTCTCTTTCGCTTGTGACTTGATCTGGTCTTTCAGATAAAAAATCATCTGTTACAGACTTTTCAGATAAGAAAAAGCTATCCCATGCATTCTGTATCGGTGTGATAATTCTCTCTTTTCCTTTTACACGAACCACAACGTCTTTTACATCATCAGGAAAACGAGTATCAGCAGGTAAACGAACATTTTGTGTTCTATTGCTCATAAATACTTTGCCATGCTGGATCATAATGATAGCCTCCTTTCAATAACTGCTATATAGCATAAGTATATAGCAGTTTAGAAAGGATACCAAATGAGTTGTATAAAATCTATACGAAAAGTTTTAACTCATTAATGTTAATAGATTATTTTTTATTTTCTATTACCGAGCCACGCTCTATAAGTTTGGGAGTAAGAACCAAAACATTGTCATCAGCATCGATATTTTCCATACGATGTAATAATTGGCTGACAGCCAGTTTACCCAATTCATCTTTGGGTTGGTGGATAGTAGAAAGAGGAGGGATCATATAAGAGGCTAGATCTATATCATCATAGCCCATCACTGAGATATCATCAGGTACACGCAAACCTTTTTGATAAATAGCTTGATAAGCACCAACTGCCATTGCGTCATTACAGGTAAAAACCGCTTGTGGTAAGACAGAATGTGAGAGTAATTTTTGCATTGCGCTAAATCCACCAGCAAATTCAAAATCACTGGTTAACACAAACTCTTCTCGAATAGCGAGTCCTGCTTTTTGCATCGCATTGTAATAGCCTTGCAAACGATGTTTTGCTGGGAGTTTATCTTGTGGACCTGCAATACAGGCAATTTCAGTAAAGCCTTTTTCAATCAGATAATTGGTAGCAATTTCTCCCCCAAGCAGGGAGTTATCTTGAATAATATCTCCACCATATTCAAATGGGGACCAATCCATCATGACCATAGGCAAACGAGGATAACGATTTAGCACTTCATGAGAGGGCGCTCTGGCTTCCGTACACATCAACAATAGGCCATCAACACGCTTTTGTAGCAAGGTTTCAAGGCTACTATCCATTCGTTCATAATCACCTTCGGTATTACATAGAATCAAACTATAGCCTTTTTCATAACAACTGCGTTCAACACCCCGCACAACCTCGGCATAAAAAGGGTTGCTACTTGCTGTTACTAACATACCAATGGTGTGAGTACAGTTCATTTTTAAACTGCGTGCTAAAGCAGAAGGGGCGTAATTTAGGGTTTGAATAGCATCATTAACCTTTTTACGGATCCCTTCACTGACATAACGATTGTTATTGATAACGTGAGAGACTGTTGATGTTGAAACGCCCGCTAAACGGGCGACATCTTTCATTGTTGCCAAAGTACTATGCTCGCTCTGCTAAAAATGATTCGATTTCATGACGCCAAGGGACTGAAGATTGCGCACCATGACGTGTAACTGCAATGGCAGCCGCTGCATGGGCAAAACGAATAGCCTCAACAGAAGGTTTGCCTTCTAATATTGCTGTGACAAATGCACCGTTAAATGTATCACCTGCGGCAATGGTATCAACAGCATCGACACGAAATCCAGGAATTATCATCCCTTTTCCTTGCTCACTAAACCATACACCACGGCTACCTAAAGTGATAAGCACTTGTTTGATACCTTTACGATGTAAAATATCGGCTGCTTTTGCAGCACCCGCTTCATCATGCACAGAAACGCCAGTTAATATTTCGGCTTCTGTCTCATTTGGGGTGATAACATCAATAAAACTCAGAAATTCATCAGATAAAGGTTGAGCTGGAGCTGGGTTTAAAATAACTTTTGTATGATGTGATTTTGCCAGTTTAGCTGCTTCAAATACGGTATCTAACGGTGATTCTAACTGCATTAATAAGGCATCAGCGTGTTCAATAACATGATGATATTGCTCAAGATGTATAGGTGTTAGTGCGCCGTTAGCACCTGCAATGATGCTAATTACGTTTTCACCTTGCTCATTAACAAGGATCATCGCAACACCTGTTGGTGTTTGCGGAATAATACTAATTGCATCAATATGAATATTATCTGTTTTAAATTGTGAGATTATCTCACTGCCAATCGCATCATCACCGACACAAGCAATAAAGGTAATATCGGCGCCACTGCGACCACAAGCAACAGCTTGGTTTGCACCTTTACCACCAAAGGCTATTTTGTATTGATGACCAATAATGGTTTCACCTGGTTTTGGAAATTTTGAAATATTCATAATGTGGTCAACATTAATGCTACCTAGAACAGCAAGGCGAGGTGTTGTCATAGCCTTTATCCTTGTGAAAACGTGTTTTAATGATCAAAGCCACCACGGAGCAACATCACTCCGTGGCATTTGTTGTTATTTTTTAATAACTAACTCAAGTTCGACTGGGATTGTTGCATCCACTTTTTCGCCTTTGAGAATTTTATCTGCAGTTTGGATGCCGATAATACCAATTTGGTCTGGGCGTTGAGCAATGGTTGCGCCTAACATGCCACGGTTTACCGCTTTGATCCCATCATCTGTACCATCGAAACCAATCACTAATACATCGCTACGACCCGCGGTTTGCAATGCACGTAATGCACCTAATGCCATTTCATCATTTTGTGCAAAAACAGCTTGAACCGCAGGATAAGCAGTTAATAGATTTTGCATCACGTTAAGACCTTTTGTGCGGTCAAAATCAGCAGGTTGGCTGGCAAGTATATTCAGTTTGTGAGCATCAACCGCTTGTTTAAAACCTTCACCACGTTCACGAGATGCAGAGGTTCCAGTGATCCCTTCTAGTTGAATAACTTTGGCATCATTGGCCACTTTTTCAGCAATATAGTCACCCGCCATTTTACCACCAAGGCGGTTATCAGAAGCAACATGGCTGACAACTTCACCTTTGTTTGCAACACGATCTAAGGTGATAACTGGGATCTTAGCTTTATTCGCTAAAATAACCGCATTACCTACAGCATCTGAGTCTGTTGGGTTAATGAGCATTAAGCGTGTGCCTTTTACGGTTAAATCTTGCACGTTAGCAAGCTCTTTAGCTGGGTTATCCATCGAGTCAAGCACAACTAAATCGTAACCTAAACGATTTGCTTCTTTCTGTGCACTGTCTTTCATGGTGACAAAGAATGGATTATTGAGTGTAGAGATAACAAGTGCGATAGATTCTTTTGCAAACGCGTTAGCGCTGATTGTGGCACTTAACGCAACAACAGAAAGAAGTGTCGCCATTTTTTTGAGTTTCATAATATAAGTTCCTGTTGGGGTTCGGATTAAGAGAATAGAGAGTTATTTTTTGTTATCTACCAAAACAGCAAGTAAGATGACCACCGCTTTTACTATCATTTGATAGTTTGATGATATTCCTAATAAATTCAGTGCGTTATTTAAGAAGCCTAGAATAAGTGCACCAATTAACGTACCGATAATACGGCCTTTACCACCCGCAAGGCTGGTACCACCCAGAACAACCGCAGCAATGGCATCTAACTCATAACCATTACCAGCCATCGGTTGTGCTGATGAAAGGCGAGCAACTTCAATTACGCTAGCAAGGGCAGCTAACAAACCACACAGTGCATAAACAATAATTTTTATTTTATCGACGCTAATACCAGATAAACGTGTTGCTGATTCATTTCCCCCAAGCGCATAAATATAACGACCTAAACGGGTGTGATGTAATAAATACCATGCACTTAAAAAGACAATCATCATGAGCCAGATTGGAGTTGGGATCCCAAATGGACGACCAATACCAAACCAGCTAAAGAGATCGGCATTATCGCTAAATCCAGTATTAATTGGGCTGCCGTCGGTATAAACACGGGTAACACCGCGCAGTAATAACATCATGACTAATGTAGCAATAAAGGCTTGAACTTTACCTTTTGCCACGATAATCCCTGTTACACCACCAATAGCTGCACCAAGTGCTAATGCACCGATAACCGCAACAAGGGCATTAATATCAGCGCCAACCATAGAAGCAGCAACAGCACCGGTTAATGCAAGCAATGAACCAACAGATAAGTCGATACCAGAGGTTAAAATGACCAGCGTCATGCCAACCGCCATAATGGCGTTAACCGATGTTTGCTGAAGAATGTTGAATATATTGTTTAAGGTAAAGAAATTAGGGCTGAGTGTGGAAACGACAACAATCAGAAGTAGTAATGCTATCAGTGATTTTTGCTCTAATAGCCATGCTTTTGAAAACCAACGTTTTGACGCTGGAATTGAATTCGTGCTCATATCAAACTCCTACCTTAGCGTCATATTGTTTACCAACAGCGGCTGCCATTAGCATTTCTTGTGTGACATTGTGAGCTGAAAACTCACCGCTAATACGACCTTCATGCATCACCAAAATACGGTCACTCATTCCCATTACCTCAGGCATTTCAGAAGAAATTAATATGATGCTTAATCCTTCTTGTTTAAATTTATTAATTAGCTGATAAATTTCTTTTTTAGCACCAACGTCTACACCACGAGTGGGTTCATCAAGAATAAGCACTTTAGGGCGAGTCATCAGGCCTCTTGCGATAGCCACTTTTTGTTGATTTCCCCCTGATAAAAAGCCAATTGTTTGATCCATTGAAGGGGTTTTTATATTGAATAATTTAATAAAATCACCGACAGTGAGTTGCTCTTCTTTATGATTGAGTACTCCCATGCCACGGCTAAAATAACGAAGTGCGGTCAGTGACATATTTTCTTTCACTGACATACCTAGCACTAAGCCATCTCGTTTTCTGTCTTCAGAGATATAAACAATGCCGTGTTCCAATCCTTCAACCGGTTTTTTGATTTGGCAGGGTTTGCCATCTAGCTCTACGGTGCCATTGGTTTTGGGTAATGCGCCGTAGATAATTTTCATTAATTCTGTACGACCAGCACCCATTAAACCTGAAATACCGAGAATTTCACTTTCATGTAATGAGAAACTGACATCGTGAACATCTTCACCACTGAGGTTAATGACATTGAGTTTGGTTTTGCCTTGGGGGATGTTGATACGAGGATATTGGTCTTCTAACTTACGGCCAACCATCATTTCAATGAGCGTATCTTCTTGTAATGTGCTAACGGGTTTTTCACCAATAAATTGACCATCTCGAAGTACGGTCACGTCATCGCAAATCTCAAAGATCTCTTTTAAGCGATGTGAGATATAAACAATGCCACAACCTTGATCTCTTAGTTCTCGAATAACACTAAATAGCGATTCCGTTTCGGTGTCAGTTAATGCATCCGTTGGCTCATCCATAATAATCACTTTGGAACCAAAACTAAGTACCTTGGCAATTTCTACCATTTGCTGATCACCAATCGATAATTCAGACACTAAACGGTGACTACTGTATGCAAGGTTTAATCGGGCTAATAACTTATCAGCCTCTGCATACATTTTCTTCCAGTCAATGGCGCCAAAAGCACGCGTAAACTCACGACCTAGGAAGATATTTTCTGCAATGGTTAATTCAGGAATAAGGTTAAGCTCTTGGTGAATAATGCCTATTCCTGCTTCTTGGGAAGATTTGGGGCCATTAAAAGCACAACTTTCACCTTGATAAATTACCTCGCCAGCATCTTTTTTATAAATGCCAGTAAGTACTTTCATCAGCGTTGATTTGCCAGCACCATTTTCACCCACTAAGGCCATCACTCGACCGGGATAAATGCGCAATGTAGCGCCTGATAGTGCTTTTACACCCGGGAATGACTTATCAATATCTTTAAGTTCGAGTAAAGGTTTCATATTGTCCTCAGAAAGTCACACCAGAAAACAACACAATATTGGCATAAGGTGTACATTCACCTGTTCTAATAACAGCCTTATTTTCAGTAAGTTGTCTTTTGAATGCTTCATGTGAAACATACATTATTTGAATGGGTTTCTTCTGTTCTTTCTCTAATAAATAGAGGTAAGAGACTATCTCATTAAAAAGGAGGGGATTAATGGTCTTAATTTCTTCCGCCAGCATCACTGCTTCAACTTGCATTTCATGAGTGATTGTTTGCAATACTGACATAAAGTCAGGAATACCCTGTGTTAGAGCGAGATCAATACGTTCAACAGAAGAGGGAATGGGTAATCCGGCATCTGCAATAGTGATTTTGTCAGTGTGTCCTAAACGTGAAATTACGCTAGAAATAGGACTATTTAGTAATACGCCTTTTTTCATATTTCCTCCTCAGCGAAACGTTTCGCTGCTTATATAGTAGAAAAGAAAAGGGGGAAAACAAGTTTGATTTATTCAGATTGTGAGCATGATCGAAACGTTTCGTTGACAAGCAAAAAGAAAGAAAAATCTAACTGATTGAATAAATTAATGCTGAATGGATTCAATAGGAGAATGTTTTATTTGCAGTGATTTTCATAAAATATGAGTTATAGACGACATATTACATAGAGGAGTTTGAGTAATAATAGTACTAGGTTTAATTTATTATTAAGTTTTCCTTATGCAAGGGGGCTGTATGGGATGGATAATTGGTATTATTATTTTTTTTGCTTTGGTGTCCGCTATTTTTAAACCTAGCCATTGTGATGTTTGTAACCTTAGTTTTAAAAGGAAATATTACACATGGACTATCGATGGTAAAAAACAACACTTATGCCCAAATTGTAATTCAAAAATGAATAAAAGAATTAGTAATCAAAGATTTAATAGTCGTTTTGGTAAGTGATTAGCATAGAAAAATGCCCGTTTAAAACGGGCATTTAAGACGTTATTTAGCTTGATAATCCGTAATAGATTTCTCAATACCAACAGCATCAAGTCCTAAGTCTGCTCGGATCTCTTCTTGTCCACCTTGTGGTACAAACAAATCAGGAATGCCTAGATTTAAAACAGGTACTAAGCAACGCTCTTGCATGAGTAATTCATTAACACCACTGCCCGCGCCACCCATAATGGCATTTTCTTCTAGTGTTACCAACATATCATGCTGTTCAGCCAGAGAAAGGATAAGTGATTTATCAAGAGGCTTGATAAAACGCATATCGGCTACCGTTGCATCAAGTTTTTCAGCGACTTCTAACGCTTCTGGTAGTAATGTACCAAAGTTTAGAATAGCAATACCTTTGCCTTGACGACGAATAATACCTTTACCCATAGGCAGTGGATCAAGTGGTTGCAATTGCGCACCAATACTAGAGCCTCTTGGATAGCGTACAGCAACAGGGCCATCTTGATAGTGATAACCGGTGTGAAGCATTTGGCGACACTCATTTTCGTCACTTGGCGCCATAATGACCATATTAGGAATACAGCGTAAGAATGAGAGATCAAAAGCACCTTGGTGAGTTTGACCATCTGCTCCCACAATACCACCACGATCAATAGCAAATAAAACAGGCAGTTTTTGAATGGCAATATCGTGGATCACTTGGTCATAAGCGCGTTGTAAGAATGTTGAGTAAATAGCAACAATCGGCTTATAGCCACCAATGGCTAAACCTGCTGCAAAGGTAACGGCGTGTTGTTCTGCGATAGCAACATCAAAGTATTGTGATGGGTATTCTTTTGAGAAGCGCACCATACCCGAGCCTTCACGCATAGCTGGAGTAATTGCCATCAATTTTGGATCGGTTGAGGCTTCTTCACATAGCCAGTCACCAAAAATTTTGGAAAAGGTAGGTCGTGCATTAGGGCTTTTAGGTAATGTACCTGCTTGTGGATCAAATTTAGGTACAGCGTGCCAGCTAATCGGATCACGTTCAGCAGGGGCATATCCACGACCTTTTTTGGTCATAATATGCAGAAGTTGAGGACCTTTTAGATCACGCATATTAGCGAGAGTCTGTACTAACGCAATAACATCATGACCATCAACAGGACCAATATAGTTAAATCCTAACTCTTCAAACATGGTGCCAGGAACGACCATGCCTTTGATATGTTCTTCGGTCTTTTTCAGTAATTCTTTAATTGGTGGAATACCAGAAAAGACTTTTTTTCCACCTTCACGCAAAGTGGTATACAGTTTGCCAGATAACAATTGTGCAAGATGATTATTCAACGCACCAACGTTTTCTGAAATCGACATCTCGTTATCATTAAGAACAACGAGCATATCTGGTTCAATATCACCTGCGTGGTTCATTGCTTCAAAAGCCATACCCGCAGTAATTGCACCATCACCAATGACACAAACTGTTTTTCTATTCAGTTTTTCTTGTTCAGCGGCAACAGCCATACCTAAACCTGCACTGATAGAGGTTGAAGAGTGACCGACACAAAGTTTGTCGTATTCGCTCTCTTCACGCCAAGGGAAGGGATGTAATCCATTTTTTTGGCGAATTGTATCAATACGGTCACGGCGACCTGTTAAGATTTTATGGGGATAGGCTTGATGCCCCACATCCCATATAAGGTTGTCAAAAGGGGTTTTATAGACGTAATGGAGAGCAACCGTTAACTCAATAGCACCTAAACCTGAGGCGAAGTGACCACTTGAGCGGCTGACACTGTTAAGAAGAAATAGCCTTAGCTCATCACAGAGTTTAGGTAAACTCTCTTTTGGTAATAGGCGCAAATCTTCTGGTGTTTCAACCAACGCCAATGTGGGATATTTTTCGATATCAATGCTCATGTGATGCCTATTAATTAATCACTTGTAATAGGGAAAGAACAGGTAAGCTGCTCTCTTTATTTTTTATTAGTTTTTCCGTTCGACGATAAAACTCGCTAATTGTTTAAGCGTGGTCGTATCGTACTCGTATTGCTCAAGAAACGCTAAGGCATCCAGTGCTTCGTTATACAATTCCTGTGCTTTCTTTTGAGCTTGTTCTAATCCAAGGAGTGCAGGATATGTACTTTTTCCTGACTCTTGGTCACTACCTTGGCGTTTTCCAGTTTCTTCGGTACTTCCGATGACATCTAAAATGTCATCTTGCACTTGAAAGGCAAGGCCAATGGAGTGAGCATATTTATCTAATGCAGGTAATACATCATGGCCTTTAGAGCCTGCACTATATGCACCTAAACGAACAGCTGCACGAATTAATGCACCTGTTTTGTGTAAATGGATTTTTTCAAGAGAGGCGAGATCAATGGATTTATCTTCTGCTTCCAGATCAAGTGCTTGACCACCACACATACCTGAAAGACCACTCGCTGTGGCTAATTCAGCAATCATTGCAACGCGATCAGCCATAGAAACATCAGGCATTGGATTTTTTGCTAAGATCTCAAAAGCCAGAGTTTGTAGTGCATCACCTGCTAAAATAGCGTTGGCTTCACCGAATTCGATATGACATGTTGGTTTACCGCGACGCAGATCATCATCATCCATTGCAGGTAAATCGTCATGAATAAGGGAGTAAGCATGAATACATTCCACAGCAGCTGCCGGAGCATCAAGGTTTAGCGCAGGGACTTTAAACATTTCACCAACAGCATAAACAAGGAAAGGGCGTAAGCGTTTTCCACCTAAAAGGGCGCCATAATGCATGGCTTTACCTAGTGGCATGTCAGTAAATGGTAAGGCGGATAGCGCTTGGTTTAATGCATCATCAACACGCTGGTGGGCGGAATCTAATTTATGACGGAACGCATCCGTACTTGAAGTTGCGTTACTCAATTATTCTGCCTCTTGGATAAAATCATCAGGAGTTGCATTATCATCTTCTTTAAGAAGAATACGAACACGCTGTTCTGCGTCTTGTAATGTTTTTTGTCCAACACGGGCTAGACGAACGCCATGTTCAAACTCATTAAGCGCTTCTTCTAAAGGGAGTTCACCGGATTCTAAGCGGTTTACGATTTGCTCAAGTTCTTGCATGGATGCTTCAAAACTTGGTGCTTTTGCGATGTCTTCGTTAATTGATGTCGTTTTCTTAGCCATAATATTTTTGATAATAAAGCATGTTAGCGCTGAATAATAGCGATCATCTTACTACAAGTGAGATGAAAATTTCTTATTCAGTCGATGATTTTTGCGGGTGAGCCCTAAATATTGGTGATATACTTTGTGACTTTTATAAACTCCAGTCAATTTACATCACTGTAGTTTATGTTTCTACTTAATAACCTATGACCATTGACTATGAAGTTTATTATTAAATTATTCCCTGAAATTACGATCAAAAGCCAATCCGTTCGTATACGTTTTATCAAGATCCTCACTAGCAATATTCGTAATGTACTTAATACATTAGGCGATGAAATCACAGTTGTCCGTAATTGGGATAACATTGTGGTGGTGAGTAAAGACGAAAGTAAAAGCGAAGCTGTATGTGATGCTTTAACACGTATTCCTGGTATTCATCACTTTTTACAAGTCGAAGAACATCCTTATACCGACTTACATAATATCTTTGAGCAAACTTTTGCAGCATTTAAGCATTTAGTTGAAAACAAAACATTCTGTGTTCGTGCAAAACGTCGTGGTAAACACAGTTTTACTTCTAATGAAGTTGAGCGTTATGTAGGTGGTGGTTTTAACCAACACGTTGAAAGCGCAAAAGTGAAGTTAACGCGTCCTGATGTCACCATTAATTTAGAAATTGAAGACGATAAACTTATTTTAGTCAATGCGCGCTATGAAGGTATTGGTGGTTTTCCAATTGGTACACAAGAAGATGTCTTATCACTGATCTCTGGTGGCTATGACTCAGGTGTATCAAGCTATATGTTAATGCGTCGAGGTAGCCGAGTTCACTATTGTTTCTTTAACTTAGGTGGCTCTGCACACGAAATTGGTGTTAAACAAGTTGCGCATTATTTATGGAATCGTTTTGGTCGTTCTCATAAAGTGCATTTCGTTGCAGTTGACTTTGAACCTGTTGTCGCAGAAATTTTAGAAAAGGTCGATGACGGGCAAATGGGTGTTGTGCTAAAACGTATGATGGTACGCGCAGCATCAAGAGTGGCAGAGCGTTATGGTGTTCAAGCAATTGTTACTGGTGAAGCATTAGGGCAGGTTTCTAGCCAGACCTTAACTAATTTGCGTTTAATTGATAATGCGACAGATACGTTAATTTTACGTCCTCTTATCACTCATGATAAAGAGAACATTATCAATATTGCTCGTCAAATTGGCACAGAAGATTTTGCTCGCACAATGCCAGAATTCTGTGGTGTCATTTCAAAAAGCCCAACAGTGAAAGCCGTAAAAGCGAAGATTGAAGCGGAAGAAGAGAAGTTTGATTTTTCGATTCTTGATAGCGTTGTTGAAAACGCCAAGAATATGGATATTCGTCGTATTGCAGAAGAAACCGTACAGCGAGTGACTGAAGTTGAAATGGTATCTGAATTTGGTACTAACGACGTTATTCTGGATATTCGCTCACCTGAAGAGCAAGAAACATCACCATTAAAAATGGATGGCATTGATGTTAAAGAATTACCATTCTATAAACTCAGCACACAGTTTGGTGATTTAGATAAAGCAAAAACCTATTTACTGTATTGTGATCGCGGAATGATGAGCCGTTTACAAGCACTGTATTTACGTGAACAAGGTTTTGAGAACGTTAAAGTATATCGTAAAAAATAATATATAACGTTTATATTGTTGATAAAAAAGCCACTATAAAGTGGTTTTTTTTAATTATACTGACCCGTCCTAAATAAGGTTGACACTTTTCCAATCTGAAATTGGAGAATGTAATGAAACCAATCACTAAACGGACTCAACGCGATTATTCTCTCGCTTTTAAATTACAGCTTGTTGACCAAGTTGAAAAAGGCGAAATAACCTATAAACAAGCCCAAGATCACTATGGTATACAAGGATGCTCTACTGTTTTAGTTTGGCTTCGTAAGCATGGTAGGTTAGATTGGTCAAACGGTACCCCTGATACTTTTTATAGAGGTTCAGCTATGACCCAATCTTCTAAACAACAAACGCCGGAACAACGCATTAAGATCCTTGAAAAGGAACTTGAAGAAGCTCGGCTTAAATCCGATTTTTTCGAAGCTGTGGTTAAAGTCATGGATAGAGACTTTGGAGTTCGTTTGTCAAAAAAGCGCAAAGCCGAGTTATTAAAGAAAAAACGGTTAAAAACCTCACCGTAACAATTGCTTGCCGTTTTATGCAGATCAGCCGACAGGCTTATTACAAGAGGCTGGATAGAACTGAGGAACGAAAGAAAGCAGATTCGGCCATTATTGATGTTGTTAAATCTGAACGAGTCTTACAACCTCGACTGGGTGGGCGTAAATTACATTTTATTTTAAAGCAAAAACAGATGGTTATTGGTCGTGATCGGCTATTTTCTTTATTGAAAGAACATCAGTTACTGGTGCCTAATAAACGGGCTTATCATCGAACAACCTTAAGCCATCATCGTTTTCATCGGCATCCTAATTTAATTAAGTCAGGGTTTATCCCCACACAACCAGAACAGCTTTGGGTGGCAGATATTACCTATTTATCGACGCATGAAGGTGATACTTATTTAAGTTTAATTACGGATGCGTATTCACGAAAAATCGTGGGATATCATTTAGATAACAATATGAAAACAAGTTCAGTGAAGAAATCGTTGGTTCAGGCGTTAAAAAAACGGACTTCGACAACTTCGTTAATCCATCATTCAGATCGAGGGATACAGTATTGTTCTTCGGAATATCAGGAGATACATAAAGAGCATAATATTCAATGTTCTATGACTGATGGGTATGATTGTTATCAAAATGCCTTAGCAGAACGAATTAATGGAATATTAAAAATGGAGTATCTACTGATAAAACCGAGTAATCTGGAACAAGCAAGAAAATTAGTAGAAGAATCAATTCAACTCTATAATGAAAAACGGCCACACTTATCGTTAAACTATAAAACGCCCGATGAAGTACATCGAGCGTTTTATGCCTGAAAAGTTGTCAACCTATATCAGGACTAGTCATACAACTTTTATGTTGGGGAATGTCGCTACTATTCTCCAGATGATTACTTTGCTCTTAAGCTAGAAATATTATCTATACTAAGGAATATATTTTAATCTTAAAAAGAGATCAAATTCAAAGACTACTTAAAAGACAGATTGCAGTAGAACATGTTAACCCTGATCTGTTTAATTCTATAGTTGCTGTATTTAATGTTGTTCCTGTTGAGAGTAAGTCATCAATTAAAATAACATTATAATGATTTAATCTATTAATATCGAAATCTGGGTTTGTTTTCCAAGGGGAAAAGTAGTGTCTAATTTTGTTTGGAATTTTTTTCATTGTAAAAATAGTATTAGGTGGTAACTTTTGTAATTCAGAGAATGTTCTTTTTATTGGTTTTATATGAAGTTCTTTTTTATTTACTTCTTTATTAAAATAATTATTAATTACTTCTTTCACAGCACATTTAATAAATACATCATTGTAAAAATTCGATCTGAAATGGTGAGAGATCCTTCTTGCTAAGCAGTATGGTACTGCTATAGATGACAGCATGACGATAAATATAATATTTTGATCTATTATTTTAGATCTTATTTTATTCAAAATAGCTAAGAAGGAAGGTTTGAGTTTATATAGCTCATCTTTTGTTATTTTATAGTTATAGATACCTTTTAAGGAATATATTAAAGGGTTACCATCTCTATCACTATCACCAAATTTAGTTCGTTGATAAATATTGAATATAGTTAACTTGTTTCATTTCTCATAGTACTAACATGTTGAAAATAGCTTAAATATAAAGAATATCTGAAATAAAAATAGAACCGCTTTAATAATATTATATATTTGCGGTTCTAACTATCTATTTACCTATCCCCAAAGCCTGTAAATTCATCTTGGTAATTATAAATACCGGGTGGCAATACGAGTTGTTTGGCAACATCAGCAGCGACTTCTTTGCCTTTTAAGCGCTCGATAATTTTTAGTGCAAAATCGATAGATGTTGCAGGTGCTTGGCTAGTAATTAAATTCACTCTTTCATCAAAATAGACTCGATAATCAACCCATTTTTTCGGTGATATTTTATCTTTTAATGCAGGAAAACCCGTCATATTGCCAATGGGGAAAATATTGTGAGATTCAAGAATAATGGCAGGTGCTGCACAGATGGCTGCGACAAGTTTATTTTCACTGTGCATACGGCGGACTTTCTCAACCACTAAAGGGCTGTCTCTTAAGGTTTCAGTACCTTGTAATCCACCAGGGAGAATAATAACGTCATAGTGATGATCAACAACACGAACTAGAGGCGCATCGGCGACAAGTTTAATACCACGAGAACATGTGATAACAAGATCATCAACATCATCTTCTGCACTAGCAAGAACAACATGAATACCGGCCCTAACTAATAAATCTGCCGTGGTCACGACTTCGGTTTCTTCACTTCCATTAGCTAGGCAGATGATCGCTGATATGGTCATAATTGCCTTCCTGTTGTTTGATAAATTGAAAAAGGTGGTTATTTTCTGGTAAAACAAGGCCTTGTGCTGACGCTCGACGCAATAAATAACCAGTAATATAGTCAATCTCTGTGTGGCGTTGATATTTCACATCTTGATACATAGATGAATAATTATTTGCTGTTTGTTCTATGGTATCAATAATGTAGCCATGCAGATGTGTTTTAGATGTAGGGACAACACCTTCACGCTCCATCACTTGATAAACTTCATCACAAATTTTGTGAATATGCTCAGGGTAGCGCAATAAATCCCCATTACGACATTGATAATAAACAGTTAATGGATTAATAACACAATTTACAGCTAATTTTAGCCAACTAATGGTATGAATATCATTGTGCCAAGCAACATCAGGTAATGCATGATGCAGTATTTCTGCTAAATGACTATATTGCTGAGCAATACCATTTAATGGGCCAATATGTGTTATACCTGTAGCTGTATGAATAACGTTCTGGCCTTGTTGATAAGCGCCGTGAGTAATAATGCCTTGCAAAATTGGTCTAGTGATAGAGTGTTGTGTTGCTGTTAATTCATCAGCAGTTCCCATACCATTATGAATTAATAAGATAGGACATTGTGCAGATAAATAAGGTAGAAGTGCATTTACAGCATCTGAGACTTGCCACGATTTTAAGCAAACAATAAGTAATTCGCTTTGTTTTAACCATTCAAGCTGATTCGCGATAATGCGCTGATAAAAAGGCTCACCATTAATATTATCGACACTCACATCTAAAAAAGGTTGTGGCACTCTTAGCCAGCCTTGTACTTCATGAGTTTGAAGTGTTAATGCGGCGATCCAAAGTTTACCTATTGAACCACATCCTAAAACGGTAATTTTCATTGTGCCTCTTCTTTTGAAAATCGTAATAGAGTAAGGCGGTGACTTGCTGTTACTAGACTATCTTTCTGAAATTATAACATTGATTGTGCTTCTCTGTTTAAAGTATGTTTGCTCTTTACTATCAGTATGAATTTGAGTGTTAAAGCCGTTATTGAATGTGCAATGCTTTTTTGCAACCTTAAAAGAAGCTATTATTTGGGTTGTATTTATTTATTGAGGAAGAAAGAATGCCATCTTTTGATATCGTATCTGAAGTTGACTTACATGAAGTGCGTAATGCGGTTGAAAACGCACAACGTGAACTGACTACTCGTTGGGATTTTCGTAATGTCGAAGCCAGTTTTGAATTAAACGAAAAAGCAGAGTCAGTGAAAACGACCAGCGTATCTGAATTTCAGGTTCAGCAATTATTAGATATTCTGCGTGAGAAAATGGCAAAAAGAGGGATCGATGGTGCAGTATTAAATATCCCTGAAGAAATGACTCACAGCGGAAAAATGTACAGTGTGGAAGCAACCTTGAAACAAGGGATTGATACTGCATTAGCGAAGAAAATTGTTAAGCTAATTAAAGACAGTAAATTAAAAGTACAAGCTCAAATTCAAGGCGAACAAGTTCGTGTTACAGGTAAATCCCGTGATGACTTACAAGCTGTAATGAAATTAGTCCGAGAAGGTGAGCTAGGACAGCCATTCCAATTTAATAACTTCCGTGACTAACAATTTATTCATTTAGTCATAAAAAATGCGCTGAATAAACAGCGCATTTTTGTTTTCATTAGGCAAATTGATTGTGAGTTAAATAGAAGGGATTAAAGACTCTAATATTGCTCTCGATGTTTGTTTGGTGTCCACTTTGATATAGGCGCTTTGCTCATCAGCAATAATCACAACTTCATTAACACCTGGTTGTTGTTTAAATATTTGTTGTAGTTTTTGTTGCTGATCTAAAGACAGATTAGATGGTAATTCAATACGTAAACTACTCACATAAGCGGGTTGACGTAAAGTTAAGCTAATCAAAAACCAAATAATGCCAATCACTAAACAGCCCAGAAATACGATTTGTGCATCATAATGCTGATAAAGCCATCCACCTAAAATACCGCCTAATGCCACACCTAAAAATTGGCTAGTGGAATAAATTCCCATTGCAGTACCTTTATAGCCAGCAGGTGCTTCTTTACTAATTAATGAAGGTAGTAGTGCTTCCATAATATTAAAGCCAATAAAAAAGACCTGAATGCCAGCAATAATCAGCCATAAACTAGAGCCAGAGCTTATTAAAATAATTTGAGCGATAATCAGTAAAAAGATACAGAATAAGAAAACCTGTTTCATTTTACGTTTTTTTTCTGCGTAGATAATAAAGGGTAATACGGTAATAAAGGCGATAAGCATGGTGACAAGATAAACAATCCAGTGCTTTTCTTTTGCTAAACCTGCGCTACTCATAACCAGAGGAAGTGCAACAAATGCCGCCATTAATAAAGTATGTAGTGAAAAAATACCCGTATTCAACTTAAGAAGTTGTGCATCAAATAAGACTTTTTTTACACTGCCACGGACAAAACCAGATTCTCGATTAAGAATATGATGTTCACTATTGGGAACGGTAAAAAGCGTAATAATAATTCCACCAAAGGCAAGTAGGGCGATCCCCCAAAAGAGCCCATGTAAACCAAAAATATGTGTTAAGACTGGCCCCAAAACGAGGGCTAAAGCAAAGGTTATCCCAAAGCTAATACCAATAAAGGCCATTGCTTTTGTTCTATTTTGCTCTCGAGTTAGATCGGAGAGTAAAGCCATAACTGCGGCAGATATAGCTCCAGCACCTTGTAGTGCTCGACCAATAATAATGCCGTAAATATTGTCACTAAGAGCTGCAATAAGGCTCCCGACAATAAAAATTATTAGGCCGAAAACAATCATAGGTTTTCGACCAAACTTATCAGAGAAAATACCAAAAGGAATTTGGAATACCGCTTGTGTTAATCCATAAATACCGATGGCTAATCCAATGAGAGATTCTGTTGCATGTTGTAGTTGAAGCCCATAAGTGGTTAAAACAGGGAGTACCATAAACATGCCAAGCATGCGAAGAGAAAAAACAGTGCCTAGTCCCCATGTTGCTTTGCGCTCTAATGGGGTCATTTTATTATCATTCATGGATTACCTCGTATTACTGATACCCCATTGTAATGGCATTTTATAACGAGGTTAATCAATAAATGGGATACAAAAAAGTCAAAACTGTACTGATATCTTCTTTAGTCGCAAAACAGGATAAAAAAAGACCAGTCAGGAGACTGACTGGTCTTTTGGTTACTTTAGTAAATACATTATCTTAAATAAGCAAAGACAGTTTCTGTTGAGCTTGTTGGATCAACCGACATCATTACACTTAATGAAGTGATTGCCACAATAGAGAAAATAAATAATTTTCGTGCCCACACTTTATCATTGGTTGCTTTATAACCGGATAAAGCCATGCCCAACCACCAAATACTGACGGCAGAAGCAACTATTAGATATTTATAGCCCGCATATCCAACTAACGTCAGCATTAAGGTTGCAATCATAAATGCCAGAATATAAAGAATGATATGGCGTTTAGCGACTGAGATCCCTTTAATAACGGGTAATACCGGAATATTAGCAGCTTGGTAGTCTTTAAAACGGAAAATAGCAATGGCATAAGAGTGAGGCATCTGCCATAAACTAAAGATAAGTAATAGGATTGCCGCGCCCGCATCAAATTCACCGCTAACGGCACAATAACCGATAACAGGAGGGGCTGAGCCAGATAAACTTCCAATCAGTGTGCCATAAACAGATTTACGCTTCATATAGAGGCTATAAACCCCAACATAAATAATAAAACCAAATACAGCGATAAACATTGCAAGCGGGTTGGCTGCTACATAGAGCAGCACAACACCTGCAATACCTAATACTGAGGCATAAATCAGGCTAATTCGAGGGTCAATTAATCCTTTAACTAATGGGCGATTCTTCGTTCTTTCCATGATACGGTCAATATCACGGTCAATATAGTTGTTAAAAACACAACCAGAAGCAACGACCAGAGACACCCCAAGTAGAGTCGCGACAAATAGGGAGTAGTCAATCTCACCTTTGGAGGCGAGAAGGAAACCACCTATTACAGAAATTAAATTTCCGAAAATAATTCCTGGTTTGGTGACTTGTAGGTATTGCTTAATCATAGCGACAACTCTTAATCCATCATCATATTGATGTTCAGGTTGTACATAATCCACAACGAGCCTACGACAACAATGCCGATAATAAGCAGTGTGAACAGGAATGCAACGACGTTCCAGCGCTCTTCTGATGACGTATTCATATGTAAGAAGCAGACTAAATGAACAACAATCTGCACAACTGCCATACCGACAACAGTCCATAGAATAGTTGCTGGTGTCGCGGTTCCTTCCATCACCATCCAAAATGGAATAACGGTGAGGATAACAGACAGAATAAAGCCAATCAGGTAAGACTTCATGCTGCCGTGGCTTGCGCCTGAAGGAGAAGTATTTGGATGACTCATTACATCGCTCCCATCAGATAAACTACGGTGAACACACAAATCCAGACAACGTCAAGGAAGTGCCAGAACAGACTTAAACAGCTTAAGCGAGTACGGTTAACTTCGGTTAAACCACGGCGTGATACTTGGATCATTAGGATCACAATCCAAATTAAACCCGCTGTTACGTGAAGACCGTGCGTTGACACTAAAGCAAAGAATGCAGATAAGAATGCACTGCGATCTGGGCCATAACCTTCTGCGATTAGCTCATGGAATTCGTAAACTTCCATGATGACGAAACCTAAGCCGAATAAGAAAGTAACAAATAACCACAGATTAACTTGGCTAACGCTACCTTTATTCATGCTCAGCATAGCGAAACCAAAAGTGATACTACTAAATAGTAATAAGAAGGTTTCAACTAAAACAAAAGGTAAGCTAAAGATTTCTTTACCAGAAGGACCATCAGCAATCCCGTTAACAAGCACCGCATAAGTGGCGAATAAGCTGGCAAACAGGATAAGGTCGCTCATTAGGTAGATCCAGAAGCCGAAAACTTTCGTCGCTCCTGCATCGTGGTGCCCATGATGCTCATGGGCGTTTGTGTTATTTACAGTTTGAGTAGACATTATTTCACACCTGCTTTTTTCAGTTCTTCATAATGCTTATTCTCGAGAGCTTCAATTTCAGGTACTTGGACATAGTAATCCACATCTGTATCAAAGCTTTTCACGATCCAAGTGACAATCATGCCAGCGAAACCAACGATAGCTAACCACCAGATATGCCAGATCATGGCAAAACCAAGGACTAAACTGAATGCTGAAATAATCACACCAGCGCCTGTATTTTTAGGCATGTGGATTGGTTCGTATTTGGTTGGGCGCTGATAAGCAGTGCCTTTTTCTTTCTGATCCCACCACTCATCACGAGTTTGAACATTCGGTTCAACAGCGAAGTTGTAGAAAGGTGCAGGTGAAGAAATTGACCACTCGAGAGTACGTCCGCCCCATGGATCGCCTGTTAAATCACGATTTTGGTCACGGTCGCGAATACTCACGTAAATTTGGATAACTTGGCAAGCAATACCGATAGCAATCAGTGCAGCACCGCCCGCGGCAACTAGCAGCATTGGGTTAAACTCTGGATTGATATTTTGGCTTAAACGACGAGTCATACCCATAAAGCCAAGAATATACAGTGGCATAAAGGCCATAAAGAAGCCGATAAACCAGAACCAGAATGCACGAATACCCCATTTTTCATTCAGTGTGAAACCGAATGCTTTAGGGAACCAGTAAGTCATACCTGCGAAACAGCCAAATACCACACCACCGATAATAACGTTATGGAAGTGAGCAATTAAGAATAAGCTGTTATGTAAAACAAAGTTAGCACCCGGAACTGCCAGCAGAACCCCGGTCATTCCCCCTACAGAGAAAGTGATCAGGAAACCGATAGTCCATAGCATTGGGCTTTTGTACTCGATACGGCCTTGATACATCGTAAACAGCCAGTTAAAGATCTTAACCCCTGTCGGTATGGCGATGATCATGGTGGCGATACCAAAGAAGGCGTTTACGTTAGCCCCTGAACCCATAGTAAAGAAGTGGTGTAACCAAACGATAAATGACAATACGGTAATAACAACAGTTGCACCAACTAATGAGGTGTAACCAAATAACCGTTTTTTAGAGAATGTTGCGGTGACTTCCGAGAACACACCAAATACAGGCAAAACAAGGATATAAACTTCTGGATGACCCCAAGCCCATACGAGGTTGATGTACATCATCATGTTACCGCCCATATCATTGGTAAAGAAATGCGTACCAAGATAGCGGTCTAATGTTAACAATGTAATCGTAACGGTTAAAATTGGGAATGCAGCGATAATCAGGACGTTAGTACATAAAGCAGCCCAAGAGAATACTGGCATTTTCATCATACTCATACCCGGCGCACGCATACGCAGGATAGTCGCAAAGAAGTTAACCCCCGTTAGAAGCGTACCAATACCGGATATCTGTAAACTCCATATCCAATAATCGACCCCGACTCCTGGGTTGTATTCCAAGCCAGAAAGTGGCGGGTAAGCTAACCAACCTGTTTGTGCGAATTCACCAATACCTAAAGAAAGGTTGATAAGTATCACACCAACGACGAAGAACCAGAAGCTCAGCGAGTTTAGGAAAGGGAAGGCCACATCACGAGCGCCAATTTGTAAAGGCACAACGAGGTTCATCAGACCCACAACGAAAGGAGTTGCCATGAAGAAAATCATGATAACGCCGTGTGCGGTAAAAATCTGATCATAGTGATGAGGAGGTAAGAAGCCCGCTTCACCTGCTGATGCTAGCGCCTGTTGGCTTCTCATCATAATGGCATCGGCAAAGCCACGGAACATCATGACCATTGCAACGATGATATACATAATACCAATTTTTTTATGGTCAACACTGGTTAACCATTCGCTCCATAACCATTTCCATTTACGAAAATAAGTTAGTGCGCCAACAACAGCAAGTCCGCCCAGAACGATACCGAGTAAAGTTACTACGATAATAGGTTCATGTAACGGGATTGCATCAAGAGTTAATTTTCCGAACATGCCTTTATTCCTCTGCTCCTGCATGCGCCGCATGGCTCATGTTCATATTCATTGTTGCATCAGCATGTGCTGTCTGATTGCCACTGGTGTGAGCGCCATGACCTGTGTGACCAAATTTAGAAATGGTCTCTTGGAATAACATTGGCTTCACGCTTGAATAGTAGGTCACTGGATTTTTTTGGCTTGGTTTAGCAAGTTCATTAAATGCAGCGGTCGTATTTAACGTATCTGACGATTGTTTGACTTTTTCAACCCATGCGTCGAAACCGGCGCGATCAGGTGTCGCAATCGCTGTAAATTTCATATCAGAAAAACCGTGTCCACTATAACTTGCTGACATCCCAGGATATTCACCAGGTTCATTAGCAATTAAGTGCAGCTTAGTTTGCATTCCAGCCATCGCATAGATTTGTCCACCTAAACGAGGGATAAAGAATGAGTTCATGACTGAGTCAGACGTGATTTTGAAATTAACAGGCACATTAGCAGGGAAAGCCAATTCATTGACTGTCGCAATACCTTGCTCTGGATAGATAAATAACCATTTCCAATCCATTGAAACAACTTCAATGGTGACCGGTTTTTCTGAGGACTCTAAGGGTTTGTAAGGATCAAGCTCATGGGTTGTTTTCCATGTGATGCTTGCCAAAATCACAATAATGATAATTGGCACCGTCCAAACAACGAGTTCAATTTTATTTGAGTGAGCCCAGTTTGGGCGGTAGGTGGCTTTTGTATTGGATTCGCGGTAGCGATAAGCGAAAACAATCACCATCAGTATTACCGGTATCACAACAATTAACATTAAACCAAGTGCAATAAGGATTAATGTTTTTTGCTCAGCGCCGATAGCGCCTTTGGGATCCATTAACGCCATGTCACAGCCACTTAATAAGAGAGCGGCGGCTAATAGCGAGAGTGTCCCAATACTTTTTATGTATTTCATAAGTCTCATCCAACGACCTAAATGACAAAGGTTCTATTGTTGTTTCATCAGTATCAGTAAGGACATTTTACGGTAAGGTTGCGACAGTGTAAACAATTGTAATGGTAAGTGGGTGATTGGTTGTTCTTTTGTGTTAATGTGATCACAAGTAATTAAAGTATTAAATAATTGTTAATTTAATTGTTGGATATTAACGATAATTTCATAAAGTACCATATTTCTAAAATAAATACATATTTTTACAAATAAAAATGCAATAAAAAATGTAAGAAAACGTATTTTGATTAAAAAAGTGACAGCAGGGAGGTCAGAGGAGAATTTATGAGCTAAATTCTTTTTATTCTGATGTTTAATATCTTAATTTACCTTCTATGTGATTTTTAATGTTGATAATAGATCATTTGTTGAATATTTATATTCAATGAGAATTTTTTCATTAAAACAAGAAAAAAGGATTACAGCGGATAAAAATCGATCCGCTGTAATAAAAATTAACAATTTGCTATCAGAAGTTATATTTCAAGCTATATACAATGCCATCTTGCAGAAAACTCTCTCCTAGCTTTTTATAAGCATAACGATATTGAATTCCTGTGGTGATAGATGTTGTTGGATGCCACCAAATGGCTAAAGCGCCATTAATGCCATTTTTACCTCCATTGCCATAACGCTTGTGTCGTTGAAATTCCATTTCATGCCAGTTTGTTAGGCTAAATTTTTGATTTTTTATATTAAAATCATATCCAGCAACCCAACCAGCGACATAACCGTTGTTACCTGAATATTTAGATTGATCGACATAATGAAGGGCAATAAAAGGTTTAAACCATAAATTAGCAATTTGTGTGTTATAGCCAAAGCCATAAAGTGTATTTACTTCATGGAAGTTACCACCATATTTTTTACCGGGGAGAGACCATGTACCATAAACATGTCCATATAAATTAAAGTTACTTTCGCCTAAATAAATACGAGCAGTACTTTTAATGGTATAGCGTTGATTATCTCCCGGATGAGTTTCTCTTTTATTAAAAGGATTCTCTAAATCGAAAAAGCCATAAAACTCCCCCCATGAAAAATTAGCTCCACCTTCAAGTTCTAAATAGGCAAAGTCATCTTTATGGGAAGTTTTGCCTGTTTTGTGTGTTGTATGTGTTGTCCAATCCAAGTAGTTAATACTTGTGCTTGCAAATCCCCCTAAATAAGTTGCTTGAGAAGATAAAGAGAATGTAGTTGCGATGACAAACAAAAATGGTTTTTTGATCATAAATTATCTCGATGTTTTATGGCCGATTATAGTTGCGGTGAATGTTCAGTTTTTCTTTTTTATTGGAATAATAAACTATAAAAATCCATTTTGTAGGAATTTGAGCTTTAAATAAGATCTATTTCTAGAATTTTGATATTAGTTTAAAAAATAGGAAATTTTGTATTTTTTTATTTGTTTTTTCGAGTTAATAGTAAAAATAAAAAAGAAATTTTTGATAAGAAGAGGAAATTTAAGGAGATAATGGTAGAAAATGGCACTTAGATGAAAAAGTAATATAAACAGTGCAAAAATACCTCACGACACAAGAATAAAGGGATAGTATCATTAGCCCATATTTGATTTTACTTTACTTGGAATTTTCATTGTGACCTCATTTGCTGAACTTAACGCCCTTCCTGCAGAACAACTCGCTAACCTTAATGAACTGGGTTATTTAACTATGACTCCTGTTCAAGAAGCCGCTTTACCCGCTATTCTTGCAGGAAAAGACGTCCGTGCTCAGGCAAAAACAGGTAGTGGTAAAACGGCTGCTTTTGGTTTGGGGGTATTACAACATATTGATGCAAAACAATTTAATACCCAATCATTAATTTTATGCCCAACAAGAGAGCTTGCCGATCAAGTTGCAAATGAATTACGTCGCCTTGCTCGTTATTTGCCTAATATTAAAGTATTAACTCTATGTGGCGGAGTTCCCTTTAGTATTCAACGTGATTCATTAATTCACGCTGCACATATTATTGTGGCAACACCAGGTAGATTACTTGATCATCTGAAAAAAGAGACTGTCAATTTAGATGATATAAAAACGTTAGTGCTTGATGAAGCTGACAGAATGCTGGATATGGGATTTTTTGATGATATCAATGATATTATTTCTCGTATGCCAACGATTCGCCAAACTCTGCTTTTTTCCGCAACATGGCCAAATGAAATCGCTGCAATCAGTCGTAAAATACAGCAAAACCCTATCACTATTGAAATAAATTCAGTTGATGAGCTCCCAGCTGTTGAACAGCAATTTTATGAAATATCTCGTCATGGCAAGATCGGATTGTTGCAAAAATTGTTAAGTCGTGAACAACCAGCTTCCTGCGTGGTGTTCTGCAATACAAAAAGAGATTGCCAAGATGTGTATGAAACACTGACAGAAAGCAATCAAAGTGTGCTTGCTTTACATGGTGATATGGAACAAAGGGAACGTGACCAAACTTTAATTCGTTTTTCTAATGGGAGTTGTCGTGTGTTAGTTGCAACGGATGTTGCGGCTCGTGGACTTGATATTAAAGCGTTAGAAATGGTGATTAACTACGAATTATCGTGGGATCCTGAAGTGCATGTTCACCGAATTGGTCGAACAGCTAGAGCGGGTGAAAGTGGGTTGGCTATTAGCTTTTGCGCACCAGAAGAAATTCAGCGTGCTAATGCTTTAGAAGAAATGCTTCATATGAAGATAAATTGGTTACCTGTTCCTACAGGTCTACAAATTGCGCCACTTGAAGCAACGATGGCAACATTATGTATCGATGGTGGTAAAAAAGCCAAGATGCGCCCAGGCGATATTTTAGGCGCATTAACTGGAGATATGGGTCTTAATGGTGCTGATATTGGCAAAATTATGATTAATCAGACACATGCTTATGTTGCAGTAAAACAATCAATTGCTAAGCAAGCTTGGAAACAGTTACAACAAGGTAAAATTAAAGGTAAATCGGTCAAAGTCAGACTATTTAGATAATTTAAATAATCAGTAACTTTTTTTACTAATACCAAAATTAATATAAATATAAAGAAAAAGGACAGTTTAGACTGTCCTTTTTTCGTTAACTGCACTAAATATAACAAAATTAATGTGTTGTTATTCTGAGTGCTAAATAATCTAATATTGTGCCTACAACGAGGCTTATTGCACCAACAACAACACCATATAAAAACAGTGATGAAGCCCAATGGCCTAATAATTTATTATTTATTGATTGAATAAAATCAATAGATTGGAACATCTCTAAACTAGATAATGAATTGGTAATAACTAGAATTAAGCTACAAATAAAGAAGAAAACGGCGAGTACCAAACCATAGAGAGCAAAGCGGTATTGTTTTATAAATTGTGTTCTTCTCAGAAATTCGCCTGTTTTTTGCGTGTACATAAGCGTATTTTTTGAAATCATCAGCAAAATAAGGCCAGGAACAGAAGCTACGATAGAGAAAAGATAAAACGCCTCCCAGCCATGACTTTCGACATACCAACCCGCAACAGGGCCTACATAAACACGACCAATGGCGGATAGCGCTGAAAGAAGTGCGAATTGTGTTGCTGAAAAAGAAAGATGACAAAGAGTCATTAAAAGTGCAACGAATGCAGCCGTACCCATTCCTCCACAGATATTCTCAAAAGCGACTACGGCACCCATGCTATAGATGTTTTGTTCTGAGATAGCGAGATACCAATAGCCAATATTTGAGCCACCTTGCATTATTCCAAAAATCATTAGTGCTTTAAATAAGCTCCAACGGCGCATTAATAAGCCACCTAATAAGGCACCGATAATCGTGGCAGCAAGTCCTAATGTTTTGTTGACTAAACCAACTTCTCCAGCATCAAAGCCTGCGCCACGAATAAGGAATGTGGTACTTAAACTCAGTGCAAAAGCATCGCCCATTTTATAGAGAACAATGAGGAGTAAAATAAGCCAAGCATTATTACGAGAGAAGAATTCAGCTAAGGGTTCAATTACGGCTTCATAGAGTGTACGAGGGGGTTTTACCGCAGTTTCTGGCTCTTGGGCGAGTAGTGTGGCAATAATACCAATTCCCATTAAAGCAGCCATTAACCAGTACATATTTTGCCAGCCAATATATTTATCAGCGAGCCAAAGTGCCATACCACCAGAAACAAGCATTGCAATGCGATAGCCTAATACAGAAACTGCCGCCCCAGTACCACGTTCATCGGCCTTTAAAATATCTGTTTTATAAGCATCAAAGACAATATCTTGTGAAGCTGAACAAAAAGCGACAATGACAGCTAAAGAAGCAAGCCACCATAAATGATCATTAGGGTTTAAAAACCCCATTCCTGCAATACCCATTACCAACCCTATTTGGGTAAGTAACATCCATCCTCGACGACGCCCAAGAAAAGAGGGCGTATAGCGATCCATAAAAGGTGACCAGAGGAATTTAAAGACATAAGCTTGCCCCACCAATGAGAAGAAACCAATGGTTTTTAAATCAATGTTTTCTACTGTCATCCATGCTTGTAATGTACCTGCGGTTAATGCAAGTGGTAATCCAGAAGTAAAGCCAAGTAACAGTAAAATAAATGATTTGTACCAAGTGGTTTGTTTGAAGGCAGGCTGAACCATGCAAGAATTCCTTTCGACGACCTGTTTAAGATAACAGGTCGTTTATTCTAATAAATTAACGGGCGTTAGATTTGATAAATTGACTGACTGAAGCGTCTTTTGCCATATCGCTAACGAGCTCACTTAAGACATTATTAATTGCAGCCGCAATTTTCTCATTAGTTGCACCAAATGGCCCTTGAACATTGTAGCTAGTACGGAATGTTTTGGTATTAGAACTGCCATTTGGCAAGGTAACAATAACTGAGATATCTGCTTTCGCACTAATATTATGGCGAACACTTCCTTCACCTACATCAGCGTTGAGTTTATTGATAACAATAATTACATCAGCGCTAGCAGGAGAACCCACCATAAAACCACGAGCTGTCATTTGTTTTTGCAATACTTCTTGCATTAAAAATGCAATATCACGAGTTGGAACAAGTATTTCCAGTTTTCCATTACGGTTAATCTCCGCTAGGTTTTTGGATGTACGTTTGTCTTGGCTTGAAATATTCAGTGAAATTGGGCGCATGGTTGGATCGGCCGCAGGGACTGACATTACAGGCTCAATAGAGAGTTTATTACTAGGAGTTGCACAACCTGAAAGCAGTGTTAATGCAAAAACAGCACAGAGTAAATTTTTAATCATGAGGTAATCTCGGTTAAATATGTCTGTTGTGTTAACAAGTAGAATAGGCTTCAAACTTTAGCCTATCATACCACTGCTGATAAGTTGCTAATATCCCTTTAACGAACGAAATTATCTGATTTTATCAATTGATTTTATTTCAAATTAACCTCATTTTTGCTCGTGAATTTGACAATATTCGGCCAATGGTTTTACTCAAGATGAAAAATAAGTGATTATCATCAGCAAAATAAAAAAGAATGAGTTCATCATTTTGTATTGATAAAGACTTAATCAATATAATCTGGTCGACTTATTTTTTGTTCGCCATGATATAAAGGCAGAGTATTAGGGGCAGAAATGATCCGTGATGATATTGAGAATAAGCTGATTTCACGCTTTTCACCGCATTTTTTACAAGTAATAAACGAAAGCCATCGCCATAATGTGCCTGAAGGCTCTGAAAGTCACTTTAAAGTCATTATTGTTAGTGATGAATTTAATGACAAGCGCAGCGTCTCACGCCATCGTGGTGTGTATCAAACCTTAGCTCATGAAATGGAAAATGGTGTTCATGCTCTCGCATTGCATACTTTTACGTTGAGTGAATGGAATGAACAACAGGATAAAGCATTACGCTCTCCTGGATGTCGTGGTGGGAGCCAAGAAGATTAACAATGTTATCGTTAATCGTGAATAAATAGATCCTAAGATGCGTATTTTTTGTTCTTTATAGAGGGAAAAAGGGGCGACTTACTCGATTTTATGAAAAAATTGAGGAATAAAACGGCTCTTTCTCGACTCAACCCCTCTAGATCGTTATAATGTCGCGTCTAATTTTCAGTAAGGTTTCGGGATGCTTCTGATATCAGGGATCCTCGTTTTTTTAAATGTGGCGGCCCCGGTTCTGAAAGGAAAATAAATCTAAATATGCCAATGTCATATTAGTTTCCTTTAAAGTAGACCGAGCACTAAAACTTATTTTGAGGTAACAAGATGCAAGTTTCTGTTGAAACGACTCAAGGCCTAGGGCGTCGTGTCACAATCACCGTACCAGCCGCTGATATCCAAACTGCTGTAGACAGTGAACTGAAAAAAGCTGCTAAAACTGTTCGCATTGATGGTTTCCGTAAAGGTCACGTTCCAATGTCTATGGTTAAACAGCGTTACGGTATGTCTGTACTGAATGATGTTCTTGGTGATTTAATGTCGCGTAATTTCATTAACGCTATCATCGAAAACAAAGTAAACCCAGTTGGCGCGCCTGACTACAAACCAGAGCAATACAAAGAAGGTGAAGACTTTGTTTACTCTGTGGAATTCGAAGTTTTCCCAGAAATCGAACTGAAAGGTCTGGAAAGCATTGAAGTTGTAAAACCCGTTGTCACAGTTAAAGACGAAGACGTTGATAACATGTTAGAAACACTGCGTAAGCAACAAGCAGAGTGGAAAGACAAAGACGGCGAAGTTGCAGCAGAAGATCGTGTAACTGTTGATTTCAATGGTTCTATTGACGGTGAAGAATTCGAAGGCGGAAAAGCTGAAGATTTCGTACTGGCAATGGGTCAAGGTCGTATGATCCCAGGTTTTGAAGAAGGCGTTATCGGTCATAAAGCTGGCGAAGAATTCACAGTCGATGTGACTTTCCCAGAAGATTACCACGCTGAAAACCTGAAAGGTAAAAAAGCACAATTCGCTATCAACCTGAAAAAAGTTGAAGAGCGTGAACTGCCAGAATTAACTGAAGAGTTCATCAAGCGTTTTGGTATTGCTGATGGTTCTGTTGATGGTTTACGTGCAGAAGTACGTAAAAACATGGAACGTGAACTGAAAAATGCAATCCGTACTCGTGTTAAAACACAAGTTATTGATGGCTTAGTTAAAGCAAACGAAGTTGACGTACCAGCAGCCGCTGTAGACAGCGAAATTGAAGTTCTGCAACGTCAAGCAGCTCAACGCTTTGGTGGCGACGAGAAACAAGCTCTGCAATTACCACGTGAACTGTTCGAAGAACAAGCTAAACGTCGTGTAATCGTTGGATTATTGTTAGGTGAAGTGATCAATAGTAATGAACTGAAAGCAGAAGACGAGCGTGTTAATACACTGATCGACGAAATGGCTTCAGCTTACGAAGATCCATCAGAAGTTGTTGAGTTCTACAACAAGAACGAACAACTGATGAATAACATCCGTAATCTTGCATTAGAAGAGCAAGCGGTAGAAAAAATCTTAGCAAATGCTAAAGTAACTGAAAAAGAGACTAACTTCACTGAACTGATGAACGAAGTTCAAATGGGTTAATTTTTAACCGCGATATCGGTTTTAAGCAAAAACCCGTGGTTTTTACCACGGGTTTTTTTCAGTTTGTATATATTTATCAAAATTAGCCTTGAAATCTGAGCGATTATCTCCAGATAATTCTATATTCTCTTTATCACTCCTCGCGAGGCGCCTTGAATGTCTTGTGAGAGATTAGATCATTAGAAATGGTCATGATCAATTATCTCAAGTAAAATTGTTGTCATTGGCACCAATAAGAATGCAATAGGAGACAGACATGTCATTTAACGACACACAGGAACAATTCGCACCTAATATGGCTCTGGTGCCGATGGTTATAGAGCAAACTTCGCGAGGAGAGCGTTCTTACGACATTTATTCACGTTTATTAAAAGAACGTATCATTTTCCTGACTGGCCAAGTTGAAGATCACATGGCTAATCTGATCGTCGCTCAAATGCTGTTTTTAGAAGCAGAAAACCCAGAAAAAGACATCAATTTATATATTAATTCACCAGGTGGTGTGATTACTGCGGGTATGTCCATCTATGACACCATGCAGTACATCAAAGCGGATGTCAGCACGATTTGTATGGGACAAGCGTGTTCAATGGGCGCTTTCTTATTATCAGCTGGTGCAAAGGGTAAACGTATTTGCTTACCTAACTCTCGTGTGATGATCCACCAACCATTAGGTGGTTACCAAGGTCAGGCAACAGATATTCAAATTCATGCGCAAGAAATTTTGAAAGTAAAATCGCGTATGAATGAATTAATGGCTCAGCATACGGGTAAATCTATTGAAGAAATAGAAAGAGACACTGAGCGCGATCGTTTCTTATCCGCTAACGAAGCGTTAGAATACGGATTAGTGGACAAAGTCTATACACAACGTAGTTAATTACAGCACGTTGTAATAGCAAATGAATTAATACGTTTTCTTTGTTAGCCTTTAATCCAAAGGAAACGGCTAGCAATATCTATGTAAAAAAGTCTTTCTTCTTCTTATAACCTGATAAGAAGAATAACTAAGTGAGGTTGACTGATGACAGATAAGCGCAAAGATAGCTCAGGGAAGCTTCTGTATTGCTCTTTCTGCGGTAAAAGCCAGCATGAAGTAAAGAAATTGATTGCTGGTCCGTCGGTTTATATCTGTGATGAATGTGTTGATCTTTGTGTCGATATCATTCGTGAAGAAATAAAAGAACTGGCGCCTCATCATGAACGCAGTGAATTGCCGACGCCACATGAAATTCGTAAGCACCTTGATGACTATGTTATCGGTCAAGAATTGGCTAAAAAAGTTCTGGCTGTTGCCGTTTATAATCACTATAAACGCCTGCGTAATGGCGATAAAGCCAATGGTGTTGAGCTAGGAAAAAGTAATATTTTGCTGATTGGACCTACTGGTAGTGGTAAAACGCTATTAGCAGAAACATTAGCACGCTACCTAGATGTTCCTTTTACTATGGCAGATGCCACTACGCTGACAGAAGCAGGCTATGTGGGCGAAGATGTTGAAAACATTATTCAAAAACTGCTACAAAAATGTGATTACGATGTGCAAAAAGCACAACGTGGTATTGTTTATATTGATGAAATTGACAAGATCACTCGTAAATCTGAAAACCCATCGATCACACGCGATGTGTCTGGTGAAGGTGTACAGCAAGCATTATTGAAACTAGTTGAAGGAACTGTGGCTTCAGTTCCTCCACAAGGTGGACGTAAGCACCCACAACAAGAGTTTTTACAGGTTGATACCTCTAAAATCCTCTTTATTTGTGGTGGTGCATTTGCTGGCCTTGATAAAGTTGTTGCACAACGTTTAAATACACACTCTGGTATTGGTTTTGGTGCAGAAGTCAAAAGCCAAAAAGAAAAAGCCAGCGAAGGTGAATTATTAGCCCAAGTTGAACCAGAAGATCTGATTAAATTTGGACTTATTCCCGAATTTATTGGACGTTTACCTGTTGTTGCGACATTAGGTGAGTTAAACGAAGATGCACTGATCCAAATCTTACAAGAACCTAAAAATGCACTGACAAAACAATATCAGGCATTATTTAAGTTAGAAGGAGTGGATTTAGAATTCCGTAAAGAAGCGCTGACTGCAATCGCGAAAAAAGCCATGGTGCGTAAAACAGGTGCTCGTGGTTTACGCTCAATTGTTGAAGCTGCATTACTTGATACGATGTATGACCTTCCTTCATTTGAAAATGCAGAGAAAGTTGTTATTGATGAAGGTGTCATCAATGGAAAATCTGAGCCGTTGATTATTTATAGTCAACCAGAAAACCAGGCATCAGGTGAATAATGCATCGTAATTTGGCAATGTCTCTTATCTGACATTATCTGTAATTTTCTCTTAAATAGACGAGAAATTTAAGATAAAGCGCGCCAACGCAATAAAAATGAGGGAATTTTCCCTCATTTTGTTTTTTTAATGGGTAAGGCTATTGAATGTCAGAAAAGTGCCCTTATATATTTTGACAATCCGTGGAATTAATTTTATTTGGTGACATGCGAATAAAATTACCTGTAAAAGCGTTAAGCTAAAAACGAAGAGAGAGCTCTATGAATCCTGAGCGTCCAGAATGTATTGAAATACCTGTATTGCCACTACGTGATGTTGTTGTATATCCACATATGGTAATCCCGTTGTTCGTTGGTCGTGAAAAATCAATTCATTGCTTAGAAGCGGCGATGAACGACAACAAACAAATTATGCTGGTTGCGCAGAAAGATGCATCTACTGACGAACCAGGTGTTAATGATCTTTTTTCTGTTGGTACAGTGGCGTCTGTTTTACAGATGCTAAAATTGCCTGATGGAACAGTAAAAGTCCTTGTTGAAGGTATTCGTCGTGCCAAAATTACGATGTTATCTGATAATGGTGAGTACTTTCAGGCGAAAGCAGAATACCTTGAAACGCCAGCGGTTGATGAGCGTGAACAAGAAGTCTTAAATCGTACAACGATTAATCAGTTTGAAGGTTATATCAAACTGAATAAAAAAATTCCGCCAGAAGTATTGGCTTCATTACATGCTATCGAAGAATCAGCAAAATTAGCAGATACCATTGCTTCTCATATGCCGCTGAAACTGAAAGATAAGCAAGCTGTACTTGAAATGTCTGATGTGACTGAACGCCTAGAGTACTTAATGGCGATGATGGAATCAGAAATCGATCTGCTACAAGTTGAAAAACGCATTCGTAACCGTGTTAAAAAGCAGATGGAAAAAAGTCAGCGAGAGTATTATCTCAATGAACAAATGAAAGCGATCCAAAAAGAGTTAGGTGAGATGGATGATGCACCTGATGAAATGGAATCGCTGAAACGTAAAATCGACGCTGCAAAAATGCCAAAAGAGGCAAAAGAAAAGACAGAAGCAGAACTTCAGAAATTAAAAATGATGTCGCCAATGTCAGCAGAAGCTACAGTTGTACGTAGCTATATCGATTGGATGGTTCAAGTTCCTTGGAATAGCCGTAGCAAAGTTAAAAAAGACTTAGTGAAAGCACAAGAAGTGCTTGATACTGACCATTATGGTTTAGAACGTGTTAAAGAGCGTATCCTTGAATATCTCGCGGTACAGTCTCGTGTTAGCAAAATCAAAGGACCAATTCTGTGCTTGGTTGGACCTCCTGGTGTGGGTAAAACCTCTCTGGGCCAATCTATTGCTAAAGCAACAGGCCGTAAATATGTTCGTATGGCGTTAGGTGGTGTACGTGATGAAGCTGAAATCCGTGGTCACCGTCGTACTTACATTGGTTCTATGCCTGGTAAATTAATTCAGAAAATGGCAAAAGTTGGTGTGAAAAACCCACTTTTCCTATTAGATGAAATTGATAAGATGTCATCAGACATGCGAGGCGATCCTGCATCTGCACTGCTAGAGGTGTTAGATCCAGAACAGAATATCGCATTTAACGACCATTATTTGGAAGTTGATTACGATCTGTCTGATGTTATGTTTGTGGCGACATCTAACTCCATGAACATACCGGCACCGTTGTTAGATCGTATGGAAGTTATTCGTTTATCGGGTTATACCGAAGATGAAAAGCTGAACATCGCTAAACAGCACTTGTTACCAAAGCAGATTGAACGTAATGCATTAAAACCAAGTGAGCTGACAATCCATGACAGCGCCATTATGGGCATTATTCGTTATTACACTCGTGAAGCGGGTGTGCGTAGTTTAGAACGCGAAATTTCTAAATTATGCCGTAAAGCAGTGAAACAACTGCTGATGGATAGCACAATCAAACATATTGAGATTAACGAAGATAATCTCAAAGACTATTTAGGTGTTCGTAAAGTGGACTACGGTCGTGCTGATACTGAAAACCGAGTAGGTATGGTGACAGGACTTGCATGGACAGAAGTTGGTGGTGACCTACTGACAATTGAAACAGCTAGTGTACCAGGTAAAGGCAAACTAACATTCACTGGTTCTTTAGGTGAAGTTATGCAAGAGTCTATCCAAGCAGCAATGACAGTTGTTCGTGCTCGTGCGGATAAACTGGGTATCAATAGCGATTTCTATGAAAAACGTGATATGCACGTACACGTTCCTGAAGGTGCGACACCAAAAGATGGTCCAAGTGCGGGTATCGCAATGTGTACTGCATTGGTATCAAGCCTAACAGGTAACCCTGTACGTTCGGATGTTGCAATGACGGGCGAAATTACGTTACGCGGACAAGTATTGCCAATTGGCGGACTGAAAGAAAAGTTACTTGCTGCACATCGTGGTGGAATTAAGACTGTTCTTATCCCAGATGAAAATAAACGTGATTTAGAAGAAATTCCTGAAAATATTGTTGCTGACCTGGATATTCACCCGGTGAAAACAATTGAGGAAGTTTTATCGTTAGCCCTACAAAACTCGCCGTTTGGCATGGAAATTGTGACGGATAAATCACACTAAAAAGTGATGCTAGTCATAAATTATAGCTAAAAAAAAGGCTGGATAAGTAATAAAAGCTTGCCAGCCTTTTTTTGTGTCGCTAATTTAATGGGGATTTTAATTAATAATGCTGTTTTATCGGTCTTGCTATATCTAAAAAGGCTTGATATAACGACGTTTGCAAAATTTGCCATTAATGGTGAAAAATAACGCATAAAATTATGGGGATGAAAGCGTGAATAAAACTCAACTGATCGACAAAATTGCTGCAAATGCAGATATCTCAAAAGCGGCAGCTGGTCGTGTTGTAGATGCTCTGGTTGCTTCTATCACTGAATCTTTACAAAAAGGTGATGATGTAGCATTAGTAGGTTTCGGTACTTTTACTGTACGTGATCGTGCAGCTCGTACTGGCCGTAACCCACAAACTGGTAAAGAAATTCAAATTGAAGCTGCAAAAGTTCCTGCATTCCGTGCAGGTAAAGGCTTAAAAGACGCAGTTAATCAATAATAGTTGAACGAACTTTCTGCCAAAGGGTTATTAACTTAACGTTATGGATAAACAGAAAACGACTCAATTAAAAAATGAAGCGCATCTTTTTGAGATGCGCTTTTCTTTTTTTAGGTGTTAAATCACGATTAAACCTTGAATTCTCTGGCGATAAGACGTGAAACTAAAGTAGTCATTTGATAGAATGTCGCGTTGTTCTATAACTGAAATAGACAACAATGAATGATTCAGTGGTGAGTTAAATGGTTATCGTAATCAATGAATCAAATAATGCTGTTTAGTTTTCTTAGTGATAGAAAGTGCGTGTTTAAGACTGCACATTGAATACGGGACTGGCTGTTTTTAACGATTGTCGCGTGTCGCGATATTTTGATATTAAGCCAGCATGGGCATATTATCTTTTCGCTGTGCTCAAAATAGTCGTGTAACACTCATAAAAATAATTTTTATTTCACCAAACGGAGCCTCGTCTCGTTATGATGGACAACATTCGTTCAACTGCTAATAATCCATTTATCAAGATATTATTAGCTGTGATCATCCTCTCTTTCGTCCTAACTGGTGTGGGCGGATATCTCTTTAGTTCTGGCGTTAATGATGCTGCGGAAGTTAACGGGTATAAAATTAGCCGTTCTCAATTAGAGCAAACTTACCAACAACGTCGCGCTCAGTTACAACAAGATATGGGTGAAAACTTTGCTGCTCTTGCTTCATCAGAAGAAGGTCAGAAACTAATCCGCCAACAATCACTTGATTTGCTTATTAATCAAGCATTACTAGATCAATTTGCACAAAATCTTGGTATTTCAGCGGGCGATCAACAAATTAGAGATGCAATTTTTGCGCTTCCTTACTTTCAAACTGATGGTAAATTTGACAATAAAAAATACGTCGATTTATTGAAAGGCAATAATATTGATGCAGATGCATTTGCTGAAGGTATTCGCCAAAATCTGATCAATCAGCAATTAAGATTCTCTATCCAAGGCACTGATTTTGCCTTAGAGAGTGAAGTTAAAGAATTTGCAGGACTGATGCTGCAAAGTCGTAACGTACGCTTAGCGTCATTAGATATTCAGCCATTCCTTGAAAAAGAAACGGCATCAGACGACGAAGTGAAGGCGTTCTATGAACAAAATAACCAAATGTTTATCGCGCCAGAGCAATTTAAAGTCAGTTATATTCAATTAAATGCTCAAAAAGATCTTAATAGTATTAATATTACCGATGATGAAGCAAAAGCGTATTACGACAGCAACATCGATGAATTTACTGCTGCGGGACAGAAACAATACAGCATCTTAGTATTAGCTGATGAAGCTGCCGCAAAAGCAGCAGAAGAAGAGCTGAAAAAAGGTGCAGACTTCGTTACGTTAGTCAAAGAGAAATCAGTCGATGCTTTCTCCGCCAAACAAAATGGTTCTTTAGGTTGGATAACTATCGGGCAAGAATTACCAGAACTGGCTAATGCGAGCTTGACAGAAAAAGGCCAACTTTCTGCGCCTGTTAAAATCAGCAATGGTTACGCAATTTTCCGCCTTGATGATATTAAACAATCTGTCGTAAAACCGTTTGACGAAGTGAAAACAGATTTACTGGCAAAAATGCGCGAAAATAAAGCTATCGATGATTTCTTTGCATTGCAACAACGCGTGAGTCAGGCTGCCTCTAATGATAACGACACATTAGCACCTGCTGCTAAAGCGGGTAATGTGACAGTTGTTGATACAGATTGGTTTGATGAAAATAGCGTACCAGCACCATTAAATAATGAAAAACTGACCCAATTAATTTTTGGTGGCTCATTAGTTGATGAAAATGGCCCTATGGGCATGAACTCAGATATGGTGACGTTAGGTAATGATAGTGCATTTGTCGTGCGCGTAGAGGGTTATAAGCCTTCTGCAAGCCTACCGTTAGATAAAGTGCGTGATCAAGTTGTTATGCTTGTTAAACAGCAAAAAGCATCGCAAGCAATGAATACACAGGCGCAGAAAATTTTAGCTGCGTTAAAAGAAGGCAAAGGTGATGAAGCACTAAAAGTGGCTAACCTTTCCTTTGGTGATGTGGAAAGCATTGTTCATTCATCTGCGACAGATGCAGTTCAAACCGCTATTTTTGCTATGCCTAAACCTGCTGACGGCAAAAAAGAATATGGTATGACTAATGTGCCAGGCACTAAGGTTGTCTTTATTCAATTAGATAGCGTGACAGATGGTAAACCAACATCAGAGCAATTAGAGTTTATGGCTAATCTCTATCGTGCACAGATGGGCGAAGAAGCCTTACAACTGATTTTACGTGACTTAAAAGACAACGCTAAAATTGAGATCTTTGACAAAGATTATCAATAAGTTATCTTTAAATCTTAATAGAAACCCAGCTTAGGCTGGGTTTTTTTATGAATATCAAATATTGATATTGAGTGTTTATATCTATTTTTCTTAAAAAAGAATATTTGAGAGCAACCCCGATAATTTTTCTGTAACTCAGCTTTTGTTCATTTTATTTTTCCTATTCTCTCGACATTTTATTTTTATGTAATTGCAGGTTTATCAATATCTTGTCATTATTTTTTTGCATTCAGAAAACACTGTTTGCTATTGAATTTAAAATTATTTTATAAAAGGAAATTATGATTATGACGATGGATAAAAAAGTGTTATCAGGATTTATGGCTTCAATCTGCCTTGCTTTAGGACTAGGACTTTCACCGCTTTCTTATGCAGAAGAAACACCTGTTTCAACCCCCTCGATTTCTATTGAAACGAGCACATCTGTTGATAAAGAAGCAAAAGATGTAAAAGCAAATGTAGAAGGTAAGGTTGATTTAAATACAGCAACGGTTGATGAGTTAATGGGGCTTAAAGGTATTGGTAAAGCGAAAGCTCAAGCTATTATTGATTACCGTGAACAATTGGGTCGATTTACCTCTATTGAACAACTTGAAAAAGTATTTGGTATAGGGATGAAATTAGTCGAACAAAATCGTGATTTTATCGTCATAAACTAATGAGCTAATTTGCATTTTATATTGTATGTAGCACGTTTATTGAAAAGATAAATATTGTTTAATAACTTGTGTTTCTCTTCGTAATAAGAGAAACACATTTCCATGAATTGATTTGTTAAATGGAGTGAAAGATAAAAGAGCTAAATTGAGATATTACTAAATTTATTTTTTTGACTATATTTATTGTATCGCAAAGAAACGTTATCAAAAATTTTAATATAACAATCAAGAGGTAATGAGTTTGTATGAGTACATTAATTAAAGTTTATGGTTTTCATTTGGATGTTTTTGAACACGTGAATAATGCACGTTACCTTGAGTTTTTAGAACAAGCCCGATGGGATTGGATTGAACAACATTTAGATTTTGCTTGGTTTAAGCGCAATGGTTTGGCGTTAGTGGTCGCTAATATCAATATTAATTATCGCTTACCAGCAAGTCTTGGTGATGAGTTGATTATTGACTGTGAAGTTGCTGAAGTCGGAATTAAAAGTGGTGTACTGTCTCAAAAAATAGTCAGAAAAAAAGATGGTGCGCTTATCTCTGATGCATTAATCACTTTTGTTCTTGTAGACATCAATACCAAAAAAGCACTGACCTTAACGGATCAGCTAAGAGAAAAACTAGAGTATGTGCGCCAATCATCATAATACGAAGTGATTTCGTATTATAAATAAAAATAATGCGGTCAAGATGAGTTAACTTAACGTAATTTAAGGCAGTGGTAATACATGAGAGGTTATCACTGCCTAAGCCAACAAGTTGCAGTGATAACAAACAGTGGACGATATTACAGTAACTATTTTAACCCTACTTTCTGTTTCATTGCCTGCATGATTTGCGTTTTATCAGCTAAATAAGTGTTTAATCCGCGTTGTCTTAAATGGCAAGCTGCACATTCGCCACAGCCATCACCTTGAACACCGTTATAGCAAGTCAAGGTTTCATGACGAACAAAATCTAATTTTTGGTAATAATCTGCTAATGCCCAAGTTTCAGCTTTATCTAGCCACATTAATGGAGTGATGAATTTAATATCACGTGCAATACCTAAATTGACTGCATGATTTAGTGCTTTGACAAATTCATCACGACAATCAGGATAGCCTGAAAAATCAGTCTCACAAACTCCTGTAATGACACTTTCAGCCCCAATTTGGTAAGCGTAAATAGCAGCTAAAGTGAGGAAAAGAATATTTCTACCCGGTACAAAGGTACTTGGAATATCACTTTCTTCACTTTCTTTGAAATCAGGGACAGGTATATTGTCGCGAGTTAAGCTACTGATAGCGAGTTCATTGAGTAAATTTACATCCAAAACTTTATGCGCAGTTGCCCCCAGTAATTGACTTACTCTTTGTGCTACCTCAATTTCTTCTTTATGGCGTTGCCCATAATTAAATGTAATGCAATGTACTTCATCGTACTTTTCTTTTGCTTGAATAAGGCATGTTGTCGAATCTTGTCCACCGCTAAAGACAACGACCGTTTTTTTCATCGGAATACTCCTGAAAATTGAATTTACATAAGGATTAGTACGCATAAAAGTACATATATTATGACAATTTATTACCGATTTATCATTAGATGATTACTCTTATAGTAAGGGGCAGGTTATCATTATTTTTTGTAGGGGCATATTTTGAAGGAGTATCTATGTTAGATAAGATTGACCGTAAATTATTAGCGCTATTACAGGAAGATTCAAGCCTCTCACTGAATACTTTGGCTGAGGCTGTTAACCTAACCTCAACGCCTTGCTGGAAACGATTGAAACGACTTGAGGATGAAGGGTATATTCGTAAGCGAGTTGCCCTACTTGATAGTGAAAAAATTGGGCTAGGTCTAACAGTTATTGTTATGATTAGAACACAGCAACATAATAGCGAATGGTACGAACAATTTGTTTCATTTGTTAAGCAAATGCCAGAAGTACTGACATTCTATCGAATGGCGGGTGAGTGTGATTATCTAATGCATGTTGAAGTGGTAGACATGAAAAGTTACGACTTGTTTTATAAGCGTATGGTTAATGGTGTACCAGGTCTTATTGACGTGACTTCTAACTTCGCAATGGAAAAAATTAAATACACAACGGCAATGCCGATACCTGAATAAGGTTCATCTTTACCAACTGGCACTTTTATTTTTTGTATAACCTTAGGATTTAAGGCGTGGCTCTATTTTCACAGCTCAGTTGGTATTTCCTCAGTGAATGGCGTCGTTATGTCGGTGCTATTTTCTTATTGATGGTTATCGCAGTATTACAGGTGATCCCTCCTAAAATTGTAGGGATCATTGTGGATGGTGTTGATAACCATAGTCTGTCGTTTAGCCAAGTAATGAATTGGGTTGGCGTGATGGTGTTAATTGCCCTCGCGGTTTATCTTTTGCGTTATTTTTGGCGACTTTGGTTATTTGGTGCTTCTTATCAATTAGCCGTAAAACTGCGAATGCAGATTTACCAACAGCTTAATCAGCAATCCTCTTCTTTCTATCATCGTTATCGTACTGGCGATTTGATCGCTCGTACCACGAATGACGTTGATAAAGTCGTTTTTGCGGCTGGAGAAGGCGTTCTAACTTTAGTTGATTCAATGGTAATGGGACTTGCTGTACTTGTGATGATGAGCATCCAGTTAAGCTGGGAACTGACACTAATTTCACTATTACCTATGCCACTAATGGCCATTTTGATTAAACGTTATGGTGATAAGTTACATAGCCGTTTTAAAACTGCTCAGGCACTTTTTTCTTCACTGAATAATCAAGCACAAGAAAGCCTGAGTAGTATTCGCATGATCAAATCATTTGGACTTGAACAACAGCATGCTTCTCGTTTCGATGATGTTGCAAAAGAAACTGGGCGTCAAAATATGCGAGTTGCGAGAATTGATGCTTTGTTTGATCCCACCATTTTTATGGCGATCGGTTTTGCTAATTTACTCGCAGTTGCTGGTGGGAGTTATTTGGTACTCAATGACAAAATGACATTAGGTGAGTTAACCAGTTTTGTTATGTATTTAGGTCAAATGATTTGGCCCATGCTAGCGCTGGCATGGATGTTTAATATTGTTGAACGTGGTAGTGCTGCCTATAGCCGAATTAATAGCTTATTGAATGAAAAACTCGATATGATTGATGGTGATTTATCACCAAAACAAGGTCGAGGGATATTGTCTGTTGATATCGACCGCTTTCAGTATCCTGAACAAACAACGGATGTGCTTAAGAATATTCATTTCACCTTATCTCCTGGCGATATGTTGGGAATTTGCGGGATGACTGGAAGTGGAAAAAGTACACTACTTACCGTTATTCAACGACTTTACGATGTAACTGAAGGTGAAATTTGTTTTCAATCCATACCTATTTATCAATTAAAACTCGATGAATGGCGAGCGCGTTTAGCTGTGGTTAATCAAACACCTTTTTTATTTTCAGATACCATTGCAGGAAATATTGCATTAGGGCGTCCTAATGCAACTAAAGACGAAATTGAAGCGGTAGCTAAATTGGCCAATATTCATGACGATATTCTGCGTTTACCTGAAGGGTATCAAACGCAGGTAGGTGAAAAAGGTGTGATGCTATCTGGTGGGCAAAAACAGCGTATTTCTATTGCGCGAGCGCTACTCTTAGATGCGGAAATTTTGTTATTAGATGACGCATTATCTGCCGTTGATGGACAAACTGAATATCAAATTTTACAAAATTTGTCGCAATGGCGAAAAGATAGAACGTTGATTATCAGTGCACATCGTTTATCTGCTTTGGTTGGTGCTACTAATATCCTAGTGCTAAAACAAGGCGAAATTGTAGAACAAGGTACGCATCAACAATTAATTTCAATACCTGGTTGGTATCAAGATATGTACCATTATCAGCAATTAGAGGCCGCGCTGGATGACGATAAGTAAAAATAAATCCGTTAAAGCGCTATTCCCTGCATTAAAGCGTCTTTTAACTTATGGTAAAACCTATCGTAAGCCTATGACATGGGGCGTCATTATGTTGTGGGTAGCCGCAGTTGCAGAGGTGGGTGGCCCATTAATTGTTGGTTATTTCATTGATCAAAAAGTGGCTACGAATAATGTTGAATTAACATCTTCATTAGGTTTGGCATTGGCGTTTATTCTTTTACAAATAATAGCTGCGACACTTCATTATTATCAGGCAATTGTATTTAATCATGCAGCTGTTGGGGTTGTACAACAATTACGCACAGATGTGATGAGCGCGGCACTAAAACAGCCATTAAGTGCTTTTGATAATCAACCCGTAGGCCAATTAATTTCTCGTGTAACGAATGATACCGAAACAATTAAAGATTTGTTTGTTAACGTCTTACCGACATTGTTCCGTGCCATTGCGTTAGTGGTTGTTATGTTAATTGCTATGTTCTTATTAGAGTGGCAAATGGCATTGGTAGCGATGACTATCTTCCCAGCAGTTATTGGTGTGATGATGCTTTATCAGCGGCTCAGTACACCAATAGTCCGTAATGTACGCCATTTTCTTGCCAATATTAATGATGGTTTCCATGAAGTTATCAATGGAATGTCAGTGATCCAGCAATTTAGGCAACAAGCTCGATTTGGTCAAAGAATGTCGGATGATAGCTGGCAGCATTATCAAGCCCGTATGAAAGCATTAAAACTCGATGGGCTGTTATTGCGCCCTTTGCTAAGTATGCTCTCTGCGTTGGTTTTATGTGGCTTATTGATGCTATTTGGCTATCAAGGCAGTGCGGTTATTGGTGTTGGGGTGATTTATGCGTTTATTAGCTATTTGGGGCGATTAAATGAACCATTAATCACATTGACATCACAGCAGTCCATTTTGCAACAAGCGGTTGTTTCAGGTGAACGTGTTTTTGAATTGATGGATGCACCTACACAACATTACGGCTCATCATCACATATCATTACCCAAGGCAATATTGATGTTAATTCCTTATGGTTTGCCTATCGTGATGAACAATGGGTATTAAAAGATATCAATTTAACTATTCCTTCTCGCCATTTTGTGGCATTTGTTGGACATACAGGGAGTGGTAAAAGTACGTTAGCAAGTCTGTTGATGGGAAATTACCCTTGGCAAAAAGGGAATATTTATTTAGATGGGCAACCTTTAGAGGATTATTCTCATTATGCATTGCGTAGTGGTATTGCTATGGTGCAGCAAGATCCGGTTTTATTATCAGGTTCGTTGTATGACAACATTACATTAGGGCGAGAATGTGAAGAGTCACATTTATGGCAGGTATTAGAAACAGTACAGCTTGATCAATGGGCTAAAGCATTACCAGAAGGATTACAAACAGAACTTGGCGAACAAGGTAGTCGCTTATCTGCGGGGCAAAAACAGTTACTTGCATTAGCTCGTGTATTATTAATACCACCTCGTATTCTTATTCTTGATGAAGCAACAGCAAATATTGATTCAGGAACAGAGCAAGCCATCCAGAAAGCATTAAAAGTAGTAAGAGAAAAAACAACCCTGATTGTTATTGCTCATCGACTTTCAACTATAATTGAAGCCAATGAAATCGTGGTGCTTCATCGTGGTGCAATTGTTGAGCAGGGTGATCACATGGAATTACTCTCACAAAAAGGGCGATACTATAATATGTTTCAATTACAGCAGGTTAGAGAATCTTTACAAGAACAAGATCCTGTTGAAGTAGAATAATTGACTTAAAATTAATATTTGATTTTTTTAGAGGGCACATAAAATTATGTGCCCTTTTTTATTTCCCAACTATTTTGCTTTTATCAAAATAGCAGGTTTATGTCTGCACCAATACGGTGAATTTATTGGTTTTATTTTTCAATAATTAAAATTTTTATTTAAATATCAATACATTAAAAGTTGGCATGTCTTTTGCTCTATAAACATTGTTCTTTCTTACATCGACGAGGTTTATATGAAATATATCATCGCCATAATTAAGCCATTTAAATTAGAAGAGGTCAGAGAGTTACTTTCTGAGTTAGGTATAAAAGGGATGACAATCAGTGAAGTAAAGGGATATGGGCGGCAGAAAGGGCATGCAGAGCTTTATCGAGGGGCCGAATACGAAGTTAATTTTCTTCCCAAAGTGAAAATAGAACTCGCCATCAGTGATGAGCAACTTGAGCCTGTTATACAAACGATTATGCAAGCGACAGATACGGGCAAAGTGGGGGATGGCAAAATTTTTGTTTTGGAATTATTACAAGCTGTTCGTATTCGTACGGGTGAGTTTGGTGATGAGGCTCTTTAAAGGAGAATTTCGATGAAAAGCTTACTTTCTTTATTATTAATGTTAGTACTTACAAACTTTTCTTCATCAGCATTTGCCTCTGAAATCTCGGTTATCGATAAAGCTGATAATGGTTTTATGTTGATTTGCACTGCACTGGTCTTTTTTATGACTATCCCTGGTATTGCCCTGTTTTATGGGGGATTACTGAGAAGTAAAAACGTACTTTCATTGATAACACAAGTGATGATGATCTTTAGTGTTGTGATCATTCTTTGGATAACTTTTGGCTACAGTTTAGCTTTTACTGCGGGTAATAAAGTATGGGGTGGGTGGTCACTTACTTTCTTAAGTAATATTTCTTTGGCGTCAGTTTCAGGTTCAATTAATCAATATGTACACATTGCTTTTCAAGGCTCTTTTGCTGTAATAACGATTGCCTTGATTGTTGGAGCACTGGGTGAGCGTATCCGTTTTTCAGCGTTGGTTATTTTTACGGTTATTTGGTTTACGTTTTCTTATATTCCGATCGCTCATATGGTATGGGGAGAAGGTGGCTGGCTAATTGATGATGGCGCACTTGATTTTGCAGGCGGAACCGTGGTTCATATCAATGCGGCTGTTGCTGCCCTTGTTGGTGCTTACTTACTCGGTAAGCGACGTGATTATCAACACTTAGCCCTTAAGCCTCATAATTTACCGATGGTATTTATTGGAACGGCTGTGCTTTATATTGGTTGGTTTGGCTTCAATGCAGGCTCTGCGGGAAGTGCAAATGCAATTGCAGCCTTAGCATTTTTGAATACAGTGATTGCAACGGCAGGGGCAGTGCTTTCTTGGACTGCATCAGAATGGATCACTAGAGGAAAACCATCAATGTTAGGCAGTTGCTCTGGTTGTATTGCTGGACTGGTGGCGATTACGCCAGCTGCAGGCACTGTCGGTGTTATGGGCGCATTATTTATTGGTGTTACAGGTGGAATTATCGGACTTTGGGGTGTTGTTATTTTAAAACGGTGGCTAAAAGCTGATGATGTTTGTGATGTTTTTGGCATTCATGGAACTTGTGGCATTGCGGGATGTTTATTAACGGGGATATTTACGGCTTCATTTTTAGGGGGAGTGGGCTATAGCGATGGTATGACATTAAGCAAGCAAGTTTTAATACAGTTAATGAGTGTTGTTATTACAGTGATTTGGTCAGGAGTTGTAGCTTATCTTAGTTTTAAAATCGCAGATAAGCTGGTGGGATTACGAGTTTCTGAAGAAGAAGAGCATGATGGATTAGATTTAACCTCTCATGGTGAACGTGCTTATCAGCAGTAATTGTCTATTCCCCCTCTTTTGAGGGGGGAATATGCTTATTTAATTATTTTGTATGTTTAGGGCGTTTTTGACGAATAACTCCCTCTTGAACGGATGAAGCAACTAATTGGCCATTCGTGTTAAAGAATTTACCTCTAACAAATCCTCTTCCTCCTGATGCCGATGGGCTTTCAATCACATACAGTAACCAATCATCAATGCGGAATGGACGGTGAAACCACATTGAATGGTCTATTGTCGCTACTTGAAGGCTTGGATCCATAAATCCTAAACCATAAGGTTGGAGAGCTGTGGGTAAGAAGTCAAAATCAGAAACATAGCCCAACATATATTGATGTAAAAAAGGATCTGATGGCATTTCACCACGGCTGCGATACCAAACATAGCGTTCAGCGGGTGCTTTAGAATAGCCAAAAGGGCTAAAGTATTGTACTGGGCGTGCTTCAAAAGGAGTTTCTCGTAATGCTAAAGATTTAATCGGCTCTGGTAATTTAGGTGCCAATTTTTTCAAAATATCATCTTGTGAGATAAGCTCATCGGGAAAAGGAACATCAGGCATTGCATCTTGATGTTCAAAACCTTCCTCAAACTCTTGAAAAGAAACCGTCATATAGAAAATAGGCTTACCCTGTTGGATAGCACTGACTCTACGAGTGCTAAATGAACCTCCATCACGGATAAATTCTACATCATAAACGATAGGCTTATGGCTATCACCGGGGCGTAAAAAATAGCTGTGAAAGGAATTAATATAGCGATTATCTGCAATAGTTTGTTTTGCTGCATACAGTGCCTGTCCTACAACTTGACCACCAAAAACTTGTGGTAATCCTAAATCTTCACTTTGCCCTCTAAATAGACCTTCTTCTATTTTTTCAAGTGCCATTAAATTGATGAGATCTTTCAATGCTTGACTCATAGTGTACCTGTACCATTAGATCGGGTTATTTTTTATAAAGTGATTATATACAATCCTAAGAATATAAAAAAACAATCTCCTTTTTATCTTCGGTAGCAATCTAATGATAAATGAACATGGGTAATGAGATTATTGTTTATGGCTTCACTTTAGGACGGGGAGGATATCAAGAAAGGCAAAAAGAGTGTTAAAGGTCGATGAATAAGAGATAAGCCTTAATTTGGGTAATTAATCATCACTTAGGCTCACTGTCCTTGCTATTTTTGTGAGTTTAAAACATAATGCGTGACGTCTTAGCAATAAGACAATCTATGGGGTCTTGTTGGTTCTCCCGCAACGCTAACTTGTTAACTCGGTCAGGTCCGGAAGGAAGCAGCCATGGCAGGTGTCGCGTGTGCCGGGATGTCGCTGGCAAGGCCCCACCCAATTTCTAGCCTTCTAAAATTTATCTCTTCTTATTTTTCACTAACTAATAATGCTTTTTGTGTGTTATTTCCCCGTTTTTGAATATCAATATTACGTATGTAGAAAATAATAAATTCAATGTCTGGATGCATTATTAGAAAATAGCTGATGATATTTATAATATGAAAGGGGGATTTTGAGTAAGATAATGCAGTCATGCCGTAATAAGTTAACGGCATGATGGTGTGTAATCATTCTACTGATAAGAAAACGTGAATAAAAACGATATCTAAATTAAGAACTAATAACCCTACTACTATAAAAAATAAAAATAGCAAAAATAAAACTAAGGTAATTAAATAGAACTAAATTATCTTACAAATTTCCAAACAGATGCTGGAATTTTGTCATAGAGTTTATTCATAGTGAGCTCAGCTAAACGATGATCAGCCGCTGAATAAAATAGCTCCAGCTCATCATCAGAGAGTTCGTATTTGTTTTTTTCAATTACTCGCTCTAATGTTTCGATTGAGGTACATTTTCTTAAACGCATTAGATAGTCTGTCTTAGTCATGTTGTCTTTTCTCTATTATTTAAAATAAAACTAAAGATAATTAAATTTACTTAATATAACTTTTTGGGTTTTTGGCTATAAGGGTTAAAAGTGAATGATTTAACTCTTTCCAATTATTGATATCTGAGTAAGAAATTGATGTATTACCAAATAAACGATAGGTTTCTTCAAGGTACTCTTCTATAAGAGTATTAATTACTTGTTTATCAGGGTATTTAATCTTAAATTTCCAACTAAAGTCCATAATGTGTTCAATTAAGACATTAAGGTCAACGCTTTTTGTGCTACTCAGATCATTGTGCCAAACGGTGTTGCCTTTATCTAATGAGCCTAAAGCTTGCTGCAATAGCTCTTCACATAAAAACGACAATTCAGCTAAATCTACTTTTTCTGGTGAATATTCGTCCATAACTTATCGTGGCTGAATTAATAGAAAATATTCATTAATAATGGTAAATACGTATAGTTAGACTTATTAATGAGACACATCACATAATTCATTAATGGATTAATAAAAAAACACAAACTTGAGATTGGGCATTTATATTTACCCGTATGCTAAAAGAGTTTAATAATTATATTTATTATTTCTAACAAAGTAATAGCATATCAAAAGATGATATCAAATACTCATTGCATACAAAGGAGTTTAAAAAATACACAATAAAATGCTTCTTTGCTTAATATAGCACTATTATCGCATAAGTCACTATCTGAACAACAGAATTTTGTCTATTTTCGTAAAAATTAATATATTCCAATCAAGATGATGTTTTTTTAACATTATGATTATCTTTGTTTTTATTGTATTTTACATGTTTAAGCGTGTAAATGAGGTCTATTTATCGCTGTTATTTATAAATAACACTCTGTTTGATTTTGACAAAAAGTCATATATAAGAAAAAAAATAAAATGAGTTTATTGATTAAAGAGATATTTTTAAAAATAATATACTGAGATAAGTTTTCATTTTAAACGATATATCAATAGATAAAGAAAAAGGTCGCTTATGCGACCTTTTTTGTATTCACAGACAAATTAGTGTGAATTACTTGGATGCTCTAAATCTTCGTTTTTCTTCGCAAAACGTCTACGGATCACGACGAAGAAAATAGGAACAAAGTAGATAGCGAGGGAGGTTGCGGCAATCATACCACCGAATACACCTGTACCTACGGAGTTCTGTGCACCAGAACCTGCACCGTTACTTAATACCAGAGGAATAACCCCTAACATAAAGGCCAGAGAGGTCATTAGAATTGGACGTAGACGCATTCTAACAGAGTCTAACGTTGCTTCTATGAGTCCTTTGCCTTCTTTTTCCATCAAGTCTTTGGCGAATTCAACAATCAAGATTGCGTTTTTCGCCGATAACCCAATGGTTGTTAAGAGCCCAACCTTAAAGTAAACGTCGTTCTCAAGGCCTCGGAATGTGGTGAGTAACAGCGCACCGATAACACCTAGAGGAACCACGAGCATAACAGAGAACGGTACTGACCAGCTTTCATAAAGAGCAGCAAGGCAGAGGAATACAACTATCAAGGAAATGGTATACAGCGCAGGCGCTTGGTTACCAGATAAACGTTCTTGATATGACATTCCTGTCCATTCATAACCAATACCACTTGGTAATTTACTTGCGAGATCTTCCATCATTAGCATTGCATCACCACTACTTTGACCCGGTGTTGCACTACCTTGAATTTGGACTGCAGGTAAACCGTTATAACGCTCTAAACGTGGAGAGCCATATAACCAAGGATCTTTACTTGTATCAATGAATGATGAGAATGGAACCATCTGACCAACATTGTTACGAACATAAAGATTACCAATATCTTGTGGCAACATACGGAATTGTGATTCAGCTTGAACATAAACTTTCTTAACACGACCACGGTCGATAAAGTCGTTTACGTAGCTACCACCAAACATGGTACCTAATGTTGAATAGATATCGCTGATTGCAACACCTTGAGCCTGTGCTTTTTCTAGGTCAATATATAGACGATACTGTGACGTATCTTCCTGACCATTAGGACGCACACCCATCAACATTTGAGATTGTTGTGCCGCCATTCCGAGTAATTGATTTCGTGCTTCCATGAGTTTTTCGTGACCGAGATTCGCTTTATCGACTAACTCGAATTCGAAACCACCCGCAGAGCCTAATTCAACAATTGCTGGAATATTAAATGAGTAAACAAAGGCTTCTTTAATTTGGGATAATGCCATATTGGCACGCCCTACAATTGCCGGAACTTTGTCTTCATCTGCTTTACGTTCATCCCAATCATTCAATACAACGAAGACCAGACCCATATTTTGGCCTTGACCACCGAAGCCGAAGCCACTTACGGTAAAGACGGATTTAACGAGTTCTTTTTCATCGGTATTGAAGTAGTCATTTACTCTTTCTAATACGTCTTGAGTCTGTTCTTGTGTGGAGCCAGCAGGTAACTGAACCATTGTCAGTAATACCCCTTGGTCTTCTTCTGGTAAGAACGATGCAGGTAAGCGAATAAACATTAATGCCATGCCTGCGACTAATAAAACGTAAATTAATAAGTAACGACCAGTACCACGAAGAGTACGGGATACACTATCAGTATAGTGATGGCTGCTTTTTTCAAAGGTACGGTTAAACCAACCAAAGAAGCCTGTTTGCACACCATGACTGCCTTTTGGTACTGGTTTTAACATCGTTGCACAAAGTGCAGGTGTTAAAATCAATGCAACGAAAACAGACAGAACCATTGCTGATACGATGGTGATAGAGAACTGGCGATAAATCGCACCTGTTGAACCACCAAAGAATGCCATTGGAATAAATACCGCAGAAAGCACAAGGGCGATACCCACCAGTGCACTTTGGATTTGTCCCATAGATTTACGTGTTGCTTCTTTAGGTGATAAACCTTCTTCTTGCATAACACGTTCGACGTTTTCTACCACAACGATGGCGTCATCCACCAGAAGCCCGATGGCAAGCACCATCGCAAACATCGTCAAGGTATTTATCGAATAACCAAACGCTGAGAGTATGGCGAAAGTACCTAACAATACAACAGGTACTGCAATTGTTGGAATTAACGTAGCTCGGAAGTTCTGTAAGAACAGATACATAACTACGAATACCAGCATAATAGCTTCAACAAGTGTTTTTACCACTTCGAAAATAGAGATCTTAACGAATGGCGTTGTATCATAAGGATAAACGACCTCTAATCCCGCAGGGAAGAACGGTTCCATTTCAGCTAATGCAGCACGTACAGCAGTGGCGGTATCTAATGCGTTAGCACCTGTTGCTAATTTAATACCAATACCAGAAGCGGGTAGGCCATTAAAGCGAGCAATAGTACTGTAGCTTTCAGCACCCATTTCAACCACACCGAGATCTTTTAGCTTAACCTGCGAACCGTCTGTATTGACTTTCATCAGGATATCGCCAAATTGCTCTGCGGTATTAAGTCGAGTTTGAGCAATAATAGATACGTTTAAACGCTGACCAGGAACAGGAGGTGTACCCCCTAATTGACCTGCTGCCACTTGGTTATTCTGTGCTCTAATCGCACCGATAACATCAAGTGTTGTCATGTTATATTTCACCAGTTTATCTGGATCTAACCAGATACGCATTGCGTATTGGGTACCAAATAACTGGGTTTCACCCACACCGGTTACACGGCTTAATGGGTCTTTAATCGTTGCACCCACATAGTCTGCGATATCATCTTGTGACATTGAACCGTCATTTGAGATGAAACCTGCAACCATCAAGAATGAACTTGAGGATTTATCAACACTAATCCCTTGTTGTTGCACTTCCTGAGGTAATAATGGCATAGCAAGTTGCAATTTATTTTGCACCTGTACTTGCGCAATATCAGGATCAGTACCTGCTTCAAAGGTCAGAGTGATATTCATCATACCGGCTGAGTCACTGGTCGCAGACATATACACCATGTTATCGATACCATTCATATTCTGTTCGATAACTTGGGTAACTGTATTTTGCACAGTGGTGGCGTCAGCACCAGGATAAACCGCAGAGATAGAAATCGCTGGCGGTGCAATCGTTGGATACTGGGCAACAGGCAGTTTGATGAGTGCCAGAAGACCTGCGAGCATGGTAATTATCGCAATTACCCACGCAAATATCGGTCTATCTATAAAAAACTTAGGCATGGATCACCGACTCCTTATTGAGGATTCTTAGCTGGCTCAGTTTGTTCAGGTGATGGCTTAGCATCTAAATTTTCTTCTTGAGGCGTTACTGTCATTTTTGGTTTTGCTTTTTGCAATCCAGAAACGATAACGCGCTCACCAGCCTGAACACCACTATTAACGAGCCATTTATTACCAACAGCTTGTGACACATCAATGGTACGAACTTCAACAACATTGTCTTTATTAACAACCATTGCTGTCGCTTCACCACGAGCAGTACGAATAACAGCTTGCTGTGGGATCAAAATTGCATTTTGACGAATACCATTTTCTAATTTAGTACGAACAAACATACCTGGTAATAGTTCCCCAGTAGGGTTAGGTACGATAGCACGCATAGTAATTGAGCCGGTTGTTTCATCAACAGTGACATCAGAAAACTCTAAATGGCCTTTCTGTGCGTAAGCTTGCCCATTAGTCAATGTTAAATGAACAACAGGTTTGCCTTGCTCTTGACGAATAACGCCACTTTCAATTTCATTTTTAAGTTTCAGATAATCTTCACTCGATTGTGTCACGTTGACGTAAATCGGATCGATTTGCTGAACTGTAGTTAGTGCTACTTGCTGACCTGGAGCGACAAGTGCACCTTCAGTCACAGTAGATTTACCTGAACGGCCTGAAATTGGCGCTGTTACTTTTGTATATTCAAGATTAATCTTTGCAGTTGTTACAGCCGCTTCTCCTGCTTTAACAGCAGCTACAGCTTGTGCATATTGAGATGTTGCAGTATCAAAATCTTGTTTACTGACATAGTTTGTACCTAGCAGAGGCTTATAACGCTCCACAGTGAGACGAGCTATTTCAGCATTAGCTTTAGCTTTCGCTAATTCAGCTTGCGCACTATTTAAAGTTGCTTCAAAAATAGCTGGGTCGATTTGGTACAAAGATGTACCCGCTTCTACATAGCTACCTTCTTTGTAATTGCGGTTTAAAATAATGCCGCCAACTTGAGGGCGAACTTCAGCAATACGGAAGGCTGATGTACGACCTGGTAAATCAGTGGTGATTGTCAGAGCTTGCGCTCCTAAAGTCACAACACCTACAGCCGGAGCAGGAGGAGGCCCCCCAGCAGACTGTTTAGCTTTGTCGTCACATCCAGCAAGAACCAAGCTGCCTGATAGCACTAACAGAGCCAGAGGCAAAACCCCTCTGTTTTTTCGCATAAGAAAACCTCTATTCAAACGTTGTTTCCCGGGATAAAAATAATTAAGTTGATGATTGATTGCGATGTATAGTACAAACATACATGAATGTATGTAAATTAACTTCAGTCAAAATCGAGGATTAATGGCACGAAAAACTAAACGGCAGGCACAAGAGACAAGACAGCAGATTATTGATGCTGCACTTAGGCTATTTACTGTGCAAGGCGTTTCTGCCACATCACTTTCAGATATTGCGGCCGCTGCAGGAGTTACCCGTGGCGCAATATATTGGCACTTTAAAAATAAAGTGGATTTATTTACTGAAGCGTGCGAACTCACCGACTTAAAAATAGAATCTTTAGAAATAGAGTATCAAACAAAATACCCAGATGATCCACTATTTGTATTAAGAGAATTGCTTATTTACATATTGACATCGATTGTCGAAGATCCTAAACATAATGCACTTTTAGAAATATATTTCCATAAATGCGAATTTGTCGGTGAAATGACACCAATTGTTGAAATTCGTAGAGAATTGTGTGCAGCTGATTACTCTAGAATAGAACAATCTTTATCTCGTTGTGTTGAAAAAAAACAACTACCATCCGACCTTAATTTAAGAAGGGCGGCCATCATGTTAAGAGCTATGATGACTGGGCTTGCTGAAAATTGGTTATTTTCACCAGAAAGCTTTTCTATCAAAGATGAAAGTCAATATTTGGTTGATAGCTTTATTGATATGATAAAGCACAGTGCAAATATGAGAATATCTGCGTCCTCTTAATTTATTATTAAACAAAAGGAAGACATCTATGAGTAAGGTCTTAGTTATTGCTAATGGTGCAGCTTATGGTAATGAGTCATTATTTAACGCACTGCGTTTATCTATTACATTAAAAGAACAGCACCCAGAAACTCAATTAAATATCTTTTTAATGTCAGATGCTGTTACAGGGGCTTTAGCTCGCCAACAGCCTAAAGAAGGTTATAACTTACAACAAATGCTGGAAATTTTAACGGCACAAAATGTTCCTGTTAAATTATGCAAAACATGTACAGATACTCGTGGTATCAGTGAGTTACCATTAGTTGATGGTGCAGAGTTAGGTACATTAGTTGATTTGGCACAATGGACGCTTGATGCGGATAAAATCCTAACATTCTGATTGTCGCTTCATTTTCTCAGCCGAGAAACAACCCCAAGCAACTTGTTCTGTTTACACTGCCAATTGAACGTAATTGGATTATACTAATAAACAGTTTTTCAATATTAATTGAACAAGTTGCTTAACCATGCGGATACAAACTTTTTTTTCTCAATTTAATAATCGAATGACGACGATTGTCGCCGCGACTGCTATTATTTTTATTCTTTGGTGCCTCTCTATTACTTCGGTTTTAGCCGCGGTTTCAAGTAATCTACCGACTCAAGAAAATATTCAAAATCAGCTTAATTTATTAAATAAACGTAGTGAGTTAAGTGCAGAAGATAAATTAACAATTGCGGATTTAGAACAATCACTTTTATTACTCGATAATATTCAACAGCTAGAAAAAAAATCAGTAAATTATGATAAAACGGTAGAGCAACTACCTGAAAAGCTGCGTAGTACGCAATATCAACTTAATCAATTAAAACAAAAAGTCGCTAATAAAGAAGCAGATGACTACCAAAAATCATTGGAAGCATTACCATTAGCAACATTAGAATCGCAATTAGAAAGTGTTCTACAATCCTTACAAAAATCCCAAGATGATTTAGCTAATTACAGTAATGAACTTATCGTATTACAGACACAACCTGAAAGGGCGCAATCTGTTTTATTTAATAACTCAGATAGATTGCAACAAATAAGGACATTGCTGAATAAAAGTAGTGCAGATAAAGCACAAATGCGGCCTTCTGCTGTGCAGTTATTACAGTTAGAGCAATATTATCTTCAACAACAAAATAATTTTCAAAAACGTACATTACAGTCAAATGTGCAATTACAAAGCTTGTTACAACTTCAACGTGACTATAGCTCTGCGTATATTGACCTTTCACAGGAACGCGCACAACTGCTTCAAGATGCCATCAGCGATAAACGTCTAGATAGTTCAGAAGAAACAGCTAAAGAAGCACAAAGCACCGAACTTGATAATCAAGCGATTAATAATGATCCATTCTATTTAGCGCAAACAGAAATCAATAAGCATCTTAGTGATAAACTGATCGTTACAACACAAAATAATAACGAACTAAATCGCCATAGCTTAATGGTGAAAAACCGCTTAGATAGAGCCATTCAATCTGAACGAAACCTAAAAGAACAAATTGATGTATTAAAAGGAAGTTTGTTACTTTCCCGAATTTTATTTGAAGAGCAAGTTGATTTGCCGGATGGTATTTTTATTAATAATTTGCCTGATAAAATCGCTGATTTACGGTTAGAGCAATTTGAAATTAATAAACAACGTGATCAGATAATACAACCCAATATCTATATTGATCGGTTGATGCAGGAATACCAAATTACTCATCCTGAAGTCACCGACCCTAATGTACTAAAAGAGTTACGTAGTGCATTAGAATTACTTGTTGATGCACGTCGGGAGTTGCTTGATAAACTCAATAATCAATTAGGCAATCAAATTTCAGGTTCGATTAACCTGCAAATGGATCAGCAACAATTACGCAGTGTCGTAAGCTCTTTAGAAAGTACATTAGCACAACAAATTTTCTGGGTGAGTAGTAATAAACCTATTAATCTCAATTGGTTTTCAACATTTCCTTCTCAAGCAGTGGCAGAATTCCAAAGTTTTAAATTGAATTGGTCAAATGAAAATCTGTTGATCGGGGCTAAGAAATCACTTCCTGTCCTTATTGCGTTGATTCTGTTTGGTTTAATACTGATTTGGCAACGTAAAAAACTTGATACTCAGTTTGAAAAACTTAATGGGGATATTAATAAGCTCAATAAAGATTCTCAGCTACATACACCACTGGCATTAGGTATTGTTTTCTTAAAAACATTACCACTTTCTTGTTTTGTTTTAGCGATTGGCTATTGGCTAATAAATAGTTTTAACGTGCAACAAGAGTTTATCTGGTCTTTTGCTTGGCAATTTGCGGTATTTTGGCTGATGTTTGAATGGTCTTATCGTTTAATGTCTGATAATGGCGTTGCTGTAAAACATTTTAAAATTCCTGTAGAGAGAGTTCAGCAAAACCGTAAACGTTTATTGCGTCTTTCTCTTCCTATGTTGCCGATTATTTTGCTTTCTGCTTACGGTATTAATAACCCATTATCACTGGTGGGGGATGTTATTGGGCAGTTGGTTGCGATTATTTCACTGTTTTGCATTAGTTTATGTGCATTGCCGTTTTGTCGCGAAATGTGGCAAGAAAAAGGGAATCATGTTGTTAGAACGGTTGTGATCACCCTATTAACATTCTCGCCTTTAATTTTAATGGGATTAGTAATTTTTGGTTATTACTATACGGCGTTGCGTTTAGCAAATCGTTGGATTGATAGCTTATATCTGCTTATGTTGTGGTTCACTGCTTATCATGCCAGTTTACGAGGATTAACCGTTGCTGCTAGAAGACTTGCTTATCGTCGAGCGCTTGAACGTCGACAAGCAATGTTAAAAGAAAAAAAAGAGGGTGAAGATAATGGCCTTGAACCTATTCAAGAGCCTCCAATGGATATGGAGCAAATCAATCAGCAATCATTAAGACTGACAACAATGATTTTATTTATCATTTTTGCGTCTAGTTTCTACGGGATTTGGTCCGATTTTATTACTGTATTTACCTATTTAGATGGTATTACACTCTGGAGCTATACATTACCCACAGAGTTGGGAAATGTGGTTAAAGCCGTCACAGTAGCAGATCTCTTATTGTCTGTTTCTATCATGGCAATCTCTTGGTTTATGACGCGAAATTTACCAGGTTTATTAGAGGTATTAATCTTATCGCGTATCAAACTGCAACAAGGCGCTTCTTACGCTATTACGACTATTTTAACCTACGTTATTATTGCAATAGGCACCATTGTCTCTCTGGGAATATTAGGTGTGGCATGGGAGAAATTACAATGGTTAGCGGCGGCTTTAACGGTAGGATTAGGGTTTGGTTTACAAGAGATATTCGCAAACTTTGTGTCTGGTTTGATCATCTTGTTTGAAAGACCAGTTAGGATTGGGGATACCGTCACCATCGGAACATATTCAGGTACAGTTAGCCGAATTCGAATTAGAGCAACAACAGTGACAGATTTTGATCGCAAAGAAGTAATTATTCCTAATAAAGCTTTTGTAACAGAACGGCTTATTAACTGGACATTATCTGATACTGTCACACGCATTATTATTCAGGTGGGGGTGGCATATGGTTCTGATCTAGATAAGGTCAAAGCTATCTTAATGAAAGCAGCGAAAGAGAATACCAGAGTGATGACTGAACCTGAGCCAGTCGTGTTATTTACTGAATTTGGCGCCAGTACGTTAAACCACGATTTACGTTTTTATGTCAGAACATTAGGTGATAGAAGTATTGCAATTGATGAAGTGAATCGTGCAATTGATAAGCTTTGTAATGAAAACGATATTAATATTGCATTTAACCAACTTGATGTTTATTTGCATAATAAACAAGGTGATGAAGTACAAGAGGTAAAACGGCCTCTTGATGGTTCGACACCTGAAGCCAATACCCCTTTTGCTTAATTAAAGGGCGTGTTTGTTGATTGTGTCGCCAATTTGTTTTCATAATCTTGGCGCACAATCTCAAGGGCTTCTAGTGCTGTTTTAGGATCAATATGGTGACTTTCAAGTAAATAGATAAGATCAACGGCCAACTGAACAGATTTTGGTGCTTCTTTTAAACTCATAATTATCGCCTTTAAAATTTATCTTCTTGTTTTTCAATGCTCTTTTCAATAGAGAAAAGGGCGTTTTTACAACGCGCTAGGCGATTTTCAAGTGCAGCAATCTCTTTTTGCAACTCTTGTTGTTGCATAAAACTTTGTGCTTGCGTTAATGAAAGCTCTCTATCTTGGATCATGGCGTGTAATCTGCGCTCATAATCCTGATGTTGGGCAAGTTTTTGGTATAAATCGACACTTTTTTTTCGTTGAGTAAGCTGGTTCTCTTGCTTTCTTAGTGTTTGTGTCGATAATTCACGAGTTAATGCTTCTATTTGTTGTAGGATTTGAGTGGCCAGAAATTTAACCTGCTGGCTTCGTTGTGCCTCAACACAAGCGATTAACTGGGTAAAATTATCGCGGATCTGTTGCATATAGCCGCCAAGTGAATCACTTCGGCGGTGGAACAGTGCTGTGTCGAAGCAAGGTGCTGCAATTTTTTTGTTTGCAATAGGCGCCAGTGTTTCGGCAAGATTGTCTATCTGTTTTTTAAACAAGCTTAAAGGATCAGGTTTATTCATCGGGTTCTTGTTCCTGTTTTGATAAAAACATGAATTGACTTAAAGCAACAAAAAAGAGTTGTTAACTGGCTTTCTGTTGCATTTTAACGGCATATTGCATAGATTCTATCGTTTCGTTTTTTATTATGGCACTGATTATGACTGCTAACGCGCAACAACTGCAATTTATTAAAGACAGTATTGAAACCATTCCTGATTATCCAAAAGAAGGGATATTATTTCGTGATATCACTACATTACTGGATAATCCTGCTGCATATCAGGCAACCATTGATTTATTGGTAGAGCACTATCAAGGTCAGGGTATCACTAAAGTCGTGGGTACCGAAGCTCGCGGTTTCCTATTTGGTGCTCCGGTTGCTTTACGCCTCGGTGTTGGTTTCGTTCCTGTTCGTAAAAAAGGTAAATTGCCTCGCGAAACGCTCAGTGAAACTTATGATTTGGAATATGGCACAGATACTTTAGAGATCCACAAAGACAGCATTACGGATAAAGACAAAGTATTAATGGTTGATGATTTACTGGCAACAGGCGGCACCATTGAAGCAACAGCCCGTCTTATCCGTCGTTTAGGTGGAACTGTAACAGAAGCTGCATTTATTATCTGCTTACCTGATTTAGGCGGTATTGAACGCTTAGAAAAACAAGGCGTTCATAGCTTTACTCTGGTTGATTTTCCAGGACATTAATTTCTTCACTGTTTAAAATGTGGTGATACACGTCATTATTTTAAACATGAGTAATAGTGCGGGTGCTTTTGTGTTATTTATGATGTGATATATAAATATCTATGGCCCGCACAATTGTTTTTCCTCTCTGATCCATTTCAAATATTCGACGGTTCTTTCATCAATATCTCATTTGTTTCTGACAAATCTCGCTCAATGGGGCGTCCCTGTGTTAGCATAGAGATAAATCTCGTTCAAATTTAGCGGAATCAATGAGCTATCAGGTACTTGCCCGTAAGTGGCGCCCACAAACTTTTAACGATGTTGTCGGTCAACGTCATGTGTTGACGGCTTTAGCTAATGGTCTTGATCATCAGCGACTTCATCATGCCTATCTTTTTTCTGGTACTCGAGGTGTCGGAAAAACCACTATTGCCCGATTATTTGCCAAAGGGCTTAATTGTGAAACAGGCATTACGAGTAAACCTTGTGGTCAATGTGCAAATTGCCTTGAAATAGAACAGGGGCGTTTTGTCGATTTAATCGAAATCGATGCTGCATCGCGTACCAAGGTAGAAGATACCCGTGAATTGCTTGATAATGTGCAATATGCGCCAGCGCGTGGACGTTTTAAGGTCTACTTGATTGACGAAGTTCACATGCTTTCTCGCCACAGTTTTAATGCGCTATTAAAAACATTAGAAGAACCACCAGAGCACGTTAAGTTTCTACTGGCGACAACCGATCCACAAAAATTACCTGTCACTATTTTATCGCGTTGTTTGCAATTTCATTTGCGTGCATTGGATATTGACCAAATTGCAACACAACTCGAAAAAGTGCTTACTGCCGAACACATTGAAAATGATGTAAGAGCACGCCAGCTTATTGCTCGTGCCGCCGATGGTAGTATGCGAGACGCTTTAAGTTTAACAGATCAAGCTATAGCAAGTGGTGAAGGCGTTGTCACCGCTGACGTTGTAAGTCAAATGCTTGGCACTATTGATGATGCACAGCCTTTAGCACTGATTGAAGCACTGGTAAAAGCAGATGGTCAACAAGTGATGTCGCTGGTCAATGAAGTGGCTTCAAGAGGAACTGATTGGGAAAACTTCTTAGTTGAGACTCTTTCGTTATTGCATCAAATTGCCATGTTGCAATTATTGCCTAGTGAGGATAATCCCCAAGAACAATTTACCCAAGAGCGTTTACGCCTATTGGCTAAATCTGTTTCACCACAAGATTTACAACTCTATTATCAAACTTTATTAGTTGGACGAAAAGAACTGGCTTATGCACCAGATAGACGCATGGGCGTTGAAATGACGTTATTAAGAGCGTTAGCTTTTCATCCCAAAACAGTGATTGATGAGGTTTCTTCTGCGCCATTAGCGCAAACTTTGCCTTCTACGTCATCGACAACAAATCGAATGCCAGTGAGTCATGAGCAACCAGTGGCTCAGGCTCATTCGCCACAAAATACACGTTCTTCTTCGCCCATGAACAATGCCTCGTTAGGTAATAGTCCAGCGGCACAACTTTTAAGAGCACGGCAGGCGATAAAGGGGACTGAACAACAAACCCCGCCAAAAAAGCCTGAACCGGCGACGCCAAATCAGGCTAAGCCGGCTGCTAGTGCATTAGAACGGCTAGCAGCCGTGAGTGAAAGACGTCAACAAGTTGCTAAACGTCAACCTAATCCTAATGCACCTGAAAAAAAGAAAAAAGAAGCATATCAATGGCGCCCACAAAATCCTGAGTTGATGTCAACACAAGAGACAGTGTCTTCGCCTAAAGAAATTAAAGAAGTTCTCGAATACGAAAAAACGCCAGAGTTAGCGGCCAAAATTGCGAAAGAATCACAAGAAAGAGATGCGTGGGCTGCTGAAATTGAAAAAATGCCATTACCTAAATTGGTGCAACAACTGGCATTAAATGCGTATAAAGAGACAGTAAGTGAAGAAAACGTGATTTTGCATTTACGAACTAGACAGAAACATTTAAATTCAGCAAATGCATTACGCACACTCACAAATGCATTAAGTGAATTGCATGGAAAAGCAATTTCACTCACAATTATAGAAGATGATAATCCAGCGGTAAAAACGCCGTTGGAGTGGCGACAAGCCATTTATGATGAAAAATTGGCGTTATCGCGTCAATCAATTATTACGGATAAAACAATTCAAACATTACAGCAATATTTTGATGCTGAATTGGATGAAGAGAGTATCCGACCTGTTTAATCGCAACATATTGTATGACTTCATACTGTGTGGCTTTTACAAAGAGAGACAATTATGTTCGGAAAAGGTGGTTTGGGCAATCTGATGAAGCAAGCCCAACAAATGCAAGACAAAATGCAACAAATGCAAGAAGAGATCGCAAACTTAGAAGTGACAGGTGAATCTGGCGCTGGCTTAGTCAAGATCACTATCAATGGTGCTCATAATTGCCGTCGTGTTGAAATCGATCCTAGTCTGTTAGAAGATGACAAAGAGATGCTAGAAGATCTGATTGCTGCCGCCTTTAATGATGCTGCGCGTCGTATTGATGAAACGCAAAAAGAGAAAATGGCCTCTGTCTCTAATGGTATGCAATTACCACCAGGCTTTAAGATGCCATTCTAATGCAAACTAGCCCACTTCTTGAATCATTAATGGAAGCGTTGCGTTGTTTACCCGGTGTCGGGCCTAAATCAGCGCAACGAATGGCTTTCCAACTGCTTCAACGCGATAGAAGCGGTGGTATGCGACTTGCACAAGCGTTAACGCGTGCAATGTCTGAAATCGGCCATTGCTGTGATTGCCGAACTTTTACTGAAGAAGAGCGCTGTACTATTTGTGCCAATGCTCGTCGTCAGCAAAATGGGCAAATTTGTGTTGTCGAAAGTCCTGCGGATATTCATGCAATCGAGCAGACAGGGCAGTTTGCGGGTCGATACTTTGTTTTAATGGGACATTTATCCCCTTTAGATGGTATCGGACCGATGGATATTGGTTTAGATAGACTTGAAGAGCGTTTGAGCCAGGAAACAATTTCAGAAGTTATCTTGGCCACAAACCCGACAGTGGAAGGTGAAGCGACAGCCAACTATATTGCTGAGATCTGCGCTCAGTATGATATTACGGCAAGCCGAATTGCTCACGGGGTTCCTGTGGGGGGCGAGCTTGAAATGGTTGATGGTACAACACTTTCACACTCTATTGCTGGACGCCAAAAAATCCATTATTAATAAAATAAATATTTTATTTAAAAAGCACCTTTTACTTAATGTAACAAGGTGCTTTTTTCATTTAATATTATGAAAAATAGCGCAATTCTAATTTAAAATAATATTTTTAAGTCTTAAAACCTACTTTTTCTAAGAAATATCTTTATCTTCAAATTATCGTTTTTTTCTTTCTGATGAATTTTGCATCTTTATGTTACATTAATCATTATCATGAAAAATAATAACTGAATGATGGAGCATCTTATGATCCCTGACGTAGCCTTAGTTGATAACAGTGAACAACGTACCCCTCTGATCTTAGTGTTAGATAGCTCCGGTAGTATGTATGGTCAGCCTATTCAACAATTAAATGAAGGCCTTAAACTACTCGAACAAGAACTAAAAAATGATGTGATTGCCGCAAAACGCGTGCGTATTTTAGTGATTGAATATGGTGGATATGACCAATGTACTGTGCATGGTGATTGGAAAGATGCTATGGATTTTACGGCTCCTGTTTTAGAAGCAAATGGCACAACCCCTATGGGACAAGCTATCACGCTAGCGCTTGAAGAAATAGAAGCTGAAAAACAGCGCTTTAAACAAGCGGGTGTTGCTTATACTCGTCCTTGGCTATTTTTAATGTCTGATGGTGTACCAACCGATCAATGGGAACAAGCGGCACAGCTTTGTCGCCAAGCAGAGGAAAGCCAAAAAACGGCAGTATTTCCGATTATGGTTGATGGAGCATCAGCAGAAGTGATGGGAAGCTTTAGCCGTAATGGTGTTAATGGTGTGAAAATGCTAAAAGGGCTGCAATTTAAAGAATTATTCTTGTGGTTAAGTGCCAGTATGCAAGTGGTTTCTCAGTCAACACCGGGCGGCACAGCACAATTACCTTCAACAGATTCTTGGGCGAGTGTACCTGTTTGATGAACGATTGGTTAGCTTATGGGGCATCAGTGACAGGCATTGCCCATCAAGAACGTCAAATTCCTTGTCAAGATGCTTATTTTATTCGCCGTAAAGGTGAGTATCTTATCGCTGCTGTTTGTGATGGTGCAGGCTCCTCTCGTTATAGTGAGCAAGGTGCTCAACTTGTTGCTCGGTTATTTACGCTGCGTATCACAGAGTGGCCAAATATCGATTTGTTAACCGAAAAACAGATAACACAAGGGGCAAAACAGCTCATTGAAGATATTCGCCTCCAACTGGCTGAATATGCAGAAATAAAACAGTGCGCACTTAATGAATATGCATCAACATTGGTTGCATGTTGGGTTGGTGATGATAGTGGCTATTTATTCCATTTGGGTGATGGTATTGCTGTGGTGGAATACTGCGATGGCACAAGTTATGTATCACAGCCAGAAAACGGAGAATATGCAAATCAAACTTGGTTTGTGACATCAGAAAATTGGGAGGCGCATTTACGCGTTATTCCTCTCAATAAACCAGTAAAACAAGTTATTTTGATGTCTGATGGTGTACAGCCTTTTGCCATGAATAAAGCGTGTGATGCTCTTTATGAACCGTTTATCACTCCAGTGATCCGTTATTTAAAAACAGTATCTGAAGACAGTGGAAGTGAAGCACTCGCGGGAACATTGGCAGATCCTCGTACACACTCAATTACGGGTGACGATAAGACCTTAGTGATTTGTATCAGGGATGAAGAGTTGTGGTAAAAGCGAGAAAAAAAGGGACGGCGATATCTGGGACAACACAACTGCAAGATGAAAATGGCAAGATTTATCAGATTGGCGATTTGATAAAAAGTGGGGGAGCAGGAAGTGTTAGTCACATTAATAATGCACCTTTCCAAGTATCAAAAGTTTATCATGATAAAATTGATAAAGCCTATTACCTGAAAAAAATTACTGCAATGCAGAAACTAGAGCCTTCATTAAAGGCTGTTTCTGTCAATGATATTCCAATAATTCAACTCGCATGGCCTCAAGCACGTTTATACAATAGCCAAAAGCAATTTGTTGGCTTTGTGATGCCCGAACTTGATGTGAAAAATACCATAGAGTTGGAATATATTCTTCAAGAGCGTCAAGCTAAAGCCCATAATTTACCCACAGGAATGGGCGCTAAAGTTAGCCTTGCTTATAATCTTTGTTCGTTGATTGATGCATTGCATCAACAAGGGCATCGTATTATTGATATGAAGCCATTAAACCTGCGATTTTATAAATCAAGTTTGTATATGTCTCTTCTTGATTGTGATGGTTTTAGTATTCAAGGGGAAAACATACGCTATCCCGCAGGGCAATTTACTGTCGAATATTTAGCCCCAGAATTTCAAGCAAAACAAACTATTTTACAAGATCAAGAAGAAAGACAAGATCGATTTGCTTTAGCTGTTATTATTTTTCAACTGCTTAATTTTGGTATCCATCCTTTTAGTGGTCGCCCTAAAAACGACACGGTTCCTACGGATATTCCTAGACGTATTGCTGGTCGTTTTTATGGTTATGGCGTAAAGACGCATAATTTAATTACCCCAAATGTTGCTAGTGGGCATAAACAATTGCCCGATAAACTGAGAACATTATTTGATAAAGCTTTTTCAGGAAATCCAACATTAAGACCTAGTGCGAAAACATGGGCTACGGCACTGTATGAGTATGCACAACCTGAAAAGCAACAAATGTTGGTATGTCAGAAAGATAAAAACCACCAATATTTTGCGGGTAAAGCCTGTGCAGCATGTGCAAGGCAAACCCAACTACAGCAAGTGGCTATTACTCAAAAGCAAAGTCAAATACAACGAGAGCAAATACGCCAAAATAGCGTCAAAAATGCCAATATTAGACATGTACCTACACATACGGTTCCAGCTAAACCAATACAGCCACCCGCTATTTTTATCGCGTTAAAACAAGCAATAAGTAAAGTTCCATCTGTTATTTTTCACACCGCTATTGCCATCATAGCGCCGATTATTTTCGGATTACTGTTGATGTATTTTATTCCTCAAGGAACAAGTGGGGATTTAGGTTTTACTTGGATAACTGACTTAATAAAAGCGAATTATATTGAGCAGTTACTAATAACAATGTTAAGTGTGATTTTTTTAATGATGATAGCCATTATTATACTCATCATTTTTATTCTCCCTTCATTACGTATTTTGAAAAGAAAACCTTAATGAGAGGGAGTTCATATGAATAAAACAATTAAACCGATCCTTATTATTGTTGGGATCGCCACACTCTTATTTCCTTTTTGGTTACCTGCATTATTAGTTTCAATCATTAGTACTATTGACAGTGTGAGTATCAAGATCCTTCCCTCATCAGTTCGTTTCGATGAGCGTAATTTCTTGCTGGGATTATGGTTAGGTTCTGCCATTATGACGATTGTCATGTTATTGCAATCGTGGCGCGCTAAAAATATCTTCTATTTTTTTGGGGGAGTTTTTGTTGTTCTAACGACATTTAGTCTTTCATTTTCAATCATTCCTCATAGTGAATTAGAAGATCGTCGCCGCTTTGTTTTACAAAATATAGAACAATCGCAGTGGAGTGATTTTCGTTATAGCGTGATTAATGCTGAAGATAACATCATTAAAACGATAGTTGTGAATCAGCCTAAAACACTGGGGTATCTCAAAGATCTTGAAAAGAAACGCATCGAATTACCGGGACTTGTTTATTTAACGGATGATGTAACTTCCGCAATGCAAGCTAAAGAGGCGTATCTGATTCATACAAAAGGAACACCAGAACAAAAAGAGGCAATTAAAACGCTCTCTTTTTATGGTGACTGGTTGCTGAATCAACCCGAAATTATTATTGCTCAAGCATTATCATCGCTTCTTACAAGTAGTAATGAAAGATTAGTGCAATCAGGTATTAACGCTATTACTACTGCACCATTAGTACCGGAAGCATGGCAAACGTTAGCATTAACCTATATTGCTCATACGCCACCCAATATGCAGATAGAAAAAGCAATGGCTGCATTAATGGTTTCTGATACGCTAAAATATGACAAATTGGGGCATCAGGATCCTTCATTACAACCGCTTATTGAAAAAGCGATTTCTGAATTGACAGAAAATCAACGTCAGATTTATCAGATCCTTCAAGCACGAGTGATAGAAGACCGTTTATATCGACAAAAGAATGCAGTTCCTGAAGCGGTGGCTAAGCTGGCAGGAAAAGTACTGCCAGTCACTTATGCAATAGCGAATAACAATGAGACTTATGTCGAATGGAAATCAATGATGAATGATAGGGAATATCCTGGGATCGTTCTTGTTGATTCACCAAATAAAATACAGAACTGGACGGAAATGCATTACCCGTCTGTTGGGCAATATATTCCTATTGCAGAAACGATTTTATCCGTTGATGTTGATCCTCAAGGACACGTTTTAAGTCTTTGGGTACAAAAAAGTAGTGGATACAATGTGTTTGATACGAAAGCATTAAGTGATGCTCGTGGCTGGCGTTTTATGCCAACAAAAGAGGGGTATCATCAACGTGTTACCGTTCGTTTTCAAAGTACACGTCTTGGTTGGAATGACTACACTATTAAACAACAACCTACATTAATTGCATTGGCGAAAGCTTATGCAAGGCAAAGCATTAAAGGTATTTCGAATGCTGAAAATGCGTTCATAGGTTTACAAAAGCAGGCACCAGAAAAAGAGTCGAGTAAATCGTCATCGCATTCTACCTATGATCCCTATTCTTCTGTTTATTCAAAACGTGCACAACAACAAGAAGAACGGGCGGTATTACAAAATATTTTAAAAGAGATCCAGACATTACCTAATGGAAAAAATAACCACGAAAGTTGGGATAATAGTCTACGTTTCTTAAACGAAAAATTGGCACTTCATCAAGATAATGAAGATGTTGTAAGAATGGTAGCCCGCTTTGAATTGCAATATTACAATGTGGGAACAAATAATTTATCTCAATCTCCTGATATTTACCCACAAAATAAAGAGTATTGGCAAACCTTGTTATCACAAGCACGTAGCCATTTTGGGCAAGCTATTGCACTAAATCCAAATCGTGAAGACGTTTGGTTAGGTTGGGGGATAACGTGGCTAGATGAAGATCCTGAAATTGCAGCGGGCGCATTTGCGAAAGCAGCACAGCAAAAGTCACAAGAAAGCATTAGTTCTGTCATGCAAATGCTGGAAATGAGGATGGTGATAAATACTCTTGAGGGTGCTCGTTTAGAACGTTACCAAACTTTGAGAGCAAGAATGGATATGCGCTATTTGCCAGAAGGTGTTGAAGCTAAGCCTTCAGATGATTATCTCAGCGATGACTTAACGCAAATCCAATTGGCTCAACGTGCGATACCAGCATCAGATCCGAATAGCAAAGTGGTTCACTTGCCTTTAAATACAGACAAAACTGAGCAATCAAACCGTACCTTTAGTGTCGATTTTGCATCGGCAAATATCAAAGATAGCACTCAGTTATTACCGAAAGTAAATGCTCCAATTACTGCACCTAAAACGGGCGATATGATTTTACAACTTGATGTTGATCCTCAAGGTGTTCCTACTGTGGTAATGCTAAAAACCAGTAGTGGTGATATGAATATTGACAATGCAGTGATTGATGTTGCTTATCAGTGGCGATTTAATGGCTCACCTTCTCGAAAAGGTAATGTGCTTTTGATATCTGTTCAATTTGGCCAATAATCTCACTTTGTTTAAATAATGTTATAAAAAAACGCCTTTTTTGTTGATCTCGAGGCGTTTTTTTTATCTTTCCTTATTCTCTAACTTATTGAAAGACATAAAATTGTTATCTTGATCACAAAAAAAACGTCTTTTGAAAACAGCAAAACCACTTAACTGAGAAAACAGACCGCTTAATTCGGTATACAACCGCTAAGCGATTTAGTCACACCATTCCTGAGTCAAAATTCTTATTATGTAGCTGCGGGCAGTTATCTCTCAGATTCGCTCAAATCATTCTTTGCTGTCCCGCATTACTCTTTGGCTGTTCGGTCTTGCCTGAAAAAAAGGTGTCTCATGAACAAAAATGCATTTTTAAAGCACGTACCTTGGGTGATCCTCGGGATTATCGGTGCTTTTTGTCTTTCAGTGGTTGCACTTCGCCGTGGTGAACACGTTAGTGCGCTATGGATAGTTGTCGCTTCTGTTGCCGTCTACTTAGTTGCTTATCGTTATTACAGTCTGTATATCGCTCAAAAAGTGATGAAGCTTGACCCAACGAGAGCGACACCTTCTGTTATTAACAATGATGGTTTGAACTATGTTCCGACCAACCGTTATGTCTTATTTGGTCACCACTTTGCAGCTATCGCTGGGGCTGGTCCTTTAGTTGGTCCTGTTCTTGCTGCTCAAATGGGGTACTTACCCGGTACGCTTTGGCTATTAGCAGGGGTTGTGTTAGCGGGTGCAGTACAAGATTTTATGGTGTTGTTTATTTCTACACGCCGTAATGGTAACTCACTTGGTGAGATGATAAAGAAAGAGATGGGGCCAATTCCGGGTACTATCGCTTTATTCGGCTGTTTCCTTATCATGATCATCATTCTTGCTGTGCTTGCCCTTATTGTTGTTAAAGCTTTAGCTGAAAGCCCATGGGGTGTGTTCACTGTTTGTTCAACAGTACCAATCGCCTTATTTATGGGTATTTACATGCGCTATATTCGCCCAGGTCGTGTGGGTGAAGTGTCAGTTATTGGTATTGTTTTACTGATTGCGGCGATTTGGTTTGGTGGTGTTATTGCTCACGACCCATTCTGGGGCCCAGCGTTAACCTTTAAAGATACAACAATTACTTTTGGTCTTATTGGTTATGCCTTCGTGTCTGCATTATTACCAGTATGGTTAATTCTTGCACCACGTGACTATTTAGCAACTTTCCTGAAAATTGGTGTTATCGTTGGTTTAGCTGTGGGGATTGTGATTTTAAACCCTGAACTGAAAATGCCAGCTGTTACTCAATACATTGATGGTACTGGACCATTGTGGAAAGGGGCTTTATTCCCATTCTTATTTATCACTATCGCCTGTGGTGCCGTTTCTGGTTTCCACGCCCTAATAGCTTCAGGTACAACACCTAAGCTTATCGCAAATGAAATGGATGCTCGTTTTATTGGTTATGGTGCAATGTTAATGGAATCATTCGTTGCGATCATGGCATTAGTCGCCGCATCTATCATTGAACCAGGTCTGTATTTTGCAATGAATACCCCACCATCAGGTTTAGGTATTACGATGCCGAATCTACATGAATTAGGTGGTGAAAATACAGCTGTTATCATGGGGCAGTTAAAAGAAGTTACCGTACATGCAGCTGCAACAGTCAGTTCATGGGGCTTTGTTATCTCTCCAGAAGAAATCTTACAAACAGCGAAAGATATTGGTGAACCTTCTGTATTAAACCGTGCTGGTGGTGCGCCTACCTTAGCGGTTGGTATCGCGATGGTATTCCATAAAATCATTCCTGCTGCGGATATGGGCTTCTGGTATCACTTTGGGATCTTGTTTGAAGCGCTCTTTATTTTAACCGCGTTAGACGCAGGTACACGTTCTGGTCGCTTCATGCTTCAAGACTTATTAGGTAACTTTATTCCTTACTTGAAGAAAACAAATTCGTTCATTCCAGGTGTTATTGGTACAGCGGGTTGTGTAGGCTTATGGGGATATCTGTTATACCAAGGTGTTGTTGACCCATTAGGCGGTGTTAAGAGCTTATGGCCATTATTTGGTATCTCAAACCAAATGTTAGCAGCTGTTGCACTGGTATTAGGTACGGTTATCTTAATTAAGATGAAACGCACTAAATATATTTGGGTAACTGTGGTTCCTGCGGTATGGCTATTAATTTGTACAACATGGGCATTAGGTCTGAAACTTCTCAGCGATGACCCACAAATGGAAGGTTTCTTCTACTTAGCAAATGAATACAAAGCGAAGATCTTAGCAGGTGGTGCCGATTTAACTGCGGCTGAAATTACCAATATGAATCATATTGTAATTAACAACTACACCAATGCGGGCTTAAGTATTCTGTTCTTAGTGGTTGTTTACAGCATCATTTTCTACGGTTTCCGTACCGCAATGAAAGCGCGTAAAAACCCAGAAGAAACAGCACAAGAAACACCGTATGTTCCTATGCCAAAAGACGTTAAAGTGTCCTCAGGTCACTAATATTAGGTAAATAGTTTAACCCCGTACTGGTTTAGCTGGTACGGGGTTTAGGAGAAACTTATGTTTGGCAATTTAGGACAAGCTGGAAAATATCTAGGGCAAGCCGCTCGTATGCTGATAGGTATTCCCGATTATGATAACTATGTACAGCACATGAAAGATAACCATCCTGATAAGCCAGTTATGACCTATAACGAGTTTTTCCGTGAACGTCAGGAAGCCCGTTATGGTGGTGGTGATGGTAAAGGCGGTTTTCGCTGTTGCTAATAATCTGTAAAGGAGACACATAATGGAACCTATTGCAGTAACGATATTGACTGGTTTTTTAGGATCAGGAAAAACAACGCTTTTGCGTCATATGCTTAATGAAGAGCATGGTTATAAAATCGCTGTTATTGAAAATGAATTTGGTGAAGTGCCTATTGATGACGAAATTATTGGTGATAGAGCCACTCAAATTAAAACACTTACCAATGGTTGTATTTGTTGTAGCAAATCGAATGAATTAGAAGACACATTATTAGACTTATGTGACAGTCTTGATCGTGGTGAGATTGAGTTTGATAGGTTAGTTATTGAATGTACAGGCATGGCTGATCCCGGCCCTATTAGCCAAACATTTTTTTCTCATGAGGTGATCTGTCAACGCTATTTGTTAGATGGGATTATTACTCTTGTTGATAATATTCATGCTCAACAACAATTAGATCAATTTACTATTGCACAATCTCAAATTGGTTATGCTGATCGCATCTTATTAACAAAAACTGATGTTGCACCAGCATCACCCGAATTAATGGCTAGATTAAGACGCATTAATGCAAGAGCACCCGTTAATACCGTTATTCATGGACAAATTGATTTAGGTTTATTGTTTAATGTAAAAGGTTTTATGTTGAATGATAACCTTCAAGTAAAACAGCCTCTTTTCCGCTTTCAGCCAGAAAAACAAGATGATATCCATTCTATTGTACTGAAATTTGATTATCCCGTTGAGCTACAAAAAGTCTCCGATGTAATGGAAAAATTATTATTAAGCTTTGCTGATAATCTTTTACGTTATAAAGGGATATTAAATATTAAAGATCAACCTAATCGCTTGTTATTCCAAGGTGTGCAACGCCTCTATAGTGCTGATTGGGACAGAGCATGGCATGAAGATGAAATTCGCGAAAGCACATTGGTTTTTATTGGTATTCAATTACCAGAAGATGAGATAAGAGCTAGTTTTGATGCATTAATGCCAAGTACACAAGAAAATGCACATTAACCCAATACCCTGTAGTGAGTGTTAGAAAGTAGTACGAAGTAAGTAGTAGAAGTAACCGTAGTATAGCCGTAAATAGCAGTAACGAATATTGATAAGCTCCTGACTTGAGGAGGATCCTGTTCCTAGGATCTTATGTTTCACCCCATAATAATAACTATTATGGGGTGCTTTTTTTAATCACTGGAATTAGCCATTAGCAACGGCTTTATATTCCATAATCTCAATAATTTGAATATCGGTATGTTGCATTGCTCGGCTTGCTAACGCACATAAGTTTTCAATCGTTGAGTCAACATCATGTGCCACAATACCGTCATTACCTGTCACAAATGTATTATCAAGAGCCATTAATACAGCTTTATAAGCGGCACTTGCACCGGTTGAAACTTTCATAGCGCAGCTATTTGAAGCACCATCACAAATTACACCACTAATATCACCAATCATGCTACTAATCGCCATTGCCATGGATTCATAGCGTTCATCCATTAGCCATGCAATTGCACCTGCAGCGCCCATTGATGCTGTTGTGGCTGCACATAATGCAGATAATGCGGGGAATTTATGGTGAATATAGATAGCCAGTAAATGGGAAAGCATTAATGCTCTTGCCATTTTCTCTTCGTCAACTTGTAAATATTCAGCAACGACCACAACCGGCATTGTTGCAGCAATACCTTGATTGCCTGAGCCTGAGTTACTCATGGCGGGCAAGACTGCACCGCCCATACGAGCATCAGATGCAGCAGATGTACGGATCATGATCTCTGATAATAGATCTTTTGCTAATAGGCCTCGTTGTTGCTGGCGTTGTAAAGTTTGTCCAATATGTAAACCATAACTATTGTTCAAACCTTCTTTTGATAGCGCATCATTTAAATGTGCTGATTCAAGAATAAAAGAAATTTCTTCTACGGGTACCTGAGTAACAAATTGATAAATTTCTTGGGTATTTGTTTGGGTTAGTGTTTCTTTTATTTCGCAAGGCGATGCTGATTGTTCTGCACTATCACAAGTGTTATCAAGAACAACATCACCATTATGAATGATTTTAACGATATTGGTGTGATTGCCTGCAATAATGACAGTTGCACTGTTTTCACCATCTTCAATAGTGACTTCACTATAAAGAACTTCTTGGCACGCTTTTTTAATAGAAACATTAACAATACCAGAAGCTAGCAGCGCTTTGCTTTGTTTTACATGTTCTGGTGTGGCATTTTTTAATACTTCTAAACCCGCTTTACTATCACCGCCAACAGCCCCTAAGCTAGCAGCAATAGATAGCCCCACCATTCCAGTTCCTGGTACGGTAACGCCCATACCATTTTTCATTAAGTTCGGGGAAACTTCAGCGCTAATGCGAGTGATAGCGTGTTGAAGATAACTTGCTGCGGTAGCAGCCGCTAATGCAAGTGAGATAGGCTCTGTACAACCTAAAGCAGGTTTAACTTGTTGTTTTACTGCCGCTATCAATATTTTCCAACGAGAAGATAATTGTTCTTTCATTGCATGCACCCAATAAACAGTATGAAAATTCAATAGGTTATTCTATTTTTATTCTCTTCATCATACTGAATTTATGAGAGAAAGTTTTTTCTGAATTTACTAACATTGAATAAAATTTGAGAAAATATTACCTTCTTTGTCTTTAGTGTTGGTAATTTTTTCTACTTTAGAGAAAAACACATAAATTCACTTTGTCATTGTATTAATTTACATGAAAAAAAAGAGTCAGTTGCTCATTGGTTTAAAATGAACCAATGAAATAATAAGTGAATTAAATAAATTAATTTTATAAATATAAAATTAAATAAAAAAGCAATAGAATGAATACACGATCCTATTGCTAGTATAACTATCATACTTAAAGTGGGCTAACTCTGAATAGTTAAAATAAAGAGTAATGAATAGTAATTAAATATCACACTATTATTTTAACAATGAAAATAGTAGGCTCTTTATTTTTTGGAGTATAAAAATAACTTTCTGTTATTTTGTTAATTTTTTATGTTTATATTAATTGTTGTTTTTTTGAATATAAATTCAGATTATTGAGAAAATATAATGTTTATTATTTGAAAATAACCTGAAGTAAGAAATATTACTTCAGGTATATTTATTAATAATAGAAGATAGCAATAATAGCACTATGGAATACAAAGCCGACCATCAGCGGGATCGCCGTCCTTTTTACAACATCAAACGGTTGCAATTTAGCACCACTAGATACTGCAATAATAACTCCTGCGACAGGAGACATACCTCGTCCCATATGTGACGCTTGTTGCATTGGTAAAATCATCGCAATTGGGTTGACACCCATGCTATGTGCAATTTGTGGAATAAGTTCAACGAATGCAAGGAAGGGAGCATTACCTGAACCCATAATAATTGCAGCAGCTAATGTCACGACTGCGAAGACCAATGCCATAGCAAATGGCGGCAAGCCCACAGATTCCGCCATCACAATCAGGCTATCTATTGCACCACTAACTTTAATACCATGAGCAAAGACACCTGCGGCGACTAATAACCCTACAACGTTACTAAATGCAGAGCCCATCCCCTTTAAGAAATGCTGGAAGCCCGCACACACTGATTTAAAATCACGTAAGCGTAATGTTTCAATTAGCATACAAATTGCCATTGAAATCAATACAATAGTGACCACGTCAAGGTGAATTCCTTCAACAAATAGGCTTGATGAACCTACTGCCATAATAATCGGTAACATTGGTAGTAAGGCATAAAAGCCGGGTACGTTTTTATCACTCTTTGCTTCTTCAGACATTTTGCCTAATTGAGGAACAAATCCGGCTCTACGGTCACAATGGCGTTGCCAGAAGATATGTGTAATACCAACAGCTAGCACGGTTGCAATTGCCGCAGGCCCTTGGTAATAAAGCACGTATTCAACAACACCTAAGTCAACCGCTTTTGCACCTCGAATAGCGTCAATAGCCGTTGGGGTGTAAGCGACACCTAATGAAGTTGCAATTACACCCGCGGCCGATGCTGGAGATAAACCAAGTCCTATCATAATCGGGAACATCGTACCCATTAATAGAACAGCCAATCCCGTTGCTGAAGGAATAGCAAGTTGCAAAATACTTGCGAGTAGAAAAGAGAAAAATAGCAACACATAAGGCGAGCGCATATTTTTCAATGGGCGAGTTGCAACTCGTACAACGGCCTCATTGGCACCAATATGATCCATATAATGCGCAAATCCCATCAGTGCCATGATCATTAAACCAAGGTCAGCGGCACGACTACTAAAGAGATCACGCATGACTTCAAAGGGATCTAACCAGCCAATACCTGTTGTTTTGACATTTTTAGGAAGAATATCTCCCCAACCAAACATCATGGTTAGCGCCATTAAGGCTAGACCAGCGACTAACAAAACAGGTTCTGCTTTATATCCTTTCAAGATCATCCTAGCGACAATAACAACGACGACTAAGACCGCAAGAATTTGGATCATGCTTTAGCTCCAGGTGCAAAGCGTTCTGCAGTGATCTTCACGACAGACTTTAAGACATCACTGGCAGCATAAAGGGATTTAACAGGCAGATATTCATAAATAGAATGAAAATTATGAGCACCAGTAAAGATATTTGGACAAGGTAAGCCATTTTGAGAAAGGGCTGCACCATCATAACCACCACGCATTGGAATTGGGCGAGGGGTAATGCCATTAGCTTCATAAGCGGCAACCGCAATATCGATAGGGTAGCGATTATCACCTTGTAGGCTATTAAAGACGTTGGCATAACGGTCAGCGAGTTTACAAGTAACAGAGCCTTCGCCCCATAAACCTTCACAATAATCTGAAAGTTGTTTTAAAAATGCCATACGGTGGGCATAACCTTTTTCGGTGAAATCACGTACATCCATTTTTAATACGGTACGTGCACTATTTCCGGCTAATTGTTTTACCCAATAATAACCTTCACGGCCTTCAGTATATTCAGGTGCTTCACCACCCGGTAACATAGCAACAAATTTATGTGCCATTAACAGCGAATTCTTTAATTTACCTTTCGCAGACATTGGATGGGCAGAAGCACCAGTAAAGGTAATTTCCACATCCCCGGCATTCCAGTTTTCATACACTAACTCGCCAATACCACAGCAATCTAAAGTATAAGCAAAATCAGCACCAAATTCTTTAGTATCAAAGACTTTTGCACCACGTAAACCTTGCTCTTCATCCGGCACAAAACCAATTTTCACTGTACCGTGTTTAACTTCAGGATGTTGTTTAAAGTATTGCAACATATCCATAATTGAAGCAATTGCGGCTTTGTCATCAGCGCCTAATAAACTGGTGCCATCCGTCACGATAATATCGTCACCAATATAGTTTTCTAATTCTGGGAATTCACTTTGACGTAGATAAATATCAAGCTCTTTGTTTAAGCAAAGATCACCACCTTTATAAGGTAAGATTTGCGCTTTGGTATCATTAGTTTGCTCAGCACTGGTATCTAAATGACCAAAGAAAGCAACAGTAGGCACTTCATAATCAAGGTTGGAAGGTAGTGTTGCGGTAACAATCGCAGTATCGCGGATCTTAATATCCTCAACACCTAAAGCCTTGAGTTCTTCAACTAATTGTAATGCTAGGACTCGCTGACCTTCTGAAGAAGGCATAATGCCCGCAGCGCCATTTTCCCTATTTGTGGTGGTGTTAACTTTTGTATAAGAAATAAACCGTTCAACGAGATTCATGACAAGACTCCATTGTGTTTTTAATTGTATTATTTGTACTAATACTTACTTATTTCATTTATTAGAAAAGACTAACACCTACTTGTATCATAAAAAAAACAATAGGGAATTAGAGAAAAATAATTATTTTTGCAAGAAAAGTTTAATGTTGATTAATATTTAATTTTTGGTTTTTTCTTTATTAAAAAAATTAGTGTTTTTTGTGGGTGAGGTTATTTTTACTTACCTTTTTGAGATGGTTTTCTGTGATCGCAATCATAAAAAAGATATATTAAAAATAATATTTTTTAAGAGGGTAAATAAACTCATTACTTATTTTAATGATTTGATGTCTATAATAATTATATTTTATTAATTGTTTTTTACGGTTTTAATAAAAGTTAAATTTAAAAAAGGATACCGATTCTTAACAAAGAATGACGATAAACTATTGTTTTAAACTTATGGAATAATTAAAAGTACATAGAGCTATATAAAAATATTGGTTCTTATCTATTGATGATAATAATTAAATTTATAAATGGTAGATAAATGATAGTAGATAAAATGATAAATTATAGAATATGATCATGTTAAATAAATAGGATAATAATGATGTGTCCTGCAAATATAAGCACTCAATTACAAAGAGTTTCTTCTGTTTTATCAACTAGTTCAGTGGATACAGATATCTATATGGAATATAATCCAATCTTATTAATAAGAAACTCAGAAAATAATTTTATCAGCCATACAAATTCAGAAAATAGAGAAGAATCTGTTTATATGGAAATGGAAGGCAAAATTAATTCTTTGGAAAAAGACATTGATGATATTTATTCAGACCATGATTATGAGGAGATTGATAGTTTAGATTCGGACTATGTCACTTTTGATGAATATTATAGTTCTTCTAAGATAAATAATGAGAGTAATGATATAGAAAATAATAAAATAATGACATTATTTGAGTATCAATATAAAATCAGTAATAAAGATAATTTGTCAACAAAAGAAATAATAATTAATGAATTAATTATGGATGAGATAACAGGACGTGAGAAAATAACAAATGATGTTATGCATAAAGGATTAGGTCATATAAATGAAAGTAAAACTAATAGATATTTGTCTTTAGTTAAATTATTAAATAAAACTAATTCTCCAAAAATAAAAGAGCTTATTAATAAAGAGATTAATGCATTAAAAAATGAGTTTAAAATTGATTTTTTTAAAATAAAAACAAAAATAGTAATAAAATTATCAGAATTAATTGAACATCCTAATTTTAAAAATAGACTTTTGTTAGAAATAAATAAAATTACATTGAATGAATTAATCAGTAAAGAAAGTATGGATGACTATTATTTAACGACTCTTTTTTCTAAATTAGCAAAAGAATATAATAAGAGAATTAATTTATCTAAAATTAATGATATGTCAAACTCTATAATTAGTTTGGTGTTAGCACAATATGATAAAGAAGGGATTATTTGACTTTTAGCAAAATATCGATTTAACAGCCTGATAGTAATATTATCAGGCCGTTAAATATTATATATCCAAACGCTTAGCTTGCCATCTACGAGAGCGCCAACGCCATGCATTAGTTAATCCGCGTAACCACTCATCACAAAGAAAGCCAATCCAGATACCAATTAGACCCATTTCCATCTTAATACCGAGGAAATAACCCACAGGAATAGCGACACCCCACATAAAGCAAATTGCTGTCATAAGAGGAAATTTAGCATCGCCTGCGGCACGTAAGGCATTTACCATTACGATATTAAAAGTACGACCTGGCTCTAAAAAGACAGACAAAATAAACAGTGGGATCAATTGGTCGATAATGCGCTGGTCTTCTGTAATGGAATACAAAATAGGATCGCGCATAAACCAATAAATAATAACTACCCCAATTGTGAATATCACACCGGTTTTTAAACTTTTCCAACCACGATTAAAGGCATCATCAAAGCGTTTAGCGCCAACTAAATGTCCCACAAGAATTTCATTACCAATACTAATTGCAATACCAAAGAGCATTAAAAATAATGACAATTGGAAATAAAGTGTTTGTGCTGCAAGAGGGACTTCACCCATTAAACCAATAAAGGCAGATGCAGTCATGTAATGTAAGATCCAAACTAGATTTTCACCAGCAGCTGGTAAACCAATATGTAGGATTTTCCCTAACATATTTTTAGACCAGATAAAGAGTTGTCTTGCTTGAAATTTAATGCGTAAGCCGTAGAACAACAACCCACATAATAAAATAACGGCAATAATACGACCAACAACAGTAGACCAAGCAACACCGACTAATCCGTATTGTGGTAAACCAAAGAAGCCATAAAGTACGATCATATTACCAATAACGGTAACAATGTTAGCGATCAATGTGACATACATGGCAGCTTTTGATTTGCCATAAACTCTTAAACATGCAGCAAGAATAATTGAAATTGCCTCAGGAATAAGACAAATACCAATAATATGCAAGTAATTATAACCATCTTGAACCAAGTGAGATGGTGTATTCATTAAATTAAGAATGTTGTAGCCAAAAAAGAGAATAATTACCGCACTACTTATCCCCAGTAATGAGTTAAATGCAATGGAGATATGGATCGCCTGACTGGCTTTTTCTTTTTTACCTGCACCTAAATATTGGGCAATAACGACGCTACATCCCACACTAATAAAACTAAAAATGGTGATGAAAAGATCAAAAACTTGGTTACCGACGCCCATCGCGGCTAAGTAAGCGGTGGAAACGTGGCTTACCATGTAAGTATTAATTAATAGTGTGGCTAGATGTAGGAAAATATCTATAAATATTGGCCAACTAAGAGAAAAAAGCGAGCGATCCGCTACATCAGACTGATGCATTGAAAACCTTCTTAAAAACAGAGTGAAATCGATTTATTAAAATAAACGTGTCGGAAGATGGGGGATTCTACAAGGTTTATTTATAAGGTAATAGCGCAAATAATGTTTATCTGGCAAAAAAGATATTTATATGGTTTATTCATTGATAACTAATCACTATTATCATTAAGAGATGATTAACGTTAAAGTCAGGGGAATTAATGAATACTAAAATAAAAGTGGCTATTGTAGGCTATGGCAATATTGGTCGATTTGCATTAGAAGCGGTTCAAGCTGCTCAAGATTTTGAATTAATAGGGGTTGTTCGCCGTGATATAAACAACATTCCAGAAGAACTGCAAAATATTACCGTAACTAACGATATTAAAACATTAGGTAATGTTGATGTTGCTCTCTTATGTTCACCAACTCGTGCAATTAAAGAGTTAGCCAAATCTATTTTAAGCTTAGGCATTAATACAGTAGATAGTTTTGATGTTCACAGTGAAATTGTGTCATTAAAAACAGAATTAGATGAAGTCGCTAAAAAACATGATCGTGTTGCTGTTATTTCAGCGGGTTGGGATCCCGGTTCTGATTCTATTGTGCGTACATTAATGTTAGCCATGGCACCAAAAGGCATTACTTATACTAATTTTGGGCCAGGTATGAGTATGGGGCACAGTGTTGCGGCTAAAAGCATTGATGGCGTTAAAGATGCACTTTCAATGACCATTCCACTAGGTACGGGTGTTCACCGTCGTATGGTTTATGTCGAATTAGAAGCAGGGGCTAATTTTAATCAAGTAGAGCAAGCTATTAAAGCAGATAGCTATTTCTCTTCGGATGAAACCCATGTGAAGCAAGTCGATTGTGTTGATAGCTTAAAAGATGTTGGGCATGGCGTTCATATGACCCATAAAGGTGTTTCGGGTAAAACCCATAATCAATTATTTGAATATTCAATGCGTATTAACAATCCTGCATTGACGTCTCAATTTATGGTTTCAGCGGCAAGAGCCAGTATGAAACAACGTGCAGGTGCTTATACCGTTATTGAAATTCCACCTGTTGATTTTTTAGCGGGTGATCTAAATACATTAATTGCCAAATTAGTCTAATTTGAATTAGGGCTCTTTGTATAAAATATTGCCCACATAACGTGGGCAATATGGATTAACGCTTAGGCAAACTTGATGATTTTGAATTAGCGTTTAATACTTTTAAATTCTTTTGTTGTTGCGGTTAATGCCACTTCTGTTGGTAAACGTTCCATAGAACTTGCACCATAGAAGCCATGACAATCAGGACAATTATCTAAGATATATTGTGCATCTTCAGGTGTTGCAATCGGACCACCATGACAAAGCACAATAACATCTGCACGTACTGCTTTCGCTGCTTTTGCCCAGTCATTAATTAAAGGAACACAGTCCGCTAATGTTAATGCTGTTTCAGCACCAATATTACCGCCAGTTGTTAATCCCATATGTGGCACAATAATATCTGCACCAGCTTCAGTCATTGCAATCGCATCTTCACGGCTAAAGACATAAGGTGTGGTTAATAAACCTTTTTCATGCGCTTTGCGGATCATATCCACTTCAAGCCCATAACCCATACCTGTTTCTTCTAAATTAGCGCGGAAATTACCATCAATTAAGCCAACAGTTGGGAAATTTTGTACGCCAGCAAAACCTGTTGCTTTTACTTCATCTAAGAATTTATCGAAGTTACAGAAAGGATCAGTGCCGTTAACGCCAGCTAGTACAGGTGTCTGTTTAACAACAGGTAATACTTCTTTTGCCATATCCATAACGATTTCATTAGCATTACCATAAGCTAACAAACCCGCTAAAGATCCTCGACCAGCCATACGGTAACGACCTGAATTATAAATAACAATAAGGTCGATACCACCCGCTTCTTCACATTTAGCGGACAGGCCAGTACCTGCACCACCACCAATAATCGGTTCATGGCGTGCAATCATTTCGTTGAATTTTTTTAGTAACATTTCACGTGAATGAGTCATTCTTCTTTCTCCGTGGTTAACAAATAAGTTCCTGGTGTAAATCATAAATTTGCTGAGCAAACTCAGCGGAGTTTATGTGATAAGGACTGATGACTAACTGACGAGTCTCTGTCTCTTTAAATGTTGTTATAAATGCATCGAAGAAAGCTTGGTTTGCTTGAGGATCCCAGAAAGGGCCTTCTTCAATGTCTAGAGCTGAAAAACCGCCCTGTGGTAATACAAACCGCAATGGGCCTTCACACTGATTGAGTTTCTCAGCGATCCAGATACCTAATTGACGATTTTCCTCTGGTGTTGTGCGCATTAAGGTGACTTGCGCATTGTGATGATAAAATTGACGCCCTTTATATTTCTCAGGAACACTAGAAGGGCGACCAAAGTTCACCATATCTAATGCGCCACAAGAACCTATATAAGGGGTTTTGGTACGGGCGATTGCACCAAAACGGTCTTCATCACAAGCAAGTACACCGTCAAACAAGTAATCACATACTTCTGTTGTTGTAAGATCTAACACACTATGAAGTAGGTGACTGTCTACCAGTTTTTCCATGGCTTTGCCGCCACTTCCTGTTGCATGAAAAACAAGGCAGTCATAATTATTTTCAAGTTTTTGTGTGAGTTGTTGTACACAAGGGGTGGTTACACCAAACATGGTCAGTGCTACCGCAGGCTTATCGACAACATGCTCTTCTTGGTAAAAATAAACAGCACCAGCGATTTGATTCGCTGCATTTTTTAAAACTTTACGAGAAATACGATTTAAGCCTGATACATCTGTAACGGAATACATCATTGAGATATCACTTGCACCGATATAGCCTGAGATATCGCCAGACGCCATCGTTGATACCATCAATTTAGGTACACCAATTGGCAGAGATTGCATTGCTGGTGTAATCAGTGCCGTCCCCCCTGAGCCGCCTAGTCCAAGAATGGCTAAGACATCATCACAGTGAGTTAAATAGTGTTCAAAAGCGACTGACATCGCTTCTATTGCTTTCCCTCTATCACCACAGAAAACAGCCTCTTGGCCATTTGGATGAAAACGAGCAACTTCGGTTGCTGTGACATCCGCTTCTCGTGCGAGTGTCGTGGGTTTGGTTGTCAAGTCAACGGTCTTAACAGGAAGGCCTGCTTTTTTAATTAAATCACTGACATAAAAAATCTCAGCACTTTTAGTATCAAGCGTTGTGGCAATATAAATAGAACCAGCATACTGTTTCATAAGCCTTCCCATACCTTTTATAATTATCGACGGATAGATTATAATCATAATGAGACTTGAGTTTCATTTATCATAGCACTATTTTGAGACTCCTGTCTCATTATTTTTATTTTTTGCACATTAAAGGTCGATAAGGTGTAATTAATCACCTAAAGTAAACGTTAAGTGTTGTGAGTATTTAGCTTAAGATAAGCCCAGACATACAAAGTGTAGGAATAACGAAGGATTTTCTATGAGTTACAGTGATGAAACGGATGCCATGTCCGGTACACGAAAAAGAACCTATCAATTATTGGTAACAACAGCGTTGGGGCTTTTTGAGCAAGGAATGTTACCGACAGTGTCAGAATTAGCTGCACATGCAGGTGTTTCGAGGGCAACCGCATATCGTTATTTTCCCACACAAAGTGATTTAATTAGTGCCACGGTTGATGCAAGTTTAGCGCCGATCATTGCATGGACACCAACTCCCGAAGATAATACGCAACAACGCATTACTGAATTGCTCAATCTTGCCTATCCACAAATGTTTAAACATGAAGGTGCACTGCGTGGTGCTTTGCAAGTTTCATTACAGCAATGGGCAAAAGAGAGACAATCAAGTGAATATGCAGAAAAACGATTTATTCGTGGTCACCGTAAAGAGATTTTACTCAAAGTTATTGAACCTTTAAAAGCACACTATCCTCAAGAAATGTGGGATAAGGTGATTAAATCGTTCTCTTTAATTTATGGGTCAGAAGTCTTTTTGGTAATGAAAGATATCTGGAAAATGGATGATCAACAGGTCATTGATATGACTCAATGGATGGCAAAAGCTATTCTAAATCAGGCAAAATCTGATTATCCTGCAGATAACGATTAATTATTTGAATAAATCGGTTAAAATTGTATAAATCATTTACGTTTTAGCTATTGCAGGGATCGTTATGTCACACAAAACAGAAGACCAAGAGTGGCTGGTAGAACAACTACAATTTATTGCACAAGGCATTGGTAAAACATTATCGCCTTTCTGTGAGGTTGTACTTCATGATCTAACTGATAGTGAAAATACCATTATGGTCATTGAAAATAACCTATCAGGTAGAAAAGTTGGGGATAGAGCAACAGAATTGGGAATGGCACGTATTGAATCGTCTGACTTCCCACAAATTGTGGCTAATTACCCAAATCAATTTCCTGATGGTAGAACCGCAAAAAGTACGTCTATCGGCATTAAAGATAAACAAGGAAATTATGTTGCGGCATTATGTTTAAATATTGATATTTCAATGATCAAAGGATTGCAAATGGTACTTAACCAATTTGCAACCCTTGAAGAAGGTAATGACATTATTGAAACCTTTAGCTCAGTGACAGAAGATTCGCTGAAAAAACGTATTGACGAATTTTCGGCAACTTATTCTGTTACACCAAGAGCATTAAAACCACATCAGCGACGTGAATTACTACTATGTTTACAGGATGAAGGTTATCTTTCACTGCGTAAGGCAATGGAAATTACTGCACAATACCTTGGTGTTTCAAGAGCGACTGTGTATAACGATCTAAAAGAGTAGTCATTGGATAACGACAGTTAAATTGTCTTTAAAGGCTAACCCTTTTAAAGATTGCCAATAAATAAATAAAATAAAAAAGATATCATTTAATGATATCTTTTTTATTTCCTTTTTTTACATTTAAGAATCTCTTTTCTTAAAAGAAGTTAATTGATTTCTATTGTATGCATTTTAAATTAACGAATAACGTTAAGAAAGTTGAGTTCAGTAATAATGTAAATAAAAAAAACTAAATGCACTAAAATTGGATTAATAAAGATTAAGTTTAAAATATTATAAATCTTTCCTTAAATAATATTTCTTATCGCTAATTGGATAATTTTCTAGAGTGCCAAATATTTCAAATCCCTGCTTTTGATAAAAAGGAAGGGCTTGAAAGCTGAATGTATCGACTTCTGCATATTTAGCCCCTTTCTCTTTGGCTGCATTTTCCATTGCATGGAGTAATTCGGTACCAATATTTTTTCCACGATGGGCTTTATCTACCCATAAATAGCGAATACGTAACCAATTTCCCAAAATATCACCGGTGATCCCACCTATTTTTTTATCATTATCTTCTTTAAAGACAGCAAGAGGTGTGTATTGATCCATATGAATATAGTGAAGGTTATGCGTTAATAAACCTTCATAAATTTCATTGATCTCATCATGCGTAGGATGAGTGGTGATTTTTAACGACATAATTTGCTCTTAATATTAAGAATAGTAATAATTACATTACCACTATTTGGTTATTAAATATTTATATAAATGCTAGGATAAACCATAATTAAAAAAGCTGAGTAATACAACATGTCGTTTTTAAAAACTCTACCAGGTATTTTGTTCTGTGCTTTAATTGGTGGCGCTCTCACTCTCTCCGGCTTACCCATGGCTTTGATGTTTGGGCCAATTATCGTTGTTATTATTGCTTATCGTTTTAAATGGGAACTTGCGGTTCCTAAGCATACATTAACATTTATTCAGCTTGCTTTAGGAACATCGGTTGGTTTGATGTTTAATCAAGTTCATTTAGGAAGTGCTGATAATTTAATTATTCTTTTACTGACTCTTGTTGTTTGTTTAGCTATTCAGTTTTTTGTGAGTTATTTTTGGTTCCACCGCCATATTGGTTGGACGAAAGAAGAGTCGATGTTAGGTGCTGTGCCTGGCGCTATGGCTGCTATTTTGGCATTGACTGATCACACTAAAACACCACCACAAAAAATTGTTATTTCTCATACCATTCGTTTAATGGTGTTGATTATTCTGGCAGGTTTTATTGTAGGATCTGATAAAGCCAATATGCCTGAGTTTGCTATACCCGAAATGACATTGGTTTCATTATTGTGGTTATTATTGATTGTGGCTTTAGGGTTAGGTACTGGGCTTTTATTACAGAAAATCCGATTTCCGGCACCCTTTATGTTGACTTCATTAGGTAGTGCAATACTTATTCAATCTTTTGTCAGTGAACCTATTGCCTTTCCAATGTTACTTAATGAATTGAGTATGGTTCTAATTGGCATGAATATCGGGGCACATTTTGTTGTTTTTCCATTTTCCTCACTAATTAAAAACGCATTTTCTTCTGTTCAAGTGGTTATTATTAATGTGATTTTAACGGTAATGGTGGCATATGGGGCTGCTTATCTAACGGGAGTTCCTTGGGCAACATTAGTATTGGCATGGGCTCCGGGAAGTATGGAAGCCATGACTTTTGCCGCTATCACAATGAACGTGGATGCCGCATTTGTGATGTCGAATCATATTTTTAGAATGTTGATTATTCAAAGTATTCCTTCAGTGGCTCTGTATTGGAATGAATATAGGCAGAAGAAAAACAATCAGCACAAAGAGGAATAAAGAGTAGGAGAAGAAAGTCAGTTTCTTTTCTTTGATAACCTCTATTTAGTTGCTTTATATGGTCCTTGTTAATAAGCAATCTATTCCAAGAGGCTATCTTTTTCTATTTATCTTAATGTTACTCAGTAGGTATATTAATAATTTAATAAACTTAATGACTTATTCGCGAGTAGCTGACATTTCTTATTATGTGACACTTCAATACCTTTTAAATCATTGTAACTGTCTTCATTTAATTGGCTCATCGGTAATGTTGAATAATTACTAACATCCCATTGTTGCGAGCGAGAAAAGACCATCAAGGCTCTTTCAATTTTAGATTTTGATATTTGCTCATAACCACAATCTTTATTCAAAAAAAGGTAGATAGCGGTTAAATCTGCCAAGTCTTCTGCTTGCGTGTAGGTTAACGCTTTTGCACCCGAAGAAAAGAGCATAGAAAAAGAAAGCGTTAGCGTGCAGAACAAGGCGAACATTTTTTTCATTAGGTGTGCTGTTCCTTTATGTGATGATTTAGCAAGTTTTGTTATTTGGCTTAATGTAGTTAAAAGTTTTGCAAAGACCCACTATTTTGTTGGGTTTTAAATTGACCTTCCAGTAAGGGGAAACTTTAGCATCGGTAATAGTTTACAAGGCTTCTTTACTCATCTTATTTCGATAAAGACAGAATAACTTGTTTTTATTCAAAGGAATATATTATGCAACGTCGTGAATTTTTAAAATTAGGCGCCACATTAAGTGCTGTAACATTATTACCAAGCTGGAGTCGTTTTGCGTTTGCCCAAAGTAACATGCCTTCATTGGCGATTCCACCTCAAATTACCCCAGACGCTCAACAAAAGATTGTTCTTAATATTCAACAAGGTGTTTCTCAATTTATTCCCACGGCAAGCACAACCACATGGGGTTATAACGGTAGTTTATTAGGCCCTGCACTAAAGCTTAAACGTGGCCAACCCGTCACTATTAATATCAATAACCAACTGCCTGAAGCTACAACGGTTCACTGGCATGGTCTTGAGATTAGTGGTGAAGAAGATGGTGGCCCACAAGCCATGATTGAGCCAGGAAAATCTCGCACAGTGACTTTTACACCAAACCAAGCTGAGTCAACGTGTTGGTTCCATCCTCATACTCATGGAGTTACCGGACAACAAGTTGCTATGGGATTAGGTGGATTGGTCATTATTGAAGATGATGAAACCGCAAACCGTAAATTGCCTAATCGTTGGGGTATTGATGACTTGCCCGTGATTTTACAAGACAAACGTTTAGACAGTAATGGACAGATAGATTATCAACTTGATGTAATGAGTGCCGCAATAGGTTGGTTTGGTGACATGATGTTAACTAACGGTGCTATTCAACCACAACATATTGTGCCAAAAGGCTGGATCAGATTACGCTTCTTAAATGGTTGTAATGCACGAAGTTTAAACCTTGCCACCAGTGATGGCAGACCAATGTATGTTATTGCTAGCGATGGAGGGTTGTTAGCAGAACCTGTGAAAGTGACTGAATTGCCAATTTTAATGGGGGAGCGCTTTGAAGTTTTAGTGGATACATCTGATGGGCGTGATTTTGATATTGTTACTTTACCCGTACGCCAAATGGGAATGGTTTTAGCGCCATTTGATAATGTGCTCCCTGTGTTACGTTTATTACCATCAGCAGAAAAAGGACAAGGCTTATTACCTGAGCAATTAGCGCTTATTCCTGCATTACCAACACTCAGCAATCTTTCAACGCGAACATTACATTTACGTATGGATATGCGTTTAGATATGCAAGGTATGATGCTATTAACAGAACGTTATGGTGATAAAGCATTAGCGGGTATTCATCATGGGATGAGTCATATGCGCCAAGGTAACGGTAATGGCATGATGGGGGGTGGGATGAATTGCGGTCATGGAAATGGTGATTTAGATATCTATAATGCTAATAGTATCAATGGTATTCCATTTTCAATGACAGAACCTGCATTTGATGTGAAGCAAGGTGTTTATGAAAAATGGGTTGTATCAGGTCGTGGCGATATGATGCTACATCCATTCCATGTACACGGTACACAGTTCCGTATTCTATCTGAAAACGGTCGAGTACCAGAGAAACATCGCCAAGGTTGGAAGGATATCGTGAAAGTTGAAGGACAGTTTAGTGAAATTCTTGTGAAATTCGACCATTTAGCGACAAAAGAGCACCCATTTATGGCGCACTGCCATTTATTAGAGCATGAAGATACAGGCATGATGGCGGGATTTACCGTTAGTAAATAATCTATCACTATAAAAATCATTAATATCAGTAAGATAAATTGATAAAGGGCACAGGATTAATATTTTGTGCCTTTATTTTCATTAAATCAGATCATCGCATGATGAGGGAAGTTCTGGTACAATCGTTTGCTTTCCCCGTTAACCCAATCGAAATTAATCATGAAACATATTGTTGATGTCATGATCTCTGAAGAAGAGATCAAACAGCGTATTGCTGAGCTAGGTCGTGAAATCACAGAACATTACCGCCCACGCCAAGGTCAACATGATCTTGTCTTAATCGGCTTGTTAAAAGGTTCTTTTATTTTTATGGCAGATTTATGCCGTGAAATTGACGTGAACCATGAAGTCGATTTTATGACTGTATCAAGTTACGGTAATGGTATGACGTCAACACGTGACGTTAAAATCATTAAAGATCTCGATGAAGATATCCGTGGTAAAGATGTTCTGATCGTTGAAGATATCATTGACTCAGGTAATACCTTAAATCGCGTTAAAGAGATTTTAAGCTTACGTGAGCCAGCTTCTATTTCTATCTGTACTTTATTGGATAAGCCATCACGCCGCGAAGTGGATGTCCCCGTTGAGTGGATTGGCTATTCCATTGAAGATAAATTCGTTATTGGTTACGGTATTGATTACGCACAGCGTTATCGCCATCTGCCTTATATTGGGCATGTAACGTTATTAGATGAGTAATTTATTTACTTAATATAGAAGTAAAAAAACCCGCTTTAGGCGGGTTTTCTATATACCAAAAAGCCCTAATATTATTTTAAATATTAGGGCTTAAAATGATTTTCTATGATGAATAAATTAACGTGGATGACTCAATTTTGCCATCGCTTGGCGATAAGAAAGCTCAAGTTTCTCACGGCTATCTGAGGTAACATCGAGATCGTGTAATTCACCATTATTTAAACCGTAAACCCAACCGTGGATCATCACTTTTTGCCCACGTTTCCATGCTGCTTGCATAATAGTTGAGTGGCCTAGGTTATATACTTGTTCAATAACGTTTAGCTCACAAAGTAGGTTTAATCTATCATGAGGAGCAAGTTCGCCTAACATTGAACTGTGTTTGTACCAAATATCGCGAATATGCAATAACCAGTTATTAATAAGTCCTAATTCAGTTCCTTCAATAGCCGCTTCAATACCACCACAACCATAGTGGCCACACACAATAATATGTTCAACTTGCAATACATCAACGGCATACTGAATAACAGAAAGACAGTTTAAGTCGGTGTGGATCACTAAGTTCGCTACATTACGGTGAACAAATAGGTCGCCAGGTGCAGCATTGATCAATTTTTCTGCTGGAACGCGGCTGTCAGAGCAACCAATCCATAAAAAATGGGGTTTTTGGCCTTTACAGAGATCTTTAAAAAACTGAGGATTTTCTTCAGTAACAGATTCTGACCATTGCTTGTTATTGGCTAACAGCTCTTCAATTTTTCTCATCATGACGTGACTGCCTGTAAATTCGGTTTCTCACCATTTGCGCTGACAGTACGCCAACACGAAATAGCACTGTGTTATTGTTGGATGCGAGAGATCCACTAAGAAAGGGTATTTTTATACCATTACTTTTGAATTAATCAGAGGGCTTTTTAAAGCCAAGTGACAGATAATTGTCTGTATTTTTTCGCTTTCAAATAAGATAGATCTTTTTATAGCATTTGTTTAATGAATTTATCAATACATTCTTTGATGTAAATCAAATGTGTAAAAAGATAACTGATTGTTAAGACTACCATTGTACTATTCAGAAATAGATTTATTAAAATATATTATAAATAAATCTTATGTATGTGTTTTTTTGCTTTTTAATACAAGTCAATGCGGGGATGATAAAAATCAATAGTCAGCATTGATTGAGATAATAAATGACGAGATAATATCAATCAGTAAGATTGAGGAACAAGGGCAATAATTTTATTGCTATCAGTTAGGCTAAATGATTGCATCAAGGGATGAATTGATTAATACATTAGGAATATAAGCAAGAAATAACAGTATATCGCATCTTCATCTCTGATTTTTTCTTACATCAAGTTTTATTCTTATTATCTGTAATAGTTAAAATAAATTTATTTATTCATTTGTGTCATGAGACCTAAAACGGTTTATTTACGACCTTATTTTCTCTAGAATATCCTTATTCCATTTTGATCCTATTGAACTAAGCTTATTTTCTAATTCGAGGCGTGTGAGCAATACGTAGCGTTAGTAAGGCTTAGTTGAATAGCTATTTTCTGATTTCAGCTCAGTCAATGCTGAATAATGCAGTTGATAAAAGGTAATTCCCACTTATGACGTATGCATTGGAGTTAACGGAGTTAACGAAAACTTATCACAATGGCGTAAAAGCGCTAAAAGGAATTAATCTCACCGTGGAAGCGGGAGATTTTTATGCTTTATTAGGCCCTAATGGTGCAGGAAAATCGACCACTATTGGTATTATCAGCTCTTTAGTTAATAAGAGTAGTGGCAAAGTTAAAGTCTTTGGCTATGACACAGATACCGATATGGTTAATGCCAAGCGCCAACTAGGATTAGTGCCACAAGAATTCAATTTCAACCCTTTTGAAACCGTATTACAAATTGTCCTCAATCAAGCTGGTTATTATGGTGTTCCTCGTAAGTTAGCTTTAGAACGTGCTGAAACTTATTTAACTCAGTTAGATTTATGGGAAAAACGTGATGATAGAGCCCGTTTTTTATCTGGGGGAATGAAGCGCCGTCTAATGATTGCTCGTGCATTAATGCATCAGCCGAAATTACTTATTCTTGATGAACCAACAGCTGGTGTTGATATTGAATTACGTCGCTCAATGTGGACGTTTTTAAAGCAATTAAACGCCGAAGGCACCACCATTATTTTAACGACACACTATTTAGAAGAAGCAGAAATGTTGTGTAGGAATATTGGTATTATTCAGCGTGGCGAATTGGTCGAAAATACCAGTATGAAAGGCTTATTAAGTAAACTAGAGTCTGAAACCTTTATTTTAGATTTAGCACCAAAAAGTCCATTACCTGAATTACAGAATTATCAATATCGTTTAATGGATACTTCAACATTAGAAGTCGATGTTAAAAGAGAACAAGGTTTAAATAGTGTTTTTGCCCAGCTTAATACACAAGGTATTCAAGTGTTAAGTATGAGAAATAAAGCCAATCGCCTTGAAGAATTATTTGTTCATTTAGTTAATGAAGAGCATACAGTAGAAGGAGAGAGGGAATGATTCAGCTGTATTGGGTAGCCCTCAAAACAATTTGGATTAAAGAAGTTACCCGTTTTGGTCGTATTTGGGTACAAACATTAATTCCACCTGTAATAACTATGTCTCTCTATTTCGTTATTTTCGGTAACCTAATTGGTAAACGAATTGGCGATATGGGCGGTGTTGATTATATGCAGTTTATTGTTCCTGGCCTGATTATGATGGCAGTAATAACAAACTCTTATGCTAATGTTTCTTCTTCATTTTTTGGTGCCAAGTTTCAGCGTAGTATCGAAGAGTTATTAGTTTCACCTGTGCCAACACATGTTGTTATTGCCGGTTTTGTTGGTGGTGGTGTGGCTCGAGGTGTTTGTGTCGGTATCTTAGTGACTTTAGTTTCGCTGTTCTTTGTGCCTTTAGAAATGCATTCTTGGACAATGGTCGTGGTGACATTACTGATGACTTCCATTGTGTTTTCACTTGCAGGGTTGTTAAATGCAATTTTTGCGAAAACTTTTGATGATATCAGCATTATTCCAACGTTTGTTTTAACGCCATTAACCTATTTAGGTGGTGTGTTTTATTCACTTTCACTTTTACCTGAATTTTGGCAAGGCGTATCCAAGCTTAACCCAATCGTTTATATGATTAGTGGCTTCCGCTACGGTTTTCTGGGTATTACGGATGTCTCTTTAACCGTAACGATTAGTGTCTTGTGTCTTTTCATCGCCGTGTTTTATGTTATTGCATGGTACTTGATTGAAAAAGGCAGAGGTTTAAGAAGCTAATCAAAAAAGTAAAATAGAAAGTTATAAAAGTTGAAATCGGTATCTTATTTAGAGATACCGATTTTTTTTAACTGTTTTTTTAGCATGAATGTTAATTTTTCTTTAAATTGACGCTTTGCTATTAACAAAATGATTTTTCTTGTTTAGTATACTAAACACTTTGATAGGGGATAGAAAGGAAATGTAATGACAACGGCAAGCCAAACAGGCAAAGCGCCTGAGGCAATCTCTCGTAACAAGCTTTTATGTATCGCTGGTATGGGCTGGACTTTTGATGCAATGGATGTCGGGCTACTTGCTTTTTTGCTCACCGCATTAAAAGAAGATTGGGGATTAACTGCATCACAATTAGGCTGGATTGGTAGTGTAAACTCAATTGGAATGGCTGTTGGTGCTTTTGTATTTGGCATTATTGCAGATAGAAAAGGACGTAAACCCGTCTTTATCTTTACTTTGCTGCTGTTTAGTTTAGGCTGCGGATTAACTGCATTAGCAAGTTCTTTGATGGTGGTTCTTGTTTTACGTTTCTTTATTGGAATGGGATTAGGTGGCGAATTACCTGTTGCTTCAACACTTGTCAGTGAAAGTGTTGAAACTCATGAGCGAGGCCGAATTGTTGTTTTATTAGAGAGTTTTTGGGCTGTCGGTTGGTTAATTGCAGCTTTGATTGCTTATTTTATTATTCCTGATTATGGCTGGCGTATGGCTATGTTATTAAGTGCATTACCTGCAGTATATGCTCTTTATTTACGTTCAAAATTACCTGAACCAACGCCATCTCATATTTCACAGAAAAAAACACGTTTATCTATTCGCCAATCAATGGCATTAATTTGGTCACCTCAATATCGTCGTTCAACGCTAATGTTGTGGATCTTATGGTTCTGTGTCGTTTTCTCTTATTACGGCATTTTTTTATGGCTACCAAGTGTGGCGATGTTAAAAGGTTTTAGTTTAATAAAAAGCTTTCAATATGTGCTTATTATGACATTAGCACAACTACCTGGTTATTTTACCGCAGCGTGGTTAATTGAGCGTTATGGGCGAAAATTTGTGTTAGTTACTTATTTAGCAGGAACCGCCATTAGTGCCTATTATTTTAGTGTGGCTGATACCACGACAACGCTACTTATTTTTGGCATGTTACTGTCATTCTTTAATTTAGGGGCTTGGGGCGCTTTATATGCTTATACGCCAGAACAATACCCAGATGGAATACGAGCAACAGGTGCAGGAACAGCAACAGCAATAGGGCGTATTGGTGGAATATTGGGACCTTTAATGGTGGGATATTTAGTCCAATATCAATTTGAAATAAGCTCCATATTTCTTATTTTCAGTTTTTCAATTGTTATTGGGATATTGGCAGTGATGTTATTGGGGAAAGAGACAAAGAATAAACCGCTTAACTCAATTTAATCATACTTTATGTGACTAAAAATACAGAAATCCCCTTACTTGTAATATGATAGCGATTAAGAATTTTATGAAGCAAGGGGATAAAAGATGTCTCATTATGATGAGGTGGTTAAACAGGTTGATGATGCTATTGCGACAACCAGTATTGAAACCATGAATGAACTTTTAGTGGAATTAGGTAAAGATAAAACGATTGAATTTCCACTACGTTATGAGCAACAAGAGCGTTTACGCACAGCTATTTTCCATCACGGTGAAAAACATCGTTAATTGGATTGTTGTTAAGAAATAAGCATTAAAAAAGCGTTTTAACCGTTTTAATAAACCGGTATAAACGCTTTTTTCTTTTTACTGCATTGTATCATACAGATCAAAAAGTCTTTTTACCTTCAAGTACTGCAATTCTATTTTCAATGGATGGATGTGTTGAGAAAAATGAGTCTCCTTTATTGAAAATAAAGGCTGCTTTACGATAAGCACGTCCCGTTGAACCATCTTCAAAATTTTCAGTATCATGCTGTGCTGAAATTTTCTTTAATGCATTAATCATTGCTTGATTATCTTGAGTTAAATCAACCGCCGCCGCATCCGCCATATATTCACGAGTGCGGGATAAATAGAAATAGAGCACTTGCGTAATAATCGGTAAAACAAGGTTTAACACAATTAAAATTAATCGCGCTTTGCTAGCAGCATCATTACTTTTACCGCCTCGATTACCAGAGGCAATATACAAGCGACTACCAAAGATATTTGTTACTGTCAGAATAACGTTGGCTAAGATGCCAACATATAACGTCAGTCGTGAATCACCATGAATAATATGACCTGTTTCATGGGCTAATACTGCTTGCACTTCTTGGCGATTAAGGCGATTTAATAAGCCAGTGGTTACACCAATAAAGGCATTTTTCTCAGACCAGCCGGCTGCAAAGGCATTAGCTTCAGGTGTATCAAGAATATAGAGCTTAGGAATATAGCCCAGCGTGGCACTTAAACTCAGTTCTTCCACAATATTGAGCAGTTGGCGTTCTTGTGCATTTAATGTTTCATCTGGGCTAATTAATTTGGCATTCATTCCTGTCAGCATGATTTTGTGCCCTTTAAAATGAATAAAAAGAAGCAATAAAATCGAGATGGCTAAAATAATGAGTGACGCAATGGGGATAGATTGGAAAGTCAGAAATGCCAACATATTATCAGTGAGATCTAAATAGGGATTTGCGCCAATAGCGGTATCCACCAGCAAACCAATCAGCAGCATTAAAAGTAAATAAGTTGCTATAACAAAACGCGTTCGAATAGCATTTTTTCGTAGAACATTTCTGAAATCCATTAGTGACTCCAAACAGCACCGTTAAGTGCTGTTTTTATCAATCAAGAAGGAATAAGTATCTTTTTATTACTCTAAAGATTAATCGAAATTAATGCGGCGAGCTTCTTCTGTTTTAATGGTTCCTTCATCAAGACGCCAGTATTCTTTATCAATCACTAAGCTTGGGAAAATCTTGACAATAAACACCGCAGGAATAGAAGCAATAAAAGCGCGATATTGTTCTAAAGTACGGTTATAACCGCGTTTTGCAAAAGAGAGTTTATTTTCTGTTGAAACAATCTCTTCTTGTAAATTTGCCATAATGGTGTCGGATTTTAATTCAGGGTAATTTTCAACCGCAACATTAATTGCACCACTTGAAACAATTTTTGATAATTCGTCTTCAGCTGCTTTGGCTTCTTTGCCATTGGCACTTTGAGTCTGTGTTCTTAATTCAGTAATTTTAGTAAATACGTCAGATTCATGGCTGAGATATTTTTTTACTGTGGCTAATAAGCTATCAAAGACTTTACCACGACGATCTAATTGTACTGAAATTTCGGTTTCACTTGAGATAACAGCTTCACGCATAGAAATAATACGGTTGTAATAATAAAAAATAAGGCCCAATAACGCGATGGTAATAATTAATCCAGTCATGGTGAAGTGCTCTCTTTTCTAATTGTAAACAGGAAATTGTGTTAAATCTTTAATGTTAATTTTGCCTATTATTGATAAATATAGCTAGATGATTATTTCATCAAAAACAAAAAGAACATGAATAAAGTAAAATTAATGATATTGGTTGAGATAAAAAAATACCCCGAATAAATTCGGGGCAAAATTAAAGGTAATGCTAGGGTAAATAAAAATATCAAGTGAAACATAGGGGATGAATCTGAGTTAAATAATTGTGTTAACGAGACTATTTAACTCAGAAGTAAAACATTTAGAACCAAGGTGCTTGCGCCATTACATTGCCGTAAAACAGCATTCTTCCTGTGATTTCACCACTAAATAACATCAAAATAGCGATGAGAGAGAGTGAAGTTTTGGTAAATGACGTGCTGTGAGACAACGTAATAATGCAGATACCCATAATCAGACTAGCAATCACTTGCCACCATAATAATAGGCTTGCAACATCAGCACCGAGCACTTGTGTTCTCATAACCAAGCCGACGAGAACTAATAATGCACCGATTAACGTTCCTATTTTTAATGAATTACTAATGGTTTTACCTTGTAAGCGTAACCAAGGGATCATCGAGCCAAAACCAAGCAATAACGCTGTGCCAATAAAACTAATTTGTGTTGCTGGTGTATGCCAAAGAGGATGAGCCTGCATTTGGTAATAGATTTGTGCTGTAATCAAAATAACAGGTAAACCAATAACGCCACAAAACAACCCAAACAGACTATTACGGCGAATAGCATGAGGTTGTAGCCAACTGGCTAGCGCCCATAATGAAATTAAGCCATTTAGCATCACAAAGGCAATCGCTTCGCGACTTAACCAAGAATGCGCAATACCTAATACAGAACGATAAGCACCTAGCGGATCACCTAAGTGCCCCATCGACATTGATGAACCTACAACTTCAATCAGCCAAATTAGTGCAATGGTTGTTCGTAATGCTTTGGTGCTTAACATCGCACCGTTTTGGGTTTGGTTTTTCCATTGATATAGTGAAAGTGCCAAAACAGCACCTATCCCCCATTGACTCATAACCGTAAACAGGACTAACGGCAGTTGATAATCATGCATGATTAATCCTCCATACCAATAATGACAATATTAGGATTACTAATGGTGTGATCTGGTACACCATAGCGTTTTTCTAATAAAGCCCAATTTGTCGTGTGTTTTTTACGCAGATCTTCAATTTCACCAAACTCAATAGCGCCAGTAGGGCAAGATTCAACACAACGGGGTTTCAAGCCTTCATCCAGTCTATCCGCACACATATTGCATTTACTGGTTTTACCTTCAACCGGATCATAAACAGGCGCATTGTAAGGACATGCCATAATACACATCTGGCAACCAATACATTTGTCATGATCTTGCACAACAATGCCGTCTTCACGTTTAGTATAAGTGTCAGCAGGGCAAACTTTTAGACACTGTGGATCGTCACAATGGTTACAAGACATGGTAATGAAAGCTTGTGCATTGGGTTGGTCTTCGTTGAATTCACGAACTCGGCGCCACAATACACCTGGAGGTGTGGCGTTTTCAGACTTACAGGCCATCGAGCAAGTTCGGCAACCATAACAATCTTTGGTATTTATTAGAAAACCATACTGTTTCTTCGCCATGATCATGCCTCCCGTCTTACGTTAACTAAGGTGCTATTACAGCAATGACCATTACCTAAAGGTTCAACGTGATCATTGGTGACATGGCTACTGCTTCCGCCTTGTTGTTCCCACCATCCATTATCTAATGAAACAACTCCTTGCTTAATATGCGTGGTCACAACGGCAATCGCACGGTGCTCTCCTCGATCATTAAATGCAATAGCCCATTCACCGTCTTTGATTCCTCTGGCTAAGGCATCATTAGGATGGATAAGAATATTAGGTTGATTACGCTGTACTTCTAAGATCCACTCATTCATACCATGGCTAGAGTGAACACTACGAGCGAGTTTGCGTTGCACTGCCATTAGTGGGTATTTTTTAGCAAGTTCAGGTGAGCCTTTTGTCGATTCTTTTACGGGATAATAGGTGACAACAGGAGAGAAGTTTTTATCCTGCCACTCTTCAATAAAAAAGTGTGCTTTTTTCGTTGAAGTACGGAAAATGCCATCTTTAAAGGGGATCCAGTCGCCTTCAACTGGACGCACTGGGCCTTTTTCTAACATTTCACGCGTAATGCCGGAGCCTTTAAGACAAGCATCAATATAGTGTTCAATAGGTTGGTTAAACACGTCACCAAAGCCAAAACGTTCAGCGAGACGAGCAAAGATCCAATAATCAGGTTTTGCTTCTCCTGGTGGCTCAACCGCTTTTTCCATTAATTGTACATATTGACTACGAACACCTGCCATTAAACTGGTATCTTCAAAAATAGTGGTAACAGGGAGTACAAGATCGGCATAAAGAGCAGTGGATGACATCAAGTTATCAGCGACAACCACAAAAGGTACTTTTTTCAGTGCATTACGCACCATATTAGTATTAGGAAGTTGCGTCATCACACCCATGGTCATGATCCACCAGAAATTAATTGGGTGTGGCCTTTCATTGACAATCCAATCACCTACTTTTGCAACAGGGATAGGTTTGATGGGTTTTGCATTAGGTGCTGGTGGAATAATTGGACTAAATTTCGCCATTTGTCGAGCACCACCAGCATCACAAATTCCAGCGCCTTTTTTACCGATATTGCCAGTTAATAATGCAAGATAAAATTGGCTAGCAGCAACATAAGCACCAAATTCAGTGCGTTGAGCGCCGGACATATTTTGCACAATCATAGCAGGTTTGGTGGTGGCATAATCACGCGCTAAACGAATAATAGTTTCTTTCGGGATATCCGTTTCTTGGCTGGTTTTTTCGACAGTCCAAGGTTGTGCTTGTTGATAAATTTGCTCAAAGACAGTCACATAATCAGCATTAGCAGGTAGTTCATCATGAGTTAACGCAGGAACAATATTCGGAGTCTCATGGTGAACCAGTTGCTGGCTTAAAGTATCAAAAACTAGATAACTATCTTTATCATCATCAGATTGGCGTAATAGTTTTTGTTGTGAGTTAACAAGGTAAACGGCACCTGTATGCGCACGCAAAAAAGGCTTATCAGTGAGATTTTCTTCAATGATAATTTTGATCATACCTAACGCAAGTGCCGTATCAGTACCGGGAACGATAGGGATCCACTCATCGGCTTTAGCTGCAGTTTCATTGAAGCGAGGATCAATAACCACCATTCTGGCGCCATTTCGGCGAGCTTGGTTGTAGTTTTTAAAATACGCTTGCATAGTAACTGCGGGGTTATTTCCCCAACAAAGAATATAGCGACTATTCTTTACTGTATCTCGAGTATCGGCATAGCGTAGACCCACCATTGGGATCATTGCCGCGGTTACCGCTGAGCAACAAAGAGAGCCAGCTTGTTTTGTTGAACCGCCTAAGTAATCGAAAAAGGCTTTACCCATATCATTTTTAATTGAGTCCATATTGCCTGCATGAGTGGAGATAAATAATCCCTCATTACCAAACTTATCAATGGTTTCTCTAATATTCTTTTCAATGAGATCGAGCGCTTCATTCCAACTAATAGGTTTGAACTCCGCTTTTCCTTTTTCACCCACACGCAATAAAGGTGTGGTTAAACGATCTTTATGGTATACCCACTTAGTTCGACTCATACCTCGTAAACAGCATTTCACATTAAAGCCTTCAGTGGCTTCAACTTTGATAAGTTGCCCCTTATGTGTAAAAGCTGTTAGGTTACAGTGCAAACATTCCATCGCACAGGTTGAACGAAAGGTTTTATATTCGGATAATTTTATCCGTGGTTTCTGGTTAAATATGGGTTTATTTTCATTAACTAGACTGAACGCGTTAGGAGAAAGAGCTGCCACGCCAATGGCACCCATTCCTTTTAACAACGTTCTTCTATTTAATTCCCATTTTTGATTTTTAGACATAGACATTCTCACGCACAAGAAAAGTTAACTATATATAAACTCAATTCATATATGGTTAACCTTGAGGTAGATCATCTAAAAATAGACAAAGAAAATAATCGACAGAAAATGGCTAAAAAGTCACATTTAAAATAAGGTTTTAGTGAAATAAACTAGTAAAAATGACAAAAAAAGAATAATGGGATATCGTCATAAAATAAAGTAAATAACGAATAGGTGTAGGAAAAATAAATGCAGAATTCTCAAGGAGTTAACTCGGTTGATATCGCTATTACCATTCTCGAATTTATTGCATCGAATGGAGGTATCGCCCGATCGTCAGATATTGCAAAAGCCTGTTCGCTTTCAAAAAGTCGCTTACATAAGTATTTAGTTTCACTTTGTCGCTCTGAAATGTTGTACCAAGAGAGTGGCGGAAGTCAGTATTGCTTGGGGAGTAAAATTCTCTTTTTAGCGCAGGCGACACCAAAGCCACAATCCTTTGTAGATGAAATTAATCAATTATTATGTGAGTTTAGAGATGAACATAATATGTCCACAGGATTGGTGATTGCACAAGGTAACCAGCTTTTTCTAACACGGTATAATCGTAGTTTTAAACATGTGGATATTGATTTTTTACCTGATACACCAGTGCCTTATAAAATTAGTGCGGCTGGCTCTATTTTTGCTGTTTTTAGTGATTTAGAGATAGATGCAGGTTTATCAGAAAAACAGAAGAATACTATTCGCCAACAAGGTTTTGCTATTCGCCATGAACCAGCTGAAGGTATTCCTGGTGCACAATCCATTTCATGCCCAGTGTTTAGTAAAAAAGGAAATATGGTCGCTGCGGTATTAACAATGGGTTTTATTGAGCCTGAGAGGCAAATAGAACTTGGTAATGCATTAAAAGCAAAAATGACATCTTTTTCACATTAGTTAAATAAAATCATGCTATTAGGCACTTTGCTTTGCCTGCCAAAGTGCCTAATATGCAGAGAAGAATTAATCAAATAGCCCTTTTGCAAGGGTATCACCTTGGTGTGAAATTCCGGGTAATACAAAGTAGTATCCACCGCCAAAAGGCTTGATATAGCGCTCTAAGGGTTCACCGTCTAAGCGTTTTTGGGTATCAATAAAGCCTTTTTTAAGGTTATTTTGAAACGAGATAAAAATCAGTCCCATATCTAGTTGACCAGAAGGTGTTAAACCTAATGAATAGCTGTAACTGCGTCGGCGTAGTTTTGCACTGTAACGCTCTGGATTTCTTGGTTCAGCTCTTCGCATATGAGAATCAAACAGCACTCGGTCGCCATGAGGATCTTTTTCAAACTGTGGATCGTCCATCTCTTGCTTCATACCTATTGGGGCACCTGTTGATCGATGACGACCAAAGTTATTCTCTTGATCTTCAAGAGGTGTTCTATCCCAAAATTCCAATGCAAACCGAATTAGACGCACTGCTTGATAGCTTCCACCTAAACACCATTGTGGCTCTTTTTGTTCTTGCGTGATCCAGACTAGCGAGTCCATCAGGCTATTATCAGATGAAGGCGCGTTGCCTGAACCATCTTTAAAGCCAAAAAGGTTAATCGGTGTTTGGTGATTATCAATATCGCGAGCAGGAAGAAAACCATCAATTTTCCACACAGCATAAACTTGACCAGAAAGATATTTTAAAATATCTCTTAACGCATAAATGATGCTTTCTTGGCTATTAGCACAAAACTGGAGTAGAACATCGCCACCACACCATTTTGGATCTAATCGGTCATTAGGAAAGGGCTTCATAGGTTCTAAGCGTTTGGGTTTTTTAGGTTGGAAACCAAAACGATTATCAAAAAAGCTATCACCTAATGCGACAGTGACGGTTAATTCATCTGGGTGTAATTGAGTGCCCAGAATACCAGATTCAGCAGGAGGAAGATGTGGGTTTGCTCTCTGCTCTAGTTCACGAGGTTGTGTTAAAAACGCAATTCGTTGTGTCAGAGTTGCGAATATTTTTTTCACTTCATCAACAGTAGTGACAGTTAGATTAAGAGCAATAAATGAGGCGTGTTTTTGTTCTGGAGTAATAACACCTGCTTGGTGTTTGCCTAAATAAGCAATTGCACGTTGATAACGAGGCACAGATGAAGCACTTTGTTTTGGTTGTGCATTAGCCCCTATACTGGCGAGTAATAAGCTCCCACCTAACCATTTTAACGTTGTACGTTTATCAAGGTTAACAGGGCTTTTTAATAACGGTTTAAAGAGAGTTTTATTTTTCATCACGTGCTTCTTTATAGTGATAGTAAACATCAATATCGAGCGTGCTACGTAAATTCGCCACTTGCTCTGCTAATTGTGTTACTTGAGAGAAAAGCCAGCTTTTTTCTGTTTCAGGAAGCGCATTTAAAGGTTGGAATAAACCTTCATCACGCTGATATTTTAAAAGCAGAGCACCAATATCATTATATTGCTTGATCAGAGATTGATATTCAGTAGGGGGAATATGCTCGGATAAGATCTCCACAATTAAGCGTGATCCAGATAAATTTGCATAACTATCACCTAGATCGCTATTTGAATATCGGTTTTCAATCCCTGCTAATTTGTCCGTTAAAATAAACTCCAAGCTATCACCCGCCGATTGGACTAATTTAGGAATGGGGATATCTTCAATAGCTAAACGTTTTTTTAGATCACTAATGCCTCTTAATAGCACTTTTGCGGACTCTGTCGCTTTTTGCGTATCTTTTAATTTAAAGAGTTGATATTCAACTAAATGAAACCCTGAAAAACGAGGTGAGTTTTCTCTTTCAAGAAAGAAATCAGCTCGGTTATTTAATAAACGTTCGCTTGATCCAAAAAGTGCAATAATAGGGCGAATAACTTCATAGTGATAATGTGCTTGTTGATATGCATTTTGAGCATTAATAAGCTGATTTTTTTCGCTATTAATGATTAATTTATTGAGTGCTTTTTCAACTTGGGTTAATTGCTCAACGGCCTTTTCTCGGTACTTTAAAATATCCGTTTTAAATTTTTCAGGGGTAGGAATATCCCCTTTTGCAACGATGATATTCTCGCTATCCTGAATAATTCCTTGAATGATTTTTTCAGCATAAATAGGCAGAGAAAACAGCAAAATAAAGAAAAAAATAGCAATATTTTTACTTTTAAATTTTGTGTTATTTCGCATGCTGAGTACCTCGCTTAAATAACAGTGCAACAATCACCCAATAGATAATAAATGTCACCACACTTAAACCAATGGGTTGAGAGCGATAAGCGAAGAATGAGACTAAGAAATTACCAAAGACACTTGAGTCATCCAGAATATGGCTGATATCCCAAAGCGGATATATCAAGAAATCAGGGAATTCAAAATCTATTTCAATGAGTAGATTTGCAATTTCTTCTACGGCTTTTAAGAGCAAAGAAACGGCAAGGAATAGCAGTAAAAATCCCGTTACAGTAAAGAAATAACGCCATGAAATAACTTTTGACGTCAGTAAAAATAACCATAGAGTAAATGCTGCGACAAGTAAGCCAATAAAGACTTCGATAAAGAAAGGCAGTGCTGTTTGTGCATTGAGAGCCATAATATGGCTAGAGAGGAAGACAACGACTTCACTACCTTCTCTGGCAATTGCAATGGCAATAATTAGTAAAATACCCCATGCACTTTGTTGTTGTGTTTTTTGTGTGAGTTCATTTTCTATGTTGGTTTTTAATGACTTTCCTTGCCCATTCATCCAATAAACCATTTGAACAATAAGTATACAGGCGAGGATCTCCATTGCGATCATAAATAGAGATTGCCACATATCTTCGAGTGAACTAAATACACCATAAATGCTCAGAGCCAAGATAACAGCAAGAAATAGTCCAAATATAACGCCACTCCACAAGTATTTCATACCTTGTTTTGGCGCTGGAGAGCGCTTTATCCAAGCATAAATAATGCCAATTACCAGTAATGCTTCAAAACTTTCTCTCCAAACAACAAACAGAACTTGTCCCATATTTACTCTGCCTTTTCAGTTGCAACAATTTCACCTTGAGGGTGAGAAAGATGAAAATCATCAAAGAAGGTGTAACGACCCGGTTTTAGTGGTGCTATCACAACGACAGAATTAGCGCCAGGTGCTAATACTTTTTCTTTACGTAACTGTGTACTTTCAAATTCAACAGGGCTGGTGCCTGTATTACGGATTTTTATTCTAATGGGGGTTTTGGCAGGTACTTCGAGCACTTGAGGAATAAGTTCACCATCTTTCATTTCTAATTCAACGGTGTATTTCTCTGCAGCAAAAACAGAGCTTGTTATCATTAATAGCAGTAATAACGTATATTTATAGAGATGTTTCATCATCAGCGTTTCACTTAAAAAAGAGAAAAAGGATAAACCCAATTTTGTTGAGCTTATCCGTTATCAAGCTAATTAATAACTACCTTTACGACCTGTGCCGCTATAGGTGAAATCCCATGAAACTTCAAAGGGTTCAAACCAAGGCGCAACACCCGTTTCTTTGTCGATATGGCGACCAAATGTAATATCTTTATTGTATGAAGGTGGGTAAATCTTATAAGTGACATTATATTGACCATTACCATCGAGTTTCAGATTCTCACCATAGTGAGGGCCATCATTAGCCACCATTGCCATAAAAACGCCTTGTTGTTTTTTCGCTGGCGCATCTGATTTTGTCACGGTGTATTCAACAGTGAGGTAAGGGATCCAGTCACCTTCCGCGAAGCCATTAGGATTATCTTCTGTAGCATGGATATCGGCTTCTAAATGGATATCGGCTTTATCAGCTGCAAGATGGTTCATCGCATGATGACCTTCTTCGGTATCCATAGTGATAGGTTGAAGGTAAACCCCCTGAATTTCCATGCCATTTTTAATAATAGGATGGCCTACAGGGTACTCTAGAGCAAAAGCCGAGGTTGAGAGAAATGATAATGCAGTAAGAGAGAGTGCATAGCGATATTTCATGTTTAACCCTTATTTCAAATGATAATTGTTATTATTCTTAATTAGGTTAACACAATTTGTATTAGAAATAGGAGATAATCTATACGAAAAATATCGCTTAAGTTTACGAAAGAAACAGTGAAAAATGTATTAACATTTTCTTTTATAAAAGAAAAAAATTTGTTGGTTTAAAGAGAAAGGGTAAATAGAATTGATAATTCTAAGTGATAATGCCTATGAGGAACATCAAATTAAGAGTGATAAATGGAAACCTTATTTATCTTAATAAGAAGATAAACAGAAGATTTCCATACCAAGAATATTAAATTTGGCTTTGAGCACTCCAAAATTGTTTGGACTGTGTCAGCGCGATAGCAGAAACTTGCTCTTCATTAGGGGGTAAAAAAAACGCAGGTGTCACTTTTAGCTCTTGAGCAATATGAAAGAGCATATCAACATCAATTTTACATAGCCCATTCTCATATCGTGAAAATTGTTGTTGGCTAATACCCACTCGTTCAGCGACAACCTTTGCTGATAAGCGAAGTTGCTGGCGTTGTTTACGAATTTTATGCCCAATAATTTGAGAAATGGGATAAATCTTTGACATTAGTGACCTCATTCTTCCTATCAACCACCAATAATATTCAATAATTCGAATATCAAGTTTCTGAGATGGATCTTCAAAGTAAACAAGCACTCCGGCTTGAATGAGTAAAATCCATTCTATAGTGTTATCGGTTAATGGGATGAATTATTTATACCCGGCAGGCTATAAGATGATATTAATTTTTATTAAACTATTTTGATATCCTTCTTTTTTCTAGCAGGATAATCGAGAAAAATTTGATAAACAGTGCTATATATTGCCTAAACACCATTTTATCCATTATTTGCACTCGCATTTATGATTAATAAAGAGTAAATAATGAGGCTATAACAAAAATGATAAAGCCCTCTTTGACTGTGTTTATACTCGAAAATACCATTTATATTTTTTATGATGGGTTATTTTTGAGTTTTTTTTTATTTGAACCAAATTTTCCTTCTTAAATAGCACTAAAGCTACGTACCTCTTTTTACTTTATTGAAATTAATAAAATTACATTCACTTCCAATACTCTATGGCGTTAAGATTGTTATCTATAATACTTAGGTAGATTATGAGTATTACTGGTAATTATCTATTTATCGTCAAGGTCGAGATTATGAATGTAAAAGATATCATTCGTCATGAACCATTTGGAACATTGCTAGGTTATGCGCCTGGCGGTGTCGCGATTTACTCTTCAGATTACAGTAGTATCGATAAAGAAGACTATGCCGCTAATGATTCATTCCGTAGCTATATTGGCAATGAATATATGGGGCACAAGTGGCAGTGTGTTGAGTTTGCTCGTCGTTTCCTTTATCTGCATTACGGCGCTGTATTTACTGATGTAGGAATGGCTTATGAGATTTTCTCATTACGTTTTTTACGTAAAACCATTGATGACGATATATTACCTCTCCAAGCATTTGCTAATGGTGGTAAGCAGGCACCAGCGGTTGGTGCCTTACTGATTTGGCAAGAAGGTGGTGAGTTTAAAGTGACCGGTCATGTTGCTGTGATCACCGAAGTGCTTGAAGATAAAATCCGTATTGCAGAACAAAACGTTATCCATACTAGATTACCCGCAGGCCAGCAATGGACACGAGAATTACCGCTTCTCATCAGTGATAACGGCTACTTTGTTCAAGATACTTTTGATAACACAACGCTTTTAGGTTGGATGATCCAAACGGAACCTAATGCTTATAGTCTTCCTCAGCCTAAAATCACACCTAAACTGTTAAATATTCATGCTGAAAAACTTGAAAATAAAGGTCAATTCGATGGGAAATGGTTAGATGAAAACTCACCTCTAGAAAAAGCCTATGTTCTAGCGCAACACGGTCATATCATCAATCAAAACAGCTACGAATACTTCACCATTTCAGAAAGCGCCGAACAAGAACTTATTCGAGCAAGCAATGAGATGCATTTGATGTATTTGCATGCGACCGAAAAAGTATTAAAAGACGATAATTTATTACGTTTGTTCGATATCCCTGACGTGTTATGGCCTCGTATTCGTTTGTCATGGCAAAACAGGCGCCATCAAATGATCACGGGACGATTAGATTTTTGTATGGATGAACGTGGTGTCAAAGTATATGAATATAATGCGGACTCCGCCTCTTGCCACACAGAAGCAGGCTTAATTATTGAAAAATGGGCGCAACAAAGTGGAATTAAAGAAGGTTTTAATCCTGGTGAGCGCTTACTTGATGCATTAGCTGATGCTTGGAAACACAGTGATGCGAAACCTTTTGTGCATATTCTTCAAGATGATGATAGTGAAGAAGATTACCATGCACTCTTTATGCAACAATCACTGACCCAAGCCGGTTATGAGAGCAAAATTCTACGTGGGTTAGATGAACTTCATTGGAATAATCGTGGTCAATTAATTGATGCAGATAAGCGTGTTGTTGAATGTGTCTGGAAAACATGGGCTTGGGAAACGGCTTTAGATCAACTCAGAGAAGAGAGTGAACAACAAGCACTTATTCCTATACGTACAGGACATCCTGAAGGTGAAGTACGTTTAGTCGATGTACTTTTGCGTCCTGAAATTACGGTTTTTGAGCCTCTTTGGACACTTATTCCTAGTAATAAAGCAATTTTACCAGTTTTATGGCAACTGTTCCCTGATAATCCTTATTTACTAGATACGGATTTTAAAGTGACTCCTCATCTTGCACAAAGTGGTTATGCAGTTAAACCGATAGCAGGTCGTTGTGGCAGTAACATTGGTCTAGTTGATCATAAAGAAAATGTGTTAGATAAAACCCACGGTCAATTTGATCACCAAGAAAATATTTATCAGGAATTATGGTGTTTACCAAAAGTAGCAAATCGTTATATTCAAGTTTGCACATTTACAGTTGGTGGTCATTACGGCGGTTGTTGCTTACGTTCTGATCCTACGCTGGTAATTAAAAAAGAGAGTGATATAGAACCGTTGATCGTGATTGAAGATAAACACTTTTTAGTAAAATAAGACAACAATACCTTGGTATTAATAATAGCCCGCTTTATTGGCGGGTTTGTTTTAAATAGCAGTCGATGTTGAGGTGAATAATAAAAATGATGAAAACATTCTTAACCCTTGATGAGTTATTGGCATCACTTTCAACACTTGAGTCAAATGAATGGATATATACTGAGATTTCAATGTGGAATAGTCATCCAGAACAGGCCGTTTTTTATTATATTCCTTGGGATTACATCCAAGAATTACCGGATGATGAGATTTATCTTGATGACGAAAAAATGGAAATGCCAAAAGCTGTTGAAGATAAAAATTTACGTGGCTGGATGGTGATTTGTGATTTGGCATTATTTTATCAAACTCAACAAGTTGAACAAAAAACCTTACAGTGGATCATTGAAGAAATTAACTATTATCGTGAGTATGATGCTTTTCGGTGTTTGAGTTAGATGTTGCTTATTAGCAATAAAGATTAAATAATTAGCTATAATATATTGATAATTAATGATTTTATTTGTAATTTTTTAATAAAGAATGTTTTCGATGTTAGGCCAATCATCAGCATAATGATCTGTCATTAATAAAAAACACTCAGCAATAGCTCGATTGAGTGATGTGTGTTCAACCGTGTCATTTTCTACTGAAGTGACAGACCACACTTTGTTCTCTTTGTGATAAGTGCATGACATTTCGCAATCTTCTAATAAAGAGAGTGTATCATCAGCATTTTTGAGTAAATCAAATAGTGCGCCATCGGGATCTAAAGAGCTCCAAACTTTTTCGGTTTCTGTATCAAATTCGATTTCATAACCATAACGACGATAGATAGCCGTTAGGTTTATTTGAAAATCGGTGTAGTGACTATAACGATGAATAGGGGGCTGATAGGTATCTGGCTCTTGGGCTTGTCGATTATTTTTATAGTCTTGGATTTGTTTTTCTCGAGTTTGAGCTCGTTGATAGCCTTCGTTGCCAAATTCTAAAATACGTGCTTTGCGATAAACGTCACTAAAATCTAGTACTGCAGCACCGTAATAAAGCCCTTCATCTGTTTTCACATCCAATAAGTCAACTAAGATATAACGTTTATTCTCAGTGAGTTGTTCTTTATTTAAGATGGTTAAACCAGCATATTCTGCAATAGCGACTATCTGTTGTGTTGAAAATGTCATCTCTTTCATTGGGTTCTCCTTAAGAAATTACATGCTTTCCTTGATCTGTTTTTTCAACCACTGAATGAAAAGCTGTACTTTGGCATTATTCTTTTCATTTCGAGTGACAAGGTAATAACGCTGAGCACAAAAAAGTTCGCTATTATCAAAAGGGATAATTAATTCTTTATTGGCCAGCTGTTTCTGCACTAAACGCTTTCTTCCCATTGCGACACCCGAGTGATTAACGGCAGCAATCACAGCAAGATCAGAACGGTCAAAACAGATATTACTGCGATTAGGGAAAAGTGAAAGCCCCATATATTCGCTCCAAGCTCGCCATTCATCAAAATCAGAGTTGTTACTCCATGCTTGTCTATCATGTAGCAATGTGCAATTAGAGAGATGATGAATATTGTTTATAAGCTCATGTTTTTTGGCGTATTCAGGACTGCATACCGGAATAATCGATTCTGAAATTAAGTCTTCGCAATAAAGATTTTGTAGTTGTTTATCATCAAAATAGATTGCGAGATCAATACCATAGCCTCGAAAATTAATATCATCATTTCCTGTGAGCAGATTTAATTCAATGGATGGGTAACGTTCAGTAAAATCTGAAATACGAGGAACTAACCAACATTGAGCAATGGAAGGACGTGAATAAACGGTAAGCACACCAGATATTTCTTGGTTATGGATATCTAAAATTTCTTGGTTAATGTCTTCTAACGTTTTTTTAAGTGCCCAATAAATGCGTTCACCTTCTTCTGTTAGTTCAATTCGGCGATGAAAGCGGTCAAATAGCTTAATACCTAATTCTTCTTCTAGTGTATTAATACGATGGCTAATAGCACTGGGAGTTAATGACAGCTCCTCTGCTGCTAAAGCAAATGAAAGGTGACGACCGGTTGCTTCAAAAGTGTGAAGTCTGGCTAATTGATAACTGGATAATCGTTTATTTCTTAAAATCACGCTAGAAGATTCAAACATTCTTTTATTCTCATTTTATTGTTGATAGTAACGTTAGTTAACAATCAAGGTAATGTTAAGATGAAATACCATGCTATCACTCATCAAAATGTGATTATTTGTGCTTGAGATCACTTATTTGAGTTAATTGAATTCATCTTAGTGTAAATTTTCATCATTTGTAAGTGCCGAATGATTAATATTCAATATGTTTAACAATAAATAAAAGATTTGGGATGGATATATGGATTCAACATTATGGGTACTAGGTACTCTTATAATTAGTATCTTGCTCATTGTTTTTACTATAATAAAACTTAAGTTTCATCCGTTTCTAGCCTTACTGTTGGCCAGCTTCTTTGTCGGTACTGCTATGAAGATGAACCCTTTAGAAATGGTGAATGCGATTGAAAATGGTATTGGCGGTACACTCGGATTTTTAGCAGCAATTATCGGTTTAGGTACTATTCTTGGTAAAATGATGGAAATATCAGGTGCCGCAGAACGCATCGGTATTACATTGCAAAAGTGTCGTTGGTTATCTCCAGACGTTATTATGGTATTAGTTGGTCTTATTTGTGGTATTACACTTTTTGTTGAAGTTGGTGTGGTATTGCTTATTCCACTTGCTTTCTCTATTGCGAAAAAAACAAATACATCATTATTAAAATTAGCCATCCCTTTATGTACAGCATTAATGGCTGTTCATTGCATTGTTCCTCCTCATCCAGCCGCACTGTTTGTTACTAATGAATTGGGCGCAGATATGGGAACCGTGATTGTTGCAGGTCTTGCTGTTGGTTTAGCTGCTTCATTAGTCGGTGGCCCGTTATTCTTAAAAGTATTAGGTGAGCGTTTGCCGTTTAAAACCGTACCTGAAGAATTTTCAGATATGGAAGTTCGTGAAGAAAAAGATTTACCTTCACTCGGCGCTACTCTTTTTACAGTATTATTGCCAATTGTTCTGATGTTGATAAAAACAGCTGCAGAATTAAATATGACAAAAGGTACTTCGCTTTATACTGCATTACAGTTTATTGGTAACCCAATTACTGCGATGTTTATTGCTGCTTTTGTCGCTTATTATGTTTTAGGTATTCGCCGTAATATGGGCATGAATATCTTATTGAAGAAAACAGAAGATAGTTTTAGCTCTATTGCCAATATCTTATTAATCATTGGTGCTGGTGGTGCTTTTAATGGCATCCTAAAAGGCAGTGGTTTAAGTGAATCTTTAGCATTAATTCTTTCTAACTTGGACATGCATCCTATTTTATTGGCTTGGTTGGTCGCCATTATTCTTCATGCTGCTGTTGGTTCTGCAACGGTTGCAATGATGGGGGCTACTGCAATTGTTGCACCATTAATGCCTTTATACCCAGACATTAGCCCTGAAATTATTACCTTAGCGATTGGTTCAGGTGCTATTGGTTGTACCATCGTCACAGACTCACTGTTTTGGTTAGTGAAACAGTATTGTAATGCAACTTTAAGTGAAACTTTTCGTTTTTACAGTGTCGCGACCTTTATTGCCTCCTTTGTCGCATTAGGCGGTACATTTATGCTTTCTTTTGTCATATAAAAGAGAACGACTATGAGCCATATAGATATAAATAAACTAATAAGTAATTTTCCACTAGTTCGTGACTTAGTGGACTTAAAAGAAGTGGTTTGGTTTAACCCAAAAGTGACCACCACTGACCAGGGACTTCCATATGTTGGTTTAACGCAAGATGACGTAATTGATGCACAAGCACGGTTACAACGTTTTGCACCTTATTTAGCTAAAGCATTTCCAGAAACAGCGGTTACTCAAGGAATTATCGAATCAGAAGTGGTTGATATTCCTAAGATGAAAGTTGCTCTTGAAAAGCGTTATAACACAACCATTAGCGGTCAGTTGCGTTTGAAAAAGGATAGCCATTTACCGATTTCAGGTTCAATTAAAGCGCGAGGTGGAATTTATGAAGTATTAACGCACGCGGAGAAATTGGCAATAAACGCAGGATTACTGAGTACAGATGATAATTATGAAAAATTATTCTCTGATGAATTCCGTAAATTCTTTAGCCAATACAGTATCGCAGTTGGTTCAACAGGCAACTTAGGTATGTCTATTGGGATCATGAGTGCGAAATTAGGCTTTAGTGTAAGCGTTCATATGTCTGCTGATGCACGTCAGTGGAAAAAAGACAAATTACGTTCCCATGGCGTTAATGTTGTTGAATATGAACAAGATTACAGTATTGCTGTAGAAGAAGGTCGTAAACAAGCAGAAAAAGATCCTAACTGTTTCTTTATTGATGATGAAAACTCAAAAACCTTATTCTTGGGTTATGCCGTTGCCGGATTACGTTTGAAACGTCAATTTGAAGAACAAGGTGTTCGTGTTGATAGTGAACATCCTCTGTTTGTTTATCTGCCTTGTGGTGTTGGTGGTGGTCCTGGTGGTGTTGCGTTTGGGCTAAAGCTGGCATTTGGTGATGCTGTGCACTGTTTATTTGCTGAGCCAACACATTCACCTTGTATGTTATTGGGGGTTTATACCCAGTTACATGAAGGTATTTCAGTACAAGAAATTGGTATCGACAACGTGACTGCTGCTGATGGTCTGGCTGTTGGTCGCGCATCAGGCTTCGTGGGGCGTGCAATGGAGCGCTTAATTGATGGTTATTACACTATTGATGATCAAGAGCTTTATGACTTGCTAAGTCTGTTAAATAAAGAAGAAGGAATTAAGTTAGAACCTTCGGCATTAGCTGGAATGGCAGGAGCTGTACATGTCACTCAAGCTAAAGATTATCTGCAAGGTTTATCACTAGACAGTCAAAAAATGCAAAATGCAACGCATTTAGTATGGGCTACAGGTGGTGGTATGGTTCCTGCAGATGAAATGCAAAAATATCTCGCTCAAGGAAAATAGAGCGTAGATCCGGGACGATAAGGTTTGTTTTTTATCGTTCCATATAAAATAAAAGGGAGTAGTGCGAGTATCCAATAATTATTATATAAAACAATAATATAGTAACAATGGATTAAACCAAGTGTTACATCAAACATTCACACCAGGATGTCACACCAGGGGAAAATGTCGTAGTATTATAATCATAAAAAAAGAGGCACCCATTGGGTGCCTCGCTTATTTTTATGCTATTCAATATTATGTTTATTCTAAAATAAACATGCCATAAGGATGAATTTGGAGGTAATAACTATCACCGACATTTGGTTGAAGCTGTGTGGCATTGACTTGTAATAGCAAAGTCTGATTTTGCCATTCGACGGTTACCTCATACTGAGGCCCCATATAAGCCACATGCACGATTTTACATTGCTGGCAGGCATCGCCTTGTTGAGATAAGGTGATAGCCTCTGGTCTAACTCCAACTCTAACGTCTGTTTTAGTGGTGTTAAATGTATCTGGCTTTGGTAGACGATATTGGAAGATATCAACATAATCAGGGCCTAATGTTGCTGGGAATAAGTTTGCATCTCCCATAAAGCTGGCCATAAATTCAGAAGCCGGTTGGCGATAAAGAGTTTGTGGTGAGCCTAATTGCATTATCTTGCCTTTATTCATCACCAATACCATATCAGAAACCGCAAATGCTTCACTTTGATCATGGGTTACGTAAAGAGAAGTGATATTAAACTGTTGTTGTAATTCACGAATTTTCTCTCTCATGCTACGACGTAAATTAGCATCAAGGTTACTCAGAGGTTCATCAAAAAGCAGTACTTTCGGTTTTAAAATTAAGGCGCGAGCTAATGCAACTCGTTGTTGTTGGCCGCCTGAAATTTGGTCAACAAAACGATCTTCAAAGCCGGCTAAATCCACCAGCTCTAAGGCTTCAGTCACTCGTTGTTTTATTTCTGCTTTAGGGCGCCCAAGCATTTTTAAGCCATAACCAATGTTTTCCCCTAATGACATATGAGGGAAAAGGGCATAAGACTGAAACACCATACAGATATCACGTTGTTGAATTGAGCGTTCAGTGACATCTTCACCATCAATAAAGATCTTACCTTCTGTCGGTTTTTCTAACCCAGCAACTAAACGTAAAACGGTTGTTTTACCACAGCCAGAAGGTCCTAATAATGAAACCATTTTTCCTTGTGGAATAGACAAGCTGAGATCTTCAATAACTGTGTTAGAGCCAAAACGCTTAATAACATTTTTCAGTTCAACGAAATGTTGTTGTGTCATGATTTATACTCCGTATTACTGTGCATTTTTGGCTTTAGAGCGTGAAACACGGGCTTCGCCAATCAAATAGTCAAATAAGAAAATAATTGCCAACATGACGACGATTAAAATCGAGCCGTAGGCAATTGCGACACCGTATTCACCATCTTCAACACGGTTTAAAATATAAGCAGTTGCAACACGTGTATCTGGTGTAACAAGGAAAACAATGGCACTGACTGTGGTAATTGCACGCACAAAGCTATAAATCAGCGCAGACAAAATAGCTGGGCGCAATAACGGTAATAGCACATAGAAAATCGTTCTCATTGAATTTGCTCTTAAGCTTAAAGAGGCTTCATCCAGCGATTTATCAATTTGGCCTAATCCCGCAATACCTGCACGTATCCCTACTGGCACATTACGCATTGTCATAGAGATAATCACAATCGCCGCAGTACCTGTTAAATAGAACGGTGAGTCGTTAAACGCAAGAATATAAGAGACACCCGCAACAGTCCCTGGTACAGCGAAACAAAGCATTGTTGTGAACTCAATACTTTTCTTACCTTTAAAGTCTTGGCGCACGACGATATAGGCGATTAACAATCCAAGAATGGCTGTAATAGGCGCAGCAATACCTGCATATAACAAGGTATCCAACAATGAAGGCCATGCACCGTCACTCATTCCTTGACCAAATAACTTGATAAAGTTATCAAGGGTTAAGGTGTAATCAACACCCCAGTTAACGGTAAAGCTACCGTAGAAAATACTGCCATATAAGAAGATATTAAACACAACCCAAATGCCAAGAACAGTTGTTACAAATGCAATCAAAGACGATGGCAAAGGTTGAACATCACCACGATAGGATTTTCCTGATACGGTGACGTAAGAGCGTTTACCAATCCACATATACTGTACGCAGAACACTAATAGTGAGAAAACTAACAGTGACGCACCTAATGTACTGGCTGATTGATAATCTAATTGAGAACCTGTGATATAGAAATAAATCTGTGTGGCGATAACGTCAAAGTTACCCCCTAAAACCAATGGGTTACTGAAGTCAGCAAGAGATTGCACAATCACAATTAAAAATGCATTGGCTAACGCGGGCTTAAGTAACGGCATAAAGACGTTAAAGAAGGTTTGATAACGGTTGGCTCTTAAGGTGTAAGACGCTTCTTCTAATGAAGGATGAATGGTTTTAATGGCACCGTCTAAAATCATAAACGACATTGGGGTAAAGGCGAGAACTTGGGCCAACCAAATCCCTGTAAAGCCGTATAACCAGTTGGTATTTTCAAGCCCTGTATAAGTGGCAAGAAACTCTGTCACATAACCAGAGCGCCCCATCATAAGTGTGACCCCTAAACCGACAACAAAAGGAGGTGTTACGATAGGTAAGATAGAAAAGACTCGACCAATAATGGCTGATCGCACCGCAATACGAGATGTATAAATTGCTAGAATTAAACCAAAGAAAGTACAACCTATCCCCACAGCAATAGAGAGCATTATGGAGTTGAGCATCACTTGTACAATATGAGCTTGGCTTAAGATAGCAATAAATTCAAATGGAGCGAAATTGCCTGCGCTATCTTTAAACATCGGAATAAAAATAGCGATACTAGGAAAGATAATAAAAGCGCCAATCAGTGCAACAACGGCTATCAAAGAACCAATAACAAAGCTATCACCACCAAGCCATTCCAAGCGTGTTAAGGCGGTTTTCATGATCATTCCCAGAGAAATAAAGAGGATGATCGCAGAGTAACCTAAACCTCGTCCTTCAAGCGTTGCACTAACTATCGTAATAACAGCACAAAGTAAGGCAAAACTTGCATCAAAATAGTGGCGAGAACGAACCTCACGCTTAGGTTCGTTTAATGAACGAAAGAGCAGTAAACTTGGTAATACAAACCAGAGCCAACTGATATTGATACTACTCCAACCGTAAGAGGTGATTAATTCATCTGCTGTAGAATCTAAAAGACCGTAATCAAGGCTCCATGACGGCAGTAACGCAAAAGCCATCCAAGCAATTAGGATCCATAAAAATATGGGATCCCGCCTCTTTTTTTCAGGTAAAGCGAGTGTGTGAGACATAAATCCCCCGAGAGTAAATGTATTTATTATTATGTGAAAAAGAGAGCGAGAGATTATCTCGCTCTGTTAATGAGCTATTTACCCATTTTTACTTCGGTTACCCACTTATTAATCAACTCTTTACGCACTTCACTATCGCCATATTTATCCATGTCGTAGTTGATGAGTTTTAAGTCTGATAATTTCAGTGCCATTGGTGAAGACTCTGCAGAGGTATTCGTTAGGATTTGGTAAGATTTACCTTCTTTCCAACTAATTTCTTGCGCTTCTTTTGAGAGTGTCCAATCTACGAATAATTTAGCATTATCCATATTACGGGCATTTTTGATGATACTGACACCACCGATTTCATAGCCTGTACCTTCACAAGGTGAAATCAATTCAAGCGGTGCACCATTTTCAACTTCTAATGAGTAATCATGTAAGAAACCAATACCAATGGCGGCTTCACCACGAGCTGCATTTCGCGCTGGGGCAATACCTGATTTGGTGTATTGAGAGATATTAGTATTGATTTTCTTCAGATAATCAAAGGCTTGTTCAGTGCCCCATAACTGGTCAAAGGTTGCCAGTGCGGTATAAGCAGTTCCTGAACTTTGTGGATCGGCGATTTGAATTTCACCTTTATACTCAGGTTTGATTAAATCTTTCCAACAAGTTGGAATAGCAATCCCTTTTTCTTTTAAGCGATCTTTATTTACGCCGAAGCCTAAGATACCGACATAAACCGCAGAAGAGTAGTTACCTTTGCGTTTAGCTGGATCACGAAACTGCGGCATTATCTGATCAAGATTTGGTGAAACATAAGGTTCTAACAGATCCATTTCACCTGCTTGAGAGTGAGGGTCCATCGTTCCACCATACCAAACATCAGCTTGTGGGTTACGTTTTTCAGCTTCAATTTTAGCTAAAGTACTTCCCGAACCATTACGAACGAAAGTTGTTTTAACATCATATTTTTCGGCAAAGGCTTTTGTTTCAGCTTCACACATTGCATTTGTCGCACTACAGTAAACCACTAAGCGACCTGCAGCGTGGGTTGATAAGCTAACAGCAGAAAGTGCCAGACCTGCAGCAACAAGTGTAGAGAGGGTTTTCAATTTCATGTTCAGAACCTTTTAAATGTGTCGTCATCGGAAAATGAAAGAGGGCCTACTAAATGCTCTTGTTTGCTGACATCAGCAATCAACAATGGCATTAGCAGTAGTCCCATTAAGGCCGCAGCACTGGTTAATAATGCAAACATCCCAGTCCAACCATAATGCGCCATGACCTGACTTAATGGCCAACCTGCCATTGCAGCTCCTAAGTAAGCATACAATCCCAAGTAGCCAGTTACCGTGCCTGCTGCGTTTTTATGGCAATATTCTGTTGCAGCAAGCCCGATTAACATCTGTGGTCCGAACACGAAGAAACCGATACTAAAAAAACAGGCTGCGAGTAGTGCATAATGATGAATTGGAATTAACCAAAGCGCTGCCACTGCGGTAAAAAGTCCGAGTGAAAACAGCAATATCATTGGTGCTCGTTGGCCTCGGAATAAGAGATCCGAGCCCCAACCTGAACATAGCGCCCCTAATAAACCCCCCACTTCAAACAAAGAGAGAATGGCATTAGCACTTAATAAGTTGGCGCCATGTGTTTCTGATAACCAGATATTTCCCCAATCGTTAATCGCCATACGTATGAGATAAACCAAAATATAGGAAAAACCCAGTAACCAAATCATTCGGTTAAATAAAATGCTCTCTTTCAAAATAGTTAGCATGGGTTTAGGGGGAGAAGCCTGCTCTTGACGTAATTCAAAAACATCTCGTCGCCACACGCCCACTGTAGGAAGCCCTTCCTCTGCGGGAGTACCTTTTAATCGCACACACAGCCACAGCCCGATGATAATGCCGATAATACCGGGAACAAGCAGTGCGACTTGCCAACTATAATGCGTCGCTAGCCACGCAGTTAAAATGGGAAGACTCATCCCGCCAAGGTTGATTGAGATATTCCATAATCCCCACCAGAAACCACGTTCATTGCGTGAATACCAGTGTGTTAATAACCTTGCACAAGGAGGCCAGCCAAATCCTTGAAAGAAACCATTTAGTGCCCAGACCAAAAGCAGTGCAGGAAACGAAAGGCAATAGGCAAAAATAATATTCATAATGCCTGTCATCACTAATCCCACACCCATAAACCAGCGGTATCCCCATTTATCATGGAAAATACCGGAAACAAATTTAGATAAGCCGTAAGTGAGATAAAAAAGGCTGGCTATCCAACCGATATCTCCTTTATCTAAATTCAATTCAACCTGCATAACGGGCATAACAAAGTTGACGCTTTTACGTGTGAGATAGAAAGTGGCATAACCGATAATCATCGACAGCATTAAGTTTTTGCGCCAAAAGTTATAGGTCTTATTTATTGATGCCGAATTTTTACCTGACATAACATCCTCTTTGATGTTGCAAATGTAAAAAAAATGTCGCGAAAAAGAATGAGATAAGGTTGTAGATGACTAAGACTTATTCTTAGTTTTCACTGTTTTCTTTTGAATTTGTGGGTAAGTTAACAATTATTTTCGTACCGTGATGATTTATCACTTCCCATTCTCCGCCTAAAGCGCGAATGCGTTCTTCAATGCCACGTAATCCAAAACCGCTACTTTGTTGTGTTGATAATGATGTGGGGAGCATACCAATGCCATTATCGCTAATGATCAGTCGTAGACGGTTTTTGCTTTGGGTTAACGAAACTTCAATATAGGTTGCATTGGCATGTTTACTAATATTATTTAATAACTCTTGTACCAAACGATAGAGGGTAAAAATTATAGTTTCGTTTTCAGGCTCTTTATCTAATGAATAATTAAAATTACAGGTGATGCCATTGTCATTGAAGGCAAATTCGTTGATTAAATGGTGCAGGGCTTTTTCAAGAGACATTTCTTCTAAAACAGGGGGACGCAATTGCCGGAGTAGTTGACGTGTAGATTGATGAATTTGTAATGCCAGACGTTCTATTTGTTCACCAGTTTGTCGCGTTTTATCGTTATTGGCTGTTTTCTTCATTAGCATTGATTGAATTTGGATTGCGGTAATATTTTGTCCAATTTCATCATGTAACTCGCGTGCAATCGCTTTTTTCACATCTTCTTCGGTATGAACCAATTGCTCCATCAATTCACGTCTGGCTTGAAGTTCTTGCTCTAGGCGTAATCGATAATGACGTAAATTATGGGCTAATTGCTGTTGGCGACTTATTGCTATCCCTAAACCAATACCAATAATAGCTTGAGTGGTTAAGAACATTTCTAATTCACGTAAGTCATTAAATGCGCCGTTTACTTGGCGAGCAAAGGTAATAATTAAACTTCCGAGTAATGCCGATAATACGCCACCTTGCCAACCATAACGGTAGGCCATAAAGACGTTAGGAATAAAAACGAGAATAACTAATAAGCGCTCTATTTCTGGTGTTAAAAAAAACTGTGCGCTTAATCCAATAAGGCAAAATAGAAATCCCCACATTAATAATGATGTTCTTAACGGAGGATCAGGTGTTCCATCAGAAATTAACGCTCGACTTTGTAATTCACGAAGATATTCATAAAGTAAAAAAACAAAAGGTGCGAGTAATATGCCACCGGTGACTGAGGTCAGAAAAATTCCGCTGGTGGTATTAATAAAAAAGCCAAGAATAAAGGCTTGTAACAGACTATTAAAGCCAACAGCGCCAATTAACAAGGTTAAGCGTTGCCAGTAGAGTGGATACCGCCACCAAATACGTTGAACTTCTAAGGCGATAATTAGGCTTAATAATGGAGAAAGATAAATAATAGCATGGGTAATTAATTGCTCTTGCGTTAGCCAGTAATAAAGCCCCCATTCAGCGAATAACATCGGTAGCCAAAAGCGCCGCCAAAGTAAAATAATCAAGGCTAATCGCAGACCTTGCGGTAAGAAAAGGGCAGCTTGTTGCCCATTTTTACTTAAATAGAAACCAATCACCCAAAGTGATAGCCAAAGTAAAGAGTAGGTGAGTAATAAAAAGAGGGATTGAAGAAGAAAACGCAGTCCTCTTTTCATATTACAGCGATCCTGTGATCAACTGATTTTTTAAGGCGAAGTGGACTAAATCGATGGTTGTTTCACAGTCTAATTTACCCAGTACATTAGCACGATGAACGTGTACAGTTTTATGGCTAAGATTAAGTTGTACAGCAATTGTTTTGACATTAACGCCTTGGACTAAAAGGTTGAAAATTTCTCTTTCCCGGGGCGTTAATGTATGCAAAGCATCTTCTTTCTCAGGGGTATGTCGTAATGCTTTCATAGCATCAGAGCAAAGATAACAGCCACCTTGATGTACAGCGCGTACTGCTTGCACTAATTCTTCGGGGCCACAACGCTTTGTTAAATAACCACGAGCACCTGAATCAAGTGCGCTTTGAACAAAGGCTGGGGTATCATAAATACTTAAAATGATCGTGCGAAAATCCGGACGTTTTTGTTTTAAACGGCTTTGTAGTTGTAAACCACTTTCACCCGGCATAGAGAGATCCATGACGGCAACATCAATATCATCATGCGCTAAATAAGGCCATGCTTCTTGCCCATTAGAATACTCACCCACAATGTGAATATCGGGTTCTAGCATGAGGAGTTGTGCAAAACCAGAGCGCACAACAATGTGATCATCTACTAAAGCAACTTTTATCATAATTTTTTATTAGTCAGAGAGTAGTCAGATAATACTTATCTGATTTATAACAAGCTACAGGAAGATAAGCGAGGAAAAACGGAGAAGAAACCCGGTTTTGAATCTTATATCTCGTTTTTCACAAGGTGAATCGTGACAAGCAGATAATAACAATAGGTTGTTTATTGTTCTTGTTTCCCATAAGCAGGGAACCTCTGCCTATGGGAAATGGGTAATATTTTATTAATTAAGCAACTTGAACCGGCACAGCTTTGGCTATGCGCTTCATTTCATTGTTGTCTTCAAAATACGCAATATTGGGTTTATGGCTACGCGCATCACTATCAGGAATTTGCACATAAGAGCAAATAATTAAGCGATCGCCAACGGCGGCTTTACGCGCAGCTGCACCATTGACTGAAATAATTCGTGAGCCTCTTTCCGCACAAATTGCGTAAGTTGAAAAGCGTTCACCATTATCTACGTTATAAATATCAATCGCTTCATTTTCCAGAATACCAGCGGCATCCATAAAATCCTGATCAATCGCGCAAGAGCCTTCATAATGAAGATCGGCTTGTGTCACTTTTACGCGATGAAGTTTGCCTTGTAACATAGTGCGTAGCATTGTTGTGTTTCCTATTTTTCTAATGATGAGTATTAAATAAGATTAACCTGCAGGTTATCAATAAGGCGAGTATTACCTAGCCATACAGCCATTAAAATAACCGCGTGGCGACTTTCTTCCGTTAATGGCGTGAGTGTATCTGCATCACAAATAAAACACTCATCAGCACGAAAACCTTGTTGCTCTAAGGTATTTTTTGCATTTTGAAGTAGCTGATTAACATCATGGTTGCCTGACTTTAATTGTTCAGCAATTTCTTGCATTGCTTGATAAAGTGCAGGGGCTTGCTGTTTTTCTTTGTCAGATAATAGGCGATTACGTGAACTTAGCGCTAACCCATTTTTGTCACGTACAATAGCAACAGGAATGATGCTGATATCCATACATAAATCACTTACCATCTTCTTGATAATTTGCAGTTGTTGGAAATCTTTTTCACCAAACATCGCAATATCAGGTTGTACAAGATTAAAGAGCTTACTAACAACCGTTGTAACACCACGGAAATGACCAGGACGGCTTGCACCCTCCAATACTGTAGAAAGTACAGGCACATCAACCGTTGTTTGGTTTTCCATGCCATGTGGATACATCTCTTTCGCTGAAGGAGCGAAAATAATATCGACATTTTTATCGCGGAGTAATTCGCAATCTTCTTGTAAGGTGCGAGGATAATTTGCTAAGTCCGCTTCTCTATCAAATTGAAGTGGGTTAACAAAAATAGATGTGATAACCACATCTGCATGAAGACGGGCTTCTTCAATTAATTTCAGGTGGCCTTCATGAAGATTACCCATTGTTGGAACCAATGCAATGCGTTTACCTTCTTGCTTTAATCGCTTGATTTCTCTGCGTAAGATAAGCGTAGTTTCAATAATTAGCACGGCGTGACTCCTTTAAACGATGTTTATAAATTGAAATGATAAATCAGTTAAATGAATGTTGTTCTTGTGGAAATAGGCCTTGTTCTACTTGCTGAACATAAAGGCTAACAGCTCCTTTTAGTGAGCCGGCCTCTTGTAAAAAATCTTTTGAGAACTTAGGTGCTTGAGGTGTCAGGCCTAATAAATCATGCATAACAAGAATTTGTCCATCAGTAACATTCCCAGCACCGATACCAATAACTGGCATCGTTAGCGCGTCTGTAATCGCTTTTGCGAGAGCCACTGGAACACATTCTAATACAGTCAGTTGCGCACCAGCCTCTTCAAGAGCGATAGCATCTTGCTTTAATTGCTCTGCCGCATCGCTCTCTCTTCCTTGAACTTTATAGCCACCAAATACGTTAACAGATTGAGGTGTTAATCCTAAATGAACACAGACGGGAACTGCACGTTCTGTCAGCATTTTAACAGTAGGAATTAGCCAACTTCCTCCTTCGATTTTTACCATATTCGCACCTGCTTGCATCAAAATACCAGCAGTAAGGCAAGCTTGTTCTGGGGTTGAATAAGACATAAATGGCATATCAGCAATTAAAAAAGCGTTCGGCACACCAGCTCTAACACAACGTGTGTGATAAGCGATTTGTTCAACCGTAACCGGTAATGTACTGCTATGGCCTTGTAGCGTCATTCCCAATGAATCACCAATAAGCATGGCCTGAATACCCTCTTGTGCGAAAAGGCGAGCAAAACTTGCATCATAAGCGGTGATCGTAGCGAATTTTTTCTTTTCTTGCTTATAGCGATTTAGTGTTGAAAGCGTTGTGGGTTTCATTATAACAAACTCCATCATTGTTGGTTTTTTGTGTGCAGATAAAATAAAATGCTTCACATAATTATTTGTTTATTAAGAAGATTTTTAAATCATCAATATAAAGCCGCTTTCGATTGTAGCATTTAAGGGCTAAAAACGAAGAAAAAGTAATTAAGTGAGCAATAAAAAAGAATAATTAATAAGATAAAGTTATATATATCAATTGGTTATTGGTAGGGATAAAGCGACAATCACTCAAATAGCGAGGAGGTCATAAAGATGGGGTTATAATACAGTGAATGTGTAGCCGTGAGATAGAGGCTGATACCGTGTTTATTTTTTACAGTATCAACCTTTAGCTTTAATAGAGGATTTACGTGGTATCACCACTTTTCCATGCCATTTTCAGGCACTAAAGCTAATCTAGCTGCTAATAACTCACCATCAGGAAAGCGAAGGTCTGGTGCTAATTCAGCTAATGGGTAGAGCATAAATTCACGGACTTTTAGCCCGTAATGAGGCACGGTTAAACGCTCAGTTTGGATCACGTCATCACCAAATAACATGATATCGAGATCTAGCGTTCTAGGGCCCCAGCGGTTACCTTCTTTTCTAACTCGACCTTGTGCTAATTCAATCGCTTGAGTGTTATCAAGCAAGGTTTCTGGCGCCAAAGTTGTATCGACAGCAACGGCAACATTAAGAAAATCTGGTTGATCTTGTGGCCCCATAGGGCGAGTACGATACCAGGAAGATTGAGCAATCAGTGTGGTTTGTGGGATCTCACTGATTGCTTTAATTGCTGAATTTACCTGATCTTCAGGTGAATTCAAATTGCTACCTAAAATGATATAAACACGTTTTGTCTGTTTACTCATTATTGTTCTCTTGTCTTGATGCTGGCTTTGCACTTGGGTGGCGAGGACGCTTACGTGGACGAGGGCGTCTACGAACCGGTGCTTGACCTAATTCTGAGACCATTGAGCGTTGTTGTGTATTGTTAGAGGCTTGGAAATCTGCCCACCAACTCGCTAACGCTTCAAGTTCTGGATTACGTTGTACATTGGCACGTAATTCCAGTAAGTCGAACGCTGCACGGAATTTAGGGTGCTCAAGCAGTTTATTGGCACGACGACCTTGGCGTTTAGGTAAACGTTGCTGTAATTGCCAGATATCACGCATCATGGTGGTAATACGTTTTGGAATTGCAATCGTACGACATTGTTCATCTAAAATATCATTCATCGCCATAGCGAAAGAATCATAGTAAGAAAGACCACTTTCTTGGACTAATTTCTCTGCATGTTCGATTAATGGATACCACAACATTGCCGCAAATAAGAATGCCGGATTAACACGCATATCTTTATTAATACGATAGTCTGTATTTTTGAGAACTTGATCCAGCATTCTCTCCATCGGCGTATCATGTTGTTCTGTCATTTTTGATGCTATTAGCGGGAACAACGGCTCAAGCAACTGATGGCGACACATGAGTTTGTATGTTTTATAGCCTTGCCCTGTTTGTAATAATTTTAGTGACTCTTCAAAAAGGCGAGCCGATGGAATATTACGTAATAAAGGGGCGAGTCTGCTAATTGGCTCTGCGGTTTCAGGCGCAATTTGCATATCCAATTTGCTGGCAAAGCGAATGGCTCTAAGCATTCTGACGGGATCTTCGCGATAACGCGTTTCAGGATCGCCAATTAAACGAATAATGCCTGCTTTAAGATCCGCTAAACCGCCAACGTAATCACGTACAGCAAAATCATCAACACCGTAATAAAGGCTGTTTAATGTAAAGTCACGACGAATGGCATCTTCTTCAATGGAGCCAAAAATATTGTCGCGCAGTAACATGCCGCTTTGTGCTTGCTGTGATTGGTTGTTGTCTGAAATTTCATGATCTTCATGAGAGCCACGGAAAGTAGCCACTTCAATCACTTCAGGGCCAAACATGATATGTGCAAGGCGGAAACGACGACCGACTAAACGACTGTTGCGGAATAATCGACGTACATCCTCAGGGGTTGCATTTGTGGCAATATCAAAATCTTTTGGTTTTTTTCCCAGTAATAAGTCACGGACACCACCACCGACTAAATAAGCCTGAAAACCAGAATTATTTAGGCGATAAAGCACTTTTAATGTATTGTCACTGATGTCTTTACGTGAAATTGGGTGTTGATCTCTTGGGATCACTGTCATTGGCAAATCACTCCCGTTCGCCTTTTCTTTATTACTCTTTTTCTTACGGGGACGGTCTGCGGATATAGCAGGACGCCGACGCACAGGTTTCTGTGTTTCTTGTATTGGTCGGTCAGATGCAGTTGTGACTGGCCTTTCACTTGCTACCGGTTGTGTGTCTGATGACGTTGTTTGTCGCCCTAGCAGATTACGGCAGAAATGTGCTACTCGATTAAAAATATGACACCTCGAATAATAAATTCTAATAATTAAAAAAATTAAGCGGCTAATCATAGCCTACTGAACATTTTTTGAGAATGCTTTGTGTGGTTTATTCGTATCCTTGTTGCTGATGATTTTGTTTTAAAATCTCAGAAGGTGACCACTGTGCAGTCGCAATCTCTAACAATGATGCTAACGAATAATCCTGCCAGCCAGCAATAATCGGCTGATTAAGAAATTGTAAAGCATCGATAATGACGGGCCTTGGATCCGAATCTGGCAACGCATGCGCGTGATTTTGCTTCGATAATTTATTACCGTCATGATTTATTGCTAAAGGCAAATGAGCATAACGCGGAATAGGTAAATTCAGTTGTTTATGTAAACTGATTTGTCGCAATGTGGGATCAAGTAGATCAGCACCTCTCACCACTTCGGTCACACCTTGATAACTATCATCAATCACCGTCACTAGATTATACGCAAATAAGTTATTTTTTCTGTGAATAATCATATCTTCTAGTACGATAGATGTACTTTTAGAATAATAAGTACCTTGGATCATATCTTCAAAATGATAAACAGGGTGCTGCTGGATCAATCGCCATGCACTGTTTTTATCAAAAGGTGTATCGCTATTCGCTAATGGAGCGTGGTGACGACAATGATTATCATATACACCACCCAAATCATGTAAACGATGGCGGCTACACTGGCAGTGGTAGCAGACACCTTCTCGCCAAAGTGCAGACAGTATTTCATGATAAGCATCATGGCGTTGTGATTGATAAAGGATATCACCATCCCAAAACAATCCATAACGCTCTAATGTGCGAATAATTAAGGATGCCGTGCCGGGGGGTTCTCTAAGAGGGTCAATATCATCGATGCGAAGGAGCCAACGCCCGTGGTGTGCGCGAGCTTGAAGATAACTACCAAGTGCAGTAACCAATGAGCCAAAATGAAGTTGACCCGTTGGTGATGGCGCAAAACGCCCAATATAGTCTGTAATCTCGTGCATCGAAAGATTCAGATAAACGCCTCAACGTATCAGGTTGAGGCGTTGGCTCATCAATTAGCCAGCCATCTGCTTTTCACGGATTTCAGCTAATGTTTTACAGTCGATACATAAATCGGCGGTAGGGCGAGCTTCTAAACGGCGGATGCCGATTTCAACGCCACAAGATTCACAGAAGCCGAAGTCATCATCTTCAACTTTTTTCAGTGTTTTCTCGATTTTCTTAATGAGTTTACGTTCACGATCACGGTTACGCAGCTCAAGACTGAATTCTTCTTCTTGTGCAGCACGGTCAACGGGATCGGGGAAGTTTGCCGCCTCATCTTGCATATGAGTAACGGTGCGGTTGACTTCATCCCTGAGCTGATTGCGCCAAGATTCAAGTATTAGCTTAAAATGCGCTAATTGGGCTTCGTTCATGTACTCTTCGCCCGCTTTTTCCTGATATGGCTCAACGCCAGCAATAGCGAGAATGCTCATGGACGATGTTTTACGCTTTTGCCCTTCTTGCATAATGCTTCTCCTACATACGCATTTCTGAATAATCCCCACCTTCAAAACAGGAAGGGGAAAAAATAGGGCGCTATAAATAGCAGATGCCCGCGAGGATAGCAATTATTCCTTTAATAAGTTTTCTCATGGTGTGAAGGCACGCAAGTAAATGTCCCTTTTTAGTTAAAAAATGATTAACTAAAGCCATGAAAATCAATTAACTATTTGAAATAAAAGGTAATTGCTGTCCAATTGTTAAATTGTATTCACTAATATTGATGCGATAACACAAGATTTCAACCCCTGCGTCATGCGCTTCTTTTAGCAATGAAGCATAGTCAGGGTCAATCTCTTTAGCAACAGTCACTTCCGTAATGCCAGTATGGGGAACTGCGTAGAATAAGACAGCCCTTAAACCCAATTTTGCGATAGCCGTCAACTCTCGAAGATGTTTCTGGCCGCGTTGAGTTTTTGCATCAGGAAAATAACCCATTCCGTTATCTAACAATGTGACTGACTTCACTTCAATATAGCAGTCAACTTTATGATTTGATTTAAGTAAAATGTCAATACGGCTATTCTCATTCCCATATTTGACTTCTCGTTTTATCTCTTCATATTCAGATAATTCTGGAATATCACCCGCTTCAATGGCATCTGCAACAATACCGTTCGCTCTTAATGTATTTACACAAATCCAATCATCAGTTTGAGTCTGTGTAAGCTCCCAACTGTGGGGGTATTTTCTTTTTGCATTTGAAGATGTGGAATACCAAACCGTATCACCGGGAGTCGCACATCCTGTCATTGCTCCTGTGTTGGCGCAATGAAGCGTGAATTCTTCCCCATTTGGGGTAACAACGTCTGCTAAAAAACGCTTATACCGTTTTAGTAAAGTGGCAGATTGTAGCGGTTGCTCAAATTTCATGACAACTCCGATGAAAATACGATCTTTAATAAAGCGCTAATGCTACAATGCCAAGCCGAGAAAGTTAATGAGTCATGGAGCCTGTGTGCATTTATTGCCAATCTTTGAGGTAACGGAAAATATCGTTACTGCGTTAAAACAATTCCCACAAGTCTTACTTCATGCGCCAACAGGTGCAGGTAAATCAACAGCGCTTCCTCTCTATTTACTTGAGCAAAATTTTTTTGACGGCAAAATAATTTTATTAGAGCCAAGACGAATTGCCGCTAAAAGCATTGCTTATCGTTTAGCAAGTCAGCTTAATGAAGATGTGGGTCATACGATAGGTTATCGTATGAAAGCAGAAAGCAAGGTGAGCCAGCACACTCGACTTGAAGTGGTAACAGAAGGTGTATTAAACCGCATGTTACAGCAAGATCCAGAACTGACAGGCGTAAGCCTTGTGATATTAGATGAGTTTCATGAACGCAGTTTACAGGCTGATTTAGCTCTAGCTCTATTACTCGATGTTCAAATGGGATTACGCGATGATTTGCGTGTTTTGATTATGTCAGCAACCTTAGATAATCAAAAACTCACGACATTATTACCTAAAGCACCAATGATCAGCGCTCAAGGGCGCAGTTACCCAGTCGAAAGAGTTTATTCTCCTATCAATACGCATCAACCTTTTGAACAAGAAATTGCCACCATGGCTTTGCGGTTATTGGCGCAAGAAACTGGCTCCATGTTGATATTCTTGCCGGGTAGCGCAGAGATTATGCGTGTTACTGAAATACTAAAAGATAAAGTGGATAAACATGTGCTGCTATTTCCACTGTATGGGGCGTTGTCATTAGCAGAGCAGCAAAAAGCGATTGAACCTACAGAAAGAGGTTATCGAAAAGTGGTACTTGCGACCAATATCGCAGAAACCAGCTTAACAATTGAAGGTATTCGCCTTGTATTGGATAGTACGATTGAGAAACGCGCTCAGTTTGATTTAAAAAGTGGTGTCACCAGCTTGCTACGCCAGCGAATTAGTCAATCATCACAAACACAAAGAGCAGGGCGTGCGGGTCGCCTTGAAACTGGAATTTGCTGGCATTTAATGAGCCAAGAACAATCACAACGAATTGCCTCTCATCAAGTACCCGAAATTTTAAGTAGCGATTTATCCTCATTATGGCTTTCCGTATTGCAATGGGGATGTCGCGATATTAACCAGTTGAACTGGCTAGATACACCTTCGTCACAAGCATTGAATGCAGCTAAAGATTTATTGTATCGTTTAGGCGCCATTGATAAGTATGATGGATTAACACCGCGTGGTTTGCGTATGGCGCAATGGGGAATAGAACCTCGATTAGCAGCGATTTTAGATTACGCGAGTGAGCAAAGCGACAATCATCTGGCGACGGCAGCACGCTTATGTGCAATCTTAGAAGAGCCACCCCGAGGACAAGAAATTAATCTGGAGTGGATTGCTCAACCAAAAAACACCTTCTGGACACGACGTGAAAAACAGCTTTCTCAACATCGGAAAGGGGCGTTTTGCCCTGAATTGTTAGGTTTATTATTAGCGGTTGGATTTCCTGATAGGATTGCTAAAAATCGTGATAATAAAGGTCGTTTTCGTTTAGCAAATGGGCAAGGTGCCATGATGGAACATTCGCACTCAATGAGTGATACACCGTGGATCTTAGCACCATTATTACTACAAAATGCGCATTATGCCGATGTGCGTATTTTATTAGCACTACCGATTGATATCGATGAAATATCAACGACCTTTTCTGAACTTATTGAAGAGAATACCACGGTTGAATGGGATGAAAAACGCGGTACGTTAATCACTTGGCAACAACGTCAATTAGGGCGACTAACCTTAAGCCAGCGTCAATTAGACAAACCCAATAAACAACAAATGCAACAAGCATTATTGAATTGGCTGAGAGATAACGGTTTAAATGCTTTGGCACTTAATGAAGAGACTCAACAGCTTTTTATACGGCTTTCTTTAGCGAAAAAATGGTGTCCAGAAGCCTTATTACCTGATTTAGATGGATCTGTATTACTTGAAACTTTAGATACATGGCTATTGCCCGAGTTGGGTGAAATTCAGACATTAAAAGCATTACAACAAATTGATATTAATACAATTATTAAAAACCAATTAACGTGGCATGAAAATCAGTTGCTACAAAGTTTATTTCCAACGCATTATTTGGCGCCAACAGGCACAAAAGTGATTATCAACTATGATTTGGAGTTACCTCCTGTGATCGCTATCCGCATTCAAGAGGTTTATGGCGAACAACAAAGCCCTATTGTAGCGAATGGTCAATTACCCGTTGTAATGGAGTTATTATCGCCAGCTCATCGACCTATTCAAAAAACACAAGACTTAGCAACGTTTTGGGTTGGAAGTTATAAAGAGGTGCAAAAAGAGATGAAAGGGCGTTATCCAAAACATTTGTGGCCTGATTCACCCGCGAATACTGCACCTACACGGCGAGTAAAAAAATATAGCCAATAAATAAATGTAAGTTTTACCCTAGTGTTATTTATATTTGAGAGCTTTCTTGTGTGATCACACAGAAAAATAGCGACAATGTTAGGCTTCTTTATCCCGTGATAAAGGGGTTTTAATGAGAGATACAGTTCATGAGTAGAAAGAAAAGACCAGCAAAACAAGCCAAAAGAGGTCGTTTTTGGTTTTGGTTATTTGTCAAAATTACGGTTGTAGTTGCGGTTTTAATGGGCATTTATGGTGTTTATTTACATTCTCAAATCAAAGAGCGCCTTGATGGCAATGTTTGGGAATTGCCAGCGGCTGTTTACGGACGCACCGTTAACTTAGAGCCGGGCATGAATTATAGCCAAAAAGAGATGGTGAGCTTACTTGAAGGCATGCAATATCGTAATGTCAACAAAATCACACGTCCCGGCGAATTTGTAGTAAGAGGCAACACGATTGAGATGTTGCGCCGACCTTTTGATTTCCCTGATGGCCGTGAAGAGCAAATTTTGGCTAAGTTGACTTTTGAGCAAAATTCTCTCGTTAGCATTACAAATATGGGAAATCAGCGTCAGTTTGGTTTTTTCCGTCTCGATCCTAAATTAATTACCATGATGCAATCTGCCAATGGTGAACAACGTTTATTCTTAGCAAGAGATAAATTCCCACAATTATTAGTGGATACATTAATTGCAACAGAAGATCGTCGTTTCTATGAGCATGACGGTATCAGCTTTTATTCTATTGGCCGTGCGGTATTAGCAAACTTTACTGCGGGTAAAGCGGTTCAAGGCGGTAGTACTTTAACGCAACAGCTAGTGAAAAACCTGTTTTTGACTAACGAAAGAACGTTAAAAAGAAAGCTAAATGAAGCCTATATGGCAATTATTATGGATGCGAGTTATAGCAAAGATCGCATTCTTGAGCTGTATCTTAATGAAGTCTTTTTAGGACAAAGTGGTGATGAACAAATTAGAGGTTTTCCTTTAGCTAGCCTCTACTATTTTGGTCGCCCCGTTGATGAATTAAGCCTTGATCAGCAAGCACTTTTAGTGGGTATGGTAAAAGGTGCATCTGCTTATAATCCATGGCGTAATCCAAAGGCAGCATTAGAGCGTCGTAATGTGGTATTAAAACTACTGCAAACCCAAGAAATAATCGACCAAGAGCTTTATAACGTATTAAGTGCACGTCCTTTAGGTGTAAAACCTCGCAGTGAAGCGTTAACACCTCAACCTGCATTTATGCAACTGGTTCGCCAAGAGTTACAAACAACTTTAGGCGATAAAGTAAAAGATTTATCAGGTACAAAAATTTTCACCACATTAGATCCAGTCTCACAAGATGCGGCTGAAAAAGCGGTTGAAGTGGGTGTCGCGGATATCCGTAAAGTTCGTAAAATTGACGATCTTGAAGGGGCGATGGTTGTTGTGGATCGCTTAAGTGGTGAAGTTCGAGCTTTAGTGGGGGGATCTCAACCACAATATGCAGGCTTTAACCGTGCATTATCAGCTCGTCGTTCAATTGGTTCTTTAGCTAAACCTGCTACCTACTTAACGGCATTAAGTGAGCCAGAACGTTTTCGCTTAAATACATGGCTTGCGGATGAACCTATTTCTGTGCCTATTCCAGGAGGCAAACCTTGGCAACCTCGTAACTACGATCGTGGTTATAAAGGCAAATTAATGCTGGTGGATGCGTTAGCAACCTCACGTAATATACCTACAGTAAATCTTGGTTTAGAAGTGGGATTAGACCATGTGATCAAAACATGGATTAACTTGGGAGCACCTGCGGAGAATCTGGAAAAAGTACCAGCGATGCTTCTTGGGGCGTTAAACTTAACACCAATGGAAGTCGCTCAAACTTTCCAAACAATTGGTAGTTTAGGTAACAGAGCAAAAATATCGTCATTACGTTCGGTTATTACTCAAGATGGTACTGTGCTTTACCAAAGTTATCCTCAAGCTGAAACGACGGTTTCGCCTCAAGCGGCTTATATGACGTTATTTGGTATGCAACAAGTGGTTAATTCAGGGACAGCATGGCGCGTATTAAAACCAAAATTTGGTAATTACAACCTTGCAGGTAAAACCGGTACCACTAACGATTTGCGTGATAGCTGGTTTGCGGGAATTGATGGCAAAGAAGTCACCATCGCATGGATGGGGCGTGATAATAATGGCCCAACAAACTTAACGGGTTCAACAGGGGCATTGTTGCTGTATCGTAATTATTTAGAGAATCAAGCACCGCTGAAATTAAATCCACCAGTGCCAGAAGATATCGCAGAGATGTCTGTTGATGCTCAAGGTAACTTTGCTTGTTATGGTGGTGGTGTTCGTACACTACCTGTATGGACAGCAAATCCAGATGGATTGTGTACACCTATTCAGCAAGATACTGATGAAAGTGGCGCACCAAAATGGTTACAAGATCTATTTTCTGAGTAAGTAATCACATAGATTAGCTAAAATAAAAAACGGCACATAAGTGCCGTTTTTTGTTTATTCGCATCTTATTTTTATTAAAAAATGAATCGAATATTAGCCCTTCATCTGAGCAAAAGCATATTCCGCTGCCTCAATAGTGCGTTGAATATCTTCTTTGGTATGAGCAATAGACATAAAGCCAGCTTCAAATGCAGAAGGTGCAAGGTAGATGCGTTTTTCTAGCATTAAATGGAAGAATTGTTTAAAGCGTTCAACATCGCAATTCATCACATCTTGATAGCAAGTGACTTCTTTTGCATCTGTAAAGAACAGACCAAACATACCGCCCACATGATTGATAACCATTGGGATGCCCGCTTGTTGTGCTTTTTCAAGTAAACCATCAGCCAGCATCGTTGTTAGTTCATTTAATGTTTGATGAACACCCGGTTGTGATACTTCGTGTAAACACGCGAGACCTGCCGCCATCGCAATTGGGTTGCCTGATAAAGTACCTGCTTGATAAACAGGACCAATTGGTGCGAGTTTAGACATCACTTCCATATGTCCACCAAATGCACCCACTGGCATACCACCACCAATGATTTTACCTAAGCATGTTAAGTCAGGATCAACATCGTAATAAGCTTGTGCGCCACCTAATGCCACGCGAAAACCTGTCATAACTTCATCAATAATCAGCAATGCACCAAACTCATCACATAATGCACGTAAGCCCGGTAAGAAGTCTGCTTTTGGTGGTACGCAGTTCATATTGCCCGCAACAGGCTCAACAATGATACAAGCGACTTCTTCAGGGTAATTTTCAAATGCTTGGCGTACAGAATTTAAATCGTTGTAAGTACAGGTTAAGGTGTGTTTTACAAAATCAGCGGGTACACCTGGTGAATTTGGTTGTCCCATCGTTAGCGCGCCAGAGCCCGCTTTAACTAATAGGCAATCTGCATGACCGTGGTAGCAACCTTCAAATTTAATGATTTTGTCACGACCCGTGTAACCACGAGCAAGGCGAATAGCGCTCATTGTCGCTTCTGTACCTGAGTTCACCATGCGAACCATGTCCATAGAAGGTACCAGTTCAGTGACTAGGTTTGCCATTTCAACTTCAGCAGCCGTTGGTGCGCCAAAGCTTAGGCCTTTTTGTACCGCGTCAGTAACAGCATGACGAATGGAAGGGTGGTTGTGACCTAAAACCATCGGTCCCCATGAGCCGACATAGTCAAGGTAAGCTCGTCCATCAACATCATAAATATACGCACCATTAGCACGTTCAATAAAAAGAGGGGTTCCACCTACACCGTTAAATGCTCTAACAGGTGAGTTGACACCGCCGGGGATCACTTGTTGTGCGAGATTATAAAGCGTTTCAGACTTGCTCATGTCAGACTCCTAATGATGGGTGAGCGTAAGATTAAGGCGTATTCTAAAGCACCGCGCAGATGAAGCCAAATACACGACAACAACATTTTGATTTATCACTGTTATTGTGGGTGCGTGATTTATCGTAAAAAGCGATAGGTAGCAAAAAGTGTATTTTGTCCACAACAAACTTGAAGGTTATGAGCAGGTATTAGATAATCATCACATTATATCAGCAAGAAATATAAATTTTTGCTGGCTGTTTTTTTGCTGGAATACCCAGTCTGGAGTGAACAATGAGTGATGATATGGCTCTGCCGTTACAATTTACTGACGCGGCTGCAAATAAAGTAAAAGATTTGATTGCGGATGAAGAAAATCCAAATCTGCGTTTACGTGTTTATATCACGGGCGGCGGTTGTAGCGGATTCCAGTATGGTTTTACCTTTGATGATGCAATGAATGAAGGTGATATGACCATAGAAAAACAAGGCGTTGCCTTAGTGGTTGATCCGATGAGTTTGCAGTATTTAGTGGGCGGCTGTGTGGATTATACTGAGGGATTGGAGGGGTCGCGTTTTATTGTGACGAATCCTAATGCTAAGAGTACGTGTGGTTGCGGTTCCTCTTTCAGTATCTGATCCTTCTTTGGCGTCGTGGCTGTGCAGTAGTGCCACGGCGTTAGAGCAGTGCTCGTAATGCTCACATACTAATGTATGCTCCGCTTACTGTGCGCTGTCTGCCTTGTTGCACTGCTTGCTCGCTCACGACTTTTGTTTGTGAGAGTTTATTGGTTACTCTTTTCTTATCTTCTCTTCTCTTCTCTTCTTTTCGTTATTTATTCTTTCTGAGCTTATTTCATAAAATCACTCTATGGGTGATATTTTTTCCTCTATTTAAATATATCTTCTGCGATACGCTAAATTTTAGGTGCGGATTTTTTGTCCTTTGAGAATAAAAATCGTAGTTTGCTTATTATTTTGAAAATAGGGTTATTTTTTCCTTATAAATCAACATTGTTACAAATTGAAACAAAATACACACTTTGTTACATATTAAAAATCCATGTACATTAGAACTGACTGGCTTTAGCGAGATTTCGGACATTTACGAAAGGTAATTGTATAAGTAAATACACTTATTTTAAGAAACGAAAGCAGTAAATAACGTGTGAACAATTATTTTACGCTAAGTCACTTATCCTACGAGGATACAACGTCCTTCTTTTCCGTCACCCCCTTTACTTCCCCTTAAAATTACTTAAGCTACTCTAATCAAATCGCGGTGCGCACTGGCTGATTTTTTGAAAAGGACATCAACAATAATAGTTTTGTTGAGAAACAATAACTGATAGTTAATTAAGGACTTGCCATGCCAACTCCATGCTATATCTCCATTGAAGGAAAAACCCAAGGCAATATTACTGCGGGTGCATTTACGGCTGAATCAGTAGGAAATATTTATGTTCAAGGCCACGAAGATGAAATGCTGGTGCAAGCATTCTCTCATGTAGTGACTGTGCCCACTGACCCACAATCAGGTCAGCCTTCAGGTCAACGTGCGCATAAACCTTTCCGTTTTACGGTGGCGTTAAACAAAGCGGTTCCTCTGCTGTATAACGCATTAGCCTCGGGCGAAATGTTGCCAAAAATCACATTAAAATGGTATCGCACCTCGGTTGAAGGGAAGCAAGAGCATTTCTTCACCACCACATTAACTGATGCCACCATCGTGAATATCGATTGCCAAATGCCACATTGCCAAGATCCGACTAAGTCTGACTTCACTCAACTGATCGAAGTGTCTCTTTCTTATCGCAAAATTGATTGGGAACACACCGTTGCAGGGACATCAGGCTCTGACGACTGGCGTGCGCCACTCGAAGGTTAATTCTTCACACTTTATTTATGGGCTCTGTCATGAGCCCATTGTTCTCTGCATTTTTTGTCTTTTTTATTGCGTGTTTGTCACATTTAAATGGGAGCTTTTATGTCAACGAATGACGCTAACAATACCCCTAAACCTCGTTTGGTATTAGATGATCCGGCATCATCTCGCCCTTTTGAAATAGGGATGACATTCTCTGAACAGCAAGCTCGCATTAAAAAATACAGCGAATTACTCGACACCCTAGGAAAGGGATTACTTCATACAGGGTTAGTGTTTACTTGCCAAATTGGCGATTTACCTAAAAGCACTTTTCAAGTCACTCAGTTTGATTTAAACGAAGGATTATCAGAGCTTTTCACGCTTTCGATACACGCGGTGAGTGAGCAACGTGATATTGATTTTGCCAACCAATTAGGTGTGGCTTCATCATTAACTGTCAGTCGTGACGGTAAAACAATCCGCACGGTTCAAGGCTTACTGGCGAGTGCTGAACAAGGCAACACCGACGGCGTTAAAACGTGGTATCAATTTGTTATTCGCCCTGAAATGTGGGTGATGACGCTTAATCAAGATAGCCGTATTTTCCAACATAAAACGGTACCTCAAATTCTTCAGCAATTGCTAGATGAAGCGCATATCAAATATGACAACCAGCTCTATCAACCCGAACTGCATCAAACTCGCCGCTATATCACGCAAAAGCGCGAATCCGCTTATGCCTTCTGGTGTCGTTTAGCGTTTGAAGAAGGGATCAATTTTTGGTTTGAAGAAGGGCCAAAATTATTTTATAGCGACAATCATTTAGGGATGACGGCGGGGATCACGCTAACCTATAACCCACAAGCAGAAACCGATATTACGGATACCACTGCCACCACATGGCGCTATACCGAACGTTTATGCAGTGATGTGCGTATTGACAAAGATTATAACCCAATACGTCCTTCTTACCCGTTATCACAAAACACAACGGGTGACGTCCATCAACAACACCCTGTTTTTGAAAGCTATGGCCGTTTTCAAGAAGAGGCAGAAGCGCAGCCGCTAAATCAATTGCGCTATGAGCAATCTCAAAATTATCGTCAAACAGGCTCAGCAAGCACTAACTGTTTTGCGTTAATGCCGGGCAAAGTGTTTACCTTAACCAATCACCCAAGTGTGCGTATGAATTCGCGTTGGCAGGTGATCAGTGTTTCGCATCATGGCGTACAGCCCTCTGCGGATAACGGTGGTGGTGAGGGAACTCAACTTTCAAATAATGTCACTTTTATTCCCGGCACGCAGGAATGGCGACCGCCTTTTCATTATAAACCGCTGGCGGATGGTGATGAATTGGCGACAGTCGTTGGTCCAGAAGGTGAGGAAATTTACACCAATGAACAAGGCGCGGTAAAAGTTTACTTTCATTGGGATAGACGCGGAAAGCCTGATCATAGTGGTTCGTGTTGGTTGCGAGTGGCACAGGGTTGGAATGGTGATGGCTTCGGTTTTATGGCGATCCCTCGCATTGGGCAAGAGGTGATTGTGTCTTATTTAAATGGCGATATTGATAGACCAATTATCACCGGTTGCACCTATAACGGTCGCAATGCCCCACCATTGGATTTACCCAAAGAAAAAACCCAAACCACATTTCGTACCAAGACGCATAAAGGCACAGGATTTAATGAACTGCGATTTGAGGATGCCGGCGGACGCGAAGAAGTGTATTTACATGCGCAGAGGGATCAAAATACGCATATTAACCATAATAAATTTCAATATATTGGTAAAAATGAATCTCATGAAGTTGCAAATGATCGCAAACATGAGGTTTGTCATAATGAATTTATTCGTATAGTTAATGAGCAAACCCTTAACGTGGGTGTCAATCAATTCGAGCAAATTGGTAAAGATCGCATTACTCGGATTGATAATCATTGGAAAGAAGTGATCCATGCCAGTCATTTTCAAGAAGTAGGTGAAAATAAACAGTGTGATATACAAAATGATTATAAATTAACAGTTGCTGGTGGTATTCATTCTCATACTAAAGTACATACTCTACAAGCCAGCGAAACGATGATAATTAAAGGGAAATCAGGAAGCATTCAACTGGATGCTCAAGGTGTCACTATTACTGGAAATATTACGCTAAGAGGGAATGTTTCTATTGTAGGCGGAGCTCCTGAAGTTGTACCTTCATTGGAAGCTGCTGTAAATGAAGGGCTTCCGTTATCGGAAGATTGTCGAGCAAAAGCGTTAAAGCAGGATACGCCATAATGACTTCGACAATAAATGAAATCTATCAAAATTATTGGGTAGCGCAATGCCACTATACTAGAGAGGGTGAAGAGTTCTGTGGCTATATGACATTATTAGGGGAAAGTGAAGATCAAGCTATTAATGAAATGCGCCATTATTTTAGCCAGTATAAAGATCAGTACAGTGCCGCAATATATGATGATATTGTTCCTGCAATAACGTTTATTAAAAGAAGTAATAAACTTGAATTACCTTTAATTCGTCAATTGCGTAAACAAAATAGTGAACATATAAATGCTATTCTTATTGATGAAAAAAACCTAACAAATCCACTTCCTTCGGAAAAAGGCGATATTTATTATCAGTCAGGTTCTCCTGAGTTTATTAATGGTTGTACATTATATTTAGTGATTGATAGCGGAGAATATCTACGTCAAACAGGGCGATCACTTATTCCTATGTTATATGGCTCTTGTTTACCTTGGCAACCTCTTTATCAAGGAGAGACTCAAACCAGTTTAGAAGATAATGCACCCTATTTAGTACAAGTTTTATCTAATAAAGCAGGGCAACAATTATTAGATGACTATATGTGTATGCCAAATAAAGGAACATTAGGACTATTTTTAAATAGTACTAAACCATTTTTTGAATTACATCGTCAATTAAGAAAATTAACTTATTTATATAACCAAAAGTTAAATACGTGGAATTTTTTCCGATTTTATGATGTTACACATTTTATTCCTTTTATTGAATCATTAAAGGAAGGACAACTTCTTAATGTTGTTAGTGGTATCAATGCGTTCTATGGTTATAATAAAGAATATATTGATGGTGTTAAAATTACATTTGATCCTCACTATTTGAATGATGATGGGGTAAGAGAATCATTATTTATTAATGAGAGGTTGTATAGATATTATTCAAACCTAACATTAATACAGAATATAACAAAAGCAAAACAGTTAATTATTCAATTTTCGCCAGATGCTAATGAAAATAATGTGATTGAATTAGATAACTATTGTCTAAAATTAGCTAATCAAAGTTTTTTAGAAGATATCACACAGACACAAGCTATTTTATACACTTTATTGGCTCGTTATATCAGTCGCGATGATTTTCAAAAATGGAAAGAGGCGACTGAATATGCAATGCCTTATAAACATAATCAAGTTCTTTTTAGCTATCATCGTTATACATATTGTTCAAATAATCAAGGAGTGAACTCATGACGGAAAAAAATAAAATTACAACAGAAACTGAAAAAACGACTAATACAGCTGATGTTGTTCAAAAAATAAATGAAATGAGTCCTCGTAATTTACAAGCAGATGCAGTTGTATGCCCATGTGAAGATGATCATAGAGCAGTGTACCCAGTAAGGTATGCGTATTCGAATTTATATGGTAATGAAAACGCAAAAGCTGCATTACCACCTCCTATAGATACATTACTTAATGCAAGTAGTGTTGATGAGAATCGAGGATTTTCAGCTCGTTTATTACGACAAGGCTGGATCTATATTTTTGAAGAGGGATCGTTTCCAACAAGAAATAATAAGATTGGTAATTTAATTATTTTTGAACATCAAATAAATTATTCTTATAATGAAAAATTATATAATGAGGGGGATGATAGTTCTGAAGGTTTATCTGCGAAAAAAAATGGAGTAGCGGAAGAAAAATTCATTAAGAATACTGTTTTTATCGATGAAAAATCAGGTGAATTAATTACCAGCGAAGATAAAAAACAATATCCTTATTTGACAATAAAAAAAGATGTCATTAATGCATCTTTTTTATTTAGTGATATAGAACTATCTCCTTATATCTTAAAAAAGATTATCAAAAATAAAAAATATAGAAAATCTTTCATGCAATTCATTAACTTGATATCTTTAGAAAAAAATGATTATTGTATTAAACCAACGGAAGAAAATATTTCTGCACTTATCGAGGACTATAAAAATGAGGAGAAAAAATTTGAAATATTTATTGATGAAGCTAAGAAAATAAAACGGGATCTACCAGGTGAGTACTTTTCAGAAGTAACAGGTAATATAAGTGTTACTCAAAATTCAAAGAAGCTTGTTAATCAACTTCAGAAAACATTAGATGAGAATGAAAATGCTACTCTAGTAATTCTTTATGATCCTGTTGGTTATCAAAAAGATATATTATCACTTTATCTCTTTGTTACTGGTATTTATACTTTATTTCAAGGGCATTGGAGTTATCCTAATACAATAGGAACATTTATTAAGAAACTTGATGAACAGACAAAAAGTGAAAGTATGTCTCCTGAAGCAGGGAAAGAGCTAAAAGAAATCCTTGAGAAAAGTATAAAATTTGATGATTTAAATAAATATACGGCACAAATTGAAAATTGCTATTTAGATTTTCAAAAAATCCAATTAAACATTGTTAATCTCTATCAAGAATTTCTAACGAGTTCTATGATAGCACCTAAAATAGGCGGAATTCAAAACTATGTAGATCATGTTTTTTTAATAAAAGAACAACTAGAAGAAAGTAATGTTTGGCATAGTGATTTTTTAAGAGATCTTGTTAGCTATTGTGAACTTCATTCTACATTATTACATCCATTACATAGTTCAAAAGCAGGAAAAGAATTACTTGATTCATTATATTCCTTCAAGGAAGATGATGATTTTCTAGCAGGCTTTGCAAAAGTGATATTTTATATCTTATCTCAAGATAAGGTTAGAGATAAAAGTAATGAGAAGTTAAGTGAAAAAATACTTCCAGTAGTAAAATCTGCAATTTTTATTTTTTGGGATTCATTAGGTTATGCTTTTACACATACTCATAATAAATTAAAGAATATTTCTACTCATTCAAGAGGGATCAGTTTAAAAGGAGTAGATATAATAGCCAATAAGATCCTTCCTGTAATTTTATCCTACTTTGGTATTTATGTAAGTTACACTAATTTTAGTGAAATGACTGGGGAGCAATTTAATAAATTAATAAACAAGTTAAAACAACAACCTTCGGTTTCAATAAATAATAAAAAAATAATGGATAAAATGTTTAATTGGAAAGAAAGAATTAAAGGTGCCGGTAATAATGTAGTAATAAATTTGCCAAATTTTAAATGGATATCAGAAAAAATAAACACAAACAAGAATTCAAAGTCAAATAAAAATTCAAATTTTAATTTTTATGATGTAAGTGCAACAGCTCTTATTGCAAAAGATGTTTTTTGGCTTGTTAGTGGAATTATTGGGCTTGCTACAACTAAATATCCAACTGAATTTGAAAAAAATAATCCATTAGCTTTACAAGCACGAAGTATATATTCATTGCAAATGGGATATCATTTATTTGCAAGTATACAAGCTATTTTTGATATTCAAAGTACTATGCAAAAATATGCAAGCCTTGTTATGAATCCTAGATATAGTATATTTTTAAAAAGAATGACATTACCTGAAGTTAATGCTCGATTTAGTAAGGTTGCCTTAAAAGGAATTTCATGGGCTGTAATAATTCTTGGTTTTGCACTTCCATTATTTGAATCTAATTCAGCTTTTACAATAGGTAATGATGGGTTTGCTTGGGCTAAAGTTACAGAAGCTTTTAGCTCACTGGCATTATCTTTAGGTATAATGGCTTTAGGTGCTGAAGCTGGAGTTCTGGCTATTTTAAATCCTATTGGGTGGCCTTTAATTATTATTGGCATATTAGGACTCATTGGAAGTTATATTTATAGTAAAAAATATGAATGGGGAGCATTGGAGAAATTATTACAAAATTGTTTTTGGGGTAAAGGTAATCAATATATTGCTTATGGTAAAAAAGATGAAAATAGTAAGAGGAATGATATTAGTTTACAATTGGAGAAATTCATAAATAATTTTGATAAAAATTATCATTATTTTCAAATAGAATTACAAGAGTTCTATAATCTTTTTTTCTCTCCTAAAATTAAAATGGAAATGAAAAATATTGTTTCTAATAATAATTATTATAAACGTAATTTATCTTATAAATTTATATTGCCAAATTTTAAATTTGGTATTTCTGATATAGAATACAAGCTAGTTGAAAATATTTATATTTCTAATGCAGATGACTATGATTCAGAGAAGTATCATTTTTCTGAGTATTATAAAGATCTTTCTTTTTTTATGGAATTTAATTCTAGAAGATATTATTTGTCAAATAATAAAAAGTATAATGAGATTTTTAAAAAGTCACTAGAAACTGCAGTAGCTAGTTCTATAGAAAAAAATAGCTTTGATAAAGATGGTAATTTTATTGTTACTTTTAATGTTGAATATAAATATGATATTTATAATCCAACAGAGTCTATTCCATCAATTTATTGGTATTATAAGGTTGATGAGGGGAAAAATATTATCTCTCCAAGGAGATATAAAGATTTTGAACTTAACAAGGAATTAATTGGTTTTATTAATGATAAGGTAAATTAATGGCAAGTTTATTTATTGGTACAAATCATCCTCATAAGATAGAAATGAATCTTTTTAAGGCAGATAATGATAATTATAACTCAAGTGTTAAGTTAAAAGACTTTGATTTTTTAAATGAGTTAACTGAAGATAAATGTGAAATTGATTCTCCTAATAGAAATATTATCAAGAATATGGCTATTCCTATTTTTATTGTGCTTTTTTTTAGTCTTATTTATTTATTACATGATAAATATGAAAAAATTTATTATGGGAAGAGGGGGTTTATTGATGATGTTATTTTGGTTGAGAATAAATATAATAAGAATAACTTAGAATTAAGTGAAGATTGGGTAATTGTATTTAATAAATACAAGCCATATTTTAACCAAAAAATTACTTATTGGGATTACCTGAAAGCGTATTATTCTGGTGATTTTTATCAAGGAACTAAAAATGCCATCTATCAAGATATTGCATTATTTTCTATGCCATTAATTGGAATGATACTAATGGGGCTGATTATTTTTTATATGCCTTGGGTGGTATTAAAAGTAGATAGAAAACGGCAAATTCTTTATGTCTGGAATTCCAGACAGTTATTAGTGACACGTTATTGTAATGCTGAATTTGGTTATGCAGGTACATTAATGTTCTTAAAACTTTATTGTCTTGATAAAAAAACAGGAAAATTAATAGAAGGTTATTTTAAACCCAATATTTCATACTCAACAGGTCTTTTAGTGAGTAGAACGGCTGAAAATAAGCATTTTGTGACTTTTATTAATACGTTCATGAAAGAAGGTCGAGATGCAATTAGCCAGACTAATTATAGTCGAAGAAAACCGCTATTTTGGTTTAATAAAAATCCACTGCCTGCTGATTTTGAGCAGCAAGTAAGCTGTATTTTAGCCGAAATCGATAAAAAGAAAGCTAAAAATGCGTAGCACAATCCAAGGACGAAAAATCATTTTAAAAAATGATACCACCAATACAAAAGGAACCGTATTAAGCGGTTCTTTATTAGTGAAACAACTTTATGAAATAGCTTGCCTTGGTGATGAAGTCTATTGCCCTGCTTGTCAGCAAAAAGGCAAAATAATAGAAGGGGATACTATGATGAAAATAAACACTATTCCCGTCGCATTAGAGGGGCATAAAGTGCAATGTGGTTGTTTAAAGGGTTGTGTATTAGTGGCAATAGAATAATGAATAAATACGTTATCGATAAGCTATTTCTTTTATCTATCGCGGTGATGGGGTTACTTTTAACTGGCTGTAATATATTAACACCCCAAATAGACAGGACATTCTCCCCTCCTGAAAATGGTAGAACAGTAAAAATTACCGTCGACGTACCCGATGTCGCTGAGCTTTCACCAATGAAGGTTATGTATCGTTCAAACCTTTGCCGAAAAACATATAATAATAATGAAGTACCTACATATACTGTTTCTGGTTTTAATAGTGAAATGGTTTTGTTAGAAAAAGAAGGTAATAGTTCATTATATAGTGCAGTAATCCCTTATAGAGGAGGTGGGAAATGTGATTGGCAATTAAGTAACATTACTTTAAATCTAAATTTAAAAAACAATGAATATTTTTCTAATAGTATCATTGATGTAGTAGGTGCTGGAGTTATTATTATATTTGATAATAATCAGCCTCAAAGAATAGGCGAAAAACCTATTAATAAAGAAGGTGATTTTTATATTTCTTCTCATTATTTTCCTTGGGTCAATAAACAATATGAAAATGATAAAGGAAATATTTTGTGGCTATATGGAGAAAAACTATATTTTTATTATAAATCACGTGGTGCTAAAGAAATTACTTGGAGACCAATTATACATACTGATGTGACCGTTTATTCTGAATATCCTGCAGAGCGTAAAACAAAAGGTATCCAACGAACATTTTATTACTCTGATAGTACAAAAGAAGTTAATAATGAGTCAAAACCAAATTATAAAAAGTTATTATCTCTAATTCAATCATGATTCTATAAATTAAAATGTTGAAAACATGCGTAGCACAATTCAAGGACGAAAAATCATTTTAAAAAATGATACTACCAATACTAAAGGAACCGTATTAAGCGGTTCTTTATTAGCAAAACAAACACATGAAATTGCCTGTTTAGGCGATGAAGTCTATTGCCCTGCTTGTCAGCAAAAAGGCAAGATAATTGAAGGGGATTCCATGATGAAAATAAGCAATATTCCAGTCGCGTTAGAAGGGCATAAAGTGCAATGCGGCTGTTTAACGGGTTGTATATTGGTGGCTATTGAATAACTAATTATTTTTATGGGAATATAATGACAAATTTATTTAGTGGTACAAATAATCCTCATAAGATAGAAATGAATCTTTTTAAGGAAGATAATGATAATTATAACTCAAGTGTTAAGTTAAAAGACTTTGATTTTTTAAATGAATTGAATGAAGATGAATGTGAAATTGATTCTCCTAATAGAAATATTATCAAGAATATGGCTATTCCCATTTTTATTGTACTTTTTTTTAGTTTTATTTACTTATTACATGATAAATGTGAACGAATTTATTATGGAACAATAAGATTTGAAGAAAGTGTGAAAATATATGAGAAAGATTATGATAAAGAATATTCTGTAGTTAGCAATAGTTGGAAAGAAATATATGATGCATACAAGCCATATTTTAACCAAAAAGTTACTTATTGGGATTACCTAAAAGCGTATTATTCTGGTGATTTTTATCAAGGAACAAAAAATGCCATCTATCAAGATCTTGCATTATTTTCTATGCCATTAATTGGAATGATATTAATGGGGCTGATTATTTTCTATATGCCTTGGGTGGTATTAAAAGTAGATAGAAAACGGCAAATTCTTTATGTCTGGAATTCCAAACAGTTATTAGTAACGCGTTATTGTGATGCGGAATTTGGTTATGCGGGTACATTAATGTTCTTAAAACTTTATTGTCTTGATAAAAAAACAGGAAAATTAATAGAAGGCTATTTTAAACCCAATATTTCATACTCAACAGGTCTTTTAGTGAGTAGAACGGCTGAAAATAAGCATTTTGTGACTTTTATTAATACGTTCATGAAAGAAGGTCGAGATGCAATTAGCCAGACTAATTATAGTCGAAGAAAACCGCTATTTTGGTTTAATAAAAATCCACTGCCTGCTGATTTTGAGCAGCAAGTAAGCTGTATTTTAGCCGAAATCGATAAAAAGAAAGCTAAAAATGCGTAGCACAATCCAAGGACGAAAAATCATTTTAAAAAATGATACCACCAATACAAAAGGAACCGTATTAAGCGGTTCTTTATTAGTGAAACAACTTTATGAAATAGCTTGCCTTGGTGATGAAGTCTATTGCCCTGCTTGTCAGCAAAAAGGCAAAATAATAGAAGGGGATACTATGATGAAAATAAACACTATTCCCGTCGCATTAGAGGGGCATAAAGTGCAATGTGGTTGTTTAAAGGGTTGTGTATTAGTGGCAATAGAATAATGAATAAATACGTTATCGATAAGCTATTTCTTTTATCTATCGCGGTGATGGGGTTACTTTTAACTGGCTGTAATATATTAACACCCCAAATAGACAGGACATTCTCCCCTCCTGAAAATGGTAGAACAGTAAAAATTACCGTCGACGTACCCGATGTTGCGGAACTTTCACCGATGAAGGTTATGTACCGTTCAAATCTTTGCCGAAAAACATATAATAATAATGAAGTGCCTACATATACTGTTTCTGGTTTTAATAGTGAGATAGTTTTGTTAGGAAAAGAAGGTAATAGCTCATTATATAGTGCAGAAATCCCTTATAGAGGAGGTGGGAAATGTGATTGGCAATTAAGTAATGTCACGTTAAGAATGGCATTAAAACATAATGATAATTTTTATAAAGATATTAACAAGATAGTAGGAAGTGGTGTTATTATCATTTTTGATAATAATCAACCTCAACGAATAGGAAAGAAACCTGTTAATAAAAAAGGTGATTTTGATATTATATCTGATTATTTTCCTTGGATTGATACACCTTTTAAAAATGATAAGAACATTAGCTTATGGTTATATGGCGAAGAGCTTTATCTTTATTATAAATCTCGCGATGCTCAGAAAATCACCTGGAAACCCATCATTCATAGCGATATAGTCGTTTACTCTGAATACCCAGCAGAGCGTAGAACTGAAGGCATAAGTACAATATATTCTTATCCAGATGGCACAAAAAAATCAAATAGAGATGGAAAGCCAGATTATAAAAAATTACTTTCCTTAATTAAAGAATAATTTTTAAAATTAAAAATAGAAAAAATATGTAGCATAATTCAAGGACGAAAAATTATATTAAAAAATGATACCAACAATACAAAAGGAACCGTATTAAGCGGTTCTTTATTAGCAAAGCAAACACATGAAATTGCCTGTTTAGGTGATGAAGTCTATTGCCCTGCTTGTCAGCAAAAAGGCAAAATAATAGAAGGGGATACTATGATGAAAATAAACAATATCCCTGTCGCGTTAGAAGGACATAAAGTGCAATGCGGTTGTTTAAAGGGTTGTGTATTAGTAGCTATTGAGTAATTAATCATTTTTATGGAAAGATAATGGCAAGTTTATTTAGTGGTACAAATAATCCTCATAAAATAGAAATGAATTTTTTTAAGAGAGATAATGATAATTATAATTCCAATATTAAATTAAAAGACTTTGAGTTTTTAAACGAATTGACTGAAGATGAATGTGAAATTGATTCACCTAATCGAAATCTTATCAAGAATATAGCTATTCCTATTTTTATTGTGCTTTTTTTTAGTTTTTTTTATTTGATATATAATAAAGCTGAAAGTATTTACTATGGAAGAGAAGATTTTCAACAAACAGTTGCTATTTTTGAAAAGAATTACAACAAAGAATATTTAAATCTCAGTGAAAAACGGAAAAAAGTTTATGATAAATATTATCCTTATTTTAATCGAGAGGTTGCTTATTGGGATTACCTAAAAGCATATTATTCTGGTGATTTTTATCAAGGAACAAAAAATGCTATTTATCAAGAGTTTGCGTTATTTTCCATGCCATTAATTGGAATGATATTAATGGGGCTAATTATTTTTTATATGCCTTGGGTGGTATTAAAAGTAGATAGAAAACGGCAAATTCTTTATGTCTGGAATTCCAGACAGTTATTAGTGACACGTTATTGTGATGCTGAATTTGGTTATGCAGGTACATTAATGTTCTTAAAACTTTATTGTCTTGATAAAAAAACAGGACAATTAATAGAAGGTTATTTTAAACCCAATATTTCATACTCAACCGGTCTTTTAGTGAGTAGAACGGCTGAAAATAAGCATTTTGTGACTTTTATTAATACGTTCATGAAAGATGGTCGAGATGCAATTAGCCAGACTAATTATAGTCGAAGAAAACCGCTATTTTGGTTTAATAAAAACCCACTCCCTGCTGATTTTGAACAACAAGTAAGCTGTATTTTAGCCGAAATCGATAAAAAGAAAGTAAAAAATGCGTAGCACAATCCAAGGACGAAGAATCATCTTAAAAAATGATATCACCAATACTAAAGGAACCGTATTAAGCGGTTCTTTATTAGCAAAGCAAACACATGAAATTGCCTGTTTAGGCGATGAAGTTTATTGCTCTGTTTGTCAGCAAAAAGGCAAAATAATAGAAGGGGATACTATGATGAAAATAAACAATATCCCCGTCGCATTAGAAGGGCATAAAGTGCAATGCGGTTGTTTAAAGGGCTGTGTATTAGTGGCAATAGAATAATGAATAAATACGTTATCGATAAGCTATTTCTTTTATCTATCGCGGTGATGGGTTTACTTTTAACTGGATGCAATATATTAACGCCCCAAATAGACAGGACATTCTCCCCTCCTGAAAATGGTAGAACAGTAAAAATTACCGTCGACGTACCCGATGTCGCTGAGCTTTCACCAATGAAGGTTATGTATCGTTCAAACCTTTGCCGAAAAACATATAATAATAATGAAGTACCTACATATACTGTTTCTGGTTTTAATAGTGAAATGGTTTTGTTAGAAAAAGAAGGTAATAGTTCATTATATAGTGCAGTAATCCCTTATAGAGGAGGTGGGAAATGTGATTGGCAATTAAGTAACATTACTTTAAATCTAAATTTAAAAAACAATGAATATTTTTCTAATAGTATCATTGATGTAGTAGGTGCTGGAGTTATTATTATATTTGATAATAATCAGCCTCAAAGAATAGGCGAAAAACCTATTAATAAAGAAGGTGATTTTTATATTTCTTCTCATTATTTTCCTTGGGTCAATAAACAATATGAAAATGATAAAGGAAATATTTTGTGGCTATATGGAGAAAAACTATATTTTTATTATAAATCACGTGGTGCTAAAGAAATTACTTGGAGGCCAATTATACATACTGATGTGACCGTTTATTCTGAATATCCTGCAGAGCGTAAAACAAAAGGTATCCAACGAACATTTTATTACTCTGATAGTACAAAAGAAGTTAATAATGAGTCAAAACCAAATTATAAAAAGTTATTATCTCTAATTCAATCATGATTCTATAAATTAAAATGTTGAAAACATGCGTAGCACAATTCAAGGACGAAAAATCATTTTAAAAAATGATACTACCAATACTAAAGGAACCGTATTAAGCGGTTCTTTATTGATAATTAATATAGATTGATATCCCGATGGAACAAAAACATAAACTCAGTGATCATTGTGAATCACTATTACAAACAGAAACACCAAAAATGACTCAATATCAAGCTGGTGCGCTTGATTTTGTGGAAAAAATAGATAATTTACGATTAGTCATACGCCATGCTTTTTCTAATGGCAGGACTATGTTAGCGATCCCTTTTGTTATCGGCTTACTTTGGGCTTTTAGCTATGGTGTTAAAACAATTTATATTGATCCTTGGAAAAATACAGAATCTCTTTTCCTTAGAATATTAGATAAGAAAGATAATAAGAATAATATATTTATATTACCCCAGCATAGGGATAATGATGAATTAGAAAAAAAATATATTCAGAATGGAAAACTTTCTTTTATAAATTATTGGGACTATTATTACTATAGCAATTCATTTATAAGAGAGAAAAGCATTATTTTAGATTTGTTTTTACTATTAGCTCCATTATTATGTTCTTTACCAATGATCTATTTTGGTTTTATTGCTAGAAATCGACCTTATCTAATATGCGATCGAGAAAAACAATTATTTTATACTTGGGACATGAAAATGAATGTTTATGTTGCTAAGTATTCTCAAATTAATTTTGCAGATATGAAACCAACATTAGCACTTATTTTATATCGAGTTGATGAAAATAATAAGTTGATAGAACATAAATATTATCCAAACTTAACGGTGTTTAGTTTTTTAGGAGGCGGAAGTAGTAATGATAAAGCATGGGGATTAGGATATATTACCAAATATTTATTTTATGGATTAGCACCTTTGATTGAAGGCAAGTACACAAGAAAAAAATATTCTATTTTTAGAGAAGCGCCTATTCCCAAAGATCTTGATAAACAAATAGAACAACAAGTTGTTTTGGTTGATAAAGAGCTGCCACCTTGTAAAGAAATCGAAGATAAATTATCGGAAGCAATTAAGCATTCTATTTAGATTTTTTAGCTAAGTTTACTGTTAATAGTTTATAAAAGGATATATAAACATGCGTAGCACAATTCAAGGACGAAAAATCATTTTAAAAAATGATACTACTAATACTAAAGGAACCGTGTTAAACGGTTCTTTATTAGCAAAGCAAACATATGAAATTGCCTGTTTAGGTGATGAAGTCTATTGCCCTGCTTGTCAGCAAAAAGGCAAAATAATCGAGGGGGATACTATGATGAAAATAAACAATACTCCCGTCGCGTTAGAGGGGCATAAAGTGCAATGCGGTTGTTTAAAGGGTTGTGTATTGGTGGCTATTGAGTAATTAATCATTTTTATGGAAAGATAATGGCAAGTTTATTTAGTGGTACAAATCATCCTCATAAGATAGAAATGAATCTTTTTAAGGCAGATAATGATAATTATAACTCAAGTGTTAAGTTAAAAGACTTTGATTTTTTAAATGAGTTAACTGAAGATAAATGTGAAATTGATTCTCCTAATAGAAATATTATCAAGAATATGGCTATTCCTATTTTTATTGTGCTTTTTTTTAGTCTTATTTATTTATTACATGATAAATATGAAAAAATTTATTATGGAACAATAAGATTTGAAGAAAGTGTGAAAATATATGAGAAAGATTATGATAAAGAATATTCTGTAGTTAGCAATAGTTGGAAAGAAATATATGATGCATACAAGCCATATTTTAACCAAAAAGTTACTTATTGGGATTACCTAAAAGCGTATTATTCTGGTGATTTTTATCAAGGAACAAAAAATGCCATCTATCAAGATCTTGCATTATTTTCTATGCCATTAATTGGAATGATACTAATGGGGCTGATTATTTTTTATATGCCTTGGGTGGTATTAAAAGTAGATAGAAAACGGCAAATTCTTTATGTCTGGAATTCCAGACAGTTATTAGTGACACGTTATTGTAATGCTGAATTTGGTTATGCAGATACATTAATGTTCTTAAAACTTTATTGTCTTGATAAAAAAACAGGAAAATTAATAGAAGGTTATTTTAAACCCAATATTTCATACTCAACAGGTCTTTTAGTGAGTAGAACGGCTGAAAATAAGCATTTTGTGACTTTTATTAATACGTTCATGAAAGAAGGTCGAGATGCAATTAGTCAGACTAATTATAGTCGAAGAAAACCGCTTGTTTGGTTTAATAAAAATCCACTCCCTGCTGATTTTGAGCAACAAATAAGTCGTATTTTAGCTGAGATCGATAAAAAGAAAGTAAAAAATACGTAGCACATTTGACTAAAGAAAAATGATAAATATATAGAAGGATTTAAAATGAATAGAGCTAATAAAGCTATAAAATATGTTGAAAAAATAGTCAGTGAAACTATTCGTGATGTGATTGGTATTAACAACCTTATTAATGAAGACTTTTATGAAATTATTAGTGAGTTAGATTCAAATAATAAAGATAGGTATATTGATTATATATCTACTATTAACTTTAATTCATCGGGTATTGCCCTTATTTACATCATTCAAACTTATAGAAGGAAAAATGAGATTTCTTATTCTCTAGAACGTTTTCTATATCATAAAAATCTATGCTTTGTATCAGATTATTTTGATCAATTTGAAAGAGATAAGAATTTTTTTGATCTTGCAGAACAAGGTGAAATCTTATTAATGAATTTTGCTTGTAATTATTTTAAGCCCAGTGAAATTTGTTACGATAAAATAATAGAAAATATTCAATCAGGTAAAATGGCAAACTCACTTCCTATGTATACGCGACCTCAAAAATTAGGCGTATTAGCGATTGAAATGTTAGCCAGTGAAAAAAAGGAAACTATTGATTGGGAAAGTGCGGACATTCCGATTGATCCTTTTTATCAACGCTTTTGCCAAGAGGCTCTCTATTGTGAAAATGATGAAATTTTAATCCCATGGCTGATGGAATTATGCGATAAGCATATTCAATGGTCGGCATTATTTAGTGATTATGTTAATGAGAAAAGTGCAACAGGCTATGAAATTGATATGGAAATACTCATTGCTTGGCCTTTTGAATATCAAGCCGTGAAAAATTTTCGTGCTCGTCATGGCTTAAGTACTCCCATAATCGAGCATCCATTATTAAAAACACCGATGGCTATTGATCATCGTCCTGATATGGTGGGTTGGTTAGAGACTATGCCTGAAATTTATCATCAAATTACAGATGATTTAATTAAAATAAACCCAGAGCTAAAAGTCATTCATACATTATTTTAGTATTAATTTAAAATCACATCATGATCTTAATAAGATATTACAGTCCAATCTTTTTTATGATGGCGTCGCATCATTAAAGTTGGCTCACTTTGTTGGGTATGTAGGTGAAAGCCACGTTATTAATGAGATTAAAAAGGGAACCTTATTTGATAAGCTATTTTTAAAAACCAGAAGTGGGAAGGCACCACTTGCTAACAAAGAATCTAGGATTAAAAATGGCAATACAGATATATCAAACCTTTTATATGGTAAAAGCTTTGATCCTGAAAAAATGATAGCATTACAAAATAAAAAAGGACAAGGAATAGATCTGATTTGTAAGATAGAACCGACTCCACCTCCGCCAGATTGGGTGACTTTTGAAATCAAAACAGTGATGAAAGAGAAATTTGGTGCTAATTCAACGCCCACAGGAGGAAAAGCTAGTGATTTCCAAAAAGACTATATAGGTAATATAAGTAAACATTCTTTATTAGCTCAAAACTCTTTTAAACACGGTGATAATGAGTATAATTTAGGAAAAAAAGAAAGAGATATTTTACTTGATATATATAAAGATATTAATAAAGTAAATTTAGTTGGGTTTAAATTGACGGTCGGTATTGATAATAAATTTAATGTTTCTAATAACAATAAGTATAATCAATTCTATATAATAGAGAGGCTTAACGGTGAATAGAGCTAGTAAAGTTATAAAATATATTGAAAAGATTGTTAGTAAAACAATTAGAGATGTCTCTGATATTGAAGAGTTAATTAATGAAGATCTTAATGTAAATATTGAAAAATTAAAATCAAATAAAAATAATGAAGATAAATATATTGATTATATGTCAGCTTTAAACTTCGATTCTGAAACTATATCCAATATATATATATATCAATTGTATAAAAATATAAATAAAGTACCATATTCTTTTGAGAGATTTTTTTATCATAAGAATATATGTTTTATTCTGGATTATTTTAATTATTTTAATTATTTTAATTGTTTTAATAGGAAAAAAAGTTTTTTAAATCTTGCTTCGCAAGGTGAAATCTTATTAATGAATTTTGCCTGTAATTATTTTAAGCCCAGTGAAATTTGTTACGATAAAATAATAGAAAATATTCAATCAGGTAAAATGGCAAACTCGCTCCCTATGTATACACGCCCTCAAAAATTAGGCGTATTGGCGATTGAAATGTTAGCCAGTGAAAAAAAGGAAACTATTGATTGGGAAAGTGCGGGCATTCCGATTGATCCTTTTTATCAACGCTTTTGCCAAGAGGCTCTCTATTGTGAAAATGATGAAATTCTAATCCCATGGTTAATAGAATTATGCGACAAGCATATTCAGTGGTCAGCATTATTTCGAAATAATGAAAATGAGCAAAGTGCAACAGGTTATGAAGTTGATATGGAAATACTCATTGCTTGGCCTTTTGAATATCAAGCCGTGAAAAATTTTCGTGCTCGTCATGGCTTAAGTACCCCCATAATCGAACATCCATTATTAAAAACTCCGATGGCTATCGACCATCGACCTGATATGGTGGGTTGGTTAGAGACTATGCCTGAAATTTATCATCAAATTACAGATGATTTAATTAAAATAAACCCAGAGCTAAAAGTCATTCATACATTATTTTAGTCTTAATTAAAATTAAACGAAGGCTTTTGTTATAAAATGATACTGACAGCAAAAAGCAAACAGATAATTAAGGACAACATTCTTCAGGAATTCTATATGGAAGCAATAGAATTCCTTGAAGATGAGCATAAATTAGTATTGGATTATTGTAATATAAATAAACTATATTAATATTTTTATTTAAGTATGTTGTTAAAGGAAAACAAAAATATAATGGGTGTCAATGATGGATCAATATTATTAAAATTTATATCTAAACTGGATGAGCTTGAATGGAAGAAATTTCAACACAGATATCCATATATATTAATAAGTAATAAACTCGAAATAATAGATCATTCATCTTATCCTCCGTTTACAAGTTTTAGATTTAAAAATAAAAATACAAAAATTATAGAAATGTTAACTCAAGCTATAAGTAGTTATCAAGGCGATGTCGATTGGGTTTTAATTTCAAAAAAAAGAGAATATTGTAAAGGCATAAACTACTGTATTTTAACTAAGTATGTACAAGATAAAAAAGAGAAAATGAAAAAAATAAATAAAACAACTTACTCTGTGGATCAATATATAGCTGAGAATATGCCTCAATTTGGTCCAATCGCTTATAATGATTTACATTATAATTTTGAAAACAATTATAAAAATAAAAAGTTAATCTTATGAAAATTCAAGAAATTTTACTTATTGAAAGTATAAATAAAGAAATACTCTCCATGTTAGGAATGGATATAACTGTTTTTGAATTTATCTTCTATGCAGAAGAAAATACATTTAATATTAAGAAAGTTATAAATAATCGGGAAACGCTTGATGATCTATCAATTTTAAAAGAGTTTTCTCTCCCTGAGAGGGGAGGTAAATATATTTTTATTCTAATTGATGATTTATATTATAAAAAAAACACTAAAAATAAATGAAACTTCTATTTATAACTATGTTAGGGGTTACTTTAATGAGAATGGAGTTTGTTTTTTCAATGGAAATGTTTTCTTTATTTTAATTGATAAAAATAAAGTGATCCAATTTAATGATGATGGATATATTATTCATTATGAAACACCATTAAAATTAATAGAGAAAGAAATGAGTAAATATTTAAAAAGTAAGTTCATTAAATAAAGATTATTTGAATATTTTTGATGGCGAAGTTTATTGCCCTGCTTGTCAGCAAAAAGGCAAAATTATTGAGGGGGATTCCATGATGAAAATAAACACTACCCCCGTCGCATTAGAAGGGCATAAAGTGCAATGCGGTTGTTTAAAGGGTTGTGTATTAGTGGCTATTGAGTAATTAATTATTTTGCTAATGGTTCGTTGCTATTGCTTCACAAATTTGCTGTGCCGCATTAATAATACGCGGTGCAGGTCGGCTAAAACTGTCTTCATCAATAGCAATAATCGGTACAGTAAGCTGAGGTTGCCAAAATGCTCGTACTGTAGGTATTTGATCTGCTTTACCACTGAATATAATTAAATCAGGTTGCTTTGTAAGTACTTGCTCACGACTTACTTGAGGCCATGCCACAGGGCTATTAGCGAAGATATTTTCACCGCCACAAAGTTCGGTAATATGGCTTTGTAATGTACTGTTTGATGTAGTAAATAACGGCTGCATCCCAAATTGAATAAACACTTTTTTGTTGGGTTGATTCGATATAGTTGATGCATATTGTTGCTGTAATATTTGATATTGCTGGCGTAATTGTTGTGCATTTCTTATCGCAATATCAGGATGATGGCTATAGCTGGAAAGAGTAACGAGATCGTCTGCGATTTCCTCAATACTTTGTGGATCAGAATAAATGATAGGAATACCCAAAGCTTTTAACTGATCTAATGGGCGTTGTGGATTACCGCCTTGCCATGCAATCACTAAATCAGGTTTTAATAATAGAATGCGTTCGATATTAATACCCTGCCAATTAGCGACTTGTTCAATATTTTTAGCAGCCTCTGGATAATCAGAGTAAGCACTAACTCCGACAATATTATCACCCATACCTGCGGCGTAAGCCATTTCAGTGGCTGATGGCGATAACGTAATAACACGATCAGCAGGCGTGGTAGCAATAGCAAAGTTTAGCCAAAATAATGAACAGAGTAATAATCCAAGATTGATAAATAAACGCATTACTTTTCCGATAATAAAAAATACCCACCTATTTTTTATCTTAGAATAAACAAAAAATAAAGGTGGGGTTTTGATAAAACGATATTAGGATTATCTCGACTTAATTAGTCTTTTAATTTATCCAACATCGCTGTCACCATTAAGCTTGATTGTTCTGCAGCAACAGATAAAAACTCATCAAAGCTTAAATGCGATTCTTTATCAGCTACATCAGAAATAGCACGAACCACAACGAATGGTGTGCTGAATTGATGGCAAACATGACCAATCGCAGTGGATTCCATTTCTACGGCAGCAACATCTGGGAATGTACGACGAATGCGCGCTAAAGGCTCTGCACCATTAATAAATGCATCACCACTACAAATTAAACCACGAACAGCATTTAATTTTAGCGATTCAATACACTCTTCTGCAATGCTAATAAGTTTAGGATCTGCAATAAAAGCAGGAGGGCATTGTGCCATTTGACCTGGTTCATAACCAAACGCAGTCACATCTGCATCGTGATAGCGAACTTCTGTTGAAACAACGATATCACCGACATTTAATCTTGAGTCTAAACCACCCGCAGAGCCAGTATTGATAACGACATCAGGGCGAAAATGCTCAAGCAATAAGGTTGTACCAATCGCAGCCGCAACTTTACCAATACCTGATTTTAATAATGCAACATCAACACCATTGATTGTGCCTGTATAAATTTCACAACCGCCACGAGATAAGATTTGGCAATCTTCAATTTTCTCACGTAGAAGTGTGACTTCTTGCTCCATTGCACCTATTACGCCAACTCTCATTGTGTCATACTCACTTGTAGGTTAATAATAAATAGAAATTTAAATAGAGTTTAGCATCTATCGGAAAAACACGATATAACACAAAGAATAGAGAATTCGTTTCATCGAAACCAGAAAGAGGACAGAAATGATCGATTTTAAGCTGAAGTTAAATTATCAACGCAAATATAACAGCAGTGATATCGATATTAACGATGAAATACAGGTTTCTCGTCAATTTGAAAGTGATCGTGGCCGTATTATTAACTCAGCAGCTATTCGGCGTTTACAACAGAAAACACAAGTCTTTCCTTTAGAGCAAAATTCCGCAGTACGTAGCCGTCTTACTCATTCTCTTGAAGTTCAGCAAATTGGTCGTTATATCGCTAAACAAATTATCGGTGAATTAAAAAAACAAAATAAGCTTGAAGTGTATGGCTTAATTGATCGCATCGATAGCCTTGAAAGTTTAATTGAGATGGCGTGCTTAATGCACGATATTGGTAATCCCCCTTTTGGTCATTTTGGTGAGGCTGCGATTAAGCATTGGTTTCAAAAAGTATTATCACCAGAGGCGACAGCCGAATTTGATAGTTGTCCGTTTATCCCTATGCAGTATTCAGCTAAAGTGCAATTAAATGAATTGCGACAAACTTTACGCCAAGATTTATGTCAATTTGAGGGTAATGCTCAAGCTATTCGAATGGCGCATCATCTTCTTAAATTGAATTTAACTTATGCTCAAATTGGCTGTGTATTAAAATATACCCGTCCCGCTTATTGGCAAGGTGAAGTCCCTAAAGAATATAGCTATTTAATGAAGAAACCGGGGTATTACTGGTCCGAATTAGCATTCGTAAAAGAAGTACAAGAAAAATTAGATATGGGGGAATTTTGTCGCTTTCCTCTCACATATATTATGGAAGCTGCCGACGATATCTCGTATTGCATTGCGGATTTAGATGATGCGGTAGAAAAGGGGATTTTTGATATCAACCGTCTTGTTCAGCTTTTACGAGATGCATGGCGTGAAAATGGTGATGTGACCGAAGGTGATTTATTTGATATTACTGTGAATCGTGCTTATAAAAAAGTCGATCAAAATGAAGCCAAACGCAGTATGCAAGATCAATTCTTTATGTATTTACGAGTTTATATTACAGGGAAATTAGTCCCTTATACGGCATATCGATTTATAAAAAATCTTCCTCAAGTTTATGAAGGAAGTTTTAACCATGCTTTATTGGAAGGAAATAGTGCCGAGCATCGTTTATTAACAACCTTAAAAAGTGTTGCTAAAAAATGGGTGTTTAGCCATCCTGAAGTTGAAGAGCTTGAAATGAAAGGATATCGCGTGATCAGTGGATTACTCGATATCTATAAGCCCTTGCTTTTATTATCAACTGAAGATTTTTTAAGATTGCATAAATATAACGAACATCCTAAATATGTCATTGAGACGCGTTTATATCATAAGCTTTCTGTTAAACATAAACTGGCTTATAACGAAATGTTAGAAAAGCTAAATGATATAAATACTGAAAGAGGAAAAATTTTAGAGTTTTATTATCGTACCAGATTAATTCAAGATTATATCAGTGGAATGACGGATCATTATGCTTATGAAGAATATAGAAAATTAATGGTTTGTGATTAATTTGTAATCATTAAGAAAAATGCTATCTAATTGATTGGTGATAATTTTTAGACTTTTCTTAGAGATAATAAAGATTTATTAAAATAACAGAAAATTAATGTTATTAATTGTAAATATATTCAATATAAAAGTTATATATAATATTTGTTAGTTATAGAACAATATAAAATCCATAAAACGAATGTCTTAGGTTGTTATCATTAAAAGTTTTCTCAATTTAACAAAAATATTGCTTATATCAGTTAAGTAAATAACTTGTTCGATGTTATACTCTTCCCATGTTTTCTTCTGAAATGCATAGTCATTCATGTAACGCTGAAAAACATACAGCGTATTCTAAAACGATGTCATTTCACTGTTAATCCGTCATTGATACTTAATTTAATACTATGGTGCAGTTTTATTCCCCTAAAAAACGTCCTGCGAAAAAACAGGCGACAACTCTGGAAGTGACCGCCAGTGCATTGGATGCAAATGGTCAAGGTATTGCTCATGCTGAGGGCAAAACGATTTTTGTAAAAGGATTACTCCCACAAGAAACTGCTCGTATTCGTTTAACAGAAGAAAAGCGCCAGTTTGCTAAAGGCGAAGTTATTAAGCGTTTAACTACCAGTGAACAGCGTATAACGCCTCATTGTGAATATTATGAGCGTTGTGGTGGGTGCCAGCAGCAACATGTACCTATTGCGCTACAACGTACAACAAAAGCAGGTGTGTTATCGCATCTTATTAAACGTGAAACGGGTGTGGTGATTTCAGCAGAGCCTGTTATTGCGGGCGCTGAATATGGTTATCGTCGTAGGGCAAGATTGGGTTTGCGTTATCAGCCTGAAAAGGGCTTGGTAATGGGCTTTCGCCAAGAACGCTCTAATGATTTGGTTATGATAAAAAAATGCCCAGTATTAAAACCTCAGTTAAATGATTTATTGTCTCCTCTTTGGGCATGTCTTAAACAATTAGCATCAGTACGTGATTTAGGACATGTTGAAATGGTGCTGGCTGATAATGGGCCGTTGGTGATTTTACGTCATTTATCACCATTGCCAGAGAGTGATAAACAGAGTTTGCGTGATTTCTCTCAAACTCATCAAGTTACGATGTATCTTGCAGGTGATAATAGCGAGATAGCACGATTAACTTCAATTGAGAAGGAACCCTTCTATCAAATAGAAGGTCTAAATTTACGTTTTGCACCTACTGATTTTATTCAAGTAAACGATGAAATAAATCCTAAGATGGTTGCTCAAGCTATTGAATGGCTTGATTTATCACCAGAAGATCGCGTGTTAGATCTGTTTTGTGGTATGGGAAACTTCACTTTACCTATCGCAAAACGTGTCAGTGAAGTGGTGGGTATTGAAGGTGTACCTGCGCTGGTTGAAATGGCGAAAAAGAATGCAGAACTAAACCAATTAGGTAATGCTCATTTTTGGCATGCAGATTTATCGGCCGATTTTTCTGCGATGTCGTGGTCGAAAGAAGGATTTAACAAAGTGTTGTTAGATCCTGCAAGAGCAGGGGCTTTGGAGGTAATGTCACATATTGTGAAGTTATCCGCAGAAAAAATCGTGTATGTCTCCTGTAATCCGACCACGTTAGCCAGAGATAGTAAGATATTATTAGATTCTGGATATCAGTTAACCGGTTTAAAAATGTTGGATATGTTTCCACAAACAGGTCATCTGGAATCAATGGCACTGTTTAGTCGAAAGTCAATTTATTTGAAAATGAACAGTTAGCCAGTAAATAAGTCGCAAATAAGATTTATACCGTGTAGGGAGAGAATATGGTTGCAGTAAGAAGTGCTCACTTAACACCTGCAGGAGAGTTTGCTGTTGATAAATGGGTCAACAGCTTGAACTTAACCCATGTCAATGCAGGTAGTGAAATCATGCAAACCTGGGAATACTGCCATCGTACTGTTCAAGGGCGTGAAGATGCCGAACTGTTATTATGGCGTGGTGTTGAAATGGTTGAGCTTCTTTCGACACTAAGCATGGATAAAGACAGCATGAGGGCAGCGCTTCTTTTCCCGCTTGTTGAAGAAAATCTTATTGATCAGGAAATCGTAACTGAACACTTTGGTGATGCTATTTGGAGCTTAGTGCGTGGTGTTATGGAGATGGACGCCATACGCCAATTAAAAGCGACACATACCAATGAAACAAGCTCAGTTCAGGTGGATAACGTGCGTCGTATGTTGTTATCCATGGTGGAAGATTTCCGTTGTGTGGTCATCAAACTTTCAGAGCGTATTGCCCATTTACGAGAAGTGAAAGATGCCACTGAAGATGAGCGCGTACTGGCTGCTAAAGAGTGTTTTAATATTTATGCACCATTAGCCAACCGATTGGGTATTGGTCAATTAAAATGGGAATTAGAAGATTTTTGTTTCCGCTATCTTCATCCTGATGAATATAAAAAAATAGCAAGCTTGCTTCATGAGCGTCGTATCGATCGCGAACAGTATATTGATAATTTTGTCAGTACAGTACGCGGTTATATGAAAGAAGAGAATGTCGATGTAGATATCTATGGACGTCCCAAACACATCTATAGTATTTGGCGCAAAATGAAGAAAAAGAATCTCGCATTCGATGAGTTATTTGATGTGAGAGCGGTACGTATCGTCGTGGAACGGCTTCAAGATTGCTATGCGGCATTAGGGATTGTGCATACTCATTTCCGTCATTTACCTGATGAATTCGATGATTATGTCGCAAATCCAAAACCTAATGGCTATCAATCTATTCATACTGTTGTGTTAGGGCCTGAAGGCAAAACAGTTGAAATCCAAATACGTACTCGCCAAATGCATGAAGATGCAGAATTAGGTGTGGCTGCGCACTGGAAATATAAAGAAGGTGCAACTGGTGCTGCGACGAAAGGCGGTACAGGCAGTTATGAAAACCGTATTGCATGGTTACGTAAACTGATTGCATGGCAAGAGGAGATGGCAGATTCTGGCGAAATGTTGGATGAAGTCCGTAGCCAAGTCTTTGATGATCGGGTTTACGTCTTTACACCAAAAGGTGATGTAGTTGATTTACCAGCAGGCTCAACACCACTTGATTTTGCTTATCATATTCATAGTGATGTGGGACACCGCTGTATTGGGGCAAAAATTGGCGGACGTATTGTGCCGTTTAGCTATCAATTACAGATGGGTGATCAAATTGAAGTTATCACGCAAAAACACCCTAATCCAAGTCGTGATTGGTTAAATCCTAACTTAGGCTATGTCACTACAAGTCGTGGGCGTGCGAAAATTCATAACTGGTTCCGTAAGCAAGATCGCGATAAAAATATTCTTGCAGGTCGCCAAATTTTAGATAACGAATTGGCACATATGGATATCAACATGAAAGAAGCAGAGAAACTGCTGATTGCACGTTATAACGTTCATAGTGTTGATGAAGTATTAGCAGGTATTGGTGTTGGTGATATTCGAATCAACCAGTTGGTGAATTTTATTCAAAGTAGATTGAATAAAGCTACTGCGGAAGACGAAGATAAAGAAGCGCTGCGAACACTCGAGAACAAAACGCCAGCACCAAGAGCCACAGGATCTGGTGGAAGTATTGTTGTCGAAGGCGTGGGTAACTTAATGCACCATATAGCACGCTGTTGCCAACCTATTCCAGGTGACAATATTGTTGGTTTTATTACTAAAGGCCGAGGTATTTCGATTCACCGAGCAGACTGTGAACAACTTGCTGAACTGCTTTCTCATGCACCAGAACGTATCGTTGATGCGGTATGGGGAGAAAATTACTCTAGTGGTTATTCATTAGTCGTTCGTGTTGTTGCTAATGATCGTAGTGGATTATTGCGTGATATCACCACTATTTTAGCAAATGAAAAAGTTAATGTGCTAGGTGTCAGTAGCCGTAGTGATGTGAAGCAACAAATTGCGACAATTGACATGAATATTGAGATTTATAATCTCCAAGTATTAGGTCGTATTTTGGCAAAACTTAATCAGTTGCCTGATGTGATAGAAGCGAAACGCTTTTCTCACTAAAATATGAAAATGATAAGATGCCGAGACAACTGTTCTCGGCATTTTTTTATCTAAAAATCAGAAAAACTGTATATTTAGTTAGTAATTAAATTGTTATGGTTTATTTAAAATAAATATGGTTTTAAATAAAAGGGATCTAGTAGATAAATATGAAGATAACTAAACAATATTATATTAAAAATATGTGTTGGGGGTGGTTTATTGGTGCTCTATTTTTATACTCTTGCTTAGAATATGAGTTGAAGTATGAAAGTCTGATGTTGTTAATTAGTATTGCTGGTATTGGACTATATCCGTTGGCTAAATGGGGGATTGAATGTTTTTTTCTTCAATTTACTACCAAAGAATTTTGGAATCGAGGACTATTTTCAGATACAGCAGGTAAAGCTGGTGGCTTGGCTTTATATAGTTTCATTGTGTTTTTATTATCTATACCAATTACAATAATTTTTATATTATTCGTGTTAGTGAAAAGGTTGCTTTTCTAAATAAACAACCTTTAAAGTATTAATTAAATACCAATCAAATTATTGGCTTTTTCAATTAAGTCGTTATCAATCAATGCTCCAATACTTGCTATGAGCAATCCATATCCTAATATCCCTATGGGACCACCTAGAAGCACACTAAATGTAAATCCTGCTACAGATGTAGCCGCCATTCCTGCAAATATAGTCTCAGCTTTAACAAAAAATGGACGCCAATTATCTGTCTCTGTTGCTTTTATTAACTCTATCCATAAATCTTTGACGTCAAGGGCTTTACTTACAAAAAACATACCTTTACTAAATTTTTTTAATTTTTGAGCTATATCATCGAGTTTGATCGATTCCAATGCGGTTGCAATAGCTTTACGATCTTTGGCATTAATTCTTCTATTGATATCCGCTTTGTATTTTTCGTAAGCTTTTAGCGCATCATCAACGTTACGGATAGTTTTTCCTCTGGTTTGTTGTGCTAAAGATTCCGCTAATTTCCTTGCTTTATCACCATAAGCATTAAACACTTCTTTCAAAAAAGTTATTTTTAAGATCTTGAGCTTGAAATGATAAGATGCTGAGACAACTGTTCTCGGCATTTTTTTATCTAAAAATGTGTTAAACAGGATAAAGCTCACTCTTATTTAAAAGGCAATATGATGTCAGAAAATCGTGAAATCTTTCGTTTATTAGAAATTATGGCGCAGTTACGTGATCCTGATACGGGATGCGAATGGGATAAAGTGCAGACTTTTGACACTATCGCACCTTATACCTTAGAAGAAACGTATGAGGTGTTAGATGCTATTACTCGTAAAGATTTTGCTGATTTAAAAGAAGAGTTAGGCGACTTACTTTATCAAGTTGTTTTTTATTCACGTATGGCGCAAGAGCAAAAGTTATTTGATTTTAATGATGTTTGTGACGCCATTAGTAATAAGTTAGAACGTCGTCATCCTCATATTTTTGCCTCTGAAAGCGAAAACAATTTATCAACAGAAAAACATCGCTGGGAAAAACTTAAAGCGCAAGAGCGTGAGGCAAAAGCACAATTTTCATTATTAGATGATATTCCCACTACATTACCTGCTTTAATGAAAGCAGAAAAAATTCAAAAGCGATGTGCTTCTGTTGGGTTTGATTGGAATGAACTTGAACCTGTTTTAGGTAAAGTGTTTGAGGAAATCGATGAAGTGATGGCTGAAGTGAAAAAAACGCCCCAAGATGCGTCTAAAATCGAAGATGAATTGGGGGATTTACTATTTTCAGTTGTAAATTTATCTCGGCACTTAAAACAAAAACCAGAACAAGCCTTAAATCGTGCTTGCCGAAAATTTGAACAACGTTTTCGTTTTGTTGAAAAAACGCTCTCAGAAAAAGGTGTAGGCATAGAAAATGCTTCATTGGAAGAGATGGAGATCTGTTGGCAGAAAGCAAAGAAACAACAGATTGAGTGAATTGTGACACGCAAATTAACGCCAGCGTGACATAAAATGCGATAAAAATAGCCTGTAACATCTCGTTTTTTCAGCTATTTTTATAAAAACTCTTAAAGATAGAAATTATAAAAGGTAATTTCGTTTTTTTGTTTTTAGGTAATTTTAAATATTGCAGTTACATTCTATTGCATTAAAAATGTGATTAACCTCAAAAAAATTAAAAGCATGATCATAAGCAAAAGATCTCGCTATAAACCTGCTACACTTAATGTCGTGAAAAAAATAAAGCATCTCTTTTCTAAAAGTGGTATCTTAGCTGAAAGGATTAAGCTAAAATGCTTGAGAAATATTTTCACGGGTTTAGTTTATTGAATTTTTACTGTTTTTTCGTGTTTAAACGGATAAGTGGCGTGATGAAAAAGAACTTTATACTACTAAGAATGTTTGTAGCGAAAATAAGGTTCGGGTATACTGTGTTCCCGTCCAGTTATATCCATCATCCTAATACACCTAAACTTTCAGGTTCAGCATGAAAACGAATTATATTTTTGTGACCGGCGGGGTCGTATCCTCTCTGGGTAAAGGCATTGCCGCAGCCTCTCTGGCGGCTATACTCGAAGCCCGTGGACTCAATGTCACCATGATGAAGTTGGATCCGTATATCAACGTCGATCCAGGTACTATGAGCCCAATTCAGCACGGGGAAGTCTTCGTCACTGACGATGGTGCTGAAACTGATCTCGACTTAGGACACTATGAGCGCTTCATTCGCACGAAAATGACCCGTCGTAATAACTTTACGACAGGTCGCGTATACTCTGAAGTGTTACGCAAAGAGCGTCGTGGTGACTATCTTGGGGCTACAATTCAAGTTATTCCTCATATCACTAATGAAATCAAAGAACGCATCATCCGTGGCGGTGAAGGCCATGATGTCGTTTTAGTTGAAATCGGCGGGACAGTTGGTGATATCGAATCTTTACCATTCTTAGAAGCGATTCGCCAAATGGCAGCAGAAGTGGGTCGTGAGCATACCTTCTATCTGCATTTAACATTAGTGCCTTATTTAGCTGCTTCAGGTGAAGTGAAAACTAAACCAACACAGCATTCTGTAAAAGAACTACTGTCAATCGGTATTCAACCTGATGCGTTGATTTGTCGTTCAGACCGCGTTATTCCTGCAAACGAACGTGCCAAAATTGCACTGTTTTGTAATGTGCCAGAGAAAGCGGTTATTTCATTAAAAGACGTCGATTCCATTTATAAAATCCCTGCACTATTGAAATCACAGGGATTAGATGATTATATCTGTAAACGATTCAGCTTGGATTGCCCAGTTGCAAATCTTGCAGAGTGGGAACAAGTTATTTACGAAGAAGCTAATCCTGAAGGCGAAGTCACCATTGGTATGGTTGGTAAATATGTTGAATTACCAGATGCCTATAAATCAGTGATTGAAGCATTAAAACATGGTGGTTTCAAAAGCCGTGTTACTGTAAATATCAAACTAATTGATTCACAAGATGTTGAAACCCGTGGCGTAGAAATGCTTAAAGGGTTAGATGCAATTTTAGTACCGGGCGGTTTTGGTGAACGTGGTATTGAGGGCAAGATTATGGCTGCTCAATATGCGCGTGAAAATAAAATCCCTTACTTAGGCATTTGCTTAGGTATGCAGGTTGCTATGATTGAATTTGCACGTAATGTTGTTGGTATGGAAGGTGCAAACTCCACTGAATTTGCACCAGATTGTAAATATCCAGTTATCGCATTAATTACCGAATGGCGCGATGAAGACGGCAACATTGAAGTACGCTCAGATGATAGTGATTTAGGTGGCACGATGCGCCTCGGTGCTCAGCCTTGCCATTTAAGTGGTGATAGCTTAGTACGTACACTGTATGGAAAAAACACCATTACAGAACGCCATCGTCACCGTTATGAAGTAAATAATCTACTTTTAAAACGTATCGAAGATGCGGGTTTACGTATTGCAGGTCGTTCAGTAGATAACAAGCTGGTGGAAATTATTGAAAATCCAAACCATCCTTGGTTTGTGGCTTGTCAGTTCCACCCAGAGTTTACCTCAACGCCGCGTGACGGCCATCCGTTATTTGCAGGCTTTGTGAAAGCAGCCTTTGATAACCAAAAAGGTTTGCTGAAATAGGATATATGAGAAGAGATAGGGTATCTCTTCTCGGAAATTTAACTTGTACAGAGGAAAACCGAATGTCCAAAATCGTTAAAGTACTTGGTCGTGAAATTATTGATTCTCGTGGCAACCCAACTGTTGAAGCTGAAGTTCATTTAGAAGGTGGTTTTGTTGGTATGGCGGCTGCTCCATCAGGCGCATCAACAGGTTCTCGTGAAGCATTAGAATTACGTGATGGTGATAAATCACGTTTCTTAGGTAAAGGTGTTCTGAAAGCGGTTTCAGCTGTTAATGGTCCAATCGCTAAAGCTATCCTTGGCCAAGATGCAAAAGACCAAGCTAACATCGATAAAATCATGATCGATTTAGACGGTACTGAAAACAAATCAAACTTTGGTGCAAACGCAATCCTAGCGGTTTCTTTAGCAAACGCAAAAGCAGCAGCTGCTGCAAAAGGTATGCCTTTGTACGAGCACATTTCTGATCTGAATGGTACTCACGGTCAATATTCTATGCCTCTGCCAATGATGAACATCATCAATGGTGGTGAACACGCAGATAATAACGTTGATATCCAAGAATTCATGATCCAACCTGTTGGCGCACCTTCACTGAAAGAAGCTGTACGTATGGGTTCAGAAATCTTCCATCACTTAGCAAAAGTGCTGAAAGCAAAAGGTATGAACACTGCAGTTGGTGACGAAGGTGGTTATGCACCAAACTTAGAATCTAACGCTGCTGCATTAGCTGCTATCAAAGAAGCAGTTGAGAAAGCAGGTTACGTTTTAGGTAAAGACGTTACTCTGGCTATGGACTGTGCAGCTTCTGAGTTCTATAACAATGAAACTGGTAACTACGAACTGAAAGGCGAAGGTAAAACCTTCACTTCACAAGAGTTCACTCATTACTTAGAAGAACTGACTAAACAGTACCCAATCGTTTCTATCGAAGATGGTTTAAACGAATCTGACTGGGACGGTTTCGCATACCAAACTAAAGTTCTTGGTGACAAAATCCAATTGGTTGGTGACGACCTGTTTGTAACTAACACTAAGATCCTGAAAGAAGGTATCGACAAAGGCATCGCTAACTCAATTCTGATCAAATTCAACCAAATTGGTTCACTGACAGAAACTTTAGCTGCAATCAAAATGGCGAAAGATGCAGGCTACACCGCTGTGATCTCTCACCGTTCTGGTGAAACTGAAGATGCAACTATCGCTGACTTAGCAGTTGGTACAGCAGCAGGCCAAATCAAAACGGGTTCTATGAGCCGTTCTGACCGTGTTGCTAAATATAACCAACTGATCCGCATCGAAGAAGCATTAGGTAACAAAGCGCCTTTCAATGGTCTGAAAGAAGTTAAAGGCCAAGCATAATCTTGCTTGTTTGATTAAAAAATCTTATTAATCTGAAAGGGGAGAACCTTAAGTTCTCCCCTTTTTTTTGATTTTTTTTCAGAAAAAACAGAATATTTATTCTTAACATCTTTAAAAAAGTGTGATGTGTAAGAGGAAATAGTGTTCAATTATTACTCTTTTATTAATAAATTGGTTAATTCTCGTGGATGAGATCCCAATTATTAGTTTTGCGCATTTTCAATGACGAGAAATGTTTTTATATTTCACATATAACCTATTTCGTTAACAATTATGGCTTAGTGAACCCAATGTTCATATCAGCTAATGTGGAGTATTATCATGGACGCGTCCAATTTAGCCCCATCGGCGAAGTCGAGCCCGATAAATAAACGAGGGTTGATCATTCTGGCAATCGATGTAGTTTTATTATTACTTTTGCTAGAATTTTTACCTTATGATCCGAAGGCCAATGCAGGTCTAGCATTAATGGTGTTTGTGGGTGTGTTATGGCTAACCGAAGCTATTCACGTTACGATCACTGCATTATTTATTCCTATCTTAGCTGTCGTCTTAGGGCTATTGAATACCAATGAGTCATTAAAATCATTTGCGAATCCTATTATTTTCTTATTCTTTGGTGGATTTGCTTTAGCAACGGCGCTTCATATTCAAGGGTTAGACCGCTTAATTGCTAACCGTTTGTTGATGATTGCAAAAGGTAAGCTTTCAATCGCTGTATTGCTGTTATTTGGTGTTACTGCATTGCTTTCTATGTGGATCAGTAACACAGCTACAGCTGCGATGATGTTGCCTTTAGTATTAGGTATTTTATCTAACTTAGATATTCGTTCAGAACGTAATACTTTCGTATTCGTATTATTAGGTGTTGCTTATAGTGCGAGTATCGGTGGTTTAGGTACGTTAGTGGGTAGTCCGCCAAATGCGATTGCTGCTGCTCAATTAAACTTAGATTTCATTACGTGGATGAAGTACGGTATTCCAATCATGTTGGTATTATTACCTATCATGTTTATCGTTATGTATCTGATGTTACGTCCTAACTTAAAACATAAGTTTGACCTGAAATTAGAAGTATTGGAGTGGAATAACAAACGTGTTATTACCATGATCATCTTCTTAGTTACTGTCGTATGCTGGATCTTCAGCTCTTTCATCAGTAGTGCTTTTGGTGGCGTAAAAGATCTTGATACTGTGATTGCGGTCAGCGCAGCAATTGTTATAGGTGTAACAGGTGTAGCAAGTTGGAGCCAAATTCAAGAGAACACAGAGTGGGGCGTATTAATGCTGTTCGGTGGTGGTTTAACACTGAGCGCTATTTTACAGTCTTCTGGTGCAAGCCTTGTGATGGCAGATTTCATGAAAGAAACCTTCGGTGCAAGCCACTGGTTCGTGATTATCCTTGCAGTAACAACCTTTATCATCGTATTAACTGAATTTACCAGTAATACTGCGAGTGCGGCGTTATTAGTGCCAATCTTTGCAACTGTAGCACAAGCATTAGGTATGCCAGTAATGGCGTTAACTATGATTATCGGTATCGGCGCATCTTGTGCGTTCATGTTACCTGTTGCAACCCCACCAAATGCGATTGTCTTTGGCTCTGGTTATATTAAACAGACAGAGATGGTACGAGTAGGTGGTGTGCTAAACTTAGTGTGTATCTTAGTTATCTCTCTGTTTGCTTGGTTCTTCTGGTTGTAAGTCAATATGCTAAATTAGCCTTGATGAGATAAAAATAGAGCGCTTGATAGTTATATCAGGCGCTTTTTTATTGCCTGTTTCTTATCTGTTATTTGGGGTGTCATCTTAGTTATCATAGGGATTGCTCTAGAAAAAGGAGAGGTGATATGGCTTTTAGGAGCTATAAAAAACCATCAATATTAAGACTAAAAATGTCATAACATTGATGGCTATTTAAAATAGAAAATAAGTTAATTATTTTGTATAAAGTGTAAGTTGTGTACCCGGCTTTAACATTTTAATGTCTGAGTTCCAACTCATTAATAATTTAAGGTTAATACCGTGACGACGAGCGATGCTGTAATAAGAATCTCCCTGTCGAACTTTGTAATAACTCGGAGACGGTTTTGCCGGTTTTGTTACCGTGGTATTACTGGTACTACCCGCATTATGAATTTTTAATGTTTGTCCTACTAATAGGGTGCTTTTTGCATTTAATCCATTAATTCGTTGTAAGTCTTTTATGCTCATATTGTAGCGACGAGCAATAGCGTAAAATGAATCCCCAGAGCGAACTTTATAAACACCCTCTTGCTTAATTGACTGATTTGTTTTGGCAACTGCTAAGCGAATAGTCTCTAATACCGCTTCATCTTCAAAAGCGTTACGGAATTGATCAAGCTTATTGCGAGGCAACATAATGACATGAGGGCCATTAGGTGCGGTTATTCCACGTTTATAGCCTGGGTTATAATCTTTCACAGTATTAATAGGTAGCTGACTTAATTCAGCAACTTTATTTAATGTGATCTGTTCACCAACATCAATGGAAGCTAACGCTTTATCGCGATAGTTACTTTTTGGAAAAGTAATATTTTCTTCGTTTTCACGAATAACTTTACTTAAAGCAAGAATTTTAGGGACATAATTCATTGTTTCTTTAGGTAAAGAGAGTGACCAATAGTCTGTTGGTAGATTTTTACTTTCATTTGCCTTTATTGCTTGCATAACACGGCCTTCACCAGCGTTATAAGCAGCAAGGGCAAGTGCCCAATCACTATCAAACATTACATACAGGCGTTCAAGTAAATCAAGTGCGGCTTTGGTTGACGCCATAACATCACGACGACCGTCATACCATTGGTTTTGTGCTAAACCATAGTAATTACCAGTTATTGGAACAAATTGCCATAAGCCAGCTGCATTTGCAGAAGAGGTAACATGGGGATTAAACGCACTTTCAACCACAGGAACTAAAGCTAGCTCCATCGGTAATTCACGTTTTTCAATTTCATCAATAATCGAATACATATAAGGTTCAGCGCGAGAAGCAACGCTTTGTATATGTTTGGGATTATTTAAAAAATATAATTCTTGCTGCGAGATCCTTTCATTTTCAGGGAGATCCATTTTTAATTCACTTATCACATAACCCCATAAATTGGTTTTGACATCATATTGAGGTTGGTGAGAAGTTGAAGTCCCTTTTGTTGATGTTGGCGTTATCGCAGACAAATTAGGTTTAATGTTCTCAGATTGCTGGCAGCCTGCCAATAGCAATATGGAGAACAAAATCGCTTTTGTCTTCATAATAGAAAAATTCATCCTGTGTGTTTTTTGAACCAAATGATACTTAGTGTGCCAAAATAAAACAACTAATAGGTATTAAAAGTTATCTTTTAATTCCCTTAATTTTGTAAATGTCTTAATTGGAGCATAAGTGTTAGTGGTTATACCTAAAATCCTTTGTAAATCAATATCGTCAGATTTCAAAAAAAGATTAATGTTCTTTTCATTTTTCAGCGTTATTGGCACTGTAGGTTGTAATTTCTTACGCATTTCACTAACTTGGGCTAAATAATCGGTAATAAGCGCATTTTCTGGCATGATATGGTGTGCAAAGGTCATATTCGATAGGGTGTATTCATGAGCACAACAAATTAATGTGTTATCAGGTAATGAACTTAATCTTTGTAATGAACTGAACATTTGTTGTGCAGTACCTTCGAATAAACGACCACAACCACCAGAAAAAAGTGTATCGCCACAAAACAGATAAGGTTCGCAATAATAAGCAACATGACCCAATGTATGGCCTGGCGTGCCAATTACATTAAAAGTAAATGAGCCAACAATAATGTGCTCTTGATTATGAATAATATTTTCAGCTCCTTTACTTTGTGTTTCTTGTGGGCCGAAAACGTCAATATTAGGATATTTTTTTACAAGTTCAGCAACACCACCAACATGATCATCATGATGATGAGTTAATAAAATCGCGATAGGTGTTAGTGAGCGTTGTGTGAGCATTTCAATAACAGGTTTGGCTTGTGAAGGATCAACAATCACACATTCACTATTTTCATTACTTAATAGCCAAATGTAGTTATCGGATAAAGCAGGAATTCTGATAAGCTCCATATAAGTTACCTTACTTATAAATTATAAAGGGTTAAACGATGAAAGCAGCTCGTTCAGCAAAACCAATTATGATGCCAGATTCTTGGCGCGATATTCCTTGGGGGGAATATTATCGCATGGCTATCGAACTACGTTTACAAAATTGGTGGCCGAAAATTTATGGCTTTCATTTATTAAAACTCGGTCAACTCAGTGCCGAACTGGATACCAAATTAAGTATCGTTTCACATCAAGTCAATGTGACATCTAATAAAATAAATGCAGATGTTATTGCCTCTTTAGATTATTTACCCTTTGAAAATAAATCGATTGATGTTTGCCTTATGGCGCATGTACTGGATTATAGTGCAGACCCCCATTGGCTATTACGAGAAGTAGATCGCGTTTTAATTGATGATGGCTGGATTGTATTAACGAGCTTTAACCCCATTAGTTTATTAGGGCTTGGGAAATGCACGCCGATATTACGACAAAAACAGCCTTACTCCAGTCGTATGTTTTCACTTCGTCGCCAAATAGATTGGCTTAGTGTGTTAAATTATGAAGTGATGACACAACAGAATTTCCAGATTATGCCATTTTCGAGACCAATAAAACGTGATGGTAGCCGCTATCACATCGGTGGCTGTTTAAATTTAATCATTGCACGTAAAAGAACACTTCCTTTAACACCCACCGCCTTGAAATTTGCATTGCCACGCATGAGTGTAAAAGGTCGAGTTTTAGGGGCTACACGTAATCATCCAGAGCCATAATGCTTACTAATCTATGGTTTTATCTTTTTGGCTTTCGATATAACCTGTGTCTTCTTGAGTTGGTGCTTGCGCGGCTGCTTTCGCTAATTCATCACAACGTTCATTTTCATCATGACCAGCATGGCCTTTTACCCAATGCCATTCAATTTCATGACGAGTAATAGCACTATCTAAGCGTTTCCATAAATCGACATTAAGTACAGGACTTTTGTCTGCTTTACGCCACTGGCGCTTTTTCCAGCTATGGATCCACTGTGTAATACCTTGTCTGACATATTGGCTATCTGTTGTCAGTGTAATTTTACAAGGGAATTTTAATGTTTCTAATGCTACGATAGCGGCAAGAAGTTCCATTCGGTTATTGGTGGTCATAAAAAAACCTTCACTTAGGGTTTTTTCATGTTGTTGATAGCGTAAAATAGCGCCATAACCACCGGGACCAGGGTTGCCTAAGCATGAACCATCGGTGAATATTTCTACCTGCTTGTGCATAAAGGCGACTTATCCTTTTTGATTAATACGAAAAACTAACCCTAAGTCTGACATAAAAACGGATTATGAGCACTCCAATCACACGACAAATTGTACTTGATACCGAAACTACCGGTATGAATAAGCTGGGCGTTCATTATGAAGGTCATAATATCATTGAAATTGGTGCCGTAGAGGTTATCAATCGTCGATTAACAGGGCGAAATTTCCATGTGTATATTAAGCCCGAAAGATTAGTTGATCCTGAAGCGTTTGAAGTTCACGGTATTAGTGATGAGTTTTTAGAAGATTGTCCTTCTTTTGCTGATATTGCTGACGAGTTTTTAGAATATATTCGTGGTGCAGAGCTGATCATTCATAACGCCTCGTTCGATATCGGCTTTATGGACTATGAGTTTAGAAAGCTTAATCGTGATATTCCACTTACCGAAACGTTCTGCCAAATTACCGATAGCCTTGCAATGGCGAGGGCATTATTTCCCGGTAAGCGAAATAATCTTGATGCCTTATGTGATAGATACTTAATAGATAACTCTAAACGTACTCTTCACGGCGCGTTATTGGATGCTGAAATACTTTCTGATGTCTACTTGGCAATGACTGGTGGGCAAACAGCATTAGCATTTTCAATGGATGGCGAATCAAGTAACGAACAAGAGCAAAATGATATCCAACGTATCGAACGCCCTGTTTCAGGATTAAGAGTAATAAGAGCAACCGCAGAAGAACTTGCTGAACACGAGTCTCGATTAGATTTAGTTGAGAAAAAAGGCGGGCATTGTTTGTGGCGTCCGGCATCAAATGATGAGGCCGTTTGAATATAAAAAAAGCAGAAATAGTTAGCTGAGATTAAAAACTATCCAAATGCATCTTTTTGTTAGAAAAACAGTTGACGACAAGGCAAGAGATTCGTAATATTCACCTCGTCCGAAAGGATACGCGGAGCGGTAGTTCAGTTGGTTAGAATACCTGCCTGTCACGCAGGGGGTCGCGGGTTCGAGTCCCGTCCGTTCCGCCAACATTCCAAACCCCAGCATTTATGCTGGGGTTTTTGCGTTTTACAGCCTCAACAATTTTCTCTTCTCTTATTTTTCTAAGTCACTATTTCTTGCTTTCAATATTTGATATCACTATCTTAGAATTTATTAATGATATTAATGCTATGCTCAATGGCATTTCGCAGGGTAATCAATATGGAAAATAGAGTACATTTATGGATTGGCAGTAATTTTTCTTCTGAAGAAGAATATATGTACTATTTTGAATTAGATTACTCTGAGGAAGACGGAATTGACTCTCCTAATTATAGAGTATGTGGATTTTGCAAAGATCTGGGAGTAGTGTGGTACGACGAAGATTTTATTGGTGTTATTCATCGCTTTGATAACGATGTTACGCTTGACGAGGTTTTGGTAGATGCTGCTGTTGATGAAAGTGAAATATCGTTCATTAAAGCTAAATGTGAAGAACTAGGAATTAAAAGTGCGAATGCTATATTTTGGTATCAAGATCCTGAGCTTGTTATCAAAAAGAGCGATAATCAAACCTATAATAATTTACATTATATTGGCGAATATAATGGTGATTAACTGGTTTAAAAATTAATTTAGTCTGGACTAATCATGCTATTAACGTTTGATGAAATCACAAAAGCGCTAGAAGATAAATTTTCTCCTTTAGGCGAAGATTTTAATGATTTCATTCTTTTTAAAAGGACAACACCTCTTACTGGTTTAGATTTACTAGAACAGATGCTAACACTCTCCCTTCCTGATGATTTTGCCTCTTTTATCTCTCTCTATAATTTAGATAATTTCTCATTATTTAATATCAGTTTTGGCTGTGGTGAAGATTATCTTGAAAGGCTTTTTATGCTAAATAGCCCCAATCAGTTTACTCAATGGTGGATTGGTGATGAACGGCCTGAAAACGTCATTGTTATTGCACTGTCAGATCCTTATACCCTCTTATTAAATACTCAAACAGGGAATATTTTTGTAATGACGAGTGAGTCATCTATGGATAGTTTCGAACATATTGCAGTGAATTTTTTTGCTTTTTTTCGCGCAGTTGCCACTCTGTTTTTAACGGATATTTCGCCAGATAGAATTATTGAGCTAACCTCATCTAAAACAACTTCATTTTGGTATCAATTAAAACCTGAATAAGATGAAAAATATAAAGAAAAAAGAGCTAGTTTATGATGGTTTTGAAGATGATTTTTATCAGTTAAATCATCTTATTCAATGCCCTTATTATGATGAAGATATGTTAGTTAGCGTAACGCAATTAAGAGACTTAAACAGCCTAGATAAAGATGTAAAACAGCAGGTAATAAATAAGGTTAAAGGACTGACTTTAAATTTAGGAATGCACTATAACTATGATGGATTATCGGTAATGTATGATATTCAAAAATCAAAAAAAGAAAATATGCAGTTGCTTGGCTTATTTGCTATTGGTGAAAGACAGCCTGCGCGGTATCAAATCATAGTCTTAGGGATATTTAGGATTAATTTATGAACACGGAATTTTATTTACGTTTAAGTATGCTATCTAAAACGCTCGACCACTTTTATTATCAAGAATTTGAAACTGAACAAGCCGAATACAGTAAAAATAAAGAAATAAAACAAGCCATTGTTCAGTTTATCCTTGAAATGAAAGAACATGGTGAACACGTATTAATTGATGAGGCTCTAAACCTTATATTTCATAATACTGGTTGCCATATTGATTGCGAAATTCTAGATGAAATCATGCCTCCTGTTATTGAACAAAAAATCATTACACCAGAATTGATTGATAAAAATCTGAGAGAAAATTCACCTATGGGGCGTTGGTTTTAATACAATTGGATAATAATTATGATACTTTCATCGAGGAAATTTAAGTTAAGTATTATTATATTATTCTCATGCTGAATTTTTAGTAGAATTTATTCTTTATCAAGCCTAATTTATTATAAATAAATCTTATCTAACTTTATGTTGCAGTTGATATTTTGGTATAAATAAATTCAATTCGATATTGAAATAGTGAATCTTCAATAAGTATTATAAGGAAATAGTATGATTGGACCATATCAAGTATTAGACTATGAAAATAATTTAATTTTTTTATTTGAAAATTTAGTCGAATGTTATGACTATAAAAATACAAATAAAACACAATCATTTATTTTTATTGGATTGAAAGATAAAGTTTTACATCTTGAAAAAGGTAAGAGTTATTATGTGGTTTCTCAAAATTATGATGGTCGATTAGAATTTTCTTTTAATTTAATTAAATATCATTATTATGGAAATAACTTAATTGTAGATTCTTATTTTACTTCAGGGATGTATGTTTCTGGTGTGGTTTCATTACTTGAATTCCATGAGGATAGTAAAGAAAGAATTTGGTTGGAAATGAGTGGTGAATTAAAAAAAATATATATCTCAGCGAGTTATGTTAAAAATGGATTTCCTAGAAAAATTTTAAAAGATGAGTTAGTGATTGAGGGAAAATATATTCAAGATTACTATTCTTTCTTTTGTGAATTGGGATATTCCTTATTAGGTCCTTATGGTTATATGGGGAGTAATCTTGATGCAGTTAGAGATTTATTTATTGATATAGCTGAAATTCCAGAAAGAAAAATAACCTGGATTGATAGTAATTTATCATTTATGGCTATTGATAGTACGATACCTTCTGGATATTATCCATCTCTAGCGGAAGAAATGGTTTCTATATTAGAAGATTTCTTTATTTTAGAATTAAAATAAAACTGTCATAAGTTTCAAGATAAAATAATAGTAGGCTATATTACTTTTATTAAGTTATGATTTGTTTTAACTAGTGTGTTAATCATGAGAAAAGATAAATTTATTATTAATGAAATATACAAAGAGTTATTTGAAGATAACCTAAAACAGTATAGTGAAAGATTAAATAGACAAGATCCAGAGAGTTATCATGAAGGTACTTTTTCTCAAGTGAATAAGATTTTTGTTAATTTATCAGAAAAAGAAAAGCAGTCAGTGATTGATATGATGAAAATCGTGATGACAGATACCGCATCAACAATATTCGGAATGCTAGACGGTACTCATTTTGTTAATAATATCGATGAAGATTTTCAGCTTATTTATGATAATGAAGAAATCCAAGGCGATCTTCAAGATCATTTTTTAGCGTTAGTGGAAGATAATAATGACATCATCTGAATTTTTAATTGTATTAGAAAGTCTTAAAAAATTTATCATGGATAAAGGATTTTCTGTCATAGGGTGTTCTGATGAGCAAATTTTACAGTTAGAAGATAAGTATGGAAAATTACCTTATTTTTATAAAATCTATTTGTCCATATTAGGTTTTGAGATGGGCGATTTTAAAAAAGGAACAAGTATTTTATATTCTGAATTAGATGATATAAATATATATTCTATTGAGTTACTTGAAGAAAATAACATTCAAATACCATTGAATTTATTCTCATTTTTACTACATCAAGGTTATTCTAGTTTATTTTTTATAGATAGGGAATGTGATGATCCTGATGTTTATGTTTATACGGAAGGTGATAAAGTAAAGACAATAAAGCTTAAATTTTCCGAATGCCTATTAGCAGAAATTGACGACTATAAAGAGTAAAAAAGAATAATCAGAAATTGAATAATAACTATTTAAATATACTTGAGATAAGTAAGAATGAATAAAAACTATTTAGTTGCGACTATTGATAATCAATCCATCCATTCTGTAGTTGGGCGCATAGGTGGGAATATTCCTGAATACTTTTTAGATAAAAGTGAAAAGATTGATGGATATAAATTTTATCTATCTATTGAGCATCCGGCACAAAAGGGAATGTATTTAACCATATTAGTCCCTCAACAGTATGACATAATGCTTGAAAAGAATATTTACCCTCATTGTGCAATAAAAGTTATTCCACATACATCGTCAATAGAAAGCAAAAATTGTAATTACACATTAGAACAGATCAATAAAATGAACTTAGTCGGCTATAAGACGGCATTGGAGAGTGAGTTTATTACGGTAACATCTCAATTTAATTTATTACAGGATGAAATTTATTACTTTGAAAATCTTGTTGATGCGGGGTATAAACCTTTTTTACAAATAGATGAAGATTACTATCCTGAAGAATTTCTTACTGGCTCTTATATTTTTGGTTACGGAGCTTTGTATCTTTATCAGCATGAAGAAACTAAAGAGGTTATTGCTGGTTTTTGGCAATATAGCTAATTTAATAATGTTCTATTTTCTATCAAAATGGGATGGGCCAGAATAAGAATGAAATATTTTGCTAGAGTTGTTGCCCTCAATCCTTATGTGGAAGAAGAAGTTACACTCTCTTTTGGTGAATATGAAATTTGTTGTTTTATTAATGAGCCCAATGTATTTGTGATAGGGGAGGTCTATTTAGTTGAGTTAGTATTAATGTTTTTTGATGATATTGAGATTAAACCATCAAATGATCACGTTATGTCGTTGACTCAAATTGGAAATTCTTTTGCTTATCAATTAAATGGTAAATTGCTTGATAATAAGTTTATTGTCACTAATTTAGTTTTTGAAGATGATCTATTTTATCAATATTCACATATTGAAAATTAGTATGTTATGTTGAAATCAGACAGAATTAACGTGGAAATAATTGAGTCTATTAGCAATGAGCTTTTTTAACGAAATCCAACAAAAAATCAGCATTACACCTTTCTTTTCTAATATGGGAAAGGGAAGCTTCGATGATAAAAAGATTATCTATTTTCAAAGTATCCAAGCTTGTTTTGAATCGTCTTTAAATGTCGAATGGTTGCCAACTTCTCCCACGCAAGATGATCCTTTCTATATAAAACAAGAATATCCCAAAGATTTGGTCGAGATGCGATTAGTCGTCAGTAAAGCTGTGATAGAGAGTCTAAAAGCTTTCCCTGTACCAGATAGTCAATTTCAATACGATGCACATAACTTCAAAATTGCAGCAAGAAATGCGATATGTTACGCATTTAGGCAGTATCTTACTGAAAAATACTTCAATTATGGTGACAGCTGGGAAAAGATCATTCAGATTTACTACCAAGGTCATTTTCCGATAGGTTTTTATAAAAAGAAATTAGTGGTGATTTAATCGTCAGTTGCTTAAAAAGAGTTTTCACTCACAGGGACAAATAGAATTAAATTTATTCTTTGCTATTGATATTAAAAAGTAACATTTACGCTACGCTGATTTTTCCTTTTAGTTATATATGATGTAAATAAGATTTTTATTACTGAATCAGTGAATTATCTGCTTTTTATCTTTTTTAAGCTCTTATAATTCTACGTCCTTGTAACAAGTTCAGTCAGTTATTAGGCTATAATTAAAACAAATACGGTATTTATTTGATTTGATGGATAATTAGGTAATGAAATTTTATCTTGATTAGTCATATCAAGCTAAGGTTTAATAGCACGCTTCTCAATTGCGCAAATCATTGTCTTTTTTGCTTTTTGTTGCGCAACAATGCGGTGGTGTAATGTTATTTTCCGCTTTGATCGTAAAAAATGCCGTGCAAATCAAAGAATTATTGCTTTATGCTAATTACGATAGCCACCTTTGTGGATTTTTTATATTGCGGTTTTTTGCCCGCATTGAGAGAATCAGCTATCTAGATGCTTTTTATCCGACTTGGAGTAGAAAATGACCACTCGTAAAACCCTTGCTAATGCGATCCGTTTTTTAAGTATGGATGCTGTGCAAAAAGCTAAATCAGGACACCCTGGCGCCCCTATGGGTATGGCTGATATTGCAGAAGTATTATGGCGTGATTTTTTAAATCATAACCCGACTAACCCTAACTGGGCTGATCGTGACCGTTTCGTATTATCTAACGGCCATGCTTCAATGCTGATTTATAGCTTACTGCACCTGTCTGGTTATGAAGTTTCTTTAGATGATCTGAAAAACTTCCGTCAATTGCATTCTAAAACACCAGGTCATCCAGAATATGGTTATACCGCGGGTGTTGAAACAACAACGGGTCCTTTAGGTCAAGGTATTGCAAACGCAGTGGGTTTTGCAATTGCAGAACGTACATTAGCGGCTCAATTTAACCGTCCTGGTCATGACATCGTTGACCACTACACCTACGCCTTTATGGGTGATGGTTGTATGATGGAAGGTATCTCTCATGAAGTGTGTTCTTTAGCGGGAACATTACAATTAGGTAAACTGATTGCATTTTATGATGACAATGGCATCTCTATTGATGGTCAAGTGCATGGTTGGTTTACTGATAACACAGCAGAACGTTTCGACGCTTATGGCTGGCATGTCATCAGTGGCATCGATGGTCACGATGCAGCAAGCATCAAAGCAGCTGTTGAAGCAGCAAAACAAATCACAGACAAACCTTCACTGTTGATTTGTAAAACCACTATCGGTTTTGGTTCTCCTCATAAAGCAGGTACTGCTGATTCTCACGGTTCTCCATTAGGTGATGCAGAAATCGCTGAAACACGTAAAGCGTTAGGTTGGGAATACGGCGCATTCGAAATTCCACAAGAAATCTATAAAGAGTGGGATGCGAAAGAAGCGGGTAAAGCAAAAGAAGCTGCATGGGATGCTAAATTTGCTGCATACGCAGCACAGTTCCCTGAATTAGCGGCTGAATTCAAACGTCGTGTTTCTGGTGAATTACCAGCAAACTGGGAAAAAGATTCCAAAGCATTTATTGAAAATCTGCAACAAAACCCTTCAAGTATTGCAAGCCGTAAAGCATCTCAAAATGCATTAGAAGCATTCGGTAAAGTATTACCAGAATTCATGGGGGGTTCTGCGGACTTAGCACCAAGTAACCTGACTATGTGGTCTGGTTCTAAAGCGCTGAATGAAGACAAAGCGGGTAACTACATCCATTATGGTGTACGTGAATTCGGTATGTCTGCAATTATGAATGGTATTGCATTACACGGCGGTTTCGTTCCTTACGGTGCAACCTTCTTGATGTTTATGGAATATGCGCGTAATGCAGTGCGTATGGCTGCACTGATGAAGATCCGCAGTATCTTTGTTTATACTCATGACTCTATCGGTCTGGGTGAAGATGGCCCAACTCACCAACCAGTTGAGCAAATGGCAAGCCTGCGTGTAACTCCAAACGTGAGCACATGGCGTCCATGTGACCAAGTTGAATCAGCTGTTGCATGGAAATATGCAATTGATCGTAAAGATGGTCCAACAGCACTGATTTTCTCTCGTCAAAATCTTGCACAACAACCACGTACTCCAGAGCAACTAGCAAATATCGAGAAGGGTGGTTACATCCTGAAAGATTGCGCTGGTACGCCTGAATTAATCTTTATTGCTACAGGTTCTGAAGTTGAACTAGCGGTTAGCGCTTATGATCAACTGACTGCCGAAGGCCGTAAAGTACGTGTTGTTTCTATGCCAGCAACAGATGCATTTGATAAACAAGATGCAGATTATCGTGAAGCAGTATTACCAACATCAGTGAAAGCACGTGTTGCTATCGAAGCTGGTATTGCTGACTACTGGTTCAAGTATGTTGGTTTAGATGGTGCGATTGTAGGTATGCGTAGCTTCGGTGAATCTGCACCTGCAAACGAATTATTTGAAGAGTTTGGTTTTACTGTTGAAAATGTGGTCACACAGGCAAAATCTTTACTTAAATAATCAATAAGTGTTAACAAGAGCACATTTTTGGGAAGAATTTCTCAGATGTGCTCTTTTTTTATCCTTCCATCTTTGTTTACTATTGCGATCTTCTCTCATTTCTCGTAATCTGATTATCAACAAGCTGAACCGTTTCAGTTAATGCTAAAATGTCGGTGACTGCACAATTTCTAGATTTACTTGATTTATCGTTGTTGATTAGTATCTTGCTCTATTATTCTAAGCGGTTGCAAATCACTAGTTATCAAGGAAGTCACATGACAATCAGAGTCGCTATTAACGGTTTTGGTCGTATAGGGCGTAATGTGTTAAGAGCGCTTTATGAATCAGGTAAACGGGCTGAAATAACGGTTGTTGCAATAAATGAATTGGCTGATGCACAAGGTATCGGGCATCTTCTCAAGTATGACTCCAGTCACGGACGTTTCGCTTGGGATGTACGAATTAATAACGATTTATTGCAAGTAGGTGATGATAGCATTCGTCTTTTTCATCATGCTGATATTACTGATTTACCTTGGGGTGAGCTTGGTATTGATGTTGTGCTTGATTGTAGTGGTGCTTATGGCTCTCGTACTGATGGCGAAGCTCATATTGCACAAGGTGCAAAAAAAGTGCTCTTTTCTCATCCAGGTACAACAGATTTAGATGCAACAGTGGTTTTTGGTGTTAATCAACATGAACTTAAAAAAGAACACCGCATTGTTTCAAATGCATCTTGTACAACAAATTGCATTATTCCTATCATTAAAATGATGGATGATGCATTTAATATAGAATCTGGAACAGTAACAACAATTCATGCAGCCATGAACGATCAACCCGTGATTGATGCATATCATAAGGATTTACGCCGTACTCGTGCCGCAGGACAATCTATCATTCCTGTTGATACGAAATTGGCCGCAGGAATTACTCGGATTTTCCCAAAATTTAAAGATCATTTTGAGGCAATTTCTGTACGAGTTCCTACAATTAATGTGACGGCAATTGATTTAAGTGTCACTGTGAAAACTGCTGTAAATGTGTTAGATGTCAATCGGTTAATTCAAAAATCAGCAACTGGCGCATTTCGTGGTATAGTGGATTACACAGAATTGCCATTAGTCTCAACTGATTTTAACCACGACCCTCATAGTGCTATTGTTGACGGCACTCAAACAAGAGTCAGTGGGCAACACCTGATCAAGACGTTAGTCTGGTGTGATAATGAATGGGGCTTTGCTAATCGGATGCTTGATACAACGTTAGCAATGGCTACAACTGGTTTTAAATAATCATGTTTTAATGACGGTGTCGCGTAAAATACAACACACTGAACAGAAGATTACTAAATTTTAGAGAATCAATGAGAGGATTCATCATGTCTGTAATTAAGATGACCGATTTAGACCTAGCGGGTAAACGAGTTCTTATCCGTGCTGACCTGAACGTTCCAGTAAAAGATGGTAAAGTAACTTCAGATGCACGTATCCGTGCTTCTTTACCAACAATTGAAGCCGCGTTAAAACAAGGCGCTAAAGTGATGGTAACTTCTCACTTAGGCCGTCCTACCGAAGGTGAGTACAACGAAGAGTTCTCTTTAAAACCAGTTGTTGACTATCTGAAAGACAAATTAACCGCACCAGTTAGCCTTGCTAAAGACTATTTAAACGGTGTTGAAGTTAATACCGGTGAATTAGTTGTTCTTGAAAACGTTCGTTTTAACAAAGGCGAAAAGAAAGACGACGAAACACTGTCTAAACAATACGCTGCATTATGTGATGTATTCGTAATGGATGCATTCGGTACTGCTCACCGTGCTCAAGCATCAACTCATGGTGTTGCTAAATTTGCACAAGTTGCTTGTGCTGGCCCACTGTTATCAGCAGAGCTTGAAGCATTAGGTAAAGCATTAGATAAACCAGCGCGCCCAATGGTTGCAATTGTTGGTGGTTCTAAAGTTTCAACTAAACTGACTGTATTAGATTCTTTATCAAAAATCGCTGACCAATTAATCGTTGGTGGTGGTATCGCAAATACCTTTATCGCAGCAGAAGGTCACCCAGTAGGCCGTTCTTTATATGAAGCAGACCTAGTTGATGACGCTAAAAAACTGATGGAAAAATGCGATATTCCAGTACCAAGTGATGTTCGTGTTGCAACTGAATTCTCAGAAACAGCAGAAGCTGTTTTAAAATCAGCAAGTGACATCAAAGACGATGAACAAGTGCTAGATATCGGTGATGTGACAGCTGAACGTTTAGCTGAAATCCTGAAAAATGCGAAAACTATCCTGTGGAATGGCCCAGTAGGCGTATTTGAATTCCCTAACTTCCGTAAAGGCACAGAAATCATTGCTAAAGCGATCGCAGATAGCGAAGCATTCTCTATCGCAGGTGGTGGTGATACGCTGGCAGCTATTGATTTATTTGATATCGCAGACAAAATCTCTTACATTTCAACCGGTGGTGGTGCTTTCTTAGAATTCGTTGAAGGCAAAAAACTTCCTGCTGTTGCAATGTTAGAAGAACGCGCTAAACAGTAATTAAGTCAGCTCATACAGGTAGAAAGTTATTTTCTACCTGTTCCAAATATAGGATCTTATTACATGTCTAAAGTTTTTGATTTCGTGAAACCGGGCGTCATCACGGGTGATGATGTACAAAAAGTATTTGCAGTAGCAAAAGAAAACAAATTTGCTCTGCCTGCGGTTAACTGCGTAGGTACTGACTCAATCAATGCTGTGTTAGAAGCTGCTGCGAAAGTTCGTTCTCCTGTTATTGTACAGTTCTCTAACGGTGGTGCTGCATTTATCGCAGGTAAAGGTCTTAAATCTGATGTGCCACAGCAAGCCGCTATTTTAGGTGCAATTTCTGGTGCTCACCATGTGCATCAAATGGCTGAATACTACGGTGTTCCTGTTATTCTGCACACTGACCACTGTGCGAAAAAATTATTACCATGGATTGATGGTCTGTTAGATGCAGGTGAAAAACACTACGCTAAAACAGGTAAACCACTGTTCTCTTCTCACATGATTGACTTATCAGAAGAGTCATTAGAAGAAAACATCGAAATCTGTGCTAAATATTTAGCGCGTATGGCTAAAATCGATATGACTTTAGAGATCGAATTAGGCTGTACTGGTGGTGAAGAAGACGGTGTTGATAATACAGGTATGGACAGTTCTGCTCTGTATACTCAGCCAGAAGATGTTGCTTACGCATATGAAAAACTGAGTGCGGTAAGCCCTCGTTTCACTATCGCAGCTTCTTTCGGTAACGTTCACGGTGTTTATAAACCAGGTAACGTTCAATTAACGCCAAAAATTCTGCGTAACTCACAAGACTACGTATCAGAGAAATTCAATCTGCCACACAATAGCCTAGATTTCGTTTTCCACGGCGGTTCAGGTTCTTCTGCTGAAGAAATCAAAGAAGCTGTTGGCTATGGTGTTATCAAAATGAATATCGATACTGATACTCAGTGGGCAACTTGGGATGGTATTTTACAGTTCTACAAAAAGAACGAAGGCTATCTGCAAGGTCAGTTAGGTAACCCTGAAGGTGCTGATAAACCTAACAAGAAATACTATGACCCACGTAACTGGTTACGCCAAGCACAATCATCAATGGTTGTTCGCTTAGAGCAAGCATTTAAAGAATTGAATGCGATTGATGTTCTGTAATTAATTCATTCATTTAAAATGAAACAAACCCGCTTACTTGGCGGGTTTTTTATGTCTGATAGAAAGTTATCAGGCAATTTGGTTATGATGATATTTATCTGCAAAATTAGGTATGAAGTTATGTTGATAATCAATATCTTTATAGTCTCTATTAGAGATATCCGATCCCCATGAAAGAAGATCTAAAATTGAGATAAAGCAGATACAAAAAAGCGTCTATTAATGAATAGACGCTTAAATTAAGTAATATATTAACTGAAAGATTAGCCTGTGACTTTAACGCCTTTGCTTTCTTCTTTCATCATCCGGGTAAGTAGGGGCACTGTTGCCCACATAACCAGACCTACAATTAAGGTCACTATACCAATTTTACCAAACACATCGGTATAAATAGGTAAAGTCTGTAGTGGATCTGTAATACCTTCTGGTGCTGCTGTGAAGGTTGCAACATAACCACCTAACAAATAGGCCGTTGCTTGAGTTAAGAACCACATACCTAAAATAAAGCCCATCATATATTGCGGTACGAAAGCTGCAACCATGGCCAAACCTAATGCACTGATCATTAGCTCACCTAAACTCTGGAATAAATAAACCAGAACGATAAACCAAGGTGATGTTAAGCCTTGAGCATCTGCAAACCACATACCCGATGCGGCAGCTGTAAGGAATCCTAACGAGCACAGAAGCATTCCTGCGGTAAACTTCGCTGGCATTGAGAAGTCTTTGCCTTTCGCGCCTAAACGACTATATACGATGGCTAAGATTGGGCTAGCAATGATAATCCAGAATGGATTTAAAGCTTGGAAGCTTACAGGGTGGATCTCAAAACCCAATAAATTATGATGAACGTTGTGAATAGCAAAGAAGTTTAGTGAGGTTGGCATTTGTGCATAAAGAATGTAGAAAATAACAGCTTCTAACATCAGAACAAAAGCAACATACATTTTATTACGTGCAACACGGTCTTTTTGTTTAAATGCTTCACGGAAATAAATGAAGACAACAATAATAGACAAGCTGACTAAAACAATATTCGCAATCATTACGTTGTGCAGTAACCATGCACAAGCAAATACCATTGCGACAGACCCAGCAATGACTAATAGCAGTTTGTTGTAATTCATTGGTAAATGGTCTGGTTCAGAACCAATATTTGCTACCATCTTACGACAGAAGAAATAAACCAATAAGGCGATAATTAAGCCAATACCACAAATATTATAAGTCAGTCCATATCCATAATGATCGGCAAGTACTGGCGCAATAGATAAAGAAATTAATGAACCAACATTTATCGACATATAAAATAGCGTAAATGCGCCATCAAGACGGGGGTCTTTAGGTGGATAGCATTTTGCTAATAGGCTTGCAGGATTCGCTTTAAATAAACCGTTACCTACAGCGATAGTTCCTAATGCATAGAAAATTAAATTAGGATACATAATTGACATACCAGTCATGAAATAACCGATAGCCAAGACAATAGCACCTAAAACAATAGTTCGTTTTGTTCCTAATAAATGATCACCAACATAACCACCAATAGAAATAAGCCCATAAACCAGTGCAGAAAATGCACCAAAAGTAATAAAAGCCTGTTCTTGAGAGAATCCAAGTTTACTAACAAAATAAACGGCAAGAATACCTTGTACGCCGTAGTAACCAAAACGTTCCCATAATTCTACAAAGAAAATCATAAAGAATGGTTTAGGCTGTTGTAATAAACCGACTTGAGCGGGTTTATCCATATCTGTAATGCCCCTAATTATTATTTATTTTTAACAACGATGTTATTTACTCAAACTTATGAGATATGTTACATGACGGTAACATTATCTGTCGCATTTAGAGTGATGTTTGCAAATTTAAGAAGGTAATCAGCAAGTCGAGTAGACTAATATATTGATGGAATGACTTCTCAAAGGTTGATCACACTGTAGGGAAGATTAATACCAGATTGAAAAAAATATTCATTAGTTTATTTTCAAATAAAGCTATTTAATTGGCTTTTGGTATAAAATTTCGTCAATAAGACTATTTTTTGTTTGTATTTTAATCTAATTAAAATAAATAAAGATACATGATGAAAGTGGAAAGAAAATATTTTTGATGATGTGACTGATTGATTATAGAAAGAATTTTTTCATTATAATTTAAAGATATTCTTTTATAACAAACAGATGTTAATAAAAGTTTAATAAAGACCTAAAAATTAGGAATTGATATTTAATTAAATAAGTATTCATTTATTTTGGATAAATATTTAATTTTATAAAGATATTATTAATAATAAAAAACGCCCTTATTGAAAGCGCGTTTTTATCTTGAGTCAGAAATAACCAAAGTTTAAATGGAGATAGGCGCCAATTCATTTTTAACAGAATGGAAACGACGTTTAAAATAAATAAGTCCATCACCATCTTCACGTACAGCAATATTTTTAATTTCAGCCATATAAACAAAATGTGTGCCCACTTGGCGAACATCATAAATATCACCTTCTAAGCAGGCGAGTGCATTTGTTAATACGGGTTGTTGTAATTGTCCGTTTTGCCATCCTGGCTGGGTAAAGCGATCTGCCATCGCGAGCCCTGTCATTCCGGCGAAATGACATGCCATTTCTTCTTGCTCATGATTCAATATATTGATGCTCAATTTTCCATTTTCTTGAAAAATAGCGTTCATCTGACTTTTACTGTTGATGCAAACCATCACGGTAGGTGGGTTATCAGTAACGGAACATACTGCTGTTGCGGTTAAGCCACAGCATCCAGCATCGCCATTTGTTGCAACGATATTAACTGCCGCACCTAAGTTTGCCATTGCATCCCGAAAAAGTGGGTTAGCCTGTTTTTCCTCAGACATTATTTACTCCTACTGCCAGACTTCTCGTCTGTGGGCGTCTTCACTTAAAATAATTATTAGTTAGATAACTAAAAAATCACCTAACTACTCCGCTAACAAAGTTGTAATGTTATTGCCGGTCTCTTTGTTGCGTTGTTTTAAAGCCGTAACGCTACCGCGCATAAACAAAGATAGCAATCTTTCTTTGTTACAACCTGTTAACTTTATCTCAAAAAAATGTGAGACAACCTTATCGCTACGATCATTATTCCTAATTTATAACTAAGGTAATAGGCAAATCAGGCGACTTTTTTCAATAGATAGAGGGATAACACAAATTGTAAACTCATAATAATTGCATATAGGGCAAAAGGTTGAGAACAGAGGTGTTAAAACAAATAAAAGTGAAGGGTGATAAATTGCACAAAGAGAATAAAATTGCAAAAATTGAGTCAACTTTATTTATTTGTTAATATGAATAATTGTAACAAATAGTCTATTCTTAGAATATAGTCATTTTATAAACCATAAACAGCGGTACTTTTTCACTGTCTATATTGAGTGATTTTTCGTCCATTCACCTATAACACCATATAAAGAGCTTCTTGATTATGCATGAATCATTAACTATCGCGCTATTGCAAGCTCGGGAATCTGCGATGGGTTTTTTTCGACCTGTTCTTAAAGAGCATAATCTGACAGAACAACAATGGCGGATTATTCGAGTGCTTGCGGATAAGCGTTCTATTGATTTTCACGAATTAGCACAAAAATCGTGTATTCTTCGACCAAGCCTAACAGGCATTCTGATTAGAATGGAAAGAGACGAGCTAATTTGTCGATTAAAGCCTGTCAGTGACCAACGAAAACTTTTTGTTTCACTTTCTACAAACGGCCAAGATTTATACGATAAAATTCAGCCTAAAATTGAAGAAGGCTATCAATTACTTGAGCAAAAGTTTTCCACTGAAAAACTACAACGACTAGCTGGATTATTAAAAGAGCTGATTGCGCTTAATCCAGATGATATCGAACAATCAGAGAAATAATTTATTATTGATAATAAAAAAGGAGATGCAAGAGCATCTCCTTTTTGTTTGTTATGATTTAGATAATATTATTGTTTACCTAATACATGTAAGAAGTGGATGTGTTTTTCATACTGATCAAGAATATCGTGAATGATTTGTTCTTTCGTCCAGCCCATGACATCGTAGTCTTGTCCACCTTCTTTTAAATGAATCTCAGCGCGATAATATTTATGTTCTTCGTCTCTTTCTTCATCACTTAATCCAGCTAAAGCAAAAGCGGGTTGAGTATAAAAACGCAGACGAACTTCATAGAAGAAATTCATGTCATCGCCTAAATCGACTTCAAAACCAATTCGATCATCTTCATCGTTATGGATAATACATTGTGTCGCTTGTTTACTTAGCTCGGCAGATACCATTTCCATTGAGGGTTGGATCACTTCATCCATAAAACGTTTTACATGAGAACGTTTAGGGAAATAGGCAATATTTCTTAAACGGCGTTGCCAAGGGATCGGATTACGGCTTGCTGGTGGCGCAATTGTCGTTAATTGTTGGCTATCACGTTTATATACATCCACTCGCAATGCTTTTATTAACCCATAAATAGAAGCAAGCAATACCATTGAGAAGGGAAGTGCACTTGCAATAGTGACTGTTTGTAGCGCGGTTAAACCACCGGCTAATAATAAAGTAATTGCAGAAACACCCATTAAGCCTGCCCAGAAAATACGTTGCCACACAGGTGTTTCACTATCACCACCTGAAGCTAAAGTATCAACGACCATAGCACCCGAGTCAGCTGAGGTCACAAAGAAGACAACGACCATCAACATCGCAAAGAAGGATAAAACAGAAGAAAATGGGAAATAATTTAAGAACTCAAATAAAGCTAATGAGACATCTTTTTGTACGATATTTGCGAGAGCTTCTGCACCTTTATCTTTGATTAAATGAATAGCGGTATTACCAAAAACGGTCATCCAAAGTAAGGTAAAGCCAGCAGGAACAAACAGAACACCGATAACAAATTCACGAATAGTACGACCGCGAGAAATACGGGCAATAAACATCCCTACAAATGGGGACCATGAAAGCCACCAACCCCAATAAAGCAGAGTCCATCCACCTAACCAATCACTCGATTTTGGCTCGTATGCATAGAGATTAAAAGTTTTACTGACAATTTCGGATAGATATCCCCCCGTATTCTCAACAAATGATTTTAATATCAATACGGTTGGACCAAGGATTATGACTAATAAAAGAAGAACAACTGCCAATCCTAAATTCAGTTCAGATAAAAAACGGATCCCTTTTTCTAATCCAGAAACAACAGAAATGGTTGCAAGTCCTGTTATCACAACAATCAATACAACTTGCACGGTTGGATTAATAGGAACATCAAAAAGGTGATTTAAACCTGCATTAACTTGTAAAACACCAAAACCGAGAGAAGTTGCAACACCAAAAACAGTTCCCACAACGGCAAAAATATCAACAGCATGACCAATTGGGCCATGTATACGATCACCAATAATAGGGTAAAGAGCTGAACGCAACGTTAACGGTAAACCATGACGATAAGAGAAGAATGCTAAGATCAAAGCGACAATCGCGTAAATTGCCCATGCATGTAATCCCCAATGGAAGAAGGTTAGTCGCATCGCTTCTTTAGCAGCTTCTATGGTTTGTGCTTCACCCGTTGGAGGCATAAGGTAATGCATAACAGGTTCTGCAACACCGAAGAACATTAAGCCAATTCCCATACCTGCTGAAAAAAGCATGGCAAACCAAGCAAAATAGCTAAAGTGGGGACGTGCATGATCGGGGCCTAACTTGATCTGACCAAAGCGGGAGAACCCTAAATAAGTCACACTCAGCAAAACCAATGCTACGGCTAGAATGTAGAACCAACTCGCATTTGTGAAGAGGTTTTCCTGAAGATGACCTAGTTTATCATTAGCAAGTTCTGGAAATAGCGCAGAAAATCCAACGATTAATGAAATGAGTAGTGCTGATGTATAAAAAACGGGAGGATTAATTTTTATCCTAATTTTCTGAGGCGTTATATCGTTTTGTTGGCTCATAGTTAACCTATTTTTTGTTATTTTCCTAGAAAGAGACTTTTCGCTACCCTCTATCTGATTGTTTATGTCATCAGAAAAGAAAAGTTCATAAGAAAATTTGAATAAAACACCAAATTGGAAAGATGCTTTATAAAAGAACGGAAGTCAGTTATTTTTTCCGTAAAATGAAGAAAAATATAATTAAATCAAATTAGTAACAACTTTGTATGCTAGGTGCTTTCGCTCTTTAATAGGTTTCTCCTGTTGAAAAAAGGAGAACATGGTTACATTTTTTGCTTAATCGATCAAGCCTCGTCTTTTTTTTGTACAAAAAAAGCCAGTAAAAATTTACTGGCTCTTGATTCATCAAAAAAACTGAAATCTGATTATTTATTTTCAGCTTTTAAATCATCAATTTTTTGTTTGGCTTGATCAGTTAATTGATCTGCTTTATCAAGTGCTTTATTTTCAGTCTCTTGAGCCTGTTGTTTTATATCACCACTTGTTTTTGAAGCATCACCTTTTAGCTGATCAACTTTTGTGTCAGCTTCTTGCATCAGGTTATCTGCTGTTTTACTGGCATCTTGTTTTAACTCTGTCGCTTTTTCAGAGAGTTTATTGCTTTCAGCTTCTAAACTTTGCTTAATCTCTTCTGCTTTTGTTGCACTCGCATCTTTTAAATCATCAGTTTTTTGTGAGATGTTCTCTTTTAGCGCATCTGTTTTTTCATCAGCTTGTGCTTTTAATTCTGCAGCTTTTTGTTCTGCTTTATCTTTTAGCTCTTGAGCTTGTTGTGTTAATTCATCTGCTTTTGCAGCTGCATCTTCTTTTACGTCAGCGGCTTTATCTTTGGCTTGTTCTGTCAACTCGTTAGCTTTATCTTGTGCTGTCTCAGTTACTTGAGTTGCAGTTTCTTTTGCTTTATCTATACCATCATCGACTTTTTTAGATGAATCATCACAACCAGCTGTGATAGTAACCAGACCCGCTAGAACCAATGAAGTAAGTAGTTTTTTATTCATTTTTTTCTCCAAAATGTGTGTTCAAAAACAATTCAGTGATATCCCGCGTAAGTAGTAAAAAAGGCGAGAAGCTATTACGCTGATAGTAAGAGATTACAGATAAACTATCGTAATAAGTATAGTGTGAGTCTTAAAATCAACTAACTTAAGTATATTAAGTGTTTTTTCTTAGTCAAATCCCATGAAAAATAATTTGAATTTTTATCAGGATAGCGTTTTCTGCTTTATAATAATGAGGGCAGACATTATTGGAAATGTGAGATGCAAATGGAATATTACTTTCTGGTTATTATTAAATTTATTATTGGTTTTACTATCATATTAGCCCATATGAATTTATCAGGGAAAACACAACTTTCTCAATTAACTCCCATTGATTTTATTGGCAATTTTGTTCTTGGGGGGATTATGGGAGGGGTGATTTATACTGATGCTATTCCTCTTTACCAATATATTATTGTCTTTTTAATTGGTGTTTGTTTTATCTCTTTGCTCAACTATATCAGCAAACGATTCAATTTTTTTCGTGCGGTTACCATTGGAAATCCGATCCCTATCATAAAGAAGGGCGAGTTTATTATGGAAAACATCATGGAGAAGAAGAATAAAATAGATATTCTTAATATTACTTCACGTCTTCATGCTCAAGGTATCCATTCATTTCAAGAAGTTAACTATGCACAAATTGAACCTGATGGACAAATTACAGTAGTGTGTGACGGTGCTAAAATGCCGTCCTTGATTGTGATGAAAGATGGCGTTATCCGTACTTCAGAATTAGTACAAATAGAAAAAGATGAAGCATGGTTACAAGAAGAAATGAAAAATCAGCATATTGATAAGCCTGAAGATGTTTTTTTAGCTGAGTTTTGGGATGGGAAAGTGAATTTTATTTTGCAAGATGGCAAGATAAAACGTACCGCATCATTACCGAATAATTAACTAAAATACAAATCGATGATTAGGTGAATGCTGTAGAGTAACAATGGCGACGTAATGTCGCTATTGTTACTTTCTAATAGTAGAACTACAACTTAAACACGGCAAAATCAGACGCAATTTCAGTATGGCTAAAAACGTGTTGGCATTCATTGAGCAACTCAACACAGTCTTCTGGTAAATAGCGGCTACTAAGATGGGTAATAATCAACTTTTTGACGTTAGCGTCTTTTGCTAATGTTGCAGCTTGTACTGTTGTTGAATGCCCGCGACTATTTGCTTGTTCAGCCATTTCATGCTTAAACGTTGCTTCATGCACAATAACATCCGCGTTATTCGCTAGTTTTAATGCATCCGGTGTGGGTTGTGTATCACCAAAAATAGCAATACAGCGTCCTTTTATTTCAGGGCCGATATACTCTTGGCCATCAATGACTCTTCCATCGGGTAATGTAATAGTTTTGCCTTGTTTTAACTCTTGTAACCAAGGGCCAGTCGGAATATTTTCAGCTTTTAGCTTCTGAGCATCGAGTTTACCGAGGCTATTTTCTTCCTCTAAGCGATAGCCAAAACAAGGTACTGGATGAGAAAGTGCTTCACAACTGACTTTCATTCCTTCTTCTTCAAACAGAAAACCCGCTTCGTCAATTTCAACAATATTAATAGGATAAGTTAAATAGGATTGACTTAATGTCAGTGATGTTTCTATAAAAGCTTTGATGCCAGAGGGGCCATATACTGTTAAGCCTGTTTCAGTTCCCCCCATTGAACGACTACAAAGTAGTCCCGGCAAACCAAAAATATGGTCACCGTGTAAATGGGTAATAAAAATTTTATTTAAACGCGGCAATTTCACGCGAGTATGCAGTATCTGATGTTGTGTGGCTTCACCACAATCAAACATCCACATACTTTTTTGTTTATTTTGTAAATCAAGCACCATACTTGTGACATTCCTCTCTTTAGACGGAACGCCTGCGTTAGTGCCTAAAAAAATGAGCTCCATAATGAAATATTATTCTCCATGTTGAATTTGTTCCCAATTTAAATCAAATTTCGCAAGATACTTACGTAATCGATCGGCATCGTTGGGTTGTTTTTTATTTTGTCTTGATACTGCGAAAAGTTTTCTACCAGCTTCTGAGAGTGTTGATGATTGCTGACAGGTTTTGATAACTGTATTGAGTTGGCTAAGATCGAAGAGATCAATATCAGTACTATTAAATAAAGAAGATGAAGCCACTCCCCAATTTTGTTTTAAACGATTAATTTCTTCATCAACAAGAGAAAGGGTAATACGACCATTTTCAGCAAGTGTAGCCATTCGCGTTATACTAGCACTAAGTTCACGAAAATTACCACGCCATAAAGCCTGCTCAGATGTGGCAAACCGAATATAGTGAGATTTTGCATCTGAATTAAAGCGGATCGCTTTTTGATAGAGTGTTGTAAAATGATGTAACTCATAGTCGATATTGGGTTCGATATCCTCTTTGCGATCGACTAATCCCGGTAATGAAAAAGACCACATATTAATCCTTGCATAGAGATCTTCGCGAAAAAGCCCCTTTGCAATTTGTTTATCCATATCTCGATGTGTACCTGCTATCAACTGGAAATCGCTTTGTACTTCAGTATCTGAGCCATACGGATAAAAAGATTTTTCTTCTATCGCTTTAAGTAGCATCGCTTGCTCATCAAGCCCTAATTCTGCAATTTCATCCAGAAATAAAATCCCTTTGTTTGCTTCTCTTAATAATCCTTGTCTAGCTTGCAACGCACCGGTAAATGCGCCTTTTACATGTCCAAATAAAGTGGACATGGCGTTGTCACCGCGCAAAGTAGCGCAGTTAACTGCGATAAAACGCCCTTTTACAAAATGGCGCGATTGTCGTAATTCATAAATACGTTGAGCAAGAAATGATTTTCCTGCACCAGTGGGACCCGTTAATAGAATAGGAGCAAAAGAGCGCAACGCTACTCGTTCAATTTGAGCAATTAAGGTATTGAAGCGTTCATTACGTGTGGCAATCCCTGATTTTAAAAAAGAGAGTGACTCATTATGATAGTGTTCAAACCGACTCGTTAACTTTGTATAACGGCTTAAATCAAGATCAATAATGGCATAACTGCCTGTAGCTGACTGTATGGTTTTAGCACCGTCTTCATTTTCTATTTTAGAAGTGGGTGAGGTTTGTAATAGTTTTGCTGGTAAGTAGTGTGCTTCTGTCAGTAGAAACCAACAAATTTGAGCAATATGTGTTCCTGTTGTGATATGCACATAATATTCTTCATTTTCAGTATCAAATGGATAATTTACTGCAAAATCAAGAAAATGGCTGTAAACCTCTTCGAGATCCCACGGATCACAAATATCAATTTCATAAGGCCACACCTCAGTATCAGGTGAGACAGTATGGATATCTTCTGTAATTTTAGATGCTAGCATTGAGTCATTAGGCTGGTGGATCATCACTAATCGGCTAACAGGAAAATCCTTTTGATGACAAATGGAAATTGTTGGGCGCCATGAGTTCCACCTTTTATGGCTTTTACCTCTTTTATCTAATGTTGTGCCTAAAACACCAATCACTACTTTGCGTTTCATTAAATTATCTCTACTTATTTTTTATCTATTTTTATAAATATATAGATAAAAAGATAGTGTTCTGTTGTTTTTAATTTAATGGGTAAATATCTAAAAATTACAAAAAATATTTTATTAATAAAAAACAATAACTTAGAAATATTTTTTTTATATTTTTAAAACTTGGCACGATATTGGCAATATTATTACTGTCTTGAGCAGATTTTAAATCTGGTAGGCACATGAGGAACACTCTGTAGTGTTATCTAAATGTGTTCCTCCACATCGAGACTCTGTAGGTGAAGAGGGTTATTTTCAGGTTCGATTCCTGACACCAAAACCATTACAAATCCAAATGTAAATTTAAATATAAAAAATCGTTGTGACAGCTGTACCGTCACCTTACTTATCCACCAGCAACGGAGCTGGATTGATAGCAGAAGAAGAGACAAACAAAGTATCGTTCCTCTCTTGTTTTCCTTTCAGTTTCGCAAAGCTTGCCCGTGGAAAAGTAAGTCACGATAAATTGCACTATATAAAGAAGAATAAAAAAGAAGAAGGAACGAAAAATGATAAAAACAACAATAGTGGTAAAACAGGGGCAGTTAGCACTTTTAAAGAAAAAAGATGAATACATTGATGTGCTAACAGCAGGTGAACATAAATTTTTTGATTTTGGGCGTCAGCTCAGTGCAGATGTTTTCCCTTTAAATGGGGGAGCATTAGAAAGCGAGAAAGCCGAATTTTTACGTCAATACTATCCTCAATGGGTGGCTGAGTATGGTTTTGATATTGTGTTATCGGATGAAGAGATTGGCCTTTTATATGAAAACGGCTCTTTAAAAGAGATCTTAGCACCAGGAACGCGACGTTTATATTGGCGGTATGCCGACCGTTCTCTAGAAATAGTATCTATCGATGAACTTGAAGTATCTTCAATATTGATGAAAAAACTCCAGCATCCTAAATTACGAAATCAAGTCATAAAGGGAAGTGAAGGGGTTCTCAATGTGGATATTCCTGCTTGGCATAATGGTGTTATTCGGATCAATGGAGAAACACAAGCCTTATTGCCACCGGGACTAAAAGGATATTGGCGTTATCAGTATAAAGTAGATGTTGAAGTAGTCGATATGCGTTTACAAACACTGGATGTTAGTGGGCAGGAGATCTTAACGAAAGACAAAGTGACACTGCGTATTAATTTATCGGCTAACTGGCGTTATAGCGATGTACTTTTAGCATATCAACAACTGGCTTCACCATTGGAGTTCTTATATAAAGAGTTGCAATTTGCCTTACGCGAAGCAGTAGGAACAAGAACGCTGGATGAATTATTAGAAAATAAAAGCCTGATAGATAGTTTAGTCAGTGAAAAAATCAGTGAAGCCACTCAAGGATATGGTATTGAAGTGGCTTCATTAGGGGTAAAAGATATCGTTTTACCGGGTGAAATGAAAACGATTTTAGCGCAAGTCGTTGAAGCTGAAAAATCAGCACAAGCTAATGTCATTCGTCGAAGAGAAGAGACATCAGCAACACGTTCTTTATTAAATACTGCGAAAGTGATGGAAAATAACCCTGTTGCTTTAAGGCTAAAAGAGCTAGAAACGGTAGAACGTATAGCAGAACGTATTGATAAGATCTCCGTTTATGGCGGTTTAGATCAAGTATTAAACGGATTAGTCCAAATTAAAGGAGCACAAGCATGATATTGGATCACCAAATAGTAAAAGAAGCAGGGACTGCTGAAATTAAAATGTGGACAAATGGTGTGCCTGTTGAGGCCGATGCTCTAAAGCAGCTTATCAATACCGCTAAGATGCCTTTTATCTTTAAACATATGGCGGTTATGCCTGATGTTCACTTAGGCAAAGGTTCAACAATAGGCAGTGTTATTCCAACCAAAGGTGCGATTATTCCAGCGGCTGTTGGTGTGGATATCGGTTGTGGAATGATTGCAGTGAAAACATCATTACATGCAAATGATCTGCCCGATAATTTATTTGCGATAAGAACAGCAATAGAACAAGCCGTTCCTCATGGAAGAACGAGTTATCAATCAGGGAATGATCGTGGTTCATGGAAGAACCCACCTAAACTTGTTGATCAACATTGGCAACAACTTGAAGGACGTTTTAAGGTTTTAACTGATAAGTATCCACGTTTACGAAATACTAATAATTATCGTCATCTTGGAACATTAGGAACAGGGAACCACTTTATTGAGTTGTGTCTTGATGAATCAGATAACGTTTGGGTAATGTTGCATAGTGGATCTCGGGGAGTTGGCAACGCTATCGGTACGTTATTTATACAAATGGCACAAGAAGATATGAGAGAACATATTGCTAATTTGCCAGATAAAAACTTAGCGTACTTAAAAGAAGGAACGCTTTTCTATGATGACTATATAGAAGCGGTTGAATGGGCTCAGGATTTTGCACGACATAATCGAGAAGTCATGATGGAACGTGTGTTGGCCGCATTATCAACACAAATCACTAAACCTTTTACGACACAACAACAAGCAGTGAACTGCCACCATAACTATGTGCAAAAGGAAATGCACTTTGGTGAAGAGATATTGGTAACACGAAAAGGAGCTGTTTCAGCACAACGTGGTGAAATGGGGATCATTCCAGGCTCAATGGGTGCTAAGAGCTTTATTGTAAGAGGAAAAGGAAATGCTGAAAGTTTTTGTTCATGTAGCCATGGTGCAGGACGTGTAATGAGTCGAACGGCGGCTAAAAAAGCCTTTAGTGTTGAAGATCAGATCCGAGCTACAGCTCATGTGGAATGTCGAAAGGATAAAGATGTTATTGACGAAATTCCAATGGCTTATAAGGATATTGATGCGGTTATGAAGGCTCAATCATCTTTGGTTGAAGTTGTTCATACACTAAGACAGGTGGTGTGTGTAAAAGGTTAATCGTACTTTTTTACGGTAATTCATAACTATCCCCTAATAGTAACGTAGGGGATAGTGAGATATGACAGCGTGTGCATGGAATGCAAATGAATACAAGTTAAAGAGTTAAAGTTATTTTTAAATTAAGTCCTTATTTGCTGTTTGAAATTTAAACAATCAATGTTTAGCATTATTAATAAATAATTACTGATATTAAATTTATAATCAACCAATAAAGATAATCAAAAAACGAATACCTATATTGAGTCACTCTTTAATTAAAAAAGAATTATTAATAACTTATTAATATCTACAATCGCAGTTATTTATTTAGTATAAAACAAATCCTAAATTTCTTAATTATATTAAAAATTAACTTTATTCTTATTGAAAAAATATAGCCTACTCTATTTAGTGTATTAATCTTCATAGCGCATATTAATAAAAAAGTGATTGTTAATTTCTTATATCCCAAATGTGAACAAAACGTTTTGAGTTGCTTGCTGTATAGATAACAGTATGTGAAATATTCCGATGTCCCAAGTAATCCTGAATTAGACGCGTATCTCTACCTAAATCAGCAAGCGCATAGCCACATGCATGGCGTAACATATGGGGATGAGGGCTTATAGATACATTAGCTTCTTTACCTAAACGGCGAAGTAATCCATATACTTGTTGACGAGAGATTGGACCTGTTTTTTGAGATAAAAAGACCCATTCTGAGTCAGATTCTCTCCATGTTTCCCTTTTTTTCAACCAGTTAACCAGCGCATCGTATTCCTCTTCTATAATAGGTTGTGTTGTTGATAAACCTCCTTTCAAGCGCCTGACGTAGAGTATCCTACTTTCCAAATCGATATCGCTTAAAGTTAGTCTGCATAGCTCACTAACACGAAATCCATGTAAAAAACACATTAAAAACATACAGTAATCTCTTTCTGGATATCGTCCTTCTTTTGCTTGCTTCAAAATAGAGTTGATCTCAAAACGTGTAAGAAACTTACGTTGCTTCATTTTTATAACCTTTTCAATGAGATAACAAAGAACAAAAGTCAATTGATACATAACTATAACAAGTAATATGTATCAATAAAGAGTTGTGTTTTTTTTATGCTTGCGCTTTTACTTGTTAATTTTAAACAAGTTTATTGAAAGTTTATTTATTTTTAGAAAATGAAAGTGATTGATTGACAAAGCGAAAAATGAGTATAGGTAGGAATTCGGCCATCTTTAGAGAAATAAACAGAATACACCAAATTGTTTACTATTATTCTCTGGCTTCTCACTTAAGTCAAATTTAATATTCATCACATATCATCATTTATTTAACATATTGATATTTATCATTATTTCAAAAATTAAATATGATTAGTTACTTTGTTTAAAATCTAGAAATAAATTTTTTTACTTTTTTCACAAATTATAGTAATTGCACTTAGAATTATAAACTCTTTTTCTGATATTTAAAGTTAGATTATCTAAATGTGTTTAATTTCGAGATGAAAATTTTTAACAAAACAATTTGGTGTATTTTGTTTTGTTTCTAACGAAATTTAATTTCGTTTTGGACGGGCACAAGTATACCAAAATTAAAAAACTCAATAATGAGTCATTCAATTAGGAATAATTCAATCCTAATGAATTTATTATTTTTAATGTCTTCGTCCTTTATATTTTAGGAAACAAAAAGATGAAATTAAATAAATTAGCGTTAGTTCTTGGCTTAGGTTTATCTGTTGCTGCGGGTTCTGCATTTGCTGCTGACCAAGGTCACGGTACTGTTAAATTTGTTGGTTCAATTATTGATGCACCTTGTTCTATTCATCCTGATTCAGAAAATCAAACTGTTCCATTAGGTCAAATTTCTACTGCTGCATTAAAAGATGGTGGCCGTAGTAATTCTCGTGATTTCAAAATTTCTTTAGAAAATTGCACAACTGAAACTTATAAAACAGTTCAAACAACCTTCACTGGTTCAGAAGATGCAGACATTTTAGCAGGCTCTTTAGGTATTGAAGGTATCGCTAAAAATGCTGCTGTTGTTATCACTGATGCGGGTGGTAAACAAATCAAATTAGGTACACCAAGTGCAGCTCAAAACTTACGTGATGGTAATAATGATCTGAACTTCGCTGCTTACCTACAAGGTTCTGCTGCAGAAGCCGCTGTTCCAGGTGACTTCACTGCAATTGCAACTTTCGCACTGACTTATCAGTAAGAAAAAATAAGTTCTGTACATGGATGTACAGAGCTTTATTTCCTGTGTCTATTTTTAACGATTTTTTTCTTACGGAGAAAAATATGAATCGCAAGATGACACCACTATGGCTATGCCTTATTGCCAGCTTACTGACAACATCGGTAATAGCAAGTGATGTAAAACAAGATAAAAACATGCATCAGCGATTTGGGGTACTTAATCTTTCAGGCTCGATCTTAGAACCATCTTGCACGATTGCAGCAGGAAGTGGTGAACAAGTTATTCCACTGACAACGGTTTCTATTCCAATGTTAGTGACTGAAGGGCGAGGACCTATTGAGTATTTTTCTATCAGATTAACGGAATGTACGCTCATTGAACAAAAAGGTCAGGAAGCGGACAACCCTCGTTTTATTGCAACGTTTGAAGGACCTTCTAACGAAAATGGTAATTTTACGCTTTCTGGTGAAGCAAGAGGTGCATCATTAGCGATAGCTGATCGTTATGGTAGACAAGCTATTCCAGGGCAACCATTGCCCCCTGTTGGTATTGATTCGAAATCAATGGCGTTACTTTATCAAGCGCGAATAGTCAAAAATAACGAAATACCCAAAGCAGGGAATTACCGTACAACGCTGCGATTTAAGCTGGAATACTATTAAATGGATCGGGTTGGATAATTTATGGCGAGATCATTCAAAACCGTTGGTTTAGGGACGGAAAAAAAGAAAAAACAACATACTATTCGGCCTGTTGCTGTACTGATCTATTTAATCCTTACTGGGGCTTCCAGTATTTCAAGTTCAGCTTTAGCAAATAGTGATATTGAATTTAATGCCGATATTCTGGATCTAAAAGATAAGCAAAATATCGACTTATCAGATTTCTCTCGTGCGGGCTATATTATGCCTGGCCGATATGAGTTTGTTGTTCGTGTTAACAATAATGAACTCCCTGAACTTTATAACATTAATTATGTAGTGCCTGCCAATGATCCTAAAGGTAGTGAACCTTGCTTACCTCCAGAATTGATCCATCAAATAGGCCTTAAACCTGAATGGGCTGAAAAAGTTAAATATCAAGATAATGGAAGTTGTCTTGATATCTCTTCCATTCCTGGAATGACAGTAAATGCAAGTCTAGGAAGTGGTAATCTTATTCTGACTATTCCTCAAGCTTATCTTGAATATTCAGCACCAAACTGGGATCCACCTTCTCGTTGGGATCATGGTATCTCAGGAGTGCTTTTTGACTATAACGTCAATGCTAACGTGACAGATCCCGCTAAAGGAAAGCAACGTCAACAAGTTACAGGTTTAGGAACCGTGGGCGCAAACCTGGGGGTTTGGCGTTTCCGTGCTGATTGGCAAGCAAGTTATCAGCATACAACGGGTCTTCCCGATAGCACTGAAAATAGTTGGAAATGGAACCAGCTTTATCTTTATAGAGCAATCACCCAATTAGGGGCTCGCCTTGTGATGGGGGAGACTTATTCACGCTCTGACATTTTCGATAACTTCCGTTTTACTGGGATTAATTTATCTACGGATGACAATATGCTACCGCCTAACTTAAGGGGGTATGCCCCTGAAGTAACGGGGGTCGCAAAAACGAATGCGAAGGTGACGATTAGCCAACAAGGTCGTGTGATCTATGAAACTCAGGTTGCTCCCGGGCCGTTTCGTATTCAAGACATTAATGATGCAGTGAGTGGCAAATTAGATGTCCGTGTTGAAGAACAAGATGGATCTGTTCAAGAATTCCAAATGGATACTGCGAGTATTCCTTATTTAACACGTCCTGGCCGAGTGCAATATAAATTATCTGCAGGTAAACCGTCAGATATGAACCGTAATACCGAAGGTCCTATTTTTGGTATGGGTGAATTCTCGTGGGGTATTAGTAATGGTTGGTCACTTTATGGTGGTTCATTAGTCTCTGGCGATTATAACTCTGTTTCTGCTGGTATTGGTCGTGACTTAATGGCGTTGGGTGCCATCTCTTTTGATGCAACACATTCTTGGGCCAAAATTCCAAGTGATAACAAGCGCTATCACGGTGGTTCTTATCGCTTAAGTTACTCAAAACGTTTTGAACAAATAAATAGCCAAGTGACATTCGCAGGCTATCGATTCTCTGAACGTGATTTTATGAGTATGAACCAATATTTAGATCGCCGTTATCGTGATGGTGAAGAAGATAACAATAAAGAGCTTTATACCATTATGTTTAGTAAGCAGTTCCCTGAATGGGGATTGAGTGCTTACTTAAACTATAGCCATCAGACTTATTGGAATAAGCCTAATAATGATAACTATAACTTGTCATTAGCCAAAGCGATGGATATTGGTCGCTTTAAAAACATCAATCTCAGTCTGTCGGCGTTTCGCAATAAATTCAATGGCACCAATGATAATGGCATTTATATGAATGTCAGTATGCCTTGGAGCGATCGTGCAACCATTAGCTACAACACCGTGATTAACAAACACGGTAATTCACATAATGTCAGTTATTACGATCGTATTGATGACAATAGTAGCTATCGTGTTGGTGCTGGCTTAAGTAGTAACGGTAAACCATCTGCAGATGCCTATCTCATGCATTACGCTGATGCAGCATTAATCACTGCCAGTGCGAGCCATATAAATGATGAATACACATCAGCCACATTATCATTGCAAGGTGGGGCAACATTGACACCAAAAGGTGGGGCATTACACCGTACAAGTCGTACAGGTAGTACTCGTTTACTTATTGATACAGATGGTATTTCTGATGTACCAGTGAAGAGTATCGGTGCTATTACTCGTACCAATGCTTTTGGTAAAGCCATACTGCCTGATATCAATGATTATTACCGTAGTAGTGCCAGTATCGACCTTGATCAGATGCCTGATAACGCTGAAGCATTACGCTCAATTCAACAACTAACCCTAACAGAAGGCGCAATAGGCTACCGTCACTTTGATGTAGTGTCGGGACAAAAAGCCATGGCTGTCATTCGTTTACAAGATGGAACTTATCCACCATTTGGTGCCAGTGTCACAACTGATAAAGGCCGAGAGCTCGGTATTGTCAATGATGGTGGAAATGTCTACCTGACAGGTATTAATAGTGGCGATGTGTTGAGTGTGCGTTGGAATGGACAAGCACAGTGCAAAGTTCAGATCCCGACATTAGTTGAAGGCATGTTTATATCTTCATTATTACTAACTTGTGGTGATGGCAATACCACACCATCAACAATCAATCAAAGAACCGAACCCTTACCTAAACCTCAATTGATCACAAAATAAGGTTAGGCAAAAGGGAAAGATAACAATAATTTCAGACAAAAAGAGTAATTTAAAATGATGTTATTAAAGCGCTTATTTGTTGTAACAACCACTTTATTGACTGGAATGATGTTTACTAGTCAAGCCATTGCCGCGATTGCTTTAGATAGAACGCGCGTCATTTTTAATGGCGCGGATAAATCAATTAGTTTAAATGTCAGTAATCAAAATAAAGAGCTGCCTTATTTAGCACAAGGTTGGATGGAAAATGAGAATGGTGAACGTATTGATTCTCCATTGCTGGTTTTACCACCAATCCAACGTATTGAACCAGGCGATAAAAGCCAAGTAAAAGTGCAGTCATTGCCTGACATTGCCAAGTTACCACAAGATAGAGAAAGCGTTTTCTATTTTAACTTGCGTGAAATTCCACCTCGTAGTGATAAACCCAACGTGTTGCAAATTGCATTACAAACACGAATTAAGTTGTTTTATCGCCCAGCGGCTATTTATGCCACTCAAACAGATCTGACTCATCCTTGGCAAGAAAAAATCATCTTAACGAAAAAAGGTGATCGTTACGAAGTGAATAACCCAACACCTTACTACGTAACATTAGTTGATGGATTGACAGGTTTACAAGGGAAAAGTCTTGATGGTTTTCAGCCATTAATGATTGCGCCTAAAAGTACAGGCACGATAAACCTAAATGCTTCTGCATTTGGTGCGTCACCAGTATTAAGTTACATCAATGATTATGGTGGACGTCCACAGATGAAATTTAGCTGTAATGGCAATGAATGCAAAGTGACAGAAACATCAGCAGGATACTAAATAGGTCTATTTTATGAAAATGGAACAGCGGTTTAGCCCAAGCAAAGCAGTGTTGAGTTTTATTCTGGCAACATTTACTGGAGGCCTAAGTTTTACTGCTGTTGCGAATTTACCCGCTAGAGCGGTGAAAGATGTTATTCCAGGAATTGTTTATATCAATATTACTGGGAATGTTATTGCCCCACCGCCTTGTTTGATCAATGACGGCAAAATGATTGAGGTAAATTTTGGCGAAGTGATGAGTACGCGTATTGATGGCGCAAATTATAAACAGCCAGTTCACTATACTGCGACGTGCCAAAAGATGCCGACAAATGCAATGAAGGTTTATATCACTGGCAGCGCAACTGGATTCGATTCAAATGCACTACAAACAGATATTACGGGATTAGGGGTGCGTATTTTATATCAAGGCCAATTATTAGATTTAGGCAAAGCGATTAATTTTACCTACCCTAATTTGCCTGATTTAGAAGCTATTCCTGTTCGTGATCAGAGTGCCACATTAAGTGGTGGTGATTTTGTCGCTAGTGGCACGTTGCATGTGGATTATCAGTAAGGGGCCAGAAAATGAATAAATTAAAATACATATGCCTGATTGCATTACTGAATTCTTACGCGGTCATGGGTGCAGATACGCCGAATATGAAATTATTTGGCACCTTATTAGTTCCACCTCCTTGTGTTATCAGCAATAACCAACTGATTGATGTCTATTTTGGACACAACGTAGGTATTCATAAAGTAGATGGTATTAATTACACCGAATCAGTGAATTATCAACTGGTCTGCGATCCAAATTTAAAAGGATGGGATTTAGGTCTTTCTATTATTGGACCTAAAACACAGTTTGATGAAGCTGCGCTACAAACCAATATTCCTGATTTAGGTATTCATCTCACACAAGATGGTCAGCCTTTTAAATTAAACGAACGCATTGCGATATCACCGGATAATCCTCCAGTGATCCAAGCTGTGCCGGTTAAAAGACCGGGTAGCACGCTACCTGAAGGTGCATTTGAAGTTTCAGCAACACTTCTTGCTGAATACCAATAGGAGCGTATTGATGAAAATGAAAAGATTATCGATCCCGTTCGTTTTGGGCTTTATCACATTTATGGGATTAACATCAACGGCGTTTTCTGCACCAGACAATATGTACTTTCACGGCATATTAGTTGATGAGCCTTGCACCATAAAACCTGGTGATGAAACCGTTGAATTAGATTTTGGCAATATTCCTGATAAGAATCTTTATGCATATCAAAGAACACCAAGCAAATTATTTCAAATTCGCTTATCTGAATGTGATCTCACGATTGGTAAAAGCGTCAAAATTACATTTAAAGGTGATGAAAACCAAGCCATGGCAGGGCAAGGCTTTTTAGCGATTAGCTCAAGTAGCCAAGCGGCAGGAATTGCGGTTGGATTGGAGTCTGAAAATGGAAATGCCTTACCTGTTAATAAAGAGACAGACAAACTTTCATTAAATGCGGATGACACTATTTTAAATTTTTATGCCTTTATTCAAGGGGAACCGGATGCGATTGCCAATCAATCCATTAAACGCGGTCCATTTAGTGCAATAGCCACATTCCATTTGAATTATGACTAATTATTAGGGTTGAGGTTTTCTATGTCTATATTAAAGCGATTTCCAGCTTTATGTATTGCAATAGGTTTGCTGTTTTCAGCGCCGGCGATGGCATCTATTTTTTCTTATATAACACATTCCGAAGGTGAGCCTGCTCACGCCACATATACCTATGTTATTCAACGCTGGGATCCTGAAGACCCTTATACTCCCAACCCTTGTTATGGCTGGAGTAAATGCTGGATAACAATTAACCATAAGCATGATGCTAATGGCTCTCCAGGTTCGGCAGTAAGAAGTATTGTTCGCGTTGAAAAAGAACCTTATTTAGCGGGGGTTCGTGATGCCGTTATGAGAGTTGAGAGTTTTCCAATACAAGGAACGGCAAGACATGATGGTGATCCTCTGACCTCAAACCAAGAGTGTGTTGGGCTATTTTATGAATCTAAGGAAGGCGGCTGGTCTCCAAATGGACGTTTATTACCGGGATCATTATGTGGTATTGCACCGCCACCCGTTGGTGCCTGCAAAATAACAGAAGGAGCTGTAAACCTTAATTATGGCGATATTGACGAATTCAGTTTAGAAAATGCAGCACGCGCTCAAAATATTAATGTGACTTGCAACTTAGCAATGAAAGTTCTGGTTATTGCATCAGGCTCAGACAGTGGCCGAGTTCCATTACGACCTGATAATAGCCTTTATGCTGATTTATTTCTTGATGGTTATCCTGGTGAAAGAGGCTCTGTAATTGATGTTCCTAAAAACGGAACCATACCTGTAGAGGTTAAATCAATTTTACATACCAATGGTCGCGTTGCACCAGGTTATTTCTCTGGTTCAGGTTCAATTATTTTAACGATGCCTTAATCATGATAATGGGTGAATATTATGATGAATTACGATTTTACAGATATTGATGTTAATGCGTTAGTTGGAAAGCGAATTCAAAAAAAGCGTAAAGAATTGGGTTATACCGGTATGCAAATTGCTGAAAAAATTGGTGTAAGCCAACAGCAATTCTCTCGATATGAGCGCGGGATGAACAAGATAGATTTAAGCTATCTTGTTTTATTAGCTAGCTATTTAAATACACCTATTTATTGGTTTTTTGAAGATTGCTTTATACCAAAATCCTCATCAGAAAATCTGCGTGTTGATAAACGTAGCAGTATCATTGCTGAAGCGACACCCGATGTCTTTTTATACTAATACATACGACTAAATAAGATCCAAATTTTGGTGTTCTAGTGTGTATGTGTTTCTTTGATTGATTACCTAATTGGTAAGGCAAGGGAGACCTTGCCCTTTTTTTATATAAAAAGTATTAAATTGTGAGATGAACTTGAGTTGTTATTAAAAAGAGTAAGTATTACTTGCTTTCTTTTTTATCTTTAAAAAATCAGCAATACTATTTTTAAATATTAACTTTTCAATTTTAATCGTTCCTTCCTTAGATTATCTATTCTTCATTCTACGTATAATATCTACTGTAAAATTACCTATTTACGTTACAAATAAACTAAGCTTTTAACCTATCTTGACCATTTATTCGACATTATTTTCTCTTTTATAGTAATTACAACCGTTACTATCAGGTTTATCAGAGTGTTTAATCGATTCTGGCTATTAATTTAAGATATTTTCAGTCATGAAAGGTTAATAAATAATCATAATAATGTTAAAAAATGTTACCTTATGCACATTTTTTAATTTTAGATACTATAAATTAATTTTAATGTAAGTGATTTATAATTGTATGATTTATTTTTATCTAATTGTTTAATAAAGTAAAAAATATATTATCTAATAATTTTATCATGATATTTATCTTAAATAAGGCGGTTGTAAATAGGATTAACAGATAGTCATAACAAAAAGGGTTGTGTACTGTGCATTTTCTGTTTTTTTATAAAAAGGATAAATGATGCAAACAAAAAAACAGGGAGGCAGTCGCTTTCTACGCACAGTGGAGTGGTTAGGAAACGCGCTACCCCATCCCGTTATTTTATTTATTATTTTAATTGCTATTTTACTTGTCTCTTCGGCGGTTGGTGAATATTTTGGTGTTACCGTACAAGATCCCCGACCAGAGGGCGCTAAAGGACGCGCTGAAGATGGCTATATTCATATTATTAGCTTGTTAGATGCCGATGGTATTCGCCGTATATTAGCCAATATTGTCACAAACTTTACGGGATTTGCCCCTTTAGGTACGGTGCTGGTGGCATTATTAGGTGTCGGTATTGCTGAACGTGCTGGTTTATTATCCGCAGTTATGCGTTTAGTGGTAATGAAAGCACCACGTAAAATGACCACTTTAGCCATTGTGTTCGCAGGTATAATGTCGAATACCGCTGCTGAATTAGGGTATGTAGTATTAATACCGTTATCAGCAATTATCTTCCATTCATTAGGACGACACCCTCTAGCGGGACTTGCGGCTGCATTTGCTGGGGTTTCTGGTGGTTACTCTGCTAACTTGCTCTTAGGTACGATAGATCCATTACTATCGGGCATTACACAGCAAGCGGCACGTATCATCGATCCAACTTATATCGTGGGTGCTGAAGCAAACTGGTACTTTATGTTTGTCAGTACATTCCTGATCACTTTCTTAGGTTACTTCATCACCGAAAAAATCGTTGAACCTCAATTGGGTCCATATAACGGTAATGAGCTTGATGAAGAAGAAAATGATTTAAGGAATGCGGCTGAAGTTACGTCATTAGAAAAGAAAGCATTATGGGCTGCAACGGGTACATTTATTGTTATGTGCGTGATTTTGGCGCTAACTGTTGTTCCTGAAAATGGCATATTGAGAAACCAAGAAACAGGGCTAATTGGTAATTCTCCTTTCTTAAAATCTATTGTTGTCTTTATTTTCTTATTCTTTGCAATTCCGGGTATCGTTTACGGTTGGGTTGCTAAGACAATGAGAACAGATAAAGATATTGTTGATGCCATGGCGAATTCGATGAGTACGCTTGGGCTTTATTTAGTTATTATTTTCTTTGCGGCCCAATTTGTTGCTTTCTTTGGTTGGACAAATATTGGCCAGGTTATTGCTGTTAAAGGTGCTGCATTACTTAACAGTATTGATATGCCAAGTGGTTTGTTGTTTTTAGGGTTCATTTTAATCTGTGCCTTCATTAATTTAATGATAGGTTCGGCATCGGCACAATGGGCGGTAACAGCACCTATCTTTGTACCAATGCTAATGCTTGCAGGTTATGCACCAGAAACAATCCAAGCAGCATATCGAATTGGAGATTCTGTTACTAATATCATCACCCCTATGATGAGTTATTTTGGTTTGATATTAGCGGTTGCTACGAAATATAAGAAAGATACGGGTATTGGTACTATGATTTCTATGATGTTGCCATATTCTGTTATTTTCTTAATTGGCTGGTCACTCTTATTCTACTTATGGGTATTTGTATTCCATTTACCAGTAGGACCTGGCTCACCAATCTATTACACACCAACAGCAGGTTAATTCTCTGCTATAACAGAAGCTTATACAGAGATGTATAAGCTTTTTTCTTTTTCTTTTTCTTTTTTATCCATTTCTTTTTTATGATTTGCCAATTTCTCAGTTAATTGGTTGGCATAATCTGCATGTAAAAACTGAGTATCTAAACCTGCTTGTTGTAATTTTAATTCGAGCAATACTAAACGCTTTTGCAACGATTCATGCTCTTCTCCTGTTTCACTCAGCGTACTTAGAATTTCGGCTAGAGATAATGCTTCTTTTCTATCTTGCATTTCAGGAGGTAAGAAACCTGCATTTTTTAATAAATGATAGCTTGCTCTAAGTGACTCAGGTACATGACTATTATCATCAAGGATCAGAGGTTTTCCTTCACCTTTAAGTGATGATAGCTCACCTTTTTGTAGTGCTTGTTCAATGTGGCGTTCAGCCCATTCATCAATAATTGACATTCTAAACCTCGTTATTTTGAGATTATTTTAAGCAGAAAAGATCACACATGCTCAATTTATCTTGATCAAATTATATGATTTGATATTATATTTTTATATTATATAAAAATATATATTAACTAAGGGATATCTAATGAGTAAGTACAAAGAAATAGTAACAGACATTGCAAATAACATGGGAGCATTGTCTCAAAATATTCCAGAAGTGATGAAAGCTTTTATGAGTACCACAAAAGCAGGGGGCAAAGAAGGAGCATTAGATTCAAAAACAAAAGAATTGATCGCGATTGCAATTGCTGTTGCCAATCGTTGTGATGGTTGTATTGGGTTCCATACTAAAACTTTAGTCGAACTCGGTACAACAGAACAAGAACTTGCAGAAGCATTGGGCGTTGCTATTTATATGGGTGGCGGCCCTTCAGTTATGTATGCCGCCAACACTATGGGTGCTTTTAAAGAATTTAGTAAATAAGATTTTTATCATTATATAACTAAAATAAAATAGTCATAAGGCCAGAATAAGTTCATTCTGGCCTTTTTATTTCTTATAGCTTGTTTATTTTTTGTTTAAGTTAAAAGTAGTGAAATAAAAATATCTATTATTAAAAATAGATTAATAATAAATTAAAAAATGATGAATTAAAGCAATCAACTCTATCAGTATATATATGTTTTGTTTTATAAATTGTAATTATTTCAATGTGTTGTGTGTCATTGTTGCTGTGTTTTAGTTAATTATAAATTAATGAATAATAATTGAATTTTTTATAATATAACCATTCTAACTAATTAGTTTTTGTAAGGTGAGTTTTCTATTTTAATGAGGAATGTATGAGCGTCAGTTTTATAGAAAGATATAAATGGTTTCTACTTTTTATTTTTATATTATTAACTTATTTCATTCCTTTAGAAACGCGGCTATTGTGGCAACCAGATGAAATTCGTTATGCCGAAATTAGCAGGGAAATGCTGACATCAGGTAATTGGTCTGTGCCTTATTTGCTCGATATTCGCTATTTTGAAAAACCGGTTTTAGGGTATTGGCTAAACAGTATTGCACAATGGTTATTTGGAGGTGGTCATTTCTCCGTTCGCATTGTTGTTGTCACCTCAACGTTATTAACCAGCCTATTTGTTTATCGAGCTGCTTTGTTAGTTTGGCATAATCAATCTCTGGCATTTAATGCATTAGTGGTATTTTTATCCTCTTTTCTTGTGTTGTCTATTGGCACTTATAATATCCTTGATCCTATAGTGACTATGTTTGTTACTATAGCAATGTATTATTTTTTAAGCGGATTATTGACAACAGATAAAAAATCAAAAATTTATGCTTCTTTTTTAGTCGGTATTTTTTGCGGTTTAGGTTTTTTAACTAAAGGATTTATTGCAGTTGTTTTGCCCACATTAGTCTTTATGATTACAGCAATTAGCTTATCTCGTTTTAAAGAAGTCCTTTGTTATGCGCCAATAGCGCTTATCTCTATGTTTATTATTGCAGGTCCATGGGTAATTTCAGTTGCACTTCAAGCCCCAGATTATTGGCATTACTTTTTTTGGATTGAACATGTACAGCGTTTTATAGCAAAAGGATCAGCAAGATCACAACCCATGTGGTTTTACTTGCCTATTATTGTTTTCGGCATTTTACCTTGGTTAGGGTTTCTATTCGGTACACTTAAATCTGCGCTTTTTTTGAAAAAAGGCACTCTCTATTTTTCATTTTGGCTATTTATCTTTTTTGCGTTCTTTTCAGCCTCTAGTGGCAAGTTATTAACTTACATGTTGCCTTGTTTTGTTCCGTTATCCATTTTGATTGCGAGTTACATGGAAGAATTGAAAAATAACCCAAATGAAAAAATTCATACTATTAACGCAATAATAAATACAGCCTTTGGAATAACAGGTGTTTCTATTATTATTTATTCTCTTTATTCATCTCGATTTACACTATATGAAGTAGATGAGTAGCATAAAGTGATGCTGGCGATAGGGGGATTTTTTATATGGAGTCTGATGGGAATTGCTTCATTCTTTAAATCAACACGTTTGCTAACTTTATTTTGTTCTGTTGGATTAAGTCTTGCTATTGGATATGCGATCCCACATAAAATTGAAAGTAAAAGCACTCCTGAAAAAGCAATTAATCATTATTATAGTGAGCTAGCAAATAAGCCTTATATTTTAGCTGATGAAGTCGGTATTGGAACGTCACTAGCATGGGGATTGAAACGTACAGATATTCGTCTAACTGAAACGAGAGGAGAGCTTGCCTATGGTTTAGCATATCCTGATGTGCAAAATAAATATTATGATCTTAAGCAACTGGTTAACTTAATTGAAAAGAATAACTATCAAGGTATTGCTATTGTTTTGGTCAGACCTGAGCGCAAAGACATATTATCCGTTATAAGCCAATTAAAGATAAAACCTATTGTAGAAAAACAGGGTGATCTAACATTTGTTTTCTTTAACTGACTGATTTTTAAATCTATTTATATGTTGTAAATAGGGAGCTAAAATGTCATTCAAGTTTTGTCATGACTTAGATTTGATTTTTTGTGTTGTTTTTATGTGGTCTAAGTTAAAAAATAGATTTTGTTGATGAATTTATTTTGCTCTTTTTCGTTTTAATGGTAGGTTTAGATTGTGTCCATTAAATCGGAGTTAGCTAAGCAATATATGACAAGTCACTTTACTTTATCAGAACCCCCGCCCAAACAAAATGTACTTATGAATGGGGGTAATTTATGCTGATTTTCCTAGCTGAATGTTTTATCGGTCTAGCATCAATTGCTCTTACTCACCGTGTATTAACGTTGTACGGTACTAAAAAGAAGTGATGGCTCCCCGCTAGCTAAAATAAGTAATCAATGATTACTTATAATGTAAAGTCCTATATCCAACATGATGTAGGACTTTTTCGTTATATTAATATATTATTGAAAATAGCCTTCAATGAGTTTTATTTTTTCAATATCCAGAGTGTTGGTATATTGATGTAATAATGCCCAAGCTTGAATATAATCATATTTAGCTTTAATTAAATCTTGTTGAGCACGATATAATAATTCTTCAGCATTAAGAACATCCACCATGGTTCGTTGCCCGCCAATATAGCTTTTTTGAGTTGCATCTAATTGTAATTTAGCGGAGGAGACAGACTGTTCATATGCATTCAATTTTATATTACTGGTCGTACAAATTTGATATTGATGACGTAACTCTTGTGTAATTTGCTGAATAGTAGCATCCCTTTCAAAAGCACTCATCTGATACATCGCGGTAGATTGACGCATTGATGCTGTCGTTTTTCCGCCATTAAATAAAGGTAAACTGACATAAAATCCAATATTGGCAGATTGGTATTTCTGATTTACCGTATTATTACTATCGGAATCACTATTAGAATAAGAAGCATAGAGTTGTACTGTTGGAAAAAATTCACCTCTGTTTTTTTCTACTTCTTGTTTCGCTATTGCCATTTCATAGCGTGCAGTTTGAATATTGAGGTTATTTTGCATGACTTCCATTTCCCAATCTTCATAATTGCTGGGGGTGATGGGTTGTAATATAAAATTTTTGCTATTTAATTTTGCAATATGCTTATTATAAGGAAGTGGAGAACCAATCATTGAGCTTAGTTTATTTTTGGCATTTTCTAGTTCAAGTTGAATATCTGTGTATTGAGACTGAGTTAAATATAATCGCGTTTGGATTTCTGAAATATCTGTTTTTGTTCCTTCACCTAACTCAAATAAACGTTGGCTAGACGTAAGCTGTTTTTTATAAATTTCTTGCTGAGAAAGATTTAATAATAATTTATCTTGGGCATAGGCTAATTCAATATAATGATCAACCAACCTAATTACGAGTTCAGAGAATTTTACTTGAAAACGGCTATCTGATAGTAACGTTTGTATAACTGATGATTTGTAGTCACTAAAAGCAGTGTAATCAAATAGAGGTTGGCTAATAATCGCACTGACAGAGTGACTTTGGTAATTTTGATATTCTGTTCTCTGTAATTCTCCTTGGCTAGTATTAATTGGATAAACTTTACGTTGCCAATTTCGTGGATTATTTTGGTAATTAACATGAACACTAGGAAGTAACTGGGATAATCCAATGTTTTCATACTCTTTGCCTGCAACTTGTTCATTGATTGCAGCATTAAAAGTAGGATCATTTTTTACAGCTAAAAAATAGAGATCAGACAATGTGATAGCAAAAGTATGAAAACTGAACATCCATATCAATATAATAGTAGAAAGTTTTTTTATTAGCATAATTACTCTTCCGTTAAAGAAGTATGAACTCTATCTAATACAGGTTTAAAGAGATAATTGAGTAATGAACGATCGCCTGTATTAATAAACACATCAACGGGCATACCAGCCTTTAATTTACTTTTATTATCAGCAAGAAGTGTATTATCTTTTACATTAATAAATACTTGATAATAGGGTTCCGTTGTTCTGTCATCAATAAGTCTGTCTGCTGAAATTAAAGTAACTTCACCCGGAATTTTAGGTGTTGTATTTTGATTAAAAGCACTGAACATTAAATCAACAGGAAGTCCGGGAGTTACTTTGTCAATTAAATGAGGAGCTAAACGAGCCTCAATAATTAATTGATGATCTTGAGGAACAACTTCCATCAATGTTTGTCCTGTTCTAACAACACCGCCTTGTGTAAAAACAGATAAATCCATTACTGTTCCTGAAATAGGGGCAGTAATTTGCATTTTGGCCAGTTTATCCAATTCAATAATAAGTTGTTTTTCAGTTTCACTTATTTGTAATTGAATTTGATTAAGCTCAGTACGTGCTGATTGATAAAAGTTAGCATTACGTTGTAATATCTTCTGTTCATACTCTAGTTTTTGTTTTTCTAAGGTACTAATTTGTCCTAAGGTATCATTAAGATGATTATTATTTTCAGCAAGTTCACGCTCAACCTCTTGATAACGATGACGGGGAATATAGCCTTCAGTAGCAAGAGTGCGTAAATCTTTTATTTGACTCTGCAAACTATTAATTTGGTTTTGTTTGTTTAGTATTGATCTTTTTAGATGAATTAAACGATTAGAAATACCATCAATAATGGCGTTATAACCATTTATTTCACTATGCAATTCAATATATTTTTCATTAAGTAATCTATTTTGTAGTTGTAAGTGTTTATTTAAGCTCTCTGATGATGAATAGTATTTTTCGGTAGAGTCTAAAATAAACTCTGTTTTTTCATTGAGTTGAGCATAAAGGCGTTGTTGAGTTATAAGTAAATTGTCATATTGATCTGATAGGGATTTTACTAAGGCTTTTGATTGAATGGGGCTTAATTGAATAAGTGTTTGGCCTTCAGTCACACTATCCCCATTCTTCACTAAAATATCCGTGATAATGCCTTCCACGGATGCTTGAACACTTTTTTTGTTGCCTGAAATGGAAACATTACCTGTGGTGGAAACCCCTTTGTCTAAAGGTGCAAATGCAGCCCAAAAAATAAAGACAGCTAAGCCTAAAAGAATAACAGACCATCCTATTATTAAGAATTTTTTAGGATCATCGGAAATGTTTTTGACTATATTAATTTCATTTTTCTCTGTGATCATTGTTATTTTCTCAATATTAAGAATTACTTTGAGTAATAGGTGTATTTGATGGTGTTTGGGTGTTTTTTATTATTGATGAGTTATTTAATTCAGCAATAACGGCGGTTCTGGAACCAAATAATTTAGTGTGTCCATCAAAAAGAACTAAGAGTTTATTGGTCACTGAAAGCAATTGCTTTTGATGAGTAATTAAAATAACTGTTTTTTTATTTTTCTTGAGTATTTGAATTGCTTGTATTAATGCTTTAATACCCAAATCATCTAAATTAGAGTTAGGTTCATCTAAAACGACTAATGTAGGATTGCCATATAATGCGCGAGCTAATGCAATACGTTGTCGTTGCCCTCCAGATAAACCTTCACCATGAGCACCAATAAGTGTTTCATACCCATCAGGAAAACGTAAAATCATTTCATGAACATTGGCCATTGTTGCAGCCTGAATAACTTTTTGTGAGTCTATTTCTGAAAATCGGGCAATATTTTCAGCGATAGTGCCTGGAAAAAGAGCAATTTCTTGAGGTAGATATCCAATATATTGGCCTACTTCATTTTTATTCCATTGATATATATCTGCATTATCAAGGCGAATTGAACCTGTTTTAACTTCCCATATACCAACAATAAATTTAGCTAAGGAAGATTTACCTGAAGCACTAGGACCGATAATTCCTAACACATCACCAGGAACTAGTGAGAAATGTATATTATTTAATAATACTTGTTCAGTTTGGGGATATTGTGCCTGATTAATGTTAACTGTTAATTCACCTTTAGGTGAGGGTAATGCCATTTTTTTATTTTCTTCAGGGTAGGTTTTTAGTAATGTCGTCAATCTTTTATAGGCTTCTTTACTACTGTCCCAGTTTTTCCATACACCAATAACTTGTTCAATCGGTGCTAAAGCACGACCTAATAATATTGATCCTGCAATCATCATTCCTGGGCTAATTGTATTGTCTATTGCAAGCCAGCCACCTAATCCTAGCATTAAGGATTGCAATGCCATACGAGTGACTTTCGTTATTGCATTAACTCCCGCTGCGTTATCACTTGCCTGAGTTTGTGCTTGTAGATATTTAAAGTGGGTAATTTGCCATTGTGTTCTTAAATAATTTAACATTCCCATTGCTTCAATGGGTTGTGGATGTTCGAAATGATGGCCTTGTATGACTTGTGCTTGATTAGCAAATTCATTAGCTTTTTTTAATGATGTTCTAGACAAGTATTCATTAAGAATAGCTAATGAAAATAAAATTAGCGCACCACATAATGCAAATAACCCTAACCAAGGATTAAATAAAGCAATAACAAGAAGGTAAATAGGAAACCAAGGTAAATCAAAAAAGGCAAAAATAGCATGGCTTGTAATAAATTGACGAATTGTGACTAAATCATTAAAAGCTAAAGAAGAATTAATACCCGGTGTTTTATTTAATCTAGCTTGATATGCGGCGGTATAAATACGCGAATTAAGTGATAAATCAAGCTTGTTACTCATCCTAATTACAATGATACTTCTTAAATATTCTAGTCCACCCATAAAAATAAAGAGAGCTAACATAATAAGTGTTAGCATCAATAATGTCATTTCATTACCAGAAGGTAATACACGGTCATACACTTGCAACATATAGATTGAAGGAACTAGCATTAAAATATTTATTAGTGCTGTAAATATTCCAATGGAAAGAAATACTTTTTTTCTCTCTTTTATAATACTGGTTATTTCATTGTTATGTTTGCTTTCTGGCATAATATTATTCCTGATTTTATTTTTATCTACTTATTTATACTTGTGATTTTTTATCTATACGCATGATAATTTATATTTATTTTTTTTAAAAAATATAAAAATAACTCCATGTAAGTAAAAGAGGGCAGGAGAATACTATTTCTCCTACCCAATAAATCACGACTTAAACAATAAAATCAGTTTCGTAATTAACAAATCCTACAATATCAATTTTGAAATCAGCGCTAGAGTCATAACCATAAGCATTAATAGCGAGTTCACTTGAGTTTGTTGATTGATCATATTTAATGGTTGCCTCACCTGAGCGACCTGTAAAATTATCAACAAAATTAAGGAATTTATGACTGAAGGTATTTTCGATTAGCTCTGATAGATCAATCTTATCAATGCCTGATTTGAAATCCATAATCTTGTCCGCGGCTGAGACTAGAGAGTCGGAGATTTCTTTATAAACAAAGGTATTGCTACCTGTACCGCCCCATAATGTATCTTGGCCACCGCCACCATACAGTATGTCGTTACCACCACCACCGATGAGAATATTATCAGCATCATTTCCATAGATAATATCATTACCAGAGCCACCGATTGCGTTTTCTATTGTAACGCCTTGGGCAATAGAAACGTTTTTCTGTAGTCCGCCAACATCAGAGAAATGACCCTCACGTAAATCAATCACTTGATCTTGATAATATCCTGAGAAGTCAAATGTATCGTTACCACCACTGTCCCAAACGGAGAATATTAATTTATCGTTACTGCTTGTTGCAGTGTAATAATCAATACCTGTATTTGAGTTGAAGCCGTAAACATCATCACCTGTTCTGGTTGTTGTATTTGCACCATAGAGGTATTGCATTGCTGAAATATCATGAAGTAAAGGAGCACCCGCATAAGCACCTTGGAAGTGTGCACCAGTTTCATATTCATCCCAATAACTCATTACAGTATATTGGCGACTATCTTCAGCATAATCAGATTTTAAATAACCCGGTACGTTTTCTCCTGCGTTATAGTCTCCAGGATGCATTAAACCAAGTGCATGACCAATTTCATGAATAATAGTTAAGCGACCATAATTGCCTAATTCAGGCGTTGTATTACCCGCATAATAATAATCACTAAACCAAGCTTGGCCTGAAACATCACGCCCATAATAATCATAGGTATTTGGTAATGTTGCATAAGCTTGGAACTTGCCATATGGATCAGTAATGTTCCCAAAAGTAATGTCTGATTTTACATTTGGGCTTACTTCTGTAAATTTAATATTTGCGATATCAGACCATGCATCTAAAGATTGTCTTGCATGTTCTTTCTGTGTTGAATTAAATCCATAGGGATTTTTATCACCAAAGTCATTAAATTTTTTACCGGCCCAAGTTGGGAACGAATACGTTACTTCTGCCGCTTGTCCAATAACATATTTCCCATTCCATGTGGAATTTTCGCGTGCGATATGTTTTCCTGCGGTATCATAATCAAAAGAAGGTAGAGTCTTAGCTGAGAAATTATAAAAAATTCCACTCTTATCTAATAAATCAGAAACATTAGATAATCCTACTGCTTTTTTTAATAAAGAAGAACCCATAATATCCTCCGGATATCAAGTTTAGGTTAAGTTTATTTTCATATTGAAAATAGTTTAATTATCTGGTGAGTACCAGCGATAATAAAGATAGCTATTTATTGATATTAATCTAGAGGGGGAAAATATGTTTTTAAATAATTGTGAAGTGAGATGTGTTTTAAGTCAGAATAATTTAATGAAGTAAATAGATCATGGGTTATTTTATCTTTAGGTATTTTTTATAATGTTATTATATGATTACGTCATGATTTTATCATATTATATATTCCATTTTGTTATTATAAGGCTTAAAATTTTTAAACCTTATAATGTATTTATATTATTTTTAAATGTATTAAACATTGTTTAGAAAAAGATCTTCATAACTAAAATTACCCATAATATCTATTGTCAATTGATTATTTATTAGTTTGTCATTATTGGTTATTTCTAATGTGGTTTTCTTATTGTTATAAGAAATATTTATTTTATGATTTTCATCAGAAAACTCTTTTGTTAATGATGGTTTTATTAATACTTTATCTTTTGGTAATTGAAATAAAATGGCGTCTTCATTTTTGTTAAAATCATAAATAATGTTATGACCATAAGTATTATTCTCTAAGCTAAATATAAAAATATCCTTTCCTTGGCTACCAAACAATTTATTGTTACCCCCTTTGATAATAAAGGTATCATCATGGTATCCACCATCAAGAATATTGTCGCCTTCTATAGCTATTAATACGTCATTACCTGAGCCGCCATAAAGAATGTCCTGACCTCTTCCACTAAAAAGAGTATCATCTCCTTTTTCACCAAAAATAAGATCATCGCCATCGTCACCGTAGAGGGTATCATTATCAATGCCCCCATAAAGAGTGTCATCTCCATCCCCCCCATAAAGGATATCATCGCCTTGCTCACCATAAAGAGTATCATCACCTTTTTTACCGCTTAAGGTATCATTTCCCTTATTTCCTTTAAGATAATTATCAACTTGATTACCTAAAATATAGTTGTCTTTTAATCCACCTAATGCATTTTCAATAACAGTCCCGAAAGCAATTGAAATATTATTTTCTAATCCGCCTATACTAGAAAAAGCACCTTCATTAAGATCTATTTTTTGTTCAACATCATATTGAGAAAAATCTAGTGTATCGTTACCACCTGCATCCCAAATACAACTGATTATTACATCTCTATCTGTATTGAGAGTATAGGCTTTTCTTTCAGTGTTAGAATTAAACCCATATACAGTGTCACTTGTTCGAGTTGAGGTATTTTTACCATAAAGTTGTTGAATTAAATAAATATCAATAAGCATTGGGCTCATTGGGAAATTATCATGAAAATCAGCATATTCTTTTTGTGGCATATTGTATGCCATGACTGAATACTGGAAACTATTTTCTTTAATATTGAGATTGTTATTATCATTAAATGTATGTGGTAATCCTAAAGCATGGCCTATTTCATGTATATAAGTATAAAATTTATATGTTCCTTTTTTAGATGGTTCTAAATTATTTTCTAAGTGAGAATTAGCATTTAAATTTCTAAATAAATGAATATCATCTTCATTTTCAATATAATAATAATTTATATTATCGGATTTTTTCATGAAAGCATCTATTTTAGGTTTTCTTACTGGTGTAATATGTGATTTATTAACTGTTTTTATATATTTTGTTTCAGAAATATTTAACCAAACCTGCCCTGGTTCGCTATAGTCTGAAATGCTAGAGATTTCTTTTTCTGGGTGTTTTTCTTTTGTAGGGTATGTTGAAAAACCGCCTATTTTAAAAGAATGTTTTTCATAATATTCAAACACATTATTATAAAGACCAATTCTTATATCAGTATCATGTCCAGCTTCTTTTTCTATGAATTTAATATTAGTGATATCAGCCCATAACTGTAATATCTCTTTTGCTAAAGCTTGTTGAGGTTTGTTTAGTGTAGTTATTGTATTATATTTATCTGTTCTTAATTCAGTATATGTTGGAAAACTAAATGATATCTCTGTAAATTTATGGCTAGGATGTGATTTTTCCCATATAGCAATATCAATTCTATTTTCTTTCATTACATCAATGATAGAGTAAAATGCTTTTGTTTTTTTTATAGTAGATGAACTCATGGATATAATTCCTTTTACATGAAGTGTAAAAGGAATTTTATATTACTATGATTTTTAATCTTTTAAAATAAGACCAAATAAAAATGGTAATAAGTTTAAAATTATCTTACTACCATTTTCTAAAATAGAAGTGGAATTAATTAACTATGAACTAAATTTCTTTTCTCTTTAAAAGCAAATACAAAAATAATTGCTAGAATTAATGTATATGAAGCAAATATTAACCAAATAGAGTGCCAGTCTTTTATTCCATCGATTGTAAAATGATCTACGACCATGCCACTTAAAATGGAACCCGCGTATGCACCAACACCATTGACCATAGTCATAAATAACCCTTGAGCACTGGCTCTTATTTCAGGTTTTACTTCATTTTCGATATAAATAGAGCCTGAGATATTGAAAAAATCAAATGCACAACCATAAACAATCATTGAAAGCATTAGCAACACAAAACCCCAAGGAGAGGGATTACCATAAGCAAATAATCCAAAACGTAAAGTCCATGCAATCATACTAATTAACATGACTTTTTTTAATACCAAAACGTTTGAGAAAGAAGGGAATTGCTAAGATAAAGGCCACTTCAGCCATTTGTGATACTGATAATAAAATTGATGGATATTGAACAATTAAACTATCAGCAAATTCAGGGTTTTTAGCAAAATCATGAATAAAAGGACTACCAAATGTATTAGTAATTTGAAGTACTGCACCTAATAGCATGGCAAATAAAAAGAAGACGGCCATTATAGGCTTTTTAAATAAAACAAAAGGAATAGAGTGCCAAACAAAGCGAAGCGACTGATGCAATATATAGTTGAGTGTTGCTGAGTTCTAATTTAAGTAAGCTAACACACCACATGGCGATAATAAAACCTATCGTGCCAAAAACACGAATAGGGGGGAAATTAGCAACAGAATCTAATTTGTGTTTATTTAAACAGAAATAGCCAATTGAGTTTGAAAGTGCAATTGTTGGCATAAAAGCTAATGCATTAATGAACATAACCCAGAACATGATGGTAGGATCAGTCACTGATGCTGCAAAAAATAAAGCAATAGCACAAATAATATGACAGATAATATATAAACGATTAGCGGGAATAAATTTATCTGCAATTATTCCGAGTAAACCAGGCATAATGAGGGCGGCAATACCTTTTGAGCCATAAACTAACCCCACTTCAACCCCAGTGAAATGTAATGTTTGCATCATGTATGCACCTAGGGTGATTAACCAACTTCCCCAGATAAAACATTGCATAAACATCATGCCTTTGAGCTATATTTTTATTCCCATAACAATCTCCACTGTTGGGGGATAGGATTAGAGTGGAATATAGGCAGCTATCTATATTCCACTTTTTCTTTAATTGATAAAAAGTTATAAACGTGCGATCACTTCACTAATAAGTTTTAAGAAGGTAGATTTTACGCGCTCTGCGGTTTCAATCACTTCATCATGGCTAAGTGGCTGTTCTAAAATCCCACAAGCCATATTGGTTAAGCATGAAATACCTATGGTGTCTATGCCTGAATGGCGAGCAATAAGTGCTTCTGGTACCGTTGACATGCCAACGGCATCAGCACCCAATGTTCTTATCATGCGAATTTCAGCCGGTGTTTATTACTTTTTTTACAGTAAGATAGCGATATTCCTCTTTAACTAGCGAAATAATTTAATAAAGGAAATAGCTATGCTATTGAAAAATTTAAAAGAACTTCAGTCTTCTAAGACATCAAAAGCATTAAAACTGAAAAGCCTTTATAAATTAATCGCAGAAAATGGCCCGATAAAAACAGAAACGCTGACTGAGTTAGCACAAATGAAACCGGCGACTTGTGCCCGATTACTTGACGAATTAAATGCTCTTGAATTAATTACAACTGCAGAATTAGGTGAGTCAACCGGTGGACGAAAACCTATTTTGTATAATATAAATACAGAAGGGGTGTTTTTAATCGGTATTGAACTAAGCAAGGTCTATTCAACAATTGTCTTAATGGACCTAAAGCTTAATATGTTAGATAAAATTAAAATCTCACCTGAACCTTATTTGTCTGCCTCTGAAATGACAGACAAACTATTGCCTAAAATTGATGCTTTATTATTAAAAAATAAAATTAATTATGAAAAGGTGCTGGGATTAGGGATCTCTATTGAGCATGTTGTTGAACATCAACTAGCTTCTGAATCTCTTGATGAAGAATTTCGTGAGTTAGAGATATTATTGCGTAAAAAAATTCCTACTTACGTAACAGTAGGGAGTAGCGTACATTTTGCTGCATTAGCTGAGTTTCGTTTATATTACCGCCAAAAAACACAACGGTTTTTATTTACATCTTGTGATACCGAAGTCAGAGGTTGTGCAATTATTGCTAACTAGTTTTTAACTGATACATCAGTAACGATGAATTGTTTTGGCCATATGACAATCGATGTAAAAGGGACTTTGTGTGAATGTGGCTCTTATGGTTGTTTAAATACACTCTGTTCTTTAGATGCTATAAAAAATAACGTTATTCATCAAATAAGACGAGGAAAAACCTCCTTATTAACATCGCTTGTTAGTGTTGATGATGAAATTAATTATCACACTATTTTTCAGGCAATTGAAATGCGTGATCCTTTGTGTATTGATGCATTAGAAGAAGCTGCTTATTACTATGGATTGGCTATTGCAAACTCTATTTTAATGCTACAACCTGATATAGTTGTGTGTGGCGGTACGTTAATTCCTAAATATACATTTTTTGATACCGTGAAAAAGACGATTGAAACTAAACTCGCACTTTTCCCAAATATAAAAACAGAAGTTTATCCCGCAAGTCACGCTTATGAAATCGTGTCTCAAGGTGCAGGAGCAATGGTATTGGAACATTTAGTCAATTAATAAATGAAAAAGGCGCTGTAATATCAATTACAACGCCTTTTAGTTTTTTATTGTTGTTTGTTTTTACTGCTTAACCCTGGTGAGGTTACCTGCTAGGAGACAGGTTTATTGATATAGACTAACTTTTTACTGCAAACTTCTTTTATTTACCTCATTGTGAGGAAGGTGATTCTTTTTATTTTTGGTTTAATTTAAACTATCTCAACTAACATCCTATTGTTGTGACGTTACTTTACCCTGGTACTTTGTGCATTTGGGAGCCAATTATAAATATGCCTTACATACCTAGAGAAAAAATAGATTATCAATCCATTGGCTATCGACTACGAGCTTACCGTATAGCCTCTTCATTAAAAGCTGAAGATGTTGCAGAAAGCTTAGGTATTTCTCGTGCTGCCGTATATCGATTAGAAAAAGGTGAAATTGTTAAGATTGAAACTCTCGATAATCTTGCTAGATTATTAAATACTTCATTAACGAGTTTATTAGGTATTAATACCGAATATTACTCAAGTGCGAATGGTTTTTTCGAACGAATGCGCCAACTTGAGACTCAATCTTCACATATTTATACTCACTTCGAACCCTTTTCTTATTTATTAACTTCAGATTGTTATGATAAAACATTGGTTGAAATGCTAACAGAAGCATCACCTTTAAATCTTTTATCTGAAAAACAACAAGAAGTTTTATCTATTTTAAAAGAGCGTAAAAAACATCAATCCTTGCATTCACCTCATATTTATAACCTTATTAGCCAACAACAAATCGAGAAATTTCTTTATGTTGGTATGCTAGGTTCAGTTAATTTAACGAAAACATTGCAACAAGAAAGAAAACAGCGAGCAAAAAGCGAAATTCTTCATTTAATTGAAAAGCTAGAGCAAAAAAATAATTATCTTAATATTGCCATTATTTCAGATACTATGCCGTCTTTAACTTTCCAACTATTTTATCAAGATAAAGTACCTCTTTCTTTAGCCGTTAGCCCGTTCCGTTTAGGTGAATTTCCTAATGTCAGTACGGGCATTGCCACCGTAACTTCTTCAACTGAGGCGATATTTCAATATCAATCTCTCTTTGATAAATTATGGTTAAAAGCGACCAAAGGGGATGATGCAATTAACCTTTTAAAACAAATAGTCAGTCATTATTGATTTGCTAATGTACCTAATGTTTCTGCTAATAAATCTGCAGCGACAGCAATATCACTAAACTCGGTAAATTCATCAGGATGATGACTAATACCAGCAACTGAAGGTGTAAAGATCATCGCAGTTGGATAAAGCGACGCCATATTCATTGAGTCGTGGCCTGCACCACTTAACATGGTCATATAGTCGATATTGTGTTTTTGGCATAAGCTTTCAATAACTTGGCAAATTGAATCATCTAATTTAACTGGCGATTCAGCAGAAATTGGTTGAACATCAATAGCAACACCAAAATCTTTTTCTGCTTTTTCAACACTGTTATTTAAACGTTGTACAACACGCTGAATACTTTCAGTATCAATACCACGAATATCAACAGAGAATTTTACTTGTCCTGGAATGACGTTCATGGAGTTCGGAATAACGTTGAGTTTACCCACTGTACCTACAGTGCCATAAACGGCTTCAGTACAGGCTGCACGGTTGATATCGGTAATAATCCCCGCACTTGCCACTAATGCATCTTGACGTTGATACATTGGTGTTGCACCAGAGTGATCTGCATGACCATTAACAGTGACTGAAAAGCGTGTCGGTGCTGCAATACCATTAACAATACCAATGGTTTTCTTGTCATTTTCAAGGCGTTTACCTTGTTCAATATGAAGCTCAACAAATGCACTATAACGATCTTCTTTGACTAAACAACTATCCAAATTATCGTGCTGATAACCTAATGATTTCAAAACTTCAAAGAAGTTATTGCCATCATCATCTCTATTTTGCTCCCAGCGAGCTTTGTCAATTTTTCCTGTTAATACCTTACTGCCAATACATGAAAAGCCAAAACGGCTAGATTCTTCAGCACGAAAAACAACAAGCTCAAGGTCGCGTTTAAGTTGCTGTGGTTTGTATTGCATTAAGGCATAAAACCCAGCAATCACACCCAAGGCCCCGTCATAAGCACCACCTTGAGGTACGGTATCAAGGTGAGATCCAGTACCTACTGCAGGTAGTGAACGATCTTTACCTGGTAAGCGTGCGTAAAGTGTACCAATACCATCACGATAAACTTCAAGACCGGCTTCTTTCATTAAACCCGCAAGATACAGATGCGCGGCTTCATCTTCTTCGCCATAGGCAATACGAGTGATCCCTTTGACACTGTTATCTTTTTTATAAATTTGCATTGTTTCAATTAACGCTTTCATATCATTAATTGAATAATGAGTTGCTGTATCTTGTTGAGTCATAAGATAATTCTCCCGTGTTTTCTGTAATATCCCTTTGTCTAAAAAATGAGACAATTTAAGGATTAAAAAAGCCATCTTCAAAGATGGTCACTGTTTTTATGATCATTGCTTATTATATTTACTGCTGAAGCTATATTTCGTCAATGACAATTCAGGTGAATTTCATATTCTGTGAGATAGGTATTAATTAAAAAGAGATATATAGCGGGAGTATTTCTAAAATGAATTTAAATTGTATTATAAATGTTATAAAAGCGATCGCTTTTTATATTAAGCATATTTAAAATTATACTTTTAATTTAAAAATGAAAATAAGAATTATTATTAGTGGTGAATTTTTTATTTTAAAAATTACTTAAGTTATGATTTATATAATAATAATAAAGATGATTAAAAATATTCCTAACTTTTTTATATTAATAAAGATATCAGTTTTTATATTAAATAATATTTATAACATTATCAGGTAAATGTTGGGTTTTTCTGTAAGTATCATAAATATCGTGTAAATATATAGAGGTATTTATATAAATTCAATTTTCCAATTGTTAAAATAGATAATGTCTTATCTTATATATCTGGGTTTATAGTCTATTTATTTTATTTTTTAGTTAAATTAATTTTTACTTCTCTAATAAGTAGAAAACCAAATATTCACTATTGATAAGGATTGTTAAACATTACACTATAGTAGTCGATAATTCGGATGAGATATCACTTAAGTTTTTATTTTCAATAAGGATGTGAAAGAAATGACTGAGTATGAACTAGACTATAGTTATAGTGATGTGTATAGAGATACATTAAGAAGAGAATCCAGTTATTTAAGAAAAATAGCAATGAAATTTGCCTATCAATATATTGGTGATTCTTTTTCAAGAATGATGTTCTTAAATGATATAGAACAACTGATTGCTAGAACAGAATTAGAGGTAAGTAGTTATTGCTTAAGTTTATCAGCAGGATTAGATAATATCTCCGATGAAATTGAAAGGTTAGAGTTACAGGATAATTTACTAAGAAATCGAAGCATAATGCAATATGCGCTTTTTGAAATAATACGTAAAAAAGAAGAAAGTGAGGAAAATAATAAATTAATACTCAAACAAGTAGGTTTTGTCAGCGGAGCAATGCAAATATATGGAGGGGGAGCTTCTTGTGTGGGATCTGTCGGAACATTATGCAGTAGATTAGGGGTTGGAATGGTATCTCAAGGTGTAAATAGTATGATTGAAAATGGATATTATTTATTATTTATTATTTAGAGAGGAATATAGTGGACCTGTAAAAAACGGATATAGAGCAGCATTTAAAGCTTTAGGTTATGGCGATAATGAAGCGGATATATTTTATAATGTGGTTGATTTAAGTTTATTTGGTGCATCACTACTAAAACCAGTTCTTAAAGAAGATGCATGGAAGTTATTTCATTATATTAAGAGTGATTTTATAACATCATGGAAAACTATGGATAGGGTGCCTCTTATTTCAGAGATTTTTTTTGACGGTATGGCTATTTATTCTACATACGATTTATATGAAGAGGAAAATAAAAGTGAATAATTTTGATGTGTTATCACCTTCTCCTTTTGGCTGGTTGGAGATTTTTCTATTTTATCTATCTTCATTATTTTTATTTTATATAAAACTCAACTCTATATTCTTTGTAAAAAAATAGATTTTTAGATCTTATTTATCTTGCAGTTGTTGGTTTATGTGGAAGTTGTTGTCTTATTATATTCAAATTTGGTGATAAATTTTTTATTGGCGAATTATTTATAAGGTCTGGTAATAAAGATATTATTCGCTATAGCTGTCTTTTTTTGCACTTTACTTTTGTATCTCACTAACATTTGGCAAAAAAAAGTAATTTATCATATTGATATTTTATGAAAAATAAATTTAATTAATGGTGAATAAAGATATTAAATTCACCATTAAATTTTTACTGATTAACTTAGTTCAGAAATACTATATCCAGACGTTCCTGCCATTATATGGTTACAGGTAATACTTTCATATTGTATAGTGATAATTTCGCTAGGTAATGAATTACTTTGAGTTAAGGTACTTGCATGTATTTGTGAGTAATTGACAATAGAAGCATTTGTTAAAACAACCGTCATATATTTCTCTTGGGCGCCGGTATGAGAAGTTCTATAGTAATCAATTTCACACTTTAAAATTTCGTTATTTGTAATTGCCGTAATTAGTAATGGTGTTGATTTATCAACATGTTTGGTTATAGAAAGAGGGGCATGACTTAAATTTTGTCTTCTTGATATATCAAATGTGGACGCTATAACTAATATTTCATTTAAGTGAGAGCTTTGGTATTTATTGCCAAGTGAATCGTAAGAAGAGCATCCAGCTGAAATATTTCCTTGAACATTTCCATTTATTCTTAAATAAATATTATTAGACATTAATTATTTTCCTTTTTGTATAATTAAACTTCATGTTCACCTAAAGCCAAATTTATTCTAATGTTAATTACATTAGATTAATTTAAGAATTCATTATATTAAAAAGAGAATAGATTGCTATCTAAATACTATAGCAATTCACATGAAGTAATTATTAGATATCAGAAGCATAAAGAAAAAATAATATTTTGAGTGAACAAGTTAAGAATCAAGGTAGCAAGGCAGACTTTAAGAAAAGGAAACTCAAAAACTTATAAAGCGCAGAAAGCAAAAAACCAGCCCTAAGGTTGGTTTTTCTAAAGATGTAGCTCGAACTCGGAATCGAACCAAGGATACGGGGATTTTCAATCAGTTATGAGGAAAATATATTTGGCATCTGTCACTGATAATACTTTATCAGGTGACTTATATGCATGTAATTTCAGTTATTTCTACAAAAGGTGGAGAAGGTAAATCTACTCATTCTGCGAATCTTGCAGGAATATGTGCTGATGCAGGGTTAAAAACACTACTTATCGACGCGGATTACGCACAGCCAACCGCTTCTAGTTATTACTCCTTACTTTATGAGGCTCCTTGTGGTCTCTATGAGTTACTAATGCAAACAGTAGATCTTAATCATCCAGAGCGATTAATTTCTCACACTTGTATTCGTAATCTCGATCTTATTATCTCTAATGATCCTCATGAACAATTAAAAACAGCCATGATGCATGCCCCTGATGGTCGAATTCGTCTGCGTAATCTATTACAACACCCACTTTTTACTGCTTATGACGTGATTATCATCGACTCACAAGGTGCTCGTTCTATTATGTTGGAATTGGTACTACTCGCAACTAACCATATTGCTGTTGCGATGGTTAAGCCTGTATTACCCGATGTTCGAGAGTTTTTGAGGGGAACGGTAACACTAATGGAAGAACTGTTACCGTATCAAGGTTTTGGTATTGAGTTGTCACCGATAAAAATTCTGATTAATTGTATGGATTATACAGTCTTAGCACAAACGACACAGCTACCTGCTTTTGATGCATTACGCCAAGGTTTACCAATGATCCATGCGATTTTATTAATGGCTTTGATTATCATCATTCCGTTGATTCTGTTGCTAGGTGCCTATGAGCCCAAAATAATTATTACGCTTACCTTTGTGATGTTTGCATGGCTCTTTGTGCCGTTTTGGTGGGCATTAGCCAGTTGGTTAGACGATAAATTGATTGAATTACTGTATGCGAGTTACAAAGGGTATCGTGGTGATTTTAATATTTGGTTAGCAAGTACCGGTTCTGATAGTTGGATCATGAATTTAGTGCTCGGCGCTATGTATGTCGTATTACCGCTTTTTTGGTTTGGTGCTGTAAGTTGGAGTGGGGTAAATCTTGGATTTGCGGTGTCTTCAGCCATTTCAAGTGGTTCAAAAGGTACACAACAAGCTGGTGCTCAAGGTGGCTCTGCAATGCTGAATGTGGTTAAAAATATTGGTGTGAAAAATAGCTTTAAAAAATGAGAATTATTCATTGAAGATGAATTTAATTAAATAATACTATTATATATAGATAAATATTTAGTGAAAATATTGCAAAATAGAACTCCACCATTTTTTATCTTTTTTATTTATTTCATAAGCATTATCTATATTTTCATCTGCAATGACAATATAAAATGAATTATCTAAGAGTAAACTATTATTATCCGCTATTTCAATAGGTAATGTGGGGTTTGATTGAAGAAGTGAGTATGAGTAGATCATGGTAAAAGGAGAACTTTGTCCTAAATATTGTTCATCTTTATATAATACGACATAGACAGGTTCAGTTTCGGTAATATATAAATATATACCTATTGGATTTATTGGGTTTATTTTATATACGTAGGCTTGATAAACTTTATTTTCTATTTTTTTAAAGAGTAAATCTTTATTGAAAAATGTGACATGAGCAAGAAGAAAATACCAGAGTAAAATTAAAAAACTAATAATAATAATGATCTTCTTTGTGATTTTCATAAATAGATAACCCTATCATTTGGCATAGGATACGACCATAAAATATCTGAGAAAACAATAAAATCACCCCCCTCGTTCCTTTTTTCCTGCCATTCTCGAAAGTTTTTATTGTATATCGGTACACTTCCTGAAAAACCACCATCTGCGAGTTCTTTCCACATGTTTTGATTATAAAACCCCATATATAAAAGAGTCTGCGTTTTATTCATAATTCCATTTTTACTCCAGACACCTAGGGGTTCATTTTCGGCTGAAAAATCATAGCTGTCTTTTATATATATACCTAGCATTTCTGTAATAAAGGCATCTCTTGAGTTTACTTTTGTTATGTAGCCCTTTACAGCTATTTTTATTGTAGCTTTACCTAAGGCACCATAATAATCATTTATTGTATCAAGAGTCCCACCGATAGGACGTGAGTTAACTTGCGCATAGCTATCTAATTCAATAGCTGAGTCGGTATATCCGATTCTTGTGTTACTACCTAATCGTTTTTTTAATAAATTAATTCCTTTTGGAGTCGCCCAATTATTGAGTAAGTAGCCAACACTTTCTTTTACTTGTATGTAATTTAAAGCCCATCCCATTTTAACGATATTTGTATTAATCAAATTTGTAGGAATTAAAGTAGCACTTTCTTCAATAAGCTTTATTTTCTCTTTAGGTTTAAATGGATAGGCTGGAGTAATACTAAACCAATGACGCATTAATTTAGGTGCAGTTTCCCATCCCATTCTCTCCATAGCATCAGGTATTTGGTTTAAGTAAAAAATATCTGTTTCAAGTTCGGTTGTTGTGCCACCTTCGACTGTTTTATAATATGTCATTATTAAATTCCTACTTTTGTTTGAAATAAATAAACAATCTCAATATTTTCTTCCTGTGACGTTTCGATTAATTCTAATTCTCCATTTTTCTTTGATATTCCTTCAATAAAACCAGAAGCGGTCTTGATGCCATAAGCTGTTGGATTATCTGTATTTTTTAAAATAAATTTTTGGCTAAATAAGGCTGGTATAAGATTAGTTAGAGAATTTGAAATATGATTAGAGGGCTTTTTAGATGTAACTGCTATAACAAAATTGGAACCAAGAGGACATCCACACTGTACAATCGAATTGTGGACAGCCTGAATTTTCCCATGATTATTGATTCTATCTTCGCCTGTAATAATGATCCCTGGTTTTCCGCATTGGGGGCATGTTGTTGTTGGATCTCCAACTCTAAGTACACTGTGGCCATAACATGTCACTTGCTGAATTGTGGCGATGCAAGTTGCACCAGTAGATGTTTTATCCCCATTGAGTGCAATTGATTTACCAAATAAATTAGGTCGTTGCATACAGCCTCCTTATTCATTAAATATTCTTATCATACAAATAGAAAACTTTCGATAAGAATAAAGAGGTAATCGCTTTATTTGTGATGAGAATTAGATTGTTTGTAATGTTCTTATTAGTTCCAATGATTATTTAATTGTGAGGCTAAAATAAAAACCTTATGATTATAGTTAGAACTACTTATCAATATCCCTATCGTTTACTCTTCAAATATTACCTCGTTGTTTTTAACAACAGCCAATGCTTCAGTGCGCATTATTGCACTCGCGATTTGAAAGAAGCGCCTTAGGGCAATCGCAAGCTAACATCATCATTATCTGAGAGATGATACCCTCGGGTGATAACTGCAAGATAATACAAATAATGAAGATACCACCTGCGCTATTTGAAGCACTCTGTTATGACTGATGTCATAAAGACATCTGCAAGAGGAGCATTAAGCGACAGGAACGAGGCAGCGTCACTTGTGTAAAAGCGTAAGCGATACCAAGTGACGCTACGCGCAAACAGCACGCTTTGGCTTATGGCATCTACTTTTTCAATGATAACTACAGTCTGACACACTCGTAGTGACAATATTAAGGACAGCTCACTCGAAAAATTAAAGGAGAAATTAGCTCGGTATCGATGGCAATATCAGCGAAAGCTGATAGATGGAGGTAGTCTGATTTTATTTATCAGGACGGTTTATACCGCGAACAGCTCTGAGAGCTGGGGAGCCTCGTAAAAACTCAACTTATTGTCGCCCTGATGCACAGATACCCGCTAAAGTGAAAATATAACCATGCCGTCAGGGAATTTTGATTTTTATAAAGAGATTAAAAATATTGTTTATATAATATTGTGTTTTTTGTTCTACTTCTTAGTTATGTTATGTAAATTTTATAGATCTGTAATTATTGGGATATTCGTCATTCAATTAAGCAAAAATTTGATATAATTATTTGGAGGGTTTGAGATAATTTTTTTATTCCACTCTTTTAAATCATTGATTATATACGTTTTTATTATTGATTTTTGAGATAATTTTTTGGCTCGGTTGAGATAGTTAAACATAATGGCCCAATTTAATCATTTCGCACTTGGACTCTTAAACCCAAGTTTTGACTCTTCTTTAGTTGATGCTTTAACAGAGTTAGAGTTACTCCGGCATTTACGATTAGAAACAGATGTCCATCCACTTTTATTTGCTCAATTGAAAGATATTTTTCACATGTTGGAGAGTCTTGGCTCTGCAAGAATAGAGGGCAACCATACTACACTTGCTGATTATGTTGAAAGTAAAGTAGAAGGAACACAAAACTCTACGGATCAGCTTAAAGAAATTAATAATATTGAAACAGCAATGGAATTTATCGATGAATACTTAAAAAATGGGGACGATATAACCGAGTATTTTATTCGAGAACTACATAGCTTAGCTGTGATGGGTTTACAACGAGAAGGTGATAAAACACCCGGTGCTTATCGCCAACATAATGTGAGTATTGCTTTGTCAGAACATTTACCACCAGATTATATTCATATTTCTGATTATATGAAAGAACTGACGGCATTTATAAATCAGGTAGATAAACCTAAATATGATTTGATGAAAATTGCATTAGTACATCATCGATTTGGATGGATCCACCCTTTTGGGAATGGTAATGGGCGTACAGTACGACTGTTAACATATGCATTATTAATTAAATATGGGTTCAATGTACAAGCAGGAGGGAGAGTGCTTAATCCAACAGCAGTCTTCTGTAATGATAGAGAACGTTATTATGCAATGCTTTCTGAAGCTGATAAGGGAACAGAACAAGCGTTAGAAGAGTGGTGTATATATGTTCTTTCTGGGATCTCTGTAGAACTTAAAAAGCTAGATCAATTAACTAATCATGCTTTTTTAAGTAAAAAAATATTATACCCAGCAATTGATTTCTCGTTAGAAAGAGAACTTATAAATACTTTTGAATCTAAGGTATTAAAGCAAACAGTAGAGTTAGGAACAATAAAATCTGGAGATATTCGTAAGATTTTACCTAATTTAAAACCATCCCAAATAACGTATCAGCTTGGTAAATTAATTGAAAGAGGGTTGTTGCAACCCATAGAAGAAGGGGCTCGAATTTATATTGCAAAATTTTCAAACTCTTATTTGATTCGAGGTGTTATTAAAATTTTAAAAGAAGAAGGATTTATTCATAACTTATAATTATTATTAGGAATATTATTAATAATAAATGATATTTTTATCAGATAATTTTTAGTTTCTGATGAGGAATAACTTTGTCCAAATTAAGCAAACAATTAACTACATTAGCAAAACAAGGTGGAGGGAGTTTTAAAACTGTTGCTGATCGTTTGAAAATAGCCTCTCGCTTTGCAGATAGAATGGGAAAACTGAATATTCAAATTCGTGATGTAAAACATATCAAAACAAACCATATAGAATTTTATATAAAAAGCCGGCAGGAAGAAGGCATTTCAAAAAGAACACTTCAAAACGAAATGGCAGGCATTAGAAATATTTTAGCGGTTGCTGGCAGAACAAAGCTTGCCTCACCTCGACATGAAAAACTCAGTAATCATGCGCTTGGTTTATCAAATGCGAGCCGTGATGGCACGAAAGTGGCTATTAGCGAAGAACGGTATTTATCTGCTTTTTATCATGCAGAAAAGCAAGACATGGGGGTTGCAATGACCATGCAACTGGTACGTTATTTTGGCTTACGTACTGAAGAGGCGATACAGTCAGCAAAGTCATTAAAAACATGGCAACGCGCTCTGCTACAAGGTGAGAAAAGTGTTTGTATTGTTTTTGGTACAAAAGGGGGAAGGCCTAGAGATACGACAATTATTGATCGTGACAAAATGTTATATGCCATCAATCAAGCGTTGAATTTAACTGCTCAATCTAACGGTAAATTGATTGATAAACCCGATTTAAAGTCTGCCATAGATCGCTATCGAAATGTTGTCAGAAATGCTGGGCTAACAGGTAAATATGCGCCCCATAGCTTGCGCTATGCGTGGGCAGTAAATGCAATGGAGTATCATAAAAGTAATGGAATGAGCGATGACGAAGCTAAGGCAATGGTCTCTATGGATTTAGGTCATGGTGATGGGCGAGGGCGTTATGTTGAGCGTGTTTATAATAAATTGGAAATGAGTAATTAAATATATGTGTTATTTCAATTTGAAGATCTAGGTTTTTACCATGATCTTCAAATAAATTTAGTCATATGGAACAATTAAATATTTTTAATTTTCATTGAATTATCAGCCCCAATAGTTAATATAGTTTCATTACTTTTAGTTAATCTTATAAAGTCATTTCGGCCCAGTACTTTTAATAGTTTTCTAATTCCTCTTCCTCCCCGTGAAATATTTACTTTAGTACTTATTTTATCTGGATCTATATAGCTATTAAGACCATTAACAGAGCAAAGGGCATAGAAGCGAAGATTTGCTGAGTATTTTAAAAAAGTATTTTTTCTATCCGAATTTATCCAACCTATCATATCTAATATATCATCATAATGTTTACGTAAAAGATTACAGCTTGCATGAGCACCATAAATAGGGGTCTTATAATTGGGTTTTCCTGTATATGGATCATCATAATGAAATTTCCAAATTGCTTCATGATGGGATAATCGATTGCGTAATGTTTTAATTCTAACAAATGCATTATGAATTGTTGAGCGTTCGTAACCCATTGGTGCATTTGGAAATACTATAGGCGTAAGATTTGGCCAAAGGAGTCTATATCCATGTGTATCTTCGTATATTGATGTTAGTAAATGAACCCAAAATCCAAAAGTTAAACCTGAAATAATTCTATCAGGGGTTGGTTTTTTTCCCTCTTTACTAATAAGCTCTTTAGCTTGTTGGACTAGATTTTCTTCTTTCACTTTTCGAGCTAATATTCTATTTCCATATTGATCTAATAAATAGCCATGAATATCTTGCCTGTGTTTAGTTAATGTAGCTCGCTTATATCGTTCAATCGGTTTTATTTTACTATTTCCTATATATCTAGGTAGGTCTATAATCCAGTTATTATTAGGAGTCCATAATCCTTTATAACCTTTTGGAGGATGAGATAAAATAGCTGAATTTATGGCATTTCTTAATGTGACTTCTAAACATTGAAAAGCGGGTAACATAGCGCCTGATAAGGCTTTATTCCAATGATAGGCTGCAATAACTTGAGAGGGTTGTACTTTTAAATGTTTCTCATAAATATCTAATCTACTTTTAGATATGTAATCAGAATATATCACAGATTTACTCCAAAAATTTATTGACAGGTGTTAGGTATGTATGGCTTAATCTTCATATTAAGGCGGAGTCGCCTCTTTGAGGTCTCTCGCGAAAAAAGCATTTTGGAAAAACCACCTTAGGGTGGTTTTTCTCGTTATAAAAACCGATATTTATTATTATATAAATAATCTATTATTATCATTGTATTCATATAAGAATCTATTTTTTTCATTATTAATTTTTTAAAATAAACTTATTATAATTCTTTTTTTCTAGAAAAAATATTTTTGTTTGATTATTTTATGAAGTTTATAGACTTACTAGATTTGAATCTAATTTATAATGAAAATGTCTACAATAAACTTAATATTAATGATTAATAAAGCATACTTGTTTATCGCACATTAAATTAATAACGTTTACCTGTTAATTCGTTGTTTATAACAACAGCCAATATTTCTGCAATCTGAAAGAAATGCCTTAGGGCGATTGTACATTAATTAAATCAACTTTCTTTATTTCAACCCAAATGGGAATTGCTTCCCCATTTGGTGGCAATTCCCTTTTTCTTAACAGGAATTGCCTATGAAAAAGGAATTAATAGGTCGTACATCCTCACAGCAAAACGATCTTTATCACATAGTGACAAATAAGATTATTGAAGCATTAGAAAAAGGAACAGAACCTTGGCGTAAAACTTGGGATACTGAAAATGAAGGGCTACCTGTTAATGCAGCAACGGGGCGACATTACAGTGGTATTAATGTCATGCTGTTATGGATAGGAGCGATTGAAAAAGGGGTTAATTCAAATCGATGGCTGACTTTTAATCAAGCAAAATGTGCAGGAGGTAGCGTTCGCAGAGGCGAAAAATCCACATTAGTCACGTTATTTAAACCTTTCACTGAAGATAGCTCTGACAGTGAGACTGAAGATAAGTTAACTCATTCATCACGCTGTTTTATGGCACGTTTCCATCTTTTTAATATTGAACAATGTGAAAATTTGCCAGAGATATTTTATTCTAAAAAGCCAGTTCTTCCTGATATTGAACGTATTGATAGAGCTGAGAGTGTGGTGATAAGTAGTGGTATACCCGTGACACTGTAGTGGTCAACTAAAACTGGCCATCGTTTTAGAGTTTTTCCAGTATCTCTTTTCGGATTCGTTTGGTGATAATCCTCCGTTATATTCGTGAGGTCTGTGTACGCTGTAATACCCGACAATATAGTCCGTTATTGCATGGACAGCATCACTAAAACTTATGTAGCCAGTCATGGGTACCCACTCGTTCTTCAGGCTCCTAAAGAAGCGCTCCATTGGACTATTATCCCAGCAGTTTCCGCGTCTACTCATACTTTGTTTGATCCGATATCTCCATAGTAACTGCCGAAACTGATTACTTGTATAGTGGCTACCCTGATCACTGTGGAACATCATCCCTGCTGGTTTATCCCGAGTTTCCCACGCCATTTTCAGCGCTTTGATGGTCAATCGACTGTCCGGAGAGAACGACATTGCCCAGCCCACAGGTTTTCTGGCGAACAAATCGAGAACAACGGCGAGATACGCCCAGCGTTGGCCTGTCCAGATATAGGTGACATCGCCACACCACACTTGATTGGGCTCAGTCACTACAAATTGACGTTCGAGATGATTCGATATAGCAATATGTTCTTGTCCGCCACGTTTGTAGTGGTGTTTCGGTTGTTGACAACTTACAAGGCCGAGCTCTTTCATGAGCCTACCGGCAAGCCAACGCCCCATTGGGAAGCCCTTGAACGTTGCCATTATGGCAATACTCCTTGCCCCAGCAGAGCCATGGCTGATGTTGTGTAGTTCCTGAACTTGACTGCGCAATACGGTGCGTCTTCTATCAGGCTGAATAGGACGGGCATTCCAGTATTTATAACTGCTGCGATGAACCCCGAATACATGGCAGAGAGTGGTTACGGGATAACGCGCCCTGAGCTTTCCGATTAACGTAAATTGTTCAGGGAGTCTGACATCAAGAGCGCGGTAGCCTTTTTTAATATTTCATTTTCCATTTCAATACGTTGAAGTTTCTTTTTGAGTTCACGTATTTCAATTTGCTCTGGCGTGATGGGAGAGGCTTTCGGCGTTTTGCCAGCCCGTTCATCGCGCAACTGTTTTACCCATCGGGTCATAGTGGAAAGACCGATATTCATGGCTTTAGCTGCATCAGCAACAGTGTAGTTCTGATCAACAACTAACTGAGCAGATTCATGTTTAAATTCTGCACTGAAATTTCGTTTTTTCATTAAGGCACCTTTATTGTTTGAGGTAAGCATATCACCTCTATTCAGGTGGCCAAATTTATTAAACCACTACACACATTACTTCATGAATTGGTGCATTCAACGGGGCATGCTTCAAGACTTGCTCGAAAAGGAATAATAACTCCATTATCTAAGAAAATGAGTAACCCAGTTTATGCTTTTGAGGAACTTATTGCAGAAATTGGATCTGCTTTTTTATGCGCTGAATTAGGTATTCAAGGTCATTTGCAACATGAAAGTTATATTGCATCATGGTTAAAAATAATTAAAGAAGATCATAAAGCCATATTTAGAGCAGCTCGATATGCCAAGGAGGCATTTGAGTATTTAATATTAAATACAAATAAAAAATAACTATTATTTAGCTAAGTAATAAAAAGATTAGAGATCAGAAAAGGCTTCCGGTTAGGAAGCCTTTTTATCTTTCGCTAACAGAATCAAAAAACAAGTAAATTCATACCGTTCAGCGTGCTCTATCCTATGAGTTTATCATAATTTAATTAAAAGAAAATATGCCAAAATAGTATTTAATATGAATTTCATACTGGATTAACTCTTATATTAAATATAAGAATTTTTTATTTAATGACGTTATTTGTTTTATTAAAGCTTATTATCATAAATGGAGTTTTATATGTTAAATCTGAAATTATGTTTTCAGCGAATAGGTTTATTCAAAAGAATTAAAAAAGGAATAAATTCAGAAATTTCATCAAACACTATTTTACCAAGATCGTTAAATGATCTTCTCTTATCATCTCATCGTCAACAATTATTAAAATCACTTTGGAATTCATCTTTTTTATCTCAAGAAGCTTATACTCAACTCTATAAAACACCCTTAGAGCAATGTGTTTTCTTAATGCAACAGTTCCCATTAAGTGAAAAGGGAGCCTATAACTATTTAGGTGGAATGACTGATTACATGCTTGAAGTTGTAACATGTGCCTCTAATTTGTCTAAAAATTACATGCTTCCTATTGGTGTCTCACCAGAAGAGCAAGCTGAGCAAGGTACTGTATGGCACGCAGTTATTGTTTATGCTTCGTTGTTTTCTTGTGTGGAATACTTATGTCATTTTGAAGTTGAATTCAAAAGTGGAAAACGATGGTTTCCATTGCAGGAGGCATTAACGGAGCCTTATCGATTTCGTTTTATCTCTGAAATATCACAAAATCAAATGAGATGTTTTGGTGCGATGCTTGCATGGAAAATAATTCCATCAGATGCAATAAATTGGTTAAGCCAATATCCTAAAGCGCTTGAGGCGCTATCAATGTATTTAACAGGATTTAGAGAACAAACAGGTATCGTAGACGAAATTGTTTCTAAAGCGATTACTTTAACGCTTGCACCATCTCAAAGTGAGATATCATTGCCTGAAAGCGATGTATTATCAGAAAGGATATCTCTAGAAAAAAGAGAACTAACCGTTATACCAGAAATGCAATTACCCCCTACTGATAATCAAATCATCGATATGGGTGATGTCTTTTGGCAGTGGCTCATTGAGGGTTGTGTAAATGGTCATCTCTCTATAAACCAACCTAATGCACAAATTCATATTATTGCAGGATATGTTTTTATCGTTACTCCCAATATTTTTTATGTGTTTTTAGCTGAAATGAAATTGCCTAAACAAGATAAAGGTAAGCTTCAAAAAGCCTTTGAGAGACTGAAATATCATCGTCATGATCGAGGCAATATGTTTACTTGTCGGCTCTTTCAAAATGAATTATTAGAAGGGCAATTTAAAAAATTAAGTGGTTATTTAATTCCAGCAAATAAAATATTCACAAGCAATAATAAGCCGGCTGAAAATCTATTACTGGTTGTTGTATAAAGATTTTACAATGAATTTGCAATGTGACATTTGCTTATTAAATTGTTTGGCGAAATATCCATCAGCGATAGAAAATAATAATAGTAATTCCACTAAAACAGTCTTGCTCCCATTGATTAATCACGGTATCTTTCACTCGCACCTGCAAAATCAGGTGTCGGGATTGGTCTCCTGCATTGATTATCTATTGGCGACATATTAATACGTTTCGTATTTTATTATGTTGTTCACACAGCTGTACCTCAATGGTGAGCTGGACGGTGGCATCGCAAGATGCGCCAGTGTCCAATAGAGCTGGTAAGGCCAACTCCGTTCAGTTCACCACCAGTAAGATTGGCCTCTTCAGTGGTGAATTTAATAATCATCTATTGGAGGCGGTCTTATGACTACAACCCCTAACCCAACTCATCCATTACTTACTATTCAGTTCAATTCCACAACAGATTTCATAACACTCGTTGATTATTGTGACAAATTTGTAGATGCATTAATTAATAGCGAAGAACTTTCCATTAAAATGGCATTATGTTGCCGTCTTAACGTCTGTTTAACTCTCTTGCAATCTACATTAGATGAGCCTATTCCTCCTCATTTGGTGAAATGTTTTATTACCAATAAAACACCGCCACGCCTTCCTCGTTTTGATTTTGAATGTACTGAGCTTTGCCAGCATTGCATTACGCTGACTCAATTTCTTGCAGAGTTAGGTTTCTCAAATGAGAAAGGAAAAAGTCTTATTTGGTTATTGAATGATTTAATTAATTACTTTGTTGCTGAAATGCGAGCACCTAGATGGTTACGTACTCTTAATGGAGTGGAACCTCTTGATAAGGTAATGGTATGACTTTTAAACAGGAGCAACAAAAAAGTCATCATTTAAAGTCTTATGGTTGTTATTTGATGGTTTGTTCGTTTTGTATCAGCGATAACAGCACCCATTGTCGTGTTTTACTGATTGTTGTAAATGAGCATGTTATGGATGACATCACTTTTGAGTTTCTTATTGAGCAGTATTTTTATTATAAATTATTACGTCCTACGACAATGAGAAGTTATCGTAAGGTTCTTCGTACATTTGAAGAATTTACCTCGTTAAATCCTGCTCAGATTGATCAATTAACAGTTCTACAATGGCGACATCTTGTTTTAGGTGACAATAAGCGCTCAAGTAGAACATGGAACAATAAAGTGACTCATATGAGAGCATTGTTTAATTTTGGAATAGAACAAGAATTATTACCCCATAAAAAGAATCCTTTTAATGGTACGGTGGTTCGTGCAGGGGCCAAAAAGAAAAAAGTTCTGACTAAATCACAGATGGATGATATGTACCGTCGAATGACACACTATCTAGAACTTGAAGAAAAGCAAGGTTATGGCTACGTGTGTGATGGGCGAAAAAATGCATTATATCCAGCGTGGTTTTGGATGACGGCAATGAACGTATTTCGTTATACCGCCATTCGCCAAGGGCAACTTCTGCATATTAGGTTGGGGGATATTAATCTTGAAGAGAAGTGGATCCATCTATGTGAGGAGGGCGCTAAAAATCATCGTGAACATCGGGTACCGATTGTTTCCGCATTATACCCATCACTAGAAAATTTAGTGAAAGAAGCACAAAAGGTAGGTGTAGAACTGACTGATCAAGTATTCAATGTTGGATGGTTTGATTTAATGAAAAGAAAGAAACATCCAAAGACGATGGGAGAATACCCGTTACGTTCATTTTTCAAACGCTTATCAGCGGAATGTAATTTCATTGTATCACCTCACCGTTTTCGACATACCGTCGCAACGCATATGATGCAATCACCAGAACGTAATCTTTATGTTGTGAAAAGGCTGTTAGGACATGCCAGTATTACATCGACATTAGAATACATTGATGAAAGTGTTGATAATTTGCGAGACATACTTGAAGCGGAATTGATGTGATGAAAATAACAGGAGGAGTATCAAGATTTGACAGTGATTAGGAAAGAAAGTAAAAGTTACAAATAAAAAAAACAGCCTTGATTTGAGCAAGACTGTTTATTCAAAGCTTTTAATAGATTTTTAACAACAGATAACTTGCGTTAATTTGTGTCTTATTCTTAGCTTTTTTGCCCTCTCAGTTATTTAACTAACTGATGAACAAATGAAAGATGGTGCCCGAACTCGGAATCGAACCAAGGACACGGGGATTTTCAATCCCCTGCTCTACCGACTGAGCTATTCGGGCAACGGGGCGTATTAAACCCGATATCGCTTTGCTCGTCAACGTTATTTATCACAAAACTGTTTGATTGCTGTTTTTTTAAACTTATTGGTTAATAAAACACTATTTATCGCGAAAAAAGAGCAAAAACGAAGTTAAGCATAGTTTATCGTAGCTAGAATTATGGTAACAAAAAATACAATAAGACGGTTTATTGGATCGTAATAACAAACAAAGCTTACCCAAATTGATTGAGTAAGCTTTGTTTCTTTTGACTTAATAATAATTAACGATAGTTGCGTTGAGCTGTACTGACTTTTTCAAGATAACGACGAGATTGGTCGGCAGGGTGCTTATTACGTAACGTGGTATACACTTGCGTAGGCTCTAAGTTGTTAATCATGGCCGCTGCTTGTTTCTTATCACTATGGAATATGCGTAAGACGCTGCCAGCACCCCCATTGTAAGCCTGTATAACGGCATAACGGCGCGAAATAGGATCTTTAATATCACCAAGGTAGCTGTTTTGCAGTATTGAAATATAAGCAGCACCCGCATCGATATTATTAGCAGGATCAAACAAGTAACTACGGCTTGGTTGCCCTGATTTACCTTGCATGCGGAATACATCTCGTCCTGCCGTTGCTGGCATAATTTGCATTAAACCTAATGCGTCTGAACTACTGACAGCATAAGGGTTAAAACTTGATTCAATTTGCATAATAGCTAGGATAAGCGAAGGCTCAACACCATATTTAGCTGCCGCTTGTTGGACTAATGGTAAATATTTATGTGCACGTTTATCAAGGTGATTAGGGACTAAATTAATGGTGACATACCAAATTGTATTTATACCAGATTGGCGTTTTTGTAATTTATTGGCAATCAGATAATCAGCAAACTTATTGGCTCGCCATTCCCAGCGTATAGGCTGCCCTGTATTATCAAGAACCTGCCCGGATAAAAAAGGTTCTGTACTGTGAGGGATGTTATTGACATCAGAATAGAGGTCGATAGAGCCTGGATCTTCCCCCATTAATAATGTAGTGACAATCGCCTTATGTAATTGGAATTGAGGAGCGTCACCACCTAATGTTTCTATCGTGATGGTACCCGCTTCAAAGTTAATATGGCTACGGGTTTTATAAGCGTCAGTATATTTTACGTAGTCTTTAGGACCGGCTATTAAAACTTCCTTCATCCCCCAAATCATTTCGATATTATTGGCAAATTGCCCCATAAGAATATCGAACGCATTGGTGTCCTTTGCGTAATCGGGTTCAAATGTTTTAGGGGGTTGGCTACTACATGAAATGAGTAGTGGGGCGATAATTAGCAAGAGAAGGATTTTTTTCATGGTCAATTGCATCGCTATGGTGAATAAAATACCAGAGCCTTAAAGGCTCTGGAAAAGTGAATATTATTTTTCAGGTGGGGTGTAGCCGTCAATATGAACATCATGACCTTCAAATAAAAACCGTACCATTTCTTGTTCTAATAGTTTGCGATCTTCTGGGTTCATGGTGTTGAGTTTTTTCTCATTGATCAACATCGTCTGTTTTGTCATCCACTGAGTCCATGCTTCTTTTGAGATCTCATTGAAAATGCGCTTTCCAATTTCTCCTGGGTACAACTGAAAATCAAGTCCATCAGCTTCTTTGTTTAGGAAAGTACAAAAAATAGTTCTGCTCATAATACGTCCTCAATATCGCAGGGATTAGCTTAGGCTAATTGTCTAAGTAAATTCTCTACAGGCGCCGCTAACCCAACGGTTGCAGGTGTCTGTAAGTTATACCAAAGTCCTTTTTGCTCCTCCATCATAGAGGTAAACGCTGAGAGTTTTACGCAAATTGGCACAATATCTAAATGAAAGTGACTAAAAGTATGTCGAAATGAAATCAGTTGTTCTGATTCATTATTCTCAAGTCCATGCTCAGTTAGCCACAGTTCTAAAAGCGCTTTTGTCTCAAACTGAGGAAAGGCAAATAACCCCCCCCATATTCCTGCTGGTGGTCTTTTATCCAACCAAACAAGATTATCATATTGTAAAATAAGAAAATAAGTTGTTTTTTCTGGGATAACTTTTTTCGGTTTTTTCCCAGGATAATCCGCCCAATTGTTTTGAGCATAAGCGATACAACCTGTATTTAGTGGACATAGTTCACATTTAGGTTTGCTTCTAGTACAAACCATTGCACCTAAATCCATCATTGCCTGATTAAAATACTCGACACCTACAGTTGGGGTGACGTTTTCGCTGATCTCCCACAACTTATTTTCAACTTCTTTTTTACCTGGCCAGCCTTCAACGGCATAACAACGAGCTAAAACACGTTTCACATTACCATCAAGGATTGGGTAAGGTTTTTTCAGTGATAAGGATAAAATAGCACCAGCGGTTGAACGTCCAACACCCGGTAAAGCACAAACGTCCTCAAAGGTATCAGGAAAGTACCCTTGATGTTTATCTACAATGTGTTGTGCTGCTTTATGCAAGTTTCTGGCTCTTGCGTAATAACCAAGGCCCGTCCATAAATGAAGTACTTCATCTAATGGTGCTTTAGCTAACGCTGCGACATCAGGAAAACGTGAAATAAAACGCTCAAAATAAGGAATAACCGTTGCAACTTGGGTTTGTTGCAACATTACCTCAGATAACCAAACGTGATAAGGCGTTTTTTCTTGCTGCCAAGGGAGCGTTTTACGCCCATATTTATGATACCAATTGAGTACGACTTGCGAAAATTGCAGTGCTTCCATCATGTTTTATTTTATTAACTCATGTTCTGATTAAGGTAAGATTGCACCACAGTGAGAATAAACTGTAAACACTCTTAATATTTATCTTATAGAGTGATGCTTCTATAAGTGACTCTTGCTAAACTTAGGGATCTTTGGATAATGTCGGTTAAGTTTATACCATAGCGACATTATAACGATTTTAAGTAAATAATTGGCCTAACGACTGACAGTATTAGACATGATCAAGAATGTAATTTCTCCGGAATTCAATGAAGAAGGGCGTGCTTTACGGCGCGTTCGTAGTTTTGTTCGTAGACAAGGCCGTTTAACTCCTCGTCAAGAGCAAGCATTAGAAATACAGTGGCCTATTTTTGGCATTGAATATCAATCGGAACCCATCGACTTCAGTCAGGTTTTTGGACGCGAAGCACCTGTTATTTTGGAAATAGGCTTCGGCATGGGCGCATCGCTCGTGACTATGGCAAAAGATACGCCAGAAAATAATTATTTCGGTATTGAAGTGCATGCACCTGGTGTGGGTGCCTGTCTTGCAAGTGCTGAAGAAGAACAATTAACTAATTTGCGAGTCATGTGCCATGATGCGATTGAAGTACTCAATCACATGATCCCAGATAATAGTTTAAAAATGGTTCAGTTATTCTTTCCTGATCCATGGCACAAAGCGCGCCATAATAAGCGCCGTATTGTTCAAGTGCCTTTTGCAGAATTAATTTTAAAAAAATTAACGTTAGACGGTGTTTTTCATATGGCGACAGATTGGGAACCATATGCAGAACATATGCTTGAAGTGATGACAAGTGTTGAAGGCTATCAGAATTTGTCAGATACTCAGGATTATGTACCACGACCAGAAACACGCCCAGTGACTAAGTTTGAGAAACGTGGTCATCGTTTAGGGCATGGTGTATGGGATCTTATGTTTAAGAGGGTAAAATAATGGCTAAACAACGTAGTCGCCGTTTACGCAAAAAAATGCGTATCGATGAATTTCAGGAATTAGGTTTTTCAGTTAAATGGACTTTCCCAGAAAATACCCCAATTGAGGAAGTGGATCGCTTTGTTGATGAACTGATCCTCAAAGTTATTGAGCCAAATGGGCTGGCATTTGATGCAAGTGGTTACCTGAGCTGGGAAGGCTTAATCTGCTTACAACAAATTGGTAAATGTACAGAAGAGCATCGCCAATTAGTCGAAAACTTCCTAAAAGAGAATAAAATGCAAGATGTACAGACCTCTGAACTATTTGACGTTTGGTGGGACTGATAGAAAGTTATACATTTAGCAAATAATTACAAGGGCATCCAAAAGGATGCCCTTGTCTGTCTGGGGAAGGGACTGTGACTACAACGTTATCTAACGCATTACTGTCAGATATTTTGCAACAAATTCGCCCATTAATCGGGCAAGGAAAAGTCGCGGATTATATCCCCGCGTTAGCCCAAGTATTGCCAGAACAGCTTGCTATGGCTGTTTATACGGTGGATGGTGAACTCTATCAATCCGGTATGGCAGACAAGCGCTTTTCTATTCAATCCATTTCTAAAGTGCTTAGTTTGACACTTGCTTTAACTCGTTATGAAGAAGATGAAATTTGGCAACGAGTAGGAAAAGAGCCTTCAGGTCTGCCTTTTAATTCCTTAATACAATTAGAGATGGAAAAAGGGATACCTCGGAATCCTTTTATTAATGCGGGCGCTATTGTTATCACTGATATGTTGCAGTCTCGATTAAGTGCACCAAAGCAAAGAATGTTAGAAGTTATTCGCTTTTTAACTGATGCTCCTGATATTTGTTATAACTCAGTGGTTGCAAAATCAGAGATGGAACATCTTAGTCGAAATGCATCAATTGCTTATCTGATGAAATCTTTTGATAATTTTGAGAATGATGTTATCACGGTGCTGGAGACTTATTTTCACTATTGTTCAATAGAAATGAGTTGTACTGAATTAGTTCGATGTTTTAGTTATTTAGCTAATCAGGGCGTAAGTGTTGGGAATAAAAATCAGATTATTACGCCAAGACAAACCCGGCAAATAAATGCGTTAATGTTAACTTGTGGTATGTATGATGGTGCCGGTGAATTTGCATTTCGTATTGGGATCCCAGGAAAATCAGGTGTTGGAGGTGGCATTATTGCTGTTGTTCCTGATGCTTTTACCATTGCAGTTTGGTCACCAGAGCTGGATAAATCAGGTAACTCATTAGCAGGTTGTGCAGCACTTGAATTATTAGCAAACAAAGTAGGGCGCTCGATTTTTTAGCCATGTTTTCAGGAGAGTTGTTATGAATTTAAGAAATGTTGCTGTAGCACTGTTTTTTGTTGCAGGCTCTGCCAATGCATCCCCCAGTTTTGATTGTGCTGTAATGCCAAAAGATGATTTACGCATAACCTCTGAATTTGTTGAAGTTGCTGGTTCACAGGGTTTAATGGTCATTTATCCCAATGGCACATTACTCCAAAATGAAAAAAGCGCCACATTGACGCCACAACAACAAGAGTTAGCAAGAAAGTATCAAGCCACAGTTAGGCGAGACGTACCTTGGCTAAGAACTGAAACAGGGATAAAACTGCAAGATTCTCGCAAAGTGCTCGATAAAGTGGTCATTGAAGCTTTTGGTAAAGAAAGCAATATCCTCAATAGATTAAGTAGATTAGAGAAAGATCTTAATCAACAAATGGATAGAGTGGTTAGCATAGAACCAAATAACATCACTTTTCATGCTCAAGCGATTAAAGAAGTTGAAGCCAAAGGCCGTGAAATCGTAGAGAGTAGCCTTGGTGGTATGCTGCAAGACAGTATTAATGAATTAGGGAAAAAACAGTTATTAGCGGCTGCTGGTGGCGACAGTAAAAAAGCCTTAGGTGGATTATTAGGAAGCTTAGATGGTTTCCAAAAAATCATAGATCAGGAGTGGAAACAGCAAGAAGCTGCATTTACTCAATTTGGTCAGCAAGCTTGTAGCAAAATAACTCAAATGGAAAATCAACATATCGAACTTATTAATTCGTTAAAAAATAATTCATCAAACATTAATAAATAATAGCATTATATCCCTTGTAGTTAATAAGCTTTATAAATTGTGAGCTCACAACAATTGAAAATAATAATGAAAATCATTCCTATTCAATTGACTTGTGAGATGAGCTGTTTACAATGCCCTGTTTGAGTATTCCACTTAAACAGGGCAAAGTTAATGAAGAAGATCCTTCCTTTAGTTATCGCATCTATCCTTTCTGTAACGAGTTTCTCTGCGTTAAGCAAAACGCCAACTGAATATCAACCTAACCAAGTTATTAGTCAGCAGAATGACAAGATGGTGATTAAACATCTGTTGGGTGAAACAACCGTCTCTAAGGATCCATCAAAAGTGGTTCTTTTTGATTTTGGTCTCTATGATTCTTTAGTTCAGTTAGGTTTAGCCGATAAAGTGGTTGGGTTACCGTTAGGTAATGCTCCTGCTTATATTAAAGGTAGTATTGCAAGTAACGTTGCTAATGTCGGTGGCATGAAAGCGCCTGATTTAGAAAAACTAGCTGAAATTAAACCTGATTTAATCATTATTACGGGGCGCCAAGGCGCATCTTATGAAGCCTTAGCGAAAATTGCACCTACTGTTAATTTAGGTACTAATAGCACTAATTATCTCAACTCAGTTGAGTCTAATATCAAATTATTAGGTGAGCTATTTGATAAACAGCAAGCGACTCAAGAACAAATTGCTAAATTAAATGCCGTTATTGAGCAAGCTCAGAAAAAAGCCACTGGATCTGATAAAAAAGTATTAGTGTTGATGCATAACGCCGGCAATTTAATGCCTAATAATCAAAGTGTTGTTTATGATGTTGTTAAAGCAAAAAGGGCCGAATTACCACCTGTTGCAGAGGAAGATAAAGGTAAACGTCGCGTAGTTACATCAGAAATGATCGCAAAAGCTAATCCAGATGTTATTTTTATTGTGGATCGTAGCGAAGCGATTGGCGCGGGCAAATTAGAACAAACTGCATTTGAAGATGACGCTATAAAAACAACTTCAGCCTATAAAAATGGCGGTATTGTTTATCTGCAGGCTGATCTTTGGTATCTCTCTGGTGGTGGTTTAGATAGCTTAACTAAACAAATTGAAGCAGTAGAGAATGCGCTTTAATTGATTAATCTTTAAGATTTGTTATTAAAGAGAAATGCCCAACTGAGAATAACAGTATGGGCATTTTTTTAAGCTAGCTATTTGTGAAATCAGCAATATTAAAGAAATAGTTCAAGCAATGAGTTGAGGAACAGTTTGCCATGAGGTGTAATTTGCCAGTGAGTGTCTGTTTCACTTATATAACCTAAAGCCAAAGCTTCGTCTATTTGATGGCGAATAACTTCTTCAGAAAGCCCCGTATAATCGCTGAAATCTTGTCTTGGAAATGCTTCTAATAGACGAAAACGGTTCATAAAAAATTCAAATGGACGATCATCATTATCAACAAAATGTTGCTGGTCGAGATAACGGCCTTCCATAAAACCTTTAGGGTGCTTGGTTTTTACTGTTCGCATGATGCGACCATCTTCAAAGCTTATTTTCCCATGAGCACCACAACCAATACCTAAATAATCGCCAAAACGCCAATAGTTTAAGTTGTGCTCGCATTGAAAGCCTGGTTTGCAATATGCTGATGTTTCATATTGTTGATAGCCTGCGGCTGTCAATAATTTATCGCCTTCTGAGAAAATATCCCACAACATATCGTCGTCAGGTAATTTAGGCGGACGGGAACCAAATTGTGTGTTGGGTTCAATGGTTAATTGATACCAAGACAAATGTGGTGGGGATAATTCTATTGCTTGCTGTAAATCCGAAAGCGCTTGAGATAATGATTGGTCTGGTAATCCATGCATTAAATCTAAATTAAAGCTACGTAAGCCTAATTCTTTGGCTAAACGAGCTGCATTTTTAGCTTCATCTGCATCATGAATGCGCCCTAAGCGAATAAGTTTATCATTACCAAAACTTTGCACACCAATAGAAATACGATTTACGCCAGCACGTTGGAATCCGGCAAAGCGCTCAGCTTCTACGGTTCCCGGATTCGCTTCCATGGTAATTTCTGCATTCGGGCTAACAGCTAGGCGTTCTTTAACGCCATAAAGCAAATCAGCCATTGATTCAGCACTTAATAAACTCGGTGTTCCACCACCAATAAATATCGTTTGAACTTCACGAGAACCAACATGAATAAGATCAGCATCTAAATCATTGAGTAAATGTTGCACATATTCTTGATGCGGTACTTCACCTTTTAGTGTGTGTGAATTGAAATCACAATAAGGGCATTTTTGTACGCACCAAGGAATATGAATGTATAGACTTAATGGGGGCAACTTAAGCATTCTTAAGGGCATCCAACATTAATTTAAGTGCTTTACCACGATGCGAATGCTGATTTTTTTGCTCTTTAGTTAATTGCGCTGCAGTGCAATTTAACTCTGGAACAAAGAAAATAGGATCGTAGCCAAATCCACCTTCACCGTGCATTTCTTTACTTAATACACCGTGCCAAATACCGTGGAAAATCAGCGGAGTTGGATCGTTCTCATGGCGCATATAAACTAATACACAATTAAATTGTGCTTGGCGTTTTTCAGCAGGTATTTCTTTTATTGCATCAAGCAATTTATCCAGATTTTGCTGATCGCTTGCATCCACACCCGCATAGCGCGCTGAGTAAATTCCCGGAGCACCGCCTAATGCATCAACCGAAATACCTGAGTCATCGGCAATTGCAGGTAAACCAGTCACTTTTGCTGCATGACGCGCTTTAATCAGTGCATTTTCAACAAAAGTTAGGCCCGTTTCTTCAACAGAATCAACACCAAGCTCTGTTTGAGCAACAATATCTAAACCAAAATCAGAAAGCAAAGAGGCTAGCTCTTTGACCTTTCCCGGATTTCCTGTTGCGAGAACTACTTTTTGCATGAGTGTTATCCTTAGTAAAGCGTTACGCTAAGTAGCCATTGTAAAACATCTACACGCAGATAATTCAGGGCGTAAAGCACAAGAATAACAATCATTGCAGAGAAATCTAAACCACCCATTGCCGGAATGACACGACGAATAGGAGCCATTAAAGGTTCTGTTAATTGAAATAAAAGATGATCAATTGGATTGCGACCTTGGCTTACCCAACTAAGGATTGCGCGGATAATGATCAACCAGAAAATCATCTTACCTGCCGCTGTGAGCAGTTCAATAAAGGCAAATGGGAACATTAAAGAGAAAGGAATAGATGTTCCTGATAAGTAAGATGGAATAATAATACCAAGCAGAATTAATATATAGGCTAATAAGACTGAAGCGGTATCAATAGGGCCAATAGAAGGGATAACACTTCTTAATGGGCGAACAATTGGCTGTGTGATCTTGACGATAAATTGTGAAAAAGGATTATAAAAATCAGCTCTGACACATTGCATCCAGACACGTAGTAGAAGTACGGATGTGTAGAGTTGAAGAAGAGTCAGAATGACGAAATTTAAAAAATTCATTAGTTGGCCCTGATGAAATTAAAATAGTTTTTCCATTTCTTGCGCGCGTTTAATCGCAGCTTGCATGGCAGAAGCGACGTTTTCAGGTAATTTACCTTCATAAAACTGCATAAGTGCAGCCGCTGTCGTTCCACCTTTTGATGTTACCTGCTCGCGTAAAGTTGAGAAAGGTAGCATATGTTGTTTTTCAGCTAAGGCTGTAGAACCACTTGCTGCTTGTTGCACTATGGCTCTTGCTACATCAGGTGAAAAACCTAAACGTTCAGCTTCTTGTTGCATTGATTCCATAAACAAGAAGAAATAAGCAGGTGCACTACCAGCAACGGCGATAATATCATTGATGGCAGATTCTTGCTCTACCCAAACGGTTGTTCCGACACTTTTCATTAATTCATCGGCAAACTGTTTATCTTGAGATGAAAGTGAATTGTGCGCAAACATACCACTTAAGCCTTTACCTACCAGTGCAGGAGTATTTGGCATAATACGAACGAGTTGTAATTGAGTTGCGAAATAGTCGTTATATCGTGTAGCAGGAATACCTGCTGCGATAGTGAGGACTAACTTTTTACTCATATCAATATTTTGTAAGGGCTTACAAACTTCTTCCATCATTTGAGGTTTTACAGCCAGTATAATGACATCCGCTTTTTTCACTGCGTTAATATTGTCATTAGTGCTATGAATACCAAACTCTTTCTCTAAAGGTTCTCTGCGAATGGCGGAAGGTGAGCTGACGGTTATTTTATTTGCTGGATATCCACCTTGAATCAATCCTGCAATGATAGCTTGAGCCATATTTCCAGCGCCAATAAATGCGATGTTACGATGTTCCATATAAACCTCTATTTTTACTTAGTCGCGTAATCTCTTGCGCCAAAAATTGCTGTACCAATACGAACGAGTGTTGAGCCACAAGCAATAGCCGCTTCCATATCACTCGTCATTCCCATAGATAATGTATCTATGTTGGGATATTGAGATTGTAATTGTTTAAATGCGAGATGCATTTTCTCTAACACTTTAACTTGTTTGTCATAATTGCTTTCAGGTGCAGGGATCGCCATTAATCCGCGTAATTTAATGCCTGAAAGAATAGAAATTTGTGCTGCTAGCCCATCAAGTTCAGTCAGATTAATACCTGACTTACTGTTTTCATCGCTAATATTGATTTGAATAAGGACATTTAATGGTGGCAATGAGTCAGGACGTTGGTCACTTAATCTTTGAGCAATTTTTAATCTATCAATGGTATGGCACCAATCAAAATTTTCAGCAACAAGGCGCGTTTTATTTGACTGTAGAGGACCGATAAAGTGCCAAATTAAAGCGTGGTTATCAGCAAAATAATGGATTTTATCAACACCTTCTTGGACATAGTTTTCACCAAACTCAGTTTGTCCACATGCTATTGCTTTTTCGATGTCACTCGCAGGTTTTGTCTTACTCACTGCAAGTAGTGTTATTTCTTCTGAAGAACGGCCGCATTTCTGCGCTGCTGTGTCAATGTGAGACCTGACATTGACGAGATTCTGTTTAATAGTATTCATGGCAACTCAGGAGATAATAAGATGAAAATGGAAAATTTAATTGCGTATAGTGTAAAGCATAACGCCTCTGATCTGCATCTTTGTTGTGGCGATGTACCACGATTACGGATCAATGGAATACTTTATCAACAAAATCAATGTAAACCTATCACTTCCGATAGTCTACTTGCGTGGTTCAGGCCTTTTTTGAATGATGCCCAAAAGCAAACTTTTGAGAATGAAGGGCAGATTGATACAGCACTTACGTTGCCTTGTGGGCAACGGCTTCGTATTAATTTGTTTCGCCAACAAAAAGGTGTTTCAGCAGTATTAAGAATAATTGAAACACAAATCCCTTCTTTAGATAAACTTCGAGTACCCAAGTCAGTTTCAACATTATTAGATAACTATTCTCATGGGCTTATTTTAGTTACTGGGGCTACAGGCAGTGGCAAGTCATCGACATTAGCCGCGATGATCAATCATTTAAATCAATATCAACGTCAGCATATTTTGACATTAGAAGATCCAATCGAATTTATACATAGCAATAAACAAAGTGTTGTTCAGCAACGAGAGGTTGGACGCGATGTGCAAAATAGTGCAAGTGCAATAAAGGGTGCTTTACGTCAAGATCCAGACGTTATTATGCTAGGGGAGTTAAGAGATGCACAAAGCATTAAGTTAGCATTAACCGCAGCCGAAACAGGGCATTTAGTTCTAGCTACTTTGCATACTCAAGGCGCAACACAAACACTTGAACGTGTTACTAACGTATTTGTAGGTAATGAGCGTCAATGGATTTCATCACAATTAGCATGCAGTTTGAGGGCGATAATTTCACAAGAGTTGGTACCTTCAACTGACGGTGGGCGGGTGGCATTATTTGAAATAATGCAGGTTACGCAGGGCATTTCGCATCTTATTAGAGAAGGGAAATATCACCAAGTAACAACATTGATGCAAACGGGTATTGAATATGGCATGCAAACCTTCATGTTAAGTCGCCAACAACGTCAACATGAAGGATTAATTCAACGAGATTAATTGATTAAGAGCGAGATTAATAAGAATAGTCGTTTTACATGACAGGTATTTGTTAGCATTGCTGTTCAAACCAGCTTTCAAGAATAATAACGGCAGATGTTGCATCCACACTGCCTTTATCTAATGAACGATAACCACCACGCTCAAAAAGGTGAGCTCGAGCCTCAACGGTACTAAGGCGTTCATCATGCAAGGCAATTTGTACACCAAATCGACCATGGAGGCGATTAGCAAACTTTTTAGCTTGTGTTGTGACTAATTGTTCCGTGCCATCCATATTAAGAGGTAAACCCACAATGACTAAATCAGGTTGCCATTCTTTTATGATTTTTTCGATCTGAGACCAATCAGGAATGCCGTCTTTGGCTTTAAATGAAGCTAAAGGTCTAGCAGTTCCTGTGACTTCTTGACCAATAGCTGCACCAATACTTTTAGTGCCAAAATCAAAGCCCATTACAGTTCTGTTTGACATTATGCGTGACCCGCTATAGGCGAAATAGTATGGATATTAATCCCAATTAATTCAGCAGCTTTATGCCAACGTTCAGCAATGGGGGTATCAAAAATAATTTGAGGCGAAGCTTCAACTGTAAGCCAACTATTTTCTAAAATCTCTTTTTCTAATTGGCCTTGTTCCCAACTGGAATAACCTAAAGAGACCAATGTTTTTTCTGGTTGTCTTGCTGTGCCTAAGGTTTCTAATACATCTTTAGATGTTGTGATCATGGTGCTATCACTGATTTTTATGCTAGAGCTAAAACCCGACACCGGAGTATGTAAGATAAAACCATGTTCTTCTGCAACAGGGCCTCCTGACATCACAGGTTTTTGTAAGCTAATCGCTTCATCTCTGTCTGTTGAAAAAATTTCCAGCTGATCTAATACGCCTTCCACTGAGATATCTTCGATAGGTTTATTAATAATTAAGCCCATCGCACCGTTTTCATTATGTTCGCAAACATAGACGACCGAACGCTCAAATAACGGATCGCTCAATGAAGGCATAGCAATAAGAAAATGGTTAAGTAAATTCATAATAGTAATACTGTTCCCTGATCATTTTTAGTAAAAAACCTAGCCCTTTTATACATTGTATTTCTTAATGTACACCACTTATTTATATGTAGGGGCTAGGTTCAGACTTTTAAACCCTTTAGCGAGAGTGATTAAAAGTTAGTTTTTCTTGTTTAGGCGTACTTCAATTGCATCCATTAGCATGCCTGTTACAGACACATCAGGATACGCTGCTTCAATTTCACGCGCACAAGTTGGGCTTGTGACGTTAATTTCAGTCAAGCGATCGCCAATAACATCTAAGCCTACAAAAATAAGGCCTTTTTGCTTGAGGATAGGTGCGACTTGACGTGCAATTGCCCAATCACTTTCTGTTAATGGACGAGCTTCACCGCGACCACCAGCCGCTAAATTGCCACGAGTTTCCCCTTTTGCAGGAATACGTGCTAAGCAATAAGGTACAGGTTCGCCGTCTACAACAAGAATGCGCTTATCACCATCAACAATTTCAGGTAAGAAGTTTTGCGCCATACAGAAACGATGACCATGGTCTGTGAGTGTTTCGATAATAACACCTACGTTAGGATCGTCTTTTTTCAAGCGGAAAATAGATGCGCCACCCATACCGTCTAATGGTTTGAAGATCACATCGCCATGTTTTTCATGAAAGGCACGTAAATGTTTAGCTTCACGGGTAACTAAGGTATCTGGTGTTAAAGTTGGGAACCATGCTGTAAAGAGTTTTTCGTTACAGTCACGCAAGCTTTGTGGCTTATTAACAATGAGTGTTCCCATATCTTCTGCGCGCTCTAAAATATAGGTTGCGTAGATGAACTCGGTATCAAAAGGCGGATCTTTACGCATTAAAATAGTATCAAGTTCACCTAAAGCAATATCCTGCTCTTGACCAAATTCAAACCATTTTTCTGGGTTTTCTTCTACGCTGAGTAAACGAGTATGAGCGCGTGCTTCACCTTGGTGTAGGTAAAGATCGTTCATTTCCATATAATGAATTTCCCAACCACGGCGCTGTGCTTCTAATAGCATGGCAAAGCTGGTGTCTTTTTTGATTTTGATGGATGAAATTGGATCCATCACAATACCTAATTTAATCATTACTTCTCCTTTATCCCAGATCGCCGAACCGAACCTGCAAAGCGGTGATTGCGGTGAGCGCTGTTGTTTCAGTTCTTAATACACGAGGACCTAATAAAATATCAGTAAAATGGTGCTCTGTTGTCATGGCAATTTCTTCGGGGGAAAGCCCACCTTCAGGGCCAATCAATAAGCGCACTTTTTTAACAGGTAAGGGTAAGGTATTAATACTTTGGTTTGCTCTAGGGTGTAAATTGAGTTTTAAACTATCATCAGTTTGAGCGCACCATTCTTCTAATGACATCACTGGCATCAATTGTGGAAGCGTATTTCTACCACACTGTTCACATGCCGAGATAATAATTTTTTGCCATTGTTGATGTTTTTTCTCTAAACGGCTTGGATCTAGTTTAACACCGCAGCGTTCTGAGATCAGTGGTGTAATTGTATTTACACCTAACTCTACTGATTTTTGAATAGTAAACTCCATTTTCTCACCTCTAGACAATACTTGCCCTAAATGGAGATCGAGAGGGGATTCTTTATCATCAACAATGCCTTCATTTACTTGCACTGTGACTGATTTTTTTGTGCTTTCAATGATTTCAGCATCAAACACTTGGTTTGAACCATCAAACAATGCCAGTTTTTGTCCTGTAGACATTCTTAATACACGCCCAACATGATTAGATGCTTCGTCATCTAATGTTGTTTGTGTGCCTGTTATGAGTGGTTCTGGATGATAAATGCGAGGAATACGCATAACGTGAAACCCTTACGTAAAAGATGGTTAACCGTGATAAATAAAATATGTGATATGCATCATACGCATGACATTATGGCATGCAAGTTATCACTTTACTTTTGTCGTTATTATAGCGTGAATTTTCTTGCGAGTTTTGTCTCAAAACTTCATATTTTTAGGGTGATTATAAAAGAAATTCTCGGTGTTCGATTTATTCTCTTATACAGTTAGCTAATAGGAGTTTTGAAAAACAAAGGATTGATATTTATGAGTTTTATTGGTTTTCTCTTTAAACGTGATTTCTTGCTCTCTTTTCTTAGTTGTTTTTTCATGGCAATTAAAATTTGTACATTTTATTCATTATTATCTTTGTTACCTAAATCTCGGCGTTATCAGCTTATTTTTAGTTATTTTGTTATTTTTCTTTATTGGGTGACTGCAATTAATTCATTATCTTTATTGATAATATTTTCAATGTTAACTTTTTATTTATTAACGCTTTCTGTTTTTGATGCTGACTATTTCTTGCTGCCTAATGATTTAACTTTTTGGTTGTTATTTTTAGGATTGTCAATAAATTACACTACATATGGACTGGCTCTTTTTCATCATGCTTTTTATGGTTTTTTAATGGGAACAGGGCTTTTTTATGGTGTTTATTTATGGGGATATTTTATTTATCAAAAATGTGTATTGGGTTTTGGTGATGTGAAATTGTTTGGTGCAATCGGCGCATGGTGTGGGTTTGAAAAATTACCTTATATTCTTTTAGGTGCTTCTTTGTTAGGGCTTTGTGTGTATTGCATAGTATTAATAACCACAAAAGAATATTTAAACAAAGTCGCATTTGGCTCTTGTTTATCTTTTTCGACACTAATGGTGCTTAGTTTCTATTTTTAGTTTATTGATAATTTTATATTTACAATATTTAAAATGGGTAATGTCTTGAATAATAAAGAAGGTAGTGTGCAGAAATACATAAGTAAATCAGCACACTGTAAAATCGATTATAGATTTTCTGTTATAAATTGTTGCCAACGTTTTGTATCACCTAAATATTTTTCAACTGGTATTAGGTGATAACCTTGTGCATCTTCAATAAATAGCGTCGGAAAACCACGACCATTAACTTGACTCATTAATTGCTGTGTTTGACTTAAATGTTGTTGAGTTTGTGCTTCATTAATTTCAGACAGTAAAAATGCAAACTGTTCAACATCAAAGCCTAGCTTTTTTACAATAAATAACAGTGTGTTTTTATCACTGATATTTAGGCCGTCAAGGTAATAGGCTTCTTGTAATGCTTTTAATAAATAAACGTCACGTTTTCCCATTATTTGAGCGACAAGAATAGCTGAAATAGGTAACAAAGAGTTTAGTACCATTTCTGTGTTACCAAGAGCGTCACGGTATGCATGACTAAAAACTTGACCTGATAACTGGCTAATACGTTCATCAATTGGTGTGACGTGTTCTTTCCATGATTGACCACCAGTTACGGCTCTTGCTGGTGTAAACAAACCACCACCATGTAACCTGATAGCATCAGGAAATATATTGCTCACTACTTCAATTAAGGGAGCAATGCCATAACACCAACCACAAAGAGGATCATAAACATAGTGCAATATTTTAGTACTTTGAGTATTACCTGTACTGCTTGTTACTGAGGCCATTGCATCTCTCCTTTAAGTACTTTTGCACTGAGCTCTAGGCTTGATTTATCTGCTAAATTCTGATGAGTTTTTTCCATCACTGCAATAAATTCATCTGAATTTTTTGTCTTTTCAAGATTTTTCTCAGCCTCAATTAGGTAATTCATCGTAAAGTCAACTGCTTGTAGACTATATGTTGCTTCAGGTAAATAGTGACCTGGAATAACGGTTTTTGGTGAGAGTGATTTTATTTGTTGCAATGCTTTAACCCAATGTTGGCGCTCTGCAACAGTTTGAGTATCTGCTAACCAGACATGAATATTTTCAGAAACTAAAACTCCCCCCATCACTGCATTCAGTTTTGGAACATAAAGATATGTTCTATCTGGAGATTGACTATCTAATCCTTTGATAGAAATAGTCTCTCCTTCAATAGAAAAACTATCGCCTGTTACCACTTCAGGAATGATGATTTTTTTAGGGGCATTTTCTTTAAGTACTGGCCCCCAGTAGGCAAGTTTTCCTGCTTGGGTTTCGTTGATAGCATTGATTGTGGGTGCAGTTGCAATCACTTTAGCATTTGGAAACGCATCAGTAATAACATCTAATCCAAAATAAAAATCAGGATCTGAATGGCTGATATAGATATAAGTCAGGTTTTTTCCAGAAGCTTTGATCTTATCAACTAAGGCTTGTGCATCATTTTTTTGAAATTGTGCATCAATTAAAACAGCATCTTTATCACCATAAATAATTTCAGAAGAAACAGGGAAAACACTCGCCTCTCCAGGATTATAGATATCTAATGTTAATTCAGTGGCTAGTGCTGACGTTGCGAAGAAGGCGGTTGTTGCAAGTGTTAAAGGAAGTAATTTTTTCATCTTTTGTTTTCTCCATAATGTTGTTGCTGACTATAATATGTTGCATAAAACAAGAGAAAAACCTCATTTCAGGCAATTAATTGTTGCGTAAATCGAGCAAATAAAATGGATAAAATAAAAGCATCAGAAGTTTTTGTGACCATTGTAAAGCAAGGTAGCATGATAAAAGCTGCTGATTATCTAGGTATGTCTAGAGCCATGGTAACTCGTTATTTAAATGAAATGGAGGAATGGGCGGGTGTTCGTTTATTACATAGAACGACACGTAAACAGAGCTTAACATCTGTTGGTGAGATGGTTTATGAACAGAGCTTACAATTATTAGAAATGGCAGAACGTATCCCCGCCAATATTCCTAAGGAGCGCCATCAAATTAGTGGGCTTGTTCGTATAACCAGTTCACAATCGTTAGCAAATAGCATTTTATCTGTTGCAATCTGTGAGTTTATGCAACGTTACCCTTTAATTGCCGTCGATTTACAAATTACTAATCAAACGGTGAATTTGGTGGAAGAGCGCATTGATATTGCTTTGCGTATTACTAATCATCTTGAGCCTAATTTAATTGCACGACCGCTGGCAACATGCCTTTCTGTAGTATGTGCTCACAAAGATTATTTAGTAAAAAAAGGAATACCGAAAACACCGGATGATCTCGCTCAACATCAGTGTTTAACTTATCGTTTTTTTGGGCGTAGTTTATGGGAGTTCAATTTAGAGGATAAACGTTATTCTGTGCCCGTTGGTGGTAATTTGAGTGCCAATGAATCCGTTGTTTTATTGCAAGCCACATTAAAAGGAGCAGGGATATCATTACAGCCTTATTATTCAGCAAAACCTTATCTTGAAAGTGGAGAGTTAGAACACGTTTTAGCTGACTATCAAGCTCAACCTATGGGGATTTATGCTGTTTTAGCGAGTCGGCAAAATATGCCAGCAGCAGTACGTGTATTGCTCGATTTTCTTGTTGAATGGTTTTCATCCTCTCCGCATTGGCTTGGTTTATCGGGTAAAAGCGAGCTTTAAGCGTTCAGGGTAATCCGCTAATGTACTTTTCATTACATCAATAAAATAGGAAACCAGTTGTGATGATGGGCGATGAGATGGGCAAATTAAACTTATAGTAAAGGGGATTGTAAAGCTTAAAGGGCGAATACAAAGTGTTTTATTGAGGTAATCAAGAGCAGTAATAGGATTAACAATTGAAATACCGATATTTTCACTGACCATGGCGCAAATAGATGCAGCACTTTGTGTTTCCATGATTAATTGTCGCGTTATTCCTTCTTGAATAAAAACGGCATCAATGAGCTGTCGATAAGGATCATTAACAGATAAGCTGATAAAGCGCTCGTTCTGAAAATCAGACGGGTGTAACAATGCTTTTTGACACAATGGATGTGACTTAGGTAAAACGGCAACTTCATTGAGTGTTAACAGTGTTTCTTGTTGAGTTCCTGCTGGTGTTTGCGTGTGTTCTGTTAAGCCCAAATCATAATGTTGAGCAGATAGCCACTCTTCTAATAATGGTGATTCTTGAGGAACGATAGTTAAATTGACATCAGGATGTTGAGCAATAAATTGACGACAAATGGAAGGTAGCAATGATTGAGCAAATGCAGGTAAACAAGTGATATTTAGTTCAGCTTGTCGAAAATGACGAATACTTTCAGCAACATTAATGATCCTATCTAAACCATAATAAGAGCGTTGTACTTCTTCAAAAAAGCGTAATCCTTCTGCCGTGGGCTGAAGTCGGCCTTTTATCCTATCAAATAACTTAAATGATAATAGATGTTCAAGACGTGATAACTCTCGACTTACAGTAGGTTGCGAAGTTTTCAGTAATTCAGCCGCTTCAGTGAGATTTTGTGTCGTCATTACAGCATGAAATATCTCAATATGTCGCCAGTTAAAAGGAGCTTTCATTTATTATTCCTATATCAAAAATGAATAGAGTGTAGCTTATTTGATATTTTTATTCCTTTTCAAGTTAATTAATAATCATTTTATTCACCGGTGACTTTTATGAGTAAATATTATGACAACATCAATCACTATGGCTCAATATCAACTCGCACAAACGTATGGAACGCCATTATGGATTTATCAAGGCGATACAATTTCTGAACGTATTGCTCAACTAAAATCGTTTGATGTGGTCCGCTTTGCTCAAAAGGCTTGCTCAAACATTCATATCTTACGTTTAATGAAAGCGCAGGGTGTAAAAGTAGACTCGGTTTCATTAGGTGAAATCGAACGTGCTTTAGTGGCAGGCTATCAAGGTGGTAGAGAAAAAAGCGAGATTGTCTTTACTGCTGATTTATTGGATGAAAGAACTATTGAGCGTGTTATTGAGTTAGATATTCCTGTTAATGCAGGTTCTATTGATATGCTTCGTCAATTAGGTGAACGCAATCAAGGGCATGCTGTTTGGATAAGAGTTAACCCTGGATTTGGTCATGGGCATAGCCAAAAAACCAATACAGGGGGGGAAAATAGTAAACATGGTATTTGGTTCGATGATGTCCCTGAAGCATTATCTGTGATCCAACAATACAACCTAACTTTAGTTGGTTTTCATATGCATATTGGTTCTGGTGTTGATTATCAACATCTCGCTAGTGTATGTGATGCAATGGTTGAGCAAGTGCTTAGCTCTAAAGTTGATATTAATGCTATTTCAGCAGGTGGAGGATTATCAACGCCATATCAAGAAGGTGATGTAACAGTCGATTTAACCCACTACTTTTCGTTATGGGATAAAGCACGTCAACGTATTGCACAACATCTTGGTCATGATATTGAGCTTGAAATCGAGCCGGGGCGTTTCTTAGTGGCTGAGTCTGGTGTATTAGTTTCTCAAGTGAGGGCGGTTAAATCGATGGGAAGTCGTCACTATGTGCTGGTGGATGCCGGATTTAGTGATTTAATGCGTCCTGCGATGTATGGAAGTTACCATCAAATTTCAGTTTTAGATAATCATGGGCAAATAAAGCCAATGACAGAATTACAAGAAACTATTGTTGCAGGCCCGCTTTGTGAATCGGGAGATGTTTTTACTCAGCAGGAAGGTGGCACTGTTACCCCTCGTTTATTACCTCAAACTCAAGTGGGTGATTACATAATTATTCATGATACAGGGGCTTACGGCGCTTCAATGTCATCTAATTATAATAGTCGTCCTCTTATTCCAGAAGTATTAATAACAAAAGGGGCTTCTCGATTAATTCGACGCCGCCAAACCATAGAAGAATTATTAGCGTTGGAGTTGGATCTCTAATTAATCGTTTTTATTAGCCCACTTTGATTGAAATAAAAACACCTCATAACTAATTAAGTCATGAGGTGTTTTGTTTTATTGGGCGGATGATGTGCCCTTATATAAATAAACTAGGCTGCTTTGTCTGTTTTGGTATTACTCGTTTTAGGCTTTTTTGCGGGGACCGCCAGTGCATCAAAGTCAAACTCATCAACATTGATACTCCGTAAGCGACTTTGTTCAGCTTTACGTAAAATATCAGCCTCTTCTGGAGTCACTCGTTTATCCGCTAACGCTTTATCTGCTAACTTATCTAATTGAGTAAAACTGAATTTTTTCTCGTAGAGGCGACAAATACGGTCGAAAATAGGTTCTGCTGCCAAAATATCAAGCAACGCTTCTTCCATTAAACCATGTGGATTGTGTTCACAAGGTGTTAAGAATTGGCCTCTACCAATACGATCGCGAGTTTCAGATGGTTGTTGAATAATTTGAGCCACTTTACTGTCTAGTTTATCGGATGGCAGTTTTTGCGCTTTACCAAGAGGGAAAATAATAGCGCGCATAGTACCTGCAATCATTCGGCTCGGGAAATTACGTAACAGTTCATCAATTGCATTTTCAGCTTGGTATAGACACTCTTTCACACTCCAATGTACTAATGGTAAATCGGCAGTATGGCGCCCTTCATCTTCATAGCGTTTTAAGGCCGCAGAAGCGAGGAAGATATGGCTTAAAATATCACCCAAACGAGCAGAAATACGTTCACGACGTTTTAAACTTCCACCTAAAACACCCATTGAAACATCAGATAATAAAGCCATATTGGCACTAAGGCGGTTAATTTGCTGATAGTAACGACGTGTTTCATCATTGGTTGGTGATGTACTTAAACGGCCATTAGTGATACCTAACCAAATGCTTCGTAAGGTGTTACTTGCAACATGCCCAATATGGCCAAATAAGGCTCGGTCAAAATCATGTAGATTGCTATCACGTGCTGCGGCAATTTCATCTAACACATAAGGATGGCAACGAATAGCACCTTGACCATAAATGATCATACTACGTGTTAAAATATTGGCACCTTCAACTGTGATCGCAATAGGCGAACCTTGATAAGAACGGGCAACAAAGTTTGAAGTTCCAAGGCAGATCCCTTTACCACCAACAATATCCATTGCATCAATAACGCCACGTTGTGCTCTATGAGTACAATGGTATTTGACGATAGCAGATAAAACGGCAGGTTTTTCCCCTAACATAATACCCGTGGTAATTAAGGTTGCGGCAGCATCTAAAAGATAAGCATTACCAGCCAGACGTGCTAATGGCTCTTCGATACCTTCCATTTTACCAATAGGAATTTTGAACTGACGGCGTACACGAGAATAAGCGCCGGTTGCCATCGCTACACTTTTTAATCCACCGGTAGAGTTTGAAGGTAGAGTAATGCCACGACCAACAGAAAGGCACTCCACCAGCATTCTCCAGCCTTGCCCTGCCATTTTTGGCCCACCAATAATGTAATCAATAGGAACAAAAACATCTTTACCGCGAGTAGGCCCATTCATAAACGGAACGTTTAATGGGAAATGGCGATGGCCAATTTCAACGCCTTTTACATCGGTGGGAATTAATGCACAGGTAATACCAGGATTTTCATCGTTACTTAAAAGATGTTCAGGATCACGCAATTTAAACGCTAGTCCTAATACGGTTGCGATAGGTGCAAGGGTGATATAGCGTTTATTCCAATTTAAGCGAATACCTAATATTTGCTCTCCTTGCCATTCTCCCATGCAAACGACACCACTGTCTGGGATCGCACCTGCATCAGAGCCAGCTTCAGGACTGGTTAAAGCAAAGCAAGGGATTTCATCTCCCTTGGCTAAACCAGGCAAATAGCGTTTTTTCTGCTCATCGGTACCATAATGCTGAAGAAGTTCACCAGGGCCTAAAGAGTTAGGTACGCCAACAGTGATAGCTAAAATACCAGATACCCCAGCCAGTTTTTGCAATACACGGGATTGTGCATAGGCAGAAAACTCTAATCCGCCGTACTCCTTTTTAATGATCATCGCAAAGAAGCGATTATCTTTTAGGTACTGCCAGATTTCAGGTGGTAAGTCAGCCAACTCATGAGTGATTTCAAAATCATTTGTCATACGACAAACTTCTTCTACTGGGCCATCAAGGAACGCTTGCTCTTCAGCGGTGAGTTGTGGTTTTGGATAATTATGCAATTGCTTCCAATCAGGAGCACCACGGAAAAGCTCACCTTCCCACCATGTTGTACCTGCATCAATGGCTTCTTGTTCTGTTTTAGACATAGAAGGCATGACTTTTTGAAATGCTTTAAGTGCAGGAGCTGAAATATAGGCTTTACGAATAGACGGAAGTGTAAAGGGTAATAAAACCAATGCAACGGGGAGGAGTAGCCAGTAACTCCAAATATTAGCTAGACCCATTACAAAAGTGTAAGCAATGAGAACAAGGCTACTTACCGCAATACCAAATTTGCGATAACTAAGTATGCCTATAAGAATAATGAAAAGTGCAATACTGAGTAGTGTCATAATAAACTCCTGTATTTAGCAAGAGATCAGAGGTCAGACCTGTTGTTTGTTATTTAGATCTAATCTAGTCACCAACTTTTATCAATATATTTACATTCTAATTACAATATAGCTCACAAATTATTCGTAAATGAGAGAAGTTAGCATTTGTCGGTAATGAGTATCTTCTTTCATGACATTGGATCCGTTACACTGAGAAACAGAAAATTTCGATTACCCTTTCTGGAGTAAAAATCCTATGTACCAAGATCTTATCCGTGGTGAGTTAACAGAAGCAGCAGATACCCTTTCTCGCTTTCTTCAAGATGATGCAAACATTGAAGCTATTCAAAAAGCAGCTGTATTATTAGCAGATTCTTTTAAAGCTGGTGGCAAAGTATTATCTTGTGGTAATGGTGGTTCTCATTGTGACGCAATGCATTTTGCTGAAGAGCTGACAGGGCGTTACCGTGAAAATCGTCCTGGTTATCCTGCCATTGCGATTTCTGATGTAAGCCATATTTCATGTGTGAGTAATGATTTTGGCTATGAATATGTATTTTCACGTTATGTTGAAGCTGTAGGTAGAGAAGGTGATGTTCTGCTGGGTATCTCAACTTCAGGTAACTCAGGCAATATTATTAAAGCGATTAGTGCTGCGCGTGAAAAAGGCATGAAAGTCATTACGCTAACAGGCAAAGACGGTGGCAAAATGGATGGTACAGCGGATATTGAAATTCGCGTTCCTCATTTTGGTTATGCTGATCGCATTCAAGAGATCCATATCAAAGTTATCCATATTCTGATCCAATTAATTGAAAAAGAAATGGAAAAGTAAGTCATTATTGCTATAAATCAGCAATAAACATCGACAAGAAGGAGTGAGCGATGTGTGAATTATTAGGCATGAGTGCAAATGTACCGACAGATATTAATTTTAGTCTAAGTGGGTTAATTCCAAGAGGGGGCAAAACAGGGCCTCATAAAGATGGTTGGGGAATTACCTTTTATGAAGGACTAGGGTGTCGCACATTTAAAGATCCTCAAGCCAGTGCTATTTCACCTGTCGCTCGCTTTGTTCAAGAGTATCCGATTAAATCTGAGGCTGTCATTGCTCATATTCGTCAGGCGAATCGAGGAAATGTCTCTTTAGAGAACACACATCCTTTTACCCGTGAATTATGGGGTAAAAATTGGACTTATGCACATAATGGTCAATTAAAAGGCTATCAATCTCTTGAAACAGGGCGCTTTAGAGCCATCGGTCAAACAGACAGTGAAAAAGCATTTTGCTGGATCTTAAATCAACTTGAAGAGCGTTATAAACGAACACCTGCTAATTGGCTGGCTGTGTTTCGCTTTATTTCTACTTTAGCCTCTCAATTAAGGCAAAAAGGGGTTTTTAATATGCTGTTATCTGATGGGCGATTTGTTATGGCGTATTGTTCAACAAATTTACATTGGATCACGCGAAAAGCGCCTTTTGGAAAAGCAAAACTACTTGATCAAGATGTAGAAATTGATTTTCAGCAACATACACAATCAGATGATGTTGTTTCTGTTATTTCAACATTACCACTTACTGGAAATGAGTCTTGGCAGCGTATTCCTGTGGGGGAGTTTGTGTTATTTGATCGTGGTGTGCGTATCCTGTAGCCATTTGCTTTCACTATTTTGTGATAAATTAAGGGTGGGTTGATTTGGTACAATTGAGGTGTTATTAACCAGATAGCGTCCATCCTTAACAGTAACAGAAGGGATCTGTTTGCGCTCTTCGACATATTGATAGGCGGGCATAAGTTGTTGCCAGAAATCGATGTCCGTTGAATAGTGATGTTTCTTCATATTTTCGTTAGTCATTTTAAATGGGAAAATATGAATGTTGATCACTGATTGTCCATTTTTCAGGGCTAGTTCAGCATACTGATAAATTTCATCCATAACTGAATCTGTCATTGCATAACAACCAACCGATTTACACGCTCCATGGATCATTAAAAAATCCCCAGTGTATCCTTTTGATTTGTCGTATTGATTAGGAAATCCTAGATTGATAGCTCGGTAAAATCGACTATTCGGGTTTAATTGTGAAAAATTAACCTGATAAAAGCCTTCTGGACTTTTTAAATCACCTTGAAATTTTTTAGGGCCTAACCCACCAGAATAGCTACAAATAGGGTAAGTACGTACTTTTTCTAATTGCCCATCTAATTTTTCTGTATAAAGTTCAAGTAAGCTTTCTTCTTTGAAAATCTGAATATAGATAGGCCGTCCTGTGCTTTTTTTAACAGGTTCCATTAGAAATTTTGAACTGTTTTCAGCGTTAACTAATAAAGAAGTTAACATTAATGTTAAAAAACTGATTAGTTGTTTTGCGTGACTGGTCATGGTTTTATCAGAAAAATAGCTTAAAATTTGTTGATAAAGTAGATCGTAGATTGCTATGAAGCAATAAATTTGTAAATTAAAATCTGAGATGGTTTCTTTTCTATTACAAAATATTCTGTGTGAAATTTAAGCGATCGTCGAGAAAGATGATATTTTAATTCGGTTTATACGAGTTGTTAACGTTTCAGTCAAAATAATATTCCCATTTGCTTGAGCTAAATCACTCGAATAGTCAGACAGGTTTAGGCTGAGATGATAAAATTCAGGTCGGCAGAATAAGAGAAAATAGTAACAATTATCGGAGATAAATAACTTAAGGTTCAAAAACACCTTAAGATGTTTTTATTACAGAGTCGCTACATTTTCGGGGTGAATTTGTAGCTTAGGGTTTAACTGATAAACTTGTGCAAATCTTATGATTAAAATTAAAAAAGGACTCGACCTCCCAATTGCAGGAGCGCCTGCCCAAGTGATAGAAGACGGACCCGCGATTCGACGCGTAGCACTGCTAGGTGAAGAATATGTCGGTATGCGTCCTTCTATGATGGTTTCGGAAGGTGAGCATGTAAAAAAAGGGCAAATTCTTTTTGAAGATAAAAAGAATGCCGGTGTTGTTTTCACCAGCCCAGCTTGTGGTAAAGTCGTTGAAATTAACCGCGGTGAACGCCGTGTGTTCCAATCTATAGTGATAGAAATTGATGGCAACGAAGAAATCACCTTTAACCGCTATGATAGCGCTACGTTGTCAGATTTAACCCGTGAACAGGTTGAAAGCAACCTTGTTAAATCGGGCATGTGGACTGCGTTAAGGACTCGTCCTTACAGTTGTACTCCACATTTAGGTACAACACCTGTTGCCATTTTTGTTTCTGCAATGGATACCAATCCACTTGCAGCCGATCCTATGGTTATTATTGAGCAAAATGAGAAGGCATTTAATGATGGCCTTGTTATTTTAACCCGATTAACTGAAGGAAAGGTCTATGTTTGTCATGGCGAAAAATCGCCAGCAAAATTGAATGACGGACAAATTAGTTATAACCAATTTTCTGGACCTCATCCAGCAGGGTTGGTAGGCACTCACATTCATTTCTTAGAACCTGTCAGTGCTAAGAAAATGGTTTGGCATTTAAATTACCAAGATGTGATTGCTATTGGTTACTTGTTTACAACAGGTTCTTTATACACTGAACGTGTTGTTGCATTAGCTGGCCCTCAAGTAAAAGCACCGCGTTTAGTGCGTACTCGTTTAGGGGCTGATCTCTATGAGTTAACCAAAGATCAATTAGTTGATGATGAAAACCGCATTATTTCTGGCTCTGTACTATGGGGATGGAAATCTGATGAGGCTCATCACTATTTAGGTCGTTTCCATAATCAAGTTTCTGTATTACGAGAAGGTCGTGATAAAGAGTTATTTGGTTGGGGTATGCCGGGTAGCGATAAATTTTCTATCACACGTACAACTATCGGTCACTTCCTAAAAAATAAACGCTTTGCTTTTACAACCTCAATGAATGGTGGCGAACGTTCAATGGTACCAATTGGTAACTATGAGCGTGTTATGCCGTTAGACATTATGGCAACGCATTTATTACGTGATTTAGTTGTAGGTGATACAGACAGTTCACAAGCATTAGGTTGTTTGGAATTGGATGAAGAAGATTTGGGATTATGTACTTATGTTTGTCCAAGCAAATATGAGTATGGCCCAGCACTGCGCCAAGTATTGACCAAAATTGAGCAGGAAGGGTAACTCATGGGTTTGAAAAATTTATTTGAAAAAGTAGAGCACCATTTTGAGCCCGGTGGCAAACTAGCAAAATGGTACGTACTTTATGAAGCTGTGACCACGGTATTTTATACACCGGGCACAGTGACGAGTAATGGTGGTCATGTTCGTGACACTATTGACCTAAAACGTATGATGATCTTAGTTTGGTTAGCCGTTTTCCCAGCAATGTTTTGGGGGATGTATAACGTCGGTCATCAAGCGATCCCTGCACTTAATCAGTTATACAGTGGTGCTGAATTACAGCAAATCATTGCTTCAGATTGGCATTATCGCCTTGCTGAATTCCTCGGCGCATCATTAACTACAGATGCTGGATGGGCAAGTAAGATGCTACTTGGTGCAACTTACTTTTTACCTATTTATCTTGTAGTTTTTGCGGTTGGTGGATTTTGGGAAGTTCTTTTTGCCTTTATTCGTGGCCATGAAATTAACGAAGGCTTCTTTGTTACATCAATCTTATTTGCCTTGATCGTACCGCCAACATTACCACTTTGGCAGGCTGCATTAGGTATTACGTTTGGTGTTGTTATCGCAAAAGAAATCTTTGGTGGTACAGGGCGTAACTTCTTAAACCCAGCATTAGCAGGTCGTGCATTCCTGTTTTTTGCTTATCCGGCTCAAATTTCAGGTGATCTGGTTTGGACTGCGGCTGACGGCTTTTCTGGTGCAACACCATTGTCACAATGGTCTGTATCGGGTGAAAGTGCATTATTAAATACCGCCACTCAACAACCTATCTCTTGGATGGATGCTTTTCTTGGATATATTCCAGGGTCTATCGGTGAAGTTTCAACGCTGATGATTTTAATCGGTGGTGCTGTCATTCTTTTTGCTCGCATTGCTTCATGGCGTATTGTTGCTGGGGTAATGGTGGGCATGATTGCAATGTCATACCTGTTTAATTTTATCGGTTCAGACACCAATCCTCTCTTCTCAATGCCTTGGCACTGGCACTTAGTATTAGGTGGTTTTGCTTTCGGTATGATGTTTATGGCAACAGATCCAGTATCCGCATCGTTTACTGATAAAGGTAAATGGGCTTACGGTATTTTGATTGGCGTAATGGCTGTGCTTATTCGTGTCGTCAATCCGGCTTACCCAGAAGGTATGATGCTGGCAATCTTATTCGCAAACTTATTTGCACCACTGTTCGATTACGTGGTTGTTCAGGCGAATATTAAGCGGAGAATAGCTCGTGGCTAAAGAGAAAAACAAAGATAGCGTCGCAAGAACGTTCCTCGTTGTATTTATTCTATGTCTAGTGTGTTCCGTGGTAGTAGCTGGAGCGGCTGTTGGACTGAAGTCTAAACAAGAAGAACAAAAGCTTCTTGATAAACAACGTAATATTCTTGATGTTGCGGGTCTGCTCGTACCTAAAATGAGTGCGACAGATGTACTGAAAGTATACAACACTCGTATTAAAGCAAAAATTGTTAATTTCCAGACAGGTGAACTGACTGATAGCAAAGGCAATTTTGATTTAAACGCTGCATTACGTAGTGATGATACTTCAATTGCATTATCACCAGCAGACGATGCAGCTAAAATTCGCCGACGTGCAAATACTGCAGAAGTGTATTTTGTGCTTGATGAACAAGGCAAAACTACAGAAGTCGTTCTACCTGTTTATGGTTCTGGCTTATGGTCTGTGATGTATGCGTTTATTGCGGTTGATATTGATGGCGTAACCTCCAAAGGTATTACTTATTATGCTCATGGTGAAACACCAGGCTTAGGTGGTGAGGTTGACAATCCTCAGTGGAAAGCTCAATGGAAAGGTAAGCGTCTAATCAATGAAGAAGGCGTACCTGCTATCAAGATTGTGCGTAGTGGTGCTGCTTCTGGCAATCCTTATGGCATTGATGGACTTTCTGGTGCGACACTGACCTCAAATGGCATCCAGCATATGTTCGACTTCTGGTTAGGTGAAAAAGGTTTCGGCCCATTCCTGAAAAAAGTACGTGAAGGAGAAATCAATGGCTGATACAAAAGAAATTAAACGCGTTTTACTTGGGCCATTGTTAGATAACAACCCTATTGCTTTACAGGTATTGGGTGTGTGTTCTGCACTGGCTGTAACAACAAAACTTGAAACTGCATTCGTGATGACAATTGCTGTAACACTGGTTACTGCATTCTCAAGTTTCTTTATTTCACTAATTCGTAATTACATACCAAGTAGCGTTCGTATTATTGTTCAAATGGCGATTATTGCTTCATTAGTTATCGTTGTTGACCAAATTTTGCAAGCTTATGCGTATGAAATCTCTAAGCAACTTTCTGTTTTCGTTGGCCTTATCATTACTAACTGTATTGTTATGGGGCGAGCAGAAGCCTATGCAATGAAATCACCACCGATTGAAAGTTTTATGGATGGTATTGGTAATGGCTTAGGGTATGGCGCTATCTTGATCCTTGTCGGATTTTTACGTGAACTTTTCGGTTCTGGTAAATTATTTGGCATTACCGTGATGGAATCTATCCAGAATGGTGGCTGGTATCAGCCTAACGGTTTATTCCTGTTAGCACCAAGTGCATTCTTTATCATTGGCTTGCTAATTTGGGGATTACGTACATTAAAACCTGCACAGGTTGAAGAGGACTAATCGCCATGGAACATTATATAAGCCTGTTTGTTCGTGCTGTTTTTATTGAGAATATGGCGCTCGCGTTCTTCTTAGGGATGTGTACATTCCTCGCTGTATCTAAAAACGTAAAAACGGCATTTGGATTAGGTATCGCTGTTACCGTTGTTCTAGGTCTTTCTGTGCCATTGAATAACTTGGTTTACAACTATGTGTTACGTGATAATGCGTTAATGGAAGGTGTCGATTTAAGTTTCTTAAACTTTATCACTTTCATTGGCGTGATAGCGGCACTGGTACAAATCCTAGAGATGATTTTAGACCGTTATTTCCCTGCGCTGTATAACGCATTAGGGATCTTCTTGCCTCTTATTACCGTTAACTGCGCCATTTTCGGTGGTGTGTCATTTATGGCACAACGTGACTATAACTTTAGTGAGTCTATTGTTTATGGTTTCGGCTCTGGAATTGGTTGGATGTTAGCCATCGTATTGTTGGCTTCTATCCGTGAGAAAATGAAGTACGCGGATGTACCGGCAGGTATGAAAGGATTAGGCGTTACTTTTGTCACCACAGGGTTGATGGCATTAGGTTTCATGTCCTTCTCTGGTGTTCAGCTATAAAGGGTGAGAAGAACTCATGGATATAATTATTCTAGGTGTCGTGATGTTTACCCTGATTGTATTGGTATTAACAGCGTTGATTTTGTTCGCAAAATCAAAACTGGTCAATACAGGGGATATTTCAGTTGAGGTCAATGGAGACCCAGACAAAAGCTTTAATGCACCAGCAGGTGATAAATTACTAAACGTATTATCAAACGAAGGTATTTTTATTTCATCGGCTTGTGGTGGCGGTGGCTCTTGTGGTCAGTGTCGCGTTAAAGTGCTAGAGGGTGGCGGTGATATTCTGCCAACAGAACTTTCGCATATTAACAAGCGTGAAGCTAAAGAGGGTTGTCGTTTAGCCTGTCAGGTCAACGTAAAAAACAACCTGAAATTAGAATTACCAGAAGAAATCTTTGGTGTTAAAAAATGGGAATGTGAAGTTATCTCAAACGATAACAAAGCAACTTTCATTAAAGAATTAGTATTAAAAATTCCTGAAGGTGAAGTTGTACCTTTCCGTGCTGGTGGATTTATTCAGATCGAATGCCCACCTCATACCGTGCGTTATGAAGATTTTGATGTGCCTGAAGAGTATCGTGAAGACTGGGATAAATTTAACTTATTCCGCTACGTTTCTGATGTAAAAGAAACCACAGTACGTGCTTACTCAATGGCAAACTATCCTGAAGAGCATGGCATCATCATGTTAAACGTGCGTATTGCAACACCACCACCACGTAATCCTGATGTGCCACCAGGCATAATGTCATCGTACATTTGGTCATTAAAATCAGGTGATAAAGTGACAATTTCAGGGCCATTTGGTGAATTCTTCGCTAAAGAAACTGATGCAGAGATGATCTTCATTGGTGGTGGTGCAGGTATGGCACCAATGCGCTCACATATTTTTGATCAGTTAAAACGCTTACATTCTAAACGTAAAATCAGCTTCTGGTATGGTGCTCGTTCTGTACGTGAAATGTTCTACACTGAAGACTTCGATATGCTTGCAAGAGAAAACGAAAACTTCACATGGAATGTCGCACTTTCAGACGCCTTACCTGAAGATAACTGGACAGGATATACAGGATTTATTCACAATGTGTTGTTTGAGAATTACCTCAAAAATCATCCAGCACCAGAAGATTGTGAATTCTATATGTGTGGACCGCCAGTAATGAACGCAGCTGTTATTAAAATGCTCAAAGACTTAGGCGTTGAAGATGAAAACATTATGCTGGATGACTTTGGCGGTTGATCCTAACCTCCCATTAAGCATAAATGAATGAAATGACAAGCGCCCACTTATGTGGGCGCTCATGATCAGAAGAGAGAGTTATGTTAAAAAGAAAGATGATAAATTGGATAGTGATGCTGTCTGCTTTAGTTCTATTGTCTGCATGTGGTGAAAAACAGCAGGTATTAGAAGGCGAAACAATGGGAACTTATTACTCGATTAAATATGTTCCTGATAGTAATTCACCTCCACAAAACGTCTTACAAACAGAGATCGATCGTATTCTTGAAGAAGTGAACGATCAAATGTCAACATATCGTCCTCATTCTGAATTGAGTCGTTTCAATCAAAGTCGTGAAATTAATACACCATTCCCTGTTTCACCTGCTACCGCTAAAGTAGTGAGTGAAGCCATTCGTATTAATAAAATCACGGATGGTGCTTTAGATGTGACTGTTGGACCTTTAGTAAATTTATGGGGATTTGGCCCAGAAGGTCGATTTACTCACCAGCCTTCTGAAGATGAATTAGCAAAACGTAAACAGTGGATTGGCATTGATTACTTAGCTATTGAAGGGAATACACTGATCAAGAAGATCCCTGAGCTTTATGTCGATCTCTCTTCTATTGCTAAAGGCTATGGTGTTGATGCTGTTGCTGAGTATTTAATATCACAGAATATCACTAACTATATGGTTGATATTGGTGGTGAAGTAAGAACACAAGGTGTAAATGGTAATGACAAGCTTTGGCGTATAGCAATTGAGAAACCAGCTAATGATGGTACAAAACAGAGCGTTCAGTTAATTATTGAACCAGGTGATAATTCAATTGCAACCTCTGGTGATTACCGTAACTACTTTGAAGAAGACGGTATCCGCTATTCCCATACTATTGATCCAACTACAGGTCATCCTATTAAACATAACCTCGTTTCTATTACTGTGATTGTCCCCACTTGCATGAGTGCTGATGGCCTTTCTACTGGATTGAATGTTTTAGGGCCTGAAAAGGGGTTAGAAGTAGCAAATAAACTAAATATTCCTGTCTTTATGATAGTGAAAACTGAAAATGGGTTTGAAGAGCGTTATAGTAAAGCGTTCGCCCCGTTCTTGAAAAAATAGAATTTAAGGAGAGAAGGTTATGTTAAAAATATTTCTTTTTGCCTTCATCTTATTCTTGATTGCCTTCTTTGGAATGGCGTTAGGATATATTGTAAAACGTAAAAGCCTTCAAGGCAGTTGCGGTGGTTTAGGGGCTATGGGGATAGAAAAAGAGTGTGATTGCCCTGAACCTTGTGACGCACGTAAAAAACGTATGGCAAAAGAGTCCGCACGAGAAGAGTTACTGAAAAAGAATCGAATTCTTTAATAGTAAAAAAGATATTTAGATAAAAAAAGAGTGATGGCTTTAATTACCATCACTCTTTTTTATTTCATTCATTCTAAAAATATAAGCATTCTAAAAAAAGTTTTTAATAGAATAGAAGTAGGATAATAAAAAGCGAATCCTTGTGTTAAAGATTCACTTCCATGGATAAGGGTTTTGCCCCTCCCATTCTAAAACTTCTTTTTTGGCTTCTTCATAGGAATAGTCATAATGTTCTTGAAGTTTACCAATGAGTTGCTCTCGTGTACCTTCGATAATATCAAGTTCATCATGGGTGATCTTTCCCCATTTTTCTTTTACTTTTCCTTTGAATAAATTCCAATCACCAGAAATTTTATTGTTTAACATTTTATTCCTCCTTACTTATTTCTATCGGATAACACTATTAAGTGTAGAAGAGAATAAAGTGAATATAAAAGTGAAAACCTAAATAGAATTATTTACTCTTTCCTAAATACTTTCATTTTGGCTGGAGAGTCAACCATGACGGCATCAGCACCTAATTCTGTAGCTTGAATATAATCTTTTTCGGTGTTGATACCAAAAAGAACAATATGGGCATTGCCACCAGCACGAAAACAGGACATTGCATCCTTATCCCAACTCAGAACGGAAACTGATCGCGCTTCACCTAAAGTATATTTTTCAACAACTTCTACTTTTCGATGTAATTCAAGCCCATACCAACGAGTAATATCTAAGTTTTCAGGCAATAAGCAAACGTGGCTCATAGTAATATTGGCGAGGATATCGCGGGTAATATCACGACTTTCAAAACGCTCTACATTAGTCGGGAGTGCATCAAGAAAGGCGGTATTAGTGGAATAAATACGGGTTCTATCAAGTGCATTATGCTTACTGAGAACTGTAGCTAATGCTTCACCTTGAATAATGGGATCAGCATCAGGTGATTTTAAATCAAGATAAAATTGAGTAGTGGGAAATTGAGTTAAGATTTCATCTAAGGTAGGAATAGTGATCCCTTTATTTCGGTAAGGGTATTGCTGTGCTTCTGCGAATTTATAGCCAGCATCCCATTGTTTAAGTTCCTGTGCAGTAAACTCAGAAATCATGCCTTGCCCATTAGTTAGGTTTTTTAAGTCACTAGGGCGGTAAAGTACAGGAATGTTATCTTTTGATAATTGAATAGTGATCCAAATTGCATCAGCTTGATTAGAGAGTGCTGTTTTTATAGCAATTTCAGTATTTTCTGGGGCATCAGCTGTGCCACCACGATGTGCGATAATTTTAGGGGATGCCATAAGAATTACAGAATAAAAAAAGAGAGAAATAGCAATGAATAATTTGATCATGAAAAATTATTTCCTTGTTTTATATGTAGTTACAAAACAATTATTAAGGTGAATGTAATTAATCAACAAGCAAAAATAATCTAACATCACTTTGTGACAATTCTATAAATAAACAGACTAATTCAGATTTTTATGAGAAATACACCTCGTTAGAGGGAGCTAAGAGTGAATAAAAATTGTAGTTAATATTTATTTACTGTATATTTAAACAGTAATGTAAATGAGGAAATTGTATGCGTAAAATTATTCATGTTGATATGGATTGTTTTTATGCTGCGATTGAAATGCGTGATAATCCAGCACTAAAAGAGATCCCAATTGCGGTTGGTGGAAATGCCTCTAGCCGAGGTGTTGTCTGTACTGCAAATTATCCTGCACGTCGTTTTGGTGTCCGTAGTGCAATGTCAACCGCGACAGCATTGAAGCTGTGTCCTCATTTAAAAGTATTGCCTGGCAGAATGGCTCTGTATAAAGAAACTTCAGCGAAGATCAGGCAGATATTTTCTCGATATACTCACCTTATTGAACCTCTTTCACTTGATGAAGCTTATCTTGATGTCTCTGAAAGTAAGCATTGCCATGGCTCTGCAACGCTGATGGCTCAAGAAATTCGCCAACAAATTTTTGATGAATTAAATCTCACTGCATCCGCAGGCATTGCACCAATAAAATTTCTGGCAAAAATTGCTTCTGATATTAATAAGCCTAACGGGCAATTTGTTATTACTCCTGAGCAAGTTGATGATTTTATTCTGAAATTACCGCTTAATAAAATACCAGGAGTAGGTAAGGTAACATTTGCTCGTTTGCAAGAAATGGGGCTAGAAACTTGTGCTGATATTCGTCGTACAGATGTTATTTCTTTAGTAAAAGCATTAGGAAAATTTGGACAAAACCTTTGGGAGCGTAGCCATGGTATTGATGAGCGAGAAATTAACCCTGATAGACTTAGAAAATCGGTAGGTGTTGAACGGACGTTTGCCCACGATATTAATTCATGGGATGACTGCTTAGCATTATTAGATGGATTGTATAACGAATTAGAAAAACGACTCACAAAGGTTAAACCCGATCTAAGGATCGCAAGGCAAGGCGTTAAGTTAAAATTTGATGATTTTCAGTTAACGACGCAAGAGCATACTCATCCTATTTTAGAAAAAGCTGATTTAATAAATATCGCTTATCAAGCATGGCATGAACGCCGAAATGGCCGAGGTGTCCGATTAATCGGATTTCATGTCACCTTGCAAGATCCACAAATAGAACGGCAACTTCTTTTGGCGCTATAAGAATTAAAAACCATAGCCGATCAATAGATTGGCTATGGTCAATGTAGTTAATTTATTCTATATGATCTTACCAGCGATAATTCATCGTTGCTGTCATTGTTCTACCTATCCCATAAAAGCATGCGGTATCACCAGCACAAGATGCAACATAATGTTTGTTCGCAATATTATTCATATTAAGCTGAATTTCAGCACCTTTTAAAGAAGGTGATAACTCACCTAATGAATAACCAATCATTGCATCATATAAGGTTACCGCAGGAACACTGATTGTATTTTTAGTATCACCTTGAGATACACCTACATATCTCACACCAAAGCCCGCTTTAGCCCCATTAAATAACCCTGAGGTTTCATCATATTGACCCCAAAATGATGCCATATGCTTAGGAACTCTAGGTAACTCTTTTCCTTGTGTTCCTGCAATAATGGTTTTTCTGACCTCTGTATCGGTGTAAGCATAGCTACTAATGAAGGAAATATTTTCAGTTAATTGGCTATTAATTTGTGCTTCAATACCACGGCTTCTAATCTCACCAACAGGCTCAAAATAGGCTTTCTCGGCATTATAGTTAGTAACATTACGTTGTTGTAACTGATAAATAGAGAGCGTTGCTAATGTTTGCTGATTTGGTGTGAGGTATTTAATACCCGCTTCTAATTGACGTCCTTCGCTTGGCTCAAATGGCGCACTACCTGGTGCTCTACGGGTTTGTAAATTAGGCTCAAAAGAGGTGCTGTAACTTATATAAGGTGAAATACCATTATCAAAAGCATATAAAAGACCAGCACGACCCGTTAGTTTATTATCATCTTGCTGATCATATGTGGTTGCTAAGAAATCATGAGTTCGTACTTGCGCCCAGTCTTGGCGTAAACCTGCAAGTAATATCCAATTTTTCCATTGGATCTGATCTTGTAGATACAACCCGATTTGATCGCGTTTTTGCAACTGATCTGTTGCAGGTTTTTGTAAGCTCATATTAATCGGATGATTATAATTAGGATCACGCCAATCCAGATCGTACTCTGAGCCCGTAGCCCGACGTAAATTGTCTTGATCTTTGCTCCACTGATAATCAATACCTGCAATCACTGTATGATTAAGTTTTGCAGTAGTAAAATCAGCTTGTAAACGTGTATCTATTCCTAAAGTATCTGTTTCACGTTGTTCTTGCTGGGCTCTACGTTCAAGCACATAAGGATTGTCTTTTCTTAATGAGCCGAAAACAAGGTATTTATATTTTTGATTAATATGACTATAACGAGCATTTTGTACTATTTTGAGTGAGTCACTAAATTCATGTTCAAATTCATAGCCTACGCCATATTGTTGACGCCACGATTGGTGATAATCAGGGTTGTTTACGTCAAAATCAAAAGGAATAGTGCCTTCAGGTGTTTTTTTCACCGTACCATAAGCGGGTAAAAAGTTACGATAACCAGCCTCAGGCTCTTGCTGAATAAAGCTTAATAACGTTAAACGTGTTTGTTCATTAGGTAAAAAAGTAATAGCGGGAGCGAGGGCAAAACGCTCTTCTTTATAGTTTTTTATTTGAGTATGTTGTGTTTTGGCAATACCATTTAGGCGATAAAGAATACGATTGTCATCACTTAATACACCTGAAAAGTCGAATGCAGTTTCTGCCAATTTATCATTACCAGCTCGCACTTGAATGTGGCGAATAGGCGTTGCAGTGGGTCTTTTACTTGTCATTGCAACAAGGCCACCTGGATTTACTTGGCCATAAAGCACAGATGCTGGTCCTCTAACAACTTCAACGCGCTCTAATAACCATGGGTCAAGTGCCCCTGTTGATGATGAAGCTCCCATACCATAGCTTAAACCATCTAAAAAACGAGGTGCATAACTGTATCCACGAATAAAAACCTCGTCATTACGATTAGAACTTCCTCGATATTCGGTGAACACGCCGGGTGTATAACGTAGCGCTTGAGAAACGGAACTGACATCTTGAGCATCCATCTGATCACGAGTAATTACCGTAATAGATTGTGGTGTTTTTTCAATTTCAGTTGGTGTTTTATTTGTTGATAGTGTTTTTGTGGCAATAAAGCCTGAAACAGGAGATTGTGGATCTTGTGATGGAGCCGCGGTGACAATTATCTTTTCAGATGTATTTTGATTAACTGCCGCATGAATTTGAATAGAGAGTAAACTTAAAGGTAAGGCGAGAATGACGCTAGCAACGCAATTTTTGTTAGACACAATAGGACCCTTTGAATTTTTATTTTTTAACTTTAAATGCGGAAAGCATGAAAATATCACCCAATAAATATTAATGCTAATGATAATAATTAGCATTCTATAAATTATTTTTATTAAGATTATTTGTTTATTCCAAAATGGAATAAGGTGGGTTGGTATTTGTTCTGTAAGGAATAAATTATGATACTTAAGAGAAATAGAGCGTATATAGAGGGATAAATTATTTCTTTATGGTAGCGTTAGTAACAAAAAACCCGCCAATTAAGCGGGTTTCATTATGATGTTTAAAGCAAGATTATTTAGCAGGGATAGCTTTTAAAATTGCTGTTAATAACTGCCAGTATTGACCAACACTTTTAATATGAACACGTTCATCTGGTGAGTGAGCACCACGGATTGTTGGTCCAATAGAAACCATATCCATATCTGGATAAGGTTTTTTGAACAGACCACATTCAAGACCTGCGTGGATTACCATGATGTTTGGCACTTTATCAAACAGTTGTTGATAGGTATCACGAACTAAATGCATAACAGGTGAGTCAGCATCAGGTTTCCAACCAGGGTAACCGCCTTTTGTTTCGATATCAGCTTTAGCTAGTTTTGCTAATGCAGTCAGCATACTGACAACATAAGTTTTTCCGCTATCAATCAGAGAGCGGATTAGGCAAAGTATTTCCACTTTATCGTCAACAATGCTAACAACACCAACGTTTAATGATGTTTCAACAACACCTTCAACATCATCACTCATACGAATAACGCCATTTGGCATTGCATTAAGTAGGTTGATTAAGCGTTCTTGGCAGTCTGCCTCAAATACTTTCTTATCTGTTGTTGTATCAAGTAACTCAATTTTCAGATTTTTTTCAGCAATGGCTAATTCGCTTTTTAATAATGCTTCAAATTTCGCTTTTACTGTTTCTAGTTGGCTTACTTTATCTGCTGGAATTGCAAATACGATATTTGCTTCACGAGGAATTGCATTACGCAGTGTACCACCATGGAAATCAATTAATTTCAGTGATAATTCTTTTGCATGGCCAGCTAAGAAACGTGCTAATAATTTATTTGCATTACCTAAACCTAAATGGATATCACCACCTGAGTGACCACCATTTAATCCTTTTAGTACTAGTTGCTTAACAACATGACCTGTAGGAATTGCTTCATAGGATAGGCTTACTGTGGTTTTAACATCAATACCACCCGCACAACCCATGTAGATTTCACCTTCTTCTTCAGAGTCTGTGTTGATAAGAATATCAGCTTGTAACCAACCTGGTTGTAAACCAAAAGCACCGTCCATGCCTGTTTCTTCAGTCATGGTTAATAGAACTTCTAATGGGCCATGTTTTACGGTGTCATCAGCTAAAACCGCTAATGCAGACGCCATACCAACACCGTTATCAGCACCTAATGTTGTGCCTTTTGCTTTGATCCATTCTCCGTCAACATAAGGTTGGATAGGATCTTTAGTGAAATCGTGAACCGTGTCGTTATTTTTTTGTGGCACCATATCTAAGTGTGCTTGTAAAACAACTGTTTTACGATCTTCCATGCCTTTAGTTGCTGGCTTGCGAATTAAAATATTGCCGACAGCATCGCGTTGCGCGAAAAGACCTTTTTCACTTGCCCATGAAAGAATGTGGGAAGCTAAGGCTTCTTCATGATGTGATGGATGTGGAATCGAACAAATTTTTGCGAAAATATCCCATAGTGGTTGTGGGGATAGAGTAGATAGTTCAGACACGATGGATCTCCTCTAACAGCATCTGTGTTATTAATAGCCTACCGCTTTTTTAAGGGTTAGCTTTATTATTCTGAGCGTTATACGCCAATATAATTGAGAATATCACTTTCTTCTGATGAATGCGTCATTCTATTCACATCTCTATCTAAGAAAGTAGATCTCTATTTGTATTCATTTTTTTATATGGTTCATTTTTTAATCATAAAAAGAAAATACAGAAAAAAATGAGGATAATCTCATCTCTTTGCATGTTTTCTCTGGTTTTTAGGTGCTCAAATCACTATAATCTCGCGCAACCTTTTTTTCCGCAAAAAAGCTTCTCTCGCATTCAAGTAGCTAGGATCACAATATTATGAGCGAAAAATATGTTGTAACGTGGGATATGTTGCAAATACATGCCCGTCAATTGGCGCAACGTTTACTACCAGTCGAACAATGGACAGGCATTATTGCTGTCAGCCGTGGGGGATTAGTTCCCGCTGCATTACTTGCTCGTGAATTAGGTATCCGTCATGTGGATACAGTCTGCATTTCTAGCTATGACCATGATCATCAGCGTGACCTCAAAATCTTAAAAAAAGCAGAAGGTGATGGTGAAGGCTTTATCGTTGTTGACGATTTAGTTGATACTGGTGGTACTGCTAAAGTTATCCGTGACATGTATCCAAAAGCTCACTTTGTGACTATTTTCGCAAAACCAGAAGGGCGCCCATTAGTGGATGATTTTGTAGTTGATATTCCACAAAATACTTGGATTGAACAGCCTTGGGATATGGGTGTTGCCTTTATTCCGCCAGTTTGCGATCAAAAATAATTTGATAGCATTTATTTGGCTGTTTTAATTGAGATCCTCGCCTTGGCGGGGATTTTTGTTTTTATGCTTTTATTCTTCCTTTGCGTTATACCTTCGTGCTATCACTTGTGGTGATACACACCGTTCATGTTGATTTCATGCTATGATAAAGCCAGACTTTTTAGCCCCTTTTATTCGATATCGACTGATTTGAAGAGTGATATGGCAAATAATACAAACCTTTCTGAAACTCTATTTAAACCTAGAGCAAAACACGCTGAAACCTCAACACTAATTCAGTACACTCATCCAAAATCGAATATTAATACATATACTGTGCTTAATGGTACAAGTCAGCAAAATTGGTATCGTACTATTCAGCGTTTACTGTGGATTTGGCGTGGTATTTCACCTATCGAGATAGAAGAAGTTTTGAGCCGAATTGCTGTACATGATGCCCCTCGTAGTGATGATAAATTTATTGATACCGTTGTGGGTTACCGTAAAGGTGGCTGGTCATATGAATGGTCACATCAAGCTATGATTTGGCAACAAAAAGCATTGAGAAATGAGTCAGGAGATGCGGCCGCTGATTGTTGGCTGCGGGCGGCACATCTGTATAGTATTGCTGCCTATCCTTTTATTAATGGTGATTTTTTAGCAGATCAAGCCGTTACTTTGTCGATGAAAGCATTTGAGAATGCGACAAAATTTTCCTCTTTTGAGGTGAAAAAACTCACATTTAAATTAGAAGGAAAGGGAACTACAACTGGTTTTCTGCATTTACCTAAAGATTGTAGAGGCCCATATCCCACAGTATTATTTTGCGGTGGGTTAGATGGGCTTCAAAGCGATTATGTCAGCTTCTTCAGGGATTATTTATCACCGAAAGGCATTGCAATGTTAACGCTAGATATGCCTTCAATCGGTTATTCAGTAAAACAAAAATTGACTGAAGATACCTGCCAGTTACAAGGCGAAGTCCTCAAGCAACTTTCTGAAGTGCCTTGGGTTGATCATACTCGTGTGGGCGTAATGGGCTTTCGTTTTGGGGGAAATATTGCTGTACGTTTAGCTTATATTTACCCTAAATTAATTAAAGGTGTTGTTGCCTTAGGGCCTTTAATTCATACATTCTTCACGCAATCTGAGCTACAGAAAAAAATTCCTGTGATGTATCTTGATGTATTAGCGAGTCGCTTAGGTTTATGGAATATTGATGAAAATAATCTTCGATTATCATTAAGCAGTTATTCACTGAAAAAACAGGGGCTGATTGGACGACGAATTCCAGTTCCTATGATGGGGGTTTACTGGAAAGGTGATGAAATGAGCCCTAAAGAGGATTCTCAGTTAATTGCTCGTTCTTCTATGGATGGCGATATCTTAGCAATCAATGAAAAACCGCTTTATGAAGGCTTAGAGCTAGCGTTACAAAAAAGTGCTGATTGGATCTATGACAAATTAATATAATTAATCATGAACAATAACTTGCTAATTACATTAGATTATATAACAGTAGAGTTTCTAAGGAGACTGAATTTATGACTTCATCTTTGAACCCTACCCGAGGTAAGTTATTAAAGCGTTTTGCTCAAATCGGCCCTTATATCCGAGAGCAACAATGCCAAGAGAACCAGTTCTTTTTTGACTGTTTAGCTGTTTGTGTAAATAAGAAAGTCGTACCAGAAAAACGTGAGTTTTGGGGCTGGTGGATGGAATTAGAACGCAACAATGAACAGCTCATTTATCATTATCAGATTGGGCTATTCGATAAAAATGGTGATTGGATACATCAGAATATAAGTAAAAATGATGTTACTGAATCAATCAATGAAACACTGATCCGTTTTCATCAATTTCTTAAAACGGCAGCGAGTGAATTAGATATGACACTTATGCCAGATGAAAAAATGAACAAATTTCCGCTTCCCATTCAGCCCTAATTTTGTGTTAGGGCAACTTTTCATAGATTTTGCGTTATGTCGGTTGGCATAACGCTTCTCTCCTGATAAAACTGTGTATTATCTTTTTAAATAATCAACAAGAATGGTAAATGTTATGAGTAGCAGCCAAACACTGGTTGTTAAATTAGGGACAAGTGTACTTACTGGTGGTTCACGACGTCTGGATCAGTCTCATATTGTTGAGCTGGTTCGCCAATGCGCTAAACAACACGAAAAAGGTCACCGGATTATTATTGTTACTTCTGGTGCAATTGCAGCAGGGCGTGAATATTTGAATTATCCTGATTTACCCGCAACTATTGCTTCTAAGCAGTTGCTTGCCGCGGTAGGCCAAAGCGCATTAATTCAAGTATGGAAACAATTATTTGCCATCTATGGTATTCATATTGGTCAGATGTTGTTAACTCGAGCGGATATTGAAGATAGAGAACGCTTCCTGAATGCACGCGATACATTACATGCTTTATTAGATAATCGCATTATTCCCGTTATTAATGAAAACGATGCCGTTGCAACCGCAGAAATTAAAGTAGGCGATAACGATAACCTGTCTGCATTAGCCGCTATTTTAGGAAGTGCTGACAAACTGTTATTATTGACTGATATTGAAGGACTGTATACGGCTGATCCTCGTAGTAATCCTGAAGCAAAACTTATCCCAGAAGTCTTTGATATCAATGATGAATTACGTGAAATGGCGGGCGATAGCGTATCTGGCTTAGGTACGGGGGGCATGGCAACAAAATTACAAGCAGCTACTGTTGCTGGGCGCGCAGGTATTGATGTTGTCATTGCCGCCGGTGTACAACCTGAAGTTATTGCTAAAGTTATCAATAATGAACCTGTAGGAACGTTATTCCACGGATTAGAAAGCCCACTTGAAGCACGTAAAAGATGGATTTTTGGTGCACCAATTGCGGGAGTGATTATTGTTGATGAAGGGGCTGAAAAAGCAATTAAAGAAAAAGGTAGCTCGCTCTTACCTAAAGGCATTAAAGAGATAAAAGGCGATTTTTCTCGTGGATGTGTTATTCGCATTCAAAGTTTACAGGGTAAAGATCTCGCTCATGGTGTTGCCCATTATAATAGTGATGCACTGCGTTTAATTGCAGGACATCATTCACAAGAAATTAGTCAAATTTTAGGTTACGAGTATGGCAGTGTTGCTGTGCACCGTGACGATATGATTGTTAGCTAAGGAGCCTTCGATGTTAGAACAAATGGGTAAATCAGCAAGAGAAGCATCTTGGCATTTAGCTCAATTATCGACAGAGCAAAAAAATCAGGCATTACTGGTTATGGCTGATTTATTAGAGCAACAAGAAGCTTCAATTCTTGCAGCCAATGAAAAAGATATGCAAGTGGCTCGTGAAGCCAATATTAATGCTGCTATGCTTGACCGTTTATTACTGACTTCTGAACGTTTAAAAGCTATTGCTGATGATGTTCGACAAGTATGTCGCTTAGAAGATCCAGTGGGACAAGTTATTGATGGCCGTATGTTAGACAGCGGTTTACGTTTAGAACGTCGCCGTGTGCCACTAGGTGTTGTTGGCGTTATTTATGAAGCTCGCCCTAATGTCACGATTGATGTTGCTTCATTATGTTTAAAAACGGGCAATGCAGCCATTCTTCGTGGTGGAAAAGAGACACACCATACCAATCAAGCCGTGGTTGCCGTTATTCAACAAGCTTTAGAAAAATGTGGTATTCCTGCGGGGGCAATTCAGGCGATTGATAAACCTGATCGTGAGTTAGTCGCTAAAATGCTAAAAATGGATGAGTATATTGATATGCTTATTCCTCGTGGCGGAGCTGGATTACATAAATTATGTCGTGAACAATCAACGATCCCTGTTATCACTGGTGGGATTGGTGTTTGCCATACATTTGTTGATGAAAGTGCCGATTTAGAAAAAGCATTAACCGTTATTGTTAATGCTAAAGTACAACGGCCAAGCGCATGTAATTCGTTAGAAACACTCTTAGTACATGAAAACATTGCTGATGTATTTTTACCACAGCTAAGTAATGCCATGGCTGCTCAAAAGGTCACTTTGCACTCAAGTGAAAAAGCATTAGCTGGGCTGAAAAAAGGTGGAGCAACTGTTGTTGATGTAAAAGATGCAGATTATTGTGATGAATGGTTATCACTTGATCTAAATGTAGAAGTGGTGGGTGGCTTAACTGAAGCTATTAGCCATATTCGCCGTTATGGCACAGCGCATTCGGATGCTATTTTAACGCAATCTATTTCTAATGCTGACCGTTTTGTTCGTCAAGTTGATTCTGCCGCAGTGTATGTCAATGCAAGTACACGCTTTACTGATGGCGGACAATTCGGCCTAGGTGCAGAAGTTGCTGTTAGTACGCAGAAATTACATGCCAGAGGCCCAATGGGATTAGATGCCTTAACGACCTACAAATGGATTGGTTACGGTGATAATACAATTCGTCGCTAATTATTGAGAATATTAAATAAGCCATACTTTTCTAAAGTGTGGCTTTATTTTTTTGTTACATCAGGTATGATGTTTACACTTTACAGAATGTAAATTTTTAATTACACCCTAATGGGGACACACTATGGAGATAGTGCATTTTATGGAAAGTACAATTTACCTTATCGGACCTCGAGGTGCAGGGAAAACAACAGTAGGTAAAGCACTTTCTCTCTCTTTAAATTATAGATTTATTGATACGGATTATTGGATAACCCAAAAATATCAACAAACTATATCTTCTATGGTGGAAGATAAGGGTTGGGATTTCTTTCGTCAAATTGAGTCAGACGCTCTTGTTCAAGTAAGCCAACCTAACCAAGTTATTTCAACTGGTGGGGGGATGGTTTTAGCAGATAAAAATCGTGCTTATATGAAAACCTCAGGTGTTACAATTTATTTACAGGCCTCGCTTGAGACATTAGTTGAACGTTTATCCCAAGATCCGAATGAAGCACAAAGACCTAGTTTGACAGGAAAAAACTTAGTTTCAGAAATGCATGATGTTTTAATTAAGCGTGAACCTTTATACATGCAATGCGCAGATATTATTGTTGATGCTGGATTATCTATTAATGAAATTATTGCAGTAATTCTCGCAAAACTTGCCAAATAATTAGGAAGTCGTCTGATATAAAGGACAAAACAGAGGCCATCTATTTTATTTTCATCACATCCTATTTATAGTAAGGCTAATTATAGCAAAATGAGATATGGATATGATGTTAATAGCGTTTTTTAAAACACTATTTAAATTCTTATTTAGAATAAGAATTGAAGGACTTGTTAATCAGTTTTCCCAATATGAAAAATGTATAATTACACCAAATCATACTTCTTTTATTGATGGTATATTATTACGTTTATTCCTACCTATTAATCCTGTGTTTGCTGTTTATACCTCTGTGGCTTCTGCAAAAACGACAAGATGGTTAGGTCGTTATGCTGATATTGTGCCTTTAGATCCCGCAAACCCAATGGCGGTGCGTCAATTAGTAAAAGAAGTCGATAAAGGTCGTCCTGTGGTGATTTTTCCAGAAGGAAGGATCACAGTAACGAATGGATTAATGAAGATTTATGAAGGGGCTGCTTTTATTGCTGCTAAATCAGGCGCTAAAGTTGTTCCTGTTAGGATTGAAGGTGCTGAATTTAGCTACTTTTCACGAGTACGCAAAAGTCTGCGTGTGAAATCTCATTTCTTTCCTAAAATCACAATCAAGGTACTTCCAGCCGTTGATTTACCGATGCCAAAAGCAGAAAAATCAGCTGAGCGTCGTCGATTAGCTGGGGAAGCAATGCGTGATATCATGATGAATGCCATCATGGATACACGCCCTAAAATTACACTGTATGAGGCATTTTTACAGGCTATGTCTCAATATGGTCGATTTAGCCCGTTAATTTCAGATATCAATCTAAAAGAAGATTCTTACCAAGGATTGCTGAAAAAAACATTAGGGATCAGCCGACTAATTGAACGCTACACAGAGCCTAATGAACGCATTGGCTTGTTACTTCCAAATACAACAGTAACAGCAGCTGCATTATTAGGTGCAACAATGCGTCAACGTGTTGTTGCTATGCTTAACTACACTGCGGGTAGCTTAGGTGTACAAAATGCGATGAAAGCAGCTTCAATCAAAACCATTTTTACATCACGCCAATTTTTAGAAAAAGGGAATTTATTACATATTCCTGAACAAACCCCAGAAGCGAATTGGATTTACCTTGAAGATCTCAAAGATAGTGTGACGAGTGAAGATAAGCGTTGGGTCCTCAAACACCTTATTACGCCACATAAAGCGATGTTACCGCAAAAATCGACTGATGCTGCGGTTATTCTATTTACGTCAGGATCTGAAGGTACACCTAAAGGTGTTGTTCATAGTCATTCGAGTTTACTGGCTAACGTAGATCAAATTCGTGCTATTGCTGACTTTTCACCTAAAGATAAATTTATGTCAGCATTACCGTTATTCCATGCATTCGGCCTAACTGCTTGTCTATTAACGCCGATTTGCTTGGGTGCTCGTGTTTTTCTTTATCCAAGTCCATTACACTATCGTGTTGTGCCTGAATTAGTGTATGACCAAAATTGTACGGTGTTATTTGGTACATCAACCTTTCTAGGTAATTACGGAAAGTTTGCTCATCCTTACGATTTTGCCAGGGTTAGGTATGTGGTTGCTGGTGCTGAAAAACTATCAGAATCAACCCGTATTTTATGGCAAGAAAAGTTCGGTATCCGCATATTAGAAGGTTATGGTGTTACCGAGTGTGCGCCTGTTGTGTCAATTAACGTACCTATGAGCGCTAAAACACATACTGTAGGTCGTTTATTACCGGGTATGGAAAGCCGACTTATCCCAATGAATGGGATCGCGGAAGGGGGACGATTACAATTACGTGGCCCGAATGTAATGATGGGGTATCTACGTGTTGAATCACCAGAAAAACTAGAAATCCCTGTAGCTACAAATGCGGACGGTATTGACGAAGAAGGTTGGTACGATACTGGTGATATTGTTGCTATCGATAGTGAAGGCTTTTGCACTATTAAAGGACGGGTAAAACGTTTTGCTAAAATTGCTGGCGAGATGGTCTCTCTTGAAGGTGTCGAGCAGCTTGCACGTAAAGCATCCACTGGCGAGCATGCTGTTGTGACAATCAGTGATAAACGTAGAGGTGAATCATTGGTACTATTTACAACCGATAAGCAATTGGATCGTAGCGCGTTATCAACATTGGCTAAAGCTGAAGGTGTTGCTGAAATAGCCGTACCGAAGGATATTCGTTTTATCAAAGAAATTCCTGTTCTTGGGAGTGGGAAAACGGATTTTGTCTCATTGAAAAAACTAGCTGAACAGGAAAATAACTAATGTCAGAGAATATTAGCCAGCCTCCATTAATGAGTCGGGGAATGAAAGCAGTATTGTTATCGCAATTTCTTTCTGCTTTTGCTGATAACGCACTACTTTTTGCCATTTTAGCCCAGTTTAAATCGGCTCTTTACCCTGAATGGAGCCAACCTGTTTTACAAATGGTCTTTGTGCTGGCTTTTATTCTCTTAGCACCTTTTGTTGGGCAAGTTGCTGATCGTAACCCTAAAGGTAGGGTTATGCTCAGTGGTAATATCTTAAAATTCGTGGGTGCTTTTCTCATTTGTGTTGGCTCTGATCCCTTCTTAGGTTACGCCTTAGTTGGGATTGGTGCTGCAGTTTATTCACCAGCCAAATATGGTATTTTAGGAGAATTAACTGATGGTGAACGCTTAGTAAAAGCAAATGGTTTAATGGAAGCATCAACCATAGCGGCTATTTTATTAGGTTCAGTAATTGGTGGTTTACTCTCTGATTGGAGTATTGTTTTTGCATTAGGTGTCTGTGCTGCAATGTACGCTTTGGCAGTTTTTGTTAACTTTGGCATACCTAAATTATCTGCTGCTCAAATAGGTCGGGGTTGGAACATAAAAAAAATGTTCGCTCAATTTATCGAGGCAACACGTACTTTATGGGCAGATAAGGAAAGTCGCTTTTCTTTAGTAGGAACAAGTATGTTTTGGGGCGCTGGGGTAACTTTGCGTTTTCTGCTTGTTCAATGGGTGCCTATTGCATTGGGCATGACTGACAACACCACTCCAACGATATTAAATGCAATGGTGGCTATTGGCATTGTTGTAGGGGCTGGATTAGCCGCTAAATTTGTGACACTGAAAACAGTACGTCGCTGTATGCCAGCGGGCATTTTAATTGGTCTTGGGGTAGTTTATTTTTCACTGCAAACCTCAATTATTCCATCCTATTTAATTCTTATCGTTATTGGTGTTTTTGGTGGCTTCTTTGTGGTGCCATTAAATGCGCTATTACAAGATAAAGGCAAACACAGTGTGGGAGCTGGTAATGCTATCGCAGTACAAAACTTAGGTGAAAATACAGCGATGCTATTAATGTTAGGCTTGTTCTCACTAGTCACTAGTATTGGTATTTCTGTTGTTGCCATCGGAATTGGTTTTGGTGCCATCTTTGCACTCGCAATTGGTGGTCTATGGTTATGGGATTGCACCAGAAAGAAATCTTAAACAGTAAAGTTTAGAATAGAGGTTAGATGAACCTTAATGATAAATTACGATGAAATGACTCGCCTAAGTATTGAGGTGGGTAAAGCGTTAATTGAAAAGAAGAGCACAATAACAACGGCAGAGTCTTGCACTGGTGGATGGATTGCAAAAATCATCACGGATATTGCAGGAAGTTCTGATTATTATCATCGTGGCTTTGTGACCTACAGTAACGAAGCAAAGCATGAAATGATAGGCGTTGATGAACAAACCTTGATTAAATACGGCGCTGTTAGCGAAGAAGTTGTTCTTCAAATGGCGAAAGGCGCACTTAGCGCTGCAAATGCAGATTTTGCTATTTCAGTTAGCGGTATTGCTGGCCCTGGTGGAGGCAGTAAAGAAAAACCAGTGGGGTTAGTTTGGTTTGGCTTTGCTGTTAAAACAACAACTGGTGTTCAGGTAACAGCAAAACACTGTATATTCAGTGGTTCACGAGAGCAAGTAAGAGCGGAATCTGTTATTTTTTCTTTAAAATCAATACTTAGAGAAATTATAAATAATTAACTTGATACTGTATGATTATACAGTATAATAAATTTCAACAAGCAAAATCATACACGTTTTAATGGTAGTGACCCATCCTTATGCTTCACTGCCCAGAGGGAGATAACATGGCTATTGATGAAAACAAACAAAAAGCATTGGCCGCAGCACTTGGTCAAATTGAAAAGCAATTTGGTAAAGGGTCTATCATGCGTCTGGGCGAAGATCGTTCCATGAACGTTGAAACCATCTCTACAGGTTCTTTATCATTAGACGTTGCTTTAGGTGCTGGTGGTTTACCACGTGGTCGCATTGTTGAAATCTATGGCCCAGAATCTTCAGGTAAAACAACTTTAACACTACAAGTTATCGCTTCAGCTCAACGTGAAGGTAAAATATGTGCGTTTATCGATGCTGAACACGCATTAGATCCAATTTATGCAAAAAAATTAGGCGTAGATATTGATAATCTGCTGTGTTCTCAGCCTGATACCGGTGAGCAAGCCTTAGAAATTTGTGATGCATTATCTCGCTCTGGTGCTGTTGATGTTATCGTTGTTGACTCCGTTGCTGCGTTAACGCCAAAAGCTGAAATTGAAGGTGAAATCGGTGATTCTCACGTTGGTCTTGCTGCTCGTATGATGAGCCAAGCTATGCGTAAATTAGCGGGTAACCTGAAAAACTCAAATACATTACTTATTTTCATCAACCAAATTCGTATGAAAATTGGTGTTATGTTTGGTAACCCAGAAACCACAACTGGTGGTAATGCGCTTAAGTTCTACGCATCTGTTCGTTTAGATATTCGTCGTATCGGTTCTGTTAAAACCGGTGATGAAGTTGTGGGTAGTGAAACACGCGTTAAAGTGGTGAAAAATAAAATTGCAGCACCATTTAAACAAGCTGAATTCCAAATTATGTATGGCGAAGGCATCAATACCTTTGGTGAACTGATTGATTTAGGTGTTAAACATAAATTGGTAGAGAAAGCGGGTGCATGGTACAGCTATAATGGTGAGAAGATTGGTCAAGGTAAAGCCAATGCAACAACTTACCTAAAAGAGCATTCAGAAATGTACGATGATTTAAATACCAAACTACGTGAAATGTTATTAAACCACGCAGGTGAGTTTACAAGTGCAGCTGATTTCACGAATGAAGGTGATGCGGCCGATCTCGGAGAGGCGGAAGAATAATCTCTCTTAGCTTGTGATAAAACCACTAACTGATTCCATATTTAGACAATTTATTATCATTATAATGATAAATGGTTAGTCAATTAATGTGATTTAACTCACTTAAAAAAGGAAGCTCTAAAAAAGCTTCCTTTTTGTTGTATGCAGTATTATTTATCCAATTTAGGGTTTATATCGAGTTTATTCTATTTTCTATCCATCAAAATCAGCCTTTAACACTATTTTATTTGATATAACGATATTTTTTACTAACTATTTTTTATAGTTGTATGAAAGTTTATATAGTGAAGTTTTGATGATATATTCTCATAAATTACAAATCTAAATAAGAATCACTACTACCATCTGGTTGAACCAGATAGTAAATAATTGACATATAGTGATAAATACCTTCAAGATATTTGAATCTAATTTAGATAGTATTTTAGAGATTATTTAGTGATGAGATAGGTTTTATACTGAGAAACACTTTTATTTTAGCAAGTTATCGTGAGTTTATTATTTGTTTTAAGTGATAATGCTTATGTGTTTATTATTGATTGCTATAAGAAAAAGAAATTATTTAAGAAAAAAACACATATACTATGTGATGAGATAAAAAACTAATAATAACAAATAGTTTTTAATAATTACAAAATGAAAATACTTTAAACTACTTACATTTCTTAGAATAATCTCTCTTAAATAGAGAAAAGTCCCATTCTCAGATAACAATCCCACTTTCAGAAAAAAACTAGACGATTTACAATGTCAACACGAATAAGTTTATCGGGGGTTTTACTTCTGACAGAAGAAATTCTATCTTATCCCTACTTATGTATTCGTTGGCTAAGTAGAGGTAACAATAAACCTCCTCTAACTAGATTTCTAATTTCTGTTTTTCCAGCTTGATTTCGGGATAATTATGAGCAAAAGCACCGCTGAGATCCGTCAGGCGTTTCTCGACTTTTTTCATACTAAAGGACATCAAATAGTACCTAGCAGTTCTTTGGTTCCAAATAACGATCCAACATTGCTGTTTACAAACGCAGGGATGAACCAATTCAAAGATGTATTTCTTGGATTGGACAATAGACCTTATTCCCGAGCGACAACTGCACAACGTTGTGTGCGTGCAGGTGGTAAACATAACGATTTAGAAAATGTGGGTTATACTGCTCGTCACCATACTTTTTTTGAAATGCTAGGTAATTTCAGTTTTGGTGACTATTTCAAACATGACGCAATCAATTTTGCTTGGGAATTATTAACCAGCAAAGAGTGGTTTAACTTACCTAAAGAAAGACTTTGGGTAACGGTATATGCCACAGACGATGAAGCTTATGATATTTGGAATAAAGAAATTGGTATTCCTGCCGAAAGAATAATCCGCATTGGTGATAATAAAGGCGCACCATTTGCATCAGATAACTTCTGGCAAATGGGTGACACTGGCCCTTGTGGACCTTGTACCGAAATATTTTATGATCATGGTGACCACATTTGGGGCGGACCTCCAGGATCACCAGAAGAAGACGGCGATCGCTATATTGAGATCTGGAATATCGTTTTCATGCAATTTAATCGTCAGTCAGATGGCACTATGGATCCACTGCCGAAACCATCTGTTGATACGGGAATGGGGTTAGAGCGTATTACCGCTGTTTTACAACATGTAAACTCTAACTATGACATTGATTTATTCCGTTCTTTAATTAAATTTGTTGCACAAGTGACTAATGCAACGGATTTAGAAAATAAATCATTACGCGTTATTGCCGATCATATTCGTTCTTGTTCATTCCTTATTTGCGATGGCGTTATCCCTTCTAATGAAGGCCGTGGCTATGTTCTGCGTCGTATTATTCGTCGAGCAGTACGTCATGGTTATATGCTTGGTGCCAAAGATACCTTCTTCTATAAATTAGTCGCTCCATTAATTGAAGTGATGGCAGAAGCGGGTGAAGAATTAAAACGCCAACAAGCTATCGTTGAAAAAGTATTAAAAACGGAAGAAGAGCAGTTTGCTCGTACATTAGAACGTGGTCTTCAACTATTAGATGAAGAGCTTGCTCAATTAAAAGATGACGTTCTTCCGGGTGAAACCGCTTTCCGCCTTTATGATACATATGGTTTCCCTCTTGATTTAACTGCTGATGTTTGTCGCGAAAGAAATATCAAAGTTGATGAGAAAGGCTTTGAAGTCGCGATGGAAGAGCAACGTAAACGTGCTCGTGAATCCAGCGGTTTCGGTACTGACTATAATAGTCTTATTAAAGTTGATAGTCGCAGTGATTTCTCTGGTTATGATCATAATGAACAGCAGGGTACAATTACTGCCATTTTCCATAACGGACAATCAGTCACTGAATTAAAAGCAGGCGAAGAAGGGATTATCTTCTTAAATAAAACGGCATTCTATGCCGAGTCTGGTGGACAGGTTGGCGATAAAGGTGTTCTGATAGGCAAAGATAGTCAGTTTGAAGTCACAGATACGCAAAAATACGGTAAAGCGATTGGCCATATTGGTAAAGTTAACGTAGGGTCATTTATTGTTAACCATAAAATCAATGCTAACATTGATATTGCTCGCCGTGATGCCATTCGCTTAAATCACTCTGCGACTCACTTATTACATGCTGCATTACGCCAAGTACTGGGTACGCATGTTACGCAAAAAGGTTCTTTGGTTAACGATAAATACCTGCGTTTTGACTTCTCTCATTTTGAAGCAGTTAAACCAGAACAATTGCGCAAAATCGAAGACATTGTAAACGCACAAATCCGTCTTAACTCACCTGTTGTCACTGAGTTAATGGATCTTGAAGACGCTAAAGAGAAAGGTGCTATGGCACTGTTTGGTGAGAAATACGATGAACGTGTTCGTGTTTTAACCATGGGTGATTTCTCTACTGAGCTTTGCGGTGGTACTCACGCTTCTAGAACGGGTGATATTGGTTTGTTCCGTATTATCAGTGAGTCAGGTACTGCTGCTGGTATTCGCCGTATTGAGGCAATTACAGGTATTACAGCAATTGAGAGTGTTCATGAGCAATCAGACCTTATCTCTCTTGTTGCACAAGTTCTAAAAAGTGACGGTACAAACTTGGTTGAAAGAATTAAGACAGTCCAAGAAAAATACCGCTTATTAGAAAAAGAACTCCAACAACTAAAAGATCAGCAAGCTGCCCAAGAAAGTTCTTCTTTGGGTGGACAAGCTAAAAACGTGAAAGGTATCAAACTTTTAGTTCGTGAGCTTAATGGTGTTGAGCCAAAAATGTTAAGAACGATGGTTGACGATTTAAAAAATCAATTGGGTTCAGCAATTATTGTGCTTTCTACTATTTCTGATGGTAAAGTGAGCTTAATTGTTGGGGTCACTAAAGATTTGACTGCTAAAGTTAAAGCAGGTGAGTTAATTAGTTTTGTAGCACAGCAAATCGGCGGTAAAGGTGGCGGTCGCCCTGATATGGCTCAAGCTGGTGGTACTGATATTGATGCTTTACCTGTGGCTTTAGCAAGTGTTGACGAGTGGGTTGAATCGCATCTGTAAGCGATAATAACCTGAAAAAAGGCGTTATTCCTTATTTATAGGGATAACGCCTTATAGAGATATTGATGATCCGTTAAATAATCAGTCACTAAATTTATATTTTGTTATGAAGTATGAGTTACTTGTGATAAATAATGATTATACGAATTGACAATGTATGATGGATAATGGCCGGGAAATTCTAGAGACCCGACTCTTGTAAATTTTCAAGGAGCAAAGAATGCTTATTCTAACTCGTCGAGTTGGTGAAACGCTTATGATAGGCGATGATGTAACCGTAACCGTTTTAGGGGTTAAAGGTAATCAGGTACGGATTGGCGTAAATGCACCCAAAGAAGTATCTGTCCATCGTGAAGAGATCTATCAACGAATTCAGGCCGAGAAAACTCAGCCTACCGATAACTACTAAACAAATTCCCATTTTTAGTTAGTTACAATTCATTCGTAAGCGTCCACACTTTTGCCGGGTCTGGGCGCTTTTCTCTTTCTAAGACTTTTTATTCCCTTTTTGGTTCCTATCTTCACTCTCCTTGAGTTGCATTTATTATTACACTATCCGTTTATTCTGATTGACAGAATTGAAACTCTTTTTACCTCTAATCATTCGCTTCACAATTATTTGTTTTGAGAATAAATATATTTGTTATGAGAATAAAATACTTGAATGATTTTTCATCAGAGATATCATTGTGTTTAGGACTTTTTTAGCCAATCTTGCTGATAAACGCATCAGTTTGTTTGTGAAGTGTTCAAACAAACGTATATTCGTAAAAAGTTGAGAAAAATTGTTTGACTTCTTAGGCTGAGAAAGTAATATGTGCGCCACACAGAGACGAGATGTTCAGTAAGAACTTCTTCGAGTGGTTCTAAATATGGTGAGATGGCCGAGAGGCTGAAGGCGCTCCCCTGCTAAGGGAGTATGCGGTCAAAAGCTGCATCGAGGGTTCGAATCCCTCTCTCACCGCCATTTAGATTGCATCCTTAGCTCAGCTGGATAGAGTACTCGGCTACGAACCGAGCGGTCGGAGGTTCGAATCCTCCAGGATGCACCAATTCCAACCCCATGATTAATGTATGGGGTTTTTATTTTGGTGCAAATGGTGAATAATTTGCATTAAAAGAGTAAAGTATAAAAACGGCGCATCCTTAGCTCAGCTGGATAGAGTACTCGGCTACGAACCGAGCGGTCGGAGGTTCGAATCCTCCAGGATGCACCATCTCATTACTCATTATTGCCAATTGCAATATGAGCAGCTAGAAAGATTACTACGACGCATCCTTAGCTCAGCTGGATAGAGTACTCGGCTACGAACCGAGCGGTCGGAGGTTCGAATCCTCCAGGATGCACCATCTTTTATCAGATATTGTAGTAAATCATTTCTAGAATAATTCGTTAGACCTGCATCCTTAGCTCAGCTGGATAGAGTACTCGGCTACGAACCGAGCGGTCGGAGGTTCGAATCCTCCAGGATGCACCATCTTTTAAGCCTCGCAATAGCGAGGCTTTTTGCTTTCTATAATTCGCTTATTTCTTATGATGTTAATCTTTTGTTTAGCATCAACTAACAATGCTAACATCATCTAATCAGCGACAATTTAGTGACTTTACGATAAAGTAACTCCTATCTATTTACTTACATTAATCAACGCGGGAGGTCACCTTTGATCCCGGACGTATCCAAAGCGCTTTCTTGGTTGGAAGCACACCCTAAAGTTTTATGTGGCATCCACCGTGGTATTGAGCGCGAAACCTTAAGAGTAACGCCAGAAAGCAATTTAGCATCAACAGAACACCCTATTTCATTGGGTAAATCATTAACTCATAAATGGATCACAACGGATTTTGCTGAGTCTCTGTTAGAGTTTATTACGCCTGTTGATGACAATATTTCACATACCTTGCATTTTTTAGGCGATTTACATCGCTATACGGCGCGTCACTTAGACAATGAACGTATGTGGCCTATGAGTATGCCTTGCTTTATTGAAGCGGAAGATAAGATTACGCTTGCTCAATTTGGCACATCCAATGTAGGGCGTTTTAAAACGTTATATCGTGAAGGATTGAAAAATCGTTATGGTGCTTTAATGCAAACCATTTCAGGTGTGCATTATAACTTTTCATTACCTATTGAATTTTGGCAAGCATGGGCGAATGTAAAAGATGAAGAGAGTGGTAAAGAAGCGATTTCAGACGGTTATCTGCGTTTGATCCGTAACTATTATCGCTTTGGTTGGGTTATTCCATTCTTTTTTGGTGCATCGCCAGCAATTTGTGGATCTTTCTTGAAGGGAAGAGAGACAAACTTACCATTTGAAAGTACGCCAAAAGGTGCGAAATATTTACCTTATGCAACGTCATTACGTTTAAGTGACTTGGGATATACCAATAAATCACAAAGTGATTTAGATATTACCTTTAATCACCTTGGAACCTACGTTAAAGGGCTGAAAAAAGCGATTCATAAACCATCTGACGAATTTGCTAAACTGGGTATTAAGAATAAAGATGGTGAGTACATTCAATTAAACACCAATGTACTGCAGATTGAAAATGAGCTTTATGCACCTATTCGTCCTAAGCGTGTCGTTAAAGGGGATGAATCGCCTTCTGATGCTTTATTACGTGGTGGTATTGAATATATCGAAGTTCGCTCACTCGATATCAATCCATTTACGCCAATTGGTGTCGATGAAACACAAATTCGTTTCCTTGATTTATTCTTAATTTGGTGTGTTTTAGCTGATGCACCTGAAATGAGTGCTTCTGAATTAGCGTGTTGTCGTGCAAATTGGAATAACGTTATTCTAGAAGGGCGTAAGCCTGGTCAAGTTATTGGAATGGGTTGTGGTGAAAGAAAAGAACCATTAGCACAAGTAGGTAAAGCGTTATTTGCGGATTTAAAACGTGTGGCAAATGTGCTTGATTGTTGTTCTGGCACAAAATACATGGAAGTTTGTGTTAAGTTAGAAGAAATGTTTGATAATCCAGAGCTAACCTTCTCTGGTAGGCTGTTAGAGAAAATCAAAACACAAGGCATTGGCAGTTATGGTTTATCTTTAGCGGAAGAATATTACCAAGAATTAATTAAAACACCTTATGAAACGTTGACTGATGAAGCTTTTGATCATGAGAGAATTTCATCCATAAAACGTCAAGAAGAGTTAGAAAAGAGTGATACCATTTCTTTTGATGAGTATTTGAAGATCCATGCAGGGGCAAATGCCGATAACGTGGCTTCCTAAACTTAGATAGAAAAAAGCCACACTAAGATTTGTGTGGCTGAAAAATTCTATAGAGAAATAGGGATGATAACATTTTGCGCGTATTCATTACTAAGACCGAGCTACTTGCAGAAAGTTTCATTTTTTCTTAAAAATATTTAAATTTTTCTTAGGAGGTTTTTTATGCCTTTATTGGATAGCTTTACTGTTGACCATACACGTATGTCTGCACCAGCTGTACGCGTTGCTAAAACAATGAAAACGCCATCTGGTGATACCATCACGGTATTTGATTTGCGTTTTACTGTGCCAAATAAAAAAGCCATGCCTGAGAAAGGAATTCACACATTAGAGCATTTGTTCGCTGGCTTCATGCGTAACCATCTTAATGGTAATGGTGTTGAGATTATTGATATCTCCCCAATGGGATGCCGTACCGGCTTCTATATGAGCTTAATTGGGCAACCAGAAGAACAGCGAGTTGCTAATGCATGGAAAGCAGCAATGGAAGATGTTTTGAAAGTAAAAGATCAAAATCATATCCCTGAGTTAAATGTGTATCAATGCGGCACTTATGAAATGCATTCTCTGACTGAAGCGCAAGATATTGCACGAGACATTTTAGCTCATAATATTGGTATTAATCATAACGACGAATTAGCACTTCCTGAAGAGACATTAAAAGAGCTACATATCTAGATTTAGCTACTTTATAAAACTAGGGGACAATAGATCAAGAAATTCGCATCCTGATTTATTGTCTCTTTTTATTCTAATATCCTTCCTCTTTTTCTTTTCGTTATCCCATTGTTTTATTTTCTTATCTTCTTATATTGTTATTACAATAATGGATTAAATTTATGCTTAATACACGGAGTACACTTTTGTTATGGAAAATCACCAATTCTTATCGCCTAAATTGGTTTTAGAGTTTTTTGTTCGAGAATTTTATTTTTTTGGTAAAAGTACGTTGCGTACTCAATTTCCTAAAGATGCTTTTTTCTATCAGGGCCTCTCTAAAGCACAAGAATATCGTTATTTTGAGCGTGTACATAAACAGTATGTTAGGCGGTTTCACTCTGAGCCTGAGCTCATTATCAAGCCTGAACATTTGTTATTTTCCTCAGAAATAGAGACTCAACGATTTGAAAAAATAACTAAAGCTGAAACTAATACGATAATCAAAATCGGTGGGGATTATCTCTACAAAGAAAAAGAAGATGAAGAATATCATTGGTATTTTCAGGAGGATAGAATTAAAACCAATAGTTATTCTGGTGAAAGTTTAGATTTAAAATATGAAAATATTCAGACTTTAGCACCTCATAATTTCAATATTGAATCAGTAAAAGATGATGGCTCTATCATTACTAATTTTCCACGCAAGTCTCTTTCTCTTACTTTAAGCAAAGGCGAAACAGCGTGTTTTATTTGCCGACGAGAAGAGTACGGTTATTCTTATTCTCATGAGCCTGCACTTAATTTAGTGATGTGGATAAAGAATCATGGTTTTTATTCTGATTATCAACAAGTAAGATCCACTCAATTTAAGACAGAACAAGTGATAGATCCTTTCTATTTGAAACCTGCGAGAGAATTTGATTTTCGTAATAGTAAATTACGATTTGAACTCGGATAAACAGCAAAAATAAAGCGCTTAAATAAGCGCTTTATTTTGTATTCGTGACCCGTCCTAAATAAGGTTAACACTTTTCCAATCTGAAATTGGAGAATGTAATGAAACCAATCACTAAACGAACTCAACGCGATTATTCTCTCGCTTTTAAATTACAGCTTGTTGACCAAGTTGAAAAAGGCGAATTAACCTATAAACAAGCTCAAGATCACTATGGTATACAAGGATGCTCTACTGTTTTAGTTTGGCTTCGTAAGCATGGTAGGTTAGATTGGTCAAACGGTACCCCTGATACTTTTTATAGAGGTTCAGCTATGACCCAATCTTCTGAACAACAAACGCCGGAACAACGCATTAAGATCCTTGAAAAGGAACTTGAAGAAGCTCGGCTTAAATCCGATTTTTTCGAAGCTGTGGTTAAAGTCATGGATAGAGACTTTGGAGTTCGTTTGTCAAAAAAGCGCAAAGCCGAGTTATTAAAGAAAAAACGGTTAAAAACCTCACCGTAACAATTGCTTGCCGTTTTATGCAGATCAGCCGACAGGCTTATTACAAGAGGCTGGATAGAACTGAGGAACGAAAGAAAGCAGATTCGGCCATTATTGATGTTGTTAAATCTGAACGAGTCTTACAACCTCGACTGGGTGGGCGTAAATTACATTTTATTTTAAAGCAAAAACAGATGGTTATTGGTCGTGATCGGCTATTTTCTTTATTGAAAGAACATCAGTTACTGGTGCCTAATAAACGGGCTTATCATCGAACAACCTTAAGCCATCATCGTTTTCATCGGCATCCTAATTTAATTAAGTCAGGGTTTATCCCCACACAACCAGAACAGCTTTGGGTGGCAGATATTACCTATTTATCGACGCATGAAGGTGATACTTATTTAAGTTTAATTACGGATGCGTATTCACGAAAAATCGTGGGATATCATTTAGATAACAATATGAAAACAAGTTCAGTGAAGAAATCGTTGGTTCAGGCGTTAAAAAAACGGACTTCGACAACTTCGTTAATCCATCATTCAGATCGAGGGATACAGTATTGTTCTTCGGAATATCAGGAGATACATAAAGAGCATAATATTCAATGTTCTATGACTGATGGGTATGATTGTTATCAAAATGCCTTAGCAGAACGAATTAATGGAATATTAAAAATGGAGTATCTACTGATAAAACCGAGTAATCTAGAACAAGCAAGAAAATTAGTAGAAGAATCAATTCAACTCTATAATGAAAAACGGCCACACTTATCGTTAAACTATAAAACGCCCGATGAAGTACATCGAGCGTTTTATGCCTGAAAAGTTGTCAACCTATATCAGGACTAGTCATCGTTAAAGATGAGGTAGCACGAGATGGCGAATTAAAGCCTTTTTGATGACGTTGTCTTGAACATCAAGTATTTCAAATTCATAATCACTGACTTTTATTTTATTGCCGACAACGGGTAAATCGCCAAGCTCTTCAATAATGACGCCGTTAATGGTTCTGGCTTCATCTTCAGGTAAATGCCAACCAAATGCTTTATTGATATCTCGAATATTTGTTGTACCGTCAACGAGCAATGAACCATCTTTTTGAGGGATAACTTCTTCTGCTAATGAAGGTGACATTGAGGTGGTAAAGTCACCCACAATTTCTTCTAGAATATCTTCAACGGTGACTAAACCTTGAATTTCACCGTATTCATCAACCACAATACCCGCTTTTTCATTATTCAGCTGAAAATTGACAAGCTGTAAATTTAAAGGTGTGCTTTCAGGAATAAAATAGACTTTATCTGCCGCTTTTATCAAAATTTGTTTGGTGAATTCTTTTTTCTCAGTCATTAAGCGATAGGCTTCTCGTACTCGTAGCATACCAATGGCATCATCAAGTGTATCGCGATAAAGCACTATTCGACCATGAGGAGAATGGGTTAACTGTCTTACGATGGATTTCCATTCATCATTGACATCAATACCAAAAATCTCATTTCTTGGTACCATAATATCGCCAATAGTCACTTTTTCTAAATCAAGAATAGAAAGCAACATATTTTGATTTCTTTGGGAAAGCTTTGATTTTGACTCATTTACAATTGTTCGTAGCTCTTCTTTTGAAACAGCATTACCTTGTATTACTGGCGATTTGATCCCTAAAATTCGCATCAGTATTAATGTGATTTTATTAAAAAACCAAACAATAGGTAGCATCAGTTTTTGCAAAGGAGAGAGAATAACACTACTTGGATAGGCGACCCGTTCTGGATACAGTGCTGCGATTGATTTTGGTAATACTTCAGCAAAAATAAGGATCACAAAAGTTAATATACCTGTAGCTATAGCAACACCAGCATTACCATATAAACGCATACCCACAATAGTCGCTAATGCAGATGCGACGATATTAATCAGATTATTGCCAATCAATACCAAACTGATCAATCTGTCCGGACGTTGTAATAGTTTTTCAACACGTTTTGCAGAGCGATTTCCTTGTTTTGCCGCATGACGAAGACGATAACGATTAATCGTCATCATGCTGGTTTCTGTTCCAGAAAAATAAGCTGAGGCAATAATCATCGCTATTAGTATGATAATGAGCGTAGTTGTCGACACATGCTCCAAAATTGAGATCCTTTTGCTACCCTAAAATAAAAATTAATTAAGCACTAACTCTTGTAATAAACGATTACCAAAAAAAGCTAATGTCAAAATAATGGCGCCAATCAAGTTAAAAATAATGACTTTTTTTCCTCTCCATCCTTCGCGGAAATGTCCCCATAATAAAATGACGTAAACAAACCAAGCGATGATAGAAAAAATCGATTTATGGATATTTTCTTTACCAAAAATATTATCCATGTACACCAAACCTGTACACAATGTTAGTGTTAGTAACACAACACCCACCTGTGTAATGTGAAACATTTTTCGTTCAATTGTCATTAATGGTGGCATTTGAGGTGAAAATTTTAGTTTCTTATTCTTTAGTTGATAGTCTAGCCAACTCAGTTGTAATGCATATAACGCTGCAATCAATAATGTGGCATAACTTAATAATGCAAGCCCAATATGAATAAAGAGTGATGTGCTACTTTCAAGATGTGTAACAAATTCACCCGGCATGAGTGCCGCAATGACAAGATTGACTATTGCAAAACAATAAACAATAGGCAGTAAAAACCATGCTCGGCCACGAGAAGCCACAATCGTCATAATAACGCAGACCATCAGGCTTACAACGGCACCTAGATTGGTGAGTGAAAGATCCTGCCCGCTATGAGGACGGAAAATTAAAAATTTTAATGAAATAGCATGCGCAACAAGCGCAATAACCGCGAAGAGGAGTGCTAATCCACGGTATCCATTCTGCTCTTTTCGTAACAGGCCCGGTAAAATGAGCACCAGACTGAGTAAATAAGCGCAGACAGCGACGATAGAGATTGATATAACGGGCATAGTTTCGCTTACATATATTGTTTGAATAACTTCCTAGTATAGCGCTAGGAGCATTCGGCTCCAACTATTGAAGTCATTAAGCTTAAATCTCTATGCAGAGATCCGAGAGTCATCGTGATATAATCGATGACATACATACTGATAAGCCCAACTTTAACACTGAGCTAAGATAATGTTTGAGAATTTAAGTGACAGATTATCGCGCACGCTGCGCAATATAAGCGGTCGAGGAAGACTGACCGAAGAAAACATTAAAGAGACACTGCGTGAAGTGCGTATGGCGTTATTAGAAGCCGACGTTGCCTTACCAGTGGTTCGTGATTTTATTGCGCGAATTAAAGAAAACGCAGTAGGACATGAAGTTAACAAAAGCCTGACACCGGGTCAGGAGTTTGTGAAGATAGTTCAAAATGAACTCGTCAATGCGATGGGGGAAGTCAATACTGACCTTGATCTTTCTGCTCAGCCACCTGCTGTTGTTTTAATGGCAGGCTTGCAAGGTGCTGGTAAAACAACCAGTGTTGCAAAATTAGGTAAATTCTTAAAAGAGAAAAAGAAGAAAAAGGTTCTGGTTGTTTCTGCTGACGTTTATCGCCCAGCGGCGATTAAACAACTTGAAACATTGGCTGAAACAGTTGGTATTGATTTCTTCCCATCAACAGTGCAAGAAAACCCAGTGACGATTGCAAGTAATGCATTAAAACATGCACAGCTTCAATTTTATGATGTGTTACTGGTGGATACCGCGGGACGTTTGCACGTAGATGAAGGCATGATGGAGGAGATCCAGCTTCTTCATAAAGCCATTAGCCCGGTTGAAACTTTATTTGTTGTTGATGCTATGACGGGTCAAGATGCAGCAAATACAGCAAAAGCCTTTAACGAAGCATTACCATTAACAGGGGTTGTTTTAACGAAAGTTGATGGTGATGCGCGTGGTGGTGCGGCGTTATCAATTCGTCATATCACAGGTAAACCTATCAAATTCCTCGGTGTTGGGGAAAAAACAGAAGCTTTAGAACCTTTCCACCCAGATCGTATTGCCTCTCGTATTTTAGGCATGGGTGATGTTCTATCTTTAATTGAAGATATTGAAAGCAAAGTTGATAGAGCGCAAGCTGAAAAGCTGGCGACGAAGCTTAAAAAAGGTGATGGCTTTGATCTAAATGATTTCTTAGATCAATTAAAGCAAATGAAAAACATGGGCGGCATGGCGAGTATGTTAAGCAAAATGCCGGGTATGTCTCAAGTGCCAGATGCTGTAAAATCACAAATGGATGATTCAATTTTAGTGAAAATGGAAGCCATTATTAATTCCATGACTAAAAAAGAGCGCCAAAAACCCGAAATCATCAAAGGGTCTCGAAAACGCCGTATTGCGACGGGTTCAGGAACGCAAGTGCAAGACGTCAACCGTTTGTTAAAACAGTTTGATGATATGCAACGCATGATGAAAAAAATGAAAAAAGGCGGCATGGCTAAGATGATGCGTAGCATGAAAGGTATGATGCCACCTGGATTTCCAGGCCGTTAAAATCAAAAAGCCGGAAAAAAAACGTGCTTTGGATTGCTTTTTTCCCCAAAGTGAGTAAACTTTTCGGGCTTTTTATATGACAACCGGACTCCGTTCCTCGATGGCGTCTGGTTGTTTTATTAACTAATGAGGATGTTATGGTAACAATTCGTTTAGCTCGTGGCGGCGCAAAAAAGCGTCCGTTTTACCAAGTAGTAGTAACCGATAGCCGCAATGCGCGTGATGGTCGTTTCATTGAACGCGTAGGCTTTTATAACCCACTGGCAACCGGTAATGCAGAAGAATTACGCTTAGACGTAGACCGTGTTGAACACTGGGTTGCTCAAGGCGCAACTGTTTCAGAACGTGTTGCTGGCCTGATCAAATCAGCGAAGAAAAGCGCTTAATCTGTCGCGGTGGTAACAATGAGCGAACAAAAAACCTTAAAAGAGCCTGTAGAACCTATTGTTATGGGGAAGTTGGGCTCACCTTACGGGATCCGTGGTTGGCTCAGAGTTTTTTCCTCCACCGAACATGCCGAAAACATTTTTGAATATCAACCGTGGTTTATTCAACGACATGGACAATGGGAAACTATTGAAATTGAAAGTTGGAAACATCACAACCAAGATATTATCGTCAAACTAAAAGGTATTGACGACAGAGATGCAGCTAATTTCCTAACTAATGTTGAAATTGTCGTGAATGCATCGCAACTGCCTGAACTTGAAGGTGAGTATTACTGGAAAGATCTGATGGGTTGCCATGTTGAAACTGACAAAGGTTACGATTTAGGTGTCATTACTGACATGATGGAAACTGGCTCAAATGACGTAATGGTCATTAAAGCTAATCTGAAAGATGCATTCGGTGTTGGGGAACGGTTAGTTCCGTTTCTTGATGGGCAGGTTATCAAGAAAGTCGATCTCTCAGCGAAAAAAATTATCGTTGATTGGGATCCTGGTTTTTAGATTATCCGGTTAACGGTTCTCAATAGTGGGACACGAAAATGTGGATTGGGGTAATTAGCCTATTTCCAGAAATGTTCCGCTCTATAACCGAGTACGGGGTGACTGGTCGGGCAGTTAAGCATGGTTTGCTTAATGTAGAATGTTGGAATCCCCGAGATTTTACATACGACAGACACAATACCGTTGATGATCGCCCTTATGGCGGTGGTCCTGGTATGTTGATGATGGTACAGCCCTTAAGGGAAGCTATTCATCAAGCGAAAGCTGCGGCAGGTGATGGAGCAAAGGTGATTTATTTATCACCTCAGGGACGCAAACTCGATCAACAAGGAGTTTGTGAGCTGGCAACAAATGAGAAGCTAATTCTAGTTTGTGGTCGGTATGAAGGTATAGATGAGCGTGTCATTCAGACTGAAATCGATGAAGAATGGTCTGTAGGTGATTACGTATTAAGTGGTGGGGAATTACCTGCCATGATAATGATAGATGCTGTAGCTCGTTTTGTTCCGGGGGTTCTTGGGCATGCGGCCTCAGCAAAAGAAGATTCTTTTGCTGAAGGTTTACTGGATCATCCTCACTATACTCGCCCAGAGGTATTAGATGGTATGGAAGTTCCGGCAGTTCTACTGTCAGGTAACCATGCACATATTAATCGCTGGCGTATGAAACAATCACTGGGTCGAACCTGGCTAAGAAGACCTGAGCTTCTGGAAAGCCTAGCTCTGACTGACGAGCAAAGAGTGCTGTTAACAGAGTTCCAACGGGAATATCTGGAAAGTACAGCAGAGTAAGTCTGACACAAGGTGTCATTAATATCAGTTTACCTAGGGTAAGAGAGTTATTATGAGCAATATTATTAAGCAAATCGAACAAGAACAAATGAAGCAAGATGTACCTTCATTTCGTCCAGGCGATAATGTAGAAGTTAAGGTATGGGTTGTTGAAGGTTCTAAAAAACGTCTGCAGGCATTCGAGGGCGTGGTTATCGCTATTCGTAACCGCGGTCTGCACTCTGCATTTACTGTTCGTAAAATTTCTAATGGCGAAGGTGTTGAGCGTGTATTCCAAACTCACTCTCCAGTCGTAGATAGCATCACTGTGAAACGTCGTGGTGCGGTTCGCCAAGCTAAACTGTACTACCTGCGTGAGCGTTCAGGTAAGGCTGCTCGTATCAAAGAGCGTCTTAACGCTAAATAATACGCTTTCGCACATCCGAAAGTTATTGTTAAAAGGTCAGCGTTTGCTGACCTTTTTTTATGTTGAATTTTTATTATATTGTTACTTATTTTTATATTCCTCTCTTTTTAACTCCTCTTATTCCAAAATACATTAAAAGATAATATGTAAATATTTGATTACACTTTATTGTTTTAGTTTAATCAATGTCACATTATTATTATTATTTAATTATGATTTAACTTGTTGTAATTTAATAATTATATTTGGCTTTCTTATTTAGTGTAAACTATAGGTTACAATTATATCATTTTTATTAAAAATACGGATTGATTTCTTTACATTGCGTGTTATCTTATCTTTCAGGCAGACAACAAATCACAATGACAGATATAAAAAGGTAAAAATTATGATCATGCAAAAAGACGCACTCAATAATGTGAATATCAGCGAAGAGCTGGTTTTAATTACGCCTGAAGAGTTAAAACAAAAATACCCATTGAGTCGCAATGACCTGCATGCCATTGCTCAATCACGTCAAACAATCTCTGAAATTGTTCAACGTCGTGATCCTCGTTTACTTGTGGTATGTGGGCCTTGTTCCATTCATGACGTTGATGTTGCTATCGATTACGCAAAACGTCTGAAGGTATTAGCGTCTGAATTAAGTGATAGTCTGTACATTGTGATGCGTGTCTACTTTGAAAAACCTCGTACAACAGTGGGTTGGAAGGGGTTAATTAGCGATCCATTTATGGATGGTAGCTTTGAAATGGAAAAAGGGTTACATATTGCCCGTAAACTATTAACTGAACTTGTACAATTAGGTTTGCCTTTGGCAACTGAAGCATTAGATCCTAATAATCCACAATACTTAGGGGATTTATTTAGTTGGTCTGCGATTGGTGCAAGGACAACAGAATCTCAGACTCACCGTGAAATGGCATCAGGACTTTCAATGCCGGTGGGTTTTAAAAACGGAACTGATGGTAATCTTGATACGGCGATTAATGCAATGAAGGCTGCCTCTATGCCACATCGTTTTATGGGAATTAATCAATCAGGGCAGGTGTGTTTATTACAAACGCAAGGTAATCCTGATGGACATGTTATTTTACGTGGTGGTAAAACGCCAAATTACCATGAAGAAGATGTGGCGCAATGTGAAGCCCATATGGTAAAAGCAGGCTTAAAACCGTCATTAATGATCGATTGTAGCCACGGTAATTCGAATAAAGATTTTCGTCGTCAAACCGCCGTGGTGGATTCAGTGATTGAACAGATCACTAAAGGTAATCAATCTATCACTGGTATTATGTTAGAAAGTCATATTAATGAAGGCAATCAATCATCAGAACAGCCTCGTAACGAAATGAAATATGGTGTTTCAGTCACCGATGCGTGCATTAGCTGGGAAACAACAGAATCTGTATTAAGAAATTTACATGCGCAAATTTCACCTATTTTAGCTCAGCGTGAAGAGCAATTTAAAAAAGTAAGCTAAGTTAGATAATCATAAAGAAAAAGAGGCAAGCATAGATGGCTGAAGAATTACAAAATTTGCGTGAGCAAATCGATCAGGTAGATAAATCACTGCTTTCTTTACTTGCGAAAAGAATGCAATTGGTAGCTGAAGTTGGTGAAGTTAAGAATCGCCATGGTTTACCGATTTATGCTCCTGATAGAGAAGCCTCAATGCTTGCTTCTCGGCGTAATGATGCGCAGAAAATGGGAATATCCCCAGATTTGATTGAAGATGTGTTACGCCGAGTAATGCGTGAATCTTATACCAAAGAGAATGACAAAGGCTTTAAAACGCTAAATCCTCAACTGGGTAAAATTGTGATTGTGGGGGGGAATGGCAAAATGGGAAAACTATTTTCCCGTTTATTTACCCTTTCTGGTTATCAAGTTGAAAGTTTAGAAGCAAATGAATGGCAAATAAAATCACCTGCTATTTTTGATAATGCAGGGATGGTTATTATTAGTGTACCTATCCATTTAACCGTTGAGGTTATTGGGAAGCTTCCTCCTTTACCTGAAAGTTGTTTGTTAGTGGATCTCGCTTCTATTAAAAAAGAACCTTTAGACGCAATGTTAAAAGCACATAGTGGGCCTGTTTTAGGTCTTCATCCTATGTTTGGACCTGATGTGCCTAGCTTAGCAAAACAGGTTGTGGCTTATTGTGAAGGTCGTAACCATCAAGAATTTGAATGGTTGTTAGAGCAATTGATGGTATGGGGCGCTAGAATTGAGGCAATTACACCAGAAGAGCATGATAAAAACATGAGTTTTATTCAAGCTCTTCGACATTTTACTACCTTTGCTTATGGTCAGCATTTAGCAAAAGAAAAAGTCGATCTGGCGAGTTTACTGCGACTTTCATCTCCTATTTATCGCTTAGAACTGGCAATGATAGGGCGGTTATTTGCTCAAGATCCTCAACTGTATGCAGATATTATTTTATCATCGAAAGAGAATATTGAATTAATTCGTAGATATCATCACTCATTAGGTCAGGCTATCGACCTATTAGATATAAATGCAAAGAATGAGTTTATCCATTCATTTAATAACGTGAGTGATTGGTTTGGTGATTATGCTTCTCAATTTATGAAAGAGAGTGGCGTATTATTACAAAAAGCGAATGATAGCCGTATATAACTATATATAGTATTTAGCTACCTATATAAAGGTATAAAGGAATAACAGTATAAAAAGCCGAACAGTGATTGTTCGGCTTTTATTTTGCTAATTATTTATTGTTTTTTTAGTTTATTACCACTCATCATCACAAGGTGGCCAAACGCAACCACTAGGATCAGTTGTATTAGTCTCATTATGTGAATACTCATTTATTGATGATTTTTTTTGTATGTTTTCATTATGATATTGAGCACTTATATAACTAGAAAATAGAGATGAAAGTATTAAAATATATAGTTTAAGCATATAAATTCCCTTTAAAATAATATAGTTATAAATTAATAGTCCTTAGGATCTGGACATGGACTTACTGTACAACGCTGTAAATGTGATTGATTACTCAAAGAATAAGCGTAATAACCCTCCTTGGGATCAACTCTATCTGCATTATTATTAAAAAATACACTTAAAATCAGTAAGATAAAAGTATTCATATTATTCTCCTGTCTTTTTCAAATTTGATAATAAATAGGATCTCCTACTCTTATTTAGAAAATAAGGGTAGGTAAACTTAAATATATATTTAAAAACAACAAGATAAATATTTGTTTTTATTAATCCCCTAATATTTTTCATATTCATTGTTATTCAATTGTTATTATTGGGTTTAATTAAATAACTATTAATGTTCGATATTGTCTTTTATTAAAAATAATTTGTTGATGAGTTCTTAAAATTGAATGAAATAGAAAAGTATTATTGAAAATATAACAATGATCAAAAAAATAGGTATAACAGTTATCGTAAATTACATTTTATAAACTATGTTTTTTACAAGAAGTGCTAAAAAATCAATTGTATTATTTTTTATTTGTATTCCGACGTGTTTTTCAAGGGGTAAACTATGGATTTTATAATACAACTCGCCATTATATTAGTGTGTCTATTTTATGGAGCTAGGAAAGGGGGAATAGCATTAGGTCTGCTCGGTGGTGTCGGTTTAGTTATTTTAGTTTTCATTTTTAACTTACCACCAGGAAAACCGCCAGTTGATGTAATGTTAGTTATTATTGCTGTTGTTTCTGCATCTGCGACATTACAAGCATCAGGTGGATTAGATGTTATGTTGCAAATAGCAGAAAAATTATTACGTAAAAATCCAAAATATATTTCTATTGTTGCACCACTTGTAACTTGTACACTCACAATCCTGTGTGGTACGGGACACGTTGTTTATACCATTTTGCCAATTATCTATGATGTGTCGATTAAAAATAATATCCGACCAGAAAGGCCAATGGCAGCAAGTACTATAGGCTCGCAAATGGGGATTATTGCAAGCCCTGTTTCTGTTGCAGTTGTAACCTTAGTGGCAATGTTAGGTGATGTCACTTTTAATGGTAAGCATCTTGAGTTTTTAGATTTATTAGCAATTACTATTCCTTCTACTTTTATTGGTATTTTAGCGATTGGTATTTTTAGTTGGTTTAGAGGTAAGGATTTAGATAAAGACCAACGCTTCCAAGAGTTTATTTCAGTTCCTGAAAACCATGATTATGTTTACGGTGATACAGCAACACTTTTAGATAAAAAATTGCCAATGAAAAACTGGGTGGCAATGTGGATATTTTTAGGTGCTATTGCCGTTGTTGCGATATTAGGTGCTTTTTCTGAAATACGTCCTGTATTTAATGGTAAACCGTTATCTATGGTGCTCGTTATTCAGATGTTTATGTTATTAGCGGGCGCATCAATTATTATTATTTGTAAAACCAATCCGTCTCTTATATCTAAAAATGAAGTATTCCGTTCAGGGATGATAGCAATTGTTGCTGTATATGGTATTGCTTGGATGGCAGAAACCATGTTCTCTGCACATATGAAAGAAATAGAAGCAGCATTAGGACAATTAGTACGAGAATATCCTTGGGCTTATGCTGTGGTTTTATTATTGGTATCTAAGTTTGTTAACTCTCAAGCAGCAGCTTTAGCCGCAATTGTTCCTTTAGCATTAGGTATTGGTGTTGATCCTGCTTATATCATTGCATCTGCACCCGCTTGTTATGGTTACTATATTTTGCCAACTTATCCTAGTGACTTAGCGGCTATTCAATTTGACCGTTCTGGTACAACTCGAATAGGGCGTTTTGTTATAAACCATAGTTTTATCCTACCGGGATTAATTGGTGTAACAGTTTCCTGTGTCTTTGGTTGGGTATTTGCAGCGATGTATGGTTTCTTATAATTAGAGATAACGTAAAAATATGAGATAAAAAGAGAAGCCAGATAGTGATGCACTATCTGGCTTATTTATTAATGAATGCGCTTTTTTATTATTTTACTTCGACAGGCACTACGTTCTCTGAAGGATAACATCCTAATATTTTTAATGATCGTGTTGTTTGTGATAAATCATGTAAAGCCTTTTGCATATTTATATCACGCAGATTAGCTTGAACATCAATATAAAACATCTCTTCCCAAGGCGTACCATTAATAGGGCGAGATTCTAATTTTGTCATAATAATGTCGTATTTTTTTAAAATCATTAGAGCATCGACTAAAGCCCCCGCTTGTTGCCCTGTAGCCATTAAGAACGTTGTTTTTGCAGGAACTTGCTCTGACACATCAATCGCTTTACGTGCGATAACAATAAAGCGTGTTACGTTTATTTGCTGGTTTGCTAAATTATTCGCTAAGGGTTTTAAGCCATAAAGAGATCCACCCGCTTCACTACCAATAGCGGCAACATGTGGTGATTGTGTAAGAGCTACTTTTTCCATTGCAGCGGCCGTACTTTCGCAATATTCAATTTTCCAGTTTGGATACTGATTTAAATAATGGCTACATTGTTGGAAAGGTTGAGGGTGGCTATAAATAGTTTGCAATTCTTCTGTCGAACTATCAACGCTGGTTAAAAGTGCATGATTAATAGGAATACGAATTTCACCCACAATAGACAGTGATGTTGTTTGCAGTAAATCGTAAACATCATTAATTGCGCCAGAGCTGGTATTCTCAATAGGCAATAAACCGTAATCAGCTTGCCCTGTATCAACCAGTGTGAAAATATCGTCAAACTTGTGACAAGTACAATCGATAATTGTATCAAAATGACGAGCCGCATATTGGCGAGCAGCAATATGTGAATAAGAGCCTTTAGGGCCTAAATAAGCAATCCTTGCAGATTCATTTGGTGTCGCATTTAGGTGTTGCTGTAAAATAGCTTGCTGGGTTAATACGGAATCTTCAATAATCATTTGAAAAATGCGGCTGATATAAAAACCATCTAGACCAACTTTTTTTCCTTTCTCAATTAATAAATCAAGTAATTCACGCTCACGATTTTTATCTCTAATAGGGCGATGTGTATTCAATTTAAATTGAGCGACATCAGCAGATAATTGGCGTCTATTTGCTAACAACGTGAGTAATTCTGAATCTAACGTTGTGATTTTATCTCTGATTGCTAATAAATCGAGTTTTTCCATGTTTTAGCCCTATACTTTTGCGTCATACCATTATAAATAAAAAAAGCCTCCATTTTTGGAGGCTATTGTCGTTCTTACTTTTCTTTCTGAAATGACAAAGCCTCTTAATGAAAGAGTAAAAAGAAAAAGAAGAAAGACAAAAACGAATGCGTCGTCATTATATTGTTTGGTAAATTATTTAACATATAGCTATCAAACATGATGATGTGAAAGGAGTCAAGAAAAATACAATAAAAAGCGCATCACGAGGATGCGCAGAGGCGTTTTGAGTCAGTGATTTATTCTAATTTTTAATCTAGCTTTACTATTTACATTTCATCGACAAGTAAATTTTCTTCTTTCAAGCTGTTATCAGCCCGACGAGATTCATTTTTATGCTGAACTTTGTTTAATTGGCGCTCAAGTTTTGCTAACAAATCATTAATAGCGACATACATATCTGTGTGTTGTGCATTAGCGACCAATTGCCCATTTGGTATGTGAATGCTGGCATCAACACTAAAACCTTTAGGATCTTTTGTCAGAATAATACGAGGATTGATTAAATTCACCTGCCATTTATTAAGTTTAGTTAGACGGCTTTCAATGTGTTCACGTAGTGCTGGGGTAATTTCCATTTGTTTGCTAGTAATATTTATAATCATATAGTTACCTCTTAATTACTCCGTCTTCGATAACTTCAGAATATCGTGATACACAATTAAAAACATGATCAAAATCACTTTTTGTTGGTTGTATGTGTAACAAGTAATAGAAACGTGACAAATGATAAATAGTTGAAAAAGAGCGCTTGTTAAGTTGTATTTATTCAGTCATATTAGGAAGGTTGGGCTGATGAAAAGTAAAGATAATTTAGCTAAAAAAGAATAAAAAAACAGCAGCGATAAGCTGCTGTTTTTGATAGTGATGTTTGGGTTAAGCTGGATTTGCTGCAATCAATGAAGCCACTTTATCTGCTTCTTGTGTCAGACCTAACTCTTTATAGGCGTTTTCCATGTATTCAAGCGCATCACGAGTAGCTTGTGTATCAGGATAATCACGCATCATTTGCTCTACTCTATTAATAACCGCGACATAAGCCCCTCGTTTAGTATAGAATTTCGCAACTGAAAGTTCATACTTCGCTAAACGGTTTTTAAGAAAGACAAGGCGCTTGGTTGCATCAGCGACGTAAAGGCTATCAGGGTAATAACGTACTAATTGACTGAAGTCTTTAAATGCCACAATTGCATGTTGAGGATCACGGTCTGAACGATCAATACCAAAGAATCCTTGTAATGCACTATCATCTAATGCTTGAGCAGTTAAGCCTCGCATATAAAGAACATAGTCAATATTAGGATGGGTTGGGTTTAATCGCATAAAACGGTCGATTGCAGTAATCGCCATTGGCAGTTCCGCTGATTTATAATAAGCATAAATCAAGTCGAGCTGAACTTGTTGCGAGTAAGGGCCAAAAGGATAGCGATTATCGAGAGACTCTAATTGTTTGATAGCCGCTCCATAATTGCCATCTAGCAATTTTTCCTGACTGGTTGTGTAAAGCTCAGAAGGCGACATATCGGCAGTAGCGTCTTTGTCTGAACTCGAACAGCCAGAAAGTAACAGGCTTACAGTGGCCGCTGCCACCAGGTATTTAATGCGTCTCATCACGTATTGATTATCCTCTGAATAGGTTTGGGGAGTCTCTCCGTGAAGCTCCCCTAAAATCGGTTACACTATAACTCATTTTAAATGAAACGGCTGTGCCGTCAAAACACTAACTTAATTAATAGAAAACTATTTATGTCTCAACAAATACGACTTAATGCTACAGTCGCAGATTCACAGCTGGGTCAACGCTTAGATCAGGCTTTGGCCGAAATGTTCCCTGATTATTCAAGATCTCGTATAAAAGAGTGGATCTTAGACAATAGAGTGCAGGTTAACGATAAAATCATCAATAAGCCAAAGGAAAAAATGCTTGGCGGTGAAAAAATTGAAGTCGATGCCTTAATTGAAGAGGAAGCACGCTGGGAGCCTCAGAATATTCCGTTAAATATCGTTTATGAAGATGACGATATTTTAGTTATCAATAAACCAAGGGATCTCGTTGTTCATCCTGGTGCTGGTAACCCTGATGGTACCGTATTAAATGCATTACTTTATCGTTATCCTGAAATTGCTAATGTACCTCGCGCAGGTATTGTCCATCGTTTGGATAAAGATACAACAGGTTTAATGGTTGTTGCAAAAACAGTTCCTGCTCAAACTCATCTAGTTGAAGCTTTACAACGTCGTGAAATCACGCGTGAGTATGAAGCAGTTGCGACCGGAAGGATGACAGCGGGTGGATTAGTCAATGAACCCATTTCTCGACATCCGACTAAGCGTACGCATATGGCTGTACACCCAATGGGTAAACCAGCAGTAACGCATTATCGCGTCATGGAGCATTTCCGTGCTCATACACGTTTACGTTTACGCTTAGAAACGGGGCGTACCCATCAAATTCGTGTTCATATGGCGCATATTCATCATGCATTAATTGGTGATCAGCTTTATGCAGGAAGACCACGCCCTTTAAAAGGTGCATCAGAAGAGTTGCGTGAAACGCTACGTTTATTTGATAGACAAGCATTACACGCAACAATGTTACGTCTTTATCATCCGATCACGGGTATTGAAATGGAATGGCATGCGCCGTTACCTGATGATATGGTTAAGCTTATCGATGTATTAAAAGATGATGCTGAACAATTTAAAGATGAAATGGATTGGTAAATGACTTCATTGATTTTTCCAGATTGGCCACAACCTGAGAATATTGGGGCTTGCAGTACGCTCAGAGAAGGCGGTATCAGTTTACCGCCTTATCATAGCCTTAATTTAGGTACACATGTTGGTGATGAATTGTCTTGCGTTGAAGAAAATAGGCGTAGACTCTGCCAACAAGCGCAGTTACCTGAAATGCCATTATGGCTTGAACAAGTTCATGGCACTCACGTTGTTACGTTAAAAGCTGAGAAAAATAATGAAGTAGAAGGTGATGCCCTTTATACCGCTACCGAGAAAAAAGTTTGTGCAATTATGACGGCAGATTGCCTACCTGTTCTTTTTACAACGCTTGATGGAACAGAAGTTGGTGCAGCACATGGTGGATGGAGAGGGCTTTGCCATGGTGTATTACAAAATACACTTGCACAGTTTAAAGCACCCAAACATCAAATAATGGCATGGTTGGGACCTGCAATTGGCCCCAATGCTTTTGAAGTTGGGGCTGAAGTACGTTTGGCCTTTATTGAAAAAAATAAGGCCTTTGATCCTGCATTTATTCCTCATAATGATAAATATTTAGCTAATATCTATATGTTAGCGAGAATAATTTTACAGGAAAATGGGGTAACTCAGATTTACGGTGGTGATTTCTGTACTGTGACAGAGAAATCGCGTTTCTTTTCGTATAGACGTGAACAGATAACAGGTCGAATGGCATCATTAATCTGGATTAAATAAACTTCTCTCAACCGCTTTTCTCACTTATCTCAAATATTGATAAATATTTTTGCTCAAAATTTTTATTTTGAGCTTGAATATTGTCAAAATGACCTCATCTATTCTCCAGTTACGAATTTTACTTTAAATTTTACTTGGAGGTGTTATGCGTCTGGATAAATTAACCAATAAATTCCAGCAAGCTCTCGCAGACGCCCAGTCATTGGCACTTGGGAACGATAATCAATTTATAGAACCCATACATTTACTGAGTGCGTTATTTAATCAACAAGGTGGCTCAATTCGCCCTCTATTAACATCAACAGGTGTTAATGCATCGCAATTTAATGAGCGAATTAATGAAGCTTTGTCTCGATTACCTAAAGTTGAAGGTGCTGGTGGAGAGGTTCATCCCTCTAATGATCTTATTAAACATCTTAATTTGTGCGATAAGTTAGCACAGAAAAAAGGTGATGAATTTATTTCCTCAGAGCTTTTCCTTTTAGCTGCAATGGAAACCGGTGGTCAAGTTGCTGATATGCTAAAAGCTGCGGGTGCTAATAAAGCAAGTCTTGAGATAGCGATTGAAAAAATACGTGGTGGAGAAACAGTGAACGATCAAAATGCAGAAGACCAACGTCAGGCATTGAAAAAATATACTGTGGATTTAACGGAAAGAGCAGAACAAGGCAAACTTGATCCTGTCATTGGTCGTGATGAAGAAATCAGAAGAACCATTCAGGTTTTACAACGTCGTACTAAAAATAACCCAGTGCTTATCGGTGAGCCGGGTGTCGGTAAAACGGCGATTGTTGAAGGATTAGCTCAACGTATTGTTAACGGCGAAGTACCAGAAGGTTTAAAAAATAAACGTGTGCTTTCTCTTGATATGGGCTCTTTATTAGCTGGCGCTAAATATCGCGGTGAATTTGAAGAGCGTTTAAAAGCAGTTTTAAATGATTTATCTAAACAGGAAGGTAGTGTAATTCTGTTTATTGATGAATTACATACAATGGTTGGTGCAGGTAAAGCCGATGGTGCTATGGATGCGGGTAATATGTTAAAACCTGCCTTAGCACGTGGTGAGTTACACTGTGTTGGTGCAACAACACTTGATGAATATCGTCAATATATTGAGAAAGATGCTGCTTTAGAGCGCCGTTTCCAAAAAGTGTATGTAGCAGAGCCAACAGTAGAAGATACCATTGCTATTTTACGTGGTCTGAAAGAACGTTATGAACTTCATCATCATGTTCAAATTACAGACCCAGCTATCGTTGCAGCTGCGACTTTATCACATCGCTATATATCGGATCGTATGTTACCAGATAAAGCGATTGACTTAATTGATGAAGCAGGTGCAAGCCTACGTATGCAAATGGATTCAAAACCAGAAGCATTAGATAGACTTGATAGACGTATTATTCAGCTGAAACTTGAACAACAAGCCCTGCAAAAAGAGTCTGATGATGCAAGTAAAAAGCGTTTAGAAATGCTAAATGAAGAGCTTGCTGAAAAAGAGAAAGAATATTCCGCTTTAGAAGAAGAGTGGAAAGCAGAAAAAGCAGAGCTGACAGGAACTCAACATATTAAATCAGAATTAGAGCAAGCTCGTATTGCATTAGAGCAAGCTCGCCGTAGTGGTGATTTGGCAAAAATGTCAGAAATCCAATATGGGCAAATTCCGATGTTAGAAAAACAGCTTGCTGAAGCGAATAAAGCTGAAGATAAACATATGAAGCTGTTACGTAATAAAGTCACTGATGCTGAAATTGCTGAAATCTTAGCGCGTTGGACCGGTATTCCTGTTTCTAGAATGCTAGAAGGGGAGCGTGAAAAACTGCTAAGAATGGAACAAGAATTACATAGACGTGTTATTGGTCAGGCAGAAGCTGTAAGCGCAGTATCAAATGCGATCCGCCGCAGTCGTGCTGGGTTGTCTGATCCTAATCGCCCAATTGGTTCGTTCCTATTTTTAGGACCAACAGGGGTGGGTAAAACAGAATTATGTAAAGCACTAGCAAACTTCTTGTTTGATAGTGATGATGCAATGGTTCGTATCGATATGTCTGAGTTTATGGAAAAACACTCCGTTTCTCGTTTAGTGGGTGCGCCTCCAGGATATGTTGGTTACGAAGAAGGTGGATATTTAACAGAAGCAGTTCGTCGTCGTCCTTATTCAGTCATCTTATTAGATGAAGTTGAAAAAGCGCACCCTGATGTATTCAATATCTTATTACAAGTATTGGATGATGGTCGTTTAACTGATGGACAAGGTAGAACCGTAGATTTTCGTAATACTGTTGTGATTATGACATCAAACTTAGGTTCTGATTTAATTCAGGAACGTTTCGGGACACTTGATTATCCTGAAATGAAAACAATAGTGATGGATGTAGTTGGCCATCATTTCAGACCAGAGTTTATTAACCGTATTGATGAAGTTGTGGTATTCCACCCATTAGGCAAAGAAAACATTGCAGCGATTGCACAAATTCAGTTACGTCGTTTATACCAACGTTTAGAAGAGCGTGGTTATCACGTCACTATTACAGGTGCAGCATTAGAAAAATTGAGTGAAGTTGGTTTTGATCCAATTTATGGTGCTCGTCCATTGAAACGAGCTATCCAACAAGAGGTTGAAAACCCACTGGCTCAAGATATTTTGTCAGGTAAGTTATTGCCAGGCAAAGAGATTATCTTAGATTTAGATGATAATAAGATAATTGCAAAACAGTAATAGAGCATCTTTTCTATTATAAGAGATAACTGTGAAACAGAAAAAGAGGCTTATATAAGCCTCTTTTTTATGGTTTGTGTTTTTGTAAGGAAGAATAAAGATAATCTGCAAATGGTGTTTTTTTTATATTTGAAACTTTTTTACACAATGATTGTCTACTATTTACACCAAGAAGACCGATTTGATTATTAAGTACGCTGTCGGAAAGTTTTTTTAAAATAATGCTTGTCACATTCAGAAAACTCCCTATAATGCGCATCCACTGACCGACGATGAGCTGACAACAGCCACGAAGGACAGCGAAGAGAAAAGAAAAAAGTTTGAAAAAACTCTTGACTCTTCAGAGGAATAACGTAATATACGCCTCCTCGCAACAACGCAGAAGACCGGAAACGGCAGCAAATGTTGCACTGCTCTTTAACAAATTATCAGACAATCTGTGTGGGCACTCGCAGAGACGATATCTTCTAAAATATTAGATGTATCAAGTCTTGAAGAGTGAACAACAAAAGTAAATTCATTTATGAATAGCTAAGTTTTCGATTTCTTTGAGCATCAAACGCTTTTAATTGAAGAGTTTGATCATGGCTCAGATTGAACGCTGGCGGCAGGCCTAACACATGCAAGTCGAGCGGTAACAGGAGAAAGCTTGCTTTCTTGCTGACGAGCGGCGGACGGGTGAGTAATGTATGGGGATCTGCCCGATAGAGGGGGATAACTACTGGAAACGGTGGCTAATACCGCATGACGTCTACGGACCAAAGCAGGGGCTCTTCGGACCTTGCGCTATCGGATGAACCCATATGGGATTAGCTAGTAGGTGAGGTAATGGCTCACCTAGGCGACGATCTCTAGCTGGTCTGAGAGGATGATCAGCCACACTGGGACTGAGACACGGCCCAGACTCCTACGGGAGGCAGCAGTGGGGAATATTGCACAATGGGCGCAAGCCTGATGCAGCCATGCCGCGTGTATGAAGAAGGCCTTAGGGTTGTAAAGTACTTTCAGCGGGGAGGAAGGTGATAAAGTTAATACCTTTGTCAATTGACGTTACCCGCAGAAGAAGCACCGGCTAACTCCGTGCCAGCAGCCGCGGTAATACGGAGGGTGCAAGCGTTAATCGGAATTACTGGGCGTAAAGCGCACGCAGGCGGTCAATTAAGTCAGATGTGAAAGCCCCGAGCTTAACTTGGGAATTGCATCTGAAACTGGTTGGCTAGAGTCTTGTAGAGGGGGGTAGAATTCCATGTGTAGCGGTGAAATGCGTAGAGATGTGGAGGAATACCGGTGGCGAAGGCGGCCCCCTGGACAAAGACTGACGCTCAGGTGCGAAAGCGTGGGGAGCAAACAGGATTAGATACCCTGGTAGTCCACGCTGTAAACGATGTCGATTTAGAGGTTGTGGTCTTGAACCGTGGCTTCTGGAGCTAACGCGTTAAATCGACCGCCTGGGGAGTACGGCCGCAAGGTTAAAACTCAAATGAATTGACGGGGGCCCGCACAAGCGGTGGAGCATGTGGTTTAATTCGATGCAACGCGAAGAACCTTACCTACTCTTGACATCCAGAGAATCCTTTAGAGATAGAGGAGTGCCTTCGGGAACTCTGAGACAGGTGCTGCATGGCTGTCGTCAGCTCGTGTTGTGAAATGTTGGGTTAAGTCCCGCAACGAGCGCAACCCTTATCCTTTGTTGCCAGCGCGTGATGGCGGGAACTCAAAGGAGACTGCCGGTGATAAACCGGAGGAAGGTGGGGATGACGTCAAGTCATCATGGCCCTTACGAGTAGGGCTACACACGTGCTACAATGGCAGATACAAAGAGAAGCGACCTCGCGAGAGCAAGCGGAACTCATAAAGTCTGTCGTAGTCCGGATTGGAGTCTGCAACTCGACTCCATGAAGTCGGAATCGCTAGTAATCGTAGATCAGAATGCTACGGTGAATACGTTCCCGGGCCTTGTACACACCGCCCGTCACACCATGGGAGTGGGTTGCAAAAGAAGTAGGTAGCTTAACCTTCGGGAGGGCGCTTACCACTTTGTGATTCATGACTGGGGTGAAGTCGTAACAAGGTAACCGTAGGGGAACCTGCGGTTGGATCACCTCCTTACCTAAGAGATACGTGTTATGTGTAGTGCTCACACAGATTGTCTGATGAAGAACGAGCAGAAATACCGGTATAGGCTTGTAGCTCAGGTGGTTAGAGCGCACCCCTGATAAGGGTGAGGTCGGTGGTTCAAGTCCACTCAGGCCTACCAAATCGTATTGATACTGCGTTGTGAATTCACTCGTTTACTTAATGTAAACTTCGTGACTCCACGCCTTGTCTCACTGCGATTGGCTCAATTCTTACTTAAAGGAAATTCCTGATAAGAGAGAAACCTGAGAAACGACACGGTATTAAGAATGCATTATGGGGCTATAGCTCAGCTGGGAGAGCGCCTGCCTTGCACGCAGGAGGTCAGCGGTTCGATCCCGCTTAGCTCCACCATAATCTCTTGAATATAAAAACAATAATTCAGAGTATATTAGCAATAGTATACTGCGAATTATTTTGCTCTTTAACAATCTGGAACAAGCTGAAAAATTGAAAACAAATCAATATATCACCGAGGTATATTGATGAGTCTCTCAAAATCTCAAACTTTGAATGTGTTTTTCGACATCAAAGTGGGATGAGCGAGCAATTTACAGTTCGAGGCGGCCAGCGCACAGTCAGCGCAACATACATGAGTATGTGAGCATGGCGAGCACTGCCCAACGACGAAATGTAATCTGCACAGTCATCACCACCCAGACGTCTTCAAGAAGAGACACCTTCGGGTTGTGAGGTTAAGCGAATAAGCGTACACGGTGGATGCCTAGGCAATCAGAGGCGATGAAGGACGTGCTAATCTGCGATAAGCGTCGGTAAGGTGATATGAACCGTTATAACCGACGATTTCCGAATGGGGAAACCCAATATCCAATGGATATTATCATGACGTGAATACATAGCGTCATGAAGCGAACCGGGAGAACTGAAACATCTCAGTACCCCGAGGAAAAGAAATCAACCGAGATTCCCCTAGTAGCGGCGAGCGAACGGGGAACAGCCCAGAGTCTTAATCAATAGCAGCATCAGGAGAACGGTCTGGAAAGTCCGGCAGTAAAGGGTGATAGCCCCGTATCTGAAGATGCTGTTATTGTGAACTCGACGAGTAGGGCGGGACACGTGTTATCCTGTCTGAATATGGGGGGACCATCCTCCAAGGCTAAATACTCCTGATTGACCGATAGTGAACCAGTACCGTGAGGGAAAGGCGAAAAGAACCCCGGCGAGGGGAGTGAAAAAGAACCTGAAACCGTGTACGTACAAGCAGTAGGAGCCCCATCACTCAAGTGCCTTGCACTGAGTGATTGGACAAACCACTCGAAAACAGCGAAGCGTTTACCTACAAAATGGATTGATTATTTCAAGCCGTCGCGCAGTGTACATAGAAGTACACGAGCAACGGAAGTTAAAAAATCGAGCCAGTTTGACAGTAAAAGCAAGCGGGACATTTGAGGATGGGGTGACTGCGTACCTTTTGTATAATGGGTCAGCGACTTATATTCTGTAGCAAGGTTAACCGTATAGGGGAGCCGTAGGGAAACCGAGTCTTAACTGGGCGAATGAGTTGCAGGGTATAGACCCGAAACCCGGTGATCTATCCATGGGCAGGTTGAAGGTTGGGTAACACTAACTGGAGGACCGAACCGACTAATGTTGAAAAATTAGCGGATGACTTGTGGATGGGGGTGAAAGGCCAATCAAACCGGGAGATAGCTGGTTCTCCCCGAAAGCTATTTAGGTAGCGCCTCGTGAACTCATCTTCGGGGGTAGAGCACTGTTTCGACTAGGGGGTCATCCCGACTTACCAACTCGATGCAAACTGCGAATACCGAAGAATGTTATCACGGGAGACACACGGCGGGTGCTAACGTCCGTCGTGAAGAGGGAAACAACCCAGACCGCCAGCTAAGGTCCCAAAGTCATGGTTAAGTGGGAAACGAAGTGGGAAGGCTCAGACAGCCAGGATGTTGGCTTAGAAGCAGCCATCATTTAAAGAAAGCGTAATAGCTCACTGGTCGAGTCGGCCCGCGCGGAAGATGTAACGGGGCTAAACCATGCACCGAAGCTGCGGCAGCGAACGTATCACTTAAATTTGTTTGAGTGAGAAACGATTGACGGAACGAAGAGACGTCAATGCGTCCATTAAAGTCGAGGCGAAAGCCAGATAAGCGAATTTAAGGATACGTTCGTTGGGTAGGGGAGCGTTCTGTAAGCCTGCGAAGGTGTACTGTGAGGTATGCTGGAGGTATCAGAAGTGCGAATGCTGACATAAGTAACGATAATGCGGGTGAAAAACCCGCACGCCGGAAGACCAAGGGTTCCTGTCCAACGTTAATCGGGGCAGGGTGAGTCGACCCCTAAGGCGAGGCTGAAAAGCGTAGTCGATGGGAAACGGGTTAATATTCCCGTACTGGTGGTAACTGCGATGGGGGAACGGAGAAGGCTAGGTTGTCCGGGCGACGGTCGTCCCGGTTCAAGCATGTAGGCAGAGTGATTAGGCAAATCCGGTCACTTAATGCTGAGGTGTGATGACGAGCCACTAAGGTGGTGAAGCAATTGATGCCCTGCTTCCAGGAAAAGCCTCTAAGCTTCAGGTTACCAACAATCGTACCCCAAACCGACACAGGTGGTCAGGTAGAGAATACTCAGGCGCTTGAGAGAACTCGGGTGAAGGAACTAGGCAAAATGGTGCCGTAACTTCGGGAGAAGGCACGCTGGCGGTAAGTGAAGTCCCTTGCGGACGGAGCCGAAGCCAGTCGAAGATACCAGCTGGCTGCAACTGTTTATTAAAAACACAGCACTGTGCAAACACGAAAGTGGACGTATACGGTGTGACGCCTGCCCGGTGCTGGAAGGTTAATTGATGGGGTTATCCTTAGGGAGAAGCTCTTGATCGAAGCCCCAGTAAACGGCGGCCGTAACTATAACGGTCCTAAGGTAGCGAAATTCCTTGTCGGGTAAGTTCCGACCTGCACGAATGGCGTAATGATGGCCAGGCTGTCTCCACCCGAGACTCAGTGAAATTGAACTCGCTGTGAAGATGCAGTGTACCCGCGGCAAGACGGAAAGACCCCGTGAACCTTTACTATAGCTTGACACTGAACATTGAGCCTTGATGTGTAGGATAGGTGGGAGACTATGAAATGTGGACGCCAGTCTGCATGGAGTCAACCTTGAAATACCACCCTTTAACGTTTGATGTTCTAACCTAGGTCCATAATCTGGATCGGGGACCGTGTCTGGTGGGTAGTTTGACTGGGGCGGTCTCCTCCTAAAGAGTAACGGAGGAGCACGAAGGTTGGCTAAGCATGGTCGGACATCATGCGGTTAGTGCAAAGGCATAAGCCAGCTTGACTGTGAGAGTGACGGCTCGAGCAGGTACGAAAGTAGGTCTTAGTGATCCGGTGGTTCTGAATGGAAGGGCCATCGCTCAACGGATAAAAGGTACTCCGGGGATAACAGGCTGATACCGCCCAAGAGTTCATATCGACGGCGGTGTTTGGCACCTCGATGTCGGCTCATCACATCCTGGGGCTGAAGTAGGTCCCAAGGGTATGGCTGTTCGCCATTTAAAGTGGTACGCGAGCTGGGTTTAGAACGTCGTGAGACAGTTCGGTCCCTATCTGCCGTGGGCGTTGGAAGATTGAGAGGGGTTGCTCCTAGTACGAGAGGACCGGAGTGAACGCACCACTGGTGTTCGGGTTGTCATGCCAATGGCATTGCCCGGTAGCTAAGTGCGGAAGAGATAACCGCTGAAAGCATCTAAGCGGGAAACTTGCCTCGAGATGAGTCTTCCCTGTCACCTTGAGTGACCTAAAGGAACGTTTAAGACTAAGACGTTGATAGGCTGGGTGTGTAAGCGTAGCGATACGTTGAGCTAACCAGTACTAATGAACCGTGAGGCTTAACCTGACAACACCGAAGGTGTTTTGTCTGAGAGACGAAAAGTAGATGAAGTAAGCTTGTTTAAGATTGAATATTACTGGCGACTAACCGAAAGGGAAAACGCGGGTAATAAAACAGACCAGTTTGTCTGGAACAAACTGGAACAGTGCGGAGCACTGGCCCCAAAGGGGTGAGTCTCAGGATGAGACGAATAATTAAAGAATTTGAAGAATTTGCTTGGCGGCCATAGCGCAGCGGTCCCACCTGATCCCATGCCGAACTCAGAAGTGAAACGTTGTAGCGCCGATGGTAGTGTGGGGTCTCCCCATGTGAGAGTAGGGAACTGCCAGGCATTAAATAAGACGAAAAAGCCAACCCATTGGGTTGGCTTTTTTGCGTTTGGAGCTTAGATACTCTGAATAAAAAACTATTTTAATTGCTGATAAAGTAATGAACCTGCCGCTGCCCCTGCAACATCGTAAGCAAAATCATGCCAACTCCAGCCAGTGCCTTCTGGACGACTATCATAAAGCTCTTTTACAGCCCCTAAACTAATCGAAAACGAGAGCCCAATTAATAATCCCTCTCTATGGCCATAATTTTGATGATCTGCATAAGCATTCGCACCCGCTGATGCCACCATAGAAAACAAGAAATGTTGAGCTTTATCTTTTCCTCGCCAATTATCATTGGCAAAATGAAATGACTGGCAACCTGTTAAAGTCATTATTGAAAATAAAATTATCACAGAACCATATTTGAGCTTTAGTTTCATAAAAATAAAAGCCTTCTCACAGAGAATTTATGATCATAAATAAGATATGTAGAGTATAAAAGATGATTGTTAATACAAAAAAGCCTTACTGATATTAAGTAAGGCTTCGAAGCAGGAAGTGCTAGCGTTAAAGTATACGGCTAATTAATCTATCAACACGAATACGTCGTAATCGCTTGATTAATTTTTTCACTTTAAGTGGGTAAAGCTTAATACTTTCTAGCTCTTGGTAATGTTTTACAATACGTGTTTTTTGGCGAATACAGGCTAGCTCTTTATGCCGTTGCTCATGCAATTCATGTTTAGGATCATGAATTAATATCGCATTTTCTAAATCTAATCCCCATGCTCGTGGGTTAAGATTATTACCTGTAATTAATTGCCAATTATCATCAACCCACATACCTTTTAAGTGATAGGTATTATCACTGTCTTTCCAGAGCCTTAGTGTTAATTGGTCATTATCAATAAACCGTTGGAAACGCTGGGTAAATTTACGCAGATTGATTTCATAGAGATAAGGCAGGGCACCAATAATTTTAAACGGCTCTTCAGGTGGAATATAAAAATCATTTGCTGTTTTATCACCAATAATAATTTCGACTTGTTTGCCATTTCTTAATAAATGGCTGATTTGACGAACAAGGATCGCTGGTAAATTAAAATAAGGAGTGCAAATAACTAATTTTTCTTCTGTAGAAGCCATTAGGTGAGAAATGGTCTTATTTAAGATATTTTTCTTACCTAAACCTACTAAAGGCGTTACTGCTAATTCATGATTAGAAGCATTGGCTTTAATATCATAGCCATCACGTGTGCGTAAATTAAAACGAAATTGACGTATGCAATTTTTTATTTCAGCACAACGAACTCTATCTTTAATATCAAGACGTTGAATAGCTTCAGATTGCAGAAGATCATTCACAATAAACTGTTTCATTGTGGTCGCTAATTCACTATTTTGAATAATATGATATCGGTCATAGCGATATTTATCTAGCTTATGCAAATACACATTATTAATGCTTGCACCACTATAAATAACCGTATCATCAAAGATAAAGCCTTTAAGGTGTAATACACCTAGTGCTTCACGAGTATTAACAGGGATCCCATAGATAGGGAGCTCTATATCAGGATGTTGCTGTGCAACATGATAATACCAATCTGCATTTGTCGCATCAGCAGAGACACCAATTCGCCCACGTTGAGCACGGTGCCAGTCAACAATAACGGTAATGGATAATTCAGGACGTTGTTGTTTTGCGGTGTAAAGTGCATCAAGGATCTCTTCACCAGCCTCATCGTGCTCTAAATAAAGAGCTGTAATAAAGATCTCTTTTTTGGCTTGAGCAATATATTTCAATAAGGTGCTGCGAAACGCGGACGTCTGATAAAGCGTTTCAACATCAGCAACTGACTGAGCTAATTTAGGCAGTTGTGCAAGGTGTTGTTGATGCTTAGCAAGTTTTAGTTTAGACAACATCACAGTGCTTAGTTCTCTTGTTTATGATGGCAGATGGAGCCATCGTCCATGTAGATTTTCTTTAACCGATCTTCTGATCATAACATTAGTTATATGGGATGTACGCATAAAATCATCATATATAGCTAATTTATCAAAGGATGCGTGAATAATCACATAACAAAACTTTCACTTATGATTATCGCACTTACAGCTCTTTTGAGGATCAAAGAAGCAAGTCAAGATTCACTATTCCTTCATCAAACTGTACTTCAACCGAAAAACCTAATTTTTTCGCTAAACTTATCATGTTGCGATTTTCAGGCATGGTTATTGCGGTTAAACGTTTAATGCCATGTACTCTAGTATAGTTGATAAGTTTAGTCATAAGTTGATGACCTAGAGTATTTCCTTTTAAATCAGATCGTACAAGGATAGCAAATTCAGCATGTTGATTATCCGGATCTGCCATTGCACGGGCTACACCAATGATTTCAGGTTGATCATCTGGATTTCGAATGGCGACAAATGCCATTTCTCGATCATAATCAATTTGAGTCATATTCGCGAGATCGTCATGAGTAAATTCACTTATTTCACTAAAATAACGATAGTAAAGATCTTCTTTTGTCACTTGGTTAATAAACGTTTTTAGTAGAGGTTCGTCCTCAGGTAAAATAGGACGAATAAAACAAGGATTGCTATCTCTTAGATAAAATGTTTCTTCTAATTCATTAGGATAAGGGCGGATAGAAAGTCTTTGGTGGGGATCGCCTTGCAGTGGTGCTAACTCCATTGCAACATCTAATAGTGTAAAATCATTGCCAGAAGCCAGTAATGGGTGAATATCTAGCCTAACTATTTGTGGGCAATCTAAAAGTAGATGAGAAACCTGTACCAAAAAATGACTTAAGCTTAAGATATTTAGAGGCTGTAAAGCACTTCTTGGCTGTATTTTTCCACTTTTAATGGCGTTAATTACCAAATAACGGGCAAGTGCCATGTTCAGAGGCGGTAATGCAACGGCGGCCTTAGTTTCAATTTGCCACTCAACTCCCCCTTCACCCAATAGAATTAATGGGCCAAAAATAGGATCTTGCTCAATTGCCACACGCAGCTCTTGAGAGCCTGCTCGATTTGCCATACTTTGCACTAATAAACCCTGAATTTGAGCCTGAGGGTAGAGTTCTGTTACTCGTTCAATAATGGCATGAGCCGCTGATGAAACTTCAGTGCTGTCACGTAGGTAAAGCATGACACCTTGAACTTCAGATTTATGAGGAATATCCGGAGAACGTAATTTTAGTGCAACGGGATAGCCAATTTTTTCCGCTATACTTACCGCTTCTTGTGCATTATGAGCAATCCAAGTAGGAAGTGTATTGAAACCATAAGCTTCCATAATTGGCTGAACTTGGTGTGTATCTAATCGATATTGCTTATTCTGTAATGCCTCTTCAATACAACGGTGCGCTTGTTGCGTATTCATTTTGACATCTAAAGGCAATGCAGGTGTTTCTTTTAATTGTTTTTGGTTCCGACGATATTCCACCATATGCATAAATGCAGTAACAGCACCTTCAGGGGTGCGATAAGTAGGAATACCCGCTTCACTAAATAATTTTCGTGATTGTTGAGATGAATATTCTCCGCCCCAGTTAGTAAAAACGGTAAGCCATTTACGTCGAGGGTGTTTATTGATGGCTTCTATGACGCGTTGTGCTGTTTCAATACTAGGTGCAATAGCACTTGGGGTATGAATAAGTAATAAAGCGTCATGATCATGACTATCTAATAAGCAATTGAGCGTTGCAACATAGCGATCAACGGTTGTATCATCACCCAAGTTTAATGGATTACGGATGGTGTTTTTTTCTTGAATAACACTTTGTAGTTTTTGCGTTGTTTCATCTGTCAGTTTCGCCAGCTTGCCTGAATGCAAGAATAGCTCATCTATTGCCATGGCCGCAGGTGCAGAGCCATTGCTCATAATCATCAATCTTTCGCCTTTTAGGGGCGTCATATAGCTAAGAGTTTCTACGGCAGAAAACATTTCATGGGTATCTTGTACGCGTAATAACCCTGCGCGTTGAAATGCGGCATCATAAGCGATGTCATAACTTGGCGTATCACCCAATAACAGCTGCGCTTTTTGGGTACGACCACTTTTTATGACCAAAATAGGTTTGTTGCGTGAAGCACTTCGAGAGGCAGACATAAAACGGCGAGCATCTTTAATATGCTCTAAATGCAATAAAATAGCGCTAGTTTTGCTGTCTCTTGCTAGAAAATCCAGTAAGTCATCGACTTGTATATCTTGGTTATCTCCTAAGGCAATAAAGTAAGAAAACCCAATATTGCGATAATAAGCCCAATCTAAAATAGTATTGGCGACAGCCGCCGATTGTGAAATAAAAGCAAGTTTTCCTTTTTTAACAGGGAGAGGTGAAAAACTGGCATTTAGTCCCTGCCAAGGTGCTAAAAGACCCAAACTATTAGGGCCTAGCAAACGGATATGATATTGCTGGCAGAGCAACTTTATTGGTTGAAACTGTACAGGCTGTGCTGAAAGGACAATAACAGCCTTACAACCTGATCCACCTAATTGCTTTAGTAATTCAAGGTTACGGTGATGATGGGTACAGATAATTGCTAGATCAGGAACTTGGGGTAATTTATCAATAGACGGATAAGTAAAAACCCCTGAGACAGAGCCACGAGAGGGATTAATTGGAAACACAGGTCCGTTAAATCCACCACTGAGTAGATTTTTCATCATAGTGGTTCCTGCACGACCTAATTTTTCAGAGGCACCAATTACCGCAATAGATTTAGGACGCAATAGTGCTTCAAGACCTCGTTGGCTCATATCCACTCCAGAGTTTGCTTATCAACTTTTATTCAATGTAGCTGATTTACTCTTCTTTTGCCTGACGGCGGTCTGGTTTTCCGATTAAATATTGTTGACGAAAGTAACTAAAATGGGAAAAGAGTTGTTGTGATGCACTTATATCACCCACATTTTCTAAAATAGACGCAGCTACTTCAGCAGTACAATGTTGATCTTCTCTTGCGGCTTGGCGAAGCACGTAATCACATTTACTGGCTTCATTAAGTGAAAAGATAGGTAATGAATCGAGGTAAGGGCTTTTACGAAACATTTTACGCGCTTCACTCCATGTACCATCTAAAAGGATAAACAGAGGGGGTTTGCTATTAACTGGGAGCTGGTTGTATACAACACGTCCACTCGAAGCATAGCTTTCAGGGAAAACAACATAAGCTTGCTTATCTGGTGTATTGATTAGGTCAAGCAAGGCCTGTTCAGGAGTAGTACGGGACCATAAAAATGCCTGGGTGTCTGGTAATACATCGGCAATTAATTTCCCTGTATTACTTGGTTTCATTACTTCAGTATCATACATCAATAAACAAAATTGGCTTTTTGCAGGTTGGCTGACAATTGTGTCACAAAGGCACTGCTTTTCAGGTAATAAGCAGAAGCTACAGCGTTTTATCCGAAATCCTCTGGCTTTAAAAGGACGGGTTGAAACTGAAAGTCGATATTGACGAAGTCGAGAGACTGCATTGTCATGCATAGCAAATAAACCAACACTAATAAAAAAGAAACGGATTTTATCATGTTAAAAACAAACAAACTATTCAGCACTTTTTTTTCATAAAAATCATATTGATATATTGCTTATATCTATGCTGAATTTAATTATCAATTGATCCTGATTAGTTTATCGATTCCTATGCGTGATTCTCTCGGTGACAGTTGCTAAACTATCATGTAATCTGCGCCCCTATTGCAGTTGGAGAGACAAATGAACGATTCTTATGAAGGTAAAAACGGCAAAGTAAAAGTGATGTATGTCCGTAGTGAGGACAATGCCGATAATAAACCTAAAAAACCATCCCGTCGTCCTGAAAATGGTCGTGGTGATAGCCGTGACAACAGACGCGGTGATAACCGTGACGACAAAAATCGTGATAACAGACGCGGTGATAGCCGTGATGATAAAAATCGCGATAACAGACGTGGTGATAACAAATTTTCTCATCATGATGACCGCGGTGCAGGTAAGCCTTCAGGGCGTGGCGCATCACGTAATGAATCAAAACCTTCTCGCGATAGCGAAGGCGGAAGTTTTTCTCCATGGAAAACTGTTTCTCGCCCTGCTGGTGAAGAGGCAATAAAAGAGCACGATGGCATTACGGGTAAGAGTCAAATCGATCCTGAACAACTTCGTCGTCAGCGCTTAGAAGAAACACGTATTTATGGTGAAAATGCCTGTCAGGCAATGTTTAAAAACCGTCCTGATGCGATTGTTCGTGCTTGGTTTTTACAAGACGTTACGCCACGTTTTCGTGACGCATTAAAATGGATGGCTGCAAATCGTAAAGCCTATCACGTTGTTGAAGAAGAAGAGATGGTCAAAGCCGCCCGCACCGATCACCATGGTGGGGTATGCTTCTTAATTAAAAAGCGTGTTGGTCATGATGCAGAAACTTATCTGAAAGATGCTCCTGAGAGTGATTGTGTATTAGCTCTGGAAGATGTAGGTAATCCACATAACGTAGGTGCAATTATGCGTAGTTGTGCGCATTTTGGCGTAAAAGGGGTTATCTCTCCTGATTCTGCTGTATTAGAATCTGGTGCGGCTGTTCGTACCGCAGAAGGTGGTGCTGAATATATCCAAGGTATTGATGCTGATAACTTTGCTCAAACTTTAGATAAATTTAAAAAAGCGGGTTATACGCTAGTGGCAACATCAAGCCATAAAGGCAGTGTGCCATTATCAAAAGCACAATTACCTGCAAAAATGGTACTTATCTTAGGTCAAGAGAAAGATGGCTTAAGTGAAAGCACTTTAAATCAAGGTGATATGAGCATTTACATCGGCGGAACAGGGCACGTAGAGAGCTTAAACGTTTCTGTTGCTTCAGGTGTATTATTAGCTGAATGGTGGCGTCAGCACCAAGGCTAATTGCTTTATAGTTTTAAAGAAAGAATGATAAAAAACCGCTTAGTCATTGTGATTTAAGCGGTTTTTTATGTATAAGATCTATGTGAATTGCGTTATTTTCCTGGAGAGAATGGCGGTTTAGCAAACCAAACCACAATCATCATGATAAGGAAAATACCTGCTGCTAACCAGAAAATCTCATTGGCTGAAATAATTAATCCTTGTTCTGTAATGGTTTTCGCTAAATAGGCAGATGCCTGTTCATTTGAAAGACCAAGATCATTCATTTGTTGGAATGCCATTTGTGAATCAGGATCAAGTGGATTAATTTTTTCTACAAAGGTTTCATGGTGAAGTGATTCTCTTTGTGTCCAAATTGTCGTCGTTAACGATGCACCAATTGCCCCAGCCAATGTTCTTAAGAAATTCGAAAGACTTGACGCTGATGCCATTTTTTCTGGGGGTAATCCAGATAATGTCATTGTCGTTAATGGCATAAAGAAACACGCAACCGCTAAACCTTGCCAAAATTGGGGCCATGCCACAGTAGCAAAATCCATTCCTGGTTCGAAGGTATAAGCTCGCCAATAAAAACACACAGAAAACATAATAAAGCTGAAGCTGATGATATAGCGTAAATCCACTTTACCACCAAACTTACCTATAATCGGTGTGATAATTAAAGGCAATAAACCTACCGATGCTGATGCTAATCCCGCCCATGTTGCTGTATAGCCAAAGACTTCTTGTAAAAGCAGTGGCAGTAAAACGATGGTACCGAAATAGATCATATAGGCGAGGCTAAGTGTGACACACCCAATGGTAAAGTTTCGACTTTTAAAGAGTGAAAGATCTATCACTGGATGATCGTCTGTAAGCTCCCAGACAATTAAGAAGCTAAGGGCAACAACTGCCACGATGGTGAGTATAATGATTTCTGTTGAGTTAAACCAATCAAGCTCTTTACCCTGATCGAGCATGATTTGTAAAGCACCTATACCAACAACAAGTAAAACAAGACCAATGGTATCAATTGGTTTAATTTCGGTTTTTGTTTCTCGCCCAGCTAAGGTGTTTGATATACACATAATAATCAACACACCAAATGGAACGTTAATAAAGAATATCCATCCCCAATGATAGTTATCACTAATATAGCCCCCTAAAATGGGGCCTAAAATTGGCGCGACAACAATGGTTACTGACCAGAGTGCAAGTGCCATATTTCGCTTAGCTGGTGGATAGTTATTCAATAATAAACTTTGTGATAAAGGAATTAGTGGCCCAGCGACCAACCCTTGAAGCACACGAAAGAAAATCAGCATTTCAAGGCTTTGTGAAATACCGCAAAGCCAAGACGTTAATGCAAAAAGTGCCGTTGACCACATAAAGAGTCGAACTTCACCAATGCGTTTTGCCAACCAACCTGTAATTGGAATAGAAATAGCATTTGCTACACCAAAAGAGGTAATAACCCAAGTACCCTGTGAATTAGAGGCACCTAAGTTTCCTGCAATTGTTGGAATAGCGACGTTAGCGATTGTAGAATCGAGAACTTGCATAAAGGTAGCCAACGCAAGGGCGATGGTCATTAAGGCAAGTCTTCCTCCTTGTAATGGCTCTTTAATCACCTTTACACCTCGCCTTTATTGTCCCGCATTCTGTTCAATAATTTCATTGATCAGTTTATTAATCGCTGACATATCAATAGTTAATGCATCAGTATGATAAGCAGGTACTTGGCGTTCACTGTGTGATAATACTTTTCCATCGAGGTTAATCGTATCAACGGTAACTTCTGAAGAAAGGCCAATACGCAGTGGCTTTTCTGCTAATTCTTTTTCATCTAATGAAATACGAACAGGTAATCGCTGAACAACTTTTATCCAGTTACCACTAGCATTTTGAGCAGGTAATAATGAGAAAGCACTTCCAGTTCCCATATCTAAACCTAATACAGTGCCATGATAAATTACTTTTTTACCATAAAAGTCAGTTGTAATTTTTGCTGGTTGGCCGATACGCATATTAGCGAGCTGAGTTTCTTTAAAATTGGCATCAATCCACATACCTGTTACGGGAACAATAGCCATTAAAGGTTTGCCTGGTGCGACTTGTGCACCTACTTGAACGCTACGGCGTGAAACGTAGCCATCTGTTGGACTTAAAATTTTAGTACGCTCTAAGGCAAGCCATGCATTACGAACATCGGTTGATGCTTGTAGAACGGAAGGTTGTTGTGCAATTGGTGTATTTAAGATAATCGCTTGATTAGCATTGTATTGCTCTTTAGCAACTTCTAAAGCCGCCCTTGCAGTGGAAACAGCTTCTCTGGCGTGTTGAAGTTCTTCTTTACCAATCACATTGCGTTCGCCTAAAACTTCACGGCGACGAAGGTCATTTTGTAATTTAGTTAGTTCTGTTTCGCGTAAAACGATGTTTGCTTTTAATTGGCGACCATTAATGATTTGTTGATGCATTTGACGAACACTATTCGCTAATGCTGTTTTTGCTTTTTCTAAAGCCAGTTTTTCATCACTTGAATCTAATAAAACTAAAGGGTCACCCGCTTTTACAAAATCGGTGTTATCAACATAAACGGTGGTAACAGAACCAGAAATCTGCGGCATAATCATGATTTGATTGCCTGTGACATAAGCATTATCAGTTGTTTCATGATGTCTTAACACCATAAACCAATAAGCGGTGTAAGCCACCCCAGCTAAAATAAATAGAATAGTCAGCAGCAGTAGAACATTTCGGCGAGTTCGTTTTTTATTGCGAATGGGAGCCTGAGGGGGGGTATTTTCCTCATTAACACTCATTTAGAAGATCTCCATAAAACCAGAAAAACATCATTAGATATGTTTCCAGTATTGAAACTGGAAACATAATTATAAAGTCAATCTTAGAATAATTATTAGCGTGAAGGTAAATTATAAATGCTAATGGGTAAGTATGTTTGCCGATTTATGGCGTAAATAGGATTAGATCAATAAAACTATTTATTATATGGCTTATTCACACTCTTTTTCAGCCAAAGTATCCAGTTGTAATAACAACTTACGCATTAGCGTTTCAAGCTGTTTTTGTTCCTGTTGATCTAACACTGACCAGATTTGTTTTAAACATTGATGCTGTGGAGGTAATAAGCTATTTAAAAATTCTTCACCGGCATCCGTTAAGTGGAGATGCAAACAACGGCGGTCATTATGGCTTTCACGACGCTCAATCCAACCTTGTTTTTCAAGTTCATCAGCAATGCGTGTTGCATTTGTTCTTGAAGAGCCCAGCGCAGCACTTAGCTCTGAAGGTTGAATACTACGATTTTCTGTCGTATCTAAAATCATTAGTGCCATAAATAACGTCTCGTTAATACCCTGAGACTTCAACATATTATTACGACTTTCAAGAAGTTTGCTTTGAACATGCATAGAAAGGCGAGTTAACAAAATTTCTTGATAAGGAATATCTTTGTTAAGCGATTTCTGTTGTGTAGCGCGAGTGTTTAGTAATTCTTCTGTTGGCGTAAATGAGCTTTCCATTTTTAGACACCTTGTTAGTTTCGAAAATTAGGATAATGCTGTTATCAACATGTTAAATGGTATATTAAACACACAATTTAGCAATTTTTATTATTTATAGTCACTATGTTTTTTTGATTATGTTACCTGATTCATAAATTTTATGAATGATAACACAAAAAAAGGATAGGTACTTATCTCTTTGCAATAAGTTAATAAAATCAATTTATCACTTATCTGACAATGAATAGTAGTCTATTTGCGAAAAAATGGATCGTTTTTTACGATAAAACACGTAATAAATTTATTTTAATCACCAATGCTTACCATGTGGATAATACCGAATTGAAATTATTTATACAGTGCTTTATTGATAAGATTGATATAATTTTCTTAATAAAGAATGGGATGATGATATACATCAATAGTAATCACGCTGTTAAAACATTCACATTTTATTCTGATTAGAGTGGGATTATAGGAATAATATAGCCCATCCTTGGGTCTGAAAATTATTCAGCATGGATTATTGGATCATTTTTATAACCTAATAACCAAACAATAAGACCGATAATGCCAATGACCAGTCCAGCAATAGAAACCCCCATCCACCCATATTGATGATAGGCATAACCTGATAATAAAGAGCCTAATGCCCCACCAATAAAATAGCTTGTCATATAAGCTGCGGTTAGGCGATTTCTAGCATCAGGTAAAATACGATAAATGGTGCTTTGATTTGTGACATGTACACCCTGAACAGCTAAGTCTAGCAGGACAACACCAATAATAAAGCTGATGAGTCCAACCCAGTGATAATAAGGTGCAATGATAATAAAACCCCAAGACAAAAGGAGGATAATTAATCCGATAGTGGTGGTTTTCTTGCCTTTCCCTTTATCGACTAATACGCCTGCTTTTCCTGCCATCAATGCGCCCGCAGCGCCCACAAGACCAAACAATCCAATAACTGCATCAGAGTAGTTAAATGGATCTGCCGCCAGCAAAAAGGCCATTGATGTCCACAATAAGCCAAAGTGGGCAAAAATCAGCGCACCAATTACTGAACGAGTTCGAAGTACTGGGGTTGTAACAAATAATTTGAAGATAGAACCTAATAACTGAAAGTAATTTAAGTTTGTTTGACTTTTATAAGTGGGTAAACAACGCCATAACGTAATAGCTAAGATTGTTAGAAAAACACTCGCAACCCAGAAAATACCTTGCCAATTTGTAAATGACGCCATCAGCCCAGATACTGTTCTAGCCAGTAAAATACCCAACAAAAGGCCACTCATAATTGTGCCAACGGCTTTTCCTCGTTGGTGTGGTGCGGCGAGAGTGGCTGCAAAAGGAACTAGAATTTGAGCGACAACAGAGAACATACCAGAGAGTGCGGTACCTATTAACATCACCCAAATATTCGTTGCCATCGCAGTAATTAATAGCCCACTAGCAGAAATTAATGTCATGGTAATAATGAGTGAACGGCGTTCAAAAATATCGCCCAAAGGCACTAATAGCATCAGTCCTACGGCATAGCTGAGTTGTGCCGTGGTGACAATAAATCCGGCTAAAGTCGCTGATATATGAAAATAATTTGCGATAGAATCAAGTAGAGGTTGTGCGTAGTAGTTACTGGCGACAACCATGCCTGTAGCAACGGCCATTAGCAGAATAAGACCTTTGCTAAGTGATGTTTGTGGTGCGGTGTTTTCCATAATACTCATAAAAAATCATTTGTAAGGTAAATGATAGTAACATGAGTCATTTTTTTGAGAAAAGAATTACTGTGATAGAAATGTTCAATTAATTTGATATAAATCTTTATATTTAATTGTTATAACATATTGTTTTATATGCTAAATAAGGTTATTAACTGAGCTTTTTAATAACTAAAAAGCGTAAAAAAGAGCATCGTCAAACACCATATCCATTGAACTGAAACGCCAATTATTGCAAAAGAAAATAGACGTTTAGTCCCTAGCCAGCGAGCTTCCATTGTCTGTTTTTGGGGGCGTTTAGGAAATAATATAGAGAGACTTTCATCAAAGCTAATATCATCTTGATAACGATAAAGAGCCCGAAAAAAATGACTATCAAGCCATAAACGAAAAAGAAAATATTGGGTAAATAAAAATAAAAAAGAAGCAACAAAAAAAGTCAGTTGATGATGAAAGTGTAGACTAAATACAGGCCATGTACTCAAATAAGGAAAAAGCGATAAAAACAGTAAATAGCGCCAACTTTGTGTTAAAGATACAATCACTTTACCGCTAGTTTTAGTTGTTAACATGGTTGTCTCGTTATTTAATGTGCTGAAAATGTGAATACCAAATTTGTAGTGCCTCCCGTGTTTCTGGATTTAAAATCACTTGAGGACGAACTTGAGAGACTTTTTTTATCGCATCTTTTAACGTTGCTACTGTGCCATTGTAAACCAACCAAGCAACGACAATGGTTGCACTACGCGAATAGCCTAGTTTGCAATGAATATAAACAGTACCCGTTTGATTGAGTTGCTCCATTGATAACATTGCTCTGTTAATATCATCTGGAGATAAAGGTAATAAATCGATTTGAGGCTGTGCTAAATAAAGCTTATTTTGACTAAACTTATTTCTTGGCCACTCACAAGTTAAATCAAATACCGCATTGGCGTTGAGATCATAAAGAGGGCGCCCACCTAATAAAATGCCTTCAGTGACTAAACTCGGTGTTTGGCATTGTTTTAAATAATAACGATAAGTACACCATGCAAAGAAGCGATAAGGTAATAGGATTATCTGTGCAGAAAGTGGAATTTCACCTTGTGTATTTTTTTGAAAAATAGAAGCACCAGCGCCTAAATAGCCCAAAGTCACAAAAGTTAATGTGATTGCTGGCCATAGAAAGATCCAAAAGAATCCTTGTAAGCCAAAAGATAACAGATAAAACACCATTGCTGATAACGCATAGTTTTTACCAATACGTAAACTGCGTTTACTGCCAGTAAAATGCCATTTCCAACGAGAGTTTATTGGTAATAAATAACAAATAAACACGCCGACACCAAAACCCGTAATAATATCGATAAAGTGATGTTGCCACGTTGTCAGTACAGAAACAGCAATAAGCAATGACCATAAATTTAAAAACCATTGCCATGATTTTGGAGTATGTGCGCGAAAACGTAACCAAATAATCCACAATAAAATAATGTGTAAAGAAGGGGCTTGGTTATAAGGTAAATCGAAACCTTCTAATTGGGTAAATAACCAACCAGAAAATCCCTCTGTTGTTGGGCGAATAAAGCTAAATTTTAAAGGAAATAATAAAAAACCAGCACAAGCAATAAGAGAGGCAACAATTAAACGTAGTCCATGTATAAATTGTTCTCTTAACGTTGTACAAATAATCAGTGAAATACCATAGGCAATATTCACACTCCAATAAGGAATGATTGTCCACGGTAAAAAGGGAATAGCGTTTTCCCACGAATAAACAAAAGAAGGAACATCAGATAAAGTAGAAGTATAAGCATTGACTTGCATATAAGTTAAATAGAAAAAAGGGGCTAGAAATAACAGCCATACAATCCCAGCAAACCAGATACTTTTTCTTGATGATGTTATTTGAGAGTGTTGAGTTCCCTCCATACTAAATTTCCTTTTTTTGTTTATCGTTTTTTCTATTTTTGCAGTTTGCTTAAAATTATCGCTATATGTTGATGTTGCCATATAGCGATAATTAATTTAGCCATAGTGTATTTTATTAGCGACGTTTTGCTATCGATACACTAAAAATACCCCAGTGATCAATTTGTTGATCGAGCTTTTCAAAACCAGCTTCATCTACTAGTGCATCCATTTCACCTTGACTGCGACAACGCATGATCCACGGTTGACCATCTTGGTGGCTGGGTAATACACGGGCAATCATTTCAAGCTGAGGGTGCCAAGGTTGGCAGGTATAAATTAATAAACCGCCACTTGGAATGGCTTGCGATAGTCCTTTTAAAGACTCTCTTAGCAAATGATTTTCAGGGAATAATTCATAGAGTCCGCTGACAATACCTAAAGTTGGTGATGGTGAAACGGTACTCAAACTTTCTGCATCAAAGGCGTTACCTTCTTCAAAACGCACTTTGTCTTCTAAGTGACGTTCTTTAATGGCAATTCGGCCTTGTTCAACATTAATCGGGCTATAGTCACGCATTAAAATTGAATCGACCTTACCATAGTCATTAACCGCATCAAAAAGATAACGGCCTTGCCCAGCAGCAATATCCATAATATGTACTGGCATATTATTTTGTGTTAATTGGCGAATAGCGTATCGGATCGTATTTTCAATATTGATTTTACGTTGGCGAATACCTTGCCAACCAATACTGTTCAAATATTGTTTATCAACGATACGGCCAAATAAGCCTTTTCCTTGTGGCTGATTGCGATAGACATAATCAAGAGTCGATCCAGAATCAAAACCTTTATCGTAACCTAGTGCCACACCTTCAGATGCTTTACCTAACGTGCTCATCGAACGACTAAGCACTTTGTAATAGAGTCTTTTGGGGCAAAATTGAGGAAGTGGTGTCTGTAATGAACGATAAACATCAGCACTATGGCTCCATATATCTTCATTTTGGTAATCATGTTGATAAAGCGGTTGTGCAAACAAGGTTTCAATAAAGTGACGCATTTTATTGATGGGGATTGCCCTGTCTTTCTCGCCCAAAGTGTCGTGGTAAAAACCGGGTAAAACATGTTTTTCTTTAATTGAGGTATTTAAACGCTCATAGAAAAGATGCTGAGGTTTTGCGTGAACAACATGATCATTACCCGAAATAAATAATTGTGTTGGTAAGGTAATCGCCTTTGCGTCTTCAACCACGCGATCGGCCGTTTTATAAAGTTCTAATAAAATATTAACGGCAATAGGGCGAGTGATTAACGAGTCTTGATTAAAAGAGTCTATACGACTTTGATCATGGGTTAAATATTTAGCTTTTACATAGGAATTAACATAAAAAAGTCCACGAATTTTTTGCATCAAGGCAAGGCCAGTGCGTGCAAAAGGAACATATAATTTTACTTTAAATGCAGGGGACGCTAATACCATACCGCGAATTTTTGGTGAGTAATCATGTACCCAACCTGAGACTAAAACAGCGCCTACACTTTGGCCAACAACAAGAATATTCTCCATCGGAATATTATAGTTAGATGCAACATAATGGACGAACTCATCGATATCTTTTATTGACGTTCCCATTGATGGGCTATAACCACGAGCACCTTCATTTTTACCATGCCCACGAGCATCCCAAGCAAACATTGAGAAATCAGGAAGATCTAACTCATCAACTAGATGAGAAACTCTGCCTGAGTGTTCGTGCCCCCGATGAAATAAAATAATTGCTTTTGGCTCAGTGGTAATTTGAGCTGGCCAATGGCGATAATACAACGGTGTTTTATCGCTGGTGGTAAATTCAGACTCAATCATATTCCTTTGAGTTTGATATTGTGGTTGTTGATTCATAACGATGTATCCTTATCTTTATCTGTCATCGTTGCTTCTTTTAGTGCGCGATGAATTCGGTGATAACAAGTCAACAAAAGTAATAAATTAATAATAATAAAAAGATAATGCGTGTTTTCTGATGATGTCAGCGAGGGGAATAATCCGATAAAAAAGGCAATAGTGCCGAAAATAAAGGCTCTATCACTTTTTCCCATCGGGCCATCATAACGACGAGTGGCATTAATTGTTTGGGCAAGAACCCCTAAGAACTCAGTCATTATCATTAAAAAAAGTGCCAGCATGATCCACCAGTAGGCTTGTGGAAAAATAAAGGCAAAAGGGAGATAAAGTGCAATGTCTGAAATAACATCACTGGCTTCATTTAATATCGCCCCAAGTGCACTTTTTTGATTATGTTCTCGTGCAAGCATGCCATCGATGGCATTAAGTGCCATACGGAAAAAAAGGACAACAGGGAGTAATAAAAATAAACGAGGATAAGGATAAAGCAAAAGCAATCCACCAACGACAATGGATAATAGTAAGGCAGAAAGCGTGACCTGATTTGCAGTGATCTCTTTTGCGAATAACCATTCTACATAAGGGCGTAATAGAGCTTGGAATTTGGGTTTTAGGTCATAAATTGTCATGACGCATCCTTGTGTTCAAAAGTGCGTATATACCTCATAATCATAATTTTATTATTAGCTGATTTTTATCTCATTGAATATCTTTATTTCAATGCTTTAATTTATTTACGATTTAAACATAAAACTAAGACTTAAAATTTACTTGAGTTAATAATTATTTAGCTCTCAAAATAAAGAGAAAACAAGATCCGCAAAACTGTAATTATCAGACTGTTCTGTGTCTGCTCTATTCTTTTTATTTTAAAAATGATTAAATTTTCTTTAGTAATATGTACGTAATTATAATTAGTGAATTAAATGAGGAAAATGAAAATAAGAGATATTAAATACCTTATAATAACTAATGAAATTAGTTTAATTTATTATAAATATTATTTTAGGTGAAATTTAAATCTAACAAGAGTGTATCGATAGTGTAGTTATCTGTATTGAGTGATAAGTGCAAAAAAACTAGATAATGATAATTATTATCATTATCATGATTGGCGCTGTTAGTTACAGCATTAATCATCTATCAAACTAATAACCATACAAAAAGATACTACTATTATGATCCATTTCTTAGCAAAAAATGATGCTTATCGTCAGGGAATTGGGATATTTTCATTTTCGTCATCAGCGATAGCATTATTATTGACTTCACTCACTTCGTTAAATAGCTATGCGGCTGAAAGTGTTAAACCAGAAATAACGGCATCCACAAAATCAGAAAGTCCTGCGCAACCTAAATCGCGTGAAAAGATTATTATTGAACCTATTTACGTATCAGGTGAACTCAATTCAAGTGTTGATGCAGGGAGTACGGTTCTGACATTAAAAGATATCGACCGAATTCAGCCTAATAATATTGCAGAGCTGGTGGATAAGTTACCGGGAATTTCATCATCTGGCTCACCAAGACCTGGCGGTCAAACATTAAATATCTGGGGAATGGGTAATCCTGAAGATATTAAAATCACACTTGATGGCACACCCAAAACCTTTGAAAAATATCGCCAAGGTTCAATTTTTATTGATCCCGAATTAATACGCCGTCTTGATGTTGATAAAGGCCCTCATAATATTACTCAAGGTAATGGTGGATTTGGTGGTTCGGTGAGAATTGAAACCAAAGATCCTGATGATTTATTATTACCTGATCAGAATATTGGGATGTTTTTAAAATATGGTCACCATACGAATGATAGACAAAATCGTTATAGTGGTGCGGTATACGGTAAATTACTCGATGGGCAAGCAGATGGATTATTCTATTTTAACCGTCGTGAAAGTGATGATCTGCGACGTCCTGATGGAACTAAATTTGGCTATTCACAATCCGATCAAGATTCTTTTTTAATTAAAACCAATATCTATCTAACCGAAGCACAAACATTAACGTTATCAGCATCACGATCAGAAAGTGACGGCTGGACACCTTGGGCTGCTAAACGGGATGAATTAGCTAAACCTAGCCAAGCTGACGTAGATAAATATGGCTTTGATGCAGCGATGAAACGTAAATTAGTTTATCGTGATCAAAAAGATGACACCTTCAGTGTGAAATGGAATATTCAGCCAGTTGATTCAGATTTAATTAATTTAACACTGACTTACGGTTATTCAAAAACCAAACAAAACGATAGTCGCCCAGAGACAGCTAGCTCCTATTTTAGTGGCAGCATGGGCAATCAAAGTTGGGTCGATTATCGTAATCATCAAATTGAAATTAAAAATGAAAGCACGGTTATGCAAGGTGCTTTAGAGCATAAGGTATTAGTAGGAACACGTTGGCATCGTAATGATCGTGATGTCTTAATGTTTACACGCGATAAAGCTAAGAATCCAAATTATAACTATGGATATTATGCACCTCCTTATATGCCTGAAGGTACGCAAACGACAACCAGTTTCTATCTTCAAGACTCGATGAGTTATAGAAATCTGACGATAACACCGGGTGTTCGTTACGATATCGTTAAAAACCAAGGTAAGGGAAGTCGAGCTATTACCTATCAAGATCCTGATCCCTATTATGGTCATGATTACTCTGATGTAACTTATAGCGGAGCAACACCTCATTTAGGTTTATTATGGAAAATGAACAAAAATTTCAGATTCTTTGGTGATTTAACCTATACATGGCGAGCACCATTGATTGATGAGCAATATGAAGTACAAGGAAGTATTTCTAGCTTAACTGGCACGAGCCGTCATCTAGATAAAGAAACGGTAAGAGCCGCACGAATTGGCGCAATTGCAGACTTTGAAAGTGTTATTCAACAAGAAGACCAACTGCAGTTAAGAACAACACTGTTTGATACTCGTGGTAAAGACGAAATTTTCCGTCGTCGTGGTGTCTATTGTGAAAGTCAAAAGGTGGATGGACATAATGGAAATTGCCCTCCATCAATTGGTAACTACCGTAATTTACCGGGATACCATATTCAAGGGTTGGAAATCGAAGCCTTTTATAATAGCCCTAATGTATTTGGTCGATTAGCGTATTCCACAATGAAAGGAAAGCGCGATCAATCACCGCGTGACCCATGGTTTGGTCAGAAAACATGGATTGCCGAAATTCAACCTGATGCTTTACATGCCACTCTTGGTGTAAAAGTACCAAGTATTAATGTCAATATGGGATGGACGGGGGATTTTATTGGTGCTCAACGCCGTTCACCAATGGATGCCGATCCTGATGCTGGCTATTGGTCATTACCAAAAAGTAAAGGTTATGCAATCCACGGTTTATTTGCAAATTGGGAACCTTCTTTTATAAATAATACTGAGGTTCGTTTTACTGTCGCAAATTTATTTAACCGTGATTACTATCCTTATTTAGGTGAATCAGTTTCAGGTGTAGGACGTGATTATCGATTTACTGTGGTAAAACGTTTCTAATATTACTAAAAATAAAAAAAGATAAACCCCATAGATATTATGGGGTTTATTGTCATTAAGCGTTCAATATTCAAAATATTGAATTAATAACCGTATGATGCAGATGTTGCAATCATTGCCATCATGGTAGTGAAGAAGAAAATAAAGAAAAGAACAGCCATAACGATACTGATAATAAAATAAACAAAGCCAGCTCTATTCCATGTTTCTTGTACTTTCATAAAGGTTTCAACAGAATCGTAATCACCACTTTTCCAAGCCCATTCATTACCTTTAATACCACAAACAAAAATCCAGATAAGGTTAAGTAAAGGAACGAGTGCTAATAATGGAAGATAGGATTTATTACCAAAACCCCAAATAATATTAAACATGAAAGCACCCCAGTTCCAACGTTTAATTTCTTCAGGTACAGGTTTGTTAGTGTAAGACACAATTTATTCCTTATCTAAATCTTCAATATAAAAATGAGAATGCCAAAATGGCAACTGGAGAAAAAGATAATCATAATTGAAGAATTCAATGAATGAAAGGAAGGGGTATTTAAGTGATTAATAAGAAGAATAATCTTAATAATAGAGTAGGAGTAAGATTTTTTATTGTATAAACGTATTTTGTTTAATTACCTATCATTCTAGTTATTTTATAAATAAAAACAGGCCACAATATTGTAGCCTGTTTAATAATAATTTCTATTTTAGAGTCTTTGTTATTTTATGATGTTATTGCGCGGCACTTCGAGCTTGTTCAACCCAACCATCAAATGTTTTCTGATGAGCTTTGATCCACGCATTTGCATGACGTTCAATATCAGCCTGTGATTTTTGACCATTATGCATACGTAAGTTTTGCGCATTGATATCGGCAACAGACACTTTCATGACTTCAAAGAGTTTTGCCGCAGCAGGGTTTTCTTCAGCCCACTTTTTATTTGCTGCAATATGCATGGTACTTGGTGGGAAGCCATAGTTTTTACCATTTGCTAATGTGGTGTCTGTTTTGTCATCACCTGGTAAAGATGAAAATGGCACTTGTAACCAAACAACATCTTTACCCGGTTTTAATACATCACTTATCCAATATGGTGTCCATGTGTAATAAAAAATAGGTTTACCTTCTTTGTAGCGAGTAATGGTATCTGCCATCATAGCCGCGTAATTACCTTGATTATGTGTAACTGATTTTTCTAAATCATAGGCTTTTAAGTGATTATTGATGGCTTCTTCACATCCCCAGCCTGGGTTACAACCTGTTAAATCGGCTTTACCGTCACCATTGGCATCAAAGAGTTTGGCAATTTTAGGATCTTTAAATTGCTCAATATTGGTGATGTTGTATTTTTCAGCTGTTTTCTTGTCAATTAAGTAGCCTTGAGCTGCATTAACGACATAATCGCCTTTACGATAAAAAGTGTTATCACCGCCCGCTGCTTCATATTGCGAGTTATGAAGTGGAACCCAACTTACCGCCATAAAAGTGGCATCACCGTTGGCGATAGAGGAATAAGCAACGTTGTAATCGACTTCTTTGATCGGTTGAACTGTGTAGCCTAATTGTTCGAGTGCTTTGTTGACGATTAAGGTTTGAAAGGTTTCTTCCGAAATTGTACTTTGCACAGGTTGAACCGAAATCCCTTTTCCGGGTAAATCAGCAGCGGATAACTGGGTGCTTATCAGTGTGGCGGACAATACGGTTGCCCAGATAACTGGATTACGCATAGTTTTTCCTTCTGTTGTGATAGTAAGAGATAAATAGCGACAGCGAACTGTCGCCTCTATTTCTTATATTGATTGAACGTTATGTTCTTTATAGATTTTTAATTAATAGTGAAAATATTTATTACGATGCTTTTTTGCCAAATAGTCGGCAAATTAAGCCAATAGGGCCTGTCATATACCAGCATCGATTGCCTTTATGACGACTATTCTGCCCCAAGGATTGCGTTAATCGGTCAAGAATAATCGCGAGAATAACAATACCGGCACCCCCTACAGCAGCAAGTCCCATATCAAGGCGACCAATACCACGTAATACCATTTGACCTAATCCACCAACGGCTATCATTGACGCAATAACAACCATTGAAAGCGCTAACATCAAGGTTTGGTTTACACCAGCCATAATTGTTGGCATGGCGAGTGGTAACTGCACTTTAAACAACATTTGTCGTGGATTTGCCCCAAATGATTGAGCTGCTTCAATTAAATCTTCAGGAACTTGTTTGATCCCTAAAATGGTCAGTCTCACAATAGGCGGCAAAGCAAAAATAATAGTGACTACAACACCTGGCACATTACCAATCCCAAATAGCATTACAATAGGCACTAAGTAAACGAATGCAGGGGTAGTTTGCATTGCGTCAAGTAAAGGCCGAACAATTTTTGATGCCCTATCACTATTGGCAAGCCATATCCCCAAGGGAAGTCCAATTATCAGACAGAACAGTAACGAAGTTAGTACTAAAGCAAGCGTAACCATTGCTTCAGACCAAGCGCCAATTGCACCAATCAATATCAATGAAATAAACGAGGTGATGCCCATCACTTTGCCTGAGAGTTGCCATGCAATCAGTGAAAATAGAATAATGGCAACAGGTGCTGGCATTGAGGTTAAGAAATTCTCAAAGCCACTTAACACAAAATCAACGGGGACTCGAATACCTTGGAACACAGGACGAAAGTGCAATACTATCCAATCAATTGCGTCGGTAACCCACGAATCCAAAGGGATCAGTGTATTATGAAAGGGGTCCATAAGATTAAAAGAGTCTGGCGCAACATCAGTAGGTGTTGCATCTAGCCAATCACTCCCTGCGGATGATGTATCAATAGTGTCGCTACCACTGCCAGCTCCCCATGGATCGGCATCTGCCGATGAACTGTCAGCACTGCTCCAAGGATCACTTTCTGTTGTACTGGCATCGGTTGTAGCCCAAGGATCATCATTTACGCTATGGGTTGTCACCTGAGCTGTCTCGCTTGTTGCGGTTTCTTGGATATTTGTATCTAAAACCGTATCTTGATTTGTTGTATTACTCATTTGGCGTCTCCTTATCCAGTGCTTGTAGTAACATTCCTTTAGAAATTAAACCGATATAGCGGTTTTTTTCATCAATAACAGGAATAGCACAGGGAGATTGTGCAACAGTTGAAATCAGCTCATTTAATGGTGTATCACCATTTATAGCGCAAGGTTCGGATAAAATGGCTGATTCAATAGGTTGTTTATTTTTTAGAGCCTCTTCAAGAGAGTTCACAGAAACAATACCAATAAACTTCCTACCTCGTTCAATGAGATAACCAAAATTTCTATCTTCATCTTCAAGCACTTTTAATGCTGAGCGAGGGCCGAAACCGGGAGCAACATGTAATAAGGTTTCAGGGCGACGTTTGGCAATATCTTTTGCACTAAATACATGGCTAATATCAACCCCACGGAAGAATGTGCGTACATAATCATTAGCTGGATTATTTAGTATTTCATCAGGTGTGCCGATTTGGACGACGACCCCACCTTGCATAATGGCAATACGATCACCAATACGCATGGCTTCATCAAGATCATGAGAAATAAACACAATAGTACGCTGTTTATCGCCTTGTAAGCTCAATAACTCATCTTGCATTTCAGTTCTAATTAATGGGTCAAGTGCTGAAAAGGCCTCGTCCATTAACAAGATATCGGGATCATTGGCAAGTGCACGAGCTAGACCAATACGTTGACGCATCCCACCAGAAAGCTCATCAGGCCAAGAGTTTGCGTAGCTACCAAGATTGACTTGCTCTAACGCATCCATTGCTTTTTTATAACGTTCGTCTTTGCTTAATCCAGCAAGATCCATTCCGAAAGCTGTGTTATCAAGCACATTCATATGTGGCATTAAGGCGAATGATTGAAACACCATACTGATTTTTTTACGTCGAACTTGTCGTAATTCTTTATCAGACATGGTGGCAATATTTTCACCATCAATAAGCACCTCTCCCTTTGTAGGAGAGATCAGACGATTGAGAAGGCGGACTAGGGTGGATTTACCTGAGCCAGATAATCCCATGATGACAAATATTTCGCCTTCTTCAATTGCCAGATTTGCATTTTGAACACCAACGGTTAAACCTGTTTTATCAAAAATCTGATCTTTATTCATACCCGATTTTAATAATTCAAAGGCTCGTTTGGGGTGCTCGCCAAATACTTTATAGAGATTTTTCACTTCGAGTTTAATTGCCATGCAATATATTATTTCCTATTTAAATAATGAAAGGAATAAATTAAATTTAATTAAATCAGTATTGTTGTTTTCCTAAATAAGATTTTTAGTAAGGGAAATACCCTACCACAATGATTGCATCTGACAACCCTATGTTAATTATAATTAATTAAAAAATCGGGATGTTTTTTCTTTATTTTTATAATGATTAACAATTAAATAAAGTGAAATAAAACTTTTTTATTAAAAGATGATATTTCTTTTAACTTACTGAAATACAGTTGTTTTTAAAGATATTATTATTTTGATTAGGATCTCAATAAAAACAGGCATTAAATAACTAAATTGAGGAAAAAATAAGGAAAAAATAAATGAAAAAAAATCCATATACATTAGTAAATGTAATGATTTTTAGCTTGTTATCGGTTTGAATATTTTAAATATGCTAAAACCATTCGTAAAAAATTGATTATTTGAATAAATCAAACGGTAAAAATCATACAATTAGGTGGTTTATTGAACGGAAAAAAACGCACAAAAAAATAATATCTATTTTTCAGTGCGTTACGTTAAAATCGAAATATATAATTAAATTGAATGTATTTTATTGTCTCTAATACACTTAGTTGTATTATTTTGTATTAAAAATCCCAATCATCGTCTTCAGTATTAATGGTTTTTCCAATAACATAAGATGAACCTGAGCCAGAAAAGAAATCGTGATTTTCATTAGCATCAGGCGACAATGATGAAAGGATCGCTGCACTGACATCTGTTATTTCATCAGGGAATAATGCTTCATAACCTAAATTCATTAATGCTTTATTTGCATTATAATGAAGGAATTTTTTTACATCCTCTGTCCAACCAACAGTATCATAAAGATCTTCAGTATATTTAACTTCATTGTCATATAAATCCAATAATAATGAGAATGCAAAATCTTTAATATCTTGTTTCTCTAATTCAGATTTATTTAATAACTGATTTTGAAATTTATAGCCAATATAATAACCATGAACGGCTTCATCACGAATAATGAGACGAATTAAATCGGCTGTATTGGTTAATTTTCCTCTGCTTGACCAATACATAGGTAAATAGAATCCAGAATAAAATAAAAAAGATTCTAAAAATACACTGGCAATTTTTTTCTTTAAAGGATCGCTGTCTTGATAATAGCGCAGAATAATATCTGCTTTCTTTTGCAGGTAAGGGTTTTCCTCACTCCAACGATATGCCTCATCAACATCTGTTGTTAAGCAGAGTGTGGAAAATATCGAACTGTAAGAGCGAGCATGAACAGCTTCCATAAAACAGATGTTGGATAACACCGCCTCTTCATGTGGCGTCAATGCATCGGGCATCAATGTTGGCGCGCCTACTGTATTTTGGATTGTGTCCAGTAACGTTAACCCAGTAAAAACACGAATAGTGAGCTGCTTTTCGGCTTGAGTTAATGTGTTCCATGAAGGAATGTCATTAGAGAGTGGAATTTTTTCAGGTAACCAAAAATTCATGGTTAAACGGTTCCAAACCTCTAAATCTTTTTCGTCTTCAATACGATTCCAGTTAATCGCATTAACATGACTTAATAAAGGTGATGACATGCTATGTTCTCCTTATTGTAATTATTAAAGTGCGCACGAAACACAGCCTTTTATTTCAGTGCCTGCTAATGCGGATTGTCGGATACGAATGTAATACAAGGTTTTAATTCCTTTACGCCAAGCATAAATTTGTGCTTTGTTAATATCTCTAGTTGTGGCTTCATCTGAAAAGAATAATGTCAGTGATAAGCCTTGATCGATATGTTGTGACGCTTCTGCATAGGTATCGATAATCTTTTCTGCCCCAATTTCATACGCATCTTGATAATATTGGCGATTTTCATTAGTCATAAATGGGGCTGGGTAATAAACACGTCCAATCTTGCCTTCTTTTCTAATTTCTATTGGTGCTGCAATAGGGTGAATGCTTGATGTGGAATGATTTATATAGGAAATAGACCCAGTAGGTGGTATCGCTTGTAAGTTTTGGTTGTAGATCCCATGCGTCATAATAGAGTGCTTGAGTGTTTGCCAATCTTCTTGTGTAGGAATATGGATATTCGATTGACTAAACAACTGGTGGACTTTCTGTGTTTTTGGCAGCCATTGTTGTGATACATACTTATTAAAGTATTCACCTGTTGCGTATTTTGAGTTTTCAAAACCTTTAAAGTGTTGTTTTTTTTCAATGGCTAATTGGTTTGAAGCTAATAACGCATAATAAGTGACAGTATAAAAATAGATATTGGTGAAATCTAATGCTTCTTCAGAGCCGTAATAAATTCTTTCACGCGCTAAATAGCCATGCAAATTCATTTGTCCTAAACCAATCGCATGAGAAGCGAGATTACCTTTTTCAATAGAAGGAACCGACTCAATTTTCGTCATTTCAGAGACATTGCTTAATGCCCTAATTGCAGTGCTGACGGTATGTGCAAAGTTAGGAGAATCCATTGCCATAGCAATATTCATAGAACCTAAGTTACAACTGATATCATGACCGATATGGCGATAGCTTAAGTCTGGGTGATACTCACTTGCGCTGTTGACTTGTAAAATTTCAGAGCAGAGATTGCTCATGTTAATTCTACCTGCGATAGGATTTGCGCGATTTACCGCATCTTCAAACATGATATAAGGATAGCCAGACTCAAATTGAATTTCGGCTAATGTTTGAAAGAACTCTCTCGCTTTAATTTTCTTTTTACGTATTTGTGCGTTATTCACCATCTCACTGTATTTTTCGCTAACACTGATTTCTGACATTGGTACGCCATAAACACGTTCTACATCATAAGGCGAGAAGAGATACATATCTTCATTACGTTTTGCTAATTCAAACGTGATATCAGGGATAACAACGCCTAAAGAGAGAGTTTTTATTCGGATTTTTTCATCTGCATTCTCTCTTTTGGTATCAAGAAAATGATAGATATCAGGATGGTGAGCATGAAGATAAACAGCGCCAGCACCTTGTCTTGCACCTAATTGGTTTGCATAGGAAAAAGCATCTTCAAGCATTTTCATGACGGGAACTACGCCAGAAGATTGATTTTCTATACGCTTAATAGGGGCACCGGCTTCACGTAAATTAGTAAGCAAAAATGCAACGCCGCCGCCACGTTTAGAAAGCTGTAATGCAGAATTGACCGATCGACCGATAGATTCCATATTATCTTCAATACGCAATAGAAAGCAGGAAACCAATTCACCACGTTGTTGTTTTCCACAATTTAGGAAAGTTGGTGTTGCGGGCTGGAAACGACCACTAATAATTTCATCAACGAGATGAATGGCAAGGTTGGTATCACCTTGTGCAAGAGTAAGCGCTACCATACAGACGCGATCTTCATAGCGTTCAAGATAACGCTCACCATCAAAGGTTTTTAAGGTGTAACTGGTATAGTATTTAAAAGCACCTAAAAAAGATTGAAAGCGAAATTTTTTGCTATAAGCATGTTTGAATAGCTGTTTGATAAAGGCAAATTCATATTGTTCTAATACTTGAGCTTCGTAATAGTGTTGTTGTACTAAAAACTCGAGTTTTTCTTTTAAATCATGAAAAAACACTGTGTTTTGATTTACATGTTGACGAAAAAAATGATGTGTCGCTAATTTGTCTTTATCAAACTGAATATTACCTTGCTCATCATACAGATTTAGCATGGCGTTTAAGGCATGGTAATCAAGTTGTTCTATTGATTGTGTCATGTTAATTATCTCGTGACGCAGTGGTCTGCTAGGTTTGACCAAAACGTACTTAAACCAGTCTTTACACGTTTTACATCTTCTGGTGTGCCTAATAGCTCAAATCGATATAAAAAAGGGATTTGGCATTTTTGTGCAATGATGTCTCCAGCCAACCCATAAGCTGTACCAAAATTTGTATTTCCAGAAGCAATAACACCGCGTATTAGTTGGCGGTTTTCACGAATATTTAAAAACTGAATAACCGCTTTAGGAACTGCACCTTTAGTACCGCCACCACCGTAAGTAGGGCAAAGCAACACAAATGGCTGTGTTGCAAGTAATATTTCATCTTCAATAATTCTAGTCGCCTGTAAATGAAGCTTTTGTACAAAGCGATGGCAGTTTTCCGAACGACTTGAAAAATAGATCAAAGGTGCAGTTTGCATGAAAGGCTCCTTTAGAGCGTAATCTGTCTTATCTTATCAGGGCAGAAACCCGACCAATGTTGATCACCATGAACAACAACGGGAACTTGGCGATATCCCATAGAGACTATTTGAGCTAAGGCTTGTGTATCTTGGGTGAGATCAACAGCAACAAACGGAATATTTTTCTGTTTTAATGCGCGTTCTGTGGCACTACATTGAACGCAATTCGGTTTGGTATAGAGGATAACAGACATAAAAATAACCCTTATAAAAATATGGATGCGTCTGTTTTCACATCCATAATGAGAAGTACTTAAATACTATATATAGAGTTATTTATTTTCAACCACACAATATATGGTGCTTTTCTATTTTGATAATGATTATCATTAAAATTAAACAGTTAGCGCACTAATTTTATTTTTCGATCTCGCTATTGATCCATTTTTATTAGATATACAAGTAATTAGATGATTGCATTATCAATCACGCATGATTTACTCTTAGTGCTACAGACAAATCAGCAGAGAAAATATTATGTACCAAGACTATCTCGATGCACCTGTTGGCTTCCCAAAACCTTATATCTCTATTACAGCCAATGAAAAAGGGATCACCAGCCTCTATTTTGTAAATGACAAAGATGTTGCTGTGAATTCAAGCCCCGTAATTAATCAATGTATAAAACAATTAAAAGAGTATTTTGCGGGTAAACGTACCGCCTTTTCTGTGCCACTGGCACCAGAAGGAACGGAGTTTCAAAGCCGTGTTTGGAAGACATTACAGACAATCCCTTATGGTGAAATTTGGAGTTATAAAAAATTGGCACTTACATTAGGTTCGGTCAATTATTGCAGGGCGGTCGGAATGGCAAATTCACGCAATCCAATTTCTTTAATTATTCCTTGTCATCGAGTTATTGGTCATAACGGCAAGTTAGTTGGCTATACCGGCGGGTTAGATATTAAGCGTTGGCTACTTCAATATGAAAAAGTAGAAGTTGATGAATAGTTCAGATTGTAAGTATTAAGTATTGTTTCTTAAGTGAACTATGCGTTAAGGCATGGGATTTGTCTGAATATTAATCATTTAGCAGAAAAAAAATGTGAGTTTCGTGATCTAGGCTGTGGACAGGGAATCATCATTTTTGTTTTACTATAGCCAACGCAAAACGCTTGCGTTTATTTTCTATTTTAAAGGTAAACTTGATGTCTAAATTAAAAGGTAACGTTAAGTGGTTTAACGAAACTAAAGGTTTTGGTTTTATCACTCCAGAAGATGGCAGCAAAGATGTATTTGTACACTTTTCCGCTATTACATCAGAAGGCTTTAAAACCCTTGCTGAAGGTCAAAAAGTAGAGTTTGAAGTTACTGACGGCGCGAAAGGGCCATCTGCTGCAAACGTTGTCGCTATCTAATTAACGACTTCTTTGAGACAGTAAAAACCCGTTTTTAACGGGTTTTTATATTTATATAGCAAAACTCGTTTTTAACGGGTTTTTATATTTTATATAGCAAACTCGTTTTTAACGGGTTTTAATGTTTCTAGAGTTAAGCCTATTATTGAATAGGCTATTATGTCTCTAATATTACATTTCACGTAATAACCAAAATGCAAATGCTGTCATTAAAAATGAGCCCGCTAAATTAGCCCCCATGGTGCTTAATGCCCATCCAATTTTCCCTTCTGTTAAGAGAGAAACCACTTCAACCGAAAAGGTTGAAAAAGTTGTCAGACCGCCACAAAAGCCCGTTGTCAGCATAATTTTCCAAATAGGATCAATATGTGGTGCTTTGCTAAACCAAGCGATACCAAAGGCAATAATAAATGCACCAATACAGTTAGCAACAAAGGTGCCTGTGGCAAAATGAGGAAAAATAGAATTTAGGCGGTAGCTAATTAGCCAGCGTAATACGCTACCTAAACCACCACCTATAAATACAGCAATTGCAATGTTAAGCATGACAGATTAATCGTTATTTAACCTCAATCCCCTGAGCTTGAAGGTCGGCATGATAAGATGAGCGAACAAAAGGCCCACAAGCTGCGTGAGTAAAGCCCATTGCAAGTGCTTGTTCTTTCATATATTCAAACTCGTCAGGACTGACGTAGCGTTGAACAGGAAGATGGTGGCGACTTGGCTGTAAATATTGCCCTAATGTCAGCATCGTTACCCCATGTTTACGCAGATCACGCATAACGTCAATAATTTCTTCGTTGGTTTCCCCAAGACCTACCATCAGGCCTGATTTTGTTGGAATATCAGGGTGTGCTTGTTTAAAGCGTTCTAATAGCGTCAATGACCATTGATAGTTAGCACCCGGGCGTACTTGACGATAAACGCGAGGTACATTCTCTAAGTTATGGTTAAAGACATCTGGTGGAGTGTCTGTCAGGATCTCAAGTGCTTTATCCATACGACCACGGAAATCTGGCACTAGTGTTTCAATACGAATAGTAGGATTCTTTGCACGAATAGCGGCGATACAATCGGCAAAATGTTGGGCACCGCCATCACGTAAGTCATCACGGTCTACTGAGGTGATAACAACATAGCGTAATCCCATATCTTTAATGGTTTGTGCGAGCTTCTCTGGCTCTTGTGGATCGGGAGTATTTGGTCGGCCATGAGCGACATCACAAAATGGGCAACGACGAGTACAGATTGCGCCCAAGATCATAAAGGTTGCCGTTCCGTGATTGAAGCACTCTGCAAGGTTAGGACAAGATGCCTCTTCACAGACAGAATGAAGGCCATTTTTACGCATTGCTGCTTTGATGCCCTGAATTTTACTTGAATCAGCGGGCAGCTTTATTTTCATCCAATCAGGTTTGCGTAGCAGTTGTTCACGTTCTGTAGCGACTGTTTTAACAGGAATAAGTGCCATTTTATCGGCGTCGCGATATTTAACTCCGCGTTCCATCTGAATAGGTTTACTCATAATTGTGCCAGTTCCAGTTATCTAGAGTGATTAACACGATGTGACTGAGGTAATCAGGGTTTTAAAAAAAAATGACAAATGTTAAAAAAATTATAGCATTTTTATTACTGTGGTTGGAATCCTAGTTGTGTACAAAAATGCTTAACTAATAATGGTGCTACCTGTGTCGTTGTCGTATTAGGAGCAAAATCAATTAACTGTGTCATTTTCAGATCAGAATAACCACAAGGATTTATTCGTGAAAAAGGGGATAAATCCATATCGATATTGAGGGCTAAACCATGAAAAGAGCAACCTTTACGAATACGTAGCCCTAACGAACAGATTTTATCGCCTTTCACATATACGCCCGGTGCATCAGCGCGAGCATAAGCTTCTACATTAAATTCCGCTAGCGTATCAATAACGGTATTTTCAAGTGCAGTGACTAATTGGCGAACACCAATATGGTTACGTTTTAAATCCACTAAAACATACATGACTTGTTGGCCTGGGCCATGATAGGTCACCTGACCGCCACGATCAGATTGAATAACAGGAATAGTTCCTGTGTTTAATAAATGTTCAGCTTTACCTGCTTGGCCTTGAGTAAAAACTTGTTCATGTTGAACGAGCCATATTTCATCAGGTGTGTGACTTTCCCGTTTTTCCGTAAACTGATGCATAGAATCAGAAACCGGTAAGTAGGGTTTCACACCTAATTGGCGAATAATGATTGTTTTGTCTTGCACCGTGAAAATCTTCATTTGTAGCGTAATTGTGAAGAGCAGTATAACGCCCCAGTAAATGAACTACCAGATTGAGATGTTTTTTTTCCGAAGAGGAGAGAAAAATGAAAGATATTAAGATAAGAAAAAGCGCCTGAGTAAAAGGCGCTTTTGAAAAATTCATCATTTTAAATGAAGGGATTACAGAACCATACGAACTAGTTCAAGCTCACCTAACTCTTTATACAGTGTTTCTACTTGATCGATATGGGTTGCATTGATCGTAATAGAAACTGAATGGTAATTGCCTTTGCTGCTTGGTTTTACAGAAGGAGTATAATCACCTGGTGCGTGGCGTTGAATAACTTCAACGACTTGATCCACTAATTCTGGTTTTGCATGACCCATCACTTTATAAGTGAAAGAACATGGGAACTCTAACAGTTCATTTAATTTTGTTTTCATCATAATGTAATTCCTTAAGACAACAGACACTGTTGTTTTAATTATCTATATCTACACCTAATCTTGACAAATAAAAAGCGCATTCCTTAATTATTAAGGAATGCGATACTGGTAATTAGGGTAAATAGGGGAATGGTAAATGTGTTTATGCCAATATCTATATGTAAGTTATATGTGGTCACATTTATCTTTTTCAAGTCTTAGCCAAACCAGTGTGAGAATAATAATTTGATGTAATCGATAATGCGACTAAAGAAGCCACCTTCTTTTACTTCATTCATCACCACGAGTGGACGTTGTTCAATAATTTGCCCATCAAGTTGGAAATTAATGGTTCCGACAACTTGGTTTTTAGTCACTGGGGCATGTAATTCTACATTATCAAGTACATAGCTTGCTTTTAAGTCTTTTAATCGACCACGAGGGATAGTTAAATAAACATCTTTATCTACGCCTAATTGTACTTTATCTGTTTCACCATACCAAATTGGTTCAGCTGCAAACTCTTTACCTACTTGGAGTGGTTTTACTGTTTCAAAGAAGCGAAAACCCCAAGTCAGCAATTTTTTACTTTCAGCATCACGACCTTTAGATGAATGGCCACCCATTACTGCTGAAATTAAGCGCATATTGCCTTCGGTTGCTGAGGCAACTAAGTTATAACCTGCTGAGGCAGTGTGGCCAGTTTTAATACCATCCACATTTAAACTGCTATCCCATAACAATCCATTTCGATTCGTTTGGCGGATATTGTTATAGGTATACTCTTTCTCTTTGTAGATGGCATATTCGTCAGGTACATCACGAATTAATGCGGCTCCAATTAACGCCATATCACGAGCAGAGCTATATTGCCCTGGAGCATCAAGTCCATGAACTGTTTGAAATTGGGTGTTTTTTAAGCCGAGACGTTTAACGTAATCGTTCATCATGGTGACAAATGTATCTTGGCTACCTGCGACATAAGAGGCCATTGCAACACAAGCATCATTACCTGATTGCAAATTAATACCACGGGTTAATTGTGCGACAGTAACTTGGTCGCCAGGTTTTAAGAACATTAAAGAGGAGCCACGAAAAACAGGGTTACCCGTTGCCCATGCCTCTTCACCAATTGGCACGATATCGTTATTAGTAATTTTGCCTGCGCGAATAGACTGTCCAATAACATAACTGGTCATCATTTTGGTTAAACTTGCAGGATCGCGACGAACATCAGCATTCATTTCAGCCAGCACTTTCCCAGAATTATAATCAATAAGAATATAAGATTCGGCTTCGATATTAGGAACAGCGGGTATCATTGTTTTTAGTGAATCATCAGCCAAGCTTTGATGCGTTACTGTCAATAAAGCAAAAGTGGCACTTAATAGGCTCGTTCTTAGTAATTTAGCTGGGAGTGTCTGTTTCATTCTGTTTGTTTAATCCGAAAATTCAGGGAAAAATAGGGGCTGATAAATAAAATATCAGCAAAACCAGGCGATTCTACGCTTGAATTTGCTGATATAAAAAGGATTTTACGTCATCTTACCTTTATTGGGTAATAATAAACCCAGAGATATCTTTAACTTGTTTCAGTTTGTTTTTTATTGCTTCGGCTTGATCTTTAGAGGAATAAGGGCCGAGTTGTACCTTATATAGTCCATCTGTTTTATTAATCACGCCTTGAGTACCAAATGATGACGATAAATCATTGAGCCAAAACTGAGCATTATTTTCGTTACTGAGTGCGCCAACTTGTACATAAAAGCCTTGTGCTATGGAGTTTGATAGTAATACTGGAGCTGGAGCTGGAGCTGGAGCTGGAGCTGGAGCTGGAGCTGGAGCTGGAGCTGGAGCTGGAGCTGGAGCTGGAGCTGGAACTGAAGTTGGAACTGAAGTTGGAGCTGAAACTTTGGCTTCCGGTTGTGCTGGTGGCTCAATAGGCATATTAACAGGTGCAGATGTTGTTAATGGCGTAGATGTTGTTGATTGAGCATTAAAATTAGGGCGCTCGGGTAAGGCTGTTGTTTTCTTCTCAATTTGAGCCCCGTGTGTACCAATGCCACTCATATGGCCATTTTGATCGACGACGATCCCTTCAATTTGCAATGGTGTTGTTGGCATTAAACGCAAACTATCAGAAACGGCGGGAGTGACTTGGATTTGTTTACCGTTGACGTAAGGGCCACGGTCATTGATCCTGACAACCATTGTGCGCCCATTGAGTAAGTTTGTAATTTTTACATAACTTGGAATGGGTAATGTGGGATGTGCAGCTGCAAATTCATAGGGATTGACACGTTCACCAATAGTCGTTAAACGACTCATAGCTAAGCTATCATAAACAATAGCCTCTCCTCGCTCACTAAAGTTTGCGGGATCAGTCACAATACGATAGACCACACCATTTTTTCGGTAATCTTGATTTGCCGTTGGGTGATAAGGCTCGTAACGAGGTTCAGCACCGAGAACACGTTGAACAGGCACATTGGGTAATGGTGCTGGCTGTTTATTAGTGTTCGGTTTATCAACAACACACCCTGAAAGTAGCAATGCACTGATACCTATCAAAACCCATTGCAGACGCATAGAAACCTCATTATAAACTTTTCGATAATAGTTTTCGGTGTGTATGAATAGACATAACAATGCCAAATCCTGCCATTAAGACAATTAGGGCAGAGCCTCCATAACTCATTAGCGGTAACGGAACACCGACAACAGGAAGAATACCACTCACCATTCCTATGTTGACAAAGACATAGACAAAGAAGATTAGCATTAATCCGCCAATCATTACTCTACCAAATGTATTTTGTGCTTTCGTTGCAAGGTAAAGGCCTCGCGCAATTAAGAGTATATAAAGAGCTAGCAGTATCAAAACACCAATTAATCCGAGTTCTTCAGCCAATACAGCAAAAATAAAGTCTGTATGGCGCTCTGGTAAGAATTCTAATTGAGATTGCGTGCCTTGTAACCATCCTTTTCCATGTAATCCGCCAGAACCAATGGCAATTTTAGATTGGATGATATGATATCCGGCGCCGAGCGGATCAGATTCAGGGTCAAGCAGCATCATTACCCTAGCTTGTTGGTAATCATGCATAAGGAAAAACCAGAGTATGGGGATAAAAGCAGCAACAAGAACTATGGCTACAGTGATAAGGCGCCAACTCATTCCTGCAAGAAAAAGAACAAATAAACCCGATGCGGCAACAAGAATAGATGTCCCTAAATCGGGCTGTGCCGCAACTAATAACGTTGGTACAAAAATAAGTACCAAAGCAATAGCTGTATTACGCAACGTAGGCGGGCAGATATCGCGGTTCATAAATCGTGCTACCATTAATGGCACCGCAATTTTAGCAATTTCTGAAGGTTGGAAACGTACAATACCTAAATCTAACCAGCGTTGAGCACCTTTACTTATTTGACCAAAGACATCAACAAGAATAAGCAAGATAACGCAAAAGAAATAGAGATGTGGAGCCCAACTCTCATAGACTCGTGGTGGGATTTGAGCCATGACTATCATGATCATAAACCCCATACCAATCTGGCCTAATTTGCGTTGCATCATTTCTGGATCTTGGCCACTTGCACTCCACATAATAAATGCGCTGTATCCCAATAAAGCAATAATACAGAGCAAGAATAGAGGGTCTATATGGACTCGGGTCCAGAAGGATTTTTTCTTATTATTTTCAGTCATAATGATTATTCCTCTGAACCGCGTGGAGCAGCTGGCGAATCAGGTAACACTGTGTTGTTATCACCTAGGAGAATGTGGTCAAGAATTTGTCTTGTAATATCACCGACAGAAGGGCCAGCACCACCATTTTCTAAAATAATTGCTATAGCAACAGTCGGCTTATCATAAGGCGCAAAGGCAATCATCAGTTTGTGGTCACGAAGATGTTCAGCTAATTGGCTTGCGTTGTATGTTTCATAACTAAACACCTGTGCAGTTCCTGATTTAGCTGCCACTTTATAAGGAGCATCAGCAAAACTTCGACGACCTGTGCCATTAGGGAAGTTAGCCACACCATACATACCATGTTTTGCTAATTCCCAATAGCCAGAGTTAATATCACCAATTTGACGGGTTTCAGTATCAACATAAGGCAACATTTCATTACCTAGTTTCGTACCGTAAAGTAGGTGAGGGGTTTTAACTTGACCATCATTAATCAATGTCATTAACGCTTTTGCCATTTGAATTGGCGTTGCTGTCCAATAACCTTGACCAATTCCGACTGGGATCGTATCACCTTGATACCAAGGTTTTTTATAACGTTGCTGCTTCCACTCGCGCGTTGGCATGATGCCATTACGTTCTTCGGATAGATCAATTCCTGTGTATTCGCCATAGCCAAAGCGCCCCATCCAAGTTGATATACGATCGATTCCCATATCATAAGCAACTTGGTAGAAAAATGTATCCGCAGACTCAACAATGGACTTGGTAACGTTGAGTTTACCATGCCCCCAGCGTTTCCAGTCACGATAGCGTTTTTCAGAGCCTGGAAGTTGCCACCAGCCAGGATCGTGGATAGTCGTATTCGCAGTAATAACCCCTTCACTTAATGCAGCAACAGACATAAAGGGTTTAACCGTTGAGGCTGGTGGATAAAGGCCTTGTGTTGTTCGATTTATTAGCGGTCTATCAGGGTTATTTAGCAATCCTTGATAATCAGTATTAGAAATACCGCCCACAAATAAGTTCGGATCGTAACTTGGATTTGAGACAAGGGCTAAAATTTCACCATTACGAGGATCAGTCACTACAACAGCAGCTCGGCTTGTGGTGAGTAATGTTTCAATATAGGTCTGTAATTCAAGATCAACGGTAAGGTAAATATCTTTACCTGCTTGTGGCGGTTGTTCATGTAATTGGCGAATAACGCGACCACGGCTATTGACTTCAACTTCTTCATAGCCAGTTGTTCCGTGTAATACAGACTCATAATAACGTTCAATACCTAATTTACCGATATCATGAGTAGCGGCGTAATTAGGTGATAAACCTTCTTTATCAAGGCGTTCAACATCTTTATCGTTAATTTTTGCAACATAACCAATTACATGTGTTAATGCTGAGCCATAAGGATAATAACGGCGTTGATAACCTTTGATTTCTAAGCCCGGATAACGATATTGATTGATAGCAAAACGCGCAACTTGCACTTGGCTAAGTGTAGTTTTTAAGGGAATAGAGCTAAATCGACGAGAGCGCTTACGCTCTTTTTCAAAAGCTGTGATATCTTCATCAGTTAAGTCAACAACTTCTCTCAAACTTTCAAGCGTTTCTTGTAAGTTTGTTACCTTTTCAGGTACGACTTCTAACTGGTAGATAGTACGATTGAGCGCAAGAGGGATCCCTTTGCGATCGTAAATAATGCCACGACTAGGTGCAATTGGGACGAGTTTAATTCGGTTATCATTTGAACGTGTTTGATAATCGTCATGGCGAGCGATTTGTAAGTGATTGAGGTTAAAAACCAAAACACCACTTAATATAATAATTACTGAAAATGCGACGATCACACGGCGGATAAACAATTTTGATTCCGCAGTATAATCTCGAAACGGGGTACGTTTTTTTCTCTTCATCCCATTTGACTTCACTTACTGACCCGCCAATTTTATTGATTATTCACGATGATAAGGATGGTTTGTCGTAATACTCCATGCTCGATAAAGACTTTCTGCAACTACGACACGAACAAGGGGGTGTGGCATTGTTAAAGGAGATAAAGACCAGCTTTGTTCAGCTGCAGCTTTACAAGCAGGCGCTAACCCTTCAGGGCCACCAATTAATAAGCTGACATTTCTACCATCAAGCTTCCATCGATCAAGTTGTTCTGCAAGTTTTGGCGTATCCCAGCGAGCGCCAGGAATATCAAGAGTAACAATACGATTCCCTTTACCAACAGCTGCTAACATTTGTTCGCCTTCTTTTTCGAGAATTCGTTTAATATCGGCATTCTTTCCGCGTTTACCTGCGGGTATCTCAATAAGTTCTAAAGGCATGTCTTTGGGAAATCGATTAAGATAATCCATAAAGCCGGTCTGTATCCAGTCCGGCATTTTTGTACCAACGGCAATGAGCTGTAATTTCAAACTCAGCTCCAGAGTTTTTCAAGTTCGTACATGCGACGGCTATCTTCTTGCATTACGTGTACCATGGCTTCACCAAGATCGACGACAATCCAATCAGAAACACCTTGTCCTTCCACACCTAAAGGTTGTAATCCCGCTTCGCGGCAATCATCAACGAGATTATCTGCCACAGACATAAGATGTCTGCTGGATGTACCTGTGCAAATAATCATGTAATCCGTTACACTTGATTTTCCACGGACATCTAATGCAATGATGTCTTGAGCTTTAGAATCTTCAAGTTTATCAATAATAAATTGTTGTAATTCAGAACCTTGCAAAAGGATCACCTTTAATCTAATGAGTTAATTCAATCGAAAAATACTATACTCGTTATACGTCAGTTTGCAGTATTGTTAACTATGTTTATTTGTACTAGTTACAGACTTTTGTCTGCTTTTAGTGACCAATTTACTTGTCGTTTTACTGCATCTCGATTTATTTAGAGCATGAACGCTATTTTAAAGGAATTTACACCAATAAATCTATTTTACTCGATGAGTAATTCCAGTTAGCGATAACAAGAACATAAACCTCATTCTTTTGTTTTTCGACGTTTGATTTAGAAAAATTCATATATGCCCATTAACTGCGTCATAATCAATAATAAAAAGAAGGCGCATAAGAACTTTTCAGTTAGACGACAGTTTTACCTTACAGTTCCCTTAAGGGAACAGAGGGTGAGAATAACAGCTAAACATCGTCTGTCAATGCTCATCAAACACCTAATTAGGTGTGTTTTTACTTTGTTAGCGTCAGATTATACCGTGTAATGCTTAGACTTTTTAATTGGAGAAAAAAAGAATGGAAAGAAAAGTGAATTATCTCGGGATATCTTCAGAAATTATGAGTAACACCAATCACCAATTACAAGAAAAGTTAGCATTGCTTTGCGATACTGTTCAGGCGGAAAAGATAGGTATTATGCAGATAGAGGCTCAAAATAGAGATAACCTGTTACCACTTTATGGTTATGTTGGAAAAAAAGGAGACAGCCTTACCTCACCCTTGAATTTTGCTTTACCTCAATTAAATATTGATCAACTTTTACAGCCTATTGTTCTTGACCATTTTCTTACCCAATTTTTCACACTGTTTGATTATCAACAACAGGTTTATCAATCATTAACTAAAGGGGCTTTAGTTAAATTTCATAGCCGATACAAATATTTAATTATGGCTTATTCACTTGTGGCTTATCGAGAGTTGGGGCGTGATATTGCTAATTTTTCTGATGCTATTCCCCTTGGAGAAGTTGCATCGAAATATCAGGAAAAGCTAATGAAGGCATTCAGTGTTGCAGCAAATAGAGAAGGACAAACTAATGCGTTAATGCATATGGCTGGGTATTTTAAGCGAAATCTAAACTCACAACAAAAACAAGAAATGGCACAGACAATTTTACAATATCGTCAAGGTATTGTGCCTTTATCTAAACCTTATGATTTACTCAAATATTGGTTAACTGTTTATCCTGATGAGTATTTGAGTCATCAACGCTATTTTTCGCCTTATCCGTTCACTTTTAATTATTTAAGAGAGCAACTTTAGCCTTAATTCATTATTTATAGAGTTGTTGCTGGCGAATATAGTCTTCAACAGAACTGGGTAGCAAATCATGACAATCAATTCCTGCTTTATGGCGAGCACGAATATCTGTTGCTGAAATATTATAAAGAGGTGTATCAGCCAGAAAAATTTTGCCAGAAGGTAGGTAATGAATATCTTCTTGTTGATTAGTTTGGTGTTTTTTTAGCCATTCCTGCATTTGAGGTGACTCGAAATGAGTTTGATAACCAGGGCGAGCACAAACTAACAAATGGCATATATCTAATAGTTTTTCCCATTGGTGCCACGTATTAATTGAAAGTAATGAATCCTGACCAATAATAAATGCTAAAGGTTGTTTATTACCAATTTCTTGTCTGAAGTCTCTTAATGTCTCAATAGTATAAGAAGGTGTCAGCTTTTCAAGCTCACGAGTATCCACTTTAAATGAAGAATATGGCTCAAGAGCAAGACGTACCATATCCAGACGTTGCTGAGAAGATGCTTCAGGCTGTGGGCGATGAGGGGGAATATTATTGGGTAGCCATACCACTTCTTTTAAGCCAATTAATCCTGAAAGTGCTTCAACTGGACGTAAATGCCCATAATGAATTGGATCAAATGTGCCACCGTATAAGGCGATAGCTTGATTAATTAAAGGTGTAGGATCATTATTTTTAGGCATGACTTACAAATCCTTCTGGTAATGCTTTCCCACAAAGCAATAAGCCTAACGCGCTAAGAGATGGCCAAACAGTTTGACCATAATCTTGTTTAATGGTCATTTCGATACTGGCTAATAACCGTATTGCAGTTAGCAGTTGATGCTCGGATAAACGTTGTAATGCTGCTGTAAAAATTGGACGTCGGTTTTGCCAAATTCGATGTTTATCAAAAATCGTTTTTAAAGCGGCTGTTTTAGACTCTCGGTGTAGCGTAATTAATTGCATTAATTCACGTTGCAACGTTCTGAGTAAAATAACCGGTTCACTATCTTCTCTTTTGAGTTGTTGCAAAATATGCCATGCGCGTTGTGTTTTACCTGCAAGCAATGCATCAACCCAGTGATAAGGGGTAAAATGAGAAGCGTCATTAACGGCTGCTTCTACTCTAGGTAATGTCAATTTACCATCAGGGTAAAGTAGGGAAAGACGCTCTATCGCTTGTGCCAATGCGAGCAAATTACCTTCATAGCAGTAGCAAAGTAGTTGGTTACCTTGTTCATCCAGCGCTAATCCTTTTTGTTTTGCTCGACGAGCAACCCAATTAGGCAATTTATCAAGTTCAGGTGTGAGACAAGAAACATACGTTCCATTCTGGCTTAATGTTTTAAACCATTCACTGTTTTCTTGAGCCTTGGTGAGTTTATTGCCACGTAAAACCAACAATAAATCTTGATGTAACTCTTGAGATAACCTTGTGAGTTTCTCTGACATGGCTGCATTAGGGCCATTTTCAGGCAAATGCAGTAAAAGAGATTGTCTTTGAGAAAAAAGGCTTAGCGATTGACAAAGTGAGTAAATTTCATTCCAGTCCGTATTATTATCAAGAGTAAATTGATAGTGTTCAATAAACCCTTGGGCTTTAGCAACAGATTGGATGGCATCTTGAGACTCTTGGAGCAATAGAGGTTCATTGCCCCAGAGTAGATAACTTTGGCGCAACCCCTCTTGGAGCTGCGCATTCAGTTGTTCTGGATATAAGCGGATCATTTGGCCGGAGAGATTATCTGTTTTGCTTGCTCAGCTTGTGCGGCTTTTTGGCGTTCAGCATTGTGAACAACCAATAATTTACGCACTAATATTGCTGTCGCTTGTTCACGCATTTCTTGTTTGATAATGTCATTTTCAGCATCTTTTGCTAATGCTTCTAATGGGTTATCGAAGAATGGTCGTGAAACCTGTGATGAAATAGGATAAATCGTTCCATCTGGCATAATCACTTGCGCATCTAGCACAAATGTTAGCTGACGTTCTGCTGATTTACCGTCTTGATACACAGAAACGGTCTCTTTACTCTCTGACGAGCCCACAATTTTGAGAATAGGGATATCTGCTGTTGGATTTTCAACAAGCTGAACACCACTAAGTCTGAGTTGTTGGCGCATTACACGAGATAATGGGCCATAAGGGTCACCAGAGCTAAGATAAAGCGTTTTTAATTCTGCTGGAACCTGAGTTTTCCCTTGTAAGTGAAAACCGCAGCCAGCGGTGATTAACACCGCTAAACCGAAAAATAGCGAAAATAGATATCGCACTAGGCCTCCTTATCAGCCAACAACGATGTTCAGTAATTTTCCTGGAACATAAATGACTTTACGAATAGTCACATCTTCCAAGTATTTAGCAACACTGTACTCTTTTGTCGCCATTTCCTGAACATATTCTTTTTCTGAATTAGCCGGAACAGTGACACGACCACGGACTTTACCATTCACTTGAACAATAATCAGTTTAGTGTCATCAATCATAGCTTCTTCATCAGCAACAGGCCATGGCGCAACATCAACGTCTTCTTTTCCACCTAATGCCTGCCACATTACAAAACAAGCGTGAGGAATGATTGGAGAAAGCATACGAACGATGGCTTCTAATGCTTCTTGCATTAATGCACGATCTTGTTCTGTTTCTTGACTTGCACGAGTTAATTTATTCATTAACTCCATGATAGCTGCAATCGCGGTATTGAAAGCTAAACGGCGACCTACGTCATCAGACACTTTTGCGATAGTTTTATGTAAGTCACGGCGTAAATCTTTTTGTTCTTCTGTTAATGCAGACAGATCAAGTGATTGTGCCGATCCTTTTTGAGTGTGCTCATGAACTAAACGCCATAAACGACGTAAGAAACGGTTAGCACCTTCAACACTAGACTCTTGCCATTCAAGTGTTAATTCTGGTGGAGCTGCAAACATCATAAATAAACGGACGGTATCTGCACCATAACGTTCAACCATTGTTTGTGGGTCGATACCGTTATTTTTAGATTTAGACATTTTGCTCATGCCAGCATAAGTCAGTTCATGACCAGCACTGTCCGTCGCTTTAATGATGCGGTTTTTCTCATCACGTTCAACAATAGCTTCAGCAGGAGATACCCAATGACGAGCACCGTCTTCGCCTGTGTGATAGAACGCATCAGCTAATACCATTCCTTGGCACAGTAAACGTTTTGCTGGTTCATCAGAGTTCACTAAACCTGAATCACGCATCAGTTTATGGAAGAAGCGGAAATACATTAAGTGCATGATGGCGTGTTCAATACCACCAATATACCAGTCAACAGGTAACCAATAGTTAGCTGCTTTTGGATCTAACATGCCTTTATCGTAATCAGGGCAGGTATAACGAGCGTAATACCAAGATGATTCCATAAAGGTGTCAAAAGTATCTGTCTCACGCAGTGCTGGCTGACCATTAATGGTGGTTTTTGCCCACTCAGGATCGGCTTTAATTGGACTGGTGATCCCATCCATTTTTACATCTTCTGGCAGAATAACAGGCAGTTGATCTTCAGGAACAGGAACAACAGTACCGTCTTCTAAGGTTGCCATTGGAATTGGTGCACCCCAGTAACGTTGACGAGAAACACCCCAGTCACGTAAACGGTAATTAACTTTGCGTTCACCAACACCCATTTGTGCAAGTTTATCTGCAATAGCATTAAAGCCAGCTTGATTATCTAACCCTGAAAATTCACCAGAATTGATCAGGCTATTTTTCTCGGTTAATGCACCTTCAGATAAGTCAGGTTGGTTACCTTCAGCATCAGCAATAACAGCTTTAATAGGTAAGTTATATTTGGTTGCAAATTCCCAGTCACGCTCATCATGACCAGGAACAGCCATCACGGCACCTGTACCGTATTCCATTAAGACAAAGTTAGCGACCCAAATAGCTACTTTTTCTTTAGTTAATGGATGAATGGCATAAAGACCAGTAGCAATCCCTTTTTTCTCCATTGTTGCCATATCGGCTTCTGCCATTTTCATGTTACGGCATTCATCAACGAAGTGTTGAATTTCAGGATTGTTTTGAGCTGCTTTTTGCGCTAATGGATGACCTGCTGCAACGGCCACATAAGTAACACCCATAAAGGTATCAGGACGTGTTGTATAAACCGTCATTTTGTCGTCGCTATCCGCAACATCAAATGTGATTTCGACGCCTTCTGAACGACCGATCCAGTTACGTTGCATGGTTTTAACTTGTTCAGGCCATTCATCTAACGTATCTAAATCGTTTAACAGCTCTTCTGCGTAATCGGTAATTTTGATAAACCACTGTGGAATTTCTTTACGTTCTACTGGGGTATCACAACGCCAGCAACAGCCGTCAATAACTTGTTCGTTAGCTAATACGGTTAAATCATGTGGACACCAGTTAACAGCAGAGGTCTTTTTATAAACTAAGCCTTTCTCATATAACTTAGTAAAGAACCACTGTTCCCAGCGATAATATTCAGGTGTACAAGTAGTGACTTCACGATCCCAATCGTAACCAAAACCCAGTTTTTTTAACTGGTTTTTCATGTAATCGATGTTTTCGTAAGTCCATGGTGCTGGAGCGGTTTTATTTTTTACTGCGGCACCTTCTGCTGGTAAACCGAACGCATCCCAACCGATAGGTTGTAAGACGTTTTTACCCAGCATACGTTGATAACGGGAAATCACGTCACCAATGGTGTAGTTGCGGACGTGTCCCATGTGTAGTCGGCCAGAAGGATAAGGTAGCATTGACAGGCAGTAATATTTTTCTTTGTTATTATCTTCTGTCACTTTAAATGTATTGTTCTTTTCCCAGTGTTCCTGGATAGTTTGCTCTATATCTTCGGGACGATATTGTTCTTGCATGGCACCGATAATCCTATGGTGAATTAATGGCTACCGGAGGGTAACCGCTATTATGAAATTAAGTCTTGCATAGCATAGCTGATTTTGTCTAATAGCCACAACTATTGATCTCAATGAAAGCCACTGTTTGCATAACTTTTTCAAGACAATTGCGAGATATCTTGGAACGAGTTAAAACAAAAAGAGAATAAATGCGTGTTTTCTAGAAAAACGTTGGTGATATTGCGAGAAAAGAAGATTGCTTGATATTTGGTTGCGAGGTTTTTCAAAATTATTATTTGAGGCTGACGTGCTAAGAAAGCACGCCAGCAGAGGAGATATAAAGTATTAATGCAAGATTTTAGCTAAGAAATCTTTTGCCCTGTCTGATTTTGGATTATCAAAAAAGTCATTTTTAGGCCTATCTTCCACAATTCGACCTTCATCCATAAAGATAATACGGTCAGCAACTTTTTTAGCAAAACCCATTTCATGGGTTACTACCATCATCGTCATGCCTTCATTTGCAAGCTCTACCATTACATCGAGTACTTCGTTAATCATTTCAGGATCAAGTGCGGATGTAGGTTCATCAAATAACATTGCGATAGGATCCATACATAAAGCTCGAGCAATGGCGACACGCTGTTGTTGACCACCAGAAAGTTGAGCTGGGTATTTGTTCGCATGACTGGATAGACCAACGCGTTCTAATAACTTTAAGCCTTTTTCTTTTGCTGCGCCTTTCTCTCTATTAAGTACTTTAACTTGTGCGAGTGTAAGATTTTCAATAATAGAAAGATGAGGGAAAAGTTCAAAATGTTGGAATACCATACCTACTTTTGCTCGTAATTTAGCAAGATCGGTACGTTTATCATTTACTTTGATTTCATTAACAAGGATCTCACCTTGCTGTATTGGTTCTAGACCATTCACTGTTTTGATCAGTGTCGATTTACCTGAACCAGAAGGCCCACAGACAACAACAACTTCCCCCTTTTTAACTTCAGTGGAACATTCAGTCAGTACTTGAAATTGACCATACCATTTGGATACGTCTTTTAGGGAAATCATCTAGGTAGTCCTTTTTTTAAGAAAGTTCACTAACATTGAAGCTGCGAAGCTAATGACAAAATAAACAAAACCTGCAAAGAGGATCATCTCAACTTGTGTGCCATCGCGTTCACCAATATTTGCCGCCGTTCTGAAAAAGTCAGTGAGACTTAATACATAAACTAAGGACGTATCTTGGAACAAGACAATTCCTTGAGTGAGTAAAAGTGGAACCATGGCTCTAAATGCTTGAGGTAAAATCACTAAGCGCATCGTTTGTGATTTAGTCATTCCTAATGCAAGTGAGGCAGAGAATTGTCCTTTACTAACACTTTGAATACCTGCTCTTATAATTTCAGAGTAGTACGCAGCTTCAAATAATGAGAACGCTATCATTGCTGAAATTAAACGGATATCACTTTTCGGTGAAAGTCCTAGAACATTTTGTAATATGTTAGGCACAATTAAATAAAACCACAGTAATACCATGACTAATGGGATTGAACGAAAGGTATTAACGTAAGCAGCCGCAAACCAACTAATAGGTTTAAACGTAGAAAGGCGCATAACAGCAAGCACCGTTCCCCATAAAATACCAACTACTATAGCGGTGATGGTGATTTTTAAAGTGATTGCCATACCATCGACTAAAAATGGTAGGCTTGGAACAACAGAACTCCAGTCAAATTCGTACATTATTGACCTCCTGTTGTGCCAGGTAAACGCACACGTTTTTCAAGCCAACTCATGATTAACATAATGATGACGTTGATAAAAACATAGGCGAGGGTAATTGCTGTGAATGACTCATACGCTTTCGCTGAATAATCGAGTAGCTTGTTTGCTTGTGCCGCCATATCAATTAACCCGATAGTGGAAGCAATCGCTGAGTTTTTTACGAGATTAAGCATTTCGGAGGTCATTGGTGGAATAATGACACGATAAGCATTGGGTAATAAAACATAACGATAGGTTTGAGGTAAGGTTAAACCTAAGGCAAGTCCAGCAGCTTTTTGCCCACGGGGTAATGAATTAATTGCAGCTCTGACTTGTTCGCACATACGTGCTGCAGTAAACAAACCTAAACAGAGTGCTGAAGAGACAAAAAACTGTACATTTGGCGCTAAGTCCATTTTAAACCAGTCGCCAATAGATTGAGGTAATAGTTCAGGAATAACTAAATACCATGTAAAGAATTGAACAATAAGTGGTACGTTTCGGAATAACTCAACATAAATTGTACCTAAGCTCGAAAGCCAACGATTAGGTACAGTACGCAAAATTCCGAATAAAGAACCAACAAGAAAGGCAATAACCCAAGCGCATAAAGATAAGGCAATGGTGACTTGGAAGCCTGAAATCAGCCATCCTAAGTATGTGGTGTTTCCGAAAGGAGCTTCTTGGAAGAATATCCCCCAATCCCAATCAATCGACATGATTTCACCTCCGGTGAAAAATAGGGGCAGGGAACGACTGCCCCAAACTTCACTGATCTGTCTGTCCAACAGATACTTTATAATTATTTGTTTGCATCAACTTCGTATGTATTTTTAATTCAATGCTTTATCATTTGGTGATGCAAATAAGGCTTTCATTTCATCAGAGATAGTGAATTCTAGGTTAAGGTTTTTAGGTGGAATAGGGGCATTGAACCAGCGATTGAAGGATTTTTCTGCTTCGCCTGATTTTTGTGCGTTAGCGATAGTTTCATCGATTAATGCTTTGAATTGAGCATCGTCTTTACGCAACATACAACCATAGGCTTCTTCAGATTGTGGGGTTCCTACAATTTCCCACTGACCTGGTTTTTTCGCTTTAGCGCGTTCACCAGCAAGTAATGCATCATCCATCATAAAAGCGACAGCACGACCTGATTCAAGTGTACGGAATGAGTCTCCATGATCTTTTGCGCTGATAATGCGCATATTCATTTTTTTCTCATCGTTAAGTTTGTTGAGTAACATTTCAGATGTTGTTCCTGATGTTACGACTACGTTTTTACCGGATAGATCAGAGAAGTCTTTTATTCCACCGTCTTTTTTCGCCAGTAAACGTGTACCTACGATAAAAATAGTATTAGAGAAACTAGCTTGTTGCTGACGAGCTTCATTATTGGTTGTTGAGCCACATTCAAAATCAAATGTACCATTTTGTAATAATGGAATGCGATTCTGAGATGTAATAGGGATCAGGCGAACTTGCAGATTAGGTTTGCCTATTTTGTCTTTTACTGCTTGTACAATCAGATTGGAATAGTCTTGAGAATAACCAACCACTTTTTGTTGGTTGTCATAGTAAGAGAAAGGAACAGAGGATTCCCGATGTCCAACAATAATAATATCGTTGTCGTTGATTTTTTTTAAGGTTCCAGTGAGTTCTTCTGCCTGCACAGCTCCTGCAGCCCCTAAAATCATTAATGATAATGCTAGTTTACGCATGCGCATAATAACTCCTGTCGTGGTGATAAATGATATTTGTGATTTGCCTTGTGTTGCTTTTTTGTTTTAATTTGTTTTGATAATGTTAATAGATAGAACAAATAACATACCGTTGGGAAGTGTAATTTGTGAAATACGAGAGGTATCTCTCAATAAAAGAATGAAATCAAATGTGGTTGATTATTTTTTTGGAAGTTGTTTTCAATATTTAAAATTATTGTAGTAGAAACCTTACGGAAATAAAGGTTAAAGATGAAAAATTGAGATAATAGCAAAAATAAAATAAGTAGGGATTTGTAAAGTTTGTCTTAAGGAGTTGTTTGTCTGTGGATTACCGTTAAGATAGCGGGTCATATTGATGAGGAACATCTATGAGTAATTGGCGGTCAGGTCGCTGGCTAGTGGTGATAACAGTTTTGCTGATCTTGTGTTGCATTGTTCAGCGTTCATTAGGTGCCCACGTCATTAGTGAGCGCTTAGCGACGGCTGTTTCTCAAACTCAATATCCACTATCAACACCGATTACTGATGAGAATAGCGCAACAGAACATACTTATTCACTCTCTACCTGTGAATTAAGCGCTAAATCATTATTATCTGTTCCTCCACTAACAATAGAGCCTTTTTTCCATTCGTGGGCTGTACTATTACTGTTAAGTATGGCCGCTATCTATGTTTCGCGTCAGCGTAGCCAGAAAAAACACCATCATCCACCTCCTCCGATAAGACTTCACCTTCATTATTGTATTTTGAGGGATTAGAAATTTCCTTTTAGCTAAAAATTTGCACGTCTATCTTTGGGCGTAGCTTTGTGTGTAGCGTTGTAGGAATTTTTAGGGAGTTGTTATGTTTCGTTCTTTTGTTATGGCGTTGGTATTAACGCTATTTACGTTATCTACATCTCAAGCAGCAGATACAGGTTGGTTAACCATGCCTGATAATTCTCACGCACAAGTTAGGGCGACAGCACAAAAGTCACCAACAGGCGATGTGAAAATGTTACTTGAAGTGCAACTTGAGTCTGGATGGAAAACTTACTGGCGCTCACCAGGAGAAGGTGGTGTTGCACCTGAAATTAATTGGTCACAAGATGTGAGTACAATGGTATGGCATTGGCCGTCACCTTCTGCTTTCGATGTCGCAGGTATTCACACTCAAGGCTATGACAAGCAAGTTGTTTTTCCGATTGAATTAACCTCTGTTGATGCGGATCGTTTAACAGGCGTTTTAACGTTATCAACATGCAGTAATGTCTGTATTTTGACTGACTACACTTTAGACTTGGATCTTACAGAGCCAGCACCTGCTGATTTTGAATGGCAATATAGTCAGGCGATGGCAAAAATCCCAGTTGGCACAGGACTTATCTCCTCGGTTTCTTCTGATTATAACGATAGCCAGCTCACTATCTCTTTACAAAAAGAGCAAGGTTCGTGGGTTAAACCTAATATTTATCTCGATCCTCCCGAAGGTATGCTTTATGGTATTCCGCATTTAAATCATAAAGATAATAATTTATTTGTCACTGTTGATGTAACTGATGACTGGGGTGATGCTGCGGGTGATATTTCGGGTAAAGCACTCTCATTTGTTATTACTGACCAAGATTTCTCTCGTCAAGTTAATGACACAATAGGACTGGGGAAAACAGGTATTGCTCCTCCATCTCATTCAAGTGTTGGATTATGGAGTATTCTAGCTTTTGCGCTATTAGGTGGATTGATCTTAAATTTAATGCCTTGCGTATTACCTGTACTCGCGATGAAGTTGGGTTCGATTTTACACCTTGAAAATCGAGATAAAGGGGTTATTCGTAAGCAATTTTCGGTGTCTATTTTAGGTATTTTAGTTTCTTTTTGGGCATTAGCTCTATTTATGACGGGTTTACGCTATAGCCAAGAAGCCTTAGGTTGGGGAATACAGTTTCAAAGCCCCTGGTTTATTGGATTTATGGTGTTAGTGACGGCTATTTTTACCGCTAATTTATTTGGTCTATTTGAGTTACGTTTAAGTAGCAATATGAATACTAAAATGGCAACGGCTGGTGGGCAGGGATATGGTCGTCATTTTTGGGAAGGTGCTTTTGCTACTTTACTTGCTACCCCTTGTTCTGCACCATTTTTAGGTACCGCAGTCGCTTATGCTTTGATTGCTCCGTTAAGTGAGTTATGGCTTATTTTTACTGCATTAGGGATAGGAATGAGTTTGCCTTGGATCTTAGTGGCAATATTTCCATCTGTTGCAAAAGTGCTACCAAAACCCGGTAAATGGATGAATCGCCTAAGAGTTGTTTTAGGTTTTATGATGCTGTTGTCTAGCATTTGGCTTATTACACTTTTAATTCCTCATTTTGGGATGGCAATTGTTGCTGGCATTTTTATTGTTATTACTTTGCTTTTATTACTCGCAATTACACGGCACTATGGCAAAAAAACGGCTCTTATTTCTACTGTAATTGCCTTATTTTTGGCGGGAAGTACTTATTTATTTGTTGCTCAACCAGAAAGCCATACACTTGCAGGTCAAGACACGGTAAATTGGCAACCTTTATCTGAAGAAGCAATACATCAAGCCTTGGCTGATAATAAACGTGTGTTTGTTGATGTCACGGCAGATTGGTGTGTGACCTGCAAAGCAAACAAATACAATGTATTATTGCGAGAAGATATTCAGGCTGCACTGTCAGCACCTGATGTTGTTGCATTAAGAGGGGATTGGACTAAACCCTCTGATAAGATCACTCAGTTTTTAAAACAACGTGGTCAAGTTGCTGTACCTTTTAACCAAGTTTATGGACCTTGCCATAAAGATGGCGTGGTTTTACCCCCTCTTTTAAATAAAGATTCAACATTGACTGTTCTTTCAGAGGCTAAAGGAGCCCAATAATGAAAAAAACACTTTCTGCACTGGTTATTTCGTCATTACTTTTTGGTGCAAATGTGCAAGCCGCGGCATTAAGTGCTGATCAGGAAAAAGAAGTTCGCGCGCTGGTTCGTGATACATTAATCAAAAATCCAGAAATTCTGGAAGAAGCAATCACTGCATTACAAGCACAAAAAGCCGATGAGCAACAAGCACAATTTCGTACTGCATTAAAGGCAGAACACGACGCATTATATAACGATGCAGCAAGCCCTCGTATTGGTGCAAAAGACGCGAAGTTAGTGTTAGTTTCTTTTACTGATTATAACTGCCCATACTGCAAACGTTTCGACCCATTATTAGAACAAATCACAAAAGATTATCCAGAAGTAGCTGTGGTAATTAAACCATTACCATTTAAAGGCGAAAGTTCGGCCAAAGCTTCCCAAGCTGTGCTTTCTGTATGGAAAGAAGATCCAAAAGCGTTCTTAGCGTTACATCAACGTTTAATGCAGAAGAAAACAATGCTAGATAATGCAAGTATTGATGATGCAATGAAAACTACCAATACAAGCAAAGTAAAATTAACGGATGACAGCTTAAAAGCGTTACAAAATAACCTAGATCTTTCTCGTAAATTAGGTATTCAAGGTACACCTGCAACTGTTGTTGGCGATATGGTTATCCCAGGCGCCGTTGATTATGCTCAGCTAGAAGTGATTGTGAAAGAGCAACTGGCTAAAGTGAAAAAATAATGCGTAGTCGCTTACGAAAGTGGAGTAAAGAACTTATTGTTCTGGTGGTCATTTTCGGTATAGCCTCTTTCGCGATGGATTGGTGGCGACAACCTACGCCACCTTCTTTAACGAATTTACCTGAACTTTATACTGTTGATAATAAAGTTGTTTCATTAACAGAATTGAGTGCTGAAAAACCCTTATTAATCTATTTTTGGGCAACATGGTGTGGTGTTTGTAAACTAACAACACCCGCAGTAAATTCGTTAGCGCAAGATGGGTATAACGTGACATCAGTTGCGATCCGTTCTGGTGATAATGCAAAACTCGCACGTGGTATTCAGTCTAAAGAACTGGTCTTTCCTGTAATAAATGATAATCGAGGCGATATTTCTCAGCAGTGGGAAATTAGTGCAACACCTTCATTTGTTATTGTTTATAAAGGGGAAATGGTGGGCTTTACGAGTGGTTGGTCATCCTCATGGGGATTGAAACTACGTTTATGGTGGGCTTCTTTTTAAATCAGTTATCAGAATTTTAGTAAAGAAAAAATGATACCGGGTAAGCTGGCAATAAAGTAGATCACCTCATAAATAACATTTTTACGTCTACGCTCAATTTTTGCTTCTTGAGTGTTTTGAGCTATTAACACTTTTTCATTGGCAATACGTTTTGAAGTATTAATATGTATCGGCACAATATTAATAGGGATAGCGGTTTGATTATTTTTATTTACAGGTGTTAATTGGGCTAATGTCCAACCATATTGATGTTGTTTATTTCCGAACGCATTTTGCTCAATAACATAACCGTAATAATCTTTACGAAAACCTTTTTCTTCGTTATCACTGGAAATCTTATGAGCATATTGCCAATAAGATTGAATATCGGCTGATGAATGAATTAATTGAGATAGTGCTGGTGGTTCAAGTAAGGAGACATTAAGGCGTTTAGATTCAACTTCTTGTTTTTGTTGAATATTAATCGCAGTTTTCCAATGCACAGGTACAATGGTTTTATCTTCAATAAGTTGATTAATTGACTCTGGGTGTTTTGATAATACCCAGCCAAATTCATGTTGTTGCCGATTGAACATTTGGCGTTGGATCCATTTATTTTCTTTATCTGTACGGAAACCCTTTGTTTCATTATCTGTTGATATTTTTTTAGCTCTTTGCCAAATAATATCGAGAATATGTTCAGGGTAATGTTCCATGATAAAGCCCTTTTATTAGAGAAAGCCCAACCTAATTAATATTAACTTAATAAGGTTGGGCTTTATTCATTTTAATTACGGCGTTTAATAAAGGCGATAATAAAAAATAATCCAACCAGTATCCACAATGGTGTATTACCCCATTTATAATAAGGGGTTAATCCTGTTGTTGGTGTCATTTTTTCCGCTAAAGCACCTTCTTCAAATTGAGGAAGTTGAGAAATTACATCACCGTTGGCGGCAATAAAGGCTGTAATACCATTATTTGTCGAACGTAATAATGGTCTTCCTAACTCAAGAGAGCGCATTCTCGCCATTTGAAAATGCTGCCAAGGGCCGATTGAATTGCCAAACCACGCATCATTAGAAATCGTTAATAAGAATCGTGTATCAGGTTTGAAATTAGCACGAACTTGCTCACCTAAAATAATTTCATAGCAGATAGCCGCGGTAATTTTGGCATCATTGATAGTCAGTTGAGGTTGTACATATTCGCCTTGGCTTAATGATGACATCGGTAAATTAAAGAAAGGTGCCAGTGGGCGTAATAGTGATTCTAATGGTACATATTCACCAAAAGGAACAAGGTGATGTTTATTATAGCGATCTGTGGCTGGATATTGATAAGCATAGTGTTCACCTAATGTGATGACACTATTATAGAAACGATAACCTTCTAATGTCGGCCGAGCATCAATAATTCCTGTCATTAAATGAGTATCTTGCTCTCTCAATTGCTTATCAAGCTCAGCTAAAAAGCCTTGCTGTTGAATTTCAATATCAGGGATCGCCGATTCAGGCCAAATAATAAGATTTGCATTACCAATAAAAGGACGGCTTAAAGTGAGATAGGTTTTTAGTGTACTTTCTAATGTACCGGGTTCCCATTTTAATGATTGCGCAATATTCCCCTGAACAAGTGCTATCTCTTGTGTTTCATCTGGTAATGGTTGATACCACTGATAAGATTTAAAGCTGATAGGCAGCACCAATAATAGGAGTGCTGCAACAAGGCTATAAATTGATTTTCGAAAGAGAGTAAATGCGATAAGGCCACTGATAACAGTCAGTAGCAACGTTATCATTGTGACACCAAAAATAGGTGCAATACCTTTTAATGGGCCGTCAATTTGGCTATAACCAAATTGTAACCATGGGAAACCCGATAATACCCAACCTCTTAAGAATTCTGTAATTTGCCATAGTGCGGGTGCAGCAAAAACAAATCGCCATAGAGTCGGGTTTGGGAAAAACTTATTTAATAAGCCGGCAAAAAGTAGGGTATAGAGTGATAAATAAAGTGCTAATAAAATCACTAAAAAGATATTTATTGCAAATGGCATACCGCCAAAATCAGCAATGCTGACATAAACCCAATTTACACCGGTGCCGAATAATCCAAAGCCCCAAGCAAAGCCAAGAAATGCACCTTGTCGGGTTGTACGTTGCGTGATTATCAGTAATAGGCCCAGCAGTGAAATTAAGGCCGCAGGCCAAAAGTTAAAAGGCGAAAACGCGAAGGTGCCGATAGCACCGAAAAAAACCGCCAGAAGGGCGCGAACCCACTGGCGGTTTAAGAAAGAGGTATTATTCATTTAGATCCTATGCATCATTACCTAGTTCAGGAATGGGCGCATCATCTGGGATATGCACATAAACCTGAATGATCTTACGGCTATCTGCCATAACAACTTTAAATTGGTAATTATCAATGGTAATAGTTTCACCACGAGCAGGAAGATGACCAAAGGCTTGCATAACTAAACCGCCAATAGTATCAACTTCTTCATCGCTGAAATGTGTACCGAACGCTTCATTGAAATCTTCTATCTGGGTTAAAGCTCGAACTGAGTAAGCATGGCGACTCAGTGGACGAATATCAATATCATCCTCATCGTCATACTCATCTTCAATTTCGCCTACGATAAGTTCTAGAATATCTTCAATTGTGACAAGCCCTGATACACCTCCAAATTCATCAATCACAATTGCCATATGATAGCGTTGTGAGCGGAATTCTTTTAATAGGCGATCGACCCGTTTACTTTCAGGTACAACAACCGCTGAACGTAAGACTTTATCCATACTAAATGGCTCTGCGTCAGTACGCATAAATGGCAGTAAATCTTTTGCCATTAATAAGCCTTCAATATGATCTTTGTCTTCGCTGATGACTGGGAAACGGGAATGTGCTGAATCAATAATTACATCTAAACATTCATCAAGAGTTTGATTACGTTTTAGTGTAACGATTTGGGAGCGTGGGATCATAATATCCCGAACACGTTGTTCAGCAATATCCATTACCCCTTCAAGCATGTCGCGGGTATCAGGATCAATTAATTCTTTCTGTTCAGAATCGCGGATAAGCTCCATCAGATCATCACGGTTTTTAGGTTCACCGTGGAACCACTGATTAAGCAGTGTGAGAAACCCTTTCTTAGGACCAGGGTTATCGTTACTCGAAGATTGGTCGTCGCTCATGGCGTTTTAACTATTTTTCCTCATTGAATGGTTAATTAGATATAGTATTTATCATAAAAATAAGAGAACTGTTACTCTTTTTCAATTAAATAGGGATCTGCATAACCTAAATTTTGTAAGATTTCTGTCTCTAAACCTTCCATTTCTTCGGCTTCATCATCTTCAATATGATCATAACCTAAAAGATGCAGACAACCATGAATAACCATGTGTGCCCAATGTTCTTCGACGGTCTTACTCTGTTCAACGGCTTCTTTTTCTACCACTTGTCGGCAAATAATCAAATCACCTAATAGAGGCAGTTCAATTTCAGGTGGTGCTTCAAAAGGAAAAGAAAGCACGTTAGTGGGTCTATCTTTACCGCGATAAGTGAGATTCAGTTCATGACTTTCTGCTTCATCCACAATGCGAATAGTCACTTCACTTACAGGTTGAAACTGCGGTAATACCGCTTCCAACCATGTCATAAACTGGGCTTCAGTAGGAAGCCCTTGTGTATTTTCACTAGCTACTTGTAAATCAAGGATAACTTCACTCATGATTTTCTCTCTGAAGCTTCTCTTTTTCTGCTTTGATAGCTTGGCGACGTTTTTGATCTTCCGTTTCCCAAGCTTCATAGGCGATAACAATTTTGGCAACCACAGGGTGGCGAACAACGTCTTCACTGTGGAAAAAGTTAAAACTTAAGTCATTCACATCGGATAAAACTTCGATGGCATGACGTAAGCCTGATTTATTGCCTCTTGGCAGGTCAATTTGGGTAATATCCCCAGTAACAACCGCTTTAGAATTAAAGCCAATACGCGTTAAGAACATTTTCATCTGTTCGATGGTGGTGTTTTGGCTTTCATCAAGAATAATAAAGGCATCATTGAGTGTACGCCCACGCATATAAGCGAGAGGAGCGACTTCAATGACATTACGCTCTATTAGTTTCTCAACTTTTTCAAAACCTAACATCTCAAATAACGCATCATAAAGTGGTCGTAAATAGGGATCGACTTTTTGACTTAAATCGCCCGGTAAAAAGCCCAGTTTTTCACCGGCTTCAACCGCAGGGCGTGTTAATAAAATACGACGCACTTCTTGACGTTCAAGAGCATCAACAGCGGCAGCAACAGCCAGATAAGTTTTCCCTGTACCGGCAGGCCCAATACCAAAAGTAATATCATGGGTTTGAATATTGGCAATATATTGTGCCTGATTCGGTGTACGAGGTTTTATCACACCTCGCTTAGTTCGAATATTGGTCGATTTCCCAAATTCAGGAACATGCTCATCACTTTGCTCAAGCACACGGCTTTCTTTGATTGCAAGGTGAATTTGTTCAGGGTCGATATCGGGGATCACGCCTTTAATTGGCGAGGTTTCCACATACAGGCGACGTAAAATTCCTGCTGCTGCATTGACACATAATGATTTACCCGTGAGTTTAAAACGGTTATCACGATGATTAATCTCGATACCTAAACGGCGCTCAAGTTGCTTAATATTATCGTCAAATGGACCACATAGGCTCATTAAACGGGCATTGTCAGCTGGCTCTAAGAAAATTTCTTGGGTCGCTACTTGTGCATGTGCTATTACTGTCACTGATTATCCTTTTGTTAAATCTGATTAATTAAGGTTGGTAAACACCTACCCCTAATTCATCTTCTTTACGAGTACGTGCAATGACGGATTCTGGTGATTCATGGATACGTAAATCCATTTGATCTTCCGTTCTAACCACTTTACCACGTAGGGAGTTGGCATAAACGTCCACAATCTCAACATCAACGAACTTACCAATCATATCCGGTGTACCTTCAAAGTTAACCACTCGGTTATTTTCAGTACGACCAGAAAGCTCCATCACATTTTTACGTGAAGGGCCTTCAACAAGAATACGTTGCACACTGTTTAGCATCGCTCGGCTAAAGTTCATGGCTTGTTGATTGATACGTTGTTGTAGCAGATATAAACGCTGTTTCTTTTCATCTTCACTAACGTCATCAGGTAAGTCAGCGGCTGGCGTACCGGGACGAGCGGAATAGATGAAACTAAAGCTCATATCAAAATTAACATCTGCAATTAATTGCATCGTTTTTTCAAAGTCGTCTTGTGTTTCACCTGGGAAACCGATGATAAAGTCTGAGCTTATCAGAATACCAGGACGCGCTTTGCGTAATTTGCGAATGATGCTCTTATATTCAAGTGCCGTATGGTTACGCTTCATTAATGTTAGAATGCGGTCAGAACCACTTTGCACTGGTAAGTGTAAATAGCTGACTAATTCTGGTGTATCTTCATAAACTGCAACAATATCGTCAGTAAATTCGATAGGGTGGCTAGTAGTAAAGCGAACGCGGTCAATACCATCAATTGCTGCCACTAAGCGAATTAATTCAGCAAAGCTACAGATTTGACCATCAAAAGTGGCGCCACGATAGGCATTAACGTTTTGACCTAACAGGTTTACTTCGCGCACACCTTGTGCAGCTAATTGAGCAATTTCAAATAGCACATCATCACAAGGACGGCTAACTTCTTCACCGCGAGTGTAAGGAACTACGCAGAAAGAGCAGTATTTGTTACAGCCTTCCATGATAGAAACAAAAGCGGAAGGGCCATCAGCACGAGGCTCTGGCAGACGGTCAAATTTTTCGATTTCAGGGAAGCTGATATCGACAACTGGGCTTTTAGTACCTTTAACCTGGTTAATCATTTCAGGTAAGCGGTGTAAGGTTTGTGGTCCGAAGATAATATCGACACACTGCGCACGTTGACGAATGTATTCACCTTCTTGAGAGGCAACACAACCGCCAACGCCAATGATAATATCGGGTTTATTATCTTTAAAATATTTCCAACGTCCTAACTGATGAAAGACTTTTTCTTGTGCTTTCTCACGGATAGAACAGGTATTTAGCAGTAGAATGTCCGCATCTTCGGCGACATCGGTTAACTGATAACCGTGGGTGCTTTCGAGTAGGTCTGCCATTTTGGATGAATCGTACTCATTCATCTGACAGCCCCAAGTTTTAATGTACAGTTTTTTTATCGTCGACATTGTGTAAATCCGGTATTTTCAGTGAGACAATAGCTAATCACTGGAAAACGTTGCGTGTAATAAGCCAATAAGGCGGTTATTGTAGTCATTTGTGTGGTCAGTGACTAGAGTAAGTCGGCGCTAATTCTTTATGGCGTTTAGTTTAATCAAAATAAACAGAAACAGCGCTTACCTATTATTTAAAGTAATGAGTTATGGCATAACAATGATGAGTAATGTAAAAAACGATTTTGATGCAATCATCGCGGGTGGCGGGATGATTGGCGCTGCTGTTGCAATTGGGCTGGCGCAAGAAGGATTGCGTGTCGCAATGATTGAACGACAGTCTCCAGCACCTTTTGATGCGTCATCTCATCCTGATATCCGTATTTCTGCGATTAGCTGTGCGTCCGTTAGTCTATTAAAACAACTAGGTGCATGGCAACATGTTTTGGCTATGCGTTCTGCGCCTTATCTCACTCTTGAAACATGGGAAGAAGAAAACGCTCATGTTGTTTTTGATGCAAAAAGCTTAGGATTGCCCGAATTGGGGTATATGGTTGAAAACCGTATTTTGCAATTAGCGCTTTGGCAAGAAGCTGAACGTTATAGCAATATCACTTTATTATGCCCAAACAGTCTAAGTAAAATGATCTATTTAGATGATAAATGGAAGGTAACACTTTCTGATGGCAGTGAAGTGACCACAAATTTAGTGGTGGGTGCCGATGGTGCGAATTCTCAAGTACGCCAATTTGCAGGTATTGGTAGCAATGGCTGGCAATATCGCCAATCTTGTATGTTGATTACAGTAAAAACAGAATTACCACCAGAAAAGGGAACATGGCAACGTTTTTACCCTTCTGGGCCTCGTGCTTATTTACCGCTTTTTGATAACTGGGCTTGTTTGGTTTGGTATGACTCACCTGATCGAATTAGAAAACTGCAAAACATGTCGATGATGCAGTTAGAAAAAGAAATTCAACATGCTTTTCCTGAGCGATTAGGTAAAGCGACACCTATTGCAGCCGGTTCATTCCCATTAACGCGTCAACATGCAAGCCGTTATGTTGATAAAGGGATTATTTTGTTGGGAGATGCGGCTCATACCATCAATCCTTTAGCGGGGCAGGGCGTCAATTTAGGTTACCGTGATGTGGATTGTTTCTTAGACTTAGTGGCTGATGCCAAAAAACATTTTGAACCTTGGGATTCAATGGCGTTATTGAAGAAATATCAGCGTCGACGTATGCCTGATAACTTAGTGATGCAAGCGGGAATGGATGTTTTTTATCACGCCTTTAGTCACCAATTACCGGGATTAAAAGTTGTTAGAAATATCGGTCTTTTAGCAGCTCAACATGCAGGTAAGGCTAAAGAAGCGGCGCTACGTTATGCATTAGGCATTAAGTGATTTAAGTAATAAAGTAATGCGATGATCTCCCCAAAGAGAGCATCGCATTATCGCTAAGCGTTTAAGTGCTTTGCATGAAAGGCAATATGTTCGCCAATAAAACTTGCCACAAAATAGTAACTGTGATCGTACCCTTGATGTAAATTCAATTGATAAGGGAACTGTTTTTTGTCACAAACTTGCGCATATAATTCAGGTTTAAGCTGTTCTTGATAGAACGGATCATCAAGCCCGACATCAACACGCATAGGTAATACACTTTCTGCTTGGTTAATTAATTCAACCGCATCATATTGTTTCCACTGTGCCACATCATTCCCTAAATAAGCGCTAAACGCCTTTTTACCCCAAGGAACAATAGAGGGTGACACTATAGGAGAAAATGCCGACACGCTGCGATAGCGGGCTGAATTTCGTAAGGCAATCGTTAAGGCGCCATGTCCTCCCATTGAATGACCGCTAATTGCGCGTTTATCCGTGACAGGAAAGTGTGTTTCAATCAGTGTCGGTAGCTCATCAACAATATAGTCATACATCTTGTAATGTTCATTCCAAGGCGATTGGGTGGCATTAAGATAAAAGCCTGCACCTTGCCCTAGATCATAAGCACTATCATCAGCGACATTTTCACCACGAGGACTGGTATCTGGCACAACTAAAATAATGCTATGTTGTGCTGCAAATTGTTGAGCACCAGCTTTAGTAATAAAATTTTGTTCATTACAAGTTAAACCTGATAACCAATATAAAACAGGGTATTTTTGCCCTTCTTCCATCGGAGGAAGATAGATGGCAAATTTCATCTCACAACTTAACGCCTTTGATGTATGTTGATAAACTTCTTGCCAACCACCAAAACAGGCGTGACGTTCAATCCTTTCCATTTTGACTCCTTTAAAAAACAAAGACAAACCGATGAGACATAGGTTTGAGGATGATTAATCGAAATGAATAACAGTGCGGATTGATTTACCTTCGTGCATTAAATCAAAAGCTTCATTAATTTTTTCTAATGGCAGTTTATGGGTAACAAAAGGTTTAAGTTCGATATTACCTTTCATTGCATCTTCAACCATGCCGGGTAATTGACTACGGCCTTTTACACCACCAAAAGCAGTACCTTTCCACGAACGACCCGTCACTAATTGGAAAGGACGTGTTGAGATCTCTTGTCCTGCACCTGCCACACCAATGATGACAGATTGACCCCAACCACGATGCGCACTTTCTAATGCGGCTCTCATCACATTGACGTTTCCGATACATTCAAAAGTATGATCAACACCCCATTGGGTCATTTCGACAAGGACTTGCTGGATAGGTTTATCGTAATCATTAGGATTTAGACAATCTGTCGCACCAAATTGACGTGCCAATGCAAATTTCTCAGGATTAGTATCAATGGCAAAAATACGGCCCGCTTTGGCTTGTCTTGCACCTTGCAGAACAGCAAGACCAATACCACCTAAACCAAAGACAGCGACTGAATCACCTTCTTGTACTTTTGCCGTATTGTGAACTGCACCAATACCTGTTGTTACACCACATCCTAATAAACAGACTTCTTCGTGATTAGCTTCAGGATTAATTTTTGCTAGTGAAACTTCAGCAACAACGCTGTATTCACTAAAGGTAGAACATCCCATGTAGTGATAAATAGGTTGTCCATTATAGGAAAAGCGTGTTGTTCCATCAGGCATTAAGCCTTTTCCTTGTGTTGCTCTGACTGCAACACATAAGTTTGTTTTGCCTGATTTACAAAATAGACATTCACCGCATTCTGCTGTGTACAGGGGAATAACATGATCGCCAGGTTTTACGCTAGTGACGCCTTCACCTACTTCAACAACAACGCCTGCGCCTTCATGACCAAGAATTGCTGGGAAGACGCCTTCAGGATCATCACCTGAGAGCGTAAAGGCATCTGTATGGCAAACGCCTGTGTGGCTAATTTTTATGAGCACTTCGCCAGCTTTTGGTGGCATCACATCAACTTCAACAATTTTTAAAGGCTCTCCTGGTCCAAATGCGACCGCAGCACGAGATTTCATGGTGTATCCTTTTTTTGTTATTAACGCAGGTAAGTGCGGATAAGTGAAATGGCATCATCAACGGAATTTTTTTGATCTTCAGGAGAAGCGACAGCATCCATTAGACCTTCACGTAAATGACTTTCGAGTACACCTGCCATTAGGCCATTGATAGCGCCCCGAATGGCAGCAATTTGTTGTAATACCTGACCGCATTCATTTTCATTTTCAAGAGCAGTTTCTAATGCAAGAAGTTGCCCTTTGATTTTTCTCACGCGAGTTAACGCGGCTTTTTTTTCTGCTGGTGAGTGTGGCATATATAATCCTTAAATATACTATAGGGGAGTATAGTATTTGAGTGAATATATGTACAGAGAGATCAAAAAGGCTTGGAAAAATAAAGATGGAATTAAAAAAATCGTTTTGAATGCAGGAAAGTAAAGAGAAGTACAAAGGGGGAAATTGTGTTTGGGGAAAATAGGATCGCAGAAACAAAAAAGACCCGCTATTGCGAGTCTTAATCGTTGATTTCGTGATAAACACGTTAATAATCAATGGTGCGGAAGGCGAGACTTGAACTCGCACACCTTGCGGCGCCAGAACCTAAATCTGGTGCGTCTACCAATTTCGCCACTCCCGCAACAACTTGGAGAAAAAAAGACTCGCTTTGCGAGTCTCTCTTTCAAAATATGGCTGGGATACCAGGATTCGAACCTGGGAATGCCAGGATCAAAACCTGGTGCCTTACCGCTTGGCGATATCCCAAAAAATGGTGGCTATGACGGGATTCGAACCTGTGACCCCAACATTATGAGTGTTGTGCTCTAACCAGCTGAGCTACATAGCCATATTGAATCTAGCGAAAGATGGCTGGGATACCAGGATTCGAACCTGGGAATGCCAGGATCAAAACCTGGTGCCTTACCGCTTGGCGATATCCCATCCGCTAATTCAATTGTCAACACACTAATTTATCAGAAATATGGCTGGGATACCAGGATTCGAACCTGGGAATGCCAGGATCAAAACCTGGTGCCTTACCGCTTGGCGATATCCCAACTGATAAATTCTTGACGAGGTTAAAATGGTGCGGGAGGCGAGACTTGAACTCGCACACCTTGCGGCGCCAGAACCTAAATCTGGTGCGTCTACCAATTTCGCCACTCCCGCAAAAAAGATGGTGGCTATGACGGGATTCGAACCTGTGACCCCAACATTATGAGTGTTGTGCTCTAACCAGCTGAGCTACATAGCCATCTTTTTTTGCATAACCTTCGTCGGCGTTGCGGGGCGCATTATGCGTATTACAGACAAATCCGTCAACTGCTTTTTGCATTAATTTTCGAGAAACGTGTCCGTTTGCTCGATGGTTAATCATTTTGTCGAAAAAAGATCCAAAAAACAACCTTGTTGATAAAAAATATACTCAAAAATAAGAGAGTGTAAAGTGTGAATAAAAAGAAAAAACAAAGCAGTAAGAAGAGAGGAGATGAATAAACACTATTAAAATGTAGAGATAAAAAGGTATAAAAAAAGAAATGTAGTGAGAAAATCACGTAACATTTCTTTTTCTTAATCTATTACTGTTTGAAATTTGGACTCATTTTTCTATTTAACTAAGAAAAAGTATGTATTTAACTCAAAAAGTATAATTTATCAGCAATAACTTACTTTTCTAATAGCTGTTGAAGCAATTCTCCGTTAAGCATTGCTCGTTTAGTTAATGCAAAAGCCCCTATTGCAGAACGATGATCAAGCTCTGATGTGACTACAGGAAGCTCTTCTCTAAATTCTTTTAAGACTTGCGTATTAATACAACTTTGAATGGACGGTAGCAAAATTTCAGCAGCTTCGGTTAATTCACCCGCTAAGACAACTTTTTGTGGGTTAAATAAGTTAATTGCGATCGCAATGGCTTTACCCAAATGTAGGCCAACTTGTTTAATTGTTTCCACGGCTAATGGATCATTTTTAACTGCCGCATGACAGATATCTTGGATTTGACATTGTGTCGATGATAAATATTGACTTGGGTAGCCTTGCTCTAATTGATAGCGTACTTTGGCTTCAATTGCTGTATTGGATGCAATTGTTTCTAAACAGCCAAAATTACCACAATGACAACGCTCGCCTAGAGGGTCTATTTGAATATGGCCAATTTCCCCAAGGTTACCGCGCTGATTGAGGAGAATTTTATTATTAATAATAACCCCGGCACCCGCACCACGGTGAATCCGCACTAATAGCGAATCTTCACAATCTCTGGTAGCACCAAAATAGTTTTCAGCTAATGCGAGGCTTCGAATATCATGACCAGCATAACATGGAAGGCTAAAGCGTTTTTCAAGACTGTTTACTAAAGCCCAATTATCCACTTTCATATGAGGCATATAGCGAACAACGCCTTTATTGGGATCAACAAGGCCGGGTAAGATGACAGAAATTGAAATCAGCTCACGAATACGACGTTGATTTTGTTTAATAAAATCATCAATTGCATTAATAAGCAGAGCTTCAACTTCATTTTGTGTGCTCTGTTCTATGGGATAGTGTTGCTCAATAATGACCTTACCACTCAGATCATAGAGTGCGACAGTCGCATCATTGCGTCCTAGTCGCACACTGACGGTATTAAAATTACGGTGTTCAACAATGATGGAAATCGCACGGCGTCCACCTGTTGATGCTTGTTGATCAACTTCTTTAATCAGTCCACGTTCAAGCAACTGACGAGTAATTTTAGTCACACTGGCAGGTGCTAGTTGGCTTTGTTCGGCTATTTGGATACGGGAAATGGGCCCGTGTTGATCAATCAGTCGATACACAATCGCACTGTTAAGTTGTTTAACAAGATCGATATTGCCAATTTGCGTTTCAGTGTTGTTATGACTCATCAGCATATACATCCATTAGTTATCAGTTATTTCAATACCATTGACAAATGTTGTGCAAAGGTTGAAGTCCTTGTCAAAAGAAGCGAGATTAGCAATTTTTCCTGCTTCAATTGTACCGAGTTCTTTTTCTATCCCAATCGCACGAGCGGGATAAAGTGTAGCCATTCGTAATGTTTCATCTAATGGAATACCTACATGAATCACGCTATTTTTAATCGCGCCAATCATGGTAAGTGATGATCCACTTAATGTGCCATCAGCATCGACACACAATCCATTACGATAATATATGGTTTTTCCTGCAAAAACGAAGCTATCCATCTCATTTTTATTAGGATCAAGCCCCGCAGGCGCAGTTGCATCTGTGACTAATAGTAATTTATCGCCTTTTAAACGTTTACTATTGCGAATATTAGCCCATGAAACATGCATACCATCAGCAATAATACCTGCATAAACCTCAGGTGTATCATAAATAGCGCCAACAAGGCCAGGGCCTCTGCCTGTAATATAAGGCATTGCATTATAAAGATGGGTCGATAATGAAATTCCATTACGGAATCCTTTACGAGCTTCTTCATAAGTCGAATTGGAATGGCCTGCCGAAACAATGATACCTGCTTTGATTAATTGACGAACATACTTTTCATCAACCATTTCTGGTGCAAGGGTGATTTTAGCGATGACATCAGCATTATCGCACAAATAGCTAATCATCTGAGCACTTGGTTGACGAATAAATTGCGGATCATGTGTCCCTTTTTTAATCACATTGATGTAAGGGCCTTCTAAGTGTAATCCCAGTACTTTGTTTTCATGTTTTTTCATGTAGGCGCGAGTTGCTTCGATGCCTATCTTCATCAATTCATCAGAACAGGTAATTAGTGTTGGTAAATAACTGGTACAGCCTAAACGCTCATTTGCTTTTTGCATGATTTCTAGCGTTTCAACGGTGACATTTTCTGGTGTGTCATTAAATTGCACGCCACCACAACCATTAACTTGTAAATCGATAAAACCGGGAGAGACAATTGCACCTTTCATATCACGAACAGTGATATCTTTTGGCAGTTGATCCTGTGGGCAAACCTGCTCAATACGGGAGCCGTTAATAATAATGGCGTGATTTTCTAAACGGTCGTAACCTGTATAAATAACAGCATTTGTTAAGGCAAACATACCTTTGTCTCCTGATAAGGGAAGTCAATCTAAAAAAAGCCGATATCAGCCAGTAAATTCTGGCTGATAAGTAAGAGAGCTTAGCCTTTTCCACTACTTAATCAGTAGGTACTTATTTTACTAAACTTAGTCTTGGTATTTTTGACACTCTTGCGCTTCAATTTGTTGGAAATAACGCAATGTTTTAACTCGTAATTCCATTGTGGCAGGATCATCACACACTATAATTGCTTTTGGATGAAGCTGGACACAGGAAATTGTCCATAAATGGTTAACTGCACCTTCGGTGGCGGCATGCACAGCCTGCGCTTTATTAAAACCTGTTGCCAAAATCATTAATTCTTCAGCGTCTAATAATGTGCCTACACCGACAGTTAGTGCGTATTTAGGAACATGATTAACATTATTGTCGAAGAAACGTGAATTTGCTAAACGGGTGTCTTCGGTGAGCGTTTTCATACGAGTGCGTGAAGAGAGTGATGACGCAGGTTCATTAAATGCAATGTGACCGTCGTTACCTACACCGCCCATAAACAGATTGATTTTGCCATAAGACTTTATTTTAGCCTCATAACGTGCACATTCTGCTTGTGGATCTTCTGCGTTGCCGTTTAATAAATTGATATTTTCATCTTTAATATCAATATGATTAAAGAAGTTTTCATACATAAATGTACGATAACTTTGTGAATGATCTGATGGAATACCAACATATTCATCCATATTGAATGTCACAACGTGTTGAAAACTGACTTTTCCAGCACGGTGTAATTCAATTAACTCTTTATATGTCGCCAATGGCGTGCCACCAGTTGGTAAACCAAGCACGAAAGGGCGATCTGCGGTTGGATTAAATGCGTTGATCTTTTCAACGATGTAATTTGCGGACCACTTACCAACTTGTTTTGCCGTGGATAGGGGGATTAACCTCATAGTAACCTCTTAGAAAAAAGACAAATCTGATAATTCAGGAACATGTTATTTCATTGTGTGATTATCAGTGGCTCATCTATAACACGAATTTCTTTTCATTTTTAGTCGATGACTCAATTGTCCCGCCAAAAGATATTTTTAATCATAAAATAAGCTTTCTGACTTAGCCAGCATTTCAGCTAAAAAATATACGATATTGGTGACTTCAATCACAAATTATGACTAATTAATTTGCGATACGAAATAATTTTTTTAGACTGAAAATGGAATTAAATAATTAGCTCATCAATTTTTTTATAAAATATGAATGAGTATGAATAAGATCCCGTATAGGGGCTATCCAAGGGGGAGTTTGTGAATATTTTAAGTTATCTGCAGAAGATAGGACGGGCACTAATGGTGCCTGTTGCTACATTACCTGCAGCTGCAATTCTGATGGGGATTGGCTACTGGATTGATCCAGTAGGCTGGGGTAGCGATAACGCGCTTGCTGCCTTACTTATCAAATCTGGTGCTGCTATCATCGAAAACATGTCAGTCTTATTTGCCATTGGTGTCGCTTATGGCATGTCAAAAGACAAAGACGGTGCTGCTGCTCTAACGGGTTTTGTGAGTTTCTTGGTGGTCACAACACTTTGTTCGCCAGCAGCTGTGTCTATGATCAAGGGGATCCCATTAGAGGCTGTACCTGCCGCATTTGGTAAAATAGAGAACCAATTTGTGGGGATTTTAGTGGGTGTGCTTTCAGCGGAACTTTATAACCGTTTTAGCCAAGTAGAATTGCCTCTTGCACTTTCATTCTTTAGTGGTCGACGTTTAGTTCCTATTTTAGCGTCATTCCTCATGATCATCGTTGCCTTTATTTTGATGTATATCTGGCCTGTTATTTATGGCGGATTAGTCAGCTTCGGTGAAAGTATTAAAGATATGGGGGCATTAGGTGCCGGTATTTACGCATTCTTTAACCGTTTATTAATTCCTGTTGGTCTACACCACGCATTGAACTCTGTATTCTGGTTTGACGTTGCGGGTATCAATGATATTCCTAATTTCCTTGCTGGTCAGAAATCTATTGATGCTGGTTTAGCGACAGTCGGTGTAACTGGTCGTTATCAAGCGGGTTTCTTCCCTGTCATGATGTTTGGTTTACCAGGTGCTGCACTGGCGATTTATCACTGTGCACGTAAAGAAAATAAAGCAAAAGTTGCTGGTATTATGATGGCGGGTGCATTTGCTGCATTCTTCACAGGTATCACTGAACCGCTTGAATTCTCATTTATGTTTGTTGCACCAGTGCTTTATGTTATTCACGCATTCTTAATGGCAATTTCTGTTTATATTGCTGCTAGTATGGAGTGGATTTCAGGGTTTGGCTTTAGTGCAGGCTTAGTGGATATGTTCTTATCATCTCGTAACCCACTTGCTGTACACTGGTACATGTTGATTGTCCAAGGTATTGTGTTTTTCTTTATCTATTACGGTATTTTCCGTTTCACTATTACGAAATTCAATCTAAAAACACCAGGCCGTGAAGATGAAGTGTCTGATGATGAAACCGCAGATGGTTATGATGAAGATATCACAACAGCCCCTGCGAATAGCAAAGCAGGCATCCAGCAAGAAGCTCGTCAATATATCGCCGCTATTGGTGGCTCTGATAATTTAACGGGTATCGATGCTTGTATTACTCGCCTACGCCTCAATGTAAAAGATTCTTCTGTAGTTAATGATGCATACGCAAAACGTTTAGGCGCATCAGGTGTTATTCGTTTAAATAAACAAAGTGTTCAAGTGATTGTGGGTACGCGTGCAGAACTTGTGGCTAACGCAATGCGCGATGTATTAACACAAGGCCCAGTTGCCGCTTATGAAGGTACATCTACTTCAACCGTGTCTACTGAAAAAACACCTATAAAACAAGCTAATACTAATGCAAAAGTATTACTTGAAATGATTGCGCCTTTTGATGGTGAAGTTGTAGCATTAAAAGATGTGCCTGATGAAGCTTTCTCAAGTGGTGTTGTAGGGGATGGGCTTGCGATTAAACCAACCTCTAATATTGTAATGGCACCTGCAACAGGCTCGGTTGTTAAGATTTTTGATACTAACCATGCATTTTGTATTGAAACCGATAATGGTGTTGAAATCATCGTTCATATGGGGATTGATACTGTCGCATTAGGCGGTAAAGGCTTTAAGCGTTTAGTTGAAGAAGGTGCGAACGTTAAAGTCGGTCAACCTATCTTAGAATTAGATCTTGAATATCTGAACGCTAATGCTAAATCGATGATAAGTCCTGTGATTGTAAGCAATATTGATGATTTTGATAAAATTGCTGAACAAGTTACAGGTGATGTGGTTGGAAATAAAACCGTTATCTACAAAGTATTAAAATAAATTCTATACAGATATTTAATCCTCTATAAAGAGATGGTTAAATAAGACGATAAAACGGGGAGTCTTTCAAACTTCCCGTTTTTTTATCTCTATTTTGATAAATATCTCAGGGGTGTATTTAGCTAAGGTATTTATGAAACCTGCTTATTGGATTATAGTGGGTTAATTATGCGTTTTGCTTTGAGGAAAAAATGACCATGAATGAGGCAGATGCCCGCCCAACTAACTTTATTCGTCAAATAATTGACGAAGATCTGGCAACAGGGAAACATGATAGCGTGCATACGCGTTTCCCACCTGAACCTAATGGCTATCTTCATATCGGCCATGCGAAATCAATTTGTCTGAATTTTGGTATTGCTAAAGATTACCAGGGTAAATGTAATTTACGTTTTGATGATACCAATCCAGTAAAAGAAGATATTGAGTACATCAACTCAATTCAAAAAGATGTTCAGTGGTTAGGTTTCCAATGGGAAGGTAGCGTTCATTACTCCTCAGATTATTTTGATCAACTCTATCAATATGCGATTGAGTTGATTAATAAAGGCTTAGCTTATGTCGATGAGTTGAGCGCTGAAGAAATTCGTGAATATCGCGGTACATTAAAAGAGCCAGGTAAAAACAGTCCTTATCGTTCACGTAGCGTAGAAGAGAACTTAGCACTGTTTGAAAAAATGCGTGCTGGTGGCTTTGAAGAAGGTAAAGCGTGTTTACGTGCGAAAATTGATATGGCATCACCATTTATTGTTATGCGTGATCCGGTGCTTTATCGTATTAAATTCGCTGAACACCACCAAACTGGAAATAAATGGTGCATTTATCCAATGTATGATTTTACCCACTGTATCTCAGATGCTCTGGAAAATATCACTCATTCTTTATGTACGTTAGAATTCCAAGATAACCGTCGTTTATATGATTGGGTGCTGGATAATATCACTATCCCTTGTCATCCTCGTCAATATGAATTCTCTCGTCTTAACCTTGAATATACTGTGATGTCAAAGCGTAAGCTGAATCAGCTTGTGACAGAAAACATCGTCAATGGTTGGGATGATCCTCGTATGCCAACCATTTCAGGCTTACGTCGTCGTGGTTATACCGCAGACTCTATTCGTGAATTCTGTTTACGTATTGGTGTAACGAAACAAGAAAATAATGTTGAAATGGCTGCATTAGAATCTTGTATTCGTGATGATTTAAACGAAAATGCACCTCGTGCAATGGCTGTTATCGATCCAGTTCGTTTAGTGATTGAAAATATGCCAGAAGGCGAAGAGATTTTAACTGCGCCGAATCACCCTAATAAACCGGAAATGGGAACGCGTGAAGTGCCATTTAGCCGTGAAATTTATATTGATCGTGCTGACTTCAAAGAAGAAGCAAACCGCCAATATAAACGTCTGGTGCTAGGTAAAGAAGTCCGTTTACGTAATGCTTATGTGATTAAAGCAGAACGTGTCGAAAAAGACGAACAAGGCGAAATTACGACCATTTACTGTACTTATGATGCTGAGACTTTAAATAAAGATCCTGCTGATGGTCGTAAAGTAAAAGGTGTTATTCACTGGGTAAGTATTCCACATGCTGTTCCTGCTGAAATACGTCTGTATGACCGTCTGTTTAGCGTACCAAACCCAGCGGCAGAAGATGATTTCTTATCAACAATTAACCCTGAATCTTTAGTTATTCGTGAAGGTTTTGTTGAACGTAGCTTAAAAGATGCAGCTATCGAAAAAGCGTATCAATTTGAGCGTGAAGGCTACTTCTGTGCTGATAAGCTATCAACAGCGGATAAGTTAGTGTTTAACCGTACAGTAGGCTTACGTGACACTTGGGCTAAGATTTCTCAACAAGGTTGATTTAAACCTTATTTTGAGTCGCAATAGTTAGCACCAAAATTAATAGAATGCTCGGTAATTAGTTATCGAGCATTTTTTTATCTGTTTTTTTTCTAATTTTGTACAATTTTTCATCTATTTATATTTAGTATTTATTCTTTTAGGATCAATTAATCTCAAGTTTTTCATTCCAAACGATAACTTTTTATTTATTTCATTTGAAATAATTAACTTGTTATCACTTTATTCTTCCGTTTTTTCATAACATTTCATTCAATAAGACTGTAGTAAGAAAAGTGTGATTTAAAGCACATATTTTACAACGTTAAAAAAGATTATTTATAAGCACTACTTATTATTCCTTTTAATAAAAACGAAATCTAATATCGTTTAAAGATTAGTCTAAAAAATTAAATTAAATCAATTTCTTATGTTTATTTTTAATGAGAGCTTATAAAAGCAAGAAAATGAAACGATCATTTAGTTATGTGCCCTTGGTCATATTTTGATAAAAATTCTTTTTTTTTGGTTGATAATTCGCGTCGCGAAAAATATGCTGTTTCTAACCTAATTTAGGTTTTTTCCCCACTTGGGGTTTTATATTTGGAAATAGGCATTGTGCTTATTTCTTTTTTAGTCAAAGTCAAAGAGGAAACAATGCTATGGTTATGCAACATGCTAAACCAGGCAGGGTGGCACTTGCCGTTATGGGCGCATTGCTTGTAACTGCACTACCTGCAAAAATGTCTCATGCTGAAGGATTTATTGATGACTCAACCTTAACAGGTGGTCTTTTTTATTGGCAACGTGACCGTGATAGAAAAGAGTTAACACCAAATAGTCCTGATTACGGTAAATACAAAGCCAACCTACACCATTCTACTTTCAACGCTAATCTAGACTTCTCATCAGGTTACCTAGGTGATTTTATTGGTATTGATTTAGCTGCCTTTGGTGCGGCTGAATTGAATAATAGTGGCCCTGCTGCACCTAATGAAATCGGTTTTAGTGATGCAAAAAGTCGCTGGGATGAAAAATGGACTGGCGATCGCAGTGGTATGAGCGTTTATAAAGCAGCTGCGAAATTCAAATTAGGCAACTTCTGGGCACAAGGTGGGTATATTCAACCTAAAGGCCAAAGTTTATTGCGTCCACATTGGAGCTTCTTACCAGGAACTTACCGCGGTGCTGAAGCTGGTGCAGTCTTCGATTTCGATAAAAGTGGTGAATTATCTTTCTCCTATATGTGGACAGATGAATACAAAGCACCATGGTATCGGAATATGTATAACTTCCGTAAAGCTGATCTAGAAACGAATATCAGCTATCTTCACTCTTTCGGCGCCAAATATGATTTTAAAAACAGCCTTGTGTTAGAAGCTGCATTTGGTCAGGCTGATGGTTATATCGATCAGTATTTTGGTAAAGTTTCTTATGATTTCCCAATTGCTGACAATGCATTAAGAACGTCTTACCAATTCTACGGTGCTAAAGATAAAGTGACCGGTGGTGGCGTTAATGATGTTTATGATGGGCTGGCATGGTTACAAGCACTGACTTTTGGTTATACCTACAATGTATTTGACTTCAAAGTAGAAGGAACATGGGTTAAAGCTGAAGGTAATCAAGGTTATTTCTTACAACGTATGACTCCGGGTTGGGCGACATCAAATGGTCGTCTTGATGTGTGGTGGGATGGTCGTTCTGACTTTAACGCCAACGGTGAAAAAGCACTTTATGCGGGTGTAATGTACGACCTGAAAAATTGGGATCTATCTGGCTGGGCGGTAGGTACTTCTTATGTTTATGCATGGGATGCTAAACCAAGTGGTAAAGCCATTTATGATCAAGGTCAGCGCATCAGAGAAAGTGCGTGGAATGCGGATATTATGTATACGGTTCAAGAAGGTCGCGCTAAAGGGACACTCTTTAAGCTTCATTATACCCGTTATGATAACCATTCCGATATCCCAAGTTATGAAGGTGGTTTTGGTAATATCTTCCAAGATGAAAAAGACGTTAAATTTAACGTAATTATGCCATTTACTATTTTCTAATATCAGAGTGAGGATAAAGTGTATTAATTGCACTTTATCCTGAATAAAAATAAAAAGCTAAATACGATTACGATAAGTAAAAATAACTAATAGAAAGAGTAGGGATAAATTAAAAAGAATAAATATTATTCTCAAAAATTAGCCTCGTTAATAAAGTGAAGTTGTCAGCAGTAGTAAAAAGTAGAAGTAAAGTCGTCATGTCATGTTATGTCGTCTGAGATAAATGTGAGTGGGTTATGTTTATCTCTTGAGCTTCAGTTATTTCGCAAAATTTGCGTAAGGTATTTACCCTAAAAGGCAGTCAGAGTGGGTATCGTAGTGGGGGGTAAATACCTTTATTTTTAAATCCTTTCTTTTTCGTCCTTTTCATCCTTGTGCGTTTTTTCATTCTATGGCAAATTTCTTCTCATTCATTTTATCTCTCCTTAATTTATTATTCTGCATTGAATACTATTTAATAATGCACGTTTTCAGGAAGAAGCATGTTAAAGCGATTGGATGATTTTTTATTAGAACCACCATTGAAGCCTTTTAAAGGTATAAAACGATTTATTGTTGAATTTCTTTTTTTTGGTGTGAAAGAAGCGCGTTCTTGTTTATTTGCGGGATTTTTCTTTTTTATTTTATTTGTAACACCAAGTAAAGGAATATTAGGAATACCTCGTTATGACGTTTTACTTATTCTCGCTATTGCTTTCCAATTATGGATGGTATGGGGAAAACTCGAAACATGGGATGAATTAAAAGCGATCTGTTTTTTCCACATTGTTGGTTTTGTGATGGAATTATTTAAAACATCAGCGGCAATTGGATCGTGGAAATACCCTGATTTTGCTTACACTAAATTGTGGGAAGTCCCTTTATTTACAGGGTTTATGTATTCCGCGGTAGGAAGTTATTTAATTCAAGCATGGCGTTTTTTAAAAGTACGAATTGAACATTATCCACCTTATTGGATGGCAACTTTGGTTGCGCTCGCTATCTATATTAATTTCTTTTCTCATCACTTTATCGGTGATTATCGCTGGTATTTAACTGCCTTTATTTTAGGTCTTTATGCCCGTAGTGTGGTTTATTTTACGCCTTATGATACAGAGCGAAAAATGCCACTATTATTGGCTTTTGTTCTGATAGGTTTCTTTATTTGGCTTGCTGAGAATTTCGGTACATTTTTTGGCGTATGGCAATATCCTAACCAAATTGGTGCTTGGTCTGCTGTACATGCAGGAAAATGGGGCTCTTGGTCACTGTTAGTCATTGTTACATTTACTATCGTGGTTCATTTAAAACATATTAAACACAGTATCAGTGTGGCTAAGTAGAGTTATCCTCGGATTTTAGGCAATAAAAAAGGAACTGTAGACAGTTCCTTTTTTTTACTGAGAGATTATCCAGAATGAATTATTTCTCATCATGTGCGTGGCTATCTTCTTTACAATTGCCTTCAGCACAGTGGCCATATAAATAAAGGCTATGATTGGAAAGCTTGATACCATGACGTTCAGCGATGTTTCTTTGGCGCACTTCAATCGCATCATCTGTAAACTCGATAACTTTACCACAATCAAGACAAATTAAATGATCGTGATGGTGTTGTTGAGTTAATTCAAATACTGATTTACCACCTTCAAAATTATGTCGGGTAACAATACCAGCATCGTCAAATTGGTTTAAGACGCGATACACGGTTGCCAGACCAATCTCTTCACCGATATCGATGAGTTTTTTATAGAGATCTTCAGCACTGACATGATGGCACTCAGGATCCTGGAGCACTTCCAAGATCTTTAAGCGAGGAAGTGTAACTTTTAACCCAGCATTTTTTAACGCTTTATTATTGTCGGTCATGCGGATTTAATCCTGTTGCTAATGGTGAATTTAATTTTTGTGCTCACTAATAGGGTTGATTCATTAACACTCGGGTGAATAAATAACCTTATTGATTATAGGCATGATATTTAAAAATAAACACCCCTACCTATCACACTATCTTAGCACACCATTGAATAATTATCATTCTCAATATTGAGTATTTATTTATCCCAGAATTTCATCTAGGCTCATTTCTTCTTTGATTTGAGCAACCCAAGCATCAACACGCTCTTCGGTTAATTCTGGTTGACGGTCTTCGTCAATCGCAAGGCCGATAAAGTGATTATCATCTGCAAGCCCTTTAGAGGCTTCAAAATGGTAACCTTCTGTTGGCCAGTGACCCACAATGACAGCACCACGAGGTTCAATAATATCGCGGATTGTGCCCATTGCATCACAGAAGTATTCTGCATAGTCCTCTTGGTCGCCACAACCGAACAGTGCAACCAGCTTACCGTCAAAATTAATATCTTCTAGTGTTGGGAAAAAGTCATCCCAATCGCATTGTGCTTCACCATAATACCAAGTAGGAATACCTAGTAACAGAATATCAAATGCTTCGATATCTTCTTTACTGGATTTTGCGATATCATGAACTTCGGCATTATCAGCCCCCAGTCTTTCTTGAAGCATTTTGGCAATATTTTCAGTGTTGCCGGTATCACTGCCGAAGAATATACCTATGATTGCCATAAAGTGAGATAACCTCTTTTATTCTATATTCGTTATACTTCAAATTGTTGCGTTGTTGGCTACGTTAATTCGTACTAATTACATACTTTGTATGTACCAGTAACGCCTTTACTTACCACCTAGCCACACTTCAAAATAGTTAGAGTATATTTGTCTGTGTTTGAACAATTACTAGTGAAAAATAAACATCTTGTTTTCATAATAGAAAACTAAAAAACGTATTTTGACGAAAATAGCAGTGTAATTCTGTCGAATTTGTGTGGTTTAGCTGCTAGCTATTCTCATTTTGATGTATTTTCAAGGCGTGATTTTGCGCCAATTGTTCTAGTAATATTTCTTCAATAAGCTCGCTACGGCTAACATTTCTTGCAGTCGCCAACTCATTAAGTGCATTCACAGCGTCCTCATTTAATTTCAACTCAACTCGACGTAAACCATTGACTCTGTCTCGTCTTAATTGGTTGCGTTTATTAATTCTAAGCTGTTCATCCCGAGAAAGCGGGTTTGTTTTAGGTCGCCCAGGTCTGCGTTCATCTGCGAACAAATCCAGTGTGGTGCGATCAGTTTGTTCTTTTGCCATAAATTTTGCTGTGAAAGGGCGTATACCAATGACTAAATTGCGAAACGTCCAATAATACCCCACATAGTGGCGTCCTGCCACTGCTTCCTGAGTTTAACCTATTGTCATTTGGTCTTTTTATCGACAGATTGCGTGATTAAGTACAATAATTATACATTCAGCTAAATTATTACTTTCTTAATGGCGTCACTTTAGGCAATAAATTAAGCTTTGGATAAAAAACGACGAATAGCGTTAATAACAGTGCTAGGCTTTTCTGAATGTACCCAGTGTCCAGTATTTGCTACGACAAAAGCGCTAGCTTGCGGAAATTGGCGTGCAATATCATTACGGTATTCATCTAATATATAAGGTGATAAACCACCGCGAATAAATAGCACCGGATAATTCCAAGCAGGAACTTCTTTCCAACCAATAATGTCTGAATAAGCATTTTTGATTGCAGATAAATTAAATAGCCATTCACCACTTTTAAATGATTTAAGTAAAAACTGAATAACTCCCTCTTCTTTAATAAAGGGACTCATAATTTCTACTGCATCTTGACGTCGTGTAACTTGAGCTTTACTGACGGCTTCGAGTGCCGCAAAAATGTTATCGTGGCGACGGACATTGTAAGCTACAGGTGACATATCTATTACGACAATGCGAGCAATTCGCTCTGGTGCTAATGCCGTCATTGCCATTGCTATTTTTCCCCCCATGGAGTGCCCAATAATGATGGCTTTTGAGATATGTAAACTATCAAGTAATGTAAGTACATCTTGTGCCATATCTTGATAGTTCATACTTTCGCTATGAGGAGAATGTCCATGATTACGCACGTCAATTTGGATCACGGAGTGGTCTTTGCGTAGATCACGCCCTAATATGCCTAAATTATTTAAGTCACCAAAAAGACCGTGGATCAAAACAATAGGTAAATCGGATGCAGGTGCTGTTTCAGGTTGATGTAATTGATAATTTAATAATGTATTGAGTTTCATGTTAATGACCAAAAAATAATTGCGATTTTTTCTATGATGACATGCACAAGGTGCTAAGCCAACTTATCGTAATAATATGCGTGAGTGATTAAGAGCAGAAATAATTGATAAGGGAAATTTATAAAAAACTAGATAAGTGACATTATCTAGATATTTATTCTAAACTTATTTAAAAAGTTGAAATCTTGATATTGCTCAAAAATAAATATTTAGAATTTTATATTATTTGATGGTTGGTGTAGTGTGAGAAGGCGGTATTTGAAGCAGGCTTTGTTTGAATAAGTTCAAAGAATAGAAGATGATACCGAGATAAACAATAGGATAAATACCAAGCTTAGCCATTGAAATGGCTGGATCTTGTATAGATCTTCTTTAAGTTATTGAAATTTTACCTATTTTGTTTTTAAAGATTATATCTTATAATCCTAATTACTTTTTTTTGAAAACAGTACTGGGTAGCAATGAAAAAGATAGAAATTGATGACGAACTTTACCGCTATATTGCTAGCGAAACTAGACATATCGGTGAAAGCGCTTCAGATATTTTAAGGCGTCTACTGAAGCTTGATGCCAAACAGCCCGTACAGCCAGTCGTTGTCACTGAGTCAGTACAAGCACCTGTTATTAAACAGGAAGCTGAACCTAAATCGATTACACCAGCAAAAAATCCGGTCCGTGAAATGCGAGAACTGTTGTTATCTGACAGCTATGCAGAAAAAACAAAATCAGTTGATCGTTTTTTACAGATCCTTTCTACGTTATATAGCCTAGATAGTGCTACTTTTACTCAATCTGCTGAAACAGTACATGGACGAACACGCATCTATTTTGCTGGTGATGAACAAACATTACTCAATAGTGGACGTCATACAAAACCGCGCCATATTTCAGGCACGCCATTTTGGGTTATTACTAACTCCAATACAGAGCGTAAAAGAACAATGGTACAAAGCATCATGCAGGATATGCAATTCCCTGCGAATGAGATTGATAAGGTGTGTGGAACTATCTAACCACTATTGTTAATTGATGCATTGCAAAGGCTTTTGTTTAAAGCGTGCTTGTGATGTCAAATAGGAGAAGATTTGTGGCAATTCATCCAAGAGCAGGGCAGCATACTTGTCAAAGTGATCTGATTAATGTGGCACAATTAACGTCGCAATATTATTCACTTAAACCACAAGCTAGCATTAATGCTCATCGTGTGAAGTTCGGTACATCTGGCCATCGCGGAAGTGCAAATCGCCATAGCTTCAATGAAGCCCATATTTTGGCAATTGCACAAGCTATTGCTGAAGTACGTGCAAAAAATGGAGTAACAGGGCCATGTTACGTGGGTAAAGATACTCATGGACTGTCAGAGCCTGCATTTATTTCTGTTTTAGAAGTACTCGCTGCTAATAAAGTGAAAGTGATTATTCAAGAAAATAATGGCTATACACCCACACCGGCAGTCTCTTTTTCTATTTTGACTTACAACGATGCACATCAAGATATTGCTGATGGTATTGTGATCACGCCATCACATAACCCACCTGAAGATGGCGGTATTAAATATAACCCATCAAATGGCGGGCCTGCTGATACCGATTTAACTTCTGTTATTGAAAAACGTGCTAATGAACTGCTTGAAAGTAATTTAGCAGGGATCAAACGTCTTTCTTATGATGAAGCCTTGGCGAGTGGTTATATTGAAGCTCAAGACTTAATTATGCCTTATGTCAAAGCGTTAGGTGACGTTGTTGATATGGAAGCTATTAAGAAAGCAGGCTTAAAATTAGGTGTTGATCCATTAGGTGGTTCTGGTATCGAGTACTGGAAACGCATTGGTGAATATTATGGTCTTGATCTTGAATTAGTTAACGATCAAGTCGATCAGACATTCCGTTTTATGACGCTCGATCATGATGGCGTTATTCGGATGGACTGTTCATCACCTTGGGCAATGGAAGGTCTATTACAACTGCGTGATAAATTCGATTTAGCTTTTGCTAACGATCCTGATTACGATCGCCATGGTATTGTGACACCGTCTGGTTTAATGAATCCTAACCACTACTTAGCGGCTGCAATTAACTATCTTTTCCGTCATCGTCCACAATGGGCTCAAGATGTAAAAGTGGGTAAAACACTGGTTTCAAGTGCAATGATTGATCGTGTTGTGGCAGATTTAGGTCGTGAACTTGTTGAAGTACCAGTTGGCTTTAAATGGTTTGTTCAAGGTTTATTTAGTGGTGAGTTTGGCTTTGGTGGTGAGGAAAGCGCAGGTGCATCTTTCTTACGGTTTAATGGCAAACCATGGTCAACCGATAAAGACGGCATCATTTTATGTCTGTTAGCTGCTGAAATGAAAGCGGTAACAGGCAAAGATCCGCAAGAGCATTACAACGAATTAGCACAACGCTTTGGTTCACCAAGCTATAATCGTATTCAAGCATCAGCAACTCATGAACAAAAAGCACTGTTGTCACGCTTATCACCTGAAATGGTGACTGCAAGCACATTAGCAGGCGATCCGATTACTGCACGTTTAACACATGCATCAGGTAATGGCGCATCTATTGGTGGCTTAAAAGTGATGACTGATTACGGTTGGTTTGCTGCTCGTCCTTCTGGTACTGAAGAAGCATATAAGATTTACTGTGAAAGCTTCCGAGGCCCTGAGCATCGTGAATTAATTGAAAAAGAAGCGATTGAAATAGTAAATAATGTTTTTGCTAACAAATAAGTTAGTGCAATAAACTATTTATATAGAATACACTCTACCCAAAGGTAGAGTGTATTTTTTTAATTATTGAATATTTTTAGATCACAGCATTGATATCCATCATTGAGGTTGATTTAGAATTAAAAATAGAGTGGATAATCAATACAATGCAAAATAATTTTGTTTTACGAAGTGTACGCTACATGCTGGATCTAAGTGATGCACATGTTGTTGAAATCATGAAATTGGCTGATTTTACAGTTACAAAAGAGTTAGTAAATAGCTGGCTGAAAAAAGACGATGAACCTGAATTTGTCGAGTGTGACGATAATGCGATGGGACATTTTTTAAATGGACTAATTTTTTATCGTCGTGGAAAAGATGAAAACTTCCCAGCACCTGAAGTTGAAAAGCGTATCACAAATAACATTATCCTAAAAAAACTGCGTGTCGCTTTTGAATTAAAAGATGTGGATATTCTAAATATTTATGAACTTGCGGATTTCCGTGTTTCTAAGCCTGAATTAAGTGCTGTATTTCGTAAACCAGGGCATAAAAACTACCGTAATTGTGGCGATCAGCTTGTAAGATATTTCCTGAAAGGATTAACCGAAACCCTACGTGGTAAAGGTAAAGCAGTTAAGAAATAAGTTCAGGGTATTTTAAGCTATAAAATTCTCTATTTACTGATGACACCTCAAAATTGGTTTTCAATAGTGGGGTGTTTTTTTATGGTATTAGATGGCAAATTAATAAATTTATTGCTACTGTTGTATTACTAAGTAATACAATGTAGGAAGGATTTATGGCACGAGTAACTAGCGTAACTTTGGGTGAACATTTTAATGATTTTGTTGGTGAAATGATTAATTCAGGACGTTATGGAAATACCTCCGAGGTAATCAGAGATGCTTTACGTATGATGGAAATCAGAGAAGAACGGATCCAAATAATTCGTAAAATGGTACTAGATGGTGTGAATTCACCAGAAAGTGAAAATAACATGGATGATATTTTTACAAGAGCTGAAAAGGACTTAAATGTATAAACTTTCTAAATTAGCAGAAGAAGATATTTATCAAATTGCACGTTATACCATTCAGCAATTTGGTGTAACTCAGGCAAAAAAATACCATAATGAGTTAAAACAGACATTTGAGCTACTTGCTCGAGCACCTTGGATTGGGCGAGAGTGCAATTGGGTGTGTGATGGCATGAGACGATTTGAGTTTAAAAAACACTCAATTTATTATCTACCAAAAAATGATGCCTTATTTATCGCTCGCCTTATCCATCATTCAATGGACGTTGATTTTCTTGATTTTCCTGAATAAATACTTCATTACTCACTGCTAAATGTATTATTCAGTCGTATATTATTTAGTAGCAGATCTATGTTGTTAATACTAAAACCTGCATTCTTGAATATTCTACTTCTCTTCTCTTCTCTTCTCTTATTTGATTTTTTCTTTTTTGATAATTTATCCTCGAAATTATTTACTACAACTTTTATTAAGTAAAAATACCGATCTAATTCTGTTAATAATTATGTCACTTATGTTTCATTTTTGTTTCTATTATGAAATTTAATTACATATCAAGCAAAATAAAGGTGATTTTTCGCACGAATTGAGTGGTCTGATCAGTAGTAAAATTTCATCAAATGAGGTAAAATTTCAACATCAAATTAATCTCTATACAGGAGAGCACTATGCCAGCTTATAACGAATATACAAAAAAACATGTTTTGGCCCGTCGTACTGGTGCTGTTGCGCTAGGTGTTGCGGCATTTCCTGTTATGGTTTTCCATCCTAAACGTGCACAATTTTATAGCTATATACACCGTGTATGGTCTAAAACAAGTGATAAACCAGTTTGGCTGGCAAAATCAGAAGTGGCATTAAATAGCCACAAATAACAGAACATCAAAATAACGCTTACATAAGTAGGCGTTATTTTTATTCCTCTTTTTTAAGCATTTTTGTAATGCTATCTTCTCGTTTTTTCTTAACTTCAAATAATCTTCAATTTTTACGTTACAATAAACAATAATGAGTCATTTAAACGAATGCCACTAACCTATTGCTATTTTTACTATTGTTATATAAATAGTGGTATTCGTGATAACAGGGAAATAAATGAAATGAAGAATACTGATCTGGAATTAGTGATTAATGAGAAGTTAAGCATTGAGAACTTTCAAGATTATGCGCCTAATGGACTTCAAGTCGAAGGACGCCCTCATATTCAAAAAATAGTCACGGGTGTGACTGCAAGCCAAGCATTACTCGATGAAGCAGTACGATTAAACGCTGATGCAATTTTAGTACACCACGGTTACTTTTGGAAAAATGAGCCCGTTGTTATTCGTTCAATGAAGCGTAACCGCTTAAAGACATTACTTTGCAATGACATTAATCTTTTTGGTTATCACCTGCCGTTAGATGCTCACCCAATCTTAGGTAACAATGCTCAATTAGCATTAAAAATGGGGGTTAAAGTTGAAGGTGAAATATTACCTTTATTGCCTAAAGGCGTATTTGATTTACCTTTAACACCTCTTGAATTAAAAGAACGTTTAGAAAAAGCGTTACAACGCAATGTATTACATTGTGGTGATAATGCCCCTGAAACTATTCGTAATATTGCTTGGTGTACGGGCGGCGGACAGGGCTTTATTCAAGATGCTGCAGAGCAAGGTGTAGATGCTTTTGTGACAGGTGAAGTCTCAGAACAGACAATTCATATCGCAAGAGAAATGGGCGTTCATTTCTTTGCTGCTGGGCATCATGCAACAGAGCGTTATGGTATTAAAGCATTAGGTGAATGGCTGGCTCAAACACATCATTTAGATGTGACATTTGTTGATATTGATAATCCAGCATAAACCCATTATTTATTCTTATCTTAAAAGCTATCTCTCTTTAATTTGAGAGATAGCTTTTTTTCGCTAATACCAATTATTCGTTAAGTTGAATAGGTAACGGACTTTGTAATTGTTGCAGATTATCGCATAGCCAAATTAACTGTAATAACGTCCGTGAGTCGCGGGAAGTTAACGCCAAATAATAAGCCAATTGATCAGCTATTAATGTCATTCCTAAATCATCTGCGGTATGTTTGCTTATTTCTAATTGCTCTTTTTGCATTTCTGAAAGTAATTCCCGTCCAGTACACGCTTGAGCTTCTAATACCGATAAAATAGGGCGACAGAACTTTTGTGCTAGAGTCGGTTCACTGTGATGCATTGCTGTTTGTTGCTTACGTTTAGCCATATATTCTTGAATACGGCTAATAAAGCCTGATTGTTTTTTCTTACGTGGAAATTGGTCAAAATCGAGATAAAACAGTTCAATGCCTTTTTCTGTTTTGATCCAAATAGTCGTTGGTAACAAGTCTATATTGAGATCACGTCGAACGGGTTGCACCGTGATTGCGACAATTTCTAACTCTTTTTTGGTAAGAAAGCGCAACTCTTCTAGATTATTTTGTGTTGTTCCTTCCCAATAAAGGCGCAAGAATGCTGAATTCTCATGATTATCTGACACTTCCCAAATTATGCATTGCTCTACTTCATACCAAATTAAAGGTTTATAGTTTTTGATATGCAAAACAAGAGGGGAAAGAAACCCTTCTGTTTGATGGGCAAAGTAATCAGGTAAATCTCGCCAATTATTGATGCCTAGCTCAGTTTGTAAATTGTTGTATTCCGTCATATCAAGAAAGTCTGCTTGATTTTGAGCAAAACTATCACCAATAGTGGCGAGTTTTCCTTCATCAGAAATACGAGGCTCTTGTAATAAAAAAGGACGACGCATTAATTTATCCGCAGTTTGTTTCCATAATGACAAACTGTTCCAAACACCATAACGATTAAACAAGGTATCGAGCTGATTAGGGCGCGCTTGTGTCGCTTGTAATAACTGTTTTTCTTCGCTATCCCAAAAGGTAAACGTTGCTCCTAATGCGCCACTTTGTGCTGTCCACCAATTTGCTCCAACCGGAATAAGGGAAAGGCTATTTTTTTTATCATCATATTGACGACGAAGTTGCCCTCGTAACACTTTTAACTGTTCTGGTGTCGCATTAGATAATTGGAATAGATAGGCAGAAATATGGGCTAATAAACGCAAGACATTGCTTTCATCCATAGTGAAATGTCTTTCTGCCAACAGTTTGACTTGAGTGCTTAATGTTCGTAAATAAGACGCTAAACGAGGTAAACCTTCTGCTCGAGCGGACATATTTAATAAGTGCAACTGTGTGGCACTGCTTAAGCTAATATGTGATAGCCCTTGGCGTAATAAATCATAAATAAATTGTTCAATGGTATTAATTAGCGCTATTTCTTCATCATTCAGGGGACGTTTAGAAGATTGCACCGTCATTAAATCTTCTGGCCATGCCCAAGGTTTCGTGTATTGCTCAAATAATTTAGCCACGATAGCAAGATGAAAGGCTTTTTTATGTGAGTCGGAAAATGGTGATAACATGCCATCGTAACCACTCGCTTGTAAGAAAATAACAGGCTCATCAACATCAGGAAGTTGAATTTTTAACTGAATTCCTGTGTCTTCTAGATTGAATGTTATATTTTCCCATTGCTCAATTAATTTAATTGCTGTCCGACAGGCTGGTTTACCCGCTTTTTTGATTAATGCTTCTGGATCAAGAGCAAATAATGTGGGTAGCAGAGGGATGATTTCAACAGGCTCAGTAATGGTTTCTGATGATATTTCATCACTATTATCGTTATTTGAATTATCAGCATTATTATTAGCTTGTAGCCATAAAACGGCGGCTAAAATATGTTTACAGCAACCAGATGCAGAGCAATCGCAACTGGCTTGTTGAATACCTGCTTCGTGTAAAACAACACTTTGTCCATCACTACTGAATTGCCCTGTATTGGCATCAGTGAGTGATACTTTTTCGTTATCAACGTCTTTTCTTGCGCGTCTTAATAATCCTGCATTAGCAAATACAGTGAGCGCATCTTCATCGTAATGAAAGTAAACGGTTTGCCAACTCATTGCATTACCTCTGCTAGCCATTGTGCGAAATGTTCTGGTGTTAAGGCGGCAACTTGCATACCTCTGTCCGCAAGTTTTTGTGCAATCGCAGAGTCATAAACAGGTTGAGCTTCATCATCAAGTGCCGCAAGCCCTAATAATTTAACTTGTTGGCTATTAAGACGTTGTGTGCAATCTAATAATCGGTTTAATGAGCCACCTTCTTCAAAGTCACTGATTAGTGAAATAACGGTACGTTTAGGGTTTTTGACTAAACTTTCACAGTATTGCATTGCACCAGCAATATCAGTACCGCCTCCTAATTGTACGGTCATTAAAACCTCAACAGGATCGTCTGCTAAATGAGATAAATCGACAACTTGAGTATCAAAAACCACTAAAGAGACTTTAACGGCAGGCAATGAAGCTAAAATACTGGCACAAACAGCTGCATACATAATGGAACTAGACATTGACGCACTTTGGTCAACGCAGAGAATAACATCCCACGGAAAATGTTGTTGCATCCGTGAGTTAAAATAAGGTGTTTCAATGACTAAGCGACGATTTTGGGTATCGTAATGTTTTAAATTTGCAGTAATAGTTGCGCGCCAATCAAAGTTGCGACTATTAGGCACCAAAGAGCGTCTAAAGCGATTACGACGTCCCGTTAATGATTGGCGAAAATTATTACGAATTTGACGTAAAATATCTTCAACCACTTTGCGAATAATAGTTTTAACAGCATCTCGTGTTTCTTCGCTCATTCGTCCACGTAAGCTTAATAGTGTTTTGGCTAACGCTTTTGTGGGCTCCATTGCTTTTAACGTATTAGGATCTTTAAGAAAGCTACTGATTTGATAACGTTCAATAGCTTGTGATTGCATACGTTCAAAGGTGCTATTAGGAAATAGCTTACGTGCTTGATTTAGCCAGTTTACCGCGGTAAGTTGCGATGCATCGAGTGAACCATGGCGTCCTCGCTCTTGGCGAAGCCCTCGGCGCTGATATTCTCGGCGATAGAGAAAGTCGAGTGTACGTTCAACTTTTAAATCATCAGCATTAAAAGTCGCTTGCCCAAGAGCATCATCCGCATATTGACCTAAAATCAGGCGCCAGCGTTTTGCTTGTTGTATTTTATCTTCAGGCATATCGTCATTATGCTGACTCATAGGCATTGTCTCCTTTCTCTGCTTTCTTAGTATCAAACCAAGAAATTATGCCTTGCTCCGTTATACGCTGTTGCAGTTTTTGATTGAGTTTAGTGGCTTCAATCATTTGTTTGGCACTAAATTCTGACTGCCATAATGATAACGCTTGTGTATCTAAACCAATATCGTTGGCAATATATTGTGCAAGTTCTGCATTTTGCTTGGGATTAAGTTGGCTAAATGCAAAACGCAGATCAGGTAAGATCTGAATGAAACGCTCTTCATCCCATTGTTGTAACAAGGTATTTAAGTGATCAACCAATAAAGGTAAGCGGATCACAAGCTCTGGTGCTGTTCGCATAATCCCGACAAAATAACCAATAGCTTGTTCAGGAGAACTTCCTGTACTAAACGTGGCATTTAATGCGTTTGTCAGCGTGGTTTCATCAATATATGAGCCTAAATAGCGCAATGCATCAACAGCACCTTTTAATAAAGGAACTGCATCTAGTTGACCATCAAGGCGATTAAGTTGCTGATAGAAATCGCTTTTGTAATCATGAGGATTATTGAGTGATGGCATAAATTCAATCAGTTCACGTAAAGAGAGCAAAGCTTGTAAATTGCTTTCTTGTTGTTGTTCATCACCTTGAGCGAGTTGTTCTAAGCAAAAAAATGCTTGAGGGATAACTTGATGTAGTCGATTTTCCAGTGCTAGCTCATCGGTAATATCAAGGTATTGACGACCTCGCCATAAATGGATCAATTTATGTCCACATTGAGTTAATGACTCAAGGCGAAAATCTTGCTGAATATAGCTATCTAATAGTTTAAAGAGTGATGGAATGCGCTGGTGGAGGCCTATTAATGCTGCTTGTGTTAATAAAGTGACAGCACTTTGACTTGAGCGACCTTGGCCTTGTTCTTCAAGCTGTTTTTCCATAGATAACAACTTAGTTAAGGCGATAGCTTCAAGTTGTGAGCCTTTCTCTGATAATGAAATCAGCTCTCCTTCCACATTGGGTGTCCAAGCGTATTGCCACTCTTCAAACAATAAATCCAATTGATGACCAGAAAGAAAGTCAGGGCCATTGATTCGATGTGCAAAGTGAATTTCTAAGAAAGCCAGTAAATGTAAAAAACGACTTCTTAAGCGATGTTGAGGGTTGCGGTAAACATCACATTTAGTGGTTTTTGCTAATGTATCATCAAGTTTAAAACGAAAACCTCTGGCACGTTCATAGGTTTCATTTACCAACGGTGGTGTTGCTGTACCTAATGGAATTTTGCCTAATAGATAGCCGGAAAAACAGGTTTTAATTTCTGTCCATAACTCGCTTTGGCTATCATCTAAACTGCCTTTAATAAAGGCACTTTGTAAACCATCAAGCAAATCATAGCGACCCATACCAGCATGATCTCTAAGTAAAGCAAGGCGTAAACTTTGCTCGGCAGCCAGTTTTACGGCTAAATAACTAGGTGGATTATCAAATTGTTTTTCTCTAATAGATTGAGCCACTGAGCTTAAAAATGCGATCCCCATTTTATTGCGATAAATTTGTGTTGGCTGTTTAGCAAGAGCATTATTTTCTAATTTATCATGATGTTGTTGCATCAAGCTTTGCCAAACTTGTTGATAAAAAGCTGGAGATGGCATACCAGAAGCATAGCCATTAAGTGCATCTAATCTGTCAAAACTGTAACGAATAAGCCAAGCTTGTTCTTTTTCGGCCATTCTTTGCATTTTAGTGAATTGCTTTTGCTCTGTGCTAGAAATGGCGAAAGATTGAGATTGTGAATCAGCTAGACCTTCAATTAATGCAAGGGTATGAAATCCTCCAGTTACAATTAAAATCTTGGCATTGGGCTCTTGTTGTTTGATGGTTTTAATATGAGTGAGCATATGTGCTTCACGTTGCGAAGAACCTTCTGATTCAAGTACTTCTGGCTCATAATCAAGACGCGCAAGAGCACACCAAATAAAGGTATCATTAAAGAGGGCTTGCCAATCAGCTAAAGCTTCAATGTTGCGTAGCTCAAAAAGATGCTCCCAAACATCATCGTGATCACGGCAATGACATTTTTTGGCTAATTGTGCAATAAATTGGCTATGGGCTAAATAACGTTCTTTTTGTAAGCTGCGACTTTGTGAATCACTATACTCTTCGTTATTAACTTGAGCCGCCCATGGTAAATCGATAAAGCGTGTTTTTGCATTGATGCGTAAACCACCTCGTAATGCCTGCCATTCAGGAGAATATTCACAAAATGGAAAATAGGCAGAGTGCAGTGATTTTTCTCGCTCTTCTTGGTTACCATCATTATGCAAATATTCTGCTTGCCCCATAATAGCCACCGGAGGCAGGGTGTCTTTATCAGTCAGGCTTGGAATAAGAGAATTAAAGGTATCAGGGCCTTCAATTAATATATAGTCAGGCTTTACCGAATCAATTAGTGATAAAACAGCATAAGCACAAGCGGGGCTGTGATGGCGTACAGGGGCAAAATAGAGATGTTGTTGCTGTAACGACGTCCATTTCAGTCGTGCTTGGTCAATTCTTTCTGGCAAAGGTATTGAAGGTAGCGTCACCGTGTCGATCCCTTTTCTGGGTGAAAAGGCAGAGTCAGTAAACTCTGCCTTTAATTGATAAATAACGTATTTATTGTGTAGCAATTAATCTCAGCGTGCTATTGCCAAAACTCTTTTGATGCATCAAAGAACGCTTTCCACTCTTTACTGTTTCTAGCGCGTTCTCTAGCTACATTGTCCATGTAATAACGAATACGTTTAATATCATCAGCATTATCTTTTAATACAACACCGATTAATTGGCGCGCAATCGCACCAGCATTCATTACGCCATTACCTAAATAATGTGCTTCTAAGGCACAAGCATAAGCAATGTTCACCGCTTCTGCGGTAGACATAACTGCATCAGGGGTTTTGATATTACCGCCATCTTGTGTATTACCTGAACGTAATTCTTGGAATGTGGTTACCAGTAATTCCACTACGTCAACAGGTACCGTCACTTCATTAGCTAAAGAGCCTAATTCATTTTCTAGCTGTGATTGAATTAAGCTGATTTCAAATGCTGGATCACGAATGGGTTTTACCGTTTCGAAATTAAAACGACGTTTTAATGCGGCAGACATTTCGTGGACACCACGATCACGTAAGTTTGCTGTACCGATAAGGTTAAACCCAGGTTTTGCACTAATACGCGCACCATCACCCATTTCGGGGATCATTAACTGTTTTTCTGACATCAAAGAAACCAGTACATCCTGAATTTCAGGGGGACAACGGGTTATCTCTTCAAAGCGAACAATTTTACCTTGTAACATACCTTGATAAAGCGGCGATCCCACTAAAGCGCGCTCCGTTGGGCCTTCTGCTAATAACAACGCATAGTTCCATGAGTACTTGATGTGATCTTCTGTAGTGCCCGCAGTGCCTTGAATAGTTAATCCTGAATCACCGCTGATGGCGGCAGCAAAAAGCTCTGAGAGCATTGATTTTGCTGTACCTGGCTCACCAACTAGCATTAAACCTTGCTTGCCTAATAATGTGACAATTGCGCGATCAACCAAGGCATCGTCGCCGAAAAACTTAGGTGTGATACCTAATGCATCATCACCTAAAATAAATTGGCGTACAGCACGAGGAGAGCGAAGCCATCCTTGTGGTTTAGGATTATTTACATCTGCTTTTGTTAAACACTCTAACTCTTGAGCAAATCGAACCTCAGCACTTTCCCTGATTGCTTGTTGTTCTGCGGGTGCTTTTTTAGCCATATTCTTTCCTAGTTATCCCTAATTATTACCAAGGTGTTTTCTTTTCCCATTCAGGATCGAATCCTGCACAAGCTTCAGCGATTTTTAGATAATCAGCATAGCTTTCAGCTAATAAAATTGGCGGAACTTCTTTTAGCTCAACATTATTGCGATCCCAGTAATCTTGCTGATTTTTCTCAAAACTTAAATCGAATAAGACGGCAGGAATGTTTTCCTCTGGCACATAGCTACCACTGAAACCGATGTTGACGTAGTAGTTTAAACTAGAGAAGAATTTGTAATAGTGGGAGAACGAGCCTCCATCTTCTGCTGGGCCACGCTGATAACCCATTTTGGTTAAAATACCGCGTAAAGTGAAGGTGTCAGTGATCCAGCCTTTTCGATCTTCAACTTCTGTTTGCGTTAGATCTAACTCTGGGATTTTATGTTCCATTTGTGAGAATAAAAACTTCACTTTGTAATCTTTAAAATGCGCGATCCATGCTTTACGTTCATCTTCATTAACTAATGCCGCGTGGGCTAATTGAATAAATGAATCGTTTTGTAAAGTGACTTCGTCATCTTCAAGGTTAAGTAATGCGCCATCATCAGAAGGGCGGAACGTATTGATCACTTCGCCATCTTTAACTTCCTGCCAAACTAATTGTTCGATTAATTTATGCATAATTGGGTGAGCTAAAATATATTCTTGCCAATCTGCACTTAACCATTGACGTTGAGCACACATAGCTTCATATAAACGCACACTTTGTAATTCAATAACTTGTTTAAGTTCTTTTTTACTTGAAGTGAAAAGTTTTTTTGCTTCTTTAATCAGCTCTGCATCATCATTTTTGCGCGCAGCAGGCAACGCTTTAACCTCTTTACCTTCTGGATTAAACAGAACAAGTTTTTGTTTTGCATCCATTTTTGCAGTGAAAATACGTTCACCATATTCCAGCACTAATGTTCCAGTATCATCAAAACCTGCGGTTGGAATAGTTCTATCGGCTAATTCATCTGCACTCCAGCCATTACGCTCTGCGATTTGCGTAACTAAATTACGGGCTTTTTCCTGAACAGATGCAGTGCGATAGCGACGAGATAACGAAAGAAGAAGCTGGATGATAATAGGATCATTGCTTGAAGCAACCGCATCAATCATCGCTTCAATTTGAGCACGACGCTGATAATGATCGCGCATATAGTTGCGTAGTACAGATACCGCAACATGACCCTCAATACCACAGATAAGCGCAAGCATACCTTTATCACTGATTGCTGAGCCTAAATAACGACGTAATACCTCGTTTTTAATCTCTTCAACCACTTGTTCTAATGTGAAGTTTTCATATTTAGCATAATATTCAGGATAACGTTTAGCCCAGTTTTGATAATTACTTAAACGTCCCGGCGCTTCACGTTGCGCTTCTACCATGGCTTCTTCCAGTGATGGCCCTTTAATATCCTGAGCAACGAAGGTATGTAGAATAAAGCTAGAAAGTTTATGTTGGCTATCTGTAGAAAGCAGGCCGATATAACGTTGTAATAGCGCGTTGCCTCCTGGCATTTTTAATTTTACTGCCAGAATAATCCACCAACGAATAATCGCAGGATCAACCGCTTTCTTGTTTTCCCATGTTAATGCAGGGATTGCCTCAAAATTAAACCAAGCAAGACTTGCTGGTGCTTTGGCTTTAAGGCCTTTTTCAGCTTCTGCTAATAACGTTTTTGGCGATAAGTAGCTCGAAATGTCTTCACCTAATTGCTCTAATGCAGTGAGTAAAGAGGCTCGTACTACTTCGCGTTTCTCTTTTTTCAATAAGGTATTAAGCGCAGGTAAGGAATCCGGATTATTTAAGCGAGCTAGCCATTCAATGGCTGTAACACGGATCTCTTGTTTACTAGAGGTTAATCCTTCTTGTGCACTTAAATGAATATTAGGCAGTGTTTCTAATAACTTTTGTGCAGAAACGCGGTGTGTTTTGTTTTCACCTAATGCCAATTCCATGATGCGCGGAATAAATTGTGCAGGAATTGTTGGGAAACGACCTAATACTTCAATACCTTGTGATGTTTCAAATTGACGATAGCGATGTTCGCTTTGGTTTGGCATTAAGTTTAGAGCTTCAGCAATATAATCAGTATGCTGAGAGAAGAATGGCCAAACTTGTTCTGGTTTACGAAAACGGCGTAAACCATCTTGATAAGATTCTAAGCATAGTGCCGCTGTGACACGGGCTGCGCGTTTGAAGCTACATCTTTCTAATACATTTTCAACTTGTCGTAATTCAATATCACTAAATAAACGCTCAGGAATATCACCATTAAAGTAGTGAGAGGAGAAGTGATCGGCATGTTGGCGGTTGTTAGTTATCACCCGCACAGCATGGAAGAATGTGTATTCTGGCAAATTAGGAATACGATTTTTGTGTTTAATAATTTGGATTTCATTCGACTGAATAGTGCCTTGCCCACTATTGAGTTTATCAACTAATGCACGACATTGTTTTTCATCAATCTTAGATAAATCTTTATAATGACGTTGTGCCCAATTATAAGAGTGCTTCGATGTTTTATTTTCTTCAATTTCGCATTCAGCATTTTCTTTCGCTTTAGCTAACATCTCATTGAAGTTATTGACCATAATATCACGGGCACTATCAGGTAATGGCGTATCTTCTAATGGTGTAAAATCAGGCGCTTCGATGGCATCAACGGTGTTTGCGTTATCAACAACGCTAAAACGTTGTAGGGCACTTTCAATGCTTTTGATGACTGCTTTTGAGGTTTCATGTTTTAACGCTTCTTCAAGCACATCACGGTTTTCACCTTGGCGAGCAAATAAATCAGCCGCTTGTGTACGTTGTTTTGGTGTACCATTCATTAAAACATGAGTTAAATTTTCTTTTACAATTTCAGCCGGTAAGGTATTCAAAATAGGTTCTGCGGCTTTTTTTACTGTTTTTAAACTGCTGGTGGCAAGTAAAACAATAATATCTGCAAAAGTATCGCGTAATATCGTATTTTTATTTAGATAGTTAATTAGCTCAACTAAACCATTTGCTGACAGTTTTTCGATTAATTCTGTTCTAATAAATTCTTGATGTGAAAGTAGATAATCTTTTAAATCATGAAGTTCATAAATACGTTTAAGATTAGAAGCATAATATTCAGAGATATCTTTTCTATCGAATACTGCAAATAATGCATTTTCGCCTGGAATATTGGCCTCTGCTTCGACCATATTAGCGATAAATTCCATACTCCAATGTTTACGATGCTCTAAATTAAGATTACGTGCATTATCATAAGTGGTGTAAAACGCATCAACTAACAGGTAAATAACCCAAGTTGGCACTTCAGTTGTTGTCACTTTGATATTGATATCTTGGCATGCAGCTGCAATGACTTTTGCATAACGAGCGACTTGTTCTAAGGAAAAGCTTTCGCCAACTTTAGAGTAGAGCTTATGGCGGGCATTAAGACCTTGGGTGATAACTTTACTATATTTTCCTGTATCAACATTACTGGCATACCACCATTCTAATGTTCCTGCACGATGAAAATAAACGGCTGCTTTTGCTGCATCCAATTTATTTAATTCAAAAAGAATTTCAGGGTTTTTGCCTGTAAGTACATAATCTAATGCACGTTTAGGTAACCCTTCATCAAATATAGCAAGCAGTACAAGAGATTCTTGGAGATATTTCTCAGTAATATCGACGTCTTTTTTCCCAAAAATAGGGAAAATGTCTAAGATTTTTTTTATCACGCCAGTTCCTTAAGCTATGTATGGATAAACAGTTTTTTTTACCATGAAATAGCGAAACGAACAATTTGATTATCACTACTAGAAACGATGGCAAGATATATCATTTGTTAAATTTATAGATATAAACGCTAAAAAAGCTACCCTAGCTTTATTAATATTCAATTCTGCAATATATAAAACGCTATATCAGGAAAAAGTGCTGAAAATGAAGAAGTGATAATAAAGGCATTTTTTGTGGTATTTGAAAAATTTAAGAATTGTCTGTTTAACAAAATAAGCATTAACCCTTAGTTAAATTGATTGAGAATTAACAGCAAAAAACGAAACTTAATATTGCTAGAAACAATCCCGTACTTTTCATTTAGTACGGGATAAGAAAATCATCAATGAATAGCGTCTACCAAGGTAATATTAGTCAGTTTATTCCTTTTTATTTTGTCGTTTGACGAGAAAAAGAGAGTAGCAATGAACTTAGACTACAGATTAGTAAGGTGATTGCTAAGCTTTGTCCCCATCCTGCAAGTGCAAGCCCGACACCAATTAACAAATAGTAGAACAAGCCTAATAATGCCCCGGCAGTGCCTAAACGATCTTTATACTGTGCTAATGCCGTGGCTAAGATATTTGGAATAGCAATGCCATAAGCAATAACACTCGTCATCATCGGGATAATAAAGCTAATGTGGTCACGTAAAAAATAAACACCCACAGCACTGACTAATGCAATAAAACTCGCGAGTAAAACTAGTCTTCCACATGACCAATGATGATTTAATAATGTTTTATTAATATAAGAGCCAATACCGACACCTATTGCTAACACAATGCCACTATATCCAAAAGTGCTTGCGCTATAACCTTGTTTATCAAACATAAAAGGTGCTAACTGATAATAAGCAAAGAGGCTGATATTAAAAAAAGCAATTAATAATACTGTTTTAGCAATTTGCTTATCTTTAAGCATTTTTATTGCAGTTTCCCCTAACGGCGCTGTTTTTACTGTTTCAGGACGGCTTTCAGGTAAAGAAAAAGTGCTCCATAACAGTAAAATCACAGCAAGAAAGGCTAGGCCACTAAATACACCTTGGTAGCCTGCATAACTCACTAATAATGAACCACTTAACATACCTATTGCTGGACTTAAGGCGATAGCCGCTCCCATAACTGAGAATACTTTTGCTAACTCATCACCATTATAGACATCACGCATAATGGTTTGTGTGCCGACCGAGCCTACCGCAGCACCAAAAGCGGAAAGCATGCGCAATCCAAGTAATACTGAAAAATCTTGTGTCATGAAAACACCAAGACAAGCAATAGCATAAATAAACAACCCAGCTAACATTGTCGGACGACGACCAATGACATCACATAACCGACCCCATATAATGACCCCCAATGCAAATGCAAAGAAATAGAGCGAAAGTGTTTGTCCAGCCTCGTTTGCACTGACATAAAAGCCGTTTGCAATATCAGTAAGTGCTGGGCTATAAATGGTTTCTGCAATTTGTGGAAACATCATTAACGCAATTGCTAACCATAAAGAGAGTTTTTTGTTCATCTTTTTATCCTACATCCTTAAATCTTGATGAACAGAATACAGAGATAATGAATGTCTTTTTATAAATATAAAGACATATTATTTTTCAAATAGGACAAGTGATGGCTTGGCTTAATCAATACGACCACTTTGTGCCAGAAGAGCATCTTGCATCAGTAGTGGGTATTGCAGCAGAAATGGGAAAGCACGATTCAGGATTTCATTCTCATGATAGAGGACAATTATTATTTACGCAGTCAGGATGTATGCGAATTACTTTAGCCTCTCGGGTTTCTGTTTTGCCTCCCATGAGAATTGCGTGGATCCCTGCAAAATTGGAACATCGAGTCGAAATGTATGCCTCTGTGGGATATCGTTCTGTTTATATTTCCGATAAATATCATGATAAATTTCCAAGTGAGAGTGAGATATTTACGCTTTCTCCTCTTTTGCGAGAAATTCTTGAGCGTATTTCTGTGGCTGACTTTGATACGCAATGGGAAGAAGGGCGTTATGCGAATCTATTAGCTGTTTTCTTTGATGAAATCATGCAGGCTCAACGACAACCCAATCATTTATTTATGCCGAAAGATAGGCGATTAAAACGTTTATCGTTTGATGATTTACCTCCACCGTTACAAGAAATGGCGAAATATGTGGGAGCGAGTGAAAAAACGATCACGCGTTTATTTTATAAAGAAACAGGTTTAAGTTACCAACAATGGCGTCAACAGTGGCGATTAATGAAAGCCATTGAATTATTAGCTACTCATCATCGTTATATAGATATTAGTCAGATATTAGGATTTGCTAGTGACAGTGCCTTTATTACATTTTTTAAGAAAATGACAGGGCAGACGCCACAAGAATATTTAAAAAGCTGATTAACTTTTAGTCGCTAATAGTAGCTAAAATTATAAAGCCCCGATTTAAAACGGGGCTTATCAAGATAAATAATTAATAGAACTCAATTATTTCTTTTTAATTTCACTTTTAAAATCGCGCTCATTATAACCAGTATAAAGCTGACGAGGACGCGCAATTTTCAGACCATCTTCGTGCATTTCATTCCAGTGAGCAATCCAGCCAATTGTACGTGCAATCGCAAAAATAACAGTAAACATATTGGATGGAATACCTAACGCTTTAAGGATAATACCAGAGTAGAAATCTACGTTAGGGTACAGTTTTTTCTCAATAAAGTACGGGTCGTTTAATGCGATGCGTTCTAATTCCATTGCCACTTCAAGCAAGCTGTCATTGAGGTTTAATTCTTTTAACACTTCATGACAAGTTTCACGCATAACTGTTGCACGAGGATCGTAGTTCTTGTAAACACGGTGACCAAAGCCCATTAAACGGAAGGAGTCATTTTTGTCTTTTGCTCGTTTAATGAATTCAGGAATGTGTTCAACTGTTTTGATCTCTTCCAGCATTCGTAAACACGCTTCGTTCGCACCGCCATGAGCGGGTCCCCAAAGTGACGCGATACCCGCAGCAATACAGGCAAATGGATTTGCACCTGAAGAGCCTGCTGTACGTACTGTAGATGTTGACGCATTTTGTTCGTGATCAGCATGAAGGATGAAAATTCTATCCATAGCACGCTCAAGTACTGGATTGATGACATACTCTTCGCATGGTGTTGCAAACATCATATGCAAGAAGTTACCCGCATAAGATAGGTCATTTTTTGGATACACAAAAGGTTGACCAATTGAGTATTTGTAACACATTGCTGCCACGGTTGGCATTTTGGATAACAGGCGATAAGCCGTGATATCGCGGTGAACCGGATTACTGACATCCAATGCATCATGATAGAACGCAGCTAAGGCCCCTGTTACACCACACAATACAGCCATTGGGTGAGAGTCACGGCGGAAACCATTGAACAGACGGGTGATTTGTTCATGGATCATGGTGTGACGAGTGACAGTCGTTTTAAAATTGTCGTATTGCTCTTGGGTCGGAGCTTCACCGTACAGCAGGATATAACAAACTTCCAAGTATGTTGATTCAGTCGCTAATTGCCCGATAGGGAAACCACGGTGAAGTAAGATACCGTTATCACCATCAATAAAAGTGATTTTTGACTCACAAGAGGCGGTTGAGGTAAAGCCGGGATCATAGGTGTAATAACCTTTGGAGCCGAGAGTACGAATATCAATAACTTTGGAACCGAGTGTAGGGGATAAAACGTCCAAGTCTACAGATGTTTCATCAATCGTTAGCTTAGCTTTGTTATCAGCCATTTATAATCTCCTTAGCGCTTATATGTCTCCTAACAAAGTCGAGGGTATCTCCATAAAGAATAAAGATGCACTTCGATAGTGAAACTATAGTTGATGTAAGGTACCCAGTCGGGTTTTATTTTATGCCCGTCATATCTGGGTCTATAGTGTGTCACTTATGTTAAGGAGCTTTTGATGTTATGTTTTTTTAGGTGCTTTTTTATGCAATGCACTTAGAATTAGTACTGACAACACTTTTACATAAGTTTGAGGTTTCTGGAAGCGTGTTTGCGCACAAAAAAAACATAAACATTAAAATTATGCAGTAAATGTAATAAAAATGTTATGCATGTGTCAAAAATGATAATCATTTTTGCATCGGATATATTAAATAGTGATCCCTCTCACTGTTCGAGGCAAATGTCCAGCACACAAGTTGTGTGGTAATTGTAATAAGTTTGTGAACCACTTATACTGCGCGCAGGTCTCCGGAACCTTTGTTGTATGGAGAACCAGCGTAACGAATCCACAATTTTTGTAAAATAGACGGATTTAACATTTTACTTAAAATGTGCCTTTGTACCCCATTCGCTGTTTGATTTCCATCCAGGTCCGGAGGAAGGAAAAATTATAAAAGCTGTGTGGGCATAAATTGTGAAAAAACAAAGACCTGTCAATCTGGATTTACAGACGATACAGTTTCCACTCCCTGCTATCGCATCGATCTTGCATCGTGTCTCTGGGGTTATCATGTTAGTCGCAGTTGGCATCTTACTGTGGTTACTTGGCACCTCTCTCTCCTCTCCTGAAGGTTTTCAGCAAGCTGCTGAAATAATGACTGGCTTCTTCGCAAAATTTATTTTGTGGGGCATCCTAACGGCATTGGCATACCATATTTGTGGTGGTATTCGTCACATGTTAATGGACTTCGGCTTTATTGATGAAACCTTGGTTGTAGGTCGCAATTCAGCGGCTGCATCTATGGTTATTACAGTAATTTTATCAATATTGGCGGGGGTATTAGTATGGTAAGTAATTCTTCTACTTTAGGTCGTACTGGCATACAGGATTGGTTATTTCTGCGTGCCTCAGCCATCATCATCGTTTTATATGTTCTTTATCTTGTGGGTTTTATTGCAACCACAGAAATTACCTATGAAGTATGGCGAGGGTTCTTTAGCTCATCCCTAACCAAAGTGTTCACCATCTTGACGTTGCTTTCTATTCTTATCCACGCGTGGATAGGCATGTGGCAAGTGTTAACGGACTATATTAAACCGCTGGCATTACGCCTGACTTTACAACTGATTATTGTTGTTGCGCTGTTGGTTTATCTTATTTATGGAACAATTGTGGTGTGGGGTGTGTAATGAATCTGCCAGTAAGAGAGTTTGATGCCGTTGTTATTGGTGCTGGTGGCGCGGGTATGCGTGCTGCTTTACAGATTTCCCAAATGGGTTTGTCTTGCGCACTAATTTCTAAAGTTTTTCCTACTCGTTCTCATACTGTTTCAGCTCAAGGCGGTATTACTGTTGCGTTAGGTAATACTCATGAGGATAACTGGGAATGGCACATGTACGATACAGTAAAAGGTTCCGACTATATCGGTGACCAAGATGCAATCGAATATATGTGTAAAACTGGCCCTGAAGCAATTTTAGAGCTGGAACATATGGGGCTTCCATTTTCTCGCTTAGATGATGGCCGTATTTATCAACGTCCGTTTGGTGGTCAGTCTAAGAACTTCGGTGGCGAACAAGCTGCGCGTACTGCAGCCGCTGCTGACCGTACTGGGCACGCATTGTTGCATACCCTGTATCAGCAAAATTTAAAAAATCACACAACTATCTTTTCAGAGTGGTATTCACTGGATCTCGTGAAAAACCAAGATGGTGATATTGTTGGATGTACTGCAATTTGCATCGAAACGGGTGAAGTCGTTTATTTCAAAGCTAATGCCACTATTTTAGCCACAGGTGGTGCGGGCCGTATTTATCAATCTACCACAAATGCACATATCAACACTGGTGATGGCGTTGGCATGGCGGTTCGTGCAGGTGTTCCACTGCAAGATATGGAAATGTGGCAATTCCACCCAACCGGTATTGCGGGTGCGGGTGTGTTAGTGACCGAAGGTTGTCGTGGTGAAGGCGGATATCTGTTGAATAAAGACGGTGAACGCTTTATGGAACGTTATGCACCAAACGCTAAAGACCTTGCTGGTCGTGACGTAGTGGCTCGTTCTATCATGATTGAAATTCGTGAAGGCCGTGGTTGTGATGGTCCTTGGGGTCCTCATGCGAAATTGAAACTCGACCATCTTGGTAAAGAAGTCCTTGAATCACGTTTACCGGGTATTCTTGATCTGTCTCGTACATTCGCACACGTTGATCCTATCAAAGAGCCAATTCCGGTTATTCCTACTTGCCACTATATGATGGGTGGTATTCCAACAAAAGTGACAGGCCAAGCCATTCGTGTAAATGAGAAGGGCGAAGATGTTGTTATTCCTGGACTGTTTGCTGTCGGTGAAATTGCCTGTGTATCTGTTCATGGCGCCAACCGTTTAGGTGGTAACTCACTGTTAGACCTCGTTGTATTTGGTCGTTCAGCAGGGGTTCACTTAAAAGAATCTCTGATGGAACAAGGCACGATGCGTGATGCAAGCGAGTCGGATGTTGAAGCAGCATTAACACGTTTAAATCGCTGGGAAAACAATCGTTCTGGTGAGGATCCTGTTGAGATCCGTAAAGCACTGCAATCTTGTATGCAACATAACTTCTCAGTATTCCGTGAAGGTGATGCAATGGCAAAAGGCTTAGAAGAACTAAAAGTTATTCGTGAGCGCTTACAAAATGCCCGACTGGATGATAATTCAAGCGAGTTTAATACTCAGCGTATTGAATGCTTAGAATTAGATAACCTGATGGAAACAGCTTATGCCACTGCAGTATCTGCAAACTTCCGTACAGAAAGTCGTGGTGCTCATAGCCGTTTCGATTTCCCAGAGCGTGATGATGCGAACTGGTTATGCCATACATTATATCAACCGCAAACCGAAACAATGACACGCCGTGAAGTCAATATGCAGCCAAAACTGCGTGAAGCCTTCCCACCAAAAGTGCGTACATATTAATTAGCGGTGTTATTGAAGTTGCGGAGACTTAAATATGAAACTTGAATTTTCGATTTATCGTTACAATCCCGACGTTGATAATGCGCCGCATATGCAAGATTACACCCTCGAAGTTCCTGAAGGGCGTGACATGATGCTGTTGGATGCATTAATTCAATTAAAGGAAAAAGATCCTACCTTATCGTTCCGTCGTTCTTGTCGTGAAGGTGTTTGCGGCTCTGATGGCGTGAACATGAATGGTAAAAATGGTTTGGCTTGTATCACACCTATTTCATCTTTACAGAAAGGAAGTAAGAAAATTGTGATCAGACCGTTACCCGGTTTACCAGTAATTCGTGATTTAATAGTGGATATGACTCAGTTCTATACACAGTATGAGAAAATTCGTCCGTATTTAATTAATAATGGCAAAAATCCTCCTGCTCGTGAGAACTTACAGTCACCAGAACAACGTGAAAAGCTTGATGGACTTTACGATTGTATCCTTTGTGCTTGTTGTTCAACCTCTTGCCCGTCATTCTGGTGGAATCCAGATAAGTTTATCGGGCCAGCTGGATTGTTAGCTGCATATCGTTTCTTGATTGATAGTCGTGATACAGAAACAGAATCTCGCCTTGATGATCTTAACGATGCGTTCAGCGTATTCCGTTGTCATGGCATTATGAACTGTGTCAGCGTATGTCCTAAAGGACTCAATCCAACAAAAGCAATTGGCCATATTAAGTCGATGTTGTTAAAACGTAGTGCATAAAATAATAACCGCCCTAAAATAGTTAGGGCGGTTAATGGAAAAACTAAGTTAGACGTTTGCGGTAAATAGTAAGGCACCTTTAAACACTGTTAGACAGTGCTTAAAGGTTCCTTGAGAGCTAAAGCTCCATATTTAAAGAACCTGCGAGATAGCGGGTCATGAGAGAACCTTGCAATCGACACCGTTTAATCACGGTATTAGTTATCCACGGCGAACTAAAGCTGTATAGCTTAAGGGATCATAATGCAGAACGGCGCAATGAAGGACTGGCTAGAATCAACATTTCTAGCAGGAGAGAATCAGTCTTACATAGAAGATATCTATGAAGATTACCTAACTGACCCCAACTCTGTTGACGAAAGTTGGAGAGAGATTTTTCAACAACTGCCCGCAAGTCAAGGCATAGAGCAGTCGCATTCTCAGACCCGCGACTACTTCAGACGCCTCGCAAAAGAATCCACTCGATACCATACCTCGGTAAGCGATCCGGCAACGGACTCAAAACAAGTCAAAGTTTTGCAGCTCATCAATGCCTTTCGTTTCCGTGGCCATCAAAATGCGAACCTCGACCCACTTGGTTTATGGAAACAAGAATCTGTTCCAGATTTAGATCCTGCTTTCCATAATCTGACTAAAGAAGATTTTGAAGAAACTTTCAATGTTGGTTCTTTTGCCATCGGCAAAGAAACCATGAAATTAAGTGATTTATACGAAGCCCTGAAACGCATTTATTGTGGTTCAATCGGTGCTGAATATATGCATATCACTAACACTGAAGAGAAACGTTGGATCCAACAACGTTTAGAATCAGTTAATGTTGCAGACCAATTTACAAAAGAAGAAAAATTACGCTTCCTGACAGAGCTAACAGCTGCTGAAGGCTTAGAACGTTATTTAGGTGCGAAATTCCCAGGTGCGAAACGCTTCTCTTTAGAAGGTGGTGATGCACTAGTACCTATGTTAAAAGATTTAATCCGTCATGCTGGTAAACAAGATACTCGTGAAGTGGTTCTTGGTATGGCGCACCGCGGACGTTTAAACGTTTTGGTTAATATCCTCGGTAAAAAACCTGCTGATTTATTTGATGAATTTGCGGGGATCCATAAAGAGCATTTGGGAACTGGTGACGTTAAATATCACCAAGGTTTCTCATCCGATTTTGCAACTGAAGGGGCTCAAGTTCACTTAGCATTAGCCTTTAACCCTTCTCACTTAGAGATTGTTAGCCCAGTTGTTATCGGTTCTGTTCGTGCTCGTCGAGATCGTTTAGATGAAGCGCGTAGTAATATGGTTCTTCCTATTACAATCCATGGTGATGCTGCGGTAACTGGTCAAGGTGTTGTTCAAGAAACCTTGAATATGTCCCAAGCGCGTGGTTATGAAGTTGGCGGTACAGTTCGTATTGTTATCAATAACCAAGTTGGTTTCACCACGTCAAATCCAAAAGATGCTCGTTCAACACAATACTGTACTGATATTGTGAAAATGGTTCAGGCACCAATTTTCCACGTTAATGCTGATGATCCAGAAGCGGTTGCGTTTGTGACTCGCCTTGCGTTGGATTTCCGTAATACTTTTAAACGTGACGTAATGATTGATTTGGTGTGTTATCGCCGTCATGGCCATAACGAAGCGGATGAGCCAAATGCGACTCAGCCTCTGATGTATCAAAAAATCAAGAAACACCCAACACCACGTAAAATTTACGCAGATAAACTGGTTGCTCAATCACTGCTTGATGCCAATGATGTGACTGAACTGGTTAATCTCTATCGTGATGCACTGGATCGTGGTGATTGTGTCGTTGAAGAATACCGCCCAATGGGGCTGCATTCTTACACATGGGAGCCGTATTTAAATCACGAATGGAATGAAGAGTATCCACATAAAGTAGAGAAAACACGTTTACAAGATTTAGCACGCCGTGTGAGTACTGTTCCGTCAGAAATCGTCATGCAATCTCGTGTTGAGAAAATTTATGCTGACCGTGCTGTCATGGCAGAAGGTGAAAAACTACTCGACTGGGGTGCTGCGGAAACATTAGCGTATGCGACTTTAGTTGACCAAGGGATCACAATTCGCCTTTCTGGTGAAGATGCTGGTCGTGGTACATTCTTCCACCGTCACGCCGTTGTTCATAATCAAACTAATGGTTCTGTTTATGTTCCATTGGCTAATATTCATAATGCTCAAGGGCAATTTAATGTCTGGGACTCTGTATTAACAGAAGAAGCTGTTCTTGCATTTGAATATGGTTATGCCACAACAGAACCTCGTGATTTAACAATTTGGGAAGCACAATTTGGTGACTTCGCAAACGTTGCTCAAGTTGTTATAGACCAATTTATTAGTTCAGGTGAGCAAAAATGGGGTCGTATGTGTGGTTTAGTGATGCTGCTACCACACGGTTATGAAGGCCAAGGCCCTGAACACTCCTCTGCACGTTTAGAACGTTATCTGCAACTGTGTGCAGAGCAAAATATGCAGGTTTGTGTGCCATCAACACCAGCTCAGGTTTACCATATGTTACGCCGTCAAGCGTTACGTGGTATGCGTCGCCCACTTATCGTAATGTCACCAAAATCACTGTTACGTCACCCATTAGCGGTTTCTGCATTGGATGAGTTAGCCAACGGTAAATTCTTACCTGTAATTGGTGAAATGGATGATTTAAAACCGGCTGATGTAAAACGTGTTGTGATGTGCTCAGGTAAGGTTTACTACGATTTATTAGAACAACGTCGTGCTAATGAGCAAAACAACGTTGCCATTATTCGTATTGAACAACTGTATCCATTCCCACACGAAAATATTGCGCAAATTCTGGCATCTTACTCCCATGTGAAAGATTTCGTTTGGTGTCAAGAAGAGCCTTTAAATCAGGGGGCTTGGTATTGCAGCCAGCATAATTTCCGTGATGCGATCCCTACGGGCGCAACATTACGTTATGCAGGACGTCCGGCATCAGCCTCTCCAGCAGTCGGTTATACCTCTGTTCATCAGGAGCAACAAAAAGCTCTGGTTGAAGACGCACTGAAAGTTGAATAAATAAGGATAGAAAATGAGTAGTGTAGACATTCTAGTACCGGATCTCCCTGAATCAGTTGCTGACGCATCGGTCGCAACTTGGCATAAAAAACCTGGTGATAGCATTCAACGCGATGAAGTGCTGGTTGAAATCGAAACAGATAAAGTTGTTTTAGAAGTTCCTGCAAGTGAAGCGGGCGTATTAGAAAGTATTCTTGAAGATGAAGGCGCTACCGTTGGTTCACGCCAATTACTTGGCCGCATTCGTTTAGGTGATAGCACCGGTATTCCTGCTGATGTGAAACCAGCTCAAGATAGTACACCAGCACAACGTCAAAGTGCTGATATTGCTGAAAAAGGTAATAACGATGCATTAAGTCCAACAGCACGTCGTTTAGTTGCAGAGCACGATGTTAATCCTGCTGATGTGAAAGGCAGTGGTGTAGGTGGTCGTTTAACTCGCCAAGATATCGAAGGTCATGTTGCAAATAAAACTGCAACGAAACCTGTTGAAGAAGCGCCTCAAGCGCTGTTATCTCATCGTAGCGAAAAACGTGTTCCAATGACACGTTTACGCAAACGTGTTGCAGAACGTTTATTAGAAGCGAAAAACACTACTGCAATGTTGACAACGTTTAACGAAATCAACATGCAACCAATCAAAGATTTACGTGCTCAATATGGCGAAGCTTTCGAAAAACGCCACGGTGTCCGTTTAGGCTTTATGTCTTTCTATATTAAAGCGGTTGTTGAAGCACTGAAACGCTACCCAGAAGTGAATGCTTCTATTGATGGCACTGATGTGGTTTATCACAACTATTTCGATATCAGTATTGCGGTATCAACACCTCGTGGTCTGGTAACACCAGTATTACGTGATGCGGATGCAATGAGCATGGCGGATATTGAGAAAAACATTAAAGCATTAGCAGTAAAAGGCCGTGATGGTAAGTTAACCGTTGAAGACTTAACGGGTGGTAACTTTACTATTACAAATGGTGGTGTTTTCGGTTCATTAATGTCAACGCCTATTATCAACCCACCACAAAGTGCCATTTTAGGGATGCATGCTATTAAAGATCGCCCAATGGCCGTTGATGGTCAGGTTGTTATTCTACCAATGATGTATCTGGCTCTGTCTTATGACCACCGCTTAATTGACGGTCGTGAGTCTGTCGGTTTCTTAGTAACCGTCAAAGAGATGCTAGAAGATCCAGCCCGTTTATTACTTGATGTATAGGTAATAAATATCGCTTCTAGGCAGGAGATGCTCCTCCTGCCTACTTAGCAACAGACACAAGCATCAAAGAAGTACAGTGTGTTCGTGAAGTCAGATTTCTCTGGCTTATAGTCAAAAAAATAAGAAAGCCCGACTTTCAACAAGATTATGGATAGAACATCATGAATTTACACGAGTATCAGGCAAAACAGCTTTTCACACGGTATGGATTACCAGCACCTGCTGGTTTCGCCTGCTCCACGCCGCGCGAGGCAGAAGAAGCTGCATCAAAAATCGGTCAAGGCCCTTGGGTCGTGAAATGTCAGGTTCACGCGGGTGGACGTGGTAAAGCGGGTGGCGTAAAAGTCGTTAAATCTAAAGAAGAGATCCGCGCATTTGCTGAACAATGGTTAGGCAAACGTTTAGTGACTTATCAAACAGACGCTAACGGTCAACCTGTTACACAGATTTTGGTTGAAGCTGCAACTGATATCGCTAAAGAGCTTTATCTTGGTGCGGTTATTGACCGTGGTACCCGTCGCGTTGTCTTTATGGCTTCAACTGAAGGCGGCGTAGAAATTGAAAAAGTGGCGGAAGAAACGCCAGAACTTATTCATCGCGCAATTATTGATCCACTGACAGGCCCTATGCCTTATCAGGGAAGAGAACTTGCTTTTAAACTAGGTTTAAAAGGCAAGCAAGTCAGCCAATTTGCTAAGATCTTTATGGGATTAGCTACTATTTTCTTAGAGCGCGATCTTGCGCTAATTGAAATTAACCCTCTGGTTATCACAAAAGAAGATGATCTGATTTGTCTTGATGGTAAATTAGGCGTAGATAGCAATGCATTATATCGCCAGCCTGAAATGCGTGAACTGCATGATCCATCGCAAGAAGATCCGCGAGAAGCGCAAGCTGCACAGTGGGAACTGAACTATGTTGCATTAGATGGCAACATTGGCTGCATGGTCAATGGTGCTGGTTTAGCAATGGGTACTATGGATATCGTTAAACTTCACGGTGGCGAGCCTGCAAACTTCCTCGATGTAGGCGGTGGTGCAACAAAAGAGCGCGTAACTGAAGCATTTAAGATTATTTTGTCAGATGAAAATGTCAGTGCTGTATTAGTCAACATTTTCGGCGGTATTGTTCGTTGTGACTTAATCGCAGACGGTATTATTGGCGCAGTTGAAGAAGTTGGCGTTAATGTTCCTGTGGTTGTTCGTCTTGAAGGAAACAATGCAGAGTTAGGCACCAAAAAATTAGCAGATAGTGGATTAAATATTATCGCAGCTAAAAGCTTAACTGATGCCGCGAAACAAGTTGTTGCAGCAGCGGAGGCAAAATAATGTCTATTTTAATTGATAAAAACACCAAAGTAATTTGCCAAGGTTTTACTGGTAGCCAAGGAACATTCCACTCTGAGCAAGCAATTGCTTATGGTACACAAATGGTTGGTGGCGTTACGCCGGGTAAAGGTGGTACTACGCACTTAGGACTTCCTGTATTTAATACTGTACGCGAAGCTGTTGAGGCAACAGGTGCAACTGCGACAGTTATTTATGTACCTGCACCATTTTGTAAAGATTCAATCTTAGAAGCGATTGAGGCGGGCATCAAACTCATCATTACTATTACAGAAGGCATTCCTACGTTGGATATGCTAACAGTAAAAGTAAAATTAGATGAAGCGGGTGTACGCATGATTGGCCCTAACTGTCCGGGTGTTATCACTCCAGGTGAATGTAAGATTGGCATTATGCCTGGTCATATTCACTTACCGGGCAAAGTAGGTATTGTATCTCGTTCAGGTACATTAACTTATGAAGCAGTTAAACAGACAACAGATGTTGGCTTAGGTCAATCAACGTGTGTTGGGATTGGTGGTGACCCAATTCCGGGTTCTAACTTTATTGATATTCTGAAGCTATTCCAAGAAGATCCACAAACAGAAGCAATTGTGATGATCGGTGAGATTGGTGGTACAGCAGAAGAAGAAGCAGCCGCTTATATCAAAGATCATGTGACTAAACCGGTTGTAGGTTACATTGCCGGTGTGACTGCCCCTAAAGGTAAACGTATGGGACATGCGGGAGCTATTATTGCGGGTGGTAAAGGCACAGCAGATGAGAAATTTGCTGCTCTTGAAGCTGCGGGTGTTAAAACTGTGCGTAGCTTGGCCGATATTGGCGAAGCTATTAAATCAATGATCAAGTAAGTAACAATACTGTTAATGATTTCAGGTTGATACTATCTTAAATGCCAGTTTCTTAATAGGAGCTGGCATTTTTATATCTAGCTTCATTTAAATATTAATGTCTATATCAAGTATTGTGATTAACACATTAAACATCTATATGAATTAATTGTAATTACTTGTTTTTAATTGATTTTTTTAAATATTGATCTCTATGCAAAATCGCTCTTTTTTCTTTTTATAAGCTTTTTACATAAAATGAAAATAACGATAAATACTGTTTGTATCCATTCTTTGTTATTAAAAATAACATTTTAAATACATGTTTTTAGATGAAAAACGGACTAACAAAAAAGTAAGTAGTTATTTTATGTTGTGATCATCATACCTTTCCTATAAGTATCGTAATAATGGTTCCTAAATCCCCCTTCAGCATCGCTGTAAGGCACATTTTTACTACAAAAATGTTTTTTTAAACATGTTAATGAATAAGTGAAAAGGAGGGCAGGTAAAGAAGCGTGCCTGAGAAAATATTCTTTTATTATGATAGGGCATCAAAAAGGAGATTAAAGCTGAAACTAGGCTCTTTTATACCTATCAAGAGTAATGATGAAACACTTATGATTGTTGTAAGAAATGTTCCACAAAAATAATAAAATACAATAAAGACAAATTGTTTTCCTTTTTCGTGAACCTGGTTTGATGGCTTTCTTATTTAATTGATTTAAAAGGTTATTTTTAATTTTATTGAATTATTGATTTGTATTTTAGGTATATAACATAGATTAATTACAGTTTACTTATCTGAAATAAAAAACAAAATAAATAGTTATTAATATTAAAAATAGATAATCACTATTGGATTTTAATTTTATCTTTATTTGATAAATTAACTAGATGTCATTTTCTGTATTTACACTTTTGTAAATTTCAACTTATTAATTAATAGATTATTTTTTTTAAATATTTATTTTTTACCTGCAAAAAAATGATTTTGATATTAAAATTAATAAAACACAACTAAAAGTGTTTATTTTTAGGGCTTTTATGAAAATAAAAAGTTAATTTTATTATGGAAAATATAAGGAGATAAATTACACTTAAAAATAAAAACAACATTGCATTAACACAATGGTAACTATTGGGTAATTTATTCGCAACTAGTTAACATTAAAGTGTTTTTTTGATGTAGGTCAAGTTATTAATTGTGGCAAAAATTTCTGAATATGCTTAAATTGGCACACGATCAAATATGCTGTTACAAACCTAAAAGTCGTATTGTTGACCTAAGCTCAGAATTCAAATCTGGGTCACGCAAAATATATTTATTATATGTAAATATAAGCGTACTATTTGTAAGGTATTGTGTTTTTGGTCTTTAATATTCGTTGTTGTTTTTAGAGGCATTTATTGCTGGTAGTTATGAGGCTTTATAATTTAATAAAGTCGGGTTGCCGCAAGTCGGTGTCTTCCTGCTAGGAGCAAGGAGTCAAGATGTTTGATATTGTCGAACTGTCACGGTTACAGTTTGCCTTAACAGCGATGTATCACTTCCTGTTTGTCCCGTTAACGTTAGGTATGGCGTTTATGCTGGCAATCATGGAAACGATATATGTCCTGTCGGGTAAACAAGTTTACAAAGATATGACAAAGTTCTGGGGTAAGTTATTCGGTATTAACTTTGCTCTGGGTGTCGCAACTGGGTTGACCATGGAGTTCCAATTTGGTACTAACTGGTCATATTTCTCTCATTACGTCGGTGATATCTTCGGTGCGCCTTTAGCAATCGAAGGTCTGATGGCGTTCTTCTTAGAATCAACTTTCGTCGGATTGTTCTTCTTTGGCTGGGATCGCTTAGGTAAGAAGCAGCACTTGATGGTAACTTGGTTAGTTGCTTTCGGTTCTAACTTCTCTGCGCTATGGATCCTTGTTGCGAATGGTTGGATGCAAAACCCTGTCGCTGCAGACTTCAACTTTGAAACCATGCGAATGGAAATGTTGAGTTTTGCTGATCTGGTTTTAAACCCTGTCGCTCAAGTTAAATTTGTTCACACCGTCGCTGCTGGTTACTGTACTGGTGCATTCTTTGTTCTGGGTATCAGCTCTTACTACCTGCTCAAAGGTCGTGACATCGGTTTTGCAAAACGTTCTTTCGCAGTTGCCGCTACTTTTGGTATCGCAGCTGTATTATCTGTTATCGTACTGGGTGATGAATCTGGTTACGAAATGGGTGACGTGCAAAAAACCAAACTGGCTGCAATTGAAGGTGAATGGCATACAGAAGCCGCTCCAGCTGCATTTAATCTGATTGCATTCCCTAATCAAGAAAAAATGGAAAACTCGTTTGCATTACAAATCCCTTATGTCATGGGTATTATTGCAACGCGTTCTTTCGATACGCCTGTATTAGGTCTTAACGATCTGATGAGTCAGCATGAAGTTCGTATTCGTAACGGTATGAAAGCTTACGAATTATTAAGCGAACTACGCGCAGGTAATACTGATCCTGCTATTCGTGCTGCATTTAATGACGCTAAACAAGATTTAGGCTACGGCTTATTACTGAAGCGTTATACTGAAAATGTTGTCGATGCAACAGAAGAGCAAATCAAATCTGCTGCAAAAGACACTATTCCTAATGTTGCACCTCTGTTCTGGTCATTCCGTATCATGGTTGCCGTTGGCTTCCTGATGTTAATGATTATTGCTGTCTCTTTCTGGACTGTTCTATCAAACCGTATTGGTAACTATAGATGGTTACTACGTGCTGCGTTACTGGGTATTCCATTACCTTGGATTGCGATTGAAGCAGGTTGGTTTGTTGCAGAATATGGACGTCAACCATGGGCGATTGGTGAAATCCTGCCTACGGCTGTAGCAACTTCTTCACTGACACAGGCTGATATCCTAATATCTATGGGTCTTATCTGTGGTCTGTATACTCTGTTCTTAGTTGCCGAAATGTTCCTGATGTTCAAATTTGGTCGCCTTGGGCCGAGTAGCCTGAAGACGGGTCGCTATCACTTTGAACAGAAGAACGCATCTTCTGCACAAAGTAAGTAACACAGGAGTCCACTATGTTTGATTATGAAGTATTGCGATTTGTTTGGTGGCTACTGATTGGTATCTTACTGATTGGCTTCGCAGTCACTGATGGTTTTGATATGGGTGTCGGTGTGTTACTACGCGTTATCGCGAAAGATGACACTGAACGCCGTATTTTGATTAACTCTGTTGCACCTCACTGGGATGGTAACCAAGTATGGTTAATCACAGCAGGTGGTGCATTATTCGCTGCATGGCCAATGGTTTATGCTGCGGCATTCTCTGGTTTCTATTTTGGTATGATCTTCGTATTGGCGGCATTATTCTTCCGTCCAGTAGGTTTTGATTACCGTTCTAAATTAGAATCACCAAAATGGCGTGGTATGTGGGATTGGGGCATCTTTATTGGTAGCTTCGTTCCACCATTAGTTATCGGTGTTGCTTTTGGTAACCTGTTACAAGGTGTTCCATTAGAAGTCGATAGCATGCAACGTGTATCTTATAATGGTACAACTAACGGTATCATTAACCTGCTGTACCTACTAAACCCATACGGTTTATTAGCTGGCGTAATTAGCTTAATGATGATTGTTGCACACGGTGCAAGCTATCTTCAAATGCGTACTACTGGTGAATTACATGAGCGTACTCGTAAGACAACTTACATTACCTCATTAATCACTTTCGTTGGTTTCGCATTAGCTGGTGTATGGTTAATCTATGGTATCGATGGCTTCATTATTACAAGTACTGTTGATACAGCTGGTCCTTCATCTCCACTACTGAAAACAGTTTCTCACGAAGCTGGTGCTTGGATGACTAACTACAACAACTATCCAGTATTATGGGCTCTGCCTGCATTAGGTCTGTTATGTCCTTTACTGGCGATTGTTGCTACTAAAGCAAATAAAGGTGGCTGGGCATTCCTGTTCACTTCACTGACAATTGCTTGTGTTATCCTGACTTGTGGTGTGACTATGTTCCCATTTGTGATGCCTTCAAGCACTTTCCCAGATGTGAGCTTAACAATGTGGGATGCAACTTCTAGCCTGTTTACTCTTCAGGTAATGACAGTTGTTGCGATTATCTTTGTACCTATCGTTCTCCTTTACACCATCTGGTGTTACTGGAAAATGCATGGTCGCCTCGATAAGAAATTTATCGAAGGCAATAATCATACTCTGTACTAAGGAGCATAGAGAATGTGGTATTTTGCATGGCTTCTCGGAACGCTCTTCGCTTGTAGTATTGCGGTGATCGCAGGACTAGCTTTCGAGCACGCTGAAGCGAAAAAAGCTTCAGAAAGTGAAGAATAATGTTGGATAAAAGCTACCAACTACTAGACAAGGGCCCTATTAGGGCTCTTGTTTTAATCATGGCGTTGGTAATGGCATTTTGTATCATGTGGGATCCTAGTCGATTTGCAGCGAACACCAGTTCACTTGCAATTTGGCAAGGTGTCCTTCTTATTTGGTCTGTGTGTGCTGGTGCAACTTTTGGTTTAGCATTTCGCCCTAAACATGTTGTTGCAAAATGTTTATTACATCCAATCCCTGCAATTATTATTTTAGTTGTTGGGCTAAGTTACTTTTTCTTCTAAAAAATACCTTATTTCTGCTCAGTGTATGAGAAAGAAATAAGGTATTTTATTTCCTAACTATTTCTTCTAAATTCTCTCGCACATCTAGCGTTATAGCTGGATATTTTCTTTTAAGTAATCAATAAAGAGACGTGTTTTTCTTGGGATATGTTCGCTATAAGGGAAAATAATATTAACGGATTGAGTTAAAAGTGCATGTTCAGGAAACAGTACAACCAATTGGCCTTCTAATAATTCTTGACGAATATACCAATGTGGCAAAATAGTCATCCCTGAGTGCGCAAGAGCCATTTTTTTTAATGCGGCAATGGTGTTAGTTTCAAAATAAGCATCTTGAGCTAACTGAGAGAGTAGGGTATTAAATTCTGAAGATGATGAAAGCTTACTTTGACGTAAATTACTGTTTGCTAAATAAGGAATAGCGCTTAAATCGTTGATAGTTTTTATCGAGAATTTTTGTAACAAATCAGGTGAAATAACTAAACTTATCTCGTAATTAGCCAATTTGGTAGAGCGATAATTACTGTCTTTTAATGTGCCTAAACGAATAGCTAAATCTAACTTATGATTTATTAAATCCTCAATAGAAGAATTAAACGCATACTGTACTTTCAACTTTGAGTGTAATTGCATAAATTGACTAAGTAACGGCAAAATATAATATTCACCAAATTCAGCGGTTGAACTTAATCGCAATGATCCCTGTAGTTCCTGCTGACCCAATCTCGCTTTATCTAATGTTTGCTCTAATTGAATTAACACTTGACGAAAATCTTGATAAAGCATCTCTCCAGTCTCTGTCAGTGAAAATCGACGAGTATTGCGATTGAGTAATGAGACATTTAACTCGGTTTCTAATGCTTTGATATGAATACTCACCATTGATTTACTCAAGCGTAAATATTTTGCTGCTTGAGTAAAAGATCCTGTATCAACAACAGCAATAAAAGAGCGAATTCGATCAATTTGATTTTGCATGATTGTTTACTCTGATTAAACAATAAGTTCTATTTTGTCAGATAGACGAAATTCGTCAATCTTCCGTACTCTATGCGCGGAGGATTTTTATGACTTACCGCTATCGAATTGTATCTATATTTTTGCTGGGCTTCTTTATAGATTGTATCAACATTTTTATGTCAGCCATTGCATTACCCGCAGTCGCTGATGATATGCAAATTTCCATTGTTTCAGTGACTTGGGTTTCAAATAGCTATATTTTGGGATTGACGTTAATTATTCCATTAAGTCATTGGTTATCACAACGTTTTGGTATTAGAGCATTGATGGTGACATCAATGCTGATGTTTAGTGTGTCTGTGGCGCTAGTAGGGGACTCACATTCATTTAGTGAACTTATTTTGTGGCGTTTTATTCAAGGTGTTAGTGGTGGATTATTGATCCCAATTGGACAAGCACTAACTTTTCAATATTTTCAAGGACATGAAAGAAGCAAAATATCAACGATCATTATGGCGATAGCTTTAATCGCTCCAGCAATATCACCTACATTAGGTGGATTTATTGTTGATATGGCTTCTTGGCGTTGGGTATTTTATAGCAATATTCCTTTTTCATTACTAACCGCACTTTTAGCTTTTATTTGGGTAAAAGAGCCTTTACCTAAAGAAAACGCTATACCTGATATCAAAGGTATCATTCTTATTAGTTTGGTTATTGTTTCAGGATTGTTTGCTCTATCGGCTTATGGTGAGTATCACTCAACATTACTTGCATTAGTCATAGCGGCATTATCGGCATGTTTTGCAGTACTTTATTATTATCATTATCGACGCCATATATCTCCAGTTATTAATTTATCATTATTAAAAAATAGAAATTTATCGATCTCTATTTTTGTTTATTACTGTATTCCTGGTGTTTTCACTGGTGTAAATATTCTTGCGATATTTTATTTACAACAATATTTAAAATTTACTGCTCAAGGCACAGGTGTTTTCATGTTGTTATATGCACTTGGGGCTTTTATTTCAATGACAATAAGTGGTGTATTTTATAATAAATTAGGCATGAAACGTTTATTTATTTTCGCGCTGTTATTACACAGTATAGGTATTGCTTTATTAATATTTGTAAATAGTAATACGGATATACCTTTATTAATTATTGCTTATTTAGTTATCGGAATTGGTGGCGGAATAGGTGCTAATACTGCGCAAACAACAGCATTATATGATTTTAACTCACAGGAATTAGTTCAGGCCAGTGTTATTTGGAATATTAATAGGCAGGTCGTTTTTAGTGTCGGAGCAACCGTTGTTGCTATGTTATTTAATATTCTTTCACTTTTTTGCTTACCACAAACCGCTTATAACATGACGTTTTTAATATGTGCTTTAATTGGCATATTGCCTATCACATTATTATTTACATTAAAGAAAAAAAATATTGTACAGGAAATACAAGATGAAATTTAATACAGATTTAATTATAGAAAGCATTAGATCTTTACATGATGAAATTGAAGCTGTTTTTACGCAATTTCCTCTTTCTATTGATGCAATAACTAAGATAGAAAATCTTTTATCTAGTGAGTTTTCTATGGTTGGGATCAATGGAAAAGCAGTGAGTTATGATGATGTTATTGCGATGTTCAGACAAAATGCAGGAAAAAGAAGTGGACTGAAAATAAAAACAGATGATTATAAAATAATTTATCAATCAGATTGTTTGGTGGTTGTCAGATATCAAGAAATACACAGTGAAAATAAGAAAATTCTTATGCGGGAGTCAGTGGCGTTATTGAGACGCAATTCTCATGAAACGAGTTGGCAGTGGCACTACCTCCATGAGACACCAATCATAAATAATTAATTGATTTATATGAAAAACCAGTTTTTAAACTGGTTTTTTTAGGCCATTAAAAATAATACTAATAAATAAGACAATCTATGAATTTCTAATTAGCAAGCATTTTTATGCTGTCTTAATGAAAATATTTTTTCTATTCAGAGCACAAAGCATATTGCGTGTTGCAAAGAAGAGTTTATGATTGGCGCCTGAAAACTGTGTTTTCTATTCTTTACGTTACTATGATTCCCTTAGAGCTACCTCTTAAGTATAGTTAAGTGACTTATAGCTTAATTATTTATGGACTTAACTCAGAAAATGTAAGGAAGATATTATGCAGTTTCTTTGGCCTGTTCGTGTTTATTATGAAGATACTGATGCCGGTGGTGTGGTCTATCACGCCAGCTATCTAAAATATTTTGAACGCGCCCGAACAGAACTACTCAGAGAAAAAGGTTTTCATCAGCATGATTTACGGGAGTATGATCATGTTGTATTTGTTGTACGTAAATTATCAATAGAATATATTGCACCAGCTCGACTTGATGAGCTTTTACAAGTAGAAAGTGAAATTACCACATTACGTGGTGCCTCAATGACATTTTCTCAAAAGCTTATTAATCAATATGGTTGTGTTTTGTGTAGCGCAGATGTGCTCGTTGTCTGCGTAGATTCATTAAAAATGAAGCCTGTAGCGCTTCCTAAGTCCATTATCGCGGAGTTTAAGTAGTGGCTGATATGAATGTTATCGATCTCTTTCTAAAAGCTGGGCTTTTAGTTAAGTTGATCATGTTGATTTTAATCGGATTTTCTATTGCATCTTGGGCGATTATTATTCAGCGAACTAAAGTTCTGAATGCCGCTGATCGTGAAGCCGCAGATTTTGAAGATAAATTCTGGTCAGGTACTGACTTGGCTCGTTTATATAAAGATAGCCAAGCTCGTCGTGATGAGTTATCAGGCTCAGAGCAAATTTTTCATTCCGGTTTTAAAGAGTTTGCACGCTTACATCAAGCAAGCGTTCATGCCCCTGATGCAGTTGTAAATGGTGCATCAAGAGCAATGCGTGTCTCTTTCAATCGTGAATTAGAATCACTAGAAACTCATATTCCTTTCCTCGGTACTGTTGGTTCTATCAGCCCATATATTGGTCTATTTGGTACAGTATGGGGGATTATGCATGCATTTATTGCATTAGGTAGTGTTAAACAAGCAACATTACAAATGGTCGCACCCGGCATTGCTGAAGCGTTGATTGCAACGGCTATCGGTTTATTTGCGGCAATCCCCGCAGTTATGGCTTATAACCGGTTTACGCAGCGTGTAACTAAACTGGAACAAAGTTACGATAACTTTATGGAAGAGTTCCTGACGATTTTACATCGCCAAGCTTTTGCCTCAGCAGAAAAGAAATAGTTAACGCAGAAGGAGATAGCTGATGGCACGAGGTCGCAGTAACCGCCGAGGCGTAAAATCAGAGATTAACATTGTTCCTTTGCTTGACGTATTGTTAGTGCTTTTGCTTATTTTTATGGCAACAGCACCTATCATTTCGCAAAGTGTTGAAGTTGATCTTCCTGAAGCAACAGATACACAAACTGTTTCAACCAGTGATAATCCTCCGGTGATTGTCGAGGTTGCAGGAATTGGGCAATATAATATTCGTGTTGATCAAGAAGTATTAGAATTATTGCCTCAAGAACAGATTATGGCTGAAGCTAAACGGCAATTGGAAAAAAATCCGAAAGTTATATTTCTGATTGGCGGTGCTAAAGATGTTCCTTATGATGAGATAATTAAAGCGCTCAACATGTTACGTCAAGCAGGTGTTAAATCTGTAGGTTTAATGACTCAGCCTATGTAATAGGTTGAAATAAGTTTGGATAATAGCGTGGGAAAGAAGACGAAGCCAATCCGAAGTAAATTGAGCCGTTCAGTTATCTTGTCTACTGCCTTGCATTTGCTTGTTATCGCATTGCTTATCTGGGGGTCATTAACTCAGAAGTGGGATTTAGGTGGTGGCGGTGGTGAAGGTGGGCAAGTTATTGATGCTATTATGGTCGATCCTAATGCTGTAGTACAACAGTATAACCAGCAAAAATCGCAACAGGCTAACGTCCAAAAAGCAGAACAAGAACGTAAAGCGCGTGCAGAGCAACAAGAAGAAGAGTTGCGTCAGCAGCAAATGAAAGAACAAGAACGTTTGAAAACGTTAGAAGTTGAACGTTTACAAGCAAAAGAGGCAGCAGAAGCTCAAAAACGTGAAGCCGCGTTAGCTGCTGCCAAAGCGAAAGAAGAACAAAAAGTGGCAGAAGAAGCGGCTGCGCAAGCGAAAGCAGAGCGTGATCGCATCTTAAAAGAACAAGCGGATGCTAAACAACAAGCTGAAGCCGAAGCAAAAAAACAAGCTGAGTTAGCCGCAAAACAAAAAGCGGAAGAGGCGAAAGCTAAAGCCGAGGCAGATGCTAAAGCAAAAGCCGAAGCTGATGCAAAAGCGAAAGCTGAAGCAGACGCTAAAGCAAAAGCAGCCGCAGAGGCAAAAGCTAAAGCGGCCGCAGAAGCTAAAGCGAAAGCCGCTGCTCAACAGCAGAGTAAAGCCGTTGATAGTTTGCTCGATGGTTTAATGGCTGATGGTAATAAACAAAGCGGTGCCTCTGCAGCAGGGCAAGGTGGTGGAAACCGCACTGGTGCAAATGGTGAAGGTGTAGATCGCTATAAAGGTCAGCTGAAAGTTGCAATAGAACAGAAGTTCATTGATCCAGAGTTATACAAAGGTAAAACTTGTGAACTAAGAATTAGTATTGCACCTGATGGGATGTTAATTAATGCGAAAATTTTAGGTGGTGACGCGGCATTATGCCAAGTGGCATTAAGAGCAGCAAATACCGCTAAATTACCTAAGCCACCAAAAGATGTTTATGAACAAGTAAAATCATCGACAATTGAGTTTAAGCCATAAAACTGTCTGATAGTAGGAAAACATACACTAATTTATAGCTATTTTAGAATGTTATTGATGTGTTGTATGGTGTTGTTGAAAAGCGTTTGTTACTATTCTGTGCGTTATTGCGTAATAACCGCAATAATAAAAGGGAGACATGATGAAGCAGGCATTAAATGTTATCTTCGGACTTTTAATTTTATGCGTAACCACTCTGGCTAACGCTGAAGTTCGAATTGAAATTACACAAGGGGTGAATACTGCACGCCCTATTGGTGTCGTTCCTTTTAAATGGGAAGGCACTGGTCAAATGCCAGAAGATATCGCTGGTGTGATTGCAGCTGATTTACGTAATAGCGGAAAATTTAATCCTATTGATGTATCACGTATACCTCAACAGCCTGTCACGGCTTCTGAAGTCCAACCTGCATTATGGACTGCATTAGGGATTGATTCTGTTGTTGTTGGACGCGTACAACCGTCAGCGGATGGCCAATATTTAGTAAGCTATCAGTTAGTTGACGTTGCTGGTTCTCCAGGCGCGGTTTTATCTCAAAGCGAGTTTAAAGTCCCATCTAAATGGCTACGTTATTCTGCTCATACGGCCAGTGATGAAGTGTTCGAAAAACTGACTGGTATTCGTGGCGCATTCCGTACACGTATTGCTTATGTTGTTGTGACTAATGGGGGCGCATATCCTTATGAATTGCGCGTTTCTGACTATGATGGATTTAACCAAGATCGTGTTTATCGTTCATCACAGCCATTAATGTCACCAGCATGGTCACCAGATGGTGCTAAACTGGCTTATGTAACTTTTGAAAGCGGTCAATCTGCTTTAGTGGTACAAACATTAGCAACAGGTGAAATTCGCCAAATTGCATCATTCCCAAGACATAATGGTGCACCATCGTTTTCACCTGATGGCTCTAAACTTGCCTTTGCTCTTTCTAAGAGCGGTAGCTTAAATCTGTATGTTATGGATTTAGCAAGTGGGAATATGACACAGGTAACCAATGGCAGAAGCAATAATACTGAGCCAAATTGGATGCCAGATGGACAAACCTTAGTCTATACTTCAGATCAAGGTGGACGTCCACAAATATACAAAGTTAATATTAACGGTGGAACACCAGAGCGTATTACGTGGGAAGGTAAACAAAACCAAAATCCTGCAGTAAGCCCAGATGGTAGTTTCTTAGTTATGGTGAGTTCTGAAAGCGGTAGGCAACATATCGCTAAGCAGGATCTGGAAACGAATTCCGTACAATATCTAACAGATACGTTTCTGGATGAAACGCCAAGCATCGCGCCTAACGGCACAATGGTTATTTATAGCTCTACACAAGGCTTAGGCACCATTTTGCAGCTAGTATCGACTGATGGACGTTTCAAAGCGCGTCTTCCGGCGACTGATGGTCAGGTTAAATCACCTGCCTGGTCACCGTTTATGTGATGCATAAAAATTATGTATGGCAAACAAAATAAAGGAACAAATAGAGATGCAATTAAACAAAGTGTTTAAAGGGTTGATGTTAGCATTACCACTCGTTGCTGTTGCAGCATGTAGCTCAAACAAAAACGAAGATCAAACTGATACAAACAATGTACCAGTTGTTGAACAAGGTCCTACTGCTGAAGAATTAGCACGTCAGCAATTAGAACAACTGAAACAACAAAACATCGTTTACTTCGGTTTCGACAAATATGACATTAGCTCAGACTACGCTAACCTGTTAGACGCACACGCTGCATTCCTGCGTGCAAATCCATCAGTACGTATCACTGTAGAAGGTCATGCTGACGAACGCGGTACTCCAGAATACAACATCGCTCTGGGCGAACGTCGTGCTAACGCTGTGAAAATGTACCTGCAAGGTAAAGGCGTATCTGCTGATCAACTGTCAATCGTTTCTTACGGTAAAGAAAAACCAGCTGTACTGGGTCATGACGAAGCCGCTTACGCGAAAAACCGTCGTGCAGTACTGGATTACTAAGAGAACGGCATGAACAACAGTAACTTCAGACCTTTCTTGATGAGTCTGTTGTTACTGGTTGGCGTAGCGGCTCCTGTAGCCGCTATTGCCCAAGCGCCAATCAGTAATATCGGTTCAGGTTCGACCGATGAACGACTCGCCCAACTTGAGCGTTTTTCAAATGCTCACAGCCAGCTTTTGACCCAATTACAGCAACAACTCGCTGATTCTCAGCGTGATATTGATATGTTACGTGGTCAAATTCAGGAAAATCAATACCAGTTAAATCAAGTTGTTGAACGCCAACGCAATATCTATCAACAGTTAGATGGCCTTAGTGGCGGAGCTTCAACATCAACTGAAGCCACTCAACCTGATAATACTGCTTCTTCAACACCACCTGCTGCAACTAGCTCAGGACAAGGTGATGAGAAGGCCGATTATAATGCAGCAATTGATATCGTATTGAATTCTAAAGATTACGATAAAGCAATTGTTGAATTAAACAACTTTATCAATAACTATCCAAAATCTAGCTATCAATCAAATGCACATTTTTGGTTGGGTCAGATGTATTACTTAAAAGGTAATAAGGATCAGGCAGCAAGTACATTTGCTATTGTTGTTAAAAACTATCCAAAATCTCAAAAAGCAAGTGAAGCCTTTTATAAAATTGGTTTGATCATGCAAGAGAAAGGGCAAAAGGATAATGCTAAAGCTATTTATCAACAAGTGATTAAGCAATATCCAAATAGTGCGGGCGCTAAATTAGCACAAAAGCAGCTAGCGGCACTCTAATTATTGACCCCGTAATGTAAAATGTTGCATTTTCGGGGTTAAATGATTGTTTTTTCAACGGTTGAACTTTTTTTTGAAAAAAAACGTTGCACAAAAACATTAAATCAGTATTATTACCCGCCGTTGCCACAGAGAATGTGGCAAGTTCGAAAAAGGGTCGTTAGCTCAGTCGGTAGAGCAGTTGACTTTTAATCAATTGGTCGGGCGTTCGAATCGCCCACGACCCACCATTTTCGAACACCAATCCGTTTTTATTGAAATGGGCCGTTAGCTCAGTCGGTAGAGCAGTTGACTTTTAATCAATTGGTCGGGCGTTCGAATCGCCCACGGCCCACCATTTCAAACTCCTTCCTATATATTTATCATTCCCTAAACAGTAAACAAACTCTTAGTTATTTTTCTATTTTTTGATAGTGCAATTCATTGCTTTATTAAACAATAAAGATAGTTTTCTCAAAATGAAAAAACTACCTAGTCTTAATTTGAAATGACATTCAAATCAGTAATGACAAATAATTGATGACGTGATTTGGGTGTATTCATTTTCAGTCAAAAATTCATTATCGATTAACCAATTGCTGACTAATTCTTGTGTTTTTATTGCTGTATCAATAGGGTAATTGAGGCGTTTCGATGCATCAAGAAAAAATGCCATCATAATTGAAAGTGTTGCTGCCGCTTCATAGGGAGTACTCATTGCAAGAGTACTTTCCAATGATCGTAAAGAATAAAATTTAGGTAGCCATTCTTTTAAGTTTTTCCCTTGATACCAAACATCTTGTGTTGGGGTATCGTGCAGTGCAACTTGTTCAAGTAATGCTATCAGCCATTCACGCATATCACTGATACGATAATTAGCAAACCAAAACTCATGGCGTAGAATGGCTATAGCGACTTGTGTCGCCTCAAACCAGAATTCTTGAGCATTGTTACATGCTTGCTCTTTTGAAAGCGTAGGAGGCGTTATAGCGCTAATTTCAGGAAGCCCGTCACATAAACTCGTTTTATCAAGTAAGATTTGATATCCACGCTGGTAAACTGGGCTAAGTCCTTCTGTTTTCATGTTAAAAATACGCTCAGGTTCAGCCATCATAATGTCCATTTTGCGACCTTGAGCTAAAACATGTAAATAAATAGGCCAAAATTTACTTTTGGGATCTTCACACTCCAACTGTAAGCTGACAAGAGCATCACCGAATTGTGATAACCAATGTTGGTTTTTTGCGAGCTCTGTCGCACCATAACCGATAAGCTCTATATCAATATCAGAATAACTGTCTATCTTTCTATTGCGTCCTAGCGATCCTGTTAGTACTACTGCCTCAATTCTAGGATCGAGGAGAGCAAAAGATAGTATGCGATCGATTAAACGTGTTGTTGGCTCCATATTTCTCTCTAATAAGTAAAATGTAATAAAGTTATTTGTCGTTTTTATTGTTTAAAAAGTAAAATTAGAATAATTTGTTTAGTATATAAAACATTTGTTTGTTATTTTTTTAAATCAGAAACATAATGTTTAATATTAAAAACTAAGTACCATTATAAATATGAATTTATAATATATCTTTACTACTTTGCAAAGATGTCGCAATAACCCATATTTTCTTTGTTTTTTTCTATGATTAAGTCGGGGTTGTAAAATGGATGTCATGAGTTGGTTTAGTATCAATAATATTTTAGTCAATATTCCACTTGGGCAAGGTGGATACCCACTTTCGTGGATTGAAGCTGTGGGCACTATAGCTGGTCTTTTGTGTATATGGCTTGCAAGTCAGGAAAAAATAATTAATTACTTATTTGGACTGATTAACGTCACTTTATTTGCCATTATTTTTTTCCAAATTCAGCTATACGCAAGCTTACTCCTTCAAATTTTCTTCTTTGCAGCTAATATTTATGGCTGGTACGCATGGAGTAGAGTAAATGATTTTGAGCAAGCGGAACTAAGAATTCGTTGGTTAAAACCAAGCCATCGTCTCTTTTTAATTGTTGTTTCAATAGCTGCTATTGTCGCTTTGACCTTTAATATTGATACTGTATTTGGTTATTTAGCTGTTGTTGCTGTTGATATACTAAATGTCTTTGGTACAAATTTAGCTACGCCAGTGCTTGAACCTGATGCTTACCCATTCTGGGATTCTACAATGACCGTCCTGTCGATTGTGGCGATGATTTTAATGACACGGAAATTAGTTGAAAACTGGCTAGTTTGGTCGGTTATCAACGTGATTAGTGTTGTTATATTTTACAAGCAAGGTGTTTATGCCATGTCTGTTGAATATATCATTTTACTGGCTATCGCTATTAACGGTTCTCGTTTGTGGATCAAAACAGCAAAACGCTCTAGCAGAAATAATTATCTCTCCTAATAAAAAAGGCTGGTAGAGTTATCTTTCTCTCCAGCCTTACTATTCATTGTTTTTATTCTTATACTTAACGCAATTTTGAATCATTATTTTGCTTAAATGCGCTATTTCCATTTTTGACGATTTTTTAGAAAAACAACTATAGGAGCTTTAAGGTGAAAGGGTGTTTACAGATAGAAAACGAATGGTTAGATTGGGAAAGCAATAATAACATTGACTAGATAACATAAAAGAGTGGATACACGGGAATGAATTATCAAAATGATGACCTTAAAATAACACAAATTAATGAACTTTTACCGCCAGTTGCTTTATTGGAAAAGTTTCCAGCAACTGATAATGCGGCTTTTACAGTTCGTCATGCCCGTGAAGCTATTCATCAAATCCTAGCAGGAAAAGATGATCGTCTATTAGTGGTAATTGGACCTTGTTCTATTCATGATCCGAAAGCTGCGTTGGAGTATGCGCAACGTTTAAGTCTCATTAGAGAAGAGCTTAAAGATAAACTTGAAATTGTTATGCGTGTTTATTTTGAAAAACCACGTACAACAGTAGGCTGGAAAGGTTTAATTAATGATCCTCATATGGATCATACCTTTGATATTAATGAAGGTTTACGTATTGCTCGTAATCTTTTATTAACCATCAACGATAGTGGCTTGCCAACAGCTGGCGAGTTTTTAGATATGATAACGCCTCAATATGTTGCTGATTTAATGAGTTGGGGTGCAATTGGTGCCCGTACTACAGAATCTCAAGTACACCGTGAGCTTTCGTCTGGTTTGTCTTGTCCTGTTGGTTTTAAAAATGGCACAGATGGAACTATTAAAGTTGCTATTGACGCCATCAACGCTGCGGGATCGCCACACTGTTTTCTTTCTGTCACTAAATGGGGTCATTCAGCCATTGTACGTACTGCAGGTAATGGTGATTGCCACATTATTTTACGTGGTGGTAAAGAACCAAATTACAGCGCTGAACATGTAGCTGCGGTAAAAGAAGGGCTTAAAAAAGCAGGTTTACCACAAAACGTGATGGTTGACTTCAGTCACGCCAATAGTTGCAAGAAATTTGAGAAACAAATGGAAGTTGGTGCTGATATTTGCCAACAAATTAGCTCAGGTGAAAAAGCATTAATCGGCGTTATGATTGAGAGTCATTTAGTGGAAGGTAGCCAGTCATTAGAAAGCAGTGAACCTTTGGTTTACGGTAAAAGTATCACCGATGCTTGTATTGGTTGGGATGATACTGAAATACTGTTACGCCAACTAGCAGATGCGGTTGTTGCTCGTCGCGGTTAACTGATATTATCTTAATATACAAACTGTAATACCGTTGATAATTAATCAACGGTATTTTTTTATGAAAAAGAAAGTAAGTTAGTCATGTATCTTTAATAGATCAAGTCTAAATTTAGCGGGTTTAAATCCAAGCTCATATGACTTTTGATACCATTCACATGCTTTTTCTTTGTCAGCAATGACACCCAATCCTTTTTCATATAAATAACCGATATTATAAATAGCTGAGGGATCATTATCTTCAGCCGCCTTTAAATAGAAGGTCATTGCTTTCTGATAATTCTGCTTAACTCCTAAGCCATGTTGATATGAATAAGCAATATTATTGTTTGTTTTGATATGCCCATTACTAACTGCTTTTAAATACCACTCCATTGCTTTTTCGTAGTCTTGTTTAGTACCAAGACCATCTAAATATAAAAGACCTAGATTATTCTGTGCTCTACTAAAATTCTGCTCTGCAGACTTTAAATACCATTCAATTGCAGTATAGTAATTTTGTGTAACACCTAAACCATCATCATACATATATCCTATATAAAACTGTGCACTAGGATTGTTTTTACTAGATGATTTTAATAGCCACTTCATGGCCAATTCATAATCTTTAGGGAAATATAAATTTCCATTAATGTAGAAAGAACCTATTTTCGCTTGAGCTTCCGCATTTTCGTTATAAGCAGATAATAAATAAAACTTTCGGGCTTTGTTTTTATCATTCTTAGCAAAATAAATATCGCCTAAGTAAAGCTGATAATGTGAAAGGCTTTGTTTAAATAGAGAGGGAGAAGGATCATTTATTTTATCCTCCTTAAACGGAAATAAAAAAAACATTATTATAAACATAATAATAATAAATAGAATGGTAACTATTTTTAATTTCATATTAATATCCCTATTCTTTATTTGATTTTTAATGTTTTATTATAGTTGTATATTTAAGGTTATTATAATTAAAGGATTAAAAAATTAAAATGGGAAACTTAATTTATTTAACAATTGAAGGGAAACAACAAGGATTAATTTCAAGAGGATGTGGAACAATTGACTCTATTGGAAATAAATGCCAAGAAGGAAAGGAAGATGAAATTATTATTATTGAATATAGTAGCACGATAACAAGAAATCAAAATGTATCCCATCATCCAATAGAGTTTATTAAAAATATTGATAAATCATCACCTTTGTTATTAGTTGCCATTTCTAATAATGAAGTTCTTAAATTAACCTTTGATTTTTATAGAACTTCACAGCACGGTAAAAATGAAAAATATTATACTATCGTATTAAATCAAGCTTCTATTGTCGATTATTCTACTCGTTACCCACATAGTATAGATAGTGGCTTGCCAACAGCAGGCGAGTTTTTAGATATGATAACGCCTCAATATGTTGCTGATTTAATGAGTTGGGGTGCAATTGGTGCTCGTACTACAGAATCTCAAGTACACCGTGAGCTTTCGTCTGGTTTGTCTTGTCCTGTTGGTTTTAAAAATGGCACAGATGGAACTATTAAAGTTGCTATTGATGCAATCAATGCTGCGGGATCGCCACACTGTTTTCTTTCTGTCACTAAATGGGGTCATTCAGCCATTGTACGTACTGCAGGTAATGGTGATTGCCACATTATTTTACGTGGTGGTAAAGAACCAAATTACAGCGCTGAACATGTAGCAGCGGTAAAAGAAGGGCTTAAAAAAGCAGGTTTACCACAAAACGTGATGGTTGACTTCAGTCACGCCAATAGTTGCAAGAAATTTGAGAAACAAATGGAAGTTGGTGCTGATATTTGCCAACAAATTAGCTCAGGTGAAAAAGCATTAATCGGCGTTATGATTGAGAGTCATTTAGTGGAAGGTTGCCAGTCATTAGAAAGCAGTGAACCATTGGTTTATGGTAAAAGTATCACCGATGCTTGTATTGGTTGGGATGATACTGAAATACTGTTACGCCAACTAGCAGATGCGGTTGTTGCTCGTCGCGGTTAACTGATATTATCTTAATACATAAACTGTAATACCGTTGATAATTAATCAACGGTATTTTTTATGGAAAAGAAAGTAAGTTAGTCATGCATCTTTAATAGATCAAGTCTGAATTTAGCGGGTTTAAACCCAAGCTCATATGACTTTTGATACCATTCACATGCTTTTTCTTTGTCAGCAATGACACCCAATCCTTTTTCATATAAATAACCGATATTATAAATAGCTGAGGGATCATTATCTTCAGCCGCCTTTAAATAGAAGGTCATTGCCTTCTGATAATCCTGATCAACTCCTAAGCCATGTTGATATGAATAAGCAATATTATTGTTTGCTTTAATGTATCCATTACTAGTTGCTTTTAAATACCATTCCATTGCTTGTTGATAATCTTGAATAACACCATTTCCTTCAAAATATAGAACACCAAGATTATTTTGAGCCATCCCAAATCCTTGAGCAGCAGATTTTAAATACCAGCTCATAGATATTTTAATGTTTTTTTCTACACCAAGACCTTTACTATACAGATAAGCAATATATGTTTGTGCTCGAGGGTTATTTTTATCTGCTGATTTTAATAACCATTCTATTGCTATTTCATAATCTTTTGGAAAAAAAAGATCTCCTTTCATGTAGAAAAAACCTATTTTTGCTTGAGCCTCCGCATTCTCGTTATAAGCAGATAATAAATAAAACTTGCGGGCTTTATTTTTATCATTCTTATCAAAATAAATATCGCCTAAGTAAAGCTGATAATGTGAAAGGCTTTGTTTAAATAGAGAGGGAGAAGGATCATTTATTTTATCCTCCTTAAACGGGAATAAAACAAACATTATTATAAACATAATAATAATAAATAGAATGGTAGCTATTTTTAATTTCATATTAATATCTCTATTCTTTATTTGATTTTTAATGTTTTATTATAGTAGTATATTTGAGGTTATTATAATTAAAGGATTAAAAAAATAAAATGGGAAACTTAATTTATTTAACAATTGAAGGAAAACAGCAAGGATTAATTTCAAGAGGATGTGGAACAATTGACTCTATTGGAAATAAATGCCAAGAAGGAAAGGAAGATGAAATTATTATTATTGAATATAGTAGCACGATAACAAGAAATCAAAATGTATCCCATCATCCAATAGAGTTTATTAAAAATATTGATAAATCATCACCTTTGTTATTAGTTGCCATTTCTAATAATGAAGTTCTTAAATTAACATTTGATTTTTATAGAACTTCACAGCACGGTAAAAATGAAAAATATTATACTATCGTATTAAATCAAGCTTCTATTGTCGATTATTCTACTCGTTACCCACATAGTATAAATAGTAATAGTTCCCAACCGGAAGAGTCTGTTCTTGTGCAATATAGGGACATAACTTGTAGTCACCATATTGCAGGAACATCAGGATATAGTATCGCAGATTAATTATTTTTTGAATTTAATAAAGCAACATAAGCTTGTAAAAGCTCGTATGTATCATGCGAGTTTTTATTCTCTATTATATTTAAAATAGGGCTAATATCCTCTTCAAAAAAAAGATAAGTTAGAGATAGTTGTTTATTATCTAATCTATAATATAACTCTGGGCTAAGAGTACGTAATCGTTTAGATGCTCTATCTAATTTTTCTATAAAACCATAAGAGCTCACTAAAACAACTGTAATATCTATCCATCCTTTTGATAATTTTTTTTGTTTTTTAAACTTGCTTTCGATTTAAATATGTTTAATCTTAAAATTGCACTTCTGGTAATTAGATAAATAATTATGGATAATAGTAATTTTCTTACTACGGTATTTTCTATAAAGGATGGTACTTCGTTAAATCCATTATAGTATGCAAGTTCATTAACTTTATATTTGGTTGCACCTGTATCAATGGATAATTATCTTGTATTTAGTATTTTATTTAATTCATTTTTTTGTTGTTCGTCTAAATTTTCATAAATATACTCACCAATAATAGTTCCTGCAATATTTACAACTTCAGAAGGGTTTTTAGCATAAACTAAAAGATGTATTGCTTCGACATCTCTATCAAAAACGAGATTTTTTGAGGGAGGTGCTCGTAATAAATGGTGATAAAGATAAACATCAGATAATCTATCTAGACCTAGTGCTGTTGTTTCAATTAGGCCGAGAGTACCTGATACGGCTTGATCTGAAATAGCCTCAGCCATTTCTTCTAATGATTTATTTTTTAGATTTTCATACCCTTTTCTGAGTGAGCGAGATAGTGCTGCCTTTCTGTATAAAAAGGTTGTTCATGAAGTTCTAAAATTCGTCCTTCTGGAGAACAATACCACCAAGCTCCATAAGAGTTATAATTACACTCAGACATAAAATATCCCTATTTTAATATGCGTTTGTTATAAGCGTTTTATATTTATAAATAATTAAATGACTTAAAATCCAATGGTGATAATATATTAAATATTTAATAACTGTAAGTGATAATTTAATATTTTTTAATTAAGGCTATCGAGTTAAATATTATATTTTTTATATAAAATAAAAAATAATATGAAAAAATTGAAATTTAGAAATTTAATATAAAAAAATACCGCTATTTCTAGCGGTATTTATCATATAAACCTAAATTAATAGATTTAAAGCAAAATTACTTCGCTTTACCTTGGTTAGCAACAGCGGCTGCTTTTGCTGCGATTTCGTCAGCATTACCTAAGTAGTAACGTTTGATTGGTTTCATGTTTTCATCAAATTCGTAAACTAAAGGTACAGCTGTTGGGATATTCAGCTCAAGAATTTCGTCTTCGCTCATGTTGTCTAGGTATTTAACCAGAGCACGCAGTGAGTTACCGTGAGCTGCAATAATAACTTTCTCACCAGAAGCAACACGTGGTTTGATAACTTCTTCCCAGTATGGTGTTACACGGTCGATAGTTAATGCTAGACTTTCTGTTAATGGCAGTTCTGCCGCAGTTAAAGATGCATAACGAGGATCTTTACCTGGGAAACGTTCATCGTCTTTAGTTAATTCTGGTGGAGTGATAGCAAAACCACGACGCCATTGTTTAACTTGCTCGTCACCGTATTTTTCAGCAGTTTCAGCTTTGTTTAAGCCTTGCAGAGCACCGTAATGACGTTCGTTTAATTTCCAGCATTTTTCAACTGGCAGCCATTGTTGATCAACTTGATCAAGAATGTTCCACAGGGTGTGAATTGCGCGTTTCAGAACAGAAGTATATGCATAGTCAAAAACGAAACCTTCAGCTTTCAGCAGTTTACCTGCTTCTTGCGCTTCATTACGGCCTTTTTCGGACAGCTCAACGTCAGTCCAGCCTGTAAAACGGTTTTCTTTGTTCCATACACTTTCACCGTGTCGAACTAGCACAAGCTTAGTTACTGCCATAGTTTAGACTCCTATAATTACTTTCTTAATATAAGTTTAAAATTAGCACTTCAATCATTATATGGATCATCGACAAGAACGCCAAACATAAGTGACAAAACAAGGGGGATTAAGTCAAAAATGTCGTTTGTTCGATGAATTATTGCACAGTTGTCACACCTTTTGCTTAATCGTTCAAGCTATTAATCTAGCGGGATCGGCGTAAAAAAACAAAATATCCGTTTTGTATAAAAAATAGACGAAAATAGCGCCTGTAAAAACGACACATTCTTTATTTATTATTGTTCAAATAATAAGCAAGAAAATGTCGATTTAAATAAAAATTCAGACCTAAGTTTAGCGTTAATTTCTAAAATCATTGCCCTGATTATGACAGTAAAAATGAACATTTAACAAATTTCTTGCTGGTAACGATAAATTTCGCCTTCTTTAATAAAAGTCAATCGATGAGTAATACACGATGGCGCATCTTCTTGATGGTGGCTCACAAACAAAAGTTGCGTATTACTGTGGCTTATCATGATATCAATAAAACGCTGTACTAAGAGCCGGTTCGTTGTGTCTAATCCTTGCAATGGCTCATCAAGAATAAGTAAGGTAGGGTGTTTAACTAATGCTCTAACAATTAACACTAAGCGTTGCTGACCCCAAGATAAGGCATGAAATGGATGATTAGCATGTGCAGTTAAACCAATTAACGCTAACCATTCATCAGCAAGTTTTAGCTGTTTATCTGTAATCGCTTGATAAATGCCAATAGAGTCATGGAAACCTGAAATAATGACATTTTTTACCGTTGAAGAAACACGGTAACTCTGATGTAAGGCATTACTGACATAACCAATATGGCGTTTAATTTCCCATACTGTTTCACCACTTCCTCTTTTACGACCAAATAGCGTTAAGTCATTGCTGTAGCCTTGAGGGTGATCGCCCGTAATTAAACTTAATAATGTCGATTTTCCTGCACCATTAGGGCCTAAAATCTGCCAATGTTGCTGAGGTTTTACCTCCCAGCTTAAATGGTGAAGAACAGGTTTATCGTTATAGCTCACTACTCCATCTTTTAGCACGATAGGGGAAAGTGTCGGTGATAATTGAGGAATGGCATCAGGCGAATCTTGTTCAGGTAATGTGAGATTTTCAAGAGTTTCACTGTGAGATAATTGCCCAATAACAGAGTCAGATAAAACCTGTTCTTTCTCACCGTTGGCGACTAGTTCGCAATTAATGAGTAGACCTGCATACTGAATAAAATCAGGAATATCATTAAAACGATTTAGAATGAGTACGATAGTCAGATTTTGTTGATGTAATAGTGTTAACAATTCATTTAAAGCACGGCGAGAATCAACATCTAACCCATCAAAAGGCTCATCTAAAATGATTAAATCAGGTTTATTCATTAAAAGTTGAATAAGCAATATTTTTCGAGATTCACCTGTAGATAGATATTTAAAACGTCTTGATAAAAGGTATTCAACACCAAATTGCTTTGCTAATAAAAAGCATCTGTCATCATCTTTTACCTGCATTTGAATAACTTGAGCAACAGTTAAGCCAGTATCTTCTTCACCTTCACTTAATAAATCTGTGTTATTCAGACGCCACTCTTCTTCAATCATTTTTTGCAGTTTTTCAAAAGAGAGACTAATTGGACGAGAAAATGTGCTGATAAATTCACCAGAGAGCAAAATACCTTCTTGGCATAATGCATTTGCTAAGGCGGTTTTGCCGCTTCCATTACTGCCTACAAATGCCCAACTCTCACCTTCATTTATGGCTAAATTGTCAATTTGTAAACAAAGTTTATCGCTTAAGCGGAATTGTGTTTTGTTGAGTTGTAAGTGTTTCATTATTATTAGCCTTATTTTTTTAATGTAAGCTAAGTGCAAGTTAAGTATCTAGCAATATAGGGTTAATAGAAACTTGTCAATATTTGCTGAAAGAACTTTTTCCAAAAGTCTTATACACCTACTATTTAATGATAACCTTTAAAATGCGTTTCCTATGTAAATATATAAACATCTCTTTAAGGATGACTTATATATGCATAAATTTAAAAAAATAAACTTATTCTTCTTTATATTTTTACTCGTTAGCAAAAATAGTTTTTCTTTGAATGATGAAAATGTAAATAATAAATGCTTTCTTATTAATAAAGTTGATCTTACAGAAAATACTTTATTAGATGATAGACAGAAATCTAAAGTAATTTCACCGTATCTACAACAATGTCTAACATTAAATGATATGCATGAGGTCGCTAAATCAATTACTAATAATTATATTGAAAAAGGTTATGTTACCTCACAAGCTATTATTCCAGAGCAAGATCTTTCTAATCATAAGTTAGTAATAAAGATTATTGAAGGTAGAATAAAAGATATTTCTATCAATGGTGTTTCATCTAGATTAATTGATATTATTTTTCCTTCCTTTAAAGAAAAAATTTTAAATCTACGAGATTTAGAACATGGATTAGAACAGCTTAATCGATTAACAACAACGCAATATACATTGGATATTCAACCAAGCGATAGTGTGGGATATTCATCTGTAACCATTAATCGAAAAGCTAAAAAACTTCCTTTAAAGAATCGATTAACAATTGATAATTCGGGAACAGAAACAACAGGAAAGATCTTACTTACTAATACAACAACAATAGATTCTTTGTTTGGCTTGGGTGAGCAGTGGATTTTTTCACTAAAAACAAATACAGATTTCCCTCATGCTCACTATTCTCGTGCTTATACTGCAAGTGTTAATATCCCTTATGGTTATTGGTTTTATCAATACCAGTTATCTGATAGTAGTTCATCTTATTCCTTCCAAAATAATCACAAATATATTTATAAAAACAAAAATAAAGATCAGCAATTTGATATTAGTCGTTTAGTCTATCGAGATAATAAACAACGAGTAACACTAAAGGGAACGTTAAAGCATAAGAAAGCAAAAACGCAGTTAGCACAACAAAAATTATTAATAAATAGTCCCACATTGACTTCTTTATCATTTAGCCCTGAATATACTTTAAGTTTACATAATGGATATTTAATCATTAATCCAACTGCTGAGTTTGGGATCTCTCTTTTTGGCGCGACACCTGATTATATTGCTGACAATTCACCTCGTAGTCATTATCGAAAACTAAGTTTAAATTTAAGCTATCAATATTTATTCACTGATCAGTTTTCCTATCTTACTTCATTTCATAGTCAATATACGCCTGATAATCTTTATGGTTCGGAAAAAATAGCAATAGATGGAATAAAAGCTGTTCGTGGATATAAAGAAATAAATTTTAATGCTAATAGTGGGTTTTATTGGCGCAATGAAATAAATATATCACCAATAACTTCGTTTTTAAGTAAATGGAATTTTATTTTTGCACTTGATTATGGTGTCGCCCATTCAGATCAATATGAAACAGAAAAGAATAAAATAATTGGAAGTGCAATAGGTGCTTCTTTTTATCATTCCACTTTTTCTTCTCAAATTTTAATTAATAAACCTGTGTTTTATCCCAAATCATTAAAGCCAGATTGCTGGTCTTTATATTGGTCCATTTCTCTTGCTATTTAAATGTTAGGAGTTTTTATGTGTGAAAAGGATATTTCTTGGAAACAACGTTTAATAAGTTATAGCATAGCTTATGTAATTGCTATTTATCCATTACATCCAGCTTGGAGTTTAGCAATTACGCCCTCCGATAAAACGATTAAAGTCAATCAGCAAAATACTGTTCCTATTATTAATATTGTAGCACCTAATGATCTTGGTATTTCTCATAATAAGTTTCATTCGTTCAATGTTAGCAAGCAAGGTGTTGTAATTAATAATGCGACAACTTCTGTTAATACACAATTAGCCAAACAAGTGAATGCCAATACTAATTTAAAAGGAAGTGCTGCTCATTTAATTATTAATGAAGTGGTAGGAAATGGGCGCTCACAATTACAAGGAAAATTAGAAGTTGCGGGAGAACAAGCGAAAGTTGTTATTGCTAATCCAAATGGTATTACGTGTGATGGTTGTTCGTTTATAAATACCCCAGCAATTACGCTCACAACAGGAAAACCTCTTTTTAATCCTCAAGGCGCCTATTCGGCAATAGAAGTGAAAAAAGGCGGTGTTGTTATTGGCACGCAAGGTATAGATCTCCAAGCTCAGGATTATGCCGACATTATCAGCCGTAGTATTGAGTTAAATGGAAAAATTAACGCTAAAAACCTTTCTTTAATGCAAGGAAATAACCGTATCGATTTTGATAAAGGTACAGTAAATAGCATTAATGGTGAAGGTGTTAAACCCATACTTTCTATTGATACTAAAGCGCTAGGTGGAATGTATGCCAATCAAATCCGTCTAGTCAGTACAGAAAAAGGTATTGGTGTTAATTTAAGTAATATTCAGACAAATCAAAACAGTGTGAATATAACTGTTGATGGAAAAATTACCTTTAATGGCAATATTCAATCTGAACAAGATATTAATGTTAGTAGTAAAGAACTACAAATTAATAGTAATACAAAGTTAAAAGCAAAAAGAGATATTACTTTAGCAACTAATACGCTGATTAATCATAGTGAAGTTATCTCAGAGAAAGATATGCGTTTATTTGCAGATAAACTCACTAACAAAGGTGAAAAGGCACTTATTCAAGCGAAAGATAATTTATGGATACAGAGAAATGCGCAGGGTGATCCAAGCACTTTAATTGAAAATCAATCAGCCACGATAAAAACAGAAAAGGGTGATTTGATTATTAGAACTAAGAAATTGGTTAATACATCTTTAAATGAATTACCAACTTTTTTAAATGTCGAAGCAAACTCTACTGCTAGAAAAAGTTTTGTTGCATCATATTGGGGAAATAGCCAAGGCGTTGTTTCTATAAATACATATTATCCTGTGTTGGAAAATTTTCCATATGAAAAATGGTTTGGTTACCTAGATTTAACAAGTACAGATATTATTAATACAGAAAGATATAAATATAATTATAGTGATTTTATAGGACATATTGATTCAGGAAAAAACATTTACATTAATGCTAATGAATTGATTAATAACCTAGGTGTGATACATAGTAATGAAAATACTATTTTGACAGGAAGTAATGCTGTTATTTCAAATTTAATGCCTGGAGAGTTAAATTTATGGTATAGGTATAAGACTTCATATAAAGATCTCGGTGTATATGTAGATGAAGAGGATGACGATGGTAATTATGATATTCTTTATGTAAGGGAGCCGTTGAAATTTGAACTACTTAATAAGTTTTATTCTTGGTCACCTGATAGAAAAAGTTTTTCTACGATATTATCGAAAGGTAATTTGGTTTTAGATTTTAAAAATAGTATCAATATAGAAGCAAATCCCCCATCTAAGTATTTACCAATAAAAAAATCAATAAACAAGTTACACTCAGGTTATAATTTTTTAGCTAATAACATATTGATTAATTCTAATTCTATTAATATATCGTCAAATATAAATTCAAATAATGAACTATCTGTTATCTCTAGTGGAGATATTATTGTAAAAGATTCACACCTCTCATCTAAAAAATCATTAAGCTTAATTTCAAATAAAAATATAGAGCTTAACCAAGTAGATCTAACAGCAAAAGACGGTGTTGTTTTTGCTAAGAATGGAAACATTGATTATACATTAAATCCCATTTCTGCATTTAATGAAAATAATGTTCTAACTCCACCGGCTATTAATGTCTCTGATTCTATTTTATTTCAATCTGGAAAAGATATAACTTTTAATAATATTGAAATTAATAATGCTAACTTCTTAAGCTTAATTTCACAAGGTGATATAAAAATTCAGAGAAATGAATCGGAACTTTTTAAGATATTACCATATTTTCATTTGTATAATAAAGAGTCTGCATTATCAAAAACGGAAAGCTGGAAAACGCGAGGTGATATTACATTTACGGCTGGTAAAGATATTATTAGTCAAGGAATAAAATATCACAGCGATAAAGCTATAACCTTTAATGCAGGGCAGGATATTTTCCTTGCCTCAAAATCAATAAAAGAAGCCGATCCTTTCTTTAGTGATATTTATTATCCTCAATTACAATCTAAGTTATTTTCAGATGATAACCTTATCTTAAATGCAGCGCGTGATGTTGATTTAAGTTCAACAGTATTAAATTCAAAAGATAAAGTCATTGTATTAGCTGGTAGGAATATAAAGCTGGGTGCAAATGCTTATTCCGCCATCAAAGATCCCCACGAAGATTCTCAAGATATTCAGTATAGCACATCGGCTATTACAGGAAATAAAGGCATTTCTATTGCGTCATCAGGTGCGTTAATAACAGAAGGTAGCTCACTCAAATCAGACGGTAACATTACGATATCCAGTGGTGGTAATATTCAATTAGGATCGGTAAAAACATATTTTCGTAAAGAGTCGGGTTCTAAGTTAGAAGAACTTCGCAAACAAGTCAGTACTGAAATTAATAGTGGTAATAATTTAACTCTATTATCTGAAGGCAGTATTTTATTTCAGGCATCAAAATTGATTGCCAATAAAGAGATAGATATTGCTGCTAAAGGTGGATTTCTTTACGCACAAGCGATGGAGGAATCGAGTTATTACGAAGAGGAGAAGAAAAAATGTAATCCGTGGACTTTATGTACTACCAAAAAGAAATACACGAAAAAACGTCATAATACAAATAATAAAGTTACCGAGTTTATCGCTAATGGCGATATTAATTTATTTGCTAAAGATGATATTACCTTAGAAGCGAGCAAACTAGAAACAGCGAAGAATGCAAAATTAACCAGTAAAACAGGAAAAGTTAATTTTAAAGCAGTTAAAAATACAGCATTTAAGCAAGTTATTACTAATTCAAAAGATATTTATATTACTCAGCGCAATCAGGGTTATATCAAAGAGAGTTGGGCATTACCAACACTTTATATTGGTGGAAAACTGACTATTGATGCGCCTAAAGGAATATCTGCTGATATTAAAGTTCAAAAAGGACAATCATTAGAACAAGCATTAACAGTTTTAAGTAACACTCCAGAATATGCATGGCTTAAAGATCTTCAACATCATCAAAACGTCAATTGGAATTTAGTTAAGGATACCTATTCTGATTGGGATGAGAAAACAAAACAATTAAATCCTGTTGTTGGTGCGGTTATCGCTATTGCAGTGGGAGTTGCCACTTACGGTACAGCAACCGCGGCAACTATTGGTGGAATGGCAAGTAAAGCAACCATTGCGGCGGGTGCTTCAGCAAGCGTGGCTTCAACGGCATCGGTTGCAGCACAAGCAGGTTTTGCCTCTTTAGTTTCGCAAGCGGCGGTCTCTTTAGCTGAAAACCAAGGCAACATCTCTAAAACACTTGAATCACTGGGGCGTAGCGACACGGTCAAGTCTGTGGTGACGAGTATGGTGGTTGCGGGGGCACTTCAGGGTCTTGACCAATTTATGGGTTGGGATCAGGCAATCCAAGGTGGAACATTACCTTCAACAGGCAAGTTACTTGCGACCGATAGCGCAACATGGAATCAAGTTGCACAACGCGTTGCCTCTCATTCAGTCGTTAGTTCAACATTGGGCACTGCCATTCAAGGTGGCAGTTTTATTGATAATTTTAAAACGGCGCTATTAAGCAATATTGGTAGTCAGCTTCATGCCGAAGGCGCCAATTTAATTGGTGATAATGGCGCGGTATTAGGGCATGCAGGAAAGGTTTTAAGTCATTCGGTAGTAGCAGGTGTTAGTGCAGAAATTGCAGGAGGTAGTGTTACAGGTGCAGTTGCTGGTGCATTGGCGGCAGAGATAGCAGCGATATCGCTCAACGATAATTTAGTTAAGACAGAACAGTGGAGAGAACAGCAAGCTCAAAGAAGTCGTCTAGTTGGTGCTTTTGCTGGCTTACTAGCAACAGGTAAAGCGGAGGGGGTGATTAGTGCTGCTAATTCAGCAGAGTTAGTAGAACGTTATAATCGACAACTTCATTTAGAAGAAACAAAAGCAATTAATAAATTAGCAAATGGAGATAAAAATAAATTAGAGCGCTTATTAGCTTCTTCTTGCCGAAAAGTTTATTGCATTGCTCAGGAATCATTAGATTCATCTGAAAGGAATTATTATGAATCATTAATGAAAAAATACCCATATACACATGTAGAAGATTCATTACTTTCAGATTATTGGATTACAAAAGAGAGAACAAGAATAGGTGGGAACTACCCACTATTTAGTGGTTATGAAAAAATTAAATTATTTACTTACACTGAAGCCGATAAATTAACAGATAGTGAAACATTTTCAAGAAATCAATGGATTGAAAATGCGAGTAAGTTTACTGGATGGGATAAAAAAACACTTGAAAACTTAACTTCAGTAATTGCAATAGGTGCGTCAATAACTAGGCGTAATGGTAATAGAATTTATGGTCCTATAAGTTTTAATGCCAATAAAACGCAGTTTATACCAATAAATGATATTTATTTTATTGACAAATCAGGAAATAAAATAACAATGAAATGGATGTATCAAGGTACAATAGTAGAGCAAGGAATGACATTTGAGAATTACATTGGTCTATCAAATAAACGGCTTACACGATTACATCTTAATGCTAAAACTTTCGACTATTATGATGATAGGACAGATGAATACATTAGTGTAAAGACATTAAATACCCAAACAGCCTCAAGGATTAAAAATCCAAAATCAATAGAAAACACATTAAATACATATATTTCAATTATAGATAAATATTCGGGAGAAAGAAAGGGAAGAGCTGAGATTTTACCAAGTGATGTTAAATCAAAAACTCTAGAACTAGGTGTTCCTGCAAGAACAACCAAAGAACAATGGGATGCAATAAATAATTCTATCAAAAATGCATCTTCAAAAAATATTAAGATTAATATTACAATAGTTGAGGAGTAAATAGTGTCTATATCAAAAAAAAATAATTCAAGAGCAAATGTCTATTTTAACAATGATTATTATATTATAATAACCCTTTCAAAAAGTGGTATTTATTTGATGGATTTTAAAAAAGGTTATAAGGTTTTATCCAAAGATCCACTTGATGCTGATTTGGGTTTTTTTACAAGAAATGCATTAATCCAAAGCGAAATATTAGATGCTAATTCATCTGAATATCATGAAATGCGTAATGATGAAAAATCATATTCTGAATGGATAAAGAAAATAATTAAAGAGTATGATTATAAAAATAAAACGACACTATTCAAAAATATGAACTTATGTAGTGTAAATGTGACTGATGGTATCATATCTATTATTCCTTATGATCACTTACGATTGGATAATTGGATTGGTAAAAGCATACCTAACAACGCAATTATTACGTTAAAAAGCAATTGTAATGATGAGGTTTTAGGTGCCTCAATAAAAGAAGCATTTACACGTTGTATTAGTCGAAAAGTTTAAATGGATGCTAAATAAAATAATCTTATGATAATTATGAGTAAGGTGATTTTTCATTATATGAATAATAATCAATTAATAAATTATTTACATTCTGTCTATCCAGAGCTTCCTATCAATATTCATAAAATAAAGGGGTATTCTGATGATGAGATAAAAAAATTGAACGTCTTTATGATATTAAAGCAACTGATCAACTTTATGATTTTTTGAATTGTATTGGGCGTTGTAGTGGTGGTTTTTTTGGGGATGATCCTCTCATTTTTTACAAAGAATGGTTTATACGAGGGCATGTTCTATTCCAATACGGCTTAAGAGAGGAGTTATATAATCTGGAGTTGTGGGATATGTTAGAGCAAAAGCCATTTTTTATTTCAATAGAATCAGAAACTCAATATTATTTTCTGTTAACGTACTCAGATCAGCCTAACTTAGTTTATCATTATGATGAAAATGAAAATGAAAATGAAAATGAAAATGAAAATGAAAATGAAAATGAAAATGAAAATGAAAATGAAGATAAGGTAAGAGCATTAGATAAAAATTTTAATGAATATCTAGGACATATAATTAGCTCTTATAACGAGAGCTTTATAACTCCTACACCAGTTTATTTTTCAGGTGATTTGTTGAGACTATAAAAAATTAGCTTTGATATTGAGTGTAAACCACAAATAACATCTTACGTATGGATCATTGGGTCGGCGAAGGAATACCTGATAGTGCAATTATTATATTAAAAAGCAATTGTAGTGATGAGGTTTTAGGTGCCTCAATAAAAGAAGCATTTACACGTTGTATTAGTCGAAAAGTTTAAATGGATGCTAAATAAAATTACCTTATGCTAATTATGTGTAAGGTGATTTTTCATTATATGAATTTATCTATGAATAATAATCAATTAATAAATTATTTACATACTGTCTATCCAGAGCTCCCTATCAATATTCATAAAATAAAGGGGTTTTCTGATGATGAGATAAAAAAATTGAACGATTATATCGTATTAACGTAACAGAACAACTATATGATTTTCTAAGTTGTATGGGGCGTTGCAGTGGCGGTTTCTTTGGTGATTCTTCTTTGTTATTTTACCGTAATAGTTTTTCTGTCAGAGATCATGTGCAGTTTCAAATAGGTAGTTGTTCTGAACTTTGTGGCATACAAAAACACGATTTATTAAATAAGAAACCTTTCTTTTTTTCGATAGAGTCAGAAACGCAACATCTATTTTTATTAACTTATTCAGATAATCCAAATAAAGTCTATCAGTATGATGAAAATGAAGAAGTGATAAAAAATACTCATTGGGATTTTAATGGTTATCTAAAATATTTAATTGATAAATTAACAAAAAAGAATATAAATAACATTTTAAAATATGATTTTATTGGTGAATTGATTGAAATTTAATGATATGAAATTATATGGTTTAAATGGGTGCTAAATAAAATCACCTTATTCTAATTGTGGGTAAGGTGATTTTTTATCATATGTCTAAATAAAAATATAATTATATTATCTGGTTTTATTTTTAATAAAACTAATTATGTTAATAATTAATAAAGGATAGTAGTAATTACCTGAACTTTATATTGGCGGAAAGTTAACAATTAATCATCCTAAAAGGAATATCTGCTGATATTAAAGTTCAAAAAGGACAATCATTAGAACAAGCATTAACAGTTTTAAGTAACACTCCAGAATATGCATGGCTTAAAGATCTTCAACATCATCAAAACGTCAATTGGAATTTAGTTAAGGATACCTATTCTGATTGGGATGATAAAACAAAACAATTAAATCCTGTTGTTGGTGCGGTTATCGCTATTGCAGTGGGAGTTGCCACTTACGGTACAGCAACCGCGGCGACTATTGGTGGAATGGCAAGTAAAGCAACCATTGCGGTGGGGGCTTCAGCAAGCGTGGCTTCAACAGCATCGGTTGCAGCACAAGCAGGTTTTGCCTCTTTAGTTTCGCAAGCGGCGGTCTCTTTAGCTGAAAACCAAGGCAATATCTCTAAAACACTTGAATCACTGGGGCGTAGCGACACGGTCAAGTCTGTGGTGACGAGTATGGTGGTTGCGGGGGCACTTCAGGGTCTTGACCAATTTATGGGTTGGGATCAGGCAATCCAAGGTGGAACATTACCTTCAACAGGCAAGTTACTTGCGACCGATAGCGCAACATGGAATCAAGTTGCACAACGCGTTGCCTCTCATTCAGTCGTTAGTTCAACATTGGGCACTGCCATTCAAGGTGGCAGTTTTATTGATAATTTTAAAACGGCGCTATTAAGCAATATTGGTAGTCAGCTTCATGCCGAAGGCGCCAATTTAATTGGTGATAATGGCGCGGTATTAGGGCATGCAGGAAAGGTTTTAAGCCATGCAACATTATCTGGTTTATCTGCCCAAATTAGTGGAGGAAATATTAATGGTGCAGTTATAGGTAGCTTAGCTGCTGAAATTGCGGCTATTTCATTGGGTGATAACACTATTAAGGCTGAGGAATGGCAGAGAAAATCAGAATCACAAGCGCAATTTGTTAGATTATTTGGTGGTATTGCCGGCGGTGTTTTTACTGGTGAGCCAGGTGGTGTATATAGTGGTGCTAGTTCAGCTGAGAATATATTCCGTTTCAACCATTTATTTCATGATATTTCGATGGATTTCGATCGAGAAATACATAAATGTGGGTCTAATGCTGAATGCCTATCAAAGATAATCGACAAATATACAGTTTTTAGCAATGAAAATAGTTTAAAACTAGATGTTGAATTAAATACTAATCCGTTAGCAGTTATAGAGATCAAGAAAAAAAGAATTGAAAATGCACTTGAATTAACTAAAAGACCATATTGGGCTAGCTATCTTGGTGCTGATACAATGCAAACTGAGATAGCTAAACAATATGTTCAATATTGGAATTCGCAAGATTTAGATAAAATAGATGTAAACACTCCTTCTTGGTTAAAGTTTTCATCGTGGATCTCAGAGCCAGATAACCAGTTTTTTCTTGTTAGTGCTGGTTTTTTAGTTAAAGAATTAAGCGATTTTGCTATTAGATATTTTGGTAGAAATTCAGCAAGTAAAACAATTTCTGCTTCTGAAATTGGTATGAAATGGTCTTCTGGGGGAGGAAATATAAATACACAAGGAATGTCATGGGAAAACTCTATTGCGAAAAGCTTACCTGTTCACACTAGATTGCCAAAAAATTTTAAAACATTTGATTTTTATATTGCTAAAGATAAAGTAGCAATAAGTGCAAAAAGCCTAGATACTCAAACGATGAGTAAACTTAATCGACCAAAACAAATTTATAATACAATTAAAGGTAATATAGATGATGCTGCAAAATTTGAAGGTTATAGATTGTCAGGAGTTAATTTACATTCAGAAATGATAGCAAAACGAGAAATTTGGCTTGCTGTACCACAATCGACAACAAAGGCCCAATGGATTGAAATTAATCGTGCGGTAGCTTATGGAGAAAGTATGAATATTGAAGTAAAAATAACGCAGGTAAAATGATGACGTTTATTAACGATAATGAGTATTGTGCTTTGATAGTAATGACAGATAAATTTTTTTGCTTAAATACGGAATCTGGCTATGGGCTAATGACACTCGATCCTAATTTTTCATCAATTATACTTTCTTTAACATGTTCAAATAAGGAGCTTGGCGAAAGTTTAATTAAAGTTTTAGAGAATAGTCGAACTCAGCTCAAAGATGAGGAATATGACAAACTCTTTAAAAAGGAAAATATAAAAAAAAACTGGGATTCATGGCTAGAATTATTACAGTATAAATATAACTATCGCTCAAAACGTCAACTTTTAGCTAATATGCTAAATTGTTCTGTTTATCTTTCTAATAACAAAATATTAATTTCACCTTCTCACCATTCAAGTCTTGAAGGATGGGAAGGAATAGGGGCATCCCATAAGGTTATTTTATCGCTAGATAGCTCATCTGATGAGATAGGTTTGGGTATTCGGCTTGCATTTAGTCGGTGTACTACGAAGAGATTTTAACTTAATGAAAGTGAGTATTTTTGTATAATTGAAATATAATATATATGTGAATTATTAGGCAATAAATAATTAAATGTTTTTAATTTGATTTTTTAATTGAATTGATAGGGATTTTTCTTTTTTGAGTTTTTAATGAATTATATGAGTACCGCCCAGTAGGGTATGAAGGAGAAAATAAAATTGGTGATTATTTTCGTTTTATTGTCCCTAGTATTTATGCTTCGATTGAAGATATTCCTGAAGATTTAAGAAAATATGTTGTAGTCTCTGATAATATTGATTTTACTAAAGATAGATTACTCGATAATAATAAGATTAATGATTATTTTACTCGTATGTACTCAAAATAATTTTAGTTACTAAATTTTAATGAGAAAATTATTTAATCCAAAAACTATTGCTTAATATGACAATTAGGTGATGGTTTTTTATTTAACGATAATTATCTAAGTTGTTTATAAAAAGGGAAGTAAAGATGATTATAAATTACTGAATGACAGAAATTAATCAATGGAAAATAATTAACAATTCTATCAAAAATGCATCTTCAAAGAATATTAGGTTTAATATTACTGTAATTGAGGAATAGTTAATGATTATATCGAAGGGCTATAATTTATATACAGATATTTACTTTAATTATGATTACTATATTATAGTAACTATCTCGGGGTACTATATCCACTTTATGGATTTGAAAAATGGATATAACGTTTTATCTAAGAATATCACTGATGATAAGTTAGGTTATTATTCAAAAATTTCTTTAAGTAATAGTAGAAAAATAGAAAGTAACTCACAAGAATTTAATGAGATGTATAATGATAAAAAATATTATTCAGAGTGGGTAAAAAAAATAATTAAAGAATATAGTTATAAAAATAAAACAGCTCTATTTGAAAATATGAACTTATGTGGTTTAAGCTTTATAGGTAATGAAATTATTAAGCCTCAAAACCATTTACGTATGGATCATTGGGTCGGCGAGGGAATACCTGATAGTGCAATTATTACATTAAAAAGCAATTGTAGTGATGAGGTTTTAGGTGCCTCAATAAAAGAGGCGTTTACGCGTTGTATTAGTCGGAAATTATAATTTTTTAGGATTAAAATCATAATAATTTATATTGCTTCTGTATTAAGGAGTTAAGTGTTAATGACTAAAAATGAAATATACATAGATATGATGTATTGGATTTTACCCCAATTAAGAAATATTCAATCTAGAGGAGTGATAGCAAAAGCAAAAGATAAATCTTGTTATTATGAATTACAGTTAATTCATAATTTACCTAAAAAAATACTTAATCAAGATTTTGATGAAAGTGATATTTCATTTTTAAATTTTCAAGCTAAAACATATACTGAGAAATGTAGTTCAAAAATAAGTATATTGTATGATGGCAATGTAAAGTATATAAAAATGTTATTTGATTTGGTTCCTAATGAATTACGTAACCAATTACGATGGGATGGACCTGTTATCTAGAATTTTTTATAATGTTATTCATAAATTAAAGGGGAAAGATGATAGATTCTAACTTTAAAATCGACTTTGTAAGTAACAATAAATATGAGAATATTACTATCGAAATTTCATAAAAAAATAAATACTTTGTCAATTAAATAAAGATAGTGGAATCGATAAAATAGAAATTGAATTTTTAATGATAGCCGATTTTTAAGTGAAGATGTAAAGTATAAATTTACTTTAGATGATTTTATGACTATTTTGAATAGTATCAAATTAGATTTAACTAATGCTTAATATTAATCCATCTTCTATTTTAGAATATGAGCCTATGCGGTTTAAGTATTGTAGGTAATGAAATTATTATTAAGCCTCAAAACCATTTACGTATGGATCATTGGGTCGGCGAGGGAATACCTGATAGTGCAATTATTACGTTAAAAAGCAATTGTAATGATGAGGTTTTAGGTGCCTCAATAAAAGAAGCTTTTATGCGTTGTATTAGTCGTAAAATTTAAATGGATACTAAATAAAATTACCTTATGCTAATTATGGGTAAGGTGATTTTTTTATTATATGAATTTTTCTATGAAAAATAATCAATTAATAAATGATTTACACGCTATATATCCAGAGTTTCCTATAAATAAAATAAAGGGGTATTCTGATAATGAGATAAAAAAATTGAACGTCTTTATGATATTAAAGTAACTGATCAACTTTATGATTTTTTGAATTATATAGGGCGTTGTAGTGGAGGTTTTTTTGGGGATGATCCTCTCATTATGATGCTAATACAGGTGAATATATTAGTGTAAAGACATTAAATACCCAAACAGCCTCAAGACTTAAAAATCCACAATCAATAGAAAATACATTAAATACATATATCTCAACTATGGATAAATATAGTGGCGATGGACGTGGAACTACAGAAATTTCTAAAAAAGATGTAAAATTAAAAACATTAGAATTAGGAGTTCCAGAAAAAACCACTAAAGAACAATGGGATGCTATTAATGACTCTATCAAAAATGCATCTTCAAAAAATATAAAAGTTAATATTACGATTATTGAGGAATAATTAATGTTTAAATTAAAAAATAATAAATTAAGAGCAAGTGTTTATTATAATGACGCTCATTATATTTTATTAACTTTTTCTGGCTATTCTATCTATATAATGGATCTAAAAAAAGGTTATAAAGTTTTACCTAATGATATTCTTGATGAAGAATTAGGTTGTTATGCAAAACTCGCTCTGATTAAAAGTGAACAAATTAAAGGAAGTTCAGATAAATTTAATCAAATGTATAAGGATAAAAAATCTTATCAAGATTGGATAAAAAAAATAATTAAAGAGTATGATTATAAAAATAAAACAGCACTTTTTAATAATATGAATCGATGTGGCTTAGAGCTTACAGATGATGAAATTACTATTAGTCCTCTAAACCATTTACGTATGGATCATTGGGTCGGTGAAGGAATACCTGATAGTGCAATTATTACGTTAAAAAGCAATTGTAGTGATGAGGTTTTAGGTGCCTCAATAAAAGAAGCTTTTACGCGTTGTATTAGTCGTAAAATTTAAATGGATACTAAATAAAATTACCTTATGCTAATTATGGGTAAGGTGATTTTTCATTGTATGGATGTATCTATGAAAAATAATCGATTAATAAATGATTTACACGCTATATATCCAAAGTTTCCTATAAATAAAATAAAGGGGTATTCTGATAATGAGATAAAAAAAATTGAACGTCTTTATGATATTAAAGTAACTGATCAACTATATGATTTTCTAAGTTGTATGGGGCGTTGTAGTGGAGGTTTTTTTGGGGATGATCCTCTCATTTTTTACAAAGAATGGTTTATACGAGGGCATGTTTTATTCCAATACGGCTTAAGAGAGGAGTTATATAATCTGGAGTTGTGGGATATGTTAGAGCAAAAGCCATTTTTTATTTCAATAGAATCAGAAACTCAATATTATTTTCTATTAACATACTCAGATCAGCCTAACTTAGTTTATCATTATGATGAAAATGAAGATAAGGTAAGAGCATTAGATAAGAATTTTAATGAATATCTAGGACATATAATTAGCTCTTATAACGAAAGCTTTATAACTCCTACACCAGTTTATTTTTCAGGTGATTTGTTGAGATTATAAACAATTAGCTTTGATATTGAGTGCAAATCACAAATAACATCTTACGTATGGATCATTGGGTCGGCGAGGGAATACCTGATAGTGCAATTATTACATTAAAAAGCAATTGTAGTGATGAGGTTTTAGGTGCCTCAATAAAAGAAGCATTTACGCGTTGTATTAGTCGGAAAGTTTAAATTTATTATTCTACTGATATTACTAAATAATTACTCTAAGAAATAGAACTAATTAGTATTAGCAATATACATAGTAATTTTCTGCCATATTAAATATAAAAAATAATCAATCAGTGAAGGGATATATATGCACAGCCTGCGTTTTTTAATTATTTTATTTTTATTTCTACCTTATTTGCTATTTTCTTTTGTCTATGCAACGGATAAGCTATTATTAATAAATAATGAAATTAATCCATTGTCTATAGTTAGGAACCATGATCGTGTGAATTACATGGTGTCATTAACAGATAATAATGGAGAAAAAACTCAACATTGGCATTCTGTTGATTGTAAGCAGAACAAGGCTCAGTTTTTATATAAGGATGTATTGAATGAAGATGGGCTAACCAAAGCTCGTTATTGCGGTAATAGTTATTTTCGCTATGCACCAGCTCAAGATAATAAGCTGATGGCATCAGAGAATATTCGTATGATTTGTCAATTTCCAATAAAAGAAGCGCTATGGGAAAAATTATCTGACACATCTATGAGCGGTATAACGGATCTTGTTGATATTAATAGTATTCAGCATATTGGCGACATATTATCAGTACGTACAGGATATGATTTTGCAGAAACCATCTGGGAACCTCCTTATGATGCACCTCTTGAGCTAAAGATTGAGCACTATTTATATAATTGTAAAACTCATCAGGGCGACGCTATAGTTGCAATGAACTTAGATCGTGAAGGGTACGTTACTGATTCGCTGATCACTGATGATATTATTCGTCGTAAAGATAGTTTCAAAATAGATCTTAAAATGAGGCAACTTTTCAATCAATTATGTCAGTTACCAGAAGGAAAAAAGTTTACTGCTGAAGGACACTTTGTACCTGCTATTAATAAGCCTGCATCAACATTGATGAGGCTAACAATGCCTGATTTAAGTAATAATAACCCGTACTGGCTTAATAAATTTCCACTTTCTAAGGCAATTAATAATAAAACTCAATCATTGGTAAAACCATTGGCTCTTCCTCATTTTAAACAGATCAGTTATACCATAGTAAACGAGTACGCTAAGATTAATGTACAACTGGTTGCACAACCAGATGGCTATATACGTAAGCTAGAAGATTATGGTATCTGGACAGTGCAACGTTTAACACTGGCTAATCAATTACAATTAAAGTTTGCCATGTCTATTAGCCACGATATTTCAGTGCTCCGTAAGTTACAGACAGATTTGAGATTCCCATTAGTAGTTGGTCAGCAATATCAAGCACAGTGGGAAAGCATTGATTCCAAAAAAGAAGTAATAGCTTCATCAATACGTTGTAATGTGATAAGCGAAGGAGATGCGCGTAGCATTGCATCTGAGTTTAGTGGAAAATATCTGTTAGTTGAGTGTCACGAAACTCATCAAGGACAATTGAAAATCAGTAGCAAACAAGCTTGGTTACAAGACTTTAATGTTTTTGTTCCTGTTATCATACAATTAGGCGATAGACCTGAAAGTTCAGTCAAGCTGGAAAACGTTAGCATCATACGTTAATTAGAAGCTTATTAGAATAAAATTGATTTATGTAAATGTTATTCCTAATTAAAAACCATCACTTAATATTATTGTTAAAATAATAACTAAGTGATGGTTTTATTTTTTATTTAAAAGTAATCATATTAATGATTAACACAGTGTTGCGACAATCACCTGATCAGCATTAAATAAAGCCGTTACGCTGTCATTAATATGTAGTTTTTGCTCTTTAACATGCTGATTAGAACATGTGGCACAAACTTCTTGTCCACCTTCTAATGTCACCACTAATTCGCTGTTTTCACTACCTGTCTCAATCTGAGTGAGTGTGCCTGAAAGCGCATTGTCATATTGCTGTGTTAAAGAAGTTCCTTTTTCAATATTGACCCAAGGTGCCTTAATTAAAATCAGTACTTCTTTACCTTTTTTAAGCCCTAGGCGATCAGCGCTTTTCTCTGTTAAAGCAGCACGAATGATCGTTTTTCTATCTGCAAGTTGCACATTAACATGTTGTTGAACTTGTAGGTTATCACGCTCAATAATCGTACCAAAGAATTGGTTTCTAGCACTGGTTTGTAGTGAAAAACGAGAAATAGCGGCTAAAAGACTATCCAGAGGGAGTGAATCATCTTTCAATACATCAAAGGCTTTTTGCTGAATTTGACCGAGCAGATCGTAAAGTTGAAGTAAGCGCTCACAATAATGTGTGAGAGTTGCGCCACCGCCACCTTTACCACCTGTTGCTCTATCAACAAGAAGTTCGTCCGCGAGTTGATTCATTTCATTAATGGCATCCCAAGCACTTTTATAACTAATGCCCGCCATTTTTGCCCCTTGGCTAATTGAACCTGTCGCCTTGATCTGTTTTAACAATGCAACGCGACGAGGATCGGCAAAGAGCTTATCTTGAAGTTTAAGAGTTAATAATATTTCTGCTTGCATAATGATAGGCTTCTTCTTTTTTTGTGTATTTATCGCATTTTTTGTGCCGACACAAAGCGATAATTCTCTAGAATATATACATCTATAGCGTTATTATTCGTCATTCGTGAAGAAATGCCAACTCTGGCTTTCCGAATATACCATGATAAAGAGGTTATCATGCTTGAATTATTGAAAAGTTTAGGGTTTGCTCTCTTGATGGTACCTGTTGTTATGGTACTGATTATGGGCATCATTTATGGTTTAGGTGAAGTGTTTAACTTGATTTCACCAAGTCAGCCAAAAGCAGACAAAAAATCATAATTTCTCCCTTCCTGATTTAGAACAGCCCTTTATTTTGTAGAGGGCTGTTTTTTTATACTCATGATACTCGTCATACTTCAAGCCACAGCGTTGTTGACTGTGTTCTCATTCGCACTAGCCACATACTCATGATACTCGTCATACTTCAAGCCACAGCGTTGTTGACTGTGTTCTCATTTGCACTAGCCACATACTCATGATACTCGTCATACTTCAAGCCACAGCGTTGTTGACTGCGTTCATTCGCACTAGTCACATACTTGTGTATGCTCCTAGTGACTCATTCACTTGTCGCCTAGCTGTGACTTGAATTATTTAGAGTATCGACTTGTTATGCATTGATTTATTAATAAATTTTATTTTTGGTCACAGGTTATATGCTCCTAGCGACTCATTCACTTGCCGCCTAGTTGTGACTTGAATTATTTAGAGTATCGACTTGTTATGAATTGATTTATTAATAAATTTTATTTTTGGTCACAGGTTATATGCTCCTAGTGACTCATTCACTTGTCGCCTAGCTGTGACTTGAATTATTTAGAGTATCGACGTGTTATATATTAACTTGTTAATAAATTTTATTTTTGGTCACAGGTTATATGCTCCTAGTGACTCATTCACTTGTCGCCTAGCTGTGACTTGAATTATTTAGAGTATATAAGTTTATCTATCTTCATTTTCTGTTTCTTTTTAATGGTTATATTTATTGATATATAACCAGTTTCTAACATCTAATCCTTTCATTTTACGCTGTATCTTGGTATATACAGCGTGTCATCCTTTAATTTAAGTGGAATTAGAACATGAAAAAATTATCAGGCAAGTTACTTGCTGGCGCAGTTATCTCTTTTGCTTTAGTAAGCCAAAGTTTTGCATCGGAAAAAGTAACGGTATTTGCTGCCGCTTCTCTTACCAATGCTCTTAATGAAATTTCGGCACAATATAAGCAAGAGAAACAAGCTGAAGTTGTTGCGTCTTATGCATCTTCTTCAACGCTGGCTCGCCAAATTGAACAGGGCGCACCTGCAAATCTGTTTATTTCAGCAGACCAGCAGTGGATGGACTACGCAATCGATAAAAATTTAATGGTTGCAGATTCACGTCATACACTATTAGGTAATGATTTAGTACTCATTGCCCCTAAAGATAGTAAATTAAATGACGTTGTTATTAATAAGGAAACTAAATGGAAATCCTTACTTAATGGCGGAAAACTAGCCGTTGGCGATCCTGACCATGTGCCTGTTGGTATCTATGCAAAAGAATCATTAGAATATTTAGGTGCATGGGATACAGTAAGCCCAGATATGGCGCGTACTAATAACGTACGTAGCGGTATGGCGCTGGTTGAACGTGATGAAGCACCATTAGGTATCGTATACGGTTCTGATGCGGTTGCGAGTGATAAAGTGAAAGTGGTCGGCGTATTCCCAGCTGATAGCCACAAACCTGTTGAGTATCCAATGGCAGTTGTAAAAGGTCAGGACAATAAAGCAGTTCGTGATTTTTATGACTATCTGAAAACACCTCAAGCCGCAGAAATCTTTAAGAAATACGGCTTTAGCCCACTGTAGGAATTATACTTTTGGAGATGTTAAGTGAATACGAATGGCAAGCCATTATACTAAGCCTTAAGGTATCGACTGTAGCAGTTATTATTAGTCTACCTTTTGGTATTTTTATGGCTTGGCTTTTAGTTAGGGTACGTTTTCCCGGTAAATCATTGCTTGATAGCATTATCCATTTACCTTTAGTTCTACCTCCTGTTGTGGTCGGTTATCTTTTACTGATCAGTATGGGGAGACGTGGATTTATTGGTGAATGGCTGTATGACTGGTTTGGTTTTAGCTTTACCTTTAGTTGGCGAGGCGCAGCACTTGCATCCGCAGTCGTTGCATTTCCACTGATGGTAAGAGCGATCAGATTAGCATTAGAAGCTGTCGATCAACGTATGGAACAAGCGGCGAGAACCTTAGGGGCTTCACCGATACGCGTCTTTTTTACCATAACATTACCTTTGTCTATGCCAGGGATCATCGCAGGAATTGTGTTGGCATTTGCGCGCTCATTGGGAGAATTTGGCGCAACAATCACTTTCGTCTCCAATATTCCGGGGGAAACAAGAACTATTCCTCTGGCAATGTATACCTTGATTGAAACACCGGGAGCGGAAATGGATGCCGCCCGTTTATGTGTTATTGCAATTATTTTGGCGCTCGTCTCTTTAATGGCTTCAGAGTGGCTAACTCGTTGGGGTCGTAAAAGATTGGGGGGCGTATGCTAGAGATGAATTTTAAACAGACGCTAGGATCACTGCGTCTGGAAGTCAATACTGAACTACCAACAGAAAGTATTACCGCCGTTTTTGGTTTATCCGGAGCGGGCAAAACCTCACTGATTAATGTGATTGGCGGCTTAACAAAACCAGATTCAGGGCGGATTGTATTAAACAATCACACACTGGTTGATACTGAAAAGAAAATTTATCTGCCACCTGAAAAACGTAAAGTGGGTTATGTATTCCAAGATGCGCGGCTGTTTCCTCATTACACTGTAAAAGGAAATCTGCTTTACGGTATGTCGCCGACAATGAAAGTGCAGTTTGATCGCATTATTCATTTGTTAGGGATTGGTCATTTACTCTCTCGTTTTCCGATCACCTTATCAGGTGGTGAAAAACAGCGTGTTGCCATAGGGCGAGCGTTGTTAACAGCACCTGATATTATGCTAATGGATGAGCCTTTAGCATCGCTTGATTTACCGCGTAAACGTGAGCTACTGCCATATTTAGAAAAGCTCTCACAAGATGTACAAATTCCTATTTTGTATGTGAGCCATAGTCTTGATGAAATTATTCGACTTGCAGATAACGTCATTGTGATGGATGCAGGAAAAATTAAGGCGACAGGCAAACTTGAAGATGTATGGGCAAGCAGTGCATTACGTCCGTGGTTACAAAAAGAGACATTAAGCAGTATCGCCAATGTAATGGTTGTAGAACACCATAGCCATTACGATATGACCGCAACGGCTTTTGGTAACCAAGTGTTGTGGCTGCCTCAAATCGAGACTAAAATTGGTCGTGATGTGCGTGTCCGTATTGATGCTTCTGATGTGTCATTAACAACGACTCGTCCATCAAATAGCAGTATTCGTAATATTTTGCATATGAAAGTGGTTGAAACCATTAAAAATGATGGCCAAGTTGATGTGAAACTTGTCAATGATGGTAATTATTTATGGGCGAGGATCACGCCTTGGGCAAAAGATGAATTGAATATTCAAGAAGGGCAATGGCTTTATGCGCAAATCAAGAGTATTTCGCTAAGTCGTCATCTTTGAGTTATCAGTTACATTTGTCGATAAAAAAGACCTTATTTTAAGTGAGGTCTTTTTCTTTTGGGCGACATAAAAATAGGACTAAGACAGAATATATTTATGAATAGTCTCAGCAATACCCGGCTGTGAATTCACCTTTGTGACCATTTTAGCGCGAGCTTTCACTTCATCTGAAGCATTACCCATTGCAACACCTAAGCCCACATGTTCTAACATGCTAAGGTCATTAAAGTTATCACCAAAAGCAATAACATCACTCATATTCATGCCATTTGCTTCAACCCAGCGTTGTAAACGGCGACCTTTACTGTTGCCTTTTTTGGCGATATCAACTTGATCAACCCAAGACCATTCGCATTCTAAACCGACTTGTTGCTCAATTTTTTCAACTAAAGTGCGTAATTCATCATGATCAGGCGTTGTTGTCGCAATTTTCCAAATAGCATTAACATCATGCATGGCTTTATAAAAATCATCGACTTTGATTAAATTTGGACGCTGTGCGGTAGGCAATGTTTCTGACCATTTTAAAGTACGTTGTACTGGGGCTGATAGTTGGTCATACATCATTGCATCATCAGCATAAACTAAGTGATGTACATCTGTTTGTTTAACGAGATCTAATACTGCGCTGGTTTCTTGGGTAGTTAATGGATCGGATTCCAGTACCTTTTTACCAATATAGTCATAAAGGTAAGTCCCATTACAGCAGATCGCAGGGGTATCAAGATCGAGTGCTTGATAGAATGGATGAATAGCAACATGATGGCGACCTGTTACAATTAAGACTTTAACACCTGCTTTTCTTGCAAGATTGAGTGCTTCTAAAGATTCTGGCAGGATACGTTTTTGGTCATCAAGCAGTGTGCCATCAAGATCCAAAGCAATAACGCGATATGACATAAATAAGCCCCTTGATAGTATTAAGATGCAATGTTGCTGATGGTACACGTTAACTAATAAAAGATAAACTAGCTTAATCGTGACAACCAAACGTTAGTTTTTCTATTATTCTTTATAAATCAATGGGTAATCTGTTTTAAGGAGAAGGGATGAAACAGCTAGTCTACGTAGCAAGTCCAGAGAGTCAGCAAATCCATGTTTATTCATTAAATACTGAAGGTGAAATGGATTTATTGCAGGTTGTTGAGGTTGCAGGGCAAGTACAACCGATGATTGCAAGTGCGGATGGAAAATACCTTTATGTAGGTATTCGTCCTCATTTTAGTGTAGTGACATTTGCGATAGCAGCCGATGGTCAGTTAGAACAAAAGGCTATCACTTCCATTCCAAGTACTCCTGTTCATTTATGCTTAGATAAAACTGGGCGTTTCTTATTTGTACCTTCTTATCATCAAGGCAATTTGGCTGTTTTGCCTATTAATGAGATGGGGGTCCCTCAATCACCTATTCAAATTATTGACGGATTAAATAAGCCTCACTCATCTAATATCGATTGGAATAATAAACAACTGATTGTTCCTTGCTTAGGTGAAGATCATATTCGTTTATTTAATTTATCAGAAGACGGTCGTTTAACCGAGGCGGGAACTGAAGAGCTGACAACAGCACAAAATGCAGGCCCTCGTCATATGGCGTTTCATCCTAATGGGGATGTGTTCTATTGCCTTAATGAATTAGATGCGACAATCAATGTATATCGTCGTATGGGGGATTTATATCGTTTAATGCAAACGGTCGATATTGTCCCTGAAACATTTAACAGTACTCGTTGGGCATCAGATATTCATATCACACCTGATGGCCGTTTTCTTTATGCCAGCGAACGCTCTGAAAGCTTTATCTGTGCGATGGCAATTTCAGAAGCGGGCGACTATTTACAACCTGTGGGGCATTACTCAACACAGACACAGCCTCGTGGTTTTAATCTTGATAATACAGGCAATTATCTGATTTCTTGTGGTCAAAAATCAGATTTTGCTTCTGTTTCTCGTATTGATAAACACACCGGCGTATTAACTGAATTAGCTTGTTACCCAGTAGGTAAAGGCGCAATGTGGGTTACCGTTGTGACAAAATAACTGTCACAGTATAAAAAACACTGTGAACCTCTAGCAAAACATTACCTTGCTAGAGGTTTATTTTGATGAAAGATTTATGAAAGATTAACCACTTTTTCAATAGCTTGAGTGAGTTTAGCGAGGCTTGCTGGTGGCATAATAAATGGTGGCATAATATAAATCAGTTTGCCAAAAGGCCTGATCCAAACCCCTTCCTCTACAAAGATTTTTTGTAATTTTGCCATATTAACGGGCTCGTTCATTTCGACCACGCCAATCGCCCCTAAAACCCGCACATCTTTGACACTTTTAGTCTGTTTTAACGGTAATAGCTCGCGTTTTAGCTGTTTTTCAATTTCTGCAACTTGGTTTATCCAATCGCCTTTTGCTAATAGAGATAAACTGGCATCAGCAACAGCACAAGCCAAAGGATTTCCCATATAAGTAGGGCCATGCATAAAGCATCCTGCATCACCTTGGCTGATAGTTTCTGCGATATGACGTGTAGTTAAAGTGGCTGATAAAGTCATATATCCACCTGTTAATGCTTTACCTACACACATAATATCTGGCGATATTTCAGCATGTTCACAGGCAAATAGCTTACCTGTTCGACCAAAACCAGTGGCAATTTCATCTGCAATTAATAACACATCAAATTCATTACACAGGGCTCTTGCGTGTTTTAAATATTCAGGATGATAAATTCGCATTCCGCCCGCACCTTGGACAATTGGTTCAAGCATAACGGCGGCAATTTCTTGATGATGTTGCTCTAGTGTTGAGCGTAATGAGTTAATATCAGCTGGCTCCCACTCTTCATAAAAGCCTGTTTTAGGTGCATCTACAAAGAGATGATTAGGTAAGTAACCTTTGTACAGACTGTGCATGGAGTTATCTGGATCACACACTGACATCGCGCCAAAGGTATCGCCATGATAACCCTGTTTTAACGCCACAATACGTTGACGTTTTTCACCTTTAGCCTGCCAATATTGCAAGGCCATTTTCAGAGCAACTTCAACGGCAACCGAACCTGAATCTGCTAGAAATATGCATTCAAGAGGCTCTGGTGTTATCGCTAATAATTTTCGACAAAGTGATACTGCAGGGGGATGAGTAATGCCACCAAACATAACATGAGACATATTGTTTAGTTGTGTGGTAACCGCATTATTAAGTTCAGGATGATTATATCCATGAATTGCCGCCCACCATGAAGACATTCCATCAATCAGTTTTCTACCATCAGCTAAGACTAATTCAACGCCTTTTGCACTGACGATAGGGTAAGCAGGTAACGGATTACTCATTGAGGTGTATGGATGCCAAATGTGGCGTAAATCGAAAGCGATATCTTCAGGTGTCATTCTATTTTTCACTTAATCATGTAAACCAATGGTGATCAATTTTAGTTGACATGATAACCCTATTATTTAAACTGGCAATCACTTTTAAACAGGAGATTGTATTGTGAGCACACTAAAACGCTGGACATTAAAAGAAGCCAGAGCATTGTTTGATATGCCATTTTTAGATTTGGTTTTTCAAGCACAACAAGTGCATCGTCAACATTTTGACCCTTCACAGATCCAAGTGAGTACTTTGCTTTCTATTAAAACAGGGGCTTGTCCTGAAGATTGTAAATATTGTGCTCAAAGTGCGCGCTATAAAACGGGATTAGAAAAAGAGCGTTTAATGGAAGTGCAGCAAGTGATTGAATCGGCAAAAAAAGCGAAAGCAGCAGGTTCAACGCGTTTTTGTATGGGAGCCGCTTGGAAAAATCCTCATGAACGTGACATGCCTTATCTTGAACAGATGGTGAAAGAAGTCAAAGCATTAGGTATGGAAACTTGTATGACTTTGGGCAAGTTAGATGATTCACAAGCTAACCGATTAGCAGATGCAGGACTGGATTTTTATAACCACAACCTTGATACCTCACCTGAATTTTATGGCAGTATCGTGACAACGCGAACATATCAAGATCGCTTAGATACACTTGATAAAGTGCGCAATGCCGGTATTAAAGTGTGTTCGGGGGGAATTTTAGGGTTAGGCGAGGAAGTGAAAGATCGTGCCGCAATGTTAGTGCAATTAGCCAATTTGCCACAGCCTCCTGAAAGTGTGCCGATTAATATGTTAGCCAAAATCAAAGGTACGCCATTAGCTGATAATGAAGATGTCGATCCTTTTGATTTTATTCGTACTATCGCCGTTGCTCGTATCATGATGCCACGCTCTTATGTACGTCTTTCTGCCGGTCGTGAGCAAATGAGTGAACAAACACAAGCATTCTGCTTTATGGCTGGGGCGAACTCTATTTTCTATGGTTGCAAATTATTAACAACAACCAATCCAACCGAAGATAAAGATCACCAATTATTCCGTAAATTAGGCTTAAATCCTGAACGATTAGCAGTATCTATGGGCGACAATCAGCAAGAAGAAGCTTTGATACAAGCTGTTGCCAATAAAGACACTGAACAATTTTATAACGCGGCACTGTAATGAGTTGGCAAACCTATTTAGATAAACAACTTAATGGGCGTAGAAATACGCCATTATGGCGAAAACGCAAAGTGATCAAACAGGCGGAGGGACGCTTTTTGATCACCACATCCGGTGAAAAATACCTTAATTTTTCCGGCAATGATTATTTAGGCATTAGCCAGCATGCAGACGTTATTAAAGCATGGCAACAAGGTGCTGATGAGTACGGTGTAGGTAGCGGTGGATCAGGGCATATCACTGGATTTACACAAGCTCATGCGCAATTAGAACAGCATCTAGCAGATTGGCTGGGTTACGATAATGCATTGTTATTTTCATCTGGCTATAGCGCTAACCAAGGTGTTATTTCAGCATTACTTGAAAAAGACGATGCTATCATTGCGGATAAACTATGCCATGCCTCGTTAATGGAAGCCGCCGTATTATCACCCGCCACATTATGGCGTTTTTTACACAACTCTTCTGACTCTTTATCTCAACGACTTAACAAAACGTCGGCTAGTAAAACCTTGGTGGTTACAGAAGGGGTATTTAGCATGGATGGAGATCAAGCACCATTAACAGAAATAGCAACAATAAGCCAACAACATGATGCATGGTTAATGGTCGATGACGCACACGGTATTGGTGTTTTAGGTAAAGAAGGTCGAGGTAGTTGTGATGAAGCGGGTATCAAACCTGAGCTATTAGTGGTGACTTTTGGTAAGGCTTTTGGTGTCAGTGGGGCGGCTGTACTTTGTAATAAGCCAACCGCAGAGTTTTTTGAACAATATGCTCGTCATCTTATTTACAGTACATCAATGCCACCGGCACAAGCTATAGCCTTAAACTCTGCTTTGAATGTTATTAAGCAAGCGAATAATGAACGGGAATATCTTCAACAATTAATTGATACCTTTCGGCAAGGCGTTATTTCACTTCCTATTAAATTATTGTCTTCACAAACCGCTATTCAGCCAGTAATTATTGGTGATGAGCAATTATGCCAAACGCTTTCAGATTATCTGCAATCTAAAGGGCTTTGGGTAAAAGCTATCTTTCCACCTACAGTTCCACCTCATAGTGCACGTTTACGAATAACGTTAACCACTCGCCATCACCTTTCAGATATTAAGCTGTTAATCGAGACGCTTCATGCATTCTTTAGTCAAAACAGATAAACAACGTATAGCTCAAACCTTTGGTAAAGCCGCTGTTCATTACGATAATCACGCTAATATTCAGCGCTACAGTGGTAATAAATTAATGGATTTAGCACGTCATGATAGTGGCAATATTGTGTTAGATGCAGGATGTGGAACAGGGTATTTCAGCCAAAAATGGAAACAGCAAGGCAAGTTTGTTATTGCACTTGATTTATCACATCGGATGCTACAAGTGGCAAAACAACAACAACGGGCAGATGGTTATCTACAAAGTGATATAGAACATTGTGCAATTACGTCACAAAGTGTGGATATCGTGTTTAGTAATTTAGCGATGCAATGGTGTGATGATTTATCCGTTGCGATTAACTCACTCATGAAAGCAGTAAATAAAAAAGGTGCACTTTATTTCTCAACACTCACTACATTGACACTGCAAGAAGTCAGAGATGCTTGGCAATCTCTTGATAAACATCCCCATGTTAATCCTTTTTTATCGCTTCACGATATTGAGAAAGCGTGTCGTGGTTTTCATTGTCAATTTTCTATTGAAACTGTCACAGAACAATATGACTCATTACATGCGCTCTTTGCTTCTTTGAAGGGCGTTGGTGCCAATTTTGTGCAGGGTGATCGACAAAAAGGGTTAATGACACGACAGAAATTTCGTGCACTAGAAAAGGTGTGGAAAACAGAATTAGGTAAATATTTACTTACTTATCAAATTGTTATAGGAAAAATATCACATGACTAAGACATGGTTTTTAACAGGTACAGATACAGAAGTAGGTAAAACCGTGGTAAGTAGTGCACTGTTACAATGTGCTGCGCATCAAGGATATCAAACCACGGGCTATAAACCAGTTGCTTCAGGAAGTGAGTGGCTAAATGAAGGTTTACGTAATTCAGATGCACTTACATTGCAAAAATTCAGTACGGTAAAGTTAGATTATCACCGTGTTAATCCTTACTGTTTTGAAACACCTACATCGCCTCATATTGTCAGCGATGAAATGAATCAGCCTATTGATTTTAATGTAATGTCAGAAGGTTTATCGTATTTAAAACAGCAGGCTGATTGGATTTTAGTTGAAGGGGCTGGTGGTTGGTTTACGCCACTATCAGAAAAACAATTTTTTTCTGATTGGGTTATTAATGAACAGCTTCCTGTTATTTTAACGGTAGGTGTTAAATTGGGTTGTATTAATCATGCGTTATTAACGCAACAAGCAATTATTCAATCTGGTTTAACATTGGCGGGTTGGGTTGCCAATGAGGTTGAACCCGCAGGGCGATATCAGAAGGAATATCTGGCAACATTAAAGCAGCATATTAAAGCACCGTTCTTAGGCAAAATACCCTATTTAAATGAAGTAAAAGAGCATAATTTTACGCCTTACCTCGATCTTTCTTGTTTAAAACTAGGTTGATAAGCCATTATTGGGTAAATGATAAAAGTCTATTTTTTATGCCAATAAAAAAATAAAAAAAATAAATTTTGCCAATTTTGAAGGATATTTTAAGCTGGAAAAAAAGACGTAACCTACCGAGAGATAACAACTTTGTGTAGTTATCCACTATTCCTGTGGATAACCTTGTGTATTACCATTATAAAAATACTCTGAATAGAGAGAATACAAGGCATTGCTAAAGATTGGCGTTATTCTCAACTTTTATTTTTAATTCTTATATATCAATTAATTAAATAAAATCAATAGAGCGAATGTTGTTGACGTGTCTCTTTGAATAATTCACAAAATAGGGGCTTGCTTTTTGAAAAAATCCCAGTTCTAAAACTGGGGATAACTTATGCTAATTATTCAGATAAATTTTAGTAGATAGAGATTGAAGCTGGATTTTTATCCAGTATCATAAGGAGTGTCAGCGAGGAGAAGAAAATATGAGCAAAGCTTTTAAACTGCATTCTGAATTTAAGCCTGCTGGTGATCAACCTACGGCTATAGCTTCACTTTGTGAAGGATTAGACGATGGGCTTGCACATCAAACCCTTTTAGGGGTAACTGGTTCAGGTAAAACTTTTACTATTGCTAATGTGATAGCCAACTTAAATCGGCCTACGATGGTGCTTGCGCCAAATAAAACCTTAGCAGCGCAGCTTTACAGTGAAATGAAAGAATTCTTTCCTGAAAATGCAGTGGAATACTTTGTTTCTTATTACGATTATTATCAGCCAGAAGCCTATGTACCAAGTTCTGACACCTTTATTGAAAAAGATGCTTCTGTTAACGAACATATTGAACAAATGCGTCTGTCTGCCACTAAAGCCCTATTAGAGCGTAAAGACGTGATTGTGGTGTCATCCGTTTCTGCGATTTATGGTTTAGGTGATCCTGATAGCTATTTAAAAATGATGCTTCACCTTACAAACGGCATGATAATCGACCAACGTGCAATTTTGCGTCGTCTCGCTGATCTACAATATACTCGTAATGATCAAGCTTTTCAGCGCGGGACATTTCGTGTCCGTGGTGAAGTGATTGATATCTTTCCTGCTGAATCTGATGATTATGCATTACGTGTTGAGCTCTTTGATGAAGAAGTCGAACGTCTTTCACTGTTTGATCCTTTAACTGGGCAAATTCACTATAATGTGCCTCGTTTTACCGTTTATCCTAAAACGCACTATGTCACCCCGCGTGAACGAATACTTGAAGCGATGGAAGAAATCAAAAAAGAACTCGCAGAGAGACGTAAAGTACTTTTAGCTAACGATAAACTTGTTGAAGAGCAACGCGTAACACAGCGTACTCAATTTGATCTCGAAATGATGAATGAGTTGGGGTATTGCTCCGGTATCGAGAACTATTCACGTTATTTATCGGGTAGAGGCCCCGGTGAGCCACCTCCAACCCTGTTTGATTACCTTCCTGCTAACGGTTTATTAGTGATTGATGAATCACACGTTACTATTCCTCAAATTGGTGGAATGTATAAAGGTGACCGCTCGCGTAAAGAAACCTTAGTTGAATATGGCTTCCGTTTACCTTCTGCGCTTGATAACCGTCCATTGCGTTTCGAAGAATTTGAGGCGTTAGCACCACAAACGATTTATGTTTCAGCAACACCAGGTAAATATGAGCTTGAAAAATCAGGTGATGAAATTGTCGAACAAGTTGTAAGACCAACAGGTTTACTTGATCCGATTATTGAAGTGCGACCTGTTACGACACAAGTTGATGATTTGCTTTCTGAAATTCGTATTCGTGCTGAGAAAAATGAACGTGTATTGGTTACCACATTAACAAAACGGATGGCAGAAGATTTAACAGAATATTTAGAAGAGCATGGTGAGCGAGTTCGCTATTTACACTCTGATATCGATACTGTTGAACGTGTTGAAATTATTCGTGATTTGCGCCTTGGTGAGTTTGATGTATTAGTCGGTATCAACTTACTCCGAGAGGGGTTGGATATGCCAGAGGTCTCTTTGGTGGCCATTTTGGATGCAGATAAAGAAGGTTTCTTGCGTTCAGAGCGTTCATTAATTCAGACTATCGGTCGTGCGGCTCGTAACCTTGAAGGTAAAGCAATTTTATATGGCGATAGAATTACGGACTCAATGGCGAAAGCAATTGGTGAAACTGAACGTCGTCGTGAGAAACAGCAACAATTTAACCTTGAACATGGCATTGTACCTAAAGGGTTAAACAAGAAAGTCGGGGATATTCTTAAGATTGGTCAACCTTCTCAAGGTCGTAACAAGAAAGGGCATAAAGCAAAAGATATTCATGAAAATTACCCATTATTATCGACTGCTGAATTGGAAAAAGAGATCCAGCGTTTAGAAGCTGAAATGTACCAACATGCCAAAGATCTTGAGTTTGAAAAAGCCGCAAGTACGCGAGATAAACTACAAGCGTTGCGTGCTCAATTTATTGCGAACTCTTAATAATAGAATTTAAACCAGCACAATAAAGGGATATCTGTATATTTACTCCGGATTATCCCTTTTTCCCTTTTATCTTTCACTTTTTCCCTAGTTTTATATTCCCTTAATGGCGTTCAACTGTTTAAATATCACCACAAACAAGCGTCAATTATTTACAAAGATAAAAAAGATATTAAGGACAGTGAATGAGTGGTTATGTTTATGCAGGGTTTCCCGGCTCTGCAGGGGTCATTATTGGTGTTATTCTTCTTATTTTGCTTTTTAAATGGTTACGCAAATTTGCTGTACAAGATAGTGAATTATCAAAACCATCAACAGCAGGGCAGGAGCCCATTTTATCTGAAGTAGAAAATACAACAGATCAATTATTACCTCATGAATGGGGATTATATGTAGCAGCACCTTACGCTGTGATGAATGAATGGGCATATAACGAGTATGACCAAGGCAAAGATGATGGTGGATTATCTGCAGGCTGGGGAATTAACGATCGTTGGGATTTAGTCTATCAACTGTTTTGGTTACTCACCCAAGGCCATACCAATGATTTTTACCAACTGCGCGATCAGATTTTAGAAGGTAAAGAGGAAGATATTCAATCGTTAAAAAATGATATTTTGCTTTCAGAGTTAACGGAACATGATAAAAACGAGCGTTTATGGCAAATCGATATGATGAGCACTAATCGTATGAATATTCAAAATGTGAAATATCTTATTTGGGATCTCTGCCGTTTTAACAAGCTCTGTTTAGAAGGGTGTCAGCAAGGTTATATTACCCAGCAAGAAGCACAAACATGGTCACTAATGAGTGCCTCAATGTTACGTCGAATTTACGATGGCTGGGAAGATATGTGGAAAAACTTTATTGCGGCGCGTTGGTTTTGGGCGAGTGGCGATCAAGATTGGGTTTCTTCTCATCAAGCTTTTACGGATGTTATACAAAATATTCTTAATGCAGAAGATACGTTGGCAACAGAAGAAAATTGGATAATGGATTTACCGCCATTGGATTTAACATCTTTCTCTCGAACTGTGGCTGGCCTCGGTTTAATGAAAAATGATATGCCAATGACACTTTCTGAAATTGAAGAAACCATCAGCCAACGTATTACGTTAAAACACCTTAATAGTTAATAATACGTTGAAAACCAATAGTAATATTACGTTTTTATCAACAAACAAACCGCATTTTCTGTTTATTACAGATGCGGTTTGTTTTATGAAATTAGGCTGTTAAGTTAGGTGGTTGAATTTTATTTAACGGCTTGAGCTGATGTGTTACGTTGCCCTAATTGCTGCAGTGTTAACTCAATAGCTTTACCTAATAAGTGGCGATCGTGACGATAAGGAATATCTTTGGCTTCCAATTGAGCTTGTACAATTAATCGACCTTTCATCGATTCATATTGTGTTTCAGGGCTAATAATCACCGCATCTATTGTTTGTAAACCAATATAATTCTCCATCATGGCAATTTTATCAGACATCGTCATACTGGCAGCAGCAGGGCTTAGTTCTTTGCCTAAATTACCAATGTAAATTGTTGTTGCACTGCTGCGGCGTAATGCTTGTGCAAGCTCTGGCAATAATAACAAAGGCATTAAACTGGTAAAAAAACTACCAGGGCCAATTAAGATAAGATCTGCTTGCTCAATGGCCTCAATGGCTTCTCTCGTCGTTGGTACTTTAGGATAAAGATCAAGTTTTTGTGGGATCTTAGGCAAAATATCAACGTTAACTTCACCATAAATCTCATTACCTTGGTCGTCTATTGCCATTAGGTCAACGGCTTGTTCAGACATAGGAATAAGATGCGCATTGACTCTTAATAATCCACGAATAAGATTAATCGCTTCTAAAGGCCGAACACTTAAGTTATCTAACGCTTTTAGCATTAAATTTCCTAAATTGTGTCCAGCCAGTTCACCTGTACCAGAAAAACGGTATTCAAACATTGCAGAAGCAACAGAAGGCTCAGTAATTAACTGATTAATACAATTGCGCATATCACCCCACGCAATGCCGCCTTCTTCTTGACGAATACGGCCAGTAGAACCGCCATTGTCTGTTGTTGTGACAATACCAGTAAGGCGAGAGCCTAAGTAGGAGAGTGCTGAAAGCACACGTCCAAGGCCATGACCACCACCAAGGGCAACAACACGATCTAAATCACTTAGCGTGCGATTTCGCATATTTGTTCTACTCATCTTTAAAAATTTGCCGCTAATTTATCACAATTAAATTTTAAGCCTATGATCACGACGTGATTTCATCACATTCCTAGTTTAATTTCACTTTTGATAGGCTAATATTTAACCAATGAAAGTGTTTTTGTTTATGTTATTAGCGTGACTAAAGTGTTGTAAGTCGTTGTATTATAAATTATATAGCGAAAACATTATTCGCTTTTTACATAATTAGCAGGTAGAATCCACAATAAATATATAGGTATTAGAAACCTGTGAAAAACAGGTAAAGATAAACTCCTAGCCTTAACGTCTAAGTCGTGTATTGACAAGATATGATGTTCTGGCCGTGACGAAACAAGTCACCAGGGTGCAAGGTAGAAATGCCAGCATCTCCCGATTTGGAAAGGTGTTATTATGCAACAACTCGTTGATGCGTTTTCCCGCAAGTTTTTCTATTTACGTCTTTCAATTACAGACGTGTGTAATTTCCGTTGTACTTATTGCCTACCTAATGGTTATAAGCCTAACGGTCATAAATCATTTCTTTCATTAGATGAAATCAGCAGACTGACACAATCTTTTGCCGCATTAGGGACAGAAAAAATCCGCTTAACGGGTGGTGAACCGACAATGCGCCGCGATTTTACTGATATTATCGCGACAATCAAAGATAATGCCGCAATTAAAAAAATCGCAGTGACAACCAATGGTTATCGTTTATCACGAGATGTTGCACAATGGCGTGACGCGGGTTTGAGTGCGATTAATGTGAGCGTTGATAGTCTCGATCCTCGTCAATTCCACGCTATTACTGGACAAGATAAATTTAGCCAAGTGATGGAAGGTATTGATGCTGCATTTACCGCAGGGTTCGAAAAAGTCAAAGTTAACGTTGTGTTGATGCGCAATGTGAATGATAAAAATCTTCCTGATTTTCTTAATTGGATCAAAGACAGGCCTATTCAGCTGCGCTTTATTGAATTAATGGAAACTGGTGACGGTAGTGATATTTTCAACCGCTTTCATTTGTCTGGTGAAGTTATTCGCCAGCGCTTACTCAATGAAGGTTGGTTACAAATTCCTCGCGCCCGTAGTGACGGGCCTGCTCAAGTATTTACCCATCCTGATTATCAAGGTGAAATTGGTCTGATCATGCCTTATGAGAAAGACTTTTGCCTAACCTGTAACCGTTTACGTGTTTCAGCTATTGGTAATCTCCATCTTTGCCTATTTGGTGAAAATGGTATTCCTTTACGCGACTTGCTTGCTGACGATAGTCAACAAGAAGCATTACAACAGCGTATTCAGGGTGGTCTTCTTCATAAACGAGAAACCCATTTTCTTCATCAAGGTGATAGCGGTATTACACCGAACTTATCTGTTATTGGTGGGTAGTTTTTCGCTCTGTTATTTCGTTAATTTCAGGAGTTGTGCATGTCTCAACTAACTCATATTAATGCTGCCGGTGAAGCTCACATGGTAGATGTTAGCGCTAAAGCTGAAACAGTGCGAGAAGCGCGTGCTGAAGCCTTTGTTGAAATGTCAGCAGAAACATTAAGTATGATCACCGAAGGTAAACACCATAAAGGTGATGTATTTGCGACAGCAAGAATTGCAGGTATTCAAGCAGCAAAAAGAACATGGGAATTAATCCCGTTATGTCATCCGCTGTTATTAACTAAAGTTGAAGTGCGTTTAGAAGCACTCACTGAATCTAATCGTGTACGCATTGAATCTGTTTGTCGTTTAACCGGTAAAACAGGGGTTGAGATGGAAGCATTAACTGCGGCATCGGTAGCTGCGTTAACGATTTATGATATGTGTAAAGCGGTTCAAAAAGATATGGTGATAGGGCCTGTACGTTTATTAGAAAAAACAGGTGGCAAATCTGGTCACTTTAAGGTGGAAGCATGATTAAAGTTCTCTTTTTTGCTCAAGTCCGTGAGTTAGTCGGTGTTGATTCTCTTGAATTAGATTGTGAATACCACACAGTAGACGATTTGCGTAAGGCATTAATTACCAAAGGTGAACGTTGGTTACTGGCGTTAGAAGATGGCAAGTTACTCTCGGCAGTAAACCAATCCTTTGTTCAAGGTTCTCACATTATTAATGATGGTGATGAAATCGCCTTTTTCCCACCTGTTACAGGAGGATAAAATGAGCGCATCAACTCGTATTTCAGTACAAACCGAAAATTTTAGTGTTGGTGATGAATACCAATGGCTTTCTGAGTGTGACAGTGATGGCGCAGTTGTGACCTTTACAGGGAAAGTGCGTAATCACAATTTAGGGGATGAAGTAAGTACGCTCACACTTGAACATTATCCAGGTATGACTGAAAAGGCGCTTAATGACATTGTTAATGAAGCACGAGGTCGTTGGCCTTTACAACGAGTCAGTGTTATTCACCGAGTGGGCACATTGAATATTGGTGAAGAAATAGTGTTTGTGGGTGTCACTAGTTCCCATCGTAATAGCGCGTTTGAATCTGCTGAATTTATTATGGATTTCTTAAAAACACGCGCGCCATTTTGGAAAAAAGAAGGGCTCTCTGAAAATAAAAATAGATGGGTCGATGCGCGCCAAAGTGATTATGATTCAGCGGAGCGTTGGGAATAAATCATTACGCTCAATTAATCGCTACATTACTTTACCTAAATTTATTTTGTGATGACATTTCATACGGTTTATTTCATGGAAATGTAAAATCAGTGTGATAAAATTAAATTCTAATGAGTCCATAATGGGCTCTTTACTGAAATAAACGTTATCGTTAAACCTAACGTTATCACTATGATTAAAGGGTAATCATCATGGATCGATTTTCACGTTCAAATGATTCAATCGTACAGCGCACAGGTTCTGGCCTACAAACCTTTATGGCTCAGGTTTATGGTTGGATGACTGTAGGTCTGCTATTAACTGCGTTTGTTGCATTCTACGTTGCATCAAGCGAAGCATTATTATCAATGATTTTCTCAAGCAAGATCGTCTTCTTTGGTCTGATCATTGCTCAATTAGGGTTAGTTTTCGTGTTATCAGGTATGGTCCATAAAATGAGTGGTGCAATGGCAACCTCATTATTTATGCTCTATTCCGTGCTAACGGGTGTGACTATCTCAAGTGTATTACTGCTTTATACTGCATCTTCAATTGCGAGCACATTCTTTATTTGTGCGGCAATGTTTGGTGCATTAAGCATTTACGGTTACACCACTAAGCGTAGCTTAACGGGTATGGGTAGCTTCCTGTTTATGGGGCTTATCGGTATCATTATTGCATCTATCGTTAATATCTTTATGCAAAGCTCAATGATGAGCATGGTTATCTCTTACGCAGGTGTGTTAATTTTCGCAGGTTTAACGGCTTACGACACACAAAAATTAAAAGACATGGGTAATGAGATTAACCAAGAAGATAAAGAAAATATGCGCCGCTACTCAATTATGGGTGCATTAACGCTTTATTTAGATTTCATCAATCTGTTCTTAATGTTACTGCGTATTTTAGGCGATCGTCGTTAATTTTAACGGTATCTGTGGATAAACGTAGTTTAAAAACAGCATAAAAAATAAATCCCATAACTTTATAAGTTGTGGGATTTTTTTTGTGTTTTTGTTAAGAGAATTTTTCTGTTGCACACAATTTAAATAGAATAAAGTTTAATTATCTCGCAACCAAGGTGTAATAGTTAAACCGATTAAAGCGCCTTCAGGACTCAATAAGCGAGTAACTGTTTGTCCCCAAGGTTCAACACGATTATCAACTAACAATTGATAGCCTTTTTGTTTTAAAGTTTGAGTTGCACTATCAATATCCTCCACCTCAAATTCAACCCAGTATTGTGGCACTGGCAGAGAGTCAGCCCATTTATTTTGGCCAAAGCAAGACATAGCTGCCTGCTCTAAAGGCCACAGTGCAAAATGTTGAACGCCTTTTAATTCACTTTCTGATATCGATAAATAGTCACTGTTACCTTCCATTGGTTTTAACGGCAGATTAAGCACATCTTTATAAAATGTTTGGCTTTGTGCATTATCGCAAGTAATTGGGCCAAAACCCGCAACAAAGAGAATGTTAATACCAGAAATAAAAGGAGTCATAAAAGTTCCTCTAAAGTAATTACCATTGTTTTAAACAATCTTCCTTTGAAAAAGATAATACGCAAAGGAGCCTGTGCCTGCTGTAATCACTAATAAAGGCCATAAACTGTGCCATATTACTGTGATATCTGCATTTTTAAGGTAAATCTGTTTTGTAATATCGGTGAAATGACGAATTGGGTTTATCCATGTGGCATGTTGTAGCCAAACTGGCATGTTTTCTACGGGAGAAATATAACCTGATAATAAAACGGCTGGCATCATAAACACAAAAACGCCAATAAAAGCCTGTTGTTGTGTCGAACTTAATGCTGATATTAATAATCCAAAACCCACCAGCGATAAACCATAAATTAGCATGGTAAAGTAAAACAATAATAATGAACCTGAAAAGGGTATTTGATAACAAAATATGCCTATAATCAATACAATAGAGCCTTGAATGGCGGCAACAACCATTGCCGGAACCGCTTTACCCACAAAAATTTGCCATGTTGACAGAGGGGAAACTAGTAGTTGATCCAAGGTACCTTGCTCTCGCTCTCTAGCAACAGAAAGTGAAGTGACTATCATCACGCCAATGGTGATAATCAATGCTACTAATGAGGGCACAATAAACCATTTATAATTTAAATTTGGGTTATACCAATTACGAACAACAAGTTCTGTTTTATTCAGTAAAGACGGTGTATGCCCTGCTAATTCAGTTTGATAATTTTGTACGATTTGTTGTACATAACTAGCTGCAATTTGCGCACTGTTAGAATTTCGTCCATCTAAGATTAATTGCAATTTAACAGGGATTTGGCTTTCTAAATTAGCACTAAAGTTTTGTGGAAACCGAACCAATAAAAGAGCTTTACGATTATCAATGGTCTCTTTTATTTCATGTTCATTTTTCAGTAATAATGTTTGAGAAAATGCACTCGCTTTGGCAATACGTTGGGTTAACTCAATAGATTGTTTACCATTATCCTCATCAAAAATTGCGATAGAGGCATTGGTAACATCTAATGTTGCGGCAAAAGGAAATAAGATCATTTGAAAGATAACAGGCATTATCAAAATAATACGAGTCTGAGGCTCTTGTAATAATGACTGTAGCTCTTTCATTATTAGGGTGAGAAGACGATAAAACATAAATACTCTCCCTTTAATCTAATCGACGTCGTGTTGTTAATGCAGTTAAGCCAATAAAAAATAGGGCAGAAACGATCAGCAACCACATATCTAATATTAATATCAATGGAATATCGCCTGCTAAAAATAGCGTTTGCAAGCTACTGACAAAATAACGTGCAGGAATGAAATAAGTCACCACCTGAATAAAAAATGGCATGCTATCAATTTCAAACACAAAACCCGACAACATAATCGCAGGTAAAAAAGCAGCATTTAGGGCGATCATGGCGGCATTAAATTGATTGCGAGTCAGTGTTGAAATGAGTAATCCCATACCTAAGGCAGTGGCTAAAAAGAGCGAGGTGATCCCCCCTAAAATCCAAAGTGATCCTCGATAAGGTACCCCTAACACAAAGACGGTTACCACCATGCACAGTACCATGACAAAACTGCCTAAAACTTGGTAAGGAATAAGTTTTGAAAGTAAGAGCTCGGTACGTGTGATTTGGGTTGAAAGTAAGGCTTCCATTGTGCCACGTTCCCATTCACGAGCTATTACTAACGAAGTGAGAATTGCGCCGACAACGGTAATAATAATAGTAACGGCACCCGGAATAATATAGTGCTGACTAATTGCCGCAGGGTTAAACCAATAGCGCGGTTCTACTTCAATTAGTGGTGTAGTATCAATCCCCTTGCTGATAGCTTGTTGTTGTAGCCAGATTTGCCAAACCCCTTTGGTATAGGCTTGTACAAAGTTTGCAGTGTTAGGCTCACTACCATCGGTGATCACCTGAATGGGTGCTTGGGTATCTTGTCGGGTCAGTAATTCAGCAAAGTTCACAGGAATAACCACAATGCCCCGAATTTGTCCTGCTTGCATCTTATCGATCAATAATTGTCGATTATCGCTAATAGTTGCGTTGATATACTGTGAATTGGTAAAAGTGTAAACGAGCTCTTGTGCAGGTTGGCTTTGTTGATTAGTCAAAATGCCAATATTTAACTTACTCGAATCCAAGTTAATACCGTAGCCAAAAATAAACAACAAAGTGAGGGGGATCACAAAAGCGATGAGGGCGCTACTGGGATCACGGGTGATCTGTTTTGTTTCTTTTAAACATAACGCGAACAAACGTCGCCAAGAAAAACGGGCATGAGAGGATTGAGCTGAATTACGCATGTTTTTCGCTCCCTTTATCATTTTCACGTTCAAGTTTTTTATCGTAATCCAACACTAAACCTATAAACGCATCTTCCATTGAAGGTGTTGGATTATCGTCGCTGGCAACCATTTTTTTGAGAGAATCTGGTTCTCCTGCAGCAATAATTTTTCCGCGATAAACTAAACCAATACGATCACAATATTCTGCTTCGTCCATAAAGTGAGTGGTCACCATTACGGTTACTCCTTTATCAACCATGCCATTAATATGTAGCCAAAATTCTCGACGTGTTAAGGGATCTACACCTGATGTGGGTTCATCTAAAAAGAGAATATCGGGTTCATGCATCAATGAGCATGCAAGAGCAAGGCGCTGCTTATAACCTAAAGGTAAGGTTTCAGTGATTTGATTTACCATCGGTTGTAAACCAAAGGCAGTTATCATATCGTTGATTTTATCTCGCTGTTGTTTGCCGTGTAAGCCATAAACACCAGAGAAGAATTTCAAGTTTTGTCCCACTTTAAGGTTGCCATAAAGTGAGAATTTTTGTGCCATATAACCTAAATGTTGGCGAGCTTTACCCGAGCTCTCTTTTAAGTCCATACCTAATACCAGCGCTTTACCGCTGGTGGGAACTAATAAACCACACATCATTTTAAAGGTTGTCGATTTTCCTGCACCATTAGGCCCCAATAACCCAAAAATTTCACCTCGTTTAACTTGAAAATCAACGTGATCGGTTGCCGCAAATTGACCAAACATTTTGGTTAGTTGCTGTGCTTCAATAACGGTTTCATTGGGGGCGGGAGGAATTTGAGGCATAATTTCAGCTAATTCAGATTTATGAGAAGGACCACCTCCTAATAAATCAATAAAAGCATCTTCAAAGCGCGGTGTTGCTGGAATAAGTTTAGCATCAGGTTTACCCAAGGCATTGAGTAATTCGGATTGATTACTTTGTTTTTTCAATATCAAACGAACCGATTGTCCTTGAATAACACCATCTGTCACTTGGGGTTGAATAATAGCTTGTTGTAATACTTTTCTTCGCTGATGGCCTTCAACATCAAGTAGAAAAGAACGGCCTGCCATTTTCGCTGTTAAGTCTTGTGGAATACCACTATAAAGTAACTCTCCTTTATTAAGTAAGAGAATATTTTTACATTGTTCTGCTTCATCAAGATAAGAGGTACTCCACAGTATCAACATACCATCACTGGCTAAGGCATGTACCATTTGCCAAAGCTCACGGCGTGCAATGGGATCAACGCCGACGCCTGGCTCATCAAGTAGCAAGACTTTAGGGCTACCTAACAAAGTACAAGCTAGCCCCAGTTTCTGTTTCATACCTCCTGAAAGATTACCTGCAAGGCGAGAGGTAAAGCGTGTGAGATCGGTAAAAGAGAGCAATTGTTGATAAACTTTTTTGCGCTCTTCACCGATAACATTTTTTAAATCGGCATAAAGATTAAGGTTTTCTAACACCGTTAAATCTTCATAGAGACCAAATTTTTGAGGCATATAGCCAAGAATAGCTCGGACATCCACGCTTTGTTTTTGCGGATCCATTCCTAAAATACGAATATCACCTGCATCTGGTTTTAATAGCCCAGCAAGCATACGAATTAATGTGGTTTTACCCGCACCATCTGGGCCGACTAAACCTGTGACAGAGCCACCCGTTATGGTGGCTGTTAATGCAGAAACCGCCGGGCATTCTAGACCGGTAAAGCGTTTTTCAACGCCTTGTAGTTCGATAGTGTAATCAGTGTGTTCCATTTCGCCTCCCACTTAATGAGTGGGTGCAAATTTTAAAGTCACGGGCATTCCTTGGCGTAATGCATCGTCAGCATCCGTCACAACAACGCGGAGTCGATAAACTAAGTCAGTTCTTAATTCCGGTGTTTCGACACTCTTTGGCGTAAATTCTGCTGTCGGTGAAATAAAACCGATAGTGCCATGATAAGGCTTATCTTTGCGCCCATCAGTGTAGAGATAGACTTCTCTATTAGGGATTGCTTCACTTAAGTGGGTTTCACTAATATACGCTCTAACCCAAACAGGGTTAGTCAAAGACACTGTAAATACGGGATTACCAGCAGATAAAATAGTGCCTGGTTCAACGGCCCTTGTTAATACTGTACCTTGTGAAGGTGAGACTAACTGTGTGTCTTGAAGGTTTAACTCTGCTTGAGCAACGGCGGCTTTTGCCTGCATAACTTGCCCTTTAGCAGCATCAATATCTTCTTTTCGATAACCATTTTGATATTGATTTAATTTATCTTGGGCTGCTTTTAAGGCCGCGGCTGCTTGATTGCGATTATTTCTCGCGCTATCTAAATCATTGGCTGAAATTACCTTTCGGTTAGCCAAATCTTGCTGGCGTTTATAAAAGTTGTCGGCATATTGCCAAGCTGCTTGTTTTAATGACACGTCAGATTGGGCTTGTGCAATTTCTTCACTGCGATAACCGGCTTCCATTAACGCTAATGCAGCAATAGCACTATCACGCTCACCATAAGCTTTATTTAGTGCATTACGATAGGGGGCATCATCAAGCTTTCCTAACAATTGCCCTTGTTTGACTGGGGCACCTTCATCAACGAGTAATGAATCTAATTTCCCTGCAACACGAAAACTCAGGTTAACAGTACGTATATCGACATTACCATAGAGTACTAATTCAGACTCTTTGTTTTCTTCGTAATAATAGATACCTGCAATAACACCGATAATAATCATTAAGATGATAAAGAAACTGATTTTTTTAGTTTTCATAATAACTCTATTTATGCATGATGTGGGTGAGTATAAATCTCTCTTAATCCATTGAGTAATAACGTAATATGTGTTTTTAAAGTATTAGAGATAATTTTATATTCATTCTTACCAATTCTATCCCATCCTGTTTGTCTTAGAATGGTTTCTCTCACTAAACGAAATGATAGCACTTCTCCTAAAATAGCGTGAGTGTGTAGCATTGTCGTCGGAAGTGTGGGATCTAAACCAATATAGATAGCTAATAATTTATTCACACGAGTTAAAAGTGGTGATAATGCTTGCTGGTGGATAAGGGAATACGCTTCGGTAGGAACAAGCTGTTCTCTTGCCATGATACGACTAATATGAATATTGGCTTTATCAAGTACCAGTTGAGCATATTGTAAAAAGCTATCTGTGATCAGCGTTTGTAGCAATGGTAAATGCTCTGTGGGGTTGGGTCGTTCAAGAAATTCGTCAAGAATGGCAACGGTTGGTTCAAAATCAAGACGGATAAGATCAGCAATATGTTGTGCAACGGCGAGATACAACCCTTCTTTAGAACCAAAATAATAAGCGATAGCGGCAATATTTTGTTGAGCAGCTTGTGCAATTTGGCGTGTGGTGGCGGCATCAGGGCCATTTTTACCAAAGATCTCACATGCCGCTTCCAATAATTGTCGTTTTGCTAGTTCACCACGAGTCGTCTTCTGATGGGTTTCTGACATAATAGAAGATACCTTACTTAAGTAAAATGTAACAAAACCAATGATATTAAAAACAGCGATAACAAGGAGTATTATATTAGATGATATTGAACAATAGGGAAATTTTGTAATAAATAATCAAATAAAGGTGTTTTGTAATATGTTTTGTAATAAAAAAAAACGCTATCTATTATTGAAAATTATTTTTGTATTCTGAATATAGCAAAAACTGTTAAAATAGGGGTTATTAGGTTAACCTAGCAAGGTTCATTCTCTTTCATCACTGTCTTACCGACTAAATGGTAGTACCTATAGAGTAATAATACCTATAGATTGACAGCATGAAAGCCCGTCATTTTTAATTTCAATCACCGTGTTATACGTTCTGGTTGTAGGAGACTACTGTTTTGACCGATTTTACATCGCTTGGTTTAAGTGAGGCGCTTCTCCGCGCTATTGATGAACAAGGGTATAAAACCCCAACCCCTATTCAACAACAGGCGATTGAGCCGATTTTGGCGGGTAAAGACGTATTAGCCAGTGCGCAAACAGGGACCGGAAAAACGGCGGCGTTTACATTGCCGATCTTGGAAAAGTTAGCTCAATCTGCAGAAAAAACTAAAGGCCGTCAACCAGTTAAAGCGCTAATTTTAACGCCAACCCGTGAACTCGCTGCGCAGATTGCTGAGAATGTGAAAGCTTATAGCCGTTACTTGCCAATCCGTTCACTTGTGGTTTTTGGTGGTGTGAGTATTAACCCTCAAATGATGAAATTGCGCGGTGGTGTTGATGTATTGATAGCAACGCCAGGACGTTTACTCGACCTTGAACATCAAAATGCGGTTGATCTTTCTCGTGTTGAAGTCTTAGTGCTTGATGAAGCTGATCGTATGTTAGATATGGGCTTTATTCATGATATTCGCCGTGTGATCAATAAATTACCTAAAAAACGTCAAAATTTATTGTTCTCTGCAACATTCTCTAAAGAGATCACAGGACTTGCCAACTCGCTGTTAAATAATCCTGTGAGTATTTCTGTTGCACCAAAAAATTCAGCGGCTGAATCTGTTGATCAATATGTCCATTTAGTGGATAAAAAACGTAAAACAGAGTTGTTGTCACATTTAATTGGCTTAGAAAACTGGTCACAAGTGCTTATTTTTACACGTACAAAGCACGGTGCTAATAAGCTTGCTGAACATTTAAATGCTGATGGTATCAAATCAGCAGCTATTCATGGCAATAAAAGTCAAGGTGCGAGAACTCGTGCTTTAGCTGACTTTAAAGATGGTAAATTAAAAGCGCTGGTGGCAACCGATATTGCGGCTCGTGGCCTTGATATTGACCAACTGCCTTATGTTGTCAATTTTGAATTACCGCAAGTGGCAGAAGATTATGTTCACCGTATTGGTCGAACAGGTCGAGCAGCCGCAACCGGTAAAGCTATTTCATTGGTTTGTGTTGATGAGCATGGATTATTAGCTGATATTGAGCGTCTATTAAAACGTGAAATTCCACGTTTAGCGTTAGATGGTTACGATCCTGACCCTTCAATTAAAGCCGCGCCTTTGCATAAAAAACCAAAGAATAATGCCCCGCGTAGAAGTGGTGGTCGTGCAGATATTCGTGGTAAAGACAATCGCAACAATAGTCGTAAAGACAGCGATAGTGAAGGTAAAGAGTCTGGACGCAATAAAAGTAAAGAAAACTACCGTAATAAAGATGGCTCACGTACTGGTAAATTAGGGCCTCGTCGTTCACGTAAAAGTGATGAAGGTAGTGATAATCAAAACCCTTGGTCAAAAGCTAGAAAAGAGTTTTGAGGTTAAAAAGTGCGAGTTCTATTAGCGCCAATGGAGGGGGTTTTAGACCCCCTTGTGAGAGAGTTACTCACCTCGATTAACGATTACGATCTCTGTATTACAGAGTTTGTGCGTGTTGTTGATTCATTACTGCCAACAAAAGCTTTTTATCGCTTATGTCCTGAATTACATACAGAAAGTCGCACTAAAAGCGGAACATTAATGCGAGTACAATTATTAGGACAACACCCACAATGGTTGGCTGAAAATGCGTTTAGAGCCGTATCGTTAGGCTCTTGGGGTGTTGATTTAAACTGTGGTTGCCCTTCAAAAACGGTTAATGGTAGTGGTGGTGGTGCTTCACTTTTAAAACAGCCAGAAACTATTTATCAAGCGACAAAAGCAATGCGTAATGCAGTACCTTTAGAATTGCCCGTATCAGTAAAAGTCAGACTTGGTTGGGATTCTTCTGCATATAGTTATGAAATTGCTGATGCCGTAGCACAAGGTGGTGCAACAGAAATCACAGTACATGGCAGAACAAAAGAAGATGGCTATAATGCTGAAAAAATCAATTGGCAGGCCATTGGTGATATTCGCCAAAGGCTCTCAATACCTGTGATTGCCAATGGTGAAATTTGGAACCGTGAAGATGCATTGGCCTGTTTAGCCACAACAGGTTGTGATGCGATAATGATTGGCCGTGGTGCAATGAATACACCTAACTTAAGCCGTGTTGTTAAAGGCATAGAGACAAGGATGCCTTGGTCTGAGGTGATTGAATTATTAAAGCGCTATGTTCGCTTAGAAAAGCGTGGTGATACGACAATTTATCATGCATCACGCATTAAACAGTGGTTTAGTTATTTACGCAAAGAGTATCCAGAAGCTGATGAGTTATTTAGACAAATTAGAACATTAAAAACATCGCCAGAAATTGCAGTGGCAATAGAGGCTCTGTAGTTTAAAAATAATCTTATCCAATAAAAAATAGCGCTAATTAATCAGCGCTATTTTTTTATTCATTAAGAAATAATCCATCTATTTATCCTAAATATTGTGTAATTTATTTCTAATAATTGGAAAAAATCACTTTTTCGACTTACACTCAATAAGTGACATTTTTTAGGTATGTTGTTTATATCATGACTATTTTAGGGGGAAATATGGGAATTCTTGCTTGGATTATCTTTGGTTTAATCGCAGGTATTTTGGCGAAATTCTTAATGCCAGGCTCTTATGATATTGGTCTGATATGGACTTGTATTCTTGGTATTGTAGGTGCGGTTGTCGGTGGTGCAATTAGTAGCTTCTTTGGCAAAGGTAAAGTGGATGGCTTTAATTTCGGTAGCTTTGTTGTCGCTGTGATTGGTGCCATTGTAGTGCTCTATCTTGCAAAAATATTTGCAAGTTAATGCCTTCACACCAAATAGATATTGATAATAAACCCGCGTAATGCGGGTTTACTTTTTAAAGCGAGGATTGATCAAATCAGCATTCACAGGGAAGGGCACTTTCAGCACCCCATTGGGCCCAAGAGCCGTCATAAAGTGCGATGGATTGGCAACCTAATACGGTTAATGCTAAAAATAAAATTGCTGCAGTCATACCTGAGCCACAGGTAACAATAATGGGTTGTGATAAATCAACACCGGCCTGTTCAAATATTTGCTTTAATTCAGTTTTATCTTTTAATTGCCCATCTATAACTAATTCATTCCAAGGCACATTTTTACTGCCGGGGATATGTCCACTGCGCAAACCTGGGCGGGGTTCTGGTGCTCTACCATAAAAGCGATCTGCAGAACGTGCATCAACCATCTGTTTTTGCGTTGTCGCTAGATTATCAAGAAGTTGTTGTTTATTGGCATAACGCTGGGCGTGACGTTCAACTACAAATGGAGATTGTGCTGGTGTCTTGATAGCATCACCTTGTTCTATAGCAAATCCAGCATCAACCCATGCTTGCAGACCGCCAGCAAGAATGCGCACATTATGACAACCTAGAGTTGTTAATGTCCACCAACCTCTAGGTGCGGAAAATAAGTTGCCTTGATCGTAAAGAATAACAGTTGTGGTATTAGAGATACCTAATTGCGTTAGCGTTTCTGAAAAGAGCGCATCAGATGGCAACATATGTGGCAATGTTGTCGTTTTATCTGCGATTTCATCGAGATTAAAAAAATAAGCATGTGGAATATGACGTTCAAGGTAAAGTGCTTGATAGTCAATCTGTTGAGTTGGCATAGGTGCGCTGACATCAAGGATCACAACATCAGTATTATGTTGATGTTCAAATAGCCATTTGGGTGTAACAAAGTAATCGTATTCCACGGTGCGACCTCATTTATTTAGCAGAAGGTGAGCTGTCTGGGATAGCTGGAAATTGCTGTGCAGGTGATGTTTCAGGTTGAGTTTGTTCTGTTTCTATGGGGGTTGTGGAGCGTGTATAGATATTTAAGCCCGCAAGGAAAACACCACCGATAGAACCGAAGGCAAGTAGTGCGATTATAACAATAATTATTTTTTTCATAATGTTCATTTGCAGATGAATGTTGCGCAAAAGTATATCTAGATATGAAGTTGAAACAAGTGCTAAGTCAGTTTAATCGACAAATGATAGTGGTTAAAAAAGAGATGAATAGATAAATAAACAGGCTATTTATTTTTTATAAATAGCCTGAGTAAAGTTGGTGTTGGCGTTAATTATTTCAATCAAAGGTTACAGTCAATGATAAGAAAAAACCCCTTAAACTCAGGAGTAAATGAGTTTAAGGGCAAGGGGTAACACAACTTAATTAGGAATATAAAAACCAGAATGTCATTGCTAAGTTCACAATAGCTGCGACAGCCATAGGAATGGCAGTACGTTTAACTATTTGGAATGGTGAGACATTTGCAATACCTGCAATGGCAACAATGGCGGCGGTAATTGGTGAAACAGTACGACCAAAGCTAGTCATTATTTGCATTGGTAAAATTAAGGTAATGACATCTACTTTTAAGAAAGCGGCAATTTTTGGTGTTAAAGCTGCAAATGAAAAGAATGCTGCATTACCAGATCCCATTAAAAAGGCCGCTAATGCAAGAATGGCACTCATTACAATGATCATTGCGGCAATGCCGAAACCTGCATCTTGAGCAGAACTAATTAGCGTATCGACGGCACCACTTTTAAGTAAACCATTAGCAAAGAACTCACCAGACACAATTAATGAGACCACTAAGACAAATTGCTTACCCATCCCTTCAAAGAACAGCATAAAGCTATTCATCACTGCTTTTGCATCACGTAAGCGAACATATTCGAAAAGAAGTGCAATTACGGTACTAATAATCATTGCCGTGGTAACTTCTAATTTAATATAAGGGTGTAGCAAAGGACTGAAACCGATAATCAGAATTAAAGGGATCACTGGTAATAGAGCATAAGACAGTGGAATTTTATTACCTTCTTCTTTTACAACATCAATGGTTGTTGGGTCAAAAACAAATCCTTCACGTTTATCCCACCAGCGTTGAATAAAAAAGTGAGTGATAGCAACCGCAATAATAATAGGAATAGTAACGGGTAACTGGTGCTGAACAAAATAGACGGCAGGTTCAATATCCGCTGTTTTTGCAGCCATAATCACATTACCAGAGCCAGGACCATGGTCGATAAACTGGCAACACCCAATAACGGCTAAAGCGGAAAGTGGACTAATACCAGAACGAATTAATATCGGATACATAGTGACCATTAACAGCATACCTAAACCAGCATGGCTAGGAATAAAAATAACCAAGATTTGGGTGACTAGAAATGAAATCACTAATAATAAGTAAGGTGATTTTATGGCTTTTAATGGTTTTTCAAAAATCGCAAATAAAGCACGGCTTGCGCCTACGTGTTCCATATAACGAGAGAAACCCGCAATAGCCATTAACGTTAAACCAAGGCCAGCAAGACGAGAACTCATAATATCCGTGAAAATTTGAAAGACATCAAAATACTTAAATTGAGTTGTCTTATTTTCAGGTAATAACGGATTAAGGTCGAGAGAAGCAGTTAGGAGCAATAACAACAAGCCCCCGAGTAATAATACTGGTTGAGGTTTATAACCTCGCGCCAGTAAATAAACCACCAACGCAGTTACCAGCGCGGCAATGATTAAACCTGTCATAGAGAATTCCCCGGTAATGATGCAATATTTTTTGTTATTGGTTTAATGCTGAAAAAGCTTGTGTAATATCTGCAATAAGATCATCCGTTGCTTCAAGGCCAACATGTAAACGGACAAAAGGACCATGACCTTCACGCCAATTAGATGCTGTTCTTGCGCCAACGACATTGGCGGGTAATGCAAGGCTTTCAAATCCGCCCCAAGATGCACCAATACCAAATAGTTCAAGTGCATCAATAAATTGCTCTGATTGTTTTGCGGTAAACTCTTGTTTAAATTCAATGGTTAATAGACCATTGCTGCCTTTGCAGTCACGTTTCCATAAATCATGACGAGGGTGATTAGGTAATTCAGGGAACCATACTTTTTCAACTTCAGGACGAGTTTCTAGCCACTGTGCGATAGTCAAAGCTGATTTACCATGAGCAGCAATACGTTGACCTAATGTTCTCATTCCGCGAAGTACGAGTGCTGCATCATCAGGGCTACTGGCTTGGCCTAATGCTTCAGGTAATGCACCAATTTTTTCCCATGCTTTTTCATTCGCAACCATAATGCCCATCATCACATCAGAGTGACCGCACAAATATTTAGTTGCTGCAATAACAGAGACATCAGCGCCTAATTCTAGCGGGTTATAAAGCCACGCAGAGCCCCATGTATTATCAACACCGACAGGAATATTCCTTTCATGAGCAATACGGCAGATCTCAGGTAAATCGAGCATTTCATAAAGAAGTGATCCTGGTGATTCTACAAAAATAAGCTGTGTATTTTGTTGAATTTTTTGCTCAAAATCTGAACCATCTGTTTTAAAGAAGCTATAAGCAATGTTATTGGGTTCAAGGAAAGCCGATGCGATTTTACGCACAGGTTCATAAACAGAATCTGCAAATAAAACATGTCCACCACTGCGCGCATATCCCATGATGGTTACAGCGATAGCTGCCAATCCAGTAGGGAATAACTGTGCACGATGGCCGCCTTCTAATTCAGTTACTAATGCTTCTAATGCAAAAGCGGTTTCGGTGCCACGAGCGCCATAACTCAATACACGTTCTGTTGCACGACGATCACGCACATCACGCCAGCTTTTTATTGAGTCAAAAACAATAGTGCTGGCTCTCATAACTGGTGGATTAATGGGGCCAGAAGTTTTAATTTCTTGACGTCCGCTGTGTATCAATTTTGTTTGTTTATTTTGTTTCATTATTAATATCTCCGAATATAGAAATAGAGTTCCCCGGTAATTAAATAAAATGATTAATTACTGTTCGCGCTTATTTTGTTTCTATTATTTATAACAAACTTATTTATTTTTAAAATAGCTATTTTCTAAAAATGATGATCTTCCTCTAACTTTTTAGCATTAATTATTCTAATTAAATCTTAAATGTTATTTAAGATTCAAAAGTTATAACTAATAAATAAAGAGTTATTTATAACGCATTGAATTAGTGTTATTTTTTAATTGATAAGAAATATTTGAAATTAGATTAAAATTATCAAAGTGTTTTTTTTGAGATTATATTGCATAAATAAAATAACAATCTAACAAGTCGTTTGATTAAAAAAACGATTTTTTTATTATTTTTTTAACAGGGGAAATAATTATGGGAACCAGCGTTTTTGATTCAGTTTTATTAAAGAATTTATGGTCAACAGAAGAGATGAGAACTATTTTTTCTGATAAAACAAGAATGCAAAATTGGCTTGATTATGAAGCGGCATTAGCTATTGAACAAGCTGAATTAGGTTTGATCCCGAAAGAGGCAGCAAAAGTTATTGCAGACACCGCGAAACTTGAAAAGCTCGATATGGATTATGTATTAGAACAAGTGCGTCTTACTCGCCATCCATTAGTGCCAACAATCCGTGGTTTAGAACATGCTTGTCCAGAACATTATGGGGAATATGTTCATTTTGGTCCAACTACACAAGATGTAATTGATACTGGCCTTGTATTACAACTAAAAGATGCTCATCATACTTTTTTACGTGATATCAAAGTATTAGGTCGTGCATTGCTTTCATTAAGTGAACAACATCGCAACACACCAATGGTTGGGCGTACATTAGCATTACAAGCTCTGCCAATTACATTTGGTCATAAAACTGCAATTTGGTTAACAGAATTAGCACGTCATTATCAACGTCTTAAAGAGATCGAGCCTCGCTTATTTGTGGGTAGTGTGGTCGGTGCTGTGGGGACAAAAGCCTCTTTAAGCGATAAAGCTGATGAATTAGAAGCCCGTGTATTACAACGCTTAGGTTTAGGTGTACCTGAAATTTCATGGCAACCTGCGCGTGATAGATTCAGTGAATATGGCATGTTAATCGGCTTAATTAGCGGTACGCTAGGTAAAATTGCCAATGAAATCCTACTATTAGCGCATAACGAAATTGATGAATTATCTGAGCCGTTTAGTAAAGGACAGGTAGGCTCTTCGACTATGCCACATAAACGTAATCCTGCCATTGTGGAAAATGCGGCTTGTGTAAGTAATACCCTAAAAGCCAATCTGTCTGTATTAACGGATATGATGAAACATCAACATGAGCGTGATGGCGCAATTTGGAAAATGGAATGGAAAATCATGCCAGAAATGTGCCTGATGCTGTCTGTTATCTTCGATAATATGAAAACAGTATTAGGTGGATTAAATGTGCATGTAGAAAAAATGCGCGAAAATATGGATATTTTGGGTGGCTTTATGTTGGCAGAGCGTGTGATGTTTGCACTATCTGATAAAGCAGGTAAACAAACTGCACATGAAATTGTGTATGAAGCATCAATGTCAGGGCAAGAAGAAGGTATAACTTTTGTTGAAGCAATTAATCGTGATACCCGTATTCGTGATCACATTACTCAAGAAGAGCTTGATGCACTTTTAGATCCAACAACTTATGTAGGAAATGCACCAGCCCAAGTTGATCGTGTTGTTGCTCAAACTAAAGCCTCTGGCTGGCTAAATGACTAAGTGACTTAATTACATCTAACCTTCTTATTATCTAAAAGCCGGTGAAATGCTGGCTTTTTCTTATCTATTTCGAGGTGTTTATGACATTGAGTCAGCAATTAGCCCAATTTATTACCACAACCACATTTTCTGATTTACCTGCTCAAGTTGTAGAGCGCGCTAAAATTCATTTATTAGATACATTAGGCGTTGCACTTGCGGGTAGTGCGCAACAAAGTGCGATCCAAAGTCGTCAGGGCATTACTTTTTTACCTGATAGCCAAGGCACTATTCCAATTTGGGGCAGTTCACTCACAACAAGTACAACAGTTGCTGCATTGACAAATGGTATTGCATCACATGCATTAGATTTTGATGATACGCATACCGATTCTATTGCACATGGCAGCGCGGTATTAACGCCGATTGCTTTTGCATTAGGTGAGTCTATCGGCGCATCATCACAAGATATTTTAACGGCGTGGGTGATTGGTTGGGAAGTTGCAGCAAGAGTAGGACTGGCTAGCCATAGTGGATTTCATCAGCGTGGTTTTCATGCCACCGCGATTGCTGGTATTTTTGGGGCAACAGCTTGTGCAGCCTCACTATTAAAATTAACACCTGAACAAACTGTGAATGCATTAGGATTAACAGGAAGCCAAGCAGGAGGTGTGGCGGAATACCTTGCTAACAGTTCCTCTTCTAAATGCTTTCATGCGGGATGGGCTGCGCAATCAGGTATTATTGCTGCATCATTGGCAAAAGGTGGAATGACGGGCCCTGAAACGATATTTGAAGGTCGCTATAGCCTTTATCAAACCCATGGTATTCGAGAGCAAGCACAACCCGAACAAGTAGCCTTAGGATTAGGTGAAAAATGGGAATTTTTAAATGTTTCTATTAAGCCTTATCCTGTGTGTCATTTTGCTCATGCCACTATTGATTGTGGCCGTAATTTGCTGAAAAAAGGGATCACGGCTGATGATATTGAAAGCGTGGAGTGCGTGGTTGATCCTGTCGCAGCCGCTTTAATTTGCGAGCCACTTGAAACAAAATGGGCGCCTAAAACAGCTTATGGGGCAAAATTTAGTTTGTCGTGGCTATTTGCAGTCGGATTTTTAGACAATGCGTTAACATTATCATCGTTATCTTTAGAAAATTTACAACGTGAAGATATTCAAAGGTTAGCGAAAAAAGTGAGTTATCGCTATCCCGAAAAAGGCGAGATTCCATTCCCTACGTATTTTCCAGGATTAATTTTCGTGGCATTAAAGAATGGTGAGATGATCACTGAGAGGTTAGATATTCAATATGGTAACCCACAAAATCCAATGACTGACAAAGATGTTATCAGCAAATTTTACGATAATGCCTCACTAGTAATAGAGGATAAACAATCGGCTCAACTCGTTGAAAAAGTATTGAATTTTGAAAAGCACACTCTTTCTGAGATAACACAATTATTGCGTATTGAAGAAGCGGCCCATTAAGTTAAACATAATGTCAATAAGATGATGATATGAAGGATTGGTTTGAGCTACCAATCCTTTTTTATTGCCTTGCACACATAAATTCAGATGTACAAACAATCTTCTCACCAATACGAACAACACCAGAAAAACTAACAATAGTACGGCGCTGACGACGAAATTCGATTTCAATAAGTAGTTGATCGCCTGCTTTTACTGCATCATAAAAACGTGCATTTTTTATACTGGCAAAATAACATTGCTGACCTTCTTCCATGGGAGAAAGATAGTAATGTGCAAGAACTCCAGCAGCTTGAGCCATGCTTTCAAGGAGCAGTAAGGGAGGGTAAAATTCGCCAAAAACAACTGTGTCATTGGTGGTGATATTTTTAATTGCGATTAATTTACCACTAGCAAGTTCAGCTGGTTCAGAAATAACACCATCAATTAATAAGAATGGATAACGATGAGGTAAGATTTCCATTATTTCACTGACGGAAATGGGCATACATTCTCTCCTCGTTATGGTGATAGAGTAAACACGATTTTGCAACAATGGTGGCTATTATTTCATTCTTATTCAATGTCGTACAGTGTTGGTCTGCATTTAAGGATGAGAAACTTTAATTAAACAGATAACAAAGACCAGAATAGAGAAAAATCTAGTCTTTGTTATTTCTAAATAAGAATAGCTTATTAATCAAGGTGAGCAATAATTTGGCGTAGATCGTTCATTGCAGCTTCATTTAGAGGCTCTTGCGGTAAAATAGGTGAGCCCACATCAAAACCTTGAATATTTAAAGAGGCTTTAATACATGATGCTAACGAATATTTAGTAAAGGCTTCGTTGATTTGCCACATCTCTTTTTGTTTTGCTAATGCTGTATCAAAATCACCTTTGGTGGCTAATTCATAAAGTTCGACACACTGTTTTGGTAATACGCAAGCAGGGCCTGCCATCCAACCTACACCACCAAGTTTTAATACTAACAATGGAATATGTGCAGAAGCACTGAAGATTTTAACGCGTTCACCAAATGTATTGATCATGGTGAGTAAGCGACCTGTATTGCTTGATGCATCTTTAATATATTCAATATTCGAGATATAGCTAAGTTCATTGAATAAAGAGATAGGAAGAACATCACCCAAAAGTCCAGGATTGGTATAAATAGTCATGGATTTTTCAGGAAATGCTTCAGCGATAGTTTGGAAATAACCTGCTTGTGCGGTTTCACTTAACGGGTACATTTTTTGTGAAATCAGCACCATGCCATCTACACCTAATTGGGCGTATTGTTCAGCTTGATGACAAGCATCTGCGGTTGAAAATCCAGCAACACCTGCAATAACAGGCACTCGCCCCGCAGTTTGATCAACCGTGATACGCACAATTTCATTACGTTGGGCTTGAGAGAGATAAGCGTATTCACCTGTGCTACCTAACGGGCTTAAACCATGAACGCCACACGAGATCAAATGTTCGATCAAACGACGTAATGAAGATTCAAGAATGGTGCCTTTAGTTTGATTAACAGGGGAAACAAGGTAAGGAAAAATACCATGGAATTGAGTCATAATCGGTGTCCTGGTTTATGGTTTTAATATTTTATTGCTTTGGTTATTAACACTGTTTAAGGGCTTTAAAATCTCTATTCTTGTTGAAGTGTAATATCAGCATGATTAATCACTTCATTTTGTTCATTTTTTAATGAATCAAACAGTATTTGTGCTGCTTTTCCTGGGCTATTGGCATTGAGATACAGGTTATAACTAATTGCTGGTAAAGGAGGTAAGCCTTCTTTTTCGCCTAAAATACGCAAGTCGTCACCTGAAAGCTCAATTGAACGCGCCATAATACCTAATCCCGCACGTACGGCGGCTCTTGCACCTGAAAGCGTTGTAGCAATATAAGCGATTCGCCAACGAATACCTTGTTGATCAAGGTGATTTATCATCATATCGCGGTATGTACTGGGTTCATCTAATACGACTAATGGCAAAGGTTCATCAAGATCAAATCGGAAGTGTTTTCCGCAATACCATAAGGAAGGGGAAACACGCAGTACAATTTTGGGATAACCCACATGTTCTTCGGTAGAAATGGCTAAATCAAGCTCGTTATTTTCTAACATCGACATTAAAAACGGACTACGTTTAACAATGATTTCCATAATAAGACGGGGATACGCCCCTGAAAAACGCGCAAGTAGTTCCGGTAAAATTGTGTTTGCCGTATCATCGGGGGAGCCAATTTTTAAGATCCCATCAATTTCTTCATGCATCAATGAAAGACAAGCTTCGTCATTTAGGCGCAAAATACGGCGAGCATAATTCAGCAGTTGTGTACCCGCTTCTGTCAGTGTTTTATTTCGACCTTGGCGAGCAAACAGATCTTTGCCTATCAACGATTCAAGGCGTTGCATTTGCTGGCTTACTGCAGATTGAGTGCGGCAAACCGATTCAGCGGCTGCGGCAAAGGTATTCCCATCGACAACAGCAACAAAGGTTCGGAGTAAATCAAGTTCTAAGTTAAAAATAGGGCGCTTTGTAGAGGTCATTATGGTGTCTCTTAACTGGTGTTGTTGTATTTAATCAAACAAAAAATACTATTTTTTATAAGGCTATTTTTAGAAGTTACGTAATCAATACTCATACTATGAAGAGTTGGATTAATAATCTATAACAAAGCTCAATAATTTCGAGGCGTTATCCATTCTTTGATGAAAGAAGAGAGCAAATGAAGGTAACTACTGATTTTTATACAGTGTTATGAGACAATAGCGCCCTTCTTAAAATCAGTCACAGAGTAGTTATGTCTCTTTCTCAACCAGTCAAAAATCAAATAAGTCAGTGGTATAAAGCCCTACCAGAGCATATTGAAGGGTTTATTCCGCGTGCGCCACAGCGTGAAATGATAGCTGAAGTGGCTAAGACTTTTTCTGATGAAATGGGACGACATTTAGTGATTGAAGCTCCAACTGGGGTAGGTAAAACACTTTCTTATCTTATTCCAGGTATTGCTATTAGCCGCGATGAAAAAAAACCGCTGATTATCAGTACGGCCAATGTGGCACTGCAAGATCAGATTTTTAGCAAAGATCTCCCATTACTTAAAAAAATCATCCCAGATCTCACGTTCACGGGGGCTTTTGGCCGTGGGCGCTATTTATGTCCACGTAATTTAGACGCGATTTGTGCAACAGAAGGTGAACAAATCGACTTAATGTTTTTGCTTGAGGATAAAGTGGATCTGGCGACTAGTGCAGAAAGAGAAATTTGCCAAGAGCTAAAAAATGATTTTACCAGTTTCGGTTGGGATGGTTTGCGTGATCACCATAAACGGGCATTAACAGACAGCTTATGGCGCAAAATTAGCACCGATAAAATGAACTGTTTAGGACGTAATTGCCAATATTATCATCGCTGCCCTTTTTTTATTGCACGCCGTGAAATTGATGAAGTAGATGTGGTTATTACCAATCACGCTTTAGTGATGGCAGCAATGGAAAGTGAATCAGTATTACCTGATGCAAAAAATCTGCTATTAGTATTGGATGAAGGTCATCATATTCCTGATGTTGCGCGAGATGCGCTTGAAGTTGAAGGGGAAATAACCTTAGCTACCCTTAATAATCAGCTGGATAATATTACTCGTCATGTTAGTCAATATTTAGCGCAATTTATTCCTGTAAGACCACCTAAATTGGCTGACCCTATTCGTTTTGATGCTCATATTGCTAAGTTACGTGAGGCTTATCAAGAGGTTGATACATTTACGCGTGCGTTATTACCAGAACGTAGTGAACAAGATGAATATCTCTTTCCATTAGGCGAATTACCTGAACAACTTCTGTTAAGTTGCCAGACATTATTTAAGCTAACGGATGGTTTAAAAATGCTGGGTGAAGCCATGTTAAATGATTTAACAGAGCGTACAGCAAAAGAAGATGTTGTGCGTTTACATAGTGCCATTTTAACGACCAGTAGAATGGTCGGTTATTTAGAGAATATGGCAAAATTGTGGCGCTTAGCCACATTAGAGCAAACCTCAAAAGCGCCTGTATCGAAATGGCTCACTCGCCGTTACGATAAAAAGCAGTCTCATCTTTATTTTCATTGCGCAGGTATTCGAGTCAGCGAACAGCTGACACAATTGTTATGGAAAAATATCCCACATGTGGTTATCACATCTGCAACGTTACGCTCATTAAATAGCTATTCTCGCATTCAAGAGCTAACAGGATTAAGTGAGCATTTTGATGATCGCTTTATTACGTTATCTTCACCTTTTGAACATAAAGATCAAGGTAGATTAGTTATTCCTAAAATGCGCTATGAACCGACCATGAGCCATGAGCGCGAACATTTAAAAGAGATGGCGCGTTATTTTCGTCAAAGCATGGAAGAGAATAACCATCGAGGACAATTGGTTCTATTTAGTAGCCAACGGGCAATGGAAGGCTTTTTAGAAGAAGTGAAAGACTTACGTTTATGCTTATTGGTACAAGGGGATCAGCCTCGTTATAGATTGGTAGAAACACATTGTAAGCGCATTGATGCAGGTGATAATAGTGTATTGATAGGTTTGCAATCATTTGCCGAAGGACTTGACTTAAAAGGCGATTATTTAACGCAGGTGCATATTCATAAAATTGCTTTTCCACCCGTGACTGATCCGGTGATTGTGACAGAGGGGGAATGGCTTAAATCGCTGAAACGTTATCCTTTTGAAGTGCAGAGCTTGCCAAGTGCATCGTTTAATTTAATTCAGCAAGTTGGGCGTCTTATCCGTAGCCATCATTGCCACGGTGAAATTATCATTTATGACAGACGCTTGCTAACAAAAAATTATGGTTCGCGTTTATTAACAGCATTACCTGTTTTCCCTATTTATCAACCTGAGATGCCTAAAGAGAAATAATTTTTTATTACTTTATAGAACTCTCATTTTTATTAGTGATTTATGCATCCATAACTTGTTTTTATCTGGTTATTAACACGTTATCAATAAATAGAGGCTATTTACTATAACTTTTTATTTTTAATAAAAGTGAGGTTGTATTTTTTTATTAAAAAACACATCTCACTTTATAGTTAAAATTACTTAATCATTTCCTTGTTTTTTTAGGTGTTAATGTATCTAATATTATTAACTTGTATTTTTTATGAATCTTATTAATATTTAAAAAATAAAAATACACTATGTTTAAAATATAATAATTAATTCACATAAATTAATATAATTATAACAAAATAAATATTCATATAATAAAATGCTTATTTTTATTTATTTAGAAAAAGTGTATACTTTATTTAGATATTATTCATGTGATATTTTTTTAATTATATATATTTTTTATTAAATATTATGAAATGAACCTTTTTTATTTAGTTTAGATAAACGCTCAATAAATTTATAAAAAATAACACCATGTTTAATTTGTTGATTTTTAATTATTTTTTATTTTTATTTGTTGGTTTTTTCTATCTGTTTTTATAGGGGTGTTTTTGTGCTTTCATTTTTATTTTGATATGTATCAATAAAATTAATTATATTTAATTAATAAGGTTGAAAGCTGTTTTTTTTAAATCCCCTTTCAGTACAATATCTCTCATAAACACCCTATCACTTATTGAATTAAAAAAATCTCTCCTGATTTTCTTAAATGAAACGATGATTGCTGATAGGGTGTTTTTTACATAAAAATTCATTTGATATTAACTCGATACTTATTTTAAGTATTGGTTTTTTATTAATTAAATAATACAAATATTTTTAACAAAAATAAAATTAAACTCTTTATATATTGTTACCTTTAATAGGTAATTTTATTCATATATTAAAGCAGGAGCATTGTGAAAAATGAAATCTCTTCTTCCTACAAAAGAAGAAAGTGACGAGAAATTATTATCTCGACGTTCTTTCTTTTCATTTGCTGGAAAGGTAAGTCTTGCCGCTGGGGTAACCGCTGTCACAGCGGGATGTGATGGCAATATTTCTGGTGGTACAGGTTGGGTTCCTGAGCAATATAATGCTAAAGGTACTTTCCCCGTCCAAGTAAGGGGCCGTATTCCTATTGATCCTAACAATGTCGCCATTTGCCGTGATGACAAAAAATGTATTTTATGCGGCCAATGCGTTGAAGTGTGTGAAAAAGTACAAACCGTAATGGGAAACTATGATTTACCGTTAATTGATAGTGTTCCTTGTATCGATTGTGGTCAATGTACTCTTTGGTGCCCAACGGGGGCAATAACAGAAGTTGACGACACAGATAAAGTTATTAGAGCGTTGTTAGATCCGACTTTGCATGTTGTTGTACAAACCGCGCCAGCTACAAGAGTTGCATTAGGTGAAGAGTTTGGAATGCAGCCTGGTGAGGACATTGAGTTACTTCAAGTAGCGGCACTTAGAAAGTTAGGTTTTGATAAAGTTTTTGATACTAACTTTTCTGCTGATTTAACCATTATGGAAGAAGCCACAGAATTACTGCAAAGAATTAAAAATAATGGTGTATTGCCTCAATTCACTTCTTGTTCACCAGGTTGGGTGAAATTTTGTGAAATGTTTTATCCAGAATTAATTCCTAATCTCTCTTCTGCAAAGTCACCAATGACAATGCTTGGTTCGATGATAAAAACATATTACGCCAAAGAGCAAGATATCGATCCTAGTAAAATTGTTTCTGTTGCCATTATGCCGTGTACTGCTAAAAAATCAGAAGCGGCTCGTCCCGAAATGAATGGTGCAAGTGTGTTATGGGAAAAGCCCGATCTTCGAGATGTTGATATCGTTCTAACAACAAGAGAGCTCGCAAGATTAATCAAAAGTCACAATATCGATTTAACCTCGCTTCAGCCCGCAAATTATGACCGTTTGATGTCTGAATATAGCGGTGCTGGCGCTATTTTTGGTGTCACTGGCGGTGTTATGGAAGCCGCAGTGAGAACCAGTTATTACTTTATTACAGGCGAAAGACCACCAGAACCTTTATTTAATTTACAACCTGTACGCGGATTAGAAGGTATTAAAGAAGCTACTTTAAATATACCAAGTGTCGGTGAAATTCGTGTCGCAGTCTGTTCTGGTATGGGAAATGCTCGTCCCGTTTTAGAAGCCATTCAAAAAGGGGAAAAAGCGTGGCATTTCGTCGAGTTTATGGGATGCCCAGGAGGATGTATTGCTGGTGGCGGTCAACCTCGTTCTGCATTACCACCTTCTGATGAAATTCGAGCATTACGCATGAAAGCGCTGTATAGCAAAGATGAACGCGCCACCATTCGCTTAAGTTATGAAAATAGTGAAATTCAAAGCATTTATAAACAATTTTTAGGCGAGCCTTGTGGTGAACGTGCTCATCAATTGCTTCATACGCATTATCAAGATCGCAGTATTCATTTTAACAAAAAGAAAGCTTAAAGATTGAGGAAACACATTATGTCTAAAGGTGTATTAGTCGATCTTACTAAGTGTATCGGCTGTGGTAGTTGTACAGTTGCATGTAAAATGTACAACGAAAATAAATGGATAGAAGAAAGGCAACCTACCAGTGGCGAAAATGCAAAATTAGCAGATGAAAACTGGACGGTTATAAAAACGGTTACTGTTGAAAAAGAAGATAAAGCGGTTTGGCGTTACGTTAAAGAGCAATGTTTTCACTGTATTGATCCTGCTTGTGCTTCAGCGTGTTTTGCAAAAGCATTCCAAAAAACACCCGCGGGGCCCGTGGTTTATTATCCCGATCTCTGTGTAGGATGCCGTTATTGTATGGTGGCATGTCCATTTGATATTCCTAAATATGAATGGGAAAAATCACTTCCTTATGTCACTAAATGCATGATGTGTTCTTCGCGTGTAGAAGAAGGGCAATCTCCGGCTTGTGTTGCAGTATGCCCAACACAGGCTTTAGTTTTTGGTGATAGGCAAACCTTATTAGAAAAAGCGAAAGAAACCATTACGAATAACTCTAACTATGTTCAACATATTTATGGTGAAAAAGAAGTCGGAGGAACGGAATGGCTCTACATCTCTGATGTGCCTTTTAATGAACTTGGATTTAAAACAGGCTTAACTGAAAAACCACTCTCTTCTTATACTTCTGATTTTATGAAATATACGCCAATTGCGGGGGCAACTTGGGCGGTGATCCTTGGTGGTATTGCAATGTTTAATCACCGAAAAGATAGGGTCAGTCACGATGAGCAATTGCATCAAGAATCGAAGAAAAATAGTAAGGATGATGAAACAAGGAGATCAGAATGAGTGTTATCGATAATACGACCAGCTTTGGTAAGTGGCGTTTTCCTATGACACCTGTACGCTGGGTACTTGTTGTCATTAGCTTGATTGCAGTTGGACTTATTTTATTTCGTTTAGTCACTGGATTGGGATTAGTAACCAATCTTAACGATGAGTGGCCTTGGGGCCTTTGGATCTCGTTTGACGTGATGTGTGGTGTAGCGCTAGCTGGTGGGGGGTATGGTACTGCATTAATTGTTTATGTTTTTAAACAAGAACAATTTTCAAGTATTGCGCGTAGTGCTGCATTAACCTCATTAATTGGCTATTTATTGGTGATGGTAGGCCTTTTCCTTGATATTGGGCAATGGTGGAATTTTTGGCGGCCACTAGTTTCTCAAGGACATAGTTCAGTACTTTTTGAAGTTTTTATTTGCGTTTCCGTTTATACCAGTGTGCAATTAATTGAATTTGGCGAAGTTGCCACTGAACGGATTGGGCGTAAATATCATAAGTTTTTCCGAAAAATATTACCTGTATTATTAGTAATCGGTATTGCTATTCCATCAATGCACCAATCATCACTCGGTGCGCTTTATTTATTAATGGTAGATAAATTACATCCATTGTGGTGGTCGCCAATTATCTTCTTTCAATTTTTAATATCGTCATTCTTTGTTGGTCCTGCAATGATAGCTGTTGAAACTGCATTAGCAGGTAGAGCATTTAATCATAAAGTACCCATGTCTGTATTAAGTGGATTAATTCGAATTTCAGGTTATGCAATGCTTGTTTATTTGGCTCTAAAATTCGGCAGTATTATTGCTGAAGGTAAAGTGAGTTACCTTTTTGAAGGTAGTTTTGAATCTTTATTCTTTTGGATTGAAGTCGGTTTTGGCGTTATTGTCCCACTAATTATCTGTTTTTCTCCATTAATAAAACGTCGTGGTTGGGTTGCTACATTTGGTGCTTTAGTGGCTTCTGGCGTTATTTTAAATCGTTATAACGTTGTGGTGACAGGCATGGTTACATCAACAGGCGTATCCTATTGGCCATCATTACCAGAATTAACCATCACTATTGGTCTTGTTGCGATGGGGGTTCTTGCTTATTTATTTATCTGTGAGAATTTCCGTATTATTGAACATGATGAAACCAATCATTAACAGATTAAATGCCCAATTCAACGTTGGGCATTTTTATTTAACGATAAGTAGAACTATAAATATGCCTATTTTAAAAAAAATCTTATGGTTTATTTCATCCTCTTTGCTTTCGATAACAACAATATTTAATTATGCTCAATCGAATGAAGATAAACCTGAACGTATTATTGTGAGTGGATCAAAAGCAGAGAATATCTCTAATCATACTTATAATATTGAAACTGAAAAAATAAGTAATATTGCTGGAGGAACGAATTTAATTGCAGTAGATAAGGGAAATCGCTTATTAACACTTAATGATGCATTAAAAAACCAACCTGGCATTGTTATACAAAGTTTATTTGGTGGATTAGATCAACCTCGTTTAAGCATTAGAGGATCGGGTGTTCAAAGTGCGCCTCTTTCCAGAGGGGTATTATTACTGCAAGATGGTTTACCACTTAATGAAGCGGATGGCAGTTTTCATTCAAGTATGATTGACGTGCGTGACGTTCAATTTGTTAGTATTCGCCGGGGAGCTAACAGCACTCAATTACAAAGTAATAATTTAGGTGGTGAGCTTGATTTTATTACTTACACAGGAAAAGAGAGCCATAATCAATTACGTTATGAGCAAGGCTCTTTTGGGCGTCAAGGTATGCAAATGGCGTTGGGCGGTGAAAGTGAAAATTATCCGATTGATGCCAGAATAAGCCTAAGCTATGACCATTATGATGGTTACCGTGAGCATTCAGCTTCTCAGCGTAAAGCTATGCGTTCAACATTGGGTTATACATTAGATAATTTTGAAAACAGAACATGGATCAATTGGACAGATTTACGTTTTGATGTTCCTGGCCCAGCAACTTCACAAATGCTTGAGGATGATCCTAAAGCGATATTACCTGCAATCAAGAAAAAAGATCCTCATAGAAATATCGAGCAATTACGTATAGCTAATAAATCGACATGGAATAGTGGTGTTCACGATATTCAATTTGGCTGGTGGTATTCACAAACACACGATAATTTTAAAACACCTAGCCATTATCAATTTGTAAATTATTACACTAAAGGAGCTCAATTTAATTATAAATTAGAGACAGAGATTATTAGCTATCGTACTGCATTGGCATGGGATCATTCGGTAATGAAAGATGATATCGAAAAAAATCCTCAAGGTTGGTTAGGGCGATTCGATGGTCGAGCTGAAAATATTTATGCTTCTTTAGGTGCGGGAATACATATTACAAATAGCGTATTAGTTAACCTTGATTTAAAAGGTACTCATGCAAGAAGAGATCTGTTTTCTATCCAAAATCAGCTTGAGCAGTCATTTAATTTTTTAACACCGAAAGTTGGGCTTATTTGGTATCCTAATTATCAAACGCGTTTATTTGCTAATGTCAGTATGAGCCATGAACCTGCTTCTTTTAATGATATTATTAATCCTAAAGCGCCATTAAATAAAGTGAACCTTTTAAAGCTATCACCTCAAAAAGCAACCAGTTTTGAGGTAGGTAGTGATATGGAATTAACTGACAACATAAGTTTGAGTGCAGTATTCTATCGTAGCTTGATTAAAGACGAATATATCACTTCACATGATGTAGATGGGAATATTGTTGATATATATAATTATCCAGCAAAAACACGCCACCAAGGTGTAGAACTAGGTTTAAATGCAATTCAACCACTTCCAATGGGCGATATTCTTTATCGAGCAACATGGACTTATAATGATTTTCGTTTTATGGGTGGGGAATATAACCGAAAATATATTGCAGGTGTTCCTAGAAATCTTATTTCAGGTGAAGTTTATTACCAAGTAAAAGGATTGAGATTTGGTCCCACAGTGTATTGGTCACCAACCAATGTTGCAGTTGATCATGGTAATCACCTTAATATTCAAAAAAGTAAGCCATACGCATTATTCGGGTTTAATGCACATTATCAATATGATAATCAGTGGTCGACTTACCTAAATTTGGACAATCTTACAAATAAGCGCTATGCAGCAAGTACGTTAGCTAATCCAACTGTGAATAAAAACGATGCCTTACTTTTCCCTGGAAATGGTTTTAGCGTTAACGCTGGTATCGTCTATAAATTTTAATCCAAGAGTAAAATAGACAAAGGCTGCCTAAAATGACAGCCTTTTTCATTATTAACAATGTAATTAATAACGTATTTTTTATACGTAGATTAATTCTCAATATTGGCTTCAATGAACCATAAGAATTTATCAAGATCACGTGATGCTGCAGTAAACATATCGGCGGTATCTTCGTCTTCAACTTCATCAATGGCTTTACGAATATCATTTGCAACGATAGCGTAACGATCAGCCAGTGCTTTTAAGTGGTCTTGTACATCATGAATATCCAGAGGATAAGCTTTCAATGGAGTTTTCTTGCTGACAACTTGTGCAGTGCCTAATACAGTGCCACCTAATTGAACAATACGCTCTGCAAATTCATCAGTGTGCTCATTTATGGTGTCACGGAAGCCGTCAACCATTTCATGAACAGAAATAAAGTTTCTACCACGCATATTCCAGTGAGCTTGTTTTGTGATGAGAGATAGGTCGATAAACTGCGTCACCATCTGTTGCAGTAACTCGATAGCGTGCAGTTTTACGCTGTCATCGAGATTATTACGGGTATAAAGCAGGGTTGAAGGTGTGGATTTGACTAATTTAGCAGTACTCATAATCGTTCTCCCTAAATAATTAATAACTCAATATCTTAATTTCTGTTAATCATGATAGTGAATTATTAATGGTTAGTCTTATCGATTGATACTATTAAATTGATAGGTCATCTATTAAAAAAATCTAATCTATCGAAATAGTCTATTTAGGGTAAGACAATGAGCGCAAAATAGCAATGATAGGTCAGTAAAGTTATTATTTAATAAGTAAAAAGGATCATAAGATCCTTTTTAAATTAATATTTACTTCTTGCTGAGTAAAATGAGTTAAATATCTATTTTACTTCTTCAATTTTAGTTTTGCTTTTCATTGTCGTTGTTGAACCTATAGAAGCTAAAACAATAAAAGCTAAGGCAACCCATTGTATTAACGTCAAATGTTCATGTAGGAAAATAATACCAATAAAGGCACCCATACACGGCTCTAAGCTCATTAAAGTACCAAATGTTTTAGCTGGCAGGCGCGTAAGTGCGATCATTTCCAAGGTATAAGGGAACGCGGTTGATAAAATCGCAATAGCTAAGGCAATAGGTAAAATAGACCAGCTAAACATAATATCAGGGCTACTTTGTAACATACCGATAGGCACAAAAATAAAAGCTGCTACTAATGAACCAATTGATACGGTTGCCGCACCATAGCCTTTTCCTGCACGTTGTCCGAATACGATATATAAAGCCCAACCTACACCCGCACCTAATGCATAAAGAATGCCAAGTGGATCAAGACCATGGATGTTATCACCAATAGGTAGCAATAATCCTAAGCCAGCAATGACTAAAATTATCCATAAAAAGTCGATAGCTCTGCGTGATGAAAACATTGCAACGGCTAAAGGGCCTGTAAATTCAAGGGCTACAGCAATACCTAGCGGGATAGTTTCAAGTGCAAGGTAGAAAAGGTAATTCATTGCCCCTAAAGATAAGCCATATAAAAACAGTGGCATAATAGACTCGCGATTAAATTTGAGTCGCCATGGCTTAAAGATAAAAAATAGGATCAAAGTCCCCAATAATAGACGTAACGCCGTTACCGCAGGGGCACCAATAACTGGAAATAGGCTTTTAGCAAGGGATGCGCCGCTTTGTATCGAAAGCATAGAAAGAAGCAAAAGAAGCACAGGGTAAAACACCTGTAATTTAGCTGAGTGTCTGGCTGACAACATCCTATAAAACCTCGTCAATAATCAATCGTATGTGTGCTCTGTTAGCGAGATAACAAAGGATCGCATAATATAGGATAAAATTACGTGCTTTAATATAGTTATTTATTAATAAATGTTTTTAGTTAAATTTAGTTGAATAAACTTAGCTAAAATATAAGTTTATTAATAATTAGTAAAATAAAAATCAGGATGATTTAAATATTAGATTTAATAATAATTAACAATATATGTACGATAAAAAGTGCAAAAACACTTTTTTTAACCTTTTTTATCAAAGTAAGCTTAAGTATAATTCAAAGTTCGTTTTAACTAGCTAAATGAGAATAAAAATGAATAAAATAAAATCTATCGCAGTGTATTGTGGCTCTAGTTTAGGTGCTTCATCTATTTATAAAGAACAGGCCATTATTTTTGCCAAAGAGCTGGTTAAACGTAATATCACCTTAATTTATGGTGGTGCAAGTGTAGGAATTATGGGCACACTCGCCGATACAGTATTAGCTGAAGGCGGAAAGGTGATTGGCGTTATTCCTACGCTATTAGAAGGGCGTGAAATATCTCATAAAAATCTGACTGAACTGCATATTGTTGAGACCATGCATCAGCGCAAAAGTAAAATGATAGAACTGGCAGAAGGTTTTGTCGCTTTACCTGGTGGTTTTGGTACATTAGAGGAGTTTAGTGAAGTCTTTACATGGAGCCAAATTGGTTTGCATCAAAAACCATTGGGCATACTTAATATCAATCAGTTTTATTCACCATTATTAATGATGATTGATAAAATGGCGGACGAACAATTCTTACATGAAAAATACCGCAATATGGCAATTGTAGAACAATGTCCTATTCAATTATTAGATAAATTTGAAACATATATTGCACCCCCTGTAAAAACCTACAACAAATAAAGGTAAAAAATGATAATAATAAGAAAAGCAATTTTGTCTGATGTAGAAGAAATTAATGATCTTTACACCCATTTATTTAATGAAATGGCGAATTTACAACCCGATCGATTAAAACCAGGTAAACAAGACGAAGCTTTTATTATTAATGGAATAAAAAATAATAAGTTTCATCTTTTGGTCGCAGATTTAGATGGCAAGGTGATTGGATTTAGCATTGCACAAATTCAAGAAACGCCTCTGTTTAACTGCTTAGTTCAACGTAAGTATGCCTATATTTACGATATTGTTACTGATCCTACGATACGTAACCAAGGTGTCGGTCGTTTGTTACTAACTGCAATGAAAGAGTGGGCAAAATCAGAAAAAATGACGCATCTTGAGTTATCGGTATTAGCTGAAAATGGTGCAGCAAAACGTTTTTACGAACGTGAAGGATTAAAAGAAGTGAGCACAGTGATGGGAATTGCTTTATAGCAGATCCAATTTACGTTAATTCTCATAGAATTAAGTGCATAGATAAAAATAAACCCGCTTAATGCGGGTTTATTACTTATATTATTCAGCTAAATTGTGGGTTTCCCCGCAATGATCGTACACAATACCCTGACATTTTCAACATCTTCTGCCGATATTTCAAACAGATTTCTATCTAATACAATAAAATCGGCAAATTTTCCGACTTCTAATGATCCAATTTGAGTATCCATATCCAAAGCTTCTGCCGCATTAATGGTGGCCGCACGTAAGACTTCCACTAATGTCAGATTACGGTCGTTATCAAGACGTGGGCTTGTTGCATCTTTTTGGCGAGTCATCGCAACTTTAAAATCGTACCATTCATTAAGTGGATCAATTGGCCAGTCGCTACCAAAAGCAACAGTGACATCCGCATCAATAAATTTCCCAGCTGTCTCCAAATAGTCACAGCGAGATTTACCCAGCATTTCAATATCTTTCTCGATATTGTTCTGATCGACAGCCGCCCATTGAAAAGAGAGAAAAGGGTAGGTTTTTAATTGTGTAAAACGAGCGTAATCTTTTTCACACATTAATTCATTATGCGCAAGCCCTGGTCTAATGTCTTTCTCAGGTAAGACTTTACGCATTTCACTAATAGCATCCAATGCTGTACTGATTGCACCCTCAGCAACGGTATGAATATGAGGATGATAACCCGCACGAGCAATTTCTGTTATTAATGGCGTTAAGATTTCAGGTGAAAAATAGAGGTCACCAACATGGTCAGATGTTTGCCAATGCGGTGTGTCATCGGTGCCAACATTAATACGATAAGGTGCATGTAAGCGTGCTGTCATAATCGGTGCTTGTAATACACCATCAAGGAAAAGTTTAATGTGACGGATAGCAACGCTGGGTTGAGCATTTTCGTTGATTTGATGCCATTGTGAAAAACGAGTTGCAGCATGGCGTACAGCGTTTGGAATATCATCAATAGATGGCACATCATCTGGTGTAATTTCAACGGCATTTTCAACACGAAGGGTCAGTTCACTGGTTTTTCTTAATGTATTAAAAGCGCGTAATTGAGGCTCACCCACACGCGCATCCATAATAGTGGTTACACCTTGTTTATTTAATAGTTTTTGAACATGACGGGCGATTTGTAGGTTTTGTGCTTCAGTGAGTGGTGGCAAACTATCAATGGCTTGCATTGCAGGTGCATCTTCAAGAATACCAATAGGTGTTCTGTCACCATCACGTTCAATATTTCCATCTGGTGGATCGGGGGTTTCTGCTGTGATATTTAATAGTTCTAAAGCCCGAGAATTGGCAAGCACACTATGGCAATCGCTAGAAAAGAGCAGAATAGGACGAGCCGTATTTAAGGTATCAAGGTGATAACGTGTCATTTGCACACCTTCTGGTTGCATGCTTTCACGATACCATGCAGAGACTTTTAACCATTCGGTATCATTATCAATAAAGTTTTCATCAAGGTATTTTTGAATCCGCGATAAAATGTCATCGATAGAGAGTGATTGATAATCAAGATGGCAACCTGCCAACGTTGCACCTCCCCAAAATGGGTGCATATGTGCATCAATAATGCCTGGCATGACCATTCTTCCCTGTAAATCAATCTGTTCAGTGTTTTCATTACAGAAAGAAAGTAACCCCTCTTTTTTACCTGAAGCAATAATTACACCTTGGCTGATCGCGATAGCATCAACAATATTGTTATTATGATCAGCGGTATAAATAAGGCCGTTGTAATAGAGAGTGTCTGCAATTTGAAATGTCATTCTTCTACCTTGTATTGCTTTTTTAGCACATAAAACGCGTGCTTAAATGATTATTCTGCTTATAGGGCATCCTGTTGCGTTTTGACGCGGGCGATAATATTTTGAAAATATGCCATAAATAATTAATCAATATAAAACAGGTATGTATAAGAGTACAACCTACTTTTATTAATGTTTCTAATTTTATTTTTCATTATTTAATTTATTTTAATAAGCTAAAATAATTTAGACTTATAAAGTAATGTTAAAAATATTTTAATTGAAATGAAATAAATACAATGATTTTATAATTAATTATGAGGTTGTTATTTATATTTTTATTTTTTTAATTAATTTGTTTGTATAGTGGGTTTTATAGAGTTTTTTATTGTGTGAATGAGATTTTTATTACCATATAATTATTTTAAAATTAAATAATTTAAATGTATTTAATTTTTACAAGGAAGGCGTTTGTAATGAAAATGGCAGTAATTGGTTGTGGGAGCATTGTATTAAAGAACACTTACCTGTAATGGTTTTATTAGGTGTTAAAATTCATGCGTTGTGTGATATATCTTCAGATAATATTAATCAAGCTAAAGAAATCCTTAATCATGAAATTCCAATCTATTCTTACTATATATACTTTTTTTGCAACTTGTGCGCCCCTTCATCAACTGGGAGCAGAATTGAAATTTGCTGATTGTGGAGATAATGGCAATGTTGATCTTAAGGCTGTAGAAGCTTTAATTACTCGTAAGACAAAAGGTGGGGGATTCCATGTGTAGAGGCTGATATTCCGGGAACAACTTGCCCACTTAATAATTATTTTTTATTTCACTCTCCACAGAAGATATCTCAAAGTTATTGTAAAAAGTACGCATTCAAAAATGTCATTTCGAGAATACCATTAAATTTCATAATAGTATGTTCAAATTAGATGTTTGGTATGGTGAAGAACGCTACAATTTTATTGATAACTATTTATCCATTATTAGAACTGTTGCGGAGTTATATAAAAAATGATTGAGCCTTTAGTTCCTTATAACATATTAAATTCTTTGGATAAATATGATCGTATCGTAGTTGGTGGCATCATTAAAGTTGATGACATAAACGATAAAGTACTTTTTCTAAAACGTTCTCAGCATGAGTTTATGCCTAATGTTTGGGAAATACCTTCAGGTGGTATTGAAGAGGGAGAATCCATGCTTCAAGCACTTAAACGTGAAATAAAAGAAGAGACAAATCTAGATATTTTATATGTTGATAAATTTGTCAATGCCGTTGATTATCATTGCCAATGAAGCTAAATGCCTACAAATAAACTTTAATGTACGTTGTTCTGGGAATGTGAAACTAAGTGATGAACACTCTGAATTTATCTTTTCAAGATTAGATACTTTCTTGAGTAATTTAGATGAGTTTATGCTTAAGATAATTACATTAGAGTGAATACCTCTCTCTTTGAAAGGTGATAAGGTAAGTTTAAAAAAGTTAGACTTACCTTATCTAGGATAGAAAGTGGTTAGTTATCGGGTAAATTGGCAGAGCACACTTCGCAATGTGGATTTTTAGGTAACTTGAATTCACGAAACTGCATTCGCATTGCGTCAAACATTAATACCTTGCCATGCAGATTTTCACCATAGCCAGTGAGTAATTTAATGGCTTCAACTGCTTGTAATGTGCCAATAGTACCCACAACAGGTGCCATTATGCCCGCTTCAACACAACTTAAAGCGTTATTGCCAAAAAGATGGCTTAAGCAACGATAGCAAGGCTCGTCATCTTGGTAAGTGAATACGCTGATTTGACCTTCCATCCTAATAGCTGCACCAGATACTAGTGGTTTTTTCTGATGAAAGCAGAGGCGATTAAGTTGCTCGCGTACTGCCACATTATCCGTACAGTCCATTACGATATTATGTTGGCTAATAAGTTTAGCTAAAGCCTCATCTTCAAGTAATGCATCAACAGTTTCTATTGTGACATGAGGATTAATTGCTTCTAATGTTGTTTTTGCAGAGAGTACTTTGGGTTGGCCAATCGTAGCGTCACGATGAAGAATTTGGCGCTGAAGATTAGAAAGAGAAACAGTATCAAAATCTAATAGTGTGAGTTTTCCTACACCTGCAGCTGTAAGATATTGCGAAGCACTACATCCTAAGCCACCTGCGCCAACAATCAATACAGAGGCACTTTTCAGTGCCTCTTGACCATCAAAATCAAAACCTCTTAATACAATCTGGCGATTGTAGCGCAGTGTTTCTTCATCGGTTAATTCGATACTCATAAAAACTATTCGCTTTTTAACAGAGAATTAAATAGCTCGATTGTGACCGTTTCGCCTGCAGCCACTTTACCGCGTTCACGTTCTAAGACGATAAAGCAGTTCGCGACACTAAAGGAGCTGTAAACGTGTGAACCTTGGTGACCAGAAGTGTCTACTTGCCACTCACCTTCCGCATTAATACTTGCGATACCACGTTGAAAATCAAGACGACCCACTGATTTTTTCAATGATGATTGTGCTACGGCTTGGAAACGTTGTGGCGCTTTCCAGTGACTAAAGCCTGATAACCGTGCGATCAAAGGCTGAACTAATTGGTAGAATGTGACGGTTGCCGAGACAGGGTTACCCGGTAAACCGCAGAACCATGCATTGTGTAATCGACCAAATGCAAATGGTTTTCCCGGTTTAATGGCTAATTTCCAAAAACCAATCTCCCCAATTTCATCAAGAATTTGTTTGGTGTAATCAGCTTCACCTACAGAAACACCGCCACTGCTGATCACTAAATCTGCTTCTTGATCTGCTTTTTTAAAGGTTTCACGGAGTTTTTCAGGTGAGTCAGGAATAACGCCTAAATCTAAAACTTCACAACCTAATTTTTCAAGCATTAAGCGCACAGCAAAACGGTTAGTATCATAAATTTGACCCGCTTTTAATGGCTGGCCAATAGTTTGTAATTCATCACCTGTTGAGAAAACGGCAACTTTTAAGCGTCGATAAACTGGTACTGTGGCGATCCCTAAAGAAGCGATTAATGGCAATTGTGCAGTTGAAAGCTTAGTGCCAGTAGGTAATACAATATCGTTTTCTTTAATATCTTCACCAATACGGCGAATATTTTGGCCTTTCTTAGCGGGCTGTGAAAAACGAACACCATGTTCAGTGACTTCTGCTTCTTCTTGCATAATGACAGTATCAACACCAGCAGGAACCATTGCCCCTGTCATAATGCGTACACATTGACCAGCAGGAAGCTCTCCCTCAAAAGGAATACCAGCGAATGATTTTCCGGCCACCGGAAGAGGAGTTTGGGTATCTAAGTCAGCGTAACGAAGTCCGTAACCATCCATTGCAGAATTATCAAAAGGAGGAACATTGAGTGGAGATGTAATATCTGCACTTAGAATATAATCGGCTGCATTATTTAATGGGATGTTAAGGGTATCGGTAATTGCCAGCGGTTTTTCAAGTAGTTTTTCTAGCGCTTCATCAAGAGATAATAAACCGCTAACGTGACATTGACTCATCATATACTCCAAGATCTATCGAAATGTTCTGTTTTATTTCATGATACTAATCTATCACGATGAACATCATCATGTCAGAGATCATCTTGTGACTAGAAAGAAATGAAACATCTTATTGTAAAAACGTTAACCATTTGGGGTTAATGTGTTGCGCATTCTGTTATTAATGAACAGCACATTTAAAATGTATAAAACGATAAAACAAAATAATGGATATCAATGAATACTTCAAATCACCAAAGTCATTCAGCGCAAGCTTTTCATATCGCATTTAGTGGTTTTCTTGCTTTAGTCGTTGCAATGGGGATAGGGCGTTTTACTTTTACACCACAAGTGCCATTGATGATTGCAGAATATCAATTGACGCTAACAAGTGCGGGCATTGTCGCTGCATTTAATTATCTTGGTTATCTTGCTGGTTCCTACGATGCAATGAAAGCTGTTAAAGGTGTGGGATATCGCTTGTGGGCAGGGCTTTGGGGAGCAGTGATAATCACTCTGTTGTCTGCTTTTTTAAATGATGCATTTACACACAGTATTGCTCGTTTTTTTATCGGCTGGGCAAGTGGTTGGACGTTGGTACTGGTGGCATCATGGGCCAATGAATTATTGGCTCGCCTTAATCGCCCTGCATTAAGCGTTGCTGTTTATGCTGGAACAGGAGCAGGCATATTTATTAGCGGTATGCTCGCTGTATTAATTATGAAATGGCAAATGAATGCGATGACTGGCTGGCTTATTTACGGTTCGCTTGCTTTTATTTGTGCAATATATGTGAGTTATCACCTTCCTAAACCTTGGGCGATGAGTCGAGAAGAAGTTAAAGTGGCACCTTTAACACTGACACCAGCAATGAAAAAGTTAATTTGGGGTTATACCTTTGCGGGTTTTGGTTATATTTTACCAGCTACATTTCTTTCTCAAATGGCAGCAGAGCGCTTTCCTGGGAGCTTAATCGCACAATTTGTTTGGCCCGTATTTGGTGCATCTGCTGCATTATGTATCGGAATTGCTATTTTAACGCGTAATGTATTAAACACACAATTACGCTTAGCTATTACACTCTGGTTACAAGCATTAGGTATTTTGATCGCAGAGTGGTTCCCGACAATAACAGGGCTTGCGATAGGTGCTTTTTTAATTGGTGGCGGTTTGATGTGTGCGGTACAACTTGCTTTTTTACGAGGTAGAGAGTTAGCTCCTGATCATGGGCGTTATATGGCGGGGTTACTCACGACCTTTTATGCTATTGGGCAATTGGTTGGTCCTGTTGTTTCTTCGCTTTCAACGGCATTAACTGGAAAATTAGAACCTGCGCTTTATGTCGCTTTTATTGTGTTGATAATCGGTGGTTTTCTGGTGTGTTTAAAAGAGAAAAAAACAGGCTTAAGCTAAAAATAGTTCATACAAAAATGCAATAATTTCATAACGAAAAATGCGGTATCGCTGGATAATGTGATTCATGTCATCTAAAGTGTAGGCTGTTGTCGCTGACAGCAAAACAGATACTTCATTAATGTGTTTATCGGAGAGTCCAATGTCATCATTAAGTAAAGAGGCGCAATGGGTGCATGCTGCGTTAGTTGAACGCGGTTTGGAAACGCCTCTTCGTGAATCAAAGCTATCTCCAAGTGAGAGTAAACAGCAAATTGAACATCATATGACAGAAGTGATGAAGCTGTTAAATCTAGATTTAAGCGACGATAGTTTAGCTGAAACGCCTCGTCGTATTGCTAAAATGTATGTTGATGAAATTTTCTCAGGACTGGATTATCACAACTTCCCCAAAATCACACTAATTGAAAATAAAATGCAAGTTGATGAAATGGTGACAGTACGAGATATCACATTAACCAGTACTTGCGAACATCACTTTGTTACCATTGATGGCAAGGCGATTGTGGCTTATATTCCAAAAGATAAAGTGATTGGTTTATCAAAAATTAATCGTATAGTGCAATTCTTTGCTCAACGTCCTCAAGTTCAAGAACGTTTAACCCAGCAAATTCTTATCGCATTACAAACGTTACTAGGCACAAAAAATGTGGCTGTTTCTATTGATGCGGTTCATTATTGTGTTAAAGCTCGTGGTATTCGTGATGCTACGAGTGCAACCACAACAACCTCGTTAGGTGGGTTATTTAAATCAAGTCAAAATACGCGTCAGGAATTTTTACGCGCAGTTCGTCACCTTTGAGATTTCAAATAAATGAATGAATCGTCTCATCAACGTATCGAATCACTTGATGCGTTGAGAGGAATGGCGATCCTTGGCATTTTATTGCTCAATATTTCAGGTTTTGCTTTATTAAGAGTGGCTTCATTTAATCCGTTACATTCGGGGGAAGCCTCTTTTGGTGATCGTATAACATGGATGGCATTAAACCTTTTTGCCCAAGGTAAGTTCCTCTTTATTTTTGCATTACTATTTGGTGGTACGCTTTACCTGCTACTACGTAAAGGAACACGCTTTAATTTATCGCGGTTAGTTGTGTTAGCGTTGATTGGTGTTATTCACACGCTATTTATTTGGGAAGGTGATATTTTATTTCCATATAGTGTATGTGGTTTATTTGTTTTTGTCTTTATCAAATCAATAACGATAAAGAACCAATTTATATTGGGGGCGATACTCTATTTTTGTGGTGCATTTATTTTAGGTATGTTGTTTTATTATTATCGTGATTTTATTGATACGGTTTGGTACAGCACACCATATTCCCAACTGCTTGAATCCGATTGGAAAACAGGGCCTTATTTAAATAGTATTTATTATCGCTTGAATGAGTTAAGTATTTTCGTTTTTAATTTGGTGCGTCAATATAGTTGGTTTTTATTTGGCGCAATGCTGATGGGTGCTGCGCTAATGGCATCGGGCTGGTTACAACAGAAATTTAGTCGTACACATTATGGTTATGTGGCACTTTGTTTTCTCTCAATCAGTTTAAGCTTACAAACAATGATTGTGCTGGTGGATTATTTTTCTGATTGGAATTATCGCTGGGCAGCGGTTTGGGCACAGCCTTTAACTATGTTGATCCAAGTTATACAAAGCTTGGGATATATTGCGTTATTTTATTGGAGTTGGAATATAATTCGCCACTCTTATTTTGCCTATGCTTTACGTTGTGTAGGAAAAATGGCGCTAACGACCTATTTAATGCAAAGTCTTATCGGTATTATCCTGTTTCAGCGGATGGGCTTATTTAACCAATTTACCTTACCTGAACTGATGCCTTTTGTAGTCGTTATTTGGGCAATCAACATTGCTTTTGCCGTAATTTGGCTACGCTATTTTCCACAAGGCCCAATAGAGTGGATTTGGCGTAAATCAGCCGCAAAATTAGCGCAATTCTTTTAGATTTTCTCGTTATTATTGTCACTTAGAGGAAGTGATTCAACTTCCTCTGGTGAAACTGCGGGATATCCTTTAATGCTATCAGGAATAGATTGTATCGCGGGAATTGTTTCTGGAGGCCCTAAAAAGCGTGGTTCTCGATTTAAAATATATACATCAATCATTGCACCTGCTCTGGCAAACACCTCACGTATACGTACTTTAAACATGCTTTTAGGGGATGCAACCGCAAAGCATTGCGCATCAATTCCTTTTTCTAGAGCAATAAAAACGGCTCGTTCACAATGAAAACGTTGCGTAATAATAGTAAAACCATCAGTACCAAAGACTTCTTTTGTCCGCACAACAGAATCAAGCGTTCTGAATCCTGCAAAATCCATTACGATACGAGAAGCCGGAATACCCGCTTTAATGAGATCCTTACGCATCGTATTAGGCTCATTATAGCTATGCTTTGCATTATCTCCGCTTAATAATAAATATTGGATTTTACCACTGTTATAGGCATTAACTGCGCCTTGGATGCGATATTGATAAAATTGATTAATGTAACCACTGGTATAATATTTTGATGTGCCTAACACCATGCCCACTTTTTTGGCGGGTAATTTATCAATATCTTCAAAAATATAAGGGTTTGTTTTCCACCCGATCCAGCGATCGCAGGCAATCAAAGTGACTGCAAGTAGAATAAAAAGTGTGAGAAAAAGATAAATGAGGCGTTTTAGCATGTCCTTGCCTTAATGACGCAAATAAAAAATGATTTTCATAATAGTTAAGGCTACTTGAGCAAAGATAGGGAAGCAAGAAAAAAGCGCCTCATATTAAGTAATGATGCGCTTTTCAGAATGGTACTTAGTATTTAAAACGATTTAGAATGACGTTCTTTTGTAAATACGGTATTCAGGCTGCCAATAGTTGCGTTCAATGGCTTCTTCTAATGCTGAATCTGAGGTAACAGTAGCAACACCTTGAACTTGTGCTTCTTTTGCAACTTGTTTTGCTATATAACGCGAAACTTGTTGAATATCAGCCAGTAAAGGTAATAGTGAGCCATCTCCCTCTTTTGCCATTGGTGAACAATCAGCTAATGCACGACTTGCAACCATTAACATGGCATCAGTCACACGTTTAGCACCACAGGCAATAACACCTAACCCAATGCCTGGGAAGATATAAGAGTTATTACATTGTGCAATTGGATACTCTTTATCTTTGTATTTTACAGGTGCAAATGGGCTACCCGTTGCCACTAAAGCTTGGCCATCTGTCCAATTGATAATATCTTCAGGGCGTGCTTCAACACGTGAAGTTGGGTTAGATAATGGCATCACGATAGGGCGTTCACAGTGTTTGTGCATTTCACGAATAATTTCTTCAGTGAATAAACCTGCTTGTCCTGAAACACCAATCAAAATAGTTGGTTTTGCATTCTTCACCACTTCTAACAGCGAAATAGCATCGCTTTCTATTTCCCAATCAGCAATGGTTTCACTTTTTTGGATAAGTTTGCTTTGGAAATCAAGTAAATTTGGCAGTTTGTCTGTCAATAAACCAAAACGGTCAACCATGAAGATACGCTCACGCGCTTGCTCATCACTTAAGCCTTCAGATTTCATTTGGGCAATGATTTGCTCAGCAATGCCACAACCTGCAGAGCCTGCACCTAAGAAAGTGACGGTTTGGTCTTTTAATTGGCGACCCGCAGCACGGCTAGCCGCGATAAGACTACCTAAGGTAACAGACGCAGTGCCTTGAATATCATCGTTAAAGCAACATAATTCATCACGATAACGGTTTAGTAAAGGCATCGCGTTTTTTTGCGCGAAGTCTTCAAATTGCAGTAAAACATTTGGCCAGCGACGTTTAACAGCTTGAATAAATTCATCAACGAATTCGTTATATTCATCACCAGTAATACGAGGATGGCGCCATCCCATATATAGTGGATCGTTTAAACGTTGTGGATTGTTAGTACCAACATCAAGTACAACAGGCAGTGTGTACGCCGGGCTGATACCCCCACACGCAGTATATAAAGAGAGTTTACCGATAGGAATACCCATACCGCCGATACCTTGGTCACCTAGACCAAGAATACGTTCGCCATCAGTGACAACAATGACTTTTACGTTTTGTTTAGTGGCGTTTTGCAGCATATCGTCGATATTGGCGCGGTTAGGGTAAGAGATAAATAAACCACGAGCACGACGATAAATATCAGAGAAATGTTCACAAGCTTCACCCACTGTTGGTGTGTAAATGATTGGCATCATTTCAGTAAGGTGAGATTCCAATAAACGGTAAAACAGAGTTTCATTGGTGTCTTGGATGTTTCTTAGGTAAATATGTTTGTCGTTATCGTTTTTGAAATCAAGATATTGGCGATAAGCGCGTTCAACCTGCTCTTCAATGGTTTCAACTGCTTCAGGCAGTAAACCATGTAAGTTAAAGGTGCTGCGTTCTTCTTCGCTGAAAGCACTACCTTTATTTAACAGGGGAAATTCAAGCAGGATTGGGCCTGCATACGGGATGTAGAGAGGGCGTTTACTTTCGTGTTCCAGTTCCATGAAAAATACTCTTGTAAGGCAGTTAGTCACATGACAATAGTAGATCCTACAAAATAATAAAAATATGTACAGCTTATGTTATTTTTTTATGATTTTTATGCTTAGAAATGAGAGATAGATACAGTTGTTACAACTTTTTCTGGTAAGCACCAGCAAAATTTACATGCTGATGCTTTTTTAGGAGAGATTTTTAGAGGAATAAGTTAAAACTTTTTACAAAGTGATGCGTTGCATCTGGCGACAACCTAAAGCCGTTAATGTGGCTTGAGTTGCATCCCATTGCGTTAAAATTGTTTCTGCTTTTTCAATTAAGACCGCAGATTCAATTTCCATCACACTCTCACCCGCCATATTTAATAAAATTAATGCGGCTTGTAATGGTGGTAAGCTTGGGTTAAATGCGGCATTTTCTGCGTAGCTACCTTGGAAAATTTTGCCATTTTTCATTTGAACAGCAATTCCGCTGTGAGACTCACTATAAGGTGCATGGCTACGATTGGCGGCTTGTAGCGCCTGTTGTGCTAATTCACTAGGGTTATCAATTTTGTAACTGTGATTAACTTTATCCATTAATAAAGAAGTGATATTGAGATCCTTCGGACCAAAGCTATCAGGTAAATAATCCCCCAATGTCGCTACTTTTCTACCAGGTAATTGGATCTGAATATGGGTGCCACTGTTGAGTTCATTCATAAACTGGCGACAATGACCACAAGGTGTATAGTTAACGGTGATTGAAATTAAGCGAGATTCACCACGTAGCCATGCATGAGTTACCGCACTTTGTTCGGCATGGACTGTTTGTTGTAATGGTGCGCCAGCAAATTCCATATTGGCACCGAAGTAGAGATTACCACTTTCACCACGCGCAACTGCACCTACTTTGAAGTTAGAGATAGGTGCAACAGCACAAGCTGCAGCAACCGGTAAAAGTGCGAGGGCTAAGGCATCATCATTACATTGTAACTGTGTTTTTATGGCGTTGACCTGCTCTGCCGTAAACATTGCAGGGAATTCATCCTGCTCAAGATAAGGAGCAAGTGCGTGTTGTAACTGAGGGGATAAATCTGACCAAACTGCCTGAAAACGAGTATGCATACATGAGTCTCCCATTAATCTTTCTGTATTATAAGATTCTAGGCATCTTTACCCATTCTTATATGTGATGAAAATCATATTTTCAATGAAACAATTGCAACAAATTCATTAATTGAGAGATGTATCTCAAATTTATAGTAAAAATCCCCGAAATAAATTTAATTAAATCGGGGATTTAAGAATGGAGAGTAAGAAAGATATCAACTATAAAGATGCAAAATAATAGGGAAGATAAATGGAGCAAGTAAAGAGGTAATAATCCCGCAGGTCATTAATGCTAATGAACTGTAAGCACCTTCGATATAATCCACTTCAGCAGCTCTTGCTGTTCCTACTGCGTGAGAAACGGTTCCCATCGCTAGACCCCGAGAGGCGTGAGTTGGAATTCGCAATATCTTGAATAGAGTGTGACCAAAAATGGCACCTAAAATACCTACTGCAATAACACATGCAGCACTGATTGCAGGAATACCACCTATGGAGTCTGCAACTGCCATTGCGATAGGTGTTGTGACTGATTTAGGTAAGACTGATGCGGCAATTTCTGGGGTTGCGCCCGCCCATAAGGCAATCGCAGTACCACTGACCATGGCTGCAACACTACCAATAAAGCAAATGCTTATCAGTGATTTCCACTGTGCGCGAATTTGGTGTAATTGCTGATAAAGCGGGATAGCTAAAGCAACAACGGCAGGTTGTAATAAATCATTTAAAATACGACTACCGGCAAAATAGTGTTCGTAAGGAGTGTGTGTAATTAACAGGATAGGAATAATAACCGCAATACCAATAAGTAAAGGGTTCAATATAGGTAATTTATAACGAGCAGCAAGTTTACGTGATAAATAAAAGATAATTATGGTTAAAGGAAGTGACCACCATATATTCATTAACACTAACATTTTTTCTTCTCACTTAATGCTTTATCATCATCTTTTTCTTTTGTTTCAATAACATCTTCAACTAGATCTGGTTTTGAACCTACGATAATACGCTCACGATGGACATAATGTGAACAGTAAGCAACCAGTGCCATAACACCAAAGGTACTGACTACACAGGCTAAAACGATAGGGAAGAGCTGCTGACTAAGTAAATCATAATAATTCATTACGGCTACCCCGATAGGGATAAACAGCAATGACATGTTTTTTAGCAGGATATTGGCGCCAGGTTTAACCCAACGTAACGGAATAAGCTGGAAAGCAAGTAAACCAAAAAGGATCAATAAGCCAACAATACTACCAGGAACCGCGAAGGGTAGAAGGGCTGAAATAAGATTACCTGCAAAAAGACAAAGATAAAGAACCAAAAAAGATCGTAGATAATGCCAAAGTGTAATCTGCAATCGTGCCCGTTTAGATTTCATAAGTAAGTGTCCCAAATCAACTAACAGAATTATCATACACCGATTTTGAAAGTGTGCTATGGATCACAATAAAAAAAGAGCGGGGCTCTAATAGAACCCCGCCATTTATTTATTTGGCAAATGAATCTTGGTTGTTATTTCACTTGTTGACCCGGTTTTGCACCAGAATCTGGGCTGAGTAAGAAGATATCTTTATCGCCAGGGCCTGCTGCCATTACCATGCCTTCTGAAATACCAAAACGCATTTTACGAGGTGCTAAATTTGCCACCATTACCGTTAAGCGACCTTCTAACACTTTAGGATCTGGGTATGCCGTACGAATACCTGAGAATACTTGGCGAGTTTCACCACCTAAGTCCAAAATTAATTTCAGTAGTTTGTCTGAGCCTTCAACAAAATCGGCTTGTTTAATTTCAGCAATACGCATATCGATTTTTGCAAAATCATCAAAGTTGATGGTTTCTTGGATCGGTGAATCAGCTAATGGGCCTGTGACTTCTTTTACAGGTGCAATGGTGCTTTTTGATGCTTCAACCATTGCATTGGCTTTATCCATTTCAATGCGGTTAAACAATGCTTTGAATTTAGTGATCTCTTGGCCTAACAGTGGTTGTTCAAGTGCATCCCATGTTAATTGGGTTTGTAAAAATGCTTCTGAACGTTCTGTCAGTGAAGGTAAAACTGGTTTCAGGTACGTCATCAGTATGCGGAATAAGTTAATTCCCATAGTACAGATTGCTTGTAACTGAGCATCTTGACCTTCTTGTTTAGCCACTACCCAAGGTGCTTTTTCGTCAATATAACGGTTAGCTTCATCAGCTAATGCCATAATTTCGCGAACAGCTTTACCAAATTCACGATTTTCGAATGACTGTGCGATAGTTTCTTGCATATCAACAAAGTGTTGATAAAGCTTAGCATCATCTAAAGAATCCGCTAATTTGCCATCAAATCGCTTGCTGATGAAACCTGCTGTACGCGATGCAAGGTTAACGACTTTATTAACAATGTCACTGTTAACACGTTGAACAAAGTCTTCTAAGTTTAGGTCAATATCGTCAATGCGTGATGAAAGTTTTGCTGCATAGTAATAACGCAGGCAATCAGCATCAAAATGATCAAGATAAGCACGAGCTGTAATAAAGGTGCCTCGAGATTTAGACATCTTGGCGCCATTTACAGTGACATAACCGTGAACAAACAGGTTTGTCGGCTTGCGATATTCACTGCCTTCTAACATAGCTGGCCAGAATAAGCTGTGGAAATAGACGATATCTTTACCAATAAAGTGATAAAGGTCAGCTTTGCTGTCTTTATTCCAAAACTCATCAAAACTTAAATCACCTCGTTTTTCACATAAGTTTAAGAATGAACTCATGTAGCCAATCGGTGCATCTAGCCATACATAGAAATATTTACCCGGTGCATCTGGAATTTCGAAACCGAAATAAGGCGCATCACGAGTGATATCCCATTGTTGTAAACCACTGTCGAACCATTCTTGCATTTTATTCGCAACTTGTTCTTGCAGTGCGCCTGAGCGGATCCATGCTTGTAGCATGTTACTAAATGCAGGTAAGTCAAAGAAGTAGTGTTCTGTTTCGCGCATTACAGGTGTTGATCCTGAAACGACAGAACGTGGATTAATTAATTCTGTTGGGCTGTATGTTGAGCCGCATACTTCACAGTTATCACCATATTGGTCTTGTGCTTTACATTTAGGGCACGTGCCTTTTACAAAACGGTCAGGTAGGAACATGCCTTTTTCTTCATCATAAAGCTGAGAAATTGTTTTGCTTTTGATGTGACCATTTTTCTTCAGTGCTAGATAAATTTTTGTCGATAATTCGCGACTTTCTTCACTGTGTGTAGAGTGATAATTATCATAACTGATATTGAAGCCTGCAAAATCCTGCTGATGCTCTTTGCTCATTTCTTCAATCATCGCTTCTGGAGTTATACCCAGTTGTTGAGCTTTCAGCATAATTGGGGTGCCGTGGGCATCGTCAGCGCAGATGAAATGAACTTCTTTGCCGCGCATTCGTTGATAACGGACCCAGATATCTGCCTGAATGTGCTCAAGGATATGACCGAGATGAATTGAACCGTTAGCATAAGGTAACGCGCAGGTTACCAATAATTTATTCGCGACGTGAGACATAGTAAGGATCTTACTTCCATAAAATTAATAAAAGGGACTTTGATGGTAACCGATCCGTCATGATGTCGCTAGGGCAATAATGGAGTTTTTGCAAGAGAAATTTCAGTTGGCAAATTGAGGTAAGGCATTATCGTAGTCATCTACTATCTGATATGATAGATACACTCATATATTTAATAAATAATGAAAACGAGAGGAGCCGGGATGAGTGATAAATCCCCCGAGCAGACCACCCCTGAGATTCTGAACGAAAAAGTTTCAGGTGTCTTGTCTACTTTTGAACACCCGACATTGAAACGTAATCTGCTTTCTCTAAAAGCATTACATCAATGTGCGATGATTGACGATGTTCTTCATATCGAATTAGTGATGCCATTTGTTTGGAAAAAACCTTTCCAAGTGCTAATCGAAGAAAAGACAGCTGAACTTCGTGACATCACAGGCGCAAAAGCAATTGAATGGAAACTCAAGCATAATATTTCAACCTTACGTCGTGCAAATGATCTGCCTGGCGTTAATGGTGTACGTAATATTCTTGCGGTGAGTTCTGGTAAAGGTGGCGTAGGTAAATCAAGTACTGCTGTTAATCTTGCATTAGCCCTTGCACAAGAAGGCGCTAAAGTAGGTATTCTTGATGCGGATATTTATGGTCCATCTATTCCTAATATGTTAGGTACCACAATGGAGCGTCCAACGTCTCCTGATGGACAACATATGGCGCCAATTATGGCGTATGGATTAGCGTCTAACTCTATTGGTTATTTAGTGACTGATGATAATGCGATGGTATGGCGTGGTCCTATGGCGAGCAAAGCGTTAATGCAAATGCTCCAAGATACGTTGTGGCCTGACTTAGATTATCTTGTTATCGATATGCCACCAGGAACAGGTGATATTCAATTAACCTTATCCCAAAATATCCCTGTAACTGCAGCCGTTGTGGTAACAACACCTCAGGATATTGCGCTGGTGGATGCAATGAAAGGGATTGTCATGTTTAAGAAAGTCAATGTGCCTGTATTAGGTATTATTGAAAACATGAGTGCGCATATTTGTAGCAACTGTGGTCACCTTGAACCTATCTTTGGTACAGGTGGTGCGGCGAAATTGGCGGAGAAATATCATTGCCAATTATTAGGTCAAGTTCCTCTTCATATCTCTTTACGTGAAGATTTAGATCGTGGACAGCCAACAGTGATGCGTGATCCAGAAGGTGAATTTGCTGATATTTATCGTGAAATAGCGTCAACCGTTTCTGCTCAAATGTATTGGGATGGTGATGCAATTCCAACGGAAATTTCTTTCCGCGCAGTGTAATCGCAGTAAAATAATGCCTGATATTATTTGCTGATTAAAATGGAGAGTCATTTGGCTTTCCATTTTTTACATGTGATTTCCGGCTGTTTTTGATAAAAAACAAATAGATTTCTGGTTTTACGCTGGAACCAGAGTGATTTCAAACTATAATCTGCGCTAGCGTAATATTTACATATTATTACGTTATCCCTCTTTTTATTTCAAACCAGGTTTTTGATTATGGCTGACACAGCACATCAGTGCACAATTGTAGGTATCGCTGGAGCTTCTGCTTCGGGTAAAAGTCTTATTGCAAGTACGCTTTACCGTGAATTAAGAGCACAAGTAGGTGATCATAATATCGGTGTGATACCAGAAGATTGTTATTATCGTGACCAAAGTGATTTAACGATGGAAGAACGATATAAGGTCAATTATGACCACCCAAATTCGATGGATCATGCACTTTTATACCAGCATTTGTGTGAACTAAAAGCAGGAAATGCCATCGAACTCCCTCAGTATGACTACGTTGCTCACACTCGCAAAACAGAATCCATCCCTTTTAAGCCTAAAAAAGTTATTATTATTGAAGGCATCTTGTTATTAACAGATAAGCGCCTACGCGAAGAGATGGATTTCTCTATCTTTGTTGATACGCCATTAGATATTTGCTTAATGCGTAGAATTAAACGTGATGTAAATGAACGTGGACGTAGCTTAGACTCAGTCATTGAACAATATAATAAAACTGTTCGTCCGATGTTCTTCCAGTTTATTGAACCTTCTAAACAATATGCCGATATTATTGTGCCAAGAGGGGGTAAAAACCGCGTTGCGATTGATATTCTGAAAGCAAAAATTGGGCAGTTCTGCGAATAATAGGTTCATTTATGGGCAGCTTTCATGCATGATGAAACTGCCTAATTAACTTGAAGAAGGAAATAAAATGCGATTATGCGACCGTGATATTATTCAGTGGCTGGATGAAGGTAAATTAGTCATTGAGCCTCGCCCGCCTGTCGAGCGAATTAACGGCGCAACAGCAGATGTTCGCTTAGGAAACCAGTTTCGTGTTTTCCAAGGACATACTGCCGCTTATATTGATCTGAGTGGTCCAAAAGCTGAAGTGAATGCTGCATTAGAACGTGTGATGAGTGATGAGATTGTTTTACCTGAAGGTGAGGCGTTTTACTTACATCCTGGTGAATTAGCATTGGCTGTGACACTAGAATCAGTCACATTACCTGATAATGTGGTGGGGTGGCTAGATGGACGCTCATCATTAGCACGTTTAGGCTTGATGGTGCACGTTACTGCACATCGTATTGATCCTGGTTGGCATGGGCAAATCGTATTAGAATTCTTTAATTCAGGTAAACTGCCTCTTGCATTAAGACCGGGCATGGTGATTGGTGCATTAAGTTTTGAACCTATGTCTGGCCCCGCCGATAGACCTTATAATCGTCGTCAAGATGCTAAATATAAAAATCAACAAGGTGCGGTAGGTAGTCGAATTAGTGAAGATTAACTATCTTTATAATCATCATTATCAGATTTTACTAAACGGGTAATTATATGAAAAGGTTTTTGACAACACTGGCTATTTTGCTTGTGGTTATTTTGGCAGGCTTAACAGCATTAGTTTTACTCATTAACCCTAATGATTTCCGTGGATATCTTGTTGAGCGAGTTGAAAAACAAAGCGGTTATAAACTCACATTACAAGATGATATGCGTTGGCATGTTTGGCCAAAACTGAGCATTATCAGTGGTAAAATGTCATTGACAGCACCTGGTGCTGAAATGCCTTTAATTACTGCGGATAATATGCGTCTGGATGTTGAGTTATTACCGCTTCTTTCTCATCAACTTGAAGTAAAAGAAGTCATGCTTAAAGGTGCTGTAGTACGTCAAACACCTGAAAGTAAGGCTATCCCTAAAATAGTTTCTCCTTCTACGCCTAAAGATGTTTCTCACCCTGTGATTGAAACAAGAGCGAATAATTGGCAGTTAAATATTGCCAAAGTCAAAATTTCAGACAGCTTAATTATTTGGCAGATGAAAGATGGTGAGCAACTTAATTTGCGTGATATTAATTTATCGCTGAAAACAGATGATAAAAAACAAATTAATCTAGAGATGAGCACGAAAGTAAATCGTGATCGTCGTGAGATAACGCTAAATGTTGCCGCTAATGCTGATATGAACAGCTATCCTTACCAAATCAACGGTACGATCACACAGCTAGATTATGCATTATCCGGTGTGGAAATCCCTGAAAATGGCATAACAGGAAGTTTAACCTCAGATTTTATGATCCAAAATGAGGGTGTGAGAAAAATTTCATTTGATAATCTAAATCTAACTGCTAATGACAGTCAATTACAAGGTAGTGTTAGTGCAGAGTTTGCAAATAAAACACGTTATCAAGTTGATTTAAAAGGTGAACAATTAAATTTAAATACGTTGTTACCAGAGTTAGCAACGGCTAAAACAACTGAAACTGCATTATTGTCCCTTAAAGATAATAAGACACTATCATCATTTTCATTATTTAATACTGCACACGCGGCTCCAGCACCTAATGCCACGATTATGGCCAAGCCAGTTATTACTTCAGTGACTGTTGAAAATAAAGAATATGATTTAACGCATTGGGGTGATCTTGAATTTACGCTGAAATTAGCACTGAATAAGCTCCTTTATAAAGATTTAGAGATTAATGATTTTAAACTTGATGCGCTAAATAATCCTAACTCGATGAATATTCAAACTTTAACAGGAAAGATTCATCAGGGTGATTTTTCACTACCTACTGTGATTTCTACAAGTATTGTGCCAGCACATATTAGTATGGATATCACAATGAATAATATTCCGTTACAACCTCTATTGCGTGCGTTTAATCAGCCTGAAAATTTCAGTGGATTAATTTCAGCCAAAGGAAATATCGAAGGTGCGGGATATAACCGAAAAGCCTTTTATCATTACTGGCAGGGCACACTCAATACCTCATTAACTCAATTTAAGATGCAGGGCCTAAATGTCCCACAGGTGATCCAGCAATCTATTGCTCAAGCGACAGATAAAGTGATTTATCCTGAAGATATAGAAAGTTACACCCAAGCAGATAATGTCATTGCCCAATTTAAATTAACACCCAAAGGACAATTGACGGTTAATTCCCTTGATGCCCAAGCGGATGCTTATCAAATTAAAGGGCAGGGTAAAGTTAACCTTCAGCGTCATGATCTTGATGTAACATTATTGGTTAATATTAAAAAAGGGTGGGGTAAAGAAAATGAATTTATTCGCCAACTGGCTAAAATTGATATTCCATTAAGGCTTTATGGAGATTGGAATGCGGTGCAATATGAACTCAATGTTGAAAAATTATTGCGCGATCAATTACAGCAAAAAGCGAAACAAGCCATCGATAATTGGCTGAATAAGCAAGATGCTGAAAGCCCAGAAGTAAAAGCACTTAATCAGCTATTGAAGAAAATTTAATTTCACGACTTTTAACTTCATCACACTCTTAATAAAAGCACACAATTTTGATAATTGTGTGCTTTTTGCTTTATATCTATCATTTAATTTATGTTTTGAATGAAAAGTAAGCATTCGTGCTATACCTATGCAAAAAAATAGTCGTTTTTTTTGATATATGTCATACACTGCAACGTTGCCTTTGGGCAGAGTGTGTCAATCGCACTAAACGCAAAAATGATGATAAAAAATAAAAAAACTTCATTTTATAAATGACTACTTTAGACAGGATAAATAAATGATTGAAATTCTTATCGGCGCCTTAGTTGCTGTAGGCGTTGGACGTTATATTGTAAAAGGCTATTCACCAACCGGTGTTCTAATGACAGGTGGTCTGTTATTACTGATCATCAGCGTTATTATGGGAAGAGCTGTTTTACCTGCAAGTGCAACTGCGACAGGCTATGGCTTAATCGATATTGTTGAGTATGTGAAAAATCTACTAATGAGCCGTGGTGGCGATTTAGGTATGATGATCATGATACTTTGTGGTTTTGCTTCTTATATGACACACATCGGTGCTAATGATGTTGTTGTTAAATTAGCATCACGCCCGCTGAAAATGATCAACTCACCTTATCTGCTGATGGTTGCGGCTTACATTGTTGCATGTTTGATGTCACTGGCTGTTTCATCAGCAACAGGTTTAGGGGTGTTGTTAATGGCAACTTTATTCCCTGTTATGGTGAATATGGGCATTAGTCGCGGTGCCGCAGCTGCAATTTGTGCATCTCCAGCCTCTATTATTTTAGCGCCAACATCGGGAGATGTTATTTTAGCCGCTGAAGCATCTCAAATGCCGCTGATTGACTTCGCATTTAAAACCACATTGCCTATCTCTATTGCTGCAATTATTGGTATGTGCATTGCGCACTTCTTCTGGCAACGTTACCTTGACCGCAAAGAGCACATTGAAACTGAAATGTTAGACGTGAATGAAATCAAAACTCACGCACCAAGTTTCTATGCGATTTTACCTTTTACGCCAATCATTGGTGTTCTCGTTTTTGATGGTAAATGGTTACCAGAGCTTCATATCGTTGCCATTATTATCATCTGTATGATTTTAGCGGCTATTATCGAATTCATTCGCAGCTTCAGTGCAAAACAGGTTTTTGAAGGTTTAGAAGTTGCTTATCGCGGTATGGCAGATGCATTTGCTCAAGTTGTTATGTTATTAGTCGCTGCAGGAGTATTTGCTCAAGGCTTAACAACAGTTGGCTTTATTAATGCCTTAATTGAAGGCGCTCAGTCATTAGGCTCAGGTGCTATCGTGATGATGATTGCGCTGGTATTAATTACCATGTTAGCTGCGATGACAACAGGCTCAGGGAACGCACCATTCTATGCTTTCGTTGAATTAATTCCTCGTTTAGCAAGCAATATGGGTGTTAACCCAGCTTATTTAACTATTCCTATGTTACAAGCTTCAAACTTAGGCCGTACATTATCACCTGTTTCTGGTGTTGTGGTTGCGGTATCAGGTATGGCGAAAATTTCACCGTTTGAAGTGATGAAACGTGTTTCTGTACCAGTATTAGTAGGACTGGTTATTGTTATTGTTGCGACTGAAATTCTTGTACCAAGTACATTAGGTTAATTATTAACTTATTAAATTAATCTAAATTTATTGTTTTAAATTTTATTGGCGGGTTTTGTAATTGAACAAAGCCCGTTTTTTATTGAATAAAATTTAAAAATTCTGCCTTATTCTTTCTCATCACACTCATAAATATATAAATAAATATAATAAATCTTATTCTACTCCTATTTGGAGTGATTAAATATTTTTATATTCAAAATTCTATATATATAATTAAATTTTACTTTAAATACTCTATTAATATCCCGTGTTGTATTAAATTTGTATTGTTTTATTTGTAACTGATTGTATTTAATGGATAACATTATTTTTTGATAAAATTTAGTAAAAAATTAACTGTAAATATATTACTAATATAAATAAAAGTAACTACTTATTTATTCCTATTTTTTTACTGTTAAATCACATTTAAAAATAAATAGGTTTAATTTATTTTATGTATCGTGGTATGTTTGGCTTAAATCACTGGTAAGTATTATTAAATACGCTTTTTTATTGGCTAAAAATGATGCTATGGATAATGAATTGATAATCACGCCTTATGTGCTTTGGTTTACAGCAAAGGGCGGTAGCGTGTTTTATGGTGATTAATAGGGTAATTCACAGTGAATAACCACTAAAAAATACACTACTGATCAATTAAATACATAAAAAAGAGAATGTAAAAATGGAGAATATGGCCAGGTACAATGGACAAAATCGCTATTATCTTAATGTACAAGGATGTGATGTTTTATTTGATGTAGAACACTTCACTGGACGCGAAGCAATAAGTGATACCTACCATTATCAAATTACCTTTACTTGCCAAACTCAAGATTTACAGCCACAACAACTCTTGCGCCGTAGTGCAACGCTATCTTTTACACCGCCAATTAACAGTATTACCGATTTGGCAACGCAAGAGCCCATCACTAAGCAAGTTCATGGTGTTATCACACAATTTCGGCGTTTATCAGGTTCGGTGGATGAAGCGCGTTATCAACTCGTTATTGAGCCTGTCTTTGCATTATTACGTCATCAAATCCGCTCTCATCGATTTTTCCTCAATCAATCTGTGCCTGATGTTGTAAGCCAAATTTTACGTGAGCATAATTTTAAAGATTGGGAATTTGAATTTACACTTAAAAATGAATATCCCAAGCGTGAGCAAGTTAATCAATACAATGAGAGTGATCGTCAATTTATAGAACGACTATTAAGTGAAGTTGGTATTTTTTACTCATTCTATTTGCAAGACCAAACACAAACCGAAGTCATCCGTTTTGCCGATCGCCAAAGTGCTTATATCTTTGATAAAACATTACCTCTCAATAGCCCTTCCGGTATGAACGATAACCACCAAGAAAGCGTATGGGGATTATCATTACACCATCAAGTGGTCGAACAAAATGTATTAACAAAAGACTATAACCATCGACAAGCGCAAGACACATTATTATCTGCAGTTGCTGATATGACACGTGGTGAAGGTGATGAAATCCACTATGGTGAAGTTTATCATTACCAAGCAAGACATCTTACTCGTGGCGATAAACTCACACCTGAAGCAGAAACTGCTAACTTTTGGGCAAGACTCGATCATGAACGTTTTCTCACTCGACAAACCCGCTTAAAAGGTGAAAGTAATGCCGACTTTTTATCACCGCTCCAAGTGCTTTCTATCACTGATAACGCAATACCTTCATCATTACCGTCTGTGTTTCAATCACCGATTTTAATCACTCGCCTACGCTTTAGTGGTGGTCGAGAAAAAGCACTACAAGTACGATTTAATGCGATCCCCTACAGTGAAACTCTGTGTTGGAGACCTGCGTTAAAGCCTCGTCCTGTCGTCTCTGGCACATTAACAGCACGCATTACCAGTGCAAAGGATAACGATATTTACGCCCACCAAAATGAACACGGTTTTTATTGGGTAAAATTTGATGCTGACCGTGATGAAAAACCCATGGGTTATGAAAGTATGCCAGTACGTTTGGCAAAACCTTATGCGGGCGATACCTATGGGATGCATTTTCCGTTAATTCAAGGTACTGAAGTCGCTATCGCCTTTCATGAGGGCGACCCAGACCGACCTTATATCGCCCATGCATTGCATGATTCGCGTCATCCCGATCATGTAACGGATAGAAACAACACTCGTAATGTGATTCGTACCCCTGCAAATAATAAATTGCGAATGGAGGATAAACGTGGACAGGAGCATATTAAACTCAGCACCGAATATGGTGGTAAATCTCAGTTAAGCTTAGGTCATATTGTCGATGCCAATCGTGATAAACGTGGCGAAGGTTTTGAGTTACGCACTGACAGTTGGGGAGCAATAAGAGCAGGTAAAGGATTGTTTATTAGTGCAGATAATCAAGCCAAAGCAGGTGGTGAAGTGCTGGCAATGGAGGAGGCTATTGAACAATTAGAGCAGGCTTTATCACTCGCTAGAAATCTACAAAAAGCAGCTATAGTCGCTCATGCCAGTAGCAATGATTTAGAAAGTCAATCAAGTTTAAATTCAACTTTAAAATATTTATCCTCCGCAGGTATGCTTTTACATGCACCAAAAGGTATTGGTATTTTAAGTCCCAAAGCTATTATGCTTTCTTCTGGAGTTGAAAGCATTGGGATCATATCGGGCCATAATACGGATATTAGTGCAGAAAATTCAATAACAGCAACAGCGAGTGAAACAATAAGTTTATTTGCTAGAAAATCAGGAATGAAATTATTTGCAGGACAAGGAAAATTAGAATTACAAGCTCAGGATGATGAATTAAATGCCATTGCATTAAGCAATATATTATTAAGTAGTGAGCAAGGTAAGGTTCTTATTAAAGCTGAGCAAGAGCTTACTTTAACTTGTGGTGATGCTTATATCACGCTTAAAAATGGAAATATTGAACTGGGTTGTCCTAAAAATATTCTATTAAGATCATCTAATGTCCAAAAAATGGGAGCTGCTTCCTTATCAACCCCAATTAATGAACTTCCCCGAGGTTTTAGTGGTGAGTATGTATTAACGAGTGAACAAACTGGAGAGCCATTAGCTTTCACTTCTTATAAAATCACAACAGAGGAAGGCGAAGAATATAATGGAGTTTCTGATAAAGATGGGAAAACACTAACTATCTATACGTCTTATCCCAACTCATTAGAAATCGAATTTCCTGATACCATTCACGATGAGCAATTCAAAGCAACCAATATATTGACAGGAGCTCCTATTCCTAATTACCCATATTATATGACATCAAATAACGGTAAGATTTTATTTGGATATACAAACAGTGAGGGATTAACAGAACGATTTGAAACAGGTGTTGAATCTGACATCAAAATTTTATGGGGAGATGAAGCACTAGAAAAAATAGAACTAGGAGAAACAAATGCCGAATAAAGAGACAACAGCTAAAACTAATGGAAACTCAAATTCGATCAAAACACTCTCACTTAATGTCTTACAATTTGAGAAATTATGGGATGCTTATCCATCTTCAACAATAGAACACAAAGATCCTAAAACGCGAGATGATGTTTTTTCAGATCACTGTGCTATACATGTCAGTGAAGCACTATATCAATGTGGAATACTCATGAGGAGTTTCCATGGTACTCGTTGTTGGCATTGCCCAACACCTGACGATAAAACAAAAAAAGGGATACATGCAATTAGGGCACAAGAATTAAGTAATTATTTACAAAATCAACCTTTTGCAGGTTGTCCTAAAGCAATAAAATTAACTGGGAGTTCATACGAAAGCGTAATATCAGATAAAACAGGCATTATATTTTTTCAAGATTATTGGTTACGAGCAGGAGAAAAAACAGCAACAGGAGACCATATTGATTTATGGAATAAAGGTGAATTAGCCGGTAGTGGAACAATAGGCTCTTTTTTTAGAGTGACTTTTCCTAATTTTACAGAAAGTTTTACTGATTTATTTGGTTCAAACGCGCGAGTAACATCCCTTGAAAAAGCAAAAAAAGTTCTTTTTTGGGAGATTTTATGAATAAATATATTTTAAGTTTTTTATCAATTTTAATCATTTCATTTTATTCTTTAATTCTATTGTTATCCATTGATGGTTTTAAACGAAATAGTAAAATTAATAATTTATTAAATGAGCTTCCGTCATTTTTTACTCCTACTTATTCTTTTGTTTTTTTATTTATTATAATGATAATATTAAATACAATAGCATTCTCTCTATTCAAACAATTTAGAATGAAAATTAGCACAGTAATTATACCTTCATTCTTTATTTCATTGCTTATTTATTTTACCGTCATTTTAATTCCAAATTTAAATACCTATTTATATGATAAATATATTTTTATTTTTTACAATGGGGTTATTTATAATGGCGAGGAACGTACGCAACAAGTTTTCTCTTTTATGTTTAGAATATTCACTATAATTTCCGTTTTCAGCATTATATTAATAAGTTTTTTAAAAAAATAAAAAGTAAAAATTTATAAGGAAATAAATATGTTTTCTAATAACACATCGTCGGTCTGTCAAACAAAAATAGTAAGTTTGAATAATAATCAAAAAAAAATACTGGGTTGAAATAAAGTTAGTTGATGAGCTAAATAAACCTATTGCTGGTATATCATGGTATGCTGAAAATGAATCAACACGTTGTGGGCATAATAAGATTTATAAAGGAAAAAGTGATAAAGATGGAATAATTACCATTAAAAACTTACATAAACTGGAACTTTCTCTCTTTCTAGAAGCCCAGGAATTTGCTGATGAAATGGAAAAACGACAACTTAGATTAAGCCGACACGATGAAGGTTCAACAATCAAATATGATACAGATAAGAGCCATATTTATCACTATGCAAAAATTGGGGAACTATGCAACCAAGCGCCTGTAATTGAAAATTGGAATGATGATAAATTACCATTCTATCATTTCCCAAATGGAAATAAATTTGATGGATATAAAATATCCGATCAACAGTTAGATAAACGTCATGTTATTGAAATTTGCCCTTTCCGCGCATGGTTACTCATTCTTCATCATATACCCGAATATTCCCTAGTTAATGCATATAATCTCGCCGTGATGTCTGATTTAGCCTACCTTGATAAACCCGATTTAATTAAATTTTTCGATCGTGACTTTCAAGATTTATCGGCTATTCCACAGCTCACAAAATCAACAATTATGCCTTACACCGTAGTGAATGATGTCCCATTTAGTGAACGTTACTATTCTCCTGTTTTTATGGATACTCGCCGAGCAACTATTCCAGTTGGTAATACGCAACTTTTTTATGTTGAAAATAAAGAGCATATTATTGTTTCTTGGCGAGGTACATGGGAGGCACCAGATTGGTTTACTGATATTAATTATATTCCAAGTATTTGCCCAAAAGAGATTGCCTCTGAAGGGAAAATACATGGGGGGTTTTTAGATGCCTATAATATAGCAAAAGTGAGTTTTAAAGATATTTGGGATGAGCTAGTTGATAAAATAAAAAATAAAAAAACATTTATTTGTGGACATAGTTTAGGAGGCGCACTTGGTCTAACTTATGCCGCTGAAATGAAAAATTATAAACCTTTATTATATACTTATGGTATGCCTCGTATTTTTTCAGCTAAAGCCATTCAAACGATGACTAGTTTTGTTCATTACCGACATGTTAATGATTCCGATACTGTCACCAGCGTGCCTCCTGACGCTGATTTAGATAACTGGTTATATGGCAAATTTGGTTACTTGGGTAACACTTTTGGTTTTATTTGGGCGGGTTTAGTTCAACTTCCATTAGATAAAATAGGCGCCATATCTGGAGATCCTTTTTGGCATCATGGTGAATTAGTTTGCTTTTTTAAAATATCACAACATATTGAATATTTAGTATGCCATGATTATACTTTACAATTATATTGCCGTCGGCAAACTAGCCCACTTCCTTATAAAGTAAAGCTTTTTCTTGTTCCATCGTTAGCAAAGCTAGATAATGAGCAGGCACGGGCTAACCAAGAAGCATTAATGGAAGAATATAACCTCGATGATTATGAAAATTTGTTCCCCTCCAATACAAATCCATTGTTAGATAGCTTTACAGATCCTAGAAATCATTCTATGTCAGATATGTATGTTCCATATATAAACAATGAATTATTAGAAGCTTCTTGGCCAGAGCTAGAATTACAACGCAAACTCAATCGACAGAAGTTTAAAGAACAAATACAACAATACACCAATAGAAATGATACTGATCAAACTAGGATCCCTCCCAAAAGAGTTGCAAGAGATAAATGTTTTTTAGGCATGCAAGAATCAGTGGCTATCACTCTTAATATCACAAAATCAATTCCAGGAGGCGAAAATGCCCTTATCCGTTTTAGCCGTAAGGCAAAAGAAGAGATGGAGCGTTTATAAATGTTTTCTCTTACTGCCTATCATCATTATGATCCAAGGCTGTGCACCTCGTAGTGATAAAAATAAAACACTGTCTCCTCCTGCTAATACAGAGTGGGTTACCGTCGGGATCAAACTTCCAGAAGGCATTGAGGCATTACCTCTAAATGTACTTTATCGCTCCGATATTTGCCAACGTGCTCGATATAATTCAGCTGGCGAGAAATATTATATTCCGGGTTTTAATCCTAATACCGTAACACTTAAACAACAAGGTAGCAGTGATATCTATCAGACTAAAATCGCCCTGAATGGAGGCGGTTCATGTCAATGGCAATTAAGTGAAGTTTGGATATCAATCATTTACAAAAAAACATTGAATACTGATAGTGACTTTGAAGCAATACCATCACATAGACTTATTTTAATCTTTAATGGCCACAATTTTCGCCCGCCAGAACTAATAAGAAATTTAATAGAAAATGAAAAAATAGAACTGAATTACTATCCAGTATTTATTAATAGTAAAATAGAAAATAGAAAAAAAATAATCCTATTTAATAGTTGGGATAGGCCTCAATATATATCAGTCAATGATGAAAAAAATATATTATTCACCCCTATCTATCATAAAGATAATATCACGAATATTGATATGCCTAAAGAGCTAGGAAGTGCTAATATTATTTATTACTCAGATGGCACTATAGAAAAAATCAACTCTTCAAGACCAAATTATAATAAATTAAAAAGTCTTAACTAAATATAACTTCAATTACAATTCAGGAGGTTATTTGAACCTATTTACGTCAAATATAAGGCAAGAGAAGAAATGGAGCGTTTATAAGTTTTTTCTCTTACTGCCTATCATCATTATGATCCAAGGCTGTGCACCTCGTAGTGATAAAAATAAAACACTGTCTCCTCCTGCTAATACAGAGTGGGTTACCGTCGGGATCAAACTTCCAGAAGGCATTGAGGCATTACCTCTAAATGTGCTTTATCGCTCCGATATTTGCCAACGTGCTCGATATAATTCAGCTGGCGAGAAATATTATATTCCGGGTTTTAATCCTAATACCGTAACACTTAAACAACAAGGTAACAGTGATATCTATCAGGCACAAATAGCCCTTAATGGGGGCGGGGCATGTCACTGGCAATTAAGTGAAGTTTGGATGTCAATCGTTTATAAAAAAACACCAAATACTTATAATGATTTTGAAACAATACCATCAGATGAACTTATTTTAATCTTTAAGGACCATAATTTTCGTCCGCCAGAACTGATAAGAAATTTAATAGAAAATGAAAAAATAGAACTGAATTACTATCCAGTATTTATTAATAACGAAGTATCAAATGAAAAAAAATAACTTTATTTAACCATTGGGGTAGATCTCAATATATATTAGTTAATAATGAAAGAAATATATTATTTACCCCTCTCTTTCATAAGGATAATATCACGAAGATTGACATGCCTAAAGAGCTAGAAAAAGATATTATTATTTATTATTCAGATGGCACCATAGAAAAAAAATCTTCATGGCCTCCAAATTATAATAAATTAAAAAGTCTTAACTAAATATAACTTCAATTACAATTCAGGAGGTTATTTGAACCTATTTATGTCAAATATAAGGCAAGAGAAGAAATGGAGCGTTTATAAGTTTTTTCTCTTACTGCCTATCATCATCATGATCCAAGGCTGTGCTCCTCGTAGTGATAAAAATAAAACACTGTCTCCTCCTGCTAATACAGAGTGGGTTACCGTCGGGATCAAGCTTCCAGCAGGGATTGAGGTATTACCTTTAAATGTGCTTTATCGTTCCGAAATTTGCCAACGCGCTCAATATAACTCTGCAGGTGAGAAAGAGTATATTTCTGGTTTTAATCCTAACGCCGTAGCACTTAAACAACAAGGTAGCAGTGATATCTATCAGACTAAAATCGCCCTGAATGGAGGCGGTTCATGTCAATGGCAATTAAGTGAAGTTTGGATATCAATCATTTACAAAAAAACTCTGAATACTGATAGTGACTTTGAAGCAATACCATCACATAAACTTATTTTACTCTTTAATAACAATAAATATAATGAAGGAGAAATTATAAGAAATTTAATAGAAAATGAAAAAATAGAACTTAATTACTATCCGGTATTTATTAATAACGAAGTATCAAATGAAAAAAAAATAACTTTATTTAACCATTGGGGTAGATCTCAATATATATTAGTTAATAATGAAAGAAATATATTATTTACCCCTCTCTTTCATAAGGATAATATCACGAAGATTGACATGCCTAAAGAGCTAGAAAAAGATATTATTATTTATTATTCAGATGGCACTATAGAAAAAATCAACTCTTCAAGACCAAATTATAATAAATTAAAAAGTCTTAACTAAATATAACTTCAATTACAATTCAGGAGGTTATTTGAACCTATTTACGTCAAATATAAGGCAAGAGAAGAAATGGAGCGTTTATAAGTTTTTTCTCTTACTGCCTATCATCATTATGATCCAAGGCTGTGCACCTCGTAGTGATAAAAATAAAACACTGTCTCCTCCTGCTAATACAGAGTGGGTTACCGTCGGGATCAAACTTCCAGAAGGCATTGAGGCATTACCTCTAAATGTGCTTTATCGCTCCGATATTTGCCAACGTGCTCGATATAATTCAGCTGGCGAGAAATATTATATTCCGGGTTTTAATCCTAATACCGTAACACTTAAACAACAAGGTAACAGTGATATCTATCAGGCACAAATAGCCCTTAATGGGGGCGGGGCATGTCACTGGCAATTAAGTGAAGTTTGGATGTCAATCGTTTATAAAAAAACACCAAATACTTATAATGATTTTGAAACAATACCATCAGATGAACTTATTTTAATCTTTAAGGACCATAATTTTCGTCCGCCAGAACTGATAAGAAATTTAATAGAAAATGAAAAAATAGAACTGAATTACTATCCAGTATTTATTAATAACGAAGTATCAAATGAAAAAAAATAACTTTATTTAACCATTGGGGTAGATCTCAATATATATTAGTTAATAATGAAAGAAATATATTATTTACCCCTCTCTTTCATAAGGATAATATCACGAAGATTGACATGCCTAAAGAGCTAGAAAAAGATATTATTATTTATTATTCAGATGGCACCATAGAAAAAAAATCTTCATGGCCTCCAAATTATAATAAATTAAAAAGTCTTAACTAAATATAACTTCAATTACAATTCAGGAGGTTATTTGAACCTATTTATGTCAAATATAAGGCAAGAGAAGAAATGGAGCGTTTATAAGTTTTTTCTCTTACTGCCTATCATCATCATGATCCAAGGCTGTGCTCCTCGTAGTGATAAAAATAAAACACTGTCTCCTCCTGCTAATACAGAGTGGGTTACCGTCGGGATCAAGCTTCCAGCAGGGATTGAGGTATTACCTTTAAATGTGCTTTATCGTTCCGAAATTTGCCAACGCGCTCAATATAACTCTGCAGGTGAGAAAGAGTATATTTCTGGTTTTAATCCTAACGCCGTAGCACTTAAACAACAAGGTAGCAGTGATATCTATCAGACTAAAATCGCCCTGAATGGAGGCGGTTCATGTCAATGGCAATTAAGTGAAGTTTGGATATCAATCATTTACAAAAAAACTCTGAATACTGATAGTGACTTTGAAGCAATACCATCACATAAACTTATTTTACTCTTTAATAACAATAAATATAATGAAGGAGAAATTATAAGAAATTTAATAGAAAATGAAAAAATAGAACTTAATTACTATCCGGTATTTATTAATAACGAAGTATCAAATGAAAAAAAATAACTTTATTTAACCATTGGGGTAGATCTCAATATATATTAGTTAATAATGAAAGAAATATATTATTTACCCCTCTCTTTCATAAGGATAATATCACGAAGATTGACATGCCTAAAGAGCTAGAAAAAGATATTATTATTTATTATTCAGATGGCACCATAGAAAAAAAATCTTCATGGCCTCCAAATTATAATAAATTAAAAAGTCTTAACTAAATATAACTTCAATTACAATTCAGGAGGTTATTTGAACCTATTTATGTCAAATATAAGGCAAGAGAAGAAATGGAGCGTTTATAAGTTTTTTCTCTTACTGCCTATCATCATCATGATCCAAGGCTGTGCTCCTCGTAGTGATAAAAATAAAACACTGTCTCCTCCTGCTAATACAGAGTGGGTTACCGTCGGGATCAAGCTTCCAGCAGGGATTGAGGTATTACCTTTAAATGTGCTTTATCGTTCCGAAATTTGCCAACGCGCTCAATATAACTCTGCAGGTGAGAAAGAGTATATTTCTGGTTTTAATCCTAACGCCGTAGCACTTAAACAACAAGGTAGCAGTGATATCTATCAGACTAAAATCGCCCTGAATGGAGGCGGTTCATGTCAATGGCAATTAAGTGAAGTTTGGATATCAATCATTTACAAAAAAACTCTGAATACTGATAGTGACTTTGAAGCAATACCATCACATAAACTTATTTTACTCTTTAATAACAATAAATATAATGAAGGAGAAATTATAAGAAATTTAATAGAAAATGAAAAAATAGAACTTAATTACTATCCGGTATTTATTAATAACGAAGTATCAAATGAAAAAAAATAACTTTATTTAACCATTGGGGTAGATCTCAATATATATTAGTTAATAATGAAAGAAATATATTATTTACCCCTCTCTTTCATAAGGATAATATCACGAAGATTGACATGCCTAAAGAGCTAGAAAAAGATATTATTATTTATTATTCAGATGGCACCATAGAAAAAAAATCTTCATGGCCTCCAAATTATAATAAATTAAAAAGTCTTAACTAAATATAACTTCAATTACAATTCAGGAGGTTATTTGAACCTATTTATGTCAAATATAAGGCAAGAGAAGAAATGGAGCGTTTATAAGTTTTTTCTCTTACTGCCTATCATCATCATGATCCAAGGCTGTGCTCCTCGTAGTGATAAAAATAAAACACTGTCTCCTCCTGCTAATACAGAGTGGGTTACCGTCGGGATCAAGCTTCCAGCAGGGATTGAGGTATTACCTTTAAATGTGCTTTATCGTTCCGAAATTTGCCAACGCGCTCAATATAACTCTGCAGGTGAGAAAGAGTATATTTCTGGTTTTAATCCTAACGCCGTAGCACTTAAACAACAAGGTAGCAGTGATATCTATCAGACTAAAATCGCCCTGAATGGAGGCGGTTCATGTCAATGGCAATTAAGTGAAGTTTGGATATCAATCATTTACAAAAAAACTCTGAATACTGATAGTGACTTTGAAGCAATACCATCACATAAACTTATTTTACTCTTTAATAACAATAAATATAATGAAGGAGAAATTATAAGAAATTTAATAGAAAATGAAAAAATAGAACTTAATTACTATCCGGTATTTATTAATAACGAAGTATCAAATGAAAAAAAATAACTTTATTTAACCATTGGGGTAGATCTCAATATATATTAGTTAATAATGAAAGAAATATATTATTTACCCCTCTCTTTCATAAGGATAATATCACGAAGATTGACATGCCTAAAGAGCTAGAAAAAGATATTATTATTTATTATTCAGATGGCACCATAGAAAAAAAATCTTCATGGCCTCCAAATTATAATAAATTAAAAAGTCTTAACTAAATATAACTTCAATTACAATTCAGGAGGTTATTTGAACCTATTTGCTTCAAATATAAAGCAAAAGAAGAGATGGAGCGTTTATAAATTTTTTCTCTTACTGTCTATCATCATTATGATCCAAGGTTGTGCTCCTCGTAGTGATAAAATACAGTTCTTTATTTGACACTAAATAGCTTACCGTTGGTATTCAATATCTAAAAAATTGGATTATCACCCTTTAATGTATATTAATGGAATGATTTATGAATAAAAAAATTATTTTATTAGGAGATAAAACCAGTCATGGCGGCATAGTTATTACAGCGACCTCTGATTTTATTATCAATGGAAAAAAAGCGGCTAAAGTAGGAGATAAAGTTAATTGCCCAAAGAAAGGACATGGAATTAATTCTATTATTGAAGGTTCATCTTATTTTACTTGTCAAGGTACAGCTCTTGCGACTGAGGGATGCCATACAGAGTGTGGTTGTTATCTTATTGCTAGCATTACTGATTTTTCACTGGATTAATTATGGCATGGAATAAAAAATCAATTAAATTAACATCAAAACCAACTCATCTTCCTTATTTTAAATGGTGTTTAGCAATAGGTTTGTCGATTTTATTTCTAATCTACTCTTTAAGTTTAAAAAATAAAGATGAAGTTACACAACAAAAAGAATTCTTTAGAATTATTATTTCTATTCTTCCTTTTTTAATAACAATAATTACATTTTTATATAAGCATATAGTTTATATAAAAAACAAAAATATTTATTCTTTTTTATATAATGAGAAAAAATTTGCAGATAAAAAATGGGAGGATTGGGGAAGACGTAGTGTTTGTGTTATCGATAGCATTTTTTTCCTTCCACAAAAAACAACGATTTCATATATAAACAATAATGCAGCAGAACATATATCATGTTATCACATTCCTCAGAATATCGACTATTTAGATGAGAAAAAACCATCAGTTTATTATTTATTAAAAAGTACACAACCAACCATAGAAAAATTACTTGATAAATTGTCTATCAAAATAAAATATCTAACGACTAAAGATAAAAACAAAATAAGAGATGAACTTTATCTTGTATGGAGAGAACTCTTTCTTAATAAAGAAATACCTGATTTTGAAATAGTTGATGGCTTATCGTATCAGCATATAGAAAACACTATAGCAAATAATGATGATAATATTGAAATAATAATTATCGATCAGAGTGTTAAAGAGAATCAATCTGCGGCCTTGGGAATATTGATCATGTCATCAGATGATATAATCAAAAAACATCATATTGACATAATGGCTAATGTTCAGCGTCCAATGTTAATAGCAGAAGATGAAAATTATCAAGAAGCACTAAATATCTTTAGTGAAATTCAAATTGATTCGAATTTAGCCACGCATATTATTCTAGATAGTAAAGCAAATAGTAATATCCTTATGGCATTATTTAATAATGACAATTCATTAAATGATATATCATTAGATAATACCTTAGATATAGAGTATTTTATTGGACCTATTGATGATTATTCTTCTTGGATAACAATGGGATTGTCCGTAAATTTTGTATATCAATATAAAAAAACATTCTTTCTTTATGTCAGAGTGAAAATAATTTTTATATTAATACAGTAACGACAAATAATGAGCAAATAGAATGAATGCAAAATTTTTATCATTGTCTATAAAAACTATCTTCTTCTTTTTTATTATATTAATACTTTGTATCGTCATCTGGCGTTATGGTGAATATTTTTTCATCGATACGACAAGAAAGAAAGAAGTAGCTATTATTATTCTAGCATTGGTGTCTTTTTTTATTAGCACATTATTTTTTTATTTCAATAAAATCAAAAAATATAAATATAGAAATAATGATAAAAATTTCAACAAATACCCATCTGAAGAAAATAGAATAAAAGAAGAAGGTAATAGTAATAATCTTTTATTAGAAAGAATGAAAAGAGTTTATGGCTTATTTTGGCAGAGTAAAGTAAAAATTAACTTGTTAATAGGCACCTCTACTTCTATCGAAAAACTGACTCCCAACCTAACAACAGATATCTGGCAAGAAAACAACGGCACGTTGCTTATCTATGGTGGCGATATCCATCAAAGTATTGATGAAAATTTAATTCAAGATTTAAAACAACTGCGCCGACGTCGTCCGCTCGATGCGGTTATTTGGGTATCAGAAAATAACTTATCGCAACAACCGCTGGGTCATTCCTTATTTAATCACTTAAATCCGACCAATACAGATACAGCGAGCCGTTATTTCCACCAGCTATTTCGTCAATTACGCTGGCAAGCCCCCATTTGGCTTTGGAATATCAGTAATAACGGTGAAATAACAACAAATGAAGTACCCACAATCCTTTATTCAGCCCCTTTAAAAGCGACATCTGAAACGCTTTCTAATGACTTAAAAACGCTTTTACCGGCACTAGTGGAACAAGGCACACTAGCTGTCTTGCATAACCCAACACAAACTTACCTATTAGCATTAGCGCGTTTTCTTCAACATGAAGGATGTGAAAAAATCGCCAATACTTTGGCACCGCTTTTATCAGGTTATCGCTCCTTGCCGTTCGCTGGTGTGCTCTTTAGTACACCTGTTGACAATAACGTGTCTGCAACTTTATCACAAAATAATCAATGGACATCCAATCCCCATTGGAAAGCGCTTCTCACGGCAAATTCACACCCTCCCCCTCAACTAAAGGCATCACCTTTAGGGCTAAACTCAAAACGTATTTTGCAATATACCGTTGCCACTGCCATGACACTGTGGGGGATTGGTATGGTGGTTTCTTATTTTATGAATCGCCAATTAATTACCCAAAGCCAACAACAAGCGCAGTTAGCAACAGACAATCATCAATCTGAATTTGCCCGCTTGCAGGCACAATATGGCTTACAACAAACCTTAGGTTTATTAAGCCATCGAGAAAAAACTTCTGTTCCATTTTGGCTACGCTTTGGCTTAAGCAGTAATAACGCATTACTTAGTCATCTATGGCCGGTTTATAGCCAATCTATGTTGCCGTTATTGCGCGATTCAACCCAACAACACCTTGAAAATTACCTTCACGCGTTTATGCAACTCCCACCAGAAAGCGCAGAACGTATTGAAGGTGCTCAATCCGCTTATCAAGCATTAAAAGCCTATTTAATGATGAGCGATCCGTCCCGTATTGATCCTGCATTCTTCACTGAAAGTGCATTACGCATTTGGCCTGACTATAACGGATTAAAAGAGGGGGAATGGCAGACATTAGGCACCGAATTATTAACCTTCTATGCCTCTCAATTGCCTTATCACCATGAATGGACAATCAAGCCTAATCGAACTTTAGTTGCCGGAAGCCGAACTATTCTTATTCGCCAAATTGGTCAACGTAATGGCGAATCTGCGCTTTACCAAAAAATCTTACAACAAGCGCAGCATAACTTTGCGGATATGACGTTAGATGATATGACCGGTGATACCGATGTCAGTTTCTTATTAAGTTCAGCAGATACAGTACCTGGTATTTTTACGCGTAAAGCATGGGAAGAATCGATTGAACCCGCGATTAAAAAAGCCGTTCATGAGAGACGAGAAGAAATAGATTGGGTATTAAGTGACACACAAAAAGAGACCGATATTGATATCTCACCTGAAAAACTCCAGCAAAATCTCACAGAACGCTATTTTAATGATTTTTCAGGCAGTTGGTTAAGCTTCCTCAATGGTTTGCAGTGGCGAGAAACACAAAGTCTTTCAGATACCATTGATCAACTCACCTTAATGAGCGATGTCAGACAATCCCCCATTATTGCCTTAATGAATACGCTTTCTTATCAAGGTAAAACGGGGCGCCAACAAGAAAAACTAGCAGACTCTTTTGTTAACTCAGCCAAAGATTTATTAAACAAAGAACAACAGCCGGTTATTAGTCAAAAGGCGGAATTTACCGGCCCTCTAGAGCCTGTTTTTGCACCAATACTTGCCTTCACCGATCCTCAATCTTCAGCGCAAAACAGTGATGCGTTAAGCCTACAAGCCTACCTCACACGCGTGACTCGAGTTCGTTTAAAACTTCAACAAGTTGTTAATGCCCCCGATCCACAAGCCATGTCTCAAGCATTGGCTCGAAGTGTTTTTGAAGGAAAAACGGTCGACTTATCAGAAACGCAAGATTACGGTAGCTTAATCGCGGCAAGCTTTGGGCAAGAGTGGAGTGGCTTTGGACAAACACTTCTTGTACAGCCCATGTCTCAAGCATGGCAACAGTTATTAGCGCCCACTTCGCAAGGTATTAACACTCAATGGCGAAATGCCGTTGTTAATGACTGGAATATGGCATTCGGTGGTCGCTATCCACTCAAAAATACGCAAAGTGAAATCTCATTACCTTTAATGGCGCAATATCTACGCCCTGATAATGGTCGTATTCAGCGCTTCCTTGAAACTCACCTTAACGGCGTTTTGCATAAAGAAGGTACGCACTGGGTACCCGATACCACAAATGCACAGGGCTTAACCTTTAACCCTGAGTTCTTAAAAGCCTTAGACAAACTAAGCTATCTCGGGGATGTCGTTTTTGCGAATGGTGAAGCGCGTCTTTATTTTGAATTACGTCCAGGTACATCACCTGACATTATGCAAACCCACCTAATGATAGATAAACAATCTCTTATCTATGATAACCAACAACCGCAATGGCAACGCTTTGTTTGGCCAGCTGATACCGTTGCTTCAGGTGCATCGCTGAGTTGGATCACCACCAATACAGGTACACGTATTTATGGCGATTATCGTGGCGTCTGGGGCATCATTCGGTTATTGGAGGATGCCAATATCGCCCCTTATGCTGGTAGCACCAGCAGTTACTCTGTCAGTTGGAAAACCTTAAATGGACAGTCACTCAATTACACTTTAAGAACAGAAATGGGCGATGGCCCAATCGCACTCTTGCAACTACGCAATTTTGTTTTACCAGAAAAGATCTTTTTAGATTAAAAATTTAAACAAATAAAGAGATAATTAAAATGGACTCTTATGGATTACTACAAAAATTTAAGCTTAATCGCCCATTAAATAACGAAGAAATAGCCGGTAAATTGGACCAAAATAATCGTATTGATTTAGAAAATGAAGAGTTAATTCCAGATGTAAAAGTGATCGCAATAAATTCTCATTATCTCGAAATGGTGGATAAATATTATTCCTCAAAAGGGTTTGTGAGTCTTTTTTCGTCTTTAGGTACTGTTACATTTTTAAGTTGTACATTATTATTTATTATAGATCTCATTTTTTCTAATCAATTCACTAAAGAAGATATTATATTTACTTTTATCATGGTCTCTCTATTTCTTGCAATGGGACTTTTTATGTTCTCTTTACTGAAAACAGAGTGGTTTGCATGGACTCATTACCCCATACGTTTTGATCGTAAAAATCAGATGGTTTACGCCTTTCGTACTGATGGCTCTATTATTTCAGTACCTTGGAAGAAGGTATTTTTCACCACGGGACTTGATTACGCTAAAAGTATGAAAAATGACTATTATATTAGTGGGCATGTTCTTGCTGATGATAATAAAACCATTGTTGATACCTTTTGCCTTCCTGCCTCCACCGGTAATTTTGAATTACTGAAATATCATTGGGAGTTTATTCGACGTTATATGGAAGAAGGTCCTGAGAATATTATTCAACAAGTTGAATTTTGTTTGCCGATAGCCAATAAAAAAGAAAGTTATGGATTCACGTTCTTTTATGTCAGCACGTTATTTAAAGGTATGTTGAAAATTTTAATGCCATTGATGTCTCCAATTATTTTTATTATTAGTGTTCCTCGCTATATTGCAATCTTAACCAGTCGCCGTCCTATTTGGCCAGAGGAAGTAGAAGAGCAGTGCAAAATAGACCCTAATGATCCTTATATCTTAAATGAAAAAACGAATCCTAAAGATCTCTGGAAAGCATTTTATTAAAAACTATTTTAAGGTATTAAATAATGAAAGGAATTATTCGCATCGGTGATAAGAATAGTAGCGGAGGCTATGTATTATCAGGATCATCTTCTATGATATTTAATGGTATTGGTGTTGCACGTTTAGGTGATGCTGTTTACTGCCCTAAAAAAGGGCATGATAATGTTGTAATAGCTCAAGGTCATCCCACATTTTTAGATGATGGTATTCCTGTTGCTTTCGATGGATATAAATGTAGCTGTGGTTGTACATTAATTTCTTCTCTTTCTAAAGCTAAAGTGAGTCAATAAACTTATGCCTGTTGATTTATCATCTTTACCACCAAAAGCAAAACGCCATTCACTGCCCTCCATAAAAACGTGGGGAAAGTTTTTTGTTTTTTTATTATGTTTTATTAATTTTATTAATTACTTTATCTTTCCTTTTCTTAATATAAAAAAGATATCAGTTTTACAAATATCTTTTTTAACCTTTTTAGTGTGGGTTGGCCTCTGTTTTTTCAGATATTTATTTTATATATTGCATCAATTTATAGCTGATGGGTGGGATAAAAAAAGAGAAGAAGATAGAGATAATCTGATTATCATTGGACAGAGATATATAACCTTATTAAGTCAAACAATGATATTACCTTATCTCGAAAATTGTAAAGATTTATCGACTCAAATAGTGGTTGGTAAATCATCGTTATTACCTTCATATCAATTAGATGGCAATGTTATTTATTGCTCTCAATTTTCTGATATTAAGGAGAATAATGTTACTAGAATAATAAATAGGTTAAATAAATTATTAATAGAACCATCATTAATATCTAAAATATATCAAATTTCTGATGATGCTAAATTTAATATAATAATATCATCTAACTATTCTAATTTTTCAGATGATGAAAAACTAGAGATTGATGAGATATTAGCTCAAAGAATAGAAAGAGCCTATTATGTTAGCTATACAGAAGAGGTAAAAATAGATTTAATTGATAATTGGTTAGATAGCCCTAAATTATTTGATTTTTTACTTGTAATTAATATTTATTCTTTTGATACTCCTATTAATTATCATAGTGAAGTAGCTACTGCACAATTATTTTCTTTTTCTAACTACCATTCAATTAAGGGGATAGCAAAAATTCATCGTCCAGAATTGGTTGAAAATAAAAATATTTTCGACCTATTTAATGAAAAAATTAATACTGTAGCGATATGGAGCGATCTTGATAAAAATAAATTAAAAGATATATGGATAACAAATTTACAAGATAATCATGAGAATGAAATAAAAATAAAAATTTTATCATCAGATATTAGTCGTCACACTGTATTATACGATATTAATCGTAGTATCGGATATACACATAATGCATCTCCTTGGGTAAATGTTTATATCACTACAACTCAATTAATTAAAGAAAAATCTCCACAACTATTAATTGATAAAAAAAATATTTTAATTGTTAATCCATTAAACTAAGTTTTATTAAAGCTTATTAATATTATAGCAGGGCAAAGGTATGGATATGAGGGTTTTCTTTTTCTATTTTAGAAATATTTTAAAAAAAACATGGGTAATTATACTGCTACTATTTATTGCTGTAATTTGTTTTTTATTTATCCTGCTATGCTCACTAAATGCCATTGACACAATAAAATATTCTATTCAAGAAAATATTTTTTTAAAAAAAACTTTAATTACAATGGTTATTGTATTTTTTAGTATTGTATTTTTATTTATAACTGCCCGATATATTGGGAAGTTTAACTATAGTAATGCTAGAGGGGAAAATAAAAACATCAAGTCACAGGTCCAGATGGATTATGCTAATACCAGCTTTATAAATAATATTATTGACTATAGTAAAAATTACTACAGCACTTTCTGGCGCAGAAAAATAACAATCCAACTCCTCATCGGCACCTCGACATCTATCGAAAAACTGACTCCCAATCTAACAACGGACATCTGGCAAGAAAACAATGGAACGTTACTTATCTATGGTGGCGATATCCATCAAAGTATTGATGAAAATTTAATTCAAGATTTAAAACAACTGCGCCGACGTCGTCCGCTCGATGCGGTTATTTGGGTGTCAGAAAATAACTTATCGCAACAACCGCTGGGTCATTCCTTATTTAATCACTTAAATCCGACCAATACAGACACAGCTAGCCGTTATTTCCACCAGCTATTTCGTCAATTACGCTGGCAAGCCCCCATTTGGCTTTGGAATATCAGTAATCACGGTGAAATAACAACAAATGAAGTACCCACAATCCTTTATTCAGCCCCTTTAAAAGCGACGTCTGAAATAATTTCCAATGACTTAAAAACGCTTTTGCCAGCATTAATGGAACAAGGCACACAAGCTGTCTTGCATAACCCAACACAAACTTACCTATTAGCATTAGCGCGTTTTCTTCAACATGAAGGATGTGAAAAACTCGCCAATACTTTGGCACCGCTTTTATCGGGTTATCGCTCGTTGCCGTTCGCTGGTGTGCTCTTTAGTACGGCTGTTAACAATAATGTGTCTGCAACTTCATCACAAAATAATCAATGGGTATCCAATTCCCATTGGAAAGCACTAATGGCAGCAAATTCACAATTACCCTATCAGTTAAAAGCATCACCTATAGGTCTAAACTCCAAACGTATTTTGCAATATACCGTTGCCACTGCCATGACACTGTGGGGGATTGGTATGGTGGTTTCTTATTTTATGAATCGCCAATTAATTACCCAAAGCCAACAACAAGCGCAGTTAGCAACAGACAATCATCAATCTGAATTTGCCCGCTTACAGGCACAATATGGCTTACAACAAACCTTAGGTTTATTAAGCCATCGAGAAAAAACCTCTGTTCCATTTTGGCTACGCTTTGGGTTAAGCAGTAATAACGCATTGCTTAGTCATCTATGGCCGGTTTATAGCCAATCCATGTTGCCGTTATTACGCGATTCAACACAACAACATCTTGAAAATTATCTTCACGCGTTTATGCAGTTCCCGCCTGAAAGTGCAGAACGAATTGAAGGTGCTCAATCCGCTTATCAAGCCTTAAAAGCCTATTTAATGATGAGCGATCCATCCCGTATTGATCCGGCATTCTTCACTGAAAGTGTATTACACATTTGGCCTGAATATAACGGATTAAAAGAAGGGGAATGGCAAACATTAGGCACTGAATTATTAACCTTCTATGCCTCTCAATTGCCTTATCACCATGAATGGACAATCAAGCCTAATCGAACTTTAGTTGCCGGAAGCCGAACTATTCTTATTCGCCAAATTGGTCAACGTAATGGCGAATCTGCGCTTTACCAAAAAATCTTACAACAAGCGCAGCATAACTTTGCGGATATGACGTTAGATGATATGACCGGTGATACCGATGTCAGTTTCTTATTAAGTTCAGCAGATACAGTACCTGGTATTTTTACGCGTAAAGCATGGGAAGAATCGATTGAACCCGCGATTAAAAAAGCCGTATATGAGAGACGAGAAGAAATAGATTGGGTGTTAAGTGACACACAAAAAGAGACCGATATTGATATCTCACCTGAAAAACTCCAGCAAAACCTGACAGAACGTTATTTTAATGATTTTTCAGGCAGTTGGTTAAGCTTTCTCAATGGTTTGCAGTGGCGAGAAACACAAAGTCTCTCCGATACCATTGATCAACTCACCTTAATGAGCGATGTCAGACAATCTCCCATTATTGCCTTAATGAATACGCTTTCTTATCAAGGTAAAACAGGTCGTCAACAAGAAAAACTAGCAGACTCTTTTGTTAACTCAGCCAAAGATTTATTAAACAAAGAACAACAGCCGGTTATTAGTCAAAAAGCTGAATTTACAGGCCCTCTAGAGCCTGTTTTTGCGCCAATACTGGCCTTTACCGATCCTCAATCTTCAGCGCAAAACAGTGATGCGTTAAGCCTACAAGCCTACCTCACACGCGTGACTAGAGTTCGCTTAAAACTTCAACAAGTTGTTAATGCCCCCGATCCACAAGCCATGTCTCAAGCATTGGCTCGAAGTGTTTTTGAAGGAAAAACGGTCGACTTATCAGAAACGCAAGATTACGGTAGCTTAATCGCGGCAAGCTTTGGGCAAGAGTGGCGCGGCTTTGGACAAACACTTCTTGTACAGCCCATGTCTCAAGCATGGCAACAGTTATTAGCGCCCACTTCACAAGGTATCAACACTCAATGGCGAAATGCCGTTGTGAATGATTGGAATAGGGCATTTGGTGGTCGCTATCCACTCAAAAATACGCAAAGTGAAATCTCATTACCTTTAATGGCGCAATATCTACGCCCTGATAATGGTCGTATTCAGCGCTTCCTTGAAACTCACCTTAACGGTGTTTTACATAAAGAAGGTACGCACTGGGTACCCGATACCACGAATGCACAAGGTTTGACCTTTAACCCTGAGTTCTTAAAAGCCTTAGATAAACTAAGCTATCTCGGTGATGTCGTTTTTGCGAATGGTGAAGCGCGTCTTTATTTTGAGTTACGTCCAGGTACATCACCTGACATTATGCAAACCCACTTAATGATAGATAAACAATCTCTTATCTATGATAACCAACAACCTCAATGGCAACGCTTTGTTTGGCCAGCTGATACCGTTGCCTCTGGCGCATCACTCAGTTGGATCACCACCAATACAGGGACACGTATTTATGGTGATTATCGTGGCGTCTGGGGCATTATTCGTTTATTGGAAGATGCCCAAATTGCCCCTTATGCCGGCAGCACCAGTAGTTACTCTGTCAGTTGGAAAACCTTAAACGGGCAGTCCCTAAACTATACCTTAAGAACTGAAATGGGCGATGGCCCAATCGCACTCTTGCAACTACGCAATTTTATTTTACCGGAAAAGATCTTTTTAGATTAAAAATTTAAACAAATAAAGAGATAATTAAAATGGACTCTTATGGATTACTACAAAAATTTAAGCTTAATCGCCTATTAAATAACGAAGAAATAGCCGGTAGACTTGATCAAAATAGCCGTATTGATATAACCAATGAAGAATTAATTCCTGATATAAAAGTGATCGCAATAAATTCTCATTATCTAGAAATGGTGGATAAATATTATTCTTCAAAAGGGTTTGTGAGTCTTTTTTCTTCTATACTTACTACTTTATTCTCAATTTTTGCATTAAAGCTTGTATTGACAGTTATATTTTTTGATCATAGTTCAGGTAAAATATTGTTGGCATCAGTTTTAGCCCCCCTATTCCTTGCAATGGGACTCTTTATGTTCTCTTTACTGAAAACAGAGTGGTTTGCATGGACACACTACCCATTACGTTTTGATCGTAAAAATCAAATGGTTTACGCCTTTCGCACTGATGGTTCTATTATTTCAGTACCTTGGAAGAAAGTATTTTTCACCACGGGACTTGATTACGCTAAAAGTATGAAAAACGACTATTATATTAGTGGGCATATTCTTGCTGATGATAATAAAACTATTGTTGATACCTTTTGCCTTCCTGCCTCCACCGGTAATTTTGAATTACTGAAATATCATTGGGAGTTTATTCGACGTTATATGGAAGAAGGTCCTGAGAATATTATTCAACAAGTTGAATTTTGTTTGCCGATAGCCAATAAAAAAGAAAGTTATGGATTCACGTTCTTTTATGTCAGCACGTTATTTAAAGGTATGTTGAAAATTTTAATGCCATTGATGTCTCCAATTATTTTTATTATTAGTATTCCTCGCTATATTGCAATCTTAACCAGTCGCCGTCCTATTTGGCCAGAGGAAGTAGAAGAGCAGTGCAAAATAGACCCTAATGATCCTTATATCTTAAATGAAAAAACGAATCCTAAAGATCTCTGGAAAGCTTTTTATTAAAAATCATCTATATTGTATTTCATCAACATTTTTATTAGTTTTCTGCTCAACGATATGAATTTTATTAATTCAATGATTGCTTATTTCGAATAGCTCAAACTGTTATCAAAGTCCGTTTTTTATCGGCTTAAGAAAAGTCGTATAAAAATAATTATTTAAACTGAATAAAGGCATCTGCGACTTTTTTAGCGCCTTCATAAATTTCAAATTTTTCTAATTCTTCTAATAAATGATGAGGGGCATGTTCAACTAAAAACTGCATATTACCCTCACTTACCCAATGTTCTGACTTTTTCTGTGTGTGAGTGATTTCAATCGCAAGGCTCCAATTATTTGGGTTGTAAGGTAGTTGAGTGGTTGGATAATAAAAACCAGCTAAAGGAGGTGGTGATAGCCTTCCTCCTTCAACAGAGGTTAACCAGACTATTTTAACGCTGACATTGGTATACATATTATTTTCCAGTAGACACAATCTTCAGATAAAAAATATCCGCCATAAAGGCGGATATTTTGCTATTTGACAGGGATTACGCTTCGTCAACGTTTTCTTCGTCTTCAGGTGTAGGTTCTACAATTCGAACTTTATTAATTCGATGGTTATTCACTTCTAATGGCTCAAATTCAATACCATCAATCAGAATTTTTTCACCAACAGTTGGAACACGTTGTAAATGCTCCATTAATAAGCCCGCTAAGGTTTCATACTCACGTTTTTCATCCAATTTGATTGGAATATAAAGCACTAAGTCTTCAAGTGGTGTAAAGCCGTTAACTGTCCATGAACCATCTTCATTTTGAACCAAGTCGTGACGAGAATCGTTTTCTTCAGAACTGACTGGTAAGTTACCTGCGATGGTTTCCATAACGTCAGTCAGTGTCACGACGCCTTCTACTGAACCAAATTCATCTACAACAAAGGCGAAGTGAGTGTGAGCACTACGGAACTGTTCTAACGCTTGTAGTAAAGATAAACCTTCAGGGAAGATCAACGGTTGTGTGACCAGTAAACGTAAGTTTAGAGGTTCATTACGCAATTGTTGATTCAACAATTGAATAATATTAACCACACCAACAGGTTCATCACTGTGTTGTTCATCAGTAATCACTAAGCGAGAGTGGGGGTCCTTTTCCAACAATTGGCGGATATCATCTTGTGTTGAATTTAAGTCTACATATTCAACATCATGGCGAGACGTCATGATACTGTTCACATTACGTTGGCTTAAACCAAGCACACGCACAATCATTTGGCGCTCTTGTGGATCAAATACCTCTTCAGCATTAGAGACTAAATCAGATGTGTGATGATCTAATTCGGATGATTCAGGCTTACCATTAATAATACGTAACACCGCTTCTGCTGTTCGTTCACGTAAAGAACGAGAAGCTGATAAGAATCGGCGACGGTTAAATTGTGCTAACTGATTAAAGACTTCTATCATGATAGAGAAGCCAATCGCTGCATACAGGTAACCTTTTGGAATGGCGTAACCAAAGCCTTCGGCAACTAATGCAAAACCAATCATCAGCAAGAAGCTTAAACACAAGATAACAATGGTTGGGTGGTTATTGACGAAGTTTGTTAAAGGCTTACTTGCAAGGATCATCAAGAACATTGCAATAGTGACAGCCGCAATCATAACGCCTAAATGATCAACCATACCCACAGCGGTTATCACTGAGTCAAGCGAGAATACCGCATCCAGTACGATAATTTGTGCAACGACAGACCAAAAGCTGGTCGTTTTACGTTGTTTCCCTTCGTTGTGATCTTTACCTTCTAGCCGTTCATTAAGCTCCATAGTGGCTTTGAACAGCAAGAATATCCCTCCGAGCAGCATAATTAAGTCTCTTGCACTGAAAGGATGATCAAACAGTGTAATAAGAGGTTTTGTCAGAGTGATAAGCCAAGAGAGGCTAAATAACAACACAACTCGCATAACAAGAGCACACAATAAGCCGGTTATACGTGCTTTATCTCTTAGTTTTGCTGGGAGTTTGTCTGCCAGAATAGCAATGAAAACAAGGTTATCAATACCAAGTACGATTTCGAGAACAATTAGGGTGGAAAGTCCTACCCAGATCGTCGGATCCAAGATCCATTCCATACAGTTTGTTTTACCTTCTATAAAGACGGCATATGCCGACTTGGGAATAATGAGCAATTTGCAGGAATTTTTCAATAATTTATTATCGATCGCAGGGGAATAATTTCATTTTGTCTAAAAGATTGTGATACCAATTACATCAATAACTACCACCAAGTGAGAGAGTGAGTTACTATGTGATCAGGTTAACAAATTGTCAGTACATTGATACTGGCAGGTTTATTTTCAGACGGGAGTTATTTTCATGTCAAAACAGCAAATCGGCGTGGTTGGTATGGCAGTAATGGGACGTAACCTTGCGCTAAATATTGAAAGCCGTGGTTATTCTGTATCCATTTACAACCGCTCAAGCGATAAAACCAACGAAGTTATCGCTGAAAATCCAGGTAAAAAACTGGTTCCGAATTATTCTATTGAAGAGTTTGTTGATTCGTTAGAAAAACCGCGCCGTATTTTATTAATGGTAAAAGCGGGTGAAGCAACGGATAAAACAATTGCTGCATTGACACCGCATTTAGATAAAGGCGATATCCTTATCGATGGCGGAAATACTTTCTTTAAAGATACCATTCGTCGTAACCGTGAATTATCAGCACAAGGTTTTAACTTCATTGGTACGGGGGTTTCTGGTGGTGAAGAAGGCGCGTTAAAAGGCCCTTCAATCATGCCGGGTGGACAAAAAGAAGCTTACGAATTAGTCGCGCCAATCCTTGAAAAAATTGCGGCTGTTGCTGAAGGTGAACCTTGTGTGACTTATATCGGTGCTGATGGCGCGGGTCACTATGTGAAAATGGTTCACAACGGTATCGAATATGGCGATATGCAATTGATTGCAGAAGCGTATTCAGTATTAAAACACTCTTTAGGTCTAACTAATGAAGAATTAGCAGAAACCTTTACTGAGTGGAATAAAGGCGAGTTAAGTAGCTACCTGATTGAAATTACTGCTGATATCTTCCGTAAAAAAGATGACGAAGGTAAATACCTTGTAGATGTTATTCTTGATGAAGCGGCAAATAAAGGTACAGGTAAATGGACTAGCCAAAGCTCTTTAGACTTAGGTGTACCCGTTACTCTTATCACTGAGTCTGTGTTTGCTCGTTATATCTCTTCATTAAAAGATCAACGTGTTGCTGCATCTAAAGTATTATCAGGCCCAACACCTAAAGCATTCTCTGGCGATAAAAAAGCCTTTATTGAAAATGTACGTCGCGCACTGTATTTAGGTAAAATCGTTTCTTATGCTCAAGGTTTCCAACAACTGAAAGCCGCATCAGACGAATATAACTGGGATTTAAACTACGGTGAAATCGCGAAGATTTTCCGTGCGGGTTGTATCATTCGTGCTCAATTCCTGCAAAAAATTACAGATGCTTATAATGAAGATGCAAGCATTGCAAATCTGCTGTTAGCGCCATACTTTAAACAAATCGCTGACGATTACCAACAAGCTTTACGTGATGTTGTTTGTTATGGCGTACAAGCAGGTATTCCAACTCCAACATTCTCTGCCGCTATTTCTTACTACGATAGCTATCGTGCAGAAGTGTTGCCAGCAAACTTAATCCAAGCTCAACGTGACTACTTTGGTGCGCATACATATAAACGTACTGATAAAGATGGCGTATTTCATACAGAGTGGATGGAGTAAGTTTTAAAAACAATAAGTTAAAATATTTTGGGGTGCTGGTAATACAGCACCTTTTTTATTTAATGAAAATAAATATCCAATTACTTATATTGCAGAGTATAAACAACACTACTATTAACTTTACCAGCAGTTGTTGTACCTGTTGCGTAGTATTCAACAGCATAAGGTAATGTTGCTGAAAATGTATCAGAATCAATGTCTACATAAGATGTATTAGTGACTTGTGAGGTACTACCAACTTTAATTGGAGCAAAATTATTACTACCATCTAGTAATTGTAAATTAACAAAAGTAGCACCTGTAGCACTGGTATCCATATTTTTAAGTCGTCCAGTCACTGGATCAACGGTGACCCCTGCTTCAAAAAATGCTGAGACAAGACTGTGAGTAACATCGCTTGAATCTGAATTCATTCTCCAAATAGTAATAGTAGGAATTACATTTTCGCAATCGTGTAGATTCATATTAAATGCAGTCCGGCCAGTTACTTGACCAGCTTGAGTTAATACATTTGTACTTACTGTAGGTAAAGTAATGGTTGCATTAGGTCCTTGTCCTTCTATATCAACTTTACAAGTTGTTGTTGTTAATAGACCATTAAAATTTATAGTACCCGTATTATCGTCAGCAAATACTGTACCTACTGTTAAGCTCAATGCGATAGCTAATGATGTACTCAAAAAAGTTTTCTTCATAGAAACTCTCTAAAATAGTAATTAATAAATAAAAGTAGTAGCCACGTTTTTATATAAAAATACTAGAATATAATTTTATAACAGATTAACTACGTTATTTTACTAATATATATATCATCTTAAAATAAATGAAATTGGTTTTTTCTATATAAATCAACTTAATAATAGTGAATTTCTATAAGAGAGTAATTATTATTAAAGGATTGAAAATCAATAAATTATGTTTTTATTTTATATAAATAAAGTTTTTATCATAATAAGATAGAGAAATAAGATGTATTCGTTTTTTATGTAATATATTTATCTAAATTACATCATTATAAGACTTGTTTTTATTTTATTTTATATTTAAATTACCCATTTAATGGGTATTATTTTCCTAAATTAAATTTTATAAATGATGTTAAATGTTTTTTCTCAGAAATATAGAAGAATATTAATTTCTTAAAGAAATTAATATTCTAATTAAGGAAAGTGTTATCATTTTCTATTGGCAGATCTTTTTAATATAGGAATTGCTCTTTCTTCTCCCCAGCTTTGTAGTGCTGCTAAAACGTGAGAGAGTGATTCTCCATCCTCGCTGAGTTTATATTCAACTTTGGGCGGAATTTCAGCATACACTTTGCGCTCGATAAGCCCGTCAGATTCAAGTTCACGTAACTGTTTAGTTAGCATTCTAGGTGTTATTGAAATAAGTTTTCTTTTTAGCTCATTAAATCGCAGTATTTTTCCCTGTAAATGGTAAAGGATCATGCCTTTTCCTTTTCCTCCCATCAGCTCTAAAGAGGCTTCAACCGGGCATCCATCATAGGTGTAGTCGTTATATCTATTCTTTTTAACAGTATCCATTTGTACCCTATATACATAAATTGTACGTACTTGCGAGATGGTAAATTATTATTAAAATAGCACAGATACAAGTGTCTTATTTGGAATAGGTGTAATAAATGAATTTATTAAATATATTGAAAACACGTTATGCGACAAAACATTTTGATAAAAACAAAGTGATCCCTGAGCAAGAATTAGAACAAATTAAAGCATTATTACAACTAAGCCCATCAAGTGTGAATACTCAACCGTGGCATTTTATCATCGCAAAAACGGATGAAGCGAAGCAGAAAATTGCCAGCTCAACAGAGGGTGGATATGAGTTCAATAAAGAGAAAATATTAAGTGCTTCACATGTTGTAGTTATGTGTGCAAGAAATACATTAACTGAAGAATATCTCTCTCATTTGCTTGAATTAGAAGATAAAGCAGGACGGTATCCAGCAGTCGAATTTAAAGAGCAAAATAACCTTGCAAGATCATTTTTTGTTAATCTACATGAAAAACAACTTGGCGATTTATCTCATTGGATAGAGAAGCAGGTTTATTTGAATATGGGATCACTATTACTAGGTGCGGCAACGTTAGGAATAGATGCTCTTCCAATGGAAGGTTTTGATCTATCAAAAATAGATTCAACATTTTCTTTAAATGATAAAGGTCTTCATGCCGTGACAATTGTTGCATTAGGTTATAGAGAAGAAGATGATTTCAACTACAATTTACCAAAATCAAGATTGCCACAAAGTGAAATTATCACAGATATTTAGATTTTAAGTTTTTAATTTAAACCTCACTTAATTAAGTGAGGTTTTTTTAATTATGGCGTTAGCCATAAATATAATAAAAGGTGCTAAATCAAGCACCTTTTTATTAACTAAATTAGAACGGCAGGATATTAATATTATTCTATATGGATATTAATTCTAACAGGTAATTTATATTCTTTATGTTCCCAACATTGAATATAGACAGGGAAAATTCCACTGTATTTTGTTTTATTTAAATGAGTGTTTTTTTCAGGATCATATCTTAACTGTATTCTAAAGTTTCCGCCAGTATCATTACCTGGTGCTGTAGCTGTATTTAAAGCGAATCGCCCCGCATCATTCCATTTATGTGCTGCTAAATACAATACAGATACATTCCCATTACTATCAGATATTGGAATTTTAACTTCACTTACTGTTATAACTTGATTCCACCATTCTAATTCCGATGGAGCTTGTTGTGGATAATGAGCAATAATACCATTATGCTTAAGATCAGTATATTGGTAATAAAATGGAAGATTTTCTATTTTATATTCATCAATTTTAAATGAAGAATTAAGATTTAAATAATTAGATGAATATGAAAAGGGATTTATATTTACGAGTGGAGCCAGAATTTCTTTATCTAATTCATGCATTAATTGAGCAACATTAGGCCTAACACCAATTCCATCTTTTACTCCTTCAGTATAACTGGATTTTTTTAATAGTGCTCTCATACTCTCCGGTGTTAACATAACGCCCATACTTTTTGCATGAGATTGTAATAATCCAAGAGCCGCAGCACATAAAGGTGTTGAGCCTGAAGTACCACCATATGCATTATTATACCATGTGGTCGTATCATCACCTCTGCCGTATAGATTTTTGTAACCTGTAGTTGCTATCTCCGAACCCCATGAATTTACTAATGAGGTAGAATGACCATAATTCGAAAAACTGATCCTTCTTCCATTATTAGGTGAGCAAGCACCTACCAGTATACCACCATGGTCACCATAATCGATAAAATTTGAGCTCTGAGACAAGTCAACTGAACCATTGCCAGCCACATTTAGTACGATAACACCTTTTTGAGTTAAATTATAAATTTTATCCCAAAAGGATTTGAGTATAGTACCTGGAACCATTTTCTCATTATGCATTCTAGCATATTCAAAACTAACGATATCACCAGGTCTAGCATCTTCCAAAACGCGATCAGCATTTGCTATGTAATAGGAATATAATTTTGCAGAATGAGCAATGCCAGTTACTCCAAAACCATTATTTTCAGCTGATATAACACCAACAGAAGCTGTACCATGTGAATTTTTAAGAATTTCTTCTTTGGTTGTACCATTATTGGTAACAATAGTGATATTTTTATTTTGAAGATCTTCATGAAAACTGTTAACACCAAAATCAATATGTCGAATTACTGCTAATTGACCTGTATTTCCTCTAGCCCAAGCATTTCGCACATTCATACCATGAGGCTCATCAAGATATTTTTGGTAAGAAGAAAGATCAGGTGTTACTTCAGTCGTGGTATTATTTACATTAAAAATTTCTTGTTCGCTTTTAGTAGGTTCTAATAAATTGATTTCATCAGGAGTGATAGAAACATAGATAATATCACTGTCTTTTTCTAATTTATCTGCGACAATTTTTACATCATTAACAGAGAGCGTACTTTTTAAAGTATAATATTCAAAGTTGTGAATAGGGTGATTTTTTTGAAATGAGGATAAATCAATAACCACTTTTTCCAAATCAAAAAATCCACGTTCTTTTTTCAGTAATTTATCTAACTTGGATTTTTTCCCTTTATTTATTTTTATTTGAACTGAGAATTTATCATTCTCATTAATCACTGGTTCTGAAAGTACGGATAGTTTATTTTCTAGCATCGAAAATAAAGGAGCTGCTTTCTCTATCATAAATTCTGATGGCTGAAAAACGACCTCATTAGAGGTGTGTTTACCGTCAGTATAATTGACCAGTACGGTATAAGTTCCTGGTGCATTGATATAAAAAGTCTGTCCGCACTGTATGCCGCTGATTTTTTCAATAACTTCATTGTTACTCATAAGGGATAGATCAAATTTCCCTCTATTTTCATTCACTTCTGCATAAATAGAAGGGGAACTGCTCATCATTTTATATACACTAATTTCATTACTCATAATATATTCCTTTGTTTAGTAAATAACTTCAAATCCATATAAAGCTGTACAAATATACAGTTGTTTTGCGAGATGAAAACATAAGAAAGTTCTTAAAGGTAAAATTTTAATATGTTAAGTAAAAATACTTATTAATTACGGGTAGGTAAGAATGAATGAGGAAACAGAGTGTTGTTTAGTACATCAATTATAAAAATTTTATTTATTTTTATAATGAAAGTTTAAAAAATCATTAAAAATATTCGCTAGCCATTGAGGCTTTTCTTCATGTACAACATGTGAAATAAAGGGCACATTCAGTAATGAGGCAGGTTCAATATTATCAACGATTTCTTGTGAATGAGATAAAGAAACCAGCATATCATTATCACCACGGTAGACTCACACAGGGCAGTGAATATTCTTAATTTTTTCATTAGGATAGCCAGTTTTACTTTGATCTAACCACATTATTTAGACTTGATAAAATAGGCGTTAAAAATCAGGTTTAGGATTAATATCTTGTTAATCTTCACACTATTGAGGAAAATTGTATCGCCAATATTCAAGTGTAATCTTTTGATAGATCTCTTTAGCGGGATCATCATCCGTTAATTACCAACTAGCACGACAAAGTTTACTTATGACAGTCAAATCATCGGAAAAATATATGGCGATTATTTAATAAAAAGAGAGTGCTTAAATACTCTCTTTTTATTTTTTATTAAAAAATATAAAAACTATTGTTCAGATGCTTTTATATAATGTGTTTTTTCATTTATTTCATCTAATACTAAATCAGTATCTAGCTTGTTTTCTATTGATATTCTTCCACTAAAAACATCATTCATTCTCTCTTTGTCTAAGGCATTTTCCCAGCGAGCAACAACAATACAGGCGCAAGCATTGCCAACAAGATTGGTCAATGCGCGACATTCTGACATAAAGCGGTCAATACCTAGTATCAAAGCCATACCCGCAACGGGAACACTAGGAACAACCGATAATGTTGCTGCAAGAGTAATGAAACCGGCTCCTGTAACACCTGCTGCACCTTTTGAGCTGATCATGGCAACAAACAGTAATGTAATTTGTTCTGTTAATGACAAATCAACGCCTGTTGCTTGAGCGATAAATAATGCCGCCATGGTCATATAGATATTAGTGCCATCTAAATTAAAGGAGTAACCAGTTGGAATAACTAAACCGACAACGGATTTTTTACAACCCAGTTTTTCCATTTTACTCATTAATGTAGGTAGTGCGGCTTCAGACGAAGAAGTACCTAATACTAACCAAAGTTCATCTTTTATGTATTTAATTAAAGAGAGAATAGAAAAGCCATTATATTTAGCAACCGCACCCAAAACGACCAATACGAAAAGTAATGCTGTTAAATAAAAAGTAATTACCAACAACATTAAATTTCCAATGGAGGAAATCCCATATTTACCTATCGTAAAAGCCATTGCACCAAAGGCACCAATAGGTGCTAACTTCATTAGCATACCAACCATCTTAAAAACAGGTTCACAAAGATGCTGTAAGAAATTTAATACAGGTTCACCCCGTGAACCTATTGATGCTAATGCCAGACCAAAAACTACAGAAACAAACAGCACTTGTAAGATATTACCGTTAACTAATGGACTAACGATAGTATCAGGGATGATATTCATGAAAAAATCAACAAGAGAAGAGCTGTGCGCCTGAGTGACATACATTTCTACTCGGCTACTGTCTAATGATTCAGGAGAGATATTTAAACCGTCACCAGGGCGAATAATATTGGCAGTGATTAATCCAATAACAAGTGCAATTGTAGAAAATGTGAGAAAGTAAATCATTGATTTACCTGCTACTTTTCCGACTGCTTTCATATTGTTCATACCAGCAATGCCGGTCACTACGGTTAGAAAGATAACAGGTGCGATGATCATTTTTACTATTTTGATAAATCCATCACCCAAAGGTTTGAATGACTCACCAATATCAGGGTAAAAATGTCCTAATAGAATACCGAAAATGATAGCAATAATAACTTGGATATATAACACACGATAAAAGGGGAGCTTGCGGGATGAAGTCTGCATAAAAATTCCCTGTAACTGAAAGATATTGACTAAATAAAAAAGAAATTATGATGTAAATTATTATTTACATTTATTTTGTTGTGACAGGTAACTTAAAGGTATGAGTAAATCAGGTCAATAAAATAAAGTTGATTTTATCAAATATTGTGCTCTTCATCTAAAAAATTAGATTTAATTTCAATTTATCGCCATTTGTGAGATTTATTTTTCTTAAATCAATAAGTTAATGAAATTATGGTTTGTTTTAATTTATTGTATTTCTTTAAAATTATGTGTGTTTGGCTTTGATTTTTGGTGAATAAAATGATTTAAATGTAAAAAATATGGGTAGTGAGAGGTAGAGGAGGAATTGGCTTGCAATTATTTGTTTTTATTGCATTTGTTTTTAAGGGAAAAATGAACCACTGATAAATCCTTCAATATAAATAAACTCTAACCAACAAATAAATAAGCATTCAGAAAGAACAATAATAAAGGCGAGTATTGCGGGAAACTCTGAAGTATCTCTCACTAAGATAAAAAAACGAGGTAGCGTGATTACAGAAAATAGTATTTTTATTGCCAAAGCAAACGCAACAAAATAAATAGCGATATTTAAAGAAAATACTTCAATTTGAATGAGTGGTACAACAGCTGTATAAAAAAGAATAACACTACTAAGAATTATTATGGCAGAGCCACCCAGCCAATATTTGAAAAATAAAAGTTTTAGAGAATATTGTTTTTTTATCAGATCTTTTAATATATTCACAAATTTGTCCTTAATTTATAAATTAAAAAATTATAAAAATAAGCAGGAAATAATCTATGAGAAAAAGAGAAAATAATAAATAAATTATAAAAAAGATAAGTGTTTATTCGTAGTGGTAAGGAATATAAAAAATAAAAGAGCACATATGTGCTCTTTTATGGATTATAAAAAATGGTCTTTATTTCACTGGAATTTTAATTGCATTATCAGATTCAATTTCAATAGGAGCTAATGGAGCATCCTCAATAAATTCACTTGATGTTCTGCCACTAAAGACATCATTCATTCTTTCTTTATCTAAGGCATTTTCCCAACGAGCAACAACGATGCAAGCGCAAGCATTGCCCACAAGATTGGTTAATGCACGACACTCTGACATAAAGCGATCAATACCTAGAATTAATGCCATACCTGCGACAGGAACACTCGGTACAACGGATAAGGTTGCGGCTAAAGTAATAAAGCCTGCACCAGTAACACCAGCCGCACCTTTTGAACTGATCATTGCAACTAAAAGTAGTGTAATTTGTTCTGTTAATGAAAGATCGATACCAGTAGCTTGTGCAATAAATAGAGCTGCCATGGTCATATAGATGTTAGTGCCGTCTAAGTTAAAGGAATAACCTGTTGGAATAACTAAGCCGACAACGGATTTTTTACAACCTACATTTTCCATTTTACGCATTAAGCTAGGTAAAGCAGCTTCCGAAGAAGATGTACCTAATACTAACCAAAGTTCATCTTTAATATATTTAATTAAAGAGAGAATAGAGAAGCCATTATATTTTGCAACAGCACCTAACACGACAAGAACGAATAATAATGAAGTTATATAGAAAGTCAGAACAAGTAATACCAAGTTACTGATTGATGAAATACCATATTTACCAATAGTAAAGGCCATTGCACCAAAAGCACCGATAGGGGCTAATTTCATTAGCATACCGACCATTTTGAATACAGGTTCAGAGAAGTTTTGTAAAAACTTAAGAACTGGCTCACCACGAGTACCGATAGACGCTAAGGCAATACCAAAAACCACAGAAACAAACAGTACTTGTAAGATATTTCCATTAACTAATGGGCTAATAACCGTGTCAGGAATAATATTCATTAAGAAGCCAACAATTGATGAGTCATGCGCTTTTGCTACATAACTTTCTACTTTGCTCGCATCTAATGAGGCTGGGGAAATATTGAGACCATCACCTGGGCGAATAACGTTTGCAACAATTAAACCAATAATTAATGCAATGGTAGAGAAAGTCAGGAAGTAAGCCATGGATTTACCCGCAACTGTACCTACTGCTTTCATATTATTCATACCAGCAATACCCGTTACGACAGTTAAGAAGATAACTGGTGCGATGATCATTTTTACAATTTTGATAAATCCATCACCAAGAGGTTTAAAAGATTCACCAACGTCAGGATAAAAATGTCCAAGTAAGATACCGAGTAAAATGGCAACAATCACTTGCACGTATAATACTTTATAAAGCGGTTGTTTTTGAGTTGAAGTTTGCATGAAGATTTCCCTGCACCTATTGGTACATTATTTATATATTTATTTGTATGTTAGAAATAACTGAGATGTAAATATAATTTTACATTATTGTATTTTTATTGATGCTAACTTAAATGTATGAGTAATTTAGGTCAATAACATAAAATCTATTTAGTTAATTATTGAGTGCTGAATCGAAAAAAATAGTAAAAAAATCTATTTCGTACATTTATTGGCGTTAAAGGTAAGATAATGTGGAATTGGTGAGATAAATTCTGCTTTTTAAGTTATTATTGGTATTAAATATCGGCAAGGTTTTTGATCACATAATCTAAATATTACCTTTTGGCATGTAAATCTATATATACAATAAGAATCGATATCATGATAACAATTACCCTTAACTGAATAATGGCTAGGGTAATTGTTAAAAATAAATTAGCTCTTTTTATTACTCGCTTTCTTCGCGAATAAAAGAAATTAATTCAGGTTGTGCAATACGTTTGTAATCTTGTGTATTAAGAATAATTGAGCGTTCTAATGTGCCTGCATTAAAAGCGAGTTCATCAAAACGTTCAAAAAGTAGAGGGTCAGCCACAAGCTTTAATGCAGGGTGAAAACTAAAGGGAGGAATAGCACCAAATACACATTGGGTAAGATCGTCAACTTCTTTAGGGCTTGCTAGAGATGCCCTTGTTCCACCAATTTGATGAGCGAGTTTTGATAGATCGGCTTGTTTATCGGCGGGTAATATCGCAAGAACATGTTGTTTAATACCGTTACCTTTTATATGACAAACAAGTCCTTTTGCTCCCTGTCCTAATTGTGTTCCTCTAATTTTTGCAACTTCTTCAGAACGACCTGCGGTAGGGTGTTCCATTACACGATAAGTCGCATGGTTTTTATCTAATAAAGCAGTAAGTTGCTCGAAAATAGTCAAAGACATCAATGACTCCTGATTAATAAGTTATTTATTTAAGGTCATTATACGACTTTAAAAAAAATATTCTGCTGTGATGTTTATGGCTGGTTTTGATTATTTTGATAAGCTTTTCAAATTATTTTGTTACAAATGATAATATGTTAATAGTATTATCCTATTGAATTAATAGGGTAATTGGGCTTCTTTATTTAATTACCTGTAATAACATGATAAACAAATTGATATTTATTCATTATTTTGATGATGATCAATTTAAGAACAAAAAGAATAGAACATATTAAAACGTAGATTTAATTACTAAAAAGGAAGTCAATAATGGCAGTTTCAACATTCTATATCCCTTCTGTAAATAAAATTGGTGCTGGTTGCCTTGCTGATGCTGTAAGTTCAATGAAAGACTTCGGTTTTCATAAAGCGTTGATCGTCACTGATAGCATTTTAAATCAACTGGGTGTTGTTGATAAAGTCAGTAAGTTACTGACAGAAGCTGGTATTTCTAGCGTAACTTATGACGGAACTGCACCAAACCCTACTGTTGAGAACGTAGAAGCGGGTTTAGCTCTGCTGAAAGAAAATCAATGTGACTGTGTGATTTCTTTAGGCGGTGGTTCTCCACATGATTGCGCTAAAGGTATCGCGTTAGTGGCTTCTAATGGTGGAAAAATTGCAGATTACGAAGGTGTTGATCGTTCAGCTAAACCTCAATTACCACTGATTTCAATCAATACCACTGCAGGTACTGCATCAGAAATGACACGTTTTTGTATCATCACAGATACAGCGCGTCATATCAAAATGGCTATCGTTGATAAAAACGTCACTCCAATCTTATCTGTAAATGACTCAGAATTAATGATTGGTATGCCAAAAGGCTTAACCGCTGCAACAGGTATGGATGCATTAACTCATGCGGTGGAAGCGTATGTCTCAATCGCTGCAAACCCAATCACCGACGCGTGTGCATTAAAAGCAGTTACTATGATCAGCGAGTCTTTACGTAAAGTTGTTGATAATGGTGGTGATGCACAAGCTCGTGAAAACATGGCTTACGCTCAATTCTTAGCAGGTATGGCATTTAATAACGCTTCTTTAGGTTATGTACATGCTATGGCTCACCAATTAGGTGGTTTCTATAACTTACCTCATGGTGTGTGTAATGCGGTTTTATTACCACATGTTCAAGCTTATAACATCCAAGCCGCCGCGGGTCGCTTAAAAGATATCGCACAAGCAATGGGTGTTGATGTTTCTGCAATGAGCGATGAGCAAGGTGCTCAAGCATGTATCGAAGAAATTCGTAAAATGGCTAAAGATGTGGGTATTCCAGCTGGTCTAAAAGAATTAGGCGTGAAAGAAGAAGATTTCAAAACATTAGCTGAAAATGCGCTGAAAGATGCTTGTGCAATCACTAACCCTGTTCAGGGTACTGAAAGTGATGTTATCGAGTTATTCCGCCAAGCTATGTAATGCTCAAGACATAAATAACAATTGATACTTGTTATTTTATGTCTTAACTAAGTAATAAAAGCACCTCAAAATTTCTCGTTGAGGTGCTTTTTTGTTTATATGTTACTTTCTCGTTTGGTAGCTCTAGAGAGGATTAATTAGCTAGAAATTATTCGGCTTTTTTATGACGCTCTTGCAGGCAACCAATGACATCAGAGAGTGATAATGATTGGTCTTGTAACAATACCATTAAGTGATAGAGCAAATCAGAGGCTTCGTTTCTTAACTCTTCTCTGTCATTAACTGTGGCGGCTAATGCGGTTTCTACACCTTCTTCTCCAACTTTTTGAGCTATTCGTTTTGTACCGCTGGCGTAAAGACGGGCAGTGTACGAGCTATCTGGTGAAGCATTTTTACGCTCACGTAATATATTCTCCAGCTCATAGAGAAATCCCCACTGGCTTTGTGCAGGAGCAAAGCAACTTTCAGTGCCATTATGGCAAGTTGGTCCAATCGGGTTAGCTAAAATAAGTAAAGTATCATTATCACAGTCAGGATAAATATTGACTAACTTGAGAAAGTTGCCTGATGTTTCACCTTTTGTCCATAAACGTTGCTTAGTGCGAGAATAGAAAGTGATATTTCCACTTTTTAGTGTCATATCTAGCGCTTCTTTATTCATGTAGCCTAGCATTAATACATCACCTGAAATGGCATTTTGGATAATAACTGGCATGAGATTATCCACTTTTTCCCAATCTAATTGCGCTAATGTTTCACTATTCATTATATTCTTACCTTAACGTCATTTTTTGCAAGATATTGTTTTAATTCGTTAATGTTAATAATTTGTTTGTGAAAAACAGACGCTGCAAGTGCGCCATCAACATTGGCTAATTTGAAGGCATCAAGAAAGTGTGACATTTCGCCAGCACCACCAGAGGCAATAAGAGGTACATCTGCAACTTGGCGCACTTGAGCTAATTGTTTCAAGTCATAGCCTTGTCTTACACCATCTTGATTCATCATATTTAAAACAATTTCACCTGCGCCTAGCTTTTGAACTTCACGTACCCAATCAAGTGTTTTCCAGTGTGTTTGTTGAGTGCGTTTCTCATCACCTGTGAATTGATAAACTAGGTATTCACCTGTCTTTTCATCAAACCAAGTATCGATACCTACGACAACACATTGCACACCGTAGCGTTCTGCCAAGCGTGAAATCAATGTTGGATCAGAAAGCGCAGGGGAGTTGATCGAAATCTTGTCTGCCCCAAAAGAGAGAATTTTTCCTGCATCTTCAACAGAACGAATGCCACCAGCAACACAAAATGGTATATCAATGACTTCAGCGACGCGTGACACCCAGCTTTTATCAACAACTCGACCATCAGAAGAGGCGGTAATATCATAAAATACAAGCTCGTCAGCGCCTTCTTTGGCATAACGTTCAGCAAGAGGGACAATATCTCCAATAATTTCATGATTACGAAATTGAACACCTTTAACGACTTGTCCATCACGAACATCAAGACAAGGAATTATGCGTTTTGCCAACATGATATCGCCTCTTTTAATGTAAATTTGCCTTCTAATAATGCTCGACCAACAATAATACCAGTGACGCCAGATGCTGGAAGTGCTGCGATATCTTGTAAATTACCAATACCACCAGAAGCTTGAAATAAAATGTCAGGAAAACGTTGGCTAATTTCTGTATACAATTCAACGTTAGAGCCTGCCAATGTGCCGTCACGAGAAATATCGGTACACAACACATGTTTTAATCCGACACTTTGATAAAGTTCGATGATCTCTTCGAGGGTATAAGGGGAATTTTCTTGCCAGCCACTCACTGCTACCCATTTTTTGCCTTGTTTATCAATACGAACATCAAGGGCTAACACAATGGCATCTGCACCATAACGTTCAAACCAAGTTTTCACCATTTCGGGCTGACTGATTGCAGTAGAGCCAATAACAACTCTGCTTGCCCCTGCATCGAGTAATGATTTCACATCATCTTCAGTGCGAATGCCACCACCCACTTGTACTGGTATATTCACACAAGCAACAAGCTCTTTTAACAGTGAAATTTGGCGGGCAGAAGGATCTTTTGCACCTGTTAGATCCACTAAATGAAGGAGTTTTGCACCGTCTTTTTCATATTGTTGATAGCGTGTCAGCGGATTATCATCGTAATCGCGTTGTTTTGCATAATCACCTTGATGAAGGCGAACGACTTTTCCGTCAATTAAATCTAATGCTGGAATGATCATAACGCGTTACATCTCCAAAAAATTCTTGATAAGTTGGGCTCCAGCTTTTCCTGAGCGCTCTGGGTGAAATTGCACACCATAAAAATTATCTTTTTGAATTGCGCTACTAAAACGAGAGCCGTATTCAGTTTCGGCAATGGTTGATTCATTTAACGCTAAACCATAGCTGTGAACAAAATAGAACCAAGCATCGTTATCAAGAGAACGAAAAAGGGGATGGGCAGGCTTTGCTAATACTTGATTCCAACCCATATGAGGTAATGGTAAACCAGCTGTATCTAACTTATCAATTGTGCCATCAACTAACCCTAATAAAGGGACACCTTTGCCTTCTTCGCTCAGAGAAGCCAATATTTGCATGCCTAAACAAATCCCTAAAACAGGCTGTGTTAATGCTTTAATTAAAGGAATTAATTCGCGTGCTTCCAGTTGTTCCATTGCTGCGCGAGCCGTTCCCACTCCAGGTAAAAAGAGTTTATCCGCAGATAGCACAACGTTTTTTTCATAGGAAATAATGGGATCATAACCGAGTCGCTTAACGGCATAAGCGACGGAGGCTAAATTGGCACAACCTGTATCGAGAATAACCACTTTCATCACAGAACACCTTTTGAGCTTGGTAAAGTATTACCTTCAACACGAATGGCTTGGCGTAATGTACGACCAAAGACTTTGAATAAGCTTTCTGCTTTGTGGTGATCGTTTTTGCCTTTCGATTTTAGGTGTAATGTGCAACCCATGGTGTAAGAGAGTGAACGGAAAAAGTGTTCTATCATCTCAGTACTTAGATCACCGACACGTTGATATTTAAATTCTGCTTTGTATTCAAGGTGTGGGCGACCTGAAATATCTAATGCACAGCTTGCAAGGCATTCATCCATCGGTAATGTAAAACCAAAACGAGCAATGCCGCGTTTATCACCCAATGCTTCATGCAGGGCTTCACCTAAAGCAAGACCCGTGTCTTCAACAGTGTGGTGATCGTCAATCACTAAGTCGCCTTGTACATTGATGTTCATACGAAAACCGCCGTGAGTGGCAATTTGATCAAGCATATGATCAAAGAAGCCAACACCAGTGCTGATTTGGCTGTCACCTTCACGATCAAGCCAGATATCAATAGCAATTTGCGTCTCTTTTGTCTTACGTTCAACGTGAGCGTAGCGATCTTTTTTGGTGAGTTGTTCTGTGATGACCGCCCAATTAAGCTTATTGGAATTATAAAGTAAGCCTTTGATACCCATATTTTCAGCTAACTGAATATCTGTTTGTCTATCGCCAATAACGTAGCTGTTATCTTTATCGAGTGCGCCATCAACTAAGTATTGTGTCACAAGCCCTGTTTCAGGTTTGCGACAAGGGCAGTTATCTTCAGGTTTATGAGGACAAATTAAAACATCACCAAAAGTTATTCCCTGTGATGACAAAATTTGCATCATCAAATTATGTGGAGGATCGAAATCCGCTTGAGGAAAACTTTCTGTACCTAATCCATCTTGATTAGTGATCATAATAAGCTTGTAACCTGCTTTTTGTAGCGCGGTCAGTGCGGGGATCACGCCATTTTCAAAGGCGAGTTTATCGAGTCTATCAACTTGATAATCTGTAGGTGGCTCGGTGATTAAAGTGCCATCACGGTCAATAAAAAGAATTTTTTGGCTCATGGTAAGCTCCCTCAGTTGCGATTTTTGTTGTTATCGTTTTATCTTTTATACGTTTGCAGTTTGAATATTTTTTATAGCGTTGATCACGCTATCACATTCTTCGGTAGTACCGATAGAAATACGCAAGCAACCATTAAGCCCATATTGACGTTGTTGATCGCGTAAAATAATCCCTTGCTCCCATAAAGTACGGAAAACCTGATTAGCATCAGTGAATTTCACTAAAATATAGTTGGTTTCACTGTTATAAACCTGCTCGACATTCGGTAATTTTTTTAACGCTTCAGATAAGACCGCTCTGTTACGTGATATTTCAGCAACACGATTCTTCATCACATCAATACCTACCTCAGTTAATGCTTGTGCTGCAATATCGGCAACAGGTGTTGACAATGGATATGGGGCGATCACTTTTAGTAATAATTCAATGACTGGTGGATTGGCAAGCGTAAATCCACAGCGCAACCCTGCTAATGCAAATGCTTTCGATAAGGTGCGCAAAATGACTAAATTCGGATAATCTTCAAGCCATGAAACAATTGATGCTTGTGGACAAAATTCTATATAAGCTTCATCAACTGCAACTATAGCTTTGCCTTTAGCGAGTTCTAATACATCACGAATAAGTGAAGGGTTAACAATGTTTCCTGTTGGGTTATTGGGGCTACAAATATAGATCAGTTTTACATTATCAAGTTTTGATGCAATGGCTTTGACGTCGGGGCTCCAATCAGCAAGTGTAGGGACAACACGTTGTTCTATACCAAATGTTTCTGCACTTACGCTATACATGCCATAAGTGGGAGGACAATAAAGCACAGCATCTTTACCAGGTTCGCAAAACGCACGAATAAGTAGTTCAATGGCTTCATCTGCCCCACGACTGACTAAGACTTGATTTGGATTAACACCTGCATATGTAGCATAACGATTAATGACATTAACAGGCTGACACTCAGGGTAACGGTTTAAATTTTTTTCATTAAAAGTAAATTCAGGTGCAACAGGGTATTCATTTGCATTTAACCAAACCGAACCATTTCCGCCTAAACGTCTAGCAGATTGATAAGGAGTTAACTCACGTACATTTTTTCGGGCAAGTGAGGTGATATCAAATTCATTTTTCATCGTTATTTTTCCCCTGAGCCAAAGCATTAACACGAAGTGTGACCGCATTTTTGTGAGCGGTTAATTGTTCAGCTTGCGCTAGTATTTCAATAGTTTGTGCTAAATCAGATAAACCTTGTGCTGTGAGTTTTTGTACAGTCATGCGTTTCATAAAGTCAGCTAGACCTAAACTTGAGTAGGTTGAGGTATAACCATAAGTCGGTAGAACATGATTAGTGCCTGAAGCATAATCTCCCGCAGATTCAGGAGACCAAGCACCAAGAAAAACAGAACCGGCACTGGTAATGCTATCAACACGTGCATCAGCATCATTAGTTTGAATAATCAAGTGTTCAGGGCCATAGCTATTGCTGATTTCAATACATTGATCGAGATCGCGAGTAATAATGACTCGACTTTCAGCTAAAGCTTGTTTGGCAATTTCAGCTCGGCTTAATTGAGTAAGTTGTGTTTCCGTTTCAGCAATAACGGCTTTGGCTAATGTTTCATCTGGGGTTAATAATACGACTTGTGAATCAGGGCCATGCTCTGCTTGCGACAGTAAGTCAGCAGCAATGAATGCAGGATTTGCATCTGCATCAGCAATCACCAAAACTTCTGAAGGGCCTGCTGGCATATCAATAGCTGCACCTTGTAGCGATTGGCTGACTTGACGTTTGGCTTCCGTAACATAAGCATTACCGGGGCCAAAAATTTTATCTACTTTAGGGATAGATTCTGTACCAAACGCCATTGCGGCAATCGCCTGCGCGCCACCCACTTGGAATATTTCATCAATACCAATTTGTTGAGCAATATATAAAATTTCATCAGCAATAGGAGGGGGCGAGCATAGAATAACTTTGCGACAACCTGCAATACGCGCTGGGATACCTAACATCATTACGGTTGAAAGTAATGGAGCCGAACCTCCAGGAATATAAAGTCCTACAGCATCAATAGGTCTGCTTACTTGTTGACAAAATACACCAGGTTGAGTTTCCACGTTGATAGTGTTAGGAATTTGAGCTTCATGAAAACGGCGAATATTATTCATCGCCTGTGCTATTGCTTGTTTTATTTCGTTATTTAGTCTTGTTGTGGCTTCATCAATTTGCGTTTTTGGCACCAATACACTTTCCGGCGCTGCCTTATCGAATTTTTGGCTAAGTGCTTTAAGCGCTTTATCCCCATCATTGCGTACCTGTGAAATGATGCTAGCAACTTGTTCTGTAATTGAACCGGATGCTGAAATAGCAGGGCGAGTTAATAGCACTTGTTGCTGTTCTTGCGTGCATTCATTCCAGTAAGTTAATGTATTAAAACCCGTTTTCATCATTTCACCTTATTCCATCATTTTTTCAATTGGTAAAACAAGAATTGAACTCGCACCTAATGCTTTTAGTTTTTCCATGGTTTCCCAGAATAGGGTTTCACTGCTGACCATGTGCATTGCAACGCGATTCTGGTCACCCGCAAGAGGCAGAATAGTAGGTCTTTCAGCACCAGGAAGTAACGCAATGACATCTTCGAGGCAATCACTTGGTGCGTGTAACATAATGTATTTTGATTCTCGAGCTTGGATGACACCTTGAATACGCGTCAGTAAACGGTCGATAAGGGCTTGTTTGTCGGTTTCCATTTCTCCGTCGCGTTGGATCAAACACGCTTTTGAACGGTAAATAACTTCAACTTCTTTCAGACCGTTAGCTTCTAATGTTGCACCAGTAGAAACTAAGTCACAGATAGAGTCAGCAAGACCTGCACGAGGAGCGACTTCAACAGAGCCATTTAATAGACATGATTTAAATTTGATGCCTTTTTGGTCTAAATAACGTTTTAGTAGATTGGGGTAAGAGGTGGCAATACGTGTATTATCTAGGCATTCAACACCTTGATAGTCGAAATCAACAGGAGTCGCAAGAGATAAACGGCAACCACCAAAATCGAGGCGTCGTAGCGTGAGATAGCTTGGGGTTTCGCCTTGTGCGCGACGTTTTAATAATTCTTCTTCTAATACGTTTTCACCAATAATCCCTAAATCAACCACGCCGTCCATCACTAGACCTGGAATATCGTCATCTCTTACACGTAAAATATCGATTGGCATATTTTCCGCATAAGCGATCAGACGTTGTTGGTTTAAGTTAATTTTGATGCCACAACGCGCTAAAAGGGCACGAGACTCATCACTTAAACGACCTGATTTTTGCATTGCAATTCTTAATCTTGTTTTGTCTAACATAATATTACCCTGTCCTTGTCTCAATTTTTTGTTTAAAAATTAGCTATAAAAAAACCCCGGAAGTTGCCTTCCGGGGTTTTTATTGTTTGTCTGCATTCAGACCACCGGAAGCGTTTCTTAAACGTCTTCCAGCACTCATCGCCTGAAAGACTAGTCAGGATGATGGTGATGATGGTGGTTTAGTTGAATGCTATACATAATTATTTTCCTAGCTAATTACACTATTTGTTATTTGATATGCCCGTTACTATTAATTTGTATTTAGTAACCAACATTCAGAATTTGTCTGCCTTTCAACCTACATGATTTGCAAAGTGAAAAGCAACCTATTTTTTAATAATAATTTAATTATTTTGTAACCTTTTGTTTTTAATGCTATTTTAATATTTCTCTTATTTACTTAATGTGGCAAGTGAGCGAGTATATGGGGGTATGCTAAAAATTAACGAAATATAAGTAGTATTTATATGTAATGGCGAAATGAAAATTTTATAGCATACTTTAACTAAGCCATTTAAGTAGGGGAGCAAAATGAAACGAATAACCATCGTTGGATTAGGTTGGTTAGGTTTACCACTTGCCGCTGCGTTGCGTGATGCAGGTTATCAAGTTAAAGGGACTAAAACCACCGAAGATGGCGTAGAAGCAGCAAGAATGAGTGGCGTTGATTGCTGTTTAGTGAATTTAACACCCGCAATTGAATGTGATAGAGATGATTTTGATTACTTAATGGAAACTGACGTACTGATCATCACGTTGCCACCAAGTGCCGCTGGTGGCGGTTATGATTATGTTGAAGCTATTCAAACGTTAGTGGATAGTGCAATGTCTCGCCATGTTACAAGAGTGATTTATATTAGCTCTACTTCTGTATATGGCAATCAAACAGGTAATATCACAGAAGAAATGGATATTCGGCCAGAAACACAATCGGCAAAAATGTTAGCTGAAGTTGAAAACTGGTTACATCGTTTACCGTTAACCACGGTTGATATTCTTCGATTGGCTGGGTTAGTTGGCCCCGGTCGTCATGCAGGACGTTTTTTATCAGGTAAAAAACAGGTAAAAGGCGCGCATCAGTGTGTCAATTTAGTCCATTTAGATGATGTAATTTTTGCGGTTGAACAACTGCTTGCACAAAATGAAGGTGGTCATTTATATAATTTATGTGCCCCAATTCATCCTAAAAAGAAAGATTTTTACTCAAGAGTATCCTCTCAGCTTGATCTTATTCCCCCAGAATTTGCAGATGAAGAGAAGCCGTTAATACGGGAGATTGACGGTCAGGAGATCTGTCGAGATCTTGGATTCCATTACCATTATCCAGATCCCGACAAAATGCCAATGAATTAACTTACAGGCAGTAACACGATATCACGGAAAAGAGATCTTTCACTTAATTGTGCAAACCATCGTTCAATATGTGGGAAGTGAGGTCGGTCTTTACAAACCTCGAGCCATGGATAAACCAGTGGTGCGATAGCGATATCAGCAAGAGAGATCTCATCTCCAGCAAAATAAGTTGTTTTTGCCAGTTGGTTATCTGCAATTTTTATCAGTTTGTTAAGCTTTTCTTTTAATGCTTCAACAAGCTCGGGGTTCTGTTGCTCTTTAGGTGTGCGAACAATCATTATCATCATTTGTTGAATGGGTGAAAATAGGCTGCCATTTGACCAATCCATCCATTTTTCTACATTTGCTCGTTGTTTAGGATCAATTGGATAGAGTGCGTTATTCTCATATTTTGAGCATAAATAACGAATAATGGTATTAGACTCCCATAACACAAAGTCATCATCTTGTAATGTTGGGATAGAAGCATTGGGATTCATTGCTAAATAATTTGCTTCATTGAGTCCGCCAAATGGGCCTCCAACATCAATTTGCTCATAAGGAACATTTAACTCCTTTAAGCACCAAAGAACTTTTTTAACGTTAGATGAGTTTTTTCTACCCCAGACTTTTAACATAAAGGTCTCCTAAACCACGATAAGTAATAAAATTTCCCTCTATAGGGCGCTAAACATGAATATAAGATAAATCTCTATATATCAATGTTGGCGTCTTATTCCAGAAAGCCATATAGTAGGAAAGCTTTAACAAATTGATATAAAAGGGTGATCGGTAATGAAAAAAAATATTCCATCTGTTCTGGGTAAGGTTACCGCGGGAATGGGTTTACTGCTAATTATTTCTAGTCCTTCATTTGCGGTAAATAATCCTGTACCTCCTCAAATAGAGGCAAAATCTTATGTATTAATGGATTACAATAGCGGAAAAATTTTGGCATCGGAGAAACCTGATGAGCGTTTAGATCCCGCAAGTCTGACCAAAATCATGAGTAGCTATGTGGTTGGACAAGCCATCAAAGAAGGGCGAATGTCGCCAGACGATATGGTGATTGTAGGGCGCAATGCGTGGGCAACAGGTAATCCGGTATTAAAAGGTTCATCATTGATGTTCTTGAAACCGGGTGATCAGGTCAAAGTCATTGATTTAAATCGTGGTATGGTCATTCAATCAGGTAATGATGCGAGTATCGCATTAGCTGAACATGTTGCGGGCAGTCAGGAAACCTTTGTGGATTTAATGAACTCCTATGCTAACAACCTGGGTTTAAAAAATACGCACTTTAAAACAGTCCATGGATTAGATTCTGACGGGCAATATACAACAGCACAAGATATGGCACTGTTAACAGCTGCTATGATCCGTGATGTTCCTTCAGAATACGAAATACATAAAGAAAAAGAATTTACATTCAACAATATTCGTCAGCCAAACCGCAATCGTTTATTGTGGAATAAGAATATGAATGTTGATGGTGTGAAAACAGGTCACACGAGTGGTGCTGGATATAATCTTGTATCTTCGGCAACTGAAGGTGATATGCGCTTAATTGCGGTTGTTTTAGGAACTCCATCAGATAAAATCCGTTTTGCTGAAAGTGAAAAATTATTAGGCTGGGGTTTTCGTTTTTTCGAAACGGTAACACCGGTTAAAGAAAACACACCACTAACAACGCAAAAAGTATGGTATGGCGATAAAGGTGAAGTGGCTTTAGGTGTCGCTAATGATGCTTCAATCACGATTCCTAAAGGTGAACTGAAAAATTTAAAAGCCTCGTTTACTTTAACTAATCCAGTATTAGAAGCGCCACTAACGCAAAATCAGGTTGTGGGTACAGTTAACTTCTTATTAAACGATGAAATCATTGAACAACGTCCTTTAGTGGTAAAAGAAGCGGTTGAAGAAGGTGGTTTCTTTAGTCGTATCTGGGATTTTGTGGTTAAAACAGTATCTGGCTGGTTTAACGCTATTTTTGGTTAATTTATCAATAATAGTTTTATCAATGCGTTACTGAGATTTCACCCATAAAGAAAGATTAGTTGTTGTTTTTAAAAAAAATCCGTAATTAAAATAATGATTACGGATTTTTTGTATTTAATGAGATAAAGAGATTGCACACTTTAGAGACTTAAATAAGTCCATCAATTTTCCCTTGATTATCAACATCTACGGCAATGGCCGCTGGCGTTTTCGGTAGTCCAGGCATAGTGGTGATAGAGCCTGTCAGTGCGACAACAAAGCCAGCACCAGCAGAAACATACACTTCGCGCACATTTATCGAAAAATCAGTAGGGCGACCTAATAAAGCGGGATTATCCGAGAGAGAATATTGTGTTTTTGCCATACATACGGGGAAATGACCGAAACCCATATTTTCTATTTGTTCCAACATTTTGCGAGCATGTTGGCTATAGGTCACACCATTTGCTCCATAGATCTCTTTTGCGACAGTATTAATTTTTTCACTAAGTGAGGCATTATCAGGATAAATTAATTGGAATTGACTATGTTCATTTTCAAGTGTATCAATGACTTGATTCGCTAATTCAATACCGCCTGCGCCCCCTTTTTCCCACACTTTTGTAATTGCAAATCGACAATCCCTATCTAGACAAAATTGCTCGATAAACTGATGTTCTGCAATACTATCGGTAACATAGGCATTAAGTGAAACAATCACAGGTAAGCCATATTTTTTAAGGTTTTCAATATGTTTTTCTAGATTGACAATACCTTTTTCAAGCGCAACTAAATCCTCATTATTCCATTCGCCTTTACCTAAGCCACCGTTATATTTTAGTGCTTTTGTAGTCACAACAATCACTGCACAATCTGGGTGTAATCCACTTATTCTGCATTTTATATCAAAGAATTTTTCAGCACCTAAATCAGCACCAAAACCCGCTTCTGTAATAGTGATATCAGCAAGTTGAAGAGCCAATTTTGTTGCTCTCACACTATTACAACCATGGGCAATATTAGCGAATGGGCCACCATGAATAATTGCTGGCGTATTTTCGAGTGTCTGCACTAGATTAGGGTTAATAGCATCTTTTAACAAACTGGCCATTGCGCCAACAGCTTGTAAATCGTTTGCAGTGATAGGGGCGCCATTGTAAGAATAAGCAACAATGATCTGAGAAAGTCTTTGTTTTAAGTCTTGAATATCCTCAGCTAAACATAGGATTGACATAATTTCAGAAGCAACAGTAATAACAAAGTTATCTTCTCTTGTGATACCGTCTTTCTCGCCACCCAATCCCACAACAATATTTCGTAAAGCGCGATCGTTCATATCCATACAACGTTTAAACACGATTTTCTTAGGATCGATATTTAAAGGATTACCTTGATAAATGGAGTTATCAAGCATGGCGGCCAGTAAGTTGTTTGCTGATGTAATCGCATGAAAATCGCCAGTAAAATGAAGATTAAGATCTTCCATTGGCACAACTTGAGAATAACCCCCCCCAGCAGCTCCCCCTTTAATGCCAAAGCAAGGGCCTAATGAGGGTTCGCGTAATGCGATAATGGCACTTTTTCCAATATGGTTAAGGGCTTGCCCTAATCCAACGGTGACGGTTGTTTTACCTTCACCTGCAGGGGTAGGATTAATTGCGGTGACTAAAACCAGTTTTCCTGTTTTTTTTGTAGCAACTTTAGGCCAAATGCTGTGGCTAAATTTAGCTTTGTATTTGCCATAAAATTCGATATCGTCTTGATCAATATTTAAATTTTTAGCAATGTCTTGAATTGGTAAGAGGTGTGCTTCTTGGGAGATTTGAATATCTGATTTCATTTTAGTTCTCTTTTTTATCCCGCTTTTGATGTCTCTAGTGATCTTTACTCATCAACTGTAGCCAAGGATCTAAATAAGGCCAATAGATTGATTAAGTTGTAATTATTTTCTATTCGATAACGTGTTTATCGTCACACCCTTTAAATAATTTTTGTAACAGACTCCTATCTTTGACATTTTGCTACTTATATTGAGTGATATTTCTGTTTTCAATATTGAGTTTTCTTCTACCCGTATTTTAACTAAGGATGATAATTTAATCTCATCCAAAAAAGATATTCAAAGGGAAGAGCATCATTCTTGATTTTAGATAATAAAAAAGGCGCTGATATCAGCGCCTTACCCATTATAAATATCTGTATTTTGGACTCTCAGGTTTAGTCACAAGAAATTTTAATCGCTAATCCACCTTGAGAAGTTTCACGATATTTAGCATTAATGTCTTTACCGGTTTCGTACATTGTTTCAATGACTTTATCTAAACAAATACGAGGGTCGCTGACACGACGTAACGCCATACGAGATGAGTTTACTGCTTGTACGGCTGCGATAGCATTACGTTCAATACAAGGAACTTGTACTTGTCCTGCAACTGGGTCGCAGGTAAGCCCTAAGTTATGCTCCATTGCAATTTCCGCTGCAATACAAACTTGCTCTGGGCTACCGCCTAAAAGCTCAGTTAATGCACCAGCCGCCATTGAACAAGCAACACCCACTTCGCCTTGGCAACCCACTTCAGCACCCGAGATAGATGCATTCATTTTGTAAAGAGAACCAATAACACCTGCGACTAAGAAAAAGCGAGTATAAGAATTTTCATTTACAGGACGAATGAATTTATCGTAGTAAGAAAGTACCGCAGGGATAATGCCACATGCTCCGTTTGTCGGTGCTGTTACAACACGTCCACCAGCCGCATTTTCTTCATTGACGGCAAGGGCGAACATATTGATCCAGTCAACAACAGTCATAGGATCGGTTGTGGTTTTATCTTCTGTTACTAACATACGACGTAATGCAGAAGCACGGCGCGGTACACGTAATGGTCCTGGTAATAAGCCTTCGGTATTTACACCTCGCTCAATACCAGACTTCATTACTTCCCAAACAGCAGCTAAATGAGCCGAAATTTCTTCTTTGCTACGCAATGCTAATTCGTTTTGCATCACTAATGCAGATAAAGAGAGACCTGTTTCTTTACAATGACGACGTAAATCAGCCGCATATTGATAAGGATAAGGGACTTGAACCGTATTTTCTTCAGGTTGACCAAAATGCTCTTCATCAACAATAAAACCACCGCCAATAGAATAATAGGTTTTTTTCAATAGAACCTGTTCACCATTATAAGCGGTGATGGTCATACCATTCTCATGGAGGGGTAAATTGCTTTTATGAAAATTCATACCACCATCAACAGGGAAATCCACTTCTTTAATGCCATTTGCTAGCATTAAGCGGCCTGTTGCTTCTACTTGTTTTATAAATGGGGTAATAGAATCTATATCGACAGTATCGGGTAAATTTCCTGCTAATCCCATAATAATAGCAATATCAGTTGCGTGACCTTTACCCGTTAAAGATAAAGAGCCATAAACATCAACGATAACGCGGGAAACAGAAGAAAGTAGATTTTTTTCAGCAAGGATATCAACGAATTCTTTACCTGCTTTCATTGGGCCTACAGTGTGTGAACTTGAAGGACCGATACCGATTTTAAAAATATCAAAGACGCTAACCATAATATTCGCCTCCCTAATTAATTTAAAGGCGCAACTGTGTGATTATTAGAGTGATAAGTGTCAGTTTTGAAGTCTAAATCTGTAATGGCTACTTCCTTTTATGAAAGTAGCCATTAGATGCCTTATTAGCCCACGAAAGAGTTAATTAAGCTATAGAAAACTGCTGAGATTGCGATAAGGCCCATGATTACAACGAATACGTTGCTGATATGGCCTTCGTATTTCTTCATTGCTGGTACTTTACGGATTGCATACATAGGCATCAGGAACAGTAACATTGCGATAATTGGACCACCTAATGTTTCAATCATACCTAAAATGCTTGGGTTTAACGTTGCCACGATCCACGTTGTAACCAGCATAAACAGTGCAGTGATTTTGTTTAAACGATCTTTTTCGATTGTTTTACCTTTTTCACGCAGTGATTTGATGATTAAACCGTTGAAACCTTCACGAGCACCTAAGTAGTGACCTAAGAAAGATTTAGTAATCGCAACGAAAGCAATAAATGGAGCAATATAAGCGATAACTGGTGCTTCAAAATGGTTAGCAAGGTAAGACAGGATACTGATGTTCTGTGCTTTTGCTTCTGCTAAGTTTTCTGGTGTTAAGCTAAACACACAGCTAAACACGAAGAACATTACAGTGATAACCATCATGATGTGCGCATAAGCTAAAATGCGTGAACATTTTTTCTCAGCGTTTTCGCCATATTCTTCACGTTTTGCAACAGCAAACGCAGAGATGATAGGAGAGTGGTTAAAAGAGAACACCATTACAGGAATAGCTAACCATAGAGTTACTAATAGGCCTTGGCCCATACCTGATGTTGTTGCGTGATCAAAAGAGAGAGTATCAAGAACCGCACCATTCCACTCTGGGATCAGATACAGTGCCAAGATCATCAGGACAACGACAAATGGGAACACTAACACGCTCATTGCTTTAACGATAGCTTGTTCACCAAAGCGAATGATCGACATGATACCGATGATCAGTATCAGTGATAAAATTGCACGAGGTGGTGCAGACATGTGCATTTGGTTCACAATAAAGCTTTCTACTGTATTGGTGATAGCAACACTATAAACCAATAAAATAGGATAAATAGCAAAGAAATAGAGCAGAGTAATCAGTTTACCTGCTGTTTTACCAAAGTGTTCTTCAACAACTTCAGTGATATCTTCACCTGGGTTTTTACCTGATAACACAAAGCGGCACATACCACGGTGTGCAAAGAAGGTCATTGGAAATGCAAGCACTAACATGATCAACAAAGGAATTAAACCACCGATCCCTGCGTTGATAGGTAAAAATAGAACGCCAGCACCGATAGCCGTACCATATAAACCTAACATCCATACAGTATCTGATTTACGCCATATTTTGTAATCACCTTGGGTGTTACCCGATGCGATAGAACCAGCTTTGGTTGTATCCATAATACTCTCCGAAATAACGCGGTAAAAAAAATAATGAATAAAAATAAGAGCGTGATTTTATTTCTTATCAGAAACAATCACGACATAAATTTAATTATGAATAAATGAGTGCATTGAGTACCTGGTGTTATCTCAATATCTTCAATTACCACATACTAAAATCTTTAAATTTCAAAAGAATTAGACTCTTCTAAAATTTGAAAAAATATTCGATAAGTTTATATCCAGACTTAAGAGGTGCAGAATATAGTGTTTTTCAGGATAAACTACCGTGATCACCATCTCAAATGCTAAATATAACTGAAAAACCTAAAAATGTAACATTTTTTATATTTTGTGTTTTTAGAGGGGGTTTTAAAACATTTTGAAATACTTTTCCATTTTTAATCGGAATTGAAAATAAAGCCAAATATCTAAATATTCATATGTTAATGATTAAATTTAGGCTTTTTTATTTCTTCTAAAATAAATGATTTAAATCAATCTGGTTATTTTTATTCACAATTAAAACATTATATTAACCTTGCATGTTGTTGATATATATGAATTAATTATTTTCTTTTATTTATGTATAAAAGTAGACAAAAGAATATAAAAATAAGGGAATACGATTATTTATTAATGATTTTTCTTTATTCTATGAAATAAATATAACAACAATTCAATCATAAGTAGAATATTGTTTATTATTACGACAATAAATTTGTTAATAAATGAGTCTGATACATTACTATATAACGAATATAAAAACTTCATTTTGATTAAAATAACAACATATTTATTTTTGGACAAATAATATAATAATAGAGGATATTTTTATTTATATATTAATATATCAACGTGGAGATTGACTTAAGTTAAATATAAAAAAGACCACAATAAATATGGTCTTTTTCAATGTAAGAAAGGTTAGGCTTTTGTCCAACCTTTACGAATGGGATAAGCAAAACAGAGCTGATAAAGCTGTTGTACCCATTTTTGGAGTATATCTCCGCCCTTAGACCAGAACATCTGACTTAAGCCACAAGAAAGCAAAGCCACAATAAAAGCACCTATCATATCGATTGGCCAATGCACACCAAGGTAAATACGAGCCCAAGCAATCGCTAGTCCTAAACCTAGCATGATATAACCAATACGTTTACTGTTATGCCAAAACAGATAAGCTAATGCAATGGTAAAAACAAACGTACCGTGGTTGCTAGGGAATGAAGGTGTTGCATCATGATCAAGGAAGTTATGACCAATATTAGCAGCGAAAGGACGCTCATGCGGAGCAATTGCACCAATTAACCAAGAGATAGACAATGCAATAGCTAAAGATACTGCGGCTTTGCAGGCTAATGTTCTTTGCTGGCTAAGATGTTTTTCATTACCCCACAACCAATAGGACACTAAAGATAAAGGAAAAAGATAGACAAGGTACTTAGCAATAATTATCGCCATACCGATTTCGAAAGGAGATGCCGCAGGTGTTGCATTCATCATTGAAAATACGGCTAAATTAAATTGTTCCAGCAAAGTAGGCTCCATACATGTCGTGCTGATAAGCGATGTTTATGATACATAATACGCAAGTTTTTAAGGGTAAATGAGGGAGTAATAAGGGTAAAGTGTTTTTTTCTTATTTAATTGTGCTTTTTTTAAAGAATTGTCAGTTTTAGATTTAACTGAGCTAAAGCACTCTTAAAAAGAGTATTTCGCTTATGGTATCGCTCTCGCATTGTTCTTTTTTCTTATTTTCAACGAGGTATAAAAATGTGGCCCCAAAAAAACATCATACTCAACGCAAGGCCGAGAGGGTTCCACTTAATTACACAGGCATTGATTCAAGAATTATCCGAACTAAGACAATATAAAATTGGAATAGCTCATTTTTTTATTCAACATACATCAGCTTCATTAACGATTAATGAAAATGCCGACCCGACAGTACGAAGTGACTTTGAAAGTTTCTTTAATCAAAGTGTTAAAGAGGATGAAGATTACTATCTTCACACTTATGAAGGTAGTGATGATATGCCAGCCCATATAAAAAGTAGTTTACTTGGGCAAAGCGTCACGATCCCTATTAGTCAAGGTGAACTTAATTTAGGAACTTGGCAGGGGATTTATCTTGGGGAACATCGTGATCGTGGTGGCCGTCGTCGTATTATTGTGACATTGCAAGGCGAGTGTTATTAGATTGCAGGCAATAAAAAACCCGACAGTTATTTCACCAAAGGGGTTGAAACTATCGGGCTCCTCAATATTTGGGGACATCAAAGAAAAGCAGTGGCACTAATTCAGACTCCAGGTTAGATAGAAAGTTCGCTGACTAATGAAAAAAAGTAGGATTATTTTTTGGAAAGAGGGGAATATAAAGAGATAATGAGTAAAATAAAAAGGGAAAAGCGCTAAAACATATTGAAAGTTAAGCTGTTTTAGCGCTTTTTTAATTAGTTGTATATGCCTAAATTTTCTTTAGCATAAGCTTCAAAATCTGTGCAACCACCAATGTGTTTCTCATCAATGAAAATTTGTGGCACAGTTTCAACTTCTTTACCGACGGTTTTAGATAAATCAGCTTTTGTAATTCCTTCAGCTTGAATATCTACATAGCGGAAATCAAAATCGTCACGTTTTTCAGATAGAGTTTCAGCCAGTTGTTTAGCACGTACACAATATGGGCAACCCGGACGACCAAAAATAACAACAAACATACGACACTCCTTATTGAGGAAATAAAATTCAGGCATAATAGTCTTTATTGGTTGATACTATGCCCTTTTATTAGGCTAAACAAAAACAGTTATTGCCTTTTAGTGTGATAAATTATACCAATTTGCCGAATAATGAGATAGGACTGCGATACAGCATTTAGCGGAGAAAATATGGAAAAGCCTTCTAAACGGGATATGAAATCACTGTCTGATATGCCAAAACCCATCATAATCATAGAGATCGTGGGGATTATTTTATTAGTGGTTGCATACTTATATATCAATCAATATATCACTTCTCCGCAGTGGTTAGGTACCTACACGGGGCAATTAACTCTGGTTGTTCTGGGCGTTATCTGTATGATCCCACCTTCTATTCATATTGTATGGCGGGCGATTTATCGCTTAACGTTTTTAGGTATTGATAACAATCCCGCGAATAATAAAAAGAAAAAAGAGAATAACAAAGAATAGCGTACTGTTTTTTCTCAACAAAGCATGAAAAACTAAGAAAACCCAATTTGTAAATTGGCTTAATTTTCTTAGTTTTTCTATTTATTAGTGCCTTCAAGATAGAAAAAGTGGCAAAATAGCCTTAATGCCCAAAGGCACTCTTTTCTTTAGCGCGTAAAGGTTATTTGAATGAACGCTGTTGTTACCCCCGATCTGGATCAGCTAAAATCTTGGCTTGATGAACTACAGATTGCTTATTATGAATGTGACTCTTGTCAGGCGTTACATTTACCACATCTTCAATATATCAGCGGCATATTTGATGCTAAAATTGATATTCTCGAAGATGTGCTTGTATTTACCGCTATCGCTGAATTAAAACCCTCAGCAATAGTGCCTTTAATGGCAAATCTAAGCCAAATAAATGCAAGTTCTTTGTTTATTAAAACATTTTTAGAAATTAGTGATGAAAACTTACCTAAGTTAGTATTCTGCCAATCATTCCCTGTTGCTGCGGGGATCTCACTGAATCAATTTGATCTGTTCTTACAAAAAGCAGAAGAACAATCGGCTGAAGTTGTCAGTGAAATTTTTAATAATGGTTTCTTGTATGGTGAAAAACAAGAAAACGAAAATGAAGAAGAAGATGAAGAAGAAGTTGAAATAAGTAGTTCATCAACTGACTCCTCCTATACTGTACATTAATATTAATCTCCATAACGGTCACAAAATCTTATGCAATGCGCACGCTTTAGTGCGGGTGATTGTCATTCTTGTGAATGGCTTTCTCTTGCTTATTCTGAACAAATCAAGAAAAAACAGCACAGCTTATTATCATTGCTACCTGAAGATTATGCTTTTAATAAATTAGCGCCTGTTGAAAGCCAGCAAGCGCAATTTCGTAATAAAGCAAAAATGGTAGTCAGTGGCAGTGTTGAAAAACCTGTATTAGGTCTAAAAACACGAGAGGGTGTGGCTGTCGATTTATGCGAATGCCCTCTTTATCCTGACTCTTTTGCACCGACATTCCCAATTTTAAAAACATTTATAGCGAGAGCAGGATTAGTACCTTACGACATTGAGCGTCGTCGTGGTGAACTTAAGTTTATTTTATTAACTGAAAGCAGAAGCAATGGCACGATAATGTTGCGTTTTGTTTTGCGCTCAGAAAAAAAATTAGAACAACTTCACAAAGCACTTCCGTGGTTACAAGAACAACTGCCTCAATTAGCTGTTATCTCTGTGAATATTCAACCTGTTCATATGGCTATTCTTGAAGGTGAAAAAGAAATTATTCTGACTGAAAAAGCATTTTTGGATGAATCTTTTAATCAAATTCCATTACATATTCGTCCTAGAGGTTTTTTCCAAACTAATCCAGAGGTTGCTTCATCACTTTATGCTACGGCAGGTCGTTGGGTAAGAGAATTAAATATCTCACATTTGTGGGATATGTTTTGTGGATCAGGAGGCTTTGGATTACATTGCGCAGATAAATTGACCCAATTGACAGGAATTGAAATTAGCCCTGAAGCAATAGAATGTGCACGTCTCTCTGCTCATGAATTAGGGCTAGAGCATGTTGAGTTTCAAGCCTTAGATTCAACCGGTTATGCATTAGCTAAAGAGTCAGTGCCTGAATTAGTGCTTGTTAATCCGCCAAGGCGAGGTATTGGTGAGGCATTGTGCGGTTATCTAAATAAAATGAAACCTCGCTTTATTCTGTACTCTAGCTGTAATGCTCAAACCATGGCTAAAGATATTCAGCAACTTTCTCATTATCGTATTGATAGAGTGCAGTTGTTTGATATGTTTCCTCATACTGCTCATTATGAAGTGCTTACATTATTGGTATTGCAAGATAGTTAAGATATTCATTACAAAATAGGTAATGGGTGTTAGTATAAATAAGTATTTAACGCTCGATGGATAACATCGGGCGTTTTCTTTTTTGATTAGATAGGCATTTTATTTTATGCAGAATTTAAAAGCGTTGTTATTAGTGATGGTACTATTAGGGCCATTAGGGATTGATCTCTATTTACCGACTATACCTGCAATTGCTCAAGATTTAGGAAGCAGTGAATCCCTTATTCAATCGACTATCGCTTTATTTATTTTAGTGTTGGGGATAGGGCAACTTATATCAGGGCCTTTGGTGGATAAGTTTGGTCGTAAACCTATCGCTATCGCTGGGATCTTTATCTATATTGTGGGTTCTGTCATTGCAACGATTTCGACAGACTCAACGCTTTTTATTATTTCGCGATTATTACAAGCTTCAGCAGTGTGCTGTACCTCCGTTGTGGCTTTTACCTGCGTTCGTGACTGTTTTAATGGTAATGAAGCCGCCCGTGTTTTTGGCTTTTTAAATGGTACCTTAAATATTATTCCTGCGCTTGCACCTTTATTAGGTGGATTATTAGCTGAGTATTGGGGATGGCGCGCGCCTTTCGGATTTTTAATTTTCTATTCGGTATTTGTGCTAGTTTTGATCACTCGCTTCTTGCCTGAAACTAAACCTGAAAATACAGCTCAATCAAAACAGAAATTAGGTAAAACATACCTTGAGATTTTATGTAGTAAACGTTTTTTAACTTTTGCCTTAGTGAATGCAGGCACAATGGGAATGGCGTTAACTTATGTTTCATTTGCCCCTATTGTGTTGATGAATGATGCGAAACTATCACCGCTGATTTTTTCCATTGTTTTTGGTGTAAATGGTTTTTGGATAATGTTTGTCAGTTTTTATGCAAACCGTGTGATCCACCGTGTTGGCAGACCTATTTGTTTGATCTTAGGGGGCGGATTAATGGGATTAGGCTGCGTGAGTTTGTTATTAAGCTTAATGTTTATTCCTGCTGGAATACAAAACCATTGGCTGATTTATATGCTCCCTGTAGCAAGTGCTTGTGCTGGATTAGCCTTTATTATGGGGCCTGCGACAAGTTATGCACTTGAGCCATATTCGCAAACGGCAGGCATTGCCTCTGCTTTAGTTGGTTTTATTCAAATGGCAGGCGGTGCTGCTTTTGGTTTAACTGCACTGGCATCACCTGTACAACCTAAATTAGCGTTAGCTGTTGTCATGTTAATTGGGAGTTTATTGGCATGGAATGCGTATCGAGTAAGCCATAAAGAAGCGTTAATAGAAAAACAGGCTACACAAAAATAGGACATGTATTTGTTGTTTATTCCAACATAAAAAATACCCCAGAGTGAAAAAAATCTGGGGTATTTTTTTATCGACAGTTTGGTTTAGACGTTTTAATTACGATGTTCAAACTCTAAGGCTTTTTTCTCAATCAATCTCATTAGAAGTGTCAGTATTCCGTTGATGCCTAAATAAATAATACCTGCGGCAACAAAGACCATCACATCATAACTTTGACCAAATACTTGTCGGCTATAACCTGTTAATTCAAGCAATGTGATCGTACTGGCGAGTGAGGTACTTTTAAATATCAATACAACTTCGTTTGAATAGGATGAAAGCGCACGCTTAAATGCATAAGGCAATATTACTCTTGCTGTTTGCACTGGCGACATACCTAATGCTTGGCAAGATTGCCATTGTCCTGAAGGAATAGCTCTTACTGCACCATAAAAAAGTAAGGTTGAATAAGCGGCACTATTTAATGCTAATGTGACCATGGCACAAAACCACGGTGTTGATAATAACTCCCAAATCAGAGGGAATTTTTGCAACACAGGAAATTGTCCAGGGCCATAATAGATTAAGAAAAACTGCACTAATAACGGTGTACCGGTAAATAAGGTGATATACGCTTTTACAATTTGAGTAATAACAGGGGTTTTTAATGCCAAAATAAAGGTCATTAAAACTGAAAGTGTAAAGGCTACCAATAAAGCCACTAATGTTAATGACAAGCTGGTTGGTAATCCCGGTAAAATATCAACAATATAATCCCACATTATGAGGCACTCCGTTCAAATCGAGTTGTTCTCATTTCTAACCATTTCAGGATATATTGACTGACTAGCGTAATGGCTAAATAAATCAGTGCAACAATGCTATACCAAGTAAAAGGCTCTTGAGTTCTATTAGCTATACTTTGTGTCTGTAACATTAAATCATTAACACTGATTAATGAGACTAAAGCTGTATCTTTTAATAAAACTAACCACTGATTACCTAAACCAGGTAAAGCATGACGCCACATTTGAGGCATAATAAAGCGGAAGAAAATAGTAATACGACCCATACCTAACGCTTGGCCGGCTTCCCATTGTCCTGTTGGTACCGCTTTTAAGGCGCCACGTAATGTTTGTGAAGCATAAGAAGCATAAAGAAGTGAAAGGGCGATAACACCACAATAGAAAGGTAGAGATTCAGTATCACCAAAATCTATTTGTAAGGTGAAAGAACCTAATTCAATGCCATCCATTAAGATCATGACACCTTGTAAGGTGCCATAATAGACAAAAAGAACCACCAGCATTTCTGGTAGTCCTCTGATTAGTGTTACCCAGCATGTTCCTAAGAAAGCAAAGGCTTTCCATCTCGCGGATTCCCATGCTGTAAACAACATGGCGAGAACTAATCCAATGATAAGAGCAGAAATAGCAAGTGAGACCGTAGTAACGGCCGCACCTGCTAGAGTTGTTATTTCATTCATTTATTAAGCTATTATTGTTATTCAAACCATTTTTTATAAATGACATCATAAGTGCCATCAGCTTTTACTTCAGCTAATGCTTTGTTTAATTTATCTTGTAAATCAGCATTGCCTTTTCTTACTGCGATCGCAAGGCCAGTACCAAAATAGTTAGGATCTGCAACTTTATCGCCTACAATACCTAATTCAGGATTTTTTTTCAGCCATTCATTTACAACTGCAGTGTCACCAAAGATAGCTTCAATACGACCATTTTTAAGATCTAATACTGCATTTTGGTAACTGTCATAAGGAACAGTTTTCATTTCTTTGTGTTGCTCATTGATGAATTTCTGATGGGTAGTCCCATTCTGTACACCAATTTGTTTACCTTTTAAGCTAGCAACATCAGAGATTTTACCTGTTACTGTAATAAATACAGCGGAGTTATCATAGTAAGAATCCGTAAAATCAACTTGTTTTTGACGCTCAGGGGTAATATCAATACCTGCCATTAATGCTTCAAAACGACGGAATTTCAGACTAGGAATTAAGCTATCAAAAGACTGATTGGTAAAGGTACAATCCGCATTAATTTTTGCACACATTGCATTGGCGAGATCAACATCAAATCCTACAATTTGGTTATTCGCATCAATCATTTCAAATGGCGGATATGTTGCTTCAGTGGCAAAACGGATTGTCTCTTTCTCAGCCGCAGTTGCAGAAAGTGTAATACTGGTCAGAAGTGCTGCAAATAATATTTTTTTCATTGTCTGATCCCGATTTAGTGTGACAAGTAATTAGCAAAAGCTTCCGTTTGTGGAGCAGTGAAACGATAGTTATCACCTTGCTCTATAATACGGCCGTTTTCCATATATACAACTTTGCTCGCGGCTTTGCGTGCAATTTCAACTTCATGGGTCACAATCACTTGTGTAATACCCGTTTCAGAAAGCTCTTTAATAATATCAACAACTTGAGCTGTAATTTCAGGATCTAATGCCGCTGTCGGTTCATCAAATAAGAGAACTTGAGGCTCCATCATTAATGCTCTTGCAATGGCAACACGTTGTTGCTGTCCACCCGATAAATGTAGTGGGAAGCGTCCTGCATAATCACTTAAACGTAAACGTTCAAGTAACTTCATTGCTTTTTCTTTAGCCTGCGGTTTTGATAAACCTAATACACGACAAGGTGCTTCAATTAAATTATCAAGAACCGTCAGGTGCGGCCATAAATTATATTGTTGAAATACCATGCCCACATTTTGGCGTAATGAACGAATTGCCTTTGCGTTAGGCTGTTGGTTAAAGTCAAAATGTAGACCTGCAATTTCTAATTCGCCTGAACGTGGCAATTCTAATAAATTAAGAACTCTCATTAGTGAGCTCTTACCTGCACCACTTGGTCCTAATAGAACCATTGTTTCACCAGCAGAGCATTCCAGATTAATATCATAGAGTGCTTGGTGCGAACCGTAGAAACAATTTATGTTTTTTAATTGAATACTCATGCGTTTTTTCTGAATAGTCATTAACTGGTTCAAATAATAAAACGGTAAGAATAATTATGCAACTAAAACTGCATAATAAAGTGGTTTTTTTACGTAAAAATGGGTAATTCAGCTATTTTTTTTCACTCTTAGGTGAATTTTTATCCAGTTCATAAGCGTTATTACTTATGGTTTTAGCCATGCCTTTGAAAATAAATAAATGCGCAGGCATCATCGCAAACCAATAAAGTAATCCACTAAAACCGGCAGGGTGCCACCAAGCACGAACATCGATTGAACGAAGATTACCACTATCATGGATAGTAAAAGAAAGGCGACCTAAACCGGGAGCTTTCATTCCAAATAATAAGGTTAGTTGTTTTTCTGGCTCTAGTTTGATCACTCGCCAACCATCAATCATATCGCCAAGTTCTAATGTTTCTCTAGAAGGGCGTCCGTAAGTCACTTTATTTCCGACCATATCATCCATAATGGCGCGGGTTTTCCATAGCGCATTACCATAAAAATAGCCTTGTTCTCCACCGATTTGTTGCACAGTATGCCAAAGGGATGCCGCGCTTGCCGGTGTAGATACTGTACAACCTGCATTTTTAGGGTAATAACCATAACCCGGTTTCCAGCGATTACGAACAGCAGGAGAGTAACCCCAATCTTGGTTATCTAAAGCCGCTTCTTCATCAGCGAGTGTTTCTTTTACTGCATCATCAAATTTAATTAGGGATTGAGGAATAAGTTTACGTAATGGCTCATCGTTGGCAGGAAGATCATATTTAAGCCCTTGGATCAGCTCTTTGGCAATAGAGGTTGGCACAGACGTTATCATACTGATAAAGCCCGCAGAAATAAGACTGCCCGGCATAGGTAGCGGGATCAGCACTCGTTTTTTACCTGAGATTTTAATAAAGCGCTCAAAAAGGGTCTGATAGCTAATATATTCGGGGCCACCAGCATCAAAAATACGATGTTGATGTGTGGGATGATGGATAATTTCTGTTAAATAGTGAATTAAGTTTTTTAAGGCAATAGGGGACGATTTTGAACGAACCCAGCGCGGAGGCGTAAGAATAGGGAGGTTATAAACCATATCACGCATAATTTCAAAGGCGGCAGAGCCAGGGCCGACAATCATTGAGGTACGAATTTCAGTTACAGGGATCGCGCTTGTTCTTAATACCTCACCCGTGAGTTTTCGGGCAATGAGATGAGGTGAATATTGCTGATCTTCATGTTGTAAGGCACTTAAAAAAATAATTTGTTTAACTTCTGTGCCTTCTAATGCTTCCACAACATTAATTGCCGCTTTACGCTCTTGCTCAACTAAATTATGTGCATCGCCCATGCTGTGAACAAGATAGTACACAATATCAGTATCATGCATGATTTTGTTTAAGGTTTCTGGATTGTGTAAATCCACAAAAATACAGCGTGTATTTTCCCAACCTTGAGACATCATCCAGTCAACTCTGCGCGCTCCCGCAGTGACTTGATGACCTTGTTTTATCAGAGCTGGAATAAGATTTTGACCAATATGGCCACTTGCACCAAGTACTAATACACGCTGTTGATTCATTGTTAATCCACTGTAAAAAGAGAACGTTATTGTTCTATTGTTACTGATTTTTCTATGAAGTAAAGAAAGCCATTAATATTGGAGTGATTAAACTTAACACGAATCCGTGCACAATGGCTGCAGGCACAATGGCAACACCACCACTTCTTTGTAAAACAGGTAACGTAAAGTCCATGGAAGTTGAACCACAAATCCCTAATGCCGTGTTTCTATAACGATTAACAATGATAGGAATAAGCATAATTGCCGCTAATTCACGCATTAAGTCATTGAAAAACGCAGTACTACCAATAACAGGGCCAAATGCATCGGTAAGTACAATCCCAGATAAAGAGTACCAACCATATCCAGATGCAATGGCTAATCCCATTTTCATCGGTAATCCTAGTAAATAAGCAGCTAAAGCACCACCTGCAAGCGCACTCACCCCCATGACGACAGCAACGGTTGTTCCTCTGCGGTTAATTAAAATTTGCTTTGGGCTCATTCCGCTATTACGCAATTGTAATCCTACTAGCCACAGCAAGAAGATAAGCGCACCTTGGCTGGCATGAGATGCATAATGAAAAATTGACCAACCCGTTAAGCCTACAAAAAAACCGACAACAACCACACCGCATAATTGCAGCGATTCAAGTACCATTTTTATGCGTGATGGTGGCTTAGATTGCTTATGTGCAGGGACATGCCAAGGATCTTTTTTATCCAATAGCCATAAAAATAGTAAATTTGCCCCAAAGGTACATAAAAAGAAAACGCTGGCATAAGCAAGAATAGAGACTAAATTTTCACCAATATTATCTAACATGGCTAAACTGACGCCCATTAGAAATAGGATAACGTAAACCATCGCACTAAGTAGGCGATTTGCCAGATGAAGTAATGGGCGATTGTTTAATTTAATCAAATACCCTACAAAAAGCGGAAGTAGGATAATCAATAACCCTGATAACATTTCTATTCCTTACTGAGCGCACTCAAATTATAAAATAAACTAATAACGTTGTCTGCATTATAACATTTACTTATGTTGTTGTGGATACAGAAGCTAAGATAAATCTAAAATTTTTATTGAAGCCATGAGCCTAACATGTTTACCGATAAGTGGCTTTAATTGTTTGAAAAGCGAACGATTTGGGTATATATCGAATAGTTGAGTAAATTTTATTACGACACTCTTTAACTGTGATTTAATGAAAATATTCATTAAGTGAGATTATTGGCAGATTAAGCATAAAATTAAGATAGGAAGAATAAAAAACATAGCTTAGTCGTAACTAACGAGGGAATTTATGTATTTAGAAAGAGTGGAAATAGTTGGATTCCGTGGACTTAATCGTCTTTCATTACCTCTTGATATGAATACAGTCTTAGTGGGTGAAAATGCGTGGGGTAAAAGCTCATTACTTGATGCGTTAACACTCAGCTTGGGTATTGAAACCTATCAATATGCATTTACACCTGATGATTTCCATCGTCTGCCGAATGAGCCGGAAGAAAATAGTAAAAAAACGCTACAAATTATTCTGACATTTACTGAATCACGCCCTGGACGACATCGTTCTTATCGTTTTCACAAAATAGCGCCTGTATGGGTTGCAAATGGTGATGAACTAAAACATATCTATTACCGCATCAGTGCTGAATTAGATGAACAAAAAAATGTAAAAACATTCCGCTATTTTCTGGATAAAGAAGGAAAGCAAATTCGCTTACCTAATGGACAAACTCAAGAAATTATTGCAGAGATTGTTAGGCTTTATCCTGTTCTTCGCTTGCAAGATGCGCGTTTTGTTCGTGATCTTACCTCTGACGTTATCGATCCTCATAATAACCCTCATCGAGAAGCGTTTAATAATAAAATGAGTGAGTTAACCAAGGCATTAGTTAAAAATCCAGACGAGTTGTCAGATGAGGATTTACGTGAAGGGCTAGATGCCATGCAACAGCTACTAGGGCACTATTTTGCTGATCATGGTTCATTGTTGTTTAAATCACATGCTCGTCATCGTAAAGTCAATGAGCCTCATGTACGTGGCTGGCACGCATTAGAAAATATTAATAAGGTGTTGGCAAAACCGAATCAACGAAGCATTCGATTAATTATCCTAGGAATGTTCTCCTCTATATTACAGTCTCGAGGTAGCGTTGCATTAGATCCTTATGCAAGGCCTATCGTTATTGTAGAAAACCCTGAAACACGTTTACATCCTATTATGCTTTCGGTGGCTTGGGGATTACTTAATCTTTTTTCACTACAACGTATAACAACGACTAATTCAGGTGAGTTACTTTCATTAGCACCATTAGAAAGTGTGTGTCGTTTAGTACGTGATACTGACAAAGTAGCTGCTTATCGTGTTGGTAATCAGCAATTACATTCAGATGAAGAACGACGTATTTCATTTCATATTCGTTATAACAGGCCGTCTGCACTTTTTGCTCGTTGCTGGTTATTAGTTGAAGGTGAAACAGAAATTTGGTTAATGAACGAGTTGGCAAGACAATGTAATTATTTCTTTGAAGCCGAAGGAATAAAAGTTATTGAATTTGCACAATGTGGACTTAAGCCATTATTAAAGTATGCAACGTATATGGGAATAGAATGGCATACCTTAGTGGATGGTGATGAAGCGGGTAAGAAATATGCCGCAACCGTTAAAGATTTTGCATCAAAAAGCAATGATGCGGAGCGTGATAGATTAACAAAACTCCCCGCCTTAGATATGGAACATTTTTTATACAAAGAAGGCTTTCGCAATGTGTATCATGATGTTGCAGGTGTACCTGATAATGAAAAATGGCCAACTCGACGTGTGATTATTAAAGCTATCCAACGCTCATCAAAACCAGATCTCGCACTAACGGTAGCTAACAATGCTGCTCAACGAGGAGTAGACTCCATCCCCTCCATACTGAAAAGTATGTTTTCTCGTGTTGCATGGCTTGCTAGAGGCAAAGCAAATTAGGCCGTTATAGCAAGAAAGATAAACGCACGGGATCAATGTAAATTCTATTTAGCGATGAAGATGAATATCATCGCTAAAGTTTCTTATGGTTTATTAAATTGTTATGTTTAGGAAGGATATTGTATGGCTTTTTTATCTTTAAAAAAGCGCGGGAAAGTGCTCACCCTTATTTTAATTGCGTGACCCGTCCTAAATAAGGTTGACACTTTTCCAATCTGAAATTGGAGAATGTAATGAAACCAATCACTAAACGGACTCAACGCGATTATTCTCTCGCTTTTAAATTACAGCTTGTTGACCAAGTTGAAAAAGGCGAAATAACCTATAAACAAGCCCAAGATCACTATGGTATACAAGGATGCTCTACTGTTTTAGTTTGGCTTCGTAAGCATGGTAGGTTAGATTGGTCAAACGGTACCCCTGATACTTTTTATAGAGGTTCAGCTATGACCCAATCTTCTAAACAACAAACGCCGGAACAACGCATTAAGATCCTTGAAAAGGAACTTGAAGAAGCTCGGCTTAAATCCGATTTTTTCGAAGCTGTGGTTAAAGTCATGGATAGAGACTTTGGAGTTCGTTTGTCAAAAAAGCGCAAAGCCGAGTTATTAAAGAAAAAACGGTTAAAAACCTCACCGTAACAATTGCTTGCCGTTTTATGCAGATCAGCCGACAGGCTTATTACAAGAGGCTGGATAGAACTGAGGAACGAAAGAAAGCAGATTCGGCCATTATTGATGTTGTTAAATCTGAACGAGTCTTACAACCTCGACTGGGTGGGCGTAAATTACATTTTATTTTAAAGCAAAAACAGATGGTTATTGGTCGTGATCGGCTATTTTCTTTATTGAAAGAACATCAGTTACTGGTGCCTAATAAACGGGCTTATCATCGAACAACCTTAAGCCATCATCGTTTTCATCGGCATCCTAATTTAATTAAGTCAGGGTTTATCCCCACACAACCAGAACAGCTTTGGGTGGCAGATATTACCTATTTATCGACGCATGAAGGTGATACTTATTTAAGTTTAATTACGGATGCGTATTCACGAAAAATCGTGGGATATCATTTAGATAACAATATGAAAACAAGTTCAGTGAAGAAATCGTTGGTTCAGGCGTTAAAAAAACGGACTTCGACAACTTCGTTAATCCATCATTCAGATCGAGGGATACAGTATTGTTCTTCGGAATATCAGGAGATACATAAAGAGCATAATATTCAATGTTCTATGACTGATGGGTATGATTGTTATCAAAATGCCTTAGCAGAACGAATTAATGGAATATTAAAAATGGAGTATCTACTGATAAAACCGAGTAATCTAGAACAAGCAAGAAAATTAGTAGAAGAATCAATTCAACTCTATAATGAAAAACGGCCACACTTATCGTTAAACTATAAAACGCCCGATGAAGTACATCGAGCGTTTTATGCCTGAAAAGTTGTCAACCTATATCAGGACTAGTCAGCGGTTGCTATTGTTGCCTATTTTTTTTGGCCGAAAGAAAATGTACCGTCATATCAAACACAAATCATTACGCGAGGTGAGCTGTCAAAAGAAGTGACAGCAACGGGTAAACTTGATGCTGTGCGTAAAGTTGATGTAGGTGCGCAAGTCAGTGGCCAATTACAAACTTTGTTTGTGAAAGAAGGCGATGCGGTTAAAAAGGGAGATTTGTTAGCGATTATTGATCCTAAAAAAGCGCAAAACGAAGTCACTGAATCTCAAGAAACCAACAATGAGCTTAGAGCAAATCTTCAACAGGCTCAGGCCGAATTACGTTTAGCGCAACTTACATATCAACGTCAGTTAAAGCTGATTGGTACACATGCCATTGCACAAGATGAGCTTGATCGTACTAAAACTGATGTTGATGTTAAAAAAGCACGTATTATCACCTATGAAGCGCAGATTAAAAAGAATCAAGCGACCTTAGATACAGCAAAAACTAACCTTCAATATACACGTATCACTGCGCCTATGGATGGCATTGTGACGTTTATTAAAACTCTAGAAGGTCAAACCGTCATTGCGGCACAAGAAGCACCAACGATTTTAACTTTAGCAGATTTAGATACGATGCTAGTAAAGGCGGAAGTATCTGAAGCAGATGTGATTTATTTAAAACCTGATCTTAATGCTTCTTTTACAGTGCTAGGCGCGCCAGATAAAGCTTTTAGTGGCAAGTTAAAAGATATTCTGCCAACGCCTGAAAAAATTAATGATGCTATTTTTTACTATGCCCGTTTCGAAGTGCCTAATGAACAACATTTACTACGTTTACAAATGACCGCGCAAGTTAAAATTCTTATCGAAAATAAGAAAGATGTACTCCTCGTACCGCTTTCTGTCTTAGGTGAAGATGCGGGTATTAATGAATATTATGTTGATGTTTTAGTTGATGGTCAGCCAGAAAAACGCACAGTAAAAATAGGTATGCGTACTGATGTTTATGCTGAAGTCCTCAGCGGATTAAAAGAGAACGATGAGGTTATTCTGGGTGAAACTTCAGGAGATGCATAATGCCGGCATTATTAGAACTCAATGAGGTTAGTCGCGTATATAGCAATGGTGAAGAAGAAACCGTTGTTCTCAATAAAGTCTCATTAACGATTAATGCGGGTGAAATGGTCGCGATTATGGGAGCGTCCGGCTCTGGTAAATCGACCTTAATGAATATCTTAGGATGTTTGGATAAGCCAAGTAGCGGTGAATATAAAGTTGCAGGTCAAAGTGTTGCACAAATGGAAGGTGATCAACTTGCTGCATTACGTCGCGAACACTTTGGGTTTATTTTTCAACGTTATCATTTAATGGCACACTTAAGTGCAGAGCAGAATGTTGAAATTCCAGCCATCTATGCAGATAAAAATGCCACTCAACGTAAAGAAAGGGCACGTGAATTATTAACTCGTTTAGGATTAGGCGAGCGTGTTGATTATCGACCTAATCAACTTTCTGGTGGCCAGCAACAACGTGTAAGTATTGCGCGAGCGTTGATGAATGGTGGTGAGGTTATTCTTGCTGATGAGCCAACTGGTGCATTAGACAGTCATTCTGGTAAAGAAGTAATGGCTATTTTGAAGCAATTAAATGAACAAGGGCATACAGTTATTATCGTAACGCATGACCCTTTAATTGCAGAACAAGCCGAGCGAATTATCGAAATAAAAGACGGTAAGATTATTAGTGATAACCGTCATCAAACAACGACACATAAAGTTAAAAAAGAAACGACACCTGTTTTAACTTCCTCTTATTTGGGACAAATTGTAGGGCGCTTTACTCAAGCGCTAGAAATGGCTTGGCGTGCCATGGTTGTCAATAAAGTACGTACATTATTGACAATGCTCGGCATTATTATAGGAATTGCTTCTGTCGTGACGATTATTGTCATTGGTGATGCTGCAAAAAGTATGGTGCTTTCTGATATAAAAGCCATTGGTTCGAATACCATCGATATTTATCCAGGGAAAGATTTCGGTAGTGATTCCCCTGAAGACAGACAATCATTAACGCTACAAGATGTTTTTGCTTTAAAACAGCAATCTTATGTGCAAGCGGTCACACCACAAGTGCAATTTAGCACGCGATTACGCCGTGGAAACCAAGATTCTCCAGCCTCGGTTGCGGGTGTGAGTGAAGATTATTTTATTGTATATGCCATGAAGTTTTCGCAAGGTCACTCATTTACCCAAGATATGATCCAACGACAAGCTCAGGTTGTTGTAATTGACGAAAATACTCGTCATCGATTTTTCCCAACTAAGAAAGATGTGATTGGTGAGCAAATTATTATTCGCAATATTCCTTCTACGATTGTCGGAGTTATTGCAGATAAAAAATCAGCTTTTGGTAATGGGCAGTCATTACGTGTTTGGGTGCCTTATAGTACGTTAAATAGTCGTATTTTAAATCGCTCATATCTTGACAGCATTACGGTAAGAGCAATAGACGGTTATGATGCCAGTGTAGCTGAGCAACAAATGATCCGTTTGCTTACTATCAGACATGGTAAAAAAGATATTTTCACTTATAACCTTGATAGTTTTATTAAAGCGGCTGAGAGCACCACGCAAACAATGCAATTATTTCTTACACTTGTCGCAGTTATTTCATTAGTGGTTGGTGGCATTGGTGTTATGAATATTATGCTGGTTTCTGTGACTGAAAGAACGCGAGAAATTGGTATTAGAATGGCGGTTGGTGCGAGGGCGAGTGACGTGATGCAACAATTTCTCATTGAATCTGTTCTGGTTTGTTTAGTAGGGGGTGTGTTAGGAATTGCTCTTTCGTTTAGTATTGCAATGATTGCAAGCGTAATGTTACCGGATTGGCATTTTGTATTCCAACCTATTGCATTAATCAGTGCTTTCATTTGTTCAACTGCTATTGGGGTTATTTTCGGATTTTTACCGGCAAGGAGTGCTGCAAAAATGAATCCCATTGATGCATTAGCCAGAGAATAATTCAAACAATAAGATAAAGGCCCTTAAGTATATTAAGGGCTTTTATTTGAATGAATAAGGTATCTTTCTGACTGAAAATACCCGACTTCATTGGGTAAAAGGTATTATCAGGTTTATCTATACTGTGCGTATCTTCTATTCAATGATAGGAATGATAAGGTCAGCATGGTCACCTTTAGGCCCTTTTATCGTGCTATAATTAACTTTCTGCCCCGCTTTAAGTGTGCGGTAGCCTTCCATTCTAATTGTTGAATAGTGGGCAAAAATATCCTCGCCACCTTTTTCTGGGGTAATAAAACCAAAGCCCTTAGCGTTATTGAACCACTTTACTGTACCTGTCTCCATACTTAGCTTCTCTCATATACTTGTATTTATTTGTTTAACATCACTTTCAGTATATTTACTGAGCTGTTCATAAAACATACTCTATTTTATTGTTTCAGTCGTCAAGAGGTGGAAGGGACAGAAAGTGTTTCAATAAGGTGAAATTTTGATGTAGCTAACGCTTTGTTATTTTTTGGATGTAAAAAGAGGGAATAAAAAAGCGTTGATAGGCAGACTTTCCTGTGAGATGGTAAACTAAATGTCATAATTGAAAGTGACGTTTAACAAAACTATGAGTAATGCAAAACAATGGGTCAGTTTGATTTTTTAACAGAAACCACGTTAAGGGATGATGTTCATCAGGTAAATGAGCCACCAGCAATGTATAAGGTGATCTTGAATAATGATGATTACACCCCCATGGATTTTGTTGTAGAAGTGCTTACGATGTATTTTTTTCTCAGTGAGGAAAAAGCAACACAAATTATGCTGGACGTTCATCATAAAGGGAAAGGAGTTTGTGGGGTTTATAGTGCGGATATTGCTGAAACGAAAGTGGCACAAGTTAATCTGTATGCAAGAGAAAACGAATACCCACTTTTATGTACTCTTGAACAAGCATGATCCGGTTAGTCTTTTAAGGAGGAGGTGCTTATGCTTAATCACGAATTAGAGCTGAGTCTTAATGTTGCATTCGCGAAAGCCCGTGATAACAGACACGAATTTATGACTGTAGAGCACCTGTTGTTGGCGCTATTAAGTAATAAATCGGCACGCGAAGCATTGGAAGCTTGTAAAGTCGATCTGGCAGTCTTACGCGAAGAACTTGAAGTCTTTATTCGTAAAACAACCCCTATTTTGCCTGAAAATGTAGACAGAGAAACACAACCAACGCTGAGTTTTCAGCGTGTATTACAGCGTGCTGTTTTTCATGTTCAATCATCAGGCAAAAATGAAGTCTCTGGCGCTAATGTGCTGGTGGCTATTTTTAGTGAACAAGAATCTCACGCAGCTTACTTATTACGTAAACATGACGTTAGTCGCCTTGATGTTGTGAATTTTATTTCTCATGGTATTTCAAAAGAAGATCAACAAAACGAAGATCTTTCTGACATGAATGATATGAACGCACAATCTCAGCAAGAGATGCCTCAAGGTGACGATCATATGGATAATTTTACAACTAACCTTAATCAGTTAGCACGCCAAGGTAAAATAGATCCTTTGATTGGGCGTCAAGCTGAATTAGAACGAACCATTCAAGTATTATGTCGTCGTCGCAAAAATAACCCATTATTAGTAGGTGAATCAGGCGTCGGTAAAACGGCAATTGCAGAAGGGCTTGCATGGCGTATTGAGCAAGATGATGTTCCTGACGTTATGAAAGGCTACACTATTTACTCACTAGATATTGGTTCGCTATTAGCGGGAACGAAATATCGTGGTGATTTCGAAAAACGTTTTAAAGCGTTACTTAAAACCCTTGAAAAAGATGAGAAAAGCATCTTATTTATTGATGAGATCCACACCATTATTGGTGCAGGTGCTGCATCAGGTGGGCAGGTAGATGCGGCAAACTTAATCAAACCTCTGTTATCAGGTGGGCGAATTCGAGTTATAGGTTCTACGACTTATCAAGAATTTAGTAATATTTTTGAAAAAGACAGAGCGCTTGCGCGTCGTTTCCAAAAAATTGATATAACAGAACCTTCAGCTGATGAAACCGTTTTAATCATCAAAGGGTTGCGTCAGAAATATGAAGCGCACCACGATGTACGTTATACCAATAAAGCGATTCAGGCCGCGGTGGATTTATCCGTTAAATACATTACAGATAGACATCTACCAGATAAAGCCATTGATGTTATTGATGAAGCGGGTGCAAAAACACGTTTAATTGCACCAAGTAAACGCAAAAAAACGATCAATGTTTCTGATATTGAATCAGTAGTTGCTAAAATTGCACGTATCCCTGAAAAAACGGTATCTAGTAGTGATAAATCGATACTGAAAAATCTCGATAACCAATTAAAAATGTTGGTATTTGGTCAAGATCCTGCAATTCATGCATTATCTGAAGCCATTAAAATGAGTCGAGCAGGCTTAGGCCAAGATAACAAACCAGTAGGTTCATTCTTATTTGCTGGCCCAACTGGGGTAGGTAAAACAGAAGTTACTGTACAATTAGCGAAAGCGTTGAATGTTAAATTACTGCGCTTTGATATGTCTGAATATATGGAACGACATACTGTTAGCCGTTTAATTGGTGCGCCTCCTGGTTATGTTGGTTTTGATCAAGGCGGATTATTAACCGATGCAGTAATCAAAAATCCGTATTCTGTTGTATTGCTTGATGAAATTGAAAAAGCACATCCAGATGTGTTCAATATTCTGCTACAAGTCATGGATAACGGCACATTAACAGATAACAATGGCCGCAAAGCCGATTTCCGTAATGTTATTTTAGTAATGACGACTAATGCGGGTGTGCGTGAAACGCAGCGTAAGTCGATTGGATTTACAGAGCAAGATAATAGCACCGATGCTATGGCGGAAATTAAAAAAGCGTTCTCACCTGAATTCCGTAACCGTTTAGATAACATTATTTGGTTTAATGCGTTATCACCTGAAATTATCTCTATGGTAGTGGATAAATTTATTGTTGAGCTACAAGTACAGCTAGATGATAAAGGGGTATCGCTAGAAGTTAGTCAAGAAGCACGCCAATGGTTGTGTGATAAAGGCTATGATAAAGCGATGGGCGCAAGACCGATGGCGCGTGTGATCCAAGAAAATCTGAAAAAACCATTAGCTAACGAAATTTTATTTGGATCTCTTGTTAATGGTGGTTCAGTTTCTGTCATATTAGATAAACTAGCAGGTAAGTTAAGCTACGAGTTTGTCAGTCAAGAAAAGCTGGCTAAGAACGAAGATACCGTTATCTAAGGATAGCGGTTAACTTACTAAGCCATAAAAGCATACACCACAGGTGAGCATCAATAAATGCCTTGCCTGTGGTGTTTTTTTTTCACCCGTTATATAACAATAACGGGTGAGAACAGATTGGGATCAACGGCTACGGAAGATGATACGGCCTTTGCTCAGGTCATATGGGGTCAGCTCAACGGTAACCTTGTCGCCTGTCAGGATACGAATATAGTTTTTACGCATTTTTCCTGAGATATGAGCGGTAACGACGTGTCCGTTTTCTAATTCTACGCGGAACATCGTGTTTGGCAGAGTATCCAGTACAGTGCCTTGCATTTCAATGTTGTCTTCTTTGGCCATCTAATCCTCTAAGTTTTAATAACCATATTTTTCAAACGGCAAGATAATGCCGAAAATATTGTCCTATGTAAAGGAATGTTATCGGATAGCAATGGTGTTCACCTTGCTATTGCACTTAACATCCTTACCGTGACTTGCGTTTTACTAAGCTAGAGCAAAAGTAATAACAGAAGTCGTAATTCTTTATTTTGTGGTATTTATAACAATAAAATAGCAACACACCCTAACCACATAATGGGTGTGTAAGATAAAATTTTTGTATAAACCTTTTTGCATAAATAACAGAATGGCATTCTTAATTCTGTCTTAAATAAGAAGGGCTTTACAAAAACAAGCAGTGATTATAATTCCAACGATTGCTGATACCAACACTTTTTATCAATAATCACTTTTTTCCAGCGCGATAATGCATTTAAATAATGGTCACGCGAGATCTCACTGGCACCTAACGAGGCAGTATGAGAGTTTAGCACCTGACAATCAAATAGTTGACCCCCATAACGAAGAAAATGGTTATAAAAAGCAATAAAGGCACATTTAGAAGCGTTATCTCTGCGACTAAACATCGATTCACCACAAAAAACCGCACCGATATTGACCCCGTATAATCCACCTACGAGTTCATCGCCTTCCCATACTTCAACAGAATGTGCTTCACCTTGATGATACAGCGCGTCATAACCCTCTTTAATATCAGGGCCTATCCAGGTGCCTTCATCACGAATAGAACAGGCCTCTATCACTGCAGCAAAGGCGTGATTTAAGGTTATTTTATACGGATGATGACGAATAAATTTACGCAAACTACGCCCAATATGTAAATCACCAGCAGGTAATACAGCTCTTGGATCAGGTGACCACCATAATGGTTCTTCGTAGGGGAAGTACCAAGGGAAGATACCTGATTGATATGCAACACGTAATCGAGAAGGGGAGATTTCTCCCCCTATTGCTAATAATCCATTAGGCTCTTTTAATGCTAAATGAGGCTCTGGAAAATCCAAATCACTATCGTTTAATTGAAACAACGGCATATTATGCCTCGTGAGTCGGAGTTAATAGTGCCTGTCTTTGGTGAAATTTAGCATAATGCCCTTGTTGTTTTAACAACGAAGCATGAGTGCCTGTTTCAACGATTTTTCCGCCATCCATAACGCAAATTTTATCCATTTTATCTAAACCGTGAAGTCGGTGAGTGATCATTAATACAGTTTTGCCCTGACAATGCTGATGTAAGAGAGCTAGGATCTGCTGTTCTGTATCGGCGTCAAGGCCCTCTGTTGGCTCATCAAGCAATACAAGAGGTGCATTGTGGAGTAGGGCTCTTGCCAGTCCTAAACGTCGCTGTTCGCCCCCTGAGAGCTGTCTACCACCATCGCCCATCCATGCGTTTAATCCTTCATCATTTTCCAAAATGTGCCCAAGGCCAACTTGTTGAAGTGCATAGACTAGCTCTTCATCTGTTGCCTCTTCTTTTGCCATAACTAAGTTTTCTCTTAGGGTATGACTAAAGACATGAACACGCTGAGGAACAACAGACATCATTGAACGCAAAGTCGTTTCATCATAATCGGCAATAGATGAATTATTTAAGCAGATTGTGCCGTGAGTTGGATCAAAAGCGCGGTTGATTAATTGCAATAGTGTTGATTTACCACAACCTGTTTTTCCTAACAATGCAATGTGTTGTCCTGCTTCAATCGTTAAATCTACATGATTAATAACTTGCATCGGTTGAGCTGGATAAGTAAAGCACACATTATGTAGGGTAAGTGAAGCACTCTTTTTTCTTTCTTCTCCTTTTTCAGGGAAAGTGACATCTGGTTTTTGCTCAATTAAATGAGAAATACGTGTTGCAGATGTCATCACTTGTCCTAAATGTTGGAATGCAACAGTAACAGGGGCTAAAGACTCAAATGCTGCCAATGCACAGAATGTGAATAAAGCAATTAGGGCTTCAGGCATAAAGCTATGGTCTATCCCATCCGCCGCCAACCATAGAATTAAGGTTGCAGTCAGCCCTGAGGCGAGGATCATCAATGATTGCGATAACCCTGTTAAGTTTGCTTGTTGTGCTTGTCGGTGTAACCACTTGGCTTCAAGTTGCGCTAAATTTGCTCTAAAACGAGGTAGCGCACCAAAAACAGTTAGTTCTGCTTGCCCTTGTAACATGCTAGTGAGTACAGTGCGATATTGTCCACGTAAATCAGTCAGATCTCGGCCGATAGGTTTACCTGCATAATAGAACACAAAAGGTAAAACAATCAGCAAGGTGAGCATAATGCCACCTAATGTATTAGCTAAGCGAGCATCAATTAACCCAAGGCCAAACATAATCATCATAATGACGACAAAAGCGGCAATAATAGGTGAGATAACACGAATATAAAGGTGATCTAATGTTTCAACATCAGCTACTAAGCGGTTAAGTAACTCACCTTGACGAAAACGTGCAATTCCACCAGGAGAAAGAGGCAATATTTTTTCAAAGGTGAATACCCGTAAGTGTGATAACACGCGAAATGTTGCATCATGACTAACGAGTCTTTCAAAATAACGGCCCGCAGTACGAAATATCGCTGCACCACGAACACCTGCAGCAGGTAGCATATAGTTAAAGCTATAAATCCCCGCAAAACCAGCTAGAGAAGTACCTGCTAAAAACCAACCTGATAGTGTTAAAAGGCCAATGCTCGCCAATAAAGTTAAGATAGCAAGAATAATACCTAGCAATAACATAAACCAGTGGCGACGATAGAGTGCGAGAAAAGGAAGCAATACTTTCATAATTAAAGTTCCTCTTTACGATGAGCAAGAAGACGAGCAAAAGCCCCTTGTTGCTGGCTTAATAACGCATAAGTGCCCGTTTCGATAATTTGACCTTTTTCCATTACCCAAATCTGATCGTAACCTAATGTTTCTTCCAATAAATGAGTGACAAGCAACGTAGTTTGATTTAATGATGCATTATTGAGTGCATGCATCACACGTTGTTCGCTATGGGAATCAAGGCTTGCTGCTGGTTCATCTAGTAATAATAATTGGCAAGGGGATAATAGAGCGCGGGCTACGGCAATTCGTTGTGCTTGACCAACAGAAAGACGAGCAGCACTATCGCCAATTACTGTATCTAACCCATCAGGTAAATCGTTAATAAAATCGCTGACATAGGCTTTTTCAATAGCCAGATTAATTTGTTCTGAACTGGCATTTGGAGCGCTTAAACGTACATTATCAAGTAAAGTTTGTTCAGGTAAATTTGGATTTTGTCCCACCCAACTTAAACATTGACGCCATGCTTCAGGTGAAAGCTGAGTTAATTCAATACCATTAACTTTTAATGAACCACGATAAGGTAAAAAACCTAAAAGGGCATTTAATAATGAGCTTTTTCCTGCGCCACTTTGGCCTACAATCGCAATACGTTGCTGAGGATTAATTGTAAAACTTAATGGGCCTGCTAATTTTACGCCTTGATGTGATAAAACCTCTAGTTCATGTGCCGTTATTTCAATACTTTCGTTTGCATTGATACGCTCATTACCTGCTAATTGTGGTTTTTCGCCATCAGCCTCTAAAAACTCAACCAGAGACTCTGCTGCGCCCACGGCTTGCGCTTTTGCATGATAATAAGTACCTAAATCTCGTAAAGGTTGAAAAAATTCAGGAGCAAGGATTAGCGCTAAGAAACCTGAAAAGAGGGTAACACCCAAACCATAACTACCAAAATTAAGTTCACCTAAGTAAGAAAAACCGAAATAAACAGCAACAACAGCAATAGAAACAGCGGTAAAAAATTCCAATACGCCAGAAGACAGGAACGCCATTCTTAGCACTTCCATCGTGCGTTTACGGAAGTCTTCTGTTGCTTCAGTAATTTGTTTTACTTCGGCATTACCACGGTTAAATAGCCGTAATGTGTCTAATCCTCTTAATCTATCGAGAAAATTACCACTTAAACGACCTAAAGCGAGAAAGTTTCTACGGTTAGCATCTGCTGCACCTAAGCCAACTAATGCCATAAATAGCGGGATCAGTGGGGCAGTAAAGAATAAAATTAACCCCGCAACCCAGTTAACAGGAAATAGGGTGATAAGGATAAGAATAGGCACAATAGCAGAAAGATACATCTGTGGAAGATAACGTGCATAATAATCTTGCATATCTTCAATTTGTTCTAGAATAATTGTTGCCCAGCTTCCTGCTGGTTTGCCTTTAACCCAAACAGGGCCTAATTCTTCAAGTCTATCAAGGACAATTTTACGAATTTGTTGCCTAACTGCCATACCACAGCGATAACCAACACGCTCTCGTATAGCCATTACTACTGCACGTAAGATAAAAATACCAATAAGAGTGAGAAAAGTAGGTATATGCGTATCACGGTTAATACTATCCATGATAAATGCTTGAAGTAAAACAGCTAATAACCATGCTTGAGCAATAATTAATAAACCGCTTACAACACCTAGGATCATTGATAGCCGTAGCCATCGACGGGCTGGAGCACTTTGCTGTTTCAGCCATCGAACCAATTCATTTTGTTTAGTTTTATCCATAAGAAAAGATTCAAATCTGCAGGTGAGATACAAAGTATCAGAAAGGCCAAGGGTAAGTAGTTATACGCTTTGGCAACCAGGCTAGTATGTTACATGGTAAAAGGCGCTACTGAAATAGCGCCTTGAAAGGAAGTGATGATTTTAGTTAGATTTTTGTGCGTCTAAGTAACGTTCTGCATCTAAAGCGGCCATACAGCCTGTTCCTGCAGAGGTAATTGCTTGACGATAAATGTGATCCATTACGTCACCTGCTGCAAAAACACCCTCAATTGAGGTTTGAGTTGCATTACCCTGTGTGCCTGATTGTACTTTGATGTAACCGTTATCTAATTCTAATTGTCCATCAAAAATAGCCGTATTAGGGCTATGTCCAATGGCAATAAACACACCCATAACATCTAATTCTTCGGTTTTATCGCTCTTAGTATCTTTTAAACGAACTTTGGTTACACCCATATCGTCGCCAAGAACTTCGTCTAAAGTACGATCAGTATGCAAAATAATATTGCCACTTTTTACTTTGTCCATTAAACGATTAATTAAGATTTTTTCAGAACGGAATGAATCACGGCGGTGGATCAGATGAACTTCGGATGCAATATTGGCTAAATACAGTGCTTCTTCTACTGCAGTGTTACCGCCACCAACGACAGCGACTTTTTGGTTACGATAGAAGAAACCGTCACAGGTTGCACAAGCAGAGACACCACGGCCTTTAAAAGATTCTTCTGAAGGTAAGCCGATATAACGTGCAGAAGCACCTGTAGCGATAATTAATGCGTCGCAGGTGTATTCTTGTTCATCACCAAATAGGCGGAAAGGGCGGTTTTTCAGATCGACTTTATTAATATGGTCAGAGATAATCTCTGTATTAAATTTTTCAGCGTGCTGAAACATGCGATCCATTAAGCCTGGGCCTGTTAACCCTTCAGGGTCACCGGGCCAGTTTTCGACTTCTGTTGTTGTTGTCAGCTGACCGCCTTTTTCAACACCCGTAATCAGTACTGGTTCTAAGTTTGCTCTTGCAGCATAAACGGCAGCGGTATAACCCGCAGGGCCTGAACCTAAAATAATAAGTTTGCTATGTTTGATGGTGCTCATGTGTACCTCATCTCTGATTAGGCGTGATGCGAATTGGGGGATTGTAGGAGAAATAAGACGTTAAAAAAAGCCAATGACGAGAAATAGACATAATATTTTAGCTATTTTAGCAATAGTTAATACTAATATAGTTTAATAATTATAGAGTTATATTGGGCTAACATCATCGAATCAACATGAAACATTTTGCTTTACAATTGATGACTATCTTGCGTATATAGAGAATAACATAGCGCCTTGTTCTGATTTTTACTCATTTGCTTTGACAATCCGCTGTACATTTGCGAAAACATGATTGTTAAAGATAATTATCTTCGGATGTTATAGGTACAATTTTTCGACAGACAGGGTGTAAGATAGTTACTTTGCAATATTTGCTAATGAGTATTTAGATAAAATAGATGTTTTATCTGGCATTAAAAGAAAATAGATTGGTAGTTTGCTCTGACCGTTTGATACCGAAGTTTCGACATTGATGCTGAAGGTGTACAGGTATGGGTATAGGAAAATAAAGTAAGAGAAAAAGAGAAAGAGAGTATAGAGATGATTGATAATAAAAAACGTCCGGGTAAAGATCTTGATAGAATAGACCGGAATATTCTAAATGAGCTCCAAAAAGATGGTCGTATTTCAAACGTTGAGTTATCTAAACGTGTTGGTTTATCACCAACGCCTTGTTTAGAGCGTGTACGTCGTTTAGAGCGCCAAGGATTTATTTCTGGGTATACTGCGCTGTTAAACCCTCATTACCTTGATGCATCATTATTGGTATTTGTGGAAATCACACTAAACCGTGGCGCGCCAGATGTTTTTGAACAATTTAATATGGCTGTTCAAAAACTTGAAGAAATCCAAGAATGTCATTTAGTTTCTGGTGACTTTGACTATCTGTTGAAAACTCGTGTACCTGATATGTCTGCTTACCGTAAATTGCTGGGTGAAACTCTGTTACGTCTTCCGGGTGTTAATGACACACGTACTTACGTGGTTATGGAAGAAGTTAAACAAAGTAACCGCCTTGTAATCAAAACTCGCTAAGCCAACTTAATAGGTTGGTGCAAAGCAGGAAAAAATTAGGTACACTCCTGTTTATGCATACAGTTTCAACGCTGAGATATCTCAGCGTTGTTCCGTTTTAATTTAACCCTAAGTTAAACCTGGAGAGCCCTCTTTGAGCCAGGAATATACAGAAGACAAAAATATTCGTTTAACAAAGATAAGTAACCGTCGTCGTGTTTGGGAAGCTATTCTCATTTTAATCGGGATTGGTGCTGTCTTTTTGATGGTTTCTTTATTTAGCTTTCATCCCTCTGATCCTAGCTGGTCACAAACCACATGGAATGAACCTATTCAAAACCTAGGTGGCAGTATCGGAGCATGGCTAGCTGATATCCTATTTTCAGCATTTGGTTTACTCGCCTATGCTATTCCTATTGTGGTTGTTTTTGGTTGTTGGAATTCACTGCGCTACCAAAAAAATCGCGAATATACTGATTTTTTCTCCCTTGCACTTCGCACGATTGGCGCCTTGGCTCTGGTTTTTACCTCTTGTGCATTAGCTGATCTTAATTTTGATGATATCTATAATTTTAGTTCAGGCGGTGTTATTGGTAGTTTATTTAGTAAGGCATTATTACCTTGGTTTAATGTATTAGGCGCAACGCTTGCACTGTTATCTGTTTGGGCAGTTGGTTTTACATTATTTACAGGATGGTCGTGGCTAACGATCACCGAAAAAATTGGTGCAGTTATCCTTGGTACGGTGGGTTTTATTACTAATCGAGGCCAACACGATGCTGAATACGAAGACGAAGAAGATGATAACACTCAAGATTTTGTTGATGATGTTACTGAGCATTCAAATCAAACAGAAAAACAAGCATCAGAACTAACAACAGAAGAGAGTGATGACATCTTATTTTCTGCACCTTCAGCGCTTGAACTTGCTCGTCAGCAAGATATTGATTCATCGAAACCGCCTAAAACGCAACAAGAAGATAATTTACCTTCATTCAGTGCAACAAATGATACCGACGATCATGTTCAATCATTAACGCCAGTTGCACCTGTTATAGCGGAGTCTGTAGTAGAAAATACGTCCGAAATAACAGAAGAAATACCGGAACATTACCGTTTTGATATTCCTGAAGCCTTCCTTAAAAAAGATATTCAGCCAGAAGTTAGTGCTTCGCAACATTCTGTTTATTCAATTCCAGAAGAGAACATATCTTCTGTGAAGCCATTAGTTGAAAATAATCCTATTGCACAACCTGTAGATAGTTTTATGCCTGTTGGACGAGCTGAACCTACATTTTCAATGGCGCCAGATAGCGATGATACCTTAACACAAGCCGCAACGGTGACTGCCGGAGCCGCAACAAGTGCCCTAGTAAGCCACGGAGCACAAGTTAAACAAGGTTTAGGGCCTGAATTGCCACGACCAAATCCAGTACGTTTGCCTACTCGTCGAGAGCTTTATGGTATTCATATTCCTTCGCAACGTGAAGCAGAGCTACGTCGCCGTGAAGAAGCTGTTCAATCAGAGCCTGAAGATGAATTAGCTGATATCCAAGAGCAAGCGAATTTTGAACAGCAATTACGACAACAATTTCTTGAACAGCAACGTGAACGTTATGGCGACGAAGCTGATGAGGTTATTGAGCAATCTGCCTCTCATTATGAGCCGAATATTGAGACGCCACTTTCTTCCTTTAATCATCAACAAGATAATTATCGAGACGAACCTACTGTTACGGCAAATACATTCTCTTCAGCAGAAGATAATAGCAATGTTCTTGATGAGAATGAGCTTTATGAACAGCAACAGCTAGCTGCACAATTTAAGCAACAATTGCAGGATCGTTATGGTGATGAGGTTTCGTTAGATGATGACGAAGATGAAGTTTTACCTCAAATATCAACATCAGCATCTTCATTACAAGCAACTACGGGTTATCAACCTCATATTCAACATTCGTTTGCCTCACAATCAGCAAAACCAACGCAAACAATGGAGAAAAAAGTAGAGTATCCAACCAGTAATGCGTTTTTACAAATCTCACCTCGTGATGATGAAGAGGAAGAGTACACCCCAAAAATTGAATTAGAAAGAGAACTCACCGCATTAGAAGCTTTCTCACCTATTGATGATTTATTGGATGAAGAGCCAATAGAGCCAGTATTTACGCCGATTGTTTCTGAACCTGTTACGCCACCTGCGGCACCTCAAACTGCATCGCAATCACGTATTGAACCACAGCCCAATATGGCTCAGCATTTTGGACAGCAACAGCAACAGCAACAGCAACAGCAACAGCAACAGCAACAGCAACAGCAACAGCAACAGCAACAGCAACAGCAACAGCAACAGCAACAGCAACAGCAACAGCAACAGCAACAGCAGCAAGAATCATTAATTCATCCATTCTTGATGCGTAATGACAGACCGCTGCAAAAACCAACCACGCCAATGCCTTCTCTGGATCTGTTAACAACACCGCCAGTAGAAGATGAGCCTGTTGATATGTTTGAGCTTGAGCGTGTTGGAAAGCTTATTGAAGCACGCCTTAATGATTATCGTGTTAAAGCCAAGGTGGTTGGTATTTCACCGGGGCCTGTTATCACGCGATTTGAACTTGAACTTGCGCCAGGTGTTAAAGCTGCGCGTATTTCAAATTTATCACGCGACTTAGCGCGTTCATTGTCTGCCATTGCGGTACGTATTGTTGAAGTTATTCCGGGGAAACCTTATGTAGGACTGGAATTACCTAACAAAAAACGTCAAACCGTATATATGCGAGAATTGTTAGATAGCGATACATTCCGTGATAGCCGTTCTCCACTGACAGTTGTTTTAGGTAAAGATATCGGTGGTCAGCCAGTTGTTGCCAATCTTGCTAAGATGCCTCACTTACTTGTTGCTGGTACAACGGGTTCAGGTAAATCTGTCGGTGTGAATGCGATGATCATCAGCATTCTCTATAAAGCAAAACCAGAAGATGTTCGCTTTATTATGATTGACCCTAAAATGCTTGAGCTTTCAGTTTATGAAGGTATTCCACATCTTCTAACAGAAGTTGTTACAGATATGAAAGATGCCGCAAGTGCGCTGCGTTGGAGCGTGGCTGAAATGGAACGTCGTTATAAACTAATGTCAGCATTAGGTGTGCGTAACCTTGCTGGTTATAACGAAAAAATTAAAGAAGCTGAAGCAATGGCACGTCCTATTCCTGATCCATTCTGGAAATCAACTGACAGTATGGCAACGGAAATGCCGACGTTAGGAAAAGAACCTTATATTGTTGTTGTCGTTGATGAATTTGCTGATTTGATGATGACAGCCGGTAAAAAAGTGGAAGAGCTGATTGCTCGCTTAGCACAAAAAGCGCGTGCTGCAGGTATTCACCTTGTACTTGCAACACAAAGACCTTCAGTTGATATTATTACTGGTTTAATTAAAGCTAATATTCCTAGCCGTATTGCCTTTACCGTTTCAAGCAAAATCGACTCTCGAACTATTTTAGACCAAGGTGGTGCTGAATCATTATTAGGCATGGGTGATATGCTTTATGCACCGAATGGTTTTGTGCCTGAGCGTGTTCATGGTGCTTTTGTTAGCGATGATGAAGTACATGCTGTGGCAACTGACTGGAAAGCACGAGGTCGTCCACAATATATTGAAGCTATTACTAAGTGTGGTGAAGAAGGCGAAAGTGGTAATGGTGGTGGTTATGACGATAGTGAAGAGCTAGATCCTTTATTTGACCAAGCGGTAGCATTTGTTGTTGAAAAACAACGTGTTTCTATTTCTGGTGTACAACGTCAATTTAGAATTGGCTACAACCGTGCCGCAAGAATTGTAGAGCAAATGGAGATGCAAGGTATTGTCAGTACGCCAAATCACAACAATACCCGTGATGTACTTTCACCACCACCTTCTGATATGTAATATCTTGAAAACTCAGTTATCAGCTAATGAGATAGCATGATAACCTGCACAATATCATTAAAATTTATACGCCGACATTATGTCGGCGTAATCTCATGCCGAGGCTTGTAGAATGAAAAAAGTATTATTTGCAGTGTGTGCGATGACATTAATAAGTAGCCAAGCCGCTTGGGCTGATGCGCGTCAAGATCTGCAACAACGATTAAATAAAATAAATAGTTTTCAAGCTAACTTCAGCCAAACTGTCACTAGCAATGAAGGTGCCCTTATTCAAAAAGGGGAAGGAAATTTAAAAGTACAACGCCCTGATTTGTTTAATTGGCAAATGACTGCACCTGATGAGAGCACTCTGATTTCTGATGGTAAAACATTATGGTTTTATAATCCCTTTGTGGAGCAAGTTACTGCGAGCTGGCTTGAAAGTGCTACAACCAATACTCCGTTTATGTTGATCGCGCGTAACGACAGTAAAGAATGGCAAAATTATGAAGTTAAACAAACGGGTGACCGTTTTGAGCTAACGCCAAAAGTAGAAAATAACTTAAAACATTTTACGATCACCGTGTTACCTAATGGGCAAATCCAGCAATTTGCTGCCACAGAACAAGATGGCCAAGTGAGTAATTATCAATTAACTGCTCAAACAGCTGCGCCAATCGATGCATCCGCATTTCGCTTTACACCTCCTGCGGGTGTGACTGTGGATGACCAACGTCAGTGAGGATATTTTGAGTAATTTATCACTCGATTTTTCACGCAATGAGTTCCAACCTCTGGCTGCAAGAATGCGGCCTGAAACATTGGAGCAATATATCGGGCAAACGCACTTACTTGCCGAAGGTAAGCCATTACCTCGTGCTATTAAGGCGGGGCAATTGCATTCCATGATTTTATGGGGGCCACCAGGAACAGGGAAAACAACCCTTGCTGAGATTATTGGTCGCTATGCACAAGCTGATATAGAACGTTTATCTGCGGTAACATCGGGTATTAAAGAAATCAGAGAGTCTATTGAAATTGCGCGCCAAAATCGTAATGCTGGGCGTAGAACAATACTATTTGTTGATGAAGTTCATCGTTTTAATAAAAGTCAGCAAGATGCTTTTTTACCTCATATTGAAGATGGTACGATCACTTTTATCGGCGCAACGACTGAAAATCCCTCTTTTGAATTAAATTCCGCGTTGCTATCCAGAGCAAGGGTTTATCTATTACGTTCATTAACCGAAGCAGATATTGAGCTAGTGCTACAACAAGCACTGGATGATCCTGAACGTGGCTTAGGTGAGCGCAATATCATTTTACCTAATGATACTCGTAAAATGATTGCACAATTGGTTAATGGTGATGCACGTCGTTCATTAAATTTACTTGAAATGATGGCTGATATTGCCGAAGTAGATAGCCAAGGAAAACGCATGTTGACACCTGCGTTACTCACTGAAATCAGTGGTGAGCGTAGTGCGCGTTTCGATAATAAAGGCGATCGCTTTTACGATCTTATCTCTGCATTGCATAAATCAGTAAGAGGATCTGCACCCGATGCAGCACTTTATTGGTACGCAAGGATCATAACAGCAGGTGGTGATCCACTTTATGTTGCTCGCCGTTTATTGGCAATCGCATCAGAAGATGTAGGTAATGCTGATCCTCGTGCAATGCAAGTCGCTATTGCTGCATGGGATTGTTTTACGCGTGTAGGGCCTGCTGAAGGTGAGCGCGCGATTGCGCAAGCCATTGTGTATTTGTCTTGTGCTCCCAAAAGTAATGCGGTTTATACCGCATTTAAAGCAGCTATTGCAGATGCAAAAAGTAAACCTGATTATGATGTGCCTGAGCATTTGCGTAATGCGCCAACAAAACTGATGAAAGAAATGGGGCTTGGTGCTGAGTATCGTTATGCGCATGATGAGTCTAATGCGTATGCTGCAGGAGAGGTTTATTTTCCTAAAGAAATGGCCAATACGCAGTACTACTACCCAGTAAAAAGAGGGTTAGAGATCAAGGTTGCAGAGAAATTAGACTGGCTTTCTCAACAAGATCAAAATAGTGCTACAAAACGCTATCGCAAAATGTAAAGATGCGGTAAGGTTATTAAATTATCATTAATTTCTTAACTATGCCTTGTCTCAGATATCTTTTTTATAAGATAAGAGAGAAGGTTTTTATTAATCTATCAATAAGCACAGGATAAGCATGCTCGATCCAAATCTACTGCGTAATGAGCTAGACGCGGTCGCCGAAAAACTGGCTCGCAGGGGGTTCACCCTCGATGTGGAAAAAATCCGTCAACAAGAAGAACGCCGTAAGGTGTTACAGGTTGAAACCGAATCCCTGCAAGCAGAACGTAATTCTCGATCGAAGTCCATCGGTGCGGCAAAAGCGCGTGGTGAAGATATTGAGCCACTTCGTCAGGAAGTTAACCTGTTAGGTGAAAAACTTGAAGCTGCAAAAGCAGAACTTGAAGTTCTTCAAGCGGAAATCCGTGATTACGTTTTAACTATCCCGAATATGCCAGATGATGCTGTGCCAAATGGTAAAGATGATAGCGAAAACGTAGAGGTTTCTCGTTGGGGCACACCAAAGAGCTATGATTTTGAATTAAAAGATCATGTGACTTTAGGTGAGCTGACTGATGGTTTAGATTTCGCTTCTGCGGTGAAAATTACGGGTTCACGTTTTGTTGTGATGAAAGGTCAAATTGCACGTTTACATCGTGCTATCACACAATTTATGCTGAATCTGCATACCGAAGAGCACGGCTACCAAGAAATGTATGTTCCTTACTTGGTTAATCACGCAACTCTGTACGGTACAGGTCAGTTACCTAAATTTAGTGAAGACTTATTCCACACTAAACCGTTAGAAGAAGAAGCAGAAAGCCAATATGCACTGATTCCAACAGCAGAAGTCCCTGTTACTAACATGGTAAGAGACGTTATTCTCGAAGAAGACGATTTACCATTGAAAATGACGGCTCATACACCATGTTTCCGTTCAGAAGCAGGCTCTTATGGTCGTGATACTCGTGGTCTTATTCGTATGCACCAATTTGATAAAGTTGAGCTGGTTCAAATTGCTCATCCTGAAAAATCAATGGAAGCATTAGAAGAGCTAACAGGCCATGCTGAAAAAGTGTTGCAATTACTGAATCTGCCATATCGTAAAGTTGTGCTTTGCACAGGTGATATCGGTTTTGGTTCACGCAAAACTTACGACTTAGAAGTTTGGGTTCCTGCTCAAAACACATACCGTGAAATATCTTCATGCTCAAATATGTGGGATTTCCAAGCACGTCGTATGCAAGCACGTTTCCGCTCTAAAGGTGACAAGAAGACTCAACTGGTTCATACATTAAACGGTTCTGGTTTAGCAGTAGGTCGTACTTTAGTCGCAATCATGGAAAACTATCAAATGGCTGATGGCCGTATTGAAATTCCAGAAGTGTTACGTCCTTATATGAACGGTTTAGAATATATCGGTTAATTATTCTCTAATTAATTGAGTATTAATAATTTAACCCTCTGCTTAGGCAGGGGGTTTTTTATTATCTGTAATAAATATTTATCACTATTAATTTATTTTATGGTGATAGTTAAATCTAGACTATAAGGCAATTACAAATTAAAAATTCAATAATAAAACCAGTAGAAATAATTTAATTCTAAGGTATGCCATTTTTGTTTATTTCATTATCATTCCCTGCTTGACAATTCCTCTCATTAACATTAATTTGGATTTCTAGGTGTTTAGCCGTCTAGATTTCCATTTAATGAGTGAGTTGATTAAAATGATAACACTAAAAAATGTCAGCAAAATTTATCAGCGAGGGAAAAAGCAAACTGTTGCTGTTGATGATATTAATTTGAATATTGAGCAGGGAGATATCTTTGGCATCATTGGTTATAGCGGTGCTGGGAAAAGTAGTTTGATCCGACTATTAAATCGCTTAGAGCCTGTTAGCAAAGGTGAGGTGATTGTAGGTAAATATAATATTACTACCAGTAGTGAGCGTGAGATCCGTAAAATTCGTCACTCGATTGGCATGATTTTTCAACACTTTAATTTATTATGGTCACGCACAGTTAGAGAAAATATTGAATTTCCACTCGAAATTTCGGGCTTAGATAAAAAACAACGTTCTCAGCGAGCGAGTGAACTTATGACGTTGGTTGGGCTTGCTGATAAAGCAGATGAATATCCATCAACATTAAGTGGTGGACAAAAGCAACGTGTGGGTATTGCTAGAGCGCTAGCAAACAATCCTGATGTTTTATTATGTGATGAAGCAACATCTGCATTAGATCCAAAAACAACACAAACAATTTTAGCATTGCTTGCTGAAATTAATAAAAAAATGAATATTACGATAGTGTTGATCACACATGAAATGCAGGTTGTAAAAGCAATATGCAACAAAGTTGCAGTTATTGAACAAGGAAGAATAATAGAACAAGGTGAAGTGCTAAAAATATTTAATCAACCCAAACATAAAGTGACGCAACAATTTTTATCTCAATCAACACAGGTAATAGATAATAATGATGATATTGATAATATAAAACAACAAAGCACAGTGATAAGATTATTATTACAAGAAGGTAAAAAATATGATTATTTTCTTTATGATTTGATTTCTAAATTTAATGAACCTATTAATTTGATAAAAGGAAATTTCTCACAAGAAAATGGGTTTATTTACTTACAATTAAATAATAAATCTAATGAAATTATACAATACCTTGAGAGCAATGATTTTAATATAGCGGTTGTGTGATATGGATGAAATACAAATTTTAATTAATAGTTACTTTCCTCATTTAAAGCTCAATGTCTTAGGGGAAGAAACATTAAATACTTTATATATGACATTAGTTTCGGGTTTATTATCTTGCTTATTAGGGATTTTAATTGGTGTCACATTATTTTTAACAGCAAAAGAAGGTTATAAAGAGCAGATTTCTATTTATAGAGCACTTTCATTTATTGTAAACATTTTTAGGGCAGTTCCTTTTATTATTTTAATTATATTATTGTTTCCTTTTACTAAATTAATTGTGGGAACCATATTAGGTGTTAACGCAGCACTACCTGCATTAGTGATTTCAGCTGCCGCATTTTACGCAAGATTGGTTGAATTAGCACTACGTGAAGTTGATAAAGGTGTAATAGAAGCAAGCCTTTCAATGGGAGCTAATTTACCTACATTAATATTTAAAGTGTTATTGCCTGAATCATCCCCTGCGCTGGTTTCTGGATTAACCGTGACATTAATTTCTTTAGTTGGAGGAACGGCTGTTGCGGGGGCGATTGGTGCCGGTGGATTAGGAAATTTAGCTTATTTAGAAGGATTTCAGCGCAGCCATCTTGATGTGGTTTGGATTGCAACATTAGTGATTTTATTGATTGTATTATGTATTCAGTTATTGGGAGATAGTGTTGTACGAAATATAGATAAGCGCTAATTAAAAAATACTTCAATTAAAAATTAAATTTAAAAATAAGGTTATAACAATGAAATTAACAGTATTTAAAAAGCTGGGATCGCTGCTACTTATTAGCCTCGCGCTCTCTGCTTGTAAGCCAACTGATGAAAAGTCAGAAAATAAATTAATTATAGGTGCATCAAGTACACCTCATGCTGAAATCCTTGAGTTTATAAAACCCCAATTGGCAAAAGAAGGATTAGAGTTAGATATTCGAGTCTTTAATGACTATATTATTCCTAATCAAGCATTGGCAGAAAAAGAATTAGATGCGAATTTCTTTCAACATGTGCCTTATTTAAATAAAACCTTAGCGGATCACCCTGATTGGAAATTAGTTTCTGCTGGCGCTGTGCATATGCATCCTTATCGTTTTTTCTCACAAAAATATAAAAGCTTACAGGATTTGCCTAATGGTGCAAAAATGATAAGTAGTAATAATCTGGCACAGCATGGACATATATTAAAACTGTTCCAAGACGAAGGGATAATTAAATTACGTGAAGGCATCGATCCTGATGATTCTACAATTGATGATATTGTAGAAAACCCTCGTAATATTAAATTCCTATTTACTTATGATGGTCCATTATTACCACAAATTTATAAAAATGGTGAAGCGGATGTTGCTTCTATTGATGGACACTTTGCTATTAATGCGGGGCTAGATTTAACCAAAGAAGTCATTTATACCGAGCCTGCCGCAAACAGTAAGTTTGCCAATGTGGTTGTGATTAGAGAAGAAGATAAAAATGACCCACGTATTGCTAAATTAATGACGCAATTACGATCTCCAGAAACCAAACAATTTATTTTAGAAACGTTTAAGGGCGAAGCTGTTCCGGTTCCATAATATTATCTGTGGCAAAGAGTTTGTGATCAAATAGTCAGTGGAGCAAGAAATTGTTCCACTTTTTTGTTTATAACAAGAGCTATTATAAAAAGGTTTTTAATAAAGAAATGACTATTTAACAAAAATATAACGCAATCCTTCATTGGTTAAACCGATCACGGCAGATCCTATTTATGCTGTTAAATTAGACCTATCGCTCGAATTTACCTTAATTATTTTATGACGTTTCTATTTAAATAGAACCCTACAAAAGAGCATATTCTATGATAGTTTCTAAACCGCAGTTACATCAATTAATTAAAAATAAATTACATCATGCTGGGCTAAATGAAGCCCATGCAGATACGGTGGCTGATGTCTTAGTCCATGCTGATGGTAAAGGCATTCATTCTCATGGTGCTGTGCGTGTAGAGTATTATGCAGAGCGCATTAGCAAAGGTGGTACCAATACCACACCTAATTTTACTTATACTGAAACTGGACCTTGTAGCGCTGTATTTGATGGCGATAATGGCGCAGGCCATGTTGCCGCGAAAGATGCAATGGAACGCGCAATTAAAATGGCACAGGAGAAGGGCGTCGCAGTCGTTGGTGTAAGACGAATTGGTCACAGTGGCGCACTTTCTTATTTTGTCGAGCAGGCATCACAAGCAGGAATGATAGGTATCTCACTTTGCCAATCTGATCCTATGGTTGTTCCTTTTGGTGGCTCAGAAGTGTATTACGGCACAAACCCTATCGCGTTTTCTGCTCCAGGCGTAGGTGATAAACATATTACATTCGATATGGCGACAACAGTACAGGCATGGGGCAAGGTGCTTGATGCGCGTTCACGTCATGTCGATATTCCTGATACTTGGGCGGTAGATGAAAGCGGAAAACCTACGACAGATCCTTTTGCGGTAAAAGGCTTATTGCCCATTGCTGGCCCTAAAGGTTATGGTTTGATGATGATGGTCGATGTGTTATCAGGTATTTTGCTTGGGCTTCCTTTTGGTAAACATGTCAGCTCGATGTATCATGATTTAACGCAAGGACGAGAGTTAGGCCAATTACATATTGTAATTAATCCTGCATTCTTTACTGATGCGACATTATTTAGAGAGCATATCTCACAAGTTATGGGGGAATTAAATGCGATTAAGCCGGCCCCTAATGTAGATAAAGTTCTCTATCCTGGTGAAAATAGCCAAATAGAAGAACAAAGAAGCGAAAAAGAAGGCATTGAAATTGTTGATGAAATTTATAACTATTTGATCTCTGACGCACTTTACAATAAGTCTTACGATAATAAAAATCCGTTTGCAGGCTAATAAGATTTATTTTAGCTAATAAAAAGCAGTAGATGAGATTGCTTCAGTCTACTGCTGTTTTATTTAGGTTGTTAACGCTAATATTAGCTTACTAATTTTCCAATATTGGATTCAGCGGTTTTATTTAGAGAAATTGCACCATTTCCATTGATGCCACCGTTATTTCCTTGATTTCCTATATTATGATGATAAAAAATATCACGATAAGAGCCATACATTGCTGTATAGGAAAGAGGAATAGTAATCAGTAAACCTAAACCAAATGGAATAACACTAATAGCAATAATAAAGAACAGTAAAATAAAGAAGAAGAACCCACCAGATAAGTTTATTTTTACTGCTGCTAGGCTCGCTTTAACTGCAGGGAATGCTTTATAACCATTGACTAATACAAGCGCAGGAACAAACCAATAGGCTGCAGTGCTTAATGCACCAAAAATAGCGATAATAACAAAAAATAATATAAATCCAGACGAGTTATCCATCATCATTTCAGCAATGATTTCTTCAGGATAATCGCTATTGATAGCATAAAAAATATCCATCATAGCGGCACTGCTGACGATAAATGCAAGAATAAAACCTACAAGTAAAATTAGGAAACTAATACCATATGCGCCCATCAAGCTAAGGTAACGTTTGTTATAAAAGCCAAAGAATAAAGTATCAACATCAATACGTTGAGTCTCATACTGCTGATGAGCAATTGCCACGACACCAGCGGCTAATACAGTAGTAACAAAAGGTGAAATGATTGGACCCAATAGCGGAATGAATCCAAGAATGGTTGATATAATAAGACTAACGATAAAGTAGATAATAATAACGCCGATCCACATCCAAAAACGTTCTTTTATTAAATCCCATCCGAGTCCTAACCAACGCACTCCGCCTGAAGCACCTCGTGCTTGAGGAATAGGCGTAAAGATCTCTTGCGGCTCTGTTTGCGATGAATTGTTGTCTTGTTCCATTTCCTGTACCTTAATCCCGATATCTTTGTTTATAAATATAAGCCCTCTATAATATCTTTTTGTTTTGTTATTAATCAACTGTATTAAAGCTAATATAGGTTAAGGATAATCTTATAGTAAAAAAGCAATATTATTCTGTTATAGCAATAGGAGTATTAGATAGCTTATTTGCAGCCTTTTCTTTGATAAGAGGGTATGTGTCTTAAGTAAAATGAATGCACGATAATAAATAGGAATAAAAATGAAATATTATTATGCATTACATGGTGATAAAAATAAGAAGAATTTTGATTATAAAAGTGGTTATGGATTATCAGGTGCTCGAGTAGGTGACCTTTATAATATTGAAAAAGGAGATAAAGTTTTTATTATTCAAAAAATAAAAACTAATGAAAATTATAAATTATGCGGATTATTTGAGGTTGTTGGTCACTATGTAGATGAAAAAAACACCAAATCACCTAATAGGTTAAAATTTAAAGCACCTGATGATGAATATTTAAATAAATTTATTGAGTTAGATGAGGATGTTTTAAGTAAAAGCTTACCTAAGCTAGATACTCCTTATAATTGGAATAATTTTAAACGTCATTTTTGTAAGCAAGGACAATCATTAAGAAAACCTCTTTCAGAGAAAGTATCTAGGGTTTTACTTGACGTTTTAAATAATAACTTAAATACAGAGATTCAAAGTAAAGATCGGACTTTAGAAAAACTCAATGAAGAATTTGAAGATGCGGTTAAGCAATCAAGAGGATCTTCAAAAAAAGCTCGTCAGGAAAGATTAAAAAAAGCGCCGGCTAGGCTTGAATATATTTCGAGAGAAGTATTGGTTTATCCACGTAATCCAGATGTTGTTGCAGAGGTTTTAGATAGAGCAAAAGGGTTTTGTGAATGTTGTAAAAAACCTGCGCCATTTAATCAAAAAGAGAAGCAGAATAAAGATAACCCAGAGTATAAATCAGAACCTTATCTTGAAGTACATCATAAAATATTTTTATCACAAGGAGGGGGTGATACGGTTGAGAATGCTGAAGCTCTCTGCCCAAATTGCCATCGAGAAAAACATTATGGCTAATAGTAAACATTAAACAAAAAAGCAGCGCTTAAAAACGCTGCTTCTTAAATTAATTCTAAGTAGAAGAATTTAATACATTACTTTATGGCCGTAAGACTCAAGAATGGATTTAACATTTTCCATCGTCTCTTTTGACGGTGGATGAATACCATCTAGTTTGTATTCTTCGCCTAAAGCTACCCATTTATGTTTGCCGAGTTCGTGGTAAGGTAGTAGCTCTACTTTTTCGATGTTTTTCATATCTTTAATAAATTCGCCTAAACGATGAGCAGAATCATCATCGTCAGACCAACCCGGAACAACCACATAACGAACCCATGTTTTTTGGCCTCGCTTGGCTAAATAACGGGCAAATTCAAGTGTGCGTTGGTTTGATACGCCCACTAATTTTTGGTGAATTTCATCATTGACTTGTTTTAGGTCGAGCATCACCAAGTCAGTAGCATCCATTAATTCATCAATAACGGGATCATAACGACGAACAAAGCCGTTAGTATCTAAGCAAGTATGGATATTTTCTTTTTGACATGCGCGGAACCAATCGCGCACAAACTCTGCTTGCAAAATCGCTTCGCCACCAGAAGCAGTAACACCGCCACCAGAAGCATTCATAAAATGACGATAGGTAACCGCCTCTTTCATTAATTCATCAACTGTGACGATTTGCCCACCATGAGTATCCCATGTGTCACGATTGTGACAATAGAGGCATCTCATTAAGCATCCTTGAAAGAAAACAATGAAACGTATTCCGGGACCGTCAACAGTACCGCAGGATTCAAATGAGTGGATACGACCAAGTACGGACATAACAGGGTTACTCCAAAACTGTCTAGATAAAAAGGCCCCAAAGTAGGGGCCTTTATTCTAAGCGATTTTATCTACTTTCTCAGTAAATAAATGCATATAGTTATCTTTATTACATTGTTTGTGTAAATGTACGGGTGATAACGTCTTGCTGTTGCTCTTTAGTCAGTGAGTTAAAGCGAACTGCATAACCAGAAACACGGATAGTTAACTGAGGATATTTCTCAGGATCTTCCATTGCTTCTAACAGCATTTCACGGTTCATCACGTTAACGTTCAGATGCTGACCACCTTCAATGCCGGCTTCGTGGTGGAAATAACCATCCATCAGACCTGCAAGGTTCGCTTTACGAACATCATCATCTTTACCTAATGCATTAGGCACGATTGAGAAGGTGTAAGAAATACCGTCTTTTGCATAAGCAAATGGCAGTTTAGCAACTGAAGTCAGTGAAGCAACAGCACCTTTTTGGTCACGACCGTGCATTGGGTTAGCACCTGGTCCGAATGGCGCGCCTGCACGACGACCGTCTGGAGTGTTACCTGTTTTCTTACCGTAAACAACGTTTGAAGTGATAGTCAGGATAGACTGTGTAGGTACCGCATTACGGTATGTACGCAGTTTCTGAATTTTCTTCATGAAACGTTCAACTAAGTCACAAGCGATGTCATCTACACGAGAATCGTTGTTACCAAATTGTGGGTATTCGCCATCAATTTTGAAGTCAATCGCTAAGCCGTTTTCATCACGGATTGGAGAAACTTTTGCATATTTGATTGCAGACAGTGAGTCAGCTGCAACAGACAGACCTGCGATACCACATGCCATTGTACGATATACATCACGATCATGAAGTGCCATCAGAGCTGCTTCATAGCTGTATTTATCGTGCATGTAGTGGATAACGTTCAGCGCAGTGACGTACTGAGTTGCTAACCAATCCATAAAGTGATCCATTTGGTTCATCACGGTATCGAAGTTTAATACTTCGTCCTTGATTGGAGCATGTTTTGGACCTACTTGGATTTTCAGTTTTTCGTCAACACCACCATTGATGGTATACAGTAAGGTTTTCGCTAAGTTTGCACGAGCACCGAAGAACTGCATTTGTTTACCAACAACCATTGGGCTAACACAACATGCGATTGCATAGTCATCGCTGTCGAAGTCAGGACGCATTAAGTCATCATTTTCGTACTGGATTGAAGAAGTATCGATTGAGACTTTCGCTGCGTATTTTTTAAAGTTGATAGGCAGTTGTTCTGACCACAGGATGGTCATGTTTGGTTCTGGTGATGGACCCATTGTGTACAGGGTATTTAAGAAACGGAAAGTATTCTTAGTTACCATAGTACGGCCATCTAAACCCATACCAGCTAAAGATTCTGTTGCCCAGATTGGGTCACCAGAGAACAGCTCATCATATTCAGGAGTACGTAAGAAACGAACCATACGTAATTTCATGACTAAGTGGTCAATTAATTCCTGAGCTTGTTCTTCAGTCAGTAAACCTGCATCAATATCACGTTGGATGTAGATATCTAAGAATGTAGATACACGACCAAATGACATTGCAGCACCGTTTTGAGATTTAACAGCGGCTAAGTAACCGAAGTAAGTCCATTGTACTGCTTCTTTTGCGTTTTGAGCTGGGCGAGAAATATCGTAGCCGTATTTTGCAGCCATTTCTTGGATTTGACCTAAAGCAGCATGCTGCTCTGCGATTTCTTCACGCAGTTGGATAGTCATTTCCAGATCTTCGCCTTTTTCCATTCTTTCTTGTAAAGAAGTGAATTGAGCGAATTTATCTTTACGCAGGAAGTCGATACCGTACAGTGCAACACGACGGTAGTCACCGATGATACGGCCACGACCATAAGCATCTGGTAAACCTGTTAAGATACCAGATTTACGGCATTTCATGATGTCTGGAGTATAAACATCGAAAACGCCTTGGTTGTGAGTTTTACGATAATCAGTAAAGATTTTTTTCAGTTCTGGGTCCAGCTCACGGTTGTAAGCGTGGCAAGAACTTTCAACCATACGGATACCACCGAATGGGATGATCGCACGTTTCAGAGGTGCATCAGTCTGTAAACCTACGACTTGTTCTAAATCTTTAGTGATGTAACCCGCATCGTGTGATGTGATAGTTGAAGCAACAGAAGTATCAAAATCAACCGGCGCATGTGTGCGGTTTTCGATTTTGATGCCTTCCATAACTTGTTCCCAAAGTGTATCAGTTGCTTTAGTGGAACCTGCTAGGAAAGATTCGTCGCCTTCATATGGAGTATAGTTTTTTTGGATAAAATCACGAACGTTAACACCGTTCTGCCATTCACCTTCAGAAAAACCTTTCCATGCTTCAGCAAATTTTTCATTTAAATCAGACATGATACTTCTACCTTTTTACAATGGAACTTAAGAAATCAGTCATACCTGCACGGATTAATGTTTGTCACCGCGCAGATGCATTAACCAGTATACCAGACCGACTAGGACTGCCCCGCCAATAATGTTACCGATAGTGACAGGCAATAAATTATCAGAGAGAAAATTTGATACCGTTAAATTTGAAAATTGTTCGGGTGATGCACCTACTTTAGTCCAGAATTCTGCGGGTGCAAAATTCTTAATAACAATACCTAAAGGAATAAGAAACATGTTAGCGATACTGTGCTCAAAACCGCTAGCAACGAACATACCTATAGGTAAAATCAGTGCAAAAAGCTTATCAATGAGTGTACGACCTGCATAGCTCATCCATACTGCAAGACAAACCATTAAGTTAGCTAGAATGCCTAAACAAACTGCTTCGATAAAAGTGTGTTCAACTTTATGTTGTGCAGTTTGTAAAACGTTTAGCCCCCAAAGCCCATTTGCAGCCATATGTTGGCCAGCAAACCACATTAAGGCAACAAAAAAGAGTGCGCCAATGAAGTTACCAAGATAGACATTTATCCAGTTAGCAAACATTTTGCCCCAAGATATACGTCCAGTCGCTTTAGGAATAATAGTCAGAACAGTTGAGGTGAATAAGTCCGCGCCACAAACGACGACGAGCATTAACCCCAGAGAGAAGCAGATCCCGCCAACTAATTTAGCCAGCCCAAATGGAACAGATGCGGTGCCTGTAGTAGCAGTAATATAAAAAACAAAAGCAATTGATATAAACATTCCCGCAGTAAATGCAGATAAGTAAGTCGTTGGAATATGTTTATTTGCTTTATAACAACATGCATCATCGGCAACTTTTGCCATATCAGCAGGTGATAATAAATTAAAAGGGCTGTCAGCTTTCATACTAACACTCTCTTATATGTTGGAATAATTATAGCACGCAATAATAGTAGCAAAGGGGCTTACTTCTAAAATTGATATGGATCATGGTCGCTTATTAGAAACCCGATTTCAGTGCGTAAAAACCCGCTATTTTAGCTATAACCATTTGATTAATAAAATAAAAAAATTTTTTAAAAATTATCAAAAAATTTTAGACTAGCTGGATAAATAAAGTAAAAAGTAAAGATAAAGTATTATTTAGACCCCGTATGTTAAGAATTAAAAATCAAATTTAACGCCTTATTTACTTTTTCCATAAATATAAACATTACTTTATTTGTGGTTAATCATGATTGATTACTCCAGACATATAACCATTATAAAAATAAGGTTTTTAAATTTTTGAGAACTGGTTAAACAAATAGCAATTTAAACTGTATTTAAGCTATATTCTTAGTGCAAAAGTTCAATATATATTTATAGTGTCGTATTAAATATCTTAAATCGTCAATTTTGCCATATTTTGACAATTTTGTCGGATGGCATATTTGTCAAGTTGACAAAATTGTCAAAAATTTATTTTTAGCAAAATAAAACACTCTACTTTTCAATAGAGTGTTTCAATTTAAATACGCGCTTATTATTCAGTTAAATTTAGTGATTATTTAATAAATCATCCTAAATAAAATAGGCTTATTTGTTCGATTGACGTTTTGCTTTTTGCAATTTTTCATAAGCAGTAAGTAACGACTGATGAATAGGTAAATTTGTTAAGTCAGCATCGATAGGTTGTAAACCATAAAATGCTTGTTTACCTTGTATTGCGTTTAAGGCTGCTTGTAATGTTTCTTCTCCATACATACGAGAGAATGCATACATGTATTGCACAGGTTCACGTTCAGTCTCTTGTTGTAATAATAAGAGATTGTGTAAGCAGCGATAATAATTTTGGCGTTCTGGCGTAAATAAAGAAGCGTTGAAATCTTGAGTCCATTCAACCCAGACAAGCGCTTGATCAAGATCACCACCAGCAAGTGCAAGCATGGATTTTAATTCACCCACTCGCAAATGGCTCCAGCCATTATCTTTACCTGGTGCAATACCAATCATTTCTCTGATACGAGTAAAGTCGTCTAGACCATCTTCATCAAATTGACCGATAAGTGATAAATATTCTTCTTTTGTGCCTTCGCTTGTTGGTAACGAAAGAATAGTATCACGCCAATGTACACCCATAATGTTATTGGCTAACTGTAGATCTTCTGCAGGGTAAATATCGGATAAACCAGGTACTAAAATACGACACGCATAAACGCCTAAGTGTGAGTAATCCATAATATAGACTTCAGCATCACACTGCTGGCACAGCGCCATTAAGGTATGGAACTCTTCTTCAGTGGTGCCACTGAAATTCCAATCAGCAAAAGTATAATCGGCATCTTTCTTAAATAGATCCCAACTAATTAAACCACTTGAATCAATAAAATGTGTTTCAAGATTGGTGTGATCACCCACTTCTTCATCATCAAAGCTTGGTGGGTTGAAAACATCAAGATCTTTAAGACTACGGCCTTGTAATAACTCCGTGACGGTACGCTCTAAAGCTACACCAAAATCAGGATGAGCTCCAAAAGAAGCGAAACAAGTTCCATTTTGTGGGTTAAATAACACGACACAAATAACAGGGAATTGTCCCCCTAAAGAAGCATCAAAGCTAAAGATTGGGAAACCTTCTTGCTCTAAGGTATTAATCGCTTCAATAACAGCAGGGTAGCGAGCTAAAACCTCTTTAGGAATTTCAGGTAAGCTAATTCTTTCGGTGATAATGCGGTTTTTCACATAGCGTTCAAAAACTTCTGAAAGTCCTTGGACACGAGCTTCATTCTTTGTATTACCCGCAGACATGCCATTAGAGGCATACAAGTTAGCAATAATATTTACAGGAATATAAACAGGTTTTTCATCTGATTGACGAATAAATGGTAGTGCGCAAATTCCACGATCATGATTACTTGATTGTAAATCAACTAATTCACTACCACATAACTCACCTTCAGGATCATAAAATTCACGTAAACGCGCATCTAATAAACCTGTAGGAACAGAATCATCCTCAGTGAGAGGGAACCATTTTTCACTTGGATAGTGAACAAATTCACCTTCTGCAATATCAGCACCTAGCCAGAAATCAGAGAAGAAATAATTAGTTGAAAGACGTTCAAAGTATTCGCCTAATGCGGAAGCTAATGCTGCTTTTTTGCTGGCACCTTTACCGTTAGTAAAACATAAAGGGCAATCTTTATCGCGAATATGAACAGACCAGACATTAGGAACTGGGTTTAACCATGAAGCTTCTTCAATGTTAAAGCCTAAGTCGGTTAATTTTTTCTGAAAGCTAGCGATAGAATCTTCCAGTGCGGCATCTTTGCCAGGAATGAATGTTTGTGACATGGCAGGTTTCATTAATATTTTGCGGATGATAGTTAGGGGGCACATGATACTGAAATCCCCTGTTAATCACTAATAATTTCTCTCATTTAGAACTGACTAACCATATTCATAACTAATAAATTATTTAACATATGAGTTTTTTTAATAAATACGTTCGATTTATCACGGAATTAATAATTAAAAATCATCATAATTGGATTTATTTATAAACTCATAAGGGATCAGTTCGATGATGAAAAAAACATTGTTTGCCAGTCTATTAGCTGTAGTCAGTGGTTCTGTTTTCGCCTTACCTAATGTCACCATTTTAGCTACTGGTGGTACCATTGCAGGTGGTGGTGATTCAGCAACAACATCAAGCTATACAGCGGGTAAATTAGGTATTGATACGCTAATTAATGCCGTACCTGAGGCTAAAAAAGTCGCTAATTTAAAAGGCGAGCAAGTCGTCAACATTGGTTCTCAAGATATGAATGACCAAGTATGGCTTAAGCTGGCTAATAAAATTAATGCAGATTGTGATAAAACGGACGGATTTGTTATCACTCATGGTACTGACACCATGGAAGAGACGGCTTACTTTCTGGATTTAACAACAGCCTGTAAAAAACCAGTTGTTATGGTTGGTGCAATGCGCCCTGCAACTGCATTAGGCGCTGAAGGTCCTTTAAATCTTTTTAACGCAGTTGTGATTGCCAGTGATAAAGCTTCTGAAAATCGTGGTGTGTTAGTCACTATGAACAATGCGGTTATCAGTGGTAAAGATGTCGTGAAAATGAATACGACTGAAGTACAAGCATTCCAGCCAGTTAATGCCGGTGCTCAAGGTTACGTACATAACGGCAAGGTACATTATTACACTGCGGCATTACCTCGTGCTGATAAACCCGCATTTGATGTCAGTAAACTAACTGAATTACCAAAAGTGGGTATTGTTTATAACTACTCAAACGCCTCTAATTTACCAGCAAAAGCCTTTATTGATAATGGCTATAAAGGTATTGTCAGCGCGGGTGTTGGTAACGGTAACTTATATACTGATATTTTTGATACCTTAGCCGATGGCGCTAAAAAAGGTGTGGTTGTTGTGCGTGCAAGCCGTGTACCAGTAGGCTTTACTACACAAAATGGTGAAGTTGATGATGCAAAATATGGCTTTGTTGCATCAGAGCGCTTAAACCCACAAAAAGCGAGAGTATTATTACAATTATCTTTAATACAAACGCAAGAGTCTGCGAAAATCCAAGAGAATTTCGAAAAGTATTAATTTAAGAGAATTTGAATAATAACAAGGCCTCATTAATGAGGCTTTGTTATTTTTAAAGAGTGAAATGGCTAATTTGTTTTAGCTCGAGAGACAACAACTCTTGCTGTAAAAAAAGCAATTAATGGCGTTATTGCAAAAACAATAAAGAGCCAATGTGCAGCATTTTGAGCGCCTATCATGCCACCCGGATCTGTTAACCCTGCCATATTAACCACTGTCCCTGAAATAGAGGCTCCAACAGCTGTTGAAAACAATTGGATAGTGGTAATAGAAGTTGCTGCTTTTTGAGCTTCTTGCCCTTGAGAGACATGCAATACACGAGTTAAATAATGAGGCCATGCCATACCTATTCCAGCACCTGTAAAAAAGAGGGCTATACAAATAATGATAATTTGCCCATAAGGTATGGTTAGAACATTAGAGATAAATAAACCAAGGATCACAATGGCTGAAAAGTTAATCATTGGACCAAAACGCATTAATTTTTGAGCAGTAGATTGTTTACTTGATGAAGACACAATGGCAGAGAAAGACCAACCTGCACCAACCAATGCTGCTAAATAACCCGAAAGTAGAGGGGTAATATTATGGATAATTTGCAAGAAATAGGGCACAAAGACTTCTGTTTGCACACTGATCCCTAATAAAGCCATGGTGAGATATATTGGTGCTAATGGTGCAGAAAAAGAAAATGTTCCTTTAGGAAATAAGCCATCATTTGATCTTTTATCAATATTGACTAGCAGTAAAATAAAGATCACTGCAAATATAAAGGATAAGGTGTTATATAAAATAACGTTATAAAGACTGCCAATAGAAATAGATAATACAGCGAGCATTAATAAAATAAGCTGTTGAGAAGGTAACGGCGCTTTGGCGACAATATTATCAGCATTATTTTCGGTAGGAAGAATAGTTAATAATAAAATAGCGTAAGGAATACCTACAAATAAAATAGACCAAAATGCGCCACGCCAAACATCATATTCAGCAAATATTCCACCCAGTGCGGGTCCTAATAGTGTCGATATTCCCCACATACTAGACATTAACGCCATGGCTCTGGACCAAAGTGGTTGAGGAAACATGACTCGAACTAACGAGTAAGCAAGTGCCAGCAACATTCCTCCGCCAGCCCCTTGAATAAATCGCCCTAAAAGCAATATCTGCATTGAGGGTGCTGTTGCACAAATAACAGAGCCAGATAAAAAGCAAATGGTGGCAAAAAGATAACTATTGCGAGGTGCAAATGCACTCAGCAATCGTGAAGTTAATGCAGAAGAAAGAATTGAAGCCAGAATAAAAACAGTGGTGTTCCATGCATATAAATTGAGCCCACCTATATCTCGGACAATAGAAGGCAGTGTTGTTATCGTGATATAAACATTAATTGCATGTAATGCAACGCCTCCTGCTAAAGCGAGCGATTTTAGACTATTTTTTCCATGAAGAAGCATTCCCCAGCTTGCTTCTTCTTTTTTATTTACACTCCCCGACATAAAACACTCCTAACCGTTATTTTTACGCACTGCGTATTATGCGTTAGCTCACAATAATCATTGCGCCAATTTAACGAGAATGATACAACCGATAAAGGTCATTTTGTAAAAACATATTCAGATAGGGTGAATTTGAATGAGTCAGTTATATAACTTTAGTGCAGGTCCGGCTATGTTACCGGCAGAAGTCCTTCGTCGTGCAGAATTAGAATTATGCAACTGGCATGAACTGGGGCGCTCGGTCATGGAAATCAGCCACCGCAGTAAAGAGTTTCTTGAAGTTGCTCATCAGGCAGAGCAAGATCTTCGTGATCTTCTCAATGTGCCAGAAAACTACAAAATTCTTTTTTGCCATGGTGGGGCACGAGGTCACTTTGCGGCTTTACCTCTCAACTTGTTAGGTGAGAAGACAACAGCTGACTATATTGATGGTGGTTATTGGGCGAAAAGTGCAGCCGAAGAAGCTGAAAAATATTGTTCGCCAAATATCATTAAAATTAAAACAGAAGTTGATGGCAAAATTGGTGTTAAGCCAATGAAAGAATGGCAATTAAGTAATGATGCCGCTTATGTACATTATTGCCCAAATGAAACCATTGATGGTATTGCCATTCATGAAGAACCCAATTTTGATGACAACAAAATTGTTATTGCTGACTATTCGTCTTCTATTTTATCTCAACCGATAGATGTTAGCCGTTTTGGTGTTATCTATGCGGGTGCACAAAAAAATATTGGCCCTGCGGGTTTAACTATTGTCATTATTCGTGAAGATCTATTAGGTAAAGCGCATAAAGAAACACCTTCTGTGTTTGATTACACAGTGCTTGCTGAAAATGACTCCATGTTTAATACACCACCTACCTTTGCTTGGTATTTATCAGGTATGGTCTTTAAATGGCTGAAAGAGCAAGGTGGTTTGCAAGAGATGGCAAAACGTAACTATGAAAAAGCAGCGCTTCTTTATAGTGCAATTGATAATAGCGATTTTTATATCAATCGAGTTGCTACAGAAAATCGCTCACTAATGAATGTACCTTTCCAAATGTCTTCCCCTGAATTAGATTCAGTCTTCTTAAAAGAGGCCGAAGCTCAAGGGTTAGTCGCATTAAAAGGCCACCGTGTATCTGGTGGTATGCGTGCATCAATTTATAACGCAATGCCATTAGCTGGTGTTCAAGCATTAGTTGATTTTATGGCTGATTTTGAGCGTCGCCACGCATAATACATACATTATATGTCTAGGAAGCCTATGTGAAAGTAGGTTTCCTTTTATCCAAAGATGTTGATAATGACAATCAAATTATCCCAGTACTAAAAAATAAATAAAAACAATAAGTACCTAAATCGTTTTATTATTTTTTGATTAAACAGCATCCCATCTTATTTTATTTGTTTATCGGAGTTCTTACCTGTTTATGGAATCGTTGACATTACAGCCTATTGCTCATATTGAAGGCACTATTAATTTACCAGGTTCAAAAAGTGTCTCTAATCGTGCGTTATTATTAGCCGCTTTAGCTAAAGGTAAAACACGTTTAACTAACCTATTAGATAGTGATGATATTCGTCATATGCTAAATGCATTAAAAGCATTAGGCGTGCAGTATCAATTATCAAATAACAATACAGTTTGTGATATAGAGGGTCTAGGTGGTGAATTTAAAACTAATTCACCATTAGAACTTTTCTTAGGTAATGCTGGTACAGCAATGCGTCCATTGGCAGCTGCATTAAGTTTAGGTTCGCATGACATTGTATTAACGGGTGAACCACGAATGAAAGAGCGCCCAATTGGGCACTTAGTTGACGCTTTGCGCCAAGGTGGTGCGAGTATCGATTATCTCGAACAAACAGATTATCCACCTATTCGTTTATGTGGCGGTTTTAAGGGTGGAAATGTAGCAGTTGATGGTAGTGTTTCAAGCCAATTTTTGACCGCCTTATTAATGACAGCGCCATTAGCTGAGCAAGATACAACTATTACAATTAAGGGTGAGTTAGTATCAAAACCGTATATCGATATTACCTTAGCGTTGATTAATACCTTTGGTGGCAAGATTGAAAATCAAAATTATCAACAATTTGTTGTGAAAGGCGGTCAACAATATCAATCACCTGAAAAATACCTTGTAGAAGGAGATGCGTCATCAGCATCTTATTTCTTAGCTGCTGCTGCAATTAAAGGTGGAACAGTCCGAGTGACAGGTATTGGCAAAAATAGTTTGCAAGGCGATATTCATTTTGCTTCTGTACTTGAAAAAATGGGAGCAAAAATACGTTGGGGTGATGATTATATTGAATGTGAACGTGGCTCGTTAAAGGGCATCGATATGGATATGAATACTATTCCTGATGCAGCAATGACCATTGCTACTACAGCGCTGTTTGCAAAAGGTGATACTGTTATTCGTAATATCTATAACTGGCGTGTAAAAGAAACTGACCGATTGGCAGCAATGGCTGCAGAATTGCAAAAAGTAGGTGCGATTGTAGAAGAAGGGCATGATTACTTAAAAGTCACTCCACCACAGCAGTTAACGACTGCAAATATCAAAACTTATAACGATCATCGTATTGCTATGTGTTTCTCGCTGGTGGCATTGTCTGATACACCTATTACTATTCTTGATCCAGGTTGTACAGCCAAAACATTCCCAGATTATTTTGATAAGTTAGAAACGCTTTCTCAGCGTCATGGTTAATACCCATTGTATTTAATAAAAACAAGTCAAATTTAAATCAGTTAAATCGGCAGTGTTGGACTTCTAACAGCACAATATTGCCGATTTTTTATTATGTTCAGACAAAGTTTTCTAAAAAATAACCTATCTATAAAAAATAATATTGAATAAATCTCTTTGGCCTTTATCTGCTTGTTTCTTCCTATACATTGTATGCGTATAATGACGCGCATACATTAATACTGTTTTTCTCTGTTTGAATTCAATGTCTATTATATCAATGTAATAAAAGCATCAAACACAGAAACACAGTGCCCATGAAAAGGAGAAACTCATGGCGGTTATCGTCCCTGTTATAACTGTTGATGGGCCTAGCGGAGCAGGTAAAGGAACATTATGCCAAGCATTAGCGAAAGCGTTTGGCTGGCACTTACTTGACTCTGGTGCTATTTATCGTGTGTTGGCATTAGCTGCTTTACACCACCATGTTGATATTACTTCTGAAGATGCATTAGTACCTTTAGCGGCAAATTTAGATGTACGTTTTGTTCCTAATGAGAATGGTTTAAGTGTTATCCTCGAAGGTGAAGATGTATCGAATGAAATTCGTACTGAAACAGTTGGGAATACGGCCTCACAAGCAGCAACTTTTCCCCGTGTAAGAGAAGCATTATTGCGTCGCCAGCGAGCATTTCGTACTGAACCTGGTCTTATTGCCGATGGGCGAGATATGGGAACGATAGTTTTCCCTGATGCTCAAGTGAAAATTTTTCTTGAAGCCAGCGCAGAGGAACGAGCACGTCGTCGCATGTTACAGTTGCAGGAAAAGGGCTTTAATGTTAACTTTGAGCGCCTTTTATCCGAGATAAAAGAACGCGATCACCGTGACCGGAATCGCGCTGTTGCGCCACTTGTTGCAGCGAAAGATGCATTAATTCTCGATTCTACAAGTTTGTCTATCGACGAAGTTATTGAAAAATCGTTAACTTATGCTAAAAAAAATCTGCAATTATCAGCGTAATTAATTTTTATTTCGTTTATACTAGGTAATTATCAAAATCGGGTTGACGTGTTAATGAAAACACAACAATGCCCGATGACCTTGTCACAAAGGATGTAACGAGGTATGTGAAACAACCCCATTCGGCCGGATGCTAAATGGACGTTAATTAAATTTACTTGAAGATCATTAACATGACAGAATCTTTTGCTCAACTCTTTGAAGAATCCCTAAAAACAATCGAAACTCGTCCTGGCGCTATCGTTCGCGGTGTTGTAGTTGCTATCGATAAAGACGTTGTTCTGGTTGATGCAGGTCTGAAATCAGAATCTGCTATCCCTGTAGAACAATTTAAAAACGCTCAAGGCGAATTAGAAATCCAAGTGGGCGACGAAATTGATGTTGCTCTGGACGCGGTTGAAGATGGCTTCGGTGAAACCGTTCTGTCTCGTGAGAAAGCTAAACGTCACGAAGCGTGGCTGATGCTGGAAAAAGCTTACGAAGAAAACGAAACTGTTGTTGGTATCATCAACGGTAAAGTTAAAGGTGGTTTCACTGTTGAACTGAACGGCATTCGTGCGTTCTTACCAGGTTCACTGGTAGACGTTCGCCCAGTTCGCGATACAACTCATCTGGAAAACAAAGAGCTTGAGTTCAAAGTCATCAAATTAGACCAAAAACGTAACAACGTTGTTGTGTCTCGTCGTGCGGTTATCGAATCTGAAAACAGCGCAGAACGCGATCAGTTATTAGAAAACCTGCAAGAAGGCATGGAAGTTAAAGGTATCGTTAAGAACCTTACTGACTACGGTGCATTCGTTGATCTGGGCGGTGTTGACGGCTTACTGCACATCACTGACATGGCTTGGAAACGTGTTAAACACCCAAGCGAAATTGTCAATGTTGGCGACGAAATCACTGTTAAAGTCCTGAAATTCGACCGTGAACGTACTCGCGTATCATTAGGTCTGAAACAACTGGGCGAAGATCCATGGGTAGCTATCGCTAAACGTTATCCAGAAGGTACTAGACTGACTGGTCGTGTAACTAATCTGACTGATTACGGTTGCTTCGTAGAAATCGAAGAAGGCGTTGAAGGTCTGGTACACGTTTCTGAAATGGATTGGACTAACAAAAACATTCACCCATCTAAAGTTGTTAACGTTGGTGATGTTGTTGAAGTTATGGTTCTTGACATCGATGAAGAACGTCGCCGTATTTCACTGGGTCTGAAACAGTGCAAATCTAACCCATGGCAGCAGTTCGCAGAAACTCACAACAAGAACGACCGTGTTGAAGGTAAAATCAAGTCTATCACTGACTTCGGTATCTTCATCGGTTTAGACGGCGGTATCGACGGTCTGGTTCACTTATCTGACATTTCTTGGAATGTTGCAGGTGAAGAAGCAGTTCGTGAATACAAAAAAGGCGACGAAATCGCTGCTGTAGTTCTGCAAGTTGATGCTGAACGTGAACGTATCTCACTGGGCGTTAAACAATTATCAGAAGATCCATTCAATAATTACCTGTCTGCTCACAAAAAAGGTGCTATTGTTTCTGGTAAAGTAACTGCTGTTGACGCTAAAGGCGCAACTGTAGAATTAGCTGACGGTGTTGAAGGTTACCTGCGTGCTTCTGAAGCTTCACGTGACCGCGTTGAAGATGCAACTCTGGTTCTGAATGTTGGCGAAGCTGTTGAAGCTAAATACACTGGCGTTGACCGTAAAAACCGCGTTATCAACTTATCTGTTCGTGCTAAAGACGAAGCAGACGAGAAAGACGCTATCGCTTCTGTAAACAACAAAGAAGAAGTTGGTTTTTCAAACAACGCTATGGCTGAAGCTTTCAAAGCAGCTAAAGGCGAATAATTTAAGTTATTAACGGAGGCAACGTTAATCGTTGCCTATTTATCGGTAGTTTAGGGAGGTAATATGACCAAGTCTGAGTTAATCGAGAGACTTGCAGGCCTACAATCTCATCTTTCGGCTAAGACGGTTGAAGAAGCTGTAAAAGAAATGCTTGATCATATGGCTGATACTTTAGCTGATGGTGAGCGTATCGAAGTCCGCGGATTCGGCAGTTTTTCTCTACACTACCGTGCGCCGCGTACGGGTCGTAACCCGAAAACTGGTGATAAAGTAGATCTGGAAGGTAAATACGTTCCACACTTTAAGCCAGGTAAAGAGTTACGTGACCGTGTAAATATTTATACGGAATAATAACTCCTGTCGAAATGGCACGATGTTAGTTAACTTTCTCAAAAACGGTACTTCGGTGCCGTTTTTTATTATCTTTTATTTGTGTTGATTATTTTTGATTGCTTCCATTGGTTAGTTTTTGATTGTTATTCCTTTACTTCATTTACCATATCTATTTATTTTCCTTTTTTATTTTCCTTTTTTATTTTCTTTCTTACTTTTCTTTGTATTACTTTATTGTACTTTGAACGTTATTTCTTGATTTAATTATCATAATTGTTGATTTGTTTTGTTTTTTTCGAGTTTGTTCTCAAAATATAATGTATACGACAATAAAAAAATTTCTTTTTATAAAGAAGCGCGAAAAAACGTTTTAAAGAGCTACCTTTAATAAAAATATAACTTCATGATATTTAAAGATACTTATGAAGGGATGCAAAAATGATTTTATTGAGAGGAATAATAAGTATTTTGAGGTTAAAAATATTATCAATAAAACAATACTTTTTTTATTCAAAATATTATCAACGATTCTATTTTACAACACTGAGTTTGGATAGTATCGCTCTAGCAATATTATTAGGTTGTCTACCTCTATTATTTCAACATACACTTTTTAGTTTAACGACTTATTATATTGTAATTATTATTGCAATATCTTTATTACTTATTCCTTTTTCATTAATTCGTTTCTTAGCATTGTTTTTATTCTTCTGGGTTTATTCTAATCTTATCGCATACTCATTGATGGTAAAAACAACTCAACTTGTTGATAATATTGTGTCATTTGAAACAAATATTGTTGAATATCGTCAATTATCAGATGGTAATATTATTATCAAAATTCCCATTCCCAAAGAGACATTTTTTTCATCTTCTATTTACGCCAACGTATATTGGAGAAATCCACCTAAAAATATCGAAATAGGGCAATTTTGGAAATTTAAAATTCAATTTAAAGCTGTACACAGCTATTTAAATGAAGGTGGATTTGATAGCCAAAAATATGCAGTCTCTAAAAAAGAAACCTTAACAGGAAAAGTGATGTTAGCTACATTCGTTCATGCTGATATTTCGCTACGCACTCAATTTATTCATTCTCTTTTAACCTATTGGCAAACAGCAAAAAATAAAGGTGAGATTATTGCGTTAGTTCTAGGTGATAAACGTGATATAGAGCATGAAAGAAAAGATCTTTATATGAAAACGGGAGTTGCACATCTTATTGTTATATCGGGATTGCATATCGGGTTAGCTGCACTTGTAGGGTGGGTTATAGCAAGGGCTCTTCAGTTTTTATTTCCCATTAAATGGATAAATACACAATTTCCATTGTTGATAGCTTGGGGATGTGGTGTATTCTATGCGACTTTATCGGGCTGGGGAATACCTGCAACAAGAGCTGTTATCGGATTAAGTGTTTGGGTGATCTTACATTGGCAAAGCCGATTATTTCTGCCTTGGCAATGGGCTCTTTGGAGCGCTGCCCTTATATTGATTGTTGAACCACTATCGATACTTTCAGCCAGTTTTTGGCTTTCGTTTTCTGCTGTATTTGCCATTATTTTTTGGTATTGGATGTATCCATTAAAAGCTAAATATAATCATCAAAAACGATGGTTTATTTTAAGACTAATTCACTTACAATTTGGATTGCTAATTATTTTATTACCGTTTCAATTCTATTTGTTTGGTGGTGCTAATTTTTTTAGTTTTATTGTTAATTTATGGGCAGTTCCTATTGTTTCATTTATTACAGTACCATTAATAATGTTTGGATTATTGACATCCTTTTTTTCATTTTTACAACCAATAATTTGGCACTGGGTTGATCTCTCTATTAATCTTGCTTTTTGGTGTGCTCCTTTATTTTTACCTTATTGGCAATATAGTGGTGCTATTCCTTTTTTATTGGGGTTTTTAGGTGTTGGTATTATTGCAATTATAAAAATGTCATGGTGGCGTCATCATTTTATTTTGCTTATTGCTATTGGTATTCTTTTATATTGTGAACTCACAACTTTCTCACGTTATCAATGGCGTATGTCTATGTTAGATGTTGGCCATGGCTTAGCTATTATTCTTGAAAAAGATAGAGAAGCGATTATTTATGACACAGGAATACGCTGGAAAAGTGGTGGTTCAATTGCAAAAAGTGTCATTATTCCTTATTTAAAATATCATCGGCTTAATCCTGTGGCATTAATCATCAGCCATGACCATTTAGATCATACGGGAGGTATTGATGATTTAATGATGGCTTATCCCAATTTAACACTTCGTAGTAGCTTTGATAATTCTTCACATTTACCCTGCTTACAGGGTGAATCATGGCAATGGAAAGGGGTTAAGTTTGATGCATTATGGCCACCAAATAAAGTTCTCTCACCTAAAAATAATCAATCATGTGTGATCAATGTAAGTGATGGTAAACATAATATACTGTTGACAGGTGACATTGAAAAAGAGGCGGAAATACAATTAATAAGGTCGAAAAATCGCCAATTAAGCGCTGATATTTTACAGGTTCCTCATCATGGTAGCCAAACATCGTCCACATTGGCGTTTATTCAAACAGTGTCGCCTAAATTTGCACTCGTTTCTGCTGCTCGTTATAGCCTTTGGCGTTTACCTTCTGATAAAGTACATCTTCGTTATAAAAAAGAAGCTATTAATTGGCTAACAACCTCTATTAGTGGGCAGATTTCGATCGAGTTTAATCAAGATAATATTGATGTATTTACCTATAGACGAGATATTTTACCTCGCTGGTATCATCAGTGGTTTGGTGTTTTGACGTTTCCCGAGTAGAATGACCGGCTAATTATTAAAAGTTTGGTAATATATATGAATGATATAGACCTATCAACGTGGCAAACATTCCGACGCTTATGGCCGATGATTCGGATTTTCAAAGCGGGTTTGATCGCTGCAGCAATTGCATTAATCATCAATGCGGGTGTGGATGCATTTATGATTTCTTTATTAAAACCACTGCTTGATGAAGGTTTTGGTAAAGCAAGTAATGACGTATTAAAATGGATGCCGATTGCTGTTATTGGACTGATAGTTCTGCGTGGTATATCTAACTTTATTTCAAGTTACTGTCTTTCTTGGGTATCTGGGAAAGTTGTAATGAATATGCGTCGCCGACTGTTTTCCCACATTATGGGAATGCCGGTGAGCTTTTTTGACCAGCAATCAACAGGAACTTTGCTTTCTCGTATTACATATGATTCAGAGCAAGTTGCGTCTTCATCATCAGGTGCATTAATTACAGTTGTTCGTGAAGGTGCCTACATTATCGGGCTCTTTGGCTTGATGTTTTACTATAGTTGGCAATTATCCATGATCCTCATTGTTATTGCCCCTATTGTTGCTATTGTTATTCGTTTGGTATCAACACGTTTTAGAACGATTAGTAAACGTATTCAAAATAGCATGGGACAAGTAACAACTAGCGCTGAACAGATGCTGAAAGGACATAAAGAAGTACTTATTTTTAATGGTCAAGAAGTAGAGAATAAGCGCTTTAATCATGTGAGTAACCATATTCGTCGCCAAGGTATGCGTATGGTTGTTGCATCGTCAATTTCAGATCCTATTATTCAATTAATTGCTTCCTTTGCGTTAGCATTTGTTCTGTACGCGGCTAGTTTCCCTGACATTATGGATACATTAACTGCAGGTACAATCACCGTTGTTTTCTCATCAATGGTTGCATTAATGCGCCCATTGAAATCATTGACGAATGTGAATGCTCAGTTCCAAAGAGGTATGGCAGCTTGCCAGACATTATTTGCTATTCTCGATATGGAACAAGAGAAAGACACAGGTAAACTAGAACTGAAAAAACCAACGGGTGATATTGAATTCCGTAATGTGACTTTCCAGTATGTGACAAAAGATACTCCTGCCTTGAAAAATATGTCATTTACTATTCCAGCAGGAAAAACTGTTGCATTAGTGGGACGTTCTGGTTCAGGTAAGTCAACAATAGCGAATCTGATCACGCGTTTCTATGACATCAATGAAGGGCAAATATTGATTAATGGTCATGATATTCGTGAATACACGTTGAAATCTTTACGTAATCAAGTTGCTCTTGTTTCTCAAAATGTTCACTTATTTAATGAAACAGTAGCAAATAATATTGTTTATGCTTGTGAAGACCAATACAGTCGTGAAGATATCGAAAAAGCAGCCAAAATGGCGCATGCAATGGACTTTATTAATAAAATGGATAAAGGCCTAGATACCGAAATTGGCGAAAATGGTGTTCTGCTTTCAGGTGGACAACGTCAACGTATCGCGATAGCGAGGGCTTTACTACGTGATTCACCAATTCTTATCCTTGATGAAGCTACATCGGCACTTGATACAGAATCTGAACGTGCTATTCAATCAGCTCTTGATGAACTGCAAAAAAATAGAACCTCTTTAGTGATTGCTCACCGATTATCAACCATTGAAAAAGCGGATGAAATTTTAGTTATTGAAGATGGTGAAATTGTTGAACGTGGCTCACACATTGATTTAATCGATCAAAAAGGTGTTTATGCTCAACTTCACAGGATGCAATTTGGTAAATGATTGAACGGATTTGGTCTGGTAAATCTTGGTTTTATCTCCTCTTACTTCCATTTTCATGGTTGTACGGCGCGATTACTCTATTAAGGCGCTTTGCATATCAAAAAGGATGGTTGTCATCATGGAAAGCCTCTGTTCCTGTTGTGGTTGTTGGTAACTTAACAGCAGGTGGCAATGGTAAAACCCCCGTTGTTATATGGCTTGTTGAGCAATTAATACTGCAAGGATTTAAACCAGGCATTGTTTCCCGTGGTTATGGCGGGAAATCAGATCATTATCCATTACTACTAACATCAGAGACCACACCTGCAATGGCAGGTGATGAGCCTGTGTTAATTTATCATCGAACAGGTGCACCTGTTGCGGTTGCACCTGTTCGACGAGATGCAGTAAAAGCCTTATTAGCACAACATGAACTTGATGTGATTATCACTGATGATGGCTTACAGCATTATGCACTACAGCGTGATTATGAAATTGTTGTTATCGATGGGCAGCGTCGATTTGGTAATGGCTGGTGGCTTCCTGCTGGCCCTATGCGGGAACGTGCGAGTCGCTTACATTCAGTCGATGCAATTATTGTTAATGGTGGTTTAAGCCAAGATAATGAGATAGCAATGGTTTTAGCGGGTGATATTGCAGTGAACCTTAAGACGGGTGAGAAAAAGCCAGTTCAACAGATAGCTAAAGCGGTAGCAATAGCTGGCATTGGTCATCCTCCTCGTTTTTTTAATTCTTTGCGCGAAAAAGGAATTGAATTAATTTCAACTCAAGCATTTAGTGATCACAGTGATTACAGCGCCAAAGAATTACAAGATTTAACACCTTTCAATGAAACTCTTATTATGACAGAAAAAGATGCTGTTAAATGTCAGCATTTTGCTCAAGAAAATTGGTGGTATTTGCCAGTCAGCGCTGAGTTAAATAGCCAATCTGTGCTAAAACAAGTCAGCAATTTAATTTACGGCTCGAAAAAAACTTGTATCTGATCTGAAACAATGATATTTATAGTGGAAATCAGGATAGCGTTACATAAAAGATTACCTACCCACAGTCGCATATCGCTTTTGTCGTAGTTCAATTTAACTCGCCAATACCCTATCTACTCAAAAGCCTTGTGTGGAGATTTTGTGGATCTTTAATGTAGACGTAATACTTTTATGCTGTGAATGCAATAGGCTTTGCACCTAATGGATTGTAGAAACTATTTTGAATGGTGATTATTAATCCTCCTTATATACGGTTATTTTATTTATAGGTGCGCAATAAAATATCTTCCTCATGTCATCTTTTTGTCATGTTGATACTGTAAATATTGATTGAGCCTTAGAATATTCATCAAGTTTAGCTATCACGGTTTTGAACATTTATATTAAATAATAAAATGCACTACTTAAATTAATGTGTTCAGAATTTAATTGGGGTTTTATATAAGAAGACATAATAAAAAGTAGGATGCATTAGTATAGAAAAATAAAAACTATACGAAGAACAAAAGGAGTTTATCTATCATGACATTACAATTAAGAATGGGTCGCGTTAAATGGTTCGACAATAACAAAGGTTATGGTCTTATTGTTGCAAGAGATATTGAACAAGAAGTTTATGTCAATAAAAAAGCGATTGCCAATACAAAAAACAAAGCATTAACAGAAGGTCAAGACGTTGAATTTTCTGTTATCAGAACAGCCGCCGGCCTAGAAGCTGCTGATGTTATCGGATTTTAAATAAGGTTTTACCTTGTTGATGATGTAGTAGAAACGATAGTTTAACACTGAGATTAAATTATCGTTTATACCTATTTTGGGGCAGGTAAGGTCAAATAGCTTACTACCAAACCGAATAAGTAATATAAAAGAGTTATAACGTTAATTAGAATGCAATAAAGATAATAAAAAGGTTAAATTATTATCAATAAAAGTGGAATGTAATTCTTTATTAATGATGTTGCAGACTCAACGATAAAAAGCCACATTAATGTGGCTTTTTTGTTGCTTATAGTAAAAAAGAAAATAATAAATTTATTAATAACCAAAATAATTTTCGAATTATCACTAAACGAGAGGCTTTGAGTATTAACGCTGATCCTTCCTTATGATATCCTTTTGCTATATAAAATGATTAACCCTTGAGAGGGAAAAAATGGATCACCGCTTACTTGAAATTATTGCTTGTCCAGTTTGCCACGGCAAACTTATCTTTGATAAAGAAAATTCAGAGCTTATCTGCAAAATTGATCATTTAGCTTATCCTGTTCGTGACAATATCCCCGTTCTTCTGGAGAATGAAGCAAGAGAATTATCACTAGAAGAGGAAAAGTAACTTCATGTTCACGGTCATAATCCCTGGTCGATATGCATCGACCCGCTTACCGGGTAAACCCCTCGCGGATATTCACGGTAAACCTATGATTGTTCGTGTTATGGAACAGGCTATGCGTTCTGGTGCAAACCGTGTCATTGTCGCAACCGATAACTTAGATGTTGTTGCCGCTGTGGAAAAAGCGGGTGGGGAAGCCTGTATGACCCGAGAAGATCACCATTCGGGTACAGAACGTTTAGCTGAAGTCATTGAAAAATACCAATTTGCAGATGACGAGATAATCGTTAACGTACAAGGTGATGAACCTCTTATTCCTCCCGCAATTATTACTCAAGTTGCTGAAAATTTAGCAAGTTGTGGTGCAGGAATGGCAACATTGGCAGTGCCTATTGTTGATTCAAAAGAAGCGTTTAATCCTAATGCAGTGAAAGTGGTTATGGATGCAAAAGGTTTCGCACTTTATTTTTCTCGTGCAACCATTCCTTGGGAAAGAGACCGTTTTAACTTATCACACGATGAAATTGGTGAGCATTATCTCCGCCATATTGGGATTTATGCTTATCGCGCTGGCTTTATACGTCGATATATTACTTGGGAGCCAAGCCCATTAGAATCTATTGAAATGTTAGAGCAACTGCGGGTATTGTGGTATGGCGAAAAAATCCATGTTGCAAAAGCATTAGAAGTTCCTGGTGTGGGTGTTGACACTCAAGATGATCTTATTGCAGCCAGAGCTGCATATCGAGCACTTAACCAAGAGTTCTGATCTTTTAACGGACACAAATCAATTTCAACGGCACTTAAATTAAGTGCCGTTTTTGTATCAGTAAGCAAAAATATTTCTAATTACTGGTTTTCTTCTTTATCTGATTGATGACTTTCATTTTCAGAAATAGTAGCGGGTTGCCCAGCAGGTTTAACTGATTGCCACATTGAGCCTAAAAACTCATACCATGCACGTTCACTATGCTGAAAATATGTCGCTGAAGGGAAATATTTTTCCCAAGGATGTAATGGTGAAGTGATAGCCAATTGATTAGCTGGTGCAACGATAGGTTTCATGCCTCTGGCTAAAAAGAAACGTTCAGCGCGTGCTAAATGGTTAGCGGACGTCACAAGTAAAAAGGGTTTCTTACCAATTAATTTATCAACTTCATAGGCTTCTTCTTCAGTATCTTTCGGTGTTGATAATGCGATAGTCCTTTCAGGAGGTACACCCAAAGATTGTGCTACCTGAGCCGCTACCTCAGCACTACTTATCTGATTAACACCTGCACCACCTGTAAAAATTAGCATCGCATTAGGATTACGATAATAGAGTCTTACACCTTCAGCAACACGAAATAGACTATTGTTAAGAAGATTAGAACTGGGTGCCCAATCGGGGTTATAAGTAAATCCACCACCCAAAACAACAATATAGTTCACATCTTGTTGTGAATTTTCTCGTAATTCATAACGAGCTTGATACTCTTTTTCACTTGGCATTAATAGTGTATCAGCAACAGGCTGTATGCCTAAAATCGTCAATAAAATAAGAACAACAGTGAGTAGGCTTTTTCCAGTTTTTTGCCAACGAGTAAACCAAAGTAGTGCTAATGCAAAAAAGGCGATTAATAAGAGCAAAGGCAAGGGCATCAGAAAGCCTGCAACATATTTTTTGAGCAAAAACAGCATAAATCATCCTAGATTGAGTGAAATACATGCAATTGATAGCGAAAGCTTAGTGAAAACTAGGGGAATTCCAAGACGTTGTGTCAAAATAGCTAACACAACAACGTTTCACTAAGTTTTCATCAATAGAAATAAAGAACCGTTTAATTATTTATAAAACGATAAACGTTTGAACGTTAATTTTTTCATTAATAAGCGTTATATTTATACTGCGCTTTGCGAATAATCTGATTCATGACTTATTTCTTTAGAGAAAACAGTCAGTATCATAGAACACTGGTAAAATTGCCGTCTTTATTTATGTACAGTGTCTCATATTTTTGAATTTATCAGAACGCAAAGAGCGCAAGTAGTAAGTTGTTATCATGAGGCGTTTTAATGTCAGATCGTAATTTTGACGATATTGCAGATAAATTCTCCCGCAATATCTATGGCACAACAAAGGGTAAAATACGTCAAGCGGTGATTTGGGAAGATTTACAACAATTATTGACCCTCTTACCTAGCCGGAGTTTGCGTATTTTAGATGCAGGTGGAGGTGAAGGTTATTTCTCTCGTCAGCTTGCTAAATTAGGACACCAAATTATCTTATGTGATTTATCACAAGAGATGCTAAATCGTGCACAAGAGGCTGCGATTGAAGAGGGTGTTGTCGAGAACATGACGTTTATTTGTTGTGCAGCTCAAGAGATTAAAGAGCATATAGATGAAGGGGTTGACTTAATTCTATTTCATGCAGTATTGGAATGGATCACGGATCAGAAAGACGCCGTAAATGTTCTTACCGATATGTTGTTACCTAATGGTATCTTATCGCTGATGTTTTACAATGCGAATGGTATTGTCATGAGAAATGCGATATTGGGGAATTTTCATCTGGCAAATCCTGAAATTCCTCGAAGAAGAAAAAAATCATTATCGCCTCAAAATCCATTGCAACCTGAAGATGTTTATCAATGGCTGACAGAATTTTCAATGACAATATTAGGAAAAACGGGAGTTCGTGTTTTTCATGATTATTTACAAAGTCGCCAGTTGCAAAATAAAGATTTTCCATCGTTGCTCGCATTAGAGCAACGTTATTGTCGGCAAGAGCCCTATATCAGTCTGGGGCGTTACATTCATGTCATGGCACAAAAGCGTGTAAATTAAGGATGTACTATGAGTGATTTTACCCAGACCGTTCCTGAGTTAGTGTCTTGGGCGAGAAAAAATGATTTCTCAATCTCACTGCCACCTGAAAGATTAGCTTTTTTGATGGCAGTCGCTGTATTAAACAGTGAACGCCTTGATGGTGAAATTAGTGAAGGGGAGTTAATTGACGCCTTTAGAGAGGTCTGTAAAGGCTTTGAACAACCCGCAGAATCAATTCAAGTTCGTGCCAATAATGCCATTAATGATATGGTTAAGCAGCGGCTTTTTAACCGTTTTACCAGTGAATTGGTAGAAGGTAATGCAATATATCGGTTAACGCCGTTAGGTATTGGAATTAGTGATTATTATATTCGTCAACGTGAGTTTTCATCGTTACGTTTATCTATGCAGTTATCTATTGTAGCGGGAGAACTCGATTCTGCTGCAAGTTCTGCTGAAGATGGTGGCGATGAATATCATTGGCATCGTAATGTTTTTGCGCCACTGAAATATTCAGTTGCAGAAATTTTCGATAGCATTGATTTGTCACAGCGAATTATGGATGAACAGCAAAATACAGTAAAAGAAGATATTGCGGCATTATTAAATCAAGACTGGCAAGCTGCTATATCAAGCTGTGAACAACTGTTATCTGAAACCTCTGGCACATTAAGAGAGCTACAAGATACGCTTGAAGCCGCGGGTGATAAACTTCAAGCCAATCTATTGCGTATTCAAGAAGCAAACATGAATACAGGTCATGTTGATCAAATAGATACGTTAGTATTTGAGCTACAAAGTAAGCTAGACCGTATTATTAGTTGGGGTCAGCAATCTATTGATTTATGGATTGGCTATGATAGACACGTCCATAAATTTATTCGTACTGCGATAGACATGGATAAAAACCGTATATTCTCTCGTCGATTACGTCAATCAGTACAAAACTATTTCGACAGCCCATGGGCATTAACTTACGCTAATGCAGATAGGTTGTATGATATGCGTGATGAAGAACTGACTTTACGAGATGAAGAAGTTACAGGTGAATTACCTGAAGAACTCGAATATCAAATGTTCAGTGAAGTGAATGAACAAATAGCGCAATGGGTAGAGCAAGAGCTTGCTTCTTACAAATTAGAGCAAAGAGCATTAGATCTCAGTTCAGTATTAGTTGAATACCTTGATCGTTACCCGCAGCAGAAACATTTTGATGTTGCCCGTATTGTGATTGATCAGGCGGTACGATTAGGTGTAGCAAAAGCTGAGCTCGCAGGATTACCTGCAAAATGGTCAGAAATTAACGAATATGGAGCTAAGGTACAAGCGCATGTCATCGATACATACTGAACAATTTATGCCAGCAAAGTTGGCGCAGGCATTAGCGAACTCACTTTTTCCTGAACTGGATAGCCAGTTACGTGCAGGTCGACATATTGGTATAGATTCTCTGGATAATCATGCCTTCTTGATGGATTTTCAAGATGAATTGTCAGATTTTTATGCGCGTTATAATGTTGAATTAATCCGAGCTCCAGAAGGTTTCTTCTATCTACGTCCTCGCTCAACTACGCTTATTCCTCGTTCTGTACTGTCTGAAATGGATATGCTGGTGGGGAAAATTCTTTGTTATCTCTATCTTAGCCCAGAGCGATTAGCGAATCAGGGTATATTTACTGTTCAAGAGCTATTCGATGAATTAAGAACGCTAGCAGATGAAAATAAATTATTACGTTTAGTGAATCAGCGTTCCACCGGTTCTGATCTTGATTTGCAAAAACTGCAAGAAAAAATGAGAACCTCTCTGAATCGTTTACGTCGTTTAGGTATGATCTCATTCTTATTAAATGACTTACAGCGTTTTTCAATAACAGAATCAGTGTTCCGCTTTGGTGCTGATGTGCGCAGTGGTGATTCACCACTGGAAGCTCAAATGCGAATGATCCGTGATGGTGAAGCGATGGCGCTTGATACAGGATCAGAGACACCAAATGATGATGAAGAAAATGAAGATGAGCAATTACAATCAGGTGAAGATGATGCGGAGGAAGAAAATAAATGATTGAACGTGGAAAATTTCGCTCATTAACACTGATCAACTGGAATGGGTTCTTTGCTCGCACTTTTGACTTAGATGAATTGGTGACGACATTATCAGGCGGGAATGGTGCTGGTAAATCAACCACTATGGCCGCATTTATCACAGCAATGATCCCTGATCTGACTTTACTGCACTTTCGTAATACCACCGAAGCTGGATCAACAAGTGGTTCTCGTGATAAAGGTTTATATGGGAAGTTACGTCCTGGCGTCTGTTACGCTGTATTAGATGTGATCAACTCACGTCATTTACGTGCTGTGGTAGGGGTGCGTTTACAGCAGATTGCTGGTCGCGATAAAAAAGTTGATATCAAACCCTTTATGATCCAAGGGCTGCCGATGGCAGAAAACCCGACAGAAATTCTGACTCAAGCTGTTGCAGATCGCCAAGCAAGGGTTTTACCACTCAATGAATTAAAAGAAAAAGTTGAAGCCATTGATGGGGTTGTTTTCAGACAATTTAATTCAATTACTGACTTCCATGCAGTGATGTTCGATTTGGGGGTTATTCCTAAACGTTTACGTTCAGCGAGTGATCGCGCTAAATTTTATCGCTTAATTGAAGCTTCATTGTATGGTGGTATTTCAAGTGCGATTACACGCTCTCTACGTGATTATTTACTACCTGAAAATAGCGGAGTCAGAAAAGCTTTCCAAGATATGGAAGGCGCACTACGTGAAAACCGAATGACGCTTGAAGCTATTCGTGTCACTCAATCTGATCGTGACTTATTTAAGCACTTAATTACAGAAGCGACATCTTATGTTGCAGCTGACTATATGCGCCATGCCAATGAACGACGAGTTCATCTTGATGAAGCTTTAGAAGTTCGCCGTGAATTATGGAGCCAGAGAAAATCCATTAATAACGAGGCATATCGTTTTGTTGAAATGGGTAAAGAGCTGGAAGAGCAACAAGCACTTTCTTCTGATCTTGAAGCGGATTATCAAGCAGCAAGTGACCGATTAAACTTAGTGCAAAATGCGGTTCGTCAACAAGAAAAAATTGACCGTTATGTTGCCGATGTGGAAGAGATAACTTTTCGCTTAGAAGAACAAAGTGAAGTGGTTGAAGAAGCCGCGTCTAAGAAAGAAGAACTTGAAGCACGTGTAGAATCGGCAGAAGAAGAAGTCGATGAACTGAAAAATCAGTTAGCAGACTATCAGCAAGCATTAGATGTACAACAAACACGCGCTATCCAATATCGCCAAGCTGTACAGGCTTTAGAGCGTGCTAAAGCACAATGTGATATTGCTGATTTAGATGAAAGTAATGCTGATCAGTGGGCTGAACGGATCCAAGCAAAAATTCAAACCATTACTCATTCATTGCTTTCTATGGAGCAGAAACTCAATGTTTCTGAAGCTGCGAAAACACAATTTGATCAAGCCTATAAACTAGTGAGTTCAATTGTAGGTGAAGTTGAACGTCAAAATGCATGGGATGCTGCAAAAACGGCATTACGTGAATGGTCTTCTCATCGACACCAAGCGGATAGGGTTCATCCTATTCGTATGCAATTAGCAGAATTAGAGCAACGTTTACATCAGCGAAACAATGCTCAGCGCCAACTTGAAGAGTTTAACAAACATCATGGCAAATTGATGGAGCCAGATGATCTGTTAATTTTACAAGATGAGCTAGAAGCTAAAATTGAAGAGCTTAGCGATTATGTTAATGAGTCTGGCGAACATCGTATGCAAATGCGCCAAGAGCTGGATCAACTCAAACAACAAATTGAAAAGCTAAAAAAACAAGCCCCAGCATGGCTTGCGGCACAAGATGCATTAACGCAACTGTGTGAGCAAACTCGTCAATCTTTTGAAACGGGTCATCAAGTAACAGAATATATGCAACAGTTACTTGAAAAAGAGCGCGAAGCCACCGTATTACGTGATGAAACAGCAACACGCAAACAACAAATTGAAGCGCAAATTGAACGTTTAAGTCAGCCAAGTGGTGCTGAAGATGGACGGTTAATTACGTTAGCAGAGCGTTTTAATGGGGTTTTATTATCAGAGATTTATGATGATATTACATTAGATGATGCACCTTATTTCTCAGCGTTATATGGCCCAGCACGCCATGCTATTGTTGTACAGGACTTATCCCAAGTTCAGGCGCAATTAGAAACATTAGACGATTGCCCAGAAGATCTCTATTTTATCGAAGGCGATCCTCAATCTTTCGATGACAGTGTGTTTAATGCACAAGAGATGGATAAAGCGGTTCTTATCAAGAGCTCAGATAGACAATGGCGTTATTCTCGCTACCCTGAGATCCCACTTTTTGGTCGTGCCGCGCGTGAAAATCAATTAGAAATATTATCTCGTCAACGTGATGAACTTTCTGAACTTTATGCAACGCAAGCTTTTGATGTGCAAAAAATTCAACGTGCACACCATGCCTTTAGCCAATTTGTTGGGCAACATATTTCAGTTGCTTTTGAAGCTGATCCTGAAGCGGATATCCGCCAGCTTAATCAAAGACGTAATGAGCTAGAAAGAGCATTAGCACAGTATGAAGAAAGCACTCAGCAGCAACGCCAACATTATGCTCGTGCCAAAGAATCACTGAATTTGCTTAATAAACTGATCCCTCAAGTGAATATCTTGATGGATGAAACATTGATTGACCGTGTTGAAGAGCTACGTGAAGAGCTGTATGCCGCTGAAGAGTCTATGCGCCACTTACAGCGTCATGAAAAAGCACTCGCAACCCTAGAGCCTATTGCGTCAATTTTGCAAAGTGATCCACAAGAGCACGAGCAATTAACGCAAGACTACGAACAAGCAAAAGCAGAGCAACAACGTTATCAACAACAAGCTTTCTTGCTGGTGGAAGTAGTACAACGTCGTGCGCATTTTAGTTATAGCGATGCTGTTGAGATTGTGAGCGAAAATAGTGATCTTAATGAGAAACTACGCCACTGTTTAGAGATGGCAGAAACTGAACGCGCTACAGCAAGGGAGCTTTATCGCCAACAACAAGCACAATGTGCTCAATTTAATCAAGTGCTCGCATCATTAAAGAGTTCTTTTGATACTAAATCTGAATTGCTTAGAGAGCTTGAGCAGGAGATGCGTGATACGGGGATACATATTGATGTTGGAGCAGAAGTAAGAGCAAAAGAACTACGGGATCAACGTTATTCTGCAGTTAGTGCTAACCGTACTCGTATTAGCCAACTTGAACGCGATATCGCACTGAGTGAAGCCGAACGCGATAATCTGACCAAAAAAATTCGTAAACTTGAGCGTGATTACACTCAAATCCGAGAGCATGTTGTGAGTGCAAAAGCGGGTTGGTGTGCAGTGATGCGATTGGTGAAAGAAAATGGTATGGAACGTCGTTTACATCGCCGAGATTTCGCTTACCTTTCTGCTGATGAATTACGTTCAATGTCGGATAAGGCGCTAGGTGCATTACGTCAAGCTGTTGCTGATAATGAATATTTACGTGATGCATTACGTCGTTCTGAAGATGCTAAATATCCTGATCGTAAAGTTCAGTTCTTTATTGCGGTATATCAGCATTTAAGAGAGCGAATTCGCCAAGATATTATTAAAACCGATGATCCCGTTGATGCAATTGAACAGATGGAAATTGAGCTTGCTCGCTTAACGGAAGAACTGACAAGCCGTGAACAGAAATTAGCGATTAGCTCACGAAGTGTCGCGAATATTATTCGTAAAACTATTCAGCGTGAGCAAAATCGTATCCGTATGCTAAACCAAGGTTTACAAGCGGTTTCATTTGGCCAAGTGCGAGGAGTTCGACTTAACGTCAATATTCGTGAAAGCCATCAAGTGCTTCTTGATGTGTTATCAGAAGAAGATAATCAATACCAAGACTTATTTAAAAACCAAAACCTTACTTTCTCTGAAGCGATGGCGAAGCTCTATCAACGCTTAAATCCACAAGTAGATATTGGGCAACGTATGCCACAAACAGTGGGAGAGGAGCTGTTAGATTATCGTAATTATTTAGAAATGGATGTCGAGGTTAATCGTGGACCAGAAGGGTGGTTAAAAGCGGAAAGTGGCGCGTTATCAACCGGTGAAGCGATTGGTACTGGTATGTCAATTTTGGTGATGGTTGTACAAAGTTGGGAAGAAGAATCTCGACGCTTAAGAGGAAAAGATATTTCCCCTTGTCGTTTGCTTTTCCTCGATGAAGCTGCACGTTTGGATGCGAAATCTATTGCAACGCTATTCGAACTTTGTGATCGTTTAGATATGCAATTAATCATTGCAGCACCAGAAAATATCAGTCCAGAAAAAGGTACAACTTATAAACTCGTTCGTAAAGTGTTCAATGGTACTGAACATGTTCACGTTGTCGGTTTAAAAGGTTTTGGTCAACACGCAGAAAAAGATAAAATTGCATCATCAAATGTTGCTGAAATAACAGAATAATTTTATTTGGGTAATCAGCTACAAATAGGCAAATAGAAGGCGCTACGGGCATATACTCATAGTGCCTTCTTTTTTCAAAGTGTTAGATAGATCAAAAAATGAAAGTAAATTAACAAAAAAATGAAAATTTAAATGATACAACGTGCGCTATATCTCATTTAAATGTAAGCGTGATGTCTATGATTATTGCCGTATGTGATTAATATAAAAATTAAAGGAAAGAAAATGCGTAAAGTCACGTTAGCTTTTAGTGCAATTGCTTTAGCGTTAAGTTTAAATGGCGCGGCAATGGCAAAAGTTCATATGCCAGAAGTTGTAAACCCAGGTGTTACTGTTGCTCAATTAGCACAACAACAACCAATTAATTGGGTTTCTGTTGCAGAAATCGAGAAAAGTTTAGCTGGTCAAGCACCAATGGCTGTTGGTTTTGATATTGATGATACTGTTTTATTCTCAAGCCCAGGTTTTTACCGTGGTAAACTAGAATATTCTCCAAATGATTTCAGTTATCTGAAAAACCCAGAGTTCTGGGAAAAAATGAATAACGAGTGGGATAAATTCAGTATGCCTAAACAAGTCGGTATCGATCTTGTTCAAATGCACTTAAAACGTGGTGATACTGTTTATTTCATTACTGGTCGTACTCAAACTAAAACTGAGACTGTGACCAAATATGTTCAAGAAGGTTTAAATATCCCAGCTGATAAAATGCAACCTGTTATTTTCGCGGGTGACCAACCAGGCGCAAATAATAAAGTAAGCTGGATGCGTGATCATAAACTGAAAATTTACTACGGTGATGCTGATGCCGATATCGCAGCAGCAGATGAACTGAATATCCGTGGTATTCGTATTCTGCGTGCAGCTAACTCTTCTTACCAACCACTGCCAAAAGCAGGTCAGTTTGGTGAAGAAGTCGTTATCAATTCAGAATATTAATTTTTACCCTTTGTTTACCTTTATTTGTAAGGCGTAGGAAACTACGCCTTTTTTCTATCTAAAAAATACCTTTCATTTAAATAAATTTATTTAGCAAATTTTAATTCTTAATTTCTATAAAACGCTTACTTTTATTTGTCTGTTTTTTACCCTTTGGTTATTTTTCCATATAAAATAATATTGTGAATATAAAAACAGCAAAGTAGTCTTTTTATGATTAAATAAAATCAAATTCCCATCAAGGGTTTATAAAACTTTAAAAATATTAGTTTATTCCTATAAAACTCTTTTCCAAGCTCATCTAATATTCTAGGATACCAAAATAATAATAAGGGATGAGGGTAGAGGATTTATGGCGCACCAACCAATTAAAAGAGCAATCGCATATTCAGTTGTTATAGGCACACTGCTTTCAGGGCATTACGCTGTGGCAACTGAAACTGAATCAGTTGTGTTATCTACACCCGAAACAGAAACTGAGACATTAGTGCCTGTCATTAATGAAACGATGCTAGCACCCGCCAACGTGGCAATGAATATCCCACAAGTGACTGAGTTAGAGGCAAAAGCAAAGTTACAGTCGTGGCTCCCAATAGGATATAAACCATCATATTTAACTCAACTGGTAAAAGTCTACCAAGCGAATAACCTCGTACTTATTTGGCAAGATGAAAAAATCGCACAGCAATTACAAGAACAAATTGCAGAAGTGGCTATTTCAGGTATTCAGCCTCAATTTGGGCAATGGTTAGTACAATTAGAAACACCAGAGCTAACAAAAGAAGGGCGTGATATTATTTTATCAGACGCATTTCTTGGTTATATCAGTTTTGTTGAGCAAGTGAATAAATCAGGTGCATCTTTACTGTATCGTAATGCTGCACAAACTTTGCCATCACCATCGGATAAATTCGTGGTTGATCTACAACAAAATATTCAAAATAACACTTTAGGCAGTTTCGTTATTTCTTATGCACCTTCTCATCCTTATTACAGTTTAATGAAAGAAGAAGTGCGCAAGCAATTACATAGTGCGGTTGTTTGGCCTGAAATGAAAGGAACAGGATCATTAAAGCCAAATCAATCCTCTGAAGAAGTCTTAGCACTTAGACAAATTTTGCGCCATTTAAAACTGATCCCTGAATTAGCAGAAAATGAACAAGAAATTGCAACAACTGTTTATGATGCGCCTTTAGTTGCGACTGTTAAATTATTTCAAACGGCTCATGGGTTAGAGCCAGATGGTGTTATAGGGCGACAAACGCGAGTGTGGTTGAATATAACCCCCGCACAACGTGCCAGTATTATGGCATTAAATATTCAACGTCTTCGGTTAACACCGGCCATAGGTGATACTGGAATTTGGGTGAATATTCCTGATTTTTCACTCTATTTTTATGCCAATAATGAGCTTATTCTTGATTCAAAAGTGATTGTTGGCAGACCAGATAGAAAAACGCCGATTATGAGCAGCGCGCTGAACAATGTAGTGGTTAATCCACCTTGGAATGTGCCAACAAGCATGACACGTAAAGATATTGTGCCTAGAGGTAAAGCTGATCCTAGCTACTTTAGCCGTAAGGGATATACCATTTACTCTGGATGGGGAAATGATGCTTACCCAATTAATCCGTATGATATTGATTGGCAAAATATGAGTGCAAATAATTTCCCTTACCGAATTTGGCAGGCTCCGGGGCCAACAAACTCATTAGGGCGTTATAAATTTAATATGCCAAATTCAGATGCGATATATCTGCATGACACTCCAAATCATTCATTATTCTCAAAAAACATGAGAGCAATCAGTTCAGGTTGTATTCGTGTAAATAAAGCCTCTGAGCTTGCTTCAATTTTATTGGGTGATGCAGGATGGAAACAAGATAGAATTGATGCGGCATTAAAACGTGGTTCAACACAATATGCCCCAATTCCTGAACGTATCCCAGTTTATTTATATTATCAAACCGCATGGGTAGCGCAGGAAAATGCACCTCAATATCGTGCAGATATTTATGGTTATGACAAAAGCATTTCAAATGCCCAACCTTATTTAGAGAATATTAAGAAATACTTGTAATATAAAAAAGTATAAATTGAATAAAGGGCGGCTAAATTGGTCGCCCTTTATTTATATATAAATCAATGAGATATTTTTATATATTGTATTTTTTAATAAGAAAAATGAAAGAGTAATAAATATACAAAATATTTTTAAAATTTCTATTAAAAATAGAATGATAAAAAGAGTCTTTAGTATAAATAACTAAATTAATAAGATTTGAAATGCTGATAAATTAAAATGAATTGTTATTTACAATACTATACAAACCATAAGAAACAATTCGGGAAAAATATTGTCATAATAAAGGTTCTTCCTCCTAAAATAATTTTTTGAGTGCATATACTATGGATATTATTGATTCACACCGCCGTAAGTGGCTGGGGCTCGGTATGGCCGCAGTGGGGTTAGGTTTATTGCCTTCTCATGCTTTTGCTTCATTAGCTACACCTCGCCCAAAAATTCTTCGCTTTAATAATTTAAATACTGGTGAAACTATTAAAGCCGAGTTTTTTGATGGAAAACGTTATAATAAACATGAGCTTGCTAAACTAAACCATTTGTTTAGAGATTACCGACAAAATAAAATTAAAACAATTGATCCCGCCCTGTTTGACCAAATCTATTTACTGCAAGTAATGCTGAATAACAATAAACCCGTTGAACTTATTTCAGGTTATCGCTCTTTAGTGACCAATAATAATTTGCGCCAAAGCAGCAGTGGTGTCGCTAAGAAAAGCTACCATACTCGCGGACAAGCAATGGATTTTCGCTTAGTAGGCACAGAACTTTCAAAAGTTCGTCAAGTGGCGCTAAGAATGAAAGCGGGTGGTGTTGGATATTATCCGAGAAGTAATTTTGTGCATATTGATACAGGACCTGTTCGCTCATGGTAATCTATTGAGAATTAGTTAATAGAGAGTGGAGTGATTCATGATGTATCACATTGTACCTGTGACAAACTATATGCAAAATTGCACCCTTATTTGGTGTGATGAAACGAAGGAAGCGGCAATTGTTGATCCTGGTGGAGATGTCGAAACGCTTATTGCAGAAATCGAAGCCCGCCAATTAACATTAACCAAAGTATTATTAACACACGGACACTTTGATCATATTGCAGGCACCTCTCAAATTGTTGAGCATTTTAATGTTCCTGTTTATGGGCCACATAAAGATGATAGTTTTCTACTTGAAGAATTAGAACAACAGTGTCGTATGTTTAATTTTCCTTGTGGAAAATCATTTACACCAGATAGTTGGTTAAATGAGGGTGATACCGTGACAATCGGTAAAACAATTTCGTTATCTGTTTTACATTGCCCTGGTCATACACCAGGACATATTATTTTTGTTAATCACCAGAATAAACTTATTTCAATGGGTGATGTTTTATTTAAAGAAAGTATTGGTCGTACCGATTTCCCGCGTGGAAACCATGCCGATCTTATTGCATCAATCAAAAATAAAGTCTTACCTTTAGGTGATGATTATTTGTTTATTCCGGGACATGGCCCTATGTCTAATTTAGGTCATGAGCGCCAATACAATCCGTTTTTACAAGATGAAATGCCAATCTGGTAATAGTGGCTATAAGCGAATAAATATGAAAGCTCTTTATTATAAAGAGCTTTTTTATCAGTAAAAAATGAGATTTATATTTTTATTGATCTAAATAAAAATACCACGTTATTAATAACGTGGTATTTATCTTAATTACACTTTATAAGGTAATTAGAGTACTGCAACAATGGCTTCACATAGTGGAACCATATTCTCAAGAGTTAAACCAGCTACGTTAATACGACCTGAGCCTACGATATAAATACCGTATTCAGCGCGTAAACGCTCAACTTGCTCTTTATTTAAACCACTAAATGAGAACATACCATTTTGGTCAATAATAAAGCTAAAGTCTTGCTTAGCACCTTTTTCTTGTAGTGTCGTCACTAACAATTGACGCATACGCTGAATACGTTCGCGCATGGTTGTTAGCTCTTCAATCCATTCTTCTTTTAACTCTGGATTAGAAAGAATAGTTGTTACTACTGAAGCACCGTGTGCTGGTGGGTTTGAATAGTTGGCACGAATAATTGCTTTTGCTTGGCTAAAGGCTTTTTCAGCAGTGTCGCTGTCTTTGGTGACAATGGTGCATGCACCGACACGTTCATTGTAAAGACCGAAGTTTTTAGAATATGAACTAGCAACAATAAGCTCAGGATTTTTTTCTGCAAAGAGACGTAAGCCTTGAGCATCTTCTTGAAGACCGCGAGCAAAACCTTGGTATGCAAAGTCAAAAACAGGTAACCAGCCTTTTTCTGCTGATAGTTCAGCTAATTGACGCCATTGTTCTTCAGTTGGATCAATACCGCTTGGGTTATGGCAGCAACCGTGGAACAGAACAACATCACCCGCTTGAGCTTTAGCAAGGCTTGCTAACATGCCTTCAAAATCTAACCCACGATTTTTTGCATCGTAATAATCATAATTGCAGATCTCAAGACCTGCAGTTTGGAAAATGTTGTTATGGTTAGGCCAAGTAGGGTTACTAATCCAAACGCGTTTTGCTGTGGTTTGTTGAGCAATAAAATCCGCAGCAATACGTAAAGCACCTGTACCACCCGGTGCTTGAGCTGTACGTGCGCGTTTTTCAGTGATAATAGGGTGTTGTTCACCAAACAAAAGTGCTTGGGTCACATTGCCAAATTCAGGGATACCGCTAATAGGAAGGTAATTTTTAGTGGTTTCGTTTTCTAACAGGTATTTTTCTGCTTTCTTAACAGTGGTTAAAACAGGGGTTTTACCTGTTTCATCCTTATAAACACCAATCCCTAAGTTAATTTTGTTTTCACGAGGATCAGAACGGAAACTATCAGCTAAACCCAGAATAGGATCGGCTGGTGCAGCAATGATTTTCTCAAACATAGTGTAATTGTTCCCTAAGCTCAAAACGAAGCCGAAATATGAGTATCAAGAGTAACGCTATGAGGCCTTTTTGCCAACTGTTTGTAGAGAAATTAACAAGAAGTTGTGAACTAAGTGAGAATAAATAGCAAATCAAGATGTAAATAAGTGAATATCCTGTGATTACATTAACATGTAAAAATAATCACTAAAAAGACATAATTGTTTAGTATGATAAACTTTTTTAGATTGTTAAAAATAAAGAAGTGGTAATATTTTTCAGTGAATAAATAAACAGATCCACTGCCAATGCAAAAATAAAAAGAAAGAAAATATTAAGAATAAGAAGAAAAAAGCGAGCTAAATAACAAGAGATTAAGATTGGAAGTAGGGGGACAAATAAAAAAGCAACACCGAAGTGTTGCTTTTCAAATCAATTAACTTGACTGTTTAATTACCTAAGCGGTAATTAGAACTGATAAGTCAGACCTAAACCAACTACGTTGTCAGTTGCAACGTTAGCATCTTTAGTGAAATCATTTTTGTCTAACAGGTTGATTTTATAATCAATCACAGCAGTCATGTTTTTGTTAAATTTGTAGAAAGAACCTACAGAGATATATTTAACTAAATCTTGATTGTTATCATATCCAGTAGCACCAATATCACGACCTAAATCTTTACCTTTAGATTGGACATATGCTAAAGAAGGTTTGATACCTAAATCTTTAAAGTCATACTGTGCAGTTAACTCGATATTTTGAGTTTTGTTAGCAATTAAAGCATCTTTAGCCTTACCAAAGTAAGTCATGTTACGGGTTTCACCGTACATTGCTGCTAAGTAAACATTGTTTGCTTCGAACTTACCACCGAAGTTCCATGCTTCAGCACGCTCACCACCAGCTAAGCTAGCGTGTTGTTGTGGAGCTGTACGAGCAGAGTTAGAATAACCACCACCCAGTGTTACGCCCCAGCCTAAGTCATAAGCTGTAGAGAAACCAAAACCATCACCATTAGCTTTTACATCAGCATCATGTAGGTCTGGGTTTTTAGGGTCGTATTTACCACGAGCATTGTTGGTATTTTCGTTGTTTTTGCCTTGGTATTGCAGAGCAAAGCTCAGGCCATCAACATAACCAAACATGTTGTTGTTACGGTAAGTCAGAACGCCAGTAGTACGGCCAGTCATGAACACATCAGTTTGTGCCATTGAGTCACCGCCCCATAAAGGCAGAACGTCTGTCCATGCGTTGGTGTCGTAAATTACACCGTAGTTACGACCGTAGTCTAGTGAACCGAAGTCAGCAAATTTAAAACCAGCGTAAGCGAAACGAGTTTTTGAAGAGTTTTCGCTTTCAGTTGTGTTAGTTTTAACTTCGTATTCAAAACGACCGAAACCAACTAAATCTTTATTGATTTGAGTTTCGCCTTTGAAGCCGATACGTGCACGAGATGCATCACCGTCTTCACCTGAATCTTTATTAGCGAAGTAATGACGAACGTCAACTTTACCGTAGATGTCTACTTTGTTGCCGTCTTTGTTATACATTTCAGCTGCGTTTGCTGCACCAGCAAACATTAAAGCTGGGATTACCACTGCAAGAAGATTGCGCTTCATCATTATTATTACCCTCATTGGTGTTATTCAGACACCTTTGCCACTGCCAGAAATAGTTTCTTAATTTTTATGGAACTATTTATGAGAGTTAAGTGTCGTCTGTGTCGGGTGACAGTGTTCCATTGGTAAAAAATTTTATCTACCCCCAATTTGCTACAAAAACGAAAAAAGTGTAACAAATTGTAACTATGTATTTCAAAGTGTGTATTTTGGGGAACTTTTGAATTAAATAACAGCCATGCATAAAAAAAGCCAACCTTGCGGTTGGCTTCTTCACTTAAGTAAAACTAGTACAATAAAACAGCAATACAAATTTCCAGTTGAATATTAATTAATCACTAAATTAAAAATCTGCATTTCTTGGTGTACGAGGGAATGGAATAACTTCACGAACGTTTGCGACACCGGTCACATAAGCAACTAAACGTTCAAAACCTAAACCAAATCCTGAATGAGGTACGGTGCCATAACGACGCAGGTCGCGATACCACCAGTAGTCTTCTTTGTTCATTCCCATTTCTTCTAAACGTTTATCAAACATATCTAAACGTTCTTCACGTTGAGAACCACCGATGATTTCACCAATTCCCGGCGCTAACACGTCCATTGCTGCAACTGTTTTACCGTCTTCATTCATACGCATATAGAATGCTTTGATATCTTTCGGGTAGTTTTTCACAACAACAGGTGCTTTAAAGTGTTTCTCTGCAAGGTAACGCTCATGCTCAGAAGAGAGGTCAACACCCCAATAAACTGGGTTTTCAAATTTCTCACCACAGTTTTCAAGCACAGTGACCGCATCGGTATAATCGATTTGAGCAAAATCAGAAGTGATAAAGTTCTCTAAGCGTGAGATAGCGTCTTTATCGACACGTTGTGCAAAGAACTCCATATCATCTTTACGCTCTGCTAATACGGCTGCAAAGGTGTATTTCAGCATTTTTTCGGCAAGTGCTGCGATATCGTTAAGATCAGCAAATGCCACTTCAGGCTCAACCATCCAGAATTCAGCAAGGTGACGACTGGTATTTGAGTTTTCAGCACGGAATGTTGGACCAAAAGTATACACTTTGCTTAATGCTGAAGCATAAGTCTCACCATTCAATTGACCTGATACGGTTAAAAACGCTTCACGGCCAAAGAAGTCTTCACTGAAATCGACTTCACCTTTATCTGTGCGTGGCAGATTGTTCATATCAAGTGTAGAGACACGGAACATTTCACCTGCACCTTCAGTATCAGCCGCAGTGATCAGTGGCGTAGAAACCCAGAAGAAGCCTTGTTCATCGAAGAAACGATGTAGTGCTTGTGCTAATGTGTGACGAACACGAGCAACTGCACCAATTAAGTTAGTACGAGGACGAAGGTGAGCAACTTCACGCAGGTACTCAATACTATGACGTTTGGCGGCCATCGGATAAGTTTCCGGATCATCGACCATTCCTACCACAATAATATTGGTGGCATGAATTTCAAAGTTCTGTCCCTGGCCCGGAGATTCAACAATTTTACCGGTGACTTCCACAGAACAACCTGTGGTTAAGTGCAGCACTTCATCTTGATAATTCGGTAAATTATTATTAATGATGGCCTGTACTGGATTAAAGCAGGAACCGTCATAGACGGTAAGAAATGAGATACCAGCTTTTGAATCTCTTCTTGTACGTACCCAACCGCGAACGGTGACGTCTTCGCCAACCGCGATACGGCCTTGCAGTACGTCGACTACAGGCGCAACGATCATAAATAAATCTCTCTTCGTTTAATTAAAATAATTGTTTGGTTAATTCACTCTGCCCCTGTCGGACAGTTTTTCTATGTTACTTGCAATAGCGCAGGAAACAAGTAGGAAATTTTAGTTTAAAGAGTCAATAAAGAAGAGAAAAGCTTTTGTATAAAATAAATTGACAAAAATAGGAGAAATATTGATAAAAGTAGGGGTTATGACAAAAGAAAGGGTAATTATTACCCTTTCTTTTATTAATGAAGGTTTTTAGCTAATTAACAGGCTTGTTTGACAAGTGGAACATCAAAGGCTTTGCGTAGCTTGTCAACAAAATCATCGTCTTCGCAAATGGTTTTGCCTGGGCTATCTGATAATTTAGCAACGGGCTTACCATTACACTCCACCAGCTTAATGACAATATTAAGTGGTGTTATCTCTGGAATGTTACAAGTGAGCCGAGTACCAATACCAAAGATTAAACGAATGCGTTTATGGAAATGTTTATAAAGTACTAATGCCTTTTGAATATCGAGGCTATCAGAAAAGACTAATACTTTACTCATTGGGTCGATGCCCAGTTTCTCATAATGCGCAATCGCTTTTTCACCCCATTCAATAGGATCACCAGAGTCGTGACGTAAACCTTGATAACTCTCTGCAAAGTCCTTATCAAAATCACGCAAAAAAGCATCCATCGTAATACAGTCAGTTAATGCAATACCTAATTGATCGGGGTATTCATCTAACCAAGATTGTAAAGCTGCTCGCTGGCTATTGGCCAGCTCTGGACTAATCTGCTGATGCGCCTGAAACCACTCATGAGCTTGTGTACCCACAGGGGCTAATTGCATGCGTTCTGCTAAATGATAGTTACTTGTACCAATAAGATAAGGGAAATGATTTTTCAGCTCATCCACAATGGCGCACTGTACATCATAAGAAAAACGGCGACGAGTACCAAAATCCATCAATTTAAAATCGGCTAAGTCAATCTGCTGTTCAGCCGCATCACGGTAGAAGATATCAATTAATTTACGTAATTGATTAACTGCGTCATCTGGTGTGATTTGAGGTGAACGAGCACGATGTACAATTTCACTCACTAAAGCCAACAAAGGTACTTCCCATAAAATAACTTCACGCCAAGGGCCTGTAATTTTTATGGTAAGTTGGTTTTCAGGTGTGGTTGAAATATGGACTTGTTCTGGCTTAAAGCGGAAATGCTTAAACCATTGCAGATAGTCATTTTTGAAAAAAGGGAGACTCTGAAGATAGTCAAATTCTTCATTCGTTAATGACAAGTCTGCCATCATGTTAACTTGATGGCGTAAGGTTGTTGCATATTCACCTAGACGTTCATCACTCCGACAGCGGAACTCAGCAACGACAGGAATATCACTATAATGATGGTAAACCGCTTGTTGCATGTGGAGCTTGTATGCATCGGTATCCAACAGTGATGTAATAATCGGTGTAGCGTCTAAAATCATAGCGCGTCAAGCATCCTCACGGAGCGTTTTTATGTCTGCTAAATCGTTAAGGTTGGAGAGTATACCCGAATATGGCGACAAAGCGTCACTATTCGACAATATTTCTCTGCAACATAAAAACAAGCTGTAAAACTTAGATGAGTTTACCACGTTAAACATAATTTGGGAGTATATTAGCATCATTTACCAAATAAATTGATTACATGTATTAATAAATCATTAACATTCTGTTGACTTTTAATGTTTTCAATTGAATATTCGACTGGCTAAACAGATTTTTGACGAGTAAGCTTTGGCAATATAACCGTTAAATAGTCGTGTTAACTAAAAGGTTTTTTTCTATGACACAACAAAGAATCGCGAAATTTCGCAAAGATTATCTAGCCCCTGACTACACAATCACCGATTTACATCTTGATTTTATCTTAGATAAAGAAAACACTCAGGTTACAGCGATCAGCCAATGTAAACGTCTAAACTCAAATGCGACAGCATTAGTATTAGATGGTGAAGATTTAACATTAAAATCAATTTCAGTTAATGATGTTGCTTGGACACACTATAAAGAAGAAAACGGCAAACTCATCATTGAACAATTACCAGAGCAATTTACATTAAAAATTGTCAACGAAATTAATCCATCAGCCAATACAGCATTAGAAGGGTTGTATGTGTCAGGTGACGCATTGTGTACACAATGCGAAGCTGAAGGTTTCCGTCATATTACTTATTATCTAGATAGACCTGATGTGTTAGCTCGTTACACCACAACAATTACTGCAGATAAAAAACAGTATCCTTATTTATTATCTAATGGTAACCGTATCGCACAAGGTGAACTTGAAGATGGACGTCATTGGGTAACATGGGAAGATCCACATCCAAAACCAAGTTACTTATTTGCAGTTGTTGCAGGTGATTTTGATGTATTACGAGATACTTTTATCACCAAAAGTGGTCGTGAAGTTGCTTTAGAGCTTTTTGTTGATAAAGGTAATTTAGATCGTGCAGATTGGGCAATGACATCATTGAAAAATGCGATGGCATGGGATCAATCTCGCTTTAATTTAGAATACGATCTCGATATCTATATGATAGTCGCTGTTGATTTCTTTAATATGGGTGCGATGGAGAATAAAGGACTGAATGTCTTTAACTCTAAATATGTGCTAGCAAAAAGTGAAACGGCAACCGACAAAGATTATTTAGGCATTGAGTCTGTTATTGGTCATGAATATTTCCATAACTGGACAGGTAACCGAATTACTTGTCGTGATTGGTTCCAGTTAAGCCTAAAAGAAGGTTTAACGGTTTTCCGTGACCAAGAATTCAGTTCAGATTTAGGCTCTCGTTCTGTTAACCGGATCAATAATGTACGAGTGATGCGTACTGCTCAGTTTGCAGAAGATGCAAGCCCAATGGCACATCCAATTCGTCCTGATAGTGTGATCGAAATGAACAACTTCTATACTTTAACAGTATATGAAAAAGGCTCAGAAGTGATCAGAATGATCCACACTTTATTAGGTGAAGCGCAATTCCAAGCGGGCATTCAAATGTATATTCATCGTCACGACGGTAGTGCTGCTACCTGTGACGATTTTATTCAAGCGATGGAAGATGCTTCTAATGTGGATCTCACTTTATTCCGTCGTTGGTATAGCCAATCAGGTACACCACAACTGACAGTGCGTGACAGCTATAATGTGAATAAAAAGCAATACACCTTAACTGTTAGTCAAATGACACCACCAACAGCTGATCAAGCTGAAAAACAAGTGCTACACATTCCATTAGATATTGAATTGTATGATCATAAAGGCAATGTGATCCCTCTGCGTTCACAAAGTCAGGCGATTTCTAATGTATTGAATATCGTCCGTGAAGAACAACAATTTGTATTTGATGACGTTCCAGAACAGCCAATCCCATCTTTATTACGTGAGTTCTCTGCGCCTGTAAAACTTGATTATCCATTTACGGATGAGCAATTGTCCTTTTTAATGAAATATGCTCGTAATGCATTTTCACGTTGGGATGCAGCGCAATCATTGTTGGGCCGCTATATAAAAGAAAATGTTACTCGAGTTCAAAAAGGTGAAAACTGCATTCTTCCTGAAATGGTGATTGATGCTTTCCGCGCAGTATTGCTTGATAAAGATATCGATCCTGCATTAGCTGCACTTATTCTGACATTACCAACAGATGTCGAAGCAGGTGAATCATTCAGTATTATCGATCCAATAGCTATTCATGAAGCACTTGGCTTTATTCGAAAAACACTGGCAACTGAAATGGCAGATGAATTCTCTGCTGTTTACCATTCTATGCATATTGGTGCTTATCGTGTTAATCATGATGATATTGCAAAGCGTGATTTACGTAATGTTTGCTTAGGTTATTTAGCGGTTGAAAATGAGCAAACAGGTAATCAACTTGTCGATGCACAATATCACAACAGCGATAACATGACTGATGCTCTAGCCGCACTTAATGCTGCTGTAATGGCGCAGTTACCTTGCAAAGATGCGTTATTACAAGAGTTCGATGATAAATGGCATCAAGATGGTTTAGTGATGGACAAATGGTTTAGCTTACAAGCCATGAGCCCAGCAAAAGATGTGTTACAGACAGTACGTAGTCTGTTATCTCATCGCTCCTTTACACTAGCAAATCCTAACCGTACTCGTGCGTTAATCGGTGCATTTGTGAATAATAATCCAGTGGCTTTTCATGCTGAAGATGGTTCTGGTTACTTATTATTGACAGAAATTCTGACTGACTTAAATAGTCGTAATCCACAAGTTGCTTCACGCCTTATTGAACCGTTTATTCGTTTAAAACGTTATGACGCAACACGCCAAGAAAAAATGCGTGCAGAGTTATTAAAACTGAAAGCACTTGAGAATTTATCAGGTGATCTCTATGAGAAAATTACCAAAGCGTTAGCTGATTAATCTCGCGCTCAATATCACTTTATGAGTGAACATGTAACGAAAAATTAGCATGATAATCAGATCCCCAGCATAGTCTGGGGATTTTTTATGGCAAATTGTGAAATTGAAGCGTTTACTTTTCGTGCTTTTATCTATATGATGCTCGACGCTTAAATTGTCGTAGACATATCATTCCTAATACCCGATATTCTCAATGGAGATCGTATGTATTATTCCTTAGTAAGGAAGGCATTGTTTCGGCTAGATCCTGAACGTGCCCATGATTTTACCTTCCGTCAGTTAAAACGTTTATCTCATTCCCCATTTCAATTTCTTATTCAGCAGTCACTTCCTTCAAAACCCGTTTCCTGTATGGGACTCTCATTTAAAAATCCACTTGGTCTTGCCGCCGGTCTTGATAAGAACGGTGATTGTATAGATGCATTGGGTGCTATGGGATTTGGTTTTATTGAAGTAGGTACAGTGACACCACGTCCTCAAGTGGGAAATGATAAACCTCGTTTATTCCGCTTAGTGGAAGCTGAAGGCTTAATTAACCGAATGGGCTTTAATAACCTTGGCGTCGATAACTTAATTGAAAATGTAAAACAATCTCGTTATGGTGGCGTACTGGGTATTAATATCGGTAAAAATAAAGATACTCCAGTAGAGCAAGGTAAAGATGATTATCTGATTTGTATGGAAAAAGTCTATGCTCATGCCGGTTATATCGCAATCAATATATCATCACCAAATACCCCCGGTTTGCGTACTCTACAATACGGTGAAGCATTAGACGATCTGCTATCAGCAATTAAAAATAAACAATTAGAGTTACAGGGAAAATATCAAAAATATGTTCCTGTCGCGGTTAAAATTGCACCTGATTTAACACATGAAGAATTAATTCAAGTTGCAGATAGCTTAGTTCGTCATCATATTGATGGTATTATTGCGACAAATACCACATTAGATAAGTCATTAGTCAGTGGATTAGATCACTGTAATGAAGCTGGGGGATTAAGTGGTCGTCCGGTACAATCAAAAAGCACACAAATAATTCGCCAATTAAATGAAGAATTAAAAGGCGTATTACCTATTATTGGTGTAGGTGGAATTGATTCATTAACTGCAGCAAGAGAGAAAATGGATGCTGGTGCTTCTCTCATTCAAGTCTATTCAGGATTCATTTATCAAGGTCCTGCACTTATCAAATCTATAATTAATCATATCTAAATACATTTTATAATGAGTTAAGGGCTTTTCTTCTGCCCTTAACTCGTTTATATTGCCCCTAGTTGGTTATTTTTTATTAAATTGCACTGATTGTGCTTAATTAATAGTAAAATGAATCCTGTTTTTGTTAGGTGATATTAAATATTTTATTTATGTCATTTAATTTTGATTATTTGTCAGAGTATAAAACAGGTAATGAATCGAAGGGGGATTAATTAGTGATAATAAAACCCGATGATCGCTGGCGTTGGTATTTTGATGTTGAGCAACAAAGATTAATGCTTGATTTAGCCAATGGCATGGTTTTTCGTTCTCGCTTTCCAAGCAAAATGTTAAGTGAGAGTGCTTGCCAATCAGCATCTTTTACCGTCGATGATGCAGCTCTTTATTATGGATACGATGAGCAGATCCGCCAAATTGATATGCCATCAGAATCAAGAGCTGAATTAGCTTTAAATGCATTAATAGCCCATCGCTTTTTAAAGCCACTGATGCCTAAGAGTTGGTATTTTGAAGTTAACAATAATCAAATCAACCCTTATTTATCTCAAGTGGTAGAGGCTTCATTAAAAGAAGGTAATGAAACAGCCCTTTTTTTAGTGGCAGAAGTGGGTACTCAAGCTTGTTTATGTTTATTAGCGCAACCGCAATTAACGTTATTCGATAGAACACTTAATTTTTGTGACCCAATAAAAATTATGAATGACAGGTTAAGCAATTACCATAAAGAGTCGGAGTCAGGATCATTTTTGTACGAAAAAGTTATTTAACAAAAAGAGTAAAAAGGACTTACTCTTTTTATTATTACTCATTAATTTAACATTCCAAAAACAAATTCACCTTAAACAACGCTTCCTAAAATCAAATCTCTATTATTTTTTCTTACAATATATTTCTAGAAACAAATAAAATGAGTTTATCAATATTCATTACTTAGGTCTTAATAAGATAATTCTTATTAAATAAACTATTTTATTTAAAATAAAAAAGAAGGTAAGGACAAATTACCTTCTTTTAATTTGTGATAAAGATAAGTGTTATTTTTTATTAAGTGAAAGTTTCACATTACCGTTAGGAATACAGCTACAGGCTAAGATTTTACCTGAGCTGTATGGCAGAACTAAGATAGACGCTTTAAAAACACTTCTTTATAGAAAGAGAATATGATTAGCCAATGAGTTACATGGCTACATTAAATATTATCTTTAATTAAGAGAAATTTCCTTATGGTGTGCTTAATGTCAAATGGAGGTCATGGGTAAAAAATTTATAAATCTCGTATCAAAAAACAGAATGGTCAAATAATGGTGTGTTGCTCATATTAGATCACTACTGTCATTGCATGATTGAATATAAAAAGGAATTTATATGAGTGAACGAGTCAAACCGATCGAAGTAATGAGACGTAACATTTGCCCTGTATGCGCAAAAATGGACTGTCCATTTTTAACAAAGGATAAGCATTGCAAAGAGATGATGGATGCTTTCAGGGAAGGTGATATACCCAAAGCAATAAAAATTTATTCTCAGCGTTATTTACCGTATGCAGGGCTGATGAGTGGTAGTTTAAAGAAAGCGGTTGAATCATATGATTCTATTGTTCAAATATTTACTTCGCCATCTAAGCAGCAAATCAGTGTTCCTGCTGAGTTAAAGACAGCAATAATATCTGCACAGTCTACGTTAATACCAGGAAAGAGTATCAATAAAGCCACATTAGCTCCGGTCGCTATATTCACTCCTGCAATAACAACGACAAGTGCAACGTCCGCGACAGAAACTTTAGGGGCTATTTTAGGGCGTGCATTAGGTTTAGGTGCTGGCCTTATGCTGTATTCTCCTCCCGTTGGGGTAGGGTGTGATAGATATCCTGCCGTTATTTACCAAGAGTATCCTAAAAACTAAGAAACCGCACTTACTGTGGCAGGGCTGAAATTAAACATCCCTAAAGAAGCACAGTTGAGAGATATTGCAAAGCAAAAAGGGATAATTAATACCTCAGCTACTGTAATCGAACAGGTAGTTAATGGGACGAAACAAATTGAATTAGTAAGAACGGATGCACCCGTTAAAACTCGTGTAGTTGAAGCGAGAAAAACAGTTGAAAAAGGTATTTTTGCTTATACTTTACCAAATGAGAAACAAGAAAGAATAGTTCAGATTGGTAGTGTAGCGATATTAACGGGTACGGCTTTACCTCAACCTGAAAGGCATAAATATCTATCAGGTAAGGTATTCGATATACCTAGATTTAATAACTTACCTTTACAGCCACCAACATTCTTTACTGAAAGTGAGAAAAAGCAATCCACGCTGAAAGAGCCTATAATTTTGGTGTTTCCATGGGAATTGGGAATAAAACCAATTTATTTATCGACAGGGAAGAAAGATAAACCCCGCCAAGGCGTAAAAGAGCGAGGTCATAGTTATCATCCAGCACCAAGAACTGAAGATATTAAAGGATTGGGTATTCTTAAACCTGTCCAAGGTAAAACACCTAAACAAGGAGGAGCAGGTAAACGCAATCGCTGGAAAGGGGATAAGGGGCGAAGAATTTATGAATGGGATTCACCGCACGGTGAGCTGGAAGGATATCGCGCCAGTGATGGCCAGCATATTGGGGCATTTGACCCAAAAACAGGTAACCAGTTAAAACCCGCTGATCCTAAACGCAATATCAAAAAATATCTATAAGGAAGATGAGATTATGGGATTGAAATTACATACTCAGTGGTTTGATAAAAAAACAGAAGAAATGATAGGAGAGGAATACTCAAAAGATTTTGGTGATGATGACTTCCTGATTGATGAAACAATTGACCCGAAAGACGAAAATATAATTAATAATGGAGTTTTTGATTTGCACGAAGGTTGGGTCAAAGCTATTCAAAAGCATGTTACACATAAAATTGAATTGAATAAGTATCTTTACCAAATTTCTTTTGATTACCGTGATAAGTGGTAATGGGTAAGCGTATATAATATTTGTTTATTTCATTTTAAAAGTCTCTTAACAGAGTTTTTTTTATTGTGCATGACCCGTGCTAGCAAGAAATGAGTTTAACTCACTCATCCCCAATAAAATCCTTTCCATTATTTTTATACTTAATAAGGTAATGCTTTTCTGGCAAACCATAACGACTGATAATGCAATGAATATTGGGGAAGCTTACTTGGCCTAAGAATTCAATAAACTCAGTTATATATGAGTGAGGTAAAATTAATCAATTTAATGTTTACCGATAACGATATATATCATACATAACTGTGTTTATATTTAGTTTTTTATTTAATTTATTTGTTCATATCAATTTGATTTTTATTATCTTTAAGCGAAAGTTTCACATTACCATTAGGAATACAGCTACAGGCTAAGATTTTACCTGAGCGTTTAATTGCGCCAGCTTTTAATGCATTAACATCACCTTCATCCAATTGGATAACACAAGAGCCACAAAGGCCAGCTCGGCAACTATAAGGAATGGTATAACCATTATTTTCAAGCTGTTCTAACAGGACTTCTTGGTTATTACCTTCAAAAACCTCACCGTTAAATTCAATGCTGACAGTCTGTTCCTGTGTGTTTTCAATGACGGGCGCTGATGGTGTTTCAACAGCTGCTGTTACAAGATACTGTTTTACTTCTTTATAAGCTAATACTTCAACAGTATCTCCTACACGAATAATACCAGTTTGGCGAATGATGACATTTTGACCAAAATCGACATCACCTGTTTCATCACTACGGAATGTTTGCAGTGTTGCAAGTGGTTCTGTGTTAGGATGTTTAACGCCTTTATCAATACTAATTGTGGTCATGATGCAACGGCTACAAGGTTTCATCAGATCCATCACAACAGAGCCAACACGAATAGTCTGCCAAGTATCTTCTTCAAAAGGCTTTGCACCTGTTATGAGGATATTACCTCGAAATTGCTCAATATTAATTGAAGCGGGGCAGCGTTGTTGTAAGTATTGAAATGAGGCTTCATTAATTAATAAGTAAGGGTAACCATCAGCGAAAGAAACAGCGGTTTCTGGATTTTTTTTCACTCGACGTGTCGATTTTTCGCCAGTCCAACGAAGTTGAACATCCATTTTTAAATAACGACTGAACCACTGATTTATTTCATCTGGAGCCACATACGCGGTAAAATGGTTGCCCCAAACTTCTGTCGGTTGCAATGTGGTCTCAAAATCTTGATAGGTGATAGCAATACCCTCACCATCAGGTGCTTGAATATAAATACCATTTGCCATGAGAGTGGGAATAAAACACAGCAAAACGGGAAATTTTCGTGCCGTGATAAACGTCCCTTCTGGGGTAGTTATCATAAAATCACGATCAAACGTGAATCCGCTCTCACGAGCAAATGCATGAGAAAGTCGAATTCCCTTCATTGATTTAACTGGGTGTATATAAAGGCGTGAAACGTTGATCATCGGTGCTCCCAAAAGACATTATTATTTTTTATAGCCAGTAACTTTATGACAACGTAATACAATTAGCTATAATGCCCAACAATTTTATTTTAGGTGGTAACAATACTATGCGCTCTCTGTTTGCCAGCACAGGCCGAGGTCTGGAAGAACTATTAAAATCTGAACTTGAACACCTTGGTGCTCAGGCTTGCCAGATAACACAAGGCGGTGTTTATTTTCGTGCTGATGATAAAACCATGTATCAGTCTTTACTTTGGAGTCGTTTAGCGTCACGTATTATGTTGCCGTTAAATGAATTCAATGTTTATAGCGATCTAGACTTATATCTTGGTGTGCAGGCAATTGATTGGAGTGAAATTTTTACTGTTAATCAGACCTTTGCTATCCATTTTAATGGTACTAATGACATTATTCGTAATAGTCAATATGGTGCATTAAAAGCAAAAGATGCCATCGTTGACTCATTTCAACGCAAAATAGGGCAACGTCCTGATGTGGCTAAGCAATCTCCTGATATTCGCTTAACTATTCATCTTCATAAAGAAAAAGCATCACTCTCTTTAGACTTAAGTGGTGATGGCTTACATCAACGTGGTTATCGTGATTTAACTGGGCAAGCACCTTTAAAAGAAAATTTAGCGGCTGCGATTATTATGCGTTCTGGTTGGAAAACCGATACACCATTAATTGACCCAATGTGTGGCTCAGGAACATTACTAATCGAAGCTGCCATGATGGCGACAGACTGTGCTCCAGCATTAAACCGAGTGCATTGGGGTTTTCGTCATTGGTTAGGTCATGATGAAACATTGTGGAAAGAAGTTACTCATGAGGCTTTTGCGCGTTTTCGTGAAGGCAAAAAGAATACAGTCTCCCGTTTTTATGGTTTTGATGTTGATAAACGCGTGTTGGATATGGCTAGAGCTAATGCGCGTAGAGCTGATGTTGCTGATTTAATTACCTTTGCTCATGGTGATGCGGCAAAACTAACTAATCCTGTGTCAGCGGAAGTAAAAGGAACAATTATTAGTAACCCGCCTTATGGTGAACGTTTAGAAAGTGAGCCAGCACTAATTGCACTGCATAGTCAATTAGGAAGAGCTATAAAGGCACACTTCCCGGGTTGGCGATTATCGCTATTTAGTGCGTCACCTGAATTATTGAGTTGTATTCAATTACGTGCAGAACGTGAGTTCAAAGCAAAAAATGGCCCTCTTGATTGTGTACAGAAAAACTATTTACTTTCTGATACTCCATCAACGATTAATACTGGGCTTGCTGAAGATTTTGCAAACCGTTTGCGTAAAAATGAGAAAAAACTCGCGAAATGGGCAAAACAACAGCAAATTGAATGCTATCGCTTATACGATGCTGATTTACCTGAATATAATGTTGCTGTAGACCGTTATGGCGAAAAAGTGATTATTCAAGAATATGCACCACCTAAAACAGTTAATGAACATAAAGCACGCCAACGTTTGTTTGATGTTATTAGCGCTACGATGGAAGTATTAGCATTACGTTCTGATCAACTGATTTTAAAAACCCGTCAACGCCAAAAAGGTAAATTACAGTATGAAAAAATGGCAGAGAAGGGTGATTTCTTTTTAGTTAATGAGTTTGGTGCAAAATTCTGGGTAAATCTTACGGATTACCTCGATACAGGACTGTTTTTAGATCACCGTATTGCACGAAAAATGCTGGGTGAAATGAGTAAAGGAAAAGATTTCTTAAACCTCTTTGCTTATACCGGTACTGCATCTGTACACGCTGGGATTGGTGGTGCAAAAAGTACGACGACAGTTGATATGTCACGTACCTACCTTGAATGGGCTGAGAAAAACTTCCAAGCAAATGGCCTATCAGGTAGACAACATCGTTTAATGCAGGCTGATTGTTTACAATGGTTAATGCAAAGCAATGAACAATTTGATGTGATTTTTATCGATCCACCTACGTTTTCTAACTCAAAGCGTATGGAAAATACCTTTGATGTTCAGCGCGATCATATTGAATTGATGAAACATCTAAAACGTTTGTTGAGAAAAGGTGGCACGATCATGTTCTCAAATAACAAACGTGGGTTCAAAATGGAACATGAAGAGTTAGCAAAAATAGGATTATCCGCAAAAGAGATAACACAGAAAACATTATCACAAGACTTTGCGCGTAACCGCCAAATCCACAATTGCTGGCTGTTAACTCATGCTGGTGAGGAATAATTTACAATGCCGTTAATTAGTTTGACAGGGGCTTATTTATCTTTCAGTGATGCTCCTCTATTAGATAGCACCGATTTATTTATTGAAGAAAATGAACGCGTTTGCTTAGTCGGGCGCAATGGTGCAGGAAAATCAACTCTATTAAGAGTGTTATCTAAAGAACAACCTTTAGATGATGGTCAAGTTGTTTATGAGCAAGATCTTGTAACCGCTCGCTTACAGCAAGATCCCCCAAGAGATATTGAAGGCACTATCTTTGATTTTGTTGCTGAAGGTGTTGAAGAAGATGCTAAATATCTAACAGATTATCATCATATTTCTAAATTGATTGAGACAGATCCTTCTGATAAAAATCTCAATAAAATGGCAGAGTTGCAAGAAGTACTTGATAGCCGTAACTTATGGTTACTTGATAGCCGAATTGCAGAAGTGCTAGAGAAACTGGGTTTAGATGGTGAGGCTGAACTTTCTTCTTTATCGGGAGGGTGGTTAAGAAAAGCTGCATTAGGGCGTGCATTAGTTAGCGCACCAAGAGTGTTATTTTTAGATGAACCAACAAACCACCTTGATATTGAAACGATCCTTTGGCTTGAAAAATTCTTAAAAGATTTCCAAGGAAGTATCGTATTTATTTCCCATGACCGTTCATTTATCCGTAATATGGCAACCCGTATTATCGATCTTGATCGTGGAAAACTTTCTTCATGGCCAGGAAATTACGATAAATATCTTGAAAGTAAAGAAGAAGCATTGCGTGTTGAAGAGCAACAAAATGCAGAATTTGATCGCAAATTAGCACAAGAAGAAACTTGGATACGTCAAGGGATTAAAGCACGGCGCACTCGTAATGAAGGCCGTGTACGTGCTTTAAAAGCATTACGTGTTGAACGTAATGAACGCCGTGAGGTGTTAGGCAGTGCACGTATGCAGGTCGAAGAAGCAACTCGTTCTGGTAAAATCGTATTCGAGTTAGAAGATGTTAATTATAGCATTGGAACTCGCAAGTTAGTTCGTGATTTCTCTGCCAAAGTACAACGTGGCGATAAAATCGCGCTGGTGGGGCCAAATGGCTGCGGTAAAACCACATTATTAAAACTTATGCTAGGCGATTTAAAAGCAGACAGTGGGCGAGTTCATTGTGGTACTAAGCTTGAAGTTGCTTACTTTGATCAGCACCGTGCGGCACTTGATCCTGATAAAACTGTGATGGATAACCTTGCTGAAGGTAAGCAAGAGGTGATGGTAAATGGTCGTCCTCGCCATGTGCTTGGTTATTTACAAGACTTTTTATTCCCACCTAAACGTGCGATGACACCTGTTCGCGCACTTTCAGGCGGTGAGAGAAACCGTCTATTGCTGGCACGTTTATTCTTAAAACCAAGTAACTTGCTTATTCTCGATGAGCCAACCAATGATCTCGATGTTGAAACATTGGAGTTATTAGAAGAGCTAGTTGATGCGTACCAAGGCACTGTTTTACTAGTTAGCCATGACCGTGAATTTGTTGATAATAGTGTTACTGAGTGTTGGATCTTTGAAGGCGATGGTGTTATTAACAGCTACGTTGGCGGATATTACGATGCTCAGCAACAAAGAGCACAAACAGTTTCACTGAGAAGTGAACAAAATAAATCACGTAATGCGCCAGAAAAAGCTGAAAAAGAAGCTAAAACTAAAGATAGCGCTAAAAAGAACACTCGTAATGGCAACAAGTTAAGTTATCATTTAGCGCGTGAACTTGAACAACTACCCGCTAAGCTAGAAACTTTAGAAACACAGTTAAGCGCATTACAAGAAGAAGTGAGTGCTCCAGACTTTTTTACTCGTCCCCATGAGGAAACTGAAAAAGTTCTGAAAACACTTGCGGATAAAGAACAAGAGCTTGAGACCGCTTTTGATAGATGGCAAGAATTAGAACTGATGCAAAGCGGTGAATAAATCGCCAGCCGAAAACGGGGCATTTGCCCCGTTTCACTTTCTGGATTAAATATTCTTTTATTGATCATTAAAAAATAAGAGGTGTCACTGTGTGTTCTGGTCAACAACATCGTCATGAACATAAGCATGAGCAAATATTATGTCCTCAGTGCGATCTGGTGGTCAGTGTTCCTGAATTAATGCAAGGAACCAAAGCAACATGCCCTCGTTGTCACACAGTGCTAACGGCACGTTGGCGCCAGCCTTTTTATCAACCTGTCGCATTGGCAATCAGTGCATTATTTATGTTACTGATGGCAAGTCAGTTTACGTTTGTCAGTATGGAAGTTGCTGGTATTGCTAATAACGTAACATTGATGCAGATCCCAAGAGTGATGTTTAGTGAAAACTACATTGAATTGGGGGCTTTTTTCTTACTCTTTGTTCAAATTGTGCCTGCTTTTTGTATGGTGGCTATTCTATTACTGTGTACCCCAATTAAACTACCTAGAAAATTACAAATCTGGTTATCTCGTATTTTATTTCAACTCAAATCATGGTGTATGGCTGAGATTTTTCTCGCGGGAATTTTAGTCAGTTTTGTAAAATTAATGGCTTATGGTGATATTGGTTTAGGGTTAAGTTTTTTACCTTATGTTTTGTATTGTTTATTTCAAATCCGCGCTTTTCAGTGCCTTGATAGACATACACTATGGGAAAAGTTAGAGCCACGCCCTGATTATCCTAGTATTGAATCAGGTAAATCAGGATTAAAACAAGGGGTAAGATTATGTCGTTCATGCACCGCGATTTTACCCGCAACGCAATATGAATGTAGTCGTTGTGAAGTTAAAGGACATGCAAGAAGACCGAAAAGCTTGCAATGGACAGTCTCACTGTTGATTACATCACTTATTCTTTATATCCCTGCAAATTTATTGCCCATTATGGTGACTGAATCGCTAGGTAATAATATTTACTCTACTATTATGGCTGGGGTGATTTTGTTATGGGAAGATGGCTCTTATCCTGTTGCGATGGTGATATTTATTGCCAGTATTATGGTGCCAAGTTTGAAAATGATAGCAATAGCTTGGCTTTGTTGGGATGCACACAAATCCAAAGGTAAAAGAGATCCTGCTAGAATGCATTTTCTCTATGAAGTTGTTGAATATGTGGGGCGTTGGTCAATGATTGACGTCTTCGTTATCGCTGTTTTAGCTTCATTAGTCAGAATGGGACGTCTGATGAGCATCTACCCAGATTTTGGTGTAGTGCTATTTGCAGTGGTTGTTGTATTAACGATGTTCTCTGCAATGATGTTTGATCCTCGGTTGACGTGGGATAAATGTACAGCTGATGATGATAAACCGATGATTAAGGAGCCTAAGGGTGACTGAAAAGAATGAAACTGCTTTAACAGAAGCAAAAATTAACAAACTAAAAAGCTGGTCTCCAGTTTGGATCATACCGCTTGTCACCTTATTGATTGGTGCATGGATACTTTATTATCATTTCAGCCATCAAGGTCCAGAAGTTACCTTAATTACTTATAATGCTGAGGGCATTGAAGCGGGTAAAACAAAAATCAAAAGTCGTAGTGTTGATATTGGCTTAGTTGAAAGTGTCACTCTCGATAGCAATTTTAGTCGCGTTATTATTAATGCGCGCCTAGATACAGGTATGAATGAGCTATTACGGTCAGATACAGCTTTTTGGGTTGTAAGGCCACAAATAGGTAAAGAAGGGGTGACAGGTTTAGGTACCTTGCTTTCAGGTGCCTATATTGAATTACAACCAGGTTTAACTGGTAAAGAGAAAAGTGAGTTTAATCTTCTTGATGCACCTCCTCTTGCTTCACCTGATGCAAAAGGTATTCGCATCAACTTGGTGAGCGAAAGAGCAGGGCAGTTAAATGCGGGAGATCCTGTTTTATTCAGAGGCTATCAAGTTGGCTCTGTAGAAACCAGCGAATTTAACATTGATAGCCGAGACATGCATTATCAGCTTTTCATTAAAGCGCCTTACGACAAAATGGTGACATCCAATGTTCGTTTCTGGAAAGATTCAGGAATTGCTTTTGATATGTCTTCATCTGGCGTGCGTGTTGAAATGGCGTCACTTTCTACACTCTTTAGTGGTGGCGTGAGTTTTGATGTACCAGCAGGTTGGTTGCCTGGTGAACAAATTGCACCTAAAACAGAATTTAAACTCTACGATAATGAAAAGAGTATTCAAAACTCGTTATATACCGATTATCGCAGTTACATCATGTTTTTCTCTGATTCAGTAAGAGGGTTACAAGCTGGAGCACCGGTTGAATTCCGAGGAATTCGAATGGGGACTGTTGTGCAAGTACCTTATTACACAAAAGGAATGCAACAATCGCTTGATAAAGATTTTCGTATTCCAGTGCTTATCCATGTTGAACCAGAACGTTTTGCCAATGATGTTGGTGAAAGTTTTGATTTCGTTAAAGAGATCTCTTCAGCTTCTAATAATGGCCTAAGAGCTTCATTAAAATCAGGAAATCTTTTAACGGGCGCTCTGTATATTGATCTTGATTTCTATTCAGACGAAACAAAATGGGAAGGATCTCAAGAGGTTGCTGGCTTCCAACAAATACCTACTGTTAGCTCAGGCTTAGCGCAAATTCAGCAAAAAGTGATGACATCACTTGATAAGATCAACAATCTTCCTGTTGAACCGATGCTTAAAGAGATGACAGCGACTTTATCTGAAAGCCAAAAAGCAGTAACTGAGGCAAAAGAAACACTGAAAGCATTAAATGCCATGATTGGCAGTGATGAATTTAGAAATCTTCCTAATGATATTCAGCAGTCATTGAAAGAGATCAATCGTAGTATGCAAGGATTCCAACCGGGCTCTCCGGCATACGGAAAAATGATCGATAATATGCAGCAGCTTGATCAGGTATTAAGAGAAATGCAGCCTTTATTGAAAACATTGAACAATAAAAGTAATGCATTAATTTTTGAGGCGAAGGATGGTAAAGATCCAGAACCAAAGAGGGCTGAAAAATAATGAGATACATCATTGGGATATTTGTTTTGATGCTAACGGCATGTTCAAGCCAACCTGAGAAAACCTATTATCAGTTACCTGATATTTACCAAACAGGGGTATCAGCACAAGTCACGACAACACAGTCAGCGAAAAAGCCTCAAATCTGGGTTCAGCCGATCCGTTTGTCCAATATGCTGGTTAATGCTGGTATTGTTTATCAAACAACAGATATTAACTATACCGTAGCAAATCAGCATTTATGGATAAATCCACTTGATCAGCAATTACAACAGAACCTCATTTCAGGTTTAACAAAAGCATTGCCAGGAACCGTTGTTGCTAACCAACCGATTGAAGATAACTTAGCAAAATTAACAGTTACAGTTAATTACTTTCAAGGTCGTTATGATGGGCAAGTGATCATTTCTGGTGATTGGATTTATACTGAAAATAGCAAAGTGATTAGTCAGCCATTCTCTCTTGTGTTAACACAAACCGAAGATGGTTATCCTGCTTTAGTCCGTACATTAGGACAAGGCTGGGAGCAAATTGTTTCTGGTATTGCGACAACAATTCAAGCTCAATACTAACTGACTTAGCCTACATCTATTCAAACCCAATATTCTCTTAAATCGTATTTAAGTTGAATATTGGGTTTTGTTTATCAAAAAAATAAAAAAGGAAGCTATATGTTAGAAATGCTTAAAAAGAAATATCCCTCTGCAATCAGCTGGTCATTTGGTGATAATGCTCAGTTAGCTGATGAACTTGTAGTGTTGGTGGTAGAAGGAAAAAAAACGGCAACGTGTAGCTCATTAAGCGGTTTTTTTAGTGACAGTGCTATTCCTGCTATTGGTGGATATAGCATTATTTTAAATAGTCAAAATGAGCCTGTTTGTGTTATTCGCACGCGTTCTTTGCAGTTAATCCGTTTTAATGAAGTCACAGAAGAACAGGCCAAAAAAGAGGGGGAAGGGGATTTAAGTTTGGCATATTGGCAAGATGGGCATAAAACCTTCTTTACTCGTGAAGGTCGTTTTTCAGAAGATATGGAGTTGGTATTTGAAGAGTTTGAATTAATAGAAGTATGTAAGAGGTATTAATAGCTTATTTTACCTTCCAAAATGGCTAATTCCTTAATAACAATAAGGTAATTTTAATAAGCTTTTCTACAAATAAGTAAAAAAAGAGCAAAAAATTATATTGGTTAATAATGGCTTATATTGACATTACTTTAAAAATAAAGATTATTTTTGTTTATTTAATTTGTTGATTATCTAAGACAAAAAATAATATTATTATCTCACATAACTAAAAGTTACATTAAATCAATATTTTAACTAAATACTTATTCTGACTATTTTAAATCCTAAAATAACCCTACAAATATTAATTAAATAAAGTTAATGATAACAAGTGTTACTAAAGTTAAATTTAGCTCGGCTTCACAAATATGACATTTGTATTAACTTCTTTACTTGCTTAAATGCTCAATAAAGCGTATCAATTTATAGTGGTTGTTGAAAAAACAATCATTATCTTTCCGCTTAAACTTAGAACGTGAGGGTTGTCTAGACATGAAAAGACAGAAACGAGATCGTTTAGCAAGAGCATTATCGAAAGGTTATCAAGCTGGTATGCAAGGCCGTTCAAAAGAGCTTTGTCCTTATTTCGCGATTGATGCGCGTTCACATTGGCTGGGAGGTTGGCGACAAGCCATGGAAGATCGCCCAAGTCTGGTAAAATAAATAACCCGTCGTAGTAAAATAAACAATGGTGATATTAAATATAATCACTAAATTTTGCCGACGAAAAAAATTAAGGGTTATTTATATATATTTCTGTGCTCACATTGAATACAGGACAATTTGAGTATAAATAACAAACAGTAGTTATAAATTGAATACAAAAAGGCTTGCATATTCTGCGAGCCTTTTTACATCATACTGGCATTATTTTTTTATTCGGTTGTACATATTTTCTTACGTAAACGAAACCCATAAATAGTAAAAAAAATAGCAAGTATTGAATTGACAGAATTATATAGCCAATCAATTCTTTCCGAAGTAAACCAAGTTATAAGAGATGTTAATATCAAAAATATGCCACAATAAAACATAAAGTCAGCGTGTTTTTTAGATACTTTTCCTTTAGTAATCACTTATTTTCCTTAAAATAATTTTTTATAAAGATTAATTTAATTTGTTTTTTGATTTTTTAAATAACTTATATATATTGGGGCTATATAAACACAATGAGGTTGTAATAAAACCTAAAAGCCATTTTATATCAAATTGATTTGCATACATACAAATAAATATAATCAATAAAATCGTGAGTCGATAGCCAATTACTTTGCAAAGAAAAAAGGTAAGCTCAACAAGAAAACTAAAAAGCTCTGCGAGTGCGCTTATAATCATCTCCATACGATTATTCCTTAATGTTATTTATTCTAAGTCGATATAATTTTTAAGTGTGATATTTATTTGGGATAGGGATTATCACTTAACTTAAATTTATCTTCACATATAAGAATTATTTACTAATGTGGTGACACTATACATTGATTAATTTATTATAGCGACTTTTAATTACAAGGAAGGTTTTAATGAAAAAACCAATATCATTATGGATAATATTAATTGCTTTTATTTTCTTCACACTACAGCAATTAATATCTTCATTACCTAATATTTCTATTTTAATAGGTGCATTTATAAGAAGTAGTGTTGATCTTGATTTTGTAGCTTCTCTTTCTATCGTGTGGAGTATGATACAAACTTCTTCTCTCGTTAGTTTATATGTTATTACACTTTTTGTTATTTTTATGAAGAAAGAAATAGCACCAATAATGCTGAAAATATTCTGGTGTATATCAATGCTTCCTATGACTATTGTCATAGCAATAGGTATCCAAAACGCATTTGATAATACAAATGGTAGTCATCAAGCAGTAAGTTCAGGTGAAATATTAGGGAGCTTATTTTTAGTAGGATTGCTTGTTTATCTTACATATAGCCTATTTTTCTCTTCTAGAATTAAAGACTATTTTCAGTATTTACAAAATAAGCAATCGACGCAATGTATTGATAAAAACTAAATTAAATATGATCTGTTTTTTATAAATAGAATAAATACATTATTAGTACAGATAAAAAAATACCGTGTATTGTATATTACACGGTATTTTTATAATAAACTTTTGGAATTATCGATCTTAGAATGCAGTTGTATCTTTAAATAAGCCAACTTTTAAATCTTTTGCTTCATAAATCAGCTTACCATCAACATACACTTCACCGTCGGCAATACCCATAATCAGTTTACGATTGATAACACGTTTGAAATCAATTTTATAGGTAACTTTTTTTGCAGTTGGTAATATTTGTCCAGTGAATTTAACTTCACCTACACCAAGAGCACGGCCTTTTCCTTCGCCGCCAAGCCAGCCAAGATAAAAGCCAACAAGTTGCCACATGGCATCAAGGCCTAAGCAACCCGGCATCACAGGATCATTGACGAAATGGCAATCAAAGAACCATAAGTCGGGCTTGATATCGAATTCTGCTTCGATAAAGCCTTTATTATGGGTGCCGCCATCTTCAGTCATTTTAATGATGCGATCCATCATTAGCATATTACCAGACGGCAGTGGTGGGCCATCTTGGCCAAATAATTCACCACGGCCTGAAGCAATGAGGTCTTCTTTAGAATAAGATTCGCGTTTATCAACCATTGTCTATATAGCCTTTATCAAATGTAAGATAACAGAATAGCTTACACTTGTACGCTGAACAACTCCGATCACTTGAAATAGAATTATCTGAATAGGCGTAAGAACCAAGGTAACTTAGGTCTATCTTGATTATTTGCAAGTGTTATACGGTCATGGATCACAGCTAACAAGTGTGCATCAGATTGTTCTGGCTCGCATTGCTCTTCATAATATGGCTGACGAGTCAGTAATGTTATGGCTTCAGCGATATGTGTTACAGGCCAAATATGAAATTTCTCTTCTTTGACGGCTTGTTGAACATTTTCATTTAGTACTAGATGACGAATATTCGCGAGAGGAATAATTACACCTTGTGATCCTGTTAATCCTCTTTGCTGGCAAATATCAAAGAAACCTTCGATTTTTTGGTTTACGCCACCAATAGGCTGAACCTGACCAAATTGATCAACTGCGCCCGTTACCGCAATTTGTTGATCTATTGGTTGCAGTGCAAGTGTACTAATTAATGCACACAGTTCAGCCAGAGAAGCGCTATCACCATCCACCTCACCATAAGACTGCTCAAAAACAATAGAGGTACTAAATGGTTGTGGTTGGTCTAAACGTAATTCTGAGTTTAAGTAAGCTTGCATGATCATCATTCCTTTAGCATGAAGATTACCGCCAAGCTCAGCTTTACGTTCAACATCAGTAAACTCACCATCACCAATATGGGCAACACAAGTTATACGAGTAGGTTCACCAATTAAATCAGGATAACCAGGATAATCTAAGACAGAAAGCCCATTGATTTGGCCAACGGCTTCACCTTCTGTTTGTATCATTACCTGATCTTGCAAAATTTCATCACGACTACGCTCTAATAGATAACTATGTCGCCATAAGCGATTTTCTTCTGCTTTTTTTAGTGCGTCTGCATTTAGATAAGCATCATGATTAAAGCGCATTGCGTAACGGAGTTGACGTAAGATCCATTCTAAATCTAAGCTCAAGATCAACTGATCTTCATGTTGCCTTGCTGCTTGTGTTAATAACACTTCCCAAGCATCTGCTGATAAAGAAGGGAGACGGTATTTTTGGCACAATGCATTTACAAAACCACACCATTGCGAAAGTGTTGTTTCGTCTTCTAAATACATATCGTATTCATATTCGCCATATAAAGCTACGTTACTTAATTCTGGCTCCATAAATTCTAGCTCTTCAAGACTTAGTCTATCGCCAACTAAAATCACTCGCAGATTGAGAGGCATACTTTCAATGGGCAAAGGCAATGATTGATTATCATTCCAAACAAGCCATTCAAAGCGTTGCTCTTCAACCATTTTTTTCAGACGAAACCACATTAATGGTTGAGCTAATAAAGATTTAATGGAGAGAACGAGAATTCCACCATTAACTTTATGTAATAAACCTGGGCTGACAGTGACATTATCTTTATGACAATAGAAAGAGCCAAAGAGTTGTTCGGGTTCTATCCACTGGCAACAAGTAATGGATTCTGATGATGAAAATGCACCTTGTACATTTTCTTGCCAATAGATTTTATTTGATTCTGCTTGATAGGCACCAATAACCGGATAGGTTTTGATCTCTGATTGCGTTAATGTGTCTGTCAACATATCAAAGTAAGCGGTAGAATCATCGGCTTTTAACAGCATAAATTGGCCTGAATCTGCATTATTTAGCCATTGTAGGCTTTCGTACAGGCGAGGCTGAACCTCACGAAGTAGAGATGCAGGTAATTGAGATGCTGTTTGAAAGAAAGTCTGGTAGGAGGCGTAATCAGGACGTAACGCCTGCCATTCTAATTCGTTGTTTTTCAAGGTTACCGTTTTTATTATTGGTTAGTGAAAAGAGATTTATTAGATACCACTATAAGTGGGTATCTATCCTGCAATAAGACGGTTCTTTAACTGTCATCAACTGCATAGGCAGGGAATATGTATCGCTACGACCTTATAATAATGAGCTAACAAATCAGCCATTAGGTTTTATTATAGCGACGCTCGATTCTATCATAACGTGCTCAGAAAACTATCCCTTATCAAGGCTTGTTATTAATTGATAAAAAAAGATTATCCAAAACATCCTTGCTTATAAAATAGGCAAAAAATTTCGGTTCAGTGGCAGTATTTTTGTAAAATTGTTGATATGCTAGTATATAGTTACGTTGTCACGGGGATTTGTATGAAATATCAACAATTAGAGAATCTAGAATGTGGCTGGAAGTGGGCATATCTCGTCAAAAAACATCGTGAAGGTGAGTTAATTACCCGCTATATTGAAAAAAGTGCGGCTGATGAGGTTGTCGAGCAATTATTACTGATAGAATCACAGCCATTAAAAGTTTTAGAGTGGATAGATTTGCATATGAATCCTGATCTATCCAATAAAATGAAACAAACTATTCGTGCTCGTAGAAAGCGGTATTTTAATGCAGAGCATCAACATACACGAAAAAAATCGATAGATTTAACATTTAAAGTTTGGCAGCGCTTATCGGCTTTATCACAACGCCGAGGAATAACATTATCAGAAACAATAGTACAATTAATTGAAGATGCTGAACGAAAAGAGCAATACGCTTTAAAAGTACATAGTTTAAAAGATGGATTAATTGAGTTATTAGAACGAGATAAAGAAAAGTAATCGATATTATTTTTTATCTGTATTAACAATACCCTTTTTTATTGTGACACTTCATACCCCTTTTTATTTATTCAATCTTTGCCTCTATATTCTTAATTTGTATATTTTTTCTTCCCATAAAGAAAACCCTGCCAGTGGCAGGGTTTTGAATTCATTAACAGTAGATTATTCTACTATCTGAATTATTTACCAGGTTGAACAACAACTTCAGTTGTACCTTGGATTTCGATTTCAACACGACGGTCTGGCGCTAAGCAATCGATCAGAGCTGAACGAGCTTTAACGTTGTCACATGTGTTGCCAGTAACTGGATTTTCTTTACCACGACCTTCTGCAGAGATGCTGTTTGCAGGGATACCTTTAGATACCAGGTAATCAACTACAGATTGAGCACGTTTTTCTGACAGAGGCAGGTTGTAGTTTTGAGAACCGATACGGTCAGTGTAACCAATAACGACTACACGACCTTGAGTTGGGTCGATGTTAGCCAGTTCATTGTACAGACCATTCAGAGCTTCTTGACCTTCAGCTTTCAGAGTAGATTTGTTGAAGTTGAACAGAACGTCTGAACGCAGAGTAAAGGTTTTGTTCTCAACAACTGGAGCTGGAGCTACAACTGGAGCTGGAGCTACAACTGGAGCTGGAGTTTCTTGGTTGAAACGGTAAGCAACACCAACACTCAGCATGCCGTTGTCTGGACGCGCATTCAGAGTACCTTTATCACCAATGTTGTTGATCCACTGATATTCAACACGAGTAGCGATGTTTGGAGTGATCGCGTATTCAGTACCTAATGCGAATACTGGAGAAACGCCAGTATCGTTATTAGAGAAACGATCTTGTTTTGGAGATAAAGAAGTAGCGTTTTTAGTTGCAGAAGAATCTGCACGCCATACCATACCACCTAAACGGGTATAAACGTCTAAGTCTTCCATTACTGGATAACTTAATTTAGTGGTTAATTGGACACCTTGAGCACGGAACGCACCATTGTCATATGAACCTTTATAAGTCATACGACCTAACCAATCATAACCCAGTTCAAAACCTAAGTATTGGTTGTACTGATAACCAGCAAATGCACCTGCACCTAATTGGTCACGGTGAGTGTTACCATTACCGATAGAAGTACCTTCAAAATGGTTGCTAGTACCTTGGTATTGAGACCAACCTAATTTACCACCAGTATACCAGGTATTGTCTTTTGGAGCTGCTTGCGCTGCAGTTGCGAAAGCTGCCACTGCCACTGCTAATGCGATAGCTGTCTTTTTCATTTTTACGCCTCGTTATCATCCAAGTTAGGCATTTGGCTTTAAGCCTTATTATTTGCCCTTGGTTAAATTATTGTTAGGAATCCAATACTTTCATCAAATGATGATCCCAAAAAATGGGATTTAAAGCATAACCTTAACGACATAAAGTCTACAATGAACTTAAAAAGTTACAAGTAATCCTTTAAAATTCGACTTAAAATTTTAAAAAGATCTGCCTAATTCCACAATGGGTAAGATTCTGTATTTTTGTTAAATTTATTGTAACTATATGATTTAGGTTATAAATACTTTTGACTTATCTTAAATGATATCGAGGTGTTCTGAGTATTAGGAAAACTCTTAAATTTCACTAATGGTAGTGAATTGAATGAATTTTTACGGAATTCAAATGTCGTTTAGATGCATTAGTACTTTCTAAATGGATATTTGTATTAATTTGTTGACGCATGATAAACCCCAAGCTTTTACCTTTGCTTGCAGCAGATTCTAATCTTTTCATCTCTTCTGGCGATATTTCTGGTAACCAAGCTAGAACGACACTGTAATTTCCACTCATTAATGCTTTTTCCATCAAATCAACCGTATTTATTCTATTTGCATGATTTAATTGGATTATTTTATCAAGAGGTAATCCTACGTTTTTCAACCAAGAACGATTGAGTTTTTGTTGTGGGCTTAACCACAATAACCAACGTGATTCATGGCTATACTGTTTTAGTAATGGCAAAAGGATGTGATTAATAACGAGCGGATTTTGGTAGAGAAGTTCACTTACCATGCCTTGTTTATTATTACTTTCCGTAGTAACCATTGCTGAAGGGATAGATAGAGGTAATACCTCATTCGAGATCTCTTGGAGAATGGTGTTTTGTCTTGTCGGAGATGATGTTGAGATTTTCATGTTTACCTCTGCCTATATGTACTGTATGAATATACAGTATCTCTAAATTTCGCTTAAATCAAGCTCAATTTTTTGAAAGTTCCTCTCAAATTTTATGTAAATCTCTATTTTCAAGCTGTTAACTATTGGCAATAAAAAGTAAATTCTTTATTGTTTCTATGGTAAGTTTCATATGCATGTTTTTGAATTCAAAGATAAAAAATTCACATCAATGTTTATGTTGGAGTTTTAATGTCATTTTTACCTGAGCAACGGAAGGCTCATTTGCTATCGCGCATTGCGAAATATGGAGAGTTAACAACAAAGTCTCAATTTGGTGGTGTTAGCTTAATGATTGATGACGTTATGTTTGCTATCACGTCTGATAATCAACTTTATTTAAAAGGAAGCGATTTTTTAGAGACGCTTTATAAGGCAACAAAAATGGAAGCCTATATTTATCTGAAAAAAGGAAAACCAATAACGTTACGTTATTATAAAATCATGGATTCTTTATGGGAAAATCAGCAAAAATTAGATCAATATATTGATTTGTCATATCACTACAGCATGCAAGAGTATTTAGGCCAACGGAAAAGGCCATGCCGAATAAAAGATTTACCTAATTTAGGTGTCATATTAGAGAAAAGGCTAAGCCAAATTGGGGTTAATAAAGTTGAAGAGTTACGACTTATTGGTGCCAAAGCCTGTTATTTGAAATTAATGCGCAGCCATAATTTAAAAAATAGTGAGATTTTACTTTCATTAGCGGGTGCAATAATGGGATGTCATCGTTCCGTGTTACCCAACCAACTAAAAGCAGAACTATTAGATTGGTATAATGAATTGTCTTTTCAATAAAATAAACCTAACGACAGTTATTTTCTCTAGTCCTCATATGAAATTAGAGAAAATAACGTCGATTAGGCATTAACACTAACGCTGTGATTCAAGTGCTTTATTTGTTTCTCCTTGCTCAATTATTTGAATGCAGTTAATGATTTGAGGGAGTAAATCTAGTAATAATCGAATCTGAGTAACAACTAATTGAATTCGCCCATCATCAGCATTAGGTAATGAATTGATCCGTTCAATTAACTCGATATGAGGTTGTTTAAATGCTTTATCCTGCGCTGTTTTGTGACGCAAAGCAGCGTCGATATAACAAACAGTATCATTCAGCAACGTAAGTATTGTTTCATCTTCGATTTTAGAACGATGAACACCAAGTGCTGAAATATAGCTAAGTAAGGTGTGATTCAAACAGAGTAACTGGAAAGCGACCTCTTGGGAGGCTTGATAACTTTTTGGCTCTGATGACATATTCGAGATAAGTGAAGCGAGTTCACCATCGCTACTATGAGCATTACGGCGAGCAATTCGATAATCTAAGCTATTATCTTTTCCTTGGTAATATTGAATAAGAATAGCATCAAGGTAATAGCAGTTATTTGTCATTGTTTTTTGAATAACAAAAGGTAATTGGCGGAACTTCCAATCAGGCCAGATAAAACTGACCGCAAACCATGCAATAGCACAACCAATTAAGGTATCAATAATTCGAGGAAGAGCGACATCGTAGCCTTCACCAAGTAAATTAAAACTTAGCAGAACTAATAATGTAATAAATAGCGTGGCATGTGCATATTGTATCGTTCTAAATGCAAAAAAGAGCGTGCCGGTGATAACGATTAATACCAGTTGTCCTTCAATAGAGGGTACAAAATATAAAATAGGGAAACCGATTAAAATACCAATAATGGTGCCACTTACACGTAATGTTAAGCGTCTACGTGTTGCATTGTAGTTAGGCTGGCACACAAACAAGCTGGTTAATAGTATCCAATAGCCTCTGTCTAATTGGAAAAATTGAATAATTGCATAACCAATACAAAGCACGAGTGACATTCTAACTGCATGTCTAAAAAGTGCTGATTTAGGAGTAAGATGTTCTTTTATTCTTAATGCGATATCTCGCCATCCGGTTAAACCATCATCGGAAAGTTGTGTTTCTTCTTTTTGGTCATGGGATATTTGGTACTGCTCTGTGCTAATACTGCGTAAAAGCGCATCAATCCCTTGAAGGTTTTGCAATAAATTATTCAAAGGAGTCATTAATTGCGGTTCTGTGGTTGTATTTTTTAAATGATTGAGGGCATTTTCTAAATAATTAATGGAACGCTCGAGGGCGGGATTATGCTGATATTTTTTATGCCAAAGAATTGATTGTGCAACTTGTTCACAAGCCCGAGCCTGCATAGAAAGTAAACGTTGAAAACGAAAAAGCACATCACTGTGGCGCAATTCATTACTCAATAATTGATACTGGACATGAGATGAACTGGCTCTTTCATGAATATCTTGAGCTACAAAATAGTAATGAAGTGTAAAGCGACTACTGCGCTGACCTCTATCACCTTTTAGTCGGCTTAATAACGTGACTTTAGTTTGATTCATTGTGTCAATAAGCTGACTGTTTGCCATAGCTAAACTATAAAGTGAGTGTTGATAGTCATCTTCAATATCAGGATCAAATAAAGTTGCTTTTGCCTCGAGGTATGTTGCGAGTTGCTGGTAGCAACGAGTTAAATTATCTTGCACAGGGCGAATAGGAAACAATAAGTGACCAACTAAGGTTAACGAGTTGTACCAAATAGCGCCTAACAACAGCAAAATAGGTTGTTCATACCAAATAGGGAAAATAGGCATACCGAGCATAGTGTAGATGGCAATTAATAAAGCACCAAAAGCAATGGTAGCGTAGCGTTGTCCTAGCGCGCCTAATAAAATAAATCCCCAAGTTGAAATTGCTAGACCACAAAAGAATAAAATAGGGTAGGGATAAAGCAATCCTATTGATGCTGATGCAAGAAGAAAACAGCATAAGGTAATGACCAGGTTTTTTAAACGCCCGACAAGTCTGTCATCTAAGTCCGTTAATGCGGCTGCGACCACACCTAAAGTCAGCGGAATGGTGTATTTAGGCTCTTGACCTAACACCCAAGGAAACAAAGTCGTTCCTGTAAGTGCGATTATTATGCGAATATAATAGAGAAAGTGGCTATTATAGATAAATCGGCGGGCGCCATTTAGCAAAGTGAACACAAAAAGCCCTTAAATAAACAAGATGAAGATAATTACCTCTTAGAATATAGGGTTTATCACCGATTAAAAAGAGCTTAACAACAGACTATTTGTTATTTATTGCAGGAATTACGTATGGAACTGAAATCCACTCCGATGGGACAACGTTTAGCACAGCATCCTTATAATAGAGTCAAATTGTTAAATGCAGGTATTGAAGTCAGTGGTGAAAAACATCAGTATTTAATTCCTTTTAATGAATTGATTAATATTTACTGTAAAAAAGGGATTGTGTGGGGTGAATTAGAATTTTTATTGCCGGAAGATAAAGTGGTTCGATTACATGGAACAGACTGGGAGGAAACTCAGCAGTTCTATCGATATCTATTCCAAACATGGCAAATGTGGAGTCAAGAAATGAGTGAAATCAGTGCTCAAGTTCTTGAGAAGCAACTCCATAATATTACTGAAATTATGCAATCCAATAAATGGATAAAACAATCTAAGCTTAGTGAAATTCAACAATCTATAAAAGAAAGCTTATCGGCTATTCCACTTCCACTTGAACGCCTTACCCAATTTGATAATTGCCAAGTACTTTATCAGCAATGTTTAGAGTGGTTAAAACAAGGTGAATTACTTATTAATAAAGAAAATTCTGCGTGGATAACACAAATGCTAAATGAGCATGCGGAGTTTTTTAATACAATTGAATCATCTCCACTCAATGGATCACAATGTCGTGCGGTTATTAATGGTGAAGAGAATATTTTAGTCTTAGCCGGGGCCGGAAGTGGTAAAACATCTGTACTAGTCGCAAGAGTAGGATGGTTATTACGCCGAAATTTAGCACAAGCAGAGCAAATTTTGTTATTGGCATTTGGGCGTAAAGCGGCGCAAGAAATGAATGAGCGTATTTCAGCGCGTTTAAATGCCGATATTATGGCGAAAACATTTCATGCATTAGCATTATCTATTATTCAACAAGCGACAAAAAAACAACCTAAAATTAGTGAACTTGAAATAAATAGTGAAAAAAGAAGAGCGTTATTATTAGGCGAATGGCGAAATCAATGTCAGCAGAAAAAAGCGCAAGCAAAGGGATGGCGTGAATGGTTATCTCAAGAGCTTGATTGGGATATTCCAGAAGGTGAATTTTGGTATGATAGAAAATTAGAAAATCAAGTTGCTGTAAGGTTAGAGCGTTGGATTGGCTTATTAAGAATGCAAGGCGGTAGTCAAAAATCACTAATTGAAAGTGTACAACCTGAATATACAGATGCATTCAAAAAATATTTAAAATTATTATCGCCTTTATTAAAAGCATGGAAGATGGCATTAAAAGAAGAAGACGCGATAGATTTTTCCGGTTTATTACATCAAGCTATCAATCTTATTGAAAAAGGACGTTTTATTAGCCCATGGAAACATATACTTGTTGATGAATTTCAAGATATTTCGCCACTTAGAGCATCACTATTAACAGCATTAAAGCAGCAAAATAAACAAACGTCTTTATTTGCTGTGGGTGATGATTGGCAGGCTATTTACCGTTTTAGTGGTGCTGAATTATTATTAACGACCTCTTTTCATCATTCATTTGGAGAAGGCGCCGAATGTGCATTAGATACGACCTACCGTTTTAATGACACAATTGGTGATGTTGCTAATACGTTTATTCAACAAAATCCGATGCAATTATCTAAGCCTTTAAATAGTCTAGTTAAAGGCAATAAAAAAGCGGTTGTTTTACTATCAGATGATCAACTTGAAAATCTATTAAATAAAATGAGTGGTTATGTTGGTGACGATGAAACGATCCTTTTACTCGCCCGTTATCATTATTTAAAACCTGAACTATTAAAAAAAGCTAAGACACGGTGGCCTAAATTAAATTTAGAATTTATGACTTTTCATGCATCGAAGGGGCAACAAGCTGATTACGTTATTATTTTAGGTTTGCAAGAAGGCAAAGATGCTTTCCCAGCACCTGCAAGGGAATCAATTATTGAATTAGCGTTATTACCAAAAGTTGAAGATTATCCTAATGCGGAAGAACGCCGTTTAATGTATGTGGCATTAACAAGAGCAAAAAAACAAGTATGGCTATTATTTAATAAACAACAGCCATCTTGTTTTGTTTCGGAGCTAAAATCTCAAGGTGTTCCTATACAGCGAAAACCTTAGAATTATTTTAATCTTTCTTTTAAATAACCTTCGTAATCAGGAATTTTAATTGTAGATTCTTGTGAAAACAGAGGCGATGAAATTAAAAAGTTTGCGGTTGCACGATTGGTGGCAACCGGAATATTCCATACCGTTGCTAAGCGTAGAAGGGCTTTAACATCCGGGTCGTGGGGAACGGCGTTCAATGGATCCCAAAAGAAAATCATAATATCGATTTTCTTTTCAGCGATCATTGCACCTATTTGTTGGTCACCGCCCATTGGACCACTTAGCATTTGAGTAACACTTAGGCCGGTGTGGTGGTTAATTAAATTTCCTGTGGTTCCTGTAGCAAATAACTTATGTAGAGACAGTTGTTCACGATTATTTTGAACCCATTCAAGTAATGAGCTTTTGCAGTGATCATGGGCAACAAGCGCGATATTTTTTTCTTTTAAGAGCGTGCGGTCAATTTGTTCCATTTGATACCTTTAAAAATAAATATAGTTATTGTTCCAGCTGTCAAAATACCTTTTTTTTATCTTACAAGCTATGAACGGATCAAGATACTATGATGTATCATAATATTTTCAATCTTCATGATGAACGGAGTATATAAATGGTGGACTCAGACATTTATGACATTTTAAGAAGTGTCAAAACAATTGCACTTGTTGGTGCGAGTAGCAAAGAAGATCGCCCAAGCTATAAAGTCATGAAATTCTTATTAGAACAAGGTTATGATGTTATTCCTGTAAACCCAGGTATGTCTGGACAAACATTGTTAGGTCAACAATGTTATACCTCATTAAAAGATATTCCTGTCTCGATTGATATGGTTGATGTTTTCCGTCAATCATCTGCTGCATTAGAGATCGCAAAAGAAGCGATTGAAATTAATGCCAAAGTCTTATGGTTACAAATTGATGTGATTAATGAAGATGCCAAAGAGTTAGCAGAAAAAGCAGGGTTACGAGTGGTTATGGATCGTTGTCCTAAAAAAGAAATCGAAGCGCATGGCCTTCCTTGGTAAAAAATTAAAATAAAATCGCCGAAAACAAATTCGGCGATTATCATATTTATTCAGATCACGGCTTATTTAGATTATTCGGTTAATTTCGTAATCGTGGAGCCTGTAATTGGCTACGAATTGACTGCGATAGCTCATCCAATGAGTCATTATCTAAGTGTTCATCTGAAACTTCATAAGTTATCTGCGCTTCAGCAAGATAAGTATGAACGGGTTGTCCTTCATCATCTTCCATCACAACATGGTACCAAGGTGCTGCTCGCAAGGTCACATTAGATGCAATATCATCCTCATTAGGCTGATCAAGGGAATATTCAGCATCCACATCGACAACAACGCCTAAGTAGCCGAGTAATTTATGTCTAACTTGCTGTCCTATCCCAAATTTGCTGGCGGTCATCATAGTATCACCTCCATATAGCCTTGCTTATTGGTTATATATATGAGGGCACAAAGTGAAATTTCAAGGATTTGAAAAAAATATAATCCTTTGCTTTCATTATGAATAAAGAACCTCACAAAATCAGATTATCTATTGTATAAAGAAAAGACAATAACCTGAGTAGAATTTTTATTTTAACAACATTATCAGGAGAGCATATGAAAATGGGTAGAGAATATATTATTCAAGGGCATGTTCAGGGCGTTGGGTTTCGTTTTTTTACTTATCAATGGATGAAGAAACAACCAATAACAGGTTATGTTTGGAATCGTGATGACGGCAGTGTGGGCGTAAGAGCGTTTGCAAAGGAAGGTGTGCTTAAAGAATTTGAAAATTGGTTAGAAGCTGGTGGCCCTAGAGGCGCCAAAATTACATTTTGGTCTGCTACATCTTGTGAATATGAATCAATGACAGATTTCTCAATCCGCCATTGTGAGTAGTGTGGTTTTTAGTTATTTATTATTAGAAGCTAATATTTTAAATACATTTAACGGGTTTAGGCAAACCAGCCAGTTTTGTGGCCTGCTTCGCTGGGCCTTTAGGAAATAGACGATAAAGGTAACGACTATTGCCTTTTTCTTCGCCATATTTTTGCGCAAGAGCTTTTACCAGCATACGAATAGCAGGGGAGGTATTAAATTCTAAATAAAATTGGCGAACAAAGCGGATAATTTCCCAATGTTGCTCTGTTAGTTCAATTTCTTCTATTTCAGCTAATGTTGGAACCATATCTTCACTCCACTCATTGCTATTTTTTAGATAACCGTGACTATCTGTCTCGATTTCTTTTCCGTTAAATACAAACATGTGCTTTATGACCAATCAAAAATAATAGCGTTAATTTAGCAAAAATAAGGAAAATACCCAAGCAGAACCCATAAATCGTTGATTAATTAAGCCATTGACTTGTAATGCGTTTAATTTTACATCAAACAGTACAATAAGACCTTTACAATATAAGCCTAGATGTTTATATTGCTCCCCATTGCGGAGGGGTGGCCGAGCGGCTGAAGGCAGCGGTCTTGAAAACCGCCGATGGGAAACCATCCGAGAGTTCGAATCTCTCCTCCTCCGCCATTTCATCATCTCCTAGCGTCTCCTGAAGTCTCCTTATCCCAGTAAAATCAAGCAATCCAACAAAATTCCATTATTCCAACGTCTACTATCGTCTATTGAAAACTACCCCCTTTAGGTGGTACATATGGGGGTACATTTATACCCCATGATTTGAGTACCCCTAAATGAAGCTAACCGTTAAGCAAATTGATTCCAGCAAGCCTAAAGAAAAAGACTACAAACTATCTGATGGTGGTGGACTGTATCTATTGGTTAAAACTAATGGCGGAAAGTATTGGCGGTTAAAATACCGAATCGATGGCAAAGAGAAACTTTTAGCTATTGGAATTTATCCAACCGTTACACTAGCTGATGCCAGAAGAAAGCGTGACGATGCAAAGAGATTGCTGGCGGATGGAATTGACCCAAACCAACAACGCAAAGAACAAAAGCAAGCCTCAAAGATTGACAGTGTAAACACCTTTAAAAATATCGCCCTTGAATGGTATGAGGGAAGAAAGGATCGCTGGTCTGTTAGTTATCGTGATGACATGATGGACGCATTCGAAAAAGACGTCTTCCTTATATAGGTAATCGCCCGATTGCCGAAATCAAACCAATGGAATTACTCGAAGTGCTTTCTATTATGGAAAAGCGCGGAGCAACCGAGAAGCTAAAGAAAGTGCGTCAACGTTGTGGCGAGGTATGGAAGTACGCCATTATTACTGTAGTGGTTTAATAAATTTGGCCACCTGAATAGAGGTGATATGCTTACCTCAAACAATAAAGGTGCCTTAATGAAAAAACGAAATTTCAGTGCAGAATTTAAACATGAATCTGCTCAGTTAGTTGTTGATCAGAACTACACTGTTGCTGATGCAGCTAAAGCCATGAATATCGGTCTTTCCACTATGACCCGATGGGTAAAACAGTTGCGCGATGAACGGGCTGGCAAAACGCCGAAAGCCTCTCCCATCACGCCAGAGCAAATTGAAATACGTGAACTCAAAAAGAAACTTCAACGTATTGAAATGGAAAATGAAATATTAAAAAAGGCTACCGCGCTCTTGATGTCAGACTCCCTGAACAATTTACGTTAATCGGAAAGCTCAGGACGCGTTATCCCGTAACCACTCTCTGCCATGTATTCGGGGTTCATCGCAGCAGTTATAAATACTGGAATGCCCATCCTATTCAGCCTGATAGAAGACGCACCGTATTGCGCAGTCAAGTTCAGGAACTACACAACATCAGCCATGGCTCTGCTGGGGCAAGGAGTATTGCCATAATGGCAACGTTCAAGGGCTTCCCAATGGGGCGTTGGCTTGCTGGTAGGCTCATGAAATAGCTCGGCCTTGTAAGTTGTCAACAACCGAAACACCGCTACAAACGTGGCGGACAAGAACATATTGCTATATCGAATCATCTCGAACGTCAATTTGCAGTGACTGAGCCCAATCAAATGTGGTGTGGCGATGTCACCTATATCTGGACAGGCCAACGCTGGGCGTATCTCGCCGTTGTTCTCGATTTGTTCGCCAGAAAACCGGTGGGCTGGGCAATGTCGTTCTCTCCGGACAGTCGATTGACCATCAAAGCGCTGAAAATGGCGTGGGAAACTCGGGATAAACCAGCAGGGATGATGTTCCACAGTGATCAGGGTAGCCACTATACAAGTAATCAGTTTCGGCAGTTACTATGGAGATATCGGATCAAACAAAGTATGAGTAGACGCGGAAACTGCTGGGATAATAGTCCAATGGAGCGCTTCTTTAGAAGCCTGAAGAACGAGTGGGTACCCATGACTGGCTACATAAGTTTTAGTGATGCTGTCCATGCAATAACGGACTATATTGTCAGGTATTACAGCGTACACAGACCTCACGAATATAACGGAGGATTATCACCAAACGAATCCGAAAAGAGATACTGGAAAAACTCTAAAATGATGGCCAGTTTTAGTTGACCACTACAGCTCTGAAATTGGAGGCTCGTCACTGGCTGGCAATATTCTAATAATGGCCATGAGATAAAAGTAACCACTTTGGTAACCACCAAAAGTAACCACAATGCAAATAAGCATTGCGATACCCACAGGACAATTTTGTCCTCTGAATAAATATCAATAAGTTACCGTGACGCAAATATGCGTTACCGAGTAAATCAATAGTTTATCTACTCTGAACATGAATAACCAAAGCTAAAATAACGGTCCTATTGCGGTCCATATAATGTGATTGAACGGCAAGATTACGGCAAGGTTAGACGGGGATGTTACGGGGAGGGCTAAGCCGATAACGGTAAGGTTACGGTAAGGTATTAACCATAAGGTTGATATAAGGTTTCAGGCGGTCAATTTGACCGTTAATAATAAAAACAATGTATTGCCACCTCTTACCATTGGTCACTGAAACGATGACCAATGAGCATTAATCTGGTTTTGTGACAGAGTTAAGTATAATCAACAGGTTATACTTACATACAGGATTATCCCGTATCATCATGGATAAATTAACGTTTAGATCACCCATAGAAATTGGAATTATTACCTAATATTCCAGAGTCCCATCAGCATTTTATTTTAACCGATGGCTTATATTGTGATGGTATCAAGATGAATAAACCAGAAATGAGAAAAGCAAAATCAATCAGGATCACCACATCAGGAACGGTAATAAAAGCCCCTGAGCGAGTGAAAACAGCCACAGGTAAAATTATGGCCACGATGACCATTCAGGCGGAGAGTGACAAACGTAGCCCGTACCCATTAAAGATAGTGGCATTCGATATTAACGCGCTGGAGCTTATGGCCTGCCAGAAAGGAAACAAAGTCACGGCTATAGGTCGCTATGAGTGGTTTAATAGTTATCAGCTAACAGGGGCGCAGCTAGTTACTACTTAGTAAAACTTAGTATCAATAAGCCGATTTGAAGTTGGGAAATCTAAACAGGCTATTTCACCTCTTTAAACTAACCCAATATTATTAGACTAGTTTGCAACTAAAACTCTTAAAGATATGTGGTTCAGCTAACCCAAAAAATATCGGGGCAGTTCGAATAGTCCACCAGCCTAATCATCCTATTTTGTTTAACTCATTCTTCTATTGGGAAACATTCTTTTACGCACTCAATGAAAACCTTCATGGCTGGGCTTATTACTTTTTTAGAGTGATGAGCACATAATGCCGTTATTCTTAAAAATGAGTCGTTAAAGGGCAATTCTTTTAGCTCACCAGAACGCAACTCGTTTTCAACAGTGAAATATGGCAAATATGAGATGCCTAGATTACTAGATACGCAACGTTTAATACTCTCAATACTCCATAATTCTATAGTGTTTTCAAGGGTAATGTTACGCTGTCGCATTGTGGTTTCAAACAATTGTCGAAAAATACACTGGGGTTCATTGATAACAAAGCTAACAGGTAAATGCTGGTTAGGAGATATAAAATCCATTTCACCAAGATTGGGAGAAGCGACAAGAACTAAGCGGTGAGAGCCTAAATCTTCCATAGTTAAAGCGCTATCATTTCCGACACGGTAAAAAATACCCAAATCAGCCTCATCAGCCAACAAAGCATCACGGATAACATAGCAATTTAATGATTGTAAGGATAAGCGAACTTTTGGGGCTTGTTGTTTAAAGCGCTCTAAAATAACAGGCATTTTATATGCTAATAATGTTTCCCCTGTTACAACTCGTAAATCACCATTTGGCTCAGCATTATGTTGTGCTGTTTGGCGAATACAATCCATTACACGAATAAGTTCATACACATGAGGTAGTATATTTTTGCCTTCAGTGGTTAAGGTTACTTGTCGCCCAATTTTTTCAAACAGCTTGGTTGATAATTCTTGTTCAAGCTGTTGAATATGAAATGTAATAGTTGATTGAGTGCAAAAAAGTTTACGTGAGGCTCGAATAAAAGAACCTTCCTCAACGATAGTTTTAAATGTAATGAGTCGCCGCAAGTCCATATCACCAGCCTAATATCAATCGAAAATATCGAATTCATAGTATCAAAACATTCAATTTTTTAAAGTTAATAAATGCGCTAGAGTCATTTTTTTAGGAGAAAGTTGATGATAGCAATGCTTATAAGTTCATTTTTAACATACACATTAATAACAGCGTTTACACCAGGACCTAACAATATCCTTGCAATGAGTTCGGTTACTCAATATGGATTTCGTCGAAGTATTAGTGTTTTATCGGGAATGAGTTTGGGTTTTTTTGTAATTATGGTTTTATGCGCAGTTTTTACATTATCTTTAGTAACAGTTCTGCCAATTTTTATGGGGTGGCTAAAGTGGATTGGCGCTGCCTATATTTTATGGCTGGCATGGAAAATCGCTAAAAGCCAAACGTCAACATCTAAAGCAGAGACTAAGCCTATCAGTTTTTGGATGAGTTTTTGGCTACAATTTGTCAATGTGAAAATTATTTTGTATGGAATAACAGCAATTTCAACATTCGCATTGCCATATTCTAATAATATATTGGTTATTTTTGGTATGAGCATTATTTTGTCTGTGATTGGCATCGCTGGAAATCTAGCATGGGCGCTTGCAGGACATTACTTGCAAATTGTTTTTTCCAAGCATGGCAAAGTGATTAATTACATACTTAGTGCTTTGCTTGTTTATTGTGCAATTAAGATTGTAATTTAAAGGATAGGTTTTTATCGAATAAAAATTTACAGGGATGTAGATTTTGAATGTTTCATTATTTGCAATAAAATTATTAATTGATGATATTTATGCAATTATGTCATTTGAAATCACAAGGTTTCTACGGAGTATAAAAACCATCTCAAAATAGGCATGACAAAAATATTAGGGGGTACATTTGGGGGTATCTATAAAGTTATTATTAAAATAATTGTTTATTATTATCATGTTGATTGATGTGTATGGTTCTCTCCTCCCTCCCAGTAAAATCAAGCAATCCAATCAAATCATTGTCTCCTGAAGTTTCCTAACGTCTCTTGAAAGCTCTATCATTTGTTGTATAGTTTTTTGTATAGAATTACCCTATACAAATTTCCTATACAAAATTGGTGATTTATGAAGCTAACGGACATAGCGATTAAAAAAGCCAAACCACGCGAAAAAGTCTATTCACTGGGTGATGGCAACGGACTGTCTTTAATTGTTGAACCTAATGGGTCTGTTCTGCGCAACTAAATCAGGACACTTTTCTTAAGGAATTTTGTTCATACTCAATGGGTGGCAGATCACCGTTGGCAGTATGAAGCCTTTCTAGGTTGTAATAGCGCATATACGCGGTAACATCTTCTTTCATCTGTTTCCGAGTCGGCTGTGGGATTTTCAGTACCCAATCGTGCTTTAAGCTACCAAAAAATCGTTCAACAACGGCGTTATCCCAACAGACTCCAACATCGCCCATACTTGCTCGAATACCATAACTTGTCAGTAAGTGACGATAGCGCTTACTCGTATATTGTGACCCCCTATCACTATGAAAGACTAGGCCTTTTTCGGGCTGGCGTAAGTTATACGCCTTCATCAAAGCTTTACTGACTAAATTTGACGTCATTCGTTTATCGATGTATCAACCCACAATACGGCGAGAATATAAGTCCATCACGATGGCTAAATACATCCAGCCTTCGCCTGTTTTTAAATAGGTCACATCACCCGCCCAAACTTCGTTAGACGCATGAGGATTAAAATTTTGATTTAGCAAATTATCGGCTACTGCATCACAGTGTTTGCGCTTTGTGGTGACTTTGTAAGCAACGCGTTGAGTGACGACTGGACCCAGCTGAGCCATTAGCTTTTGAACGCCATACGCACTCGCGCTAAAGCCCTCTTTGCATAACCGTTTACGTAACGTTCTATAACCTAAGCTATTTCGACTCTGTTCAAAGATAACTTTGGCTCTACGGTACAGGCTAAGTTGTTCTGCTGTGATCAGTTTTACAGGGCGTTTGAGCCAAGCGTAATAGGCAGAACGGCTTATTTTCATTAATTTGCAGAGATTCAGTACGGGAAACTGTGAAGATAATTGCTTAATTGTTTTAAACGCTACTTGGTTTCCTTTAGCAGGAGGGCGCTGGCTTTTTTTAGGATCTCTTTCTCCATCCTAAGTTCTTTGTTTTCCTTTCGAAGCCTTAATAGCTCAGCGTCGAATTTTGCTTTCCAGTTATAAAGTAATTTATCGGCGATCCCTAAAGAAGCTGCCGCTTTTGGAACGCTATAACCTTGCTCGGTGACTAATGCGACCGCTTCTTGCTTAAACTCAGTGGTATAAAATCTATTTGTTCGTTTTTTCATTTAACACCTCAATAATTGGATTATATTCCATTATTAAAGTGTCCTGTTTGATTAAAGCAGATCAAAATTAAGTGAATTAAAAATAGAAACAGACAAACAACAGCAAAAATATTATTTTTTACCCGAGCATCTAGGCTATTTTCCCAAACAGATTGATATCAGTGACACGGATAAAGATAAAATCGGCCCACTGATAAAGCGTGTTGAAGAAGTGCAAGCTGATGAAACAAAACAAGCAGAATACAAAAATATTACCCAACATGCGCTTTTTCTGTCTCGTTATGATTTAGATAAAATAGGTTTTAGAGCCTTAACCAGTGAAACAACAACGTTTGATTATTTAAACGGGTACATTAAACCCAAAGCCACTTATATCAGTGCCATATTTGATATTATTTTGGCGGAAGCCAAAGTGTCGCCCCGTCCTGAAAAAGGGATTATTGCCCATAATTATCAACGTTTAATCAATAAAATTAAAGGCAGTGCAACGGAACACTACAATCCTGAAGAATACCGTCGCGCTTTTCATAACCCGATGTTCTCCCATCTCGTGAATAAAGCCATCGTCAAACATCCAAGTGATTGGTATTACAAGAAAAGTGATAGTGTTTGGCAAAAATTTTTAAATATACTAAGTGAAGAAGCTCCATTATGGCGCTCTTACAGCGAAGAGTTCCTTGATAGCATGGTTTGGATGCAGGATGTAACTAACGAAAAATTAGGTCCGAATGTGTGGCATACGCATCCGCTGGTGTTTTTGGGCCAATTTATTCAGGAAAATATAGTTATAGGAAAAATCACAGGTAAAAAATTTGTTGAGTATGTTTTTGAACAAGCAAAAATAAATGAAAAAACATCTAATATTCCAGCGGCAATAACAACAGCACAAGCTATTTTAGAAACTGGATATGGTAAATCTGTTCCTGCAGACATAAATACGGGAAAATATAGCTATAATATATTCGGCATTAAGGCTCACGGTGATCCTAATTATGTTGAGGTGTATACACATGAGGTTATTGATGGAAAAAGAATAAAGATTATTGATAAGTTTCAAGCGTATTCATCTTATGAAGAAAGTATAAAAGGAAGAGAAAATTTTTTCATTAAAAATAAAAGGTATCACTTTTTATTTAATACTCAAGATCCAATTGAGTGGGCTAATGGCTTACAAAAAGCAGGCTATGCTACAGATCCAAATTATGCTAAAACACTAATTTCTATTATGAGGAGTCAAAACTTATTATGAAAATAAAACTCACACTATTAGTCGCTTTGATTATATTTTCCACTAAAATTTTAGCTGATGAGAGTTTATGCCAAAAATTTGATTCTATATCGGATAAAGAAAAAGTTTTAATTGATAGTTCTCAATCTGGTTATAAAGTTATTGGTAAGGGAAAAGCCTATTTTTATACTGCTCCTGATTTTAACTGTAAAATAAATAAATTATTCTTAATCGAAGGTGATCTTGCTAACGCTTATTTTGACTATAGTGACTTTACTTTTATAATGTACCTAGATAAAAAAGGTAAAACTATCGAAGGTTGGATAGAGTCAAATCGGTTGACTCCTACAGGAACAGGGATAGGGCCTTCTGATAAAAATAAATAACATATTCAATATACCTATAATTTAATTAACTACTTCAAGGAAAGAAACTAATTTTTGGAATTGTATTACTGTCGCTCATTTTAGGATACACGAAGAAATATTGCAATTGCGTATTTAGTGTTCAGGTAAATTCTAATTATACTTAGATATTAGTTCAGGTTTAGTTATAGCAATGCTTCCTGATGAGTATTTAGTGAGGAGTCACATCGATGACTTAAAAGTAGAATTCAATGTAAATAGCTCATTAGTATATATCGGGGGGGTGGTTAATTATAATAAAAAATTATATTGTTCATTCTCTATTGGTGAATTATCTATAGTTGAGTAAAGGCTTATATTGTAATTCATGACGTAATTAAATATAACCAATATCAAATAATTAAAATAAGCTAATTAAGTATGGAGACAAAAAATCATTGCCTTATCGTTAAAAGACTCATCCGGATTCTTTTTATATTAAATTTTCCACTACAAGCATTTGCCAGTAATCATAATGTTGAAACAAAGCAACTTCAATCAAAGAGTGCAACATTTTCATCCTATTGCCGACAATTAGACGAAGGGAAGGAATATGACGGTACTTTAGAATATACCTGTTATTTTCCTAGCTAAACCCTATCACAAGCTTATATAACATTGACAAACCTCGATGATTATCGACATGCAGGACTTAAAAATAAATTCCCCACTAAAAATCTAAGCTATCTAATCAAGAGTAAAACGAAAGGCGGTGAAAGCTTCGATTATCAATGGATGACTGACAAGAGAGTTAATATAGTTGCGGAAAAAGAAATGGAGTCATCAACCTATTTATTTGAAGAAATGAAGACACAAACGAACTTACTGCTTATTGAAGAAATAGGCTATTAATCAGCTGAATTCTCAAAGGACTAAAACCATGCAACAAATTATTCGTAAAGGGGATAAAACTACCCATGGGGGAACCGTGCTAACGGGGTCTGATACCATGAAATTCGGGGGCATTGGGGTGGCACGTAAAGGCGATCAGGTTTCTTGCCCGAAAAAAAAGGCACGGTCCGACCACCATCATTGAAGGCAATCCTAACTACCTCGATAACGGTATTCCTGTGGCTTTTCAGGGACACAAATGCGGTTGTGGCTGTACCTTAATCAGTTCCTTCTCTCCCGCCAAGGTTGGTTGATATGCCTGTTTGGCTCAATACTATTCCTCCTGCCGCTCCAAAAGTGTTTCGTCCTAATACACGTCGCTGGTTAGTCGCTTTATTGATTATCTTATTTATGGGGTTTGCGTTGACCTTATGGTTTTGGAAAACAGAACGAACCGGATTTATTTTTTGGTTTACGGCGGTGGGATTGCCTATTTGTAGTTGGGGTTTAGTATTCGGAGTACGGCGGATGGCGTATAAGATGCAGCAGGTTTCTGCAAATGTAGTCGACTTTGTCGCTATTAGTCGAAAAGCCGCTATCGCAGCTAGTGTAGCCACCTCTTTTGATTTAGTCGCCAAAGAAGAAAGCCAAACCTCGCCTGTTGGCGCACAATCATCAATGCACTTTTTACTTGATGAAACGAAACAGCGCCAAGAATATATTTATTGGGATGACTAATATGGAAAATGATACACAAAAAGAAGTGACATTTTTTGAAAAAATTCGAAGAAGCAAGTTGGGAGTTCACTTATGGTAGTGACAAAGATATGGAGCGGAATATCGTTCAAGTAGGATTAACTGCGCTTTTTTATATTGATGAATGCTGGCGACCGGAAAAGCGTGAAGCGCTAGTCAATGCGGTTGAACGTTTCATTGATGAATTTGGTGATAAATTAAAATGGGGGTTTATTGATGATGTTAATAAACCAGAAAAGTTTGTTATAAAGGATAAATTAACTCGCATAAAACGGTTGGCAGATCTGAAGGATGATGCGGCAGAGTTACAGTGGTGTTCAGAATATTATAGAGATTTTGTGAGTAACTATCAGGTAAATGCTTTTTCACCAGCAGGTTGGTATGAACATGTTCATCGTCGTGTTTCATATATTCGCTTTTTTTTGCCAATAACCGAATTGGCAGATGAAAATGCTAATAAATTCGAACAGTTAATTTTAGATTTTTGTAATGTTTTGAAACCGATGCATGGTGTGGCTGGCTTAGGAACACAACAACTTTATAACGATAATATGTATCAATTTATCGAATGTGATATTGCCCGTCATTTTAATGGAATCGATGTTACTACTTCTGTTACTGATAGAGGACTACGTGAAGGTATCCGTTCGATTAACTGGTACACGATTTTATCTGACGAGTGGGTTAATAAAATCGGCGGTGAAGTCTATCTGAAGCAACAATTTATGAATGATGATATTCATTTATTACCTTACCAAGGTGGGATTGTGATTAAAGCGGGTGAGTGGCCTGAATTGGGTTGGGTAGAGCGTGATCCGTACCCTAAATTGTATGTCAAAGTTAATCACGTCTTAAAACCAATTAGAACGCCGTCGTTTAAGTCATTTCATTTGGGCTCAATTTCTGGCGAAATTCGGCTTGATGAGCGTTTGACTAAAGAGTGGCAAGAGCGATTTGATGCGGAAGGTGAAAATTGGACAGTCCAGAATAATTTGTATGACTGAATAGCGATACAAAAATAACTCCCCAAGTGCCACGCTCAATGTGGCATTTTTGCTTTTTATTCTTATCAATGAATGGGGCGGTATTCGCGCGGGTAAAGGGCTGTTTATCAGTGCCGATGAACAGCCAAAAGCGCAAGGTGAGGTAGTGGATATGGATGCCGCACTCAAAGAAATCGCTCATCTTCTACAGCAGCGCGAGCAACTCAACATTGCCGCCAAACAAGCAAGGCCCTGCAAGCGGATATTGAAAGCCAAAGACAACTGTTACAGCAACGTTTGGAGCCGTTAAACCAGAGCCTATTATTTTCCGCGCCACAAGGAATGGCATTTACCAGTGGTGAGCATTTACAACTGGTGGCCAGTGAAAACCTGTCCATCAATGCTGACGGTGATATTAGTGTGGGCGTTATCGGCAATATGACGGCATCTGCGGGCGATAAGTTAGGGCTGTTTGCGCGTACAGGGAAATTGGGTGTGGTAGCAGGAGAAGGGCCGTTGAGTATTCAAGCGCAAAATAACCGCTTAGGTATCTTCAGTGAACAAAAGCAGACTATCACCTCAGGGGCAGATATCAATTTTACCGGCAAAAAACGCATTATCCTAAACGGTGGCGGCAGTTATCTCAAACTGGAAAATGGTAAAATTGAGTACGGCACTTCGGGGGATTATTTGCGCAAGGTGCCGAAGATGGCCACCGCAGGGCCCAATACTTTACCGATGAAGATGGCACAATTTCCGGCAGTGTCTTTGCCGATTTGTATTCCGTGTTTACTTAATGCCATAACAGGTAATGATAACCGTGTAGACCTTAGGAAATTTTAGCCATGGAAAATTTAGTTCAATCGGCAAATCAATCACAGAAAAATATTTACCTGTTAATCGAGGGCGGGGCGTTTGCAGAACAGACCACTGCGCCTTTTCAGCAAAAAAATCCCCGTTCGCTGTATTCCCTTTATCAGCACCCTCAGTTAATTGAAGCCAAATGGGTGGGACCCTGGCTGTATCAGGTGAAAAACAACGCGGAGTTAGCCGCTGAAATGGCGCGGTTTCCGCAAGTTGCGATCGTCATTTTTTCATCATTAGCGCTCAAACCCTTGGCTATGCAATTGGCGTGGGGATGCACCATAGTAAAACCCGATCTCGAAACGATAGTGAGCCGGTTTTATATTCATGCGGTGATGCCTGTGTTAGCCCGTTGCCAGAAAGAAGATTGGCACTACTACCTGTTTTCGGGCACAACCACGTGGTGGCACCAGACATTGTCGGGCTGGCAACCGACTGATATCGCACTAAAGCGCAGCCAAAAACCCATGATAGAACGGTGTATTTGGATGAATCGACTTGGTAGCAAATTGATGATGATCCAGAAGTCAAAAGCGTTTTAGCTCAATGGCAACAGATGCCAATGAGCCAGCATTTTCCGCCGTGCATTCAGCGGCAGAAAGTTATACAGGCATTACAGAAAGCGGATGGAGCCGGTATGCTGAATGGGGCTGACAAAAAACTCTATGCATTGCTTTACCTTGATGGTCAAAAATTGATTTTAACTTCTGATTTTGTGGCCTCCAAATTAGAGCTGATTAACCAAGGCAAGTTCAGTTTGCAACGCGTTCTTTTCGATTATGAAAAAGTAAGATCAGGTAGTTAGTTATGAATATAAAACAATGCATTCCTAGTACTTTTTATTAGTGAATCATCTAGCGATTTAATAGTAAATAGTAGGTTAGATGCATATTTTTATCCAAATTCTTATGGTTTTTTGATTAATGCCATAACTGATATAGCTGGGGGCACTGATAGGTTTTATCTTTAGTTTAATTAGGTATGTTGGTATTTTAGGATATATTCTCATCATCTCAAGAATTGGGGCTTTGGTTAATGATAATTTGGTTGAAAAGCATTAATAGTACATTCAGTTTTTAATACGTAGGATAATAGGGATATTGTTTTTAACTGGTTGTCCTGTTTTTTATGAAATGCAAGGCTAGATATATAGCGCTAAATGGAATTGAAAATATAAAACAAAGTAAGTGATATAGAGCTATTCCACCATGCTTAGCAGGAGTATTTATAAACAATCCAGTATTCCAGAATTTTTTTGTTGTATATTTTAATACGAATTTTTCAGTGATCATTTTTGAGAAAGGAAAAAAAATTGCGCTAGGTATGCTTAAAAGAAGCATTAACAGACTTTCAATAGTGTGGTCGTTATAATTAAGATAAATCATCACGAACATCATAAAATAGCCCCAAAACATATTGTTAATATAATATTTTTTAGTCATATCCAGATCCTAATAAATTGCATTCTATAAAGAATAATTATAATAATAACTATTCTTATTTTCAATTTTTTATTGTTTTTATTTTGGCTAAATTAACTGATTATCCATTCTAAATTATCTGGATTAAATAATTATCTCACCTATTTTTTATGGGTAGTCATTAGTATTTCAGGGCTGTTTTCTTCGTTCTATTTTATAGGTGAGAAAGTAATCAATAAAACTCACCTATTTAATATCAAAATAAATTTAAAGACTTATTTATTGATTTCATTATTTTTAGCTTGAAGATAATCAGTGAGAAATGCTTGTGCATTACCTTCATGGGATATTCCTTCAGAATAATTTACTGATATAGGCTGAGATTCTCCTGGTATATAAAGGTTACCACAGCATTTATTCTCAATAATTAGAGCAACAAATTTGTTTCCATTAATATTTATTGAATACCGAGTATCTCGACTTGTTTTTTCAACCTGCATCTTCTGAATTTTTAAATTCCAGTCATGGTCAATACCTTCGATCTGTACTAATGCTTCATTAGCATTACGATCACCAATACGTAGAGTCCAAACAATCACTCCTTGTTGACCTTTATAGGCAATGACATTATCTGCCACATCAGGGCGTTGCTCTGCATGTGCGCTCCCTATTATACAGGTAAATAATATAACGATTAAAGCTATTAACTTCTTATAATTAGCCATGTTTTTAATCCTAATGTATTGTTATATATAAATAATTATATAAACACCAACATCTATTACTATGAGATTAGTCATCATAATAGATTTATTTATTTTTAAACATAGCACGGAGTGACTATTAGGATATTTCTTGTTTAATTTCCAATATAATATTAATTGTTGTTGAGAGAAAATAACCTTAATTTTTAAAAAAACAATAAAGATTGATACAGAGAAGCTATACTTCTCTGTATTTTTCTTGATTCCATTTACAAAGATAAAATCCGTTCAGATATCAGCGACATTAATTTCTCTGATTGAACATCGGTGATTATCATTGTATTCATACGACATTCATTTAAATTGCTATTATTTTTAGGTGGTCTTAGAGGATCATGGACTGTCGCAAAACTTAAACCAAAAAGTTTGCGTGATTCATATTCAATATCAATATGCCCATTTATACCGGTGAAAATATCTGGGCGGATTAGATAACCTATTACACAGGGATCATGTAAGAAGGGATCAAATGCAGCATATCCACGAGACATTTTTGCTGCTGTTCTAGCAATAACATTACCTTGCTCTAACGACTGGCATAAACCTGCTCGAATATCAGCTTTATGTGTGACATCCAATCCCAACATAGTAATGTGTTCTGCTGTATCAAAAACAATATGTGCCGCGTGTGGATCGACATAAAAATTGAATTCGGCTGCTGGTGTTATATTCCCATTACAAAATGCAGCCCCTCCCATTAGAACAATATCTTTCACATTATCCTTAAGCCTTGGTTCTTTTAGCATTGCCATGGCGATATTGGTAAGTGGTGCTGTCGGGCAAAGGGTGACTTCTTTAGGATTAGACATCACAGTATCAATAATAAAATCGACAGCATGTATATCAGGATAAGTGTAATTAGATTTTGGTAACATCACTCCAGCAAGGCCGTTATTGCCGTGTACTTGTGTTTTGCTTCCCCGACGTGCTATCAAAGGTCGTTCACATCCTTTGGCTAAAGGAATATCAGGCCGTGACACAAATGAAAGAATATTACGTGCATTCTCATGAACTTTATCTAACTCTACATTTCCAGATACTGTTGTGATCCCTAGCACTTTTATTTCTGGTGATGCCAATGCCAGTAAAATAGCAATGGCGTCATCTACACCCGGATCACAATCTATAATAATTTTAGTCATATACTTCTCCTTTGATAACTTACATAACACATTGAATAACAACTAGAATTAAAAAGATGACTCATAAAATAAATATTAGTTAATAAAAATACCGACCATCGTTGCAGATAAGCAACTCACCAACGTTGAACCCACGATCAGTCTAAAACTATTCGCCGCTATCATTTTTCCATGTTCTTTACTGATACTGGCGACACAAGCAATAATCATTCCGACTGAACCAAAATTTGCGAACGAAATTAGGAATACAGAGATAATGGCTTCTGTTCTTGGGCTCAGATTATCCAATTTGATATAGTCAATCATTGCAACAAATTCATTCGTTAAAATTTTTGTAGCAATAATTTGCCCGAATTCAATACTGTCCTGCCAAGGGACGCCAAGCACAAATGCAATAGGAGAGAAAATATAACCAAGAAGACCTTGGAAACTTATTCCTATGAGGTGTAAAAAAATATCATTCAACATGCTAATTAGAGCAATAAAGCCAAGAAGCATTGGAACTATTGCTAGAATTAATTTAAAACCATCGAGCATATGCTCTGTTAGTACTTCAAAAAAACTATGATGTTCATTTTTAGGGCCAGAAAAATTGTTAGATATCTCAATAGGATCGTTAGGGTTAATAATGGAAACAATAACGAAAGTACTAAAAAAGTTTAGGCAAACACCAATAAAAACAAACTGAGGTGATAACATTTGAGTGTAAGCACCCAATATTGCGATATCGACAGTAGATAACGAGCATGCAGCTATTGTGTACATTTGTGGTTTTGTTAAATTGGGTATGTATTCTTTAATCGAAACATATACGGCCATCATACCTACAATGACAGCACTAACTGCTGAAAAAGATTCAAGTTTACCTACTTTGGCTATTTTATTAATAAGGTACCCGATAGTAAGAATAATCAAACGTAGAATACCAAAATATTTTAATATCCCAATAATTGAACAAATAAATACTAAAGGCATTAGAGCAACAATAACGAACACAATAGGTGTTTTTGTGCTTATATCTCCAAATACAAAATCAATTCCTTTATTTGCATGATGTACTAAATATTCTATACCTATATTTGTCGTGTTAAGAATTGTGATCCCAATAGATGTGTGTAGAAGTATAAAAGCAACGGTGGCCTCTATTAATAAAAGAATAAGAATAGGAATAAATTTTCTTTTTATTTTATTAGCATTAAAACTAATTGAAGATGCCACTATAAAAATTAAGAGAAGGCTAATAATGAAAATTAAATATTTCATAACGACCTCGATTATATAATTTATTAACGGGGTGGGTTATTTATGCACTTCCCTTACATACGCTCTTTTTTTAATCTGGCATCAACACTTGTTCTAGATGGCATTGATGATGCACCCTTTTTTTCAACGGCCAATGATGCATAAGCAATAGAAAACTTAATTGCTTCATCCATATTTTTACCTTCTATTAATTTTGCAGCTAAAGCACCAGTGAATGCATCACCAGCACCACTTGTATCAACTACAGATGCACTCATCGCTTTGTAATATTTCATAGTGCTACCATTGAAATAAAGAGCACCACTGTCACCAAGTGTCATTACTATTTCTTTAACACCTAAGTTGTGTATTGCTTTTATGGCTTCCTGTGCTGAAATAACGCTATCAATTTTAATGTTTGATATTAATTCTGCTTCTGTTCCATTTGGTATTAATAAATCAATAGATGACAAATGTGAGACAATTTGATCTGAATAGGGCGCTGGGTTAAGAATGACATAACATCCCGATTTTTTTGCTATTTCAATCGCAAACTTGGTCGCATCTATATTATTTTCTAATTGAGTAAGAAAAATCTTTGCAGATTGTAGATTATTAATATCTGAAAGAATTTCAGCTTTAGTGATTGTTGCATTAGCCCCTAGATCAATAATAATACTATTGTTACCAGTGGTATTCTCAACCATAACTAATGCATTCCCGGTCTTTGTATTGGCATCTTTAATTAAGGTATATGAATTTATCTTTGTAGTACCAAAATATTTCTCTGCGGTAGTGCCAAATGAATCGTCGCCTACTTTAACAAAAAAATGCACATGATCATTTAATTCAGCTGCCGCAACCGCTTGATTAGCACCTTTTCCACCAGGGAAAAAGTTTGTGGAGATTGCTTTGATTGTCTCTCCGACAAAAGGAAATCTTTCAACTTCTGTGACAACATCTAAATTGAAAGATCCTAAAATATATAATGAGCATTTATCTGCAGTTTTTTTATCTTTACCTTGTTCTTCGCAATCAATTTGAAGCACTCTGGTTTCATCAATAGTTCTATTTATTATTGGTTCTAATTCAATTTTTTGTAATCTCACTCCACCATGAAATTTAGTTGCTATACCTAATAACTGTAATTCATCTATGTATCTTCTTACGGTTCTTTCCGATACATGAAGTAGAGCACTGAGCTCTTTTACATAGATAGAATTATCTTTCACTAATTTTTTTCTGATAAATGCAATACTACTCTTTTTTTTCATATCACTCCTCGTTTGTTAAAAAATGTTTTACCATTTGTTAAGATAATAGAGGTTAATTAAGTTTATTCTGCTTGAGTAGTCACATTTTTTGCTCGTAATTGGACAGTTATCTGTCCGTTTAGATAAATTTTAAGGAAAATATGTGGATAACGTAGTTTGCTTACGTTGGATGATTATCTAAAATCGTAATGAAATAATTGAAAATTATTTACTGATTTTTGATTTTGTCATCATTGAAATGATTGGGTATCTGGAGAATGGATAGGACATTGATAGCTTTTGGTATCCACTAAAACGTAAAAAGAATACCAATAAAGATATATTAGTGTTATTGCCATTGTCTAACATCTATTCGTTACCTGAAATTGAGAATATTCAGTTTAGAAATAATATCGATAGTATTTTCATATAAAACTTAATCAAATCAAAGTAATTGGCTTAGTAAGATGAAAATCAAACAAATATCAGCGATAACAAGTAAGACGCCAATAAGTGTTCTGACTAAAAGGCATGAAAGTGTTGTAGAAGGAGCCTTAGGAAATAATGCAGAAAAAGACCAATGAGCTAGCACTGCAATCAAAAATATAGCGAGTATCATATAACTGATAAAAAATACCATCATTAATCCTTTAGGCTGAGTATTATATTTTATTCTAAAAAGGAATACCTTTATTATTTATAAAGCTTTTATAAGTCTAATTTATTATTGAGATAATTTGAAGCATGTTAGCATGACGATAGTCATTAAATATATTATTACTATCTGAATAATAAGAAATTCATACCGTATTTGTGAGTAAGCTTAAGTTATTGCTATTATCCTGTTTAAGAGCACTTTTACTTACCTAATGTTATTATCTTAAATGATATTTTATCAAATGTAGCTACATATTTTGTCAATAGCCGAAAACCTTAAATGTTTTATTTGTAACTAACTTTAATTATTGATTGTTTTATAAAAGATAGAGCTCATTGATTAAGTTCTTTACTCTTATATTGGGTAACGATTTTTTATAAGATCTACAATTTATATTGATACTAAATAAAGAAATGCTATTTTTGATGTTTATCACAGAACGAATATATAAATAATAATTAAATCATTTTTGTACTAATAATAGTCTTTTTTTGATATTCTTTTTTTGTGTATTTTGTGATTTATTTCTATTTTTAATGAAACTTTAAAAATTGCTTGGATTATAATTCTGATATTGTTTTTCTTTTTATTTTAATCATCACATTAGTTTCTTATTTTTATATTTTATATTGTATTTATTCTTTATCTGACTATTGATTAAGATTTAGTTGAGAAATTAAAATGGCTAATTTATTATTAATCTTAATTTAAGATGACAATATTAAAAGAATAGCTTTTTAACACGCTATTTCTTCTTTGATATGGTTTTAATTAAATTAATACTCTTTATTTGTGTAAATACAAGGTTTAAATAGGCTAATTATCTTTATATCAATGAGGTCAATATGTTCCAACTTAAACGCAAGCTAGTTCTATTAGCGGCCACAACGTCATTATTAGGTTTATCTGCATCAACATTTGCAGCTGATGGTACAATAAATTTCACTGGTAAATTTGTTGATACTACGTGTAATGTTCAATTTGAAAATGGTAATAATACGGCAGCGGTTGATTTAGGTAGTTATAGCGTAACTGCATTAGCTGCAACAAATGATTTAACAACAACCAAACCAATCAAAATATCGTTATCTGATTGTCCTGCGAAAAATAATGCCGTTAATATTGAATTTACATCTAATAATACAAATGCTGATGGTCATACTTATATTGTGACTGGCAGCAATGAAATTTCAAAAACAGATATAGGTGTTGCATTATTTACCGATAATGCTCAAACCTCACAAATCATTCCCGCATCAACACAAATCCCTGTGACTTTAACTGAAACTAAAGGGGATACAACCGTTTACGCTTCGTTTAAACGTATTAAATCAAGCGGCACATTAACTGCTGATGAAGTTTCATCAACTGCAACATTTAATATTAACTATCTTTAAAAACAGTACATACCCTTTGATTTATCAAGGGGTATGACATCGCTTTATAAAGGCTAATTATGCTAAAAAAAATAAAATCAGTTTTAATATTATTTACTTTTGGGGCTTTTTTTAATCTATCCCAAGCGAGTGTTGTGCTTGAATCTACACGCGTTATTTATACTGAAGGTAGCCATGAAGCGACAATCACAGTACAAAATCCAGATTCAAATCCTTATCTTATTCAATCATGGATAGGTGATGAGAAATCAGATGCACCTTCAGTAGATCCTTTATTTATTACAACGCCTCCACTTTTTCGTTTAGATGCAGAGCAATCAAATACACTTAAAATTGTGTATATGAAAAATAAAGTGGAATTGGCAAAAGATAAGCAATCAGTTTTTTGGCTTAATGTAAAAGCAATACCAGCATCTGATCCCAATGCTAAAAATACACTATTAATCTCAATTAATAGTCGTATTAAATTATTTTATATTCCTAATGGTCTCTCTAGAGAAGATTTTGATTTAGCATTTAAAGAATTAAAAATATCGATAATCAACAATAAATTACATATTGAAAATCCTACACCTTATTATGTGACATTATCTACATTATCAGTAGGTGATTATAAATTCGATAGACCTGAAATGTTAGCACCAAAAAGTACTTATAATTGGAATTTACCACAAGGTACCAATGGAAAAATAACTTGGAATGCTGTAAATAGTTACGGAGGAGTAACTGAACTAATGAAAAATTAAAAATAAATTTAAATGATTTTAATTTTTAGATAGATCACGTTATTTTATGAGAAAAATGATGAAAAAGAATAATAATAGATACAGACAATGCAGATTTTATTTGCTTATTTCGGCTATTATTTCTTTATCTTATATTGAAAAATCATTTTCTGATGATTATTTTGATCCAACAGCATTAAGTTATGGTACCAATCAAAATATTGCAGATTTGCAAACATTAGCGCAATTCTCTAAACCGGGAGGGCAACTTCCTGGTGATTATATTGTTGATATCTATATTAATAATGAAAAAGTAGGTAGTGAGCTAATATCTTTTTTGTTAAACGAGAATGATAACAATATTTATCCCGTTTTTGTAAAGGAACAATTGGTTGCTTGGGGGGTTAAAGTACTAGATAAATCGGATCTAAAAAAATTATCTGATAATGCAGAAATCACTAATCTTGCCGCAGTGATCCCTGACTCTAGTATTAAATTTAATTTTTCACAACAAAAACTCGATATCAGTATTCCTCAAATTTATATAGATAAGGCAGTGAGGGGCGAAGTTAGTTCAAAATTATGGAATGAAGGATTACCTGCTTTATTATTAAATTATAGCTATTCAGGTTCTAATACATGGATAGATAATTTGGATAAAGAACATACCAATGATCAATTTTTAAATTTACGTAGTGGATTAAATTTTAACGGTTGGCGTTTGAGAAACTATTCAACTTATAACCATAGTAATAAAGATAATAAATGGAATAATATTCAAACTTATCTGAGCCATCAAATTGAACCATTTAAATCATTATTTACTGTAGGAGATGTTAATAGCTCGGGTGAAATATTTGATAGTTTTTCTTATCGAGGAGTTTTACTTGAGTCAGATGAAAGTATGTTACCTCTCAGTCAAAAAGGGTTTGCACCTATTGTTCGAGGTATTGCTAAAAGTAATGCTCAGGTTACGATCCGGCAAAATAATTATATTATCTATCAAACTTATGTCGCAGCCGGTGCATTTGAAATAAACGATCTGTATCCAACGTCTTATAGTGGGAATTTAGATGTCACAATTGAAGAGGCGGATGGAAGTAAACGTGATTTTGTAGTGCCTTTTTCTTCACTAGCAATTATGCAACGTGAAGGAAGTTTAAAATATTCTTTTAGCAGTGGTAAATTTGATTCTAATCTAAATTCTAGAGAGCCTTATTTTGCGCAAGCAACGGCAATGTATGGGCTACCTTTAGACATTACTGTTTATGGTGGGCAAATTTTAGCAGAAAAATATACCGCATCAGCAATAGGTATTGGCCTTAATTTGGGTGAGTTAGGCGCAATTTCGACAGATATTACTCATGCTAATATCGTCCACAACAATGACAATAATAATAGAAATAACACTAGAGATTCAGGTCAATCCTATCGATTTCAATATTCAAAAAGTATGTTGCAAAGTGGTACGACAGTTACGCTAGCTGGTTATCGTTATTCTACACATGGTTTTTATACGTTTAGTGAAGCAAATAATATTAGTGATATAAATTATAATAAACGCTCACGTATTCAAGCTAATTTAAACCAATCTTTAAGTCATTATGGCAATATTTATTTTAGTACTTATCAGCAAGATTATTGGGGACGTTCCGGGATCGAGCGTAATATAAATGCTGGTTATAATACAAATATTAAAAATATTTCATATGGATTAAATTATAACTATAGCAGTATGCCTGATTCAGATAATGACCACCAAATTGCATTTAGCATAAATATACCTTTATCAAATTGGTATCCTAAAAATACAACTTATTTAACGTCAAATATGAATTTAGCCCAAGGTGGTAGATATAATTTACAAGTAGGCATGAGTGGTGATGCATTAGAAAATAGAAAACTCAATTATGCTATTAGCCAGAGTTATGGTAATCAAGATCAAAATGCCAGTGGCAATGCGCAAGTTTCCTATAATGGTGCCTATGGAAATATTAATGCAGGATATAGCTATGGTTCTCATTATCAACGGGTAGATTATGGTGCTCAAGGGGGAATTGTTTTACATCCATATGGGATCACTTTGTCGCAACCATTAGGAGAAACTTTAGCATTAGTTAGGGCGCCTAATGCTAAATATGTCAAAGTTCAAAATGTGAATAGTGTCGCCACTGATAGCCGAGGGTACGCTATTATTCCTTATGTTTCACCTTATGTGCGTAATAGCGTGACATTAGATATTTCTACATTAGAAGAAAATATTGAAATTGTTGGAAATAATAAAACTGTTATTCCAACTAAAGGAGCAGTGGTATTAGCAGATTTTGAAATTAAAAAAGGGTTTAAGGCATTAATTTTACTTACTTTTAAAGAAAAGCCAATCCCATTTGGTGCGATTGCAACATTAGTTAATAATGATCTCAAAGATACACAAATAAATAATACAAGTATTGTTGGAGATAATGGTGTTCTTTATATCAGTGGGTTGCCTGAAAAAGGTCAACTTTATATAAAATGGGGAAATAAAAAAGAACAACAATGCTACGCACAATATTATTTAAATGATATCTCTGAAAATAAAGGGATACAGCAAGTGAGTGCACAGTGCTTATAACAATTAATGGTGAATAATATGAAATCTAATAATGCATTGTTTTTTTTAACTCTATTTATAATTAATTATTATCCTAATATAGTGGATGCAGCTTCAAAAAGCATTGATTTAATGCTATCAGTTGGGCCTATAAACAATATTGCATCTGACAGTGCTATAGCAAATGGAAAATTAATTACAGGAAAGTGGGATACTGAACGAACACAAGCTTATTTTTGTCTTGATACAGATAATAGATTAGATAAGGAAACAATATATTCTGTTAGGGACGTGAGTGGTACTCAAACAAGATATGAGCGCGAAAATTACGACGTGTTTAAAACTACACATTCAGGTGTTGGGTGGATAATGGCCGTTTCAAATAACAATAAATTAAAATGGCTACCTATAATCTCAAACAAAGAAACTCAAGTTTTTCCTTATACTGGAGGAGGGAGCGATGATTCAGGGATGGGGGCAACTGTAAAATTCGCACTTGTGAAAATACCAGGTCGTTTTCCGAATGGAATTGTTACCTTACCAGCCCAAGAATTAGCCAAAGTAAATTGTTATAGATATGGGCAATTAATTGAAACAGCAACAATTAGATTAAATCCCGTTACAATGGAATTTAAAGCACGTTCTTGTCGTGTTCAAACGGGAACTCAAACATTACAAATGGGTTCCTATACTCGACAAACTTTTTCAAGATTATCAATTGGTGAAAACTTAGAGGCCGGTAAAACGGCTAATATTAGTTTAATCTGTGAAAAGGATGTAGCTCCTTTTGTCACCATTAGTGATAATAATAATATCGGAAATGAAACTAATATTATCTCACTTAAATCACCAAATTCAGCAACAACAGCAAAAGGTGTTGGGTACCAAGTTTTCTTTAATAATACATTACAATCATTAGGGCCTAAAAGTGAGAGTGAAGGAAATAAAAATCAATTTAGAATAAACGATATAACAACATCGAATAATCAAATAGTTCCTCTGACATTACTATTTAAATATGTAAAAACAAATAATACTGTAGTCGCTGGTGATGCGAATGCTTCTGTTACGTTAACTTTTTCATATCAATAATAAGGCGATAGGAATGATGTATATAAAAAATAATTATAAAACCATTATCTTATTGATGAATGCCTTATTTATTGGAAATGCAACCGCAGATGAAGTCGTGATTAACCTGCAAGGACATATAAAAGAAGGTACTTGCCAAGTTGCTAATTATCAAAAGGTGCTTTCTTTAACTGGAGATCAGCAATATATAACTATTCATAACACTTTTCCAACGGTTGGTAGTGCAAGCCAAGCTATTCCTTTTACCATTGAACTAAAAGATTGTGATCCTAAATTAAATATTTCAATTCGTTTTGATGGTGTGACAGTCTCAGGGCACGATAATATATTAATGCTAACTCAAGGTGCATCTTCAGCAGATGGTGCAGGTATTCAAATATTAGATAAAGAAGAAAATCCCATCAATATTGGCGAAAAGACAGCCGTTGCTTTTGATGTTAAAAAAGAAACGGCGTATGTTTTACCCTTTTATGCTCGTTATATTCGTTATAGTAATGATAGAGTAAAAGAAGGTGAAGCAAATGGTAAAGTCGATTTTACTTTTACGTATGATTAAATTTAATAATACCAAAGAAAGCACTTAATAATAATTTATTAAGTACTTAAGATAGTTGTTATTAGTTACGTGCAATAATAGGTTTTTCTTTACGATTAAACCAACTTTCACGTAATTTATCGTAGCTAAGATTAAATGCATAAGTATAAAAAAGGAAAAAGACAAAAAAACCAATTTCTAATAAAAATGCATTCCATAATGACATATTTAATAAAAGTGCCAGTATTGGTAATCCTATAATCACAAAGCTAAATTCAAAACCAATTGCATGTATAATCCGTATTTTTGTTGGTCTTGAGCCTTTTGATAAAGGCCAATAACGATCAAAGATCATGTTATAAAAAAGATTCAATAACATAGCTAATGTGGATAAGACAATAGCAACCGTACCCATCTGAAAAATTGAGCGTTCCAAAAGCCATGCACTAAGCGGTGCCGTTATGGCAATAGCAATCGCTTCAAATGTAACAGCGTGAAAAACGCGCTCAGTAAATGTTTTTTGATATTGGCTCATATCTCACCTCAAATTAATTATTTAACAAAAAACGAGTGCAATTATTGGTGATATTTTGTATATATACAAAATAGGAGCCATCGAAAAAACCGATACCACAATGAACTATTCTATAGAAACTTTGCGTACATTTGTTGAAGCCGCTTCATTAAAATCATTTTCTGCAGCAGCACGAAAATTAAATAAAAGCCAATCTACGGTCAGTAGTACCATCGCTGGATTCGAAGATGATATGGGGTTTGAACTATTTGAGCGAAAAGGGCGAGAGTCAACACTGACTTTTGCAGGACAAAAAGTGTTGAGCTTGGTCGAAGATATATTGTCGGCTGATGAACGACTACAGGCATTAAGAATAGAACTATCGCCTGAAATGGAACCTCGTTTAAGTTGTGTATTCTCTGATATGTATCAACCACCTTATTCAGAGCAACTCTTGAAAATTCTAGATAAAGAATTCCCACATCTTGAATTTGAGTTTCTTGTTGCAGAAAATGATGATGTGATTAATATGCTACAAAATAATCAGGCGCATATTGGTATGATGGAATCACGAGTAGAATATCCTGCTGATATTGCTTTCGCTCGTTTGCCTGTGAGTGGTAAGTTAGGATTATATGCACATAAAACGCATCCACTTGTAAAAGAAAATAAAATCAACTACCAACATTTAACAATGCATCGTCAATTAAGACTAAGCAGTAGGGCTCAATTTGCTATTAATAGTGAGAAAAACTGGCTAGCCCCTAATTATTTATTATTACTAGAAATGGCTGAGCAAGAAATGGGATGGGCAATATTACCCACATGGTTAGTTGAGCAATTTGGACATGATTTGTTAGTCAGTCTAGATTATGACCAATTCCCCAAGAAAATAGACATTGATTTGGTGTGGTCAAGAAGCAAGCCACCAGGAAAAGCGGGATATTGGATGATAGATAGGCTCTTAAAAAATGATCTTCAATTTTCTCTCTAGGTATTAATCAATCACCTTCATTATCAATAGGTATAGTGAAGGTGATATATTCCTTTCACAACGTGAGTTCACCAGCCACAAACATTTGTTTCTTCATCCATATCATAACCACGTACAATATTGATAAGATCTTTCACCATTAAACTGGACATATCAGCATCTAATAAATCAGTTAAAAAACTATCTTTATCAACAGAAACACCGTTATTTTTGTTTGTTAATACTAAGGTGAGTTCTTGTGATTCAATATTTACCTTATTTTTTAGCTCATTAACTAAAAGTGAAACTTCTTTCGTCGCAATTTCTGGGATATATAAAATTTTAGGATTTAGAAATATTTTTTGAGATTTTTCTTGGCCATAGGCATTAATCAATTCTAATAAATAGCCTTTATTTTCATTTTCCATATTATTATTAACCTTCGGCAAGTATTTTAGGATCGACATAAAAATCGACATTAAAAACAGTATCTTCAGTTTTTGCTTCTATTTTGTGCCATGTCTCTGGCGGGAATACACCAAATTCACCAGCATTAATCACTAATGTTTCTGTTGGTTCTGGGCTAATTTCATCTGCATATGCGTAATAAATAATCATTCCTTGCATAACAGACAGCTTAGGATAAACCCCTTGGCGAGTACCTTTATCTAAATGCCTTTCCCAAATTGATTTTGGGGCTGTGTCTTTGGTCCAAAGTGGTGTTGAGCGTACATGGATATAGTGAGTGGGAATAATAATTCGTTCCATTTTACCTCCCTAAAATGAAGAGATTAATTTTTCTATTTTTATCTTAGTTAAGAAGAAAAATTATTGCTGATAATGTAATAAGCTATTGTGCTGTTGAATAAAATCTACCTCTTCTAATAAGGTATTTCAAATGCAATTTTATGAAAAAAAGTGACAATAAAGCTCAAAGCTTATTAATATCTTGTTTTATTTGGTTAAATTATTTTTTAAAATTTAAATTATTTTTTATTTAAAGGTCGTTTTTTAGTCATTTTTCAGGTGTTATTCTCGACGTTTACTCACTAACATAATTTCTTTGTTCTATAATTAATCAAGCCTAGGGGATTAATATTTAATTCATTATTTAACATAATTGAGATATCACTATGGAATTAAAGGATTACTACGCCATAATGGGTGTTAAACCTACTGATGATACTAAAACGATTAAAACGGCTTATCGCCGTTTAGCTAAAAAATATCACCCTGATGTAAGTAAAGAGCCGAATGCTGAAGAGCGTTTTAAAGAAATTGCTCAAGCATGGGAAATATTAGGAGATGAGCAACGAAGAGCTGAATATGATGAGCTTTGGGCACATCGTAACGATCCTAAGTTTAAGCAATTTACACAACAAGATTCGAATACAAAAAATCAACAAAGCTTTAGCCAAGAAGATTTTGATGACATTTATGCATCATTTTTTGGCCGACGTTCTCCATTTGAAGAACAGCAGAATTCTCAGTCCTTTAAACAACGTGGACACGATTTAGAACTAGAATTAGCTGTGTTTTTAGAAGAATCACAAGAAGAACATAAACGCACAATTAGTTACCATTTACCGGTTTATAATGTTTTTGGGATCGTAGAAAAAGAAATTCCTAAAACATTAAATATTAAAATTCCTGCAGGTGTTATTGATGGACAGCGTATTCGCTTAAAAGGTCAGGGAACACTAGGTGAAAATGGTGGGGAAAATGGTGATTTATGGCTAACAATTCGTATTGCACCTCATCCTTTGTTTGATATTAAAGGCCATGATTTAGAAATAGTGGTTCCAGTTGCACCTTGGGAAGCGGCATTAGGTGCAAAAATTCCTATACCTACAATAAAAGAGAAAATCTTATTAACTATTCCTGCAGGAAGCCAAGCAGGGCAAAAATTACGTATTAAAGGAAAAGGATTAGTTAGCAAAAAGGCTAGTGGCGATTTATATGCAATTTTAAAAATTGTAATGCCACCTAAATCGGATGAAAAAACACGCGAATTATGGCAACAAATTGCAGATAGCCAGACCGATTATAATCCACGTAAAGACTGGGAGAATAAATAATGGGTCAGTTAACAACAACTATATTTACTGTCACTGAATTTTGCCATCACACTGGAATATCAAATGATGAACTTAAAGAGTTTGTTGCACTTGGCGTGATTGAGCCATTAGAAATTGAAACTCAAGAATGGTTTTTCGATGATAATGCCCTTGTGGTGACACATCGTGCGTTAAAACTTCATAAAGAGCTCGCATTAGATTGGCATGGCATTGCTATCGCTCTAACCTTATTAGATGAAAATGAGCAGTTAAAACAAGAAAACAAGCAATTACGCCAGCAATTAATGCGATTTATAGATGAATCATGATCAATACAATAGCCACTAAACACAAATATGACTTTAGTGGCTATCTTTTATTCCTTATTAATTGATTTTACTCGCTATTTTCCACGTTCTTATTTAAACAAAATCATAAAATAGCCATGCTTTAAAAATGAGCAAAATGGCGATGAGATCACATCTACGCACATAACTATTAGATTATGATTCTTATAATTTATTGATTATATATTTTTCTTGTTTGTTAATTGAGGTTTACTTTTTATAAGGGAAAAACAATGCAGCCGATCCAAATAAATAAATTAATAGAGTGGCGTAGGACTTTTCACCAATTTCCAGAAATTGGTTGGACCGAGTTTGTGACAACGGGCACGATAATTACGTTATTGCGTGACATGGGGGTTGAGGTTAAAGCTGGGCCTCATATTCTTTGCCAAGAAAGTATTTTAGGTCGAGATGAAAAACTCGTAAAAGAAGCAATCAAAATTGCCAAAGAAAAAGGGATCAGTACTGAGTTATTAGCCGAAATGAATGGTCTTACAGGATGTATGGCTATTATTGATACAAAAATACCTGGTCCTACATTCACTTTTCGTTTTGATATTGATTGTGTTTATGTTCAAGAATCAAATGATGAAAATCATCTACCTAATAAGCAGGGTTTTGCTTCGTGTCGTTCTGGATTAATGCATGCTTGTGGTCATGATGGACATACTGCAATAGGGCTTGGTTTAGCACATTGGTTAAAACAAAATATTCACATTTTAAGTGGAAAATACAAATTAATATTTCAACCTGCAGAAGAAGGGGTGAGAGGTGCTAGAGCAATAAGCGACAGTGGGATTTTGGATGATACTGATTACTTTATGGGAATGCATATTGGATGTAATTTAAAAAAAGGTGAAATTGCACTCGATCCTTTTGATTTCCTTTGTACAACTAAATTAGATATTTCTTTAAAAGGAAAAGTAGCTAATGCTGTCGATGAGCCAGAAAAAGGAAATAATGCATTAACTGGAGCCTGTTTTTTAGCTAATGAAATATTAGCAACACCAAGGCATGGTAAAGGCATGACGAGAGTAAATGTTGGAACTTTAATTGCAGGTGAAGATCGTAGCCTTATTCCTAGCTCGGCGAAGATGCAACTGGAAGTACGTGGACAAGATGCTGAAATAACAAAATATTTATTTGATAATATCAAAAAATATACTGCTGGTATCGCATCTTCTTATCACTTGGAAACGAAAATAGAAATTACTGGTGAGGCAACAAATTTTAGAAATGATCTTGAAATGATAAACCTCATGCAAGGGATTATCGATACACATCCAGAATTATTAAATGTCACATTACCTTTGGGGGGGAGTGAAGATGTCTCACTGATGGTAAGAAGAGTACAAGAAAAAGGTGGAAAAGCGATATTCTTTTTAGTAGGTGCAGATCAAAGAGACGGGCATCATAAAGAAAAATTTGATATCGATGAAGAGGCGCTCTCCATTGGTTTAACACTTTTTACTGAAGGTGTTTTATCTATTCTTAATATACGTAAATAATAGAAAGGTCTCTTCTATTTGCTGATGTTGCATAGAATGAGACCTTAATAACTATTTAATGGATATTGAAAATAATGAGTTTTTTGGTTGATTCTCTTGGATAAACTCAATATAGAGTTGAGTTTCATGTTCTGTTTTTTTCGATGTAAAGAAACAAATATTGCTCTTAATTGTTGGCGTAATTTTCTTATAAATAACACCTTCAGTTTCAATAATAGGAAATGAATTAATTAAACTTATTCCTAATTCATTTTTTACAAATGTTATTGCTGTTTCTTGATCTGAGACTTCAGCAATAATATTAGGTTTAGAGTTTGATTTATGAAGCATTCTGTCAATAACGGTACGGCCAATATTGCTTTTAACTAATGCAATAAAAGGTTGATCATGTAAATCATCTAATGTGAGCGTATTTTTTGTACATAGTTTATGCGATTTAGGCATAGCACAAATAATTTGAGTTTCTCTCATTGGTATTTGTGTCAAATTATAATTACTATTAATTGTCATATTGTCAGTAATGGCAATATCGGCTTGTTCTTTTGCAATTAAAGACAATAACTGTTCACTTCTAGATATTTCTAAATGAACATTAACTTGATGTTTTTTAATAAAAAGAGCAGTGATTTTATTTATAAATCCATAAGCTAGTGTTGGGGGAACTAAAATGCGTAGACTTCGTTTTTTTTCTTGGTGATGAAAATGGCTTAGTCGACTGAAAGATGCGGCTATGTTGGTGATTTCTTCGTAGAGTAATAGTGCATCAGAGTTAGGTATAAGTTTGTTATTTTCACGAGTGAATAATTGTTTACCACAACGCTTTTCTATCTGATTTAATGTTTGGCTTACTGCGGGTTGAGAAATACCTAGTTGCTCTGCAGCATTAGTCACACTCCCATAGTCGATCACCGTTTGTATAATTTCAAGGTCGCGCAATGTAGCCCACCCTCCTGACCAAGAGGTTCTTTTTATATTAACTGCCATCGTGTTTTTTACTTTAGTCTGTTTATCTTATATACGATTATACCGTTAATAGGATAATTATTAAATAATAGTTATGAAGGAAGCATTAGTGTTTTTTTATTAACACAGATTACTATTGCATTTAATGTATTATTATTATATTTAATATAATAAACTCTTATTATAAATAAAATTAGCTTAGATTACATTTCTAATGAAATTAATAACAATACTTTATCTTATTTATATTTAAATATGTCCATAGATAAATCCCATTGATATTAATATGATACATTTAATTAATTTTTTATTTCAAAATATAATGACCATTGAGATATAAATCACGGTAATGGGCTCTTTTTCATTGTTAATATTCTACGTCCAATTATCTATCTGGTTTTTTATTTCTTAAGGTATTTAATTGATATACAAATTATAAATAACAAGCAAATGGGGAGTTTTATGTCTTTTTTCAAAAAAGGTATTATTGCCTTATCAATTAATATTGCATTAGTTTCATCTGCTTTGGCCTGTACCACATTATTAGCTGGAAGTGAGGCAACAAATGATGGCTCTTTAATTATTGCTCGTAGCGCAGATAGCGATGCATTAAAAGCGCAACATTTTGTTATTCATCCTGCTAAATCAAATCAAATAGGAACTTACAGTACAAAAGAACACAACGGCGCTAATAACTTTACGTACCCATTACCAAAAAATGCATTACGTTATACTACTGTTCCAAATTGGAAAACACAGCTACATGGCGCAACAGGGTTTAACGAGCTGGGGGTTGGCGTTAGTGGCACCGAGTCTATTTTTGCTTCACCCAAAGCACTTTCTTTTGATCCTTATGTTGAAGATACAGGAATAACTGAAGATGATATTCCTGATGTGCTACTTTCAAGAGCAAAAACAGCGCGTGAAGCAATCGAATTATTAGGAAGTATTATTGAAACACAAGGGGCTGGAGAAGGATTTGGAGTTGCTGTTGTTGATAAAAATGAACTTTGGTATTTAGAAACAGGAACAGGACATCATTGGATTGCACAAAGATTGCCTAAAGACAAATATTTTGCGACAGGTAATCAAGGCAGACTACAAGCTTATGATATCAACAGTGAAGATATATTAGGCTCTAAAAATTTAGTGGAATTTGCGATTGAAAAAGGGCTTTATAATCCTGAAAAAGAGGGAGCATTTAACTTTTCTAAAGCGTATACCCGTGATGATGAGCGAGATCGTACCTACAATGACCCTAGAGTATGGATCATTCAGCAACAATTTAATCCATCGTTAAAGCAAGCAGTTGATGATGGGCGCAATTTTGCCCCTTTATTAACACCAGAAAAAAAAGTGTCTATTGAAGAAGCGAAGACTATGTTGCGTAACCACTTTGAAGGAACCAAACATGATCCTTATACCAATGGATTAAATGGTAAAGAGCCATGGCGCCCAATTAGTGTATTTAGAACTTATGAAGCACATGTAATGCAAGTTCGTCCAGAGCTTCCTCAAGAAATAGGTGAAATAACTTATGTTGGGTTGGGGATGGCGGATTTAACTGCATTTGTTCCATATTACAGTGGACTAAAAGCTTATCCTCAACATTATGGAATAGGTACAAATAAAGCAGATAGCGATTCTATTTATTGGAAATATCGTAAATTACAAACATTAGTGATGACAGACTATCCAAAACTTGCACCAATAGTAAAAAAAGCCTACCAAGAATGGGAAGAAAAAACAGCACTAGAGCAAAAAGAAATGGAAGCTAAATATCTTGCTATGGTTAAAACCAATAAAGCGGGTGCAGATAAAATGTTAAATGAATTTAATTTACGAGTGATGGCGAGTGCTGAGTTATTGACCGAAAATTTAACAAATGAATTATTTACTATAAAAACAAAAGATATTCAAGATGATATTTTCTTTGCTAATAAGTCTAAAAAAGACTAATAGAGAAATGTTGCTTTAAATACAATCTAGACAAAAGATCCCAAGTTGTTGGGATCTTTTTAATAATAGGCGATTAAATAACAGGAATATAGTAGCTAATTTTTTGCAAATATTGCCCACTTTGATCAAGTAATTTATCGTAACTCACAGGCTCTTTTAGTGTATATCGTTCAATATCAGGGCCAGGTCTACGTAATAAATTCATTTTTGGTAATACTTTAGTATATACCGTATAAATAATGTCATCATAACCCGTTAATGAATCTAAAATTTCATCCATATGAAAAGTAATTTCTAGGTAATTACCGCTGGGTAATTCTAATTGTGACATTGCTGAGACATTAGATGCCGTTGATAGCTTTTCTTTATCAACTGCGGTGTTATAAATGTACATGGTGTCATCTAATGTGCTTGCAGATGCTCTGTGCATTGCATATAACTCAGTCGGTATTGTATGTACATCTTTCAAAAATTTACGCCAAAACTCTTTTCTGAATTTTTTCTTGTCTGAATTCCACGTTGAAATGGGTTTGTTATACTGGTGAGACATGCCGGCTAATTTTAGAGAAGGGAAGGTAACGACTTCATATTTGGCACTTAGCTCAACAGTTTCTAGTGCTGGAAAAATAAGCTCACTAATATCCCAACCTGGTTTTTTTCTATACTCAGAAGGGGTGATATTAAATTGTTTTTTAAATGCACGACAAAAGGTTTGCTGGGAGTCAAACCGATATTTCAGTGAAATATCTAGCAGACTGCAACGTGTTATACGTAAGGCATAAGCACCACAAGATAAACGTCGGGCGAGTATGTATTTTCCTAAAGATATTCCTGTATATGCTTTAAATAAGCGCTGAAAGTGCCACTTTGTATAGCCTGATTTTTCAGCAACGATATCTAATGATAAACGTGAATCAAGATTCTGCTCGATCCAAACAATGATATCTTTAACAACATTCTCTTGGAGCATGAATATTCCTATTATTTTTCTCTATCGATATTTTTCAATAAGATCGATTTAATTTATTGAACTACAATAAATATATAGGTGCTAGGATAATAGCATATCGTATAGTGGTAGTTGCATTGAATAAAGTAAAATAGGCGAGTATTAATGTAAAGTTATGTATTGCAAATTATTTGAATTAAATTTGATTTTAAATAAAAAAACAATTGTTGAAGTCATTAATCAATGATTGATGTTTTTATTAAAATTAAGGTTTTATTAAAATAAAGATAGATATTTTTGTTTTCATCAAATACGGAAGTATCCTATTTTGTCTTTAAAAGAAAGTGCCTAGCTTTATTGTATTAGTGAAATTCATTGGTTATTTTAGGAGATATGATGAATAAGTTATTTTCTATTTCGGCTATTGCTTTAGTATCATCGTTAATGGCAGCCCCCGCTTTAGCCGCTAAAACGGATACTTATAATTGTGAAGGTCAGAAAATTAGAGTTTCTTTTCCGAATGAACAGCTCGCTGTTATGTACTACAACGATGAAATTATTGTTTTACAAGAGGCTGTTGCTGCGAGTGGTGCACGCTATGTTGGTGAAAATTTCCAAATATGGGGAAAAGGGCAAGATGAATTTAACCTTGCTACCATTTCAGAAGATGATGCTATTAATGGACGTGTCGCTGAAGATAAAGGGCGTACGTGTGAATTAGTAAAATAGCTTCGTTATAGCATTAAAAATAAAGGGAAGTATAACTTCCCTTTTATTTAAATAATCAGGTTGAATATAAAACATTCCCATACTATACAATGAGCTTTAATATATTTATTATCAATTTAGTGGTTTTTAAAAATGAAAAGATAATAAATATATTTATATAACTATAATAATCTCAGTGATATTAAATATATCGGTGCTTTTACTGTTAATTTAAAAAAGAAAAAATAAACTATTTTTTATATTTAATAAATAGTAGAGAGAAATTATTGAATTAAATTAACGTGTTTACAATCATCCTGAAGAGGTGAACCCATTGCGATATTGTACTTAAGCAGTGATAACAGTACCAATAAGCACTTAACGAATGGGTACATTTTAGTTATACTGTTTAAAATAAACATAAAGATTATTCATTTTTTATCATTAATACTACTAGAAAATTTATTGTGAGTTTATATGAAATCTTATCCTTAGCTAGTCTCATATTAGTTCTTAAAAGTTAAATTTAGAAAATAATACACCACTATTTAATATGGTGGATGTTGTGATATTAAAAAATTAATAAGAGAATAAATCTAATGAAAGTTAAAAACTCAAGAAAATATAATGTAGTGTTACCTGATAATAGAATTCTAGCGTGGTATGAGTCTGGACCAGAACAAGGTAAACCAGTAGTATTTTGTACTGGTGCAGGTATGAGTGGTCTATTAGGTTTGGATGTTGAATATCTAAATAAGCTTAATATCCGTTTAATTACTCCAACTCGTCCAGGATTAGGTGATTCAACGTTCGATCCTCATAAAACGCTAAAATCTTTTTCTCAAGATATTTTATTTTTACTCGAACATCTTAATATTAAAAACTTTGATGTAATGGGATTTTCTCAAGGGGCTGTATTTGCTATGGCACTTTGTTTTTATTGTCATGTAGACAAATTAGTTGTTGTCGCGGGACAAGATCAATTTGATTATCCTGATACACGAAATCAACTCACAGAAGAAGTTGCTAATATGCAACAGCAGGCGGTTAGTGCTCCTGATGTATTAGCTTCTTGGATTAAGCAAAATATATCAGCTAATTGGTTAATGAACTTTATTTTAAATTACAGTGCAGATGTTGATTTAGCTGTTTATCAATCGATAGATTTTCTTCCAGTTTATCAAGAATGTATGACAGAAGCTTTTAAACAAGGTAATGAGGGATATACTCAAGATCTTCTTATTGCTATGCAGCCATGGGGTTTTTCACCTGAAGACATAAAAACGCCAACAACATTATGGTATGGCATGAAAGATACGAGTACCGTTCATTCTCCTGATTTTGGAGCATTGTTGTTTCAACGTTTTCCTAATGCACAACGATATTTATGGACAGAAGAAGGTGGATCACTTCTGTGGACAAAAACTGAAGATATTTTATTAGCATTAATTGACTAAAATTAAATACTATATTATTGATGGAGTAGATATTGTTTATTTAAAAAAATAACAGTATCTACTGTTTTAAGTTATATTTAATCGATTTACTTCAGATTCACTGAAAAATACAAATATAAATATGGACTTTGATTGAGTGGATAATTGTTCTTATATTATAATTATTTTCTAAATTGTCGTTTTGATATTTTTTTAAAAATAAATTTGAAAATAATTTGCTATAAACCGAATTATATGACTTAATAGCGCCACTGGTTTGGAAGTACAGACCTATTTATGTTAGTGCAGTTTTAAGTAGTTCACCGTTTAGCGTTATCCATGATACCTCTTCGTTGCGAATTCCTTCAAATAGTGACCATAAGTAAAATCCGAAATCAAACCGCAAACAATGCCTTATGGCAAAATAATTAATTAAAGGAAATCTTATGTCTAATACAATGACTGGTACAGTAAAATGGTTTAACGATGATAAAGGCTTCGGTTTTATCACTCCTAAAGATGGTAGCAAAGACGTATTCGTACACTTTTCAGCTATCCAAAGCGAAAGCTTCAAATCTCTAAAAGAAGGCCAAGAAGTTTCATTTTCTATCGAAAGTGGCGCTAAAGGTCCTGCAGCAGCGAACGTAATCGCTCTGTAATATTGAGTCATTATTGCAGTAAATATTGCTTAACGCAGTATTAATACTGATAAGACCAATAAAAACCTCACCTCGGTGAGGTTTTTTGTATTAAAAAACCTCATTATTTTATTTTTTATATAGTAATATAGATTTAAAACAACCTTATTAAGGTTATGTAAATGTTTAAAATAAATAATTTTAATTATTAAAAAATTTGCTTTAATGATTAACTTTTTTAGCAAAAAAATAGTTTAAATAATAATAAAATTCCTATAATGCTGAAATAAAGATAGTAAGATATTGCTTTCTCAATGAAAAGAAAGAAAAAAACTTCATTAGAATAGAAAGATATCAGATAAATCATAAAAAATAATTTAAAGAAAAATATAAAATTAATATTTAATGACTTATCTAAAAAAAATGCTGTCTAATTCAATGTGGCTTAAAAGCTTTTAGTTCTCAAAGGACAAACTAGTGTACGCTAAAAATTTTTTTTCATTGCATCTGTTACACCCAAAATATTTTTTAACTTGGTTTGGTGTTTTTATTCTTTTTCTATTAGTACAACTACCTTATTCTTGGTTACTTTTCTTGGGTAAACGTTTAGGGTTATTATCTCGTTTTTTTGTAAAAAGAAGAGTTTCTATAATAAAGCGAAATTTAGAGCTATGTTTTCCTGATAAAGATCAACATGAAATAAATAAACTCGTCATGGATAATTTATCTTCACTTGGTGTGGCTTTATTTGAAACAGGAATGGCTTGGTTTTGGAGTGATCGCCGATTAAAAAACTTTTTTGAAGTGCAGGGAATATCCAATTTCACAAATGCTAATGAGAAAAATGCAGGGATTTTATTAATCGGCATACATTCAATGTCGCTAGAGTTGGGTGGGCGTATTATGGGGCTTTGCTTCTCAGTTAATGCCATGTATAGACCGCATAACAATAAAGCGATGGAATATATCCAAACTAAAGCGAGATGTCGTTCTGATAAAGGGATGATAGATAGACGTAATTTAAAATTTATGGTTATGGAGTTAAAAAAAGGAAAGGCAATTTGGTTTGCTCCTGATCAGGATTTTGGTTTGAAAGGAACCACTTTTTCACCTTTCTTTTGTGTCGAAAAAACATCAACTTCAAAAGGCGTTGCAATATTAGCCAAATTATCAGGAGCACCTTCTTTGACTGTAACGCTGGTTAGAAACGAAAATAAAAAAGGTAAACAATACAGTTTGATTATTGGTGAGGAGTTGGTTAATTACCCTAGCGATAATATTCAAAACGATACAGATAGAATGAATAAGTTGATTGAAACAGAAATCATGAGGGCACCAGAACAATACTTATGGGCCCATAGACGATTTAAAACACGACCAGCAGGTGAAACGAGTTTCTATCACTAGTCTATTTATAAATGAGTAAATAAAAAAAGACCAACACATAATGTGTTGGTCACAGTAAATACTGGAAGCAATGTGAGCAATGTCGTTGTAAAAAGTTGAGCAAAACACTCAACTATTCACAAGTTAAAAGATAATCATTATCAATTGACTTGTCAACCCTTACGTTTGTATGGATTAATGAAAATGCAAACAAAAGGGATAGAATGGAAAATAAAAAGATAAGAAAAAAGAAGATAAAAAAAAGAATAGAGTTAGCAGGTATATAAGTTAACTATACCTGCTTAATATATTATGACCATAATAGAAAAATACCATTTATATAAATATAGTAATAACTTCTAATGCTCGAAAAATATATACTCATTATTTAATGATAAATAATTTATCCAAAATATTCAGAGATTAATATCTATTTAAAATATAGGATTAGAGAAAATGTTAATTTTAATTATATATTATATCCATTATAGCTAAGTTTTCACCAATCCAATTTATATTCATTGAACCTTTATTTTCATTTAATTTAGTATTGAACATTTTATTTGGTTCAATTTTATGCTGTATTTCTTCCATTTCAACACCATTCCAGCAGTTTGTTTTAAATATATTTCCGATAGAATCAATCATACAATTACCTTCTACTATAGAGCCTGTAAAGGTAATTGTTCCTGAACCAATAACCTTATTATTTGCAAGGGTGGGAGCTGATAATAAAAGTGTTAAACAAGCTACGATAATAAGATTCTTTTTCATTTTATATTCCTTAATATTATTTTATTGGTCAAATTTAGTAATTGATCTCTTTTGTGAAAGATCTGTGTTTTTCGTTCTGAATGATGGAAGGAATATTAAAGAAAAAAAATATATCAATCTGTAAAAAAATTTGATGGTTAATGACAACTATATAAATATTTATGAATGAATTTTTGAATGCTTCAATAATAGAATAATAATTAAAATTAGAAATGGCTTACGTAACCATTTGAATAATATTAACTTGATAAAATTATCTTTATTTTCATTAATAAGTTAACTTTATTTAACATAAGTTATGTTACTTAATTTTTTTATGATACATTTTGTTGTCAAAACAAAAAATTAATAATTTAAGCTATTTCAAGATGACAATAAATTTGTCAAAATATTTCCACAAAGTTACTATAAAAGTAAAAATTATATCTTTACTTGATGATTTCTATTTAGTTGAGTATTGATATTTTAATTTATCACTTTATTATCATTAAAAATAAATAATAAAAAGAGAATAGAATATTTATGCAGAGTTATCATTCGTTATCAGCCCAAGTTTACCAAATAGATAAACCTATAGGATGTAGTTTTGGTGACGTAGAATATTATCAAGAACGTCTTAAGGATGTTAATGGTAAAATTTTAGAACCTGCTGTGGGAACTGGGCGTATTTTAATCCCTTTATTAAAGGCTGGATTTAATGTAGAAGGGTTTGATCTTTCAGATGAGATGCTTTATTTCTGTATGGAAAATTTAAGAAGTAATGGATATTCTCAAGATAAAGTGACTAAAGATAATTTGTTGACATTCCAAGTTGAGACACGCGTTGATGCAATAATTATTCCGACAGGAACTTTCTTATTGTTAGATAGCGAAACAAAAGCACTACAGTCACTTCAGCAATGTTATAACGCATTAAATCCAGATGGACGTTTGTTAATTGACATTAGTTTGGCGCATACCTTTACTAAAGGCCAATGTTCTAGTCGACAATTCGAAACGCCGGAAGGGGATTTAATTACCTTACAGATAGTAAATGCCGAAATAGATTATATTAATCAATTAACAGTATCTCATCACCGTTATGATAAATGGAGAAATGGAAAAATAATTGAAAGTGAATGGGAAGTGTTTAAATTGAAATGGTTTGGTGTGTATGAATTTAGACGGCTCCTTGAATCTATTGGCTTTGGCAAAATAACAATTTCTGGAGATTATCAATATTTGTGCGAACCAAATAACGAAACAGAAATTATTACTTTTGAAGCTTATAAATAAAAAGAAAATAGGATATTGACAATAAGGCCATAACATTATGGCCTTTTTAATGTCATTAGTAGTTTTTCTGCTTTTTTGAAAAGATCAAATGTTGTCTTTGCTATGAATGAAAAAAGAAGACAAGAGAACATTAAATTTGAAAGAAATAGTGATTTTATTTGTCAGTATTAAAGTGAGTTCTTAAGATAAAAAAATCCCCGCACTAGGCGGGGGAAAATTAAATATCTATCAGTGATGAAATACTGAAACCAATAGTAAGGGAAAAAAAGATATCAATCTGTAACAAACTTTTAAAAAAAATAATGAAAATAAGTGTGATATTAAAAGTATTTCTTGAAAAAATCATAGTTACTTGATGTTTTTATAATGTAATTAATTGTTTTTAATTGATTTTTAATTTATTGGGAACATTGGATTGGAGCATATAACTAATAATCATGTTAATTTAACAATAAAATTTATATACATTTATCTGAGAGTATTGATAAATTTCTTAATTTTTAGAACAACAAAAATACGTATTTATAATTATATTGGGTAAAAATCAGGCAATGACAATAATTGATTATTACCTGATTAGAATAGATACAAGAAGATAATAGGGTGTCTATCCATTAACTACCATTGTTTTACATCAATCATATTGTTTGATGGATATACCTTTGCGATATAAGAAGAGATATTATTACGAATATAAGGATTTTTTTCTTTAGGATACATTTTCCAAGCTTTTTTTAAATAATCCAATAGCTCACTATTGATATAATTTGAACTAGATAATGCCTGAATTGCGCCTAAGCTGATCTCTGCGTTATCAGAGATAGTTAGTTCAAAAAATGCTGAAATTTTATGTTTTAAATTAGCATCATGAGAGGCTGCATAAATAGCACTTCTTATGATTTCTACATTTTGATGAGTAAAGAAAGGCTGAAAGTCCTCAACAAAAATAGTATTTAGTTCTGTTAAAATGTAGCCGATAAAACGCAATGTATCTTCGTGATTGGTTACTTTAAGAATAGAAATAAGACTTTCTTTAAACTGTGCATACTGCTCTTTATACTTGAAGTAAATAATAGAAATAGCAATATCTGTTTTTTCATCATATGGAGCAATTAGTGCTCGTTGAATATGAGGTAAAGCGTGTTTTTTAAAATAGGTTGCTAAGACATTTAAAGATGCTTTATATAACTCAATATTTTCGGCTCGTAGTTGCTGCTCTAAAAAATACAGACTCCTATTTGATAATTCAGGTAGTTTTGTTAATGAGTTGATAGCATTGACTTTTTTAGTAATATCATCATTATCGTTGGCAAGACAAACTAAAATTTCTTCATTACCTCCCATACGATGACCAAACCAACTTGTGTCATAGCCTAAAATAACTTCATCTAACCAACGTTCATACCATTGTGTAAATGATGTCTCATAAGAAAATGTGTAGGGAGTATCTGAATTTACCCAATCAGATGTATATAAAATATGACCTTTATAATCACCATTCAACACTAATAAAAGATCGTATTCACAACCACAGGTTCCTAAATAGAGTGTACCTTGGTGGAGTCTATCGTAAATATTATCAAATTCTTCATCACTACAATCATCAGGTACATGACATAATGCTTTCCATTCCTCAATATCCATATTAGGGTTAAGTAAGCAGGGTAGTGCATAGTTTTTTATATCATGTCTAGCTATCGCGTCATCAAAAGCGTAGAGCCCATAATAAGGGCCTGCACCACCATAAGAACCTGTACCACCATGACCAATTCGAGTGATAAAGTTGATATAGTCCTGTGGAAATTTACATCCAGCTTTTTTTTTGTAACTGATCAGCTTTTTCTATAGAGAGTGGTGGGTTTAATTGATAGTTATGGCTATTAGCGCCAAATTCTTTGTGCTCGTGATCAACAATCGCAACAAGTATTAATTTTTCACGGATACGCTCAATAGGATTATCTGCATATTTCTTATTTATTTGTTCCCATTGCTGTAACGGTGTCAATTTGTTCTCTTTTTCAAAGAGAGATGAAATAAAACCCATAAATTAAAGTCCCTATTGATGATATGGTTTAAATCTAAAATGTTTGTTTAACAATCCGTTATGGTGGATAGAAAACCAAATATAAAATGATTTTCTTACTGAAGTTACACTATAAACTATTTTATATTTAATACTAAAATAGTATTTTTAGGTAATAGTTTTTTTATTTATTGTGCAATAAGAATAAATATACGATAGGTAAAAAAAAGACCAACGCTAGGAGAGTTGGTCAATAAATACTAGAAGCAATGTGAGCAATGTCGTTGTGAAAAACCAAGTAAAATACTCAACTATTCACAAGCTAAAAGATAATCATTATCATTTAATATGTCAACCCCAATAAGATTATGGTCACTATTTATTCACACTAAAAAACCAACAAAATAATTTAGTTGATAGAAACTAAAGTTGGTAATTTGTCAATTATAACAATGAGATCACTTTTTTCTGACTTAGTATTTATCGTATTCTCAATGCTTTTCATTTTTTTTATTTTATTGATTAAATCCTTAGCGTGTCGAGATCGTAAATGTATTGTTTTTTTAACCATGAGTCTTCTCCTTACTTGTAATAACCACTAGCATAATAGTGATAATACTTAAATGCAAATGATAATCAATATCATTTGCGTGTTTAGGGAGAGAATAAATTCTTGGTAAGATTGTGACATTGCCATATTCATACTTTATGTGCCGATTTTCTTATCTCAGGGCTATTAAAAAAATGATAGTATAAATAATAAAAAGCTCTAATAAGGAATTGACGCAATGGCATATGATTTAACAAAAAGATTAGTCATAGGGCTATCTTCTAGTGCGCTATTTGATTTAGAAGAGTCAGATAATATATTTCGTACTGAAGGTGAGGAGTCTTATCGAAAATATCAGCGAGAAATGCAAGATATTCCATTAAATAAAGGTGTTGCATTTCCGTTTATTAGCCGACTTTTAAAACTAAATAATATCAGGATTGATGATCCCTTGGTTGAAGTCATTTTATTATCTAGAAATGATCCTGATACAGGATTAAGAGTGATGAATTCTATTGAGCATTATGAGCTAGGGATCACCAGGGCTGTGTTTCTTCAAGGAAAATCACCTCATATTTATATTCCAGCCTTTGATATTGAATTATTTTTATCAGCAGATCATGATGATGTTATACAAGCAATTAAAGCTAATTATCCCGCAGGACAAATATTAGCAGGTCATATTAATGATGATAATGCAGATGAATTAAGAATTGCTTTCGACTTTGATGGCGTTATCGCTGATGATGAAGCCGAGGTTATTTACAAAACTTCGGGAGAATTATCACTATTTCATCTTCATGAAGCCAAAATGGTTGATACTCCTCATAACCCAGGGCCGTTAAAGAAATTTCTACTGCGTATTTCAGATATTCAAAAACTAGAATTAGAAAAAGTAAAGCAAGATCCTAGTTATGTTCCATTACTTAAGATTTCCATTGTTACTGCACGAAATGCGCCGTCTCATAAGCGAGTTATTAATACCATGAGAGCGTGGGGAATTTCTGTTAATGAAGCCTTTTTTATGGGAGGAGTAGAGAAGGCGAATGTGTTAAAGATTTTAAAACCACATATATTCTTTGATGATCAAAAATTACATTTAAAATCCTCGTCTGAGCTTCCTTCTGTACATATCCCATTTGGGATAGCGAACAAAGAGATAGATAATAAATAATTTATTATAGTAAAAAAGGTGTGTGATATTTATATCATACCCTATTTTTTTATTTTGTCTAATGTGGCCTTTATTTGAAATATTCTATTTATATTGTTTTATTTATTTTTTCTAAATAAAAATAAGTGTAAAATTGGATCTATTTTTATAGAAGTAGTATGGTGTTGGATGATTTATATATATTATAAATTAATAACGATTTATAGATATTTTATATTAAGAGGTATCTAACTAATTTAAATTAAATAAGGAAAATTGAAATGGATAATAATCATAGATTTTTTTCTGATGATGTATGCCCTAAAACTGCATTATATGGTCAATTTTATGGTGATAATCGCTATGCGGGCCGAGATTATGAACGAAAAATATATAATGGAAATAAATTCCCCAAAACTAAAAAAGGGTTTTATTTTAAAAAGTTAATGAATTTTAAATAATAAAAGCAATAAGCAATTAATATAAAGTCATTTTAAATAAAATATCAATATTATTTAATATGTGGTTAATTGATATTTAAAAATGAGTTGATGATTGCATAATTCGAGAAAATTACTACGCTCAAAATTTGTAGCGCAGTAAAAATCATTATTGACTTTTCTCAATACCAATCGGTTGATAACCTTGCCATAAAGGTTTGAAATGTTCACCTGAATTATTTGGTATTAGGTGAATGTAGTAATCACCGATTTTGCTTAATAAAATGCAATCATCAACATCTTTTAAATTATCTTTATGTTGTTGCTGGCTATCGACTAAAAGCGTTGTGATGGCTTTTTCTTTAGCCTCATTTGCTGATTGTGCAACAAATAAATCAAATTCGTGTAGTTCAGCTAGGCTTGATGGATGATAACCACCTACATTAACAAAGTATAACTTATTGTTATTGTTGCTAGTCTTATTGCTAAGACTGAGGCTAATATCAAATCCATCAACCCAAGTGATTTCAGTATAACCATCAATATGTACTTTATCTTTGTCACCAAACCATGCATCTCTTAATGCAGGCCAAGCATCTATAGGCTTTTCTGCTGCAACAAATTGAATATCGTGAACTTCGATATTTGACTTACCCGCATTGCCACCAACATAGAACATAAACAATTTCATTATTGCTTCCATTTTTTGTGTTTTTATCGATATATAATTTATTATATAACCATGTTGAGAGCAAGTGTAAAAAATGAAGATGATTGATTTTATGAACTAAATTATTCATTTTTACTCTAAGCATTTGCTATTAATTTAAAATATTATTTGGGGTAGATATGAGATTACTTATGCTTTTGAGTGTTTTTTTTATTTCTGCTTGTTCATCAACGGGAGCAATAGAATCTCAAGAAAGTAAAAGTCATAAAGAAGATCCATATTCTGATAGCACATTAAATAGTATTAAAACTAATCAGAATATTTATATTGAGCAACAACGTAGTAAAGGAAATTTTTAATCTGTTAAAATAAATGATTACTTCTTGGGCCACCTAAGTGGCCTTTTTATATACAAAAATATAAAATATGGCAATATTAATCAGAAGTTTTTTCAAATTTCCTGTATAAAAGTAAGGTATGCATTATTATTGTAATTGAGGGTATTGAATAATAATTCTATAAAAATAGTAAAAATAAAAGAGAGTATAGGGTAGATGAGCGATAAAAAAGAAAAAAAGTAATGGGATCTTAAGGCATACGGAGCTATATTTATATTCAGATAATCTATGAGATGAGGCTGTAATGAATAGAAAAGAATTAATTAATTATATTAAAGAAAACTATAATGTAGAGCCTGAGTATTTATGGATTAAATATCCTAATTATATAGTTTTTAGGCATAATAGTAATTCGAAGTGGTTCGCAGCTATAATGGATGTTCTAGAAAGCAAATTATTTGATAATGGTAGTAGCGATATAGTCGATATCATAAATTTAAAAGTTATGCCAAATTTAACGGGATCATTACGATTGAAAAAAGGAGTGTATCCAGCTTACCATATGAATAAAGAGCATTGGGTTTCTATTAGCCTCTCATCTGAATTTGATGATAGCGAGTTAAAATCTTTGATTGCTGAAAGCTATAATTTAACACAATAAATTAATAATTTTATTAATATAGCTTACTCAACTTTTAAACACTTTCTAACAATATGAGTTAAGCTATTGTCATATCTTCTATCATATACCTCTTTTCTGATTTTCATCTAACGTTAGTTATTTCAAATGTGCTTACATTTTCTATCTGAGCAAGCTTCTGAGAATGTAAAAATCGGTGAGTATATAATGATAGCTTGTTGGAGAATCATGATTTAATCATGATTAGAAAAAGCCTTTCTTATCATAATAATAGTTACTGCCCCCAAGAATATAATAAAGAAAATAAGTGAATTAAATATTAAAAAATTAATATCATTTTTTTTAAAATTCAACATTATCAATAACAAAAACAGAGAAAGTAAAAAGAATTTTTTGTTATTATTAATCATACAATATACGTAAGAAACAAAAATAGATATTAAGAGAAAAGAAAAATAAGCAATAAGAAAAGCAACAAATTCCACACTATTAAAAAAATTATAAGGTACATTTTCTTCATGGAATATAATTGTCAACACTATGGCGGTTGCTATAAAACTCATTGAAGTAAAGATCAAAATAACAAATTTATTAGTATATAAAAAAGATAGTTGTTTAAAATAAATAATTTTTATAGAAATTTCTAAAGAAGATACAAATACAACAATACCGATAAAAAAAATAACAGAAGAAATAACTAGCCAAATAATATTATTATAGCCAAATGTAGATATGCTCAGATAGAGTGATATCGTCAAAGATAATAATGGAGATATAAATGTTAACAACTTTTTGTTTTCTTTTTTGTTATTCATATTTCTATCCATTATAAAAACAACAGGATATCAATTAGATATCGTTAATGATAGCTGAGTGATTATATCACTTAGTCGGTTACATTGAGTATTATTATTTACCGCATTTAGTTTTATTAGATCTTCGATACAGTGAAGTGATTTTTGCTAACTAAGCTGGTTTATTTTATATGAGGCCGTATTTGATTTATCCAACGAGAAGAATATACGACTATTCAAAAATATACTTAATGTGATAACGCTAAGTATGCAGATTATTTTTTCATATTATTGCCTGTATTATTTTATGGAGCTTATGGTTTGATTAGCACAATAAAAAAGATATTACTTCTTTAACCAATAAAAGCTTTTTATATTACGCATCAAGTGTTTCTGGTTTTTTCTCTTAAATAATCATATCGGCCATTTAATTTCATTTTTTTAGTTCGCCAGCAAAATCTTTATTACATAAATTTAGTTAATGATTTAAGCGAAATTATAGCATAGAAACAGGGCGAGAATTGAGCTGTAACTCGGGTAAATCTGATGGGAGTTTTACCCCAGTTTTACCAAAGTTTTACCAGTAGCAAATTTTAGGTATAAAAAAACCAACCTTAAGCGGTTGGTTTTCTTAAATATTGTTGGTCGGCATGATAGGATTTGAACCTACGCCCCCCCATGAAACCGATTTTAAGTTATCTAACACTTTGATTGTAAATATAAATAATGCATTTGCATGTGATTACATACAGTGCCTAATATACAAAATATGCATTATAAGAATCAATGAGTTAAGGGGGTTTTACCACTATACTCATACCTGTTAGCTCAGGTTTGAGCTAACAGGTTTCATAGGTAGAATATAATTTAAACTTGCGATCTGATCTGAGCGAAGAACTGACATAAATACTTATGATTATGTTATCGTGTACAACTTAATACTCTACAAGCAAAATAGTGTCATTAACTTTGGATAGTCGGTCAAAGTCACCTATAACCCTAACACTGTTCCCAATGGTGATTTTTCCATGAACTGGACAAGAAAAATTGAGTAACGCATTAATTAAAATTCGATTATTCGACAATGGACAAAAAGTTCCTTGCTAAATAAAATAATCAATAAAAACAATGAAATTTAATTCGGATCCCTAGTTCTTTTCTTTAGTAACGCATATGCGTTACTCTTAGCAAAGACATTACCGAGGTGATGAGATGAAGAGTTTGTTAGCTGATGCACTTAAATATATTGAGTCATCATTTCTGGTCAATACGAAAATTTTACAGGGAATGGATGAATATCTTCCATTTCAACTAAGAAAAAGCGCTACTTTAAGTATCGTAAATATCGATGACAGAGAGTTTATGGCGTTGACGACAAAAGATCCTGAGCTACTGGTGTCTAATAATTTTGTACATCTCAGAAGACTAGAGGCAAAGTCAGACTTATCATTAATTATAGTGACATCAGAACTAACTTTTGAGTTAAAAAACATATCAAAACAACTAAAAAATGGGTTAATCATTCCTGGACGGTATATTTCAATGCCGTCTTTGATGCTTCAGAGTGAAACGAAACTCGCTATTCCCGATCGTTGGGTCGATACCGAAAGTAGCTATGGTATTATTCCTTCATACCTATTGGCTTACTATCTTTCTGGCTATTTTGATGATGGTTTTAACAGCTTTGATATTTTGGAGTTACTTGAAGTATCAAAAATGGCTTTTTCTCGAGCTGTTAAAGAACTTTTATCTCATAAATTAATATCTGAAACTTCATATGGACGCAGTTCGCATTTTCAGTTTATAGAATCGCGGAAAAAAGTTTGGAACCATTATCGGCACCGAATTTCTCCTCTCTCTACAGGATTTGTCCCTGTCAGACATGAAACACTTAAAACTGAAAAAGTTTTTCTTTCAGGGGAATCAGCTCTATCTCGGTATACTCTTCTAGGCTCACCATCCAGACCTTTTTTGGGAAGGTGTTTAACGGACAAAGACAGATATATGAGGCCTATAACACCCGCGACGATGAAAGGCGACTATTTTTTTAAAATACTTAATGTGCTAAATGATGCTGAGTATTACCATTCTCATATTGAAGGCTTTGCTATGCTTCAAATTTTTCCTTACCAGCCAGCCATTCAAAATGATGCGTTGAATAAAGTTTTTCTTCTTTTTTCGAGGTTAAACACAGCCGATTTGAGGGTGAAGTCATCATATGTTGAACTTGAAGAGCAAGTGTACTCTAATCTTAAAGATTAATAAAAAAGGAATTCAGTATGGAAGGTGAAAATTTTTTAACCGAGTATATGCAGCAATACACCGATGATTATATTCTTATCGGTGTAATGCATGTGCATTAAACTTTGAAAATATTGGCGCCAGCTTCAGACCAACTGTTGATCTCGATATAGTTCTTATAACTGAAAGTACAAATGACGAATTTTATGGTCATTTATGGGATTATATCTCAGAACATGGTTATGAGGGAAAAGTATACAGAGGCAGTAATACGGGAGGTTCTGCCTATCGTTTCATCCAACCTGAAGACAGTCGTGTATCAAATGTACCTGCTCAAATAGAACTTTTCTCTAGGAAGCCGGATTACTTCGATACTGCTCTTGCCAAAAGACCTCATATTACTCCGATCAAAACAGGCCAAGGGATATCAAATTTTTCTGCTATTTTACTTGATGACGGGGTGTATGAATTTATAAGATCATCAAGAATTCCATTGAGAGGTATTTCAACAGTAAACCTAGAATGCCTTTTCGGACTTAAGTCAGTTGCATGGCACAGTAATCAAGCCCTATTTGATGAAAATAAAATTAAAGACAAGAATACAATATTAAAACATCCACAAGATATGATTAGTATTGCTAATGTGATTGAAGATCCTAAAATTACCTTATTCCCAACTCAGATATTTGACAGTTTACTATATTCGAAAGACTGCCTCTCAAATCAGGATGTTCGTGCAGAGTTACAAGCAACATCGTCCAATATCGATATTACGATTGAATATATAAATACTTTTGCCCAAAAAAAGTAAGTCTTGCCTGAATCGCATAAATTATAATAGTCTGTTACTGGCACAGAGCAATCTGTCAAATTAGAATTGGCCCTGTGCCACAGCAATTTCAGATAAAATTTGTATTAATATAATTAAGCAATTTCACAATGTGGCATTTCAACCCATTGTACATGGTTTTCTGTATAAATCTTTGTCGACTCTGCATCACTATGGGCCATTCGAGCTTGTGGATCAAAACCGCGTTGTTTAAACATAAAGGCTGCCAATGCTCTTATTTCATGGAAGGTTGGTCTTTCATCTAAAGGCAAATGACTGGCAACACCCACTCGATCACGTAATGCTGAAAATGCACGACTAAGGTAATCAGGTGCGACTTGTGTTGGATGATTAACCTCTTTACTCACTTTATTTGGGATGCGAGTAGGTAGTCTATGCACAATATAAGGGCTTGCCACATTGTCACGGCTATTATCAATAATTTCTTTTAACGCCTTTCCTATAGGAATAGCAACGTGAGAAGCTTCTTTGTATTGTACTTTCTGCCTATGGATATAGATCATTCCATATATCCCATTTTTTGGCTCTTCATACCAAACACACCCACATATTCCTTCTTTAGGGGCTTTGATATTGTATTTTATTCGTGATACTTCGAGCCTTGCTTGCGTTGTCTGTAATGCGAGATCCATTGCTGTTTTTAACCAAGGCTCTGCGGATGCTCGAATTTTAAGAAAGTCATCATAAGATAATCTTCTACGTTTTTTCCCATCGACTCTTTTCATTTTCTTACGTTCTGCTGGATTATCGAACATAAGAGATTCATCTATCGCATAACTGAAAATCTTCTTTAAAAAACCTACTTTTCGATTTTGTACATTGGCAGAAGCTTCAGAATGGTATTCATTAATAAATCCATTAACGTGTTCCAAAGATATTTCATTTGATGGAATATCCTTAAAAAAGGATTTCACTCTTTCTAGGTCGTTAGTCCAGTCATTCAACGTGCTTTTAGATGGTTGTTCATCATTGATGATCCGAGAAAACAATTTATCTAAATGCTCAGAGAAGGGAAGGGCTTCACCATATTGCCCTCCCGAGTCAATAATTAATGAGTTAACAGAAACACATTTTTCTGGTCGCATAATATTGTTGTATTCTCTGGCTATTGCGATAGCTTTTGCTTTATCTGCACCAATACATTTGCGAATATCGTTAGTTAGCGTTAAACGATATTGTTTTTTAGATGAATCGTAATATAGGAAGTCAGGCAAATGCCTAAATTATTGGATGAGTTTATTATATGCAATTGATATATAGGTAAAATAAAAGTGATGAAAAATGAAATGTAAACTGATGTCGAAAGAACTTGTTTTGTTGGATGTTGAAAAAATCAATGGCTACTTATGCGCTGTTGAGTCACTGAATAGAGAGCCAAATGTTGCCCCTGACTATGAGTGCACTTATGTGGAAGAAAAAGCGACGTTACTTAGCTCGGTTCAGTCAGTAATTATTCGTCATAGCGATGAATATCCCATTGAGCATTGGAATGTTTCGTTAGAGCAAATCAGTGAAAACGATATGATTAAAATAGTGGAAGAATGGTTTTTTCAACTTGGTATTGCTACAAAGCATTCGGATTTACTAAAGAATTTAGTCGTTGGTTTCAGAGATTTAATTCAGCCATACACTATAGGTTCTTCAATATATAGAGTGAATATGATCCCGCCAATTTGGTATGCAATACGCTGGGATAATTTTGTGATTCATTCCAAGCATGGGTCCCTTTTATTTGAATTTAACTTTAGTGATTAAATTGTTTGTGAGTAGTTGTACTACTAAGAGAGGCAAGACCAATAGCAAAAACAGTAGCAGAACGTAAAGCAGAACAACGTAAACGGCAGAAAGAATGCGTTTATCCGCGAACGTCGAGAGGGAAACACAACTAGGCAATCATTTGCGGAGGCTGTGATGTGTTGCTTTAACTGTTGGTGCTATTCGTGCGTTTGATTTAGAGCTTCATTATATGGGGTTGTCTGATTCATGGACATCATTAGCTGAATTTTGTGGGGCTATGATTGGTTTTCTTGGAACTAAAAAACTAAGTCGTGTTCTCGATACGATATTTATATTTATTAAAAATAAACTTGGAGTAAATAAGTAATGTCGAAATATGTGTTTAGTAAACGTAGTGAAAAGAATATGCAGGGTGTTCATCCTGAGCGGGTGTATATCAAAGCCAACTGTCCAAAATCCGAAGGCGTTACCACCTCCGGCGTGGATGATGCAACCACCGCCCGACCTACTGACACCGCTATCAGAAATTATTGGTTACTCTGAGAGCGAATTGCACAGTCAGAGCAAGTGATTAAAGGGTTGCAGGAGTATGTGAGAACAGAGTGTAACGTTGATTATTAATTTATGATGTGCATTCAAAAATACTATCAGGCATTGAGATTAATGGCTGATAAATAGAAGCAACATATAACCATGTGATAAGCATTGAACCTAGAGCAAAACATATATATATGAAAACTAATTTTAAAGTAAATTTCTCATTTTTTTTGGGTTTTATCGGAAAGTGATTAGTAAAGACATCATTGATAAAGAAAAAAAATAGCATAGCGATAAGAATAGCACTTATATCATATGGGTTAACTTGTAGCTTAGGATATTTACATGATGCCCTGATTGCTATAAGGAGAATTAAACCATTTACCACTGTATAAGCTACTAAGTTTGATACTATGATACTAATTCTTTTACTAATTGATGGTACTTCATCAAAAAATTCATTTAATTTTTCGGCATATCTATTTATTGGTTCAATTATTTTACTAATCTTTATTAATACATTCCTTAAATTAACGTTTAGCAAGTCAATATAACTCATCACAAAGCCTATTTTAACGAATGGGCTTTTTAATAGGCTAAGGAGATAAACACAATGGCAAAACCGGATTGGGGGATGCTACAACAACAGTTCCTCGCCGAACATGCTATAACAGGAATATCCCCTAAAGAGTGGTGCGAATCGCAAGGACTGAAATATTCAACAGCACGACGATACATCAAAATATCCAGTGCGCAGAATGCGCAAAAAACAGCGCACAAGAAATTGCGCACTGCGCAGAAAAAAGAATGCGCAAAAGCGCCAATGCGCAATAGTGATATACCCGATGCGCAGAGTAATGAATCAAGTAATGCGCATGATGATGAAAACACCTTTAGTCTGCGCAATTACGGGCTAACTGAACAACAGGTTAAATTTGTTAGTGAATACCTTATCGACTTAAATCGAACAGGAGCATATAAGCGAGCCGGTTATAAAGGCGAAGGAAATACAGCTTATGTAAATGCTACTCGCATGCTAAGAAATGCTAAGGTTTCAAGAGCAATCACTGACGCATTAGCCGAACGGGAACGCAGAACAGAGATAACCCAAGATGCCGTATTAAAAATATGGTGGGATATCGCAACGGCAGACGTTAACGAGTTGACCGAATACCGTCGATTATGTTGTCGTCATTGCTGGGGATTTGGATTCAATTACCAATGGCGTGATTCGATAGAGTTTGAAGACGCTACTAAAAAAGCGCTCACAGCCAATAAACTGCCACCTCAAGATGTGGGTGGCTACGGTTACGATGAAACATTAGATCCAAACCCCGATTGCCCTCATTGTAACGGTGTTGGTATTGGTCGTGCGCATTTTCATGATACGCGTGATTTAACAGGCTCAGCCCGTCGGTTATTTGCAGGGGTAAAAGAGGGTAAGTTCGGTATTGAGGTTATTACCCGTAATCAAGATGAAGCGCTTAAGATGGTTGCACAGCATTTAGGTATGCTAAAGAATAAGACAGAATTAACGGGTGCTGATGGTGGGCCTATTCAAACAACAGGAATTGATTTAAGCCACCTAAGTTTCGAGCAACTTATGCAATTAAGAGTAAAATCAAAGCAGTAAGATTTTAGTCAGTGTGATATAACAACATATTTAAATATTGCATCGAGTAGGTAGGGAATATGTCTAAATATCGATTTTATGCATTGTATTTATTTACTGTTCTTCTTTTAGGTGAATTATTTATGAATCAATCTGTTGCCATGTCTAATGAGTCACCTGAAATTTTGGTTAGACAATTTCAACAAGATTACATGGAATGGAATGACTACGCATTTAGCCTAATGGGTTCGAAGCCTGATGAGTATACGGAGTTAGCAGATAAGGCGTGGCGTAGGCTATTAACTAAATACACCTTACCTGATTTTGTAGGAGAACCCATTGCGTTTGGTTCTGAATCAAGTCATGACCCTAAAAAAGAAAAAATATTGTCGGTAGTAAAGAGCACTAACAATATCACTGTTGTCACAACGCAATATATTGTACCTGATGGTTACTCTCCTATTTATGAATATTATTTAATTTTTCAGGATGGGCGATGGTATTTAATGCAGGTTTATTTTGTTGATGAAGGGCAATTATATCCTGGTCTGTAAACAGTATAAATTGTACCAATTATCGTTCTATTTAACATAATGGTTCCTTATAAGAACTAATAATGTCACTCCTATTATTCTCATTTAGGAATGGATAATTTACCTTAAGTGTACAATACTGGTTCTATTTTCAATAGACAGGAACGGTATATGAGAGCATTTAATTTAGCTGTTTTCATTACTCCACTCTTTCTTTTAGGATGTTCTCCTAACGATAAACAGAAAGACAATATCGCCTATGTCGGGGGGAATTTATTGGGGTATAACCATGTCGTAGACACGAATATCAATTGGTTTTCGGTTAATGGTTATCGGGGGCGAACGGGGGGGATTCACTTGCTGTGTCATGCTACCTGAAATATGGCAACCCAATATGCAAGTCAATGTAAAGTGGGAAGTTAATCCTGACCCATACCCTAAAGATATGCCTGGAGTTGGAGACCCTGCATTTAAAGATTTTATAAAAAAACAGGAAGCCAATTACCGACAATATCAGACCACCGTGACTATCCCAGAATATGAAGATTCCTGTGGATTGCAAGTCCACTTCTTACCCTGCCAACAAGTGAAAATCACCGCCACGTGCCATGGCATTGAACACCCTGATCATCCAATTAAAGACCCCTTTGACCAACCGGAGCCTATACAATGTCCTCAATGATTATTGCCCCTAAAAAAGATCAAGTTCAAACTGAAGGTGATCCTTGCTGGGTTCTTCCTGAACTCCCGTTCAAGGGGCGGTTAGAACTGACAAAAGAGCAGTTAATTGAAAATATCGAAAAAATAGGACGAGAAGAATTTCAATATCGGCGCGACAGTCACCGAGAATTAAAAAATTCGTGCTGTATAAGTTTACATATTAGCGAGAAAGATGATTTCAAATAACTAAAACTACATAAGATTCTTTATATTTTTTGATGTCGGTACCATATTTTGATGATTGAAATGCGTTTTCAATTTCTCAAATAAATCCCTTGCTACATCCTCCGTCATATACGTCCTCATTGGCTCCCGTCTAACATCTTTCATTTTAAACGTGCTTTCATCAAACATTGGATCAGAAAAGATAATATCCATAAACAGATAGCCATAAGGGTTATCTGCAGATAAACGAGCCTCTTCTAACTGAGCAATATATTCAGCATTATTGATTTCAAGTTTAATCATGGTATCACCTATTTAACTGTGTTTTTATACAGTAATTTATATAAGGTAATGGGTAGGATAGCAAGTTTAAAATTGCAAATTTATGCATGTGGTAATACAGAGATAAGTGAGGGATTTTTAGTGATAATCCATTGTAGTTTTACCCCAGTTTTACCCCTATTTTACCCCTCGTAAATTTCAGACATAAAAAAACCAACCTTAAGCGGTTGGTTTTTCTAAAGAATTTTGGTCGGCATGATAGGATTTGAACCTACGACCCCCGACACCCCATGACGGTGCGCTACCAGGCTGCGCTACATGCCGTTTGTGCCCTGTATATTACTGTTTTTGACTGCTAAAGCAACCCTTTGCTAATTAAGTGACGTAATTTTATACATCACGAATTGCGCTAGCGTTCGATAAAGCGTTTTTGTTCGGCAAGAACTTGTAATAATAATTTTAAGTCAGGTTTTGCAGAGCTAATTTCTTTTCCTGATTTATCAAATAAAGCATATCGGCCATGTTTATCTATCAACAACGTATTATCTTGTAAAAAGACCACAAATGTTTCGTCATCACCGGTGAAAATCCATGGATGATTACGAGTGCTTGCAAATAAATCCTCACCTTGTGAATAGTTATCCGCAGGGCTAATCACACGTAAAACATGTTGCATTAAGGTTGTCATGATATCTTGATGGCTAGTCATTTTATCAATCGACTGTGGTTTCATGTTTGGCCAGTGTACCATTAGAGGCACTTGTGATTGGCTTAAGTTAAAGGTGGTTTTATCAGAAAGCCATTGGTTGTTTTGTTTTTTATCACTGTCTTGATGATAGCTAGAAGTGACAACTACAACGGTATTATCGAGTACTTTGGTTTCTTGCAATGTATTAAAAACGCGCTCTAATTGTTGATTTAATGTCATACGTTGAGACGTTTTATTGGTGTGACCATCAATTTGTAAGAAAGAGAACCAAGGTGTTGTTTGGTTGTCTTTTATTAGCCAATTGCGCCAGCTATCAATGGTGGCATCGTTATTACCACTGCGTGATGTTGGAATAGAAAAATCTGATAGCACAGCTTGTTTAAACAATGGTGTCTGAAAACCATTTGTTGAGAACATTGCTAATTGATAGTTTCGATAACTTAAAGCATCAAATAGTGCGGAGTTTTTTCTGCTACTCAATACACTATCTAAATAAGAAGGTGAGATACCATAAAATAAACCAAACAATGCCGTATCGTTATCAATACCTGATGAATAATGATGGGTAAAATTGAGATTATTTTGTGCAAACTCTTGCAAGCTTGGTAATTCAGGAACTTCCTCATTACCTAAACCATCAACAACGATAACTAATAGATTATAAGAATACGTTTCTTTTGAGTAAATCAATGGTGCAAGAGGGTAGGTAATACCTTGTGCGGCTGGGTTACCTTCACTGATCACTCGTTGTTCATATTCTGATTGATTAATAAAACCATGGCGTTCAAGGAACTTACGTGCAGTCATCGGGTAGGATAATGGCAAATTGGCGCGTTGCATTGTAATCGGGCGATAAAAATTAGCATCAGCCCAAATTGACATAGAGTGAGATAAGACAAAACAAGTAATAAAAACACCAGCTAATGGTTTACCCCATCGCTGACGGTTTAAACTGCGTAATTTTTGCCAACTCCATGTTGCAAAAAGCATCTCAATAAGAAAGATAATAGGAATGCCAATAAAAATAAGTTGCCATTCACGAGCCATTTCACCTTCATCTGGATTAATGACTAGATCCCAAACAAGTTGAGTCAGATGAAGCTGAAATTGTTGGTAAACAGCCATATCAAAGATAAGGATTGTGAGTCCAGCACTGGCGAGAGCACAAGAGATCACTCTAAGTAGCCGTTGAGATACGACTACAAAGGTAAGTGGAAAAAGGACAAGAATATAGATAGCAAAAACAATAAAACTAAAGTGTCCCATCCAACTTACAATTGCGTAAAAACGACCCGCGAAAGTTGCAGGCCAATCTGAAATAAACAGGTAACGGCTTCCGAGCAATAAGCTTAGAATAATATTAAATAGCGCAAACCAGTGACCCCAACTGATCATTTGGGATACTTTTTCACGATAGGACTGAGGTCTCGTTACCATGTCTATAAATAATTTTCTATGTTTATTAGTGAATATTGCCTTCATCAATTGAAGCACGCAATGCGTGAACAAAAGAATCAGCAATCAGCATCCGTTGAGCAGGGGCAATACTTGTATTAACTAAGTTTGTCACCATGTTCCCCAACACCATCAAAGAAAGATCTGTAGGAGTATGATGTTTTTCAAGAACGCTGACAAGTTCTGCTAATAACTGCTCAACTTGTTCATCACTATAACGGGATTTTTGTGGCATAAAATCAGAATTCCTACTAAATGAATAAAACGCTATATATTACCGTATTGTTGGGTCTTTTTCCGCTATTAAATTAATTAATTTTCCCTTGATACTGAAAGTGGGGAGTGTTTGAATACGCGCATGAGAAAGTGAAGAAATAAAGAGGACGACCATGAGTCTAGATATTAGTCAGTTAGTCTTACATCAGCTTATCAAGCGAGATGAGCAGACATTAGAAGTTGTGTTACGCGATTCAGTATTAGAGATTGAACCTGTTGTTCAGGAAATGATTGAAGAGTTGCATCGTGTCTACAGTGCAAAAAATAAAGCTTATGGTCTGTTTAATGAAGAAAGTGAATTAGCGCAAGCATTACGTTTACAGCGCAAAGGTGAAGAAAACTTTTTAGGTTTTTCGCGTGCAGCCACAGTGAGATTAAAAGATGAATTAGCTAAATACCCCTTTGCAGAAGGGGGAACCGTTCTCTTTTGTCATTATCGTTATTTGGCGGTGGATTATCTTTTAATTGCTGTATTGAGTAGCTGCAATAGCATGTGGGTGAATGACAGTCTTGATGTTTCATCAACACGTTATCTAGATATTCCTCATGCAGATATTATTGCTCGTATTGATTTAACTGAATGGGAAACGGCTCCAGATTCTCTGCGCTATTTAACTTTCTTAAAAGGTCGAGTAGGACGCAAAGTCTCTGACTTTTTTATGGACTTTTTAGGTGCTCAAGAAGGTTTAAACGCTAAAGTTCAAAACAAAGGTTTATTACAAGCTGTTGATGACTTTTGTGAAGCTTCCGAAATGGATAAGCAAGCACGTCAGACTTGTCGCGAACAAGTATATAGCTACTGTAATGAGCAATTACAATCTGGTGAAGAAATTGCCTTAACCGAGCTTGCTGAAGAGTTACCATCTTTGGGTGATCAAAACTTTGTTCAATTTACCGAAGAGAAGGGCTATGAATTAGCTGATACTTTTCCAGCTGATCGCAGTACCTTACGTCAATTAATGAAATATTCTGGTAGTGGCGGTGGATTAACTGTTAACTTTGATGCGAAATTATTGGGTGAAAGAATATTCTGGGATCCTGCAACAGATACACTCACGATCAAAGGTACTCCACCTAATTTACGTGATCAATTACAGCGTAGAGCATCAGAAAAATAATTACCTAGTAGAAACAAATAACGCCACATTAAGTGGCGTTACATGCTCGGCGTCCCGAAAAATAAAGCTCGAAGGGTGGCTTATTAAGCGCGCAGGAAGTCAATATGAGTAATTTTTGGCTTATACTCGTGACGTTGCACTGCTTTAACTTTAACTTTAGTTTCTTTACCATCGATTACCAGGTTAACGAAATCAGAATAGAATTCAGATTTGTGTTCTTGGTTGATTACTTCGTTGTGATCTAAATCGATAGCGATTGGCTCTTCATTTCCGCCATAAACGATAGCAGGAAAACGGTTAGCCACACGCAGGCGGCGGCTCGCACCCTTACCCTGCTCTTTACGTACAGTTGCATTAATAGTTAACATCTTTTTTCTCTTATGAAAAAGAAAGAAAATACATACTTGTTACAGGCGACCCAGCAACAAGCTCGAGATTTGGTTTATCTAAAAATAGATAAAGCGGAGCGCATTTTAACGAAAAAGTCCACTAACAGCAAATATAAATCCAGATTAATACAAGGTATCTGCTTTTCGATAGCGTCCTGTATAGTCAAAAATCTTATTTCTTATCTTCCAAAAATGCTCTTTTTTACCTTTATGAGCGACAATAAAATCAGGATGACGTAATAAATCGAACTGCTTAATAATATCGTTAGCATTATGCCAAATAAAAGGAACTCCGGGCGCTCGCTGGTGTTCACGTAGAAACTTCAACTCAAATACTTTACGTTGAGCAGGGGTGGTTAAGCGAAAACGCTCTGATACTGAAGTGCCTTCTTCATCGTAATAATTGATGTCTAACCATTCTCCTTTAGCATCATTTCCAGATTGAAATTGCATGCCACCACAGCGCAAAACAAGTGCTCCTTTTAGCTTTAATGCGGCTTTAAGCATATCATCAGGATCAACTAATATTTCATTACAGTGAACACAACGACGTGCTGCAATATCATTTTCTTCATTACAATGAGGGCATAATTTAAAGCGGAAGCGGAATTCACACTGCTGTTTTTGTCCATGTTCATTGAGTTCCCAGCCTTGGCAACGCCGACCATAATGTTCAATAATATCGCCATCAGCATCGACTATTCCCCAGAAAGTATTAGCAAATTGGCAAATAGGGCAGAATACTTGCACGGGTTTGCTATTAGGGTTGGGTTTTTTAGTGCCAACCTCAGGAAGATAAAGATCATGAGGATTACCCGCATAATCTAAAATCAGACATTCGGTTTTTCCTGCAAATAATCTTAACCCACGTCCTACAATTTGTTGATATAAGCTGACTGATTCTGTTGGGCGTAAAATGGCGATTAAATCAACATGCGGTGCATCAAAGCCTGTTGTTAGCACCGCAACATTGACCATATAACGTAACTGTTGCTGTTTAAAACGAAAAATCAGCGTATCTCGTTCATGAGAAGGCGTATCCGCGCTTACTAATGCCGCTTCATCTTGAGGCAAAAGAGAAAGAATTTCTTTTGCATGTTCAACGGTGGCTGCAAATATCATGACACCACGGCAGTTTTCTGCATATTCAATAATCTGTGAAACAATATGGGGAGTAATACGTTTTTGTCTTTTTATTTCACGATTAAGATCTTCTTCATTAAATATTCCATTTTGACTTGTTCGGACTTGGCTAAAGTCATATTGCAAAATAGGCATATCTAATCGAGTTGGGGGTACTAGAAAATGATTGCTTATCATATAACGTAAAGGCAATTCATAAATACAATCACGGAAAAAACACTCTTCATCACCTCTAATCATTCCGTGATAATGATATTGATAAATCCAACCCGTAGGTAAACGATAAGGTGTTGCAGTTAATCCCAAGATCCGTAATTTGGGATTAATGGATTGTAATTGTTTAATAACTTGTTGATATTGGCTATCTTTAGACAAACTAATACGATGGCATTCATCGATTATAAGAAGCGAAAACGTATCATTAAATTGTGATAAATTACGCGCAACAGATTGCACGCTACCAAAAACAACTTTTCCGCTACTTTCTTTTTGTTGTAAGCCTGCGGCATAAATATCTGCGGATAGACCATAAGCTTCATATTTGTTATGGTTCTGTTCAACTAATTCTTTTACGTGTGCCAAGACTAAGACACGTCCTCGCGCTCTTTTAGCAAGTTCTGCGATAACTAAACTTTTTCCTGCACCGGTGGGTAAGACTATCACCGCGGGTGTATCGTGTTGACGAAAATAAGAGATTGTCGCGTTAACAGCGTCAAGTTGATAAGGTCTGAGTGTAAATGCCATAACTCTACATAAGAAATCAAACAGGGCGTCAGCGTAGCATTTTTTTATAGATAGCGCGAATAAGGTAAGTGGTGTTTGATAAGTAAAGGATGTAATAATTTATTTATAAATTAATTAGTTGTTTTATTGTTAATATTCATTTTTAATAGATACCTCATATCAGATGGTATTCATCCATTTTTCAGAGAAATTCATGCGATTAGATAAATTTTTATCCCAGCAATTGGGGATTAGCCGTAGCTTGATACTTCGTGAGTTAAGAGCAGGGCTTGTAACAATTGACGGTGAAATGGTAAAAAGCGGTTCCACCAAAATAGCACCAGAACAAGAAGTAGCTTATAACGGCAATGTGTTAACCCAGATTTTAGGGCCTCGTTATTTTATGTTGAATAAGCCTATTGGCTATGTGTGTTCAACAGATGATCCAGTTAATCCAACTATCCTTTATTTTATTGATGAGCCTCTGGCATATAAATTACATGCCGCTGGACGTTTAGATATTGATACAACGGGGCTTGTATTATTGACTGATAATGGTCAGTGGTCACATCGCATTACAGCGCCAAAACATCATTGCGAAAAAACGTATCATGTCACACTGGAAGAGCCAATTGCTGAAGGTGTTGCTGAACAGTTCCAAAAAGGTGTGCAACTGAATGGCGAAAAAGATCTGACTAAACCCGCTAAATTAGAAATTATTACACCTACAGAAGTGAAACTCACAATTAGTGAAGGCAAATATCATCAAGTAAAACGTATGTTTGCTGCTGTGGGTAATCATGTCAGCGCATTACATCGTGAGCGTATTGGGGATATTACATTAGATGAAACTTTAGCTGAGGGCGAATATCGTCCATTAACAGAAGAAGAGATCAACAGCATTCACTTACCTCAATAATTATTATCTGTCCTGTCGTCTTTGGGAGTTTATCTGCGTGCAACAGCAACGTTCGTCGTACCTTAGTCTCATTTTAATATTGGGACTTATTTCCATGCTTATGCCATTGGCTATAGATATGTATTTGCCAAGCTTACCTACTATTGCACAAGATTTTGGTGTGCCTAGCGGTAAAGTGCAAATGACATTAAGTATCTATATTTTTGGTTTTGCTATTGGGCAACTCGTTTATGGTCCTATGGCGGATAGTTTGGGACGTAAGCCTGTCATTTTGGGCGGTGTGATTGTTTTTGCTTTTGCCTCTAGTGCATGTGCATTATCTGAATCTATTGATATGCTAATTGGTATGCGTTTTCTCCATGGCTTTGCGGCAGCTGCTGCGAGTGTGGTTATTAATGCATTAATGAGAGATATGTTCTCTAGAGATGATTTCTCTAGAAGTATGTCTTTCGTTGCATTGGTGATGACGATTGCACCTTTATTAGCACCATTACTAGGTGCTTGGGTGATGAATTGGTTTTCATGGCATGCTATTTTTTGGAGTATTGCGATAGCCGCAGTAATTGCGGGTGCATTAATTGCATTTTATATTCCTGAAACCTTACCCAAAGAGCGCCGTCAGCGCTTTAGCCTAAGAGTAACATTTAGCCAATTTATTAGTTTGTTTAGAACTCGTCGTGTTCTTTGTTATATTCTGGCGTCAGGTTTTTCTTTTGCCGGTATGTTCTCATTTCTGAGTGCAGGGCCTTTTGTTTATATCGAATTACACGGTATTCCATTCGATCAATTTGGCTTGTACTTTGGTTTTAATATTATCTTTTTAATTGTCATGACAAGCATAAATGGGCGATATGTTCGCCGATTTGGTGCGTTGAAGATGTTGCGTTTAGGGCTAACCATTCAATGTATTATGGGGATCTTTCTATTATTAGTTGTTGCCCTTAATTTACATTTCTATTATCTCGTTGTGGGAGTAGCGATGTATGTTGGTGGTATTGCAATGATCACATCAAACGCCATGGCTGTTATTCTTGATGATTATCCACATATGGCTGGAACGGTTTCTTCTTTGGCAGGAACTGTACGCTTTGGTGTTGGAGCTTTAGTTGGAACGGCTATTGCTATGTTCCCAGCAAAATCAGAATGGCCAATGGTAAGTGCTATGGCTTTTTGTGTGCTATTTGCTATGGGCTTTATTTTACTTGCGCGCCGTTACAAATAAGAATATCACGCTATAAATAAGAGAAATTTATAGCGTGCTTCTCCTTTTTCTCCTTTACTTCCCCTGAACAGACCACATTTTCCTCTACTGTACTTCATGAATCGTTTCAAATTAGTGTGCTTTTTTGATTTGAATCAATACTCAATGTTGTTGTTTTGTTAAATTAAGTAAAATTTATTTTAATAATCATCTATTATTGTTTTGTTGGTATGAAACATAGTGATAAAAATTGATGAATTGTTTTACTTGAATGCGTAATATTTTATATAGTTGATAAAATGTTAAAAAAATGAAAGAATAATTGAAGAGATTAATCATCGTAGAAATGAATACGTACAAACGCTAAGCTAAATAAATGGTTTGATACGTCTCTTCGCTTTTTTTGTAAAATAATTGTAATAATTATGTTTTATGATTAGCAAGGTTTTAATATGACGTGTGAGCAAGTCAGTTCAAACTCGTATTGATGATGTATTAAATTAACGTGTTGATGAAACAGGATTGATTTGTGGATAATGTACAACTTTCGGTAGTTCATAAGCTGCCGCTGAGTTATCGGTGGCTAGCAGGCTTTGCAGGTACAAGAGTAGAGATACTGCCTGAAAATGATGCTGGAAAGCAAAATACACTGATTGGCTTAAAATTATTAAGTCATGATGGTATGACACTGGATGAAGCAATACAGAATTTGCGTCAGTATCTGAGTAATCTCCATATTGATAGCGTTGTGATTGAGTGGGATGGCGTGCCATGTCTTTTTTTATGTAGTGATGATGAATGTGCTGCGCTGTGTTGCTTAAAGAATGCAGGTGTTGCCATTGCTGAACCATTTCCAACAGCGTATTCTTATTTATAACATTACCTATTGTTATAAAACTGACGTGATGATTGTGTGATTTACAAAATGACGAAAGAACACAAAAAAGCCTCATTATTTGATAATGAGGCTTTTTATTTGCAATAAGATATAAGGGAATAAATTATCTTAATACACTTTTTGAAAAGTTGTTCTCAGCAAGGGTTGCATCATTGTTTTCTATAACACGTCTTGCCGCATAAAAACGCTTATTCCAGTAAATATTAGACATTTCTGACACTGTCACACCATTGCTGGTGGATGCGTGTACAAATTTATCATTTCCAATATAAATACCAACATGGCGCATAGTGCGGCCTGTTTTAAATAGAACTAAATCACCTGCTTGTAATTTTGATTTGTTAACCTGAGTACCTGAGAATTGTTGGTCTGAGGTTGAGCGAGGTAGTTCTACACCGAATTGGTCAAGGAAGGTTCTTTGTACAAAGGCAGAGCAGTCGATGCCTTTTTTAGTATCTCCGCCTAAGCGATAAGCGACGCCTTTCCAGTCTGCATATTGGTCAAGTATCTTAGATTTTATATCGAGATTCTTCACCAATGATTCAAATTCATCTTGAGATGCTTGGGAAATAGAAGTGCTTGATGATGTATTAAGTGGGGTAGTGCTTGAATTCGCTAAGCGTGAATTTGCGTTCTGTGAGCTACAGGCCGATAGCGTAGCTACAACAATGAACGCCGGTATGAGCTTAAGCATTCTCATATACGGTTTTGTTCTCATTGTGACAGATTTCCCTTACATCCTTACGTGCAGAAGCGCACCTGAATTATTCACCAAATAACCAGAGAATATAGTGTAATTTAACTCTGGCAACCCTATTTCGCGAAAAACGTGCTCTAAAGCACGTAAATATCCACATTAAACAATAAATAATGAGGAAACCAGAAAAGTGTACAGAAATAGGCGTTAAATGGCGAGAGAAATGAGGTTTAATTTACAAAACATTAGATAATAAAGTGCTAATACTTAAAATAGATCTCATTTTGTCATCATAATATCATTTAAATGTCAAAAAATGACCAAAAGAATAAGTGCCATTATGTTTGCACTTATTCTTTTTTAATTAATCAGAGGTGTTTTTTCTTTTATTTTTTAAATGGAAGATATTTTTCTAATTGTCTGACAATAACATCTGATAATGGTGTGATTAATAACCAACTTGTTGTGATTAGAGTTAAAGAAATAGAACCCACTAATATATCAGAAGCCCAATGCGCACCAGCCATTACTCGTGGTAATGCGAACACAACGGTAATAAGTAGTGCCCATAAGAAAGCACGGAATGAAAGATAACGTAATATAAAGCTACAAAAGATAAGTAACATTAAGCCATGATCGCCTGGGAAGCTGTCACCAGAGGCATCTTTTGTTGGAATGCCAGTTACAACACCCACTCTATGTGCATCTTGAAAATAAAGTGTTGGGCTAGGTCTTTCTATTGGAATATTTTGTCCAATTTGATTAATCAGTACAGCGCTGATCACCATCACTAATCCTACAATTATAAGATGGCGTTTACCTTTATAATCTTTTTGACGAAAAGTATTGTAATAAAGTGCGCCCATAGCTAACAAAATGACTAAATCAAATTTTCTATTATTAACGTAAGCCACAAAAGTTGCGAAAAAAGTATCAGGTAAAATATGTTGATTAAAATAATAAAAAATATGGGTGTCTATTGATAGCCAAAATCCATGTTGTGCAGGAAGATACCAAGAGAGGAAAATAATGAGGCCCACTAGGTTAAGTAGAAAAATAGCGACGGCTTTTTGGTAAAAATTAGAAAGTTTCATAGTAATCAAATGACAAATTTCACATGTTTTTGGTGATCTAGATCACAATAAGTTTAAGTTTGATTATAGGACTATAGTCAAAATAAAAAAATATATCTTTGCAATTTATTGCTTAGATAAATGTTATCTATTCGTTTCGTTTTTGTTATCTCTGTTCATTCTTACTTAACTTAAATTTAGAGTGTTTTTTCTTGGTAGTCTTAATTTGAGCGTCTTATAATTTTTTTCTATTCTTTAATTAAAGATAAAAATTAAATAAATAAAGTAACAAGCCGATATTAGTTATGACTTTAATAACATATTGGCTTGTCAGATTTCTACGCCCAATAATCAGAGGAGATTAGTTTTGAAGAAGCTTTATATTACATCTATGTGCTTGTCTTTATTATTAAGCGCACCTTCATTTGGTAAGGAAAATAAAGTTATAGGCTCCGGAACAATCACTTTTGTTGGTGCGATTGTTGAGGGCAATTGTTTAATGGATACAGATAAAAATACTTTTAAAACAAAGTGTTGGAATGGTAGTGAAATGCAAGAGTCTCAATATAAGTTAGAAAGGAATAAGCAATTCAGCTCGAAATTGATTAACAACAAAGGTTCTATGGATATTAAGTGGATTAATGACAATTTAGCTATAATGAATATTGTTTATAATTAATCGCATAAGATTAGAATAATAACAATAATTGTATTAATTAAATAAAATTTTAATGCTTTTATAAAACAGTTATTAAAGGTACAAATATTTGACTTAAGTTTGATCAACGTTGATTTCTTATTTATAAACATCGAACACTTATATTTGATAGACATCAAATATTCTTCTTATGTCTATATGAATGTCATATTTTATTGCTATGATGAAAATATGTCGGGTGGGTGTGATCCTCATACCTGCTAGCGCAAACAAGAAGTGAGGTCGTTATGAGAAAATATCTGACCGTAGTATGCAGTCTTCTCGTTTCCAGTTCGATATCATTAGCTTGGGCATCTGATCCCATGCAAACAACAGGTCAGATTTATCTGCGGGGTGCGATTGTTGATCCTGCGTGTGAAATGAATTTCACATTAGATAAAGCTGAATACCAGTGTTACAAACACAACAAAGTGTTTACATCTACTCAATCCATTGTTCCTGCTTCTTTTGATAAATCCCAACAAATGATTATTTTGCCTCAAGATATGGGCCAAGCAGAGATCCGTTGGATGGATGATACGCAAAAAAATGGCGTTATTGACGTTCAATACTTTTAAAGCATCAATGGGGTGTAGATAAAAGTAACAAAGATAAACAAGTCAAATAATCGTTTGTCACATTGGGTTTCTTACGATTATCTGACCTATTTAGAGCAACATTAGCAATACGCTAATGAGTAGATGTTTTGACTATTGATTAGTCAGCTCGTCCCATATAGCGACGTTCTGCAATATGGATACGCACTTTATCGCCAGTAGAAAGATACTCAGGAACCTGAATAACTAATCCTGTTGGTAATGTTGCCGGTTTAGTACGCGCACTTGCTGATGCACCTTTAATACCTGGAACAGTTTCAACAATTTCCATATCAACAGTTTGTGGCAGCTCTAATGCTAAAACCTGACCATCCATTGTTAATACTTGCATTCCCGCTAAGCCTTCTTCAGGAATAAACAGTAATTCATCTTCGATTTGATCTTTTTTGAAGGTATAAGGAGTGTAATCTTCGTTGTCCATAAAGATATACTCATCACCATCAATGTAAGAAAAGCTAACAGCACGGCGAGTTAAGTTGATGGTATCAACCATATCATCGCCTTTAAAACGTTCTTCTACTTTTTGGCCTGTACGGATATCGGTAAAACGCATTTTATACAGAGTACTTGCGCCTCGAGCACTTGGTGCTTGAATATCGATATCTTTTACCAGTAATAATTTGTTGTTATAACTAACAGCCATACCACGCTTAATTTCATTGGCTTTTGCCATATAAAACCTTCCATTAAATAACATTGATGATAATGGCGACAAAATTACTCGCAGTGCAGAAACTTGGCAAGTTATTCACGTAATTTTTTTATAAGATTTGATGAAAAAATAAAGCCAGCAATGCTGGCTTTTAGTGAAGTGATTAGCGGTAGATAGGAAGAAGATTAAAGTTTGCTAAAATATGTGCGCTAGCATTGATGATGCCAAACAAAATAACAAATCCAATCATAAACATACCACCTGGAGCCTTAAAGCTCTGACCTTGATGACGTTGGCGACTGGCTTTTGCCATTAAGGCTGGAATAATTGCAGCCCAAATAGTTGCTGCGAGTCCTGCAAATCCAATGGCATATAAGAAACCATCAGGGAAAATAATAGCTAAAATAGTCGGTGGTATAAACGTCACAAGTGCAGATTTAAATCGACCACTTCCTGTATTGGAAAATTTAAAGAAATCCGCTAAGTAATCGAATAATCCTAATGAAACACCTAAGAATGAGCTTGCTAATGCCATATAAGAGAACAAATCTAGTAACAGTGATACAGTCGCATTGGCAGTTGTTGAACGCATTTGTGCTAATAAATTACCAATATTCCCACCATCAGCAATGACTTGCTTGAATCCTTCACGAGGAATATTACCTTGTACAACAAACTGCCATAAAATATAAATTGCCAGTGAAATCAGTGTACCAATCAACAAGCTTTTCATGACGGCTTTGCCATCTTTACGGTAATACGTTACTAAGCCTGGAATATTGCCATGATAACCAAATGAGGTCAGTAAGTAAGGGAGTGCAGCTAAAGCATAAGGCAAGTAACTCGCATTACTTTCATTTGTATTAAATAACACAGGCATTTTTACTTCTGTAAATAATCCACCAATGGCTAATACAAAAGCAATTACCATACCGCCAATTAAAATGGTGCTTAATCTATCCACTGCACGTGTTGATAACCAAACAAAGAAGGCAACAATTAATGCAAAGACTAAGCCCGCAATAGCTTGCGATACACTGATGATGCCTGCAAAATTTTGTACGATAATGGAGCTACCCGCAGAAATATAAGCGTAAGTTAAAATATAAAGAACAAACGCAATGGAAAGCCCATTAATAGTGCTCCAGCCTTTTCCTAATAGATCTTTGGTGATGGTGTGAAAACTTGAACCTAGAGGATAATGAAGATTCACTTCTAAGATCATTAATCCCGACATAAATAGGCAAAACCAAGTATAAATTAACAAAAAAATAGACCCGGTAAACCAGACACCGGAAGTCACAATCGGAATGGAAAACATGCCAGCACCGACAGCGGTGCCTGCAATGATCATTGCGCCACCAAGTATGGATGGACGCTTTGTTATTGATGTGACTTCTGACATAAGATGTCCTTATTAAATTGACTCAATGTACTAGCTTGATGGTGTAAAGAATACACGTTTGTATTCAGAGTGTAAATAGAGGTTATTGTGCTTTATAAAAGAAAAAAGTGAGTAAAAATAATACAGTAGAAGGGGGCGATCATATAAATCAATAGATTAGTGTAAGCATTATCAGAAATGATAAAGAAATTGAGAGTTAAATAAGTGGTTTTTTAAGCAAGATTAAACGTTGAAACCATTATTCTGAACAAAAATTATTCAGAATAATGAAAGTGATAGGAGAAAATTAGCCTTGGTAAAACTGTTTGTTTTTCCATAATGTAATGGAATTACGGCTGGCTTCAAAATGAGGTTCAGGTAAATCATTCGGTGAACACCAGCGGATCTCAGAACATTTGTCTGGCTCCATTAATTTGGGCTCATCGCCTTGGTATTGTGCAATCATGCAAATAGAAACTGTGTGTTTACCTTCTAATTGGTAAGTTTCTAAGTTATTACTAATACCAATTACTTTAGGTGATGTAATAGTAATGCCAATTTCTTCTTTTATTTCGCGAATGGCGCATTGTTCAAAAGTTTCACCATCATCGACATGACCACCAAAAATTGACCAATAAGGTGCGTGTGTGCCACAGCGTTTTCCTAATAACACTTCACCTTTTTCATTTACAATAATCACGCCAACACCGACCACAACTGACATTCTAGGCTCCTTATTTTTTATATAGTTATTGATAACGGATAGCTAAGTCATTTTTTATGAGCGTTATTGTCCTTGGCGAAGAGTAAGAGTCAAGGAGAACTGATGCAATTTCACTGAATTAAAGGTTAATTAGTGCTATATATAGCCCCTAAATATTCATAATAAAAACGATTGGAGAGTAAAGACATGAGTCGCCGTGTCGCTACGATCACTTTAAATCCTGCCTATGATCTTGTTGGTACTTGTTCAGCGATTGACGTAGGTGGTGTTAATTTAGTCCGAACAGCTGGACTTAATCCCGCAGGGAAAGGTAATAATGTCGCGAAAGTCTTGCGTGATTTGGGGATAGATATTACCGTCAGCGGATTTATGGGACGCGAAAATCAAGAAGAGTTTCAGCATTTTTTTAGTGAAAATGGGATGGCTAACCGTTTTTATCTGGTATCTGGCCGTACACGTATTAATGTGAAATTGACGGAAGGAAAAGGGCAGGTTACTGATTTTAATTTTTCAGGGTTTACAGTATCACCACAAGATTGGCAACGCTTTGCAGTAGACTCACTTAATTGGCTGGGGCATTTTGATATGGTGGTTGTTAGTGGCAGCCTACCGAATGGTGTTGATCCTGAAGCTTTTACACAGTGGATGATTAAATTAAGGCAGTTGTGCCCTTGTATTATTTTTGATAGTAGTCGTGATGCATTAGTGGCGGGATTAAAAGCCGCACCTTGGTTAATAAAACCGAATCATAGGGAGTTAGAAGCCTGGGTTGGACATTCACTGACTGAAATGACAGATATTATTAAAGCAGCGCATCAATTGAGGGATAAGGGCATTGCACATGTTGTTATTTCATTAGGAGAAAGGGGGGCATTATGGGTAAATGCTTCAGGTGCTTGGCTAGCTAAACCACCGTATTGTGATGTCGTAAGCACTGTGGGAGCTGGTGATTCTATGGTTGCGGGATTAGTTTACGGTTTATTGATGAGCCAAACTAGTGAACATACGCTACGTTTAGCAACGGCCATCTCTGCGTTATCTGTGAGTCAGCCTGATGTTGGAATTAAAGATAGAAGTCAACTTGCTCAGATGATGACTAAAATTGAGTTAACACCAATTAAATAATGCTCTTTGCGGTTTATTTTGAGATAAACCGCAAAGAATACCAAATTTAGGTTTGTTGTGATTTTAACCAGGCAATTTCATCAGGCCAAATATCAGGATTAATTGTTTCTAAAATTAGTGGAATACCATCAAAACGCTTATCCTGCATAATATAGCTAAAAGGTACTTTACCAATATTACCTTCGCCTAAGCTATGGTGACGGTCAACTCGACTTGCTAGTTCACTTTTAGCATCATTTAAGTGCATCGCTTTTAAGTATTGAAAGCCGACGATTTTTTCAAATTCTGCAAAGGTTTTTTCACACTCTTCATGGGTTCTTAAATCATAACCAGCAGCGAAGGTGTGACAAGTATCAATACAAACACCAACGCGAGATTTATCTTCAACACCGTCAATAATCGCCGCAAGATGTTCGAAACGATAACCCAAATTAGTGCCTTGGCCAGCTGTATTTTCAATAACGGCAGTAACATTTTTTGTTTTTTCTAAAGTGATGTTGATTGACTGAGCTATTTTTTGTAAGCACTTATCAACATCAATTTTATTTAAGTGGCTACCAGGATGAAAATTAAGTAATTCAATGCCAAGTTGTTCGCAACGTTGCATTTCATCTAGAAATGCGTCTCTTGATTTTTCAAGCGCTTCTTCTTCAGGATGGCCTAAATTAATTAGATAACTGTCATGGGGTAAAATTTGAGAAGGGCCATAACCATAAAGTTCACAGTTCTTTTTAAATTTATCAATGACTTCTGTGGATAATGGTGCGGCTTTCCACTGGCGCTGGTTTTTAGTAAAAAGAGCAAACGCAGTGGCTTTGATTTCATGTGCGCGTAATACCGCCTGATCAACACCACCAGCAGCACTGACATGTGCGCCAACAAATTTCATTATTTCTCTCCTTAGATTTATTTTACACCATGATAACAAACATACAGCATATAACATAATATTGAGGTGATAAAAGCAAAAAAGCGCAACTAAGAATAGTTGCGCAATAATGAAAAGAACTTCTCAAGGCGAAATTTTAAAGGGGATGAATTTTTATCGATATTCCTATTAAGGCATCAACACAGTTTGAATAAAGATATTAATTATCACACCACCAAGGGTTAACCAGAAGAATAAGAATAAAGCTAACAATAACGGTTTGACGCCTGCTTGTCGGATAGCGCTAATATGTGTTGTTAAACCTAATGCCACCATTGCCATTGCTAATAGAATGGTATCGATAGTAACAATGTAACTAACAATAGACGCTGGAATTAAATTTAAAGAGTTAAAGCCAGCCATTAAAATAAAAAATACGGCAAACCAAGGAATAGTGATTGGGCTTTTTTCAGCTACTTGTGCGCCATTGTTTGCCTTGCTTTTCTTTTTACTTAAATAAGTTGAAAGAATAATTAAGAATGGTGCCAACATCATTACGCGGATCATTTTACTAATAACGGCTGCATTTTCAGCGTCAGGGCTAATTGAGTGTCCTACGGCAACGACTTGAGCTACTTCATGGATGGTTGAACCTGAAAAAATACCAAAGGTTTCTTCTGTAAATGGTAACCAGCCAGCAAATGCATTTAAGTGATAGAACCAAGGATAAAGGAAAATACCAATAGTCCCAAAAATCACAACAGTAGATACCGCAACAGCTACTTGGCTTGCTTGTGCTTTAACAACCGGCTCTGTCGCCATAACAGCCGCCGCACCACAAATACTGCTACCCGCACCAATTAAGATCACTGTTTGTTCATCTAAGCCGAAATATTTTCGACCAATCCACATTGCAATAAGAAACGTCGATGTCAGCATAATTGCATCTATAATTAAACCCGTTGCACCCACATCGGCAATTTGCTGAAACGTCAGTCTGAAACCATACAAAATAATACCGGTGCGTAATAAATAGTGTTTGGCGAATTTGACACCGTCATCACTATAAGGTTTTGCAACAGGATAAAGCGTATTACCAATAATAATGCCGAATAAGATCGCCAGCGTTAATGCGCCTAACCCCATACTAGAAAACCAAGGAATATCACCAACATAAATAGCAAGCGCAGTTAATACACCTGTTAGTAATAAACCAGGAAGCCAGCGATAGACTGGAGTAAAACATTTTTTCGCCAATGTAATAGGTTGACTTTGCTCTGACATAGAAAAACCTTGCTTATATGAATTTTGCATAAGCATATAACAATCAATCTTATTTATTAAACTCATTATTTTTATAATAATAACCAGTAAAAGTAATATGTGTGTATTTTCTTAAATGTACTTGGTATGTTACTGGTTTGTGGATAGTATGTTATTACAATGATGGCTCAAAGGTGGAATGGACATGCGAATTACGTTGCGGCAACTGGAAGTCTTTACTGAAGTTCTCAAAAGTGGTTCTACAACGCAAGCATCACAACAGCTTGCTCTATCTCAATCTGCTGTCAGTGCTTCTTTAACTGATCTAGAAAGCCAATTAGGGGTACAGCTTTTTGATAGGGTGGGAAAACGCCTTGTTACGAATGAACATGGTCGATTACTTTATCCCAGAGCATTATCTTTACTTGAACGTGCAATCGAAGTTGAACAACTATTTCAAGCAGGAAATGGTGCCTTACGTATTGCTGCAAGTACCACAATAGGTAATTACATTCTTCCAAAAATGCTGGGTAATTTTCATCGTAATTATCCTGATATTCCATTAGAAATGAGCATTGGTAATACAGAAGAAGTCGTTAAACTCGTGAGTGAATTCAGGGTTGATTTGGGATTAATTGAAGGTGCTTGTCAAAGTTCTGAGTTAATTAGTCAAAAATGGCTCCTAGATGAAATGGTTATTTTTTGCTCACCAGATCATCCTTTAGCTAAAGCAGCAAAAGTGACTTTAGCTGATTTACAATCAGCACCTTGGATCTTGCGAGAAAATGGTTCAGGGACTCGAGATGTTCTTAATCATCTTCTTTTTGCTTCTTTACCAGGCTATCGCATTGAAATGGAATTAGGTAATTCAGAAGCGATAAAACACGCAGTTATGTATGAAATGGGTATCAGTTGTTTATCTCGTCGAGTTATTGAGGAACAGATTAATAACGGTTCATTAAAAGAGATAAAAGTAGAAGGATTGGCATTACAACGTACCTTATATCTGGTTTATCATCGCCAAAAACATGTCTCTGATGCACTGAAAAAATTGCTGACATATTGTAATGCTGAACACTTAATCGGCAATTTTTCATAAATTGCTAATAATTGACGCCCGATTATGAAGGTATCTTATAATCATGGATCCTTGCTATTCACGAACGACAGATTTGCTACAATCCTCGTCAGAAAAGTGAATATAAAAGTGGAATGTTATGTCAGAACAACAAAAAAGTACTGCTAAGTCGGGCGCAGTACAGCAGACTTTGCGCCGAGAATTAAAGGCGCGACATTTAGCGATGATCGCTATTGGTGGTTCAATTGGTACAGGACTTTTTGTCGCATCGGGGGCTACTGTTGCTCAAGCAGGGCCAGGTGGGGCATTACTCTCTTATGCTTTAATTGGGCTGATGGTCTATTTTCTAATGACAAGCCTTGGTGAGTTAGCCGCATTTATGCCCGTATCCGGCTCTTTCTCAACTTACGGTTCTAAGTATGTAGAAGAAGGCTTTGGTTTCGCATTAGGTTGGAACTATTGGTACAACTGGGCAGTTACTATTGCTGTTGACCTTGTTGCTGCACAATTAGTGATGCTCTATTGGTTCCCTGATGTTGATGGTTGGATCTGGAGTGCTCTATTCCTTTGCGTTATATTCTTGCTTAACTATATCTCTGTAAAAGGATTTGGTGAGGCTGAATATTGGTTCTCTTTGATCAAAGTTTCCACTGTGATTATCTTTATTATTGTGGGTATTGCGATGATCACTGGTATTATGAAAGGGGCTGAAAACGCAGGCTGGCATAACTGGGAAATTGGAGATGCACCTTTTGCAGGTGGATTTGCAGCTATGATTGGTGTCGCAATGATTGTTGGTTTCTCATTCCAAGGTACAGAATTAATTGGTATCGCGGCGGGAGAATCTAAAGATCCAGCTAAAAATATTCCAAAGGCTGTGCGTAAAGTTTTCTGGCGTATTTTGCTGTTCTATATCTTTGCTATTCTAATTATTAGCTTAATTATTCCTTATACTGATCCAAGTTTATTACGTAATGATGTTGGCGATATCAGCGTTAGCCCATTCACGTTAGTCTTTAAAAATGCTGGATTACTGTCTGCAGCAGCAATTATGAATGCTGTCATTTTAACGGCGGTTCTTTCTGCGGGTAACTCAGGCATGTATGCCTCAACTCGGATGCTATTTACACTGGCAAGAGAAGGCAAAGCACCAAAATGTTTTGGCAAATTGTCTAAAAATGGTGTGCCACGTAATGCACTTTATGCAACAACTGTTGTTGCGGGCCTGTGTTTCTTAAGCTCAATGTATGGAAACCAAACTGTCTACTTGTGGTTATTAAACACGTCAGGAATGACGGGTTTTATTGCATGGTTAGGCATTGCAATTAGTCATTATCGTTTCCGTAAAGGTTATGTAGCACAAGGGCGTGATTTAAATGATTTACCTTATCGCTCTGGTTTCTTCCCAATTGGTCCAATTTTTGCCTTTGTACTGTGCCTAATTATTACATTAGGTCAAAATTACCAAGCGTTTTTGGAAGATACAATTGATTGGTATGGTGCTATTGCAACGTATATTGGTATCCCATTATTTTTGTTAATCTGGTTTACTTATAAAATTGTGAAGAAAACTCGTTTTATTCGTTATAACGAAATGGAATTTCCAACACATATTGCGAATAAAAAATAACCGATAATTCAGTATATTGAGACGCCCGCTTTGTGATCTAAATCACATTAAAGCGGGCGTTTTTTTATTTTCCAATCTAATCATTATAAAAAATATACAAAAGCTTCAATTATATTAGCAATCGTATTGATAATTATTATTATTTGCTTTATTGTTAGCGCGTATTTAATTTGTGAACTAATAAAATAACAGCGCTATTGATTGTAAATATTATGCTAAATGTAATGAGCCTGATAATAATTAGTCCTCTTATCTCTCAGTATTACAGATCAATAGCCTATCGCATTGTAATAATTTACACAGCGAATATGTTTCACCGTATAATAATTTAGCGACTCATTTCTTTGTTAGATAAATTGTCCCAGATTGATAATTTGCTTCATAGCAATAAAAAGCATCTGATGAGTTGTACGGTATGCTTTTGCCAACGTAAACGCAGGTAAGAGCAGAAGAACGTAAAAAAAGACTAGGTACAACAATTGATATGAGCATTATGTCAGAGCGACTTACCGCAGAAGAACAAGCAAAAAGCACATCCGATAATGTAAAAGTACATTATCGGAAAATGATGAGTAAGCGCATGTTATGGTTAGGTGTGATTGTTTTAATTATTTGTGGTTCGGTGGTGTTAGATTTCACCATGGGGCCTTCAGGTTTATCGCTAGATAAATTATTAACAACACTGTTTCAGCCTGAGCTTGTTGATGCAGGTTCAAGAGTGATTGTATGGGATATTCGCTTACCTTATGCCTTAATGGCGGTGGTGGTAGGTATGTCGTTAGGGTTAGCTGGTGCAGAAATGCAGACTATTTTAAATAACCCTTTAGCAAGCCCATTTACATTAGGTTTATCAAATGCGGCATCATTTGGTGCGGCATTAGCTATTGTGCTCGGTATTGGTATTCCCGGAATTCCTGATCAATGGTTTATTTCAGCCAATGCATTTCTTTTTGCGTTGTTATCAGCCTTGTTATTGGATGGAATTACACGTTGGACTCGTGTTCCGACATCTGGTGTTGTACTTTTTGGTATTGCCATGGTGTTTACTTTCAACGCATTGGTTTCAATGATGCAATTTATTGCGACAGAAGACACTCTTCAAGGACTTGTTTTCTGGACAATGGGAAGTTTAGCGCGTGCAACATGGGTAAAACTTGGTGTTATGGCTGGGGCTTTTGCTGTCATTATGGTGATTTCATGGCTAAGTTCATGGAAACTAACCGCATTGCGATTAGGTGAAGACAGGGCGATTAGCTTTGGTATTGATGTAAAACGCTTAAGATTAGGCTCATTGTTACGGATCAGTATTTTAACGGCACTGGCTGTTGCTTTTGTTGGACCTATTGCTTTTATTGGGTTAGTTGCACCTCATATTGCCCGTATGATGTTTGGTGAAGATCATCGTTTCTATTTACCAGCAAGCGCATTAATCGGTGCTTTAGTTTTATCATTGGCGTCGATTGCATCTAAAAATTTAATACCTGGTGTTATTATTCCTGTTGGTATCGTGACATCGCTGGTGGGTGTGCCATTTTTCCTCAGCATGATTTTACGTCATAGAGGGAATATCTAATGATTGAAGGATTAAAAATTCAAGATTTTAGTGCTGGCTATGCTAAACATCTCATCATTAAGGCACTTGATGTTGAGCCATTACCTAAAGGAAAGGTTACCGTACTATTGGGGCCAAATGGGAGTGGAAAATCAACATTATTAAGAGCATTAGCTGGATTAAATAAATCATCAGGTGTTGTCAGTTTAGATGGAAATGATCTAGCTTCGATGAATTTCGCACAACGAGCTCAAAATGTCGTCTATTTACCACAAACATTGCCTGCGGGTGTTCATTTACATGTTTTAGAATCCATTATTGTGGCGCAGCGTGCTTCCGGTGGATTACATAATGAACATAGTGAAGCTCAGGTAATGCACCTATTACGTCAATTAGGTATTGAGCATTTAGCGTTACGTTATTTAGATGAGTTGTCGGGTGGCCAAAAACAATTAGTTGGGCTCGCCCAATCATTGATTAGACAACCCTCTTTATTATTATTGGACGAGCCGTTGAGCGCATTAGATCTTAATTACCAATATCATGTAATGGATTTAGTCGCTAAAGAGACACACCGTAGAAATATTATTACTGTTGTTGTTGTCCACGATATTAATATCGCCTTACGACATGGCGAACATGTATTAATGTTAAAACAAGGGCAATTAATTGCGCAAGGTGCGCCAGATAAAGTTATTACAGCACAAAGCCTTGCTGATGTTTACGGTGTTCAAGGTAGATTGGAATATTGTTCACAAGGAATACCTCAAATTATTATTGATGGTTTAGTGGATAAAATATAGAGAAGCAAAAGAGAAAAGAAATAAATATAGGGATGCAGTAAATAGGGATATAAAAATAATATTAAAATAACCAAGGGTAATTAAATTATTACCCTAATTTCTGAGCAATTGTCGATCTGTCCATCTATATAAAACGTAAAGAATATATATTCTTGGAGAATCGGGAATGGTAGTGTTAAATAAAAATAAAATCGCGCTTAGTGTTGTTGCTGCAATTGCATCTAGTTTTGTTATGACTGCAACAGCTGAAAATGTAGAAAAACTACTTGTTACAACTGCTTCTGGGTTTAAACAAACCGTTGAAGATGCGCCTGCATCGGTTTCTGTTGTTACTCGTGAACAATTAGAAACTAAGTCTTATCGTGATGTAACTGATGCGCTAAAAGATGTTCCTGGCGTATTAGTGACAGGCGGTGGAAGTAGTTCTGATATCAGTATTCGTGGTATGGATGCAAAATATACCATGATCTTGGTTGATGGTAAGCGTATTGCCTCGCGTGAAACGCGTCCTAATAGTGATAACTCGGGTATTGAACAAGGTTGGTTACCGCCTTTACCTGCCATTGAACGTATTGAAATTGTACGTGGCTCAATGTCTTCTTTATATGGTTCAGATGCAATGGGTGGGGTTATCAATATTATCACTCGTAAAGCGCAAAAAGAGTGGAACTTTAGCTTACGTGCAGATACCACATTAACTGAACGTAAAAACGAAGGTAATACGGGACAAGGCAGTTTCTATGCTGCAGGACCATTAGTTGAAAATCTTTTAGGTTTAAAAGTTCAAGGCCAATATTCACATCGTGGTGAAGATAAACGCGTTGATGGTTATAATCGCCAAATTATGTCAAGTGGTGGTGGTACATTAAGTTGGACACCAGATGAGCAAAATACGATTGATTTTGAATTTAAAAAAGATAATCAGCATCGTGATTACCGCAAAGGTTATTCTGATACTGCTGATGGTTTTTCTAAGTACGAATTAACCCATTATGCATTAACTCATGATGGTGTTTATGATTTTGGTACCATGAATACTTATGTTCAGCGTGATGAAAACCGAAATCCATCTCGCAAAATGGATTATGACGATACAGTTGTGCGTAACCAAACTGTCTTTGCTTTAGGGGATCATACTTTAAGTGTAGGGGGGCAATACCGCTATGAAGAACTTAAAGATGATGGTAATAAGATAGATGGTGGTAATAAATTAGATCGCTATAGTTGGGCACTATTTGCTGAAAATGAATGGGCAATGACCAACGATTTCGCTTTAACTGGCGGTCTACGTATGGATAAAGACGAAAACTACGGTACTCACTGGACACCACGAGTTTATGGCGTATGGCATATGGCTGATGAATGGACGTTAAAAGGTGGAGTCTCTACCGGTTATCGTTCACCTGATTTACGCCAAGCAACGAAAACTTGGGGACAAGCAACGGGTGGTCGTAATGGTAATGGGGTGATTTATGGTAACCCAGATTTGAAACCAGAAAAATCAGTTACGGAAGAAATCAGTCTGATCTGGGATAATAGAGAAAATTTATCTGCAAGTGTAACCGTTTATAATACTGAATTTAAAGATAAGATCACAGAAGTCCGTCGTTGTGATAGCACAGTAGATAAAAATGGCAATAAAAAGAATGTCAATTTACGTGACTGTAATAGACCTGAAGATGGTTTAAGTAACGGCAAAGAATACGATTTTGTTAGTGATAGAATAAACGTTGGTAAAGCCAATATGCGTGGTGTTGAGGTTACGGGAAACTGGATTATTTCACCAGAATGGAATATTGCTGCTAACTATACCTTTACAGATACTGAGCAAAAAAGCGGTGATTTTAAAGGTAAGCCTTTAAATAAACAGCCTCGCCATATGGCTAATGCGACCCTAAATTGGGAAACCACGCCAGAAATGGAAACATGGGCGCGTATTAACTTCCGTGGTAAAACATCGGATTATTTATCACGCACCAGTATGGCAAATGGTACACCATCTTATGCATTTGTTGATGTTGGTACTAGCTACAGCTTAACCAAACAATTAAATGTAATTGGTGGTGTTTATAACGTATTTGACCGTCGTATTGAACGTGATAACTTTGGTTCAACCTTAGAAGGTCGTCGTTACAATATTGGTCTGAACTACAACTTCTAATTAATTACCCTCGGTTTGTGTCATTAAGACTCCACTTGTGGAGTCTTTTTTTATGATTCATTTCTTTTTATTTGTTCAAAATTAATACTGGAAAATTTAAATATTGAGGTTTATATTTAGCTTATAAATCATCTTATCAATCGCTTTATTCTGACTACTAGATTGTTATTTCTACGTATTATTTATCGTTTTTTCCTTAATTTGTTTAATTACATTTTTATTGTGCGAAATAGACCTATAAAAAACAGGTGTTTTTTATTAAAAAAATGTTTTTTTGAAAAATAGAAATGGTTTTTAACAAAAATATAGCATTAATCTTATTAATGTATTTTAAATGCTTTATTTTGATGGTTTGATATTGACAGTAATTCTAAATTATCTATTAGTCTTTATTTATCAAATGGTTGAGGGGTTATTTTTTTAATTTTAATTCTATCTTCCTAAATGTTTACATCTTAGTGTTTGTGATAAAATCACAATAATTGTTAATTAAATGTGGCGTTATATGTTGACTTAGTTTGCGAATTGAAAAGATCGTAAAAAAAGAGGGCTTTTTGATGAAAATGTATTGCTATTTAAGTCTGAGACGTGCAAAATGCGCCCACTAAAAATATGACTGATGCGTTTAAAGTGCATCGGTTTTTTTTTGCATTTTTACTTATTACTACACCAAGAGGTCAGATTCATTTGAGTCTGAATAGATAACATAATTTGATTAGCAGCCAGCCCCTTAGAGAAAGGGTTGTCATGATAGAGGAATGCTAATATGGTACAATTATTCTCTTTCGCAGTCGGGCCAAACGGCACCTGCGGTAATGATGACTACGGAGCACGGCGTCTCCTGAACACATACACATCCTTAAAAACTTCATTCTATTCTGTTTATAGGCAGATGCGAAGTCTTCCCAGTAACTGTCGGTTGAGTTTATTGAATACTCAAACCGAAGTTATGGGAGGGTTCGCGAATGTCAGATAACGTCATCTCCTCTATCGGCACTAACCAAACCGGTGCTAACAATCGAGTTCAACTACGTAAAACCTTGACACTAATGCAGGTAGTCATGATGGGGCTTGCTTTTTTACAGCCTATGACTATTTTCGATACATTTGGTATCGTTTCTGGCATTACCAATGGCCACGTAGCAACATCGTATGCAATTGCTTTAATTGCAATTTTATTTACCGCAGTAAGTTATGGAAAATTAGTTAAGCGCTTTCCATCAGCTGGCTCGGCGTATACTTATGCTCAGAAATCCATGAGTCCTTATGTGGGCTTTATGGTGGGTTGGTCATCTTTACTCGACTATTTATTTATGCCAATGATCAACATTTTATTGGCGAAAATCTATTTACAAGCAATATTCCCGGGCGTTGAACCGTGGATCTTTGTATTTGGTTTAGTGGCCTTAATGACGTTCTTTAACCTACGTGGTATTAACGTTGTTGCTAACTTAAATACAGCAATTGTTATTGTGCAAGTTGCAGTAATGGTTGTGTTTGTAGGGTTACTTATTCACGGCGTATATAATGGAGAAGGTGCAGGGGAGTTATGGACCTTTAGACCATTTGCGTCTGTTGATGCGCAAGTCATACCTATGATAACCGGAGCAACAATACTCTGCTTCTCATTCTTAGGTTTTGACGGTATCAGTACATTGTCAGAAGAGACGCCAAATGCAGGTAAAGTTATCCCTAAAGCGATTTTCTTAACAGCGCTGATTGGTGGGATTATCTTTATTGCGGTTTCTTACTTTTTACAACTGTATTTCCCAGATATTTCACGATTCAAAAATCCAGAAGAATCACAACCAGAAATAATGCTGTATGTTGCAGGTGCTTTATTCCAGTCCATTATTTTAGTGTTCTCTTGCGTAACAGTATTAGCGTCTGGTATGGCGGCTCATGCTGGTGTTGCTCGTTTACTTTATGTAATGGGACGTGATGGGGTATTCCCAGAGAAGACTTTTGGCTATGTACACCCTAAATGGCGTACTCCTGCATTTAACGTATTATTAGTGGGTTTCTTAGCCTTAGGCGCAGTGTTCTTCGATTTAGTAACTGCAACGGCATTAATTAACTTTGGTGCGTTGGTTGCGTTTACTTTCGTGAACTTGTCTGTAATTTCACAGTTCTATATTCGTGAGCGCCGTAATAAAGGAATAATGGATCACATTAATTACCTGATATTACCTATTATTGGAGCAGCGACAATGGGTGTCTTGTGGATAAACCTTGAACCTGGTTCTATGGAATTAGGCCTTGTTTGGGGCGCTATTGGTATACTTTATATGGTGTGGATCACGCGTCGTTTCCGTCGTCCAATGCCGCAGATGCCAGAAAAGTAATATTCTAAGAATTGTCATAATGATAAATAAAATGGCCTCAGAAATGAGGCCATTTTTTTGTATTGAATAAACAGTATTAGAATTAAACAGGATAATAAATAACCAATTAATTGATTTATATACAATAAAATTAAGTGAATTTACCTATTCAAATAAAAAAATTAAAAATAATTTTATGTGGAAACTGAGTTTATTCTTAAGTATTTATAATTAAGTGTATTTACCTATTTTAATTAAATTAAATAATTTTTCATATTAGTTTAAATATGTCTATATATATAAAAAACAAACTTTATATATAAAAAAATATATGTTTTTATTTTTTGAGTATTATATTGATAATCAATTAAAGATTAGTTAAATATTCTAAAAATAAAGAAAACACTTTATAAATAAAGTGTTTTAAATAATTATCATTATGCAATTTTAACTCACTTTATGAGTAAACTTTGATTGCTGTGCTACTCTTTAATTAGGATTAGAAAATATATTTTCTTAATTCACATCTAATTAAGATGATTAAGAAATAATACTAATTCCAATAGGCGATTTATTTAAAAAACGAAAGGTAACAATATGTCTTTAATTAAGAAAGTTGCTCCGTTTATCGTGTTGTCTGGATTTATGGTTGCAGGTAATGCTTTTGCTGCAACACAGGGTACAACTGTGTCATTCGAAGCATTAATTCGTGCCGCAAGTTGTGATGTTTCTTCAACAACAGAAGGTTCTAGAATTGATTGGGGTACCTTCACAAGTGATGAAGTGACTGGTAAAAACGTCGGTGATCAATTAGGAGATAACAAGACGTTTAATTTAGAGCTTTCTAATTGTACAGCAGCATTAGCAGCTGATGGAACAATCAATCTTTATGCTCGTGGTAATAAATCAAACTTTGATTCTGAAATGTTTGCTAACGCAACAGCAGCTTCTTTAGCTGTAAAATTGTTAGCAACAGCAAGTAATACTTTAGTTAAACCAAATGTTGAAACAGGTCTGGTATTAGGACAAGAGATCATTAAAGACGGTACTGGTCGTATTCCGATGACTGCTGGTCTGTATTTAACAAATGGTGCAGTAACAAGTGATGAATTAAAAGTACCAGTTACTTTTACTGTTGCTTATAACTAATATTACTTAATTTTTAGAGGCTCTATCTAATAGAGCCTCTCATTAAAGAAGAAATATAATGATTAAAAATACAAATAGAATAAGAAAATTTTTTGTTATTTTACTAATGATTATATCACCACTTGCTTATTCCAAAGGTGTGGGTTTAAACGCTACACGAATTATTTATCCTGAAGGTGAGAATAGTGTAGGTGTTATCGTTCGTAATGAAGAACCAAAAATAAATTATTTGGTACAAGCCTATATTTCCTCTGATGAAAACCCAATTGTATTTCAAGTCACTCCACCTCTTTTTAGAATTAATAATTTATCAAGACATGAAGTAAAAATTTATGCCATGAGTAATTCTTTACCGAAAGATAGAGAAAGTATTTTTTATTTTCATGCAAAGATGATCCCTGGACAAAACAATAATTCTGACACAGCGGGCTTAAGTGTTGGATTTGATAATGTCATAAAGCTTTTCTACCGACCTAAAAACTTACCGATGACATCAGAGGATGCGCAAAAGAAATTAGGATTTAGTGTGGAAGGAAAACAATTAAAAGTAGTCAATAATTCCCCTTATTACATCAATTTTGCTGGGTTCTCTGTCAACAATATAAAGTTAGATGTTAGTTTAGCCAATAACAATGCCATGATCGCGCCTTATAGTTCGATAAAGTATGCCTTACCTACAGGTGTAACTAAAGGAAGTGTTCAATGGCGTACAATAGATGATTTAGGTGGATTTAATGAACATAAAGCCACATTTTAAACCAATTGTATTGGGCGCATTATTAACTTGTATCTCTTTTTATGGATATAGTGCTGTTGATGACTCTGCGGTTGTAATAGTAAAAGGCTCAGTAACAAAAGGAACGTGTGCTTTTACTTTATCAGACCAAGCGGTGAAATTTTCTCAATCAACATTAATGCAAAATGTTGATGAAATAGGTGTAAAAAAGGAAAACAAAATACCTTTTTCAGTTAATTATCTTTGCCAAGATTATGTTGATGAAACTCCTGATATGGAAGTTATTATAAAAGCGGGATCAGGAACACAAATTGCAAATAACAAAATATCGCCGGTGAATAATCCAACTAATGCGAGTTTTGCTCTATACGATTGTAAAGGTGAGCATTGTTCTTTAGTTAATTTTAATGCTGGAACAAGTTCTGTTTATATTACAACTGGAAATGGTAATAAAAATAAAGATTTTGAAGTCGAGCTCGTTAAGAAAGACAGTTCAGCGGTTAATCCCGGTACGCTAAAAGCAATATTAGCATTAACACTTATACAACCTTGAGAAAGTAAATATGAATATATTTCTATTGAAAAGGAGTTTGTTAAGTTTATTTATTACACCAGCACTATTTATTAGTTTTAGTGCTCAAAGTATTGAATTTGACTTTAAAGTGACCATTGATAAACAGACCTGTAAGCTCTCAGTTTCAGGAACAAGTAACAATGAAGTTGATTTTGGCAGTATTCAGTCGAATAAAATTAAAAATAATCTTATAGAACCTATTCCGATAAAGGTATTGCTGAGTGATTGTAAAACAAATGACTTTTTTGATACTTATGTGACAATGAAGGCAAAAAGCACTTTAAATACAATTACTTTTAATGATGATCTCAATAAAAGTTTTGGTATCAGAGTATCTAGTAAAAATAATGTTGCTCAATCTAATACTAATGCGGATTTTTTTAAATCTGAAGATACGGTTTGGAATAACATAAGTAAAGATAAATTAGAAAAAACACTTTATACCTATGTCAAATGCAAAGATCCCACAGTTTGTGATCCCGAACCTGGAGAGTTTTCAGCAACGCTAACTTTTTCGTATATCGTTGATTAAGATATTATATGAATAATTTTATTATAAAAGTTTCCATTATTTTAATATTAGCTTTTAGTTATTTTAATGCTAACGCTCAAGGGGTTAGTTTAGGCAAAACACGCGTTATTTTTTCTGAAGGTAGTTCAAGTGAAAGTGTATATATTTCTAATGATGATAATCAACCTTATTTAATACAAGCTGGCGTTACTGAAAAAATTGATGGAAATTTGTCATCTAATTTTATCGTTACTCCTCCTGTATTTCGTTTAGAAAACAAGAGCGTATCATCTTTACGTATTTTATTAAAAGATACTCAATATTTACCTAATGACAAAGAATCACTCTTTTATTTGAATACAAAAATTATACCCTCTACTAAACGGCCTAATGAAAGTGAATCACAGGAATCAAAATTAGTATTAATAACTAATTTTGTGATTAAAGTAATTTATCGACCTGAAAATATAGCAAGGCCTTCAGAACAAGATTACAAAAAAATTTTTATTAAAGAACAGGAAGGAAAATGGTTTTTAGATAACCCAACTCAATATTATATGACATTAACATCAATTAAAGTTAATAATGAAAAATATAATAAAACTTTCTTGTTAGCACCTTATAGTAAAACTGAATTGGTAGAGGTATCAATAAAAGAAGCTAGTTGGCATGTAATTAACGACTATGGTGAGTTATCAAAAGAATTCGAATATAAGGACTAATGATATGAACGTTTTAAATAGTCGTGTTTTTTCTATTATTACTTTGACATTAGGTTTTTTTTATTGCCAATTGGCATGGTCTGCTAATAATGCATTTGAATTTTCATTACAAAGAATGACATATAATGAAGGTAGTAAAAGTATTTCTATCGGCTTAAGAAATAATGAAAAAAAAGCGTATCTCGTTCAAGCTAGTATGAGATGGTTAGATGAATCTACGGGTTTACAATTAATTGATAAAAAAGAGAATCCTCCTTTTATTTTAACTCCTCTGTTACAAAAAATAGAACCTGAAGAATACTATGAGTGGGTAATTAAGTTTACTGGCTCAGAAAGTGTATTACCAACAGATAGAGAGAGTGTTTATATTTCTCAATTCAGATTAATACCATCCACATCTGAAGAAACTCCAAATGTGCAGATGAACTTTATTAGAGCATTAAACTTTAAAGTCTATTATCGGCCAAAATCTCTTGAAGGTATAAAAATAAAAGATGCAGAAAAAAAATTATCATTTTCAATTGATGGTAATAAAATAATAGCTAAAAATGACTCACCTATTTATTTAGCTTTTAACACAATAAAGATAAATGGAAAAGAGATTGAACTGCAAGAGTTATCGAAAAATGTACCTCCATTTGGTACGCAAGAATACTTATTTTTGAATGAAAAAAATATTACATCTATTCATTGGCAAGTATTAGATGAGTTTATGTTCCCATTAGATGAAAAAATGAAAACAGTAAATTAATAAATTTATAAAAATATATGTTTTTATAAAGCTAAATATTAAGAGTGTAAAAATGAATAAATCAATGGCAATGTTTAGATACAGTTTTTTTACATCACTTATTTTGTTCTCATTTAATTCTTTTGCAGAGGATTATTTTGATCCCGCTTTACTTGATGGACAATTAGGTGCATCTGCAAATGAAATTGATTTAAGCCAATTTTCACAAAAAGATGCATTACCTGAAGGTAAAATATCTTTATTAGTTTATGTCAATAATAATAACAATGGTGAGTTCATCATTAATTTGGTAAAAGGGCCTAATAATAAAGTGGTGCCTGAAATAACCAGAGAGTTATTAGATGAATTAGGTGTTAATACTAAAGTAATACCTAAGTTAAACATGTTAAAAAGCGATCAAGTGATTTATGATATTAATGAATATATTCCTGACGCATTAATAAAAGTAAATTTATCAGAATTAAAACTAATCACTAGTTTTCCTCAAATTGTTATGTCCAATGATGCCGTTGGCTATATTGATCCAGCTTCTTTTGATAGTGGTGTTTCTGCCATGTTTATCAATTATATGTTTAGTGGAGGACATTCTTCTAACGATAGCCATTTTGATAAAGTTAATAATAATGGAAAACAAAAAAATGATAATTTCTTTGCTCAACTAAGAGCTGGTTTTAATCTTTATGATTGGCGTTTACGTTCGACAATGACACAGACTTATACCCGAAATTCAAATAATGTAGAGACTCAAAGTAATAATAGTAATAAATTTTCTAATACATATCTTTCTCGTAATCTTTATTCTTTACGCTCGGAATTTATTATTGGTGAAACTACAACCGGAAATGATGTCTTTGATAGTATACCAATGAAAGGTATGCGTTTAGTTTCTAACGAACAGATGTTGCCAGCGAGTCAACAAGGTTTTGCTCCAGATGTGAGTGGGATTGCTCAATCTAATGCCCAAATTACTATCCGACAAAATGGGAATGTCATTTATCAAACTTATGTTGCACCCGGCGCATTTAAAATAACAGATCTTTACGCGAGTGGCTCCGGAGGGAACTTGGATGTCACAGTGAAAGAAGAAGATGGTTCAGAAAGGACATTTACAGTTGCTTTTTCATCATTACCCGTAATGTTAAGGCCGGGGGGTTGGAAATATGAAATTAGTACTGGGCGATTTGATGGCGGCACAACGGTTGGTTCTAAAAAAGCAGATTTTCTGCTTGCCAGTGGTATTTATGGTTTACCTCATGATGTCACTCTTTATGGTGGGTTATTAGGTGCGAAAGATTATTACGCTATTTCTTCTGGGATAGGAATTTCATTAGGTAATTGGGGGGCTCTGTCTACAGATATCACACATGCTCATGCTGATTTTAATACAATAGGCTCCCAAAATGGGCAATCTTATCGATTCCGTTATTCTAAGAATATGACCACAACAGGAACCTCTGTTGACTTAACGGCATTACGTTTTTCAACTAAAGATTATTACGATTTTAATCAATTTAATACTGAAGATTATCGGTTAAAAGACGGTACTTCACCGTGGTTAGGTGAACGAGAAAAAAGTCGTTTTACAACGTCATTATCACAATCATTAGGCAAGTACGGTAGTATTTATTTATCTGGTAGCCGTTATAATTATTGGGAACAAGATAAGAATGTTACCCAACTTACGACAGGCTATAATGGCAATATCCATGGTATTAACTTTGGCGTTAATTACAGTATTGATAGAATAAAATCAGATGATAGCTGGCCTGAAAATAGGCAAATTAGTTTTAATGTGAGCGTTCCATTTAGTGTATTTAGTAATTCGTCTGCGCTCAGTAATTTTAATAGCACTTACATGATAAACCATGATAATAATGGAAGAACTAACCAGCAAGTTGGTTTATCTGGCAGTGCATTTGATAACTCCTTATCTTATGGTGTTTCTCAATCTTGGGCTAACCAAGGCCAATCTAATAATGGCTCAGCATATGCTAATTATTCAGGTAACTACGGTACATCCTCTCTAAATTATAATTATTCAAGTGACTATTATAACGTTAATGGCAGCATGAATGGTGGTTTGCTTTTACATTCAGGTGGTTTATTGCTGGGTAGAAGTATGGGAAGTAGTATGGCCATTGTTGAAGCACCTGGAGCAAAAGGCACTGAATTAAGTTCAGGAAATGGTGCGATAAATGGACAAGGATATGCGTTATCACCATATCTTACAGAATATCGCCAAAATACAATCGCATTAAATGTTAATACATTGCCTGATAATACGACTCTACAATCCACATCTCAAAATGTAGTTCCGACAAAAGGCGCTATTGTTAAGGTTACCTTTAAAACAAAGATTGGCTTCCAAGCTATTTTAAATCTTTCTCAGAACAAAAGTGTTGTCCCATTTGGCGCTATTGCTACGTTAATTGATGCTGATAATCCTAATGATTTGAATACAGGTATTGTTGGTGAAAATGGTCAGCTTTATATGAGTGGACTTCCTGATAATGGCAAGCTGTTAGTGAAATGGGGTAATAAAAATCAACAAAGTTGCAACGTTTCATATAGTGGCTTAAGTAATATTGAAGTCAATAGCAAGCAACCACTAAGAATTTTATCTCTTTCTTGCCAATAAAAATAATCCTTATTTTATAGGTGGATGCATAACAATGAAAATGCGTAATTTAATGATGGCATCACTGACTTCAGTATTAATGACTTCGTCATTTAATGTTTTAGCTGGAACAGATATGGGTGCGATGACATTAAACTTAACTGGGGTGATTGATATGAATATTAATCCCACTCAAGTTCAATATATAAATGGTACATTGACTGGGACTAGTAGTTTTCCTGGGAGCCCTGTTTATGATAATAGCAGTAACTCTTCTTGGGATACTAAGTATGCGATTATTTCATTAAGTCAGTCAAAAACGAGATGTGACGCTACATTTGTTTCTAAAGTTCCTGGGCAAACTAATAAATATGGTCTGAAGTTAACGCATGCCAATAATTCAAGGACTGCAGTATATGTAACACCACAGTTTAACTTCAATGTCAGTTTATCTAGTTTTAGTTCTAATTATCAAAGTGCTTATTCAGGACAATTTTTTCAGGTGAACACTAATCTTGTTGATAAAGAATCATCCGATATTAATGTATGTTTTGTGCCATATAATTATGCGACAGCAACAGTTCCTGGTGGCGGTTCAAAAGTTGTTAGTGTTACAACACCGAGTTCATTTCCTGTTTATATTGATGCTAATTTAACGCCTGGTAAGTTAACGTATAAAGGCACTCCTTTTTACGTAGGTAGTTTTGGCCGGATTGGTGCTGGTGACTTTTTTGCACAAGTTAACGTAATTGCAGATGTAACAGTAAAACGTTCTTGTGCTGTTACAGGTGTATCTAATCAACAAATTAATGAAAATATGACATTTACAAATGAAGTCATTAAAGACTCTGTATTTACATTATCCTGTGGCGGTACAGGTAACCCTGTAAATATGTCAGCGGTGATTAAAGAGGGAAGCTTAGATCCAAGTAATGTAAATAAATTAGTCTTAGCACCTATTAATGGCACTGTATCTAACAAAAAGCCTTGGGTTATAGGATTGCCTTATAAGCAAACTTCAACACCGAATTTAAAATGTGCTGATGAAAATAATAACAACTTATTAAAGTTCAATAATACAGATATTGAGCTAAGTGGAACCAATATGGGGAATAATCAACCTGATATATTTGGTATCAAATGGGCTCTTTGCAAACCAGAGGGCACAAAAGCAGGTGAATATCGCGGAAAAGTGGATGTGAATATTTTTGTCCGTGGATAAATAGAGTAATTTAAAAAAGAAAAAAGTGGATCTTAGTATCCACTTTTTTTATGGAAGATATTTTTATTTCCACTTATTTAATTTAAGGTTTTATTTTAACTTGAATAAATATTTCAATAATAAATAAATTATTTTAATTCAAGGTATTTAAACTAAATAAATGACTATGGTTTAATTAAAAGTAAAATTTATTTTAATTTTTATAATTAATTAAGATTAACATTAATTAACTTATTAAGTAATTTTTGTGATTACATAAGGCTAATTGTTTAACATAAGTTGATTTTTTTAATCTTTACATTGTCAAGGTTACGGTATTTTATTTGTTATTCATTTTTTGATATTTACTTTATATATTTTAATATCAATAATGTTAAAGATTAGATGTACCCTAAATACAATTAAAATTACACACTCTATTTATTGCACAATATGAAAAAAATTATACTCTTTTTAAATTTATGGGTGTTTTTTACGCTCTTTAATACTCCCATATCTTCAGCTGATGCTTCTGAAAAAGCGACGGAAATCTTTAATCAGCAACAACAGCATAATCAAAGTCAACAAGAAGCACTTTACCAACAATTAACACCTGAAATACCTAATATATATTTTGATATTAGCAAATATGAAGAAACAGAGAATAAAACAGAAGAAAAGCTTTGCTTCCAAATAGAGCACATTGAAATAACAAATACCGAAGTTATTCCCCATTGGGTTAATTTACCCCTTTTTAAAACTGAATTTATAGGACAATGTTTGGGGGTGAAAGGAATAAACGCTTTAGTGACTCGTATGCAAAATCGGTTATTAATGCATGGGTGGATCACCACGCGTATTGTTGTACCTGAACAAGATATTAGTCGTGGAACTTTATATCTAACAATAGTTCCCGGCATTATTCGCCATGTTAAGTTTACTGATGACTCTGATAAATACGCCTTGCTGTATACCAGTATGCCTGCACATAAAAAACAACTACTCGATTTGCGAGATATTGAACAAGGGTTAGAAAATCTGCAACGATTACCGGTTGTTAGTGCAGAAATGGAAATAAAGCCAGGTGAAAATGCAGGTGAAAGCGATATTGTGATAAAGCGAAAACAATCTCGTTTCTGGCATACTTCATTGTGGATAAATGATGCCGGATCACCTGCAACAGGGCGTTATCAAGGTGGTTTAATGTTAGCACTAGATAATCCTTTAGCGCTGAGTGATTTGTTTTATTTATCAACAGAACGTGATTTAGACTTTGTTGGTAGTAAGAATAATCAAAATATTATGGCGCATTATTCAGTGCCTTTTGGCTATTGGTTATTCGATATTAACGCCTCGAAATATGATTACTCTCAGACTGTAGCAGGCCATATTAAAGATATTCTCTATTCAGGAGAAAGTGATAGCGTTAATGCAGGTGTGTCATACATTCTCTTTCGTAATCAAAATAGTAAAACAACATTACGTTATAGTGTTCAAGCTAAAGTATTACGAAATTATATTGATAATACCGAAATTGAAATACAACGCCGGCGAGTGAGTCATTGGCTAGTGAATCTCTCGCATCGTCAATATTTTAGCTTTGGAACTTTGGACGGTAGTATAAATTACCAAAAAGGAACTCGCTGGTTTGGTTCAATGGCGGCTTACGAAGAAAAGTATCTTGATAATTACTATGCAACAGATAAAGCGAATATTTTAACGTGGCGCGCTGAATTAGATATTCCAATATCTATTGGCCAACAGCAATTTAAATACCAAGCAAGCTATCGCAAACAAATGACTCACGATGCATTAACACCCATTGATCAATTTGCAATTGGTAATCGTTGGTCTATTCGTGGATTTGATGGTGAAAGAACGCTCAGCGCAAATGAAGGCTGGTTTTTACAAAATACATTGAGTTGGCGATATCCTGCAACAGAACAGTTTATTTATCTTGGTGCAGACTATGGTGAGTTAAAAACAAATACGGATAACCCTCGATTATTAGGTAAACATCTTGCTGGTGGTGTTGTGGGTATAAAAGGTTCGTTATTTTCATCCACAATAAAATATGATTCGTTTATTGGCACACCATTATCTAAGCCAGATGGATTTAAAACAGATCATGTTAATTTAGGATTTAGTATTAACTTTAATTATTAAAACACAGTATTAACTCAAATATTAAATAAAAAATAATAATTAAGTGAAATTTTATTGTCTTTTTGACAAGGAACTTACATATGAATAAATTATGTTATCGTGTTATTTATAATCGTACTCGACAGTTAATGGTTGTCGTTTCTGAATTAACTAAATCAAGTGGTGAAAATAATAAACGAAATAATATTATTTCATCGCCTATTCGTACATCACTTAATAGTGTGGCCTTTATTTTACTATTAATGCAGGGATTAGTGAGTTTTTCAGCACAAGCGAGCCAAATTATTGCTGATCAACATGCGCCTCAAAATCAACAAGCAACGGTATTACAGACAAGTAATGGGCTTGCTCAAGTTAATATTCAACAACCGAATCAACATGGCGTTTCTCGTAATCAATTTACGCAGTTTGATGTTGATAATAAAGGCGCAATCTTAAATAACAGTCTGCAAGATACACAAACTCAATTAGCGGGCATGGTAACCGGTAACCCTTGGCTCGTTAATGGTGAAGCTAAAGTTATTTTAAATGAAATTAATAGCCAAAATCCGAGCCAATTAAATGGTTTTATTGAGGTTGCAGGTCAACGTGCTGAAATTATTATTGCGAATCCAGCAGGGATCAGTTGCCAAGGTTGTGGCTTTATTAATGCAGTAAATACCACATTAGTTGCCGGTAATGCACTAACGCAAGATGGTGCAATTACTGGATATGAAATTAACAATGGTAAAATTGTTATTTCAGGAAATGGATTAAATGATACAGCGAGTGATTACACGCGTATTTTAGCGCGAGCGGTAGAAGTAAACTCACGTCTTCAAGCTAATAAATTAGAAATTACCACAGGGAAAAATATATTAGATAACGAAGGTAATATTGTAAATCAGGATGACAAAGCTGAAAAACAAACTGACTATGCCATTGATGTTGCACTGGTTGGTGGTATGTATGCTAATAAAATAAAGCTTGTTGGTACTGAACATGGTGTAGGTGTACGTAATGCTGGAGAAATTGGTGCTGATATTGGTGGTTTAACTCTTAATGAAAATGGGCAGTTAGTTAATAGTGGTAAAATCCAATCTTATTCAGAATTAGATATAAAAACAACGAGCCTTAACAATCAGGGGGCTATCGTTGGTAAGCAAAACCTAAATGTTACTGTTGAAAACCATTTAGCAAATAGTGGTACGTTACAAGCTAAAAATAATATTCAAGTTGATGCAAAAGGAACTGTTTCTCAAACGGAAGTAGGTAAATTTCTTGCACAAGAAAATATTCAGATTGATGCTAAAAACTATTTGGCAGAGAAAAAAAGCCAGTTAGGTGCTGGCGTTGATAATAAAGGTAATATCTCAAAACCTGCAACGTTGACATTAAATATAAAGGATGAATTAAATTCTGCGGGTCAACATTTAAGTAGTAGTGATATTGCTTTTAATGCCAAGAGTATTGATCTTTCAAATAGTCATACTCAAGGTAAATCACTGCAAGTAAAAGCGACAGAAGGCCATGTAACTTCTGACTCAGCTCAGGTTAATGCTGAAAATATAGTGCTTGATGCGGGTACTTATATCTCAAATCGCCACGGTGAAATTAAAGGTGAGACAGTTTCACTTACAGCACCTCAATTGATTGATAATACCAAGGGGAAAATTACACAAACAGGCTCTCGTGAATTATCTTTCAATGCAAATGAGTTAAATAATCAACAAGGTGAAATTAATGCACAAGGTGTGCTGACGTTTAACAACCAAATATTAAACAATCAAAAAGGAAATATTCAAAGTCTAGGGAATCAATTAATAGTAAAAGCAACAGAACTGAATAACCAGCAAGGTATTATTTCTTTACCTAAACAAGGGCTATTAGCTATAGAAGCCCAACATCTTTCTGGAAGAGAGGGAACATTATTATCAGCGGGCGACTTATCTTTACAAGGTCAACTGCTTGATTTAGAAAAAGCAACAACGCAGGCTGATAATATAACTATTACTGCAACTAATCTGAATCATGATAATGCGACCTTAAAGCAAACAGGTGATAAAACAACCTTTATTACAGTTAAACAAACACTCAGTAATCAACAAGGCAAAATTCAGACTCAGGATCAGTTAACGCTTAAAGCAAGTATAATTAATAATAATCAAGGCGAAATCAGAACATTAAATAATGATCTTGCTATAACAACACAACAAAATTTGATCAATACTGAAGGTAAATTAATTGCAACTGCCCAGAATAAAATCAATGCAAGTCAATTAGATAATTCCAAAGGTCTTATACAGGCTGAAAAAAATATTTCACTTACCTTAATGAATGAGCTGAATAATCATTCAGGTAAAATAATCACGTCTGAAGATAGTCAACTTCAAGCTGGTCGATTGATAAATGAGCAAGGTGAAATTGGTGCCAATACATTAAATATAACGCTGAATAACGAAGCTAATAATAAAAAAGGTATTATTCTCGCTCAAGATACGCTCCATTTTACAGCAAAAGGTATCGATAATAGTGAAGGCAGTATCCAATCTGAAAGTAATATGTGGATTGATACCAAAGGATATACATTAAATAATCAAAATACCCAGCATTCAGGCGGTATAATTAGCCGTATTGCATTAAATTTACTAACAGGAAATATCAATAATATTCAAGGTGTTATTAATGCCAGCAAAACCATTGACATACAAGCCAAAACAGTCAATAACCTAAAAGGGCAAATAGCAACTAAGGCGAATTTTACTGCTGAAACTCAAGGCTGGAATAATACTTCAGGATTAATACACGCATTAAATATTACAATAAATACTAATAAACAAAAGTTTATTAATCAGGATACACAAGATAATCAAGGTATTCAGGCTAGTCAAAAACTACAATTAAATACGGGTGTTTTAGATAACCATAAAGGTAATATTGGCGGAAAAACCGTATTGTTAACAACAGAAGGGCTAGATAACGGACAAGGTATTATTGATGGAAAAACGTTAGATCTGAATACAGGTAAATTTACCTTAATTAACCAATTCGGGAAAATAAGTTTAACTGAAGCTGCAGATTTAAAAACGGGTGAAATTAATAATCAACAAGGGTTAATTATTACAGGTAAAGATTTAACAATTAATAGCCATCAGCAAATAATCAATAATCGTGAAACAAAAAAGAGTGGTGGTATTGTTAGTCAAGGGAAGTTAACACTAGAAAGTGGTGAGCTTGATAATCAACAAGGGCAAATGCTTGCTAAGCAAGCAATAAACTTAACTACCCAAGCTGTAAAAAATAATACAGGTAAAATTGTTAGTGAATTATCGAGTTTAACACTTAAAGGATTATCGTTAGATAATACTCAAGGTCATCTCTTTTCTTCTAAAAATTTACTATTAACGTTAAGTGATAAATTGACTAATCGTTTCACGAAAGAAAATGACCAAGGTATTGAAACACATGGTTTATTAACGATTAAAAGTGGAAATATCGATAGCACTAAAGGACGTATTGTTTCTGGTGACAAATTAATATTAGAAAGCAATGATCTGATTAATCAACAAGGAATTTTGGGTAGTCTAAATAATAATTTATCTATTACTAGTAAAGCAATAAATAATGATGATGGCTCAATCAGTGCTTATGATATTAATATTAATACACAAGGTGAAAATTTAAGTAATCAAAGCCAACAAAGTAGTAGCCAAATTTTTAGCAAGCATAACCTTACGATTGAAAGTGGTGAAATAGATAATACTAAAGGTAAATTAGTTGGTAAGAATGCAATTAATATCACGAGTAATGGAGATTTAAATAACCAAAAAGGTCAAATATCCAGTATTCATTCTTTAGATATCACGACAAAAAGCCTAAATAATACTCAAGGGCAGATTTCCTCAAATAAAACTATCACAGTAACTTCCGATAATAATATAGATAATACAGAAGGAAAAATAGAAGGACGTGATAGTGTTAGGATCGAAAATAATGGACAATTTAATAATACATTAGGTCAAGTTATTGGGAAAAATAATGTTAGTCTTTTATCAAAGGGTGATTTAATTAACTACAAAGGGCGTTTAGGGAGTGAAAAATCATCAGTAACACTAAATACCTATCAAATTGATAATCGTTATGGCGTTATTTCAGCACAAGATACTTTAGCATTAGATACAAATAAATATGGTATTAATAATACTGATACTAGCCAAAGTGGTGGTATTGTTAGTCAAAAGAATATTATCTTAAAAAGTGGTGAATTAAATAATGAAAAAGGTCATTTAATTGCTAAAACTGACCTGAATATTAATACTCATCAGCAAAAAATAATTAATAATAATGGAATTATATCTGCTGATAATGGTCTGTTAACAGTAGATTCAACGGCTATAAATAATGTATCTGGGTTAATTTATTCTCTTAAGAATATGCTTGTTAATACTCAAGGTCATGATATTGATAACAGCGATACTAAGAATAATAAGGGGATCTTGACTAAAGGAAATTTATTATTAAATGCAGGTAATATTTTTAATGTGCAAGGTAACTTAAGTGCTGAAGGCTTAGTAAAGATAACTTTTAATATATTGAATAATGAACAAGGAAAACTTGCTAGTCTACAAAATAATCTAACCTTAACAGGAAATCAGCTTAATAATAACAAAGGATTAGTTTACGCATCAGAAGAACTCAAAATAATACTAAAAGAGTCACTCAGTAATAATGAAACAGTTGATGATCTAGGTATTATTAGCCATGGTAACATTGAAATTACAGCGAAAAATTTTGATAACCAACAGGGGCGTTTGATCGCCAAAAAAGACAATCAACTAACTTTTAATGAAATTAATAATCAGCAAGGCACAATAGCAAGCCAAGCTGGAAAATTAATAGTAGATAGCCAATCATTATTCAATTCTTCAGGATTAATAAGTGCTTTTTCCTTATTAGATATTAATACCCACAAACAGAAAATAGATAATCAGCAGGGTGTAATAGTTAGCCAGTCTGACAATATCACTATCAATAGTGGTGAAGTAATTAATAATTCAGGTTTAATCACGGGAATAAATAATGTAGAAATTAACACCCATGATCAACATCTTGATAATAGTCACACAAAAGAGAGTGGAGGTATTGTTAGCAAAGGAGAGTTAACGATCCATGTAGGTGATCTTATTAATGAAGATGGAAAAGTAATATCGACGACAAAACAATCTCTTTTTACTCAAGATATTAACAACAAAAAAGGGAAAATTGGGAGCCTACAAGAGAGTGTTTCTATTGAAAGTCTAGCTATTAATAATCAAAATGGATTAATTAGTGCTAATAATAATCTAACTATTAATACTCAAGATAATGAATTTGATAATAGTAACACTTTATCTAATGCTGGAGTGATTAGCCAAGGCACACTTAATTTATTTACAGGGAAATTAAATAATCAATCTGGATATCTATTTTCTGCAAAATCACTATTACTTAATAGCCTTGGATTGAATAATCAAAATGGTGAAATTGCCAGTCAATCTAATGGCCTTAAATTAGTAACACAAGCACTAAACAATCAAAAAGGGACACTTTATTCGGCAGGCTCTTTCTCGTTAGATACTCAAAATAATCAATTAGATAACAGCCAAACTTTGACTAAAGGCATTATTAGTAAAGGTCCGTTGATACTAATAACGGGTAATATAATTAATACTCAAGGACGATTAGTTTCGGACGATAACGTTAATATCACAAGTGGTAAATTGATTAATAACCAAGCACAACTTGGTAGTCAATATGGTAAGTTAAATCTGACCACAGCAGAAATTGAAAACAAGAAAGGTGTAATTACTGCGAAAAATGACTTAATCATTAAAGCACAACAACAAAAAATTAATAATCAAAATGGAACAATAAGTACATTAGCTAAACTGGTTATAAATAGTGGTGATTTGATTAATCACTTTGGAAAGATTGCTTCTAATCAATATGCTGATATTACAGCAAAACAACTCGATAACACAAAAGGCACTATTGCAAGTAATAGTGATAAGCTGAAATTACAAACAAAAGATGTTAATAATAATCAAGGTCTGATTTATGCGGGAAAAGCATTAACAATTTATGCTGATGGCGAATTAAATAATACTGAAAATAAAGCGACTGCAGGTATTGTTGCTAAAGATGATCTTAACCTGAAAGTTAAACAACTTAATAATCAGGAAGGATTAATTTCAGTAGTAGGAAATTTAGATCTAACTAGCCTTGAAAAAATTAATAACCAACAGGGATTAGTTACTGTTGGAGGAAAAACAGATTTAACAACTCCCCAATTAAATAATTTCCAAGGGAAAATATCATCTTTGGGTTTATTAAAAATAAATCATGGTGATTTTTTATTCAATAATCGTGAAGGCAATTTAGTTTCTTCTGATAATATTTGGCTAAAAAGTGGAATATTAGATAATCAATACGGTAGCATTACTGCAAATAATACAGTAACGATTAATAGTGCTGATTTACAGAATAATCAAGGTACGTTATATGCAAAATCGACTTTAAACGTTAATGCTCAAAAATTAGATAATACAGAAGGATTATTACAGTCCGATAATCAGTTATCAATAAATACCAATAAAAAAACACTAATCAATACTAAAGGTAGCATCATTAGTGGTACGGAAACACAATTAAATGTTGGTACTTTAAATAATCAAAAAGGCTATATTCAAGCCATTGAAGAGCTAAATATTCAATTAAATCAACAAGCATTAGATAATCAACAAGGAACGTTATTATCCAAAAAAGATATTATTATTCAAGGAAGTAGTGTAAATAATAAAGACGGAAGTATTGTTAGCGGAAATAATACAAATATTACGTTGGAGCAAGATTTTAATAACCAATTAGGACAAGTTCAATCTCAAGGCTTATTAGTCATCAATGCTCAGAAACTAGATAACCAACAAACTCAAAATGATGAATTAGGATTAAAGGCAAGTAATATTCATATTTCAACTAATGAACTTCTTAACCATCAAGGTGTTATTCAGGCGAGTGAATTATTAAAATTAATACCAGCGGAAAAACTAAATAATCAAAGTGGTTTGATTTCCGCAAATGAATTAACTATAGGTGGATCACCAAAAAATAACTTAGCCATTGATAATAAAAAAGGGCTGTTAGCTGCAACGGCACAGCTTCGTTTATGGGCTGAAAATTTAACAGGCGATGGTGACGTTATCTCGGCAGGTAAAAGTGAAATTCAGCTCAAGAATGCTTTTGTATTAGATGAAAATGCCACAATTAAAGCTCAAGATTCATTAATATTTTCTTCAGAACAAGAAATTGATAATCGTGGATTTATTTATGCAGGTGAGCAACTTTCACTGCAAGCAACGAGCTTCACTAATTATGAACCTGTAAAAAATAATGAGATCGTTACAGCGCGTATTGCAAGAAGTGTTGATGAGTATGAAAAACGTAATGGTGAAGTGAGTGCTAAAAATCTGGCGATTACAGTATCAGATAATCTGCACAATACAGGATTGATTGATGCCTTCGGGGGAAATCTTTCCTTAGTTGCAACGACAATCTATAACCAAGTTGGTGGTCGTATATATGGCGATAATATTTATATAAAAAGTCAGCAATTTGATAATAGTGCGAAACTTGATGAGATTGCGCCCGTATTAGCATCTCGTGAAAATTTACAGCTTTTCAGTAATAAGATAAATAATCGTAATCATGCCCTGATTTATAGTGGCGATGATATGGCAATTGCGGGTTTTGATACCAAAAATCTGTCAGAAAGTATCGCTGCTGATGTCCTTAATAATGAAAGTGCATCAATTGAAGCAAATGGGAATTTATTTGCTCATGTTTCAGAAATTAATAATCGTGATCTCTATTTAAAAATAAGTGATCCTGAAAAAGTGTCTGAAATTCCAATGTATCAATTTGGTGTTGATTACAGTAGTGATAAATTTGACGCTGATGATGAAAAAATTTGGTACAACATAAACACTCGTGAACATTTATTAAATATTAATGGTAGACAATATAAAGATTTTTATGAATTTAAATATAATATCATTACAGAAGAATCTAAATTATTACACCGTGATCCTGCATTAATATTAGCGGGTAAAGATATTACACTAAAAGGTGATAATTTAAACAATGTAGATAGTCATATTATTGCAGGTGGAAAACTGATTATTGATGGAATGCATATTAATAATCAGGAAACAGCTGGACAACATATTGAATACCATGAAGGTACAGCAATAAAGCATAAACGCCCAGGTAAGCGTAAAGCTGGACGTAAGAAAAAAAGCAGTTCGACTTCAAGTACTCATTATGGGCCATTTGAGGTGGTTACTGATTTGCCATTGGGCTTATTAGAATATAAAGAAAACAGTAATCAAACGTCAGATAAACGTCCAGAAGCAAGTAAAACTGATGAAGTTATTATATCGGCTAAGCCAAAATTTGGTCTTTTAAATATTAAAGAAAAGAGTATTGATGTTCATACTGAAAATATTGCTTCTATTACCTTAGATAAAGGCACCGAAAAATTAGCTAATGAATTGTCATTAACACAACATAAAGATAATTTATTAACTGAACAAAATGATTTTATCTTATCAGGGCAGATCGAGACCCAAAAACTTGATGAAACTATTGAGCAAAAAACGGCTGAAAATAAAGTTTTAAAACTAGGTGATGAAGCATCTATTATTGAAATTAAACAGACTGAAATTAATCAGCCAAATTTAACCCCACCTGAAATAAAATATGTAGATAAACAGCCTTTAGTGCAACAACCTATTGGTAAAATTATTACAGTACCTCAATTGGATAAACCAACCGAAAATAAAACTATTGAGGTTAATATTCAAACAGTAGCGCCAATATTGAAATTACCTGAGAATCGTTTATTTAACTTAAATAAAGGAACGGATAGTCAATATATTGTTGAAACAGATTCTCGTTTTACCAATAAAAGAGAGTGGTTAAGCTCAGATTATATGCAGAATGCATTATCGGTTGATCACAATAACACACATAAACGTATTGGTGATGGTTTCTATGAACAACGCATAGTACGCGATCAAATTATTCAATTAACGGGTAATCAATATTTAGATGGGCATAATGATAATGAGCAGCAATATCATGCATTGATGGATGCAGGTATTCGTTTTAGTGAAGAGTTTGGTATTAAACCGGGTGTAACACTAACACCAGAACAAATGGCAATGATCACGGCTGATATGGTGCTATTAACCAGCAGGGAAATCACTTTACCTAATGGTTCTGTTGAAAAAGTGTTGGTGCCACAAGTTTATGCCAGAGTATTACCTGGTGATTTGCAAAATAGTGGCGCATTGCTTTCAGGTAGTGAAGTTATTTTAAATAATATTCCAGAGCTGAAAAACCAAGGTACTATTTTAAGTAAAAATGGATTACAAGCATCAACAGATAATTTAATAAACCAAGGTCTTATAAAAGGAAAGACGGTTGATTTAACAGCGTTGCATGATATTAAAAATGAGGGTGGCCAAATTGCAGGGCAGAGTCGTGTTAATTTGCAAGCGGGTGATTCTCTTATTAGTACTGCAACAATAAAAGGTGACGAGACTAATCAATGGATAAATCGTGGTGCTGCCATTTATTTAACTGAGCCCGATGGCGAAATTGCATTAAAGGCAACACGTAACTTAGAACTGACGGCAACAGATATTTTAGCCGGTGGTAATAGCCAAGTATTATTAAATGCAGGTGAAAATATTGAGTTAGGAACTATCAATACGGTTCGCCAAGAAAATATAGATTGGGATAGTAAAAACTATCTGCATAAAACGACGCAAGAAGAGATAGGCTCTCGCCTTTATGCGGGTGATATTACATTGCAATCGGGTGAGGATATTCATCTGACAGCAACAGATATTCAAGCCACAGGACTGTTAGGATTACATGCAGGTAATGATATTTCGCTAAATAGTGGTTACTCCTCAATTGATCAAATTGCCCATAGTGTCAAAAAAGACAAATCGTTTGGTTCATCGGAAACACGCACTACGCATGCTGAAATTCATAATAAACAGGCAACAGGCTCTCTATTAAAAGGGAATGAAATTTCGGTTTCTGCAGGCAATAATTTAACGGCACAAGGCAGTGAAATTATAGCAACACAAGATATTAATCTGGATGCTGGTAATCAATTATCACTAACAACGGCACAAGAATTAGAGTTCCAATCTTATGAAGAAAAGATCAAAAAATCAGGGATTGGCGGTACTGGCGGTATTGGTTTTACCGTCGGAAAATCAACTTTTGAACAGCTGAATAACAGTGATGCGATTACCTATAAAGGCAGTGTAATCGGCAGTACTGAGGGTAATATTCGCATAAATTCGGGCGATGCTCTCACTATAGATGGCAGCGAAATGATTGCCAAAAAGGAGATATCTCTTACTGGGGATTCTGTTGACATTTCTTCTTCTGAAAATAGCTATACCGAATTAAGTCGAACTAAAAGTAAACAAAGTGGTGTGACGGTTGCCCTAAGCGGTACGGCAGGAAGTGCTATCAATGGCGCTATTGCGGGATACAAAGCCGCCAAAGAAGCCGACGATAGCCAAATTAGTACCTTACAAAGCATCAAAGCAGGGCTTTCGGGTGCTCAAGCGGTGGGAGCGGTGGCGTTAGATAATGCGCAATCAGGTACAGATAATGAAAGCACAACGTTAATTGGTGCTAATGTTTCTTATGGTAAAAGCTCGTCTGAATCAGAAACCATACACCAACGAAATATTGCTCAAGGCAGTAGTTTAAGTGCAGGTGAAAGCCTCTCTATCACCGCAACAGGTAAAGAAACAGGCGATATCACGGTTACGGGCAGTGAACTGCAAGCTGGCAACGATCTCTCGTTGATTGCTACCCGTGATATCACTTTACAGTCAGCACAAAACCAAGAAACAACAGACAGCAAAAACGAAAGTAAAAGTGCTTCTGTTGGCGTTGGTGTAACGGTAGGCTCTGGCGGTGTTGGCGTTAACATTAATGCCAATGGTAGCCGAGGTAAGGGATTTGAAGAGGGCGATCATACTTATTATACCAATACGACGCTAAATGCAGGGCAAACTCTTACCTTACAAAGTGGTCAAGATACAACCCTAAAAGGCGCACAAGCTCAAGGTGATGAAGTTATTGCGAAAGTGGGTGGGGATTTACACCTTGAAAGCCAGCAATCCATTGATGACTACAAATCGAAGCAATCGAGCGAAAGTGTGGGTGGTAGTGTCAATGTGATGGGCACACCGGGAGGTTCAGCCAATATCTCGTTTAGTCGCGATAAAATGGACAGTAAATACCGTTCAGTGGAAGAACAAACTGGCTTATTTGCGGGCAATCAAGGATTTGATCTTACCGTGGGTAAACATACCCAACTTGATGGCGCGGTGATCAGCAGTAAAGCCGATGCAAAAAATAATCAGTTAGATACAGGTACATTAGGCTTTAGTGATATCCATAATTACGCAGAATATAAAGTTGAGCATCAATCTGGTGGTGTAAGTACTTCAGGTGGCGTTGAAGGGAATATGCTGGCGAATATGGGCCATGCATTAGCAATGGCAGGCAACCATCGTGACAGCGCTGAAAACACCACTCAATCTGCGGTATCACAAGGGACATGGATTGTGCGTGATAGCGATAATCAACAGCAAGATATCGCACAATTAAGCCAAGATACCGATAATGCTCACAGCACGTTAAATAAAATTTTCGACAAAGAGAAAGAGCAAAATCGCCAACAAAAACAACAATTAGTGGGCGAAATTGGGGCGCAGGTTATCGACTTAGCAACTACGGTGGACACTATTCGTGGTACGAACCAAGCGAAAGCTGATTCAAAACTCGATAATCTTTCTGATACCGCTTACGACAATCTTTATCAAGCCCTTTCAGAAACTAACGATAACGTTACTGAGCGTGATATTCAAAATCACCTCTTCCAGCAAGCATTACAGGATTATACCAACCAATCTGACTTTGGTACGGGGGGCAAATACACCCGTGCCATCCAAGCCATCACCGCATTTACACAAGGTGTAATGGGCAACAATATTGTTACCGCGATTGCTAATGGTTCAGCGCCTTATCTTGCTAATGAAGTGAAAAACCAAATCCAAGGTAATAGTGTTGAAAGTGATATTCAGCGCACCATTACCCACGGCTTACTGAATGCCGGTCTTGCTCTAGCAAAAGGTGAGAATGCCTTAGTGCAAGCCTCTGGCGCAATGACAGGGGAAACAGTGGGTATTTTATCGCACTCACTTTACGGTAAAACTCCCGAAGAACTCACCGAGACTGAAAAGCAGAATATAAGTGCATGGGCAACGTTAACTTCCGGTATTGTCGGCGGTTTAATTAGCGATAATAGCACCGGAGTTGCCAATGCCGCCCAAGCCGGGAAAGTGGTGGTTGAGAATAACTTTTTGGGGGATATTTCACGCGAGGCATTGGATAAAAGCCGTGAGGCGTTACGGGAAAACAAATATACGGAGAGAGATGTTCGTGAGTTACTGGCGTTGGAAGTCCGTGACCAAATCAGCGATGATCTGTTAAATCAGTACCGGAAAGATCCGGCGTCCTTGACACCGGAGCAGCAACAGAGATTTCTGCAGGAATTGCAGCAATATGCCTATGAAAAAACTCAGTTGTATGATGCAAAAACTGCCGAACAGCTGGTCATTTTGTTGTTAAAAGAAGGGGATTCGTCGCTGATCCCGAACAAAGGCTTCCCATACGCAGGCCGTACAGAAGCGAAAAATGCTTGGGCAGACGGGGAAAGACAACAGGCATATGAGCAAGACGGATGGCTGGATGCCCTGAACTGGACGCGTACACAAACTGAAGAAGAAAAACTATTCAAAAAAGCCGATAATCTGGCCAATACGTATGGCTACCACAGAGATAATGCGGCTATCGGTGATGCTCCCCTTCAGGTATTGCAGGGTGGTTTGACAATCCGAGTTATGACCCCACTATTGGAAGGGGCAGGCAAAGCTACGGCATATTTATTGGGGGATGGGACAGGCAAAATAATGCTTATGACGGGAACAATAGGCGCCACAGCGAATGCTGGGGTTCAATATGGATTTACAGGAAAAGTCAATCCCGTGGATGTAGTATTTTCCTTTGGGACAGGTGCCATGACGGCGTATACGAAATTTGGGGGAACTGTTGCCTGGAATGCAGGCATGGGGGGAGCTGCAAGTATGTTCAAGGGAGAAGATCCTTCTGCAATCTTTATAAATACGTTCAGTGCAGGTTTTGGTTCTAGTGTGGGATATGGTTTCGCAGGTAAGCCTATAAGTTATGGATGGAATCAATATAAATTGTGGAAAACAGGAGGTTGGGATCCCAAATACAACCCTAAATTGCAAGGTGGAGCTATAAATGGATTATACGGACTATCGAAGGATATGAAACCCCATCCTTTGCCTGGTATTTTGGGAAATATGGGGGCTGCAGGCACAACTGAAACAACAAACGCTCTGATGCAAGAGGAAATTAAAGAAGTTAAGGAAAAAATGGATGAGAACAAAAAATAATCAATTAATATTTGTGGTTATAATGAGCATTATATGTGGGCTTGCCATGTTTCTGATAGTTATAATATCCTTTTTCATTGGAAAATGCCTAATTTGGTGGTTTGTAAGTGGAGAATTTACTTTTTCACTTGAGTATGTAGAAAAGGCTTTCAGAGTTGGTTTGATCACAGGTCCAATAGTTGGAATAGGGACTTGGTTTATAGAATATAAGTTACGTAGATGATATTAAGATCCCTGCTCAAATGCTGGGATTTTCCTTTAGCTACTACTCTGTCTCAATATTCTGGATAATTATTGCCTGTAGTCAATGCACAGATCTGCGCCAGCTACCCTGCCACAAATTCTGCCGCTTCCAGCAAGCCTTACAGGATTATACCAACCAATCTGACTTTGGTACGGGGGGTAAATACACCCGTGCAATCCAAGCTATCACCGCATTTACGCAAGGTGTGATGGGCAACAATATTGTTACCGCGATTGCTAATGGTTCCGCGCCTTATCTTGCTAATGAAGTGAAAAACCAAATTCAAGGCAACAGTGTTGAAAGTGGTATTCAGCGCACGATAGCTCACGGATTACTGAATGCAGGCCTTGCACTGGCAAAAGGCGAGAATGCAGTAGTGCAAGCTTCTGGCGCAATGACAGGGGAAACAGTGGGTATTTTATCGCACTCACTTTATGGCAAAACTCCCGAAGAACTCACTGAAACTGAAAAGCAGAATATAAGTGCATGGGCAACGTTAACTTCAGGGGTTGTCGGCGGTTTAATCAGCGATAATAGTGCAGGCGTTGCCAATGCCGCTCAAGCAGGGAAGGTGGTGGTTGAGAATAACTTACTTGGTGGAAATGAGCTAATGCATACTCAACTGGCACAGGAATATGGTAAAGATAGAATGTCATGTGTGGAAAATTCTAATTCTGAATCATGTCAGAGAGGCAAAGCGCTACAACAAGCTTATATTTATGCTTTAGCAACAGGTAGTACGGGAAGTGTTTCTTTGCTTTCAACAAGTGCGCGAGTTATGTGGTTTATCGGTGCAGGTGCCAATTCAGGAGTACAATATATCGATTCAAAAAAAGTTAACCCAGTGAATGCAATAATTGCAGGTTGGGTAAATGTAATGACAATAGGAGAAGGATGGAAAAGTACAGTTTTCTTTAATGCAGCAGGAGGAGCCCTGACGAATACGATAAATGATGAAAGTGCAGCGATGGGGGCAATCACGACAGGAAGTGGAGCATTAATGGGGTATGGATTAGGTAATTTTATAGTAAAACCTGTAACTAATTGGGTTGGTAAAATAATAACAAAAGGCAATAATCCCAGATTTAATGAAGTGTTGAGAAAATATTCAGAGTCAGAGGTTAAGGGAAGGTCTTATATTATGCAGGAAGTATCCGAAAGTAAAATTCCTTCTGGAGCAGGTAACTTAAGTAGTAGTGCTATATCTGAATTAGGTATTTTTTATATACAAAAAAAAGATGAAGAGGAAAAAAAAGAGTGAAAATAATTTTTCTTATTATAGTGTTAATGATTATGTTTATATTTGTTTCATTTATAAGTGTAATGATTTTTTATTTTTTAGTGGAGGTGTTTTTTTATTTTTATTCAGATATCTCAATTTCATTTAAAGTTAATGAAATAAAAAAAGTATTAAAAGTAAGTATTGGTGGAGGTGCAATTATGGGGTTAGGTATTGGAATGTTATACATAAAAGAAAATAAACTAAAATAATTTTTTAGAATAAAATTTTAAACTTTGAACTATTTTAGATATTTTAACGTAAATTAATAATACTATGAATATAAGATTAATAGAATTTCTACACTCGGTTTATCCAGAGTTACTTATCGATGTTAGTTATATAAGAGGATATTCTGATGAAGAAATCTCCAGCATGGAACGCCTTTATGATATTAGAATCACAGGGCAATTCTATGAGTTTTTAAGGTGTATGGGGCGCTGCAGTGGTGGTCTTTTTGGTGATGATCCTCTAGTGTTTTATCAAAATCAAGAGACCATAAGAGGTGATATTTTATTTCAAATTGGTGCAAGAGAAGAGCTGGCATCGATCCAACGACATGATTTATTAAAACAAAAACCATTTTTCATTTCAGTAGAAAGTTATACACAGTATCTCTTTTTACTAACAGATTCAGATAATCCAGACCTTATATTTAATTATAATGAAAATGATGAATGTGTAGAGAACACTAATTGGGATCTGAATAGTTATTTACAGCATGTTATCAATGTTTATACTCGCCATTATCCTGTTGCGCCTCCTTTTGACCGACACGGTGAACTTATTATCATTTAAATAAAAACCCTATCTTATGAACTGACCCCAGTTCATTACAATAGATTTTTTTATTTTGCACAGAAAATTCTTAGTTATGTAGAGGAATGCTACTTTATTGGTTTGATGATGAAACATATTTTATGGAATGCCTATTAATTATGGCGGATTGCAAACATATAAAGCTGATGAAGTAAAAATTATTGATAATCAATTAGATTTTAAAACAGTCTTTTTTTCAAATGATGATGCAAAGAGCGTCCATCATTGGGCTTTAATTGAAGAATCATTATTAGATGACTTGCTTGAATTAGATGAAACCGCCTATAAAAGATTTTTAGAGATATTAAAATCAGAAGGTCAGTTAGACGATAATTTTTATTGATAATAGATCCCTGCATTCACAGGGATCTCCCTTAACCCTTCACTTCTTTGCCAATCGGATAATCAACTTCCCAGCTTGGCGGGTAAGGGAGCAGTGGTTGCCTACCTCAAACTCTAGCTCACTCAACTACTTACCACTGAAAGTCAGTTTCGGGTTGGGGAGGGTACCTGGGTTAGGGGTATAACCCACTGTATAGTGTCTGGTTTTAACCTCCTATACTTTAGCTGTCTGTGTTTTTACACTACAATCGCGCTTAGCAATAGGGACTACCTTCGTTAGTTGCGCAGGTTATCGACTTAGCAACCACGGTGGACACTATTCGTGGCACGGATAAAGCGAAAGCCGATTCAAAACTCGATAATCTTTCTGATACGGCTTACGACAATCTTTATCAAGCCCTTTCAGAAACTAACGATAACGTCACCGAGCGTGATATTCAGAATCACCTCTTCCAGCAAGCCTTACAGGATTATACTAACCAATCCGACTTTGGTACGGGGGGTAAATACACCCGTGCCATCCAAGCCATCACTGCATTTACGCAAGGTGTCATGGGCAACAATATTGTTACCGCGATTGCTAATGGTTCCGCGCCTTATCTTGCTAACGAAGTGAAAAACCAAATTCAAGGTAATAGTGTTGAAAGTGATATTCAGCGCACGATAGCGCACGGCTTACTGAATGCAGGCCTTGCATTGGCAAAAGGCGAGAATGCAGTAGTACAAGCTTCTGGCGCAATGACAGGGGAAACAGTGGGTATTTTATCGCACTCACTTTACGGTAAAACTCCCGAAGAACTCACCGAGACTGAAAAGCAGAATATAAGTGCATGGGCAACGTTAACTTCAGGGATTGTTGGCGGTTTAATCAGCGATAATAGCACCGGCGTTGCCAATGCTGCCCAAGCAGGGAAAGTGGTGGTTGAGAATAATTGGTTGAGCACCAATCAACTAGAAAATTTTGCACATAAAGCAAGAAATTGTGTCGGTGAAGAATGTCAGCAAGTTATTCGTGATATGGTTGATGCCAATATTCGGCAACAGGAAGAGATAAAGCAAATTTGTTCAACCTCACCAGAGCAGTGTAAACAGCAGTATGGATATTTAGTTGAACAATGGAATGCTTTCGATACAGGAATAAAACATCTTGCAGCAGATAAATCGTTGCCTGATGATTTTCGTGATTATTTGCCTGCAGTGTATATGTTGAGTATGGATGCGACAGGGATCACAGTCGAACATCAGTGGGCTAAACGATTTGAGGCAATGGGGCTTGAACCAGAAACAGCTGGTTTGATAGCGATGGCACTTCCCGGAATGATTAATAGTGGAAGTGGTAAAGGAACAACTAATAAGCAAACGAGTATTCCTGTTGTAAAACAACTGAATGTAAGTAAAGATAAATTTATTTCTCCAGAAAATCCGGGAATTACACAATCGAGAGTGAATGTCGCAAATGTAACATTTGATAATGGTAAAATAAGAGGGTTTGACTATGCGATGGGTAAACATGGTATTGATGCTAGTGTGCCTAATAAAAGCCGTTTTACTGTTACAAATAATGAGGTTAAAGAGTTATTACAACGACCTGATATAGTTAATAAAACTGTTTATAATCCAATTCAAATAGGCGGAAAAGTTGAAACTGATAAATTTGTGAGGCAGGTTGATACAGGTAAGTCTATTGGTGTTGATCAAAGTGGAAAAGGTACGTCTATTATTACCATTATTACCGATAAAAAAGGTAACTTAATCAATGTATTCCCTGGCTCATTATAAATGATAGGATTTTTATGCCATTAATTAGCTTAATAAAATCATCTAATGGTGATAATGAGAATGAAGTATTATACCGAACCTTTCATGAACGCAATGCTCGTTACCTAGAAAGGGAAAATCAATCGGATAAATTTAAGATAATTTGGAATATTGATGACGCATCACCATCTGTTTTTATGAACTCTGATGATTTAGTGTCACTTCTAGAAGATCTTGAAATTCTGGTGCAAGAAGCATGCAAGAATAATGATCATGAGATACTCAACCATTTGAAAGAAATAGCAGTTTTATGTAAATTATGTTTATGGAATGAAAGTTTATTTTATTTGGAATTTTCTCCTTGGGGAGTTAGTCTTGATAGTTACCCAACCAAGATACCGGAGCAATATAGATTTAATATTTCTACTATAGATTAATGTCTGCGATTTAGAATCTAGCAAGTTCTGGGGGGCTTATCTACCTTATTCCTCAGCTAGCCGGATAATCCACTGTCCGGCTTGGCGGGTGAGAGTGATGTTGCTACCCATCGTAAACCCTAACTCACTCAGCCAATTACCTCTGATAGTCAGTTTTGGACTCGCAATTATGGACTAATTCTCTGGTGCTAGTTTTTCTAATCTAAATTACGATCAATCTTTATCAAGCCCTTTCAGAAACTAACGATAACGTTACTGAGCGTGATATTCAAAATCACCTCTTCCAGCAAGCATTACAGGATTATACCAACCAATCCGACTTTGGTTCGGGGGGTAAATACACCCGCGCAATTCAAGTCATCACTGCATTTACGCAAGGTGTAATGGGCAACAATATTGTTACCGCGATTGCTAATGGTTCAGCGCCTTATCTTGCTAATGAAGTGAAAAACCAAATCCAAGGTAATAGTGTTGAAAGTGATATTCAGCGCACCATTACCCACGGCTTACTGAATGCCGGTCTTGCTCTAGCAAAAGGTGAGAATGCCTTAGTGCAAGCCTCTGGCGCAATGACCGGCGAAACAGTGGGTATTTTATCACACTCACTTTATGGCAAAACTCCCGAAGAACTCACCGAGACTGAAAAGCAGAATATAAGTGCATGGGCAACGTTAACTTCCGGGATTGTCGACGGCTTAATCAGCGATAATAGTGCAGGTGTTGCCAATGCCGCCCAAGCCGGGAAAGTGGTGGTTGAGAATAATGCGACAGCTGCTAAGCCAATCATTAAAGGTTTAGAAAAGGGTTACGAATGGTGCATGAAAAATGCGACCTGTCGAAATGGTCTTATGCAATTAGGGGTAAATATTGGTTTAACATCAGCGCAAATTCAAGAAGCCATGGATGCTGGAGCTGCTGCCAGAAATGGTGATATAAAAGCGATGAGGAACCTTTTACCGGAACAGGTTGCTTATATTGATGAACAAATAATTCATAACAAAGGGCTCGCAAGGTTAATATTTGGCTCTGAACTTTGGGGTGGCAGGCTTGGTATACCATTACATACTGGTGGTAATCAAATGCCAGATCAAGATAGGATTGATACGGGTGGCAATCAGATACCAGACCAAGGGCAGACTGATACTGGAGGAGATCAAATATCAGTCCAAATTTGGACAGATACTGGTGGTCACCAGATACCCTAAACCAAGAGATAACTTGACAGAAACACCAGTACCTGAAAAACCAACGTTAGATGACCTTGCTTATCTGGACAAAATTACGCAAGGTGAACATGCGGGGATCAGAAATAAAGAGGGTCGGCCAGTTGGTTCCGTCATTAATGATGTTCAGAAATCGAGACCTTCCGATATATTAATACAAGATGATGGTCGCTGGGTTGTAAAAGGTAATGATGGAAGAATACATCTAATTGAGCCTGATGGCGAAGTGGTCACGTCATTTAAAAATAGCGACAAAAATACGGCTCAACGTATTAGAGATGGTCGATGGAATAGACCTAGTAATGAAAAACTAGATGAATTTAAAGAAAAATTTTCTGATTATGTGAGGTGGTAAGATGGATACACTAAAAATTAATTACATACCAGAAGCAGATGTAACTTTATTTGATATTCGTTTATCTGAATCGGAAGTTGTAATTTATACAGATTGCTTAAATTACGTTTTAACTCATTTATCTGATGAGCAAATATATGAAAAAACGGAATGCTCAAATAAACAAGAGTTATCACATTACTTAGCAGATCTAAAAAATCTAATAAAATCAATGGAGAATAGAAGATACCTTCCAGATAGGTACAAAGATCTATAAAAATAATGGCATAGTGGCTATTTAAACAGTGACTATGCTGACAAGTTTTAATCTTTTACCTCAATCAGTTTACTCGTTCTCAGCCAGCTGGATGATCAGTTGCCCAGCTTGGCGTGTGAGGGTAAAGTGACTGCCCACCGTAAATCCTAACTCACTCCACCACTTACCACTGAAAGTCAGTTTCGGGTTGGGGAGGGTATCTCAGTTAGGGGTATAACCCACTGTATAGTGTCTGGTTTTAACCTCCTATACTTTAGCTGTCTGTGTTTTTACACTAAAATCGCGCTTAGCAATAGGGACTACCTTCGTTAGTTGCGCAGGTTATCGACTTAGCAACCAATGAGTAAGGCTATTAGCCCTTATGTATCGAGTTGGTTAGGTAGCACTACTGTTGCTAGCCGTGTGGTAGGTGTAACAACTACCACACGGCAAATTTAGGCATGCAGGTGCATAATATTAACACAGACCCAAAAGCGAGCTTTAGTTATGCAAGCTTTGGTTCTTCTTTGTTAACAGGAGGAATAACATCAGGAATGGGGTATTGGGGAACGCTCACAACCAATACTATTGGTGCGGGTATTTCAAGTTTAATTGATGGAGGATCACCTTGGGTCTCAATGGAAGGCGCATTAGTTGGTTCAACAGCCGGCTATGGAGGCACAAAATGGTTAACTCACCATTTTGATAATAAATTTAATCCTTGGTCTAACGGGCTTAAAGAACGCCCATTAGTTTTAATGCCATCAATTACAGCTCCGCCGAGTATATCGCCAATGCCTGGAATTATAGGTAGCCTTCTTGGATCCGCGGGTTCAGAATATTTAAATAAAGAGACTAGCGAAGTATTGAAGAAAATCAAAATAGAGAACGAAAATGAAAGTAATTAATTATTTTTTAATGTTATTTTTTTGTTATTTTGCACTGGTTTTTATTACATTTTTATTGCTTGGTTTTATTGTTGAATCTATTCATTATATGAAATTAGGTATTTTTTACATTGATATATTCTTTTTAAAACAACCGATTATTTTTGGGGGAGTGTTTGGTTTGAGTTTTAGTGGTATTCATCTATTTGTGAATTATTGGGAAAATAAACATTGAGCGGCTAAGTCAATCATTAAATAGATATTAATTTTGTAGTGTCCAGCCAAACATCAGTCTGTAATTACTATCACCAAAGGGCGCAAGACATAATCCTTGGGTGTTATGTTGAATTGCCGAAGGCAATTGCCCTGTGGTGATGAAGGTTGTAGGTGTATAGGTGGCATAAATTTTAGTAAATTTATTTAATTATCTATAATATTTTGTTTTGAACTAATGATCTGGTACTAATCCTTTGGCATTATTTTATTAGCATATTTTTCTAATCTAAATTACGACAATCTCTATCAAGCCCTTTCAGAAATTAACGATAACGTCACCGAGCGTGATATTCAGAATCACCTCTTCCAGCAAGCATTACAGAATTATACCAACCAATCCGACTTTGGTACGGGGGTAAATACACCCGTGCCATCCAAGCCATCACCGCATTTACGCAAGGTGTAATGGGCAACAATATTGTCACCGCGATTGCTAATGGTTCCGCGCCTTATCTTGCTAATGAAGTGAAAAACCAAATTCAAGGTAACAGTGTTGAAAGTGATATTCAGCGCACCATTACCCACGGCTTACTGAATGCCAGCCTTGCACTGGCAAAAGGTGAGAATGCAGTAGTGCAAGCTTCTGGCGCAATGACAGGGGAAACAGTGGGTATTTTATCACACTCACTTTATGGCAAAACCCCCGAAGAACTCACCGAGACCGAAAAGCAGAATATAAGTGCATGGGCAACGTTAACTTCAGGGATTGTCGGTGGTTTAATCAGCGATAATAGCACAGGCGTTGCTAATGCCGCTCAAGCCGGAAAAGTGGTGGTTGAGAATAATTGGTTGAGCACCAATCAACTAGAAAATTTTGCACATAAAGCAAGAACTTGTGTCGGTGAAGAATGTCAGCAAGTTATTCGTGATATGGTTGATGCCAATATTCGGCAACAGGAAGAAATAAAGCAAATTTGTTCAACCTCACCAGAGCAGTGTAAACAGCAGTATGGATATTTAGTTGAACAATGGAATGCTTTCGATACAGCAATAAAACATCTTGCCGCAGATAAATCGTTGCCTGATGAGTTTCGTGATTATCTGCCTGCAGTGTATATGTTGAGTATGGATGCGACAGGGATTACAGTCGAACATCAGTGGGCTAAACAATTTGAGGCAATAAGATTAGATAAAGAAACCTCCATGGTGATGGCTATGACACTTCCTATGCTGATTGGTAGCCAAGGAGCTAAAGGAGGTGGAAATAAAGTCATTAATCAAACTAAAATCAATCCTAATCAGATAAAAGAAAATATCGTTACCAGCCAGAGAGGGAATAATTCAAGCAATTTTAAAGTGCATGTAGATAAGCAAGCTGAACTTAATAGTTCACTTAACAAATTTCCTTTGAATCCTCACGAACTAACAGAATTTTTAGATGTTAAACCTAAAATATCGACTACTCAACATGGAACAACGAGGATGTTTTGGGAACCAAATGCGAATACAAGAATACGTTATGAAAGTCATCCAGGAGATAGTGGTCCTTTTAATCCTCGTCATCATGGAGAGCATTATCATATCGAAATTAAGCCAAATAACTTAACTTGGAATCAAGCTAAAAAACAAAATGCTATTCAGAAAGTAAAACCAGAAAATTATGAGGTTGGGCATGGAACGGGATTCTTACCAAATGAACGACATCCGGGAAAATAAATATGTTACTAAATGATCTACCTATTTCTGATGGAAGAATAACAAAAATAGAGTCAACAGTCTCTGAATTGAAGTTATTCTTTACAGATTGGAATGAAAATGAGTGGGTTGTTATTTTTTATGAAGTATTATCCATACAATCAATGAGTGTTGAGAATGAAGATTTATCTCATGTACAGCAGAAAGAAAATGATATTTTTAAGTCAATGACTCTAGAATATTATACCGATGAAGTTGGAGAACGATTTTATAGCTATAATTTTTATAGTGTGTGGTCAGAAAGTGCATTATTGAAAGTAATTGCAACAAATGAGTATGACATTAAAGCATGTTTCACATAGTTTTTATATTAGTATCAAATGATATTGTTACCGCGATTGCCAATGGCTCCGCGCCTTATCTTGCCAATGAAGTGAAAAACCAAATTCAAGGTAATAGTGTTGAAAGTGATATCCAGCGCACGATAGCGCACGTATTACTCAATGCAGGCCTTGCACTGGCAAAAGATGAGAATGCAGTAGTGCAAGCTCCTGGCGCAATGACAGGGGAAACAGTGGGTATTTTATCGCACTCACTTTATGGCAAAACCCCCGAAGAACTCACCGAAACTGAAAAGCAGAATATAAGTGCATGGGCAACGTTAACTTCCGGGATTGTCGACGGCTTAATCAGCGATAATAGTGCAGGTGTTGCCAATGCCGCCCAAGCCGGGAAAGTGGTGGTTGAGAATAATGCGACAGCTGCTAAGCCAATCATTAAAGGTTTAGAAAAGGGTTACGAATGGTGCATGAAAAATGCGACCTGTCGAAATGGTCTTATGCAATTAGGGGTAAATATTGGTTTAACATCAGCGCAAATTCAAGAAGCCATGGATGCTGGAGCTGCTGCCAGAAATGGTGATATAAAAGCGATGAGGAACCTTTTACCGGAACAGGTTGCTTATATTGATGAACAAATAATTCATAACAAAGGGCTCGCAAGGTTAATATTTGGCTCTGAACCTTGGGGTGGCAGGCTTGGTATACCATCACATACTGGTGGTAATCAAATGCCAGATCAAGATAGGATTGATACGGGTGGCAATCAGATACCAGACCAAGGGCAGACGGATACTGGAGGAGATCAAATATCAGTCCAAATTTGGACAGATACTGGTGGTGACTAGATACCTAAACCAAGAGATAACTTTACAGAAACACCAGTACCTGAAAAACCAACGTTAGATGACCTTGCTTATCTGGACAAAATTACGCAAGGTGAACATGCGGGGATCAGAAATAAAGAGGGTCGGCCAGTTGGTTCCGTTATTAATGATGTTCAAAAATCAAGACCTTCGGATATTTTAGTTCAAGAAGATGGTCGTTGGATCGTTAAAGGTTCTGGAGGAAAAGTCCATATAATTGAATCTGATGGAGAAGTAGTTACTTCTTTTTATAATCCGAAAGCAAATACAGATAACAGAGTCAAAAAAGGTGAATGGCAGCGCCCTTCTAATGAGCAATTAGATGACTTTAAAGAAAAATTCTCTGATTATATCAAATGGTGATGATATGGATTTATTACAAAAAGAATGTATTGCAAGTGTAACTCTATATGATGTGAGAGCCTCCGAAGGTGAATTAATGGTTTACGAAGGATGCATCGATTATGTATTAGCTAATTGCTCTGATGCAGAAATACTCAAAATCACGGGCTGTGAAAATGGGGAAGAACTATCCTTTTACAAGGACGAACTTATTAGATTAATCAAAATGGTTGGAAATCCAGAATACCTTCCTGATAGATACAAAGATCTATAAAAAATAATGACATAGTGGCTATTTAAAGAGTCACTATGCCAACAAATTTTAATCTCTTACCTTAATTACTTTACTCCCCCTCAGCCAGCCGGATAACCACTGTCCGACTTGGTGAGTGAGGGTAAAGTGACTGCCCACCGTAAATCCTAACTCACTCCACCACTTACCTCTGATAGTCAGTTTCGGACTCGCAATTATGCATTAATTCTCTGGTGCTAGTTTTTTCAAATCTAAATTACGACCAATCTTTATCAAGCCCTTTCAGAAACCAATGATAACGTCACCGAGCGTGATATTCAGAATCAACTCTTCCAGCAGGCATTACAGGATTATACCAACCAATCCGACTTTGGTACGGGGGGGGGTAAATACACCCGCGCAATCCAAGCCATTACCGCATTTACGCAAGGTGTAATGGGCAACAATATTGTTACCGCGATTGCTAATGGTTCCGCGCCTTATCTTGCTAACGAAGTAAAAAACAAAATTCAAGGTAACAGTGTTGAAAGTGATATTCAGCGCACCATTACCCACGGCTTACTGAATGCCAGCCTTGCGTTGGCAAAAGGTGAGAATGCGGAAGAGTTATGAACTCATCAGGCTAATCAGAATGGTTGGTAATCTGGAATATCTTTCTGGAAGATATAAAGATTCTATAAAAAATAATGGCATAGCAGCTATTTAAATAGCCACTATGCCAACAAATTTTAGAATTCTACCTAAATTGCTTTATTCGCGCTCCGCATAACGGATAATCAACTATCTGGTTTGGCGAATAAAGGGATAATTTTAAACTCTCATAATATGTAGCAACTTATCATTGCGGATGAATTATGGTTAGAGTTAAGAATTCCTCAATAAGAGCCTCATTTCTATAAACTATCCCCTTTGAATACTTCACTTTATTATAAGATAAGTGTTAAAAAATCCTAATCAGAAAGAGATAGATACTTTCATATCAATGCTATTATCTTGCTGATTTTTTGCTGTTAATCCACTATATCCGATTGATAATTTTGATATTTCATTGATTTGGATTGTTGTTCCTGCTTTAACCACAAGAGCATCCCGCGCCGTATCAACGCTCTTAGTAGTAAATGTCGGTTCGGTATTAGTAAAACGTAAATTGATACCTCGTTCCACATCGTTGTATTGGTGCAACCAGCCTAGTTCACCATACATCAAAATATTAGATTTACTGTTAAGTTTCCACTGGTTATTTAAACGCAGCCCTGTAGTAGATGTGGTTGAATCTAAACTTTGTGAATGGGCTTGTAAGGCTGCTCTGCCGCCTTGTTCGTTGATGGTAGCGTTTTTTGTTTTGGCGTATTCTAAATTAACAAAAGGCTCTAATTGTGTGTCCGAAAGAGTTATTGGATAAGCTGCTTCGATAAATATCTGGCTGGTATTCCCATTGTAATTAGCCTTATTTTTATCTGATTGCACAGCGTAATTGACCGTTTTTGAGGTATGGATACGATGGAATGTATTCGATGCACCTGCACGTAGCGTGATACGGTTAAAATCATAACCACTATAGAGTGATAAGTGATAATTTTCGCTATTTGCGTGACTGTTATAACCTGAAAGAGAGGTTTTGGTGAACCCTGTTGCTATACCAAGTAGCATTTTATCGTTGTTAAAACGCTGATCCGCACCTAATAGTATGCCATAGGTAGAAGCATCATAGCTATTCGCATTACTATCACTTGAGCTATCTTCCCAATCATAAAGAACTTTAGTCCAGACATTGCCTTTATTATCTGTACTTTCTTTTTCGCTATTAAGTATTTCTGCATTTCTAACCTGAGAGAGGAGTGTTTCTTTTATTTGTCGGCTACCATTGAGTTGATTAGATAAAACATCGGCATAAATTTGACCAGTTAATTCATTAAAGGCATTACGGACATCATTTTTTAGCTCCATTCTGACAATGCTTTCATAAACAGGATGCCCTGAAGGTAATACATCTATTGCATTCGCGATTGATGCTTGATTTTTTGTTTTTGCTAAGCTGGAGAAAGCAGTATTATTTCTTCCGACATTTAATATTACTGCATTCTGATCGTAATATAGTGTTGTTCCTATAAAAAGATAGTTTGGGTTAACATCAGCAAATTTACCATTAATACCTCTATCGGCCATTAAAATAGTATATTTTGTGTTATATAGACTCTGAACATTGTCTTTTGTGAGGAGGTTTTTATTATTTTCAAGAGATACACTAACTGTTCCTCCGTTAAGTATTGCTGTGCCGAGGCTCGTTATTTTATCGCTATCACCTTGTGAATTTACTTCAACCAAATAGTGGCTACCAGAATTAAAAATCACAGTATCATCTATATTAATCGTACCAATTGAATGACCTGGTGCTACGATACCTCCAGAATTTACCTCTAGTTTATTAATTTTTCCTTTACCAATAAGTACACCCTTGTCATTGATATTGACTTGAGAACTTATGCTCCCATCATTTAATAGCAACGTTCCTTTATTAACATCCAGTAATGAATTTAATTTTCCTTCAAGTAATAATGTACCACCATTGATGGAAGAATTTTTTGAATAATGATTTTCGCCTATAAGTAGTAAATTTCCCTGATTAACCTCGACGCCTGCAAAATAGTTATTACCAGATAAAATCAATGTGCCTTCGCCTTGTTTGATTAATTTACCAGGCCCACTAATATCATTTTTCCATTCATCAAGCTTACCAAACTCAGCGAAGTCAAATTCATTAGTTGTTTGATTAACAAGAAAATGATTATAGAAATATGAAGGTCCATTATAGGCTTTAGGAAGATTAATTAATCCCCAGCTAGAATCTGGAACATTGTCATTTGAAGCCCAGCCAGCCAAAGAATTACTCGGATAGGCTGTACTCGCTAAAATAGATTGCCTCTGTTCTTTGGTTAAATATGCAAAACGTAAACGCAGTAAATTGCTGGCTGAACTGGGTATTTTATTGGGGGAAATTAGCGATGAAGTTTCAGGATCTTTTGTTCCATAATAACCTGCATCATCGTTAGTTATTTTTTTCGCTGTGGTTAAACAATTTTGATTTTCACACTGATTAGAGACATTCTGGCGGACTTCTTTGGCAAGCTTAACAAAAGTTCGAGTTGTGTCATCATCTGCAAGCATCTGTGATAACAGGTAATAATTTCCTATTCTCGAAGCGATAGTATCTGTTGCAAAATGTGCCCCTACGATAACTCGGCTTTCACCATATTCTATTGCTCGGGCAAATATTTCACTGCCCTTTTCAGGGAATAATATGGATAAAACCGCAGCTTGCTTATATCCATTCCATGTATGTCCACTTGGATAAGATGAGCCTGTTATATTGGTGTAATTATTTAAGTAATTACCTTCTTTATCAATTACTTGATAAGGTCTACCACGTAAAAAAAGTTCTTTTAAGATAAAATCTATCGAGCGTGCTCTTTTTTTGTTTGGATCATAAGCATATGTACCTGTGTTATGTAACATATTCAGATCTTGGTAGGCTTGAATATCGCTAAAATTGATCGACTTGGCGTTGTCGCCAAATAGAATATTGGCATAGGTATTAAAAACATAAGAATGATCCTGCGACTTATCTGCTTCGGCTAGTTCTCTACGTTCACCAGTGATAGCTTGATAATTATTGCTTATTATTCTATCTAGTTCGGCTGTTTTTGACCCTTTCTCAGGGGGAGTTGTGATGACACCATTTTTGATCTCTTCCAGCCAATTATTGCGCTGGTCCATAATATGTTGTTTGGTTTTTACAATATCTGTTTCAGACCATGATGAACTCGAAAAAAGTAAAAAAAAGAAGCTTAACGAGGTAGGTATTACAATGTTTTTCATAAAATAAGCCATAGTCTCCAAAAAGTTTGGAGCTAATTTAGATTATTTATGTTTAGTTTTTATGACAGGAATTATTATATTAAGAGGTATATTTAAACGAGATTTTAATTTATTCATTAAGTGTTTCTTGATTGTTATCTACTCGAGATATATTATTATTTAATATGATACGAGTGATGTAATAATGAAAAGTCGGTATAGTCTTTATATTTAAAATAAAAAAACCATACCGATTATTTAAATTATTATTAACTTAATGAATAAAAAACTAGCTAATTTTTTGTTTTTTTATTCTATTACAATACTTAATTTATCATTTTATCCATTTATTTTAAAAAGAATAAAGTGAACTTTTAGACTCTTTTAACTTTTGTGCTAATTCAGAAGCTTCATATCGCTCTGTTACTATTTCGATGTAAGAGGCATTCTCTGCTGATTCGGCTACTTCAAGCGCTTTATTCAACTCATCTATCGTTGTGACTTTCTCACAATGCCAATCTCTTGCACCAAAAGCTTTAGGTAATTGATGATAATTCCATTGAGCAAGATCGTTATAATAAGCTTCAGGATAATCACATAATAATCGTTCAATTAAATAACCATCGTTATTTAAAACAAGAATAATCGGTTTTAATCCAAAACGAACAAATTGACTTATTTCTTGTACGGTTAATTGATGTGAGCCTTCACCTGTAATTAAAATAACTCGTTTGTTAGGCGCGGCAAGTGCAGCACCAAATGATGCGGGTGTTGCCCAACCAATAGAACCCCATAATGTTTGGTTATGGAACTGAGCACCTTCTGGCAACAGTGCAAAGCCTAATCCCATCGATGATGTACCTGTTTCAGCAATAATAATATCGTTAGGTTTAAAGAATTTCTCTAATCGGGGGTAGAGGTATTGAGCCGTAATTTCACCGTTATCAGATAAAATAGCGTCTTCTAATCCCTTAGCTTTTATCTGATGATACCTTTTATTTGGTAGTCGTTTGGTTAGTTCAGAGAGAATATCTTCCATATAAATAGAAGAATAGATAACCGAATCAATTTCAACATATTCTGGCATGATGCTGATAAATTGTTCTGGTTTAATATTAGCTGTGAAACTTCCCGTATTAAAGTCGGTCATCATTGCTCCGACCCCTAATACATATTCACTATTTTCGACAAACTCTCTGACATCAGGCGTCATTAATTGTCCATCATACATCCCAACATATTGAGTATTAGATTCACTTAATATGCTTTTATCCATAAACATAGTGGCATAAGGTAAACCTGTTTTATCAATAAAAGCTTGGACATTATCTGATAACCCTAAACGCGCGGATAAAATACCGGGTAATACGCAGATATTATTGCTTTTTGTAAGCTTATCAATAATCAGTGATACCACTTTTTCTAGTATTTCTTTATCACTTATTTGTTTTTTTGGTGTGGTAACAGATGCATTTTCTATCACTGGCATCACAGCATAATCAGATGGTAAACCAATATAAACAGGACGACGCTCTTTTAATGCTGTCGCAATTAAACGCTCCATTTCAGCAATACAATTTTCAGGCGTTAATATTGCATGAGCACAAGCAAGAGGTTGGGCTAATTGATAGAAAATATCAAAATCACCATTACCTAAGGTATGATGAACGAGACGTTTGCTTTTTTGTACACCACTTGCTGGCATACCAACTAAATGAAAAATCGGTAGGTTTTCTGCATAAGAGCCTGCAATAGCATTAATCGCACTTAATTCGCCAACACCAAATGTTGTTGATAACGCTGCCATACCTTTAATTCGAGCATACCCATCAGCAGCGTAAGCTGCATTTAATTCGTTGCAATTACCAATCCAACGCAGATGATTGCTATTACAAATCGTGTCTTCTATAGGAAAAGCGTAATCGCCAGCAACACCAAAAACATCACTTATGCCTAAGTCATATAATCGATTTAGCATATATTCAACAACAGTCTTGTTCATATTATCTCCAGAATATCCGAATAATAATCTGTAAAAATGGGATTATTCATTTATATTATGCTTAATGTTTTACCGCGGATATAAATCAATATGAAATGGTTTATTATTATTGATGGTATAACTAAATGTAATAAGGTAAATGTTACTAATGGATATTCGTACATTACGTTATTTTGTTGAAGTCATTCAATTAAATGGCTTTAGCCGAGCTGCTGATGCTCTATTTATTACTCAGCCTGCAATTAGTCGTAGCATTAAAAAATTAGAAAATGAATTAGGTGTTATTTTATTAGTAAGAGAAGTCGATGGCGTAAGGTTAACGGATGATGGTGCGATACTTTTTGAACATGCAAAAAAAATACTCGCACAATTTAATAGTATGAATAAAGCTATGCAGGATAAGTCAGGACCATTGACAGGGACATTAAATGTGGGATTACCTCCGGTAATAGCTTCGACGTATTTTGCCGATATTATTATGGCATTTAGTTCTCTACACCCTCAGGTTGAACTAAAAATATTTGAATTAGGAACTAAACAAATGGCAGAAGCGATGATAGAGGGAAAAGTAGAAACAGCGGCCGTAGTATTACCTTTTAATAATGACATATTTGAATTAACACCTTTTTCAGAAGAAAGCTTGATGCTATTAGTATCTCCATCACATCCTTTAGCCATCAAAAAAGAAGTACATTTTAAAGAGTTGATTAATGAACCATTTATTTTTTTCTCTGAAGATTTTCGCATTAATGATTTAGTTTATAGTGCCTGCGGTATTTATAATACAAAGCCTATTGTTGCGGGACGTAGTAATCATTTAGATTTAATTATAGCGATGGTAAAAGCGGGTGTAGGTGTAACGCTACTGCCTGGGAGTATGTGTAATAAAAATCCCATTGATGATTTAGTGGTACTTCCTGTTGTTGAACCTACATTGTCATATCAATTGGCATTAGCGAATAATAAAAATAGTTATAAAAGTCGAAGTTGCCGAGCATGGGATCGGCTAGCAAGAGAAAAGCTAATAATAGAATAAAATAGTAAATTGAGGCTTATCTATATTCTATTTAAGAAATAAATGTCAAAAATATTTTTAAATAACAAAAATGGCTGAACATAAAATATATTATTTTTTTTGGAAATGTGGATAGCAGTATAAAAGCAGTTATATAAATGATAAGTTTATATTTTGCACGTAGCCTTATGAGTAATAATAAAAGCGAGCAAAATACAAATTAATCAGACAAGACAGGAATAGGATAGGGAAAATGAATGAGAGTAATAGCTCTGCAAATCAACATTTTATTCGTAAACTTGAAAGTATTGTTGGTAAAAAACAGGTATTAACACAAGCACATAAAACAGAACGTTATCGTAAAGGCTTTCGTTCAGGACAAGGTAAGGCATTAGCAGTTGTATTTCCTGCCAATTTATTAGAACAATGGCGTGTTTTTAAAACCTGTGTTGAAGCTGATAAAATCATTATTATGCAAGCGGCGAATACGGGATTAACCGAAGGTTCGACACCTAATGGTGATGATTATGATAGAGATATCGTAATTATTAGTACATTACGTCAAGATAAAATACAGGTTCTCTCAGAGCATAATCAAGTTATTGCCTTTCCTGGTAGTACGCTGTGGCATTTAGAAAAAGTATTAAAGCCATTAGGGCGTGAACCTCATTCTGTTATTGGCTCGTCTTGTATTGGCGCTTCTGTTATTGGTGGGATCTGTAATAACTCCGGTGGGGCTTTAGTTCGTCGAGGTCCTGCTTATACAGAATTATCGCTGTATGCTCGTGTCAATGAAAAGGGCGAAGCTGAATTAGTTAACCACTTAGGAATTGATTTAGGCGAAACCCCAGAAGAAATTTTAACGAATTTAGATAATCGTCATTACCACGAGAAACAAATACAAGCGACAGAAAAATTAGCATCCGATCATGAATATCATGAACGTGTGCGTGATGTAGATGCCAATACGCCTTCTCGGTTTAACAATGATGAACGTCGTTTATATGAGGCCGCGGGGAGTGCGGGTAAATTATCTGTATTTGCTGTGCGATTAGATACTTTCCCAGCGGATCATCGTACTCAAGTCTTTTATATTGGCACTAATAATCCTGATGAGCTTGAAGATATTCGTCGCCATATTTTAAGTCATTTTAAAAAGCTTCCTGTTGCAGGAGAATATATGCATAGAAGCTACTATAAAATGGCTGAAGTGTATGGAAAAGATACATTTTTAGTGATTGATAAATTGGGCACAGATAAAATGCCAACTTTATTTGCTGTGAAAGGGCGAGTAGATGCGGTATTAAATAAAGTTCCTTTTTTACCTAAAAACATGGTTGATAGAACTATGCAGTTTATGAGCAAATTATGGCCAGCTCATTTACCTGAACGTATGACAGACTTCCGCGATAAATATGAACATCATTTAATGCTAAGAATGGCTGATGAGGGCATTGAAGAAGCATCAACCTATTTAAAAGAATACTTTAAACAAGCTTCAGGTGATTATTTCGAATGTACTGAAGAGGAAGGGAATAAAGCATTCTTGCACCGTTTTGCCGCCGCTGGTGCTGCTGTTCGTTATCATGCTGTGCATGTGAATGACGTTGAAGATGTATTGCCATTAGATATTGCATTGCGTCGTAATGACAAAGATTGGTTTGAAAAATTACCGCCAGAAATAGAGAGTAAATTACTTTATAAACTCTATTGTGGTCATTTTATGTGTCACGTTATGCATCAGGACTACATTATTAAAAAAGGTGTTGATGCGAAGGCGCTAAAAGCAGAAATGTTAGCGTTATTAGATAACCGTGGGGCGGAATATCCTGCAGAGCATAATGTAGGCCATATGTATTATGCCAAGCCTCAATTAAAAGCGTTCTATAAACATAATGATCCAACCAACAGTATGAACCCAGGTATAGGTAAAACCTCGAAATTAAAATACTGGGGAGAAGAGTGTGGATGTGGGCAGGTTCACGCTGAGATCAAAACTGAAAGTATTGAAACTAAAAAATAATCACTTTATATCGTGTTTATTAAGTTAAAAAGAAAGGCAGGATAAAACCTGCCTTTTGTCTTATTGTCTAACTCGCAATATCTTGAGCATATAGATAAAGCTCTTGTAGTTGTTTTAGCTTCTCTTCGTTATCACTATGTTCTTCTGCTAAAAGCTGGAGCGTATTGAAATATTCAGTCAGCTTTTCTGACGTTAACCTCTCTTTTCTATGTGCTAACCAACGTTGTTGCTCATCATAATTGAGAGTAGAAGGATAATTTCTCGCACGATAACGGAAAAATAGCGGTTCCATTCTCGCATCTTCAAATGTTAAATCTAAAGCAGGTAAATTCTGTGGTTGTGTTGAGCGAATAATTTCCATCGCACTACGATCATTTTCACTGAAAAAGCCATTATAAATTTGAGAATCAACATCATCAGAGACAACAAAAGGAGTTTGTTGAGCGAAGAGTTCTACGACTTTATTGCGTATTTCAGGATGCGAAAATAAAATGGCTTGATTGTTTAAACAAGTATCAACATCTAAACCAATTCTATCTGCATCTTGAGGTCTTAATGTATTTTGTGGTGCCACAATAGGGCATTTATTAATATGCAGCAATTTAATTGGAACAGGTGGTTCATCAACTGCCAATTCACTGCGTGGCGTATATAAACGTTCACGTAATTGGTCTGATGTTAAGGTTAATAGCGGGGATATATCCGCAGATAAATCGCACACAATAACCGCATTACGATTATCTGGATGCCATGCCAAAGGCGCCACAAGACTTAAATTAGAACGAGCAGCACCAAACATACCTGAAACATGTACAATCGGCGTCATGGTGGGAATATCAATTAACGCCTGAACTTTACGTTTATCGCGTAAATTAAAGAAATAATCAAACATACGCGGTTGAGCTTGTTTTAATTTTTTTGCCATTGCAATGGTGGCGTAAACATCAGACATTGCATCATGCGCATTCTCATGAGATATGCCATTGGCTTTGGTTAATAGCTCTAGACGAAAGCTTGGGAAACCGTCTTCATTTTCAGGCCAAACAATACCATCTGGACGTAGTGCATAACAGGCTCGTAAAACATCGAGCAAATCCCACCGAGAATTTCCTTTTTGCCAACTATAGGCATAAGGATCATAAAAATTACGATAAAGGATATTGCGGGTTACTTCATCATCAAATCGAAGGTTGTTATAACCCATAATACAGCTATTAGGTTGACTAAAAGCTTGATGAATTTGACGGGTAAATTCAGCTTCAATTAACCCATTTTTTGCTGCAATTTGTGGTGTTATTCCTGTGATCATCACAGCTTCTGGATGAGGCAGATAATCATCATTAGGTTTGCAATAAATAACGAGAGGATCTTCAATAATATTGAAATCCATATCAGTTCTTATACCAGCAAATTGAGCCGGACGATCTAGCGCTGGGTGTGTACCAAAGGTTTCGTAGTCATGGACATAAAATGTGGGCGTTTTCGCTGAATTAGACAAGGTTTCCTACCGTAAATTTATTAATGATTTTTTAAATCATTACTCAATGAGTTGTATTGGGTTTAATTAAGACCATGGTAAACCATAATACGGTAAACGTGAAATGTCAGATCAAAGCGCGCTTATGCAGCGTTCAATATAGGGGGCAGTGAGAATGAATAGAAGCGGACCTCTGCTAATATTGATCTTTTGTGATGACAATAAAATAAAACCACCAGCAAGCAATCAGCCAGAGATTCATTATTAAAATATGAATAGAAGATAAAGTAAGATGATTATCTAGTGTTGGCGTTGTACCAGCATTACTGGAAATAATCGCAAAAGATAGCATAATTGCTTTAGGATTAAGCACATTAGCAATATAAGCGGTATTAACAGCAATAAAAAACAAATGTAGATCTAGCGCACATAACTCAAATTGTTAACGTTAACTTATGTGCTTAACATCACATTACAGTAAGAATAATGTTTGTTAGCTTAAAAGTTAACGTTAACATTTAGGGGTGGAATGACTTTATAAGGCGCTTAACCAATGAACAAAGACTCAAAAAAATACTATGCGATTTTAAGTGCGCTGTTATTTTTCTTCTTTTTTACCTGGTCTTCATCATTTTCATTAGTTTCTATTTGGCTAAACCAGTATGTTGGATTAAAGGCGACTGATACCGGATTGATATTCTCTGCAATTTCTCTTATTGCATTATGTGCGCAACCTTTATATGGCTTTATTCAGGATAAATTAGGGTTAAGAAAAAATCTGTTATTAGTGATTGCAATATTACTTATTCTTTCTGGGCCATTTTTTCTTGGTTTTGCTTCAATACTACGTTGGAATATTTTTATTGGCTCCATTTTAGGGGGCTTATATGTGGGTATGACCTTTAATGCAGGTATTGGTGTATTAGAGTCATATACAGAACGTGTGAGTCGTATCCGTGGTTTTGAATATGGTAGGGCGAGAATGTGGGGATCGTTAGGTTGGGCATCAGCAACATTTATAGCTGGGCACAATATTAATATCGACCCTAATTATAATTTTGTGATGGCATCTGTTTCTGGTGTCGTGTTCTTAATTCTTTTAGCTTTATTAAAAACAGGTAAATCAGACGCATTTAACCAATTAGAGCATGGAAAGACATCCAGCATTACTGTAAAAGATGCACTTAATTTACTTTCATTACCTCGTTTTTGGGCGCTTATCTTATTTGTGATTGGAACCTGTGTATATGGTGTTTATGACCAACAATTTCCAGTCTTTTTCTCATCGCAATTTGCTACTTTACAGCAAGGTAATGAAATGTACGGATATCTGAATTCATTGCAGGTATTCTTAGAAGCTGGTGGTATGTTTATTGCACCTTTCCTTGTAAATAGAATTGGTGCTAAAAATGGCTTATTACTGGCAAGCAGTGTTATGGCTACACGTATTATTGGCTCAGGATTAGTCGAAGGGCCTGTCTTGATCTCTTGTATGAAGTTATTACATGCTGTTGAGTTACCAATTTTATTAATTTCAATTTTTAAATATAACAGCCAACATTTTGACAAACGTTTATCTTCAACACTTTATTTAGTGGGTTTCCAATGTGTGAGTTCTATTGTCGCTACATTATTATCTCCATTAGCCGGTTATGGTTATGATCATTATGGTTTTGCTCCAACCTATATGGTGATGGGATGCATTGTGATAGGAACAACACTTCTCTCCGCTGTATTTTTACGTTCAGATGCGAAAGCGTTACTACCCCTTGATGGCTTACAACATGAAGATCAAAATAAAGCACAACCTATTTAATCGCGCATTAAATTATCCTTTGTAGTGTCGATTTTGGCTACCAGTAAAAATGTGTAGCCATTTTCTTCATTAATTAAGTGAACATTTACGGGTTAAAGAGTGTTGACTATATTTATTAATGCATATCATCTTAATTAATTGTTAATCAAGCAAAATCAATTAAATTTGTAAACTTTGCTTGTTTATTGACACGATTAAGCGATAATCTTAAACAGAACTATTTATCTTAAATATCAATTGTAAAGGTGTAGGAAATGGATAACGCAAACAAGCCGTCTTTCCAAAACGTACTGGAGTTTGTGCGTATGTATCGTCGTAAAAACAAAATCCGTCGTGAGATCACTGACAATGAGAAAAAGATCCGTGATAACCAAAAGCGTGTTCTTTTATTAGACAACTTAAGTGAATATATTAAACCTGGTATGTCTATTGAAGATGTTCTGGGTATTATTGCGAATATGCGTAGCGACTATGACGATCGAGTTGATGATTACATTATTAAAAATGCAGATCTGTCTAAAGAACGCCGTGAGCTTTCTAAACAGTTAAAAGCGATGGGTGAAATTAAAAACCTTCCTGATCTAAAAGACTGATTACTTTACCAAGAATAAGAAATTGAAGGCCTCTGAATTGAATATTCAGGGGCTTTTTTTATCTTATTTGGGGCTTAAGTACATTAAGTTAAATTGCTAATAGCTACCCACAAAAAAAGAACCCACTAAAAAGTGGGTTCTCAATTTAAAGGTATTATCAAGATATTCTTAATAACGTCTTATTATTAGTTTTGGCTTTCAGCTTTAGTCATTACTGATGAAGCTTGGTTAGTTGAACAATGTCCACCTGCACCAGTACGGCCTTTTTTATCAAAAGCAGGGCGAGTTTCCCATGCTTTGATTTCAATCGCGACAGTAGGTTCATCAGATGCTGGCGCTTTTGTCATTGGTGCGCTTGCATGAAGTTGGCGTACTACTGGCTCTTGACAAATAATCACAGCTGTAGGTTTGCTTTCTTTTACTGGTACTGGCTCTGCTTCTACTGCAGGTGTTGTAGCCGTTGTGCTCTCATTCTCTTCAGGCTGACTTTCAATAATCGTTTCAACGATAGGTTCAGCAACTGTTTCAACAATAGCTTCGGCATCACTTTCATTGTGTTGTCCAGCTGTTTCTTCGGTTGTAACTAAAGTAGCAACAGCTTGAGGCTCAGGAGTAGATGCTTCAGTCACTTCGCGTTCTACTGGTGCAATGACTTCTTGTGTAACGTTTTCAGTCACTGCATCTGTTTCTGCTTGTTGTGAAGCTTCATGCATATAAGCCTCGGTTGTGTTTAATACCGCAGAAATATTTTCTTTACGAGTAACATGTTCTTCGGTATTCACATCATCAATAACGTTGTTGACAACACTTTCTTCAACTTGGTTTTCAATGTTATTTACTTCTACAGGTGCTAATTGTGGCTCTACTGCAATAATTTCAGCAACAGCTTCAGTGGATGATGCAGAGCTAACAGTCACAGTGTAGCTTGATTCTGTGGTATCCGCTTGTTCCACTTTTGCAACAATGGCTTCTGAAACCGCCGGTGTGATAGCAACCATTTGAGGATCTGCATGAGTAATGATGCTCTTTTCAACATTACTCTTGTTGTTTTCAACATTATTCTCGATAAATGGCGCATCACTGATTGGCGTTACAGGATAACGAATAAATACTTTACCAGAAGCAAGCTCAGGTGATGCAACCGCCATTGTAAGTGGCATTGGTGATACTGTTAATGTACGTTCATCACGATAGCGACGGCGACGTTGACCACTTACACGTAAATGACGAGGTGAACGACGAGAACGACGAGGCATGACATTCTCTTGCCCGTTGTTGTCTTCATTTTTATTATCATCTTGTGCTTTTGGTGCTACATCAGATAAGGCTTTTACTGGTTGAGCTTCATTTGTTTCAACTTTTGTAACAGCATCGGCTTTAGGTGCTGCTTTTTCCGTTGGAGCAACTTTAGCTGGTGCGATAGCAACCGGAGGTTCTGAAATTGCCTTTTCTGTTGTTGCAACAGGAGCAACAGGAGCAACAGGAGCAATGGCTAACGTTGTATCGTTGTTGTCTGTTACACGTATAGATTGTGTTAATTGGCGACGATTACGACGTTGCATAGCAGGGCGACGAGGTTCTTCTTTCTTCTCATCTGCACTGTCTTTTTCAGTCGCATCATTTTCGCTAAGTGCAGCTTGTGCTTTCGCGGCTTCTTGTTGCTGCTGACGTTTCTCTTCTTGACGACGGCGTTGCTCTGCGCGTTGTTCACGACGTTGTTGGCGACGCGCTTCGCGTTCTGCAATCTCTTGCTCACTACTCACTTCAGTTGTTGGAGCTGTTTGTGGTTTTTGATTACGATTTTTGCGGTTTTCTTCGCTATTCGTGTTATCACGATTACGATCGTTATCACGGTCACGGCGATTATTGTTGTTACGTCGATTGTTGTTATTACGACGTTCACGACGATTATCCGTATTCTCTTTCTTGGTTTCCTGTGGTTTTTCTTGTGTTACCGCAGGCTCTGGCTCGCTACCAAATAAGTTAGAGAAGAATTTTGCAACTGAGGCAAAGAAGCCAGTACCTTGGGCTTGCTCTGATTTAACTGGCTTAGCTTGAGGTTGAGGTGCTTTTTTACTTTTCGTTGTCGTTTCTGGAGTGTCTTCTTCTTGCAATCCAAAGGCTGAAATAGCAGGTTGTTCAGGCACTTTGCGCTCTGTGACAACATCGTCTTCAGCCTCATTTAACTGACTTTCATGGAATTGCGCTAAGTTGTAGCTCAGAGATGTAATTTCTTCGCCCTTACGCACACGGATAACAGAGAAATGAGGGGTTTGCATTTGGTCATTAGGAACAATAACCACTTTAACATTAGATTGACGCAGTTCAATATCTGTTACAGCTTTACGTTTTTCGTTAAGCAAATAAGAGGCAATTTGAACAGGAACAATTGCATGTACTTCATGGGTATTCTCTTTCAGCGCTTCTTCTTCAATTAGACGTAACACAGAAAGTGATAATGATTCGTTATCACGAATAGTACCAGTACCTAAGCAACGAGGACAAACGTGATGGCTTGATTCACCCAATGAAGGGCTTAAGCGTTGACGAGACATCTCTAATAAGCCGAAGCGAGAGATGCGTCCAATTTGAATACGAGCACGATCTTGGCGTACAGCCTCGCGCATTCTATTCTCAACTTCACGTTGATGGCGCACTGGCGTCATATCGATAAAGTCGATAACAATTAAACCACCGAGGTCGCGTAAACGTAATTGACGTGCAATTTCGTCAGCAGCTTCTAAGTTAGTATTGAATGCCGTTTCTTCGATATCACCGCCACGCGTTGAACGAGAGGAGTTAATATCAATCGCTGTTAATGCTTCAGTAGTATCAATAACTAATGCACCACCAGAAGGTAGGCGAACTTCACGCTGAAAAGCTGATTCAATTTGTGATTCAATTTGATAATGGCTAAATAATGGAACTGCGCCAGTATAATGACGAATTTTGCTGGCAAAATCACCACGACCAATCGCTTCGATATGACTACGAGCCATTTCAACGACTTTTGCATTATCAATTAAGATTTCACCAATATCAGGACGTAAATAGTCGCGGAATGCGCGAACGATTACGTTACTTTCCTGATGGATTAAGAAAGGAGCAGAGCGATTCTCTGCTGCTTTTTTAATGGCATCCCAATGTCTTAGACGATAGCTTAAATCTTGTTGTAGTGCTTCAGCCGATTTACCGACACCAGCAGTACGTACAATCAGACCCATGCCATCTGGAATTTCAAGACTTGATAAGGCTTCTTTGAGTTCTGTACGGTCTTCACCTTCGATACGGCGAGAAATACCACCTGCACGAGGATTATTTGGCATTAATACCAAATAGCTTCCTGCAAGGCTGATAAAAGTGGTTAATGCAGCACCTTTATTACCACGCTCTTCTTTATCAACTTGAACAATAACTTCCTGGCCTTCTTTCAAGACATCTTTGATGTTAGGACGACCATGGGAGTGATAATTGCTAGGAAAGTATTCGCGGGCTATTTCTTTAATAGGAAGGAAACCGTGGCGTTCCGCACCATAATCAACAAAAGCAGCTTCTAGGCTGGGTTCAATTCGAGTGATTTTACCTTTATAGATATTCGCTTTTTTCTGTTCATGACCGGGGCTTTCGATATCCAGATCGTACAAGCGTTGCCCATCCACAAGGGCAACACGCAACTCTTCCTGCTGAGTCGCGTTAATTAACATTCTTTTCATATTGTGACTTACTCGTTATTTTCACGTTTTATAATGTGCCACTAACATACGTAATTACACTATTGATAACCGATGACCTCGTGTCTTTTACAAATGCGTCAACCTCACGGTTGTCGATTGTATAGAGGTGCAATATCTCGGTGAGTCTGATTTTTAGTTCAAAAATTCAGCACTCTTTAATTGAACACAATGTTTCAACTCAATAAGCGATGTATTTGTGGCATACTAAATTGTTTGATTTTCGACTATGTCTTACGCCATTGCTGCATTTTGAAAATCAAACAAACAAAATTTTCATAAATATACCTGATAAACATAATCAGGAGAGTCTGCATTATTCCATTGGTGTTAGGGTTATAGCAAGGTGACTTTTCTGCTTTGGTGACTTTTTCTGTATAAATATGAGAGATTAGCTAATGTTTCGTCTTTTTCCCATTATTCAGGTTAAAATAGACGACAGAATTGATGTTATTTTGTGCACCACAAAGTTGTTTGTTATTTTTATTTTAAGAGAGCCAAAGAATCGCCACTATGAAATCATTTAATCAAGTTCAGTTCGTCACCATTGATGGCGATGAAGCAGGTCAGCGTATCGATAATTTTCTACTGGCACGCTTAAAAGGTGTACCAAAGAGTATGATTTACCGAATTATCCGTAAAGGGGAAGTTCGAGTCAATAAAGGGCGAATTAAACCTGAATATAAATTAAATGCAGGTGACAGTATTCGCATTCCGCCGGTGAGAGTAGCAGAAAAAGAAGAAATTACTGTATCACCAAAATTAGACAAAGTTTCTGCCTTAGCTAATTGTATTTTATATGAAGACGAACATTTAATGCTGATTAATAAACCATCTGGTACAGCAGTGCATGGTGGCAGTGGTTTAAGCTTTGGTGTTATTGAAGGTTTGCGTGCATTACGTCCAGAAGCTCGCTTTTTAGAGCTTGTTCATCGCCTTGATAGAGATACTTCTGGTGTGTTGTTAATTGCAAAAAAACGTTCAGCACTACGTGCGCTACATGAGCAATTACGTTTAAAACAGATGCAAAAAGATTATTTGGCGCTAGTTCGTGGTCAGTGGCAATCACACACTAAAGTGGTACAAGCTCCGTTATTGAAAAACATTCTTCAAAGTGGTGAGCGCGTAGTAAAAGTGAACAATGAGGGTAAGCCTTCAGAGACCCGTTTTAAAGTAGAAGAGCGTTTTGAGATTGCCACTCTGGTGAAAGCAAGCCCTGTTACCGGAAGAACACACCAAATCCGTGTACATACATTACATGCAGGTCATCCTATTGCTTTTGATGATCGTTATGGTGATCGTGATTTTGATGCGCAATTGGTTGGAACAAAGCTTAATCGTTTATTTTTACATGCAAGCTCTTTGACATTCACTCATCCTTCAACGGGTGAACAGATGCGAATTGAAGCGCCAATGGATAATACATTACGCCATTGTTTGCAGGTGTTACGTAGTCAAAAATCTTAGGTCTAAATATTCTTATTTCGACAGAAAATCCGAACACTCAATGCGCCCAGTTAGCTGGGCGTATTTTTTGCTTAACATTATGTAAGACAGTTAATTTAAAAACGTCATTAACCTTCAACCTTTGTCATACATTGCTCAACGATGTTATCAATATCCCACTCTTTAGGCAGTGATTTTGAACCATTTTTGCGCATTTCCATATCAACACGAATAAATTCGGTAATACCATAATTTTTAATGATGCTGTCGTAGGTGCATCCGCACACTTCTGTAATTTGAGGAATGAGCGCATCATCAGTAATACCTGATCCTAATATGCAACTACTGACAAAATTCTTTTTGAATGAAGATGTGCTGTCATCTTTTTTATTTGAAATTACACTGTCTTGGACAGTATTGGCCGTATTAGTCGTTTGGGCTATTTCTGAGTCTTTCTCATCAGAACAACCTGCTAATGCTGTTGCCATCACTAACGCTATTAAGACGGATGTTAGTTTATTCATAATACGCTTTATCGCTACATAAGATTAAAAATAAGATGATCGGGGTTATTTTTGATCATCAGAGAAAAATAATGGGTTTATTCTTTGCGAGAGTAACATTTTATTCAATCGGATAAGTGGTAAACCAATTAAAGAATTTGGATCATCGCCTTTCAATTTATCAAAAAGAGTAATACCTAACCCTTCAGACTTAAAACTTCCCGCACAATTGAACGGCATTTCTTTATTTAAATAATGGGTAATTTCATCATCAGTTAAATGGCGAAAGTATACTTGAAATAATTCACAATGTGTTTGATGTTCTAAAGTTAAACTATTGTATACTGCTAATCCGGTATAAAACGACACACATTGTCCTGAAGCTTGCTTTAATTGTGCGAAAGCATTATCAAAATTATGGGGCTTGCCCGTGATTTTTTTATTTAATACACAAACTTGATCAGAGCCAATAATAAGGTGATGTGGAAATTTTGCTTGTAAAGCGCTCGCTTTTTCATAGGATAAGCGAGTGACAAGATCTTGAGCACATTCAGTGGGCTTCGGGGTTTCGTCAATATCGGGAGATGCCTGTATAAAGGGCATTCCAAGCTTTTTCAGCAACTGAGCTCGAAAGGGTGAAGTAGACGCAAGAACGAGTGGCAACATATTTTTTTTAAAATCCGTAGCAAAATGATGCCTGACATTCTAAACTATGCGCCGCTGATAAAGCGAATTTTGGTGGAAAGGTGTAGATAACCCGCCTTTTTCTTTGACTATATTCCATTACAAAGATAATATGCGCGCCTTATGCAAAAGGTAAAATTACCCCTGACCATTGATGCGCTGCGAGCAGCTCAAAAGAATTTAGACTATGATGGTCATTATTCTCCAGAGCAAGTAAGCCGCTTAGCTGAATCGGTGGTCAGTGTGGACAGTAATATTGATGTGGCTTTATCATTTGATATTGACCATCAACGTCTTGCCGTGATTAAAGGACATTCCGATGTGGATGTCACTTTAGAATGTCAACGTTGTGGTGGCCATTTTCCTTATCATGTTCACGCAACATATTGTTTTAGCCCTGTTGTCAGTGATGAACGGGCCGAGGCATTACCGGAAGAATATGAACCAGTCGATGTAAACGAATTTGGTGAAATAGATTTGCTGGCAATGATTGAAGATGAAATAATCCTCAACTTGCCGGTAGTTCCGGTACATGATTTTGAACACTGTGAAGTGTCCGACGCGGATATGGTGTTTGGTGAACTCCCTGAGGAATTATCAGAGAAACCAAATCCATTTGCCGTATTAGCCAGTTTAAAGAAAAGTACTAAGGAGTAAGGTCAATGGCCGTACAACAAAACAAACCAACTCGTTCTAAACGCGGTATGCGTCGTTCTCATGACGCGCTGACAGTAACTCAAGTTTCAGTTGACAAAACTTCTGGTGAAACTCACCTGCGTCACCATGTAACTGCTGACGGTTACTACCGTGGTCGCAAGGTTATCAACAAGTAATTAGCTTTATAGCTCGTTGATACCTTGACAAATCTAACCATAGCGTTAGATGCGATGGGCGGGGACTTCGGTCCTCGCATCACAGTGCCTGCTTGTTTGCGGGCGCTGGCATCTAATCCTCATTTAAAAATATTGCTGGTAGGTCAACCAGACGCTATCTCTCCTCTGCTTGCAGATCAAAATGCCGAGCTAATCTCCCGTTTACACGTTATACCCGCAGAACATATTGTCGCCAATGATGCTAAACCTTCACATGGTATTAGAGCCAGTAAAGGCACATCAATGCGAGTGGCACTTGATCTCGTGAAAACTGGTGAAGCACAAGCATGTGTAAGTGCAGGTAATACTGGTGTATTAATGGGATTAGCAAAACTGCGACTTAATGCTATTGATGGAATTGAACGCCCTGCACTGGTTTCAATATTACCCAACCAGAAAAAAGGTAAGACTGTCGTTCTTGATTTAGGTGCTAACGTTAACTGTGATAGTCAACTGTTAGTACAATTTGCCGTGATGGGCGCAGTGATGGCCGAAGAAATTGCAGGGATTAGTTCACCTAAAGTAGCACTTTTGAATATTGGTGAAGAAGAGAGCAAAGGATTAGATAATATCCGCGAAGCCGCTACAGTATTAAAGTCGACACCTAATATCAATTATATTGGTTATGTTGAAGGTAATGAATTACTGACAGGCAAAACAGATGTATTGGTGTGTGACGGCTTCGCAGGTAATGTCTCCCTTAAAACGATGGAAGGAGTTATTCGAGTTTTCCTTTCATTGATTAAATCTTCTACTACCGAAAATAAAAAAACGTCGTGGTGGATGAAAATATTGAAGAAGTGGTTACAAAAACGGCTAATTAAGCGTTTTGGACACATGAACCCCGACCAGTATAACGGTGCTTCTCTGTTAGGATTACGCGGTATCGTCATTAAGAGCCATGGTGGCGCAAATGAAAGCGCGTTTACAGCAGCAATAGAACAGGCTGTTCATGCCGTTGAGCGAAAAATCCCAGAACGGATCGCTTCTCGACTGACAACAGTATTACCCAAGAGCGATTGATAGAATGTATACAAAAATCTTAGGTACTGGTAGTTACTTGCCTGTACAAGTGCGAACTAATGCCGATTTAGAAAAAATGGTTGAAACATCTGACGAATGGATTGTTACCCGAACAGGTATTAATGAACGTCGGATTGCAACAGAAGAAGAAACTGTTGCTGTGATGGGCGCAGGTGCGGCTGAAAAAGCACTAGAAATGTCTGGTATTGATAAACAAGACATTGGATTGATTGTTGTTGCTACAACATCAGGCTCACATGCATTTCCAAGCGCAGCATGTCAGATTCAAAATGCGTTAGGTATCAATGATTGCATCGCATTTGACGTTGCTGCTGCATGTTCTGGCTTTGTTTATGCATTAAGCATTGCTGATCAATTTATTAAAGCAGGTTCTGTTAAGCATGCTCTTGTTATCGGTGCTGATCGATTATCCCATGCGTTAGATCCTAACGATCGTGGCACCATTATTTTATTTGGTGATGCGGCAGGTGCAGCAGTTGTAGGTGCGTCAGAAGACGAAGGTATTATTTCTACACATTTACATTCTGATGGGCGTTTTGGTGATTTATTAGCATTACCTTATCAGCGTAAAGAAAATGAAGATTTACCTGCTTACGTTACCATGGCAGGAAATGAAGTATTTAAAGTCGCAGTTCGTGAACTTGCCCACATTGTGGATGAGACACTCGAAGCTAACAATATTGATAAATCTGAACTGGACTGGCTTGTGCCTCATCAGGCAAATTTAAGAATTATTTCAGCGACAGCGAAAAAGCTGGATATGACAATGGATAAAGTAGTGGTGACATTAGATCGCCACGGCAATACGTCAGCAGCATCAGTCCCAACAGCATTAGATGAAGCTGTAAGAGACAATCGCATTCAACGTGGTCAGTTAATCTTGCTGGAAGCGTTTGGTGGCGGTTTTACTTGGGGTTCTGCACTTATCCGTTTTTAATATTATCAGGAAAATAAACATGACTGATTTTGCAATGGTTTTCCCTGGTCAGGGATCGCAAACTGTTGGAATGCTTGCAGAACTTGCAGAGCAATATCCGATAGTGACTGAAACATTTGCTCAAGCATCTGATGTATTAGGTTACTCTCTGTGGGATTTAGTTCAAAATGGCCCAGAAGAAGAGTTAAACAAAACATGGAAAACACAGCCAGCATTATTAGCAGCGTCAGTTGCTGTTTGGCGTGTATGGCAAGAAAAGCAAGGCAAAATGCCACAAATGATGGCAGGTCACAGTCTTGGTGAGTATTCTGCTTTAGTGTGTGCTGGTGTTATTGATTTCGCAGCAGCCATTAAATTAGTAGAATTACGCGGTCAGCTGATGCAAGAAGCAGTACCAGCAGGTACAGGTGCAATGTATGCAATTATCGGTTTAGATAACGATGCTATTGCAAAAGCCTGTGAAGAAGCTGCCCAAGGGCAAGTTGTTTCACCTGTAAACTTTAATTCACCAGGCCAAGTTGTTATCGCAGGTAACAAAGAGGCAGTAGAACGTGCTGGTGTTTTATGTAAAGAAGCTGGTGCTAAACGTGCGTTACCATTAGCGGTAAGCGTGCCTTCGCATTGTGCTTTAATGAAGCCAGCAGCTGATAAGCTTGCAGTTGCATTACAAGAAATTGAATTTAAACAACCTGAAATTCAGGTCGTTAATAACGTTGATGTGAAAGCGCAAACTGATGCAAATGCTATCCGTGATGCGTTAGTTCGCCAGCTTTATAACCCAGTTCGTTGGACTGAAACGGTTGAATTTATCGCTGAAAAAGGCATCACACAACTATTAGAAATCGGTCCAGGAAAAGTATTAACTGGTTTAACAAAACGTATTTCTAAAGAAATGAACGCTGCAGCAGTTAATGATATTGCTTCATTAGATGCTGCATTAGGAAATGACTGAGGGATCTCATGGGATTTGACGGAAAAATAGCGCTAGTTACTGGTGCAAGCCGTGGCATTGGCCGTGCGATTGCAGAGGATTTAGTTGCGCGCGGTGCAACCGTAATTGGTACAGCAACGAGTGAAAACGGTGCGCAAGCTATCAGCGAATATTTAAGCGGTAAAGGTAAGGGTTTTGTGTTAAATGTCACAGAAAACGACTCTATCGAAAAATTTTTAGCTGAAGTGCGTGCTGAATTTGGCGAAATTGATATTTTGGTCAATAATGCAGGTATTACTCGTGATAACCTGTTGATGCGCATGAAAGATGATGAGTGGCAAGATATCATCAACACAAATCTTTCATCAGTCTTCCGTCTGTCTAAAGCAGTTATGCGTGCTATGATGAAAAAACGTTGTGGTCGTATAATTACCATTGGTTCTGTTGTTGGAACCATGGGTAACGCAGGACAGGCAAACTACGCGGCGGCAAAAGCGGGTGTGATTGGTTTTAGTAAATCATTAGCACGCGAAGTTGCTTCCCGGGGCATTACGGTAAATGTTGTTGCACCTGGTTTTATCGAAACTGATATGACAAGAGCATTAACAGATGACCAAAGAGCAGGTATTTTATCTCAAGTTCCTGCTAACCGTTTAGGTGATGCCAAAGAGATTGCCAGTGCTGTAGCCTTCTTAGCTTCTGATGAAGCGAGCTATATCACGGGTGAAACATTGCATGTCAATGGTGGCATGTACATGATCTAATTATGGGGACGTCTTTATATTTGCTTTTTGCGTACAATATAATGCAAAATATAGCGAATAAAGTAGTCCACACAGTCGGGATTGGTTAGATCTTTTCCTGTATTTATAAACTAAGAAAATCATCGCGCAAGCGAGTTTTGATAGGAAATTTAATAGTATGAGCACTATCGACGAACGCGTTAAGAAAATCATTGTTGAACAACTGGGTGTTAAAGAGGAAGAAGTTGTAAATTCAGCTTCATTTGTTGATGACTTAGGCGCTGATTCTCTTGACACAGTTGAGCTGGTAATGGCTCTGGAAGAAGAATTCGATATCGAAATCCCAGACGAAGAAGCAGAAAAAATTACTACAGTTCAAGCTGCTATTGATTACGTTGAAAACGCAGGTAAATAAACTTGCTAATCTAGGCGGTCACTCGACCGCCTATATTTTTAATCCTAAACTTTTTCCCTCCTTGGAGGATAAGCGTGTCTAAGCGTCGTGTAGTTGTGACCGGACTAGGCATGTTATCTCCTGTCGGTAATAACGCAACAGCTTCTTGGGAAGCCGTGTGTGCCGGACAGAGTGGTATCGGCCTTATCGAAGATTTTGACACCAGTCATCATGCGACTAAATTCGCAGGATTGGTAAAAAATTTCAATCATGAAGATTATAATCTTTCGCGTAAAGACGCGCGTAAGATGGATCTTTTCATTCAATATGGTATTGCGGCAGGTGTGCAAGCCATTGCGGATTCAGGTCTTGAAGTAACAGAAGCCAATGCAAGTCGCATCGGAGCTGCTATTGGTTCTGGTATTGGTGGCTTAGGCCTTATCGAAGAAAACCATACGTCAATGACAAATGGTGGCCCTCGTAAAATTAGCCCATTCTTTGTACCTTCAACCATCATTAACATGGTTGCTGGGCATTTAAGCATTATGTATGGTCTTCGTGGCCCTACAATTTCTATCGCAACGGCATGTACATCAGGTGTCCATAATATTGGGCATGCTGCGCGTATTATCGCTTACGGCGATGCAGATGCAATGCTTGCAGGCGGTGCCGAAAAAGCAACTACTCCATTAGGTTTAGGTGGCTTTGGTGCAGTTCGTGCATTATCAACACGTAACGATAACCCTCAAGCGGCTAGCCGTCCATGGGATAAAGATCGTGATGGTTTCGTGTTAGGTGATGGCGCGGGTGTTCTGGTTCTTGAAGAATACGAACATGCTAAAAAACGTGGTGCTAAAATCTATGCTGAAATAGTGGGTTTTGGTATGAGCAGCGATGCTTATCACATGACTTCACCAGCAGAAAATGGCGAAGGCGGTGCGCTAGCGATGACAAATGCACTAAAAGATGCGGGTATTGATGCATCTCAAGTGGGTTATATCAACGCACATGGTACATCAACGAATGCGGGTGATGTTGCTGAAGCACAAGCGGTAGAAAACGTATTTGGTAAAGGCACTGATGTATTAGTTAGCTCAACAAAATCTATGACAGGCCATTTATTAGGCGCTGCTGGAGCCATTGAGTCTATCTTTACTATTCTTTCTCTGCGTGACCAAATCGTACCTCCAACAATTAACCTTGATAATCAAGACGAAAATTGTCATCTTGATTTTGTTCCACATAAAGCACGTAAAGTTGAGAACATGGAATATGCTCTGTGTAACTCATTTGGCTTTGGTGGTACTAATGGTTCAATTCTCTTTAAGCGCGTTTAAACCGTTTTTTGTAGAAAGTTGAAAAATACTTAAAGACCCAGGATTATTCTGGGTCTTTTATTTTGTCCTTTTACTGCCAGTTGTTTTATCATGTGCAGATTGATATCAATAACATAGATGTAGGGTGTGTTAGATGTATTGGGTAAATGGACAACAGCAACAAAATGTAGATGCAAGTGACCGAGCGATACAGTTTGGCGATGGCTGCTTTACTACCCTTGCAATAGAACAAGGCAAGCCCTCTATGCTATCCGCACACCTTAATCGTTTAAAACAAGGCTGTGAGGCACTTTTTCTCCCTCATCCAAATTGGTCTGATTTAAAAAAACACATTATAGATATCGCTTCTGACACCCAAGCAAAAGGTGTTATTAAAATTATCATCAGTCGGGGTTATGGTGGTCGTGGTTATTCTTCAAATGGATTTATTACACCAACAGTTATAACCTCATTGTCATCCTATCCTGCCCATTACTCCCACCAGCAAAGTGAAGGTATATCACTGGCTATCAGCCCTATTACTTTAGGCAAAAATCCACAACTAGCGGGAATTAAGCACTTAAATCGTTTGGAGCAGGTTCTTATTAAGCACCATTTAGAAAAAACAGAATTTGATGATGTTTTAGTGTGTGATAATGAAGGATATTTAGTTGAAGCAAATGCGGCAAATCTTTTTTGGCGTAAAGGGAATACACTTTTCACACCAGATCTGACTGATTCTGGCGTAAATGGCATTATGCGCCAATCAATTATTCAATTAGCACAAAAATTGCATTGGAAAATTGTTATTGTGAGAGAAAAGCCGGAAACGCTTTATCAAGCAGATGAAGTTTGGTTAACAAATAGTTTAATGCCTGTACTTCCTGTTTCATGTATCACTTTCTCGGATGATAAGTGCTATCAATATTCGAGCAGAGAGTATTATCATGTTGTTTTACAACACAGTTTGTCACTTAAATAGAATTTGATGAGTTATAAATGAAGATAAAAAAAATAGTATGGATAGTTTTTTTTGCCTTATTAATTAGTATCGGTGCAATTGCGTTGTATATGATGCAACATATTCGTGGTTTAGAAGAAAATGTTGTTGTAAAGCAAGATGAAATGCTACTCACAGTGCCGGCAGGAACAGGGCGCGTAGCCATGGAACAACTACTAATAAACAATAATCTACTTAACCAAGGCGATTATTTTCAAATTTTACTAAAAGTAAAACCAGAGCTTAGCCAATTTAAAGCAGGTACATATCGCTTAACAAAAGGTATGTCTTTACGTGACGTTTTATTGTTGATCAAAAGTGGTAAAGAGGCTCAATTTACGATCCGTTTTATTGAAGGTAGCCGTTTACAAGACTGGCAATCTATTTTTGAACAAGCTCCGCAACTTACGACTGTCGCACATACAATGGATAGCGACAAATTACGTGAAGAAATAGGGATAAAACCTGAAATTGCTAACCTAGAAGGTTGGTTTGCACCAGATACATACCATTACACGGCAGGTACAACAGATGTCGCAATTTTAAAGCGTGCTTACCAACAAATGGAAAAAACATTAGAAGAAGAGTGGATTAAACGCGATAGTGACCTACCGTATAAATCGGCTTATGAAATGCTTATCATGGCATCAATTATTGAAAAAGAGACGGGTATTGATGCAGAAAGAACAAAGGTCGCGTCTGTATTTATTAATCGACTAAAAACAAATATGAGATTACAGACCGATCCTACCGTGATTTATGGCTTAGGTGATAAATACAGAGGTACAATTTATCGCAGTGATTTAAATGGTTATACCCCTTATAACACGTATCAAATCGATGGATTGCCACCAACACCAATTGCAATGCCTAGTGTTGCTTCAATCAAAGCCGCCGCACATCCAGCGGATACACGTTATCTCTATTTTGTTGCGGATGGAACGGGTGGTCATAAATTTTCAACCACACTTAATGAACATAATAAAGCTGTCGCACAATATCGACGCTTACAACAAAGATAATTATGAATAACAGTAAATTTATTGTAATTGAAGGATTAGAAGGCGCTGGAAAAACCAGTGCAATTCAAACCGTTATTAATACATTAAAAGAAAAAAACATCACCAACTTAGCATTTACCCGTGAACCGGGTGGCACCCCACTTGCCGAAAAATTACGAGAGCTTATTAAGCAAGGTATTGAGGGGGAGAAAGTTACCGATAAAGCGGAGCTGTTAATGCTATATGCTGCGCGTGTTCAGCTTGTTGAGAACGTGATTAAACCCGCGCTAGCAGAAGGTAAATGGGTAATTGGCGATAGACACGATCTCTCTTCACAAGCCTATCAAGGTGGTGGCCGTGGCTTAGATAAAGATCTTATGCTGTCACTTCGTAATACGGTTCTTGGTGATTTTCGTCCAGACTTAACGTTATATCTTGATTTAGATCCAGCTATAGGGCTGGCAAGAGCACGTGCTAGAGGTGAATTAGACCGAATTGAAAAAGAGTCAATGGACTTTTTTTATCGTACACGTGAACGTTATCAGGCATTGACCAAAGGTGATGACTCTATTATTACAATAGATGCATCTCAAACTATCGATAAAGTTCAAGCGGATATTCGCCAAGCACTCACTACATGGCTAGCCCAGCAGGAAAATAAAGCATTATGAATTGGTATCCTTGGCTAAATCAGGCATATCGGCAACTTATTAGCATGTATCAAGAAGGACGAGGTCATCATGCTCTGCTTTTACATGCAACCGAAGGAATGGGGGCTGATGCTCTCTCTTATGGATTAAGTCGTTGGTTAATGTGTCAGAATAAACAGGGATTAAAAAGCTGTAATGAGTGCCACAGTTGTCGCTTGATGCTTGCTGAAACACATCCTGATTGGCATCTTTTGCAAAATGAAAAGGGCAAGACATCTATTGGCGTAGAAGCCGTTAGAAAAGTGACAGAGAAACTGGAGCAACATGCCCAGCAAAGCGGTGCAAGAGTCGTTTGGATAAAAGAGGTTGAAGCCTTAACTGAGGCTGCTGCAAATGCATTGCTCAAAACGTTAGAAGAGCCGCCTAAAAATACGTATTTTTTACTTAATTGCCAGCAACCTGAAGTTTTGTTAGCCACTTTGCGTAGCCGTTGTTTTTATTATCATTTAGCCACGCCTGATCATCAGCATGCTATACACTGGATACAACAGCAGTTGCCGAATGTCCCTTATGCTAATAGTGTAACTGCGTTGAATTTATCGCAGAATGCACCAATAGCGGCGCTTTCATTACTGAAAGATGAATGGCAAGAAAGAGAAACTTTTTGCCAAGCGTTATATTCAAGTTTGCAACAACGTGATTTATTTGGATTTCTTCCGCAGTTAAATCAAGATAATGTAGATCGTCGCTTGTATTGGTTGCTATCACTTTTACTCGATGCATTAAAGTATCAAACAAATGCACAAGCTTATTGTATCAACCAAGATCAACAACCTTTAATTATGGCGTTATCACAATCACCTTCAAATATTGTGTTAGCCATTATTGATGGATGGAAACAGTGTCGTTATCAACTAATGACCATTCCAGCCCTGAATAAAGAATTATTACTAGCAGAACAGTTGCTAGATTGGGAAAATCAGTTAGCAATATAACATTAATTAGCAACACAAATTTAATTGTGAGCTAGCTGTAATAAAAAACACCTATAAGTCATACCAGATAAATGAGAGTACGTTATGTTTTTAGTTGATTCACACTGCCATCTCGACAGCTTAGATTATGAAAAACTACATGAAAATATTGATGATGTTGTCGAAAAAGCACAGCAGCGTGATGTTCAATATATGTTAGCTGTAGCAACAACTTTGCCGGGGTTCAAGAATATGCGTGAACTTATCGGCAAACGTGACAATATTGCATTCTCTTGTGGTATTCATCCCTTGAATTTAGACGAAGGGTACGACGTTGAAGAATTAGCGCACTTAGCTGCTGCGCCTGATGTTGTGGCGTTAGGTGAAACAGGGCTAGATTACTATTACCAGCAAGAAAATGCAGCATTACAGCGTGAAATTTTCCGTGAACATATCCGTATTGGCCGACAAGTTAACAAACCCGTTATCGTGCATACTCGTAGCGCACGCGAAGATACGTTATCGATTTTAAAAGAAGAGAACGTGCAAGATTGTGGTGGTGTATTACATTGTTTTACTGAAGATAAAGAAACGGCAACAGCATTACTAGATCTTGGAATGTATATCTCTTTTTCAGGTATTGTGACATTTAGAAATGCAGAACAAATTAGGGAAGCTGCACGTATTGTTCCTCTTGATAGAATTTTAGTTGAAACAGATTCCCCATATTTAGCGCCAGTTCCTCATCGTGGCAAAGAAAATCAACCTGCTTATGTTCGTGACGTTGCGGAATATATGGCTGTATTAAAAGGGGTGAGTGTTGAAGAGTTAGCGCAACAAACAACGCGCAATTTTGCTAAGCTCTTTCATATTCAAAACTTACCTGCTTAATTGAATTAATCAGGAATTAAAATAAATAATAAGGTGATGGAAATGGCAGAAGAAACAATTTTCAGTAAAATTATTCGTGGTGAAATTCCGGCTAACATTGTTTTTCAAGATGATACAGTCACTGCATTTCGTGATATTTCGCCACAAGCACCCACGCATATTTTGATTATTCCTAATAAACTTATTCCTACGGTGAATGATGTTACTGTTGAAGATGAACAAGTGTTAGGACACCTGTTTGTTGTTGCCGCAAAAATAGCTCAACAAGAAGGTATTGCTGAAGATGGTTATCGTCTAGTGATGAACTGCAATAAACATGGTGGACAAGAAGTTTTCCATATTCACATGCATTTATTAGGTGGAAAACCATTAGGGCCATTATTAAGTCAATGATCGATATGATGCTAAAAGCGAGATAACAGGAAGTAATACATGATAAGACAAAGTAAGGCTATTTACTCATTACTTATCGCTATGTGTATGACGACATTGCTCTCTGGGTGTTTATCATCTCATTCAGATAATAAACTCTATTTTAATCGTCAGCAGGCTATTATTATGGAGCCTTCGGTCTTAGCCGTGGGAATTGTGGCGGGACAACCGATCCTTGAACACCATACTAACGGCACAAGAGCGACAGTTATGCTGTCAAATACACAATCTTACCCTGTTTCAATTCGCTATCGCTTTTATTGGTATAACGAACAAGGGCTTGAAGTATCTCCTGCTGGACATGTAAATGATGTGACTATCCTTGGTGATGGAGATACGGAAATTAGCGCCGATGTTCCAGATAAAACCATTAGTTATGTCAGAGTTTATCTTTTTACTTAGGATAAGGTAACGCGAGTATGAAAAGACTTCTATTTGTGGCGATGTCTGTGTTTTTATTAGCGGGTTGTCCGTCTATGTTGCCACAACAACCGCCCGTACCTGTGGAGCCGGTTACACCCATTGAGCCGGTAGAGCCACCTAAACCCATAGAACCACCAATTGAAGTAGTACCAACTCCACCTAAAATCACCAGTATTAATTGGAATAATGTGGTGACACCTTTAATTAGAGATATGGCAGTCACTGACGATTTAGAAACGGGTAAATTAATTGTTATTGATAATGTCAAAAATAATTCAGGTGGAAACATCCAAGCAGTAAATGCAACCAATACAATTATAGAATCAGTTAATAGTATTAGTTCATTGCAAACTGTACCTTACGCACAAATGATGTCAGCACGAAAAGCGCTTGGTTTATCAGGAGAGGACAGTTTAGGTCTCCGTAGTGCTGCTATTGGGTTAGCGCGTCATTTAACAGCAGATTATATTTTATTCTCAACGGTTGATGGCAAAAAAGATAACCGTGTTATTAGTATGCAACTAATGTCAGTTTCTTCTGGCGAAATTCTTTGGAATGGACGCAACAAGGTTGAGTGATCGGTATGACTCAAGTTTACTTAATGCCTTGCAAACACTTTTTCCTGCAAAGGCATTAAGTAAATGGAGGATAACAGCATTAACAGGATTAGGCGGCGGTTCTTTTCGTGTGCAATATGCTGATATTGATTGGATTGCTCGCTACTACGGAGATGAAAGAAAAGGACTTTATGTACACGGAAGAAAAGAATACGCCATTTTAAAACAGCTGGCAGGTTGTGATTTATCCCCTGAAGTTGCAACACGCTATGGAGAATGGTTTTTTCTTCACTGGTTACCCGGTGAGCACCTTACCCATCAATCACTTTTTAGTGCCTATTTAAAGCCATTAGCTGAAAAAATAGCAACGTTACATCAGCAAACACCGTTTGGTTTTCCTCTTAATTTAAATCATGAGTTATCTCTTTATTGGCAAAGGATCGATAGAAAACGGTTATCCGCTAAATGGCTACGCTTACAACAACATTTTTTACGTCAACCTCAACGAAATCTCATAAAATACGCGCCAGCTCACATGGATTTGCACGTTGAGAATATTCTTCTTAGTGATTCAGGTATAAAATTTATCGATTGGGAATATGCGGCAGATATTGATACGGCTGATTCATTAATGACGTTCTTTGCCACAAATCAATTAGATGAAACGCAACAAACGGCATTTTTAGATTATTATTGTGCGTATCATTGTCATTATACAAAGCAAAAAGAGGTTTACTCTTATTCTGCCAGAGAGTTAAGAAAGCGTATTCTTTCAAGAGAACCATTCATTTTTTATATGATGCTAATGTGGTATGAAGTCCGTTGGCAACAAACAAAAAATGGATCATTTTTAATAATGTCTGAACCTTTACGTCGTTATTTTAGTCTGACGAATTAAAGACATTATCTTGTCACAATTACAAAGAGAGGAATGTTATGGGTCCAGTAATGCTTGATGTTGAAGGATATGAACTCGATAGTGAAGAGCGTGAAATTTTAAAACATCCTCTTGTCGGTGGATTAATCCTTTTTACCCGCAACTTCCACGATGCTGAACAATTAAATGAATTAGTCCGTCAAATTCGTGATGCATCTCATGAACGACTGGTGATTGCCGTCGACCAAGAAGGTGGGCGGGTACAACGTTTCCGCGATGGTTTTACACGGATACCCGCGGCGCAATCCTATGCAGCATTAAATGAAAGCTATCAAGCTAGCCATTTAGCACAAGAAGCAGGATGGTTAATGGCGTCAGAAATGATTGCTATGGATATTGATATCAGTTTTGCACCAGTTCTTGATTTAGGCCATAACTGTATTGCGATTGGTGAGCGTTCTTTCCATGATTCTCCTGAAATTGCGATGACAATGGCAGAAAGCTTTATTAAAGGCATGCGTTCAGCGGGTATGAAATCAACAGGTAAACACTTCCCAGGACATGGGGCTGTAAGAGCTGATTCTCACAAAGAAACTCCTCGTGACGATCGCTCTTTAAATGATATTCGCCAACGTGATATGTCAATTTTTAAAGATTTTATTCAGCGTCAATTATTAGATGCGATTATGCCAGCCCATGTTATCTATTCTCAAGTTGATGATCGTCCAGCAAGTGGTTCATCCTACTGGTTGAAATCAATTCTACGAGAACAACTTGGTTTCCAAGGCGTTATTTTCTCTGATGATTTATCCATGGAAGGTGCTGCTATTATGGGAAGTTACGCAGAAAGAGCGCAGCGCTCCCTTGATGCGGGTTGTGATATGCTTTTAGTGTGTAATAACCGAAAAGGTGCTGTGAGTGTGTTAGATAACCTGTCCTCAGTCAAAGCAGAACGTATTTCCACATTGTACCATCACCGTGGTCGTTACACATTGAGTGAGCTACAAACTTCTGATCGCTGGAAAAAAGCGAATCAGTTGCTGACCCAATTACAGGAGCAATGGCAGGAGCGCGCATGATTATATATTTACATGGTTTTGATTCCACAAGTCCTGGAAATCATGAGAAGGTTTTACAGCTACAGTTTATTGATCCTGATGTTCGTTTTCTAAGTTACAGTACCTTGCATCCTCGTCATGATATGCAACATTTGCTGAAAGAAACGGATAAAGTGATTAAATCCACTAAAGAGCCCGTATTAATTTGCGGTGTTGGGTTAGGGGGATATTGGGCAGAGCGTATTGGTTTCTTATGTAATATTCGTCAGGTAATGATTAATCCTAATCTTTTTCCTTATGAAAACATGACTGATAAGATCGACAGGCCTGAAGAGTATTTAGATATCGCAACGAAATGTATTAAAGATTTTCGTTCTAAAAATAAAGATAATGCTTTAGTGATTTTATCCCGCAATGATGAGAGCTTAGATAATCAGCGTTCTGCTGATGAATTATCACCTTATTATTCGGTGATTTGGGATGAAGTGCAGACGCATAAATTTAAGAGTCTCTCTGAACATCTATTTAAAATTAAAGCATTTTATAGCAAAAATTAAGATCAAAATCGCTTCTGAAAAATGGGTGGTTTTCCATCCATTTTTATTTCTACCTGCCTAAGATTTTTATCTCTTTCTTAACGCCTTCAACTTTAGAACGATTGTTTTAAGATGAAATTTTCATCATCTAATGATCAGAGTCTGTTTTATTACGCTAACGTCTCTTTTTATACCTTAACTTTTTGTATTCATTTGAAAATTCCATTATCCATATCTTTATGGTGGTTATTTAAACATCAAAAAAAGGCACGTTATCGTCGATTTCTTCAAAAAAGAGATATGAATATTCAACTGTTTTTGATATAAATCAACTTTGGTATGACCATCTTTCCAATTACTTTGTTTAAGAACAAAAATAACAGCCGAAACGATTTAACTGTCGTTATATAAGTAGATTTCACCAAGGCTATTTAAATAACAACAGTAAATATCTTTATGGAGTGACGTTAAATGTCATTAACAAAAATTGTTATTGTCGGTGGTGGCGCTGGTGGCTTGGAACTTGCGACAAAATTAGGCAATAAATTAGGCCGCAGCAAAAAAGCAGAAATCACCTTAGTTGATCGTAATAATAGCCATTTATGGAAACCGTTATTACATGAAGTAGCGACTGGCTCTTTAGACGATGGAGTTGATGCACTAAGTTATTTAGCTCATGGTTATAACCATCATTTCAACTTCCAATTAGGCTCGCTTATGGGGCTTGATCGCGAACAAAAAAATATTACATTAGCAGCTATCTATGATGAAGACCAAGAATTGCTCGTCCCTGAACGTACGCTTGATTATGATATTTTAGTCATGGCATTGGGCAGTAAATCGAATGATTTTGGCACTCCAGGCATTAAAGAAAACTGCATTTTCTTAGATAGTCCGCAGCAAGCTCATCGTTTCCATAATGAAATGCTGAATTTATTCTTGAAATATTCAGCTGATGCTAATGCACAAGCTGAAGATCGCAAAGTGAATATCGCTATTGTTGGCGGTGGTGCAACGGGTGTTGAACTTTCTGCTGAATTACACAATGCAGTGCGCCAACTAAATAGTTATGGATTAAAAAAATTAGCACCTTCTGCGTTAAATATCACTTTAGTTGAAGCAGGAGAGCGAATTCTTCCTGCATTACCAGTGCGTATTTCGAGCGCAGCACATCAGGAATTAACAAAATTAGGTGTGCGAGTCATGACCAAAACTATGGTCACAAGTGCAGATGAAGGTGGATTAAACACTAAAGAGGGTGAGCATATTGATGCTGACTTAATGGTGTGGGCGGCAGGTATTAAAGCACCTGATTTTATGAAAGAGATCGCAGGCCTAGAAACCAATCGTATTAATCAATTAGTTGTTAAGCCGACTTTGCAAACAACTTTAGACGGATCGATTTTTGCTATTGGTGACTGTGCATCATGCCCTCGTAAAGAAGGTGGCTTTGTTCCACCAAGAGCACAATCTGCACATCAAATGGCGAGTCGCTGTTATAGTAATATTATCGCAATGTTAAAAGATAAGCCGTTAAAAGATTATGTGTTTACCGATCACGGTTCATTAGTTTCTCTTTCTAAATTTAGTACGGTAGGAAGTTTAATGGGCAATTTGATGAAAGGTGACATGATGATCGAAGGGCGGATTGCTCGGATTGTTTACATCTCTTTATATCGAATGCATCAAATTGCATTACATGGCTATATCAAGACAGGGCTTATGATGTTGGTTGGTTCTATCAACAGAGTGATCAGACCTAAGCTAAAACTTCATTAATTTATCTTTTGCTTTGTAAGTAAGACAAAAGTTATCTTTTTAAACCCTCATATTATATGAGGGTTTTTTATCTGTTTTTTCTTTCAAATTAAATAATTAAATGAGAATATCTAAATAAGATAAAAAATCTCAGCATAAATGACTAGATGATTTATCTGTTTATATCAAAAATAACCAATAACTCTAAAGCTCAATAAGACAATAGTAAATATTATTTTATCATTAAGATTAAATGAGTAATATTAAAGTCCAGATCTGTTTTTGATTATTATGCTAAACTATTTAAGACTTTTCTTAAATAAAAAATGATGTTTAATTCATTAATTTATCAAATAAAGTGTTATGGTATTTCTCTAATTTGTATTAAAAATATAATAAGTAAAAAGTGTTAAATGTAAGCTTAACTTGTTATTTTTACTCAATTTTAATTGATTAAAATATTTTCATAAGCCTTTGGGATAATTTTTAAAATATGAATATAAAATGAAATGCCACATATTTCTAAGCAACAATTGTTAACCTCGTGTTATCATAATGATGTATTATAAATAGTATGACGATTTTAATTTTTTCAGAAAAATAAATTAAGAACACGCTTAATATAATAGGTAAATTCTAAAAAAGTGGTGGTACTTATTTAATTAAGTAATTAAAACAGAAATAAGTGGTGTATTTAACATGTCATAAATACGTGGTTTGCTTATTATGCTAATCAGCATGGATGTTGAATTAAGCTATCAGATAGAGAATTCATTTATTGAATACTAAATATATTAGCCAGTTATCGTGAAAAAATGGCTTTGTATTGCACATCTGTAGCAATTAAGGATAAAACAGATAAAAAGGGGTAAAAGTGAGTGTTGATGTCAGAAAGTACACACTGATAGGACTAATCATTGCATTAGCTATTCTTTTATTTATTGCATGGAGGTGGGTATTTCCCCAGCCTCAATTTGCTCATGTCGTTTCCGCTACACCGATTAAATCAACAGTATTTGTGACAGAAGAGTACTGTCATCGAATCGGTTTACCAACACCTTTTACACCCGAAAAATTGTCACGATTTCATCCGGCAGAGCAAGAATGCCGTGTGTTTTATATGATTGAAGCACTTAATAACAGCAATATCGCAAATTTCCCTTATCCTCAATTCAAAGAGTGTATTCCGATTTATCGACAAGAACGTAGAATTGTAGGTTATGATGTACTTTACACTATTGATGGCACGCCGGGTAAAGTGCGCACCACGTTTAAACCTGGCGAAGTTATTGCTTTAGACGCTGATGGTAGGCTGATCTTAGAACAAGAACCCTATTGTTCAATGAATGAAAAAATTCCTTGCCGTAAAGACTAATACTGACTAGTCCTGATATAGGTTGACAACTTTTCAGGCATAAAACGCTCGATGTACTTCATCGGGCGTTTTATAGTTTAACGATAAGTGTGGCCGTTTTTCATTATAGAGTTGAATTGATTCTTCTACTAATTTTCTTGCTTGTTCTAGATTACTCGGTTTTATCAGTAGATACTCCATTTTTAATATTCCATTAATTCGTTCTGCTAAGGCATTTTGATAACAATCATACCCATCAGTCATAGAACATTGAATATTATGCTCTTTATGTATCTCCTGATATTCCGAAGAACAATACTGTATCCCTCGATCTGAATGATGGATTAACGAAGTTGTCGAAGTCCGTTTTTTTAACGCCTGAACCAACGATTTCTTCACTGAACTTGTTTTCATATTGTTATCTAAATGATATCCCACGATTTTTCGTGAATACGCATCCGTAATTAAACTTAAATAAGTATCACCTTCATGCGTCGATAAATAGGTAATATCTGCCACCCAAAGCTGTTCTGGTTGTGTGGGGATAAACCCTGACTTAATTAAATTAGGATGCCGATGAAAACGATGATGGCTTAAGGTTGTTCGATGATAAGCCCGTTTATTAGGCACCAGTAACTGATGTTCTTTCAATAAAGAAAATAGCCGATCACGACCAATAACCATCTGTTTTTGCTTTAAAATAAAATGTAATTTACGCCCACCCAGTCGAGGTTGTAAGACTCGTTCAGATTTAACAACATCAATAATGGCCGAATCTGCTTTCTTTCGTTCCTCAGTTCTATCCAGCCTCTTGTAATAAGCCTGTCGGCTGATCTGCATAAAACGGCAAGCAATTGTTACGGTGAGGTTTTTAACCGTTTTTTCTTTAATAACTCGGCTTTGCGCTTTTTTGACAAACGAACTCCAAAGTCTCTATCCATGACTTTAACCACAGCTTCGAAAAAATCGGATTTAAGCCGAGCTTCTTCAAGTTCCTTTTCAAGGATCTTAATGCGTTGTTCCGGCGTTTGTTGTTTAGAAGATTGGGTCATAGCTGAACCTCTATAAAAAGTATCAGGGGTACCGTTTGACCAATCTAACCTACCATGTTTACGAAGCCAAACTAAAACAGTAGAGCATCCTTGTATACCATAGTGATCTTGGGCTTGTTTATAGGTTATTTCGCCTTTTTCAACTTGGTCAACAAGCTGTAATTTAAAAGCGAGAGAATAATCGCGTTGAGTCCGTTTAGTGATTGGTTTCATTACATTCTCCAATTTCAGATTGGAAAAGTGTCAACCTTATTTAGGACGGGTCATACCAATAATATAAAAAGGCGTAATGAAGGAAAAAATCACTTCAGTTACGCCTTTTTATTAGCTTAAGTAACGGTTAGCTCTTGCGTTATTTCATCTTATGATCATCGAATGCGCTTAACATATCATCAATAAAAGTAAGACGTTTTTCACGTTCAGCTAAATCAATAATAAACTTCAATTTAGATGGGCCATCTAAGCGGAAAACAGCAGGTTGTTCTTGAAGCAAACTAATCAAATAGCCCGGATCAACCTTGTTTTTCTCGCCAAATTCAATAAATCCACCTTTGTCATGGGCTTCAATACGAGTAATACCAAGGCCCATAGCGTTTAAACGAATAGCTGCATTACGCAGTAAATAACGACCAGCATCAGGTAATTTACCAAATCTATCAATTAACTCTGCTCTTAAATCATTAAGTTCATTTAAATCAATCGCACTTGCAATTCGTTTATAGAATGAGAGTCTGACATTTACATCTGGAATGTAATCATCAGGCAATAAGACGGGCATTCTTAATTCAATTTCAGTTTGTTGATTAGTAAGATCTTCAAGCGATGGCTCTCTGCCATCTTTAAGAGCTTCTACCGCGCTTTCTAATAATTCCATATAAAGTGAGAAGCCTACGGTATTCATTTGACCGCTTTGTTCTTCACCAAGTAATTCTCCTGCACCTCTAATTTCCAAATCATGTGTTGCCAATGCAAAACCTGCGCCCAGATCTTCCAGTGAAGCAATTGCCTCTAAACGTTTATGAGCATCTTTTGTCATAGCTTTAGGGTGTGGTGTTAACAAATAAGCATAAGCTTGATGATGAGAACGACCTACACGACCACGTAACTGATGTAATTGTGCTAAACCAAAGTGATCGGCACGCTCAATAATAATGGTGTTCGCGCTAGGTATATCAATACCTGTTTCGATGATGGTAGTGCAAAGTAACACATTAAAACGTTGATGGTGGAAATCATTCATCACACGCTCAAGGTCACGTTCACGCATTTGTCCGTGACCAATTCCAATACGTGCCTCTGGTACGAGTGCAGCTAGTCTTTCACGCGCTTTTTCAATATTTTCAACATCGTTATACAAATAATAAACTTGTCCACCACGTAATGTTTCACGCAAGATGGCTTCTCGCACCACTAAATCATCATATTCCCGCACAAAGGTTTTCACAGATAAACGGCGTGCAGGTGGCGTTGCGATAATAGAAAGATCACGCATACCACTCATGGCCATATTTAACGTGCGAGGAATAGGCGTTGCTGTCAGTGTTAAAATATCTACATTAGCACGCATGGCTTTAATGCGTTCTTTGTGGCGAACGCCAAAGCGATGCTCCTCATCAACAATGAGTAGCCCTAAATCTTTCCAGTGAATGCTAGGCTGTAGTAATTTGTGTGTACCAATGACGATATCAACAGTACCTTCAGCCAGTTTTTCTGTAATTTGTTGCTGTTCTTTTGCACTACGAAAACGCGAGATCATCTCAATATTAACGGGCCAATTGGCAAAACGATCGCGGAAATTATCAAAATGCTGCTGAGCCAATAGGGTGGTTGGGACTAAAATTGCAACTTGTTTATTATTGTTAACCGCGAGGAATGCAGCGCGCATTGCCACTTCTGTTTTACCAAAACCAACATCACCACAGACTAATCTATCCATTGAAATAGCTTGGCACATATCACTTAATACGGCATTGATCGCTGTTTCTTGATCGGGGGTAGTTTCAAAAGGAAAGCTTTGTCGGAATGCGTGATACTGCTCTTTATCCATTTTAAAGGCAAAGCCCGTTTTTATTTCACGCTGGGCATAAACATCTAACAGTTCTGCTGCAACATCACGGACTTTTTCAGCCGCTTTTTGACGAGCTCTTACCCATGCATCGCCCCCCAATTTATGTAAAGGGGCATTTTCATCAGCACCACCGGAATAACGACTGATTAAATGCAATGATGAAACAGGGACATAAAGCTTGTCATTACCTGCGTAGCTTAACATTAAGTATTCAGCTTTAACGCCGCCTGCTTCTAAGGTTGTCATACCTTGATAGCGTCCAACACCATGCTGAAGATGAACAACAGGTTGGCCTATGCTTAATTCGGCAAGGTTACGAATTAAAGTATCGGTATTAATTGCCCGACGATTGTCTTGACGACGACGATTAATTCTTTCGCCTAACATATCGCTTTCACAGATCATGGCTAATTGACGATGACTATCAATAAAACCGTGTTCAGCTGCACCAATAATAAAATAGGTTCCTTTTTCTTGGGCATCTGATAACTCAATGATCTGTTTAGGGGCAATTTTTATCCGTGATAACAGTTCTTGTACCGTTTCACGTCGGCCTTCGCTCTCAACAGAGAAAATCACACTACCTGAAAATTGTTCTTGGAATCGACGTAGATTGTCTAAAGGGGATTTGCTTTGCGCGTTGATCGATAAATCAGGAAGTGGTTGATAACCTAAATTAGTTTGTCCTGCTTTTTCTGGCAATGTTTCTGTTTTAAGTTGAATTCGTGGCCACTGTTTAAGTTCTTTATTAAATTTATCAACACTGAGCCAAATATCATCAGGAGGAAGCAATGGTCGCATTGGGTCAACACGACGACTTTCAAAACGTTGGTTGATGTCTTGCCAGAACTTATCTGCGAAATCTTGTAGATCTTGCGTTACTATCAGCGTGTTTTTGGGAAAATAAGCAAATAAGTTAGATAAAGGCTGTTCAAAAAATAGCGATTGCCAATATTCAATCCCAGTAGGCAATATGTGTTTGCTGACTTGCTGATAAATATGTTCAGGATCACGTCTTACATCAAAGCGCTCACGCCACTGACTACGAAAGAGCTCAATCGCATTAGCATCTGTAGGAAATTCATGTGCGGGCAATAAATTTATTTGCTCCACTTCTATTAATGTTCTTTGGGTATCAACATCAAAAGTACGCAGGCTATCAATTTCATCATCGAAAAAATCAATACGATAAGGAAATTCACTTCCCATAGGAAATAAGTCAAGCAATGCACCGCGTGTTGCATATTCCCCGTGTTCTAACACTTGCTCTACATGGCGATATCCCGCTTCATCGAGTGTTTTACGTAAATTATCACGAGAAAGTACCTCTCCTTTTTGCATTACCAACGCATGACTTGCGAGATAATCCGTAGGGCAAACTTTCTGCATTAACGTATTGACGGGTAAGATTAAAATTCCCTTGAGAAGTGATGGAATACGGTATAGCGTAGAAAGGCGGTTTGAGATAATTTCTTGGTGAGGCGAAAAACTGTCATAAGGCAGCGTTTCCCAGTCCGATAATGTCTCTACTGGATAATCACAAAACTGACGGATTTCATCTTGTAAACGTAATGCATTTTGCATGTCACGAGTAACAAGGACGACTAATCCAGAATGACGTTTGATGATCTCTGCACATTCTAGAGCACAAGCGGCACCAGTCAGTTGACCTAGCTGGCGAGTATCCCCTTGTTTTATAGGAAGTTGATAACGATATTCTGAGGACATAAGCGTGTAATGTGAACTCTTTGTTGTAGTTAACTCCCAACACATCTTCAGCGTACTCGCTAAAGCTTAAACTGGCGGGCAGGTTAAGATAAAAGAAAAACCACAGTTTGGGAATAGAGTGGTTCCATTCAGTAAGACTACCCTTTATTATCCCTGAACACTTCGCATTAGCAACAGGAACAGCACAGATTTCATGTACAATTCTGTCTCATTTTATATAGGGCTCCGTTATATGCGGGGTCGCGCGGTCGATAAGTTCGGCCGCTTCGTCTCATGGCTATCCGCTTTAGGGATCATGTTAGGTGTAGCAGCGCTTATCACAGTGACTTCTGTCATGAATGGCTTTGAGCGTTCATTGCAAGAAAGCATTCTTGCTTATCTTCCACAAGCCATAGTGACATCACCTAACGGACAATTACCCCGACAATCAAATATAGCCGAAAATCTACTGACGCGAGAAGGTATCATAAACGTTGTCCCTTTAGTAGAAGGTGATGTTGTTTTGCAAAGTAAAGACAATATCAGCGTTGGTGTCATGTTAGGGATTGAAAAAGCACAAGATGAACCTTTAACAAAACATATTCGTTATGGTGATTTCTCTATGCTTAAATCGGGTGAGTATGGCGTGATCTTAGGAAGTGGCTTGGCTAAACAACTGAAAGCAAAAGAAGGGGATAAAATCCGTCTGATTGTGCCAAGTGTTAGTCAACTCACTCCAATGGGAAGATTACCCAGCCAACGATTATTTACTGTTAAAGGCATTTTCCAAAGTGGTGGAGATGCTGACGCCTCTCAAATCTTAGTTAATCAACAAGATGCAGCACGTTTAATGCGTTATCAGCCGGGTAATATTACAGGATGGCGTCTTTTCTTTTCTGATCCTCTCAATATTGAAAAATACAGTGCTAAACCTTTAGCTGAAAATTTAAGCTGGAAAGATTGGCGCGAACGTAAAGGTGAATTTTTCCAGGCAGTTAAAATGGAAAAAAATATGATGGGATTATTATTAAGCTTAATTATTGCTGTGGCTGCTTTTAATATTATTACCTCACTTTCTTTATTAGTTATGGAAAAACAAGGAGAAGTGGCTATTTTGCAAACCATGGGCTTAAAACGTTCTCAGATTATGTCCATTTTTATGTTGCAAGGTGCTGGTGCAGGTATGTTAGGTGCTGTTGCTGGCGGTCTTTTGGGGGCATTACTCTCTAGCCAATTAAATACTATTATGCCGGCGGTAGGACTTATTCCACAAGGTGTTGAATTGCCTGCAACGCTTGAGTGGAGCCGCGTATTTATGATTGGCTTTGCTGCCATTATAATTTCCCTTTTATCTACTTTATACCCGTCTTGGCGGGCCGCGACTATTCAGCCAGCAGAGGCGCTACGTTATGAGTAATTCTTCGATTAATAAACAGCCAATGGCATCAGAAAAAAATATGCAAATTGACAAAAATTGTTTATTGGATTGTCACGCCCTGTGTAAACAATACCAAGACGGTACAATTTCAACCCAAGTGCTGAAATCGGTTTCATTTAAAATGGAAAAAGGTGATTTTTTAGCGATTGTGGGGAGTTCTGGTTCAGGTAAAAGTACCTTATTACATTTATTAGGTGGCTTAGATTCACCGACATCAGGTGAAGTCTTCTTTGAAGGGCAATCACTTAATACATTATCTTCTTCAGAAAAAGCCGATCTACGTAATACACAACTGGGTTTCATTTATCAATTCCACCATTTATTACCAGATTTTACTGCACTTGAAAATGTGGCAATGCCATTAATGATTGGTGGAGTTAGTGTTGTAAAGGCGAAAGAGAAAGCGATGTCTTTACTTGAAGCGGTTGGCTTAAAAGAGCGTGCTCATCATCGACCTTCAGAGCTTTCAGGTGGTGAAAGACAACGTGTTGCGATTGCAAGAGCATTGGTTAACGATCCTGCATTAGTACTTGCGGATGAGCCAACAGGTAATCTTGATCAGAAAAATGCCGAAGGTATTTTCGAGTTATTGATAAAATTAAATAAAGAGAAGCAAACGGCTTTTCTAGTGGTGACGCATGATTTATCACTGGCGGCTCGTTTTCAGCGTCAACTTGAAATGAAAGATGGTCAATTACAGCCACAAAACATGATTTCAGGAGTGAAATAATGGCGCAATTGCCACTTGCATTAGTGACAGCTTTACGTTTTTCAAGAGGGCGAAAACGTGCGGGAATGGTTTCATTAATCTCGGTTATTTCAACACTGGGTATTATGCTTGGGGTTGCTGTTTTAATTATCGGTTTAAGTGCTATGAATGGATTTGAACGCGAATTAAAAAACCGTATTTTATCTGTCGTTCCTCATGGTCAAATTTATTCAGTTGAACAGCCATTTGTACAATGGCAATCGGCATTACCTCGGATTGGAAAAACACCAGGGGTTGTCGCGGCTGCGCCGTATATCTTATTAACAGGGTTGTTAGAGAAAGGTACTGAACTAAAAGCAGTGCAAGTTATGGGCGTATCTCCTGAAAAACAAGGTGATATCAGCTTATTACCTCGCTATGTACAAAATAATGCATGGCAAGATTTTCGGGCGGGTAAGCAACAAATTATTATTGGGCAAGGTGTTGCAGACGCATTAAAAATTAAACAAGGTGATTGGCTAACGGTATTAATTCCGAATAATGATGATCCAACTAAGCTATTACAGCCTAAACGTATTCGCCTACAAGTCAGTGGCATATTTAAATTGAGTGGAATGCTTGATCACCAATTAGCATTAATTCCTCTAGCAGATGCTCAACAATATATGGATTACGGCCAAGGTATTACAGGGATTGAAGTGAAAACGGTTGATCCGTTTTTGGCTAATGAAATTATTCATAATGCAGGTTTAAATAGTGAAGAGTATGTTTATGCTAAAAGCTGGATAAGTGATTATGGCTATATGTATAGCGATATTCAAATGATCCGTAGCATTATGTATTTATCCATGATCTTAGTGATTGGTGTGGCTTGTTTTAATATTGTTTCAACACTGATTATGGCGGTAAGAGATAAAAGCAGTGATATTGCTATTTTACGTACGCTCGGCGCACGTGATAGCCATATTCGTAATATCTTTTTATGGTACGGCTTATTATCAGGCATGATTGGCTGTATTGCAGGTGTTATTTTTGGTGTGTTAGTGGCTTATAATTTGACACCTTTAGTATCTGTTATTGAATCATTAACAGGGCATAGTGTACTTTCTGGTGATGTTTATTTTGTCGATTTTCTCCCTTCAGAAGTGCATTTGATTGATGTGTTTTCTGTATTTATCACCACTGTGATCTTAAGCCTGATAGCAAGTTGGTATCCTGCTCGTCGAGCCACTAAACTAGATCCTGCAAGAATTTTAAGTGGACAATAAGTTTATTGACATACAAAGAAGAAAAAACGCTTAAAATAGTGACGCTAGAAACGCGATATTTAAACTTGAAAACCAAGGATTGTAATGATGAAACTTAAACTTCGTCATCGTCGGCTTAGGAAGTTTCGTAAGATCAAAAGTTTACGCAGACAACATTCACGTTGTCGTTATTTTCATCTCACCCATAAAACGGAACATGAAATGAATTTACCCAAAGTTGTCGTATTAACAGGGGCTGGCATTTCTGCTGAATCAGGAATTAAAACATTTCGTTCAGAAGATGGATTGTGGGAAGAACATCGTGTTGAAGATGTTGCTACACCTGAAGGTTATCAACGCAACCCACAATTGGTTCAGCAGTTTTATAATGAACGCCGTCGTCAATTGCAACAACCTACCATTCAGCCGAATGAAGCGCATTATGCACTAGCGAAACTTGAGCAACGTTTAGGTAAAGATAACTTCCTTCTTGTAACGCAAAATATTGATAATTTACATGAAAAAGCGGGGAGTCAGCATGTTTTACATATGCATGGTGAATTATTAAAAGTACGTTGCCCACAATCCCGCCAAGTTTTTGAATGGAAAGGTGATTTAGAAACAACAGATCACTGCCATTGTTGCCAATTTCCATCACCACTACGTCCGCATATTGTCTGGTTTGGTGAAATGCCTATTGGCATGGATGAAATTTATCGAGCGTTGGCTGAGGCTGATATTTTTATCTCTATTGGTACTTCTGGTAATGTCTATCCTGCGGCGGGTTTTGTTCATGAAGCTAGGCTAACAGGTGCTCACACTGTTGAGCTAAATCTTGAGCCAAGTTTGGTTGAAAGCCAGTTTGAAGAAAAACATTATGGGCCAGCAAGTCAGGTTGTTGATGAATATGTTCATAAATTGTTTGAATTAATTAATGATCCTAAAGCTGATTTGACGCAATAATTATTTTATAGAGTTCCCTATTATTGTTATTAGAGAGATCTTAGGGGGCAAAATGGATAAATTATTAGAACGTTTTTTTGAATATATTAATTTTGATACACAATCAAAACCATCTTCAAAAATGTCACCAAGCAGTGATGGTCAGCTAAAACTAGCTAAGGCATTGGCACAAGAATTAAAAAAACTGGGTTTTGCTGATGTAACACTCAGTGACAAAGGATGTGTAATGGCAAGTTTGCCATCCAATGTCTCTTGGCCGGTGCCTGTAATTGGTTTTATTTCGCATCTTGATACAGCGCCGGATTTTTCTGGTAAGCATGTAAAACCACAAGTGCTTGAAGATTATCGTGGCGGTGATATTGCATTGGGTATTGGTGATGAAGTGTTATCACCGGTTATGTTTCCAATCTTACACTCCATGATTGGTAAAACATTAATCACCACAGACGGTAAAACCTTATTAGGTGCTGATGATAAAGCAGGTATTGCTGAAATTATTACCGCCATGGTGCGTTTAAAAGAAACAAATAGACCTCATGGTGATATTCGTATCGCGTTCACACCTGACGAAGAAATAGGTCGTGGTGCGCATTATGTCGATTTAAATGCATTCGGTGCAAGTTGGGCTTATACCGTCGATGGTGGTGGTGTTGGTGAATTGGAATATGAAAACTTCAACGCCGCATCAGTGAATATCAAAATTGTTGGTAACAATGTTCACCCTGGTAGTGCAAAAGGGGTGATGGTAAACGCATTAGGATTAGCAACACGCATTCATCAAGAATTACCTATTGATGAAACACCAGAAAATACCGACGGTTATGAAGGTTTCTACCATCTGCAAAGTATTAAAGGTACGGTAGAAAGGGCGGAAATGCATTATATTATCCGTGATTTTAATCGTAACTTATTTGAAAAACGCAAACAGAATATGATTGCGATTGCAGAAAAAGTAGGTAAAGGCTTACATCCAGATTGCTATATTGAGCTGACTATTGATGATAGTTATTACAATATGCATGATAAAGTTGTTCAATTCCCACACATCATTGAAATAGCAAAACAAGCAATGATTGATTGTGATATTGAGCCTAACATCAAACCTATTCGTGGTGGCACAGATGGTGCTCAGCTTTCTTATCGTGGATTACCTTGCCCTAATATTTTTACTGGCGGTTATAATTTCCATGGTAAGCATGAATTTATCTCTTTAGAAGGAATGGAGGCTGCGGTGAGTGTGATCATGCGTATCGCTGAAATTACGGCTGAAAGAGAAAAGGCTAAAGTGATTAATTAATCATGTATTGAGTGTATAAAATAATAGCCGATATGTCGGCTATTATTTTTTAGTTATATATCTTAGTTATATTGTTAACTTAGATGACTTATTTACGCTCGTTATAATCTTGCTCAACAGAAGATTTCCAATCTTCATTTAATTCTTTACCTTCAATCTTAGACTGAACGGCTTTATTAACCGATTCATAGGCATTTCCATAGCCTTTGGCATCTTGAATATATTGAGTTGAGTTAGATGATTTAATACCAATACTTTCCGCTGCACTTATCGCATCAAAATTGGCACCTAGAAAGATAAACTCCCAGCCTTTCTCTTTTTCTGCTGAAGTAATTAATGATTTCACTTTTTCTAGCGAATATTCACGGCTACTATTTTCTTCGCCATCAGTGATGATCACCATCATGACATTTTTATAAGGTGAATTTGGTTTATTTCCTTCAGTGATTGCATTTCCCACCGCATCTAGCAATGCGGTATTACCTGATGCAAAATAATCATTAGCAGTTAAATCATTTATCTTATTAATATCAATGCGGTTATGTAATTTTTTAGCCTTACTATCAAATAAAATTGTGCTGATATAGACTTTTTCTGGGCGATTTTTATTTTCAGCTAAAATGGTATTGAATCCACCAATAGTATCTTTTTCATATCCTTGCATTGAACCACTTTTATCTAATACAAAAATGATATCCGTTTGTGCAGGTGGTGCTTTCTCCTTGGTTATTTCTACTGTTTTTGCAAATACCATGGACGGTAAAATAAACGCAGCAATTAAAATAATAAACTTTTTCATAGACGACTCCATTGTCGAAAAAAGAAGTAAGGTAGTAAAAATCTAATTTTATCTTAGGAGGAATTGATAAAATAAAATAGGAGAAATGACTGAAAAATAGACATTACATTAATGAGTAAACGTACTTAATTAAAAATAGAATGATTTTGTAATGATGGGCTTACATATTATTTAATATTAAACTTTTAATATAGGCTTAATATTAATAACTCTTTGATAAATTGATTTTATTGAATATCTCTTATAATCACAGTGAGATGAATAAATATAATATAAGGATATTGAATGGAAACCATAACAGGAGAATTATTAAAACCGGTAATAGAAGAGAAGTTAATTTCTCATAAAAAGCAAGTAATTAAAAAAGCTGATCGACAGTCATTTATTATTATTTCTAGCTATTTTCTGATAACTTATTTAATCTCATTTTCTCTTTATGCAACAAATAGTAAGCATACGTTATTACTTTTTTTCTTACAGAGTACATTTTTTGTTGTTATTCCTTTTCTCTTTCGTAATACAAGAGTACTTTTAAAAGAATCGATAAATTATTTAATTCGTTAAATTTTATAAGAAGTGATATTTTAAAGTATTTAATAATAAAAAAGCCCTGTAATTAATATCTCAGGGCTTTATAACTTATTATTGAAAATTAGTGATAATTAATCTTCAAAATACCAATAACCTTGATTAACTAGCTGAGTTAATAAACGCACAAATTTTGGATCAGCTAATGCATCGCCCAAGTGTTGTTTATCAATATAATCATATTGGCAAAGTGCATCCACCGCTTCTATATGATCAGTATCCATCAATTGGCCATTTACAAAACAGTTATCGCCAACACGTAACGCACGAATACCATTTAAACGATGAAGTTGCTCACCTTGTTGCAGTAAATCATGAATTTCTGCATTTTCATATAAAGGCTCTGGAACTGCGAGATCAAGTTCATGGCGAGATTGAGAAATAAATTCACCAAACCAATGACGAAATACTTCTGGTTGAGCAAGTAAATCTTCCATCATGTCATGAAGTTTATTTAACTCTTGATGTTGCACTAATGCTGGGTTTTCACGCGGTGTTAGATCTGGATCGCTATAACGATAGCTGCCTAAATCATTAGCTAACACATAGTCAGCGAAACCACTGAAAAGTTCACGCGCATTAGGTGCTCTGAAACCAACAGAGTAGTTTAGCGATTCTTCAATCGCATAGCCTTCATGTGGGAATCCAGGTGGGATATAAAGAATATCACCCGGTTCTAATTCTTCATCAATAATTGCTTCAAAAGGATCAACTTGCAGCAGATCAGGATGAGGGCAATGTTGTTTCATTGGGATTTTTTCACCCACACGCCAGCGACGACGACCTTGTCCTTGAATAATAAAGACATCATATTGATCGAGATGCGGACCTACACCACCACCGGGAACAGAATAAGAGATCATTAAATCATCAATGCGCCAATCGGGTAATACACGAAAAGGCTTCATTAATGCCGCACTAGGAAAATGCCAGTGATCGACGGCTTGTACAAGTAAAGACCAATCTTTATCACCAAGTCCTTCAAAGTGCTCAAAAGGCCCATGTTTGACTCCCCATTGTCCGTCTTGACAGCTAACAAGACGGCTATCTACTTCATCTTCCATTGCAAGACCAGCAAGTTCGTCAGGAGATAAAGGATCAACAAAACGTGAGAAGCCGTTTTTAATTAATAAAGGGCGTTTTTGCCAATGGCTTTCGAGGAATGATTGCCAATCTAAATTAAGTTTATAGTCCATTGTGTATATCCTGAATTCGGGAAGCTTGAAGTCATAGTATAATGAATTCTAACTTCCTGCTAAACATTCCTTTGAGCAATGTGAGTAATAGCGAGTAACGCTGTAATAACTGCATAGATATCATACATAATGCAGTATACAGAGTGGAGGGAAGTTTGATAAAAAACATTTTTTATCAAGAGAGGTTATTCACGCTCAGTGGTAAGTTGTTGCTCAGCAAAGGTTACAGTGATACGAGCGCCACCTAAAGGGCTATCGGTAATAGTAATTTCGCCACTGTATTGTTCAATAATATCTACAGCGATAGATAATCCTAAACCTTGCCCCGGTCGCAACGTGTCTGCTCTTGTTCCTCGCTGGAAAATAGCCTCTCTTTTTTCAGGGCTAACACCGGGGCCATCATCATCAACAATAATTATTACGCTGTTTTCATTATTACTTACATTGATTTCAACAAACTCTAAACAGTATTTACAAGCGTTATCCAGAATATTGCCCATCACTTCCATAAAATCATTTTTCTCACCTAACCACATGATTTCAGGTGAAACATTGAGTGTTAAATCAACGCCTTTTGACTGATAAACTTTGCTTAAAGCGCTACAAAGATTATCTAACAACCCTGACAGTGAATGGAGTTTTCGCGTGGTAATGTCATGATCACCATGAATAGATGCCCGATGCAGATAATAACCGACTTGTTGTGAAATTCGTTCTATTTGATCGAGCATGATAGGCTCAGCTTGCTCTATCGTCATTTGCTTACCTGATCGTAAAGAGCGTAATGTTGATTGTAATACGGCAAGGGGCGTTTTTAAGCTATGGGTAAGATCAGATAAACTTGTGCGATATTTACTATAACGGCTTCGTTCATTACGTAATAATACATTTAAATTTCGGACTAAGCCCTTTAATTCGGTTGGCGGATTTTCATCCAAATCATTACGTGTTCCTTTTTCTAATGCACTGATTTGTTCTATCAATTGTTTAATAGGCCGTAAACTCCAGTGTGCTGCTAACCAAATTAAAGGTACAACTAAGAACAAATTAGCGAGAATGATATATAAAAACCAGTCCCAAACCTGACTGACTTTTTGCATACGCTGAGGTATAGGATCGATAACTGCGATTGCCATGTAAGGCATATTATCAGCCGCAGGATAATGATTAATTACCACTGAGTGAGTTAAAAATTCGTTACTTGAATATTCTTCAAGTCGTTTGAGATAAACACGGTATTGAGGCAACTGTTTTAGCATTAAACGAGTTATTTTGACATCAACCGAAATTTCAAATAACCCTTCTTCATGACGCCATTTATGCTTAATGCTATCAGGAATAGCTTTAGGTAAATCAGAAGGTGTCCATAAGACATTACCTTTATCATCAAAAACGACCACCAGCGATGTATTGTTATTATTCAAATTTGTTGGAAACTCAATATTCAGCTTGCCTTTATTCCACTGCGCTAAACTGTAATAAAGATTACTCTGACTGCGCATCAGCATAAAAGTGGTTTTATCTACACTGACAATAGAACCGACTATAGCAACCAACCCATAAGAGAGCGTAAGAGCCAAAATAATGGCACTCGTTGCAAGTAAAAATCGTGTTCGTAATGAGAGTGGAGAGCGCTGTTTTTTTTGCATATTAAGGTTTCATATCAAAACGGTAGCCTTGTCCACGTACTGTCACGACAACATCATCAGGGTATTTTTCTAAGATTTTTTTACGTAATCGCCCCATTAGTACATCAATAGTATGGCTTTCTTTTAATTCAGCATCTGGATACAACTGACGCATTAATGCATCTTTGCTAACAACTTTATTTTGATTGCGCATTAATGTTTCTAAGATCGTATATTCAAACGCTGTTAATTTGATTTGCTCGCCTGAAATCATGAACTCTTTACGTGACAAATCCAACTCAAAAGGCTCAATAGAGAGTGTTTGCGATGCAATTCCCATGTTTCTTCGCATTAATGCCTGAATACGTGCAACAATTTCCTCAAAATGAAAAGGTTTTGTCACATAATCATCAGCACCAGCATTTAATGCGGAGACTTTTTCTTGCCAACTTTCACGCGCAGTTAACACCATAATAGGTAACGTGATATTGTTTTCTCGCCATCTTCGAATAAGGCTAATACCATCTTCATCGGGTAATCCTAAATCTACAATAGCAACATCGGGTGTACCTTCTGCTATAAAACTATCTGCTTCTTTAGCGTCTTCTGCTGCGTCAACTTGATGGCCTGCATCACGAAACTGCACAGATAAGTGATGACGAAGTAAAATATTATCTTCAATAATTAAGATCCGCATTATTCCACCTTGAGTACAATCGGTAAAAAGACACCGTTGTAAAATAAATATAGGACATGATAGTCAGTCTATTAGATAAAAATATAAGGTTATCATAGACAATCTATTGATTAAAAAATACTGTAGCCAGCAAAGTGTTTAGGTTATAGATAGTTTTCTTCGTTTTTTTGTTATAAAAAAAGGCAGAAATTATCTGCCTTTTTCGTGTGATAAATTAGTTTAACTTATCAACAAACTGAGTTGCAAAACCAATATAACTTTCAGGAGTCATCGCTTTTAAACGAGTTTTTTCATGCTCAGGTAACTCTAAACCATCGATGAAAATAACCATATCTTGCTCAGTAATACGCTTACCACGAGTCAATTCTTTTAGTTTTTCATACGGTTTTTCAATGCCATAACGACGCATTACAGTTTGGATTGGCTCTGCTAATACTTCCCAGTTACAGTCTAATTCTTCACGAAGATGTTTTTCATTTACTTCAAGCTTATTAAGGCCTTTCATGGTTGATTGATAAGCAATTAATGCATAACCAATACCCACACCTAAATTGCGCAGAACGGTTGAATCAGTTAAATCACGTTGCCAACGAGAAAGCGGTAGTTTACTAGAAAGGTGCCCCATAACGGCATTTGCTAACCCTAAGTTTCCTTCAGAGTTTTCAAAATCAATAGGGTTGACTTTGTGAGGCATGGTGGATGAGCCAATTTCGCCCGCAATCGTTTTTTGTTTGAAGTGATTCAGTGCAACGTAACCCCAAATATCACGATCGAAATCGATCAAAATGGTATTGAAACGGCTAATACAATCAAAAAGTTCAGCAATATAATCATGCGGTTCAATTTGCGTTGTGTATGGGTTCCATGTAATACCTAATGAAGTCACAAATTCTTCACTAAATTGGTGCCAGTTTACTTCAGGATATGCGGCTAAGTGAGCGTTATAGTTACCGACGGCACCATTAATTTTACCTAAGATCTCAACTTGTGTAAGTTGACGGTATTGGCGTTCCATGCGGTAAGCAACGTTAGCAAACTCTTTACCCATTGTAGATGGGGTAGCAGGTTGACCATGAGTGCGAGAAAGAAGAGGTAAGTCGCGGTATTCTTGTGCCATTTTACTAATTGTATCAATAAGTTCACGCCATACAGGTAGCAGGATCTCTTGGCGGGCTGTTTCTAGCATAATAGCATGAGACAGATTATTAATGTCTTCAGAAGTACAAGCAAAGTGAATAAATTCAGAAACCTGATGTAAAGCAGGGATGGTCGCCACTTTTTCTTTTAAGAAATATTCTACGGCTTTTACATCGTGGTTAGTGGTGCGTTCGATAGATTTAATGCGTGCCGCATCTTCTTCATTAAAATTAGCAACAATTGCATCAAGGTAATCGTTTGCGTTTTTTTCAAAGGCGGGAACTTCTTTAATGTCGGCGCAAGATGCCAGCTTTTGCAGCCAGCGAACTTCTACCTGTACACGGAATTTCAGAAGACCGAATTCACTAAAAATAGAACGTAACGACGAAGTTTTACTACCGTAACGACCGTCAATCGGTGAAATCGCTGTCAGCGAAGATAATTCCATTGTTGGCAACTCCCAGGTTGAATTTAAAGTATTAACATTGAGCGAGAAAATCATCAGCTTGTCGGATGATCGTTTTTTGATGCAATAAAAAATCAAAACGGCGACCACCAACTTGACGCCAGAGCACAGCACTACGGATACCCGTTAATAATAGCGCTCTAACTTTAGCTTGAATAATTGGGTTTTTTAACAGTTCGATAGAGCCATGAACTTGAATGCGAGGGCCTACAGGGCTAACTGCATCAACATAAACGCCAGCAAGGGCATTAAATACACCTTCGGACATAGGTTCAAAATAGCTTTTTTGACGCTCTAATTGAGAAATTTTTTGTGATAAACGTGCACTATAATCGTCATTTCGTCCGATTAAGCGTTCTAAGTTGATTAAACCTTGTTGATAAGTCATCAACTCCAGTGTTAATTTTTCTCTTCTTACTGCCTGATGGATAGCTTTCAGTGTTTGAAAGCCTAATTTTAAATGGCTGATTTGATTGCCATAAACATCAAGTGTTGATGTTGGATTGAGATTAAAAATACTGTTAACCATCACTTCAACATCATTCTCGTTCGCACTACCTTGGTAAGCTATTTGCTGAACAAGACGACTTGCCTGGCAGACGCCTGCCAGTGCAAGTGTAATATCACGAAAATCTTTAGCCACGTCTACTCCTGAATACGGGTTTCAATGATACCGCCACCTAAACAGACTTCGTCTTGATAAAAGACGGCTGATTGTCCCGGTGTTACAGCCGCAACGGGATAATCAAAGCGGACTTCAATTTTATCTTCACTTAATGGTGTTACTGTACACGCAATATCAGGTTGGCGATATCGTGTTTTAACAGTACAGCGGAAAGCTTCAGTAATTGTTTCTCTCGATACCCAATGCAATTGTTGAGCAATTAAGCCGACAGACATTAATCTTGGATGTTCATGACCTTGCGCCACAACAAGAATGTTATTTTCAACATCTTTATCAACGACATACCAAGGATCATCGCCACCGTCTTTTGTTCCACCGATACCTAAACCTTTACGTTGACCTAATGTGTGATACATCAATCCTTGGTGTTCACCGATGGTTTCACCATCAACTGTGATGATAGGACCAGGTTTAGCTGGGAGGTAACGTGATAAGAAATCGGTAAATTTACGCTCACCAATAAAACAAATACCCGTTGAGTCTTTTTTCTTTGCTGTTGCTAAATCAAGTTTTTCAGCAATTTTTCTAACTTCAGGCTTTTCCATTTCACCAACAGGGAAAAGGCTTTGTGCGATTTGCTCGTGACTTAACGTGTATAAGAAATAGCTCTGGTCTTTGTTGTTATCGACGCCACGAAGTAATTGGCTTTTGCCATTAATATCACGACGGCGAACATAGTGACCTGTTGCGATATAATCAGCACCTAAATCTTCTGCCGCATATTCTAAAAATGCTTTAAATTTTATTTCTTTATTACACAGAATATCGGGGTTTGGGGTGCGGCCTGCTTTATATTCAGATAAAAAATGTTCAAAAACATTATCCCAATATTCAGCGGCAAAATTGATAGTATAAAGCTCAATGCCAAGTTTATCGCATACGGCTTGCGCATCGGCAAGATCCGTTGAAGCTGAGCAATATTCTGTATCATCGTCTTCTTCCCAGTTCTTCATAAACAGACCAACGACCTGATATCCCTGTTCCTTAAGAAGATAGGCTGAGACGGATGAATCTACGCCACCGGACATTCCTACGATGACTTTTTTTTGGCTGTTATCTGACATGACTGGATCTCACTGCGGAAAAATAAGCGCCATACTTTACCATATCACTGACACAGGTGCATCAAGTGTTGCTCTGTTTTTGATGCTTTGTTTTTCCATTCTCTGTCATTTAGTTAAAGGGTGCGCCAAAGCTAGTTAAAATAGAAAGAGGGTAGTGTTCACCTTGTTGATAACATAACAGGCTTTCTCTCACTAAAGGTGAGCGTAATTGCTGGCTTTGGATAATTTCATCTGCGCTAACCCAGTGACAACAATTGATATCGCTATCATTAGGGTGAGTGTCAAATTGTTCTTGTGCTTCAATTAAAAAGAGAAAACGTAAAAAAGGCGTTTTATCAGGCGCAATCCATTGATGTAATTTAAGAAAATATTGAACAGGAAGCGTTAATCCTGTTTCTTCCCATAACTCACGCTGAACGGCTTGAATAAGTGTTTCATCGGCTTCAAGGTGCCCTGCAGGTTGATTCCACGTTGCTTTTCCATTGATAGTTTCTTCAACAACGAGAAACTTATTTTGCGCATGAACGATACACGCGACAGTCACATGAGGTTTAAACAAAATCAATCTCCTTCCATTCACCGGGTAATAAATTATCTAATGTAATATTTCCCATACTAAAGCGGATCAAGCGCAATGTAGGATAACCAACATGAGCAGTCATTCGTCTCACTTGACGGTTTTTACCTTCAAATAAGGTGATTTTTAGCCAAGTTGTTGGAATAGTTTGGCGTTCTCTAATCGGCGGGTTTCTCTCCCATAACCATTCGGGTTGCCCAACTATTTCGACTTGTGCTGGCAATGTTTTGCCATCTTTAAGCTCTAATCCATCTCGAAATTGTTGTAATGCGGCGGTACAAGGAACACCCTCTACCTGAGCATAGTAGATTTTTCCTGTTTTTTTACCCGGTTGTGTTAATTTTGCTTGTAGTTTTCCATCATTTGTTAAGACTAAAAGTCCTTCACTATCTCTATCTAAACGTCCTGCCGCATAAATATCACGAATAGGAATAAAATCTTTTAGTGTTTTTCTGCCACTCTCGTCCGTAAATTGTACAAGAACATCGAAGGGCTTGTTGAAGATAACGACTTTACGCTCACCTCTTGGGCGCACTGGTTTTCTTTGTGCTAATGAAGTGTGGTGTTTTCTCGATTTAGCGCTATTTTTAAGTTGATTTGCCATAGTTAATTTTTGTAAAAAATGGGAGATTGATTATACCTTAAAAGAGAAGCGATTGGCGTTAGCTGAATAATCAAGTAGTATTGACAGGTCTCTTACAAAAAATTAACAAAGCGTGCGCTTACATGAAAGGAGAGGTAAATGGAAAGCAAAGTAGTTGTTCCGGCTAATGGCGCTAAAATTACACTAGATGCTAAAGGTAAGCTTGTTGTTCCAAATAATCCGGTTATCCCTTATATCGAAGGGGACGGTATCGGTATCGATGTCACACCAGCAATGTTAAAAGTTGTTGATGCAGCAGTTGAGAAAGCTTACGGCAAAGAACGTAAGATTGAGTGGATGGAAGTCTACACTGGCGAAAAATCAACGCAGGTTTATGGTAAAGATGTTTGGTTACCAGAAGAAACCTTAGATCTTATCCGTGAATATCGTGTTTCTATTAAAGGTCCTCTTACTACCCCAGTTGGCGGTGGTATCCGTTCATTAAACGTTGCATTACGTCAACAACTAGACCTCTATATTTGCCTACGTCCAGTACGTTACTACAAAGGCACACCAAGCCCAGTTAAACAACCTGAACTAACAGATATGGTTATCTTCCGTGAAAACTCAGAAGATATTTATGCAGGTATTGAATGGAAAGCGGGTTCAGCAGAAGCCGATAAAGTGATTAAATTCCTGCAAAATGAAATGGGTGTTACCAAAATCCGCTTCCCACAAGACTGTGGTATTGGTATCAAACCTTGTTCAGAAGAAGGAACTAAGCGTTTAGTGCGTGCAGCGATTGAATACGCGATCGATAACGACCGTGATTCAGTGACTCTGGTACACAAAGGTAATATTATGAAATTTACCGAAGGTGCCTTTAAAGACTGGGGTTATGAATTAGCACGTGAAGAGTTTGGTGGTGAATTATTAGATGGTGGTCCTTGGGTTAAAATCAAAAATCCAAAATCAGGTAAAGAGATCATCGTTAAAGACGTTATCGCTGACGCATTCTTGCAACAAATTCTGTTACGTCCAGCAGAGTACGATGTAATCGCATGTATGAACCTAAATGGTGACTATATTTCCGATGCATTAGCGGCTCAAGTAGGTGGTATCGGTATCGCACCGGGTGCAAATATTGGTGATGAGTGTGCTTTATTTGAAGCAACACACGGTACTGCACCAAAATATGCAGGGCAAGATAAAGTTAACCCTGGCTCAATTATCCTTTCCGCAGAAATGATGTTACGCCACATGGGTTGGACAGAAGCGGCTGACTTAATCATTAAAGGTATGGAAGGCGCGATTGCCGCTAAGACTGTAACTTATGATTTCGAACGTCAGTTAGAAGGCGCTAAACTGCTGAAATGTAGCGAGTTTGGTGACGCGATTATCAAACACATGTAATTGTTGATTTGATAAATAGTTAACGGGAGCTTATTAGTTCCCGTTTATTTTTTGTACTATAAAAATCTTCCCCAAAATATCCCCAAAACTCTTCCCCAAAACTGTTCAATTAAACAGCAATAATTTGCCATTCTTTGCCTCTATCATCGTGGTATTTATCAGTCATATTTTGTGTTTTATGACCCAATAATTTTTGTGTATTAATTCCTTGTTCACGATAAAGTCGCTCGGATAAAGATCGTTGTTCATGGAAAGTAGGTGCCGTACCTTTTTCCCAAGTTAACCCACATTTATCTCGCGCTTTTTTAAATGTTGTGGTTAACGTATTTGGCGTGACTTGTTCACCGCGTTTCGCTTGTGCGGTGGTATGTCGATAATGCACGAGATATTTACTTACAACAGCATCACGACATTGAGCAACAACCTCCCTTAAGGAGAGATTGATAGCCTCACATTTTAGCGAGAGAGGGATGGCTAACTTACTGCCCGTCTTCTCTTGCTGTATATGTAACATGTCATCCCAAATATCAGAGAATTTCATTTTACAGATATCACCGATCCGCTGACCTGTGGTTAAGGCCAGCAACATGCCACATTGCAAGTAAGGAGGGTGGTTCTTAGCTTGCTGGTAAATAGTGCGCCATTCTTCCAATGTCATGCGTTCTCTTTTCACTCTGTTCCGTGGTTGTTTAGTTGCTTTCGCGGGATTGTAACCAGGAGGAACATAGCCAGCATGTTGAGCTTCTTTAAATACATCAATAAGCACCATGCGAACGACCTGAGCCATTCTTGAATGTCCTAATACTTTGACGGAATCTATTATTTCAGCGATATCTAAAGCGGTTATCTCTTTTAATATTTTCGTACCACAATACTGACGGAATAAATTAATAGGTTTCATTTTTTGTCGATAAGAATTAATTTTTAATTCACCGATATCTAATCTTTCTTTTTGAATATCTAAATATTTATCTATCCATATATCGACAGATATTTCAGACTTGTTTGTCTTAATTTTTGATAACCGTTCATTAATACTTAATAACTGTCGAGTATGTTGTTCAGCAATAATTGTATTGGCTTGAATGGCAGTTTCTCTCGCTTCTTGTTCGTCAGTGCCTAAGCTATGAAATGTACCAGTGATGGGATGTTTATATTGCCAATAAATTTTGCCGTTACGTTTATCTAGCTTTCGATATAAATTAGGGATAATAATTTTATGGGTTCGTGGTCGGGCAGCCATCGGTAATTATCCTCTTAAGTCGTTCCGTTGATTTAGTAGGAATTTGAGGGAGAGACAGATAGCCCACATAACGAGCTTCTCTATCAACCATCCACTTGCGGCCAACTTTCATTGCAGGTGGTGCAATAAGGTTATTCTTTGCGTATTTTTGTAATACCGTCATGCAAGGAGAGGCATCTCCAAATTCCAACCTTGCCCACGCTTCAAGAGTCACCATTCTTGACATATTTTCTCTCCATACTGCCGTATACAGTTTAAATAGACGTTAATTATGCTGGTGGTATTTATTTAAACTTTTTAGAACTGTTTATTTAGCTCCTTTTACTTAATTCATTAAATCTACGTAAAAATAAAACTTTGGCTTGTAGTGGGGTTAATGGATTAACAATAAAATCACTTGTAGGAATACCTTCAAGCATTAGCCAATTGCTACCCACATCAATTTCTAAATCTCGTTTTTCGGTTGCTAACATCATTAAGTCGGCTAAATGAACGGCGTCCGATATAACGGGTGGCAAGTTATATTTTTGACGAATAACAGTATCAATTCTTTTTTCTATCTCCTTATATTCAGGTAATAGCTTTTTAAGCGGTGATGGCAGGTCTTTTACATAGGCTTCACTGGCATCATGAAGTAAGGCTTCTAAAGCATATTCAGGTGCAACTAAATAGCTGACATATACCGAGTGTTGAGCAACAGAATAGAAATTATCAATCTGCCCATTAAAGCGACATTCATTAGCTAAACCTGTCGCGATGTCTTGAATATCTATATTCTCGATCCGTACATCGAGGTAATAGAAGTGCTTATTCGTTGCAGTTGCAATATAAGACATTATTCTCTCCACATAATTTAAGTAATAAAGATCCCTCTCGAATTAATCGAGATTAAATTTCCCTGATGTTGGTTAATGGTAAATAAAGACTTATTTTTTATGTTTCAATTATTGAACTTGATTATTGCTTACCTCAAGTTGTGGCGGTTTCTGCTGTTTCCCAACAGACAGAAACTATTTCTCTTCACATGAAAATTTTTATTAAGGTGTTTTCACACACATAATTGAATTAGATATTAATCATAATGTAACTCATCCTACACCGCACATTTAAAATGTAGGATAACCAACATTAATGTGTCAAGTGTTTTTGTAGGAAATCTTACATTGGTATGTGATGGTAATAAAAAATCCTCCGAAGAGGATCCTTTTATCAATGAGATAGGAAATTATGGTAAATGAGCTATTTTGGCATCCACAACAACACCCACAATTTTACAATTTCCATTGATTGGTATTAAGCGATATTGAGGGTTTAATGGTTTTAAGTAATGGTTGCCTGCATCTACAATGTACTGCTTAAATGTAACTTCATTTTCAGATTCTAATTTAGCGACAACTAACTTGCCACTAACAACCTCTACTGCGGGATCTACTAATATAATCATCCCTTCAGGAATACTTAGTCCAGAAGGAGAGGTCATAGAATCTCCTTTTACTTCTAGCCAAAATGATTCTTCGGAACAATGCACAGTTGTCTCATACCATGTATCGATTGATTTTCTATGATATGGCTCTACGGCCTCAGACCAATTCCCAGCGCTTACCCAGCTAATTAAAGGGTATTCACCACTAGATCTATTAAATTTTAAAAACGAAACATTAGAAATAGGATCTTCTTTTCCATCAACAAGCCAAATAGGGCTTGTTTCAAGAGCAATCGCTAATGCTTGAAGATTAGCGCCATTGGGTTGATAGTCACCTTTTTCCCAACCAGTAACAGTCACACGATTGACTCCAGCTTTTTTAGCTAGAGCCTGCTGTGTCATTTTCAGCTCAAGGCGTCTTTGTTTAATTCGTTCGCTCATTTCTTTCATGTAGGAAAGCCTACCATATTCCAAATGTAAGAATCTTGACATTTAAATGTAAGATATCCTACATTATATGCGTGTGAATTATTCACTTACCAAAGGATTACAAATGAAGAAAAAAGATGTAATCACGTTTTTTGGTGGTACGTGTAAAACAGCAAAAGCCCTCGGTATTAAACATCCTTCGGTGTGTGGTTGGGGATATATCATTCCTAAAGTAAGGGCATATGAAATAGAAAAAATCACCAAGGGAAAACTTAAATATAACCCTGAACTTTATAGAAAAAATACCAAAACAGCATAAGGCAATTAACTACCAATAAAAGATAGAGCAGGTAGATATGAGCAAACATTCAATTAAAGAAGTTATTAAAGAAATGTGCAAAGCACTGCAGGGTGGACGTTCTGCTATGGCAGGGGCTTTAGGTATGTCACTCGAGACGTTTAATAACAAGTTATACGAAAAAAATGGCTGTCGTTTCTTTGATATTGATGAACAAGAAGCTATGGAAGACATTTCGGGCACTAAGTTGCTGGTGGAATATCACCTAGAACGTCATGGCATGAGTGCATTACCAAAAATAGAAGCGGAAAAGATAGATCAAGTAGAGCTATTTGATATGCGAATGACATTGGCTGCTATGCAAGGATCACTCGCCGTTTTAATTCAAGAAAGCCTTGTTGATGGTGTTTTAACGGATGCAGAAATAGGGCGTATTTATCGAAAAGCAGGGAAAGTTTTTGCGTATGCAATTGGGTTCTTGGATTCACTGAAAGTGTTATACGGTGAAAAACAGGAAGCGGCTAAGAAAGGGTGAAGCCAAAGGTATACGGCCTCTGGCTTCGGTTGCCAATTTCAATGATGTGAAGAGAAATAAGCATGAGTAGATTAGCGCATTTAATACCTAAAAAGCAATTTCGCTGTTTACCCTTAACTAAAGAGGGAACATTTCGCTATGTAGAAAGCATACCGAGTGACAATCGATCACGCAACTACCGAAAAAATTTCGATTTGGTAGATAAGAGGACACTGAAAAAGTCATGGGCTGATTTCTATTTCTTGAGTGGAGGAAAGTGCAATGCGAAATGAAGATCCCAATCGTCTTGATCGCTATTACAGAAACCCTCGTGGGCTCCTTGTTCATGTCATTCGTTATGATCGAGAAAAACAACGCGTTATTTTTATGATTGATGGTTGTGAATACGAACAATGCGAGCCGGTTCAAAGATTTAAAGAGAGATATACCCGAGTTAAGTGAGGCCTCTTATGAGTGTTAAATTATCTAGTTATGTTTGGGATGGTTGCGCCCATGCAGGTTTAAAACTCACATCAGTCGCTATCATGGCAAGATTAGCTGATTTTTCTAATGATGAAGGTATTTGTTGGCCTTCTGTTGTGACGATTGCTCGTCAAATTGGTGCGGGTGAAAGCACGGTGCGCACAGCAATAAAACAGTTGGAAAAAGAAGGGTGGTTAACCAGCGAAAAGCGTAGAAAAGGCAATCGCAACGCAAGCAATATTTATCAGCTGAATGTAGAAAAACTATACCAATCAGCCAAGAAAGCGCTTTCTCAACCAACAAAATTTGACGTGTCAAAACCTGACGCATCAGGAACTGACCCATCAAAATTTGTTACATCAAATTCTGTTCCCTCAAAATCGAGCAAAAATAGGGATTTTGACCCGCCAGCTCCTGAGGGCGATCCATCAATAACTTCAAAATATGATCCATCAATAAATTATTCTTCGTCGCAGAATTCTGGCGGATCCAGCGACCAGCCCAAAAATGATTTTTTAACTCGTTATCCTGAAGCCGTGATTTACAGCGCCAATTTTCAAAAATGGGGCTCCGCTGACGATTTGAAGTGCGCTAAATGGCTATTCAGCCGTAAATGCGAAGTGTTTCAAGAGATGAGATTAAAAACGCCTAAAGAGCCCAATTTCACTGATTGGGCTAATGATATTCGCTTAATGACAACAATTGATGGGCATACTCACAAAGAAATTTGCCAGTTTTATAAACGAATTACGCAAGATGATTTTTGGAAAAAGAATGTTCAGTGTCCTCGTACACTCAGAGCTCAATGGGATGATTTAACCTTGCGTTTGGCGGGTAAGAAAAAAATCACAATCGATTCCGTAGAGCGTGATGAAACATTCCGGCTTATCTGGGGTACGGGTTGGAAACCTAAAAATAAAATCCAAGAATTAGCCGCTATTCAGGCAAAGAAAAATGGTCTAGGCCGAATGAATGAGGTTGCAGGTTTAGCTGCGTGGCGAGGTATTTGGCAACAAGTCGCGGAACAAGTTGCTCAGGAAGTTTTGCTATAAACGAGAGTGGAGAAAAATAACATGAATGGACTAATTGTTATTGATGGTGTTCAAATTCGTCGAGATACCGCAGGGCGTTATTGTTTAAATGATCTTCATCGAGTCTCAGGTGGTGAAAAACGGCATCAACCGTCGAATTGGAGTGCTTTGACTCAAACTAAAGAGTTGGTTGATGAAATTTCAACCGCTCCTGAGATCACAGGAGCGGTTCCCATTGTTACTATTGTTGGTGGGCTTAACCAAGGCACTTACGTTTGCAAGGAATTAGTGTATGCCTATGCAATGTGGATAAGCCCATCATTTCATTTAAAAGTGATCCGTACTTTTGATGCATTGATAACACAGCAACAGGGCGAAAAGTTAGCCGATAAAGTTCAAGCTGGGATTATATTGCTTGAATCGATGGCAAAGAGCCTGAATTTCTCAAACTCTTCAAAATTAGGGGCGTATCAAAAATTACAAGCCATGGCAGGCTTACCCGAATTAGCCCCTGTGTATGCGATTGATGCACCAAGCGGATCAATGGATGGTTCAAGTCGTCCAACAGTAGCTTTATCAACACTGATTAGAAAACATCAATTACCTATTTCAGCCCAGCAAGCTTATAAACGATTAGCCGATCTCGGCATTGTTGAACGCTTATCTCGTCCAAGTACGAAAACCGCAAACAAAGTGAAAGAGTTCTGGTCTGTGACTGCACGGGGCTGTCAGTTTGGGAAGAATATGACAAGCCCTAATAATCCTCGTGAAACTCAACCCCATTTCTTTGAAAGTAAAACGGATGAATTGATCCGTATGGTGATGCTGAATAAGCAGGTGAGTGCATGAAATTATTATTAACACCCTATATTCAGCCCGATCTTGGCGTTGTTTTATTGAAGCCTGAAGCGGGGTTGCTTGAGCAACTTAAACAACATTCTCGTGTGATTATTAGTGATGTACCAAAGAGTTTAAATAAATGGCCTTCTGGTGCATTAACAGGGAACGAACAACCATTATTGAATAACAAGGACATTATTGGCTTTTTGAATAATGAAAAAGTGATCCAAGCTATGGGCGGGTTGGCATCGATGAATATGTGGATAGGCAGGAATATCCATTGCTGCCAGATTAACGATGAGCATGACAGTTATCATCATCATGAATTAACAACCACATGGCATAAAGACGGTGTGATACGAACCTGTTGGTATCATGATAATCATATTCGTAATTCATCGGCGGGGTGGGTTGCTGAATTAGCGTATAAAAATCGTATTGCTTGGATGATAGACACTATTCGCAGTTGTTTGAGATTAGATGATAGCCATTCGCTGACGATACCTGATTTTTTTGCTTTTGCCGTGATGCATAAACTGGTTAATGAATTACCTGATGCTATATTACGTCGTATTCTAAATTGGTCTGATAAACCTAAAGATCGTAGAGTGCATGGCGGTTTTCCTGAAGCTGATATTGTTCCCAATGAAGTAACAGCGCTATCAGCAATGAATGCGCGTTTAGATGCCATAAAACCCGTTATTAATGTGACTGTCGATCCTGAACCTCCAGCCTCATTTCTTCTTAAACCTAAAATGCGTCGTTGGGAGAATTCTCAATGGATTCAATGGATAAAAACACAGCCTTGTTGTGTTTGCGGACAACAAGCTGATGATCCACATCATATCATCGGCCATGGTATGGGAGGCATGGGAACGAAAGCTCATGACTTATTCACTATTCCATTATGTCGGCAACATCATGACGAGTTACATCGTGATCCCAAATTGTGGGAAGCCACTTACGGCAATCAAATCGAATTGTTATTTTCTTTTTTAAACCGTTCATTAGGAATGGGAGCATTGGTTTAACGTGTATACGGCACGGGGAGTCTAAGTATGAGAGATATGCAGGAAGTTTTATCACGTTGGGGAGCGTGGTCAGCTAATGAGGGAAATAGTATCGATTACTCATCAATCGCAGCAGGCTTTAAAGGATTAATTCCAAGTTCAAGACGAAGCCGAGAGCAATGTTCAGATGATGATGGCTTAAAAATCAATAAAGCGGTATTACATTTAAAGATAAATAATAGTTACTTGTTTCAGTTGATTATTATGTACTATGTGAAGAATTATCCTTTGCGTTCAATGGCTTCAAAACTTGGTATTTCTCATAACGAAGTGGCTAAGCGATTGCAGACAGCGGAAGGATTTATTGAGGGATGTCTATCGGTTGATAACGTAAAATTAGATATGGATAAAATAATTAGAAAACACCATATTTACAGTCTTGCGTAATTACAAAACACAATATATTGTGTTAATGATGGTTTTGATGTTACAGCTCTTATCTATTAAAAACCTCGTGAGTATAACGGGGTTGTATTTTTTATAGGTCTACTTAAGCTGATTTACTGCTAAAAAATAAAGTTTGCTATCTGCATTTTTCTATGGCTTAATAGCGTCACTGGTTTGGAAGTACAGACCTATTTATGTTAGTAAGTTTAAAGTTGTTCCCGTTTAGCGTTATCCTCGATACCTCTTCATTGTGAATTCCTTCTAATTAATTCCCATAAGTAAAAATACAAAACAAACCGCATATGCCTTGTGGCAAATTAAATAAATTAAAGGAAATTCTATGTCTAATACAATGACTGGTACAGTAAAATGGTTCGATGAAGGTAAAGGTTTTGGTTTTATTACTCCAGCTGATGGCAGCAAAGATGTATTCGTACATTTCTCTGCAATCCAAAGTGATAACTTCAAAACATTAGCGGAAGGCCAACAAGTTTCATTCACCATGGAAAATGGTATGAAAGGCCCAGCAGCAGGCAACGTGGTGGCTCTCTAAAGGCGCTATTACTATTCGCCTCTATTTTAAATGCCCTTGTTGTAGCAGTTCACAATATAGAACATCACAATTTGATGTCACAGTGAACAATCCGCACGGCGCAAAATGTATCTTTTGCAAAAGTGTGATGACAGCTCAAATGAGTTAAGCATTAAATAGTTGAATATACAAAACCTCGCTTCGGCGGGGTTTTTTGCTATCTACAATCTCATATTAGTTAAAGATAAAAAATTTAGATTTTGGGCCTTGAAAAATTTTTGCTCGTTCATATTTATATTTTGGGTAAATAAGATACCACCCATAATTCACTAAATACTGAAGGAGGAGTTATATGCCTAATATTAAACCTTTTTCATTATTCCCAACATTATCTGACAACTTACTTCCAAATCGTTTTGATCAGATAGATCGCCTGTTTAGTCAGTTAACAGGCAGTAAGCCCATTGCATCACCAATTCAGACTTATAACCTGAAACAGATTGATGATAACCATTATGAACTGACAGTGAGTGTGCCTGGATATCAAGAGAATGACTTATCGGTTTCATTAAAAGGAAGCCGTTTATTGATTGAAGGGAAAAAAGAAGAAAAATCAGAAGAAGACAATGATAAATGGATCCACCGAGGCATATCTCAAGGGCAATTTACGTTGCAATTTGACCTTGGTAAAAATGTTAAAATAGACAAAGCCGATTTATCAAGTGGACTTCTGACTATTGCTATTGAGTATGAATTACCGGAAGAAGAGAAACGACAAACAATAGCGATAGAAAATAAAGATAAAAGCTAATTGAGTTAGATAATGTGAATAAGATTAAGGCTACGCATAATGTGTAGCCTTAATTGTTTTTATGAGAGCACTAATTCAAATTTTGGGGTGCAAAGTTTGTAAGTTGAACACAATTAGGGTGGACAGTCTGGTTTGAGCGAAGAACAGACATTGGCCTTATAAAACATCTGAACTGTTCTCTGGAAGGCCTCTGAAAGTAAAGTTTTGGTTAAGCTGAATATTTACAAGGCAAGCTTAGCGTGTTGTCTTGGGCTAAGTTACTTAAGTCACTTTTTGAAGTTGTTATTCTATCAAAAGATATTAGCTTAGGTTGTTATTTCATACATTCGTATAAAGAAAGATAGCCTTCAGTATTAAGCAGATTATTTCCCTGAGGAGGATATAGTTACAATCTTTAGGAGTAAAGGATTGTAGTCCAGCCTGGTTATTAATGGGACAATAGAAATAGTAGCTGCTCGTACTATGTTCCAAAATTTTATTAGCGAAAATCAAGTTGATCCTCTAACTGATTGAATATACATTTCTATAACTCAAGGTGTAGTGTGTGTTGTGACACTTTAGTAAAAATCATCTTTAAATTTAACTTTAAAATAATTTTCTCATCACATTAAGGTGTAAGAAGGATATATGAGCGGAGAAGTATTTCATAAGAGATTGTTTCCCGTTGGTCAGGGTGGATTTAGTTTAGGAGGACTGAGGGGACGCGATGGTAACTTGCTTTACAGTTATGTGTATGATTGCGGAAGTGACCAATTAAATGCATTGCGTAGGGAGATGAATGTAGCTAAATCTATCTTTAATATTGATGAGAAACATATTGATGTGGTATACATCTCTCATTTAGACTCGGATCATATAAATGGATTTGACCATTTGTGTCAGCTTGTAGATAACAAAATACGTAAGGTTGTATTACCTTACTTAGACATCCGTGATAGCTATTACTTAATTGCATCAGAGCTTTGTTCTAATTCGACGTCAGGCTTTTTTATGGAGTTTCTCGTTGATCCTGTCAAATGGGTAAAATCAAAGTTACCTGAGACTGATATTTCTTTGCTTTACCCCAATGATATTGATGATAAAGTTGAACCACTTGTATTTAATAGTGAAAATATTAAAGATAGCGCCATAAACTCGCCAATAAAAATACCTGACCTCACAGAAGATGTTGAATGTAATCGTTGGTCGACTAACAGGATGGTAGAGAACAAAACTAATACATTAATGTCATTAATTTCTTGGATACCACCTCGTTCACGTAAGAAAATTAAAAATTTTAGCCAGCAATTAATTAAAAATGGCTTTTCTGAGTTAAATAAAAAAGAATTACTTAAAATATTAACTAATGCGGAGGAAAGAAAGAAATTACGCGAGTGTTATTTAAAACTCGCTAGTGATCATAATGTAATATCAATCAATCTCTTGATTATTAATAATCAAAATGCTGAGATGGAAGTTATTAGTGAGTCTTGTCGTAAGTGGTTTGATTCTAGATATAGTTGGAAAGACCGATATTTTTCCTTTAATAGATATAAAGGAACTAGCTCTGTTTTATTAACAGGCGACTCGAAGCTTAAAACATCATTATATTATAACAAATGGGTTGGATTCTATTCACAAGTGATTAAAACGGTAAGGGTGATGACATTACCTCATCATGGTTCAGAATTAAATTTCAATCAAAAAATAATTGCAGATTTTGATAATGTTTTGTTTATAGCTCAGTCGGACGGTCATTCACATGGACATCCATCTCAATCAGTAATCGATGCTATAAATTCAAGTTATAAACATAGCTTTACTTTAGTTGATAATGATGCAAAAAATTGGATTGATATAAAATATACATTTTAAATATTAGTTGTATTCATGGGCACGAACAGCTTTACCTACTGTGCCACGGAGAAACAATGGCGCATAATTACTTCAAAATTAAATTCTCAATGGCATAATCCAATAATAGCGTATTTTTATTTCTACTCGTACGTAAAGCTACATGTAAAAGTTCTATTTTTCATTAAGGCATATTACAAAACTAGCCAATGAACTGATCTAACATTACTAAGTAAATTGTGTTAAGTCTGAACCGTAGTGGCTCATTAAATTTGGTCATCCCAATAGATGTGCTCTACTTTCGCTCTTGGCGCTGAGCGGACTGTCTGATTAGATTTAGCCTTGAATTATAGCAGTCTTAGGTCAAACCTGATCAGAATATCTAAGTTGTAAGTATAAAAAGACCACCTAACACAAAATAAAAAAATGCCGATACGCTAGGAGTCATATCGGCATATAAAATAAACGCAAGAAGCAATGTAAGTCATGTCGTACTAATTCGTATCAGACCTGTCAATTTGATACACATGTAATGATAATTATTCTCATTAATATATTCAACCTTAAATTAAATAAGGTTACTTTGTAGCCTTTTCGTTTACGCCGACCACAGAATCAACACGCACTTATACCGTTCACACAAGAGCTGTGAGTCGGCACCTTATTAACTAAAATAAATCGGTAAATGTTATGTCAAAAGAGATAAGCGAATTACAGTTTAGTCTTCACTACGCCTCAGAAACAGACAGTGAAATGAATACCTCCATCATTTTAACGGCGAATATCCATACGGCTGATGGTGAAACTCAACAGCTTACACAACTAATTTGCACGACATCTCCCGCTGGTAAAAAGCAATATCGAATCGGCACACAAAAAATTAGTGATGCAGGCGATCCATTGCTGGTGGCGATTGAATCTTATTGGCGCAAAAATACACAAGAGAGTTGTGTTTATTTGTTAGAGAAAGCGAAGCAATTTATTCAAGGACACTTACAACAAACGAATACATGGATATCTATGTATGGTCTTGTGATTGTTTCTAATGCGTCACTGGAAGAACATTTACCTGAAGGTTTATTAAGGGCATTTAATGTGTCGAAAGCTGTTTGATACTTTGAGTAAACAGAGCAAAAAATAAATATGTTGATTTGTAATTAGCTCTTACAGGTTGAACTCTCCCGAAACTCCAGAGAGTTCATATTTTTAGTTATAAGAGTTTATGGCAAATTACATACTATTTTATAAGTAGGTTTTTATAATTATTGATACATCATCGAGACTCTTCTTATTAATGAGAAGTATGCGATGCAAAGTTTTAACGGTTGAGGAATATCGGGATCAGACATTCGATAGGTAAATGTTTTTTTTGCATTAGAAGGGGAATAGTGTATACCTTCATCTTCTAATTTTAATTCTTGTTCTGAAGAGCGTATTGAATCGATAAGAGTGCAAAGTTTATTTATTCTATCTGCGGGTATTTCCGCATGTAATAATTTATGTGCAAACTGATTTCTTATCTGATCAATATGACAAAAAGCATCATATGCTTGTTTTGGCATACCTAATCGCTGAGCTAGCTTATTTTTATGTTCAAAGGACATTCTAAATCTAACATCGTTAATATTTTCTGGTTTTTCTGCAAACAAATCCTCAATATTTAGATGAGCTGATATAAAAGCTTCTAAAAAATTTTCACAAGTTAAATGTAGTGTTAAAACTGAGACGAGGGGAGTATCGGTCTCACAAATTGTTAATACAGCATTTCGAGTTTTATCATCGGCAAGAAATAATTTTTCAAATATTTTAGTATTCATTCTTTCCTCATAGGACTTTGTATGAAAATAAAAAATGAAACCATTGGATTGGCAGATCCTAATGGCCATATAGCCTGCGTTATTGGGCGCCTACCTGATAATAATGTATCAGAAGTGAATACGGAGGATAATGATATTTTTAAGTCGATAATAAAAGATAAAATTTTTATAGGTGAAACTTGGTCGGATCATGATACATCTTTATTGGCTATATGGAATTCTTTTACCGGTATACAACAGGAGGTTATAAGTAGCGTTATTCAAAGATATAAAGATGAGATATTTAATTTGGAATGTTCTCTTTATGAAAGGAATTTCGATTAGTTGGAATGTTTGGTTATTTGCGAGCACCTGAATATTTTTAATGATCCCACTGAATTCTTGAATAGCCTGTGATCATTCATTCAGCCAACCACATTGGTCTGAATCATTAATTTAATTAAGCCTTATATTTTCACTTTTAACTTTCTCACACTAATCATCAACGGACACTCCTCTGAGGGTGACTATGCGTATGGATAAATTAACCAATGTAACTTATGGAACCGCAGGCTTAACGGCATTTTTTGCCAGTCTCTCATTATATGAATGGGGATTTGTTATCGGGATGGCGTTTAGCATGGCTCTAGGTTTAGCCACTTATTTTATGACTCGTCGAGAACAACGAAAACGCACTCAATTATTTGAAGAGCTTGTTCGTCATGTTGACCCGCAAAACCCGACCGAAACCTTAAAAAGGCTTGCTGAATTAATGGTGAAAGCGCCAAAGGATATTTAATGTCTCTCAAACAGAAAATAGCGGCGATAACAACAGCAGGGGCCACAGCAATCGCGTTAGTAGTAATAGCCCATTTTGAGGGTGTGCGTTATGAACCTTATCGTGATGTGGCGGGTGTTCTAACAGTTTGTTATGGGCATACAGGCAAAGACATTATTCAGGGTAAGAGATACACACAACAAGAATGTGATGCCTTATTACAAAACGATTTTATTAAGACACAACAGCAAGTCGATGCATTAATCAAAGTGCCACTCGATGACTACACCAAAGCCGCTTTATATTCCTTTGCTTTTAATGTGGGTACAACCGCATTTGCTCGTTCAACATTACTCAAGAAACTAAACGCGGGTGATAGATCGAGTGCTTGTGAAGAAATGAAACGCTGGGTTTATGCGGGTGGAAAGGTTTGGCGAGGGCTTGTCAGTCGTCGAGAGGCGGAGTCAGCACTATGTCATGGAAACCTTTAATTATCATTATCAGCTTTATCCTTGCATTACTCATTACAGTCGCTGGTGGCATTTATCTCTTGATTGATAACTCATGTACTAAAGACCAAGTTAGTTTAGAAAAACGCTGTCAGATTGCACTCTCACATCATCGGTACTAATCATGAAATACGGGAAACTCTATGCCGTCATTGCGATGGTAGGCATTATTGTGGGTGGCTATTGGGTGATTAATTGGCAAGCTGACAGGATTAATTCACTGACAGATACCAACAAAAAACTAACAGTGGCTCTCGAAGAACAAAAGTCTATTAATACTGATTATCAAGCACGCATAATGCGGTTAAACCAACTGGATATTCAATATACGCAGGAGCTAGCGAATGCTAAGAATGAAATTAGTCGGTTGCGTGATATTAGTGAGCGTCATCCTGAGCGGGTGTATATCAAAGCCGAATGTCCCAAAGTCACAACCACTCCCTCCACCAGCTTGGCTTATGCAACCACCGCCAGACCTACTGACACCGCTATCCGAAATTATTGGTTACTCCGCGAACGAATTGCAGAGTCAGAGCAGATGATTAAAGGGTTGCAGGATTACATTAGAGTGGAGTGTGTGAACTAAAAAAAGCCCAGCATGGGTGCATGGGCAAACTAACTAAACACCAATCAGTAAGAGTATAGCGAGGTTGATTTTAATTAGTATAGCTTAAGTAAGTATATATACTAGATTGATGATTCTGATTAACCTATTTCTTACCTAAATAAAAACGCAAGATAAAAATAACTCTGTGAATTTGGGCTCCCACAGGGCTTTCACTAGTATATGTGAAAACAATGGATTACCAATATCGACTAAATCAATCTGTTAATAATCAACGCTATTTTTTAGAAAATAATCCTCTTGTAATGATGTTTTAATGCGTTGCGTTGTCGCTGTTCTCATACATTAACGATGACATGTTCTCCTCACATTGAGTGTGTAAGAGAAATCAAAAACAACGAATACCACCGTTTTGTTATTTTTTGGTCATTATCAGCAACGTCAGCTGTAGGTAGAAGAAGGGGCGTGACGATGGAGAGACATCAATATATTTAATTCTACAAACGTCATTTATTTAGTGGTGTATATGGATAGCCATCAGTTAATCGCTGGTGGCTTTTTTTATACGCATTTCATCGCTCATTCACAGAGCAATTCACAAACGTCGAATCCAATCACTTTGATATGAGCCTTCGAGGAAGTCAGTTATAGCTGGCGAGCTTCGACGGGCTGATTTTCTATGTGAACGAGGGTTCATTTCAAATGAAGGTAATACGCTATGAATAAATCCTTAGTTTTTAAAGGTAACAAAATCACCCCATTTGATAATGGTGATGGAAAAATCTGGTTTACCAACAAGCAACTTTCAGAATTACTTGGGTACAAAGATGAGTCATCAGTAACTCGTATCTTTAATCGAAATAAAGATGAATTTACCGACGGCATGTCTCAGACGGTCAATTTGACCGTTAGTAATAAAAACAATGGGATGCAAAATAAAAGAGTGAGGATATTTTCGGTTAGAGGTGCTCATTTGGTCGGTATTCTCTCTAAAACTGATATTGCTAAAGCACTTCGACGCTGGCTACTAGACTTGGCAGAGAAGGAGTCAAAACCTCAAGCAGAGCTAGCAAATCTTGATATGGATGAGCTCAAAAGCCTTACCATTAATGAAATGCAAAATAGATTAGTGGCAGCGGATAATTGGTCTTTCGAAAATTTTGGCAAGAAAGGTAGTGACCTGATGAATTTGCGCAAGCGTCATTTGAAGAAAATACGTAAAGCAAAGAAAGCCATTATTGATTTATCACAACTTACTTTACCTGATATGGGTGATTTTCCAGATGGAGGAGAACCCGCATGAACCACGAACAATTTATAGAAAAGAACATACAGGCCGAGTTAAAGAAGCTCGGCTTTTCTTTATCTGTCACCCAGAGAGCAAGCTACATGGCAGTAGATCATTATCGTCGAATCGCTCAAGCGAGTAAGAAAGGGCGAATGTTTGACGATTGCTTGCATATCGCCAAAGTATGGGCGAGTAAATTTGCTAAAGAGAAAACAAAATAGATCCTAGTGGTCTTTTTTATTGGAGATGACCCGTCCTAAATAAGGTTGACACTTTTCCAATCTGAAATTGGAGAATGTAATGAAACCAATCACTAAACGGACTCAACGCGATTATTCTCTCGCTTTTAAATTACAGCTTGTTGACCAAGTTGAAAAAGGCGAAATAACCTATAAACAAGCCCAAGATCACTATGGTATACAAGGATGCTCTACTGTTTTAGTTTGGCTTCGTAAGCATGGTAGGTTAGATTGGTCAAACGGTACCCCTGATACTTTTTATAGAGGTTCAGCTATGACCCAATCTTCTAAACAACAAACGCCGGAACAACGCATTAAGATCCTTGAAAAGGAACTTGAAGAAGCTCGGCTTAAATCCGATTTTTTCGAAGCTGTGGTTAAAGTCATGGATAGAGACTTTGGAGTTCGTTTGTCAAAAAAGCGCAAAGCCGAGTTATTAAAGAAAAAACGGTTAAAAACCTCACCGTAACAATTGCTTGCCGTTTTATGCAGATCAGCCGACAGGCTTATTACAAGAGGCTGGATAGAACTGAGGAACGAAAGAAAGCAGATTCGGCCATTATTGATGTTGTTAAATCTGAACGAGTCTTACAACCTCGACTGGGTGGGCGTAAATTACATTTTATTTTAAAGCAAAAACAGATGGTTATTGGTCGTGATCGGCTATTTTCTTTATTGAAAGAACATCAGTTACTGGTGCCTAATAAACGGGCTTATCATCGAACAACCTTAAGCCATCATCGTTTTCATCGGCATCCTAATTTAATTAAGTCAGGGTTTATCCCCACACAACCAGAACAGCTTTGGGTGGCAGATATTACCTATTTATCGACGCATGAAGGTGATACTTATTTAAGTTTAATTACGGATGCGTATTCACGAAAAATCGTGGGATATCATTTAGATAACAATATGAAAACAAGTTCAGTGAAGAAATCGTTGGTTCAGGCGTTAAAAAAACGGACTTCGACAACTTCGTTAATCCATCATTCAGATCGAGGGATACAGTATTGTTCTTCGGAATATCAGGAGATACATAAAGAGCATAATATTCAATGTTCTATGACTGATGGGTATGATTGTTATCAAAATGCCTTAGCAGAACGAATTAATGGAATATTAAAAATGGAGTATCTACTGATAAAACCGAGTAATCTAGAACAAGCAAGAAAATTAGTAGAAGAATCAATTCAACTCTATAATGAAAAACGGCCACACTTATCGTTAAACTATAAAACGCCCGATGAAGTACATCGAGCGTTTTATGCCTGAAAAGTTGTCAACCTATATCAGGACTAGTCAAGAACATTATGTCAGATAAACAGATTAACTATGAAGCCATAGGACGTTGTAAGGTCTTGCTTGACAAAATCAAAGTACAGCATCTTGAAAGATCTAAGGCTATAAATGAACTGCGAGCAGTAATCTATTCTCTTCACCAGAAAGGGAATATCAATCATGTTCCACCAGAAGTTGTTGTTTTTGATACTGAGAGCTTAACTTTTTTAGTTGATAAGATTGGACGGACGGATAGTGATCTCATGCGTGCTGTCAGTGAATATAATAATTGGTGTCATGAGGCTGGTGAGAAACCAGTTAAACTGATTGAGGTAGAATGAGCAGTAAAAGAGAATAATAAACAGAATAAACCATGAAAAAACGCAATGTCTATGGTGGTCGCTGGACTAAAGTGCGATTAGCATTTCTTAATGAACATCCACTTTGCGTCATGTGCCAAGAGCAAGGGCGCATTACTGCTGCCACAGTAGTTGACCACATTACTCCACATCGTCTTAAAGAAGCACTTGAATCAGGTGATAAAGAACGTATCGCAAAAGCCCAAGCCTTATTCTGGGATAAAAATAACTTCCAAAGCTTATGCGAACTGCATCATAACTCAACCAAACAACGTATCGAAAAGAGTGGCAAAGTCATTGGCTGTAATGCGGATGGTATTCCACTCGATCCCAATTCTCATTGGCATCAATAACACCATGAATACAGGGTGGGGGCGGGGTAAAAGTTCAAACACTTTCGCCCTGATTACCTAGCGCCCTCATTTGTGTGCACAACCGCGAAATGAAAAGTTTTTTTCTGGGAGGTTCCGATGGCAGGAAGACGCCCGAAACCGACCCACTTGAAGGTGGTCACCGGTAATCCGGGAAAACGAAAACTCAACGATAAAGAACCCCAACCCAAACGTGAAATTCCAAGCCCACCCGAACATTTAACGGATTGGGGGAAAATGGCGTGGGCAAAATTAACCTTACTACTCGATGGAATGGGTGTTTTAACTGTGGCTGACACGCTGGCATTAGAACGGCTGTGTGATATCTACGCCGATATTCTTCAATTGCGAGACACCATTGCCATTGAAGGCCGGACATACACCACAAAAACGCAATTAGGGGATTTTTTAATTAAAGCGAATCCTGCCGTTGCCATGTTGGCTGATGCAGATCGCCGTTTTAAAAGTTATTTAGTCGAGTTTGGTTTAACCCCCGCCGCTCGTTCGAAGGTGAAGATGGATGGTGGAGAAGAAGAGGAAGATCCGCTCAACCAATATTTCGGTTGATCCCGCAACGCAATACGCGCAAGACGTGCATCAAGGCAAAATCTTAGCGGGGCCTGATATTCGTCATGCATGTGCACGTCATCTCAAAGACTTAAATGAAGCCGAGCAACGAGGATTAGTCTGGGATGTTGAGGCTGTCAAAAGGGTGATCGACTTTTTCGCGAAAGTCTTAAAGCTCAATGGCGGGGAGCATGAAGGGAAACCGTTTATTTTATTGCCTTGGCAATGCTTTGTGATTGGCTCTATTTTTGGCTGGAAAATGACAGACGGCACACGCCGGTTTCGCATGGTGTACGTTGAATCAGGCAAAGGTTCAGGAAAATCCCCGATGGCGGGTGGCGTTGGGCTGTATTGTTTAGTCGCCGACAGTGAACCACGTGCTGAAGTGTATGCGGCAGCTACGAAAAAAGACCAAGCCATGATTTTGTTTCGTGATGCGGTGGCGATGGTTGATCAATCTCCCGCATTAAGTCAGCGGATCACCAAATCAGGCGGAACAGGCAAAGAGTGGAACTTGGCTTATTTGAAAACGAGTTCATTCTTTCGCCCGATTAGCTCAGATGATGGGCAATCAGGGCCTCGTCCCCATTGTGCGCTGATAGATGAAATTCATGAGCATAAAAATAATACCGCCGTTGAGATGATGCGAGCGGGCACAAAAGGTCGGCGACAAGCCTTGATATTTATGATCACCAATAGTGGGCATGATAAAACCAGTGTGTGTTATGACTATCATGAATACGGACGAAAAGTTGCCGAAGGCACTATCGAAGACGACAGCTTCTTTTCCTATATTTGCTCACTGGATGAGGGCGATGATCCCTTTAAGGATGAGTCTTGCTGGGGGAAAGCCAATCCGTCATTGGGCTACACCTTTTCTGATCGCTACTTACGTGAACAAGTGACACAAGCTCGAGGTATGCCCGCAAAAGAAAGCATTGTGCGTCGGCTTAATTTTTGCCAGTGGGTGGATGCCGATAATCCGTGGATTAACAGTGAAACATGGATGCAGTGTGAAAACACGTTCACCTTCGATGATCTTCAAGGTGAAGAGTGTTATGGCGGATTGGACTTATCAGGAACCAAAGATTTAACCGCATTAGCCCTGTATTTTCCTCGCCTCAAACGTCTTTATGTTGAATTTTGGACACCCAAAGACACTTTATTAGATAGAGCGAAAACCGACCGAGTGCCCTACGACTTATGGGTAAGGCAAGGTTTTATGCATACCACTCCAGGGAATGCGGTGAGGTATGAATTTGTGGCAGAACGCATTGCTGAAATGGCGATGCACGTCAGCATGAGAGCCATTGCCTTTGATCCTTATCGCATTAAATACCTTGAACCCAAACTCGATGAAGCGGGTGTGACGGTTCCTTTAACTCCGCATGGACAAGGATATTACAAAGCCAAAGATTCAGGGCTATGGATGCCACACTCTATCGAACTGTTTGAACAGCTAATTGATGACAAGAAGATTGAGATCCACACCAATCCTTGTTTGAGATGGAATGCCGCATCTGCTGTGCTTGAGGCTGACCAAAAAGATAACCGCGTCTTTGCCAAGAAAAAAAGCACTGGTCGAATTGATGGTGTGGTGGCATCAGCAATGGCGATTGGGGCTGCGGAAGGTGAGGTTGATGATGGCAACCTTGATGATTTTTTCTCTAACCCATTGAGTATGTGATGACAGATAAACAATATTCAATCGATTTGCGCACTAATCATGGTTGGTTTGCGCGTCTGGCTTCCTTCTTTGTTGGGGGAAGACTTGTGACACCTGAACAAGGTTCACAATCAGGCGTTATCTCAGCGCAAGGTTCGCTTGGTGATTCTTCTGTAAATGATGAGCGAATACTCCAAATATCAACGGTTTGGCGTTGTGTTAGCTTAATTTCGACGTTAACGGCTTGTTTGCCACTGGATGTGTTCGAAACGGATAAACAGGGAAATAGAACCAAAGTTGATTTAAGTCACCCATTGGCTCGATTACTGCGATATTCGCCCAATCAATATATGACCGCTCAAGAATTCCGAGAGGCAATGACTATGCAGCTTTGCTTTTATGGTAATGCTTTCGCGTTGATTGAGCGAAATAAAGTGGGTGATGTGATTAGCTTGCTCCCTCTGCTGTCTGCCAATATGGATGTACGCATGGAGGGGAAGAATATTATCTATAAATATCAGCGTGATCATGAATTTGCCAAATTTAAACAACACGAAATTTTTCATTTAAAAGGGTTTGGTTTTAATGGGTTAGTTGGATTGTCGCCTATTGCTTATGCGTGTAAGACAGCAAGCACGGCCGTTGCGATGGAAGATCAACAACGTGAGTTTTATGCCAATGGGGCTAAGTCTCCTAAAATTCTAACAACGGGTGATAAGGTATTAAATAAAGAGCAACGTAGCCAACTTGAAGAGAATTTCAAAGAAATTGCGGGTGGCCCTGTTAAAAAGCGATTGTGGATCTTAGAGGGGGGATTTCAAGCACAAGATATTGGTGTTAGTCCTCAAGATGCAGAAACGATGTCTTCCCGCAAATTTCAAGTCAGTGAATTAGCCCGTTTCTTTGGTGTTCCACCGCATTTAGTCGGTGATGTTGAAAAATCAACAAGTTGGGGAACAGGCATTGAGCAACAAAACTTAGGTTTTCTTCAATATACCTTACAACCCTATATCTCCCGATGGGAAAACTGCATTGTGCGTTGGCTTCTAAAACCACCCGAAGTGGGGAAATATCATGCTGAACATAATCTTGATGGATTATTGCGTGGCGATTCCACTTCACGCGCCGCGTTTATGAAAGCGATGGGAGAATCGGGGCTAAGAACCATTAATGAAATGCGACGACTCGATAATTATCCTCCTCTTGAAGGTGGAGATGTCGCTTACCGGCAAGCACAATATTTACCGATTAACCAACTCAATAAAGAGCCTCACGAAAGTGGGGCTTAATTATTTATGGAGGTTCAATGCCTGATATTAGAAAAACACTGAATTTTGATGAAGCGGAAATCAAATTTACGGGGGATGGCACACAAGGCGTTTTCGAAGGTTATGCCTCCGTATTTAGTCATCAAGATCTCGATGGTGACATTATTTTACCCGGTGCGTTTAAGCATGTTTTAGATAAGCAAAAACAAAAAGTCGCTATGTTTTATAACCATCGAGTCTGGGAACTTCCTGTGGGGAAATGGGAGTACATGGAGGAAGATCAAAAAGGATTACGTGTAAGAGGACAACTGACGCCCGGTCATAGTGCGGCTCAAGATCTAAAAGCGGCAATGAAGCATGGCACGGTTGACGGGCTTTCTATCGGATTCGGTTGTCTGCGTAATGACTTTGAGCGAACACCTTCAGGTCGTATTTTTAAAAATATCTCCCTGTTACGTGAAATTAGTATTTGTACATTTCCCGCTAATGACCAAGCACAGGTTTCATCACTCAAGAGCATTGATGGGTTATTAACGATCCGAGATATTGAGGATTGGCTGAGAGAGTCAGCCGGTTTATCAAAATCAGAAGCAGTCGGTTTTATTTCCCGCTTCAAATCCGCTATTCGGAGTGAGTCCGATGACACTCAACAATCCCTAGTCGCATCCATTGTTAACCAAATTAATGCATTTAATCTGAAAGGATAGAATATGTCTGACTTAGCTATTATCCAAGAAGCCATCGAAGGCTCACAAAAAAAGGTGCAAGAGCTCTTCGATGCACAGAAGAAAGAAATTGAAGCTACTGGCGCAGTTTCAAAGCAATTACAAACAGATTTAGTCTTAGTTCAAGAGGAATTAAAAAAAGCCGGTGAACGTCTGTTTGATTTAGAGCAGAAAGGGGCAACGAGCGCTGATGATCCTAATGCGAAAAAAGATTTTTCTGAGCGAGCAGCAGAAGCGCTGACAAAATCATGGAATGGAAGTCAGGCTTCTTATGAAGTGAAAACCTTTAATAAATCATTAGGCAGTGATGCGAGTTCAGCCGGAGTTCTCATTCAGCCTATGCAAGTACCGGGTATTATTATGCCGGGGATGCGTCGTTTAGTTATCCGCGATTTATTAGCACAAGGTCGTATTTCCAGTAACTCACTGGAATATGTACGCGAAAAATTGTTTACCAATAGCGCGGCACCCGTGAAAGAAAAGGCACAAAAGCCAGAATCTAATCTGACGTTTGAAAAACAAACAGCAAATGTGATCACTATTGCTCATTGGATCCAAGCGTCCCGCCAAGTGATGGATGATGCTGTGCAGTTACAGTCTTATGTTAATAACCGCTTATTGTATGGCTTAGCGTTAGTGGAAGAGGAGCAATTACTCAATGGTGACGGTACTGCGGATAATTTGACGGGAATTAATCATGTTGCCACTGCCTATGATACCGCGTTGAGTGCTACGGGTGACACACATGCTGATCTGATTGCTCATGCCATTTATCAGGTAACAGAATCTGAATTTAGTGCTTCCGGTATTATTTTAAATCCTCGTGATTGGCATGCCATTGCGTTAATGAAAGATAAAGAAGGGCGCTATATTTTCGGTGGCCCACAAGCGTTTACTTCAAATGTAATGTGGGGATTACCTGTTGTTCCAACAAAAGCACAAAAACAAGGTGAGTTTACTGTTGGTGCATTTGATTTGGCGTCTCAAGTATGGGATCGAATGAATGCAGTTATCGAAGTGAGTCGAGAAGATCGTGATAATTTCGTGAAGAATATGCTGACCATTTTGTGTGAAGAACGTTTAGCATTAGCCCATTATCGCCCTCAAGCCTTAATTAAAGGAACTTTCCCAACGTCTGGAAGAAGTGCTTAAGTAATAGGTCGGGGTAGGTAACTATCCCGTATTACATCATGAATATCTTAGATGTCATTCCTCTTTCTTTACTAAAACAGCATCTCGAATACAGCGGTGATGATCGTGATGAGCAGATTATATTTTATGCACAAAGCGCATTAAATTATTGTTTGAGATGGTGTGATGAACCCACATGGAAATCACCTGATGATATCCCTTATGAAGTGAAATCGGCCATGCTTTTGGTGCTGGGGGATATGTTTGAACATCGAACTAGTCAAAGTGAAATTCCGTTATATGAAAATAAAGCAGCAGAACGATTGTTACTGCTTTGTCGAAATTGGCGAGGTAGTTAATGGATCCGGGACGATTACGCCACACTATTCATATTCAAAAATCAGTATTAGCGCCCGATGCCATCAGTGGCAATGATGTGATTTGGACGGATCATGCGACAAAAGTACGTGCAGCGATCATGCCTTATCAAGGGCGGGAATATTTTCAAGCCCAACAAGTACAAAGTGAGGCCACAACACGAATTCTTATTCGCTATATCGCTGATATTGATACCTCGATGCGTATTGTATGGGGTAAGCGAATATTTAATATTATTTCGATTATTGACCCTTATGAGCGTCATCGTGAGCTTCAATTGATGTGCAAAGAGGGCGTGAATGATGGGTGAGATTAAAATCAGTGGATTGTCTGAACTCGCTCAACGAATGCAAGACATTGCCCGTAAAACCAGAAATCAAAGCGCGCGTAAGGCGATGAATGCAGGGGCTTCGGCGTTAAAAGAAGAAATCAAACATCGAGTGCCTATTCTTAAGGAAACGGTGCCGCATCGACGCAAAGGCACTATCAAGCGCAATATTCGTTCTAAAACGAAAGTACAACGCAATGGACAAGTCAAAACGCGTATTTGGGTGAAATCATTATCGGGTAAAAAGGTGTCTGCTTTTAAACAAGCAACGGGAAAAAGTGCAGCATTGAACCCAAATGATCCATTTTATTGGTGGTTTGTCGAGTTTGGTACGGCCAAGATGCCCGCACAACCGTTTATGCGCCCCAGCTTTGAGGCGAAAAAGGAAGCGACGGCTAAAGTGATTGTTCAAACACTCAAAGAGGATATTGAAAAAACAAGGTAGAGATCATGATACAGCAATTAAAAGAGACCCTTTCACCGCTTGTCGATGGAAGGGTTTTTTTTCAGGTATTACCCGAAGGCAAAGGGCATTATCCCGCCATTGTGATCCAGTTTGCCAGCATCACGCCTAACAGTGCGCTGGAGGATACGGATTTAGACAACTATCGCGTGCAACTTGATGTGTATGCGCCACAACCACAAACCCTTATGGTCTTGCGTAAAAAAATCGAGGCTCAGATTATCGAGGCGATCCCATTTGCACAACGAGTGAATGCGGTCTTTGGGTATGAAGCGGATGTCAAATTGCATCGGCTTGTTCTTGAATTAATGATTTCATCAGATAAATAAGGAATGGATATGGCAAAGTCAAAAAACCATAAAGCGACGCCTTTCCTCGGCACGAAGATCTTTGTACAAACCGGCTTAGGAGAGGCGATGACCGTGACGGAAGCGACGTTATCACCCGCAACCATTACCATCGCCAATAATAAGCTGAAAGCCGATGACATGATTATGTTATCGGGTTTAGGGGAATTAGATGGGCGTTTCCCCATTGCACAGGTTGATGGCAATAAAGTGACCTTGTGTGAGGAAGTGGATTGGAGTGATAAAACGTTACCCACGGATTTTGCAAACGCCAAAGCACAACGTATTCAATGGTCTAATAATTTTTGTGCAGTGAAAAGTTTCAGTAAAGACGGTTCGACAACCGAACAAATTGATGTCACCACCATTTGCAGTGATGGCAAGGAATATGAATCCGGTGATACGGAATACGGCTCAATTAAATTGACCTTTTTCTTACGGTATAGCTCCAGTGATGTGCAGCGGCTCTTGCGTAAATATGAAAACAGCAAAGAAAAATTTGCGGTGAAAATGGTCTTAACGCGAGATGAAGGCTCCATGTTTTATTACGGCTCTGTCGAAACGGGCATGAACATTGATGGCAGTGTAGGGCAAATGATGGATTCGGGGATATCGATTAAATTGTCTGGCCGTGATTATTTGAATGCGAAGAAATAACCCTTAATTCACCTCTTTTATTATTTCTCTTCTCCCTTCACGATAAAAAATTTTAGGAGTGATTATGTCTAACGCGTTATTGCGTGAATTAGTGTTAAACCAAGCACTGAAAGTGACGCCTTTTACTTATTTAGACAACACCTTTTATGTCAAAGAGCTGGATGTTGGCACCATGAATTACATTCAGCGTAAACTTCGCCAAATTAAAATCAAGCTTGCCGAAGCGCAGGACATTTATTTAGATGAAGACGATCCTGAACAATTTAATGAGGCGATAAATCGTGTCTACGATGAATATGATGTCGCCAGAATGTTGGCCTTTAAGTTGTGTGATGAAAAAGGAGAGTTGCTTTTTGATGCTGAAAATGAAGAAGACTTAAAAGGTCTTAATCGTCTAGGGCAAGGGTTCTCTAATGCGGTGTTTACAGCCGAAGCGGGGAACAGCGAAAAAAACTCGGAGACCGACGACAATTCCAACTGATATTGTCGTTGGCATTGGGAAAAACGCTCACAGAAATCGATCAAATGCCCGAAAGCCACTTGTGTGAATATGAAGCTTTTTATCGCAAACAACCCTTTGGTTTATGGCGAGAGGATTATCGGATGGCACAAGTGGCGCATCTTCTTGCGATGATAAATCGTGATCCGAAAACGTCTCCGCCTGAATTGATGGATTTTATGCCGATGTGGAAGAAGAAAATCACGGAAGAAGAGCTGTGGGACAACGTCACTGAGAGTGTATTAGCTAATCGATAGCCCCACATGAGTGGGGCTTAATCGTTAACCACCGCGAGACATTTTCTCAATTTTTTTATCCGTATTGTATTGAGAAAGGGCATAAACCGACCAGATAGCAGCAGGGATCCACCCAATTAAGGTGATTTGTAGGATAAGGCAGAAGATGCCAGCAAATGGGCGACCAATCGTGAAAAATTGTAACCAAGGTAGTAATAACGCCAGAATAAGTCTCATAAAACCCCCTCTATTATTCGAAATTTCAGTTTATCAATAATTAAATCAATAGCAAATAACAAGGAATATTGCATTTATTCAGGGTGAAAGTTTGCTTTTGTAGTATTCATACCAAGGATTGAATTTATGGCGGGAGCATTAGGTAGATTAAATATTGATTTGACGCTGAATACGGCAAATTTCACAAATGCGATCAACCGTAGCCAGCGCCAAACAGAACAATTTGGGCAAAGTATTCGTGTCAGCCTTCAAGCTATCACCGTACAACAAGAGCGAATGGTATCGCAAACTGCAAGATCCTCGGCGCTTTTTGCCCGTTTTGCGAGTGTCACCGCAAGCGCATTATCCATTCATCAAGTCATTAATTATGCCGATAGTTGGACGGAATTACAGAACCGCTTAAAACTGGTGACAGAAAGTTCTGTCGAGTTAAATAAAGCCACACAAGCGGTCTATGATATTGCCCAAAAAACCTATCAATCATTGGATGCCACAGCACAGGTTTATCAACGTTTTGCGGATAATGCCGATCGCTTAGGATTAAGTCAGCAAAAAGTGGCTGAACTCACGGAAACCGTCTCAAAAGCCGTGGCGATTTCAGGAGCGAGTGCAACCGCAGCCCAAGCGGCATTAACTCAATTTGGTCAAGCATTAGCCTCGGGTCAGTTACGTGGCGAAGAGCTAAATTCAGTGATGGAGCAAACCCCTGCGTTAGCAAAAGCCATCGCTGACGGGATGGGCGTCAGTGTGGGCGAATTAAGGAAGAAAGCCCAAGACGGTGAAATGACGATTGAAAAAGTCATTCAAGCCTTAGAGCGTGCAGCCGACAGTGTGGATAAAAAATTTGCTACCAGCGTGACAACGGTTAGCCAAGGTTTTACTAACCTTCAATCGGCGATGACAAAATTTATCGGTGAAGCGAATCAAGGCACAGGTGCGACTCAGCTTTTTACCACAGGGATGGCCACTCTTGCCGATAATCTATCGTTAGTCGCTAAAGTGGTTGAAGGGATCGCCGTCACGGCATTGGTAGCAAAACTCTCTCAATGGACGAAAGCCACTTATCTGAAAAATCAGGCAACGTTGAATGAAGCCAAAGCCACATTACAGAGTGCGCAGGCAAATAGTGTGGCAGCAACCAGTGCCGTGAGGAAGGCATGGGCGGATAAAGAAGCCGCCACATCGGCGCTCAATAGAGCCAAAATGGAATATCAAGTTGCTAGAGGCACTAACGCGGAAAAAATAGCACTCGATAACCTTATCGCCACAAAATCACTCGCAAGAACAGCCTCTCTAAATTATACACAGGCATTAACCGCCGAAAACGTTGCTCAACGTGCATTAACGACCGCTCGGCGTCAATCAACAGTGGCGGGGCGAGCACTTAACAGTGTTATGGGATTAGCGGGTGGCCCTATTGGATTAGTGCTGACCGGTGTTGCGGCATTGGGTATGGGATTGTATGAATACAGCGAAAATGTCAAACAAGCCAAGTTAGAATCGATTGAATTTGCCAATTCCCTTGATACATCAACAGAAGCGTTAAACAAAATGAGCAATGCCACGCTAGTGGCGAATTTAAGCAAAGTTTCATCGGGCATTAACGCGCAATTGGAGAAAATTGAGGAACTTAAACAACAGGTCATTTCCTTACAAGGTCTATCAAAATACAGCGTTGAGAGTGAAAAGGCGTTTACTGAACAAGGTGTGGGGGATTTATACCTTAAACGAGTGGCTGAAAAGCAAAAAGAGCTTGATGCTGCGATGGGAATGTATGCAGAGCAAGTTAATAACTTAGAGCGTCAGCGAGCCAATATGCAAAATATGTTGGCGACACTCAAAGAAAAAGTGGGCGATCAAGCCCCTGAATATAAACGCTATGCCACTGAGTTACAACATGTTGATGCCGTTATCAATTCACTTAAGGCGAGTTTAAAGAGTTTAGGCATTGAATATGAATCACTCATTGATATCACGCTTCAGGCGACAAATAGCCAAGTGAATGCCGCCACGGCGATTGCTAAACAGATTGATGAATCGATTGAAAAATCGCAACGTTCAGTGGCAAAAGCACAAGCCACAGGGAAGGCATTAGCGAAATTAAATGCAGAAGATGTATTGGCTTCACGCAAAATTACGCCAGATATGCAAGGCTACGATAAGGCCTTACAAGCTGAAATTGAGGCACAACTGGCACTGCAAGCCAAACGGACGTATAAGCCCAGCCACAAATCAACCATTGATTATGCCAAACAGTACACCAAAATCTTAACGGAATTAGAGGAAAAACAAGCCTCACTGATTGCAGATGGACAAAGTATTCAGCTGTATGGCACTACCTCTTCCTTTAATGAATACACATCCGCATTATCCGATATCAAACAGAATAAAGACAAGTTTGATGCCATCTTAAAAATCGATCCCAAAGCGATTAAGACGATAAAAGAAAAAGCGAAAGCCATTGATGACTTAGCGCGTGCCAACTCGGTCGCGCAATTTGCTTATGATCGCGGTAAAGAAATTGAGCAGATGCAATTTGAAACCACCTTGATAGGAAAATCGCGCGCAGAGCAAGAAAAGCTTAATGCCCTTCGTCAGATTGATGTGCTGTATCAGCAAGTCAGTGTGGATTTAGGCGAAAAAGAGCTGGCGAACTTACAACGTAATGTCGAGCTCACTAAACAGCAAATTGAGGAAGAGCTTAGGAAACGAGAGGCCATGAAAGGTGATCCGATGGCGGGATTAAAACAAGGCTTATCGGATTTCAGTGAGTCGGCCATGGATGTGATGGAGAACGTCAGAAATGTCACCACCAATGCGCTTAATAATATGTCTGATGCATTAGCCGATTTTGCTTTAACGGGTAAAGGAAGCTTTAAAGATTTTGCTAATGCGGTGATCTCTGATATCACTCGAATGGTGATGAAAATGCTGGTTTTCAAAGCCATTGAAGCAGGCGGGCAGGCAATGGGCTTTGATATGGGGTGGATGAGCAAAGGGCATGCTTACGGTGGTTATACGGGGCATGGCGGGAAATTTGAGCCTAAAGGGATTGTGCATGGTGGTGAGTTTGTTTTTACCAAAGAAGCGACGGCTAAATTGGGTGTCGGCAATCTCTATCGCTTAATGCATGCGGCGCAAGGTTATGCTTCGGGGGGCTTTGTGGGGGCGGTCGCAGGGCGAATACCCGTTACACCACAATCGACATTAGCCCGTGCAGGTGGTGTGCAAATGACCATCGTCAATCATATTACGGTGACAGGAAATGGTGACGCTGTACTTGCACAGGCAATGAAGGAAGCCGCACAACAAGGGACAGAAGCAGGCGCACAGAAAGCTCACGCGATGATGTTACAAGACTTTCAAAGTAATGGCGCAGCACGCAGAACATTAGGAGTCTAAATGTCTATTCTTGAATGGCCAAAAGAAGTGATCCCCACACAAGAAAACTGGCAATTATTGAGTAACAGCAAAACCTTTACCTCGCCATTTAATGGAAGTAGCCAGACGGTGCGCTTTCCGGGAAGTCGTTGGCGTTGTGAGCTGACATTTAATAATTTAAATGAAGAGAAATCGCGCCAGTTAGAAGCGCTGGTGGCTTCATTGGATGGGATGTCGGGGCGAGTCAAAATATCAAGCTGGATAAGAAAAGGGCGTTATGGGTATGGTTCGCCTCGTATTGCAATACCGAGCCAATTGGGTAATCGACTAGAAACGAAGGACTGGAAGCGCAATATGCGAGTATTACAGCAAGGGGATCGTTTAACTGTGGGCAATGAACTCAAAATGGTGGTGGCGGATGTGGTCAGTGATAATCAAGGGCGTGCCATTATTCCTATTTCACCGATGTTAAGAACGTCACCTACCGTTAATGAAATGCTTGAGGTTGAGCGTCCTTTTGGAGTATTTCGGCTCGTTGATAATGAACAGGGTAAATTTCAGCATCGTCGCTTGGGGTATACCCATATCACGTTATCTTTTGAGGAGGTGTTGTACTAATGCAATATCATCCATTTTCTGATGCCATGGTCAACGCGATTAATGAGGGGGCTTATATCGTTTTAGCAGCCAGACTCGATTTGAAATCAGGCGTCACCTGTGCGCATACCGGTGTTGGGCAACTGATTATTGCGGGGGAAACCTATTTAGGTGTAGGAAGTTTAGGTGAAATCAGTCAGCTAAAAGAAAATAAGACAACCAGTCCTCCACAATTACAGCTTAAATTAGCGGGTTTCGATAAATCGCTGGTGGGTATGGTGATGAATGAGCAAAGTCGAGGACGCGAAGTCCGGTTGATGATGGTCGCCATCGGTGAAGAGGGAAAACCACTTCTTGCTGAAGTCTTATTTGTCGGACAAATCACATCTATCAATGTGGTGTCTGGCGAAGAAAATGCCGTATGTGTTAATGTTTCTAATCGATTCGAGCGATGGTCAATCGGGTTACCCGATAGATTCACCGATGAGTCGTGGTCATCTCGAAGACAAGGTGATCGTATCTTTCGTTATGTTGCTCAAATGGCTGAACGGGCGATTTATTGGGGCAGCAAGAAAGATGCACCTGCATTTATTTATAAATAATCTTATTGTCTTGTTAAACCCACTTTTGTGGGTTTTTTGCTATTTAAGGTCAGTACATGAAACAACCTAACTGGACACTTAAATTACCTGAAACCATAAGGGCGGCGATGAGTCGCCCTTTTTCATGGAGTGAATTTGATTGTTGTATTTTTGCCTCGGAATGTATTTACGCACAATGTGGTTTCTCGCCAATAAAGCCTTATCTCAATCACTATAAAACCAAAGCCGAAGCCTTCAATCTGATCAAATCTAAATTTGGCTCATTAGAGAAAGCCGTTTCACGCTATTTCAAATCCATTGAGATTGAGCGCGTTCAGCGTGGCGACCTTGTACTGTTTAAAGGTGAGGACGGTGACAGTTTAGCCGTGGTTTGGGCGGGGCATTATTGGGGCGTAACTCCACAAGGCGTGAAGCCAGTGCAGATTAACCCAATCAAAGCGTGGAGAGTGGAATAATGGGTGGGAGTGGTGGATTAATTTCAAAAGTCGTGGGCGCAGGCTTAATGATTGCGGGGCTATTTACCGGAGGTGTTACCTCGGCGATGGGGATGGCGCTGATGGCAGCAGGCGTTGCGGTTCAAGTTGCGGGTTCGCTTATCTTTAAGCCAAAACTGCCTTCCATGAATTATCGAGATACCGGTGAACGCAAACAGATGTTACGTTCATCGTCTGCACCTGAAACCGTGATCGTCGGAAAAACAGTGATATCGGGTTTGCTTTTCTTCGCCGAAGAAGAAGCGGGGGAACAAGATGAAAATGAAAAAATCACACTGGCATTGGCGCTGGCAGGGCACCCCATAGAGAAAATCGGGAAGATTTGGTTAGGGGACGATTTAATTGAGACGTTTGGTGAATATACCGTTCATGAAGTTAAACACCTTTGGTTGAAGAGTTTAAAAATTACGGCACCTGTTGTTGAAGTGGAGTTGCATAATGACAGGGAAGATGCCGATCCTTTTATGCTTAAAAATTGCCCGTCATGGAAAGAGGATATGATTGGTCGAGGTCTGGCGTGGTTACGTGTGACACTTACGTTTGACCAAGAAAAATTCCCTTATGGATTACCCAATGTGAAATGTGAAGTCTGGGGAAAACATCTGTTTGATCCTCGCACTGGGCAAACTGTATGGAGTAATAATGGGGCCTTAGTGATTTTGGATTATTACCGCCATTATTTAAAAGTGCCTGATACGGATATTGATTTTGACAGCTTTAAACAGGCGGCCGATTTATGTGATGAAAAAGTGAGTCTACCAGAAGGCGGATTTGAGTCGCGATATACCCTTAATGGTGCCTATGACTTAAATGAGAGTCCATCGAGTGTCTTGGAAGCGATGCACAAATGCATTAACGCGGAACCGACATTCACCGCAGGAAAACACGGTATTCAAATCGGCGCTTATTATGGGCCTGCAATAAAAACCATCACTGAATCACAATTGATTGGCACCGTCACTTGTACCCCTGAAACAGGCTTAAAAGACGCCACCAATGCGGTGTATGGCACGTTTATTGATACCGAACAGTTATACACAAAAACCGACTTCACGCCTGTGATTGTGGACGAATGGGTGAAAGAGGATGGCTTAGAAATTCGGGAGAATATCGACTATCGTTTTGTTACCAGCCCTTATCAAGCCCAACGATTAGCCCGCCAATATCTCCGCAAAAAGAAAGCCGGAAGACGGGTTCAATTGACCATGAACTTAGACGGCTATGCTTATCGCCCGGGGGAAGTTGTGCTTTTAGCATTACCTTCTTTGGGGATTAGTGGGCTGGAGTTCCGTATTGCCGAATGGTCTTTTCATGCATTAGATGGTGTGGCTTTAATGTTGGAAGAGGATGGCGCCTATTTATATGAGGATGTGATTAGCAAACCGTTTGAGCGCCCGCCATTTGTGAGTTTACCCGCTGGTGGTGTTGCTTCACCGATTAATCTTACCTTTGTTCCACTTGCAGTCAGTGACATCATACAAGGTACGCTTTCTTGGCAGAATGTGGCGTCTGATGTGCGCTATAACACCGTCACTATTCTTCAAGAAGGCAACGTTATTCAATCTATTCAGGTACCGGCTGAGCGTGTTGATATTAACGGATTAGCGCGAGGGACTTATCGTGTTGAAGTCAGAGCAACAAACGTTGCCGGTGCGATGTCGGCACCTGCTATCAGTGATTTTGCCATTCAAGCCCCACCGCCTCCTGAGCATATTGATGTTACTTCTGGCTTATTTAATCTGACCGTTGCACCGAAACAAGGTGATAGTGCTGTCTTTGGTTATACCTTTGAGTTTTGGTTTAGTGAGGAAAAGCTCGCTAATCTTTCTGAAAATGAAGTGATCACCAAAACAAATAAAGTTGGCCAAGGGAATTTCTGGACGCAAGAGAATTTAAAAGCAGGACATACGTATTATTTTTATGTTCGAACAATCAACAGCTATGGCAAATCACCTTTTGTGGAAGCTTCTGGTGTTTGCTCTTCTCAAACCGATTTAATTCTTGAGGAATTAGCGGGGCAAATTAGCCGAGATCAACTCGCACAAGACCTATTGGGTGAAATTAACAGCAAAGCTGATCAATCAGCTGTTGTTGAATTAAACACGCAAGTGAAAGCAAACCATGATGCGATTTTAGCGGAGCAAGTTGCGCGAGGAGCGGTAATTAACCAAGAGCAACAAGCTCGTGCTGAAGCTGATAAAGCGGAGGCTCAACAACGCCAATTCTTAGCTACACAACTTCGTGGTGATTATACCGGCAATGATTTATCGAAAGTCACCGCAGGACTTATCTCCGCAGAGAAGCAAGCGCGTGTTACAGGCGACCAAGCGGAAGCTAAAGCCAGACAGTCATTGGAAACACGGATGAATGGGAATGTTTCAGCGATTAATAAATCATTAGAAACCCTCACCTCGAAACAGCAAGCCCAAACGCAAGAGATTTCAACGCTCAATTCAAATCTTAAGGGGAAAGCTGATAGTAGTGCAGTAAATGCATTAAATACGCGAGTATCTAATATTGATGGCAAAGTGGCATCCGCAACCTCTCAGGTACAAACGTTATCCAGCAAATTAGATAAAGTGAAAGCCGATTTAACGGAGTCTGTGGTGGTGGATTTAGATTTATCTAAACTCAATGAAAACACCTATTATCCGGTGATTTTGCCATTAGTAACCTCTCGACGTTATGCCTTTAAGGTTTTTAGAACCTTAGGGCAATATTCAGACAATAAACCCAGCTATACGACACACAGCACCAAAGGCTTTGCCATGATTGTGGAATGGCAAGTCAGTGGTTCTGGATGGGGAACCCAGTCTGAAAACCGCATCATTGATAATTTTGATTGGAAATGGACAAATCAATCCCCTGTGATGGGGCCAGCTCAATTAACGAATGGCTCTGTGGAATATATCTATTTGCGAGGAGGAGCAAAATATCAGCTTACTAAGCATAAAAGTGTAAACCATCAAATCATCACCAGCACTTACACCAACAACAAGCAATCGGTGGCACCAAAAGGGTTTGTGGTGAATGACGTGCCTAAATCTAGCGAACAGAAAGCCAATGCAACGGCGAATGCGGTAAATCAACTTGAAACTAAGGTGACTGAGGTTTCAGGTAAAGTGACCTCTACCGCCCAGCAGGTCACTCGCTTAGAAAGCCAAGTGGGTACAAGTTCAGCCAAAATCGAACAAACTTCGAAAGTGGTCACAGACATAAATGGCAAAATTTCGGCATCATGGACAATGAAAGTCCAACAAGATAGCAAAGGGAATAAAGTCATTACTGGCATTGGCTTAGGATTCAATGCACAAGGAAATAGTCAATTTCTGGTTAATGCCCAAAACTTTGCGGTGATATCGTCATTAAACGGCAAAGTGGTGACACCGTTTGTGATCCAAAATGGACAAGCTTTTTTCAATGATGCGTTATTTAGCAAGGCAACCATTGATAAATTATCGGTAGGTAAAAAGATAACCTCCACTAATTATTTAGCGGGCAAGAAAGGATTTAATATTGATGCCACAACAGGGAATGTGGAATTAAATGATGCGGTATTTCGTGGACGGTTAGATATTAACTCAGGAGGAACAAAAGGGCGGTTAGTGATCACGAATAATACTATTTATGTTTACGATGAAAACAATCAGTTAGCGGCAAAAATAGGTTATTTAGGGTAGCGTATGAAGTTTATTATTTTAATTACAGCATTATTATTGTCAGGGTGTACCTCTGGATATAAAAAAGTCGATTGCCAAGGTGTTTACCAAATAAAAACTTTTCACTATCAACAACCTGTATTGGTGAAGTTTGATAAAAAGAGAGAAACCATTAAAGGGCCTCTTTATCATGCTGTACCTCAATTAGGATTTAAATTCTTAGGAGGATGGGTATCTCCTGATGCCGTAGAGGATTTCTCATGTCGTGGGGAATAGAGATATATGAAAAAGGAAAGCCAATAAAAATCACAGGGCGTTCATTTATTTTTGACCAAATAGCGGTCACTCAAAATGGCAATAAAACTTATAATAATATTCCTAAAGGGCGGTCATTGGCCGCCTATATTGTCGCTAGAAATCGAGGATCTTATTTCACTGTTAGAGTCGAGAATAATAAAATTTCGTGGAATTCTCTACGTGGTAGTCAAGCGATTAATGGAATTATTATGGTACTAATTAAATGAGTAAATATGGTGCGTTATTTTTTAATCAGGGTATTACCGAAGAATTAACACCCTATGAATCAGCCGTATTTTTAAAAAAGATAAAAACTAAGCCAGGCATAATTAAAGTTATCGAAGGTAATAATAACGCAGTGCCACTTATTTTTATTCGAGTTCTTAATTCCTCTAATCCATCATTAGGTGGATTATCTGAAGTAATTTATGAGAACGATGCGTGGTGTGTGAATTTAATTGATACTATTCAAGGCAATTCAGCAGAATATGAGCTATATGTATTTGTGAAGTCTTCTTATCATATTTCACTTCATCCTCAAAAATGGGGAATTCAAATTTATCATAAAGGTGTTATTACACATGCTTCAAGCCAAAGACCGCTTAATTTATTAGAGGGAAATAACTTTGTACTCACTGGAAATAATTGGAATGGTGTGGATGTCGGTTTCCCTTGTGCAGTATTAATCACAACAATTGGGCATATTGGGATGATGGATTCGATGGGAGGAAAAACGATTAGAGTAACTCTTTGTGGAAGAGGTAACCGTATTATTCCTCATTCCATGATAGTTTCAGGACAGATGTCAACAACCTCACTAGGTAAGCAGTATTTTTATATTGATGTGAGGGAGTATGGTGGGTGATAGGAAGAGTTTAGATGGTTAGTTTAGTTGGTGAGGATGAAAAGTTGCTAAAAAAGGATATATTTGTTGGTGGTCGACTTTGTGCCAGAAGCGGGCATTGCTAAGTTCAGAACGTACTAAGCGGTAGGGGCTAGTTAGGTGGATGTGGCAATTAAAGGACAACTTGTAGTGGTTTAATAAATTTGGCCACCTGAATAGAGGTGATATGCTTACCTCAAACAATAAAGGTGCCTTAATGAAAAAACGAAATTTCAGTGCAGAATTTAAACATGAATCTGCTCAGTTAGTTGTTGATCAGAACTACACTGTTGCTGATGCAGCTAAAGCCATGAATATCGGTCTTTCCACTATGACCCGATGGGTAAAACAGTTGCGCGATGAACGGGCTGGCAAAACGCCGAAAGCCTCTCCCATCACGCCAGAGCAAATTGAAATACGTGAACTCAAAAAGAAACTTCAACGTATTGAAATGGAAAATGAAATATTAAAAAAGGCTACCGCGCTCTTGATGTCAGACTCCCTGAACAATTTACGTTAATCGGAAAGCTCAGGGCGCGTTATCCCGTAACCACTCTCTGCCATGTATTCGGGGTTCATCGCAGCAGTTATAAATACTGGAATGCCCGTCCTATTCAGCCTGATAGAAGACGCACCGTATTGCGCAGTCAAGTTCAGGAACTACACAACATCAGCCATGGCTCTGCTGGGGCAAGGAGTATTGCCATAATGGCAACGTTCAAGGGCTTCCCAATGGGGCGTTGGCTTGCCGGTAGGCTCATGAAAGAGCTCGGCCTTGTAAGTTGTCAACAACCGAAACACCACTACAAACGTGGCGGACAAGAACATATTGCTATATCGAATCATCTCGAACGTCAATTTGTAGTGACTGAGCCCAATCAAGTGTGGTGTGGCGATGTCACCTATATCTGGACAGGCCAACGCTGGGCGTATCTCGCCGTTGTTCTCGATTTGTTCGCCAGAAAACCTGTGGGCTGGGCAATGTCGTTCTCTCCGGACAGTCGATTGACCATCAAAGCGCTGAAAATGGCGTGGGAAACTCGGGATAAACCAGCAGGGATGATGTTCCACAGTGATCAGGGTAGCCACTATACAAGTAATCAGTTTCGGCAGTTACTATGGAGATATCGGATCAAACAAAGTATGAGTAGACGCGGAAACTGCTGGGATAATAGTCCAATGGAGCGCTTCTTTAGGAGCCTGAAGAACGAGTGGGTACCCATGACTGGCTACATAAGTTTTAGTGATGCTGTCCATGCAATAACGGACTATATTGTCGGGTATTACAGCGTACACAGACCTCACGAATATAACGGAGGATTATCACCAAACGAATCCGAAAAGAGATACTGGAAAAACTCTAAAACGATGGCCAGTTTTAGTTGACCACTACAACTTACGATGGAGGCCAGAAAAGTTAAACTGGAAGCGCGTGTGCGATTTGAAAGGAACAACCCAATTCTAACAATGCTCTGGGATTGGAAATATAAGGGCAAAAAGCTGAGTTACAACAGGGGGGGAGTTGTAGCAGGACTATGAAAGAGACATTGTGGATTTTTTGTGTGATCCAAATGGGGCTTTTGGAAAAGGGAGTTGATGATGGAGCACCACAATGAAATTTTTTGAAAAATCAATTTTGAACTATTCAGGTGTGCATTCTGATGTATCAATAACAAACCACCAGATTGGCCTCCGGCAGTTTGCGCATTTATGCAATAATATTTTTCATGTGTAGCCAAAATAGTGAGTTATGAAATTAGCTAATGTTTTTGAAATAAATCGTTTATATAGCTTTCGCTATGTTCTTTTTCATCTCTGCGACTATAGAAGAGCTCTCTTTCATCGTCATCATAATCATAAAAGTCAGAGAGGTGTGCAGATGCATCGACTTTACTATACATATATTCAATTTCATTGTCCTCAAAGGGAAGATCGTATTCATTAATTAAATCATGTAGCATGTCATATGCAATGTCATCAGCTTTAGATCTTTCGTCATAATCTAATGATTGGATTTTCTCTGTTCCAGATAAATATTCGTCATAATTTTCGTGCCAATATTCTTTGATATGTTCCATTAGTTCTTGAGTAACTTCCTCTTCTTTTATTGTAGGTCGAAGATTTATTAAGTGTGCTAAGGGGAGGTAATCGTCATGGCTGAGAGTATATCTCCAACTAGACCTCATGGCATAATTTATAAAGTCAGAGATGAATTGATCGGAAAATAGACTTGGATTATTTTTTACAGCCCATAACACGCACTCCCCAACTTCGTAATCGTAAGTTAGATATTCTTCTTTAATGTTTAAAAATAAGCTCGGATAGACCATTCTATTTTTATTGGTGGAGATTAAATTGGAATGTATGACCGAATGAAGAAGATGAATTGAGTAATCATTTAAGCATTTAAGATCAACGGCATTGAGTACTGACTCAAGTACTGAAACAAATACATCTGAATTGATTTTCCTATTGCTGTGCAAAGAGAATAAAGTGTTAATTGATTGATTTGTTTTAAGAGCTGAAAAGTAAAGTGAAAGAGAGGTTTCATCAGTAGCATAGCGATTGATGATATAGTCAGACACTGATGGGTTGAATGGTGTCAATCTTATCATTACATTTTTATTTAGTGGTGTTAGACTTCTATTAAGTGTTGATTTTATTGACTCTTTTATGTATTCATCTATTTTATTTACTTTGGAGTAAAAGTTATTTTTATATTTGATATTGAAAACGCGTTTTAATGCATTTTTACAATCCTGTTCTTCAATGTTATTAGCATTAAAAACAACCAAGCAAACTAGATCAAGGACTTCCTCACGTGTTTGATTATTGAAACAGTGCGACCAGATCATTTCAGGATTGTCTAATGAATTTTCGATATATGACCAAAAATTCGAACTATCGATTCCTGATATTCTATCGCTATCTGTAATAAACGATATAAGCCGTGGGTTAAAGTTTGGATGATGTATTATTTTCCAATAATTACGATTATCATAAAAAGTATCAATGTACTCCTGCGATAATGAACTATGCCAAACATGATTGTAAAGTATATCAGCCTTTTCTATATCACTAAGATCTGATACATTTATCTCAAGTTCTTTTTTTTCAATTTTTTCTATATTAAATAAATCACTGAGATTTTTAGCTCTGTTTAATATATTGGTTCTTGACGTTAAAATCATCTTTTTGTTTTTGTCGGTAATGATTTTTTTAATAAACTGAACAATTTTAGAATCAGAGTTTCTAGTGAAAATTTCTAAAAGAGTAGCGCCGAGAAAATCATCAAAATAGAAAAATTGCTTTCTCTCTTTAAAATATATAGATTCTATTTCCGAAATTGATCCTTCAATGTGGTAAATTTCATAGCCGCGATTACAATGCATAAGCATCACTTGTTTTGCAAGAGTGGTTTTACCAACGCCAGGTAAACCAGTTATAATTACAACTTTATTTTCATCTAAAATCTCTAACGCTTTTTTTAATTGCTTGGTTTCGATGAATTTGTATGATTCTTTCCTAGCATCTTCAATCAGGAAGTTACTATTTTGAATCGCAGCATTATTTAGTACACTCATTAAAAAATTTGTACTGGAAAGCCAAAGTTTGTAATGGTTCCGTTCTATATCGGGGTAAAGTGTTAAAAGATCATTTAGATGCTCAGGACCAATGATGTCATTATTGCTTAGAATGTAAGGATTAAATAAATCGAAGATTTCTTTTTTATTAGCAGGGGATAAACCAACGCTTGTGATGAAAATGTATCGATTAGGTTTTAAGTTTTCAACTTTTGCAACTTCTTCGCTTTTAAGTTTACTTAATAATCCACTATAACCAGTTTTAACATAGTGTTTAACTTGGATTATTACTTCGCCAGAGTGATAAAAACGACCATCAATTCCACCATCTTTTCCTGATTTAAAACGCTCAATAAGTATATTTTCTCTCTTGCTTAAGAGGTCTGTAGCTAGTCTTTCAAACTCTTCATTATTGAGTGCTCTGAAATCATAGTTTGTCATTGGAGTTCTTAATAATCGACTGAAAATGATAGCAATGTTACATGGTGTAAAAATCAAAAAAAAGTGGAATGATGATAGATTGTTATATTTATAGAGTTCATAAGGATTAAATTGTGATTTAGTGCAAAATTGCACGATTTTTCAAGGTAACTAAAAGATGTGTCGCGTCGTATATGGCGTAGTTTTTCCGTCCTTCAGAAATATTGCTGGATATTCTAACGGAAGCTCAGAAAGGAGCGTTTACCAAAGAGGATGGTGAGAAGGTCATTGACGAAACGGGGAAGCGGGTTAAGTAATCTGCTTGCCCACTTCAGAATATCGGACGTCTGTTTACACTATGTGGGCGTTCGGTTTTCGCTCCTTTCGGAATAATAACCCATAATCAAATCTCTACATCACAGGAGATTTATTTAATTATTTTTAAGTCATCATGACATAATTTAGTTGTAGATAACAGATTGAAAGAAGTTGAAAAAGTATCTATATCTTATACGAATAGCTTTTAGTAAAATGATGTATCCCTAACAAAAACCATATATTTCAAATGAGTTATCATGAATATTATTACTATTTATAATTATGAACCGTTTTATGGGTTTTACTTATCAACTGAACAGTATCAACAATGTCATGGCACTGGACTACCTGCAAATAGTACTGATATCCCTCCATCTATACTTATTTGTACAGAAGGTTATATACCAGTATTCAAAATGGGCAAATGGGTTATTGAAAAAGATAAGTTTTGGAGACCAGTTTATAAAGAGGTCACTTATAACTCGACATTACCTTCGGGCAGCTACGAACCAATCCAAATATCCTTAATATCAGGTGATTTTCCTACATATCCAAATTTACCACAAATTTGCAATAGTAATTTGGTATGCATGCTGATAGGTCAAAAAGTGAGAGCTGCACAAGCGAAATATCAAGAAGCTTGTGATTATTATTATTCGATAGTAAATACCAATGAATTACTCCATATCCCTGTTGATGGTCCAAAAGAAAGTTTGTCAAAATTTTGTACGACTCCAACAGCAATATACCAATATCATTTTCTTGTTGAAGAAATGGTCATGTATATGCGTAGTGCTATAGACAACTTAGTTCAGCTTACATATGTACTTACAAACTTTGAGGAATACATAGAAACGATGAAAGTTAAACTAGATAAAATTGGTAGACTTGGAACAATTGAAGAGGCTATCACTGATCTAGAAAAAATTTTCATTGGTGACAATGGAATATATAAAAGTGACCCTAGCTCTGTGAGTTTTTTATGGGTTATTAATCAGTTATCTAATAGTATGAAACACTCGATGATGCACGCGGAAGTATACAACCAGCTAGGCAATGACCGTCCAACTATAGTTTCCTATTATGCAGATTATAATGACCATAAACGAGTAATTATGCATCATCTACATGACCTAGAACAAATGATGTTAGGCTTTCAAAGAACAGTGTTACGCATTTTGGAAAATCAAAAAACTTATGTAACACAATTATAATTAACACCTAAAAAAGCACAGTCAATCATTAGCTATCACCTAAATAAGCCACATTGGATAGAACTTCTCGGCTTACAGTTGAACAATGTTAGTATCCATACAACAAAAATTGACTCATATAGTACTAGACGTGAGAACAAAGACAGCTTCCGCTATTCTCTCAAAACTGACAATCAGATTTGAGTTATTACTAATATGAATTATTATAATTAAATATTGACTTTCTATTGTTTAATATAACTAATAGATTTGAATGTTTTATATCAAGCTTGATAAGCCCTCAATTATTTAAAATATCTTCCCCAAAATATCTCCAAACTAAACTAAAAATCAACCAGTTACATATAAACCAAGATCACATAAAAAACAAATTACTACCCAAATAATTATTATTTATTTAATAAGTTATCTAATTATTATGGGTATAATGTTACGCCACATGGGTTGGACAGAAGCAGCTGACTTAATCATTAAAGGTATGGAAGGGGCGATTGCTGCTAAGACTGTAACTTATGATTTCGAACGTCAGTTAGAAGGTGCTAAACTGCTGAAATGTAGCGAGTTTGGTGACGCGATTATCAAACATATGTAATTGTTGATTTGATAAATAGTTAACGGGAGCTTATTAGTTCCCGTTTATTTTTTGTACTATAAAATTCTTCCCCAAAATATCCCCAAAATATCCCCAAAATATCCCCAAAATATCCCCAAAACTCTTCCCCAAAACTGCTCAATTAAACAGCAATAATTTGCCATTCTTTGCCTCTATCGTCGTGGTATTTATCAGTCATATTTTGTGTTTTATGCCCTAATAATTTTTGTGTATTAATTCCTTGTTCTCGATAAAGTCGCTCAGATAAAGATCGCTGTTCATGGAAAGTCGGTGCCGTACCTTTTTCCCAACTTAACCCACATTTATCTCGTGCTTTTTTAAATGTTGTGGTTAATGTATTTGGTGTGACTTGTTCGCCTCGTTTTGCTTGTGCGGTGGTATGCCGATAATGTACTAGATATTTACTTACAACAGCATCACGACATTGAGCAACGACATCCCTTAAAGAGAGATTGATAGCCTCACATTTTAGCGAGAGAGGGATGGCCAACTTACTGCCCGTTTTCTCTTGCTGTATATGTAACATGTCATCCCAAATATCAGAGAATTTCATTTTACAGATATCACCGATCCGCTGACCTGTGGTTAAGGCGAGCAACATTCCACATTGCAGATAAGGAGGATGATTTTTAGCTTGCTGGTAAATAGTGCGCCATTCGTCCAATGTCATGCGTTCTCTTTTCACTCTGTTCCGTGGTTGTTTCGTTGCTTTCGCAGGATTGTAACCAGGCGGAACATAGCCAGCATGTTGAGCTTCTTTAAATACATCAATAAGCACCATGCGAACGACCTGAGCCATTCTTGAATGTCCTAATACTTTGACTGAATCTATTATTTCAGCAATATCTAAAGCGGTTATCTCTTTTAATATTTTCGTACCACAATACTGACGGAATAAATTAATAGGTTTCATCTTTTGTCGATAAGAATTAATTTTTAATTCACCGATATCTAATCTTTCTTTTTGAATATCTAAATATTTATCTATCCATATATCGACAGATATTTCAGACTTGTTTGTCTTAATTTTTGATAACCGTTCATTAATACTTAATAACTGTCGAGTATGTTGTTCAGCAATAATTGTATTGGCTTGAATGGCGGTTTCTCTCGCTTCTTGCTCGTCGGTGCCTAAGCTATGAAATTTACCGGTGATGGGATGTTTATATTGCCAATAAATTTTGCCGTTACGTTTATCTAGCTTTCGATATAGATTAGGGATAATAATTTTATGGGTTCGTGGTCGGGCAGCCATCTGTAATTATCCTCTTAAGTCGTTCCGTTGATTTAGTAGGAATTTGAGGGAGAGACAGATAACCCACATAACGAGCCTCTCTATCAACCATCCACTTGCGACCAACTTTCATTGCAGGTGGTGCAATAAGGTTATTCTTTGCGTATTTTTGTAATACCGTCATGCAAGGAGAGGCATCTCCAAACTCCAACCTTGCCCACGCTTCAAGAGTCACCATTCTTGACATATTTTCTCTCCACGTTATTTATACTCAGTTTAAATAAATATTAATTAGCGTAATCCGTTAAGCAGTATTTTAAATAATATGAATAGCGATACGAGGATAAGGTAATCCAATCGGCGCAAAAGGAATATCATCATCAAAGTCCATTGGAGGTTCATTATGTTTAGGAGATTTTTGTGGGCTCCATTCGTGTTGATGAGGTGATGGTTGTGATTTCTGGCTACCTGCCTGATTGTTGTTACCTAAAATTTGCATTGAGCCATTAATATTCACTACAACTTCCGTGCTGTATCTGTCTTGTCCATTTTGATCTTGCCATTTACGTGTTTGTAATTGGCCTTCGATATAGACTTGTGAACCTTTACGCATATATTCTCCAGCGATTTCGGCAAGTTTTCCGAATATCACAACTCTATGCCATTCAACACGTTCCTTGGTTTCACCTGATTGTTTATCTTTCCATGAATCGCTGGTGGCTAATGTAATATTAGTAACTGCATCGCCATTTGGGAGGTAACGCATTTCAGGATCTTGACCTAGATGTCCTATCAATAAGACTTTGTTTACACCTTTACTTGCCATTACATCGCCTCCAATTCTGATTTTCTGATGTTATATACTTCCTTTGCTTTTGATTGTTCAGGCGTTTTCCTGAGTAACTTCCATGTTTCACCAAATTCTTTTTTCAAAATATTGAGATCTGTAATAGCCATTGCTGAATTAGTAAAATCTTTCAATATTTGATCTGGTGTTCTCGGTGCTACATTGTGGGCTTCTGCATCAGCATCGATTGCCGTTTCTTCGGTTGGTATACAAAATGTTTGGAAAGCTGCGTATTTATATGCAATAGACATGGCTTTATTTGTGGCTTTGTCTCCGCTATCCATTGCTTCACCATAAGTCACAACCGTGTGTTTGCTTCCGTCTTCAACAGAAACAAATTCAAACTCAGCTTTCACTACGACATAGAATAACAAGCCACCTCTTTGTGTTTGTCTTTCCGTGACGGTACGTTCAATGATCCGTGGAAGAATAAGCAATCCATGCTTAACTAGAGCAGGAGCGAGGGCATTATATACAGCGTCAATTCCTCTGAACATAAATCCTTGTTGCTGGTTTACACTTCCTTTTTTAATGCCCGTTTCAGCCATTTCTCTAGCAACATTACTAATAGCTTTGTATACAGCAGTCATATTAATCCCCTAAATATTGACCTTGACGGCGATCACTTCCGTAGTAATCGACTTCAAATGTATTACTAGGCGTATATGTCCTTTTTGAATCTCGTTGGGCTTGAATATGCTCAGGAAGAGGAGGGTGATTCTTGGATGCATCTAAATTCATATACCAAAGCGTCATAGCGAGTCGCTGTTCAGCTATGCCAGGCGAATTGTTAGGTATTTCTCCTTCAATAATAGCTATTGCATGAGCGAGAGCTTCTTTGAAATTCCTTTTCGGAGTAGGTGAACTTAGTCGGGGGTATTTATCATTTGGGTATATTTGATTATTAAAATTATTCACAAAAAATTACCTCTATCCATAGAGCCTATTTATTGGGATATTTATTTCGTTGCATACCTTTGCGTTGTATTGATGTTTTATGCCATAAGCCTGTTTTAATGTCTGATTGGCCTTATTCCATCCATGTTCATCTTTGAGGAAATGGGCGATCCCTGCTTGGCTTTGGGCTAAACAAAGTGTGTATTTATCAATGTTCATGTTTACCTTTGGATGTGCAAAATCCTCACTAATTAAGTGATAGTGGTAATGATTGATATATTCTGGTGTTGGCGAAAAAAGATTTAGGCGAGAGGGAAATATTTTTATTAATGTTTAACTTTGTTTACTAAGGTATTTAAAACTGCTTTTTTTAATGCCGTTTTTATCGCATTTTCTCCAATCAAATTATCTGAGAAGTCACTTAACAATATAGCTAATTCAGGGATTTCATCTGAAGCATTTATTTGAGTGTTTACTTCTACTCGATGTGGTTTATTTTCAATGTGATTTAAAGTTAATTTGACGTTAATAACGACAGAAGTATCTTGTTGAGTCATTTTTATTTTCCATTTATGATGTTTTGATAATTAAGATAATAAAAGTTATGGAAATATTACTCTTTAAGTAATTTTTTTAATTCTATAATTTTATCAATAAGTATATTTACCTCAGAGTCAGTAAGGATGTTACTGCTCAAAATTGAAATTTCTTTTTCAATAATTAATATTTCATCATCTATTGAGTTAGCTTTTGGTATCATTTCTAAATATATTTTTTTTACATCTTTATCCAAATCTTCAAATTCCTTTTTAAAGGATTTTATATCCGACAATGTTTTCATATATTGAGGTAATTGTTGTTTGTTAAACTCATTTGATTTGAGTAAACATTTAATATTTTTTATCTCATATTCTATTGGTCGGTTATGCTCTCGTTTCAAACTGAATGCTTCAATTGAGGAATTAAGTTTTGCTAGATTTTCATTGAATGATTCTAATATGGATACAGTGTGTTCTAAAACACTATTGGCACTATTAATTATGTCGAGAATATTTTTTTTCATTATTGAACCACATAGTTAGAATAAAATAGCTTAGATTATAGTATCTCCTTTATGTAAAATATGAGATGAAAGTCAATCATTCAATTAATTTGATATACTGATTATCCAATATAAGGTGGTTTCTAATTTATTTTGCAGTGACACAAAATTTATCCTTTGATTTTTTTGTTCTAACACTCGAAAACATAACTATGTTTGGTAAACAACAGTTATCAGGTGATGATTGATACTTAGGTTCAATATTTCTAGTCACAGGAATGTGGCTTAGTGATAGTGTCTTTTCAACGCGGTTTAATTTTTTAGTTTCTAGTTGAAATATTGAGTCTAGTTGTATCTCAATATCTCTAATTGCAATGGCTTCGACTTTCCGTCTGGCATGACGTCTATTTGCAGAGTTACCACGTAAAAAGTCTGGTTTGCGTGATTTCTTCACTTTTATAGTTGCCATATATCCTCCAAACAGTTGGCTTTAGTGATTGGTGATAAAATAATGAAACACCAATCCGAAAACCTTCTGTGAAGGTTGACGCTTTATCAGCGTCGCCGTTCTGGTAGCTAATACACAGCTCGCCACCATCGTTGTTAAAGAACTTCAACGTGCTGTGTTACGTTGATGTGCTTAGTTTAATAAATACTAAAATTCAGGTCAAGTATTTACTAAACATGATTTAGTTAATAATTAACAACGCTATGAATGTTAAATAAATTTATTTGTGAAAAATCGCAGGTTGTAATGTCGAACATTTATTTCGAGGAGAGAGGTACAAAAAAGCCTTCTCAGAAGGAAGGCTAGAGTCAGGCTAATTTTTGCTTAGCAAACTTAATTGCTGAATCTTTATCTTTAGCTTCAAAGTGAGTTATCTTATATTTATCTAGGGTGTACCTAATTTCATCAATAGCCTTTGACTCTGGGGTTTTTAATTTGACTTTGTGGTCAATAGTGAATAGTACATTATTGAATGTCAGTATTTTCTCATCAACAGCTCGTCTTATTCTGGCTACCCACTTATCACAATGCTCAAGCATTTTGCTTGGCTCAATTTGGTTGAATGCAAGTGGCTTTATGGCACAAAGAATCTCTTTTGCACTTGTCTCTGCTACTAGTGGCATTTCAAAACTAGTGAGCTCTCCCCCTAATCTGATTTTTTTAAATGCGCCTTTTAGCTCGCTGTGAACTTGGAATCTATGTCTTAATTCTGCGGCTAAGATGTCTTCTCTGCGCTCTTTTGTATTGCCTGTTTGTTTAATAAATTTGCTGTATAGCCTATCAAGCTCTTCATTTGCATTGTGAGCCATTAATACACGAACAGGGCTATAACAAAAGATAGACTCACGCTTTTCGGTTAAGTTAAAAAAGAAGTCTCTTAATCCTTCAGCAGAATTAAAGTTAGATGCAATATCTGATGCTACGTTTAATTCATTTTCTATTAATGGTTTAACCACTTTAAAGATAGAGTCATCCCTAAAAAAATTCTGGATTCTAGCATCGTTAGACTTCGTCAAACTAAAATGAAGTTCGTTGGTTTTCGGAGAGCAAATAACCACACCTACATTCGCAAATTCTTCAGTTTCTGCGTATGGAGCATATCTTATAATGCTGTAAAGTAATGGTATTTTCATATTATTGTACTCCTAAACTCACTACTTCTTCCTCTAGCTACGGTATGTAATATATTGTTAGAAATACTATTTTTGGATAACTCATCATCAACCCATTCAGTTGGTATTTCCTCTAGTGCATCATCGCATGAAGAGTTAATACATTCTATTAATTCTTCATTGGATATTGCATCGAACATGTCATATTGCCAACTTCTGTTTTTTGGTGAGAATACATGGAATTCAAACATGTCTATGTTGCAGTTTGGATCAAATGCAAGATTATGGTCTATTAAATAATAGCTTTGTTTTTTTACGTTATAAATAATATTTACATTACCACCAAGTTTGGTAAGTGACCTGTCTGAGTTATTTATCAATCTATCAAATAGGTATATTTCTTTTTGTTTTTGTATGTCAATAAGTTGGTGAGCCAATGTAAATGTAATACTAGCTGAGTCCTCGATAAATTGAGAAGCGAATGCATATCCACAGGAAAGCTTTCCTTTTAGATCAGGAGGTAAAAAATCAACAATGTCACTTGGAACATATACGATAGCAAAATCAGGGATCGGCAAATTGATTTTCTTTGCTATAGCTGATGCCACATATTCATGAATTAATTCTCTTCTTGATACAGATGCATTGCTTTTTATAACGTAAAGATTTCCATCATCACAAGAGCATAAAATAGGTTTTGTAGAGCCAGCGTCCATTTGGCGAATAGCCTCTGTGACTTCTAATTGATTATTATTTTGCATTAATCAAAATCTCGAATTTATCTACACCTAAAACGTGTTGTTAGACTGTTGGGAAAAATGCTTTACCTGTTTTTTCGCAGATATCAATAAACTTGATAGGTTTAACTATAGCTGCGACATAATGAATTGTATCTACTTGATCTGGTGATAACGTTATTGGTTTATGTGAGTTGTTGATACTGGTGAATTGATAGTCTCCATCTCTAGTTTTATTAAAGATTTTTATCATGTTGTGACCATCAATCGTGCGTACAAATACCTCGTCACCTGTCTTTACTGAAGTATTGGGTTCAACGACAACATACTCACCTGATTGAATGCGAGGCCACATGCTGTCACCTTTAACTTTAAGTCCGTATGCATCAACATCATCACTGTATATTTTTAACCATCCACTATGGGCTTCAATCATATCAACAGCACCATCGACACCTAGAAATGCTTCGCCACGTACTTTGACTAAACCTGATGGTATTCTACCTATGAATTCAACCTCATCATCCTGAATATCTTGGGTATCCAGATAACCAATAGGCATCCCATAGTCTCTTTCTAGACGACGAGCTGCCTTCTCTCCAAACGATGATTTACCACTCATCAGTTGAGATATATAGCTTTTCTCTTTAGTGGGCAGGGTTTTACCTTTAAACCACTGTGAGAGTTTTATTTGTCTTAATTTTTTTATTTCCATACCTTTATTTTGATTAGTAATGACTAAACAAGCAAATACTTGACGTTGGGTTTAGTGTTTAATAAACTCCATATTTAAAACTAATGGAGAGTAAATATGGAGTTAAAAAAATATATAGATTCACTTGAGTGGGGTGGTGCTAAAGAATTAGCTGACCAATTAGGTGTTTCGAAGTCTTTCCTTTCTCAAATGGCATCTGGTGTTAGTGCTATTTTTCCTAAACGTTGTGTTGAAATTGAAATAGCAACAAATGGTGCAGTTACACGCAGAGATTTAAGGCCAGACGATTGGTATAAAATTTGGCCTGAATTAGAAACTGTATAGTTTTATTCGCTCTTTAACAATCGCAGTTTTTGACTGCTACGGAGTCGCTGATAAAGCGACAACTCTTCCCCCAATATCAACTCATACGGAATGAGCCACGGATCATTATTGTCCCTTAGTTAACTCATAAGGACTTTAAACAATGGAATGCGCAAATACACGCAAACAATTCAACCAATTTATCTCTAATCACCTAATAGCTTCAGCATTACAAGCATTGAGAAATAAAACTCAGTCTGCCGTGGCTAGAACGTTAGGTGTCCATGATTCAACAATCCTACGTCGAACTGAAAAATATCCTGAAATATGCGAAACGCTTGTCGCATCGGGAATTATTGATTTTGTGATGGAAGGAGAACGAAAAATCTCAGAAGAAGAGTACCGATTTTTGTGGAAACAAATGGGTGAACTTTCTCAAATGAAAATAAAAGAAAACGCCTCGATTGCGGCAACAAACGAGGCGTGTTGTTCAATGGAATTCACCATTTAACGTACAAGTACACTGTATCAATATCCAGTTTTTATCACAAGGGGAAACTTTGGTTTCCCTTTTTTGATACAGCTTTGGAATGGAGAAATTATACCATGAGACAAAGAATAAATCATGAATTTAATGGCTGTGATGAGCATAAAAACATCATGAGAAATAGGCTATTACAAGAAATAACCCCACTGGGTTGTCAGCGTTTAAAGGAAGCACTGAAAGACGCAAAATTAAGGAAAACACATCGGGATAAGTTATTAGGAGAGCGAAAATGAGTATGCTTCTAATGGCAAAAGCCATGCAATTACAGGTGGGGAGTACAGCACAAAAAATGGTGCTACTGAAACTTGCTGATAATGCCAATGATAAAGGCGAGTGTTTTCCTTCTTATGAAACTATTGCACGTCATTGCGAAATTAGCCGTCAAAGTGCGATAAACCACATTAAAAGTCTATGTAAAAAAGGGTTTGTTCGTAAAGTTACGCGAAAAACAGATAAGGGGCATACTTCCAATTTATATATTTTGGATTTGGAGGCTAAATCTCTTGATGAGGGTAGTCAAAATTCTGTACCAGAGGTAGTCAAACGGTTGGACTAGGGGGTAGTCAAAAATTTTTACCCAGAACCAGTCAGTCTTTTAACCAGTCAATTAACCCTAAAAAATTATCGTCTGACGACTCGAAACCTGCAAAGCAGATTTCAATTAATCGGCAAGCTAAAATTCCTTATCAGGAAATCATGCAAGCCTTCAACGAATCAGCAGGGGATAGATTACCCAATGCCGAATCACTGAATGACAAACGCAAAAGAGCAATATCCAAATTCCTGAAAGAACTTAAAGAGCCCACAGTCGAATCAGCTAAAAATTATTTTGATTATTTTATGGAAACAGCGAGTGCTTGGTACTTTGGAGAAAATAACCGGGGTTGGCGAGCGAATTTTGATTATTTACTCAGACCAGAAACGGTACTCAAAACAAGGGAGGGAGCACTGTGATGAACCAAGTTCCGAATAATTTAATGGCGGAACAAAATGTCATTGGAGGACTTCTGCTCGACCCACAAAGTGATAATGCGCAATCAATTTTCTCACTGCTAAAGCCTGAAGATTTTTATGCCCGACACCATCAAATTATCTATCTCACTCTGCGAGAAATGTATACCCAACGTATGCCAATAGACATCATGACGGTGACGGATTATCTGGAGTCAAAAGGGCGAATTAATCAATCAGGTGGTTTTGCCTATCTTGCTGAGATGGCAAGAGAAACACCGAGTATTGCTAACATTATGGCTTATGCGAAAAAAATCCGAGAGTGTTCCGCACAGCGTTTTGTTATCGAAAAGACGGTTGAAATTCAAAAGCTCATGATGGTGCCAAGTGAGTTAAGTTTTACGGATAAAATTGAACAGGCACAACGCTTGCTTGATGAAGCTACGTCGTTTGGAAAAATGGGGAGAAAAACAGGATTACGCCGAATTGATGACGTGTTGGATGATGTTTTTACTGACATTTGTGACCGACAAGATAACCCAGAGAAACATCGAGGATTAAAAACGGGATTTAAAGATTTTGACCGCCTATTAAGCCCAAAACAGATTGTCATAGGCTCACTGTTCGTGATTGGTGCTCGTCCAAAGATGGGGAAAACAACCGTTCTCACTGAAATGGCAAAGAATGTCTCACAACAAGGTAAGCCTGTATTGCTGTTCAGCATGGAAATGACGGATAAACAGCTTGTTGAACGGACACTAGCCCAACAAACCCAAATTAATTCAGATAAATTTTACCAAAAATTAGAAGAGCATGAATGGGATAGGCTTTGCAGTGCCATCGGTCGCCTTAAAGATGAGCCCAATATTTGGGTGGATGATACACCAGGCATGTCCTTACAGCATATACGCTCTGAAAGTCGGAAAATCAAACGCAAAGTCGGTGATATTGGGTTTATTGGTGTCGATTACCTCACTTTGATGCAAGCGGGAAAAGCTGACCGTAATGATATTGCCTATGGTGAAATCACTAAGGGGCTAAAGATATTGGCAAAAGAGCTCAATACGGTGGTTGTGTTGCTTGTACAGTTGAATCGAGGGTTAGAAAACAGGGCAGATAAACGTCCCGTACCGAGTGATTCAAGAGACACAGGACAAATCGAGCAAGATTGTGATTATTGGTTAGGCATTTATCGTGATGCGGTGTACCACAATAATGCGGATGAAACGCTGACCGAAATGATTTTAAGGCTCAATCGACACGGTAAAACAGGCACCGTGTATGTTGATCAACAAGGATTGAGTATTACGCCAGTTGATCAATATATGGCTGCATATCGCGCTCAACCGAAACGAGAGCCTAAAAGGTATTGTGAAAAATCGTTTTAACAGGAAAATGGGTTTTGCACATAGAGTATTTACACGATATTTTTAGCACAGTTTTTTTACTGATGATTTTTTTGAAATATTACGAAACATTAGGATGCCATTATTAGCTGTGATTGTTATTTCTGGCAGTTTAAAAATTAATTATGAGAACTACGGAGTAAGTAATGAAAAGTGAATAAGCCAAGTGTAGTACGGAAACAAATGATTTCATTTCCGCATTTATTGTTATTTAGATGTTTTAGACTCAGAACGTCTTTTTTCTATCATAGCTGGCAGAGTAAATGAATACATCAAAAATACCTCAGTAAAATTCAGTATCTGTTTAGCTTCTTCTTCCGTAATTATTTCGTCAGAGTGAGCAGCTCCATTACCATCCATTCTTACAATATGAGCCCAACTGTTCATTTGTTCAGTTATTTTTCCTTGCTCAAATAGTAAGTTAATACGGTTATTTAAATTACTATTTTTTACCTCTTCACCCATGAGGTATTTTGTTGCAATATCTATAACTTTACGACAATTCATTGTACAAGTTTCATATCTTCCTCGCTGAAAGTCATCTTTTGATTCAATGAAAAATTTAGCCGCGCGCTCAGGGGTGCTATCTGGTGCAATGTGCAGTTCTATTTTAGGTATTATTTCTTCAATTTTATAAGCATATGTATCAGATGGAATCTTTATGTTTAACTGTGCGTGAGCAGAAAAGCTAAGAGGAGGGGGATCTCCAAAAGTATTTACTACGGCTAAACCTACTTTCTGGCAACTTCTACACTTAAAAGTAATGTCTAGTAAAGGAGACTGTTCACTACGACGTATTTCATAAATAGCTATAAGTACAGCCTTTTCACGTAAACAATGAGGACATGTTGTATCAATTGAGAGCATACCCATGAATACATTAACTCCATTTTTAAATGATATTTCAAAAATACTCAACAGCTTAGATAGACTTGAATTTACCTTAATTCAACGTTGTGAAATAGCCTCACTATCGCAAAAGTCAGAATTTGTTGGCTCTTATAGACAAATACATCAAATAATAAAGAAATTTAAGGCTTCGACCCTTCTACTATAGTCTCATGAATCCCGTCATTGGCGGCGCGAAGATTATATCCAGATACGCGATAAATACAGAGAGAAGGTGAGGCAATTAAAACGAGAAAGAGAGATGAAGGTGTAAGTGATTAATCAATAGGTAACAAGGTAACAAATGGTTTGGAGAAGTCTGTATGAGAGATATGCAGGAAGTTTTATCACGTTGGGGTGCGTGGTCAGCTAATGAGGGAAATAGTATCGATTACTCATCAATCGCCGCAGGTTTTAAAGGATTAATTCCAAGTTCAAGACGAAGCCGAGAGCAATGTTCAGATGATGATGGCTTAAAAATCAATAAAGCGGTATTACATTTAAAGGTAAATAATAGTTACTTGTTTCAGTTGGTTATTATGTACTATGTGAAGAATTATCCTTTACGCTCAATGGCTTCAAAACTCGGTATTTCTCATAATGAAGTGGCTAAGCGATTGCAGACAGCGGAAGGATTTATTGAAGGATGTTTATCGGTTGATAACGTAAAATTAGATATGGATAAAATAATTAGAAAACACCATATTTACAGTCTTGCGTAATTACAAAACACAATATATTGTGTTAATGATGGTTTTGATGTTACACCTCTTATCTATTAAAAACCTCGTGAGTATAACGGGGTTGTATTTTTTATAGGTCTACTTAAGCTGATTTACTGCTAAAAAATAAAGTTTGCTATCTGCATTTTTCTATGGCTTAATAGCGTCACTGGTTTGGAAGTACAGACCTATTTATGTTAGTAAGTTTAAAGTTGTTCCCGTTTAGCGTTATCCTCGATACCTCTTCATTGTGAATTCCTTCTAATTAATTCCCATAAGTAAAAATACAAAACAAACCGCATATGCCTTATGGCAAATTAAATAAATTAAAGGAAATTCTATGTCTAATACAATGACTGGTACAGTAAAATGGTTCGATGAAGGTAAAGGTTTTGGTTTTATTACTCCAGCTGATGGCAGCAAAGATGTATTCGTACATTTCTCTGCAATCCAAAGTGATAACTTCAAAACATTAGCTGAAGGCCAACAAGTTTCATTCACCATGGAAAATGGTATGAAAGGCCCAGCAGCAGGCAACGTGGTGGCTCTCTAAAGGCGCTATTACTATTCGCCTCTATTTTAAATGCCCTTGTTGTAGCAGTTCACAATATAGAACATCACAATTTGATGTCACAGTGAACAATCCACACGGCGCAAAATGTATCTTTTGCAAAAGTGTGATGACAGCTCAAATGAGTTAAGCATTAAATAGTTGAATATACAAAACCTCGCTTTGGCGGGGTTTTTTGCTATCTACAATCTCATATTAGTTAAAGATAAAAAATTTAGATTTTAGGGCTTGAAAAATACTTGCTCGTTCATATTTATATTTTGGGTAAATAAGATACCGCCCATAATTCACTAAATACTGAAGGAGGAGTTATATGCCTAACATTAAACCTTTTTCATTATTCCCAACATTATCTGACAACTTACTTTCAAATCGTTTTGATCAGATAGATCGCCTGTTTAGTCAGTTAACAGGCAGTAAGCCTATTGCATCACCTGTACAGACTTATAACCTGAAACAGATTGATGATAACCATTATGAATTGACAGTAAGTGTGCCTGGATATCAAGAAAATGACTTATCGGTTTCATTGAAAGGAAGTCGTTTATTGATTGAAGGGAAAAAAGAAGAAAAATCAGAAGAAGACAATGATAAATGGATCCACCGGGGTATATCTCAAGGACAATTTACATTGCAATTTGATCTCGGTAAAAATGTTAAAATAGACAAAGCCGATTTATCAAGTGGACTTCTGACTATTGCTATCGAGTATGAGTTACCGGAAGAAGAAAAACGGCAAACAATAGCGATAGAAAATAAAGATAAAAGCTAATTGAGTTAGATAACGTGAATAAGATTAAGGCTACGCATGGTGTGTAGCCTTAATTGTTTTTGTGAGGGGTTTAAATTGTATTAGCTCAGACTTGGGGCTCATAGGTAGAATATTATTAGAAATTACAGTCTGGTTTGAGCGAAGAGCGGAAGTTCATTATTCATACCTGTTTTTAGTTCTACACTCCTTTTGAGAATTACGATTTTTCATACATCAGTAAGCACTTTTCGGTAGGCTCGAGAGGCGCATTCCAGATCCAAATGGCGCCTCACTCACCGCAAAAAACTCTTTGTGCCTTTTTTCTAAGGTGTCCTAGGTGGTTCACCTATGCTCTTCAACAGCGCATTGTATTGATGCGGATCTGCCGTATAAATCTTGTCCAATACGTAATTTGCCACCTTGGAAATTTCTGGAATCTCCACAGGTTTGAATCCACGATCTGGGATCGATTCAAGATGTGAAAATTCGTTGTTAAGTCTATTCACAAGAGCTATTGCAGTCGGATCTTCTTCGCCAAAGAATTTCTTGATTCTCTCGAAGGCATCGTTTTTGTCATCTTGATGCGGGAACTTAAAGAATAAAAATGCCTCAAGAAACTTACGGAGGTTGTTGCCGAATCCATAGAATGGTTCATGAGATTCATTCGCTGCACCTTGATTGCGGCACTTGTAGATCTGATGAAATAGGTAGTTGAATTCAGTGATGTAGTCTCGCAGATATGAAGGCATCAATGAAATCTGACTTGCCCCTTCGTTTCTCTCCACGATGAAATGTTGGTATCCACCGTGATTCTTCTCATTAGGAAATGATATTTTCTTTAGATATTTCAAGAAATCTAGGTTGTGGGTGGATATGAAAAGCTGCTTGTAGCGATAGCTGTTTGTTCCGTCTGCATTCTTGATGGGTTTCGCAATCAGGCTTTCAATCAAACTGAACATGAAGAAGATGTGATTCCCGTCTAGGCTGGAAATTGGGTCATCTATATAAATGATCAGATCCTTGCCTTTGCTGTCCGGCTCCTCTAGCTTGGCTATGAAGTAACAGAAAGCAATCAGACTGCATTCGCCTTCACTCAAGTTGTAGGCTGATTTACCATCTCTGGTGATTTCAAACTTAACTGAATTATTCTCAATATTGTCCTTAGCGGCAAGTTTGATGCCATCGTGACCAAAGAAGTGACTAAGCAAGTCATTCACTCGCTTCGCGCCCTTGCGTTCATCCTTCTGTTGGCCCAGTAGGCGGGTCACTTCAGCCTCTTGTTTGATAATTTCGAGTTGTGCCTCGGTAAATACAGTGTTTGCAGTGTCAGAATCTGTTTTGAGACTGGCAATACGCGTTAACTCAGCATCGTAGGTAATGTCTCCAATAAAGGAAGCTACATCGGTAAGTCGAAGAGATTCGCGTGCAATATTTTTATCTTTTCCCAGTGAACTTGTACGGCTGTTATTTCTAGCGATCAGGTCATTGATGTCGCCCACGCATTGCTGAATTGCAATCGGGTCGTGAATGTAGACTGGTATGGCAACCTGCTGAAAAATGGTGTTCTTTCTCTTATCCAATGCAGCCTTCAGAGCTTTGAGATCCTGCATGTAAACTTTCAGGTAATTATCAAGTTTTCTCTTGCTAGCTTCAAATAAGATTTTTTCTTCTGCATAGAACTTATCACCAGTCAAAGCCAAAAAGTTAGGAATGGCTTGGATTTCTGTGGCGATGGAAGACAGGCATGAATCGATACACGACTCCAGATCCGAGGATTCCTTACTAAAGTGAGAGTCTAATACCTGCCAGATGTCATGGGGAAGGCTTTGGCGACAGAAGGCGCAAGTGTCTCGTTTATCTTTATGTAGCGGTATGCCTTGCTTTACCCACGTTTGAAGAGCCGCCTCATTCAACAGTTCCTGAATTGGCAGGGTTGGCTTAATCAATCTTGAAAGGAGTTCTTCAGCTTCCTTGCTTATTGATTCTATGTTGAGGCTTAATGATACGGTATCGGTAATATCAGGTAGGGCCTCTTGCTTCAAGAGGTTGACCTTGGTAGCTTGTTCTTCGGTTGTCAGCGGTATGAAGCTAGGTTTTTTGACAGAGCTAATGTCTCTTTTGATACTGTCTATATTGTAAACAGCAGGGCCGTAGATGCGATTCAGCTTAATCTTACTGTTGGCATGAGAACGAAGTTTGCCTTCCAGAGCATCAGACGCAGTTTTATGAATGCCTTTCGTTCGATCTCGTTCTTTCTTTTTAACTTCAAGTTCATGTCGGAGGCCTGCCTTCGACTCAACACTGCCTAACTTAGTTTGGATTGCGATAATGGCATCTTCGATCTCTTTATTCTTTTCACCAACGATAGCAAACGTCTTGATCTCTCCGTCGCTTTGATTGACCAAAAAGCTTAGGTTATCGCTCACAAAGTCTCGATTGTAGACCCGAACATCGTAGCTATGACCGACAAGGTTTGCCTGTGTTACATCACCGTTATCACCGCGAATAATAAAATTTGGATCCACAAAGTTGTGTGGAATGCGTCCTGTTTCCAAAGCACGGAAAATTCGCGAGAGTGTAGTTTTACCAGAGTAGTTTCGTCCATAGAGAATGTTGAGCCTCTTGAAATTCTGGACATTATTACCTGTATCTTTAAGGCTATTTCTCCAACTAAGTTTTGTGAAACTACCAAAATTATCAATGTCAACCTGACTGAACATGAACACTCCTCTAATGTTGGCTATTAGTTGCCAATTTGCAAATAAACAAATTGTTCATTTAGTTTACTCTAAGATTAAGGAATGTTTGGGCTGGTTATTAATACAGCATAGAACGTATTATATGAAGCGGGGTTCAACATCCATCTAAAGGCCATAAAAAGTTCATAGACATAGCCTAGGGTAATGAAACTGTGTTCTGCTCCGCACAAGCAGATAGAATGGTATCAATATCCACTATTGGCACTGTGTGGACTATCTGATTAGTTTTATCCTTAAATCATAGCAGTATTAGGTTGAATCTGATCACACACATCTAAATTATTAATATGAAACTACCCAACACAAAATAAAAAAATGCCGATACGCTAGGAGTCATATCGGCATATAAAATAAACGCAAGAAGCAATGTAAGTCATGTCGTACTAATTCGTATCAAACTTGTCAATTTGATACATGTGTAATGATAATTATTCTCATTAATATATTCAACCCTAAATTAAATAAGGTTACTTTGTAGCCTTTCCGTCTACGCCAACCACAGAATCAACACCCACTTATACCGTTCACACAAGAGCTGTGAGTCGGCACCTTATTAACTAAAATAAATCGGTAAATGTTATGTCAAAAGAGATAAGCGAATTACAGTTTAGTCTTCACTATGCCTCAGAAACAGATAGTGAAAAGAATACCTCTATCATTTTAACGGCCAATATCCATACGGCTGATGGTGAAACTCAACAACTAACACAATTAATTTGCACGACATCTCCCTCAGGTAAAAAACAGTATCGAATAGGTACACAAAAGATTAATGATGCTGGTGACCCATTGCTGGTGGCAATTGAATCTTATTAGCGCAAAAATACACAAGAGAGTTGTGTTTATTTGTTAGAGAAAGCGAAGCAATTTATTCAAGGGCACTTACAACAAACGAATACATGGATATCTATGTATGGTCTCGTGATTGTTTCTAATGCGTCACTGGAAGAGCAGTTGCCTGAAAGTTTATTAAAGGCGCTTAAAGTATCAATACCCGCCTAATTTTTATCGTTTCACTTTTAACTCTCTCACTCTAATCATTAACGGACACTCCTCTGGGGGTGACTATGCGTATGGAAAAATTAACTAATGTTACTTATGGAACAGCAGGTCTAACGGCCTTTTTTGCCAGTCTTTCGTTATATGAATGGGGATTTGTTATCGGAATGGCGTTTAGCATGCTTCTTGGTTTAGCCACTTATTTTATGACTCGTCGAGAACAGCGAAAACGCACTCAATTATTTGAAGAGCTTGTTCGTCGTGTTGATCCGCAAAACCCGACCGAAACATTAAAAAGACTTGCTGAATTAATGGTGAAAGCGCCAAAGGATATTTAATGTCTCTCAAACAGAAGATAGCTGAGCTAACAACTGCGGGAGCCACAGCAATCGCGTTAGTAGTAATAGCCCATTTTGAAGGTGTGCGTTATGAACCTTATCGTGATGTGGCAGGTGTCTTGACGGTTTGTTATGGGCATACAGGCAAAGACATTATTCAAGGTAAGAGATACACACAACAAGAATGTGATGCGTTATTACAAAACGATTTTATTAAGACACAACAGCAAGTCGATGCATTAATCAAAGTACCACTCGATGACCACACCAAAGCCGCTTTATATTCCTTTGCTTTTAATGTGGGAACAGCCGCATTTTCTCGCTCAACATTACTCAAGAAGCTAAACGCTGGTGATAGAGCGGGTGCCTGTGAAGAAATAAAACGTTGGGTATATGCAGGCGGAAAGGTTTGGCGAGGGCTTGTCAGTCGTCGAGAGGCGGAGTCAGCACTATGTCATGGAAACCTTTAATCATCATTATCAGCTTTATCCTTGCATTACTCATTACAGTCGCTGGTGGCATTTATCTCTTGATTGATAACTCATGTACTAAAGACCAAGTGAGTTTAGAAAAACGCTGTCAGATTGCACTCTCACATCATCGGTACTAATCATGAGATACGGGAAACTCTATGCCGTCATTACGATGGTAGGCATCATTGTGGGTAGTTATTGGGTGATTAACTGGCAAGCTAACAGGATTAATTCACTGACAGATACCAACAAAAAACTGACAGTGGCGCTCGAAGAACAGAAGTCTATTAATACTGATTATCAAGCACGCATAATGCGATTAAATCAGTTGGATATTCAATATACGCAGGAGTTAGCGAATGCCAAGAATGAAATTAGTCGTTTGCGTGATATTAGTGAGCGTCATCCTGAGCGGATGTATATCAAAGCCGAGTGTCCAAAAAGTGAAACCACTCCCGCCACCAGCATGGATGATGGAACCACCGCCCGACCTACTGACACCGCTATCCGAAATTATTGGTTACTCAGAGAGCGAATTGCAGAGTCAGAGCAAGTGATTAAAGGGTTGCAGGATTATATTAGGCAGGAGTGTATCAACTAAAAATAACTCTCCCTATTGAGAGGATTCTTAGATTTATAAAGAATAATTACTGTATATTTATACAGTCAATTAAGACGGAACTTAATTATAAACCTAGGAGATATAATATGACTGATACACAAAATTCTTATAAAGATGAATACACTATTTTATCTGGCACTAATAAGGAAGCTGTATTTACAAAGAATAATCAAAAAATTTACTGTAAAGGCACACAGGCAACGATTATTAGCACAGGCAATGAAGTGGAGTTAGTTGATAATTACAGTGGTGATAACGGACATTTTAAAGAAGATCATGTTGGTGATTCAGATACCTTGCATGGAGATAATTCATTTTTTATTTCTACTGGTAATGATGTAAAAATTAGTGCTGGTAAGAACTCACATTCTTTTGCAACAGGTGATAGAAGTGATATTGATTATAATGAGTGCTCTATAAGTAATAGTGATAATTTATCCGCAAAATATAATTTTGGAAAAGTTTGTGCTGTTATTACTGGTAATGAATCACGGATTTCTTCGCCTGATCATTTAGAAAAAGCAATACTATTATCTACAGGTGATGATAATCAGATCGTTGGTTTTAAAGGAACTAATTCTATTTTAGCCGGTAATAGTAATATTTTTGAGACTGAGTCATTTTCTGATAAGTCGGTGATCAATTATGGGAAAGACTCAAAAATTATTGCTGATGGCGGAGTGTTTATTGATTTAGGTGAAAATACAAAGATCCATACAAGTGGTGAAGCGGTTATTTTTACTAAACCAGGTGCCGAAATAGAAGTGTTCTATCTTCAGGAAGAGGACAATAGCGTAATTATTACAGCATATTTTGACGAAAAAACTTGGTTATCTTCTGAAGATAATGAGGTGAGTCGTATTGTACAAATGTATCATTGTAATATTGATTTTTTTGCAGGAAAAACCTATAAAGTCGGTGAAAAAGGCGAATTAATCGATATCACTCCAACTAAGTAATAATCCAGTCTAAATACCATATAGCCTCGCAATAGCGAGGCTTTTTTATGGATGCAATTCCGCCAATAGGGGGTGATTCCATCTTGACTGCTAGGAACAGACTAGAAGTGGCTTAGCAGTGTATCGCTAAGCTGCGAACTCTACGCATTTCATCGCGCATTCACCGCGCAATAAAAACACTCACAGAACCTTACAGAAAGTCGAACCTGAGAAAAACCGTTAATGGTGTTTTCTGTGGGGCGGTTATTTCTGGTGAACCGGTTCGCTTTTCTATAAGGATTTACACCATGAGCAAATCATTAGTTTTCAAAGGTAACGAAATTACTCCATTTGATAATGGAGACGGGAGGATCTGGTTTAAGAGTAAACACATGGCAGAACTTTTGGAGTATGCCGATGAAAAATCAGTAAACAGGCTCTACAATCGAAATAAAGATGAGTTTAGTCAAGATATGACCCTAGTGGTCACCGTGACCTCTCGCAATAAAAACAATGTGATACAACATAATAGAACTCGTATTTTCTCATCAAGAGGTGCTCATTTGCTTGGTATGTTAGCTGATACCAAAATTGCGAAGGCATTACGAAAATGGTTATTAGATTTAGCAGACAAAGAATCCAAGATGCCTATGATTGTTTCAGGGTACACGATCCGACAGCTTCAAGATATTATCTCTCAAGCAAGAAAGGTATCCGATGATGACTCATCAGATGCAGGATTTAGACTAAGAAAGCGTAGAGATGATCTTCCAATGCTTGAAAAAGCTGAGGCATTTATAAAAGGACTTGGTCAAATTGGCTTTGAATTAGTCGGTGGTGGGAAGTGAGTAGGACATGAGAAGTAGTAAATATTACACTGTTCAAAACTGAGCCAACTGATTTAATTAACATTTAACGATGAATAGGCCCTAGTGGCCTTTTTTATTATATACTACTGAAATAATCAGGTGCGCGAGATGGCTGGAGGAAACTCCCGACGGGACAAAGCGTGACACGCCTATACTGAACAGTGGTGGCCGTGACCAATACTGCGTCGGACGAGGGTTCGAATCCCTCCCTGATTACCAACCACATGAAGAACACTATTACCTCGCCAAGCGAGGTTTTTTATTATGGGCTTTAGCCAGTTTAAGTCGCGTCAGCGTCTTAAATATAAAACCACCCGCTATGCGGGTGGGTATTAAAGGTTATACCAAGAAAAACACCTTTCCGTTACGATATAGATGTTCAAGCTAATATTCGTTCCTTAAATAAGGAAAGGTGTTTATGGGCATTAAAGCACAAAGCTCAGCACATACAAAGTGGCTGTGTAAATACCATATCGTCTTTTCGCCGAAATATAGACGGAAAGTGATTTTTAATAAAATTCGTTCAAGTATAGGTGAAATCCTTCGAGACCTTTGTAAATATAAAGGTGTGGAAATAATCGAAGGACATCTTATGCCAGATCATGTTCATATGTTAGTGAGTATTCCACCGAAGATATGCGTATCAAGCTTCATGGGATATTTGAAAGGTAAAAGTTCGTTGATGATCTTTGATAGACATGCCAATCTCAAATATAAATTTGGCAACAGAAAGTTTTGGGCGGAAGGGTTCTATGTCACAACAGTTGGACTCAATGAAGCTACAATTCAAAAGTATATCAGAGAGCAAGAAAAGTCGGATTTAATCTCGGATAAATTGAGCAGTAAAGAATATGAAAACCCCTTCAAGGGGTAAGCCAAAGTAGCAAAGACACTTAGCTTGAACGAAAGAGAAAGCAGCGTCATTTAGGCGCAGTCGGTAACAAGCCCTTATAGGGCAAGAGCAAACCACCCGTTTTACGGGTGGTTATGATTGGGTGGAATAAATCAATTGGAGGCACTGTGATTAGTATTAGTAAGTTGTATTTCAATATCCAAATTTTATTTTATGGTAAACAATGACTAGTCCCAGAATTGCGGGCATAACTTGCAATATAAATCTACATAGATAGTAATTAACTGTATCTCGCTCAAAGTTGGTGAGAGCGGCTTGAATAAAAATAAATGCTGAAATTCCATATGCTGCAGATAATTCAAAGCTATCATGATGAAATAAATATATGGAATATATAAGGGATATTAAATAACCAATACATCCAATAACAAATAATAATGATTTAACTTTCATTTGTTTGTTTGCAAACATCGGATCTTTATCTTTCATAATCAATAACTCCAAGAGAAAAATTAATGGCACTCACCGATAAACAAGAAATGTTTTGTCGCGAGTACCTCATCGATTTAAACGCTACACAAGCGGCTATTCGTGCGGGGTACAGCGAGAAAACTGCAAACCGCACTGCATCAGAAAACCTGTCAAAACCTGATATACAGTTAAGAACATCTGAACTATTGAAGAAAAGAAGTGATCGCCTTCAGATAGATGCTGATTATGTACTCAAGCGTTTAGTTGAAATTGACCAAATGGATGTATTGGACATTCTTCGGGATGACGGAAAGCTTAAGCCAGTTAGTGAATGGCCTAAAACATGGCGCAAAACATTATCTGGACTTGATATTTCCACGACAATTCGTGATTACGATGAAAGCACCGAAGAAACCATTCTCAAGAAAATCAAATGGCCTGACAAAGTGAAAAATCTTGAGTTACTAGGTAAACACGTCAAAGTTCAGGCGTTCAAAGAGCAAATTGAGCAGAAGGTCGAAGCCACACACAACATTATGCCCGTTCCATCTTGTGATAATGTGGATGACTGGGAAAAGGCTGCACAACAGCAACAAGGTGAGGTACTAGGTGGATGAATTACAACGTAGTCTGGAAGCCTTTACCCGGCTCTCAATCCTTATCACTAAGTTGCCCATGTAATGAAATTTTATATGAAGGAACACGAGGACCCGGTAAAACAGCTACCCAATTAGCGAGATTTAGGCGCAATGTCGGCGTTGGTTATGGCTCATTCTGGCGAGGCGTTATATTTGATACGGAATACAAAAACCTTGCAGACATCATTACGCAATCCAAACGTATGTACCGGCTATTTAAAGATGGTGCTCGCTTTCTTGCTTCGGCATCTGAATTGCGTTGGGTGTGGCCGACAGGTGAGGGGTTATTATTCCGTTTTGGCAAAGAAGCGGATGATTATTGGGATTATCACGGACAGGAGTTTCCTTTTATTGGTTTTAACGAATTAACCAAGCAAAAATCAGCCGATTTTTATGAGGCAATGTTTTCTTGTAGACGTTCGTCTTTTAGGCCTGAAGATTATCCTCTTGAAAATGGCTTATTGTTAAAGCCCATTCCTTTAGAAACATTCAGTACTTGTACTTGGTTTTAACTCAGACGCAGGCTGGGGCGGAGTCGATGGGGGTATTGAAATTCCACTCGATGTCAATAAACAGCCTCTTATTTGGGTAGACTCTGAAGTTAATAAAAACGGCTCTATTCTCGTTAGAACGTATCATCGCACTCACCCTAACGCACCTGAGTTTGTTCGTAATGATATTGATGGTTTCAATGACGGCGACCCGATTGATATCCCTGATGGTCGTTTTATCTCTGTTCGTGTACAGATGCCAGAGTAATCAATCTATAACGTGAGAATGCGTGAAATGGAAGAAGCGCAGAAAGAGGAAGAGGAGCGCAGGCAAAAAGAAGAGGATTAATTGTGATGTTGTTAAACGGACTGTACTGATTAACTATTTCACCTGTTTAGCATAGAGTGGTTTATCTACAGTAATATTTACTATACTACCTTTTCACGAGATCTATGTTTTTATCATCGTTTTCATCATTATTTTTAGATAGGAACCATTGCAAGAGAGCTCTTTCGGGTATCTTATTATATTTTTCAGTATTTAAATCACTATCAGGGAACGGTGACGTGATGGATTTTATATGAGGTATATTATCAATAACCTTCAAGTCACCATCATATTTACCCTGTTGTTTTTCAAGTATTTTTATATTTCCATTTATATTGCTTAATTGAGCACTATCATATAAATTTACGTTTGGTGTAATTCCGGCATGGCGTAATGCTTTCCATGTGAAATCAATACAGCTATTTGTTATACCGTTATAATATAAATTGAAGTAGGTTTCTGATTTATTAACTGCCATCTCACCAAATTCAAATATCTTATTATATTGTTGTTTTGTGACTTCAATTGTTCGATTGTAATATGGATTTTCATAATGAATGGTATCTGTTTTTGTTACTATGCCATCTCCTTTAATCCCTGTATTTATAGGTGCAAATCCATAAGAATGATCACCTATAATTTTATTATATTTATTATATTTATTATATTCTTTTATTTGTAACCACATATGACCTGCAGAGGATGTTTTTCTTATTGAGCCATTAAACCCCTCAAATCTAGGAGAGCCGTTATCGTCAGACATTGGTGTTCCAGGATAAGCAGTGTAAATAGTAACTGTATATTTATGCTCAGCGATATCTATAATTGGTGTGGCATATGATTGATTTCCTTGACTGATATTATTTTTGTAAGAAGATTCTTCAGGGGGTGTTGCATTTACAGCACTAGCACTAGCACTAGTATGTTTGGTTGACGCAATAACAACATTTGAACCGAAAGGGCATCCACATTGCACTATAGAACCTTCGACAGCCTGTACTTTTCCATGATTATTGATTCTATTTTCGCCTGTAATAATTTTTCCAGCTTGCCCACATTTAGGACAAATAGTGGTAGGATCTCCTACTCTAAGCGCCATTTTTTGATGACAACTTACATTTTGAATGGTAGCAATACAAGTAGCACCCGTTGTTGTTTTATCACCATTTATGGCCATAGCCTTACCAAAAATATTCGGTCTTAATTTAGACATAGAATTTTTTCTTATCCTTTAAATTATGTATCCTGGTAAAAAGGTTAGTTATTAACATAGGTTTTTATAGTAATAAAATAACTTAACCCATTTATTTCTAATTCAGGCCAATCACCCAGAACAGTGACTTCTAATCTATATTGACCATATTCAGATGGAACTGGAGTAATAGTAAATGCATCACTACTACGAACAATATTGTTTCTATGTATAGAGTCAGAAATTAAGTATTCAGACATATCACTATTTACTTTATATAATTTCACTCTGAATATTTCAGAATCACCAATATTTTTTATTGGACCATTATGAGTGAATATCTCTGTTGGGTAGAAATTTAACTTGGTGTTTTTATCTTGTTCAACATTTAATATGATATGGGATGACGGAGGTGATACAGGGAATAAATATAATAATTTAGGTGAAGGAATTGGAGTTTTCCAAAAAACAAAGTTAATAGAGTCCCCTTTTTTATACAGTTTTATAGGTATATTAATAGGGTGCCCTTCGGCTATTTTAGGTGACAAGAAAAAATATGGATCATTATCTACTGGTTTAACCCATTGATATAAAAGAACTCCAAATCCACCAATCAATAATCCCAATATAAACAGAATCCTTTTCATATACATAAATCCTTAGATTAAAGAAGCTATATATAATATAGCTTATAGTTTTGGCTATGCTAGCGATATATAAACATTACTCTTTTTTTAATGATGATAGCTTCTCACACCATATATCAAGAGTTTCCCGTTTTTCTCTTAAATAATCATATCTGTCATAATGCTTTTGAGAAACGCCTGATCTTTTGTGGTTTTGTACCATATCCCTTAACTCAGAACTTATTTCCATTTCCACAGCTAATGTTTCGAATACTCACTAAATCATGTTTACAGTTCTAATATGTGGTTATCAAAACCAATAAAAGTATTATGTTAATCAACTAGTTATAAAAAGGCATAATCACTGCCTTTTAAGTATATTAAGAGTGAATATACCTTAATAAACAAATGGTTAGTAACGGCTGGTTTATATAATGTTACGCCACATGGGCTGGACAGAAGCTGCTGACTTAATCATTAAAGATATCGGTTTACATTTTTCTTGCATAAAAGATGAATTTATATTTGATGAGCCGTAGATAAAGATAAGATTGAATAATTATTTTATAAACAAAAATTTAAGATAAAGTCTTTCGATTAATTGACGATATACATAATTACTTATCTTAAGTTAGAGATTGGGCTTGTGAAAAAAATATTATTATTATCACTACTGTTTAGTTCTTCTGTGTTTGCACAAAATGTCGATGTAGGGCAAGTCTGTAAAGCGTCTGCGGCAACTATGTTTGGTCGAGATCATAAGATTATACAATTAGATGCTATTGAAAACGGTATTGCTTATGTTCATTACATTCGTTCAGTTGATAACAGTCGCTGGGCTATTAAATGTAAACTAAATGGCGAAAAGGTCATTTGGGCATCAAACAATGCAGATAGCACGGGTCGATGGAGAGACGATCCTTTAGATAGTATTGTGAAATATTCTGTAAATGGCGGGGATATCATGATTTCTGAAATATATAGTGATGGTTCTAAAACGGAAAAAACATATCTAATAAAAGAGTTATAAATTATCACCTGTTTTTGCACTCTTTTATGTTAAATATAAATACAAGTCAGAAGTTTGATAATTTCTGGCTTTTTTTTGCCTCAATAAAGGATGTAGATGCAATTATATAATAATGACGCATTGGTTGTGCTGAAGCATTACCAGAGATTTGTATTGATTTGATAGTGACTGGTCCCCCTTATTTTCGGATTAAATCTTGTGCATGGGATAATCAGTGGGTAAATGAAGCAGAATACTTAGCATGGCTAGATGACGTATTAACTGAGATTTGGCGAGTATTGAAATCGAATAGTAGCTTGTATTTATTTTGTGGTTCTAAGCTTGCCTCTGATACTGAATTATTAGTAAAAGGGCGATTTAATATGCTAAGCCATATTATTTGGGCTAAACCTTCAGGCCCTTGGCGACGCCAGAATAAAGAAAGCCTACGTGCATTTTTTCCTTCGACAGAGCGAATACTGTTTGCAGAGCATTATCAAAGGCCTGTACAAGCGAAAGGGGCTGAGTTTGTTATAAAGTGTCGTGAACTCAAACAACAAGTATTTAAACCTCTTATGGATTATTTTATCGATGCACGATCAGCATTACAGGTTAGCGTTAAACAAATAAATAAAGTAACAGGAAAGAAAATGGCAAATCACTGGTTTGGTCGCAGTCAGTGGCAATTACCATTAAGGGATGACTATCAAAAGTTACAAATATTATTTTCACAACGAGCTACGCATATTGATCAGTTATCACCGCTATCACGCACCTATGATAATTTGTTGTCAGAACATAAAGTTTCTCAGATACGTTATCAAGCATTGGTTGAAGAATGCGGATTATTGAAACGTCCTTTTTTTGTTACGGCTGATGTACCTTACACAGACGTATGGACATATCCTCCCGTGCAATATTACCCCGGCAAGCACCCTTGCGAGAAACCATCAGATATGATGGAACATATTATTCGCTCTAGCAGTCGTGAAGGTGATTTAGTGGCTGATTTCTTTATGGGATCAGGGGCAACGATAAAAGCGGGATTAAAGTTGAATAGAAAAGTGCTGGGCGTGGAGTTAGAGAAGGAGAGATTTGAACAAACAAAAGTAGAAATGAGTAATATAAATTTGTCATGAATATAAAACCTCATTTGGTGAGGCTTTATAGGATAATCATTATTTATTGATAAATTACTTCTCAATGACTAAGAAACAATTTTTTGAATCCCAATATTGATTAGCAATTAAAAACCAAGATTGAGGTGTTAATGATAGTCCTTGGTTTTGTAGCGATATAAACATTTCATCATAAAGATCTGATGTTAATTGTTGATAGTGTATTGCAAAGTCTCTAGCGAGTTCTTTATCCGTGGGGTTATAAGGATATCCTCGTAATAGCGCGTTATTTTTCTTAAATATTTCTATTGCATTATTAAATGCCATATCAATCGTTTTCTGAGGTAGGACACCTGGTTTCATTAGGTTGGTTATAAAAGCACACTGAGTTTTTGAAACCATTTTTTTGTATTCATGATTGGATAAATTAGCTAGTGATGAGTTTGAATAGATTGCTAATGTAATGAATATAAAAATCAATTTAGTAAATTTCACAACAATTCCTTATTACAGAAGTATGTATATGTAGAAATCAATAATTACTATTATATCTTAAATATTATCTTAAAATATATTTATCTAACTAATTGATCATTGTAGATTATTTATTAAAAAGGTCATTATGCTAAAAAATAAATTTAATGTTTTAAGTAGCACTAGTGCCATTACTATAGCCTTAACCCTTATTAGTTATTTGGAAGGAATAAAATACAAATCCTATTATGATGTCACAGGTGTTTTGACAGTTTGCTATGGCCATACTGGCAATGACATTATTTAAAATAGAATATACACACAACAAGAATGTGATGTATTCTTACACAAGAGTTTTATTAAAATACAACGACAAGTTAATGCTTTAGTTAAAGTATTTCTCGATAATCATACTAAAGCCTCTTTATATTCTTTTGCTTATAATGTTGGAATAACAACATTTGCACGTTCTACTTTACTCAAAAAATTAAATGTGGGTGATCAACATGGTGCTTGTGAAGAAATGAAACATTGAGTTTATGCTGATGGAAAAGTATAGAAGGGTTTAATTAATCGCCGTGAAATGGAATCTGCTTTATGTCATGGAAATCTTTAATTATTGTATTGTGTTTTATTATTACTCTTTTTCTTATTGTTATCTTCGTTGTTTCCTTCTCAATTGATCCTTCATTGTTCCAATGATAAAGCGAGTTTAGCTAAACGCTGTCGACGCGCTATTACTCATCATAGGTATTAATCAATAATGAATTGGAAAGTTTATATCGCGACTATGGCGATAGTTATCATTGCGGGTGGTTATATGGTGGTAAATGAGCAATCAAAAAAACTGAATAGATTAAACGATGCTAATAAGGAGTTAGCCAGTCGTTTAAAAGAGTGAGTGAATATAAATCACGATTATCAAAAACGGGTAACTCTATTAAATCAGCTCGATATTAAACACACTAAGGAATTAGTTAATGCGAAAAAGGAAATTGATGGGTTGCGTATTTTGGCTGATCGTAATCCTAAGCGAATGAATATCAGAGCAGAGTGCCCCTCCCGTATCATCACAAAATTCACCTCCAGCATGGATGATGCAATGCCCACGAGACCTACTGACACTGCTCTCCGAAATTATTGGCTATTTAGAGAAAGAATTGCCAAGTCTGAAAGAATGATTAAGGGATTGCAGGAATATATAAGATATGAGTGTTCACAATAATGAAATTATTCAAATGAACTAAAAACAAGTTGAATAATTAAGGAAATTATAAATACTGTTAAATAGAAATAAATAATTTCACAAAGTGTGGTCAAAATTAGTTAATTATTTATTACGGAGTGTTAGTATTATCGAATATTAATATATTAATCAGGCATGAGGTTATATATGGGAAACTATGGTAAAGCAGCAGTACAGACTGTATTGAATTACGATAATAAAGTAGATTTGCGTGAACAATGGATGAATGCAATATCAAAAGAAACAACTAGCAAATCATCAATTAATAAAGGATGTCCTAAAAGTGCATTTCTTGGTTTATGTGAGCTTGGTTTAGTGAAAAGCATCCCACCAAATGATTATAAAGCGGGCGCCGATAATAAACGCCATGCAAAAGAACTTTTAGCATTAGCAATAGAGAATCCAAACATAACAGCTACCGAGTGTTTTCGACTATATCAAAAAAGTAATAATGATTTACCTAAAAATCATAATGGGCAAGCCGATGTAGTTATTAGCCTTTTAGAAGCAAATCTTATTAAATAATATAATTAGACTGAAGAACAGTTAGTTAATTGAAAAGGTACTCCCAATAGCTTCCCTTCCCACGGGGCGGGGGCTTCGCGGGAAACGCCAAATTTTTTCATTTTATTTCAGCATCATCACTACATAATCAACCTATTGATTTTTAAATATATAAATAATAAGTGTTGATGGTTTTGAACGTTTTTTGTTCATCAACATATTTTACGTTTCATTATTTTCCACAGGAATTTCTCTTAATATTCATAAGAATGTGATGTAGTAACTTGTATTTATTACATTCAGCACGTATATCATAATTTATTATTCACAATGGAATTTTCATAATGAAACTTGAAAAGAAATTAATGTTACGTGTTTTTGGTGCAAGTAAGCGTGGTAAAACACAAACACTAATTCAATTGATTAGAAAATTAGGATCAGATAAAAGCTATTCTGTTCGTTTAGAACCAAAAGAAAACCCTTTTGCTAAAAATGACAAAATAGCTATTTTTGAGAAAAAAGGTTTAAAAATAGGGATATCCACAGGTGGTGACAACGAAAAAATTATAAAAAAAGCAGTAGAAGAGTTAATTGGAGAAAATTGTAATTTCATAATTTCTGCAACAAGAACTAGAGGCCAGACAAAAAAAGAACTTTATAAATTGGTCAACGAACATGAATACCAAAAGCAATGGTTCAAGAAAAATACCAATATAGATTATTGGTGTAATAAATGGCCTCATAGAGGTGAAGATTTTAAAGATAGAAAAGATGAATATTTTAAAAAATTAAACGAGATAGATGCTCAATTTCTTTTTGACTATATTGATTCCCTAACACAATAAAGTTAAATACCACTGTGAACACCCGCTATGCGGGAGGCATTCAAAGGTTATACCAAGAAAAACACCTTTCCGTTACGATATAGATGTTCAAGCTAATATTCGTAACTTAAATAAGGAAAGATGTTTATGGGCATTAAAGCACAAAGCTCAGCACATACAAAGTGGCTGTGTAAATACCATATCGTCTTTTTGCCGAAATATAGACGGAAAGTAACTTTTAATAATATTCGTTCAAGTATAGGTGAGATCCTGAGAGACCTTTGTAAGTATAAAGGTGTGGAAATAATCGAAGGTCACCTCATGCCAGATCATGTACATATATTAGTGAGTATTGCACCGAAGATAAGTGTTTCAAGCTTTATGGGATATCTGAAGGGTAAAAGCTCGCTAATGATCTTTGATAGACATGCCAATCTAAAATATAAATTTGGCAACAGAAAGTTTTGGGCTGAAGGGTTCTATGTCACGACAGTGGGGCTAAACGAAGCCACAATTCAGAAGTATATCAGAGAGCAAGAAAAGTCGGATTTAATTTCGGATAAATTGAGTAGTAAATAATATGTAAATCCCTTCAAAGGGTAAGCCAAAGTAGCAAAGACACTTAGCTTGAACGAAGAGAAAGCAGCGTCATTTAGGCGCGGTCGGTAATAAGCCCTTATAGGGGCAAGAGCAAACCACCCGTTTTACGGGTGGTTATGATTGAAGCTAATATGCAATATATTCCCCCTGAAATGCGAATCAGTGTTACCTAATTCTCTTCCACTGACGTTTTGCTTGAACTTTACGAATTTTATTTAACTAAAATAGGCGGTATTTTTGGTACCGCTTTTTTGATGGACTTAATCAGTGTAAAGAACCATTAATCTAGCAAAGAAATATCTATGAGCCTTACCCTGTAAAAGGTGACGTATTTTCATCATCTTGCTGAAGCAAGTAACATTATTTTACTGCCTTTATTATTAAAGTGTAATGCTTATATAGACTTAAAAGAAGGTAACTGATGTGTAACACAATGGTTTCCTCCACCTCCAGCTGCGATAGCATCGATATTTAACATGACAATATCACGGGTTGGATATAATTCAGTTAACATTTTTTGGGCTTTATTATCTGCTTCCTCATCACCAAATTCAGGAGCAATGACAGCATCATTAATGACGAAATAATTTATGTACCCAGCTGCAAAATCAGGATTGTTTTTACTGAAAATACTCTCTCTAGGATATAAAGGTGGTTCCATTGTATGGATTTGTAGTTTTCTTCCATTTGCATCAGTAGAATTCTGTAATATTTCTATATTGTTTCTTGTTACATCATAATCGTACGAATCTGGATCATTATCTAAATTTGCGACCACAATACCCGGCCTCACAAAGCGAGCATAAAAATCTACATGTGCATCAGCAATATCTAGCTCACTTTCACGGCAGAAAATAACTACAGGTTGATATTTTGCAATAGCTTGGGCAATGTTTCCCAATGCAATTTGTACATCTTCAGTCATTTTTCCCCATATAGTCCGTTGTGCTCCAAAGGCTATAAAGGCCAATTGTTGTAATTCACCTTCATCAGGCATTACTCCTAGTTTATCAACCATACTTTCTCCTTTTGCTGAGAGTGAAATACCAAAAGATGTAGCTAAACTGAGCGCACTAATCACCGTAACTTGATGAATAAATTGGCGACGAGTTGAATTCATTAATACCTTCCTTTTTTCTTAATTTAACTACACTAACAACTTAGTAGAGTGCTTCATTTTATTGGTATTGATACTCTAAGAACTAACGATATAATTAGCGTACAATTGATTAGATAGACTTATCAGCGATGTTAAAATATTGGCCACCACTAAATGCATTACGAGGGTTTGAATCTGCGGCTCGACTTGGTAGCTTTCATAAAGCCGCAATAGAATTGAATATCACTCAATCAGCTGTTAGCCAGCAAATAAGAAGCTTGGAAAGTTATCTTGAACAACCATTATTCTTTCGAGAAGGTAGAAGCGTCACATTAACTGATGCTGGAGTGGACTTTTACAATAGTACCCAAGATGTCTTACAGCAATTAGCTGTTGGTGTACGTCGTTTAGATCAATATAAAAAATCAAATCAATTGATTGTTAACACTACACCCGCATTTGCTCGTTATTGGTTATTACCGCGTCTTGATTTATTTCATCAAAAATACCCTGAAATAGATATTTGGCTTTTTACTACTTATACAGTGCCAGATATGGCAATAGAGACAATTGATATTGCTATACGTGATGATATATCGGCACAAAAGGAATGTATTTATAAAGAACTTTATTACGATAAGCTTTATCCTGCATGTAATCCAATTCTACTCAATACTCAGAAAAGGTTAACCTTACATGGAGAAGGAATTATGGATTGGAGTAACTGGACATTGCAGGGGGGCGAATCGGTAGGGCAACAACTAAATGGAATTAATTTTTCAGACCCAAGCCTATTATTAGATGCTATTTGCCAAGGATTAGGGATCGGTTTGGTAAGTCAACTACTTACACTTCAAGTTAAAAAAGATAAAAAAATCAGTTCACTTTCAAAACATTCTATTAAAGGAAATGTTTGGTCATGTCTTATTCATCATGAAAGAGAACCAGGTTTGATGACACAATATTTTTTACAATGGCTAGAGAATGAATTATCAAAATGTACTGCTGAATTTATTTAGTATTTATTGAAGATTTAGCATGTGGAAGTTTATAGTAATATAAAATATTTTATTTATTAAGGATATTTATGGAATTTATATTTAAAAAAATAACTGAAGATGATTGGCCTTTTTTTAAAGAATTATATGATTCAGAAAAGGCTATGCAGTTTATCTCAAATACAATGACTGAGGGGCAGATCAAAGAAGCATTTAATAGTCGTTTACCTGAATGGAATTTGTCATCTTTGCATTGGTTATGTTTTGTTATCTATGATAAAACAAACACCACTCCTTTGGGTTTAACAGGATTAAGACTTATTCATCAAGATGGAGAGTTAATTGGAGAGATTGGTTATATACTATCTCCAGAACAAACAGGAAAGTCGATAGGGACAAAATCTTTAGCTCAATTATTAAATTTACCTGAATTAGCTAGTTTGAAAAAATTCCAAGCAATTGTTACTGCAGGAAATATAGCATCTGAACGAGTTTTAGAAAAAAATGGTTTTGTTCTTACTCAAGTTCTCAAAGATAATTATGTTATAGGTGATGTTACTTTTGATGACCATGTTTATACATTGATTAAATAAAAAATTATAAGAGGATATTCAATATAAAAAATATTGTTCTCAAAATAAAGTTTGCTATCTGATTTTTTCTATGGCTTAATAGCGTCACTGGTTTGGAAGTACAGGCCTATTTATGTTAGTAAGTTTAAAGTTGTTCCCATTTAGCGTTATCCTTGATACCACTTCACTGCGAATTCCTTCTAATTGATACCCATAAGTAAAAATACAAAACAAACCGTATATGCCTTATGGCAAATTAAATAAATTAAAGGAAATTCTATGTCTAATACAATGACTGGTACAGTAAAATGGTTCGATGAAGGTAAAGGTTTTGGTTTTATTACTCCAGCTGATGGCAGCAAAGATGTATTCGTACATTTCTCTGCAATCCAAAGTGATAACTTCAAAACATTAGCTGAAGGCCAACAAGTTTCATTCACCATGGAAAATGGTATGAAAGGCCCAGCAGCAGGCAACGTGGTGGGTCTCTAAAGGCGCTATTACTATTCGCCTCTATTTTAAATGCCCTTGTTGTAGCAGTTCACAATATAGAACATCACAATTTGATGTCACAGTGAATAATCCACACGGCGCAAAATGTATCTTTTGCAAAAGTGTGATGACAACACAAATGAGTTAAGCATTAAATAGTTGAATATAAAAAACCTCGCTTCGGCGGGGTTTTTTGTTTTATGGCATTTCCCATTAAAGTTGTATTAGTATTTTATATTTATAAATGAGCCAATAAAAAATTTAACTATAAAAAATTAACTTATGGTAGTGTTAAGTAAATTTTAATTAATGGTATTAAAATATAATAAAAAAATTACTTTTTAAGTCAGCGAAAGAAAATTAGTATAGAACATAAATTACTTAAAAACATTTGACGAATAAGAAAGATTTATATAGGTGATTTATGAAATATGGTAAAAAACCATTATACAGAAAACAAAATACAACAACACGAATTCACCCTTGTGAACATCATGCTGGTGGAAAGTATAAATGGGAAAGAACAAAATATAATAAAATCAATGAGCTTTCCATCGCTCGTTTATCAATGAAAGGAAAGGTAAATAGAGGTTATGACTATACACCATTATTCCAATTTTTATTAAGTAAAGTAGGTCGTTTATGGAATGATATTTTTAGTGAAGTGGTTAATCGTTTAGATAAAATAGAACCAATATATTGGATGGTTTCCTTAGATAATACTGAAAAACGTGAATATGTTCGGATCGGTGATAGTTCATATTATTCACAACTATATATTGATAATAAAGGATATTTACAAAAAGTAAATCCATTATTTGATAAAGGAAGTATTCCTATCTATTGTTCTTGTTGTACGTATACATTTAATGGTGAGTTAATCATATAATGTGGTGTTAACTTTGCTTAGATTATAAATCTAATGCTTTTAGATTGATATAGAATGTTTCGCTATATAAAAACTAGTATTGTATTTATAATAAATAGATTAGGATTGATATGAAAAAATATTCATATACTCAGCTATTCAGTTACACATTTTTAATTTTATTTATCATGGCTGTGTTTTTCTATTGGAAGTTTGAAATTAAAGAGTACGTTATAGTTTCAATAGTATCAATTAAAATGGCATTAGTATTTTCTGTTATTATTTCTATAGTATGCTTTTTTTTCATATATAAAAAACCAACTTTTAATAAGACAGCAAAAAAAATATTATTTTATCCTTTAGCACTAATTATGATTATATTTTTTATTCAATATTTTATACTTTCTAATATCGTTTATTTTACTGGTGGAGAAGTAAGTAGTTATAAATCTAATTATTCATATGTTGAAGGAAGAAGGTCATGCTCAGGTATAAAAGTAAATGATGAGAATGAAGGTGAAATAAAGGTTTGTAATAAAATTATTCATGGCAATATTTATGAAACTGGGAATGCAGTAATTTTTAAGAAAACGAATACTTTTGGTTTTGAGTTAATATCTGTCAAAACATACTAATAATAAGCTAAAATATAAACCTCATATTAAAATTTATGAGGTTTTTTATGTATTGGTTTTATAAAATAAAATTGTTAAAAATTCATTCTAAATCCTGCTGTTATATATATTGGAGTTTCTATTTTATTTCCATTTTGATAGTTTATTTCTGTATAGAAAAGAGCATCATTACCTATGCTAGTTGTTAAGCCAGCACCATATTTACCAACATTTCCAGAATAATGACTATCAAATGATATATTATTAATTTCTATTTCATTATTTTTTATGAATTCACGAGATATAGCTGCTTTTATATAAGGCTTAACACTATGGTTTGCAATAAGTAAATTGCTTTCTAATATAGTTCCTAATTCATTCTTTAAGCTATCAGCATTGTGGATGTTTGCTTTCATTCCATTATCTAATAAATAATGTGATTTACTAACATGAGAATAAATGACCTGACTGTATGGTGTGAAAGTTAATTTATTTGAAAAATCAATAGGATAACCTATTTCTGTTGATGCTGTAACTGCATGTTGATTGTAATTCCCTTTAACTCTTCTTCCTTCATTCATATTAGTATTGATTTCACTATGAAGATGATTAATTTTAAATAAAGAGTCTACATAAAAGCCAGAATGATCAAGCCAAGTTAAATAAATACCACCACCATAGCTGTTAATATCACCATTATTAATATTATCAAATTTGATTTTACTCTTAGTATAAGAAGTCATTAAACCAAATAACAATTGATCATTATTTATAGCTATTTTCTTATCTATACCAATTTGCATTCCATTTAAATTTGAATGAAATTGACTATAACCTTTATCGTTCAAATGAGAATTATCATTTAAATAGCGAACCCACACACCGAGATCATTGTTATTCTCATGTAAGAAACCCATTCTTTGGCGTAAATTGCTCGTCTCAACACTTAATATATGTTGCGGTGCTGAGGCCATGTTAATAACGGCTTGAGCACTATTACTTAATACAGGCTGACTAATACTAGGCTGTTTAGAGGTGTCAGGCTGTTTAGAGGTGTCAGGCTGTTTAGATGTGTCAGGTTGTTTAGAGGTATCAGGTTGTTTAGAGGTGTCTGGCTGTTTAGAGGTGTCAGGCTGTTTAGAGGTGTCAGGCTGTTTAGAGGTGTCAGGCTGTTTGGAGGTATCAGGCTGTTTAGAAATATCCGGTTCACCAGTTTTTCCACCTACAAGATACCATTCTGTATGACCATCATTAGTCTTGCTATTTAATTTATATTTCCAAACACCAATTTCAACATTACCACCTTTATTTAATAAATTAAAATTAGCATCACCACTATTCACATAAACTAATTGAACATTTTTAGGGTCATATATTTCTTCTCCGATATCATTTATTTTTAAACCAAAATATCCAGTTGCATGATCTGAAATATAAATATTATCGCTTAAACCATCAGCTAAGCTACTACTTAAAATAAAAGTACCTTCACCAGCGAGTGTTTTTAATTCAAGTCGATTAAATTGCATGCCAGAAGCATAATGACCCATTTCTAATTGGCTACTAGCTTGCATCTCTAAATTGTTGATATGAGTAATTAATTCTGGGCCTGATTTTTCTGGTCTCGGGGCATCACCATCATCACCATAAATTTCGTTCCATGTAGGTGCAATATATGTTTTACCTGCTAGTGTTAAATTTTCTATAAAGATGTTAGCTGAAGGAACAGGATCATTTTTGGATACATCAGTAGTTTCAGAATCAATGTTATCAATATATAATTTGGCATTTTTATCTATAAATAATTTGCCTATAGATGATGAATTTGCGTTCATATCAATATTACTTGTACCTGTTATTATAGTATCTTTAATCGTGGGAATACCCACATCTTTTATACCATGAGCATACATACTAATATTGGCATCATCTTTAATAATTGTACCTATTGCTAGACTGTCGCCGTTCATTCGTAATACTGCCTCATCTTCAAGAGTAATATTTTGAATTTTGTGGTTTGTATCTATATAAAGATTTGTTTTATTGCTATAAGTCGAATTAGATGTAATTTCATTATTAGAGAGATGACCGTCCGTTGTACTATTTTCTTTGGCATAAACCGAATTAGCGAAGAAAGATAAAAGACTAATAGTAATAATATTTTTACTAAAATGTTTATTCAGTAGCATGAAAAATAACCTTTTTATTTTTTATTGTGTAATAACTATTAAATTATTCTTAATGATCATATTGTTTGCTTTATTTATCAATTTAAATAACCTTAAAAAAATATATTTAGAATATAATCTTTCTTAAGGTGAACTCTATTAAAGAAAAATATAATTATTTAATATATATAATAATATATCTTAGGTGGGTTATTTGACTTATGGTATTTTTTATTTTAAAAGAAACACCATAAGATAAAGATAAGAGAGTAATATAATAGCTAGTTATTATATTTTAGGTGTTCTGTATACTAAAAGAGCAACAAATATAGCCCATAAGAAACTGATGACTTTGAACCATTTAGGATATTTTTTTTGTAGAGAAAACCAGCAAAAAACAAAGGGAACCCAAAAAGTGGCAACTGCTAAAATGGCAAATTTTGTTTTATAAAACCTTTTTGCTTTGAATTCTTTTTTAACTCTTTTCTCAATTTCTTTACTATTTCTTTCTACTTCAGCTCTTTCACTATTCCATGATGGATATTTATTATCTAGCCAGCGTGTTATCCCAAATAATGAGGTGGTAATTCTATTCTTTGCATGTTGACTAGTGTCACCAGAATATCTAATTTCTTGAATAATTTGAAAAAATGAAACAGTAAGCCTGAGAAACTCATTGTCTAATTTCTCATAATGCAAAGGTTTATCAGAGTTGGGGCTTTTACTTTTTTTCTCTGATCTTTCAAAACAACCGATCATTGTAGTGACTTCATCAATAGCTTTATCTGCAAATTTATTAAATTCTATTTTTTGAATTTCTTGTGGTGATGGCCCATCATCAGAAAGACTAATACTGTATGTAGTTCCCAAACCAGGAAAAATGGAGTTTCTTTTTCTTACATTGGCTTTTACGGTTCTTTTGGGATTTAGAAACATGAATAATACCTATCTATTTTCTAATTTATCATAAGTATGTTAATGTTTTTTCTAAAAATAAACAATGAACTATATTGCCAATATCCTATCGATAACGTATTACTAATTATCTTTAAATGATGATTTTGTAAAACCGTGTAAGTCAGACCTTTCTGTTACTATTTTGTGCCAATATTTTCTCTTTTATAAATGGGGAATTATTATGTCTACAATGAAAACAGAAGTTATTATTATTCGTTTAACAAAAAAAGAGCGTGCATTATTGGATTCAATAAAAACAGCGCCACTACTTGCAGATTGGATGAAAGAGTTAGCACTTTCTAAATTACAAGAGCAGGATCTTTTACCTAATAAATAGTTATTGATGCCGGCAAAAAAGGAGTTGGTCGGCAATAACCACTTTACTATTTTTAGTATAAATTTAAGGGTTACTGGAAACTGTTCAAATCATATAAAATTAAAACATTTTTGATTAAACCCATTGATTTTACAGTTTAGTATTTTTGAACAAACTTAAAGAGGTTTGAAGCTATTGTAATGAAAAATAATATCGATCTATTCTTCATAAAAAAGCCCAATGTGGCGGCATTGGGCTTAGTGACTCAAATAGATGGGTATAAATAACTATTAGAGATCACTACAAATATAGAGAATTTATATTTTATGAGTTAACAATAAGTGCTTTTTTTTCAACAAAAAATGCGGTGATACTGCTTTTTGTCTAGTTTTAAGGTGAATTGGTGTTTTTTTATTCTTTTCTGTTTGAATTTATCTGTTTTTTGTATCTAGCTGTTTGAATAAATTAATGCTCGTTTTTATGGTGTTAGGTGCATAGTAGCAAACTCGTTATAATCCTGTCTGGGGAAAGTGCTTTAACTGAGCTCATTTTTAATTTTGGAATATGATGATAAATAAAAACAAGATATTACATATTGTTGAACAACAAAAAAGCGTATGCAAAAAATATGGTGTCTTACCTGAAAACCCGGAAGAGATGGTAGCAATTGCTTTAGATACCTTAAATTTAACGCCTATCTATGGAACACGTATAAAAAGATCTAAAGATGGTACGATAAGTTGGTTTTTTTATTGTGGCGAATATTGTGAAAGAGATGATTTTTACCAGGCATTACATACAGAACATTTAAACACAGTGTTACCTGAGGTAATGAAATATCTTTATCTTCCTGAAGGATATAACTTTATTATTGATAGAGATGGTTATGAAGATGTTTGGTCAGAATAGGAAAAATTAACTAAGTATTGTTTCTTTTTATTTGCTTAAGTATAAGTAGCTTTATAAAGCCATATAACTCAATGCATTACGTATGAAAATCATAATTAAAGTGTTTAATATAAAAATACTTAGTAATTTTTAAATTAGAAATATTAATTGATGTTAGTCTTATTTTTAACATAAAGACAATGACAGGTTAATCAGTTTGAGTAAGACTTAAAATAGTACTTAATTCACAATTAATAAGGAAGGTAGCTATTTATGTTTCCAGAATATCGTGATTTAATTTCAAAGCTTCGCCAAACAGACCCTCATTTTCGCGCTCTTTTTGATCAACATAATGAACTTGACCATAAAATAGTAAGATTGGAACATAAGGATAGAAGAGGGTATGGTGAAGAAGTTGTAGAGTTAAAAAAACAAAAATTAAGACTAAAAGAGGAAATTCATCAGATCCTCAAAAACCCACCAGAAGAAGAATAGCAAATTATTATTTTATAAATAGTTAAAATATTGAAACCATCCTTTGTAAATCTGGGTGGTTTTTTATATTTGAATAATACAATAAGTATAATCACTAAATTTATTTGATTAATGAAAGGCTACTCATGTAGCCTTTCATTGTTGAGCTTTCAATAATATCTTACTTCAAGTTTTATCTTGCCATAGGACATCAAATTGATCTGAATTTATTTTATAAATAACTCTAATGTTATCATTAATATAATGCTTATAAGTTTCATTATTAGAAAAATAAACAGATACTGCTAATTCACACTCAGAAGATAATTTTCTTGGTGCATCAATTATGCTTGAGAAAAAATTATCCTTTTGGAGTTGATGGTGAAGTTTCTTGACCGCATATTGTTCATGAAAAAGGAATAAATAATTATGCGTCATTTTTATTAGTCTCATGGTGGTTTATTTTATTTGCGGCATAAGTATAAATAACACCAACAATGAATGTAACCAATAGACCAATAATAACAACGAATTTGCCATTATCTGTAACACCTGCGGGGCTTGAGGCATAAGAGAAATTATGAGCAAAAGCAGCACCAACTAACATACCTAATACACTAATTGCAGCATCGGAATTGCCTTGCCCTGCATTGGCAAGTTGGCGCAATGGACAACCAGTAATAAATACACCACAAAGGCCTACAAGCAGCATAGAGAGAAAATTCCATAGTCCATCACTATGAGCTATTGGTTGATTTTCAAACCCAAGATTAAATTTGCCTAAGTAGAGATTACCTAAGAGTACAACAAGTGTTAATGCGATCACCCCAAGCGCCATATTATAGTTACGTGATAAAAAAACATGTTTTGCCATTCCAATAAAACAAAACCGAGTTCGTTGAATAATAAAGCCAATAATAAGTCCTGCAATAATAGACATCCATATTGGAGCATGACTTGCACCAGGGCCTTTTACACTGGAATTAAAAATATCACTATTCCATAAGAATAAAGCAAAAAGGAATACGCATATAACTGGTAAAATAAAACCTTCTACAGGAGATTGTCGATAATTTCGTGGAAGGGAAAATCCTTTTTTTATGAATAAGCTTCCGATACCAATTCCGATTATTAATCCAACTAATCCTATTACTGCGTTTAAATCTCCAGCACCAATACGAAGTACCATTCTTAATGGACAACCTAAGAAAACTAAGCAACCGACCATCATTAAAAAGCCCAATGTAAAACGAATAATTGGCGCTGATCCAGCTTTTGATTGAAACTCTTTGAATAGTAAAGCAGCTACAAATGAACCGAGAATAAAACCGAATATTTCAGGACGAAGATATTGTACTGTTTCAGTATTATGTAATCCCATGCTGCCCGCACTGTCACGAATAAAGCAAGCAACACAAACACCCATATTAGGGGGATTTCCGTTAATACCAAGAAGTAAAGCGATAGCACCAATAGCAATTCCAGATATAATTAAAACCCATTTTATAGACATTAAATGCCTCCGTTGGTGGGGTAACCCCCTGACTAATAGAACCTATTAAGTACGGGCAACTATATATAAGAATGAAGCATGATTCTTTTATATAGATCACGGCAAAATTAATAAACCATATAAAAACAAAATTTAAAAGTTTAAATGTTAATTTAATTAGCAATAAGTTAATAATAAATTAAATAAATTGTTGTATATAATTGTTGTGAGAGTTAAATTTTAAATTGATACAGAAATAATTAAAACCAATTTACTTTATTTTTTGTGTTTCATATGTATTTGTAATTAAGAATAAAAATTTTGATAATTACCTATGGGTTTTTTGACATAATAAGAAGATGGGAGTTTTTGAACTAAAATATTTTCGATCTTTTTGAAAAACTTATCATTTTCTGATCCGTAATAGTACGGTGAGAAAGGGTATCCTTCATTATTTAAATGTCGTCAATAAGTTTTCGTCATAAGCTTGGGTAAGAAATGTAAACCTATTTATTGATCTCTTACGTAACATTCCTAGTTCTTTAATTCCATTTTCAAGTAGAAGATCATAATGAAAGTTATCGCAAGCGTACCAGTCTATCTTATCAATTATTATTTTTACCTATATTTTTTTGTGGGTATTATTTTATCGAGCATTATTTTTATACGAGCTTTATGATTAAAAATTAAATTCTTAATTAATAAGAATAACACATTAATTTAAAAGGAATAATTTAACATATAGAGTTAATGCTAAAAGTGACAAGCTAATTTTCAATTATCATATTTTGATTTTATTTATTATTCTAATCATTATTAGATGAAACTTTATTTTTTAATTAAGATAATACTTATCCCCATTTTACTATTTTTTGAGATAATGCCGACTTAAGAAAAATAATAGAAATTACTTTCTAACTGTTAACAATACTTAAAGGATATTTATGAAAAAGCTTATTTTAGCATTGGGTTTATTATCAATCTCTTCTGTTGCTGTTTCTGCTGATTTATCTAAAGCATGTGAAGACTATTTTAAAGAAACAGACTCTTATGTTGAGTTAATGGCAAAAAATGATGCAACTAAAGCTCAAGCTGAAGCAATGAAAGCACAGTATGCTCAGGCGAAAGAACAATTTGCAGCATTACCTACAGATGTTCAAGAAAGTACTTGTAAGCAAGCATTAGATTCTTTAGAACAAATGAAGAAAATGTCAGCAGGTCAATAAAGTATACTGCGCATTATAAGCCTTATATTTTTTAATAATTATAAGGCTTTTTTATTTTTTAAATTTTAAATAATTAATTATATCTTGGTTTTTATTACCTTCCTCTTTTAAAATTACACGAATAGATAAAAATAATATAATTTGAGTCTATTTTTTAATAAAAATACTTTTACTGATATTTTTTATATTTTTAAAATTATATTCAGGTTAATTAGGTGGTTATATTACCCAAGAAGTATATGTAATTAATATAGATTAAATTGAACCATATAAAAAATGAATTTATATGGGTATGTTGTTAATTTTACTTATGTAGTTATAAAATTTTATTTATTGCTTTATTTTTAGCTCGATTATTTATTGGTTTTTATTTTATAAGACTATTTTTCTTTTTTTATATAATTAATAAAAATTATTTTGTTAGTAAATGTTTTTTATGGAATAATTATTTACTCCTATTTCTTATTGATATTTATATTATGCATTACCCTTTATTTTTATTATTTTCTATGTTCATTATCGCTGGATGTAGCTCTAGCAAAGTAGCTCAAGCTAAGTTTTCTGATATACATATTGATAATCCTGAAGTTGATAATCCTCACATTGATAGTAACGCAGTTAATAATAACTTGGTTTTTATGTTAGGAAAACAGTCACGTTTTGAATTAGAGGTACAAGAAGATAATCGTAAATTCGGACAACTTTTTAAAGTTGGTTTAAATGAGTCAAAATCATCAGTAAATAATCAATACATAAATAATGAATACTCAACAATGAAGCCTATTCAAAAAATAAGCTTTACGATGCCAGTTCCCGAACCTATTTGGAATGAAAAAAAACAAACAGTTGAATTTAAGTGGATACAAAAGCCACATTATACTTTTGATGCTTATTAATACTGTCATATCAATTTATAATTTAATTTTATACGGAAAATTATGCGCATAGTAATCACTTTATTGTTATCTTTTCTATTATTAGGTTGTACAACTGATAATGTGACTTTTAGTACAGGCAATTCAGGGAGTCATAGGATAGGTAGCCCGGTGTGTTCTACATTAGTTTGCGGTAAAAACACTCGAACGCCAGGGGAACAAAAAGCCATTAATGAGGCAGTTCATGAACAACAACGGGCTATAATGCGAGGGGAGAAACCAGATCTAAAAATTATAGCTTCTTACTAAGTATTTATTATTATCTATGCCAGTAATATCTTACTGGCTGATATTAAATCTTATTGATAATAAAATTAGTTCTACTCTCTATTGCTAATCTAGGTAACTCAATCAAACTATAATTATAGTTTTTATAAACTTCTAGCATTGCTAAATAAGTTTCCTCTGCTTCTTTAATTGTTTGTTTTCTTTCTTTATCCTGCGTATAGATTTCAGGCCAAGGTGGGGCAATAAATACATTTGTTGAATAACGAAATAACATTATTGCATTGTTAAGATGTTTGGGAATGGGTAATCCACACAATAACAGATAGCCTGCAATATCGGGAAGTCCTCTATCATAGAAATAGGGAGTTTCAGCGTTGGCTGCTTCATGCCATGAACGCAATTCCCAACTTAGCATTAATTGTGCGAAAGCTTCAGGATCGATCCATGGTAGCCCATTACCTTTGATAAGAGTTTGATCTTGTATAATGGCTCTACCTGCCTCTAAAGAACAAGAGTAGCCTTTATTTTTAAGTGCATTAATTAACGTACTTTTTCCTGAACCTGGGCCGCCTGTTAATATAATGCGATATGGTTTTTTAGACATAACAATTCCTAAAAATTTTTATTGTTAACAGAATAAAAAATGAGGTTTTTTTGAAGGGATAGAGAGAATGAGAATAGTGATAAATCTAGTAATAAAAAATAGTGTAACTAAATACACTATTTTTTATAAGAGATAATTAATGGTTAATATTAGGGAATACAAGGATCTGGTGCATAGTTGTTATCCTTTGGAAAAGGATTAGGTAAATAGCTGCATTTTTTCATTATCTTTTCTGGTCCCTCTTCTGATTCGAAAAGAGCAACACCTATTACGCCTATATTTCTTTTATCACCTTGTACATTATAATTTACATACCCTTCATCTGGTAAACTGAAGCGAAATGCAGCGACTTGTTGGTCATTTTTCCTAAATCCTTCAATAAATAAAGTTTCTCCAGATCTTAATAAGTAACCTCTATTTTCGTATGAGCCTACTGTACCGCTAATAACATCTAATCCATCAACAGTAATGATTGCTTCATATATTTTTCTTGAACTGGTGTTATGTAAGAAAATAATATAACGTTCATTCTCTTTACCATATAATAAATATTGATTATTTTGTGAATAATAGAGAGGAATTATATTTCTAGATTCAGTCAGGATAGATATCTGTACAGGACTCTCTTTAATACGTGTAATTTTTGAGTAAGAACTAGCGGGAACTCCGCTCTGATAATATATTGATGTTGTTTGTGAAGGTGTTTGTGATAATCGATGGGCCTCAATGCTCTGAGTTACAGATAATAAGTTTTCTCCCCATTTTGTTGAGAGTGCTTTATTTTCAGTTTGTTCATTAGCGACACTTAAACTTGTGGGATAATTTCTCTCAATTGTTGTGCAACCTGAGATTAATATTAAAAGACTGCTTAATAGCGAAAGTAAGGTGATTTTTTTGAATGGATTCATATTATTGCTTTCCTTAGTATTTATACGAAATTCGGTTCTAAGTTTTATTAATATTAAACTAACGCTTGTTTTCTAATTTGTCTCTCAGCTAATTCTGAGGATAATGCACTTAAAAATAAATATCTTTAATTTAAGATAACAAGAAATAAAATATCAAAAACCATTGAGCATTTTGGAATAAATGTATTGAAATATAAAAAAAGTAAAAAATACGACCTTTTGTTTTGGTTGTTATTTACTCTTATTTTTTTATTTGAGCATTTTATGCCTATGGCAGCACTAAATAGCAATTGAAAGCATCGGTAATTGATTCTACTATAGAACGTATATGTTTTATTATGATCTGTATATAAGGATTGGCGTGGGTATTGTAAAAATCTCTGATGAGCTACATGAGTATTTAAGAAAGGCAAGCAATGTAATGTCTCGCTCGGTTAATGCTCAGGCTGAATTTTGGATAAAAATTGGTATCCAAGCAGAGTTAAATCCAGACAAAACGTTCCCAATGATTATTAACGAAATGCTGGAAAAAGAAGCTATCAAGCAACAAGCAGAATAAGAGGAAAGGAATATGGATAAAATAACAATCAAAACGTCTGATGAAATTGAATTAATGCGCGAATCTGGACGTTTATTAGCACAAGTTTTTACAATGCTTGATGACTTTATTGTACCAGGTGTTTCTACATTAGAAATCAATGATAAAGTGGAAGACTTTATTATTAATGAACTCCACTCAAGACCAGCGAGTAAAGGCCAGTATGGTTACGAGTATGTGTTAAATACGTCAATTAATGAAGTTGTCTGTCATGGTGTACCAAAATCGGATGAACGACTGAAAAGTAAAGATATTATTAATGTTGATATCACATTAGAAAAGAATGGATTTATTGCCGACTCTAGTAAAATGTATATTATGCCAGAGGCATCTCCTATTGCGCGCAAATTAGCTAAAACAACATATCAAGCAATGTGGGAAGGTATTAAAGAAGTTAAACCGGGAGCAACATTAGGTGATATTGGCCATGCTATTCAAAGCTTTGCACAAAGCCATGGATATAGTGTTGTAAGAGAATATTGCGGACATGGCATTGGTAGAGAAATGCATGAAGCACCACAAGTCTTACATTATGGTATTAAGGGGCAAGGTATTGAATTGAAAGAAGGCATGACTTTTACGATTGAACCAATGATTAATCAGGGTGGTGCTAAAATAAAAACTAAAAAAGATGGTTGGACTGTGGTAACGAGAGATAAAAAATTATCGGCACAGTCGGAACATACAATTTTGGTTACTTCAAATGGATACGAAGTACTGACTTTACGACCTGAAGAAACATTACCGTAATCGCTGATATTTCATATGGCTGGCTATTTTAAGAAAAACACAGAATAAAATTCTTTATAACTTAAAGATAATCCGATTCTTAATTAAAATAGCTAAGTCATATTTAGATTTTTCATATCCTCTCATAGTTTCAACATTCAATTTCATCGCTTTATTAAATCCAGTTGTAAATTAAACTTTTGTCATTATATTTATAATACCTATTAATAATTAGATAGGTGTTTTTAAATGATTGCTGGATGCGATTATCACCATATGAAAAAATAAGGATGTTAATATGAGGAATATTTCAAAAATACTTGAAGAGTGGGGAGCATGGGTTGCTAATGATCATATTGCTGTTTACTTTTTAAATAAAAACAAAAAAGAAATTATCCCGGAAAAAATAAAGCAACGAAAACAATGTTCTCATCATAAAGCAAATATAATCAATGATTTAATGAAAAGGCTTATGAAGTATAATACAGAAGATTATCAATTACTTATTAATTATTATGTTTTTGGAAAAACTTTTATTGAGCTTGCAAAACATGAAAAATGTTCAGATACATATATTGGGAAAAAGTTAAAAAAAGCAGAAGGTTTGATAGAGGGTATGTTGATTTTTTCAGATGATGATTAAAAAATATAAAATTGATAAAAATAAGGCTTTACGATCGTAAAATTTAGATTATTCTAATAATCACTTATGACAAATGAAGTGCCAAAATATGATGTTATATTATAAATATTGTATTTTACCGATTGTTGTAAGTATTGCTAATAGGATGTTTAGCAATTAATTAACTTAACCCCAAGGAGTGGAAAATATGTCAACAACATATCCAATTATTTTAGTTCATGGTTTATCTGGTTTTGATGATATCGTCGGTTACCCTTACTTTTATGGTATCGCGGATGCATTAGAAAAGGATGGTCATAAAGTTTTTACAGCATCTCTTTCTGCATTTAATTCTAATGAAGTTCGTGGTGAGCAACTTTGGGAATTTGTGCAAAAAGTTCTTAAAGAAACGAAAGCAAAAAAAGTCAATTTAATTGGTCATAGCCAAGGCCCATTAGCTTGTCGTTATGTTGCTGCAAAACATGCTAAAAGTATTGCTTCTGTTACTTCTGTTAATGGTGTAAATCATGGTTCAGAAATTGCAGATTTAGTACGACGCATTATGCGCAAGGATAGTGTGCCAGAATATATTGCTGATGCAGTAATGAAAGCTATTGGCACTATTATTTCTACATTCTCTGGTAATCGTGGCAATCCCCAAGATGCTATCGCTGCATTAGAAGCATTAACAACTGAAAATGTAACTGAATTTAATAAAAATTATCCACAAGGGCTACCTGAAGTTCGTGGTGGTGAAGGTAAAGAAATTGTTAATGGCGTGCATTACTACTCATTTGGTAGTTATATTCAAGGACTAATTGCGGGTGAAAAAGGTAATTTACTGGATCCGACTCATGCCGCAATGCGTGTATTAAGTGCTTTTTTCATTGAGCGCCAAAATGATGGCTTAGTTGGTCGAACGAGTATGCGATTAGGCAAATTAATTAAGGATGATTATGCTGAAGATCACATTGATATGGTTAACCAAGTTGCAGGATTAGTAGGACGAGGTGAAGATATTATTGCGATTTATACTAATCATGCCAAATTTTTAGCAAGCAAAAAGTTATAATATCTAATAACAAGATTTGTGGATTATAAAATAATATAAACTAATGGCTCTAATTTTTATTAGAGCCATTTTTATCTTTAGTATTATCAATTTGTGTCTTTATAAACGCTAACAGAAATCCCATAACCTAATAAATAAAGAGCTTGTTCTAAGCTATCAACTTTTGATGATTGATTAATTTCAAGTAGACGTTCTATTTGTGCGCTAGTTAAATTCATTTTTCTTGCAAGGTCTGATTTTTTTGTTTTAGTTTCTAGCATGGCATTATGAAGCGCGATTTTCAAACAGCTGATGAGTGGTAAGTAAACAATAAAATCGCCTGGTTGTGCTTTTGATGGAGCAGGAATAGGCATTTTACTTGAAAGAAATTCCTCAAGGCCAACATGCAAAATATCAGAGGCTTCTAACTCAATATCATCTTCCGTGTAAGCAACAGCGTGTATATTATCAAAATCACGATAAGTAATTTCGTAGGTTTCACTTTCTTCATCAAAATAAGCGACTGCGGGATAGTTGAACATAATTAGCCTTTGTAAAGTTAAAATGAAAAAGCATTATACAATGTATTTTCAGAATTATTGTGTATAGTACTAAAGTGAAACATTAATTATCTAATTGATATTAAATAATATGTTGAAGATTAAAGCATATTTATTGAAGTTTATCTTCATTTCTTACTAATGTAAGAAAAAATAGACATAGCAGCTTATAAGCTATTTCATATTTTTGTTATTGTAGCCCATCGATTTTAGGTAGATCTTATATTTGAAGAAGAACCATCTTACAGATGATCATAGCGCTTTTTTATGAAGGAATTATTTATGTATCCCGTTGATTTACATGCTCATACAATTGCCAGTACACATGCTTACAGTACGGTGAGTGAATATTTTCAGCAAGCTAAAAAGCAGGGAATTAAATTATTTGCAATTACTGATCATGGTCCTGATATGGATGATGCTCCTCATGAATGGCATTTTTCTAATTTACCAGTGATCCCCCGTATGATTGATGGTGTTGGGATCCTTTATGGTATTGAAGCAAATATTAAAAATATTAAAGGCGAAACGGACTGCAGTGAAAAAATGAGTAAGAAATTAGATATAGTGCTTGCTGGTTTTCACGATCCAGTTATGAGTTCATTGGGTATTGTGGATAATACAAAGGCTTTAATTGCGACAATAACAAGTGGCGTTGTTCAAATGATAACTCATCCTGGAAATCCTAAATACCCCATTGATATTGCCGAAGTTGCCAAAGTGGCTGCGGCTAGTAACGTTGCTTTAGAAATGAATAATTCATCATTTATTCATTCTAGAGTAGGGAGTGAGAAAAACTGCATAGATATAGCTAAAGCAGTTCGTGATGCAGGTGGATTGATTGCACTAGGATCTGACTCTCATATTGCTTTATCATTAGGAAAATTTGATCGAGTATTAGAAGTATTAACTCAAATAGATTTTCCCGAAGAACGTATATTAAATACGTCCCCAAGAAAAGTTTTAGATTTTTTAAAATCACATGGGAAGAAAGAGATCTCTGAATTTAGCCATTTTTGATACTTTAATATATGAACAATAGAAAGCTATCTTAGGATAACTTTCTATTGAATTAGTTAGCATTTTTTATTGATGAAAAACAGTTAACTCTTGTTTTAATTGGTTTGATTGTGTCTGTAGGGAATCTAGTGAATTAACTAGCTCCCTTGTCATTGTGGCATTAGCTTGTGTTGTTTGATCTAATTGGTTTATAGCATCTTCAATTTGAGCAATACCATTACTTTGTTCATTAGTTGAGATAGAAATATCGTGGATCATTTCATTGATATTTTCAGTATGTTTAGAAATATCCACCATATTATCGTTTGCGTCAGCTGCTAATTGAAAACATTGGTTTATTTTTTTACTTGAATTTGCAACAAGTACTTTTATCTCTTTTGATGCTAAATTACAGCTAATGGATAATTCACGGACTTCTTTTGCAACCACCGCAAATCCCTTACCATGTTCACCTACTCTAGCGGCTTCCACAGCGGCATTTAACGCTAACAAATTAGTTTGAAAGGCAATATTGTCAATTGTTGATGTAATATCATTAATTTGCTCAGAGAAAGAGACGACTTCATGCATATTTTCAACTACGTTAGCTAACATTTCATTACTTTGATGGATCATAGAATCTGTTTTAGTCACAAGTTCACATGATGCTTGGGTATTTTCTGCATGCTGTTTTGAGGTAACACTTAGTTGTCTTATCCCTGCGGATGTTTCAAGTACAGCTGCTGATTGTTGTTCAACGCGAATAGCAAGATTATTGTTCATAACAGAAATATCATTTAATTCTGAATTGATAAGGCCTGAACTGCTATTAATGTTATTAACTATCTGCTTTATTTGATCTCGCATTTTTTCAATATTTTTAGTGAGGATGTTTATTTCAAATAGACCTTTTGTCGTGACATTAGTGGCTAACTCACCATTACTGATATCTTCAATATTCTTCATAATGGCATTGAGAGGTGAAATAAAATTTTTTCGTAATACGACTTGGACTAAAAAAGAAAAAATGACAATGAGGATTGTAATTACAATTAAACTATAAATGATCCTATCATACAGTAACTCACCTTCATTTAATGATGCAGTGTAATGGCTTTGTAGCTGTTGATGATAGTTGATGTATGCTTGTTCAAAATTATCTTGGTAGGTTTGTGTCGGTTGATTTAAATACTCGTATGTTTTTCCTTGTTCTAAGAAGGCTAAAAATTCAATTAATGCAGCATTAAGTTCAGTATACTTTTGTTCTAATTGCTGAATATAGCTTTCATTCTTAATATTATGAGGAATATTTTTAAAACTACTCCAAGCATTTTCAACACTTTGAAGTTTTTCTTTAGTTTGTTGTAATAAAGATGAAATATCAGTATTTGCGGTGGCCATTTTATTAATAATTAATAAATGTCGAGAGCTTGCTCTATTTAAGGTATTACGAGTTTGTAGCAGATTTTCCCAGGTGTTACTTAGTAGTGATTGTTCAATGTAGATATTGTTTAGTGTGTTTAAGTTTCTCTTGTAATCATTTACAGATGAAAGAAATAAAACAGAGGCTAAACCAAGAAGTAAAATCAAGGAGCCGGTTATAAGCCAAACTAAGGTGGTTGTTTTTAAATTCGACATATTAAAAGAGACGTTTGGCAAATAACGTTGTTTGAAGTTCTTAAACATGAATAGTTATTTCCTTTTTTATAAAAATACAACTGTGCAATTTATTGATTTTTAAGTTTTATTTTTACTTCCTGTAACTGGTATAGACAAAAAATGACTAAAAACGAGTAAAGTTATGTTTTTAGAACACTCTTTGATTTAATGCCATATATCCTTTTGATTTTTTCAAATACTAAAAAAGAGTATCGGCATTTTATAAATATTCTTTATGGTTATTTATTGTTCTTATTAATAAATTTTTCAAATGAATTCCTTGGTGATGTAACGTGTTGATTTTCATTAAATTTAATTTAAGACTTAAAATTTGAAAAAGTAAAAAGATGACATAAAAAATGTTGTTTTTAATAACTAATTGATAACCTGTTGATTTGTTATTAATTTAATGTGAATTGATAGTTTGTAATTTAAACAATTAGATTTTAATAATGTAAGTGATTCTATTTATAAAATAAAAAAATACTTATGATATAAAGAGCAATAAATAAAATTAGTTTTTCTTTTATTACAAGCATAAATAAGAAGTATTTATGTGATTGTGCGAGCTAAAATAAGTAAGAGGAAATAGGGGGGTAGGAAGAAAATAGATAAAAATACTATAAACGAAAAATGTGAGCTTTCCGTTTATAGTTTATGTTGTTTTTTCAATAAAATTTATGATGTATGAAAATTTGAATTAAATGATATTAAATGTTTTTTTAAAGTGAAATACCGGAAAATGACATAAAACCTAATGACATTAATCCTACAGTGATAAAGGTGATACCTAATCCTCTTAATCCTTTAGGAATATCTGAATATTTCATTTTTTCTCGTAGGCCAGATAGAGCGACAATTGCTAGTAACCAGCCTACGCCACAACCTGCACCGTATATAACTGATTCTGAAAATGTATAATCACGCTCAACCATAAAAATGGTGGCACCAAAGATAGCGCAATGAATAGTTAATAAAGGCAAAAAAATCCCTAATGAATGGTAAAGTGAAGGGATAAATTTATCTAAAAACATTTCTAATATTTGAACTAATGCGGCTAAAACACCAATAAAAGTAATATATCTTAGAAAACTAAGATCGATACCTTCCACTAAAACATCTTTTTTTAAGATAAAATTATAAATTAAGTTATTGATTGGAGTAGCAATAATAAGTAAAACAGTGACCGTGAGTCCTAGTTTTAATGATGTTTTCACTTCTTTTGAAACAGCAAGGAAAGTACACATTCCCAAAAAGAAACTTAATGCCATATTCTCAATAAAAGTTGCCTTAATGAAGATATTAAGGTAATTTTCAAGCATAACCCCTCCTATTAGTATATTTTTTTATTAATTCTAATAAAAACATAGCATTAATATAAGTGATATTGCAAAAATATCTTTTAAATCGGATCTGAATAGCATTATTAGCCTAAATCTGAATGTTATTAAAGAGAAAAAAAAGAAAAAATTTAAGAAGCTCTCCAAAAAAATAGTATTCAAGTTTAAACTTGTATCAAGGGAGGTTTTTTCTATTTTTTACTACGTGGGGTAAATAATCTTGGGAAAGATAAAACACCGATATTTAGGATAAGGTTATAATGTCGGTGTTTGAACAAGTGATAGAAAGAATATCTTTAATTTAAATTAGGTTATCTTTTTAAGCTATTTAACATAAGTTTTTTATAGTTATTTTTTTCAAGATGTTTTTCTGTAAACCCAAACTGTGCTGCTAAATTTTGTAATTGTTTCGTATAGAGAGGCAGTTGACTTTGATCGTCAGTCATAATAGCGAATTCTGCAAATGAACCTAGATTATCTAATTTATCAATGGTGATATGAAACTCGTCTAAAAAATAGATTTCTCTTGATTTGGTATAATTGAGAATACAATGGTAGCCTAGTGTGATAAACATGGAGACTGTTTTTTCTGCATCTTCTATGCGTACTGCTTCACATTGTGATAAATCAGGGCCTTTAACGATAAGAAGGTTTATGCCTGAAGGTAACATTTTTCTTATACACAAGCTTATGTTTGATGTCGGGAACTTGAGATTAGAATGTTCCATATACCAATCTGTTTCTTGGTTATTAGGCGTAAATAAGATTGCACCAGCTTTTTCTAATGCTGCAATAAATTTTTCTGGATTTTGAAGGTGATATTTTAGTTCTGCTTCAAATTTACCTTGAAAATGATTCGACATGATTTTTTCCCTGATTTCTAGTTAACGCATTATAGCATTGACTAGAATTTTCTCTGGTTAGGAAAATGAATCTTTATGACAAAAGTAGAAGGTACTGTAGTGTTGTTAGTAAAAAGGATTTGAGGAATATAAAAACTAAAGGGGTAATTACCCCTTTGATATTATTGTAGAAAAACTATTATAGAACCCCATCAAAAGGATTCCAGCTTTGATCATTCTTGGTTTCTTTTAAATAATAAGCATAGTTAGCTGTTATTGCCCATAAAATATTAATGGCAATACCGACAGCATTGATTACACCATTATTGACAGGGAAGAAACCGATAATAGTAAAAATAGCAATGTTAATGGCAAGTAATGTTAATGCTTTACGCCATAAACCTAAAATAAGAAAATAAATAAAACCAAAGAAAAAGGCCCAGATATTCATTCCAATGAGAATACGTTTACCAAAGGATAGTTCTTTATAAGCCGCTTTAAATTCAGGAGTTTTAGGTGAGCCATATTTATCAAAAAATGAAAAACGCTCTTGCCATTTTTCAGAGTACTCGTTATTCATGTTAATTCCTTTTACCGATATTGATTACATTTGGTTTTCATAGAAAGAAAAGTATCTTTACATAAATTCACATGATCAACAATATAAAAGTATTAATAGGTTGTTAATATATATATTTATATATTAATCATTAATACACCTTTTTCTTCTTGTTTTTTAATAATTATCTTATTGTTTAAAGATATATTATTAATAATTACTCTCAAAAATAAGAATGATAAAATAAAATATTATTTTGACTTCATTTTACGGAATAAAGAATAAGAAATCTGGTTTATGACTTGTACCAGATTTCTTATAAGGGAATAAAGTAATTAACGGACAACTAATACTGATGATTCAGCATAGCTAACAACAGAAGATGCAGTAGAGCCGAGGAGGTAAGTTTTCATGCCGGGGTTACGAGAACCGATGACAATCAACTCGGCTTGAATTTTTTTCGCCGTTTCTAAAATTTTATCGCGTGGATTACCAATGGAAATATAAAACTGAGAAGTACTGTTAGAAATCTCAACATGCGATAAATTTTCTTTTAACGTAGATAACGCAATTTCAATACGTTGTTTGTCACTTGCGAGTCGGTCTTGGCCTGCAAATGCAAACCCAACAAAAGATTCATAACTTGGGATCACAGATAAAAAATGAATATTCAGTTTGTCAGCGACAGACAATGCTTTTAGATGAGAAACAACCTTGTCTAATAAACCAAGCTCTGTAAAATCAACGGGTACTAACACTGTTTTTGTCATAGTGGCTCCTAATTAACCTTTATTATGATTAGGGCTTTAATACTAATTTTTTGTACATACAAATATGAGTTACCTACTAATCTTATCAGCCAAAATCAAAAACTGTATAAAAATTATAAATATTTTTATTTTTTGAGAGTTGTGTGTTTTTTTTACATGCAAAAAATGAAAAAAATCGTAGTAATTTAAGAGGAAGGGACACAATGGAGTAAACTAGAAATAATTGCTGATAAAATAGGTTAATTAACAGGTGATAATAAAGTTTTTTTACAATCGTATTAAAATAGATATATAAAAGAAGAGTGGCTATAAATAGATGTATATATAGAGATGTAAATAAAGTAAAGAATTAAAAGTAGAAGATAATAATTAAATTTTAGTACTTTGTTTATATTTTATAAAAGTTAAATGCTTTGATTGGCTAAAAATAATTAAATTAACCTTATTAATTTAATTTTAAACAATAACCAATTATTACAATGTGTTACGGTAGTGTTGGGTTTTTTTGTTGCCAATGATAATAAGTAGCATTTAACTTTTATTAAAATAACAAATTTATATTGCAAATGAGATTGGTTTTTATTTTTGTTACGCATTAACTAATTAAAAAAATAAACAAACTCTATTTAAATAAGTATATTTTTATTTTTAATTGTGCATAATATCTCTAATGTTAATTTTCATCGCAAAGGACGTAAAATATGTTACATCAAGATATGATTAATAAATTGAATGAACAGCTAAATTTAGAGTTTTATTCAGCAAATCTTTATTTACAAATGAGTGCTTGGTGCGACGATAAAGGATTTGATGGTGCAGCTAAGTTTTTAAAAGCACATTCTCGTGAAGAAATGGAGCATATGCATCGCTTATTTGATTATTTAAGTGATACAGGTGCGATGCCTTTACTTGGTGCAATTGAAGCGCCACCATCAGAGTTTTCATCACTCTCTGAATTGTTCGATAAAACTTACGAGCATGAAAAACATATTACAGCTGAAATTAATAAATTAGCTCATGTAGCAATGACCACTCAAGATTATTCAACCTTTAACTTCTTACAATGGTATGTTGCAGAGCAGCATGAAGAAGAAAAATTATTTAAATCAATCTTAGATAAATTAGCAATGGTTGGTGATAGTGGTAAAGCTTTATTCTTGTTAGATAAAGATCTGAATACATTATCAACATCTGCACATGTCTAATTATTCATAAAGCTTCAGATAATAAGTTAATAAATGAATCATTACGCCCTGCTATAAGTGAATAGTAGGGCGCTTTTTTATTCTTCTATCATTACCTCTTTTTCTATTCATGCCTTTTATCTCTTCCTTTACTAACACTGTCTATCTTTACTAACACTGTCTATTTTTTATCCTGAATGTGTTTTTGGATGTTATTTATACAGGGTGTTTATTTTACGTTTAACTTAATTTGGTTATGTATTGAACTGTTTAGACTGTCAATGTGGGTATTATATTTTTTTAAAGTGTAAAAATGGGTGATATTTGAAACAGAAACTGCTCTAAATAACATATATTTTGAGTGCTAGTTCACAACCTTTTATTTCTAATAAGAAGAAGCGAAGATCTTGACGTAAATTTGCTATAAAATATTTCCATAAATAAAAAATCACCTGTAATTTAAGAGGTTATTATGTCATTAAATACACTTAAGACATCTTGGGGTAAATTATCAGCCATTGCGGTTTTATTCCTAGGTATGTCGTATCAACAAGCATTAGCTCACGCACATTTAAAATCACAGTTACCTGCAGAAGGCGCGGCTATTGAGCAGTCACAAGCACCTAAAGTTATCACACTAGATTTTTCTGAAGGCATTGAACTTGCTTTTAGTAAAATTAAAGTATCAAATGCTGAAGGTAAAGAAATCACAGTAGGAAAACTGAGTTTAGATCCTGTTAACAACACTAAATTATTATTACCTTTAGAAAGTGATCTGGCTGAAGGCAATTATTTAGTTGATTGGAATGTGGTTTCTGTTGATGGGCACAAGACAAAAGGTTCTTATCAATTTAGTGTAAAATAATGACACCTGAAGACGTTTATATTTTATGCCGTTTCTTTCATTTTGTGGCAGTCATGTTTATGTTCGGACTGAGCTTCTCGGCTGCCATTCTTGCAAAAGATAAGTTTATTCCTCTTATTCAAGTCCGTTTACGCCCTGCATTAGCCATCAGTACTATTACAGTCTTTATTACGACTTATCTATGGATGGCTGTACAATCTGGCATTATGGGTGATGGGTGGGAGGATGCTTGGTCACTTGAAATATGGAAAGCGGTATTAGGTACTTCATTTGGTCAGGTTTGGCAATGGCAGTTGATATTAGCAACTCTTGCTTTATCTGTATTATTTATACACCAACGCTATATTCGTAATTTTTCTTTATTAATAATTGCGTCAATTATGTTGATCCTACATGCGTCTATCGGACATGGTGCTATGTTTACAGGATCAGAAGCAACCTTTTATAAAGTTAATCAAAGTATTCATCTTATTAGTGCCGCGTATTGGTTTGGTGGTTTATGGCCATTTGTTGCTTGTTTACAATTTTTGCGTAATAAAGATGAGCTTGCAGAAGGGATGATCAAGCCAATTATTGGCACAATGAAGAGATTTTCATTATTTGGTCATGTTGCTGTTTTATTAGTTACCATCACGGGTGTTATTAGTGCTGTTATGCTCATTCCAGGGTGGCCAGCAATACACTTATCATCAGAATATCAAAGCATGTTATGGCTTAAAATCAGCTTAGTTATGCTAATGCTAGGTTTGGCTGTAATTAATCGTTATGTTTTGGTGCCTCATATTCGTAAGAAAAATAATTTTCAGTGGTTGCTAATTAATAGCTGGTTTGAACTATTACTTGGAACTATGGTTATTTTTACTGTTGCCATCTTTGCGATTAACTCACCTGTATAGATTGTTATATAATCGTAAAAATCTAATTTATTAAGTGAGATATAAACATGAAACGTTTTATATTAGCGGGAATGTTAATGCTTTTCTCTTTTCAAGCATTTTCTGCTCCAATTTCCACTGTAAGTAAGCTTCAATTTGGTGATGATTGGCCATTTACACGAGAAGAGGTAATGCTTAATTGCCGTGCTGATGGCGCTTGGTTTGTGATTAATCCAGCAACATTAGTTCAGTATCCACTTAATGAAATTGCTATGAAACAGATGGAAAGTGGAAAAGTTAAGGCGCAGCTAATCGATATTATTTTACTTCCAGATCCTAATTCTCCTGAAAAGAAAAAATCAGTAGAAGCTATTCAAGGTGCATTTAAAGCACTTTGCGAAAGTAATTAATCAAGTGATTAATAATTGAAAGTGGAATTTTTTATTTCTATTTTATTGATTTAATAAATAAATTTCACTTGAGATTAATTTTTGAATAGAAAAGAGTGTGCGATTGATTTGTTTACTGGATATTTACATATTGTTAGCTAATATTTAACAGTAGGTTGTGAAATAGAAAGGTCTGAGTGAGTCCTCGATTTTTTTGTTTACGCAGTAATCAGTAATTACTTTTTAGCGCACGGCTCGCAATGAGCCTTTTCCCTAAGCCAGATAAATGATTTATCTGGCTTTTTTTATGTTGCTTTAACATCTCTTATGCCACTTTTAAGATCCAATGGTGGTTTTCTTTGTCATAAGCATGGCGATAAAGCAGAATATTTTTATCTTTCAATTGAGCCGGAATGCTCGTGTTTTCATCCCATCCATCTAGTTGCATGCAAAACTCTGTATCATAATCACATGGAATATGAATATAAGTTAATTGATTATCAGAAGAGTGTTTCAAAGTAATATCTTCAATTTCATAGCAAGCAATTTTTAACGTTGTTTTCTTCATATTATTACTCCTGCTTAGGCGATGTTTTGTTGTGTTCCGTTATGTTTTGTTGGTGGCATTTATTCTGAATAATGCTTTTCGACCAAACAAAATTAAGCATAGTATAAATGGAATTCATTTCCAAAATATATTTCACAAATAAAAAAAGCGGATCATTTTTTGTGATCCGCTTTAAATAACTAGTAGGAAATAAGGGGGAATTATCTTATTTTATGGCTTTGGTATCGCAGTTCCCCATTCATCCCAATCTTTAGGCTCTTTTGCATTTAAAATGAAATTCTGTTCCTGTTTCGCTTTTGATTGTAGTGGCGTGGAAGGTGGCGTTGCAAATGTAATACCTCCACGTATAAATTGTTTAAATGTCCCACTTCGTATAACGCCACCCGTTAAACCAAAGGAGAAGTTATATCCAGAAGAGAGCCAGAATTCGGTATTATTTCTAACAAGGTATTGATATTTTTTACTAATTCGAATGTGAATTAAGACTCTATCAGACATGTTTCCTAACTCAAGTCCCGTCACAGCACCAACTTCAAGACCTCGATAATAAATAGGCGTACCAATTTGTACTGAGCCAGCTTCTGTGGCATTTAAGACAAGATTTAACCCATCAAGATAGCGAGAGTCTGTAATGTTAGATGTTTGAAGTTCAAATTGACGATAAACACCACCATTACCAGGTTCTGCTTTAATGTATGGCTGAATTAGGGAGTCTAGGTTATCTAATCCTGATGCTGTTAGCTCTGGTGTGACAACAGCAAAGCGACTACCTGATCTTGCAAATGTTTTTACATAATCAGGGTAGAGTACTGCTGAAACCGTCACAGCTTTTCTATCTGGCGAGAGGATCAGTGATTCAACCTGACCAATATCAATGCCTAAATAACGAATAGGCATGCCTTCAGAAAGCTTACTAGCATCGTAAGTTTTTAAAGTGATTTGAGCACCAATAGCCCTAGCACTGGTTTCTGATGAATAGAGTTTGTAACGTGAGGCGTTATTGTTGATATTTTCAAAGTTATCGAAGCTAATAGCGCCTTTTAAAGCTCTATTTAATGGTGTCGCTTCAACGGTTAATCCTGAACCATTGACGGAAACTTTTGCCGCACCTTCAGTCCAGAAAACGCTTTTTTCAGTAAGAAGGTGGCGATATTGTTTGGAAATATAAACATCAATATCAAACTCATCAATTAATGGTCTGACATCAGTGATTTCACCAACTTGAAATTGATGGTAAAGCACGACAGAGCCTTTTTGAATACCCGGAAGGCTGGAGGCTTTTAACGTTAATGTCACTGGTAATTCATTACCATTGATGCTTGCTTTAGCAAAAAAATCATTGCGATACAGACGGTACTGCTCTTTAGGGGTACCTTTGTTACCTTGAATAAGATGAATACCGCCTTCAAGCCATTCTTGAGGAGAAGCACCTTGAATATCAATACCATTTAAGCCCATATTGACGTTTATTCGGCTATTGGCAACAAACTTGCTGTCCTCATAAATATAATGTTTATATTCAGGGGCGATAATAACATCGAAGATAACACCATCATCACTTATATTACGTTGTATGACTTGGCCAATAGTTATGCCTCTAAAGAGAATAGGTTGTCCTGCATCGACGCCCCAACTTTCTTCACTAGTTAGAGAAAGAATTAATCCATCTTCACCATATATTGCTTTACCCGCCTCAACAGAGGTAGCCGATTGTAAAACAAACTGCTGGTTTTCTTGTGCTGGTTGACTGTTTTCTGGGGAGTCAAAAGCTATCGCACCGTTAATTAAAGCAGAAACACTTTCCATTTTAACGGACACGCCACTTTTTAAATTAAAATTACCTTGGAATCCAGATACATTCCAAAAATGGCTGTCTTGACGAATTAAATGTGAATATTGTTTATCAATACTTAATTCAATAAAAACGCCTTGGTTGTCAGGGCGAATTGCGTAGCTATAAACTTTCCCTACGGGAACTTGGCGGTAATAAACTTGAGAGTCAACATTGAGTGATCCCAGTTTATCTGCAGTTAAGGTAATTAATTGCTGGTTTTTATCAATATTTGCTTGAGGGCGAACTTCTTGAGCAATAAATTTAAACTGCTTTTCACCATCACCGGGTAGCATACTGATGTAGTTACCACCTACTAAAGCATCTAGCCCTGATACACCTGATAGGCTCGCTTTAGGTGTAACAAGCCAAAATTGCGTATTTTTCCGTAATGCAGAAGCAAGATTTTTTCGTACATCAGCTGTCACAATAACTCTGCGTAAGTCATCGCTTAAGGTGATATCTTTAACTATTCCTACATCAACGCCTTGATAGCGGATTGGTGTTCTACCAGAGACAATCCCTGAAGCAGATTGAAAATCAATCGTAATTTGTACGCCTTTATCTTGCCAATGTTGGAAAAGCAACCAACTTGCAATAAAAATGGCGATAACAGGGAGTAGCCAAAATGTCGAAATTCTACGCTTGCGGCGTATTTGGGCTTGTGTTTCCTGAGCGTCGTTTTCTTCGTGTTGCATAAGTATCCCATAGTAAACGACTATCCAACCATTCAACGGCAAGGATAGTAAGAATAACCGCAGTACCAAAATAAAAAGCTGCTGGGCCCATTGTGAACGTCATCAGTTGATCTCGATTAATTAATGACATCATCAGTGCGATCACAAAGAGATCAAGCATGGACCATCGTCCTATCCAAGAGACAAAACGGTATAATTTCATACGTAATAGAGGGTGAATGTGAGAATCAAAATGAATACTCAACAATAGACCCAACATAATAATAATTTTGAAAAAAGGCACAAAAATACTGGCAATAAAAACGATAATAGCAATAGGGGTATTACCTGAATTTACCAAGGCAATGACGCCAGAAAAAATGGTATCTTCGGTACGTTGGCCATTTAAATAAAAAATAGAAATAGGCAATAAATTTGCAGGTAATAATAAAATAATCGCTGCAATTAATGCTGCCCATGTTTTCTGCAAACTCATTGGTTGTCTTGGGGTGTAGCAAGATTTACAACGTGGGCAATGTGTTGAAGGCATTTTTTTAAAATGATAATGGCAAGCATGGCATGTTGCTGGGCTTCGTTGGATCTCTTTTTGTGGATAAAATTGTTGCCAAAGTTGGTCCATATTAATATTAATCAGCATCAACAAGCTTAGTAGCATTAATGAAACAAAAGCAATTAACCCATTGCCAATATAAACCGTGGCATAATCACCTAATTTTATTGTTGCAACACCCAGCCCAATCAAATAAACATCTAGCATTACCCATTCTTTTAATTTGCCAAGCATTAAAAGTACTGGACGTAAATTTAAACGTAAACGCGCACCTAAATGAAGATACAAAATAGCAATAGGGAGACTAAGTGGGGCGGCGACAGCACAAAAGAGAACCATAGTTGCAGTAAGAGGAGAGCCTTGCTCTGACATCATACGAATACCATCAAGCACGTTGGCGGTTATCATTGTGCCCAATAAATGGATTTTGATTAATGGTTGAGTAAATGCAATAGATGCCAAGATTAGCATTGTAATCGACAAAATAAGTAAGCGAGTTAGTGACCAGTCTCGATAAGAGGCAAGTTTAGCTTGGCAACGTGGACAGTACGCATCTTCTCCACGCTTAAGCGCAAGGGGAAGTGCCACAAGATGGTCACATTCTTGGCAGCGTATTGATTTTATTTTGTTAATTGCGATATTGTTCTCAGTGTTGCTCATTAATTCGCCTAAGTTAGCTTTCTTAAGAGTTATCGTTTGATTAAGCTAAAAAAAAGTACCTATACTCAATGGTTCACAAGTTATCATTTTTATTATATTTATGCCTTTCATTTTACAATAATAAGAGTCTGATTTTTTTTGTAGATGTTAAGGAAGTTTTATCGTTTTTTTACCCAATTCTTGAAAATGGAGTATTCAACCTCAAGATAAAATAGGCTAAATTACGAGTATGTTATCTATTTTAGTTATGTAAATAGGGTTTAATGATGCCAAATTCGCTTTTTTATCAGGAACTCACTGATAATTTGTCAGCCTTGTTGTCTGGTGAAAATGATCTTATCGCATCACTTGCTAATACCAGCGCACTTCTTTTCGAGAAGTTAGATACGATAAATTGGGTTGGGTTTTATCTTAATGATGGTGATTCATTAGTTCTTGGTCCATTTCAAGGTAAAATTGCTTGTGTCAGGATAGGTTTTGGAAAAGGAGTTTGCGGAACTGCATACTCCGAAAACAGAATTTTAAGAGTGGATGACGTTCATCAATTTAGTGGACATATTGCTTGTGACAGTGCAAGTCAGTCTGAAATTGTTCTACCTCTAGAGGTGAATGGACAAATTATAGGCGTTCTCGATATTGATAGCCCTATTTTTAATCGTTTTGATAAAAAAGATGAAAATGGGCTTAAAGCGTTGTGTGACGTGCTCTGCGAGCATTTAAAAACTTGTCATACAGCAAAATATTGTGAATTTTGTGTAAGTTAACAGGCGTTTGCCATAGAAATTGTTGGCAACACTATTATAATGTCGCTTGTTCATGCCTGCGCTGGTTGGCAAAACCGTTGTAATCAGGAAATTTCATGGAAAATCAACCTAAGTTGAATAGTAGTAAAGAAATCATCGCTTTTTTAGCTGAACGTTTCCCTAAGTGTTTTATTGCTGAGGGCGAAGCTCGCCCTTTGAAAGTTGGCATTTTTCAAGATCTTGTTGAAGCTCTAAAAGATGAAGCTGAATTAAGCAAAACACAGTTACGTTCCGCATTACGCTTATATACCTCAAGTTGGCGCTACCTTTATGGAGTTAAAGAAGGGGCAAAACGTGTCGATTTGGATGGTAATGACTGCGGCGAACTGGAAGCTGAGCATATTGAACATGCTCGTACACAATTAGCAGAAGCCAAGGCGCGCGTTCAAGCTCAAAGAGCTGAACAACGTGCTAAAAAGCGCGAAGCTGAAGGTGATAAGGAGACCAGTAAACGTCCGGCAGCGAAAAAGCCAAATAATACGCGTCGTCAGACACCTAAAGAAGGTGAAAAACGGCAGCCTCGTCCTCAAAAAGCGGCTCAAGCTCCTCGTAAAGCACCACGCCAAAATACTGAAAAGTTAATTCCAGTAACAGACACATCAGTTCTTACTGTTGGTCAATCGCTGAAAGTTAACGTCGGTAGTAGCGTGATGAATGCGACAGTGCTAGAGATAGCAAAAGAGGGTGTACGTGTACAATTGCCTAACGGTTTGGCAATGAATGTACGCACGGAACATTTAAAGTTCTGATACGGAGGCCAACCAGAGCATGAACAAACTTTTAAATGTGGCTTTTGCAATCGGATTAACATTAACAGGTACTTCTGTTGTGATGGCTGAGAAACCAGCCACTCCAGCAGTGGCAACTATTGATCAGTTACCCGAATTAAAGCAAGAGCCACAACACTCTACTGTGAGCGAGCGAGTTACCTCTCGTTTTGAACGCTCTCATTATCGTCAGTTTTCGCTAGATGCGAGCTTTTCTGAAAAGATATTTAATCGCTATCTTAATTTATTAGACTATAGCCACAATGTATTGCTTGCGTCTGATATCGCCCAATTTGATAAAGAAAAAACTAAAGTGGGTGAATACCTGAAAAAAGGTGAGCTTCAACCCCTTTATGATCTCTTCAATTTAGCGCAAAAAAGACGTTTTGAACGTTTTCAATATGCGTTAGATCGTATCAATAAGCCAATGGATTTAACTGGTCAGGATAAGTTTGAGTTAGATAGAACGAAAGCACCATGGCCTCAAACTCAAGCTGAATTAGATAAGCTTTGGGATGAAAAAGTTAAATACGATTGGTTAACACTGAAATTATCTGAAAAAACAGACAGTGAAATTAAAGAAACGTTGACCAAGCGCTATAAAGCCGCTTTGCGTCGTCAAACACAAAGCCAAAGTGAAGACGTTTTTCAAATTATTATGTCGGCATTTGCCCGCGAAATTGATCCACATACCAGTTATTTATCACCAAGAAATACAGAAGCATTCGATTCTGAAATGAGTCTTTCATTAGAAGGCATCGGTGCTGTATTACAAATGGATGATGACTATCCTATGATCAACTCGATGGTGACCGGTGGACCGGCTGCAAAAAGCAAAGAGTTGAAAGTTGGTGATAAAATTATTGCTGTAGGCCAACAAAATAAACCGATGGTAGACGTTGTCGGTTGGCGACTTGATGATATTGTTGCCTTGATTAAAGGTCCAAAAGGTAGTCAAGTTAAGTTAGAAGTTATCTCTGATGAGAAAGGCGCTAAACCAAGAACAATCACGATAGTGAGAGAACAGATCCGTTTAGAAGACCGAGCTGTTAAATTGACAGAAAAAGTCATCAATGGTGATAAAGTCGCTATTTTAGATATTCCAAGTTTCTATGTTGGTCTAACTAATGATGTTAAAACTCAATTGCAAAAAGTAGCAAAAGATAATGTTTCGTCATTAGTTATTGATTTACGTGGTAACGGTGGTGGTGCTTTAACTGAAGCCATTTCACTGTCAGGATTATTTATTCCAAGTGGTCCTGTGGTGCAAGTTAGAGACAATAATGGTCGTGTACGACAAGATTTTGATAGAGACGATGTTGTTTATTACAAAGGCCCATTAGTTGTTATTGTGAACCGTTTTAGTGCTTCAGCTTCTGAAATTTTTGCGGCAGCCATGCAAGATTATGGACGTGCTTTGATTGTTGGTGAACAGACCTTTGGTAAAGGAACAGTTCAACAATATCGTCCTTTAACACGAGTTTACGATCAAATGCTTAGCCCTGATTGGCCAGGTTTAGGTTCAGTACAATACACTATCCAAAAATTCTATCGAATTAATGGTGGTAGTACTCAGCTTAAAGGGGTAACACCTGATTTATTATTACCAAGTTTTGATAGTGCTGAAATGGGCGAGAGCTTTGAAGATAACGCATTACCTTGGGATAGTATTTCTCCTGCTAGTTATCAGTTATCTGAATACTCAGATAAATTGAAAACAGCATTAGCACCATTAACGGAGCAGCATACTAAACGTATTGCAAGTGACAGAGAATTCTCATACATTTTTGATGATATTCAACGCTACAATGATGCTAAAGCAAAAGGTGAAGATAAATTTGTTATCCTGAATTTTGCTGAAAGAGAGAAAGAAAACAAAGAGCTAGAAACTATTAAATTAAATCGTATTAATGAGCGTTTTAAATTAGAAGGTAAGCCTTTGTTAAAATCACTTGATGATTTACCTAAGGATTATGAAGGGCCAGATCCTTATTTAGATGAGACCGCAAAAATTGCAGTTGATCTTTCAAAGGTACTTAAGCCGAAAAAACTATTAAATTAAGTTATCAATTATAAAAACTGATACTTAAAGTTACCCCAGTAGTTGGATAGCCAATTACTGGGTTTTTTTATATTTAAGTACATTAAGATATAAAAAAGGTTTTGCTAACCAATGTTTATCAAGCAAGTTACTAGGCGTATTTTAAATACATTGGCTATATTTTGGAGCTTAGAGCTTTTATCTTCTTGTTTATTTATTCTATAAAGTTACCCGTAATATAAATAATTATTAATATATGGATATTTAATTTAACTTTGTTTCGCTTAATTTTTAATCTGAAATATATTTCTAATAAGTTTGTGATGTAAAAAAGATATTAAATTAGCTTTTAGATAAAAATTTCTTCAAATGATGATATGTAATTGGTTTTTTATCTAGTAAGTAAAATAAAAAGGTAAATAAATTATTTATTGTGATTATTCTCACGTTTTATGGTTTACTTATTGCAATAAATGTAACATGTTGTGACAATGATCGCTTAAATTGACATAAAATTACTATAGCATACAGATCATAGAAATTTAGTGTCACTTTGAGACATTGATGCAACAGCTAAAAACTTATCTAAATAATGGGTTGTTTTTATTCTATGAGTTCAAAATGTATTATCAGAGTCACATGTAAAAACTGAAATATCATATTTTCAGGAGTAGTCTTTCTACGTAAGGAATAATAACTAAAAGGCAAATAATCTATAATTTGCTTAAAGGATTTTTATTGCTAAAAAATGAATAAATACAAATGTGGTGTGCAGTGAGATAGCCATATTGGATTTTTCATGCCTAAAAATAACTTTAGTATTTGAAATGTATGTAACCAGAAATTTAATCAAGGGTTGTTTTTTTAGCTAAATATAAGAATGGTGTTTTGTTGAACTTGTTGAATATAAGCCAATATAAATCAACTCAAATATTTGTTAACCAGGTTGACTTAAAATGAAAGTAAAAAGAATAGTATTGTTTATGTTGTCCCCTTGTTTTTTAGCTGTTAGCGCCGCCAATGCTGGAAATTGGGAAGATTCTATTAAAGAGAGCGCATTTGTTTCCGACTCTGAACTTGAGCTTTCTACAATTAATATGTGGAAATACCTAAAGACAGAAAACCGTTTCGATAAAAATGAACAACGTTATAGAAAACAAGTTGCTAATGCTTGGGGTCAAAACTTTCAAGCAGATTTCAGATCTGGTTATTTAGGTGGCATCCTCGGATTTGATGTCTCTTATTATGGTGGTATCAAATTAGGTGCAAGTAAAGACTTCGCCTCCCGTGCAATTTTATATAATGATGATGGCGATGCAAAAGGCTATAACAAAATTGGTCAGCGCTTTGCAAAAGTTAAATTTGATTTAGATCCTGTTTTAATTAACGGTAAAGCAGGTTGGTTTACGCTGAAAAATACGGGTATTTTTACTAACTCACAGCGCTTATCATTAAACAGCTATAATGGCTATGCTACCAACACAGCAATGGGTGATTGGAGCTTAGATTTACTGTTTCTTGACGGTAAAATAATGCGTCGTGATAGCCCAAATATCGACAGAATGTATTTCAGTGATGGTAATGGTAACAGACACAACATCGATCATGTATTAACTGGTGGAATTAACTATAACTCCAAACCGTTAAAAGTATTTTATTTCTATGGCCAGGCGGATGATGTATTCCGTCAACAAGGCTTAGAAGCAAAATATAAATTAACCTCAGACGTGACTATTGGTGGTGTTGTTTATTATCACGATTATGGTAGTGATGGTAAACGTACAGTAAGTGATGCCAATAAAGGTAAGCGTAACTTTGATAATGATGCATGGCACTTTGCAGGTACGATGGAATGGCGAATTCCTGAGTCACCATGGACATTGCGTACTGGTGTGACTTATACCGATGCTGAGAAAGCAAATGGTGTTGGTCAATTTGCACGTAATCCAATTGGTAATACTCGTGGACGCTTTAACTCACCAGCTTACGCTGATATTGACTATGTACGTGATGGTGAGGTTATGGGTGCGTTGGAAGCCGAGTACAGAATTAGTAAAGAGCTGTCAGTTGGTGCACGTACTAACTATAGTGAGTTCAGTTATTCAGGTGAAAGATTAAAACAAGGACAGTTTGGTTTATTTAGCTATTGGAAACCAACAAAAAATCTTTCTGTTTCTTTAAGTGGTGGTATCGGTTGGCACCACCAGCAAGAAAACGATTACACCACACCAAAACTGTATGATGGTCATTCACAACGAGCACATTCATTATCAGGCTCTATGACAACCACATATCGTTTTAAAATGTAATTAGTTTATAGCTTAATCACGCTATTGCTTGTCTTATGTGCACGATTTGTATTACTTACAAGTCGTGCACAAAGAGCATAGCTACAGTGAGCTCGTCGATAATAGTGTTCTGTTTATATGCTAATCTTTTCCACTTTTTTGTTGATAGATTAAACGTTATAAAGCCTTCTCTGGTGCTTATCTCTTTAGCTAAATAATACAAACAGTTGTCCCGCCCATTTTTGAACACTCATCTCTTTCCAGTTTTAAATAATGCCCAATAAGTGGGTAATTAAATCCTATTTATTTATCAAAATGTAAAGTTATACTGTTTTTAGTATTAAATACGTTAAAAGACTTGATAAAATTCAAAAAAGCCTTATTTATAAGGTAGTTTTTGCAATGTGATAATTAGATAAAATAGGAACAGTATCAATATGATGAGAATTGCGTTATTCCTTTTAACAAACTTAGCTGTAATGTTTGTTTTTGGGATCATCTTATCTTTAACAGGTATACAAGGTCGCAGTGTTCAAGGTTTGATGATCATGGCGGGTTTGTTTGGTTTTGGTGGTGCATTTATTTCACTGTTAATGTCAAAATGGATGGCATTACGTTCAGTGGGTGGTCAAGTTATCGAAAACCCAACTTCAGAAGTAGAGCGTTGGTTATTAGATACGGTAAGACGCCAATCTGAACAAGTCGGTATTAAAATGCCACAAGTGGCTATTTATGATGCACCTGATATCAATGCGTTTGCGACAGGCGCTCGTCGTGATGCTTCGCTGGTGGCTGTAAGTACAGGGTTATTAGCCAGTATGAGTCGTGATGAGGCAGAAGCGGTTATTGCTCACGAAATCAGCCACGTTGCTAATGGTGATATGATAACTATGACCTTGCTTCAGGGGGTTGTAAATACCTTCGTTATCTTTATTTCGCGTATCATTGCACAATTCGTTGCTAACTTTATTTCGAGTGATGAAGAGAGTGAAAATAGCAATGGTAACCCATGGGTTTATATGGGTGTTTCAATGGTACTGGAAATTGTGTTTGGTATTCTGGCGAGTATTATTACCATGTGGTTCTCTCGTTATCGTGAGTTCCATGCAGATGCAGGATCGGCAAAACTTGTTGGCCGTGAGAAGATGATTGCAGCATTACAACGTTTAAAAACGAGCTATGAGCCACAAGAAGAGAGCAGTATGATGGCTTTCTGTATTAATGGCCGTAATAAGTCATTCAGTGAATTATTTTTATCTCACCCACCATTAGATAAGCGTATTGAAGCACTGCGCAATGGTGAGTATCTAAAATAAAAATATTATAGGCGATAAATTAACGCCAATATTTAAACGCTCAATATGAACAGTATTGGGCGTTTTTTATGGAACATATTGATATTTAATCTAAATATTCCCCAAAATAAGCCACAGTTTTTTCCTCATCAATCTTGAGCTTACCTTTCCATCCCGCCCATGGCATCTCCATATCAGAACGTCCTTTAGTGTTATTAAGCTGATCCTCTGCAATGGTAATATCACCGAAATTGGCCCAGCTATTTAAAGATAATGAAATAAAGGCATTGGGAATAACACCTACTAAAGCAAGTGAGTGCAAAATACCCCGCTTGGTGTATTTATCACCAGAAATTAATTTAGCTTCATTTAACCTTTTTTCAAACTTACCCGGAGTTTCATCTTCAGGGGCGTTACGTAATAAATGAAGTAATTGCTTAAAGGTCTGTTTGTCTGCCTGCGTTGGACTTACGGGAGGGACTGTTAGTAAGTGCTTTAAATTCAGATAAGCATAAGAGGGGTTGCCAGTATAAGAATTACCGTAATAGAGACAATATTGAAAATAACTATCATTAATATGTTTTTGTTGGTTTCTATCACTACAAATCCAACAACAGGCATATTGAGGCTTTTCGTCATAATTATGTAGTGGTAAATTTTGTAATTTATGAAAAGCACCTAAAACAGAACGTCCTCTAAGATAGCTACCACCCACACCAGCCACAAATGCATCTAAACAACGTTTTTGAGTGAGTAACGGATTGTTTTTTAAGCTATGTAATTGATTCATAACATCAGAGTGATCCGCAAATTTTTCAATAATATTAGGTTGCCAATTGGTCGCTAATAATATGTTTTTTTCCTTTTCTGAAAGAACATCAAGATGATAAAGAGAAACTTGGCGTTCAGGATCATACTGGCTGTTTTCATACTTATAGAGTTTTCGCAAAACTCGCATAATTTTTTGCACGATTTTACCTTGTTATATTTATAGATTTTTCTATTGATATTGGTGAATGATATAGATGGAAGATATGTAACTTAATATAGATACAAATAGATACAAAAAAAAGCCAGTTCAAATGAACTGGCTTGATCAATAGAGGTAGATAAAGTTTATTTTACTGTAAGTTCTGTTTCTTCATCTTGATTGAAGACTGCTTTATCCGTTTGTCCCATAATTTGGCTGGTGATTGTACCTGCTGTCATTGAGCCACTGACGTTTAATGCGGTACGTCCCATATCAATTAATGGCTCTACAGAGATTAATAGGGCAACTAATGTTACAGGTAAACCCATTGCAGGCAGAACGATAAGAGCTGCAAATGTGGCACCACCACCAACGCCCGCAACACCTGCAGAGCTGACGGTTACGATAGCAACTAAAGTGGCAATCCACATTGGATCTAATGGGTTAATACCTACGGTTGGTGCAACCATAACAGCGAGCATTGCAGGGTAGATACCTGCGCAACCATTTTGGCCAATCGTTGTACCAAAAGATGATGAGAAGCTCGCGATAGATTCTGGCACACCTACACGTTTGATTTGTGTTTCAATATTTAACGGGATACTTGCTGCACTTGAACGGCTAGTAAATGCAAATGCTAATAATGGGCCCGCTTTTTTGAAGAATTTAACTGGATTTAAGCCTGTAAAACTAACGAGTAATCCATGAACCACAAACATTAAGCCAATAGCAACATAAGAGGCAACAACAAAGCTTCCTAATTGAATGATGTCGTGCATATTTGAGCTGGCTACAACTTTAGTCATCAGCGCCATAACACCATAAGGAGTTAACATCATAACAATACGAACTAGCTTCATGATCCATGATTGTAAGCAATCAATCGCAACTAAGACTTTTTCGCCACGAGGCTGGTCTTCTTTGAGTAATTTCAGCGCAGCCATACCTAAGAAAGTAGCAAAGATAACAACGCTAATAATCGATGTTGAGCTTGCACCTGTTAAGTCAGCAAATGGGTTTTTAGGAATAAACGACAAAATAAGCTGAGGCATGGTTAAGTCAGAAACTTTACCCATGTAATTTTGTTCAAGTGCAATTAAGCGTTGTGCTTCTTGTTCGCCTTGTACTAAGCCTTCTGCGGTTAAACCAAATAAATTGGCGATCACAATACCAATTAATGCAGAAATGGCAGTGGTAAATAATAAAGTACCAATAGTTAACCCACTGATTTTTCCTAGTGAAGATGCTTGATGCAAACGAGCAACAGCACTAAGAATAGAGGCAAATACTAATGGCATAATGATCATTTGTAATAGCTGAACATAACCATTACCCACGATATTAAACCAAAGAATAGATTCTTTAATAATAGGATCGTGTGAGTCATAGAATGCGTGTAGCGCTAATCCAAAAGCAACACCAAAAACTAAACCAACAAGAACTTTCTTTGAAAGGCTCCACTGACGTTGACTTAATTTAGCCAAGACGAGTAATAACACAACAAAGACGAGTACGTTAATGATTAACGGAAAATTCATCTTAACTCTCCAACGAGATCTTTATTTATATAATTTCGACGATTGTATGCGATATGAGTTCTTAGATAGTAAGAAAGGATATAACAGCATCAACTCGTTATAGGGTAACAGGATTGTTAATAACTTTTTATAATTAATTATTCTTTTATATAATCGTTTAGTTATAAAGACAAGAAAATAGGCATAAAAAGATGTAAGAATTTATAAATAAATAGAGAAACGTAGGGTTTTGTCAGGGGGTGTTAAAAATTAGTGCGCTTGTCGTGGTACATCTGTAACCAGTTATTGACTTGCGAAGGCAATGTAACAGTAAGGTGTGGTGGCAAAAAAAGTGCGCCTACAAGAATAAGGACGGAGATAAAACGTTCACCTTTTTTATTATTTTTTTTACCTAAAATAGGTAGCGCAAAGCGCATTTTTAGAGGCCATAGGAAAGGAACACCTGCTGGGGTTAACATGTCGGCAATGAGATGGCTAAGATAACCAAGTAAAAGAGCATGAAAGATATCGGCTGAAATTTCCCAGCGTGGTGAAACTTGGGTTTCCCATAAAATCGCTAAACCACAAAATGCGAGTAGGCTATGAGTGAAACCTCGGTGGCCGCAAAGTTTTGATAAGGGAAGAGAAATAACACGGAACAATCGCCCAAGGATAGAGCCTGGATGATCTAAGTCTGGTAAAAGTGAGCCTAATAAGACAGCAGGGATCATGTGAAACCAATCACCATGAGCAAGAGCTGGCGTTATTTCAAGTTTCTGTGCTAACACAAGTGTTGCAACAGAAAAAAGTAAATGTCCTTCTGCGGTCATTCCAAGTCTGTTTGTTTGCTGTTCATTTATACAGTGATAAAGTATAAAAGGTTTTGATGATAACTAACAGACAAAAAAGATAAAAATTGCCTTAAATATTAAGTAATAACAGAAATATTTTATTTGATTGATTTAAAAACGATCGAATTTAGGATAAAAACCTAAAAGGTGGAATGGGAGCTGGTGGCATTAAGGCATATGAGTAAGAAAACGCCAAGAGTAAAAAAGTAGTATTGAAGAATAAAGTGTTAGAAGCAGAATAAAAGGGATATCGAATAAAGCAAAATATCCCTTTTATTGATGGAAACTAACCTAATAAATGTAGTTGTGTTAACTCATTAAGAGAGGCAATTTTCACATCAGCTAAACCCCATTGCTTATCATTAAATTGTGTTGCTGCTGGTACAACGATAGAGCGCATTCTTGCACCTTTACAGGCAATCATACCATTACGAGAATCTTCTAATGAAACACAGTGGATTGGGTCAAGATTGAGTGCTTTGGCTGCATTTAGATAAACTTCTGGATGTGGCTTACTGTGAGGTAATTCATCAGCAGACACGACAGCTGAGAAATAATGGCGAATATTAAACAACTCAAGCACACGTTCAAGCATAAAATCAGGAGAGGCTGATGCTAACGCAATTTTCAATCCTGATGATTTACAAAGTTCTAAAGCATGTTCGACACCGGGTAATAGTGGCTTGGTTTCTTCAACCAGTTTGACAACACGAGAAACCATTTTTTGTTTTGCTTCTTGTTTTGAAACGCCTTGCCATGGTGAGGCTTTATACCATAAATCAATGACTTCGTTTATTCTTAACCCAACCATATCGGGCATTGCCGATGAAAGGGATAAATCGACGCCTAATTCAGCAAAGACCTCATGTTCTGCTTGCTGCCAAAATGGTTCAGAGTCGATTAATAAACCATCCATATCAAAAATAGCCGCTTCAATAGGGAATTTAAAAGACATGTTACTCTCCATAAATAAGGTCTATGTTGTCGAATGGCGATTGTAGCAAGAGTTACAAAGAAAATCTTTTTAATCAGTTTCTTATTTATTTAGTAAAATAAATAGAGAGAATGGCTACTATTAATATATTGTCGTATTAGCCGTTAATTAGACTACGATAAACAGATAAATATTGACGAATTCTACTAGTGAGGATGTGATGAGTTATCAATATGCAGGATTATATGCCATTTCAAAGCGCGTTCTTGGTTGGCTTATTTTTATTCCTGCCTTTATTTCTACAACAGTGTCGTTGATAGGATTGGCTGCAATCCAACGCCCAAGTGGTGATGGTGTAAATGCCGTGATCAATGATTTTTTTCGTGTGTTAGCGGAAATGGTACAATTTAATACACCATTTTTAGGCTTCTTCTGGCGAAATTCACCTATCCCTAATACACAAATGGGATTGAGTCAGGAAAACATCACTTTCTTTGTTATTTTTCTTCTTATGTTTGTTGGGTTGGCGTTTAGTGCATCGGGATTACGAATTTATCGCCAAGTTAAGTATTTAAAAGAAAATATACAAGATCAGCTTATCATTGAACGAGCGATGAAGAGTGGCATTACCGCAGAAGAGCTACAACAAAATATCAAATTACCACGACATACTATTTTCACTCAAATTATGGTGCTTTATCTATCACCAATTATTGTCATGGCAATTGGGTATTTCTTACTGAAATTTTTAGGGTGGTAATAGTGCTTTATAATGAACGAGGATAGTTCATTTATCTAACTGAAGGGAAAATAAACCTCGCACAATGTGAGCTGGCGAGGTTATATTTTTAGCTTATTACCTGGTTTAAACTGTTTTTTTATCTTTTGTCAGGGAGTAGCTAATAAATCATCAATAATTTTTCGCGCTTCTAAGTAATCTTCTTCACCACCAAATAAATTACAACGGTTGAGGAAAAAATAGAGTTGATAAATGGGCTGACGTAATAAAAATTTTTCAGATAACGGCCAAACACTCTGATAACCATCGAAAATATTAGCGGGTACTGCAGTACAAAGTGGTAGCATCGCTATATCACATTCTCTATCTCCCCAATAGCAGGCAGGATCAAAAACTGTCCCTTCAGATTGGCCAATTGCTGCGCAGTTTTTAGGCCATAAGTTGCCATGAAGCAAAGACGGTTGTGGATTATGATCAGCTAGACGATGATGAATAATTTGGGTTATCTCATCGATATCACCAAAGACCATCCCTTTTTCTGATGCCAATTGCAGTTGAAAACCAATCCGTTTTTCAGAATAAAAGTGGTTCCAGCGTTTTTCCCAGCCATTTAGTTGGGGAGTTGTGTCGATTTGGGTATCAAAATCAAAACCATAACTAGGTTGATCTTCCCATTGGTGTAGTCTTGCTAATTGTTGACCAAAGCAATAGGCACTATGTGGTGTAAAAGGTTGAACAGGTAAGAATTCAAGGAGTAAGAAGCTGGCATCTTTGCTATTACCAATGCCAAGAACGCGAGGAGTACGAATTGTTTGGCTTTTTGCCAGCATTTCAAGTTGTTCTGCTTCATTTTTAAAATTAGGCAGAAACTCACGTAAGTTAGATTTTACAAAGACGGGTGTATCACCATAATAAATTTTCCATGTATGGTGAATATCGCCACTAGAAAGGTGAGTTTTTTCGTTTATCTTTGCTGAAAATCCTAAGTTTGATTCCAGTAAACGACCTATATTCTGCCACATACTTACACCTCGCAAAGTTGTTTACTCAGTAGACCCAAATAAAATAATAACGAGCGATGTTTATCTTATGACAATAACACTTTAATTAAATCAATAAAGTATAAAGCTAAAAAACGGGATGATTATCCCGTTTTTGCGAAGATAAAGGAGATTATCAGGCGTTCGCGGGTTTTGTTTGTCGCTTTATTTTTGCTAATTTAATCTGATTACAGAATAACGCAATAATAAAGAATATAGCTTGAGTTAGCACAATACATGGGCCTGTTGCTCCATCAATATGGAAACTAATAAATGTACCAATCACACTGGATGCGACAGAAAATATAATAGCTAGCATTATCATACGAGAGAAACTACGTGTTAATAAATACGCAGTGATCCCCGGAGAAATAAGCATAGCGACAACTAAAATAATCCCAACGGCCTGCATTGAAGCAACGATAGTTAATGCCAAAATAGACAGTAAGCCATAGTGCAATAAGGTAACAGGTAAACCGACGATCCTTGCTTGATTAGGATCGAAACAATAAAGCATAAAATCTTTTTGCTTAACTAGCATGATTGTGATGGTAATTAAACAAATAATACTAATTTGAGTTAATACATCTGGCGTTATACCCAGAATATTACCAAATAAAATATGCATTAAATGTTGGTCTGTATCGACACTGGCAAAAATAACCAAACCTACGGCAAACATACCTGAAAATACAATTCCCATCACGGTATCTTCTTTAATACGACTGTGCTCTTTTAAATAGCCTGTGGCAAACGAGCAAAACAAGCCAGAAAGAAAGGCACCGACCGTTAATGGAATGGCAGTGACATAAGCAAGCACTACGCCGGGTAACACAGCGTGAGAGATAGCATCTCCCATCAAGGACCAGCCCTTTAAAACCATATAACAAGATAAAATAGCGCAGGCGATCCCGATAATGATAGCGGCAATGATAGCCCGTTGCATAAAAGGATATTGAAATGGTTCAATGAAAAATTCAATTAGCTCATTCATAGTTTCACCTCTTCTTGTTTTGGCGCTTCTTGGGGCTGATGAGATTGTGAGATTAACTGTTGTGAGCTTTGGCGAGCACGGCGACGAGCAGCTAACATGCCGTGTTTAGGTGCAAATAAGAATGCTAATAAAAAAAGTACAGTTTGCATTGTGACAATGACGCCACCCGTTGCGCCATTAAAGAAATAGCTAAGATAGGCACCTACAGCACTGGTTATTGTGCCAATGCAGATAGCAATAATAGCAAGTCGTTTAAATTGATCGGTGAGTAGATAAGCTGTTGCGCCAGGTGTTACAACCATTGCAATAACCAGAATGGCACCAACAGTTTGAAGTGCAGCAACGGTGCAAGCACTTAATAAAGTAAAAAAGATAATTTTTAATTTTAAAGGTGATAGACCAATAGATCTGGCATGGATTTCATCAAAAAAAACTACCAGTAAGTCTTTCCAGATACAAAATAAGACGAGAAAAGAGACACCTGTAATAATAACAACTTGCCATACATCTTCATCTGCAATACCTAGAATATTTCCGAGGATGATGGTCTGAACGTTGACGGCTGTCGGTTTAAGCGAAACCAGCAACAGACCAAAGGCAAAAAAAGTGGAAAAAATAAAGCCAATAACGGCATCTTCACGAAGGCGTGTGATATGGCGAATAAATGTCATTGATAATGCAGCGAGCAAACCCGTAAAAAAAGCACCGACCGCATAAGGTAAACCTAATATATAAGCCCCCGCAACACCAGGAACAACGGAGTGGGAAAGGGCATCTCCCATTAATGACCAACCTTTTAAAATAAGATAGGATGAAAGAAACGCACAGACAGCACCTACTAAGGCACTAACCCAAATAGCTTTCACCATATAGTTATATTCAAAAGGTTGTAGGAGTAAATCTAGCATGGCTAATCTCCTTGTTTGCGCTGACTTTGGTGCGCTGGAGTATGTTCTTTTTGATGACCATAAAAAACGGCCGCGCGTTCATCATCAGTAATTACAGTAAGTGAGCGTGGATCATCGTCATCATGAAGATCAGAGCCCGACAAGCTAATATGACGCAATACACCGCCAAATGCGTGTTCTAAGTTCTTTTGGGTAAAGGTTGTTTCAGTTGGTCCACTATCTAATACAGTTCTATTTATTAAAATAACGTGGTCACAAAATTCAGGCACACTTCCTAAGTTATGTGTTGAAACTAAAACGAGATGACCTTCTTCACGTAAATTACGTAAAAGTTCGATAATAGCATTTTCGGTTTTAACATCGACACCAGTAAAGGGTTCATCGAGTAATAAAACAGTACCTTCTTGAGCCATTGCTCGTGCCAAGAAAACGCGCTTTTTCTGACCACCAGAAAGCTCACCAATTTGACGATGACCTAATCCAGATAACCCTACACGCTCTAGCGATGCTTCAACAACTTCATGATCATGTTTTGATGGAATACGAAAAAAACCCATTTTTCCATAACGACCCATCATTACAACATCAGAAACAAGCACAGGAAAATTCCAGTCAACTTCTTCTGTTTGTGGTACATAAGCAATCATGTTTTGCTTTAACGCTTGTTGAATAGGATTGTCGTTTAATGTCACTTTACCTTTAGAGGGCTTTACTAGCCCCATAATGGTTTTAAACAGAGTAGATTTACCACTACCATTGATGCCGACGAGGGCACAAATTGTGCCGCCCGTGATAGAGAAACTTGCATCAAAGATAGCGGTATGACCATTGTTATAGGTGACAGTGGCGTTATCAACTGTCAACGTTGGATTCGTTTTTATTTTACTCATTGACCAAATCCTTTCGCAATTGTATCCACAGTGATAGTAATTAAATCAATATAAGTAGGAACCTCACCGCCTTCAGCGGAAAGTGAGTCAACGTAAAGAACACCGCCATATTTTGCCCCGGTTTCTTTGCTGACTTGTTTAGCCGGTTTATCTGAAATTGTACTTTCACTAAAGACTACAGGGATATTGTGTTTTCTTACTGTATCAATGACATATTTAACTTGTTGCGGAGTGCCTTGTTCTTCTGCATTAATTGGCCATAAATAAACTTCTTTAAAGCCATAATCATGAGTTAAATAACTGAAAGCGCCTTCGCTGGTCACTAACCAACGATCTTCTTGTGGTATACGAGATAATCTTTCTCTTAATGGTGTATCAAGTTGTTTAATTTTTTCTGCGTAATTTGCTGCATTTTGATTATAAATTGCTGCATTATCAGGGTCGTGTTCAACAAGTGCTTTACGAATATTTTCAATATAAATTAATGCGTTATTTGGTGACATCCATGCGTGTGGATTCGGATTGTTTTTGTAAGCGCCTTCACTAATTGCCATTGGAGTGATGCCTTCAGTTACTACAACCGCAGGAACATTACGTAACTCATTAAAAAAACGTTCGAACCAGCGTTCAAGATTTAAACCATTCCATAAGATCAAATCAGCTTTTTGGGCTTTTACAATATCTTTTGGGGTAGGCTGATAATCATGAATTTCAGCACCAGGTTTTGTAATTGATTCAACAATCGCCGCATCTCCAGCGACATTTTGTGCGATATCTTGAATAATAGTAAAGGTAGTGACGACTTTAAGTTTATCTTTTGCTTGTGTAGGCGTGGTTAAAAAGACAGTTGCCATAAGGCATAAAGCCGTTAGTGAAAATTTGTTTACAGAGCGAAATATATCCATATTATTATTGCCTTATAGTTGCAGAGTTATTTTCTCAATTGATAATGATTATCAATATCATTTCAAAGAAGTCAAGTTATCTCTGTGTAAAAAGCTTCATTTGATAACGACTAGAAATAAGATAACAACATGTATTCCAACAAATGTTAAGTAGATTGTCGGGTTTTGTCACAAAAATTAACAATCGTTCGTAACTATTTGTGCAAGAGCTTATTTTTATTACTTATAAAAGCTCACTTTTCCTCAAAAACCAACACTTGTTATACTTCTACAGTTTTTATAGCTCTCATAAAAACCTCTCTTAAAGTAATTAATTCATATGATTTATTTTAGAATATGCAATAACCCAATATAAACCTATTATGGCTGCTTCAATTCTGATTGAGAGATTTTGGGAGGAAAACAGGAAATAGGATAATTTGAGATAAAACGCACACGCTAGGAATAGTAATTGATTGATTTATTTCTCACACTTTGCCATATTTTAACATGCATTTTTGTGTGAAAATAGAATAATATATTTCCAACTTATTGATATATAAATATGTCGTTGTACAACCCTTTATGCAAAAGGATAAAACGTGAAAGTAAAAATCATCTTTTCTTTGGCAATTTTGCTTCTTGCTGGTTGTGCTGATCATGCTCGTCAACCAATTCAAAAAGATACATCTCGATTTTTAAGCCAAAAACCGATAAATAGTCGTATTAATAATGCTTCAATATCTACGGCACAATGGAAAGCAACCCCTTTTGATAACCACATACAGCAAGCCTCTAGCCGTTATAATGTTGATGAGACATTAATTAAAGCGATCATCCAAGTTGAATCTAACTTTAGACCAGAGGTGATTAGTAAATCAAATGCAGTTGGATTAATGCAAATTAAAGCATCGACAGCAGGAAGAGATGTTTATCAAAATAGAGGAAAAGCGGGGCAACCAACAACAGCTCAATTGAAAGATCCCGCTATTAATATTGATTTAGGTACTGCTTATATTCAATTATTAAGAGAGCGCCACCTTGTTGGTATTGCTGATCCTGAAACACTTTATTACGCCACCATTCTTGCTTATGTTAATGGCGCAGGCGCTTTATTAAGAACATTTGATAAAGATAGAGATAATGCGATAGCTAAAATTAATTCAATGAGTGCGGACGATTTTTATCGTTACGTTGAAAAAAACCATCCGGCAACTCAAGCACCACGTTATTTAGCTAAAGTAAGAGCTGCTTACCATGCAGGGGATAATTAATCTGGCAAATTAGCTACGGCTTGGGCCTGTTTTAATAAAGCAGGCAAATCTGCAATAATTTCAAGAACGCCGTTAATCATAAATTGAACACCCATACAGATTAATAAAAATCCCATTACACGAGAAATAGCATCAATACCACTGTGACCTAAATATTTCATAATGCGGGTGGAGCCACGAAGTGACAGCCAAACAATCACGCTAATTAAAAAGAAGGTCGTTACAGGGGCAACATATAAGACCCATTGAGCAATATCAGTACGCGAAGGTATTGATGCAGCGGTACTGATTATCATTGCAATGGTTCCTGGTCCTGCGGTACTTGGCATTGCTAAAGGAACAAAGGCAATATTGGGTTCTTTGGGATTGTGGTGAGGATTATTATCGTCAGCAATAGGATCATCAACATTAGGTGTATTAGGAAACAGCATACTAAAGCCAATAAAAGCTACTATCATCCCACCAGCAATACGAAGACCGGGTATCGAAATACCAAAGGTTGTCATTATGACGCGACCTGCATAAAACGCGATGGTCATAATGAGGAAAATATAGACACATGCCATTAAAGATTGTTGATTACGCTGTTCTTTGGTCATATTTCCTGAAAGACCAAGCCAGAGAGCAACAGTCGTTAATGGATTAGTTAAAGGTAAAAGTAAAATAAGACCAAGGCCAATAGCCTGAAAAAACTGGTAAGCAGAGTGCATGGAATATAAAAGCTCCTATAATAACAGGTAATTAAGGAGTATTTATGATAACAAATTAAACAGCAAAAAAGTTATTTTTAAGCATAATAATCTTACTGTTTATTGGTATTTCTTCATTAACCACTCTAAATGCATTTTTACTGAGAGCCAGTCATAATCAGTAATACTATAAACACATGTATCCCTTTTTTGACCGCCTGTTGTTAGTCTATGGTTACGTAAAATGCCATCGAGCTTTGCACCTAGGCGCTCAATCGCTCTACGACTTGTTTGGTTTAATATGTGAGTACGAAATTCAACAGCAATACACTGTAACTCTTCTAGCGCATATTTAAGTAATAGGTATTTAGCTTCAGTGTTAATTCCTGTTCTTTGTACTTCTTTTGCATACCACGTTGAGCCTATTTCTAACCTTGGTGTTTGGTTATCAATATTCATAAAGGTTGTTATGCCTACAACATGATTATTGGCTTGAGAATAAATGGTGAAGGGCAACATTAATCCTTTTTGCTGCAATTGAAGCTTATGTTCAATATCACGTTTCAATTCTGTCACTGAAGGAACAGTTGTAAACCAAAGCTCATTGGGTTTATCTTTTTTAATTAACTCATATAAGTCTGAATAGTGATCCATACTAAGTGGCACTAAGCGTACGAGTTTTCCTTCAAGAGTTACCCAATCTGTTATTTTTTTCATTTCATATTTTCCCTACGTTAGTGGTGAAAAGGATCGTCATTTAAGAATACTTTTTATACATAACAAATTTATGAAATGGTACGATTATTTAAATAATGGTTAAAAATACGGAAAATTATTAATAATTAAAATAGCGAAAAAAGAGAATAGGATGACTCTCTCTCAACAGAGAATGATTGTCTTGCTACAGGTGAGGTTGCATGATGCATGCTAATCTATAACTCAGTAATTAAGATATCACTGTAAATAAAATAGATTGGTAAAAAATGACAAATGTAATTGAATGGGATGATTTTCTTCGTGTAGAAATGCGTGTAGGAACGATTATTAGTGCAGAAATAAATAAAAAAGCCAATAAACCTGCTTATGTTATGGAGGTAGATTTAGGTGAATTAGGTATCAAACGGTCTAGTGCCCAAATTACGGTAAATTACACACCTGAAGAACTTGTTGGACGCCGTATTTTATGTGTTTGTAATTTCCCTGTTAAGCGTATAGCTGGCATTAAATCCGAAGTACTAATTACCGGAGCACCAGATGAAACAGGTGCGATTGTATTAGCTGAATTTAATTTGCCTTTACCAAATGGCTCGCGTTTGGCTTAAGTTTGTTTAACATAATAATTTCCTAACAAGATACTCTTCGATAGTGATGTTCTGTTGAGTTTTGATATAGTGTTTATCAACCAGCGCATTGAATAGGAGGAGTGTCTTTTGTTATTACCTCAATTACATTTACGATGTTATACACAAGAGACGGTATCTCATCAGCATGATAATTTATGGCAGATTATTTTTGGATTGTCTGGCTCGATGGAGGTTAACTTTAATCGAGAAGATTTTCTTATTTCTAATCAAAATTGCTTAATTATCCCTCCGACTATTAATCACGCTTTTTCTGGCAATAAAGATAATAAAAATCTTATCTTAGAATTGCCCGTAACCTCACAATGGCAATTAAGTGAAAAGGGGGGGCAATTTGCTTTGTCACCTGCCGCTATAGGGTTATTAGAATGGTTGCATCAATATCCCCAACCTCCCGAGCAATATTCAACCATAACACGGCTTTTACTTGCTCAAATGGAAATACAAAAAGATTGGCGTGATAATCTTGATGCGTGGTTAGCAAATAAGTTACATACGCCACTCACAACACACGATATTGCATTAGCATTTAATACTTCAGCAAGCACGCTACAACGAAAAATGAAATCCGAGCTAGGTATGTCTGTTATGCAATATGTGACTAAACAGCGACTTAATAAAGCCGCTGAGTTATTGAAATATACATCCACAAATATTGAGAATATTGCTTTAGCGGTAGGGTATGATTCTCATTCTGCATTTAGCCAAGTATTTCGCCAATACTTTAATAAAAGTCCTACAGAATATAGGAAAGCCTAATTATTGCGCTGCTTTATTTTTCGCTGAGTAAATTCGAGGGCATAATTTATCGAAAATTAGCGTAAACAAATAGGTATAGATAAAAAAGAACATCAAAATGGTGATTTCCATGCTTATAGCTTTTATAAAACCAACGTTATACCACCACATATAAAGCGGAATAGTAAAGAAAAATAAACCTAATTCAAAACTTATTGCATGGGTAAGTCGTACCATGACTGTGCGTTTTTTGATCCTTAATTTCGACTCAATTAATTCAAAGAAAGAATTAAAAATATAATTCCAAATTAGAGCAATAACAGAAACAGCGATTGCAACAGGAAGTGAATTATGTGATTGGCTCTGGCTCAATATTGCCAGTAAAACAGTGCTTAATAAAATCGCGAGAGTTTCAAAAGTAATGGCATAGACTAATTTACGAGGACGAGGCTTTAGATAAAACACGTTATATACCTTTATATTAACGATGAAAGTTCTGGCCCGCCCCAGAGAATGTTATTTTTAAAGCCACGGTTTCCGCTTGATGGGTACTGATGGTAATGAAACGAGTTATAAATTGCAAAGAGATAAGTGTTTTTTGATGATTTATGCATCTGTGTTTATGATTTAAATAATAAGTATTATTTATAATAGAAAATAAGAAGAGGAACACAGAATAACGAAAAACTCACACTATAATATGATTATGCAAATGATAGGAGAATAGTAAATATATTAAATAAGTGTATTTACATAATACAAAATAAGGATGCTTATGAGTGGTGAGATTGCTGTTTTCATAATGACTGTCGTTTTTATTGCAATGGCCATTTTGTATTTAGCGCCCGTTTATTATTTTTTTGTTGTGATATCAGCATTTAAATATATCCAGTCTCCACTAAAAAAATCCATCTTGTTCTCTTTGATTTTAATATTAATTAATATATTTTTCTATTTTAATACCACTTTAGTTTCAAAGGGAGAGCTTGCTCTTATTAAGAGCAATGATCCTCAATTTATTTTTCTAGGTCTATTATTTTTCTATCTCCCATTTATTTATCTTCATATCGTCAGAAAAAGAAACCCTAAAATAGTGGGCTATTGGATAGCCTTCACATTGTCATTCTTAGCTTATAACTCATATTATTTTCCACAAAAAATGATGGGAGATAAAAAAGAGAGAGTTATTCAGCTGTTACAAAGAGGTGATTTAGAAGCATTAGATAAAGTTTGGAAAGGAAGTTGTCCTGATCCTTATAGCATTGAAGTGGAATTTTTTTATAACACAGATTTGATAAAAACATTTGATAAAAAATCACTCTGGTTTTTAACTGAGTGTGTAAAACAAAATAAGAAGACAGAATCTCTTTATTTATATTATAGACCGACTAACTATCCGCTGTTTGATAGAGAGTTTTCAATAGCAGAATGGAATGAAAATGTTGTCGATTTATTTATCGATAAAAAATTTTATAGCACTCTTCCAGAAGAAGAGAAAAAGGAACTAGGCGATACCATAATACAAACTTTTCAAGAAGGATTAATGTATACAGGCACCTTTGATGATTATACGAAAAAAATTGATTATATTCTTCAACAGCGTCCTGAATTTAAAAACTATATTATTTTTGATCGAAAAGAGTTTATATACGCACTCAGAAATCACCGATTAAAATATGCTCAATACCTTAAAAAACATCTCGATAAAAATGATCCTTTTATTAAATTAGGTTTTGCAATCATTGAAGATGACATTAAATATATTGTTGATGAAGGAAAGAAAAATCCTGAACTCTTTACTCAAATTCTTATGGATACATCTGCATTGTCCGCATCTGGTTGTGATGAAGGGATTATGCCTTTTGATATAAATACCTTTATTTTTAGTAATGGAAGTAAGAACTTAATTATAGCACTATTGGATAATAATCTAGTAAATACAAGTAATTATAAATGCAATGGATATAATTACTTGGCGGATGATCATGGCAAGGAAAAAACCTGTTTTAGCTATTTACTCCGACATCTTGAATATAACCATACAATAAAAAATAGAGATGATAAAAAAGAGATAGAGAAAAGAATATTGAGTCAATTAACACAATGTGATGAGTGAGATTTTCTTGTGGTTTCTATTTCGTATTTTCTTGAGGAAATATAGGCAGATAAATGTATAAATCTTTACTGTCTGTGATAATATCCCTCCTGAGTTATGATAAGGCTCAGTGATGCTATGGATATTTATAAAATAAATATGTGTACATAACTGTGTGCAAACCTCGCGAGGTAAAGTGAGAAATTGTCGTAACGTACTGAATATAGATGAAATAAAAAGCTTACAAGTGATCTTGCGTATGGGTCACCACTGTAAATAAGGATTTTAAATGCCAATTATTACTCTTCCTGACGGAAGCCAACGTCAATTTGAAAATGCAGTTTCTGTCATGGATGTCGCTGCAGATATCGGTCCTGGACTTGCGAAAGCATGTATTGCAGGCCGTGTTAATGGTGAGCTGGTGGATGCTTGTGAATTAATCGAACATGATGCGAATCTGGCGATTATCACCGCAAAAGATGATGAAGGTCTTGAGATTATTCGTCACTCTTGTGCCCACTTACTGGGACATGCAATTAAACAATTATGGCCACACACCAAAATGGCGATTGGTCCTGTTATCGAAAATGGATTCTACTACGATGTAGATTTAGACCATTCTCTCACGCAGGAAGATTTAGAAACTCTAGAAAAACGCATGCTAGAGTTGGCGAAAACAGATTACGATGTTATTAAAAAACGCGTAAGCTGGGCTGAAGCTCGTGAAACATTTGTTTCCCGTGGTGAAGATTATAAAGTTGCTATTCTTGACGAAAATATTAGCCAAGATTCTCAACCAGGTCTTTATCATCACCAAGAATATGTTGATATGTGCCGTGGACCTCATGTTCCAAACATGCGTTTCTGTCATAACTTTAAGTTACAGAAAATCGCAGGTGCATATTGGCGCGGTAACAGCGATAATAAAATGCTACAACGCATTTATGGCACAGCTTGGGCTGATAAAAAACAGCTAAAAGCCTACTTAGACCGCTTAGAAGAAGCCGCAAAACGTGACCACCGTAAAATTGGTAAACAGCTTGATTTATATCATATGCAAGAAGAAGCACCAGGTATGGCTTTCTGGCATAATGATGGTTGGACAATTTTCCGTGAGTTAGAAACATTTGTACGTTGTAAATTAAAAGAATATGATTACCAAGAAGTAAAAGGTCCATTTATGATGGATCGTGTTCTTTGGGAAAAAACAGGTCACTGGGAAAACTACAAAGAAAATATGTTCACTACTTCTTCGGAAAACCGTGAATATTGTATTAAACCAATGAATTGCCCTGGTCACGTACAAATTTTTAAACAAGGTTTACGTTCTTACCGTGATTTGCCACTACGTATGGCTGAATTCGGTAGTTGCCACCGTAATGAACCGTCAGGCGCATTACATGGTTTAATGCGTGTTCGTGGCTTTACACAAGATGATGCACATATCTTCTGTACTGAAGAACAAATTTTAAGTGAAGTAAATGACTGCATCAAATTGATTTATGATGTATATTCTACTTTCGGATTTGAAAAAATCGTTGTTAAGCTGTCTACTCGCCCAGAAAAACGTATCGGTGAAGATGCATTATGGGATGTTGCAGAAGCAGACTTAGCAAAAGCCTTGTCTGATAATAATATTGAATTTGAATATCAGCCGGGTGAAGGGGCATTTTACGGCCCTAAAATTGAATTTACACTTTACGATTGTTTAGATCGTGCATGGCAGTGTGGTACAGTACAATTAGACTTCTCACTACCAGGTCGTTTAGGTGCGTCTTATGTAGCTGAAAACAACGAGCGTAAAGTACCTGTTATGCTTCACCGAGCAGTGCTAGGATCCTTAGAACGTTTTATTGGTATTCTGACAGAAGAGTACGCAGGATTCTTCCCAACTTGGTTGGCACCACAGCAGGTTGTCGTGATGAATATCACGGATGGACAGGCTGATTATGTACAAAAACTCGTCAAAGAATTGCAAGATGCCGGAATTCGTGCAAAAGCAGACTTGAGAAATGAGAAGATTGGCTTTAAAATTCGTGAACATACTCTACGTCGTGTTCCGTACATGCTTGTCTGTGGTGATAAAGAAGTTGAATCAGGCAAAGTGGCGGTTCGTACTCGTCGAGGAAAAGACCTTGGCAGTATTGACGTTAGCGAATTTAAAGAAAAGCTTCTGCAAGAAATTAGAAGCAGAAGTCTTCATCAGTTGGAGGAATAAGGTATTAAAGGCGGAAAAAGAATTCAATCAACGCGTCAGAATCGCATCAATGGTGAGATTCGCGCTCATGAAGTTCGTTTAACAGGTTTGGATGGCGAACAGATTGGAGTTGTTAGTCTGAAAGAGGCTCTTGAGAAAGCCGAGGAAGCAGGTGCTGATTTAGTTGAAATTAGTCCTAATGCCGAGCCGCCGGTTTGTCGTATTATGGACTACGGCAAATTCCTCTATGAGAAAAGTAAGACTCTCAAAGAACAGAAAAAGAAACAAAAAGTTATTCAGGTCAAGGAAGTTAAATTCCGTCCTGGTACAGATGAAGGTGACTATCAGGTCAAACTACGCAACCTGATTCGCTTTCTTGAAGATGGCGATAAAGCCAAAGTCACACTGCGTTTTCGCGGTCGTGAAATGGCTCACCAACAAATTGGTATGGAAATGCTTAACCGTATCCGTACCGACTTGGATGAACTGGTAACTGTTGAATCATTCCCTAACCGGATTGAAGGTCGCCAGATGATCATGGTGCTCGCGCCGAAGAAGAAATAGTCGGGCAATTCAAGTAATAGCGTCAGCCTTAATGGCTGATTGCTATTCGCCTCATTATTTTATGTTATTAACAATGCGAAGTGGATTATAGAAATGCCAAAGATTAAAACAGTACGCGGCGCAGCTAAGCGCTTTAAAAAAACTGCTGGTGGTGGCTTTAAGCGTAAACATGCTAACCTCCGTCACATTCTGACTAAAAAATCAACTAAGCGTAAACGTCATTTACGTCCAAAAGGCATGGTCTCTAAAGGAGATTTAGGTCTGGTCGTAGCTTGCTTACCATACGCATAAGTATCATTTTTTTAACAGAATATAGACATTAGGAGTTTAATATGGCTCGTGCTAAACGCGGCGTTGTTGCCCGTGCTCGTCACAAGAAGATTTTAAAGCAAGCTAAAGGTTATTACGGTGCACGTTCACGTGTATATCGTGTAGCTTTCCAGGCTGTTATCAAAGCTGGTCAATATGCGTACCGTGACCGTCGTCAGAAAAAACGTCAGTTCCGTCAGCTGTGGATTGCGCGTATCAACGCAGCAGCTCGTCAGAACGGTATGTCTTATAGCCGTTTCATCAATGGTCTGAAAAAAGCATCCATTGAAATCGACCGTAAGATTCTGGCTGACATCGCTGTATTCGACAAAGTAGCATTTGCTGCTTTAGTTGAAAAAGCGAAAGGTGCTCTGGCTTAATTATTAAGTCAATGGAAGAGGGAGTTTTCTCCCTCTTTTATTTTGTCTAAATTTGTGGCTTAATGATATAAATTCAATAAGTTAATATTTGAAGAGACATTACTCATGTTAAATATCGCTTTTTTCCGTTTCTTTTTTTACTTTAGCGCCTAAATTAAGGGGCTTTTGCGCGTAAGAAAAGAAACGAAAAGTAGCGCCTGAGCCTCCAATATGGAGGCTTTTTTGTTTTCAGATCCCAATACTGGGTTAGAAACCAAAAAGGGCAATTTTATTCGTCATCATTGATAACAACTAATAGACCTCATCAGGTCAAAGGAAGAGGAAACGATGCCACATCTCGCTGAACTCGTTGCTCAAGCTAAAGCAGCTATCGAAGAGGCACAGGATGTTGCTGCGCTGGATTCGGTTCGTGTTGAATACTTGGGGAAAAAAGGTCATTTAACGCTTCAGATGTCCACGCTGCGCGACTTACCCGCGGAAGATCGTCCAGCTGCAGGGGCTGTCATTAACCAGGCTAAACAAGAAGTTCAGCAAGCGCTGAACTCTCGTAAAGAGATTATGGAATCAGCATTATTAAACGAACGTTTATCTGCTGAGAAAATTGATGTTTCTTTACCTGGTCGCCGTATTGAAAACGGTGGTCTACACCCAGTAACTCGTACAATTGAACGTATTGAAACTTTCTTTGGCGAATTAGGGTTTTCTGTAGAATCAGGCCCTGAAATTGAAGATGATTATCATAATTTTGATGCGTTAAATATTCCTGCACATCATCCAGCAAGGGCTGATCACGATACATTCTGGTTTGATGCGAAACGTTTACTGCGTACGCAGACATCTGGCGTGCAAATTCGTACCATGCAAGATAAACAGCCACCTATCCGCATTATTGCACCAGGTCGTGTATATCGTAATGACTACGATCAGACTCACACACCAATGTTCCACCAAATTGAAGGTTTAATTGTTGATAAAGACATTAGCTTTACCAATTTAAAAGGAACACTGCACGATTTCCTGAAAAACTTTTTTGAAGAAGATATGGAAATTCGTTTCCGTCCTTCCTATTTCCCATTCACAGAGCCTTCTGCTGAAGTCGATGTCATGGGCAAAAATGGTAAATGGTTAGAAGTGTTGGGCTGCGGTATGGTTCACCCAAATGTATTACGTAATGTTGGTATCGATCCTGAAGTTTATTCAGGTTTTGCGTTCGGTATGGGTATGGAACGTCTAACTATGTTGCGTTACGGTGTCACCGACTTACGTTCATTCTTCGAAAACGATCTTCGTTTCCTCAAACAGTTTAAATAAGGTGGGATTATCTCATGAAATTCAGTGAACTTTGGTTACGTGAGTGGGTAAACCCAGCGATTAGTAGCGAAGAACTTTCTGAACAGTTGACAATGGCTGGCCTTGAAGTTGATGGTGTTGAAGCTGTTGCCGGTGATTTTCACGGTGTGTTTGTTGGCGAAGTTGTTGAGTGTGGGCAACATCCAAACGCAGATAAATTACGTGTGACTAAAGTCAACGTAGGCGGTGAGAGATTATTAGATATCGTTTGTGGCGCACCTAACTGCCGTCAAGGCTTAAAAGTTGCAGTCGCAACAGTAGGGGCTGTATTACCTGGCGATTTCAAAATTAAAGCAGCAAAACTGCGTGGTGAACCTTCAGAAGGTATGCTGTGCTCATTTTCTGAGTTAGCTATTTCAGAAAATCATGAAGGTATTATTGAATTGCCTGCCGATGCACCTATTGGCATGGATATTCGTGAATACTTAAAATTAAATGATAATGCGATTGAAATTAGCATTACACCAAACCGTGCTGATTGTTTAGGTATTTTAGGTGTTGCTCGTGATATCGCTGTTATCAATAAAATGGAATGCCAAGTACCTGATATGTCGCCGGTTGCGGCAACTTCTTCAGCGACATTTTCTGTTCGTGTTGAAGCGCCAGAAGCGTGTCCTCGATATTTAGGTCGTGTTTTCACCAATATGAATGTGAAGGCAAAAACACCTTTATGGATGCAAGAAAAATTACGCCGTGGTGGTATTCGTTCTATTGATCCAATTGTTGATATTACTAACTTAATTCTACTTGAAATGGGTCAGCCACTGCATGCGTTCGATCTTGATCGCGTTGAAGGTGCTGTCGTTGTTCGTATGGGTAAAGAAGGTGAAAAACTCACTTTACTTGATGGCAATGAAATTACATTAAAAGATGATGTTTTAGTTATTGCTGATGAAAAACACGCATTAGGTATGGCGGGTATTTTTGGTGGCGAATCATCAGGTGTTAATGAAGAAACTAAAAATGTATTTTTAGAATGCGCATTCTTCTCTCCATTATCCATCACAGGCCGTGCACGCCGTTATGGTTTACATACTGATGCTTCTCATCGTTTTGAGCGTGGTGTTGATTCTGAGCTTCAATACAAGGCAATGGAACGTGCAACTAAGCTACTGTTAGAGATTTGTGGTGGTGAAGTTGGTGAAGTGATTGATGTAACCAATAAAGCATATTTACCTAATATTGCACCAGTTAAATTAACTCGTAACAAGTTAGACCGTTTATTAGGTCACGTTATTGATGATGCACAAGTTCTGGATTCATTAACTCGCCTAGGTTTCAACGTTACTGTTGAAAATGATGGTTGGTTAGCAAGCGTTCCTTCATGGCGTTTCGATGTTCAAATCGAAGAAGATCTTATTGAAGAAGTCGCTCGTATTTATGGTTACAACAATATTCCTGATGTGCCACTACGTGCTGATTTGGTGATGACTAATCATCGTGAAGCGAACTTGTCATTAAAACGCGTTAAAACAATGCTGGTAGACAATGGTTTCCAAGAAGCCATTACTTATAGCTTTGTTGATCCGAAGATCCAAGCTTTATTACACCCAAATGAAGACGCATTAATTCTACCTAATCCAATTTCAGCTGATATGTCAGCAATGAGATTGTCTCTACTGACCGGATTATTAACGACTACTGTATATAATCAAAATCGTCAACAATCTAGAGTTAGGTTATTTGAAGCAGGTCTGCGTTTTGTTCCTGATAATCAAGCAGAATATGGAATACGTCAGGAACTGATGCTGGCTGGTGTGATCGCGGGCAACCGTTATGAAGAACATTGGGCTTTAGAGAAGCAAACTGTTGATTTCTTTGATTTGAAAGGTAATATTGAATCAATTCTGGAATTGACAGGCCAGCTAGATGAAATTACATTTAAAGCAGCTAATCATTCAGCGCTTCATCCGGGACAAAGTGCTGGGATTTATCTGAGAAATGAATACATTGGCTGTATTGGCGTTGTTCATCCAGAGCTTGAACGCAAACTTGACTTAAACGGTCGTACGGTAGTATTCGAAATACGTTGGAATGCAATTGCAAATCGTAGTTTACCACAAGCAAAAGCAGTTTCTCGTTATCCTTCGAATCGTAGAGATATCGCTGTAGTTGTTCCGAATGATGTTGCTGCAGAAGATATTTTAGCTGAATGTAAGAAAGTTGGCGGAAATCAAATAGTTGGCATAAACTTATTTGACGTGTATTGTGGTAAGGGAGTAGCAGAGGGCTATAAAAGCCTCGCTATTAGCATAATCTTGCAGGATATCGAGCATACACTGGAAGAAGATGAGATTGCTGCAACAGTAAGTAACTGTGTCGCAGCATTGAAACAGCGATTCCAAGCATCCTTGAGGGACTAGACCTATGGCGCTTACAAAAGCTGAAATGGCAGAAAATCTGTTCGAAAAACTTGGTGTTAGCAAACGCGATGCAAAAGACCTTGTAGAAGCCTTTTTTGAGGAAGTGCGTCGTTCTCTTGAAAATGGAGAACAGGTGAAGCTGTCTGGATTCGGAAACTTTGACCTGCGTGATAAAAATCAGCGCCCAGGTCGTAATCCGAAAACAGGGGAAGACATTCCTATTACGGCTCGCCGTGTTGTTACTTTCCGCCCTGGACAAAAGTTAAAAAGCCGGGTTGAAAGCGCAACACCAAAAGAGTAAAAATTAAAAACACCCAAAACGGCTTTCTATTGAAGGCCGTTTTTTTTGCTTTTTTATCTGTAATTTTATGATGGCTCTCCAATTTAGAAGATGTTTTATTTTTTAATAATCGTAGTTTTTTATTATTTATCATTTAGTTAAATACTGTAATCATAGATACATCTCTTTGTCATTATTCACTCCCAATTAAAGTGTTTTAAAATTAGCTTTTCATCATTGAATACGAACATGTTATGTTGCATTAAAGGTATTTTATAAATAAAAACGATGAAAAAAGCGGTAGTGTTAATAGGGAATAAAATGAGTAAAGATAATCCTCTTATTGAACTTAAAAAAAAACAAAGTATTGGCGATAGAAAAAAATTATTCTTAATGGCATCAATATTGTGTCTACTTTTTGTTTTTTCCCTTTCTCTCGGTGAAATTTCCTTATTTCCACATCAATGGTTAACCGATGAAGCTAAATTATTTATTTGGCAAATTCGACTACCAAGAATACTTGCTGTCATGATGGTAGGAGCAAGTTTAGCCATTGCTGGCGCTATTATGCAGGCTTTATTTCAAAATCCGTTGGCAGAGCCAGGATTATTGGGGGTAAGTAGTGGTGCTGGTGTGTGTATTGTATTACTGATTGTTTTACACGTTGGCTCAAATCCTTGGTTAATAAGCAGTGTGGCAGTTATAGGTGCCTTAGGTATTACCATTTTGTTAATGTGTTTTGCTCAAATAAAAAAACTGTCTAATGCTCAGCTGCTATTAATTGGTGTTGCATTAGGTGTTATGGCGAGTGCTGTCATGACTTGGTTAGTTTATTTCAGTTCAGCTTTAGATTTAAGACAATTAATGTATTGGTTGATGGGGAGCTTTGGGGGGATTGATTGGCGTCATCAAGCATTATTTTGGGCTCTTATTCCGATAGTTGCTATCCTAATTTCACACGCAGATACTTTGAATTATTTATCATTAGGTTCATTTAGGGCAAAGCAATTAGGGGTATCAGTTAATCGATGGCGCAATGGATTTATCTTAGCTGTCGGATTATTGATAGGGCTAAGTGTGGCGATAGCTGGTGCTATTAGTTTTATAGGTCTTGTTGTGCCTCATTTATTACGATTGAGTGGCATAACTCATTATAAAACATTGTTACCTGCGTGTGCACTCACGGGGAGTGGATTGTTATTACTTGCTGATCTTTTATCTCGCTTGATGCTAAATGGTGCAGAAGTTCCGATAGGTGTGATTACGGCAACACTTGGTGCTCCTCTATTTATCTGGTTATTAGTAACGAAAGAGATGGGGCGTTTGTAATATGGCGCTACTTAAGCTTGATAATTTGAATGTTGATAATCGACTCCATACATTTACAGAGCTTGTGGATTATGGTGAACGTATTCACTTAATTGGCGCAAATGGTGCAGGAAAAAGCACGCTTTTAATGGCTATAGCGGGAGAGCTTTCATTTAGTGGTGGAATTATTCTAAACGAAACCTCAATAAGACATTATAAATATGATGATCTTTCTAGAATGCAAAGTATTGTTATACAACAATTAGAGGCTTTGTCATTTATGCCCGTTTTTCATTATCTCGCTTTATATTACAAAGTGTCTGAAATGGATGTTGAGCAACTAAATGTATTGTTGAGTGATTTTCAGATTGATAACTTATTATCAAAAAATATTCATCATTTGTCTGGGGGAGAATGGCAACGGATCAGGATCGCTGGCGCATTTATTCAATTATGGTCAAGTTACGATTTAAAAGGAAAGTTAATGTTACTTGATGAACCAACGAATAATCTAGATGTCGTACAATTGGCGATTTTGGACAAATGGCTTGATATATTTTGCCAACAAGGCGGCACTGTTATTATGAGTACACACGATTTAAATCATTCCTATCAAAAAGCAGACAGAGTTTGGCTAATAAAAAATGGATATTTGGTTGATTCTGGATCATCTGCGCTCTTATTGGATGAAAAATTATTATCAACTACATTTAATACAAATATCAAATGCATCAATGATGTTGATCATATTGATTGGCAAATTTTTTAATATTATGGCTATTGAGACGATTATCCCCAAGTAATTATTAAGGTTTTTTTAATGTTTTCTTAATAAGACGGATGTCGATGAACAATAGTTTGTATATAATTGTTTTTATTCATTCATTAATTAGGCTACATTTTTATGAGTCACTTCCTTCCTTTCTCTCGCCCAGCGATTGGCGATGAAGAAATCAAAGCCGTTGAAGATGTATTGCGTTCAGGTTGGATCACAACAGGCCCTCAAAACCATCAATTAGAGCAAGACTTCTGTGAAAAATTTGGTAGCAAACATGCTATTGCAATTTGCTCGGCCACTGCAGGTATGCATGTTGTTCTAATGGCTATGGGAATTGGCGCTGGTGATGAAGTTATCACGCCGTCACAAACATGGGTGTCAACCATTAATATCATTACGTTACTAGGTGCAGAGCCGGTGATGATTGATGTTGATCGTGATACTTTGATGGTAAGTGCAGAAGATGTCAAAAAGGCGATTACTCCTAGAACGAAGGCAATTATTCCGGTTCATTATGCAGGTGCGCCTTGTGATCTGGATGCATTACGAAAAGTTGCACAAGATGCGGGAATTCCTCTTATTGAAGATGCGGCACATGCGATTGGCACACGCTATAAAAATGAATGGATTGGTGAAAAAGGAACCTCTATTTTCTCTTTTCACGCTATTAAGAACGTGACTTGTGCTGAAGGTGGTTTGGTTGTTACTGATAATGACGAATTAGCCAATCGAGTACGTTGCTTAAAATTTCATGGCTTAGGTGTTGATGCTTTTGATAGACAAATTCAAGGGCGTAAGCCTCAAGCTGAAGTTGTTGAACCTGGCTATAAATATAATTTATCTGATATTCACGCTGCTATTGCGGTGGTGCAATTAGGGCGTTTAGAGGAAATGAACGCGAAACGTGCTGAATTAGTGGCACTATATCGTGAAAAACTCAAAGACTCACCATTAGAGATGTTGAGTATTCCTGAGTATCCTCATTTGCATGCTAATCACCTATTTATGGTGAGAGTAGATAAAAACATTTGCGGTATCGATCGTGATACCTTTATGGAAAAATTGAAGCAAAAGGAAATTGGTACAGGACTTCATTTCCGTGCGGCGCATACACAAAAATATTATCGTGAGCGCTATCCCGCTTTATCCCTTCCTCAATCAGAGTGGAACTCTGCAACGTTATGCTCGCTGCCATTGTTTCCTGATATGAGTAATGAAGATGTTATTCGCGTTGTAGATGCGATCAATGAAATTCTTTCGGAGCATATCTAAGTGTCAACATTTGATAAAATCAAAAAAGTATCGGTTGTAATCCCCGTTTATAATGAAGAAGAGAGCCTTCCTCAACTTTTAGAGCGTACTATAAAAAGCTGTAAGCAATTAAAACAAGAGTATGAGCTGATCCTGGTTGATGATGGCAGTAGTGATAATTCAGCCAAAATGTTAGAAGAAGCGGCTGCAATAGAAGAAAATCATGTAATTGCAATTATTTTGAATCGTAACTACGGTCAACACTCTGCAATTATGGCTGGCTTCAATCAAGCTGATGGTGATTTAGTCATTACATTAGATGCAGATTTACAAAACCCACCTGAAGAGATCCCAAGACTCGTTACAACTGCAGAAGAAGGTTATGATGTTGTGGGGACCCGTCGTCGCAATCGTCAAGATTCATGGTTTCGTAAAACAGCTTCAAAAATGATTAACTCCATGATAACCAAGGCGACAGGTCGCTCTATGGGAGATTATGGATGTATGCTACGTGCATATCGTCGCCATATTGTTGAAGCAATGTTACAGTGTCACGAAAGAAGTACCTTCATTCCTATTCTTGCGAACACATTTGCTCGTCGTACTATTGAAATTGATGTCGCACACGCAGAGCGTGAATATGGTGATTCAAAATATAGCTTTTTAAAGCTAATTAATCTGATGTACGACCTTTTAACTTGCCTTACTACAGCACCGTTACGTTTATTAAGCATTGTCGGCAGTGTGATCGCTGTTTCTGGCTTTGTTTTAGCATTACTTCTCATTGTTTTGCGTATTATTTTCGGTGCAATGTGGGCCGCTGAAGGTGTATTCACACTTTTCGCAATCTTATTTATGTTTATCGGTGCGCAGTTCGTTGCAATGGGCTTATTAGGTGAATATATAGGCCGGATTTATAATGATGTAAGAGCGCGTCCTCGGTATTTTATCCAAAAAGTGGTTGGTGTTAACAAACCCAACGAAGATCAGGAAAAAGACTAATGAAAGCAATAGTATTTGCCTATCACGATATCGGCTGTGTTGGTTTAAAAGCACTTGAAAAAGCGGGTTATGATATTCAAGCTGTATTTACCCACACTGACGATCCAAACGAAAATCATTTTTTCTCATCTGTGGCTCGAGTGAGTGCAGAAATGGGATTGACAGTATTCGCGCCTGAAAATGTCAATCACCCATTATGGATTGAACGTATTCGTGAAATGAAACCTGATGTCATTTTTTCTTTCTATTATCGTCACATGTTAAGTGATGAGATCCTGAATTTGGCACCAAAAGGCGCATTTAATTTACACGGTTCTTTATTACCAAAATACCGTGGTCGTGCACCAATTAACTGGGCTATTGTGAATGGTGAGACAGAAACAGGTGTTACTCTGCATAAAATGACAGCAAAAGCTGATGCGGGTGATATTGTTGCTCAAGAAAAAGTTACCATTACAGATAATGATACTTCTCTGATTTTACATGAAAAAGTAAGAGAAGCAGCGAATAAGTTACTCTCAAGTGCATTACCACATATTGCATCAGGTGATTATTCAACAACTGCACAAGATGAAAGCCAAGCTACTTACTTTGGTCGTCGTTGTGCTGATGATGGCTTAATCGACTGGAATGTAGACGCAAGAACAGTCCACAATTTAGTGCGTGCCGTTACTGAACCATACCCAGGTGCATTTACTTTCTTAGGTGAACGTAAAATGATTATCTGGCGCTCTCGTGCTGTTGCAGATAATCAAGGTAAACGCCCTGGTACAGTTATATCAACAGAACCTTTAGTGATTGCGTGTGAAAAAGGCGCAATCGAAGTGTTAACAGGTCAAAGTGAAAATGGTCTTTATGTTCAAGGAAGTCGTTTAGCGGCTGAAATGGGCATTGTGACAGATGTTCGCGTTGGACCAAAAGCTACGGCACAAGTTAAACGTCGTAAACGTGTTCTGATTTTAGGTGTGAATGGCTTTATTGGTAACCATTTAACAGAGCGTCTATTGAAAGATGATAACTATGATATCTATGGTATGGATATCGGTTCATCTGCAATTGAACGTTTTATTGGTAATCCACGTTTCCACTTTATTGAAGGTGATGTGAGCATTCATACAGAATGGATTGAATATCACATTAAAAAATGTGATGTTATTCTGCCATTAGTGGCTATTGCAACGCCTATCGAGTATACCCGTAATCCATTACGTGTCTTTGAATTAGACTTTGAAGAAAACTTAAAAATTGTACGTTATTGCGTTAAGTATAATAAACGTATTATTTTCCCATCCACATCAGAAGTTTATGGTATGTGTGATGACAAAGAGTTTGACGAAGATAATTCACGTCTGATTGTTGGTCCTATTAATAAACAACGTTGGATTTACTCTGTATCTAAACAGCTATTAGACCGAGTTATTTGGGCTTATGGTGCTAAAGAAGGTCTTAAATTTACATTATTCCGTCCGTTTAACTGGATGGGACCTCGTTTAGATAACTTAAATTCAGCACGTATTGGTAGTTCTCGCGCCATTACACAATTAATTCTAAATTTAGTTGAAGGTTCGCCAATTAAATTGGTTGATGGTGGTGAACAAAAACGTTGTTTCACTGATATCAATGACGGTATTGAAGCATTATTCCGTATTATTGAAAACCGTGATAACAAATGTGATGGCCAAATTATCAATATTGGTAACCCAACTAACGAAGCAAGTATTCGCGAATTGGCAGAAATGCTGTTAGATTGCTTTGAAAAACATGAGTTACGAGGCCATTTCCCTCCATTTGCAGGCTTTAAGAAAATTGAAAGTAGCAGTTACTATGGTAAAGGCTATCAAGATGTTGAACACCGTAAGCCAAGTATTAAAAACGCAGAGCGTTTATTGGATTGGAAACCAAGTATTGAAACCCGTCAAACTGTAGAGGAAACATTAGACTTCTTCTTACGTGGTGCGGTTGAAGAATTAGGCGATAAATAGGATCAGATAATGAAGAAAGTTGGCTTGAGAGTTGATGTGGATACTTATCAAGGAACGAAGCAAGGTATTCCACAGCTACTGGATGTATTTGCCAGACATAACATTCATGCCAGCTTCTTCTTTAGCGTGGGTCCAGATAATATGGGGCGCCATTTATGGCGCCTTTTAAAACCAAAGTTTTTATGGAAAATGCTGAGATCTAACGCTGCATCGTTGTATGGATTAGATATTTTATTAGCAGGAACGGCATGGCCAGGCAAAAAAATTGCTAAGAATCTAGGTTATTTGATGAAAGAAACCCAAAATGCAGGGCATGAAGTAGGGTTACATTCATGGGATCACCAAGGTTGGCAAGCAAAAGTCGCTCGTTGGTCAACAGAAGAATTAATGCAACAAGTTCGTTTAGGTGTAGAAGCACTGGAAAAAGCACTTGAAAACCCTGTAAAATGTTCAGCAGTTGCTGGGTGGCGTGCTGATGAGCGCGTATTAACAGTTAAAGAAACTTTTCAATTCGATTACAATAGCGATTGCCGAGGAACGCATCCTTTTAGGCCGATTTTAGAAAATGGTTCTATCGGTACGGTGCAAATTCCAGTAACATTACCAACTTATGATGAAGTCGTCGGCACAAAGGTAAAGGATGAGGATTTTAATCAATTTATTATTGATGAAATCAAAAAAGACAGTGGAATACCTGTTTATACTATCCATACCGAAGTTGAAGGAATGTCAAAAGCGGCTCAGTTTGAGCAGTTACTGGCAATGATTGCAAATGAAGGCATCGAATTCTGTCCGTTAAGCGATTTATTACCACAAGATAAAGAAACGCTTCCGATGGGTAAAGTTGTTCGATCTGACTTTCCAGGTCGAGAAGGCTGGTTAGGGTGCCAACAAGAGGTCTAACGAAACTATGTTGAATAACCGGGCGAGTAAAATCGGGGCCATCCTCTTGGCTCTTTTTTTTGTTCTTACCTACTTATTTCCATTGAACAGCCGGTTATTATGGCAACCAGATGAAACCCGTTATGCGGAAATTAGCCGCGAAATGGTGGTGAGCGGGAACTGGATAGTTCCTCATATGCTCGACATTCGCTATTTCGAAAAACCTGTTGCAGGTTATTGGATCAATAATGTTAGCCAATTAATATTTGGCCACACAAATTTTGCTGTACGTTTTGGTTCAGTAATTTCTATTCTATTAAGCACATTACTTGTTTATTTATTGGCAAGAATGATGTGGCGTAACCGCCAAGTTGCTTTTGTTTCTAGCTTAATTTATTTATCTATGTTTTTAGTGTTTAGCGTAGGCACTTACAGTGTGTTAGATCCTATGTTAGCACTTTGGGTTACTGCGAGTATGGTCTGCTGTTTTTGGGCACTGAAAGCGACGACGATAAAAACACGAATATTAGCGTGGATAACATTAGGTTTGGCTTGTGGTATGGCATTTATGACTAAGGGTTTTTTAGCTTTAGCTATCCCTGTCATTGTGATGATACCTATTACTCTTTATCAAAAGCAATTTACTCAAATGTTGCTCTATGGCTTACTTGCGGTGTTTAGTGCTGCATTGATTAGTTTGCCATGGGCGTTAGCTATTGCAAAAGCAGAGCCTGATTATTGGCATTATTTCTTTTGGATTGAACATATTCAGCGTTTTTCTGGTGAAGATGCTCAGCATAGTTCCCCATTCTGGTACTATATCCCTATTGTATTACTAGGGGTAATACCTTGGCTTGGTTTATTGCCTGGCGCATTAATGGGAGCTTGGAAGAAAAGACGTAAACGTCCAGAGCTATTTTTCTTATTGTGCTGGTTTGTTGTTCCGTTTTTATTTTTTAGTATTGCTAAAGGTAAGCTACCGACTTATATGTTGCCATTTATGGCACCACTAGCAATGCTAATGGCGAAATATGGTGTGGATTGCGCACGCAAATTTAGAATGAAAGCGCTGCGTATTAACGGTTATATCAATATCTTTATTGGTGTTGCTGTTGTTATCGCTATTTTAGTTATCCAATTAATCTCTTCAAAACCCATTTATATGCCATATGAATGGTCTAAATGGGTATTAGCTATAGTGGCATTCTCATTATGGGGCATTATTGGTTATCTTTGCTCTACACTTAATGGAAAACACTGGTTGTGGGCTGCATCTTGTTCGCTAGGCGTAAGTTTATGTATCGGTCAAGCAATACCGAATAGCAGCGTAGATGGAAAGTTACCTCAAGAGTTTATTCGCCAAAATATAAAGATGTTAAACGCAAGCAAATACATCGTGAGTAATAGTGTGGGTATTGGTGCAGGATTAGCGTGGGAATTACAACGTAGCGATATTTATCTTTATGAAAGAACAGGCGAATTAACTTATGGTGTCGAAGAATATCCAGATTCTCAGCATAAATTAATTAAACCTGATAATTTTGCTCAGTGGCTAGAAGAAGCAAGAAAAGAGGGTAGTGTTTCGGTTGTTATTACGTTTAAAGATCCTAAGAAATTAGCACAATTGCCAAGACCTGAAGAGCTGGTGACAAATCATCGAGTTGCTATTTTAACGTATGAGAAGCGTAATTAATGTCCTTTGTTTTATTGCTAATCGTGAGCTTTTTGACCTGCATAGGGCAGGTATGTCAAAAACAAGCGGTGGTTAGCTGGCAAAGTGATTCATTAACAAAAGCCAGAAAAACGATTTTCTGGCTTTTTGTTGCCATTGCAATGCTTGGCTTGGGGATGCTTTTTTGGTTACGGCTATTACAAATTCTTCCGCTAAGTATTGCTTATCCTATGTTAAGTATTAATTTTATTGTGGTGACATTAATTGGGCAGTTTGTTTATAAAGAGCCTGTTAATGTGAAACATTGGATTGGTATTGCATCGATTATGGTTGGCATTTTATTAATGAGTCTGCAAGCATGAAAGGCTATTTATGGGCGATGGGAAGTGCGCTATTAGTCACTGTCGCTCAATTGTTATTAAAGTTTGGTATGTCTGAGCTACCGGATTTACAGTTAGAAAAACAGTGGTTTGATTTTTCATGGCTATGGGCGAACATAACGCCAATCGCTATTGTGTTTGCTGGCCTTGTCGGTTATGTCCTTTCTATGGTTTGCTGGCTATTCACTTTACGCACTATCCCTTTAAATAAAGCTTATCCACTTATTAGTTTAAGCTATGTTTTTGTTTATATCCTTGCTGTGATATTACCTTGGTTTCAAGAAAACCCTTCATGGACAAAAACTGCAGGTGTTGCTTTTATTATGGTAGGTGTTTGGTTGATTAGCCAGAAACCTAAAGAGTCAACATCACACTAAATTCAGAGTTTGGGTTTTATTTCCTATATCTTGTTGGTTATTGTGCGATTTATTCTATTAATCTTGATTCATTCACCTTCAATAACTTGTTTTTGCTTAAAAAAGCAGATAGATTTTAAAATCTCTCGTAATAATAATGGTGGATGCAATGAGAAAGTCCGTTTTCTATCCTTTCTTGCTCTGTATTATCCTGCTGGCTGGGTGTTCATCTAGTCCGTCAAAACGCATTCCACCAGCCCCTCCTTTAAAAACACAGCTTTCCGATCCTATTATGGTGATAGTGCAGCTCAAATCACAACTTGAGCAGTGGTATGGCACACCTTATAGTTATGGTGGAATGACATCTTCAGGTATTGATTGTTCAGGGTTTGTCTATAAAACGTATAGTGATCGTTTTGATATTAAATTGCCTCGAATGACTATCGATCAAACCAAATATGGAACACAAATCAGTAAAAGCGATTTAATGCCAGGGGATTTAGTGTTTTTCAAAACAGGTGGTGGTGAAAATGGACTTCATGTCGGTATTTATGATACTGACAACACATTTATTCACGCATCAACTAGTAAAGGGGTTACTCGTTCTTCTCTTGATAATGTCTATTGGAAAAAAACATTCTGGCAAGCTCGTCGATTGTAATTTCGTGCCATTTAAGACCCTAATATATTGAAAATTATGCTATCTTATACCTTATTTTCTTCATATAGGTATTCCTTATGTCAGGTAAGTTGCGACTGTTAATTTCCGAATCTTATGATCCTTGGTTTAACCTTGCTGTTGAAGAGTGTATTTTTAGACAAATGCCAGCGGATCAGCGTGTACTTTTTCTGTGGCGTAATGATAACACGGTAGTTATTGGACGAGCCCAAAATCCGTGGAAAGAGTGTAATACACGAAAAATGGATGAAGATGGCGTGAAATTAGCACGTCGTTCAAGTGGTGGTGGCGCTGTTTTCCACGATCTTGGTAATACCTGTTTTACCTTTATGGCGGGAAAGCCAGAGTATAATAAAACGATCTCAACTCAAATCATACTTGATGGTTTATCAAAGGCAGGTATACAAGCAACAGCGTCAGGGCGTAATGATTTAGTCGTACCGCAAGAAGAGGGTGAAAGAAAAATTTCAGGATCGGCTTATAAAGAGACGAAAGATCGTGGTTTCCATCATGGCACATTATTAATAAATGCTAACTTATCTAGACTAGCCAATTACCTCAATCCAGATCCGAAAAAACTTCAAGCTAAAGGGATCACTTCTGTACGCTCTCGAGTGGCTAATTTGGTCGAACTGAAATCTGATATCACTCACGAAAAACTTTGTGAAACTATTACCGAAAGCTTTTTTGAATACTATGGTGAACGAGTAGATGCAGAGATTATTTCCCCGCAAAAATTACCTGATTTACCTAGTTTTGAAGAGACATTCGCTAAGCAAAGTAGTTGGGAATGGAATTTTGGACAAGCCCCTGCATTTTCTCATTTGCTAGATAATCGTTTTAAGTGGGGTGGTGTTGAACTACATTTTGATATTGAGCGTGGTAATGTAATCAGAAGTCAAATCTATACTGACAGTTTAGATCCCGCACCATTAGAAGCATTATCAGATATGCTAGTTGGCAAACGTTATACACCTGAGTCTTTAAAAGAGCTTATTCAGCAACTTATACAGCGTTATCCTAATAATAAAGGGGAGCTTAATGAACTTGAAGAATGGCTTATAACGGCAATTGCTTAGTTTTCTGTAAATAAAGTAAAAAACCAGCTTTTTAAAGCTGGTTTTTTATGGCAAGTAACATCGACATGATGCTAAATCAATTAGTGATTTTCGCATGACATGAAACAATGAGTATCTGGCATTGTGCCATTTTCTCTAAACTTAGCCGGTGTAGTATTAAAATGTTTTTTAAAAATACGAGTAAATGTTGCTTGAGAGCTAAAGCCATACATTAAAGCGATGTCTAAAATAGACATATCTTTTTCTTGTAATGATTTAGCCGCTTCTAATAAGCGACGTTTGCGGACATATTCGCCTAATGTACAGCCTTTAAAATCTTTAAATATGCGTTGTAAGTGCCATTTTGAATAACCACTTTTGTTCGCAATAGTATCGATTTTTATACCTTCGTTACGTTGTAACTGGGTTTCTAACCATTTTAGAATATCATTAACGACATTTTCAGCCATAAAACCTCCCACAAAAATGGTGGGGACACAGTGCCCAAGTAAATAGAATAGTAACGTATGTTATTTATAATCTATTTTAAGCATGGGGAAAATAACAGGTAGGCAAAAAGTGCTTTTTGTTATTGATAATCATTATCAAATTAATAGGTGAAAGCTATATATCTCAAGTAAGGTAGAGCTTAATAGATATTTTTGATTAAAAAAATCGTTTTAAATGTATTTTACTTTGTTGAATTTATTGATTTATTTTTTCATTGATAAAGCTGTTATACCATTCATTCTTTAGGTTGTTATGTTTTTTTGTGTGATTTACAAGCTAATCAGTGATTAAGGTGTATTTTAAAGTCAATTTATTTGACTAAATAGGAAAATTTAGAAATAAGATTTATTAATCAATTAAGGTGATATTACTTAGTGTGTTTTATTTGCAATAAATAAGCATATAAAAATAAATTAACTCAGTCACAATCTAGAAAATCCATGCTAGAAGGCAACTGAGTAAAACTAAGATAACTTATGGACGAAGAAAAACTTGTGGATACGAATGCTCTGGATGGGTATCAACACTCACATCTGCGCCATACCACTGTTGGATATTTTCTGTTGTCAGTACATCGTGTGGAGTACCTTCACAAACTAATTTTCCTTGATGCAATAATAGAATTCTATCGGCATAAAGTGAGGCTAAATTAAGATCGTGCAGAACGCAACAAACCATAAGATGTTGTGTTTTTGCTAATTGCTTTAGTAAGCGTAAGCTGTGTTGCTGATGGTAAAGATCAAGTGCTGAAGTCGGTTCATCAAGGAATAATACCGACTCTTGTGGTGTAGGGTGCCATAATTGAGCTAATACTCTGGCAAGTTGCACTCGTTGTTGTTCACCACCTGATAATTGACGATAGTCTCTATCTTTAAACTTTAAACAATCCGTTTGTAGTAGAGCCGTTTCGATAGCTATTTTTTTATGTTGTTGCCCATGAGGGGTTCTTCCCATTGCAACCACTTCTTCTACAGAAAAAGAAAATGAGAGTTGGCTATTTTGGCGCATAACAGCACGGTTTTGTGCTAATTGTTGGCTATTCCATTGCGAATAAGTCTTTTGCTTAAAATAGCACTCACCTTGTGTTGGTGTCGTATAACCTGTCAATAAACGTAGTAATGATGATTTTCCTGCGCCATTAGGTCCAATTATAGTGACTAACTCTCCGGCATTAAGTGAAAGAGACACATCATCAATAATAGTTTTTTCACCAATTTGATACGTCAAATTATTTCCATAGAGCAACGAAGTGTTTTGTTTTTGAATCATGACATCCTTCTCGCGGGTTGTCGTAAGATAAGCCAAAGGAAATAAGGGCCACCAATTAATCCTGTAATGAGCCCCACAGGGATTTCTGCTGGAGATACCAGTGTTCTGGATAATGTATCAGCAGCGAGTAACAGTGTTGCACCACCTAAAATGGTAGCAGGTAATAGCCATACATGATTACTACCAATACGCATACGAATAAGGTGTGGAACCACAAGGCCAATAAATCCAATGACACCACTTAGCGCGACAGCACAACCAATTAAAATGGCACTAAGTAGTAACAAAATAAACTTGGTTCTTCTTACATTTAGCCCTAAGTAGTGCGCTTCTTCATCACCAAGTTGTAACAGATTTAATTTATGGCTTTGCCAACATGCCACAATACTGACTGGAATGATCACAAGGGTTGCAATGGATAAGGTTTTCCAGTCAATTTGGCTTAATGACCCCATCATCCACAGCGAAAATTGGCGTAATTGTTGATCTGTACTGATATAACTTAAGACACCAATAAAGGACATACAAAGTGCATTGATAGCAATCCCAGCAAGCAATAACCGCGCTAAATTACCATCACTCAATTGATGTAATGAGAAGATAATCATTGCCACAATTAAGCCGCCAACAAAGGCGGCTACAATATGACTGTAAAATGCGAATACAGGTGAAAAAGAGAAAGGTAGTATAATCACGATAGCAACCATTAGTGCCGCACCGCTACTTATGCCAAGTAACCCAGGGTCAGCTAATGAGTTTCTAAATAATCCTTGCATGATTGCACCTGATATCGCTAATGCACCACCGACAAGAATAGCCAAAAGCACACGAGGCAAGCGTATATCAAGCCAAACCTGCCACTCCATATCATCAAAAGAGCTATTCCATAATGTATGAAATGAGAGTGCCAATGCACCGCTATTCACAGAAATTAATGTAACAATGGTGAGCAAAAAGAGTAAAACTAAAATACTCATCCACGGTGAACGAAAACGAGACATTATTGCTCCAATGCTTGACGAATTTGATTCATAACTTCAGGTGTTGAAAGCGTAAAACCTAACAATCCCATATCATCGACGACGACATAATGTTTATTTTTACCTGCAGGTGTGTACTTTATACCGGGTAAATTCCAAAGTTTTTCAATACCACCGATACCTTTAATACCTTCTTTAGTTACCAGCAAAATATCAGGTTGGCTCGCAATGACACCTTCTTGAGAAAGAGGGCGATAACTCGTAAAGCCTTGCATTGCATTCTTACCCCCAACTAGTGAAATAATGGTATCTGCTGCAGTATTTTGACCAGCGGCCATAGGAACAACACCACCATGACTCATGATATAAATGACTTTTTTATCTATAGGTGTTGTGGGTATTTGGCTAATAGATAGGGTGAGTTTTTCTTTTAGCTGTTCACCTTCTTTTTGTTTATTTAAAATAGTGGCGATGGTGTCTATTTTTTCATTAATGGCTTCTAATGAATGTGTACCTGTAATCGTTTTAACAGTGACTCCTGCCTCTTTTATTCGGCGTAGTGCTAAAGAAGGGCGAGCGAGTTCGCTGGTTATAATTAATGTTGGTTTGACCGATAAGATACCTTCAGGGTTTAGCATTCGCATATAACCCACATCAGGGAGTGCTTTCACTTGTTCAGGGACTAAACTAGTGCTGTCTCTTGCAATAATTTGTTCACCCGAACCTAACGCGAAAACGATCTCAGTGATATCGCCGCCAATAGTGACAATACGTTCATTGGCGGAACTGACAAACGACATGACGCTACACAGGATCAAAAGAAGCCATTTTTTCATTAACTCATTCTCCGATTAGGCTATTTTGGCAAGTGTATTAACTTGCTCGCGCCATTGTTGTTGCTCTGCAGTGCCTTCAGTACGTTGTCCATAAAGCTGGGCAATCTGTTGGCCTTTGCTATCAAAGATTTCAAGACTGGTGACAAAACCATCCTGAGTTGGTTTGCGAGTGATCCAACTTTCGGCGATTTCACTTTCAATTAAATGAAGTGTAAATGCAGGATTGAAAACGTTAATCCAGACTTGATCGCTATTCTCAAATTGATGAGGAACTAAACGGTCAATCTGCCCCGTAAAGATTTGCACACAACCACGGCTTCCAACAAAAATCATGATCTCATTTTGTGCTTCTTTAGCGAGGGTTAATAAGGTTTTCAGTGCACTGTTATCAACTTGATAAGCAAGGTCATCGGCAACAGCTTTAAAAGCTTGTTGACGACTCAAGTTATTTTCTTTTAGTAGTTTGAAAAATTGGTGAACATCAGTCATTGAACGCCATTGTTGTTCAAGTTGCTCCGCCAATTCATGACTAACAGGTGTGTTTGAATAAGGTTCGATAGGGGTAATGTCTAGAGCTGGATTTTCTTCCGATAAGAATGATTGGATTAGCGCATTCCATTCATCCATATTGGTATTGTCAGTTGTATAGACTTTATGTAATGCATCGCCATGCATATCAAAAAACTGAATGCTATAGCGAGTTCCTTTTGAGGTTTCTTCAGCGAGTGCAAAAATGCTAGACCAATAAGCGAAGAAAAAGCGTAAATCCATTGATCGAGGATTTAGAATCAAACCTGCATGATCGTTAAAGCGTGCATTAGTGTATTCACCAAGATGTTCGTGAACGGCGATATCGTTACGAGTAATGGCTTTGACCTCACCCACTTTACTTAAGGCTTTTAATAATTCTTGCACATCGTTACATAAGCGTTTTGCATCATGTCCTACGCGTGCATGTGTTAATTCGGCTTCACTTACATTTAAGTATGCTGCCAGATCACGGGCATAAGGTGCTTTTTTATCCGCTTTTGCTTGCAGGTAGCTCTCATAAAGAGGTTTATTCACAGAAACTCCTATTGTATCTATCGTTGATTTTATTGTTAATTACCATTGATAACTCACAAGTACTTTTGCATTACGACCTTCTTGAGGAATACCGGCAGAAGAATAATAAGTTTTATCAAATGCGTTACCTAGTACAAATGAGGTTGTTAGCCCCTTTAAGGAGGCGTTACCTTCATAACGAAGGTAAAAATCATTGACGCCATAACCTGCTTGTTGGTGATTGGTAGGGCGATTAAAACGGTCATGTTTAGTAAAGTCCGTTTTCTTGGTAAATTGACCGACCCAGCCCACAGAAAAATCTGTGCTTGGAACTGGAACATCAAAGCGACTGGTCAATGTATCCGGTTCAATCGAAGTAATTGAGGCATTTGTGGCATTATCTTTTCCTTTGGTGTGGTTATACGCTAAGTCCCAATTAAAGAATTTGGATTGGTAGCTCATAGAAACATCCCACCCCCAAATAGTTGCTCTTGGAATATTTGTTGATTGTGTATATCCCTGAAAAATAGCGACATCTGCATCAATATAATCTTTTGCACGAGTATTGAAATGGGCGGCTTTAATTTTCAGATTATCATTATTAGATAATAAGTCATCGAATTGAAAACCAAATCCGTATTCGGTGGTTGAATTGGTTTCGGGTTTTAAATTGGGATTAGGACGCCAATAGTTTGTTGGTGCTCCTGGGAATGGCGCATCAAAATGCTTAGCATCGTTATACATTTCGCCTAAAGAAGGTGCTCTAAACGCTTGTGAATAAGAAGTATAAAGCATTGACCAATCAGTAGGCGTGATGCTGATAGCTCCTTTGGATGACCATTTATCAGCAGTAATATCATCATAACGATCGTTTTGGCTTTTATATTTATCAAAACGGGTTCCTAAAATTAAGGAGACAGGCAAATCACGTAAAGTGACCTCATCTTGAACCCAGCCTGACATAAAACGGATATCTGCTTGTGGGAAGCTTTCTGTATTTTGACTTGGTGATTGTTTCTGTTTATACACTTCGCCACCATAAGTAAGCCCATGTGATGCAAAGCTATCCATCCCCACTTGAGAGCGATTCTCGAGTTTTATGCCATAGGTTTTTTGTTCTCGACCTTCAAATCCTTTTTGTATCGTTTTGGCATTGATATCAACTTCACTGTAATAAGCCTGCGTTTTTAGATTAACCCACTGTAAATCCGAAGGATTGTATTGATAGGTTAACTGTGCATCTTTTTGTGTTGTAGTACGATCAGTTTCTACATTAGCAAGTGTAGGATTTGAGGGAACTTGAGGGTTTTTGGGCTGATTAGTATTGTTATGGTAATAACGGAATTGTCCGCTTAATGTATTGCTATCATCAATAAACCAACGCCCTTTGGAGAGTAGGTTAATAATGGTTTCATCATTTTGTGCACGATAACCCCCACCATAACGAATATCACCTTTATCACGAGCTGATAATGCCACGAGACCATCAAGGTTATCGTGTTTACCAAAAGCAGTAACACCTAAACCTTGGCTATGTTGCGCGGTATTACCAAGACCAATAACACGTACACCGCCTTGTTCGTTTTTTGAAAGTAGATCGCTTGCATCAACGGTATCGTAAGCAATAACACCGCCAAGTGCTCCACTACCATACAATAATGCAGAAGGACCCCGAACTACTTCAACTTGCTTTATAAGAAGAGGATCAATAAAAATACTGTCAATATGGCCAGTGTCAGTTCCTTGACGTACACCATCTACAAGTGTCAATATTCCATTTTTACTGTATCCACGCATACTGATGGTTTCACCATTAGTACGACCTGCGCCGGAAATAGAAATTCCGGGCACATGGCGAAGTAATTCAGAAGCACTACCTGCGGTTTCTGACAACGCATTGTTATTTTTAATAACGGTTGACATCATGGGTAACGTAAAGCTATCACGCTCATTACCAGTCGCATAAACGGTAAGCACTTCTGTTTTTTTCTCCTCGCTAGTTTGTGTTTTCTCTTGTGCTGACACACAAGCAGAAGAAACAGCAACAGCCAGTAAACTAAATTTAATTAATAGGGATGACTGAGACATGCAGATGGATCTCCGTTATTTTAATGGGCTGTTAAAACAGCCCTTTGTTATATAAATCATTGCTCCTCATCTACCAGCGATAACTGATGGACATTTTTATATTTCTGCCTTCTTGTGGCACACCTCGTGTTGAGAAATACTCATAATTAAAAGCATTTGCCAACATCAGTGTTGCTTGTAGATCTTTATTTTTCTTAGATTGATAGCTGAGTGAAAAATCGTGAACAGCATATCCAGGAAATTGTTGAACAACTTCTTGTAATCGAGTGACTTTTTTACCCTTATTATGTGGAGCAACAATGCCGCTGTAGCCACTTTTAGAGTCAGTAGCGCTGGCAAATTGTCCTGACCAACCTAATGAGAAAGGTGTTTTGGCAATAGGAACCTGTATAAAGGCGGTAAGAATTTCTGGTCTTACGGGGGAGATGGTTTCACTATCTGTAAGTTGGAATGTGTTTGTTCGGTTATAGCTTAATCCAGCAGAGAGCCAAGAGTGGGTATAACGTAAAGCAATATCGGTACCTTCAATATAAACATTCGCAATGTTATAGGCTTTTAGGCTCATTCTTCCAAAAATCGTTCCCATCCATTCAGCATAAGAAATATAGTCTTTTGATAATGTATCGAAATAAGCTACTTTAATTTCTAGTGCATCACTTTCTGATAATAACTGTTGGAATGAGATCTTTCCTCCATATTCCCAAGTCCTATTTCTTTCTGGGTTTAAGTAAGGATTAGGTATCCAATAAGACCTTACCAATCGGTTTATATCAAAATGAACGGAATCATTAAACATCTCACTTAATGTCGGTGCTCTAAATGCAGTCGAGTATGACGTGTAAAGCTGTAACCACGGTGTTGCGGAAAATGTTAATTTTACATTTTCAGTGGTACCTCGATAACTTGCTTTATGCATGAGTTTACTTGTATCTGCATTTCTAACTGCATGATTATAAATGACACTATCAATTTCTTTATTTGGAACACTTTCATAATAGTGATAGCGAATACCCGCAGTTAAGGATAAAGGGAATAGTGGTGTCGACAGTGTGCTCTGTAACCATGTTGCGGCATAATCCATTTTTGCCAATGGGAAGTTTTTAGCCTTGTTGTTGGGTTTCATTTTCTGTCGGTAAACTTCAGTACCAATAATGACAGATAAATTAAGATTATTATGAGGTGTAATATTAGTGTAATTCTCTAATTTCCCACCATAAGTTGATTGTGTTCGAGCTTCGAAAAGACCGATATCACCTTTTTCATTTTTTTTACGGTCATATTCTGTAAGTTTTACATCGGTTAAAAAAGTTTGCTTAATACCAAACTGTGAGTAATAAAGATAGGTTGTTAAATCAATCCAAGAATTACTTTCAGGGGCATAGTGATGAGTTAGAGAGTAATTTTTTTGCTGAGTATCTCGATATACCTGATTACTTTCTTCTTTACCATATCCACCCATACGATGTAATACTTCTCGTTGTTCACCTGAATTATCATAATGGCGAGCTGAGAAAATAAAGGTTTGGTTATTTGTAGGATAGAGATAGATTTTAGCAAAGTAGTTATTAATGGATTCATTGTTATCCATTTTTTGCCCATCAGCCAATAAGATAGGGCCACGCTGACGTTGAGTGTAAGAAATCAAACCAGAGAATAGTTTATGTTGACCTGCAATTATCCCACCATAAGAAAAATGGCGATCAGCAGAAGAATAAGAACTGAATAATTTAGCGCCTAAGTTTTTATTCTTTTTCAATATTGATTGAGGATCGAGAGTATTAAAAGCGACAACTCCCCCCATAGCGCCTTCACCATGAATAGTCGAGGCGGAACCGTGTTTGACATTAATACTTTTAATTAAAGACGGGTCAAGAAATATGCCCCCTAAATTATTCATGGTGTTTTCGAGTGGTTGATGAATGCCATCAACGAGAATTTTGACACCTTTTTGGTCATATCCTCGCATTAGAATATTGGCACCATTAGTCACGCCTGTTCCTGAGAGAGTGATACCTGCGACTTCTTTTAACATTTCACCTGTTGTTGACGCTGTTTTTGCCTGAGGTGTTGAGGTTTCAATCGTAGATTGGAAGTTATGTTCTAGTTCGTGATATTTATGACCAACAACAGTAAGAGAGTCCGTGTTCGTTTTTTCTGGGTGTGCAGAGGCAATAGGGGAATACAACAGACAAAGAGCTGTTGCTATACCTGAATATTTGAAATGTTTTTTCAGCATACACATACCATAAATGTCCATAAAAAGTCCTTGTATATGGAGTTATTTAGCTGGCTGCCTAGCTGAATTGATAGGTGGCTTGCGAGTTATTGTCAAAAATGATTATTTAGTCAGGATCAGTTTTCCTGATTTGGTCTGACGTAGTTGATACAACTCTCCGTTATGTTGAATGTAAACCACGCCATCTTTACCCAATAATTCAATACTATTAATAGATTGAATTATTGAAGAATGAGAGTTCTGTTTAACCAATGAACTATCCAAATTATTAGCTTTTTTATTCATAATACACTAAGAGTAATAAGCGTTATCATTATGATAATCATTATCGTTAACAAATGTATTTAGACAAGCTTTTTTTAACGTAAACAGGTAAATTTAAGTCATATTGTGAGTGATAAAACGGTATGTGATGAAATTTAAAACAAAGGAATAAAAGAGGCTTATCTTTTTACTAAAAAATAAGATCAATACAGAATGAATAGAGAAGAAAAATAGCAGGGGATAGAATTATCCCCTTAATAAATAGGTTTATTAAAATCGACTCTCAACGGCTTGTGCTAATAATTCAAGCAATTGCTCGGTATCATTCCAGCTTAAACATGGATCAGTAATAGATTGTCCATAAACAAGAGGTTTTTCTGGCAAGACTTTTTGTGAGCCTTCTTGTAAAAAGCTTTCAGCCATCACGCCAACAATAGCTTGTGAGCCATCTTTAATTTGTTGACTGACATTGCGAGCCACTTCTAATTGGCGACGATGGATCTTTTCACAATTACCATGACTAAAGTCGATAATAAGATGTTCAGGTAAATCCACTTGTTTTAGTGCATCAATAGCATCTGCAATATCGCTGGCATGATAATTTGGTTTTTTACCACCTCGCATAATAATGTGTCCGTAAGGATTACCGCTAGTTTGGTAAATTGTCATACGGCCATTTTTGTCAGGTGATAAGAAAGTGTGACCAACGCGAGAAGCACGAATTGCATCAATAGCAATACGAGTATTACCATCCGTACCGTTTTTAAAGCCCACAGGACAAGAAAGCGCAGATGCCATTTCACGATGAACCTGGCTCTCTGTAGTTCTTGCGCCGATAGCACCCCAACTAATTAAGTCAGCAATATACTGACCAGTTACCATATCAAGAAACTCGGTTGCAGTTGGTAAACCTAATGTATTTATCTCAATTAATAATTTTCTTGCAAGGCGGATACCTTCATTAACATTGCAAGAATTATCAAGATAAGGATCAGAGATTAAGCCTTTCCAACCAATAACTGTACGTGGTTTTTCAAAGTAGGTTCTCATGACAATTTCTAAGCGGTCATGATAGCGTTCTTTTTGCTGGTTAAGTTTCGTGGCGTATTCTTTGGCTGCTTTGGGGTCATGAATAGAACAAGGACCCACGATCACTAAAAGTCGTTTGTCTTCACCAGTAAGGATAGCTTCAATTCGTTTACGTGCTGATGTGATATTTTGGATTATCTCATCAGAAATGGGGAACTCTTTTGCTAAGGTTTCTGGTGTCACCAGACTGTCTAAAGCCTTAGTCCGTAGTTCGTCTGTCTTTAACATAATTCATCTCAATAAATATACAGGGTAAGTCTACCCAGTGATTAAGATCACAATAAACGAAATTCAGCTAATTTCAACAGCGTTATTAGAGAAAAACCAATAAAAAAAATAAGGTTAAGACTTAGAACATTCTTCTCGCTAATCCCATAGAATCAATTACCTTAGTTGAAATTTCTTCAACAGAATAATTAGTGGTATTGAGATAAGGAATATTGTTTTTTCTGAAAAGGGCTTCCACTTCGGCTAATTCGATTCTGCATTGGCGAATTGAAGCATAACGGCTATTTTCACGACGTTCACCTCGGATAGCAGCCAGGCGCTCTGGTGCAATGGTTAAACCGAATAATTTATGTTGATACTCTTTTAATTCAGTAGGGAGTTTTAAAAAATCCATATCATCAGCAGTAAATGGGTAATTGGCTGCTTGAATACCAAATTGCATAGCTAAATAGAGGCTGGTAGGTGTTTTACCACAACGAGAAACGCCAATTAAGATAACTTGTGCTTGATCGAGATTACGTAATGATATTCCATCATCGTGAGAAAGCGTGTATTCAATAGCTGCAATACGGGCATCGTATTTACTAAGATTTTTCTCTGTTAACCCGTGTGTTTTATTTAATTTTGGTGAGGCTTGAATACCCATCTCCTTTTCAAGCGGTAATACAAGAGATTGCACAATATCCTGACAAAAGCCTTCACTACTATTTATTACCTGTTTAACTTCGGGGCTAATAATAGAATAAAAAACAAGGGGCTTAGAGCCACTCTTTTTATAAATTTCAGCGATTTTCTGTTTTATTTCTTCAGCTCTTTCCACTGTAGAAACAAAAGGCAATGTATAACTTTTCATTCTTAATGGAAATTGAGAAAGTACAGCGTGGCCTAAAACTTCTGCTGTAATAGCTGTACCATCAGAGATAAAAAAGACTGTTCTATCAATGGGTTCATTATTATCACAATTAATAGAATTTAAGCTTAATATCATAACGCTCACCTTTTTTTAGCTGAATTAGCGAATCAAACAACATTATCTATAGCATTTTTAGTGATTATAAAGGATAAAAAAATAAAGTTTTCTGGTTGATCGATTCACCTTTCTATATTCACTATAACATTGTGATACGCTTATTTAAGTTGTCGTTTTGACAGCGGGTTTTTCTTTTTTTCTCTCTCTCATAATTGTTTAAAAAAGGATTGTTCTCAATGTCCAGCAATAGCCTCACCCCGTGCAATGTACTTTGGTATAACCAATTAGGTATGAATGACGTTGATCGTGTTGGTGGGAAAAATGCTTCCCTCGGTGAAATGATCACAAACCTCGCGGAACTGGGAGTTTCTGTTCCTAATGGGTTTGCTACCACAGCGCAAGCGTTTAATGATTTTCTGGAACAGAGTGGTATCAATCAGCGTATTTATGAATTGCTTGATAGTGTTGATGTTGACGATGTTAATCAACTGGCCCAAGCAGGTAATCAAATTCGCCAGTGGGTAATTGATACACCTTTTACGCCTCAGTTTGAAAAAGATATTCGCGATGCTTATCTCACATTAAGTGAAGGTGAGTCAGAAGCTTCTTTTGCCGTTCGTTCATCAGCAACAGCAGAAGATATGCCTGATGCTTCTTTTGCGGGCCAACAAGAGACGTTTTTAAACGTTCAAGGTATTGATGCCATTCTCGTTGCGATTAAACACGTATTTGCCTCGTTATTTAATGACCGAGCAATTTCTTATCGTGTCCATCAAGGCTACGATCACCGCGGTGTTGCGTTATCTGCAGGTGTTCAGCGTATGGTGCGTTCTGATCTTGCCTCTTCAGGTGTGATGTTTACCATCGATACTGAATCAGGCTTCGATCAAGTTGTCTTTATTACATCAGCTTATGGTTTAGGTGAAATGGTTGTTCAGGGAGCAGTAAACCCTGATGAATTTTATGTGCACAAGCCAACTCTAGCAAAAGGCCTACCTTCAATTGTTCGTCGTAACTTAGGTTCTAAAAAGATCCAAATGGTTTACGCAGACAGTATAGAGCACGGTAAACAAGTACGTATTGAAGATACGCCAGAAGCACTGCGCAATCGTTTCTCTTTGACTGATAATGAAGTTCAAGAATTGGCAAAACAAGCTGTATTGATTGAACAACACTACGGTCGTCCAATGGATATCGAGTGGGCTAAAGATGGGCATAATGGTCGTTTGTATATAGTACAGGCTCGTCCTGAAACCGTTCGATCTAACCAGCAAGTGATGGAGCGTTATCAGTTAAATGAAAGTGGCACTGTAATCATTGAAGGTCGTGCTATTGGTCATCGAATTGGTACAGGTACAGTCAAAGTTATTCATAACTTAAATGAAATGGATAGAATTGAAGCGGGTGATGTACTGGTTACTGACATGACAGACCCAGATTGGGAACCTATTATGAAAAAGGCCTCTGCGATTGTGACAAATCGTGGTGGTAGAACATGTCATGCTGCGATTATTGCACGTGAATTAGGTATTCCTGCTGTTGTAGGTTGTGGTGATGCCACAGAATGTATTACAGAAGGGCAAGTCGTTACAGTTTCTTGTGCTGAAGGTGATACGGGGTTTGTCTATGATGGCAAACTGGATTTTTCTATTCAAAGCTCCGCAATCGATAACATGCCTGAACTTGGTCTGAAAATCATGATGAACGTTGGTAACCCTGATCGTGCATTTGATTTCGCTGGTTTACCAAATGACGGCGTGGGTCTTGCGCGTTTAGAATTTATTATCAACCGTATGATTGGTGTCCATCCTCGCGCATTATTAGAGTATGACGATCAAAGCGAAGCATTAAAAGCTGAAATTAATGAGATGATGGCTGGCTATGAATCTCCTGTTGAATATTACATTAGTAAATTAACAGAAGGGATTGCGACATTGGCGGCAGCATTCTGGCCTAAACGTGTGATTGTTCGTTTGTCTGACTTTAAATCTAACGAATATGCCAACTTAGTTGGTGGTGACCGTTATGAGCCGGATGAAGAGAACCCAATGTTAGGATTCCGTGGAGCAGGTCGTTATATATCCGATGATTTTCGTCATTGTTTTGCGCTTGAGTGTGAAGCGGTAAAACGTGTTCGTAATGATATGGGTTTAGATAATGTTGAAGTGATGATCCCATTTGTTCGTACGGTACGCCAAGCTGAAGAAGTTATTGAAGAATTGGCTGCAAACGGTTTAAAACGTGGTGAGAATGGCTTAAAAGTGATTATGATGTGTGAAATTCCATCAAATGCCTTATTAGCGGATAAATTCTTAGAACACTTTGATGGTTTCTCTATTGGCTCTAACGACATGACCCAATTAACATTAGGTCTTGACCGAGATTCGGGTGTCGTTTCTGCACTATTTGATGAACGCAATGATGCAGTAAAAGCATTATTATCAATGGCAATCCAAGCGGCTAAACGTAACGGTAAATATGTGGGTATTTGTGGACAGGGACCTTCTGATCATGAAGATTTCGCACAATGGCTAATGGAAGAAGGGATTGATAGTTTATCTTTAAATCCAGATACCGTAATTAAAACTTGGGTGAAATTAGCACAATAGAATTAATATAAAGGTCATAAATTAAAGCTCACAAAATAATGTGAGCTTTTTTTATACAATTATTAAATAATAGGCAAAAAAAAAGCCTATCATGGGCTGACAGGCAAAGACTACACACAGCAATATTTTATATTCTTTAATTCCGCCAATTAATCTATTAATATGAAAGGTGAAATCATTAATTCGGTGAAACATTTGTTTCGTTGATATTTATATTAAGAGAAATGAGTTAATTATGCTCTAAGAATTATCTCAATAAAAATAATATTAGCCTATTTCAAAGTGAATATAACTAGCTGGTAACAAACAGGTTTAAAAGAATGTAATTTGTTTCAAATTGTAAGTTTGAATATAAAAATATAATAATTCATTCTTAAATTGATAATCTTTATTAAACTTTAGTCTATTAATTTTAGAGCATGTAAGTAGCTACACTTACATGCCCATTATTATTTATTCTTTTTCAATAAAGTTTTTATTCATAAATTCTACTGTTTCAGTTAGATCAGGATTAGGCTTTGGTACTTCATTTATCCATGCATTTAATAAACTATGTGCAACAGCAAGAACAACAGGACCGATAAATAATCCAATCATACCTAATGTCAAAATTCCGCCAATAACCCCCGTTAGAATTAATACCATCGGTAAATCGGCCCCCATTTTGATCAAATATGGGCGTAATATACCATCCATAGTTGCCACAGCTCCTCCCCAAATCACCATGACAATGCCCCAAGTTGTATCACCAGTCCAAAATAGCCATAGAACAGAAGGGATTAGCACTAATAAAGGGCCTATTTGTGCAAGGCAACAAATGAACATGACAACGGTAAGCACTGTGGCATAAGGAACACCTGATACCGCAAGGCCAATACCACCGACAATTGCTTGAATTAAGGCGGTTAATACCACACCCAAGGCAACGGCACGAATAGACATTGATGCTAGTAAAATAGCCGCATCACCACGTTGGCCTGCTAAGCGAATAGCAAAATGACGTAACCAAGCAACAACGTTCTCACCTTGTAAAAACAGTAAGCCAGAAAATAACAACATCACACCTAAATGCAGAGCAAATCGACCGATATTTAGGGCTTGAGCAAAAAACCAGTTGGCGGCTTGCCCAACATAAGGTTGAATTTTGGTGATTAACGCATTGCCACCAGAAACGAGAATAGAGTGCCATGTATCATAAAGTTTGCTTCCTATCATTGGGATATCATTAAGCCATAATAATTGAGGAGGCTGAATATTCGAAGGTGATTTAGCTAACTCAATGAGTGGAGCACTATTATCAATAACACTACTAATTAACAAGATAATAGGGATAACAAAGATCAGTAATATCAAGATCATCATTATCATGGTAGATAGCCAACGATATTTTACTCGTTTTTCAATAATAAGGAGTAAAGGCCATGTGGCAACAACAATCATTCCAGCCCAAATAAAACCCACAATAAAGGGATTGAGTATCCAAAAACTGGCGATAATAAAAAAAGAAATAAAAAGAACAGTGAATAAAACTTTGGGTATATCTGTATGGATCTGCGGTTTTTCCATGGTTTTAAATCCCTACACGAATAAAAATGCTAGAAGCAGATGAATAAGCATTGCAAATATCACGTTGTTTATATCACTACGCAATTTGCCAGAATTGTATGATAAGGTGAACAGGTATCGGTCTGAAAGTACAAAATGAGGCAAAGTACCTCTTAGCATACATTTCAATATCAAAAATTAAGCAATGTGGACTATTAGATTAAAGAGCTATAACAAATGATCCCACGTATATCGCAAGCACCGCAAGTTAGTGAACTCACAACAGAATTTCTTGATACTCTTCGAAAAAATGGCTTCACCGGTGATATCTCCAGCAGTTATGCTGATAGACTCACTATGGCAACAGATAATAGTATTTACCAGTTATTGCCACAGGCGGTGGTTTTTCCTCGCTCAACGGCTGATGTAACTATTGTTGCACGCCTAGTCGATGAACCCAAATTTCATTCGCTTTCTTTGACACCAAGAGGCGGAGGTACCGGAACCAATGGGCAGGCATTGACTGATGGTATAGTGGTTGATTTATCTCGTTATATGAAACGTATTATTGAGATAAATCCAGAACAACGTTGGGTTAAAGTTGAAGCTGGTGTGATAAAAGATGAGCTCAATCTGTTTTTAAAACCCTATGGCTTTTTTTTCGCACCTGAACTTTCTACCAGTAACCGAGCCACATTAGGTGGAATGATTAACACCGATGCCTCAGGGCAAGGTTCTATGGTTTATGGTAAAACCTCTGATCATGTCCTTGGTGTTCGGGCTGTCTTGTTAGGTGGTGAACTGCTTGAAACCCGCGCCATGGATACGGCATTAGCCGAGAATATCGCACAAGAAAGCTCTGCTATTGGAAAGGTTTATCGAACTGTTTTATCCCGTTGCAAAGAACAACGAAAACTTATTCTTGAAAAATTCCCTAAATTAAACCGCTTTTTAACGGGATATGATTTGCGTCATGTTTTTAGTGATGACATGAAACGCTTTGATTTAACCCGAATTTTAACTGGTTCAGAGGGCACGCTGGCTTTTATTACTGAAGCAACGTTGGATATTACGCCAATTCCCAAACAGCGCAGTTTAGTCAACGTAAAATATGATTCGTTTGACTCTGCATTGCGTAACGCGCCTTTTTTAGTTAAAGCCAATGCACTTTCTGTTGAAACTGTTGATTCCAAAGTCTTGAATCTTGCTCGTGAAGATATTGTGTGGCATTCCGTCAAAGAATTGATCACAGATGTACCAGATAAAGATATGCAAGGCCTTAATATTGTTGAGTTTGCGGGTGATGATGAAGTATTAATTCATTCTCAAGTTACATCATTATGTCAACGTTTAGATTCATTAATGAAAGAGGGGCAAAGTGGTGTTATCGGTTATCAAGTGTGTGATGATTTAGCGGATATTAACCGTATTTATGCCATGCGTAAAAAAGCGGTGGGTTTATTAGGTAATGCAAAAGGGCAAGCAAAGCCCATTCCCTTTGTGGAAGATACTTGTGTACCACCAGAACATCTTGCTGATTATATTACCGAATTTAGAGCGTTACTTGACAGTCATCAACTCAATTATGGCATGTTTGGGCATGTCGATGCAGGTGTATTACACGTAAGACCCGCACTTGATATGTGCGATCCACAACAAGAATTGTTGATGAAATCTATCTCAGACGACATTGTCACGTTAACAGCCAAATATGGTGGGTTACTCTGGGGTGAACATGGAAAAGGCTTTAGAGCGCAATACAGCCCCGAATTTTTCGGTGAAACGCTCTATCATGAACTGCGTCAAATCAAAACGATATTCGATCCTCGAAATAGGCTTAATCCTGGGAAAATCTGCCCTCCGTTAGAGGTTGATGAACCTATGAAACAAGTTGATACCATTAAACGAGGCACCTTTGACCGCACCATCCCTTTATCTGTTCGTCAAGATTTTAAAGGAGCTTTAGACTGTAATGGTAATGGGCTTTGCTTTAATTTCGATGCGAAAAGTCCAATGTGTCCTTCCATGAAAATTAGTGGGCAACGCATTCATTCACCTAAAGGGCGAGCTGCACTAGTAAGAGAGTGGTTACGTTTATTAACAGAGCAAGGTGTTAACCCAAAACAACTTGGATCTAGCCTAGAAAATAATAAACCTAGCTTAAGAAGTTTGATTGAAAAAACACGTAATACATGGAAAGCCAAACGTGGCGAATATGACTTTTCTCATGAAGTGAAAGCGGCTATGAATGGCTGTTTAGCTTGTAAAGCCTGTTCAACTCAGTGTCCGATTAAAATTGACGTACCGTCATTTCGTTCTAAATTTACTGAATTGTACCACCAGCGCTACTTACGGCCATTAAAAGATCATATTGTTGCGAATGTTGAATTAACAACCCCTATCATGGCTAAAGCGCCAGGATTCTTTAATTTCTTTATGAAGCAACCCTTGGTGCAGTCATTAAGTAAACATACTATAGGAATGGTAGATTTACCGCTACTGTCATCGCCAACATTAAAACAACAATTAGCAGGTCACCACGCTCTAGATATGACGTTAGAAGATTTAGAACGTTTATCTGATAAGCAACGAAGCCATTATGTGCTGGTGGTGCAAGATCCTTTTACCAGCTATTACGACGCAAAAGTGGTCGCGGATTTTATCAAACTTATTGAAAAAATTGGGTTTAAACCTGTTTTATTGCCTTTTTCACCCAATGGAAAAGCGCAACATATTAAAGGCTTTTTACAACAATTTAGTAAAACGGCACAAAAAACGTCAACCATGCTTAATCGTGTTGCAAAATTAGATATTCCAATGGTGGGAGTTGATCCCGCATTAGTGCTTTGTTATCGCGATGAATATCGTGAAATTTTGGGTGATAAACGGGGTGATTTTAAGGTTCAACTCGTTCATGAATGGTTAAATAAATTAGTGAGTGAACCAATAGCTGTTCGCGATGATGCTGAAAAATGGTATCTTTTCGGGCATTGTACGGAAGTAACGGCACTACCACAAAGCATGAAACAGTGGCAGACAATTTTCCAACGTTATGGGCAACAACTCGAATTTGTAAGCACAGGATGTTGTGGAATGGCTGGTACTTATGGACATGAACTGAACAATTATGAAAACTCATTAGGCATTTACCAACTCTCATGGGGTAATGCACTAAAAACATTGCCGACAATGCGTTGCTTAAGCACAGGGTATTCGTGTCGTAGTCAAGTAAAACGTATTGATAATATTGAGCTTAAACACCCACTACAGGCGCTATTGGAGATTATGCCATGATATGGAAACGTGAAACGACAATCGAGCATCTTAATCATATTGGCCAAAATAATATGATGAGCCATTTAGGTATTGAATTAACGTGCCTCGGCGATGATTATCTTGAAGGAACAATGCCTGTTGATCATCGTACAAAACAACCTCTAGGTTTGCTGCATGGTGGTGCTTCTGTTGTTTTAGCTGAAACCCTAGGATCGGTTGCTGGGTATCTTTGTACCGAAGGTGAACAGAAAATTGTGGGTTTAGAAATTAACGCTAATCATATTCGTTCAGCCAGAGAAGGTAAGGTGAGAGGGGTATGTAAACCTATTCATTTAGGGCGTTCTCACCAAGTTTGGTCAATAGAAATATTTGATGATGAAGATCGTCAAGTATGTATTTCAAGATTAACCACATCAGTTATTTCTTAAGAAAGTAAAAAATTAAATGCACAAAGTGAAATACTCGCTTTGTGCGTTTTTATTTATAGATAATGAGAAAAAGAATAAAAATAGAGAACAAAAATAGAAATTATTCTTTATTTAGATTTTATTTTTAATGATAATCATTATCTTCATAATAAAATAAAAGACGCTCACAATGTTAACTATTTCAAAATTCAACACCGCAGCATTATTAATTGCAGGTTTATTACTCACCGGATGTGATAATAATTCTACCTCTAAAACGAGTAATGATGTAAGTAATATTCCAGTACAAACTATTTCTGGTTTTAATATGGCGTATCCCACTTCATTTTCAATGAGCAGAGAAGATACTGAAAACTATTTTAAAATATTGCCTGATAATGTTCAGGACGTTACAACAGAAATGATAGTTTATAAGTCAAAGCCTATTTGCGATTTATCAGAAGTTCGTCTGGTTTATTTTAAAATGGCCGATGCAATGACTTACGATGTGGATGCTGGAGCACAAGGCATCGTTGATAATATTGCGATAATTGATGGTATGAATGAAATTTCTACATCAATAAAGCCATTAACCATTCCGAGTGTTGAAAGCAGACATGTTCTTTTTGAAGGGAATATGGCAAGAGAAAATGTAAGCTATGAAGGTGTTTTAGTGGCAGATCTAAGCACAAATCGCGTTTGGCAATTACAATTTATTAGTACAATAAATAGCCAATCAAACAAGCAGAAATACAAACAAGTTATTGAATGTACAAGAGAACATATTCAAACCATTTCAATTAATAAATAAGTTCAGCAAACACACAATACAATAAGAAGTTATTCCATCAGTGGTGCTATCTTATCCCGCATAACAAGCATAAAAATGAAACGTGTGTACAGTAAACATCATCGTGTAGATACATATTTTTATGCTTTTTTCTCTCGATTTCAGTGATAACATATAAAGTGTATTTATATTGCAACTTATATGCTTATTGTGCGAAATATAATAAAAATTAAAAGTTTTATTTTTTGTTATAAAAAAAGATAAAAGTGATATATTACATAGCGTTAAAAATAAAATTTAACAAATTTAACGCAATAACAGAACAAAAAACATACATTTGCATAATATCCTTTCAAAAGACATGGTTGAAGTGATAAGGGTTATCATTACCATTAGTGTCAGGAAAGATATCAATCTCCTTTCGAAATGAGGTCAGAAATGACAAACAACGTTGAAACTTTTTCTCTTAACGACACAGCTTGGCAAGGCATTGTACTGACGGATAATACAGCAAAACATATTTGCCATTTAGTTGAGAAAAACCCTGAAAAACAGGGGCTTTCCTTAAATATCAAACCCTCTGGTTGTACTGGGTATGGTTATGTTATTGAACTCGCTACAGGCCCAAATGAAGATGATATTGTGTATGAACATAATGGTGCAAAACTGTTTGTTTCATTAAAAGCAATGCCATTCATCGATGGGCTTGTTGTTGATTATGTTCGTGAAGGACTTAATCAAATGTTTAAATTTAATAATCCTAAAGCTCAAAACGTCTGCGGATGTGGTGAGAGCTTTGGGGTATAACATAGTGAAGTCAGATTATGTCTCAGAGCAATGTTGAAATTGGTGATGAAGTTCAGGGATGGCTAAGCGATCACCACTATAAAGAAGGTTTTTATACCGATATATCAACCGATACCTTAGAAAAAGGATTAAATGAAGCGGTTGTACGTGCAATATCGGCAAAAAGAAACGAGCCAGAGTGGATGCTGGAATTTCGTTTAGATGCTTATCGCCATTGGTTAGAAATGGAAGAGCCGCATTGGCTAAAAGCAGATTATCCATCGCTTAATTATCAAGATTATAGCTACTATTCTGCACCTTCTTGCAGTTCATGTTGTGCTAACGGTAGTTGTGCTGGTGGTGCAAATGAAGCAGTAACTAGTGATAAACAAGCTGCCCAAGATTATTTAACTAAAGAAGTTGAAGATGCCTTTAACCAACTGGGTGTCCCTGTAAGAGAAGGGCAAGCGGTTGCAGTTGATGCGATTTTTGACTCTGTTTCAGTTTCAACAACATATCGTGAAGAGCTTGCTGAACATGGCATTATTTTCTGCTCATTTAGCGAAGCTATTCAAGAATATCCTGATTTAGTGCGTCAATATTTAGGCACCGTTGTATCAAGCCATGATAACTATTTTGCCGCACTAAATGCCGCAGTCGCGTCTGATGGAACTTTTGTCTATATTCCAAAAGGGGTACGTTGCCCAATGGAATTATCGACTTATTTCCGTATTAATGCGGCTCAAACAGGTCAATTTGAACGAACTATTCTGGTCGCTGATGAAGGCAGTTATGTCAGTTATATCGAAGGTTGTTCAGCGCCGGTTCGTGACAGTTATCAACTTCACGCCGCTGTGGTTGAAGTCATTATCCATAAAGATGCTGAAGTAAAATATTCTACTGTACAAAACTGGTTCTCTGGTGGCGATAGTGAAGGAGGCATCCTTAACTTTGTAACTAAGCGCGCTATCTGTGAAGGCGAAAACGCCAAGATGTCGTGGACACAGTCAGAAACAGGTTCTGCAATCACTTGGAAATACCCAAGCGTGATTTTAAAAGGGGATAATTCTACTGCTGAATTCTTCTCGGTTGCTCTAACTAATGGCAATCAACAAGCAGATACCGGTACTAAGATGATCCATATTGGCAAAAATACCAAATCAACCATTATCTCTAAAGGTATTTCTGCGGGTAAAAGTCAAAATAGTTACCGTGGACTTGTGAAAGTTCTCCCTAGTGCAAAAAATGCCCGTAATTTTACACAATGTGATTCCATGTTAATTGGTACGCAATGTGGCGCACATACTTTCCCATATGTTGAGGTAATGAATAACTCAGCACAGCTTGAACACGAAGCGACAACGTCACGTATTGGTGAAGATCAACTGTTTTATTGTCGTCAGCGTGGATTAAGTGAAGATGATGCAATCTCAATGATTGTAAACGGATTTTGTAAAGACGTGTTCTCAGAATTACCGCTGGAATTTGCTGTAGAAGCACAAAAATTATTAGCAATCAGCTTAGAACATAGCGTTGGTTAAGTATTAATCAAATTCTGGGTGTAACGATACCGAAGGCATATATTATGTTAGATATTAAAAATTTACATGTCAGTGTTGAAGGCAATGAAATCCTGAAAGGACTAGATTTGCAAGTTCGTGCAGGTGAAGTTCATGCGATTATGGGGCCAAATGGTTCAGGTAAAAGTACCTTATCTGCAACACTTGCTGGTCGTGAAGAATATGAAGTAGATGAAGGTTCTATTACTTTCAAAAATAAAGATTTATTAGAATTAGAACCTGAAGATCGCGCAGGCGAAGGTATTTTTATGGCATTTCAATATCCTGTTGAAATACCCGGTGTTAGTAATCAGTTTTTCTTACAATCTTCAGTGAATGCAGTAAGAGAATATCGTGGGCAAGAGCCGTTAGATCGCTTTGATTTTGAAGATTTTATTGAAGATAAAATCAAATTACTGGATATGCCTCAAGATTTGTTAACACGTTCTGTTAACGTGGGATTTTCAGGTGGTGAGAAAAAACGTAACGATATTTTGCAAATGGCAGCACTAGAGCCTGAACTATGCATTTTAGATGAGACCGACTCAGGACTTGATATTGATGCATTAAAAATCGTGTCTAATGGTGTTAATAGCCTACGTGATGGTAAACGTGCATTTATTGTTGTAACACACTACCAACGTATTCTTGATTATATTAAACCTGATTTTGTGCACGTGCTTTATCAGGGAAAAATCATTAAATCAGGTGATTTTTCATTGGCGCAAAAATTGGAGGAACAAGGTTATGGCTGGCTTATTGACCCTCAATGAAAAGCGTGAAAAACAGCGCCAAGTTGAACTACGTAATCAACAAGCACTAAAAACGTTTTCTGAGTTATATCATCAACGTAAAGGTGACGATAACCTCAACGCTCACAATCATTGGTTGCAAGTTGAGAAAGTAGGTTTTCCTGTTTATCGTCATGAAGATTGGCACTATACGCCATTAGATGAGACGTTAAGCCAAAGTTATCAACAGCTGCCACCTTTTGATGTGCAAAATTTAATTGCTAAACATGCTTTAGCGCTTGATTGCTATCGTATTGTGATGGTGAATGGTACGTTTTCGCCAACAGAAAGTAGTGAAGAATTTGGCCCTTATCAAGTAACCTTACTTGATAACCAGAGCGAGTTACCAGAAGCCGTCAATGGTGAAATTTTTCTGCATTTAGTTGAAAGTTTAGCGCCACATCCTTTGCTTATTACACTGAAAAACGGTGTTATTGCGGATAAACCACTTTATATCCTTAATATTACACAAGGTGAGCATGGTGCAGAGGTGAATAACGCGAATTATCGTTTTCATCTTGATGTGGGTGCTAATACACAAATGCAGGTCATTGAGCACTATATCAGCAGTAACAATGAAAATCGTCATTTTACAGGCGCAAGATTAACGGCAACGATTGGTGATAATGCCTCTTTTAGCCATATAAAATTAAGTTTTGAAAATGCAGAAAGTCAGCACTTTGCACATAATGATATGACTATAGGTCGTGATGCGCGTGTTAATAGTTATGCTTTCTTATTGGGTGCTAAACTCAGCCGTCATCACACGAGTTCTGCGCTAAAAGGTGAAAATACAGAGCTTTCGATGAATAGCGTTGTATTACCTAAAGCAGGTGAAATTGCGGATACTCGTACTTGGTTAGTTCATGGTGAGAAAAATTGCCAAAGTCGCCAACTACATAAAAGTATTGCAATGGATGCAGGAAAAGCCGTATTTAACGGTATGATCACTGTTACGCCACAAGCATTAAAAACAGACGGTCAAATGACTAATAACAATCTGTTGTTGGGTGATAAAGCGCAAATTGATACTAAACCACAGCTTGAAATTTATGCCGACGATGTGAAATGTAGTCATGGTGCCACGGTAGGTAGAATTGATGATGAACAATTGTTTTATTTACGTTCACGGGGTATTACTTTAAGTGACGCTCGTAAAATGATTATTCATGCATTTGCCGCTGAGTTAACTGAATCGATAGAAAATAGTGTGATTAAATCGCTTGTATTAGACAGAATTAATCAGCGCTTATTAGAGGTATAAAATAAGGCATTATGACGCATTCCATTGAAAAAGCGCGAGATGACTTTCCAATCCTTTCACAACAAGTGAAAGGAAAACCCTTGATTTATCTCGACAGTGCCGCAAGTGCTCAAAAACCGGCTTGCGTCATTGAACATGAAAAGCAGTTTGCCTTAACACAATATGCCGCGGTTCATCGCGGCATTCATACGTTAAGTGCGAATGCGACAACGTTAGTTGAAAATGTCCGTAAAAAAGCCTGTGATTTTTTAGGTGCCAATAGCGAAGAAGAGATCGTTTTTGTTAAAGGAACAACGGAAGGGATCAATCTAATTGCGAATGTTTATAGCCAACGGTTCTTAAACGATGGTGATAATATCATCATCACAGAAATGGAACACCATGCGAATATTGTTCCGTGGTATATGCTGGCAAAACAGTATGGTTTTCATGTCCGTATTTTACCATTATTGCAAGATGGTACGCTGGACTTAAGTCAGTTGCCTAGTTTAATTGATGAACGAACAAAATTACTTAGTATTACGCATCAATCAAATGTATTAGGTACAGTGAATCCTGTTGCACAAATTATTTATGATGCTCGGCAATATGCTTCTCAACAAGGTGGTGAATTACATATTTTGGTTGATGGTGCGCAGAGCGCAATGCATCAATCCATTAATGTTTCACAACTTGATTGTGACTTTTTTGTTTGTAGTGCTCATAAGCTTTATGGACCGACAGGGATTGGTTTGTTGTACGGTAAAAAAGCAGTACTCGATGAATTGCCACCTTGGGAAGGCGGTGGTGCAATGATAAAACATGTCCACATCAATGGTGATATTACCTATGCGGATGCGCCTTGGCGTTTTGAAGCCGGTACGCCTAACATTATGGGGATGATTGGTTTAGGTGCCGCATTAGATTATCTTTCAAATTTAGGCATGAATAATATTGCGGAAAATGAAAATAGTATAATGAAGTATGCACAAGAGCAGCTACAAAAAGTAAAATCGTTAACGCTGTATGGCAATGATTCTCGCCAAGGTGTGATAGCTTTTAATTTAGGTAAACATCACGCTTATGACGTGGGGGCTTTTCTTGATAATTATGGTATTGCGATCCGTACCGGGCATCATTGTGCTATGCCAATTATGGATTATTATCAAGTTCCAGCAATGTGTCGCGCATCTCTTGGGTTGTATACCAATAAAAACGATATAGATGCACTGGTTAATGCGCTATTGCGTATCGAAATGCTATTAGGTTAAAGATTAAAACAAAGAGGTTATTCATGGCAGTTGCTAATTTGCCAGATGAAGCAAAATTATTACGCAATTTCTCTCGTTGTCAGGATTGGGAACAACGTTATCTTTATATGATGGAGCTAGGTGAGCGTCTTCCTCCTTTAACAGATGAACAACGCATTTCAGCTAACTTTATTGAAGGTTGTCAAAGCCAAGTTTGGATCGCTGTTTCTCTTAATGAGAGTAAGCAACTTATCCTTGCTGGTGATAGTGATGCAGGCATTGTTAAAGGACTAGTTGCCTTGGTTATTATCTTATTTCAAGGTAAAACAGTTGAGCAAGCTTTAGCGACGGATGTAAAACATTATTTCTCATCATTAGCCCTGGAAAGTCACTTAACACCATCTAGAACACAAGGTTTACATGCAATGGTGACAACGCTTATTAGGCGTTTTTCAGAATACACTGTGGCGTAAATGTTACCTGATCCCTCATTAATGATCTAAACTGACTAATTATATGAATAGCATAACAATGATAATGTTATCATCATAATAGTCAGTTTATTTTATTTCTAACACACGGGATAAACGATGAAAAAATGGTTAACTCTCTTGGGTGCATCGCTATTAGGGATGAGTAGTCACTTATCTTATGCTACAGAATACCTATTACCTGATGATGGCCAGCGTATTATTGGTAATAATCAATCTTACATTGTGCCGGATGACAAGCGTTCACTAGAAGCGATAGCGTCTGAATATCAAGTGGGATTGCTCAATATGATGGAAGCAAACCCAGGTATTGATCCTCTTCTACCCGATGCCGGTAAAACATTAACTATTCCGTTGCAGATGATTCTACCTGATACTGTACGAAAAGGTATTGTTATCAATCTTGCCGAATTGCGCCTTTATTATTATCCCAAAGAAGGTGGTACAGTTGATGTTTATCCTATCGGTATTGGCCAATTAGGGCGTGAAACACCTGAAATGGTGACTTCTATTTCTCAACTTATAAAAGATCCCACTTGGACACCAACGGCCAATATTCGCAAAAATTATGCAGCAAAAGGAATAACATTACCTGCGGTTGTTCCTGCTGGCCCTGAAAACCCTATGGGGGCTTATGCGTTAAGATTGGCTCATAGCAGGGGGGAGTACCTTATTCATGGTACTAACGCTGATTTTGGTATCGGTTTAAGAGTGAGCTCAGGCTGTATTCGTTTACGTCCAAATGATATTGAGACATTATTTAATGTAGTGCCTAAAGGAAGCCGAGTTCAGATTATCAATAAACCGATTAAATTTACTGAAACAGCAGACGGTAGACAATTTATTGAAGTTCATCAGCCACTGTCCCGCAATGAAGATGACGACCCACAAACCATGCCTTTTACATTTACGAAGCAATTTAATGCTTGGTATGAAAGTGGCAAAGTCGATAAAAATAAAGTCGATGCAGAGCTTATTCGTCGCTCGGGTATACCTATGGATGTGACTATTGATTAGATATCCCATAAAGTTATAGAAAAAAACAGATGCTTATAAGCATCTGTTTTTTTATAGGTAGCTAATTTATATAAAAACAATTTAAAATCATAAAAGTGTATTATTTAACATTAAATTAACGATTACTTCCTTAATATCAAAAATATCTTTTGTTGATATAGGTAAATTGCAGTTATGAAATTGATTCAAATAACATGGTTAGTACTTTTGAACGTGTTACTTCTAGTATTGAAAACAAATTTAGCCAGCTATCCGATTTATTAATATCAATTAAAAATAGTGCCAAAACATTGTTGTTAGGTAGTGAAGAACGTAAAAAAAGAAAATATAAACTGGATATGTGCAAAATTGATTAATCGTATTACAGTACCGATTAATCATAAATATGACACCATAAATGAAAAAAAACTGTCGCTTGAGGCCACTATCAGTTCTCGATTTAAACAGAATTCACTGTCTGGAAATACCACTGAACTATTTAGTTTAGTCAAGAATGAGCTTTTAAAACAACAGAATAATAAGCTATCGTTTACTGATGGTCATCCAAATAAGCAAATCAACTTAATGTTGGTGGCATTGTATGAAATACATGAACAAGCTAGTGCATTCATAAAAACAAAATTCATCCAGGGTTGAATTTGTACTTGAAATCACAAATAGAGTGTTTAATTAAAGATAATTTTATTATTGAACATAAAACAGGAAATGAAAAGAGTACTGTAAACAATGAAAATAGTAAATTTATTGATTTTCTTAGTAATATGCATGAAAAATACAAAGATGAATTGAATAATCATAAAAAAGCATTGAAAGAAAAAAATAGAATATAAAATTGAGGAATTCTCCAAGCTTCAAGAAAACCTAAAAGAATATAATCTGATATAAATTAAAGCCCTAACGACGTTAGGGCTTTGTGATTAATGCTTACCTAAAGCTTTTGAGCTTATCGGTGAGTCAACTTACTTTTTATAAGTAGTGACTTGGTTATCTAAACGTTGATTAGCACGAGCGGCTTCGTCATAAGCTGATTTAGCTTCAGCACGAGCAGATTGTACATCACTACTTAGTTGTTGAACTTGAGAATTCAGGCTACTTACATCAGAAGAGATTTGATCTAACTGTGCATTATTACTAGAAGAACAACCTGCTAATAAGCCTGAAGCCAGAATTACCGCACCTAGTACAAGTTTCGCTTTCATAGTTACAACCTCTATTATTAATTTGTGTAAAGGAACAAGTAGCATTTATATGAAGCCATTAATAAGTATGGCACAGATATAAGAAAATGCTGGGTTTATTTACCATATTCTACTTACTCATTAACTGAACAATAGAAAAAATAACACCTAAAACGCAAATATTCAGTACAAAAAATGCGTGTTATTTCACAAAAGAATTTTATTCATAAAAGTCTGATAGAAAAACATATTATCTGCTCTTTTTTATTATTGCTCATGCATTTATCTATAAATTACCTTCTAAATTTACTTTTATGAAAATAGGTTCTGCCTCATTTTTAAATGCTTCAAGCGTAAATTTTTGGAAGTTAAGATTGTTATACCCTCTAAAAAAGAGTATTCCTCGTTCTAAATCTGTGAGCGTTGTCCACACTGAAAATTCACTAGTATGAAGCGCTTTTAACGTGTCATGGCCTAGTAATGGATCGATTGTGGAATTTTTAGGACGATCGAAACGGTTCATGATATGTGCTAATTCAACGAGTTGTATATCAGGATCAGACACTTGGTGATAATACGTTGTATAGTAAACCGCACGAATAAATCTATCGACAGAAGTATCAGAGCTTGGTAAGGAAGCTAAAGCAATCCCGCTATCTGGTTGTTTGACTTTAACATTTCCCAATGTGCTGGTGGAAATATTAACATTAGAAAGATGAGTGTAATTATTTAAGTTAGTAAGATGCCATGGAAATAATGGGCCATTGGTCATGCAATAAGTCGGATTATCATAAATATGCAAACGACCATCAGAAACTTCAACAACAATACAAGCTCCAGTTTTATCGTAAAAAGCATAATGAAAAGGGCTGGGTAAATTGCGTAAAAGTAATAGTTTTTGTGACCAAAAAGCCGTCTTAGGAATGGCTTGTCTTAACTCTTCAACGGTTGCATATTGTGCTAAAGCCCATTCACCGATGGCCGCAATAGGTACTGATGTTGCGTAATCTTGCGGGGTAATATCATCGAGTTTTGAATCAGGAAGCATATTCAAGCTAAAAGAAAGGCCTTGAGCATTGACGCCCTCAAGTACGTCTTTTGTCCCTTCTAAATTAATTGGCGCTGTAATGGCAATAAAAGGGTATTTAACGGCATATTTTAGTCCTGGTGTACCGTCAGGAGCATTCTGTTGGAAAGTATGTGCTTTAGGATAATATGCAAAGATTGAAGCGGGTTTGTCTGTTGAGAATTCCATTGTTCTACCATGGTAAATACGATTTTTTTTATCTTTAATCGCGAGGGTAGTACAAGCAAAAACATTAGTATTTATTGTGTCATCAGACATTTTATATCCTTATTTAGCGTATATGAATAAAAGGCTTACTAAAAGGATAGAAGAAGTGGAAAAGAAAAGAGAAGAAATAAATAAAATATGGGTGAATAATAAAAAACGCCACTTAAAAAGTGGCGTTTTGAATAATTAATGTACTATGTGAATTACAGAACGTGAACAGATGAAGTATTTGTTGTTCCGCTATCAACTAATGCGCCTGTTACCATAACAACGCGATCGCCAGCATGAGCTAAACCACTCGCTAATGCGGCTTCTTTACCGATACGGTAGAAGTCATCAGTAGAAGAAATTTCGTTAACTAATTGAGTTGTTACACCTTTAACCAACAGAAGTTGACGAGCAGTTTCTTCATTGTTTGTTAATGCTAAGATTGGTGCTGTTGGGAAATATTTACGGATAGAACGTGCTGATTTACCGCCGAAAGTAGCAACAACGATAAGTGGTGAATCTAAGTTATCAGCCATTTCAACCGCACCGCGACACACTGCTTCAGTAACACGCAGTTTTGCACCTTTTTGGCTTACTTCGAGACGTGATTTCATGATGCGGTCAGTACGATCACAAATCGTGGCCATGATAGTTACCGCTTCTACTGGGTATTTACCTTTCGCACTTTCACCTGACAGCATAACTGCGTCAGTACCATCTAAGATAGCATTCGCAACGTCACCCGCTTCAGCACGAGTAGGGCGTGGATTTTTGATCATTGAATCTAACATTTGCGTTGCAGTGATAACCACTTTGCGCGCTGCGTTACATTTTTCGATCATCATCTTTTGTGCAAAGATAACTTCTTCAACTGGGATCTCAACACCTAAGTCACCACGTGCAACCATGATACCGTCAGAGGCTTCTAAAATTTCATCGAAATTATTCAAACCTTCTTGGTTCTCAATTTTTGAGATGATCATGATGTTTTCGCCACCGTGTGCTTTTAAGTGTGCACGCATTTCTTCAACATCAGAACGTTTACGAATGAATGAAGCTGCAACAAAGTCAACACCTTGTTCACAACCAAAGATAAGATCTTGTTTATCTTTTTCTGCTAATGCAGGTAAACCGATAGAAACGCCAGGTAAGTTAACGCCTTTGTTTTCACCTAAGTCACCGTTGTTTAAAACTTCACAAACGACTTCAGTATCAGTAACTTTTGTTACTTTCATACCGATAAGGCCATCATCAACTAATACAGTATTACCAACGGTTAAATCTTTTGCGAAACCTTCATAAGTTACAGCTACACACTCTTTATTACCAACAACAGATTTGTCTGTAGTAAAAGTGAAAGTTTGGCCAGCAACTAAAGCGACATCGTTACCACCTTCTAATTTGATGGTACGAATTTCTGGACCTTTAGTATCTAATAAAATAGCGGCTTTTTTGCCTGTTTTAGCGCAAACGTTACGCAGGTTCTTGATACGGTTGCCATGCTCTTCATAGTCACCGTGAGAGAAGTTTAGACGCATAACATTCATGCCCGCGTCCAGTAATTGATTCAGTTTTTCTTCAGATTCGGTTTTTGGTCCGATGGTGCAAACAATTTTTGTCTTTTTCATGGCAGTCTATTTAATGGTTGTATTGTAATGGATGAATAAGGATTAATGTCGCTATTTTTAATCAACTGTGCGAAACAGAATATGTAAACTCATCTCTAATGGATAAGTTGCGCAACATGTTAATGATCCAGCAACATCATAAAAAACTTGTCACTATTTTGTATCAAAGGTTGGTAGACATCTTACATTATAGTCTATCACGATTCATTTGTTCTGTTTTCTAAAGATGCCCGTAAATCAATACGCTGAAACCTTTCAACAAAATTATGTTTCGTATTATAGAGGTTAATTTCTATGAAGAAAATCGAAAAAAGGTAAATTTAAGTGATGTGATCAAAATACGGTGCTGATTGCTTGTTTTTTAAACGTTTTGTTGCGCAATAAATTTTTGCAAGCCAAATTAATTATTTTGTAGGGTAGGTAAGATGAGTAAAAATCAGAAAAAAAGAGAAATGGTGCGTCCAAGTGGACTCGAACCACCGACCCCCACCATGTCAAGGTGGTGCTCTAACCAACTGAGCTATGGACGCACTGTATTGAGATGTTGTTGAAAAATAAATGGTGCGTCCAAGTGGACTCGAACCACCGACCCCCACCATGTCAAGGTGGTGCTCTAACCAACTGAGCTATGGACGCATTATCTATTCTGGGTAACAACGGGAACGAATATTAACGAGATGATCTGATTCTGGCAAGAGGAAAAACACAAATTTATACTCAACTGCTCGTATTTAAAGCTATTTGTTGATATTTGTGTCATTCTCTTGCCAAATTAACCTTTTTGTTTAACGCTCTGAGCGTAATAACACCACTTCATCAGATTGACGCTGGATCCACCAAATACGGGAACCCATCATAATCGCTGATGCGGTTAAACCAAGAATAAAGCCAATCCAGAAACCGGCAGGGCCCATCGCTTCAACCAAATAATCAGTACGCCCTAAGATATAACCTGAAGGCAGACCAATGACCCAGTAGGCAATAAAAGTAATAAAGAAGATAGAACGCGTATCTTTATACCCACGTAATACACCTGAGCCAATAACTTGTACTGAATCTGATAACTGGTAAAGGGCAGCGAATAACATTAGATGAGAGGCTAATGTCACAACTTCAATATTATCGTTATACATTAAGGCAATTTTTTCTCTAAAGATAATAGAGAAAACGGCGGTACAGCTTGCCAGTATTAAACCAACTGCAAGGGCTGTAATCGCTGAAATACGAGCCTGTTCTGTAGAACGTTGCCCCAAGTTATAACCCACACGGATAGTTGCTGCTATACCCAATGATAGAGGGAACATAAACATCAATGAGCTAAAATTCAGTGCAATTTGATGGCTTGCCACTGCAGTAACGCCCAAAGGTGATACTAATAATGCAACAACGGCGAAAAGTGTTACTTCAAAGAATAATGCCAAGCCAACAGGTAGGCCTAAAAAAGTAATACGTTTTATAGTGTGGAATTGCGGAGGCACTAACCGTTTTACTGGCATTACATCTCGCTGTGTTGGTGCTCTACGCACGTAATAACGCATCATCAAGAACATTGCCCAGAAAACAGAGGCAGTTGCAACACCACAACCTATCCCCCCTAATTGTGGCGCACCAAATTTACCGTAAATAAAGGCGTAGTTAACAGGGATGTTAATTAATAAACCAATAAAACCAATGATCATACCGGGTTTCGTTTTGGATAACCCTTCACATTGACTTCGCAAAACTTGATAATAAAGACAGCCAGGAGCACCCCACATAATGGCGTGGATAAAGCCAATAGCTTTTTCCGCCAATTCAGGTTCAATATCATGCTGTGCTTCAATAATAAATCGGCTGTTATAAAGTATAGCTATAACCATGATTGATAAGAACGTCGCGAGCCAAAAACCTTGCTGTGTACGATCCGCAATATGTTTTCGTTGTCCTGAGCCATTTAATTGTGCAACGATTGGCGTCAATGCCATTAATATGCCTTGACCCAGTAAAATCGTTGGTAACCAAATAGACGTGCCTACTGCCACTGCGGACATTTCTGTCGCATTTACAGCACCCGCCATAACAGTATCAACCACACCCATTGCCGTTTGGGAAAATTGCGCGATGATAACGGGGATACCTAAAGCAAGTAAGCTACGCGCTTCTTTTATGTACTTCTGCACGCATACACCTTTATTTATTATAAGAAAAAGGAAGGAAAGGAAGAGAACAAACGCCGTATTGTTAAAATGGCGTAAAGAGATCCTCAAGAAGGCATATTCTAATGATAAAAGTTTAATTAGCAACGAAAGATGCTTAGCTTTTTAAACACAGGATTTTGATAATTTATTAGGTGTTTTTACGTTATATTTAACGGCAATTCTCAGCAAGGAATAAATACGATAATTGTTCCTTTGTATTAATAAGAGCTATGTTATTCTAACTAGCATAAGCCTAAATTGAGTTTACCAGTTTATCTACCCAAGGAGATGTAAGATGTTTACAGGTATTGTTCAGGGAAAAGGGCGAGTTATTGCTATAGAAGATAAAGGCGATTTTCGTACCCATATCATTGAATTACCGAAAGAGTTAGTCGGTAACTTAGAGACAGGAGCCTCTGTTGCGAACAATGGTTGCTGTTTAACGGTTACTAAAATCGAAGGTACGCACATTAGCTTTGATTTAGTGAAAGAGACGTTACGCCTCACTAACCTTGGTGAATTAAACGTGGGCTCTGAAGTTAATATTGAACGCGCAGCTAAATATGGTGATGAAATAGGCGGGCATGTGATGTCTGGCCATATTGTCACAACCGCCGAAGTTGCCAAAATTATTACTTCAGAAAACAATTTACAAATTTGGTTTCGCATCTTCGATAAATCGTTGATGAAATATATTTTGCATAAAGGCTTTATCGGTATTGATGGTATTAGTCTGACTATTGGTGATGTGGTTAATAACCGATTCTGTGTTCATCTTATTCCAGAAACACGAGATAGAACGACACTCGGTCGTAAACGCCTTGGCGATAAAGTGAATATTGAACTTGATCCTCAAACTCAAGCGATTGTGGATACAGTTGAACGTGTTATGGCACAGCAAGCACAGCAACAAGCTTTATTAGCAGCACAGCAAAGTGAAAACGAAGAGTAATAATAACATTATGACTTATTAGCTTTATTGCTTTTTAAACCAGATTAAAAAGAAAGCCAGTCTATTGATTAAACTGGCTTTTTTGTTTTTAATAAAAATTAACGTGGAATTTGTAAACCACCAATTTGCCCTTTAGGGCTTAACATGATTTGCCATAATTGAATATCTCTGGCTCTAAATGCACCAGCACAGGCATTTAGATAATAGCTAAACATGCGTTTAAAGCGCGGTGTGTAATTTGATTCAATCTCTGGCCAACAGGTTAAAAAGCGCTGATACCATGCCATCAGTGTTTTATCATAATCAGCACCAAAGTTGTGCCAATCTTCCATTACAAACTTACCGTCCATGGCATGTGCAATTTTTTGAATTGACGGCAAGCAACCATTAGGAAATATATATTTACTTATCCAGCTATCTACATTCACTTTATCGCGATTAGATCCAATGGTATGCAGTAAAAACAGACCGTCTTCTTTTAAGTTACGGCGAACTACTTTAAAGTAGGTTGCATAATTTTTAGGGCCAACATGCTCAAACATCCCAACAGAAACGATGCGATCAAATTGTTCATGTAAATCGCGATAATCTTCTAAAATAATATTAACATCAAGTCCTTGGCATCGTGCCTGTGCCAATTTCTGCTGTTCAACAGAAATGGTGACACCTGTGACAGAAACACCAAAATGTTTTGCTGCGTAAGCGGCAAGCCCACCCCAACCACAACCGATATCTAATAAAGTCATTCCGGGTTTTAAATCTAGCTTCCGGCAAATAAGATCTAATTTGTGTTCTTGAGCTTGTGCTAAGTTATCTGCATTTTTCCAATAGCCACAGGAATATTGCATATTAGGATCAAGCATAGATGTAAATAAATCATTACCAAGATCGTAATGCTCTTTACCAACCATCCATGCACGTTTTTGTGTTTGTAGATTAAAAAGACGGGCCGTTGCAATTTTGAAAATATCACGTAGGTTTTGCGGAAGCTTATTTTCAAGGCCTGCACGCAATACTTTATGAAAGAATATATCAAGTCGCTCACAATCCCACCAACCGTCCATATAGCTTTCACCGAGACCTAATGAGCCTTGTTGCAATACTCTTTTATAAAAATTTTGATTGTGAACCTGAATATCATAAGGTTCAGAGCCATTTACTCGAATATCTGCATGAGTTAATAGTTCTATAGCGATCCTTTTATAAGGATCATTAGAGGTCTTTCGGCCTTCTTCTACACAAGATGTACTCATATACTCTCCGGCGTAAACTAAGCGGGTTTTGAGACATAAAGCTAAAAAAGGACGTGTACAGATTGACAGTATTAAAATGGTATTGTGTTCAATATGGATTGAACGAATAGAATTAATAAGACAACTAATCTGACATAATCAGCTAATAATCTGTTTAATGCCTCAAAATCCGAAAGAAAAATAAATAAAACGCCACTACAGCGTATAGATAAGTATAGAGACGTAGATTATTTTTCTCTAGAAAAGAAAAAGGCCATTTTTTATAAAATGGCCTTTTTAAGAATATTCCTAAAAGGAGAGGTGTGGTTATTCTGCTGTTTGAACTGTGTGTTTGCTAACGGATTTATTACGCTGAATAAAGTAGCCAACCGCCATTGGGATCGCTGTTAACGCCATAATTGCTGTGGTGTTAATAAGCGGTTGTTGGCTGATAAATGCAGACACGATAAAACTTGCTAAACTACAAAGACCCAGTTGTAGAGCATTTTGTAATGCGGCTGCTTTACCACTGATTTCAGGATAAGCCGATAAAGCATTAGATACAGCGATTGGATAAGAAGCACCATTCATTGCAGCCATAATACAGAACGGAATTAAGATCGTGGTTAATGTTGGCTCAGTAAATTTAGCAACAAGGTATAATGCAGTCATACTAACAGCATAGCCAATTAACAGCAGTGGTAATAATGCTTTACCCGTCATTTTTGACAGTAAAATACGACAACCATAGCCACCGACCATAAAGGCAATAGTTTGTGGAATATAGCTTAAACCGATATCCTGTGGTGAGTAACCCATCTTCTCAAGAATAATAGGTGAACCTGCTAACCAAGCAAAGAAACCTGCACTACAAGAAGCGTAAACTAATACGTTACCTGTATAGAGAGGGGATTTCAGTAATGTCATAAATGACGCAGTAGATTGGTTTGCATCGGAGATTGATTTTTGTTTAATATTTTTCAGCATTAATGTTGGTAACATTAAAACAAGTGTTACTGCCATTAATAGCATAAAAATCATACGCCAGCCGCCGTGATTTAATAGTGATGCACCAATTAAAGGGGCGAGTGCAGGTGATAATGCAACCAGTGGCATAATTAAAGCAAAAACGTGTTGAGCGCGAGATTCATCGAAGCGATCAATAACTAATGCTTGCCAAATAACAGCTGCAGAGCAGACACCAAAAGCTTGTAAGAAGCGCATCGCAAGTAAACCCGTTGCACTTTCAACCCACAACATACCAAGGCAGCCTAAAGAGAAAAGGCTTAATCCAATAAGAAGAATAGGTTTACGACCAACTTTGTCAGAAAGTGGTCCCCAAAGTAACTGAGCAACAGCAAAACCAAATAAAAAGATACTTAAGCTATTACTGATAGCGCTTTCGCTGATAGCAAGTTCACGCTGCATCATACCGAATGCAGGCAAGTACATATCAATTGCTAAGTAACCCAGCATACTCAAACCTGCTAGGTACACCATGAAGCTCATAGGTGTTTTTGATTGTGTGGACGTTTTAGTATTCATTTTATTTTCTATGCTATGTGATGTAGAACATTTTATGTATTGTAACTAAGACTTATTTTACTTGTGAAACGGGAATATTTGGTTAATGCTGTGAAAAATTTTCAAAGGAATAAACTCTATGTGGTCAGAATACTCTTTAGAAGTTGTTGATGCAGTCGCAAGAACAGGAAGTTTTAGCTCCGCTGCTCAAGAATTGCACAGAGTGCCCTCCGCCGTTAGTTATACTGTTCGGCAATTAGAGGAATGGCTCGCCGTTCCTTTATTTGAGCGCCGTCACCGTGATGTAGAATTAACCGATGCGGGTAAAATTTTCATCAAAGAAGCGCGATCTGTTATCAAAAAAATGAATGACACTCGACACCTATGTCAACAGGTTTCCAATGGGTGGCGTGGTCAATTTAGTATAGCAGTTGATGGCATTGTTAAACCCGAAAGAACACAACAACTTATTCTCGATTTTTATCGCCATTTTCCTGATATTGAGTTGTATGTCTACCCAGAAGTGTTTAATGGGGTGTGGGACTCCTTAGTTAATGGTCGTGTTGATTTAGCCATTGGTGCAACAAGAGCGTCACCGATTGGTGAACGTTATAGTTTCAGGGATATGGGTTTTATGCCTTGGCGCTGTGTTTGTCATGTTGATCACCCATTAGCTAAAGCAGAACATCCATTAACCGATGATGAAATGCGACCTTATCCTAGCTTATGTTTAGAGGATACATCACGTAGTTTACCAAAGCGTGACACTTGGGCGTTAAATAACCAACGTAGAATGGTTGTACCAACATGGGATATGGGGCTTGAGTGTTTGTTGGCAGGATTATGTGTAGGAATGGTACCTTGGCATCGTGCTGAGCCATTGATAGCCCAAGGAAAGCTAGTTACTTTAAAACTTGCACAGCCATTGCCAGACAGTCCATGCTGTCTGACGTGGGTTGATAAAAGTGAATCGCCTGCTTTAACGTGGTTGTTAGATTATCTTGGAAATAGCCAAACCTTAAATGAGGAATGGCTTCGCTAGACATCAGATAACTGAATAGGAATTAGCGACGATAGTCGATAAAAGGACCATCAGCAACTGAACGACGCTCAACCAATCGAGGGTGTACTTCGATTGTTTGGGCATCTTCACGTTTGTTAACGATGCGATCAAGCAACATTGATAAGGCCATTTGACCTAAACGTTCTTTGGGCTGGTGGACTGTGGTTAGTGCAGGGGTAAAATAACGTGCATTACGAATATTGTCATAACCTACGATTGAAATATCAAAAGGAACACGTAAACCTAGCTCATCTGCAGCACAGATTGCACCCATTGCCATCACATCACCGCCACAAAAAACTGCAGTAGGGCGTTGTTTTTGATTTAGCATTTGATACATCGCTTTATAACCTGACTCAGGTTCAAAGTCACCTTGTACAATCCACTCATCTTTTACTGTGATTTTGGCTTCTTCCATGGCTTTTAGAAAGCCTTGTAGACGACCACCACCGGTGTTGCGCTCTAATGGTCCAGGAATAATACCGATATCACGATGACCTCGTTCGATAAGATAACGGCCAGCGATATAACCACCATGAAAAGCGTTATCGATAATAGTATCTGTAAAGTCGCCACGGGCCTTACCCCAATCCATGACAACCATGGGAATATTACGATAGCCTTCCAAAAGAGTCAGAAGATGATCGGGATATTCAGAACACATCACTAATAACCCATCAACGCGTTTTTGTGCCAGCATCGCTAAATAGGCTTTTTGTTTATCAAGATTATTATGTGAATTACATAAAATCAGTGTATAGCCTTTGCTATAACAACTGTTTTCAACTGCTTCAATCACTTCAGCAAAGTAAGGAGCTTCACTGGACGTGGCTAACAGGCCAATAGATTTGGTGTGATTGACTTTCAAACTACGCGCAACGGCACTAGGCGAATAATTTAATTCTTTTATAGCGGCCCAAACTGCTGCCCGTGTGTTCTCAGCAACAAAACGTGTTTTGTTGATCACATGAGAAACAGTCGTGGTTGATACGCCTGCGCGTTTTGCCACGTCTTTTATTGTTGCCATGGTGTGGAAAACTCCTGACCTTCATTGGTCTCTTTTATCTAATTTTGTGGTTTAACTGCCAGTATAGTCATACATAGGGCAAACACTGGCAATAATTTAGCGATTAGCTATGAATTTTGTATGATCTAGCTCAAAAGTGAAAGTATTAATCAATGTTATAAATTGTGCACTGGTCGCTATTTTAGCAAATTTTGATATGTGATAATAATTAACCATGACAAGGTTATGGTTAATAACGTGTATTATAATCATATTGAGGGAGATATAGATGGATACGGATCTGAAATTTGGTTTGAGCACAGCAGTAGCAGCGCTTGTTATGATTGTTTTATTTTCAACTATGTTGTTCTAATCACTGCTTTATAAAATATCCGATCAATTGTAATAATAAATTATCGAATATCTGAATATAACAAAGGGCTCAAGGCCCTTTGTTATTATGTCACCAAAAATGAATCACAATCATTCACTTTTGATCACTAAGTTCAATTAAGCTAGGTTAGCTTCAACAAATGACCAGTTAACCAGTGCCCAGAACTCTTCTAAATATTTAACGCGGGCATTACGGTAATCGATGTAGTAAGCGTGTTCCCATACATCCACAGTTAACAGAGGTTTGTCTGCACCTGAAACTGGCGTTGCCGCATTAGAGGTGTTAACAATGGCAACTGAACCGTCAGCTTTTTTAACTAACCAAGTCCAACCAGAACCGAAGTTTTTAGCGGCTGCATCATTAAATTGCTTTTTAAACTCTTCAAAAGAGCCAAATGCTTTGTTGATAGCATCAGCAATTTTACCTGTTGGTGCGCCACCTGCATTTGGTGCTAAACAGTTCCAGTAGAAAGTGTGGTTCCATACTTGAGCCGCGTTATTGAAGATGCCACCATCAGTAGATTTAATGATTTCTTCTAAAGATTTGCTTTCTAAATCAGTACCTTTAACCAGATTGTTTAAGTTGGTTACATAGGTTTGGTGATGTTTACCATAGTGGAATTCTAATGTTTCTTTAGAGATATGTGGCTCAAGAGCATCTAACGCATAAGGTAATTTTGGTAATTCGAAAGACATTGCGTACTCCTTTATACTATCTATTTCGGGTTTTGTGCCTGAAATCATTTCATCTAAATTGATAAAATGAGGCAAATGAATCACTAATTTGTTGCTATTTTGCTAATTATTTTAACAAAAACCTGCTGAAATAACAGCTAAATATATTTTATCTATAGTTATAAGCCATATAGATTAGTAATACTCATAAGAGTATATCCCTCTTGCTTACACGTAAAGTAGCAAAATCGCATTTATAATGAGATAGGTAAAAATAAAAAAATAACAATTTAATACTGTTACGATAGCTTAATGAATCAATTAACATTGTGTGGTTCAGGAGAAGTAGTTACAGCTCATATAGGGTAATGAACTTGTTTTTAAAGGAATATACAATATGAAAAAGCTATTTATAGGTATTGGCATGATAGTATTTTTATCTGGTTTTGGTTTTAAAAGTAATGAACCTTTGAAATTAGATTTTGGAAGATCAATTGATGATATTCCTTTTATAAAAAATGGCGTGTGTGAAACAGAGGAAGATATTGTCACTTGTTTTTTTAATAATGAGCCTCCGTTTGAGAAAGACTCTGATAGAAATGCATTAAAATTTTATAAAGGTAAATTAATTGGCGTAGAGCTATCCTATTTTGGTGGCGATGACATTGATTCGGTCTGTGATCTTTTAGCTCAGAAAATGAAAAATATTTATCCTTTAGTTAAAGATAAAAAAGCATTGTTAACAGAGGTAAATAACTGTAAGGAGTTAGAGGTAATCGAATATGAGTCATTAAGTGAGAATAAAATATTTGTATTTTCTGATATAGAGAGTATTGAGGCTAAAGAAGGGGATATAGAAATAATGTATTCACATAAGCCTTATTATTTATACATTTATCGTCGTAGCGATATTGTAGATTAAATTTACGCAAATAGAGTGTAGGAGTTAAAATGAGTTATAATATTGCATTATTTGATTTTCCTATTCCGGATGATTTTGAAAAAGCGTGTGAATACTTCGAAAAATATGAAGATGAAGATATTCAAGAATTAAGCCCATCAATGTTGCGTTTTTATCAAGAAATTTCTTATTTATATCCATGCCTTTGCGAATTACCTGATGATGAAATAGATGATAGTGTGTGGTGTGATGGACCTTTAATTAATAACTTTATGACCAAAATCCCAGTTATTGGTTTTGTTTACTCTAAAGTAGATGAAACTCTTCCTGTGGTTATTAAATTAGCAAATAAAATAGGAATTTCAGTCCTTGATTGGCAGCAAGGAACGGTATTTAATGCTAAACAATAAAATGATATTTGAGATGATATAAGGGTTGATTTAAATTCTCCGATAATAGTTTAAATTTTTTCAATGGAGTGATAAAAGCATGCATGGAAGTATAATTTTTAAGTATTTTTCTATAAAAAATTTAGCTCAGAGTCTATTTTTGCTTATTTTTTGTGGTGTGCTAAATGGCTGTAGCATGTTCTATGGTATTGCATGCAGTACCAGTATTTTATTTACACCGTCAGAATCACAAGAAAAAATCTATATGCCAGAAGCTGTTGTTAATCAAAATTATGATCAACAGATTGAAATTGGGGTATTTTCTGGTTTAGCTCCATATTATATTGTGGAAAGTCCTGAATGGGTTACTGTGACATTAATGATCAAAAATAAAGATGGGGAGTGGCTTTCTCTTATTACAGATGAAGATTGGCAAAAGCATGTCATACATCAAGACGAGCGTCCTATCATTTTTGCTCATTTACAAGGAACAGCACCTAAAAGTGGCAATGTACGGATAAAAATAAAAGCCACAGTAGGGCGTACTATGTGTGGTACAACGGATCCTGTTTTTGCTTTACAAGTCAAAGTGAGAAAAGAATAAGCTATCCGTGATACTTAAATATATTTGTTTTAATTAGGTGAAGATTACCTAATGAGATTCGTTCATTTTATTTTATCTATAAATACCCTAACTTACTAAAATCTAACATTATTAGAAATGTTAGATTTTAGTATTGCTTGTTTTTATAGAATAATTTAACGGAATATGATTTTCAGAACAGGCGCTTATCCTGTAATAAGCGTATACATCATTTTCACTACGACTAAGAATAGGAATAATGCAAATATTTGACGAACTCTAGGAATTGGTAGGCGATAAGCAACTTTAACACCGATAGGTGCGAAGAGTATGCTAGTTATGCTTATTCCGATAAAGGCAGGTAAATAGATAAAACCCAAGTAATAATCATCAATATTTGTTTGATTCCAACCGTAGACAATACCCATGATTGTGCCGATAGAAGCAATGATGACACCAATCATTGAAGAGGTTGCAATACATTTACGTGTATTAAATCCCCAATGACTTAAAAGAGGGATAGTAATAGTGCCACCAGCAATGCCGATAAAGCTGGATATAAAACCAATTAAAGAGCCACCACTTGTTAAGGCAGGTTTTGAAACAACAGGATCTTTTACGTTTTCAATGCGTTCCGCTTCTTTCTTTTTAGTTAATAAACCATAGATGGTATATACCATGAAAATACAGAACACGATTTGCAATATCGTGTTTGACATTTTTTGTACTAGAAATGTTCCCACAAGCATACCAATGATAGTGCCAATGGATAATAAAGGAAATTGTTGCCATAAAATGGCTTTATGCTTGTTATGGGAATACGCCGAAGATGCAGTGGAAAATATAATAACAGAGAATGAGGTAGATAAGGCTATCTTCATCACCATATCTGTTGGGATGGCTTGCTGGCTGACCACATACATGACCACTGGAACAATGATTGCACCGCCACCAATACCAAGTAATCCAGCAAAAAAGCCAGTGATACATCCCACTAAAAGAAACAGTAAAATCATGTCCATCATTAATACTCATCAGGGTTTATAACAAACTCATTTATATACATTATATCCTTTTAAGAAGGTAGCGTTTTATCTTAATGTATAGATTATGAAATTTAATGTGTTGATATTGATATGAAAATTGTTATTTCTTTTCTTGCTATTTTTTTAATATGAAAGAATATATAGCTAAATATAATTCAAATAAAGAAATAAATTAAATATTTAATCTTGGATTTTATAATAAATTCTACTTTTAAACTATAAGCTAAAAATAATTATATTAATTTTATAGGGATAATAAATCGGAATATGACTAGCTTGTTTTTATTTATTTATGGAAGCCTAGGGTGGCAAGATTTTTCTTATTTAAAATAAGATAACGAAAAGTTATAGTACTATTTTTTCATGTTCTATACTTTTAGATCAAAATATTAAGCTATTTAGAAAGAGTCATACATTTATCCATAATGTTGGCGAGGGCGTTGTTTTATTTAATTAAAATAGATTTTTATCTTATTGGATTTATATTTTATCTATTTTTTTTTGACTTTATAAAGAAATTTGTATGAAGAAGACGGTGTTATTACTATCTATAATCACATTATTATCAGGGTGTAAAATAAATGAAGCTATTCGTTCAGTTAATAGTGCTGTGAACCAAATAGTTCCATCGATGGAATCGACAGTAACTGAAGCGACTTATGCAGAAATATGTAAGGACTTTAGTGATAATGAGATAGCAGCTAAGAAAAAATGGAGAGGAAAGTGGGTTATTTTTGAAGGAAGAGTGACCACTATTGCAAGTTTGGAAGAAGTAGTCAGATATGACCTCTATAAACCAACACCACCTAAAGTCGTTGCTATTTCATTTAATAATAAAGCTAGTGCTTCATATACTTTAAAACCAAGTGAAGAAGAAAATGTTCTTAAAATTAAGAAAGGACAAACTGCAAAAATAAAAGGTGAAATAACTGATATTGCTAATACTCTGGGTTGCTTGATCCTTTTAGACAACGGAACCATACAGTAATAATTCATATAATTAAGCTAATCGATTCGAGCACTGAGAGTTTTCTCAATCGAAATGTTCTCAGCCTCTTAATTGAGGCTTTTTATTTTATTCGTATTTTAGCTCGTAAATGTGCTGGTAGTAGGTAGTGAAATAATGAGATAAAACACACTCATAAACATCTGTAACGCATTGATTTATTTTCTATGCATCATCGTGCACTTTCTCGTCAATAGTATTGCGATTTAACACCAACCTATTGTTTTATATTGATAACTAAACTTATATAGAGCTTTCCAATATAAAGTGGTATTCTTCTTTCATGTTTTCCCCTATAAAGCATATTGAATATAAAAGGCTGTAAGGACTTACAAATGACGACTATTGAAAAAATTGAACGCCAGATCAATGAAAACCCAATTATTTTATACATGAAAGGTTCACCAAAATTACCAAGTTGCGGTTTTTCTGCTCAGGCAGTTCAAGCTATCTCTGCTTGTGGTGAGCGTTTTGCGTATGTTGATATCCTGCAAAACCCAGATATTCGTGCAGAATTACCAAAATATGCACACTGGCCAACTTTCCCACAATTATGGGTAGATGGTGAATTAGTCGGTGGATGTGACATCATTCTAGAAATGTATCAGCGCGGTGAATTACAGAAGTTACTAAAAGAGACTGCTGATAAATATCGTGGTGAAGAAGAAGCCTAATTATTATTTTTCTTTTAATAGATTGATATTAAAAGAAATAAAAATAAATTAAGTATTCAATAAGAAAAGCCAGTTCAGTGATGAACTGGCTTTTTTCTGTTATTCATATTGTTATCATTGAAATAATAGAATTAAGGTGTTGGTAATGGCCATCCACCGAGCTTTTTCCAGCGATTAACTAACTCACAAAAAAGTAATGATGTGCGATTCGTATCATACAACGCACCATGAGCGAGTTTGCTATCAAAAGGTATTCCTGCAGTGATACAGGCTTTAGCTAAAATAGTTTGCCCCAAAACTAATCCACTTAACGCCGCTGTATCAAAGGTGGCAAAAGGATGAAAAGGGTTTCGTTTTAACCCTGCACGTTCAGCCGCAGCCATGACAAAGCTATGATCGAAATTTGCATTGTGCGCTACAATGATAGCGCGGTTACAATCAGCATCCTTCATTCCTTTGCGTACCATTTTAAAAATTGCATGCAAGGCTTCATATTCACTGACTGCGCCACGAAGTGGGTTTGTTGGGTCAATGCCTGTAAATTCTAAGGCAGCAGGTTCTAGATTAGCACCTTCAAAGGGATCAACATGAAAATGTAGCGTATTATCAGGTTTTAACCAACCTTGTTCATCCATTTTTAATGTAATGGCTGCAATTTCAAGTAAACCATCTGTTTTTGCATTAAATCCACCTGTCTCAACATCAATAACAACAGGGTAGTAACCTCGAAAACGGTTACAAAGCTTATTGGGATTATTTATTTCAGGCATCAAATTGTACTTATCCGATAAAAATAAAATATCGGAAATTAATAATAAGCAAGGCCAGAAAGATAAATAGATTATCTTTCTGGTTTAAATAAAAATCAGTTACCTAGTGCGTGACTTGCACTTTTATTTTCGATGAGTTCGATTTTGTACCCATCAGGATCTTCAACAAAAGCAATAATAGTTGAGCCTCCTTTAACTGGGCCTGCGTCACGGGTAACATTACCGCCAGCTTGACGAATAGCTTCACAGGTTGCTGCAACATCATCAACACCCAGCGCAACATGGCCAAAAGCCGTTCCCATTTCATAGCTGTTTACACCCCAGTTATAGGTTAACTCAATAACCGCACCGGTGCTCTCATCACCATAGCCAACAAAAGCTAACGAGTATTTATATTCCTCATTCTCGCTAGTGCGTAGAAGTTGCATACCTAATACTTTGGTATAAAAATCGATAGAACGTTGTAAATCGCCTACACGAATCATGGTATGAAGTACTCGCATATAAACCTCTCGTGTTTTTTTAATGTTAAACCTTACAGATAAACTGATGGCGCAGTACTATAGCGCGTTAGAGCCCTAAAGTTCAATTTTACTACACCCTTAACAGTTCAATCAGTGCATTGTGCAGATAATCTCTCCATTAACTATACTCTATAGTAACAAACAACAGGGGGGGGAAATCAAATGCAAGATCAATTAGAATTTTTTGATATTCCTAGCCCTTGTATTGGACGTTGTGAAATGAATGCTCAAGGTTACTGCATGGGATGCTATCGTAATCGGCAAGAACGATTTAATTGGTCAACAATGAGCACACAAGATAAAAGAAATGTATTACGCCTTTGTCAGCAGCGTTATTTAAGATCATTTAAAAAAGGAGGGGCGACAATAGAAAAAGAAAATGAACAACTTAATTTATTTTAAATGTTCCACTTATTTTTTAATCTTGAAAAATAAATGAAGTATTGTTTTAATTCATTTTTGTTATTTATTATAGTTAGTTGGTTTATTATTTTTTCTTTATTAATATAATTATATCTATTAAAAATATTTCTAATGACTATTTATTTGTAATTGCATGATAACAAAAATATTTTTCTTTACGGGGGGGTAAATCGTGAAATAATGATTGTTATTATGTAAAAAAATATAGATTAGTTTTTATAACAAGGTTATTCTTTATGAACTTTCGTTGTCAGAAAGAAAATAAATTAATCAAGTATTGAAAATAATTACTTATCTAATAAATAGGAATATAATTATATTAGTTATTAAAGGTAAATATTTTAATTAAAAAGAATAGGTAAATGTTGTATTAAAAATGAATATCTAAACTTTGCAATAAGTTGACTGAAAATACTAATTAAGGAGAGATAAGTGGAATCAACATTAGGAGCAGATTTGGCGCGTTTAGTTCGATTATGGCGTGCTTTAATTGATCATCGTCTCAAACCATTAAAATTAACTCAAACTCATTGGATCACTTTGTATAATATTAGCCAATTACCACCAGAGCAGTCACAAATTCAATTGGCTAAAGCTATAGGTATAGAGCAACCATCTTTAGTAAGAACACTAGATCAACTGGAAGAAAAAAAACTGATATGTAGACATACATGTGCAAATGATCGTAGAGCAAAACGTATAAAATTAACAAACGAATCTGAACCTTTTATTAATGAAGTCTATGCAGTTATAGAACAAACAAGACGAGAGATATTGGGTGATATTCGACGAGATGAGATTGAAACGTTAATTGGTATTATTCAAAAGTTGGAAAAAAATATAAATAGACTAAATAGCTAATAATTTCAAAATCAATATATAATCTATTTAAATAAAGATTAATTACTATTGTGATAATAATTATTACGTGAGGGTAATAAATAGGTAGGTTATATATTTAATCTCTCTTTAAATTTATTATTATAGATCATAAAAAAACAGGCAACATTAAGTTGCCTGTTTTTTATCCATGAATTATCGAGGAGATACAGTTAAATTATTTCCATTACCAATAACAGCAACACGTTGACCTTGGCTATAAACAGTATTATCTGCTTTTTGAACGATTGCCACAGTTTTACCGCTATCTAGACGAACTTCAATTTGAACACCTTTGGTAGTATTTAATGCACCTTGTGCTTGTTGTCCAGCCATACCACCTGCGATTGCACCAGCTGCTGTTGCAAGGTTACGGCCTGTGCCACCACCAATTGTGTTACCTAACATTCCGCCAAGAACAGCACCACCAATGGCACCTAAGATATTCTCATCACTGCCTGCCTGAATATTAACCGCACGAACAGAAACAATCGTACCATAAGTAATATTTTGCGCTTGTTTAGCTTGGCTTGCTGTGTAAGTGTCGCCCGATAATGAACTTGTGTTCACACAACCAGTAAGAACGGTCATCGTAAAAAGACCAATAAGTAAATGCTTAAACATAGTTACTCCTAAAGAAAACCTGAGGTACATTGTTCAGGTTATACCAATGTTGTCTAGTATCAGTTATAGACTATTTTTTACTTATGTCGACACTGATTTTAATAATATATAGCTTACTATATAGTAAAGGCCGATAGTAAAAACAGAAGAGATTTCTGAAAAAAGAGAATATAACATTATATGTTAAAAATTTGCATCATCTTGATTATAAGGAAAAGAACATGAGAGCAGGGCGATACATTGGCGTGATGTCTGGCACAAGCTTAGATGGTGTTGATGTTGTATTAGCTGCAATCAATAATAAGTTCGTTGCACAACAAGAAACTCATTTTTTACCTTATCCACAACTTCTACGTCAACGTATTTTAGCTGTTTGCCAAGGACAACCCACTACTCTACATGAGCTAGGCTTATTAGACGCACAATTAGGAGAGCTATATGCTCAAGCAATTATAGAGTTACTGGCAAAAGTAAAACTGAGTGCAAGCGATATTACGGCGATAGGGTGCCATGGACAAACGGTCTGGCATGAACCTGAAAGTGATATGCCATTTACTATGCAAATCGGTGACAACAATCGTGTGGCTGCATTGACAGGGATCACCACTGTCGGTGATTTCCGTCGTCGTGATATTGCATATGGTGGACAAGGCGCGCCTTTAGTGCCTGCTTTTCACCTTGCAGTATTAGGGCATTCTATCGAGAGACGTATTATTTTAAATATTGGGGGTATTGCCAATATTTCATTATTATTGCTTGGTGTTGCAGTAAAAGGCTATGACACTGGCCCAGGCAATATGTTGTTAGATAGCTGGAACTGGATACACAACCAAACGCCTTATGATGATAATGGGCAATGGGCAGCAACTGGAAAAGTAAATGCTGCATTATTAAAAGATATGCTGTCTGATCCTTATTTTTCTCGTTCAGCACCTAAAAGTACCGGGCGAGAATATTTTAATACGCAATGGTTAAACTATCACTTAGCAAGAGTACCTAATGTTTTCCCTGAAGATGTACAAGCCACTTTAGTTGAATTAACCGCTATCAGTATTGTGCAACAAATACAATTAAGCGGGGGATGTGAACGTCTTTTAGTCTGTGGTGGAGGTGCTAGAAATGGGCAAATTATGCATCGTTTGGCCTCATTATTACCAGGCACAGAAGTGGCACCTACAGATAAATATGGTTTAAGTGGTGATGATATGGAAGCGCTTGCATTTGCTTGGCTCGCAGCTAGAACTATTGCCAATGAATCAGGAAATTTACCTTCTGTCACAGGGGCATCAAGAGAAACCGTTTTAGGGGCGATTTACCCTACAAATCCTCGTTAAGCGTGATATGCTGAATGCAGTTTCTCAAAAGAGAGAGAATGAAAAATGACAGATATTGATTTTATTGATGTTGCTGATTTACGCCGTGAATATATGAAAGGTGGATTACGACGTCATGAACTAACTGAACAGCCATTGGTATTGTTTGAGAAATGGCTAAAACAAGCTTGTGAAGCGCGTTTAAGCGATCCTACAGCAATGTGTGTTGCAACTGTTGATGAAAATGGACAACCTTACCAGCGTATCGTGTTATTAAAGCACTTTGACGAACATGGCTTAGTTTTTTACACCAACTTGGGCAGTCGTAAAGCGAGTCATTTAGAGCATAACCAAAGAGTGAGTTTGTTATTTCCTTGGTATCCCTTAGAAAGACAAGTCTGTTTTTTAGGGAAGGCAGAAAAACTTTCGCCTATTGAAGTTTTGAAATACTTCCACAGTCGCCCTAAAGATAGTCAAATTGCGGCTTGGGCTTCTCAACAGTCTTCACGCATTTCTGCAAGAGGCGTGTTGGAAAGTAAGTTTATGGAATTAAAACAGAAATTCCAAAATGGAGAAGTCCCATTACCGAGTTTCTGGGGTGGATATCGTGTGACATTTGAATCTGTTGAATTTTGGCAAGGACGAGAAAATCGTCTACACGATCGCTTTATTTACCAAAAATCACCACAAGGATGGGATATTGAGCGATTAGCACCTTAATGGTGCTAATAAATTTGTCTCAAAAAGTCTTTTTCTACTGGTACTTAACGTAGTGGCGCTTTATGCTATACCACTTGTGTTTCACTTATATTTTAAATAGACAAAAAACAATAAACCGATGGAGTCATTGATGTCTAGCAAGAACCTAATCACACAATTGCAGGAGCGTGGGCTAATCGCTCAGGTCACGGATGAGGCAGCTTTAGTAGAGCGTTTGGAGCAAGGTCCTATCGCTCTCTATTGTGGCTTCGATCCTACCGCTGATAGCCTGCACTTGGGGCATTTGGTTCCTTTGCTGTGTTTAAAACGATTCCAACTAGCCGGGCATAAGCCTGTGGCGTTGGTGGGTGGTGCAACGGGTCTGATTGGTGATCCTAGTTTTAAAGCCACCGAGCGCAAACTGAATACCCAAGATACTGTTCACGAATGGGTAGAAAAAATTCGTAAACAAGTGTCACCTTTCTTAGATTTCGACAGTGGTGAAAACAGTGCGGAATTAGCAAACAACTATGACTGGTTTGGTCAAATGGATGTGCTGACATTCCTGCGTGATATCGGTAAACACTTCTCTGTGAACCAAATGATCAACAAAGAAGCGGTTAAACAGCGTTTAAACCGTGACGATGTGGGTATCTCTTTTACTGAATTCGCCTATAACCTATTACAAGCTTATGACTTCGCGTCATTAAATACGCATTTAGGTGTTGAATTACAAATCGGTGGCTCTGATCAGTGGGGTAATATCACTTCAGGTATCGATTTAACTCGCCGTTTCAATCAGAAACAAGTATTTGGTATGACTGTACCATTAATTACTAAATCTGACGGAACTAAATTCGGTAAGACAGAAGGTGGTGCGGTTTGGTTAGATCCTAAGAAAACAAGCCCATACAAATTCTATCAGTTCTGGATCAATACAGCAGATGCTGACGTTTATCGCTTCTTAAAATTCTTCACCTTTATGAGCATTGAAGAAATTAATGCACTTGAAGAAGAAGATAAAAATAGCGGTCAAGCGCCTCGTGCTCAACGTGTATTAGCAGAACTAGTTACGGGTTTAGTTCACGGTGAAGAGGGATTAGTCGCTGCTAAACGTATTACAGAAAGCTTATTCTCTGGTGCAATTGCAGACTTAACACAAGCTGATCTTGAACAATTAGCACAAGACGGTATGCCGACAATTGAATTAGAAAAAGGCAGTGATTTGCAACAAGCGCTGGTTAACGCAGAATTAGTTCCTTCTCGTGGTCAGGCTCGTACAATGATTGGCTCTAATGCTGTTTCAATTAACGGCGAAAAACAAGACAATCCTGAATACGTCTTTGAAGAAAAAGATTTCTTATTTGGTCATTATTCTATTTTACGTCGCGGTAAAAAACACTACTGCCTTGTTATCTGGAAATAATTGACAGTAAAGGGCAGCCGGTGAGTTGCCCTTTTTCTTAATAACAATAAATAACGTATATACCTCGCCTATGATGATAAAGCTTGGGTGTTGTGTGTATTCACAATAATCGGTTTATGTCATGAAAAATATACTCTCTATTCAATCTCATGTTGTTTTCGGTCACGCGGGTAACAGTGCTTCTGAGTTTCCAATGCGTCGGATGGGTGTGAACGTTTGGCCTTTAAATACGGTGCAATTTTCAAACCACACACAGTACCCAGAAAAATGGACTGGATGTGTTATGTCAGCAGAACATATTACAGAAATTGTTGATGGTATTGCCGCAATCGGCAAGCTCTCACAATGTGATGCTGTACTAAGTGGTTATTTGGGATCGGCTGAACAAGGTTTGCGTATTGTTGATATCGTTAAAAAAGTAAAACAAGCCAATCCTAACGCATGGTATTTTTGTGATCCTGTGATGGGGCATCCTGAAAAAGGTTGTATTGTCCCTCCTGCTGTTTCAGGTGTGCTGTGTGAAGAAGCTTTACCAATTAGCGATATTATTGCCCCTAATCTTTTAGAGCTTGAAACATTAAGTGGTGGTAAAGCACTTCACAACGTTGATGAGTGCGTAAACGCTGCTCGTGAATTGTGTAAACAAGGCCCTAAGATTGTATTAGTAAAACACTTATCACGTGCTGGATATCGCCATGATCGCTTTGAAATGCTGTTAGTAACCGCAGAACATAGTTGGCATGTTAGTCGCCCATTAGTTGATTTTGGTGAGCGTCAACCCGTGGGAGTCGGTGATTTAACCAGTGGTTTAATGCTGGTGGATTTACTCAAAGGGGTTGAGTTACAAACTGCATTAGAACACGTTGCCGCGGCAGTTTATGAAGTGATGCTCAAAACGAAAGAAATGAATGAGTACGAATTGCAACTCGTTGCTGCACAAGATCAAATGGTGCATCCAACACATAGATTCTGCGCAACACAGATAGATTAATTGCAATAAAACAAATTTGATTAGAACCAGAACGGAGGCTTAATAGTTTCCGTTTTTTTAGGAGCCAGCTGTAAGATATCAATGGATTATACGTATTATAAGCCGTCTATCTCATCTTCACTCATTAGATTATTGATAAAAACATCAAATGAAGGAGCTAAATAGAGTTGAGCATTTTTATGGTTTTCTTCAAGAGTTAGTTCATCATTAAAGAGATCTATCGCATAAAATAGCACACTATTATCATCTTGATTAATGCAGAAAAAATTCCCACCCCAATCAATAGCAAAGGGGATGATGTTTTGAGGAATAACTTTTTTTTCAATCATATAATAATAACAATTATCGAGTAATGAAGTGCTACTATCTAAAGTTAAGTTACAGTGTTTTATGGATTTAAACTTTGCAATTTCAAGAGGTTCAATATCATTATTGATATAATACCAACTCTTTAAAGGGACTCCTCCATTAAATTGTAGGTAATGTTCAACAAAATCATTAGAAAATTTATATTTTAAATTATTCTCCAATTGTTCTATTTCAAACAAAGAAATGTTTTTTTCGCAGTGTTCGAAATTATTATTCATTTTATTTCCTTTATTTTTATATTAACTTTCTTTTTTTAGTAAGTTTTCTATATTTTGAAAATCAATAGCATAATCATTAAGAACAATACCTTTAAAGGTTACTAACTTATTAAAAAATCCTTGAGCATGTAATGCCATTGTTTTTATAAGCAGGTGTTTATTAATAAACGATTTTCTTGATCCGTTGGCATTGATGGTAATGAGCACGTTTTCATTGATAGGCTGAAATTTTATTTCAATAGGCTGGTCAGGAAAGTTAGTTTTAAACTCTTGATTTTCATTTATTTTAACTAAACCTTCGACTAGATAGCTCCATAGTTGGTCAACATAATCCCACATGCTTATATCGATTATTTTAGTATTATAAATAGATAATTCTATGGCACCTTCAATATAGAAAGTATCTTTTAATAAACCATTATAGTCATTGATATTAATAAAATTATCTCTTATTTTTAAGTAAGTAGAAACGTTAATCATGTAATATCCTATTAGCCTAGTAAAGTCATTTCCCTGAGTACTTTTTAGATACAGATATGAAAGTGTATTACTTTAGATAACCACATTTATTGTCTGTGCATTTAAAAGAGAATAGCTCAAGTAATTATATGTCACTTGAGCTATTTAAATTAAAAAATAGAAAAGAGATTACTCTTTAATTAACCCCTCAGTAATCAGTGCGCTATGTACATTAGGGCGTTGTGCAATGCGTTTTAAGTAATCTTGTAGATGTGTTAGATCAGTTAAATCTAAGCCAACATGCGGTGCCCATTGGCTTAATGTAAATAAATAAGCATCAATAACAGTAAAATACTCACCACATGCAAATTTTTGTTTGCTTAAGATATCATTGATATAAGCAAATTTACTTTTGAGTTTGGTTTTAACCACTGGTAGGTAGCTTTCAGGAGTATCTGGTGAAAATAGTGGGCTATAACCTTTATGAACTTCACTCGCAAGAAAATTTAACCATTCTATTTGGTGATAACGTTCTAATGTTTTTGGTGGTGCAATTAAATTTCTATCTGGTTTTAAGTCTGCAAGGTATTGAACAATAGCAACGCCTTCAGTCAGAATATCACCATTATCTAATTGAAGGACAGGAACCTGCCCTTTAGGGTTGATGGTTAGAAAATCTTTACCTGACTCTGTTTTTTTAGCACGTAAATCGATGCGTTCAATAGAGAAATCTAGGCCCGTTTCACGTAAAACGATATGAGGGGAAAGTGAGCAACTACCCGGTGTGTAGTACAATTTCATATTGAATAGCTCCCTATCAATGAGATGGTGATAATGACTTACGGATATCAAAAAATATCTTCATTAACATAAGATAATAAGGCGTTCTAAGAAATTAGCAAACTCAAATGATGCGAATGAAAAAGGCTTTTGTAAATCTGTGAACAAGACAGATAATTGATGAAATTATAAGAAAATAAGTATTCTTTATATTAATTATCATTCTTCAAATGAAGGTAGGAAAGAAATATCAAGGTAATAAATCTTGGGATTTCTCTTATCAACATAGACTGTAACCAGTTCTTTATTAATATAAGGAGTGGGATCAAAAAATATATAACCACTTTTATAACGAATTAAACGATTATTTAATGTGTCATGATAATCTGCGATGATTTGATAAGGAGAACGGTGATTAATTCGAATATTATTATTAATAATGACCTCAGATATTTTCACATTAATAGGCATACCATCACGTTTCAATCGTTGATTTCTATTGGCTTTTCTTCTTATAAAATACAGAGGGATAAGTCCCGTTGAGGCAAATACCAAGCCAAAAATACCTAATATAGTGCCTGCACCATATAAGCCTAAAAAGTTGTTAATTGTTGCTCTTTGAGGATCATTTTGAAGATAAATAACACTAATGTTTTCACCAAGATGAAAACGAGGTGGGTTACTTCCTTCTAGTGAGCGAAAAGTAATTTTTCTATTATCATTAGTAGTAAATTGAATAATAGGGTGATAAACATTTCTCTCATTAGAGGATTGACTCATACTTTGATCAATAACAATACCCGTTGTTTCTATGCCATTTCTTACTAAATGTAATTCTGATTTAATAACAAATAAAGCAACGATAAAAATAATCACGCCGATAATGGCAAAAATATAAAACAGAAATTTAAATTTCTTCATACATTAAATCCTTTTATTAATATGTGATTATTTTATCTGTAATAAGTGAGAAGATTATAGGAATTAACTAAAAAACAAAAGTTATATTTATCTAAAAAGTAATTACTCTAAATATGAAGTTCAAAAAGAGTGAAAACAAGATGAAATATGGATGTTTATCAACAAAAGAGCCAAATAATTAAACATAGAAAAAGCTTAAAAAAATCTAACAGGGAGGATGAAATGAATATACGCAGGAATGTTATTCTCACAAAAAAGCCAGCCTTAATGATTTTAGGCTGGCTTTTGTTATTTAGGCAATAGAGTTATTTTAATTCTAATTCATTCATTGCTGCAATGCTAAAGCCACCATCAACGTGGATGATTTCGCCAGTAATACCACCTGATAAGTCAGAGCATAAGAATGCTGCTGTATTACCAACATCTTCGGTTGTTACAGTGCGACGCAGAGGGGTTACTGATTCGCAATGGCTTAACATTTTACGGAAGTCTTTGATACCAGACGCCGCTAATGTACGGATTGGGCCAGCAGAGATACCGTTAACACGAATACCTTCAGGACCCATGGCGTTTGCCATGTAACGTACGTTAGCTTCTAAAGACGCTTTAGCCAGACCCATGACGTTATAATTAGGGATTGCACGTTCAGCACCTAAATAAGTCAGAGTTAATAGAGCAGAGTTTGGATTTAGCATTTCACGGCTTGCTTTTGCCATCGCAACAAAGCTGTATGCGCTAATATCGTGAGCAATTTTAAAACCTTCACGAGTAACAGCGTTAACATAGTCACCATCTAGTTGGTCAGCAGGTGCAAAACCGATAGAGTGAACAAAACCATCGTATTTTGGCCAAACTTTTGCAAGTTCTGCATACATGGTATCGATGCTTTCGTCTTTTGACACATCACACTCTAATACGATATTTGAGTCTAATGATGCTGCAAATTCTTCAACGCGTGGTTTCAGTTTTTCATTTTGGTAAGTAAATGCAAGTTCTGCACCTTGGTCACGCATAGCTTTGGCAATACCATAAGCAATTGATAATTTACTAGCAACACCAGTAATAAGAATGCGTTTGCCGGTCATAAAGCCCATAGCTGTATCCTTGTTTTTTCGTAAATCGCGATAATAACATCATTCACAGTTTTATTTATCTGTTGGGTTATCACGCTTATTGTTAATAAACGTGGCTGATTCTACCACGACATTTGTAAATTTGTTTAATTTCCCTAGCACCTCCGAGGAGTTAAGGGAAAAGGGCGAAATAATGTGCAATTAACATTAGGCCTATATTGTTTACACTTAAGTTAAATCTTGACGCCAAGCTTCGGCTGTTAAGGCTTCACCAAAATGGCTTGCAACCAATCTTCGTGTGACTTCATGTAAAGGTGAAGCAAGGACTTCAGCTGTATTACCGCGTTCAACAACTTCACCATTATCCATCACAATAATCTTATCGCTAATATGTTTAGTCATACCTAAGTTTTGTGTTACATAAATATAGGCAATATCATGAGTTTCTTGCAGTTCTAACATCAAATTTATAATTTGTGATCGTAAGGACATATCCAATGATGCGATAGCCTCGTCAGCAATAATTACTTGAGGTTGTAAAATTAATGCTCTTGCAAGCGCAATACGTTGGCGCTGACCTGATGCAAACATATGGGGATAATAGTTGGCATGTTCAGGCAAAAGGCCCACTTGGCGTAATGTCTGATAAATGCGCTTTTCACGTTCAATAGCACTTAAATCCGTATTAAGACGCAAAGGAATATCTAATGTTTGACCAATACGTTGGCGCGGATTTAATGAGTTAGTGGGATCTTGGAATATCATTCTAATGCGTTGGCTACGATAAGGATAATCACCGAAATGGAGTTGATGCCCATTAATAAAAATATCCCCGCCGGTAGGCTCAGTTACACCTGATAACATTCTTGCTAATGTAGATTTTCCTGAACCATTAGCACCAATAATGGCTAAGGTTTGTTTTGGCTCAAGTGTAAAACTAACTGGTTTTACAGCTTCTAATTGTTGACGCCGGAATAATCCAGTGCGATAGCGAAAAGTTTTTGAAAGATTTTTTACCTCAAGCAGTTTATCGAACATCAGTTGGCTCCACATTTAATGGGAAATGACAAGCCACAGCATGGTTTTTAAATAAACGTAACCGAGGGGCTTCAATACACTGGCGTTGTGCATATGGGCAACGTGGGCCTAAACGACAACCTACGGGTAGATGTTCAAGCGAAGGGATTGCTCCAGGCAATGTATTTAAACGGCTCTTATGTGCCAATGAGTTGGTAAAATCAGGAATAGAGCGTATCAATGCTTGAGTATAAGGATGATAAGGTGTTACTAATAGTTCATCGGGAGAGGCAGTTTCAACCATTTGACCACAATACATCACTGTAATTTTATTCGCCAATTTACTCATCCATTGCAAATCATGGCTAATCAAAAGAATTGTCATATTATTATTTTGATTAAGTCGAGTAAGTAAACGAAATATTTGTGTTTGTGTTGCGGGTTCCATTGCGTTAGTCGGTTCATCCGCAATCAACAATCGAGGCTGATTAGCAATGGCGATAGCTATCATCACTTTTTGGCATTCACCTTCTGTTAATTCATAAGGGTAACTGCGCATAATATCTTTGTGATCTTTAATACCTACACGGTGCAATAATTCAATTGCACGGCGTTTTCGCCAATGAAAGCGTTGCCACCAATGGCCTTTAAATGTCCAACCTGGGATAGCTTGTATCAACTGCTGTTCAATTTTTGTCGCAGGATCAAGACAAGATTGTGGCTCTTGGAAAATCATTGAAATATTATGACCAATGACACGACGTCGCGCTCTTGGGGATAATTTAAGTAAATCAATATCATCAAATCGGAAACGATCAGCAGTTACGTTGATATTATCTTTAGTGACGCCACAAATGGCTTTTGCAATTAAGCTTTTACCTGATCCTGATTCACCGACAAGCCCCCTGACTTCACCTTCATTTAAGGTAATAGAAACACGATCGACGGCTTTAACTGGCCCATCAGGCGTCATAAATTCAATGGTTAAATTGCGTATATCTAATAAAGGCATTATTCAACTCCCTCATTTATTGCACGCTGTAAACCATCTCCTAATAGGTTCACCAATAAAACGCTGATCATGATTGTGGCGCCTGGAATTAAGACAGTCCATGGGGCGACATAAATTAACTCAAGTGAATCGCCCAGCATGGCACCCCATTCAGGAGAAGGAAGCTGAGCGCCTAAATTGAGGAAACCCAATGCGGTAATATCAAGAATAGCGATTGAAAAAGCACGCGTTAATTCAGAGACCAATACAGGGGTAATATTAGGTAATACGGTATACCATAAAATGGAAATATTCGATGCGCCATCAAGTCGAGAAGCAATGACATACTCTTTGTTTAATTCATCATTGACCGCAGAATAGATCATTCTGACTAAGCGAGGTAACAATGCTAGCCAAATCGCTATCATGGCATGGCCAAGGCTTGTTCCCACAAAAGCTACAACAATAATGGCCAGAAGTAGTGATGGAATTGATAATAAGGTATCTAATATATGGTTAAGAATGGCGGATTTTAAACCATGAGTCATCCCTGCAAAACAACCAATAATTAACCCCATTAATGTCGCAGCAAAAGTGACAATAAATGCACCACCAAAGGTCATACTTGTCCCAATTAAAATTCGACTAAAAACATCTCTGCCTAAGTCATCTGTACCAAAAAAGTAAGAAACGTTCCCGTTTTGATACCAAGATGGTGGCGTTAATTGATGTCCGAAAAACTGTTGATCAAGGGCATAAGGCGCAATATAAGGGCCAATTACACTCAATACTAAGAGAAAAAGAACACCATAAAACCCTACCATTGAGATAACGTCTTTAGAAAAACATTGCCAAATCACCGCTACGGGTGTTGGTGTTTTTTTCTCTTTATAAAATTGGCTATCTAAAGGCATATCCCACCTTGTGTTTCATTGGATTACTCATAGCGCCGACAATATCTGATAAGACGTTGACAACAATGACCATTGAACCTACTAACATCACTCCTGCGGAAATCGCAGAGTAATCTTGTTGGCGGATTGCTGTGACTAACCAGCGGCCGAGTCCCGGCCAATTAAATACAATTTCTGTCACCATGGTAAGTGTAAGCATGGTGGAGAACTGTAAGCCTAATTTAGGGATGATAGGGGGTAAAGCATTATGAAGAATATGGCGACGAATAATTGTAAAACGTGAGAGACCTCGAGTTGCGGCTGCCTTCACGTAGTTCTCTGACATAATTTCTTCCGTACTATTGCGCATTAATCGAATAACTTCTGTTGTGGGTGCAATAGCAAGTGTTGTTACAGGTAAAATCAGATGTTGTAATACATTAATAATCATTTGCTGGCGATAAGGTGAATTAGATAACCAAGCATCAACTAATGCAATACCTGTAATAGGCTGTAAGTTATAAAGTAAATCAATACGACCAGAAACAGGAAGCCAACCCAGTTTTAGTGAGAAGAAAAGTGTTAATAACAAGGCAAGTCCAAAAACAGGCACAGAAAAACCTAAGAGCGCAAAGTTACTGATAATAATATCAGCAGATTTATTACGCCAAACACCAGCAATGATCCCAGCAGGAATACCCACAATTAAGGCAAAAAGAAAAGCTAAGGTGCAAAGTTCCATTGTTGCTGGCAATGCCTCAATTAATTGCGCTTTAATGGGTTCTCCATTAATAGAAGAAATACCAAAATCAAAATGAGTCATATTGTGAGCATAGAAAAAGTAGGCATCTATTAGTGATGCACCACTTAATGGACCATTTGGCGTGTAATAGCTCAGGCTAAAGCTCACCAGTGACAAAAAGAACAGTGTCACAAGTAATAAAAGCAATCGACGTATTGAATAAATAATCATAGATTATTTTATAGCCTCTTTCTTGTGATTTTGTTCATCCACTTCTGCTTCTCGATAAACACCAGCAAAAGACGCATTACCGAAAGTACTTAATAGTAATCCTTTAATATCATAGCGATATGCTTGCATACGTAAAGAATTAGCTAAAGGCAATACAGGTAGTTCTTGAGCGAGAATATCTTGTGCTTGATGATAATAATCCATTCTTGAAGCAAGTTGCTGACTATAAAGCGCTTTTTTTAAAATATCATCAAAACTCGGTAGGCACCAATGACTAAGGTTAGTTTGTGAACTAATAGCTGCACAACTAAAGAGAGGACGGAAAAAACTATCAGGATCGTTACTGTCTGTTGACCAGCCAGATAATGTCATATCATGAGTCCTATCCATCATACTGGTTTCTTGATATCGCCCTTCAATTGGGCGAATATTCATTTGAATGCCTACTTGAGCTAAGTCTGCCTGAATGAGCTCAGCCATTTTCAATGGGCTTGGGTTGTAAGATTGTGATGCGCTGGGTACCCAAAGGTTCAATTTAAGCCCATCAAGCCCTAGCTCTTTTAGTATTTGTTTCGATTTCTCAGGATTGTACTCTGTGATTTTTGCACGATTATCATAAGCCCAAGATGCACGAGGAAGTACCGATGCGGCTGTTTCAGCAGTACCATAATAAATCGATTCCATTAAACGTTCATTATTTATGGCATAAGCAATAGCTTGGCGAACTTTAAGATCATTGAGTGGAGGCTTACTAGTATTAAAGGCTAAATAAGCGATATTCATACCTGAGCGCAATGTTAATCTTAACCGAGGATCATCACGTAAAACTTTTAATTGGCTAGCCGCTGGATAGGCTAAAACATCACATTCGCCTGTTAATAGTTTAGATATACGGCCTGTACCTCCAGCTCCCATATCAATAACAACTTGTTGCATTTTAGGCTGACCCTTCCAATAGTCGTTATTTCTAAATAAACGAACAAATTGTCCCGGTTGATATTCATCTAGAAAGAAAGGGCCTGTACCTACTGGTTTCCAATCAAGTTGTGTCTGGTTGCCCGATTTCTCTAAGCTTTGTGCATATTCAGCGGAAAGAATAGGGGCGTAATGTGTTGCTAAATGCCATAAAAAAGAGGCATCAGGCTCTTTTAAACTAAATTCGACTGTGTATTGACCCAACTTTTTAACTGATTGGATATTGTCGGCAAAACTTAAGCTATCAAAATAGGGATATTTTCCACCATTGACTTGATTATAAGGATTTTGTGGGTTGATCATCCGTTCAAAACTAAAAATCACATCATCTGCTGTGAGTTTTCGTGTAGGTGTAAACCATGATGTTTGTTGAAACGAGATATTTTTACGCAAATAAAAGCGGTATGTTGCGCCATTATCTAGCGATTCCCAACGAGCGGCTATTTCAGGAATAAGACGATAAGTGTAAGGGTCAACATCTAAAAGACGATCATAAAGTTGCGCGGCAAGGGGATCGATGATTAATCCACTACTTGATAATTGTGGATTAAAGGTATTCACACTGCCATCAACACAATAAACAAAGCCATTTTGATTAATTGGAGTTGGCTCTTGTTTTATCGATAGCGCTTGTGTTTTTGGTGCTACATCTGCGATACAAGTTGCACTTGTTAAGCTAACTAGCAGAGTACCAATAAGTAAAATAGGGCGCATAATAATGTCTTTTAGAGAAACGATTTTGCTATTGTAACTTAAAAAACTTTCTATCCCCAAATAGTCAAAAAAACAAAGTGAGAAAAATTCTCAACAAAAAGCTTTACAAATGCTAATGATAAAGATTATCATCCGTATTGTCCTTCAGCGGTAAGAGGTTTTCCGCAGAAGGCACGACATTGCTCACATTGCTTCCAGTATTTTTTTACTAGCCAGCTCGGGTGCTGGCTTTTTTTTTGCCTCTTTTTTAAAAACACTCCCCCTGCAAAATAAAAATCATTATTAATCATTGTGTTATGTTGTTATTTGGTGCTTTTTAATCAATCCTCTAAATTGATCGTAGCTTAACTTCAGTTTTTCAGCAGCTTCTTTTTGATTATATAAACTCTCTTTCAACGCATTGCTCACTAATATTTTTTCCATTTCATTTTGCCATTGTCGCAAATCAAGAGGTAAATCAGGTAGTGAAAAAGACAAAATCTTTTTTTCTAATGGTGATTGTTTCGATATCGGTGTTTGCAAGCCTGCAAAAGGATTAATAATAATATTGTCTAATTCTCTATCGCTGGTTCCGTGGCGATAAACCGAACGCTCCACAACATTTTTTAGCTCACGGATATTACCAGGCCATGAATAGTCTAAAAGAATTTGGCATGCGTTATCACTAAAACCAGGAAAAAAAGGTAATCCCAATTCTTGGCACATTGAAATCGCGAAGTTTTCAGCAAGTAACATAATATCAGCTCGGCGTTCCCTTAGCGGGGGTAATCGGATGACATCAAAAGCTAATCTATCCAGTAAATCCGCGCGAAATTTACCTTCTTCAGCCATTGCAGGTAAATCTGCATTTGTAGCACAGATAAGCCTAACATCCACATGCAAAGATTGACTGCCACCAACACGCTCTAAATGACCATATTCAATAACTCGTAATAATTTTTCTTGTACAAGCATTGGTGCTGTTGCCAGTTCATCAAGAAAAAGAGAGCCACCATCAGCACGTTCAAAACGCCCTTGATGACGATTTTTAGCACCAGTGAAAGCACCAGCTTCATGACCAAAAAGTTCAGAATCGAGCAAGTTATCATTAAGCGCAGAGCAGTTGATAGAAATAAAAGGGCCTTGCCACCAAGGCGCAAGGTAGTGTAATCGATGAGCGATTAACTCTTTACCTGTACCTCGTTCACCAATAATTAATACTGGCTTTTTTAATTGAGCAAGTGCTGATGTTTGTTCTAAAACATCAATAAATTGACTATCAACACCGATTATTGTCTCTAAATTCTCATTCATTGGTTAAATTCACCATAGTAAGGTATTTTTTACCAGCTTATCAGGTGTTCGAAAAATAGGCGAACAATATAAATTAACTATTATTAATAGGTTAGGTGAACTTTAAAAGTTGGCACGTTAATTGTATTAACTAAAGTAAGCCGGGCGTTATGATTAGATGACGCCATTTAATGAAATATTTAACATTACTAATTAGCATAGCTATTAAGGATGACATCATGGGTATATTTTCACGTTTTGCTGACATTATTAATGCCAATATCGCTTCTTTATTAGATAAAGCGGAAGATCCTGAAAAAATGATCCGCCTAATGATCCAAGAAATGGAAGATATGTTAGTTGAGATCCGTACAACATCTGCACGTACTTTAGCTGAAAAGAAAGGATTAGAGCGTCGTATTGAACAAGCGGAAAAACAGATTAAAGATTGGCAAGATAAAGCTGAACTAGCTCTGATTAAAGACAAAGAAGATTTAGCGCGTGCAGCATTAATTGAAAAACAACGTGTTGCTTCAGTTAATGATACGCTAAAACATGAGTTGATTATCATTGATGAAACCTTGACTCGTTTGAAAGGTGAAATCAGTGAATTAGAAAATAAATTGACAGAAACTCGAGCTAAACAACAGTCTTTAGTTGTTCGCCATCAAGCAGCAAATTCATCTCGTCAAGTTCGTCGTCAATTAGACAGCGGTAAAATGGATGCAGCAATGGCGCGTTTTGAACAATTTGAGCGCCGTATTGATCATATGGAAGGTGAAGCACAAAGCTACGGGTTAGGTAAAGAGAAATCATTAGACCAACAGTTTGCTGAATTAAAAGCTGATGATGAAATTAGCGCGCAATTAGCGGCATTAAAAGCTAAAATCAATATCAATAAAGAGTAACAGCAAGCGTAATAACCATCTTATAAAGGATATGTAATGGGCTATATATTTCTGGGAATACCACTGACCATTTTTATTTTATTTGTTCTCCCTATCTGGCTGTGGTTGCATTACAGCAATCAGAAAGGTGGAGGGAATGTTCAGTTAACCCAACAAGAAATGCAGCGACTGAGCGCGCTGGTGGATAAGGCTCAGCAAATGCAGGAACGCATTAAGACGCTAGAACAAATACTTGATGCAGAACATCCTAACTGGAGGCAATCATAATGACGGTACAAAGCAAACAATTGTATCGCTTGCCACAAGAGGGCGTGATCCGTGGCGTATGCGCAGGCCTTGCCCATTATTTTAATATTCCTGTTTTACTTGTCAGGGTTATTGCGGTGATTGCACTCTTTGCTGGATTTTTTGGCTTAACGATTGTTGCTTATCTTGTTTTGAGTTTCTTTATGGAGCCTGCGCCTGCTAATTATCAACAAGGTGATGAGCAACAGGAGAGTTTAAAAGAAATTTTAAGCGGTGTTGATAATCAATTAATGCAAGGTGAAAAACGTTTACAGCAAATGGAACGATATATTACTTCTTCCAGCTATCAGTTAAATAAACGCTTTCGCGATCTGTAATATTTTCACCATTTAATCCGATAAGACGCTCCGATTTAGGAGCGTCTTTCGTTAAGTCGGTCTATTTTCTACTAAATGTATTATAAATGAGCAAAATTCCTGATTGAGGAGAGTGCTGTGAATATCAATCAAGCTTATATCTCGCTAAAAACAAATAAACTCACCTACTTTGCCAAAAAAGGGTTAACATTTGGGTTAATGTTATTGACTTTATTTGGGCCGGCCGCAATAACTGGCAGTATAATAAAACGCGTAAGTAGCAAACCGTTACGTTGGTTGGTTCTATTGATAGCAGAGCCTGTTATTAAAGCAGGTTTAAATAAGCTATCGCGTCAAATGTCTTGGGAGAAACATGAAACGCCTACAAAATGAACTTACAGCTTTTATTAATCGTGGTGTTGATAGGCACCTTCGCTTAGCGGTAACTGGATTAAGCCGAAGTGGTAAAACGGCATTTATTACTTCTTTAGTTAATCAATTTATTAATGTGCATACTGGTGCGCGTTTACCGTTATTTTCAGCGGCACGAGATAAGCAACTATTGGGTGTAAAACGTATTCCTCAGCATAATTTAAATATCCCCCGATTTACTTATGACGAAGGAATGGAATCGCTTTATCACACACCTCCAAGTTGGCCGGTTCCAACCAAAGGAGTGAGTGAAATTCGTTTACAATTACGTTATCGCTCAAATGAGTCATTAACACGTTTTATCAAAGAAACATCTTCGCTTTATTTAGAGATTGTGGATTACCCTGGCGAATGGTTATTAGATTTACCGATGCTTGAGCAAGATTATTTTGAATGGTCAGAGCAAATGAATAAGGTAAATCGCCAAAGAAGATTGCCAGAACAAAATTGGCAAACACAACTTAAAAAATGCGATCCCTTTGCACCGGCTGATGAAACATTATTAGCGGATATTGCCTCTGCTTACACTGACTATTTATTAGCATGTAAAAAAGAAGGGCTTCATTTTATTCAACCGGGGCGTTTTGTTTTACCTGGTGAATTAGCCGGTGCGCCTGTTTTGCAGTTTTTTCCTTGGCCTGATTTACAACAGCATGATATTGCTAAACTAAAGAATGCTGATAAACGGACTAATATTGGCATGCTAAAGCAACGATATGAATATTATGGCCAGCATGTGGTAAAAGGTTTTTATCGAGATCATTTCCAAGGATTTGATAGACAAATTGTTTTAGTGGATTGCCTACAACCTTTAAATCAAGGTGCTGATGTTTTTAATGATATGCGCCAAGCATTAACACAATTAATGCGCAGTTTTCATTATGGAAAAAGAACCTTACTTAGACGCTTATTTTCACCTTGCATTGATAAGTTATTATTTGCAGCGACTAAAGCTGATCATATTACAGTTGATCAGCACGAAAATTTAGTTTCATTGCTTCAACAACTTATTCAAGATGCTAAACAAAATGCTATTTTTGAAGGGATCAGCATTGATTGTATGGGGCTTGCCTCTATAGCTGCAACTGAAAGTGGCATTGTGGATCACCATGGTGAAAAAATTCCAGCATTAAAAGGTTTTCGTTTAAGTGATAACAAACCTTTGGTGTATTTCCCTGGTGAAGTTCCTAAACGATTGCCTGAAAAAGCATTTTGGGAAAAACAAGGGTTTAGTTTCGAATCTTTTAGACCACAACAAATATCAAGAGATAGCGCAGTTCCTCATATTCGCATGGATAGTGCAATGGAATTCTTGTTAGGGGATAAATTAAAATGAATGAGCCATTAAAATCACGAATTGATTTTAAAGAGCCCATACTTCAAGATGAAGTAAGCTTAAAAAAAGGTATTGATTTTCAGGAAAATGAAGCATTTTTACCTATTGATCCTCAAGTAGATGAAGAAAACGAAGGGCAGTTAGAAGGTGATATCCAATCTATTTTAAAACCTAAAAAAAGTGTATGGAAACGCTTAATCACAGTTGCAAGTACTATTTTAGGGATTAGTGTTATCGCTCAAACAGGGCAATGGATTTATGAGTCTTGGATAAACTCTGATTGGATTGCATTAGGTGCAGCAAGTGCGGGGGGATTAATTGTTATTGCAGGAATTGGCTCTGTAATAACAGAATGGCGTCGTATTTATCGCTTACGTCAAAGAGCAGATGAAAGAGATAGAGCAAAAGAATTACTTTATAGTCATGCGATGGGTAATGGTCGACCTTTTTGTGAGAAATTGGCTAAACAAGCGGGTATTCATTCACAACATCCTGCACTAATTCGTTGGCAGAGTGCATTACATGATACGCATAATGACAAGGAAGTATTAGAGCTTTATAGTCAATTAGTTCAACCTATTTTAGATAAACAAGCGAGAGCTGAAATTAGTCGCTCTGCTGCAGAATCAACATTAATGATAGCAGTAAGTCCGCTAGCGATGGTCGATATGGCTTTTATTGGTTGGCGTAACATTCGTTTAATTAATCGTATCGCTGAAATTTATGGTATAGAGCTAGGGTACTATAGTCGCTTAAAATTATTTCGCCTTGTATTAGTCAATATTGCATTTGCAGGGGCTACTGAACTAGTAAGAGAAGTCGGGATGGATTGGCTTTCTCAAGATCTCGCCGCACGACTATCAACACGAGCAGCTCAAGGAATTGGCGCTGGTTTATTAACGGCACGTTTAGGGATCAAGGCAATGGAATTATGTCGACCGCTGCCTTGGATCGATGATAATAAACCTAAGTTGGGTGATTTTAGAAAAGAGCTTATAGGAAAATTAAAAAATACAATTAGTGGCAAGAAAAAAGAATAAAATAAAATTCCTAATGTTGAGTTATTTTAAATAAAAAACCGTAGAGTTATTTCTACGGTTTTTTTGTATAAAAATTTAGCAAAAAATAGTTTGTATAAAATCATGCAAGTGGCTTAGGTGTCGATATTTTATATCTAAACAAATAAATTCATACTATAAAGTACTATCTATATTTTATTTATTATAGTGTAATTATTTCAAATGAAATTAGATAAATAAAATATCTTTAAAAAGAGTAAAAACATCCAAAAAGAAAAAAGGTTATAACTCATTGTTTTTATTTGAAAATGCATGCATCTCTAGTTAAAAACTCGTAATTTCTATAAAAATATTCCCTTTTTGATAGAAAATAGTATTGAGTTTAGTGTGATAAATGGCGTTAAATATCACGGTAAGAAGTTTACCACAGAAATATTATCTCAATATATTTGTAAAATTTACTTTGTAGATAAATTTCTATTAAAAAATAGAGATGGTTTTTTATTTATAAAAAATAGGAAAAGAGTTAACAAATAATACTTTTAATCAGGTTGAAAAATGAAAGAAATACAGATGTCAGTAATAAAAAAACTCTCGAAGAAAAGACGCCAACTTTATCTTAGCTCTGCTCTTAATGTTTCAAATATTGATAAACAATTGAGTATTTTGATCCCTATTCTTAGTGAAACAATTGATGAAATTAAAAAAAAGCAGTATCAAAAACAATCTAAACCATTTCAAATAAAAGAAACATCAGAATTTTTTGAATATCTGAGAGAGACAGATAAAAAAGAACAGGCAATCAGTGCTCTAGAGTATCTTCTTTTTTGTTTTGATAATGGCTGTAAAACCATTAAGAAAGTAATACGCCGGGAATTAGGCCCCTTAATAAAAGATATCGAATATCTTATTGATTTTGAGCTGAAAAAAATAATAAAAAACTCTTCATTTTCATTATTTGATTTTTTTAAAGCATAAATAATTCAGGTATTAAAATCAAAATACAAGCTTATCTGTGTAAAAATAAATGCTAGTGGTGTCAACTTTTGCTGACAAGGCTCTTTATTTGGTTGATATTTATGTATAATATCTAGAATAAGTTCAGGGTCACTCAGTATTAAGAAGGTTTATAATGCGTTTAGAGATCACTTGTGAAGATCGCATCGGGTTAACCCGTGAATTATTGGATCTACTAGTATTAAAAAATATTGATTTACGTGGAATTGAAATATTTCCAATAGGTCTTATCTACCTGAATTTTTCACAGATTGATTTTGATATATTTCAACCGCTAATGGCGGAAATACGGCGAATAAATGGTGTTATTGATGTGCGGACAGTTGCATTTATGCCATCAGAACAAGAGCATCGAGCCATGTGGACACTGCTTGAATCTGTGCCAGTTCCTGTTTTTTCTATTAATATTAAAGGCCAAATAAAATTACAAAATCCGGCAACTCGCCAACTGTTTGAATTGGATGCTAACGATAATAGTGAAAAATCATTCAATCAACTAATCCCTAATTTTAATATTCATCGTTGGTTAGAACAAAAAGATCCTTCTGCTGAAATTATTCCAATCAATTTAAAAAAACAAAATTTTGATATGGAAATAGTACCAATAAAACTTGCAGATGATAACCAATCTAACCATTGTGTTGGTGCGCTTATTTTATTGAAATATCGAGATGTTGTTCACGATCATTCAAAATTAATTGTCAGTGATAATCATGAATTTGAGAAAATTATTGCTGTTAGTTCTCAAATGAAACAACTTGTTGAACGTGCAAAAAAAATGGCAAAAATGGATGCGCCACTGTTATTGGTAGGTGATACCGGTACAGGAAAAGATTTATTTGCTAAAGCCTGTCATTTCCTTAGTTCCCGTGCTAGAAATCCTTTTTTGGGACTCAATTGTGCTTCAATGCCTGATGATGTCGTAGAAAGTGAGTTATTTGGTTATGCGGCAGGGGCTTACCCTAATGCTGTTGAAGGAAAAAAAGGCTTCTTCGAGCAGGCCGACAGAGGAACCGTTTTACTTGATGAAATTGGCGAAATGTCGCCTCAAATGCAAATTAAGCTTCTACGCTTTTTAAATGACGGGACATTTCGTCGTGTAGGTGAGGAGCACGAGGTTAATGTCAATGTTCGCATTATTTGTGCAACGCAGAAAAATTTGTGGGAACTGGTACAAAAAGGGTTGTTTAGAGAAGATCTTTATTATCGCCTGAATGTATTAACGTTAACTCTACCTCCGTTGCGAGAAAGAAAAGCCGATATTATGCCGTTAGCGATGCATTTTATTAACCAATATTGCATTGAGCAGCAAGCAACTAAACCTGTAATATCACCGGAGTTATCAGTTTATTTAACACAGTATGGTTGGCCTGGTAATGTTCGCCAATTAAGAAATACTGTTTATCAAGCAATGGCGCAATTAGTAGGAAACACTCTGCGAATTCAGGATATTACTTTACCTGAGCATACAGATGAAACTCTATTTGATGTGGATTTATTAGAAGGCTCATTAGATGAAATGACAAAACGCTTTGAGGCTTCAATTTTAACGCGCTTATATCGTGATTATCCAAGCACTCGGAAACTTGCAAAACGTTTAGGTATTTCTCATACAGCGATTGCCAATAAACTGAGAGAATATAATTTAACAAATAAAAAGACCGAAAAGTCTGAAGGTTAATTTGGTTGTAGGATTTTCTGCATAAAAAAGACGAGCGTAATGCTCGTCTTTTTTTTTATAATGAATATTATTTTAGTGCATTTAATGCATTATCATAATTTGGTTCAGTTGTGATTTCATCAACTAACTGGGTGTAGAGAACAGTATTGTTTTCATCTAACACAATCACTGCGCGGCTAGTTAAGCCTGCTAATGGGCCTGATGTAATTGCAACACCGTAATTTTCTTTGAATTCAGCACCGCGCATTGTAGATAATGTTACAACATTATCTAAACCTTCAGCGCCACAGAAACGCGCTTGGGCAAAAGGTAAGTCAGCTGAAATACATAAAACAACCGTGTTATTTAGTTCATTTGCAACTTTATTAAATTGACGAACACTCGCAGCACAAACTCCAGTATCTACGCTTGGGAAAATGTTTAGAACTTTACGTTTACCTGCAAAGCTTGTTAAAGAGATGTCATTAAGATCTTTACCTACGAGAGAGAAATCAGCAGCTTTTTGACCTACTGTTGGGAATTTACCAGCCAGAGTCACTGCATTTCCTTGTAAAGTAACTTGATGTGCCATTGTTGTTCTCCTTTATTAGTTGTCAGACTAATTGTTATTAATACTAAATTATTAACGAAAAATCTTGTTAATGCTTAACCATTATTAAAATTTGCCACTGTTTGCATAGTGACCATGAAAAACATAAAAATTTATAAAATATTTGTAATCAGTGATTGTGCCTTTTTATCAGGCTCTTATAATTATGCAGTTCATTCTCATACAGATTACAGGACGAAACAGACATGCGCAAAATATTCGTCATCTCATGTGCACTTGTCGTTCAAGGATTACTCGTATCGCAGGTAAATGCGGCGGTAGTGCCAGCAGGAACGATACTCGATAAAAAACAAGAAGTGGTTAGACATTTAAAAGATGAACCAGCGTCACTTGATCCTATTAATGCCGTGGGGTTAACTGAAGCTCAGGTGCAACGTGATTTATTTGAAGGATTGACGATAGAAGATGAACATGGACGAGCTATTCCAGGTGTCGCTCAGAGTTGGCGTACTGAAGATAATCGTGTATGGATCTTTACTTTGCGTGATAATGCGAAATGGTCTAATGGAGAAAAAGTCACTGCAACTGATTTCGTTTACAGTTGGCAACGATTAGTTGATCCTAAAAATCTTTCTCCTTTTGCATGGTATGCTTCGCTCGCTTCTATTGAAAATGCTCAAAAAATTATTGATGGAAAATTAAAACCAAGCTCATTGGGTGTAGAAGCAATAGATGAAAAAACGTTAAAGGTGACGTTAGAGCGACCTGTTTCTTATTTTCCAAGTTTGACAACGAATTTTTCTTTATATCCAGTTCCTCGCCATAGCATTGAAAAATATGGTGCTGGTTGGATCAAAGTTGGTAATTTGGTTGGAAATGGTGCTTTTGTTTTAACAAACAGAGTGGTTAATGAAAAAATTGTATTAACACCTAATCCTTATTATTGGGATCATAAAAATACAGTATTAACAAAAGTCACGTTTGTACCGATAAACCATGAATCACATGCAACTAAACGCTATTTAGCAGGTGATATCGATATAACAGAGTCATTTCCTAAAAATTTATACCACAAACTAATGAAAGATATTCCTAATGAGGTTTATATACCCGATCAATTAGGAACATATTATTATGCTTTTAATACTCAATCAGGGCCAACAAAAGATATTCGTGTACGTAAAGCATTGGCAATGGCAATAGACAGAAAAATCATTACCGATAAAGTGTTAGGCACAGGTGAAAAGCCAGCAAATCGTTTTACACCAGATGTTACGGCTAATTTTACCCCTGAATCAACTATTTATGATGAATATAATCAAGATGAATTAGATAGCCAAGCCAAGATATTGTTAGCGGCAGCGGGATATGGGCCTCATAATCCATTAAAATTATCATTGTTATACAATAATTCGGAAAATCATCAGAAAATTGCCATTGCAGTCGCTTCTATGTGGAAGAAAAAGCTAGGGGTTAAAGTTGAGCTACGTAATCAAGAATGGAAAACGTATATAGACAGCCGAAACTCAGGAGATTTTGATGTGATAAGAGCATCATGGGTGGGTGATTATAATGAACCTTCTACTTTCTTAAGTTTATTAGGCTCTAAACATGCGGGTAATATACCTAAGTATCAAAATAAGCAATATGATGAAATTTTGACATTGTCAGGTATGGCGATTGATGCAAATGAAAGAAATAGTCTATATAACCGAGCAGAACAAATTATCGCAGAGGATGCACCAATAGCACCTATTTATCAATATACTAATGGGCGATTGATAAAACCTTGGTTGAAGGGTTATCCTATTGAGAATCCTGAAGATGTCGCTTATAGCCATACACTTTATATATTAAAGCATTAAGATAGTAATGAATAGATTACTTGAAAATAGCCATCAGTGAACTCTGGCTGCGTAAAAGAATAAGAGAAAATAGATAATGCCTCAAAGTTAATACCCTTGCTTTGAGGTATTTTTTTATTAAAAAATAAATAAAAAGCTAAACAGTTATCGTTTCAGTTTTAATCTTGAATAAATAGAGGAGTGTATAAAATAAGAGGGCATATAAATAAAAAAGAACCCCTTTAAAAAGGGGCGTAGCAAAATAAAGCAGGTTAATTTATTGTCTGGATATAAATTATATTTTTAATGCCCTATTTGCACGCTTTTTATTGTATCGAACTGTTACAGCAATTAATAATATATGTATAAAAAAAGTCCCTCTGTTATAAAAACAGAAGGAGACTCAAAAGGAATAAACATTGCAGAAGAGATGTTAATACATTTTTGCTACTTTGTTTTGACTAATTGTGCAATGTGTTCGATGTTAAATATTATATTTCATATTATTTATAGGTATAACTCCTTAGAGACAATAAAAATTGATGAGTTTATTGTTATATTTAAGCCTTTTATAGGTAAAACCACCTCTTAGCAATCTATAAATTGTTAAATTAAATTATAGTTTATAAGGGGGGGTTAAAAGCGATAACCTAAAGATAATTGTATGCTATTTAATTCAATATGGCGTTTATTTGCAGTGGTATCGGAATAAAGATAACCAAAGTTAATTGCGACCTCTTTTATGGGGTTATAATCGATGCCTATTTGACCAATAACACTTGTTGTATCCACTCTATGCGTGTCTGTAGTATTTATTTCAGGGTGAAATTTATCTTCTTGATACTTTAATTTATTGGGCCCCATTTGGGCATAAACAGAAAACTTAGGCGTTATTCTATAAGTAGGGCCGATTAATAGAGCTGTGGTTTTAGTTTTATATTGTTTTATTGATGGAGTGATAAAACGAGGATCTTTAAAGGGTTCTTTATAATTTGAATTTAAATAGAGTAGAGAAATTAATAAACCCCAAGCATTTTCTGTTTCATAACGATAATTGATTATAGGGCCTTTGGCGGTATCCCCTTTTAGTTTTCCGTAAATATAGCCACTATAGACAGTATGTGATTCATTGTAAGCATATAATGCAGAAGAGTAAGGTAAAATTAAGCTAATTAAAATAAGTATTAATTTATTCATTATAGAGGTTCTATGTTGATGTGAAGAGCTCTATTTTTAGTAAATTCAAACACAATTTCAATGTTAATTGATTGAAATTACTCTTAAAAAAAATTAGCAGACTTATCTTTAATACATAATAAAAAATGAGATCACATAAATAGCTTATTAATAAGTTTTATTAATTTGTTAATAAGAAACTATCAGAAGAATAATATCAATAGATAAATGACTCACAATAGCGAATACGGTCTATTGTGAGTTTAAATTAAGTAAAAAATTATTTTTTATCGACAATTTCTACCAGTGTATATTTTACGCTAGGTGCATCAGCTGGTGGATTAGGAATATCTGTAACATTTACTTTTAATGTGTATTCAGTACCTGCTTTATATTCAAAACCTTCAATGTTCTGATAGAAAAGGGACCATTCGCCTGAAGGGAGCTCTTTCACCTTCATGCATTTCATTGGTGCAACACCGACACAATCATAAAGTTGTGAATCGACTAGAAGTGTTTTTGTTATATCAGAAGTAGAGGCAGTATTAGCACTTTCAGTCGATGTTGCATCATTGCATCCAGCTAAAAGCAAAAATAAAGGAATAGCGAGAAATTTTTTCATATTGATGACCTTATTTTTAGGTTGCAATAAATGTATAAGATAATATTTAGTATACACTAGGGATCTAATTATTATAAATTACAGTAGATAAAATTTTTCCTATAAATAAAGTAAGTTACCTATAGATATTTCTAGTATTAATATACTAACGTAATTATCCGAATTGGATTTAGTGTAATAATCCTAAAGTGGAGAATATAAATAGAAGTTTTAGATTAATTATACAAAAATAGTGTTGATATACAGTGAGCTAGAAAAAAGTATAAAATAAAACATTGAAAAATAATTAGATAAAGAGACGATAAATTAATCTATTGCGACTAAAGCAAGCGTACGGAGGAAACTAAATGAAAACAATTAATGACTCTATTTTGCAAGATTCAGATGCAATTTACACCGCGCAACTTGATGGTCATGGTGGAGTAATAGAAATAACAGCAGATACAATCGCTACAAACGATAATCCTTATTGGATACATTTGGACTATCGTAAGCCACAAAGTGCGAAATGGATAGAGGAAACAGAAGCACTTCCACCTATTGCCAAAGATGTATTATTAGCAGAGAACATCAGACCAAAAGCACAAAGGATTGGTGAAGGTGTCGTCATCAATTTGCAAACAATTAATAATAATCCTAATGATAGACCTGATGAACTAGTCGCATTCAGAATTTATATTAACAGCCAAACAATTGTTTCGAGTCGTCATCGTCGAGTTAATTCAGTGGATTCTGTTATTCATACCTTAGAGTTAGGCAGTGGACCTGAAAGCAGTGGTGATTGGCTTATAACTATGGCAGATGCTGTTACTGATGAAATAGGTGAATTTGTTGAAACTTTGCATGACCAATTAATTGAACTCGAAGATATGATCCTTGATCAACAAATACCAGCAAGAGGTGAACTCGCATTATTAAGAAAACAGTTAATAGTTTTGCGTCGCTACATGGCTCCGCAACGAGATGTATTTTCTAGGCTTTCTATCGAAAAATTACCATGGATGAGTGATAGCGATAGAGTCACAATGCTCGAAATATCAGAAAGACTTTCTCGACGTTTAGAGGATTTGGACAGTAGTATTTCTCGTACAGCGGTGATCGCTGATGAAATAACATCAATGATGGCAGATGCGATGAATAGACGTACTTACACTATGTCATTAATGGCGATGTTATTTTTACCAACGACATTTCTAACAGGGCTATTTGGTGTCAATTTAGGCGGAATTCCTGGAAATGAATTCCCTTATGGTTTTGCCATTTTTTGTTTATCTCTCTTTGTTTTGATTGTGATTGTTACTTGGTGGTTAAAGCGTAGTAGATGGTTGTAAAAATTCAGCAAATTAATCGTAACTAAATGGATTTAAAAAAGAATTCTCTAACCCTGTTTGAGATATATCAATTTTTTAAAATAGAACATCTGGCATTATAACTCTCGCAGGTGAATACAACGTTGAGCGATGAACGTTGTGCTCCATAATTGTAGTTTTTCTCATATTGAGTTCTTAATACAGAATAATTGACCATTATTACACCGATGTTTATTAACATCGGTTTTTTTTTGCTCAAATTTATTGTTGGTGATTATTTGGTCATAAAAGTCCTAAGCCTTGAAAACAAGACTTAGGATTAGGATATCGTGTTTTATTTCACTTCAATAATATCGAGTTTATTTTGGCTAAAGTCGGGACGTTCATCATCTTCTTCTTGGAACATCACGGGTACGGTTGGAATATCATCTTTATCAAAAGCTAAATCGCCACCATTAATGACTTCATCCCCATGTTTGATATTAGCAAAATCAAATAATTGAGTATCACATAAGTGTGATGGAACAATATTCTGTGTTGCTCTAAACATAGTTTCAATACGTCCAGGGTAACGCTTATCCCAATCTCTTAGCATCTCTTTAATAACTTGACGTTGTAGATTAGGCTGTGAACCACAAAGATTACACGGGATAATTGGGAACTGTTTTGCTTGTGCAAAACGCTCAATATCTTTTTCACGAGCATAAGCAAGAGGGCGAATAACGATTTGTTTACCATCATCACTCATTAATTTAGGTGGCATACCTTTAAGTTTTCCACCATAAAACATATTTAAGAATAATGTTTCTAAAATATCATCACGATGATGTCCTAGCGCAATCTTAGTAGCACCCAACTCTGTCGCTGTACGATACAAAATACCACGACGTAAACGAGAGCATAAAGAGCAGGTTGTTTTACCTTCAGGAATAATATCTTTGACAATTCCATAGGTATTTTCTTCAACAATTCTATATTCCACACCGAGCTCATTTAAATACTCTGGTAAAATATGCTCAGGAAATCCAGGTTGTTTTTGGTCTAAATTCACGGCAATAAGTGAAAAATTAATTGGCGCACTTTTTTGCAGATTCATTAAGATAGAAAGTAGAGTGTAACTATCTTTACCACCAGAAAGGCAGACCATGATTTTATCGCCATCTTCTATCATATTAAAGTCAGCGATAGCTTGCCCAACATCGCGGCGTAAGCGTTTTTGTAGTTTGTTGAAATTATACTGTTCTTTTGGAATGCTCATTTTTACGGTTCTATATCGTTGCTGATTATTCTGTAACTTGCTAACCAAGGCTTTGTTTTCTATCTCGAACGTTGAATGATTTAAAAGCTATATAAATCAATAAAATGTTTTATAACTCATTTGATGAGTGGTTTGGAAAACAAAGTTATTTATGGCAAGAAAATGGATAAGTCGCTAATGATAGCAGATGGCAGGGTAGTTTCGATATAGATAACTACAGTTAAGCGATTTCAAGGTAGTAAAAAGTAAGAAGTAATAGCCTTATAGAAATGGATAAGGCTATTGTAATTTTAAATAGATATTCCCTGTATATTAAGATCTTCGCGTAAAATCGAGTTTTTTCTACGTTCAGCAGTCAATTGTGTTAGATCGTTATCAGAGACTAAAATTAAGGCGTCTTGAGGACAATATTCAACACAGGCAGGCCCTTGTTCTCTATGATTACATAAATCACATTTGATGATATCAACTTGGAAATGTTGGCCAAGATCTAAAAATGAAGTTGGGGAGGTGTTGTTTTTTTTCTCAAGCTCAATGGCGCCAAAAGGGCAAGCTAAAAGACAGGCTCTACATCCAATACAATTTTCAGGGTGTGTTTCAACAAAGTTTTCACCACGTACTAATGCTTGTGTTTGGCAAGCTTGTGCACAAGGTGCATCTTCACATTGATGGCAAACAGAAGCAGTAAACTGATGCATTAATTTAATAATATGTATTCTAGGATGAAAATTCTTTTTATTGAGAAAATCATTTCCATCTTTTTCTGATGTGTGACCGACTGAACAAACGACTTCGCACGTCTTACAGCCAATACATTTTTTAGAATCAATAACAATTTGGCTATTCATCTCAATACCTATCTATAAGGATATGTATTTTATGATATATCGATAATGGGAGTGTTTTAATAATATTAATCAAATTTATATTAAATAAATGAGGTTAAATAATAATAAAATAAAAATAGCCTTTAAAACTAAAATAGAATGAGAATGAATATTATTTAATAAAATAATAGGAGTGGAATTTTACAAATATACGTAAATAATCGTATATAAAAAAATGGCAATCTTATTCTGATTGCCATCTCTTTAATAAGGATTGTTATTAAAAATCAGGATGATAATGTTGCTAGTTTAGTCGCGAATCCCATAAAGAAAAGCCCAATAACACCATTGCCTAATTTTGCAATATTTTTACGTGAGCCAAAGAAGCGGGCAAGGGCTACACCACCAAATATTAGAAAAGAGAGATAAATAAAGCTAAACGCTTCAAGCATGGAAGCAAGAATTAAATAAGATAATCCAGTATGTGCATAATTAAAATCTATAAACTGAACAAAAAATGAAATATAAAATAGAATCGCTTTAGGATTGGTCATGCTTAATGTAAGCGCTTTTCTGAAAACGTGTTTCTGTACTGTCGTTGTTTGTTCTGAATATACTTTTTTGGAGAAAAAAGTTGCATGGATAATCTTTATTCCTAAATAAAGGAGGTAAAAAGCACCTAAAAAACGGACAATAGTAAAGAGTACAGGAGAGGCTTTTATAACAGATGCGACACCAATAAAGGCGAGAAAAATTAAAATAGCATCACCTAAAAAGACACCGAATGCAGCACGATAGCCATCCCTGACGCCCCCTGATGCGCTTGTTTTTAGCACATAAAGTGTATTAGGGCCAGGAACCAGGATAATAAAAAACATGCCTGCAAGGTATGTCCAGATATTGAGTACACCAAATTGTTCAAGCCACACGTTAACCCCCAAAATCTTACTTTCTCTGTATTACTTAATGAATGGTTATTATATAAAGAGAATCAGTATTATTTAAACGTATATTTTTATCGATATTGAGAATAAATGTTTGATATTTACTGCCTACTGTGTGAGAAACAGACCTTTTTTATTGTTTCAAAACAGGTTGCTGCATCGTTTTGTTTTTTATGTATTGCGTCTTGCTAAGAAAGAGTTAGGGTTTAATTATATATAGATTTTCCATAAAGGTAAGCTATGACAATTTCTCAAGTAGGTAAAATAAAGTTACCTTCCACAAAGTGTTTTCAATCATCATTTCAATCTGTTATTACTGATGTCACTGAGCAACTTTCTCAATTGTTAAAAGAAAGGTTACATAGCATATATGTTTATGGCAGTGTGGCTAATGGATGCGCAACAGAGGGAATATCAGACTTAGATATTTGCTTAATTTTAAATCATGAAATAAACGAAAGCGAAATTCACCTGTTAGATAATGCAAGAGCAATATTAGAAAAACAACACTCTATTGTCAGCAAAATTGATTTCGATATTGGTGTTTTAAGCGAGGTATTGGCGCCTAACAATTTATACAGTTGGGGCTATTGGTTAAAACATCACTGTCGTTGTATTTTTGGTGATGATTTAACTCAATATTTTTTACCATTCTCACCATCAAGAAAAATTGCCTTGGCAATAAATGGTGATTTTGTACAAGTTATAGATAGCTATATTAAACAGATAGATGAAAGGCAGTTGGCTATTGAAAAACATCACTTACAAAGGGCAATAGCGCGTAAACTTATTCGCTCAACAAATATTTTACGTAGTGAAAAAGATGAATATTGGCCTGAAATACTAGAAGACTTTGTAAAAATAGTAGAAGCAAATTATCCAGATCAACAAAAAAGTATTAATTATCTTTTATCTAAAAGCATAAACCCAATCGATGATATAAATGTGTTTATACAAAAAGCAAAGCTATTTACTCATTGGTTAGAAGTCGAGTGTTTAAAGAAAGATAAAGAGGATAGCCTGAAAAACTAAGGCGGTTTTTATTCTTTTAAAGAAGCATTTTTCTTTTGTAAAAAGTCTAGATCTCTTAAGTCAACTAGACTATATTTGGCTGTGTTTTTATACAGCATCTTGTGTTATTCAATTACGGTAAGGAAAATGTGATGTTAAAAGTGATTGCTGAAGATTTTATTAAAACAGAAGCGATAGAAATTGTTTTACCTCTTTATCGTGAGCTTGTTGAAGCGACTAAAAAAGAGCCTCTTTGTATTAGCTATAATTTATATGTTGATGAAAAAGATCCAGGCCACTTTGTCTTTGTTGAACAATGGCCAGATCATGCTGCGCTTGATACACATTGTGCTAGTGAACATTTTCAGCGGCTAGTTCCGATGATCAATGCATATAAAAAAGCTGAGCCTAAATTTTTGCTTATGGCAGATGCTTTTGATGAAAATTAAAAGTAATAAACCTTGTCTCAATTATAGTGAATACACTAAATTTTAAGAAATAAAACAAGAGAGATGATGATGTTAGCGAAATATATATCTCAAATTGTAAACCAAGAAGATAATTATCAAATTTTAAGTACTCAGAAACTTTGGGATAACTTAGCAGAAATAACCAGAGCAACTCATAGCTGGTTATTTCCTGATGGTGTCATCTTGAAATGCACAGAAGAGATAGAAACAGAGTTCTATGATAATGACGCTCAATGTCCCGAACATTGGATCACTTGGGAAATTGTAGAATCGAATAACAAAATTATCTCTCCTTGTCGGAAAGAATTTTTTAATTTATGTCAGCAAAGTTTTTGGTTAAAAATGCAACTTGCTAATAATATATAAACATAAAATAAACTTTACTCTAGGCCTGTTTTATCTCTAGATTAATATACATTTCTATTGAGTTCATATATGGAAAATTTAAAGAGTAATCAAGAATATTTAGATAGAACTTTTACTAAACTTGATATTAATGAATTGGCACTTAGCAATGTTATTTTTGAGGAATGTGAATTTCACCAGTGTAATTTTTTATCTGCTGAGCTATTGCATTGCAAGTTTGTACATTGCTTATTTGAACAATGTAATTTAAGTTTAGCTAATTTTCCTAATACTCGATTTTCTAATACTGAATTTGTTGAATGTAAACTTGTTGGTATTGATTGGACAAAAGCGCATTGGCCAAAATTCGATCTTTATTCTCAACTCAGTTTTAAAAATAGCATTTTAAGCGGATGTAACTTTTTTGGATTAAAACTGAGCGAATCTATTTTTGAAGAGTGTAGATTACATGATGTGGATTTTAGAAATGCGGAGCTTCAAAGATCACTTATGGTTGGTTCTGATTTTTCTAATAGTTTGTTTATGCAAACAAATTTAGAAGGGGTTGATTTTACTCATTCGCATTCTTTTGATATTGATATTCGGCAAAATAAAATGACGAAAGCAATTTTTTCTAAAATAGAAGCACTCGATTTACTTAAATATCTTGATATTAAATTGATCGATTAATCACCATAGAGAGTTAAGTGATATTTAATTTGAGGTTACTTCGTAGCATAAATATTTAAATTATTTAAAATAAAAGCCATATTGTATTAATAATAAAATATATTTACTTTAGTTGGCAGTTAATTTTTTTACTTTTAATAAATAATAAAATATTAATAATAGATGGAAAATAAAAAATCTAATTAAAATTTAAAATAAGTTTTTTTATAATTTATAGACTTAATATTCCCTTAATAATAGAGAAAAATAAGGTAAGTTTGTTGTTGAGACAGATGGTCTTTTAATTATCAATTTAACCATAATAATTTCTTTATAAAAATAAATTAATAACGTATTATTTATAAATAAAATTTATTGAGTATTAAACTCAATTTAATAAGAGAGCTAAATTCTAGTTTAGTTCCTTTTTTCTATCCTTTGCTTTATATAGAGAATAAAAATGAATCGTAATTTATTTCTATCCACTTCGTTGTTAGCTATTTCTACACTTTCTTTTAATGTACAAGCCGCGTTAGATAATACTTTATCATTAGGTTATGCTCAAAGTTCAATTAAATTGAATGATGATAAAATAGATGATAATCCTAAAGGGGTTAACTTTAAGTATAACCATGAATTTGATAATGAGTGGGGGGTTATTGGATCACTGACGTATACAAAATTAACCTATAATTATTATAGTCGTTGGGGAAAAATTGGTTCAAGTGAAATTGACTATGTTTCATTAACGGCTGGCCCTAGTTATCGTTTTAATGACTATTTTAGTGCATATGGTTTAATTGGTCTTGGTCACGTTAGTCAAGAAGATAAATATTATTATGTTAATGATACATACAGCAAAACGTCCATGGCTTATGGATTAGGTTTGCAAATTAATCCAATCCCAAACGTAGCAATTGATGCATCTTATGAATATTCAAAATTTGATAATGCAAAATTCGGTACTTGGGTATTAGGTGTCGGTTATCGTTTCTAATATTAAGCTGATAAATAATATTTTTAAAAGGTCACATTATGTGGCCTTTTAAAAATCACATCATAAAATTAGAATTAACATTCCATTTAACACTTTATTCTAAATTTAAATACTTTTCATTTGTTTCTATTTCAGTTTAAATATCATTTTTTGTCTATTTGTTAAAATATAATATTTATTATTAATTTATAAATAACAATATATTTATTTTCTTCAATTTTTTATTTATTATTTAAGTGTGGATTTCACTTTATAACACTAAATTAATTTTAATGCTAATTATATTTTGGTGTTTTATTTTATTGTAGAATTTAATTTATCGGGAAATATAATGAAATATAAATTATTTATTTCAATGATTATGATTGTTTTGTCAACACTATCTTTTAGTACATCGGCAACATTGAAAAATACATTTTCTTTAGGTTATGCACAAAGTCAATTAAAAATGGATAGTAATAATGTAACTGATACGCCTAAAGGTATTAATGTTAAATATAATTATAAATTAATGAATGATTGGGGCATGTTTGGCTCATTTACATATAATAAAGAAAAGTATTCTTTTGATATTAATGATAGTAAAGGGAATATAAATTATAATTATTACTTATTCTCTATAGGCCCAAGTTATCGTTTTAATGAATATATAAATTTATATGGTTTGATTGGTATTAGCTCAATTAACATGAAATTAAACTGTGAAAATAACTCTGGTAATATTCATTTCAATAAGATATCAAATAGTTATGGTGCGGGCTTACAATATAACCCGGTTGCAAAACTTGCTATTGATGCATCTTACGAATACTCAAAGTTAAATAATATCGAATTTGGTACATGGGTGATCGGGCTTGGTTATCGATTCTAATTTTATTACGGTTAATTATAAAAAATAGATAAATTTTCTTTTTGATAAAAAGGGTTGGTAATATGTTTATCAACCTTTATTTGAAAAATATAAGTTCATCGCTATAACTTAACATACAAAAAAATTATAATTTTTAATTATTCTTATTCAGATATAATAAATCATATTAAAAAATAATTTTTATTAGGAAATTATATGTTAACTATAATAAAAGCAGAACCTTCACACTATGATGAAATGATTACAGTTTGGGAGTCATCGGTTAGAGCTACGCATGCATTTCTATCTGAAAATATTATTTTATCTCTTAAAAAAAATATTGTAGAAAAGTATTTTCCTATGCTTAATACCTATATTGCGATAGACAATAATAATGTTATTCATGGGATCTTGGGTGCGGCAGAAAATAAATTAGAAATGCTCTTTGTTGATGCAAATTCTAGAGGGAATGGTTGTGGTAAATTGCTTACAACTTTTGCGATAAATACATTGCATATTGATGAGTTAGATGTAAACGAGCAAAATCCTCAAGCAATTGGTTTTTATCTTTATATTGGATTTGAGCAAGTAGGGCGCTCTGAAGTAGATGGGCAAGGAAATCCTTTTCCATTATTGCATTTAAGATTAAATAAAAATAAGTATAAATACTGAGAAAAATATTAAAGATATAAAATAGAAGAGACAGTGAAAATTATTATTATTTATCTTATATAAATAATAATTATCCACTTAAATTTGATTTATATCGTAATAACACTCATGATTTAATGAAATAATTTTTTCATAAATTAATAAATAATATAATAGTGGAATTATTATGAAAAAAAATTTAGTGATTATTTTATCTTTATTCACCCTATCGGCTTGCTCTGAGTCACAAGAAAATAGAGTGATTGAATATTGCATGGATACATTGAATATTTATAGCACAGTAACAAACGAGCAGTGTCTGTGTTTTTATAATGAAGCGCGTGATAAATTTTCTTCAACTGAAATTGATAGAATGATCAAATCACCACCAATAAAACAAGATAGTACGCTCACAAGAGAAGGTACAATGTTTTTAACTATTGCTCATTCATCAAAATGCTTTGAGTGAATTACCCATATCAAAGGTAAAAATAGGTGAAAGGTACTAATTGCTTATGCTTATATTGCTTATGCTTATATAGTGTTTTTCATTTTCTATACCATTATTACCAAAGATATTGCATAAAGGGTAAATAAGCAAAAACTAAAGCGATGAACATAAACAAAAGACGAAATAATATTTTTTGTGTTTTTATTGTGGCATAGAGCATGACGATAATAACTGCTACGCAGATATACCAGTAAAATGCTCCAAAGAAAGCTAAGGCAAAAATAGCATCAATAATAAAGTGACTATCACTCATTTATTTCTCTCTGACATAAAAAATCACCTACTAAAACATAAGCAGGTGAAGATAAAGGTAATTATCAGGTGCGCAGTAAAACCGCGTTCTTCAGGGGGCGGATATCAAGATTTCCAAATAATATGGAACATAGGCTGTAATGGATCGCGACTAATTAGGACACGACCAAAAATATCATCAATATCGGAATCGTCATCAGGTGCAAGACCAATAATCACTTCGCTAAAGCGAGCAGGTGTAACAGGAAGGCCGACAATAAACTGCCAATCATTACCTAATGGAACCACTTCAGCTGCGCCTCTTTCTTCAAATTGCAGGTTAAATAGTAATTGATCTGCAACATCCAAATTATCGACTGCTTGAGCTAAAAATAAATCATAAGCTTGTTCTAGCGCTTCATCTTCACTAATTAAGGTTGGTTCATTCATGGTAATGCCTGTTTATTATTCCAATAATTATCGCGTTGTTTGTATGATATTTTTGCTCATTTAGCAAAATATATTGTTACCTTTCTGATTATAACAGAGGGCTAAAGAAATAGCAGATACGCTCTAATACACGATTTAAGAATGGTCGTTTTTCCCATTCATCCATAGTTAATTCTGTAGAGCGAGCAATATAATCATACTGAACAATGCTTAAATCACTTCCAAAACCTTCATCATCAATAACAACGGTAATTTCAAAATTTAACCACAAACTACGCATATCAAGATTTACTGAACCTACCATACTGAGTTGCCCATCAACCATGACGCTTTTGGTATGTAATAAGCCATCTTCAAACTGAAAGACTTTCACACCTGCTTCGAGCATTTCTGTAAAAAATGCACGACTTGCCCAACGCACAAGAAAAGAGTCATTACTACGAGGCACTATAATACTTACCTCAACACCACGCATTGCTGCGGTTGAGATGGCATGTGCAAGATCGTCACTAGGTACAAAATAAGGTGTTGTGAGTACTAATTCTTTTCTTGCAGAATAAATAGCTGTGATTAAGGATTGTTGAATAAGCTCATCAGGAAATCCTGGGCCTGATGCGATAACCTGTGTTGTGTGACCACTTTCTTGTTCACAAGGCATGATATTATCATCAGGCGGTGGTGGTAAGTGACGTTCTCCGGTTTCCATTTCCCAATCAAAGGCATAAATCATCCCTAAAGTGGTTGAAACAGGGCCTTCCATTCTTACCATAATATCAATCCATTGACCGACGCCTGAATCTTGTTTGAAATAACGAGGATCAACCATATTCATACTTCCTGTGTAGGAAATATAGTTATCAATTAAGACGATTTTTCGATGCTGGCGCAAATCCATACGGCGCAAGAAAAAACGGAATAAATTAACATGCAATGATTCGACAAACTCAATACCTGCCGCCCTCATCACATCAGGGCCTTTAGTTCGAAAGAAATTCCAACTACCAGCTGAGTCAACCATGATCCTACATTTTACGCCACGTTTAGCCGCTCTAATTAATGCCTCGGTGACTTCATCAACTAAACCACCTGATTGCCAAATATAAAAGACCATTTCAATGTTGTCGCGTGCATTGTTAATATCACGTGTAATCGAATTGAGAGAATCTTCACAGGTTGTTAAAAGCTCAATTTTGTTACCTTTAACCCCTTTAATGCCCTGACGTTTAGCCGTTAATTGGAAAAGAGGTGTTGCAACATCACTCGTACTTGTCGCAAAGATATGCTTGCATTTTCTTAAGTCTTCAAGCCATGCAACAACAGAAGGCCACATTTGTTTAGCATGCTCAACGCGTCGTTTACCAAGATGTAATTCACCAAAGGCAAAATAAGCGATAACCCCAACTAGTGGCAGGATATAAATGATTAATAACCATGTCATGGTTGATGTGACGGGTCGTCGGTGCATTAGGACACGAAATGTGACCCCCGCAATTAATAGCCAATAGAAGAAAAAGGTTAGCCAACTTAATACAGTATAAAATGTTGTCATAGTAGAGCTATTTTCCGTTGAAAATGAATTGCATGAATGAGCAAAAGGCAATTTACTAAAAATAGTTCATTATTTTTGTTATTTGCCGAATGTTGTTATTAAATCAGGATTATTATCTCTGTCAAATCTCTTTATTGAGAGATAAGCATTAAATAAGCGATAAGATACAACCCATTATTTATTTTTTCTTTGTGAGAAATGCTCAAAGAATGGATGAAATTCAAGCAAATTATAAATCGCCCCTTGGATCACAAAATGAACGTCTTATAATACACCACTTATTCGAAAAAATAGGTGCTGATAGCATGAGACACAGTAGGAATGAAGTTGCACGTTGGCGAATGATGAGACAGGTATTACGTAAACGTCGTCGATGGTTAGAAGGGCAATCTCGTCGTAATTTCCGAATTTATAAACTGCGTAAACTTGATACTTCTAAAAAACATAGAGCGCTTTTGTTTGTTCAACACATAGAATGGAACTCATAATTCCACTTTTTAACACTTTATATCAATCATTTTGCTAAACGTTATTGAATATGATTGCTATTTGCATTTAAACTAGGGGCATTATTTTTTCTTTAGGTGAAATAAGATCAGTTATGCGTTGGAAGCTTTGGGTATTCATATCACTCTGTCTGCATGCCTCACTTGTTGCGGCAGCGATGTTGTATGTTGTAGAAGATAAGCCAGTTACACCTGAGCCTATCTCTATACAAATGTTAGCATTTGCTGCAGATGAGCCTGCTGGCGAACCAGAACCTGTGGTTGAAGAAGTCACACCTCCAGAGCCTGAACCGGTTGTCGAGCCTGAACCCGAACCAGAGCCTGAGCCTATTCCAGATGTGAAGCCTGTTATCGAAAAACCAATAGAGAAAAAACCAGAACCAAAACCGAAACCTAAGCCAAAACCAGTGGACAAACCCAAACCGCCTGTTGAGCGACCACAACCTTTAGTTGTTAATAAAGGTAATGATCTCAAAAATCTTAACCCGACGGCAAAGCCAAGTGATAAAGGTGACGAAAAACCAGTTGCAGTGGCAAGTAGCGGTGAAGGCAAAGTACCTAATGCAGTACGTCAAGGTTTACCTGAATATCCACCACGAGCACGCGCTGTGGGGATGGAAGGTTCAATTAAAGTTCGTTTTGATGTTGATGCTGATGGAAGAGTTGATAATGTAGAAATTATTTCAGCTGATCCTAAAAATGTGTTTGAGCGCGAAGTAAAAAGAGCGATGCGCCAATGGCGTTATGAAAAAATTCCTTATAAAGGAAAAGTGGTTCTGATTGAGTTCAAAATGACAGGAATATCAGCAAGCTAATTTTTATAAAATTAGTGGTTAAACAAAGTGATATCATTATTTGATACCAGATAAATAAAAGGCACTTTAATAAGTGCCTTTTTAGTATTTAATTTTTAATGTTTTCACGCTATTCGCCGTAATCGAATTGTCGTAATAGCTTTTTATTCCATTGTGCTTGTTAGCGTGAAGTGCGCTTTACCTTCAGGTAAGCGACGAGCTGAATTGTTCTCGTCAACAGCAACGTAGGTAAATACAGCCTCTGTTGCACGATAGCGTTGGCCGACAGGTTCTGTGGCGACTTTCTTAACCCAGACTTCAATATTAACAGTAATTGAAGAGTTGCCTGTTTTTAAGCAACGTGCGTAGCAACAGACGACATCGCCAACAGCAACAGGTTTAAGAAAGGTAATGCCCGTTACGCTTACAGTAACGACACGACCTAACGCAATTTCTTTTGCTAAAATTGCACCACCAATGTCCATTTGAGACATTAACCAGCCACCGAAAATATCACCATTGGCGTTAGTATCAGCAGGCATGGCAAGGGTACGTAAAACGAGCTCACCATTAGGCAAAGATTGTTGTTCAGTCATGGGGAATAATGTATCTATTAATGTTGAAACCAAGGAGATATTTACTCGTTATACTTCAAGCCGTAGCGTTACTCGTAGCAACTCATTTATTTGTCGCCTAGCTATACTTGAGTTATTTAGAGTTCACATCTCCCAATAAAATAAAAATGATTATTCAGATTTTGAATGAGCATCAGGTGATGTCGGTTTAGATGCTTGTTTTGTCATATCATCTGATAATAGGTTTTCACCATTTTTCGGGGCTTCTTCTTCAGTTTGTTCTTCTGGTAAACGATTATTCCAGATATAAACTACACTGGCGATAGTAAAGATAAAGGTCAAAATGGTTAAACCGAAGACTTTAAAATTAACCCAAGTCTCTTCTGGTAAAGAGAATGCCACGTAGATATTACCTAAGGCACAAGCAAAAAAGAAAATCACCCAAGCTATATTTACTTTTTTCCAATTAGCCGCAGGCATGGCAAGCTCTTTACCTAACATTCTTTCCATCAATGTTTTAGGTGTAAATAGTTGCATACCAATTAATACAACGGCAAAAATGGCATATATGGCCGTGACTTTCCATTTAATAAAATCAGCTGAATGGAAGAAGATAGTTAATGAGCCAAAAATAGTGACAACAATAGCCGTAATGAGTGGTGCTTTTTCAACTTTATGGAAAATAAGCCACGTCAAGCCGACTGAAATCCACGTAGCGACAATTAATGCACCTGAAGCGTAGAAAATATCTTGCCATTTATAGAAGATAAAAAACACTAATAGTGGAGCGAAATCAAGTAATTGCTTAAGCCAGCCATTTTTCATAACAAATAGGAACCTATGGTAATTAAATTCATAAACTAGGCTATTCTAATGCAAAGCGACAGGAAATGGGTAAACAATTGCATATCTTTAATTATGAAGTGCTGATTTATATAAAAAACACGGTTTTTCTCTGAAATAACTCAATGAAAAATCAACATAATTGCATTTAGGGGGAATTAAAATTAAAGCTTGAGTTATGAAAGGGGATTTAAATATCACTCTAGTATATGATTCAGTAACTCATCAACATTATCGCTACTTTTTGATGAATGCATAGATAAAAAAGTATTTCTGATAAGAGGAAATCAATGAACGGAAAAAGAATAATAAAATGGATGCCAGGATTAGGCTTATTGTTTAATTATAAGCGTGATTATTTTGGCTATGACTTAAAAGCAGGGCTTTCTGTTGCCGCCGTTGCATTGCCAGTCGCAATTGCTTATACCGAATTATTAGGGATTAACCCAATTGTTGGATTATATGCCTGTATTTTTCCGATGATTATTTATGCGTTATTTGGCACATCGCGCCAGTTAATTACAGGGCCTGATGCCGCAACCTGTGCTGTTATTGCTGCCGTTGTTATTCCATTATCTGCTGGTGACGAGAATGCTAGATGGCAACTTGCAATTATTATGACGGCAATGACGGGATTTTGGTGTATTTTAGCCAGCCATTTTCGGTTAGGGGCTTTTACTGATTTTCTATCTCGACCTATTTTACAAGGACTTTTAAATGGTGTCGCGATCACCATTATGGTTGGGCAAATCAGCAAAGTATTTGGTTTTGATACTTCCCCCGATCACCTAATTGAAAAATTAATTGAAGTTCCATTTCGATTAATGGATGCGCATTTACCCACAGTGTTAATGTCTGCAATAACATTAGCACTCTTATTAGGCATTCGTTATTTTCGTAGTCGATGGCCAGCCCCTTTAATTGCGATGGTCGTGATGACGTATTTAAGTTGGCAATTTGATTTAGCAAGCTTTGGTATTGCTATCGTAGATAAAGATGCAGGAAATGTTGATCTGTTTTTACCTGTTGTATCTATGACGGGATTCCATCCTGGTGTCTTGAGAGAATTGTTAGTTCCATCTATAAACTTGGCAGTTATTAGCTTCGTTAGTTTTATGATGACGGCCCGCAGTTTTGCCAGTAAGAACGGTTATGATGTCGATGCAGATCAAGAGTTAAAAGCGTTAGGTATTGCCAATATTGCGGCAGCGCTTTCTCAAGGATTTGCGGTTAGTGCGGCAAGTAGTCGTACTGCAGTCAATGACTCTGTTGGTGGGAAAACGCAGTTAGTTTCTATTATCGCAGCACTGGTTATTCTGCTAGTACTATTATTTATGACTGATTTTCTCGCCTATATTCCATTATCTTCATTAGGCATAGTCTTGATTGTTTCTTCATGGTCTTTACTAAGTATTCGTCATATTTGGTCTTATCGTAAACGTAATAAACAAGCATTTACCTTGGCATCATTCACCTTATTAGCTGTGTTGTTGGCAGGGCTAATTAATGGTATCGGCTTTGCCGTTTTATTAGGTTTGTTACAATTTTTACGTATTGTTTTTCGTCCAAGCGATCAATTATTGGGTGTTGATGAACAGGGTATGGTTCACTCAATGAATAAAGATAATGGCATTGAGCCTATTGATGGCTTAATGATGTATCGGTTTAATTCACCACTGACTTATTTTAATGTGGGTTATTTTAAAAAACGGGTACTCCAACTTGTTGATAATGCACCTCAACGACCAGCATGGTTAGCGGTAGATGCAGCTGTAAGCTTTACCTATGACGATGTCAGTGTGTTTGCTGCTATTGATGAACTAATACGAGAATTGCGAATAAAAGGCGTTAAATTAGTTTTAGCTGGGCGTAGAACAGAATTAAATCGTTGGATTGAACGTAATAAGATTTCACTCAATGAAGATGATTTGATTATTGCTCCTGATCTTTATTTTGTGATCCGACTTTATCAAAGCCGACAACAAATTAAAGAGAAGCAAAAAGAAGCAAGAAAAGAGGCATTAAAGCAAGAAGCTGAGAATAGCGAAGACTCGATATTAGAAGTGCCAATAGAGAGCCATGCATCAACACATTAAGCATTTTGGTTAAGTTTTACCAGTGGTGATGAATACAAAGTAAAATCCCGTGATAAGTTGTTAGCTTATACACGGGATTTTTTATCGGTAAATTTTGTAGATAGCTATGCTTTGAACAAATTAGCGAGTTTGTTGTGTTGTGTATTTGTTTTCAACCAACATAAACAAACGAAATAGGTAAATAATCATCCACGCTGAAGCCATATTTTTCAAAAGATAGAATAAGAAATTATGGACAAGATCAGGTAGTTGAATTGTAAGATTACTTACAAAACCAATACCAAACTGCAATAAGATCCAAATGCCTAATGCAGGAATAAGTGATCCTGATTCACTAAATCCAATTTTCCAACCTAAACGTATTGCACTTCCCATATTTTGTTGGCGCACTAAAACAACGGGGGCTAATGCAAAACCAATGAGCAAAATGATGCCAGGAATAATCATCACCATAAAACCAGCGCTAATTAAAATAGAGCACAGGACAATCAGTAAAAACATTTTTGGTAAGCGAGGTAAGCAGGCGTTAAATGTTTGCCCTAAGGTGACATTATGACCTGCAGAGATTGCCATAGCGAACATCAATAAGGTGAGAACCAAGATGCTTTGCTGTAATGTTTCGAATGCATACAGTGATAATACTTTTTTGGCAACACCCACGACACTGTTTGACATTGCTTCTAACTCGGCAGGAGAAGCAGAAGAAAGTTGTGTATTTTTAAAATTAGCCACAAATTCAATCATCAATTGGTATTCTTGAGGATTAGGGCCAATTAAGACATGAACTATTGCTAAAACAACAGCAAGGATAGCGGAAAGGGTAACAATACTACGTCGTTCATTCTTATAAAAATTAAGACTGTCTCGATAGATTGTGCGTGCCGTGGTAGGCATGAAACTGCTCCTATAAAAATAGACTGTGTCAATGCGCGCTATTGTACCTTTTACAACAGCAAAAAGGGATATTTTCTATCAAACCGCTTATTAAGCTTATTTCTTGATCTTGATAGTCACTGCACACTCATTATTTAAATTAAACTAAACATTATTTTAACATAAAAATAACCTTATTTTTAAATATGTCTTTTTAGGATATTTTTTATTCAAAAAATATTACTAATAATAAATTTAATTATAAGAAAAAATTGTATTAATGGGTAATTTGATGTGGATCAATTATAAATAATCATATTGATAAATAATAAAAAGAGAAATAACACTTTCTGCAAAAATAATTCCAAAGTTGTGATCGGTATTAGATCATAATTATCAATAAATGGTTATATTTTTAGCGGAGATTTTACTTATTACAGGAATGGGTTAAATAATGAAAAAACTTTCTGCGCTTATTTTAGCGGCTGCAACTCTTGCGCCTTCTATTTCTTTCGCTCACCAAGCGGGTGATTTCTTATTCCGTGCAGGTACTGCAACTGTTCGTCCTAATGCAGGCTCTGATAATGTATTAGATATTGGTCATTTTGAAGCTAATAATAATACCCAATTAGGTTTAACTTTCGGGTATATGATCACTGATAATATTGGTGTTGAATTATTAGCAGCGACTCCTTTTGAGCACAAAGTATCATTAACAAACTTTGGTGAAATTGCGACAGTTAAACATTTACCACCAACATTAATGGCACAATATTACTTTGGTAATGGTGAAGATAAATTACGTCCTTATTTAGGTGCAGGTCTTAACTTTACTACTTTCTTTGATGAAAAATTCAATTCAGCGGGTAAAGATGCTGGTTTATCTGACTTAGACCTCAAGGATTCATGGGGCTTTGCAGCACAAGCTGGTTTAGATTATAACCTCGATAAAAACTGGATGTTGAATGCGTCTGTTTGGTGGATGAATATCGAAACGGATGTTAAATTTAAAGCGGGTGATGATAGACAATCAATCAGTACACGTTTAGACCCATTTGTATTTATGTTTGGTGTGGGCTACCGTTTCTAATTATTCTTTCTTTAAAAGAATATCTCATAATGAAAAGCGAAGATTATCTTCGCTTTTTTTATGTTTTAAATTCACAAGATAACACTCATTTTTAGATTATCAAAAGATATCATTTTATTGTTAATACTTAAAATAAGAGTCATTTTTAAATAATGTTAAATAAATAAAGGTGTATTTAAAATGGAACATTTTATATTTAAATATCTTCTAAGTTGCATTTAATATACATCTTAATGCTTGGATATAAATAAATTAAAAATTATTTATTTCTATTTATTAATAATAAATAGCATTGTAATTGATAAAATTGGGTATTTTATAGATGCATTTAAAATACATCTTTATATTTAATTTTAGTAAAAGTGCGTTATCTATCAATGGATAGATAAAATCTATAGAGAAATAAAAAGGATTAGCAAGGTCTCACACTGATAATAACAAAGCGGTTGGTTTTTGAATGAAAAATGATTAGCAATTCTTTTGTTTTGCTCTTTTTGTGAGCTATTTTTAAAGCTCGACAAAAGCAGGCTATTTTTGATTAATTTTAGTTTTTTGCAAAATTTGATCTGAATTATGATAATCGCTACAAATAAACATAAACTTATAAACGAAAAAAGACCACCGAAGTGGTCTAAACGTAAAGCTAAAGAAAGACTAGAATAAAAAAGGGATCAGCGAACAACCATAGAGTTGATAACGCCTTTTACGCCTGTAACTTTGCGTGTTGTTTCAATGGCACGATTAGCATCCGCTTGAGAAGAAACGAAACCACTTAATTGAACTTTACCTTTAAAAGTTTCAACGCTAATTTGTGTTGAATTAAGATTTTTTTCACCGATTAGTGCTGTTTTAACTTTGGTGGTGATCACGGAGTCATCAAAATAACCCCCAGTACCTTCTGACGTTGCAGTTGGAGAACATGCAGACAACGTAAATGCCATCAGTAATGCCGCCATGACAGCAGAGATTTTTGCCCATAGTTTCATTATCAAACTCCTTATACATTGCGTAATTGATTGAGTATTTCTGAAAAGAAAACATAAAGCGCTTTATAAAGTATGTGCAAAAAATAAAATATTGCCAAATTTTTATAGGTATTAATTGTGTTACTTTAACTGGAGAAAGAAGAGGGATTGCGCCATTTCATGCAGACTAAGCCCAAAAACGGGCTTTCAAAAGCGAGAGTCAATAAATGATGAATTAAGAGTAATCCGCTTAGAAAAATAGCAAACTATTCTCCTAAAGCGGATTGATTACGATAGTTATGCGAGTGTAGCCGCTTTCATTTCTTTGACAAATTGAGTAAGCGCTTTAAGCATCACTTCAGGTTGATGAAGATTTTTCTCAATAATTTGTACAACGGCTGATCCTGAAATAGCACCCGCGGCACCATTTGCAATAGCCTCTTTGACTTGTTTTGGCTCTGAAATACCAAATCCTTGTAATGCAGGTGGTGCATTATAAGTTTTTAATTTGTCAGTAAGGTGTGTTAGCGATTGTTCAGCACGTTTATCTGTTCCTGTTACGCCAGCTCTTGAGAGTAAATAGGTATAGCCTTTACCTGAGATGGCTAATTCTTGTAAAAGCTCATCATCAGCGTTAGGCGGGCAAATAAAGATAGGATCGATATTCACTCGCTGGGCTGCTTCTCGGAACTCTTTTGATTCACGTAAGGGCACATCACCAATTAAGACAGAATCGACACCAGCTTGTTGGCATTTACCATAAAAATTATCAATCCCATTACTAAAAACAAGGTTGGCATAAACTAATAGACCAATAGGAATATTAGGATGTTTTTTACGTACATTGGTTAATAGCGCAAAGCAATCAGTGGGGGTTACGCCAACATTGAGGGCACGTAAATTAGCACCTTGAATAGTAGGACCATCTGCAAGAGGATCGGAAAAAGGAATACCAATCTCTAAAGCATCTGCACCACCTTCAATTAACGCATCAATAATTTGTAGTGATAGCTCAGGAGAAGGATCACCTAATGTTACAAAGGGAACAAATGCACCTTGTTGTTTTTGTGCTAATGCATCAAAGCAGTTTTGATAACGGCTCATTAGATTTCTCCTCTTGCTGCTAAAATATCGTTTACAGTAAAAATGTCTTTATCGCCACGGCCTGATAAGTTCACAATCAGTAATTGCTCTTTATCAGGATTTTGAGCAATTAATTTAAGTGCGTAAGCTAGAGCATGAGAGGATTCTAATGCTGGAATAATACCTTCTCGGCGTGAGAGTGCTTTAAATGCTTCTATGGCTTCATCATCTGTAACAGAAACATAATCAGCACGACCAATGCTATTTAGATGTGCGTGCTGAGGCCCGACAGATGGGAAGTCAAGACCTGCTGAAATTGAATATGACTCTTCAATTTGCCCTTCATCTGTCTGCATAATAGGGGATTTCATCCCAAAATAGATCCCTAATTTACCATGTTTTAGTGGTGCGCCATGTTCACCCGTTTCAATGCCTTTACCTGCAGGTTCAACACCAATTAGCTGTACTGACGTTTCAGGAATAAATGAAGCAAATAACCCGATAGCATTTGAACCACCACCAATACAGGCAATAGCTGCATCGGGTAGACGGCCTTCACGCTCTAGGATCTGTGCTTTAGCTTCATCACCAATCATACGTTGGAATTCGCGTACAATTGTTGGGTAAGGATGGGGGCCTGCTGCGGTTCCTAGTAAATAGTGAGCGCGATCGTAACAACCAGACCAGTCGCGTAATGCTTCATTACAGGCATCTTTTAGGGTAGATGAGCCACTATGAACAGGAATAACTTCAGCACCCATTAAGCGCATACGAAAGACGTTAGGTGATTGACGTTCAACGTCTTTTGCACCCATATAGATACGACACTTCATATTAAGTAGTGCGCAGGCCAAAGCAGTTGCAACACCATGTTGACCAGCACCCGTTTCCGCAATTATTTCGGTTTTCCCCATACGTTTTGCCAGTAATGCTTGACCTAATACTTGGTTAGTTTTATGAGCGCCACCATGCAGTAAATCTTCACGTTTTAGATATAAACGAGTTCGCGTGCCTTCTGTTAAATTACGGCAAAGGGTTAATGCTGTTGGTCTACCTGCATAATTTTTTAATAAATCTTGGAATTCTTGCTGAAATGACGGATCGTTTTGTGCATCAATAAAAGCTTGTTCGAGTTGATCCAATGCAGGAATTAAGATTTCAGGTACATATTGGCCACCAAATTCGCCAAAGTAGGGGTTAAGTTTTCTCATTGTGATGTCATCCTGTTTAAAATTTTATCTTTATGAAATTTAGTTTCGCTGTAATTGTGCAAATACTTGGTTCAGACGTTGCGTATCTTTTATGCCAGGAGCCGATTCTACTCCGGAGTTAAAATCAAGCCCGATACAGCCTGTTTTAACTGCATCTAAACAGTTTTCACTGTTAAGACCACCTGCAAGTAATGCTTTTTCACGTATTGTGTTTGGAATTTTTTGCCAATTAAACGTTGTTCCTGTGCCACCTGTTCCGTTATCAAGTACATATTTATTAACGTGTAAAGCAGGCGGAATATCACTGTGGATTGCCATGTTTATTGCTTGCCAAATCTCACAGCTAGGTTGAATTTTTTGTCTAAGTTGCTCAATAAACTGAGCATCTTCTTGCCCATGTAATTGAATGGCAGATAAATTAAGTTTTTCAGCATAGTCACAAATAAGTGCAATGGGTTGGTTTTGAAAAACACCTACAAATGCTAAGGGAGCTTGTGCTATTAACTCTTTTGCTTGTGACAATGTCACTTTACGCGGGGATTTCTCTGCGAAAATCAATCCTGCATAATAGGCACCGGCTTGATAAACCGCTTTTACATCTTGTGTACGAGTTAACCCGCACACTTTATGCTTTCCCAAAACGAGTGCTCTTACTGCTTGGTCAATATTTTCTTGTGACATTAAGGCACTACCTACCAAAAAACCATTAGCATATTGGCTTAGCTCTTGAACTTGCTGGTGGGTATGAATACCTGACTCGCTGATCACGATGGTATCTTCAGGTAATCCTTGGCTTAATTGCGGAGTACGTGCTAAATCAATAGAGAGATCACGCAAGTCGCGATTATTAATACCAATAACTTTGGCATTAAGCTTAATTGCTCGTTGACGCTCTTCTTCTGTGCTGACTTCGGTCAATACACCCATATTTAATTGATGAGCAACCGTTGATAGCGCGCGATATTGTTCATCGTCTAAGACAGAGAGCATTAATAAAATCGCATCTGCTTGATAAAAACGTGCTAAATAGATTTGGTAATCATCAATAATAAAATCTTTGCACAAAACGGGCTGATGTACGGCTTGACTGACTTGACGTAAATAATCAAAGTTTCCTTGAAAATACTTTTCATCAGTTAATACCGAAATTGCCGCAGCATAAGGCTGATAAATTTTTGCAATTGTAGCGGGATCAAAATCAGCACGAATTAATCCTTTTGAGGGCGATGCTTTTTTACACTCTAAAATAAAAACAGTATTAGGTTGAGTTAATGCCTGATAAAACGAGCGTGTTGATGGCACTATTTGATGCACAAATTCTGATAATGGTTGGCTTGCTTTACGTGCAATCAGATATTCTGCTTTATCTTTTACAATGGCGTTTAATACAGTCATGTTTTTATCCTCTTGCTGCTAATGCGGTGACACGATTTATTGCTTTACCGCTATAAATGGTGTGCATAGCAACTTCAGTATTCATTTTTAAATCTTCTTGCCCATGTAAACGCATTAATAAAGCGACATTAGCTGCGACAGATTCGGTATGTGCTCTTTTTCCTTCACCTTGCAGTAAACTTGCCAATAATTGGCGGTTAACTTCAGGTGTACCACCTTCTAAATCGGCCATTGAACAAGGACGAAGACCAAAATCACTTGGTGTGAGTTCATAACGTGTAATTTCACCATTACGTAATTCAGCGACTTGAGTCGGTGCATGTAACGACACTTCATCCATACCACCACTGTGTACCACGGCAGCGCGTTCATAACCCAATACTTTTAGCGTGTCTGCAATAGGCATTAATAACTCAGGGCTATAAACACCAATTAATGCTAATGGTGGGCGAGCTGGATTAATCAAGGGACCTAATACGTTAAATAAGGTGCGTGTTTTTAGTTGTTGGCGCACAGGGGCTGCAAAACGAAAACCACTGTGATACTGCGGTGCGAATAAAAAGCAAAGTCCCACTTCATCTAATAATTGACGTGCATCATCCGCACTTCTGTCTAATGGAATACCAAAAGCAGCGAGTAAGTCTGATGAGCCTGAGCGACTAGATACGCTACGGTTACCGTGTTTGGCTACTTTAATGCCGACTTCTGCCGCTACGAATGCGCTAGCTGTTGAGATATTGATGCTGTTCGCGCCGTCGCCACCAGTGCCAACAATATCGCAAAAGGTGTAATCAGGACGAGGAAATGGCAGTGCATTTTCAAGTAATGCTCGTACAGCACCAGCAATTTCTTGTGGATGTTCACCACGCATTTTCATGCTAATTAATACAGCAGCTAATTGTGATTCTGTTAATTCACCACGGATAATCGCGCTAAACAGGGTTTGGCTTTCTTCTAATGTTAACTGCTGTGCGCTAAATAATTTGTTGAAGATAGTTTCCATTTTATTTGTCTCCTTTAGGAGTTAATGCCCATGCGATTGTTTGTTCTAAGAGTTGTGCACCTTTGGTGGTTAAAATTGATTCTGGGTGAAACTGAAAACCACAAGTTTTATGTTGACGGTGGCGCACCGCCATAACAGTGTTATCGCACCAAGCATTAATAATAAGTTGTTCTGGAACGTGTTCTCCTGAAAGCGAATGATAACGAGCAACGGGTAAAGGATTAGGTAAATTCACAAACATTTCGCTGTTATCATGTTCAGCCAATGTCGCTTTACCGTGTAAGATCTCTCCACATGAAGAAACTTTGCCACCGTAAGCTTCAATGATGGCTTGATGACCTAAACAGATACCAACAACAGGTAATGTACCTAGTACACGTTTCAACAATTCAGGCATACAGCCCGCTTGTGAAGGTGCGCCTGGCCCTGGAGATAACAGTAAAATCGGGTTATCGAGTTCGTGTAGTTTTTGTTCAATAAAATCAGCAGTGACGCTATTGCGATAAATGACAACGTTATTGCCAAGGCTACGTAATTGATCGACAAGGTTATAAGTAAAAGAGTCGATGTTATCGAGAAGTAAGATCGTTGCCATTAGCAAGCCTCCTGTATTTGTATTTCTGTATGAGCTTGTAAAATGGCATTGATTACAGCTTGTGATTTATTGCGGGTTTCTTCCGCTTCCATTTTGGGATCTGAGTCGAGCACAATTCCGGCTCCGACTTGAATTGTGGCAATATTATTTTCAACATAAGCGGAGCGAATAACTATGCAAGTATCAAAATCACCGGTACCAGTAAAATAACCAATGGCTCCACCATAGCTACCACGTTTTGTTTTTTCATAACGAGCAATTAATTGCATAGCACTGACTTTAGGGGCACCTGATAGTGTTCCCATATTCATACATGCTTGGTAAGCATGGAAAATATCTAAGTCATCACGTAATTTTCCAACCACTCTAGATACTAAATGCATTACAAAAGCATAACGATCAACTTTTGTTAGCTCTGCAACATAGCGGCTGCCTGCTTGGCAAATACGTGCTAAATCATTACGCGCCAAATCAACTAACATTAAATGCTCTGAAAGTTCTTTGGTGTCAGTACGCATTTCTAGCTCAATGCGGCTGTCTAAATCTGCATTAATTGAACCATCAGCATTGCGTCCTCTAGGACGAGTTCCTGCAATTGGGTAGATTTCAATTTGTCGATCACTGGTTTGATATTTCAGTGCGCTTTCTGGTGATGCACCAAAAACAGTGAATAGAGCATCTTGCATATAAAACAGATACGGGCTTGGGTTTTTCTGTTTCAACACTTGATATGCGGCAAGTGGTGAAGGGCAAGCTATTTGAAAACGACGTGATGGTACGACTTGGAAAATATCACCACGACGAATATAAGTTTTCATTGCCTCAACGATATCACCATAGCCTTTATCGTCCATATTGGTGTGTATTGTTGAACCTTCCGCTGTTAAAGCGTGGCGAATAGGGTGTTTTAATGGTTGTTTAGCCAGTGAAATTAATTCAGTTTGTCGTAAAGCGAGACGTTGGCATTCTGTTTTATCATCAGTAAATGCAATGGAAACCAACTGACTATCTTTATTTTGATGGTCGATCACGATTAATTGTTCGGCTAAATAAAAGCAATAATCAGGGCAAGAAAAATCACTTTCTAATTCAGGAATAGATTCAAACCCGCAGACTAAGTCATACGCAAATAAGCCACCAATAAAGATAAAGTTTGCATCTTTAGTGTCTTTATTAACAAGAAAGAAACGCAACGCATCAAATACGCTAGCCGATTTTAATTTGCTTTCTTCATCGGTCTCTTGTGAAGGTGTAGCAAAAGTAAAAACACACTGTTTGTCGCTCTCTGACGTTAAATTAGCTTTTTCTTTTAGTGCGATTTTTAATGCGGGCAATAACGCTTGTCCATTAACACTTAGTGCATCAATAGTGACTTGATTTTTTACTGCACTGATGCGTAATGCACTATCAACAATTAATAAGCTTTTTAGGTTTGCTTTAGTGTCGATTTGTGCGGATTCTAGCAATAATGTGTAATGTTGATTTTCACATAATGTATTGAAAAGCAAAGCTGGTTCGCTGTGATAAGGCAGTGGCGTTGCCTTGGTATTAAATGAGAATGCAAGTGATGTATTCATTGTTATCGCTCTATATTATTTTCTTTATTTACTGTTTTTAAAGCATAAAAAAACCCGCGTAGGCGGGTTTTAGATATCACTGACGTTAAGCCGGAGATCAAACCGCCCATAAAAGAGTGTTGCGCCACCAAAGAGCGATAAGATGTTGATTGATATTCATAAGATCTCCTTACAGCTAACGACAAATAAACAGAAAGTGAACTAGCTCGTGTTGCGTACTAGTTAACTGGATTGCGTTAGGTTCGTCAAGTACTTTATGGCATACTCTTTAAAAATTATTATCTTGCTAAGGTGAAAAGGGAGACGTGATGACTGAAGGGCTATCTGATTTAAGAGTGATTTATGATTTACACAGCCACACTACCGCGTCAGATGGCGAGCTTTCACCAGAAGAACTGGTTGATAGAGCGATAGAGCGTCAAATTAATGTTTTAGCGATTACGGATCACGATACAACAGCGGCAATTACACCTGCTAAGCATTATATTGCAGAAAAAAATCTGCCTCTTACTCTGATATCAGGTGTCGAAATATCGACTTTGTGGGAGAATATAGAAATCCATATTGTTGGATTAAATATGGATATCGACCATAACGCAATGAAATCGCTCCTTTCATCACAAAGCCAATGTCGTGAAACACGTGCGATAATGATAGGTGAGCGATTAGAAAAAGCAGGTATTGCCAATGCTTTTGAAGGCGCTAAAGCGCTAGCGCATGGTGGGCAAATAACAAGAGGGCACTTTGCCCGATTTTTAGTGAATGACGGACATGTTGCCTCAGTTAATAAAGTATTTAAACGTTATTTAGCGAAAGGAAAAACAGGCTATGTACCCCCGCAATGGTGCTCAATAGGTGACGCGGTCACAGCAATTCATGCTGCTGGTGGTGTTGCAGTGTTAGCACATCCGGGTCGATATGGTCTATCTTCTAAATGGTTAAAACGATTAACACTTTATTTTAAACAACAAGGTGGTGATGCAATCGAAGTGGCACAATGCCAACAACCACCACAAGAACGAGAACAACACGCGGCATTAGCTCAATCTTATGAGTTAAAAGCTTCGTTAGGTTCTGATTTTCATCGTCCTTGCTCGTGGATAGAGTTGGGGCGTAATTTATGGTTACCCGGTGGCGTTGAACCAGTTTGGTCGCTATGGCAGGAGTAACATCAGAAATTCGTTGAGGGATGTATGAGCCAACTTTTTTATATTCACCCTGATAATCCGCAGGCTCGTTTAATTGAACAAAGTGCTGATATTTTACGCAAAGGCGGAGTGGTGATTTATCCAACAGATTCTGGCTATGCTATTGGCTGTTGTTTAGAAAACAAAGATGCAATGACGCGGATTTGTCGTATTCGTCAATTAGATAAAAACCATAATTTCACACTGATGTGTCGTGATCTGTCAGAAATCGCTAATTACGCTTATGTTGATAACGTGGTATTTCGTTTAATAAAAAATAATACCCCAGGTAATTACACCTTTATCTTAAAAGCGACTAAAGATGTACCAAAGCGTTTGATGAATGATAAACGTAAAACGATTGGCTTACGTGTTCCTTCTAACCCTATTGCATTAGCATTGTTAGAAAATATTGGTGAGCCATTGATGTCAACTAGCCTGATTTTACCAGGTAATGATTTTGCCGAGTCTGATCCTGAAGAAATCAACGATTTATTAAGCAAACAAGTTGATTTAGTGATCCATGGTGGCTATTTAGGTCAAAAACCTACAACAGTAATTGATTTAACAGAAGATAGCCCAGTGATAATCCGAGAAGGTACCGGAGATATTACTCCATTTCAGTAAATGATTTGGTCGATTAAACTAAATATCGATTCGATAGATGCATAGTGAAGAAATTTATCGTGAGATAAAGAGATAAAAGGTGAAGGGATTTATCGCTTGTGTTAAATTTATACATTGCGATAAAAATCACGGTGCTTGTTTTTAACATCGGTTATGTCAATGAGCGTTTTCGTTGATGCGTTAATATGCATACAAAAGAAGCAGTTAAAACCGTCATGCTATTTTATCGAAACTATTTATCACAATGTTGATGTGAAAATCATCAACATTGTTCACTATTGAATCAATAAACCTGTGTTTATTAGTGAATTTAATAAACATGGGTTATTTTTTACTTAATTGATTTTTAAAAATTAATTCTATTTTTATGACGCCTGTGAAGGCGACACATGAGGTTGTTTCATGAGCGATAAATCGCAACGTACTGAAAAATTACAAAAAATCCTTGCTCGTTCTGGCCACGGCTCTCGTCGTGAGATTGAAGGTTACCTTCAAGAAGGACGTATCAGCATTGATGGTACAAAAGCAAAATTAGGTGATCGTATTGATGTCACCACAACAGCAAAAATCCGCTTAGATGGTCGTATTTTAAATATTCGCGAAGCCCAAAAAGATGTTTGTCGAGTGTTAGCGTACTACAAACCTGAAGGTGAACTGTGTACTCGTAGTGATCCACAAGGCCGTCCTACCGTTTTCCAACGTCTTCCACGTCTTAACAGTGCTCGCTGGATCGCTGTTGGTCGTCTTGATGTGAATACCAGTGGATTATTGCTATTTACAACAGATGGTGAATTAGCTAACCGTTTAATGCACCCAAGCCGAGAAGTGGAACGTGAATATGCGGTTCGTGTTTTCGGTGAAATTGATGATGCTAAAATTCGTCAATTAACTCGTGGTGTGCAATTAGAAGATGGCCCAGCGTCATTCCGCTCTGTTTCTTATCGTGGTGGTGAAGGGATTAACCAATGGTACAACGTTTCACTGACAGAAGGCCGTAACCGTGAAGTTCGCCGTATGTGGGAAGCGGTTGGTGTTCAAGTAAGCCGTCTTATTCGTGTTCGCTATGGTGATATTGATTTACCTAAAGGTCTACCACGCGGTGGCTGGGTAGAGCTTGGGTTAGAGCAGATTAACTACTTGCGTCAACTGGTTGAGTTAAATGATGAAACAGTAACAAAAGTAGCGGTAGAAAAAGACCAACGTCGAATTAAAGCAAATCAAATTCGTCGTGCGGTTAAGCGTCATACTAAAATATCAGCTCGCACCTCTACATCACCTGCAAAAAGAGCGTCAAGTCGTCGTCAGTCAACTGGAAATAATAAGTAGTTTTTGAATAATTATTTATTATTTTAAATTAAAATATCATATTTCATTAAGAGGCAGCCAATAAACATTGGGTGCCTCTTTTTTGATAGCTTTCTTTTTTCTATAAATAAAACTATGATGCATAGATTAATAAGATAAGAAGTCATTTTTATTAAAATAATATTTTGTTTGTATATTTTACAATAAGGTATACGCGATATATGCATCGTTTTTTTTATTTAACAACAATGTTATGTGCGACTACTCTTACTACGGGTTGTGAGCCAGAAGCTAACTCAAATTCACAATCTGGCGTGTTTTATATCAGTAACAATAAAACCGTACCGTTAGTCTTTCAAATTGATGAAAATTCTTTTTGGCTTAATACAGGTGAAGTAAAAGAAATAAAATTAGAGAATGGAAAACATGTATTAGTTAATGCTGATGGAGAAAAGAAAATTTTTATGATTTATCCTGGCAATCATGGGGGGATAATTAATCCATCTAGGGATATCTACTATAGTTTTACCTCTGCTTTTTCACCTAAAGGAAATGACGAACACTTATACTTAACAATTCGTTCCATTTGGATTGATGGACAGCTTGTGAGTGGGGCTATTAATAGCTCTGATGCCACATTCATTGATAATAATATCTTCCAGTGTGAAATTCCTTTAAATAAACCTATTACAACGTATTTATCTGATTGGGATAATAAGAGAATGGGAAATGTATTAACTAAGTGTTTTTCCCAATCCGAATTTCAAGATTTTTTATCAAAAAAACCATATGACATTCATGTTTATTCTGATCTATCTTTATTAGAAGCGCATAAGGAACAAAATAAATATAACTGGATAAATAATGAGAACACGCGAACAGATGATTTTATACCGACAATAAGTAATATTACGTTTAATAATAGTGAGATGCTTAAAGAAGCTAAAAATATTTATAAAATAACCAATTCCTATTTAGCTTCTCGTGATCCAAGTGAAAAGATAAATTACTATAATCAATATCATTTTCATGTAATGGCAATGGCTATGGTTTATAGTCAGCAGATACAAAATGATATATTTGATGATAAAGAAGCTTATTTCAAACTGATAAATGAAACAGGGCGTATATTTGGTGCAGGTATATTAAGTGAACCTGCTTTAATATAAATAATTATTCACTTTTTATGTGATTAAAAAGACAATAGGTAATTATTACCAATCTATACCTTTTTGTGCTTTTATCCCACTATCAAAAGCATGTTTGATAGGACGCATTTCTGTCACTGTATCAGCTAACTCAATTAATTTTCTATGGCAGCCTCTTCCTGTAATAATAACGTTTTGGTGTGCAGGGCGAGAGCTAATTGCTGAAATAACCTCATCTAATGGTAAATAGTTAAAGCTAATCATATAAGTTATTTCATCAAGGATAACTAAATCATACTCTGGGTTATTAAGCAGTTTGAGTGCATATTGCCATGTATTTAAGCAAGCCGTTGTATCGGCACTTTTATCTTGAGTTTCCCAAGTAAAGCCTGTCTCCATGACATAAAAAGGCACACCAAATTGCTCTAATAAATTACGTTCACCGTTTTCCCAAGTTCCTTTAATAAACTGCACAACACCGACCTTTTTTTGATGACCAACAGCACGTGTTGCTGTACCCATCGCTGCTGTCGTTTTACCTTTACCATTACCTGTAAAGATCATCAAAATACCTTGTTCTCGTTGAGCTTGCTCAATTCGGGTATCTACTTTCTCTTTTAAGCGTTGTTGGCGTTTTTGGTGTTGTGCATCATTCATTTTTGACCTCGAATTTACGTTATTCAGCAGGGCCTGCTTTACGGCCTGGTTGGGCATCTAAAGATTGTCCTTTCACATCAATGCTGTCATCACTCATCAGGTAGAGATATAACGGCATCAAGTCTTTAGGTGTTTTTAGCTTTTGTGCATTTTCATCAGGAAATGCACTGGCTCTCATTGCGGTACGAGTGCCACCAGGATTAATGCAGTTAATTCGTAAGGTGCTGTCGTTATATTCTTCATTGAGTACCTGCATAAAGCCTTCTGTTGCGAATTTGGAAACAGAATAAGCACCCCAACCGTAACGACCTTGGCGACCCACGCTGGATGTGGTGAGAATAAGACTTGCATGAGGGGCTTTTAGCATTAAAGGTAGCAGTGCTTTGGTCAGCATGAATGTCGCATTGACGTTAACTTGCATAACATCATGCCAAAGGTTACTTGGTTGATTAATGATAGGTTCAACAACACCTAGCAGACCTGCATTTTGTAGCACACCATCAAGGTGAGGAAAGCGTTTAACAAGTGTATCAGCAAATTGCTGAAAATCGTTTTCCGTTGCTGTAAGTAAATCAAGGGGATACAACATGGGTTGTTGTCCACCTGATGTAATGATTTCTTCTTGAACATCTTCAAGTTTTGATAAAGTACGGCCTAATAAGATAAGTGTTGCGCCATATTGCGCATAAGTTAGTGCGGCTTCTTTTCCTATGCCATCACCAGCACCAGTTACTAGAATAATTTTATCTTTTAGCACGCTATGATCCGGTTGATATTGCAACATATTGATATCCTGTCTAGTAAAAAGTAAATAAAGTGTAACGTCTTATTTGTCTAGCGACCAGTTTAGTCTGGTTTTTTGTTTACAATTTATAGCTGATTTTTTTATGGTGTTACCCATAATTATGCCTTTGTGACTAGCGCTAAAGCAGAATTTCGTTAAACTAGGCATATTGGTTTTAGTCAGTGTTATTAACCTTAAAAAGAGGTCTTTGTGGAGTATATTTTACAATATGGACTGTTTTTAGCAGAGATTGCCACAGTTGTCGTGGCTATTATCGCTATTGTGTTGTTTTTTATTGTTATTGGAAATAAGAAGCAAAATCGAAAAGGCACGTTAAAAGTGACAGATCTTGCTGAAGCTTATGAAGAAAAACAGCGAGTAATGCAACAAGCGAGAATGGACGATGCTGAATTAAAGGTCTGGTACAAAGCGTTTAAAAAACAGCAGAAAAAAGAAAATAAACAAAGTAAAAACAATGCGAAAGAAGGTAAGAAAGGCGTTGTAAAACCTTGTTTATATGTTCTTGATTTCAATGGTAGCATGGATGCTCATGAAGTGGGTGCATTACGTGAAGAGATCAGTGCCATTCTTTCTGTTGCCCAAACTGGTGATGAAGTTTTACTCCGTTTAGAAAGCCCTGGTGGCATGGTTCACGGATATGGACTAGCAGCCGCGCAATTAACACGTTTAAAAGAAAAAGATATTAAACTTACTGCAGTTGTCGATAAAGTTGCGGCAAGTGGTGGGTATATGATGGCCTGTGTGGCTGATAAAATCGTCGCAGCACCTTTTGCGATTATTGGCTCAATTGGTGTCGTTGCTCAAATCCCTAATATTCACCGATTGCTTAAGAAAAACGACATTGATATTGAGTTACATACTGCTGGTGAATATAAACGTACATTAACTTTATTGGGTGAAAACACAGAAGAAGGTCGTGAGAAATTTAAACAAGATTTAAATGAAACACACCTGTTATTTAAAGCTTTTGTACATAAATATCGCCCTCAACTTGATATTGATAGTGTCGCTACTGGAGAATATTGGTATGGCACAGAAGCATTGAATAAAGGCTTAATTGATGAAGTTGGTGTGAGTGATGATTGGTTAATTAATCACATTAACGACTATGAAGTCTTTTCTGTTCGATATGTTCTTAAAAAGAAAATGGTTGAACGTGTTACAAGTGGTGCAATGGAAAGCGTTGATAAATTGATGATGCGCTGGGTTCAAAGAAGTAAGAAACCATTGCTATAACCCAACCGAGTACACAAAGTTAAGTTTTATTAGCGATACCGAGAATTTAAAACCTAAAGCTTGGTATCGCTGCCATTTTCCCTTCTTGTTCATCAATACTTCTTGAATTCTTCACACAGATATTTTGATGCTTTATTGGCAAATCGTATTGCTATAAGGCAAAAAAAAGCCAGTGAAGTATTCACTGGCAATCAAAGAAATAATTGATATTGCTTAACAACAACAGGGTAAATATTTCCTCTTTCTAGGAAGTATCAATATAACGGTAAAAACAAAATAAAAATAATTGATATTACTGATTGTATTAATAGGTGAGTGTAATCCTAAATATAAGAGAATAATAAACAGCCTCCACTTTTTGCATTTTTATTCTTTAAAGGTGATTTTTTATGCCAGCTATTTTTATTGGAAAAACAATAACTGGCAAGTAACGTCTCTTTCTCGATAGTGAGATTAAGTGTGAAATAATCCTAATGGCGATTATTCTAAATGATACTTATCTGATAGCACATGTGCTAAATGCTTAAACATATTAAAAGCTGCAGTGCTTTTTGCCGTAGGTAAACCTTGCTCATCTAAAAAAAATTCACCTTTAAATACGAGGACATTACCTTTTTGTTCAACAGAATCTGCATGCATACCTTGTAAATAATCTTCATGTTCACATATGATTTTATTCGCTTTTTCAAGTAGCATCTCTGTTGTAATAGGTGTAGTTTGTGTTGACATAATCTGTGCTCCTTAGAAAAATAATTTGTTGCGCCTCACTTTTTATCAGGTAGAGTGTGGCATTTTTAAAAGCTTAGCTACGCTATATGTAGCAAATATAATTTGCCCGTTGCCCGATCAAAGCAGTGAGGTGATTAAAATACCTCAAAAAAAGTAATGAGTTTTGAGCTCAAACAAAAGCTTTGAATAAAAACAGGTTGATATATTGCAAAACTAACGCAATATAAAAAAGAGATTTTAAACATTTTTTTAGTTGAGGGTATTAAACAATACCGTCATAACAAAGTTTAATTAGGTAAAGGTAATTATGGGTAAAGCTCTTGTAATCGTGGAGTCCCCGGCAAAAGCCAAAACGATCAATAAATATCTTGGCAATGACTACGTAGTTAAATCTAGCGTGGGTCACATTCGTGATTTGCCCAAGAGTGGTTCTGGCAGCCAGAAGAGCGAAAACTCATCCGCCACGAAAGGCGTGAAAAAAGTTAAAAAGGATGAGAAATCAGCCTTAGTCAGCCGTATGGGAATCGATCCTTATAATGGGTGGAATGCGAACTATCAAATTCTACCCGGCAAAGAAAAGGTTGTGGCTGAACTAAAAGCATTGGCTGATAAAGCTGATCATGTCTATCTCGCAACGGACCTTGACCGCGAAGGAGAAGCTATCGCGTGGCATTTACGCGAAGTTATCGGCGGTGATGATGAAAGATTTAGTCGAGTGGTTTTTAACGAAATCACGAAAAATGCCATTACACAAGCTTTCCAAACTCCAGGTGAGTTAAATATAGACCGCGTTAACGCGCAACAAGCACGTCGTTTTATGGATCGTGTTGTGGGCTATATGGTTTCACCTTTACTTTGGAAAAAAGTCGCTCGTGGATTATCTGCGGGTCGAGTGCAATCTGTAGCTGTTCGTCTATTGGTTGAACGTGAACGTGAAATTAAAGCCTTTGTTCCTGAAGAATATTGGCAGTTACACGCATCATTATTAACACCTGATGAACAACCATTGCGTATGGAAGTCACGCATTATAATGATAAAGCCTTCAATCCTGTTTCATCTGATGAAACGCAGGTTGCGGTTAATGCATTAAAAAATGCAACCTTCACAGTAAAAGATCGTGAAGATAGACCAACATCAAGCAAGCCAAGCGCACCACTTATCACATCAACTTTACAACAAGCGGCCAGTACGCGTTTAAGTTTTGGTGTGAAAAAGACAATGATGCTAGCTCAACGCCTTTATGAAGCTGGTTATATTACCTATATGCGTACTGACTCGACTAACTTAAGTCAGGATGCAATTCAAATGGCGCGTGATTATATTAGCGAGCAATTTGGTGCTAAGTATTTGCCGAAAGAACCAAATGTTTATTCGAGCAAAGAAAATTCGCAAGAAGCGCACGAAGCTATTCGTCCTTCGGATATCAATGTTATCTCAGAATCTTTAAAAGATATGGATAACGATGCCAAACGATTATATCAACTAATTTGGAATCAATTTGTGGCGTGTCAAATGACACCAGCAAAATATGATTCAACGACATTAACTGTCGAATCAGGTGATTATAAATTACGTGCTAAAGGCCGTACTTTACGTTTTGCGGGTTGGACGAAAGTGATGCCTGCAATGCGTAATAAAGATGAAGATAAAACGTTGCCGGCTGTTGATGTAGGGGCGAAACTGGCTTTAGCTGAATTAGAACCGACTCAACACTTTACTAAGCCACCAGCACGTTTTAGCGAAGCGACTTTAGTTAAAGAATTAGAAAAACGCGGTATTGGCCGTCCTTCAACTTATGCGTCTATTATTTCCACTATTCAAGATCGTGGTTATGTAAAAGTTGAAAACCGCCGTTTTTATGCAGAAAAAATGGGTGAAATTGTCACAGATCGCTTAGAAGAGAATTTTAGCGATTTAATGAATTACGATTTCACTGCGCAAATGGAAGATCACCTCGACCATGTTGCAAACAACGAAGAAAATTGGAAAGCGGTATTAGATGCATTCTTTACTGATTTTAGTCAGCAATTAGAAGTTGCTGAAAAAGATCCAGAAGAAGGAGGAATGCGACCAAATCCAATGGTAATCACTTCTATTGAGTGCCCAACTTGTTCTCGTCATATGGGAATTAGAACGGCGACAACAGGGGTATTCTTGGGATGTTCAGGTTACGCATTACCGCCCAAAGAACGTTGTAAACAGACTATTAACCTTATTCCTGAAGATGAATTATTGAATATTCTGGAAGGGGAAGATGCAGAAACTAACGCATTACGAGCTCGTCGCCGTTGCCCGAAATGTGGTACTGCAATGGACAGTTACCTGATTGACACGCATCGTAAATTACATGTTTGTGGTAATAACCCTGCATGTGATGGTTATGAAGTCGAAGAGGGTGAATTCCGCTTAAAAGGTTACGAAGGGCCTGTTATTGAGTGTGATAAATGTGGCTCTGAAATGCACCTGAAAATGGGGCGTTTTGGTAAATACATGGGTTGCACTAATGATGAATGTAAAAATACCCGTAAAATCTTAAAAAGTGGTGAAATTGCGCCACCGAAGGAAGATCCTGTACCGCTTCCTGAGTTACCATGTGAAAAATCTGATGCGTATTTTGTCTTACGTGATGGTGCCGCGGGTGTATTCTTAGCCGCAAATACCTTCCCTAAATCAAGAGAAACGCGCGCACCAAAAGTAGAAGAATTGGTTCGCTTTAAAGACAGATTAGCAGAGAAAATGCGTTATTTAGCTGAAGCACCTGTGGCTGATCCAGAAGGAAATCCAACGATTGTGCGGTTTAGTCGTAAAACTAAACAACAATATGTTTCTTCTGAAAAAGATGGCAAAGCAACGGGTTGGTCTGCGTTTTATGTCGATGGTAAATGGGTTGAAAAAACCAAATAACATTGGCATTGCGTGATAAATAAAAAAGCGACTAATGAGAGTTAGTCGCTTTTTTTGCATGAAGAAGATATGCTAATTAATGTACATTGAAACAGTGTAAGTGGTTAATTTCTATTTGTCTGATATTTTACTTTGCTAATAATAAGACGGAGATACTATGAAACTGATGCCTTTGTTACTCTCTGGTTTACTCTTCACCTCAGTGGCGAGTGCAGCCACATTAGATGTTACGTTAAAAGAAGCACTTCCTACAGGTGCCGGTAACGATATTGGTGTTGTTACCATCACTGAAACCGATTATGGACTGTTATTTACGCCAAAATTGACAGGATTAACACCTGGTGTGCATGGTTTTCATATTCATGCTAATGGCTCTTGTGAGCCAGATATGAAAGAGGGTAAACCTGTTCCTGCTTTAAAAGCGGGGGGGCATTTAGATCCGGAAAAAACCGGTGTTCACTTGGGACCTTATAATAAAGAAGGGCACTTAGGTGATTTACCTGGATTGGTTGTTAATGATAAAGGCGTTGCTGATTACGCAGTATTAGCGCCAAAACTGACTAAACTTGAGCAAGTGAAAGATAAAGCCATAATGGTGCATGTCGGTGGTGATAATTATTCAGATAATCCAGAAGCACTTGGCGGTGGTGGTGCAAGAATGGCATGCGGTGTTATTAAATAATCTAAGGCCATTATTGTTCTGAAATAAAAGCTGACATCGAGTCAGCTTTTTTTATACTTATTTATAGCTTATAACTATTCGATATAACAAAACCTAAATAACCCTATTAATTACGTTAGACCGAAATGAAATAAGTGATATAGTGGTTATATATTACATCTTTATTATTCTTTTTAGTTATATGAATATAAATAGAATAACGGAATAATAAGTCTTTTGTTGAAGGGATAGCCTCTCTATGAAATTACAACAGTTGCGTTATATCGTTGAAGTGGTGAATAACGATTTAAATGTATCAACCACGGCAGAGCGTTTGTATACATCTCAACCGGGGATAAGTAAGCAGATCCGCATGTTAGAAGATGAATTAGGTATACAAATATTTTCTCGTAGTGGTAAACATTTAACGCATGTGACACCCGCAGGTGAAGAGATTGTTAGGCTGTCTAGAGAAATATTGTCGAAAACAGAAGCCATTCGATCTGCAGCTGGTGAACATACTTATCCAGACAGAGGTTCGCTGTCTATTGCAACAACACATACTCAAGCTCGTTATGTATTGCCACCTGTGATAAAAGGCTTTATTGAGCGCTACCCTGATGTTTCTTTACATATGAATCAAGGTTCACCAACACAAATAGCTGAAGATGTTTGCAGAGGTAAAAGTGATTTCGCTATTGCGACAGAGTCACTGCATCTTTATAACGATTTAGTGATGCTACCTTGTTATCGTTGGAACCGTATTGTGGTGGTTCCTAAAGATCATCCTTTAGCACAAAAAAGAGAAGTCACACTGAAAGAGCTTTCTTGTTACGACATCGTGACTTATACCCAAGGTTTTACAGGGCGTTCTGATCTCGATGATGCTTTTGGCAAAGTAGGTTTAAAACCTAAAATTGTTTTCACTGCAACAGATGCTGATGTCATTAAAACGTATGTAAGATTACATTTAGGTATTGGTGTAATTGCTAGTATGGCGTTTGATCCTGTGCTAGACAGTGATTTAGTGGCGATTGATATGCGTGATAAATTTAGCTATAGCACCACTAAAATTGCATTCCGTCGCAGTGGTTTCTTACGTGGTTACATGTATGACTTTATGTGGCGTTTCGCTCCACATTTAACTCGTAATTTAATTGAACAAGCCGTTACATTGCGAACACATGAAGAAATTGAAGAGCTATTTAAAGATATTGAATTGCCATTAGTGTAATACTGAAAGGCGGGTAATTCCCGCCTTCAAGCGTAATCATCAATCTTAACCCCGTATAACTTATTTCAAATAAAAATCCCCACTAAAGAAAGCGTCTGACTTTGTAATGCTTAGTTGACGATACTTATTTAAAAAATCATAAAATTGTTGATTAATTTTCGGATCATCCAGTGCGTTAGCATCAAAGATAGAGGTGATCGTGCTGTACTCTAAAGACACAGTAAATTTACGTCCAATACAACTAGCAAGAAGCATTTTTGCAGATTTATATGAAAAACGTAAGCTCAGGATTTTTAACTTAGGTACAAAAATAAGATGGTTATTATGATTAAGGATCTCGGTCACTCCTGCAATGGTTATTGTTTGATAACTATCTAATGATTGTCGTAATCCAATTTCTATTTTTTGGCCTTGAGTACGTAAAAAATCAATAAATTCACCTAAAGCAGGTGAAGTGGCATTAATTGCTGTACCAAGTAATAACTGAATAAAAGCTTGAGCAACAGAAAAATCAAATGTCTGTTTATGGAGTTTTTTTGTTTCCACCTTATTGTGCCCTAAAAGGGGAAGATGATTCAGCGTTTCTAACCAATGTTCAGGACGATAATAGGCTTCATTGTCTTCTTTTTTTAATGCGGCCAGATGGTTCGCTATGATAGAAATAAGTCCAATTTGAATATTTTTAAGTTGTGACATTTTTTCTATTTCGAATTCTTCAAACAATTTTGGTGAGGCGATGATAAATTGCACCAGACCTTCAGTATCTTTTAGATTTTGAGAATGTAATGAGTTTATCGATAAAGTTTGCGGAAAAGGAGGTTTGATAGGTTCAGCAAAGTAACGATCGGCACTTATTATATTCTTTAGTAACTCAGATTGTTTATTATTCATAAATATTATCCTTTCACAGTTATACCTCCGTTATTAAATCCTAATTAGATGAAAAGCTTGAGACTAAAATTTATTAACACCATGATAGCCATAACATTACGTTAACAAATTGTGTGATCCTTAAGCGAAATTATGAGTTATATGATATGTTTAATAGATAACCTTACCTATTTTGATGGTTTAAACATGCTGTCAGTATAAAAATAAGAAGGAGGAGCTATGTCGTTACACTTGAAAAAAGAGAGCCATTCCACGCTCTTAGTTGGATCTCGTGAATATGAGTATTACCGCCTTACTGAAGTTGCTCGTCAATTAGGCGATATTACCCGTCTTCCTAAATCTCTGAAGGTACTGTTAGAAAATTTAGTACGTTATCTCGATAATGATACGGTTGTTGAAGATGATATTAAGGCGTTAGTTGATTGGCAAAAAACAGCCCATGCATCTCGTGAAATAGCTTATCGACCAGCAAGAGTTTTAATGCAAGACTTTACAGGTGTGCCTGCTGTTGTTGACTTAGCTGCAATGCGAGAAGCCGTAAAATCATTAGGCGGACAAGTGGAAAAGGTCAATCCATTATCGCCCGTTGATTTAGTTATTGATCACTCTGTGATGGTTGATGAATACGCAAGTAAAAATGCATTTGCTGAAAACGTTGAAATAGAAATGGAACGTAACTATGAACGTTACCTTTTCTTGCGTTGGGGGCAACAATCGTTTGAACGTTTTCGTGTTGTGCCACCAGGAACAGGGATTTGCCATCAGGTAAACCTTGAGTATTTAGGTAAAGCTATCTGGTCTGAAGAAAAAGATGGCCGTTATGTAGCTTATCCAGATACCTTAGTAGGAACAGATTCTCACACCACCATGATTAATGGTCTTGGTGTTTTAGGCTGGGGGGTTGGAGGTATTGAAGCTGAAGCTGCAATGTTAGGTCAGCCTATTTCAATGCTTATTCCTGATGTTGTTGGTTTTAAACTAACAGGCAAACTACGAGAAGGTATTACAGCAACAGATCTTGTACTTACTGTCACCCAAATGCTACGAGCCCATGGTGTAGTAGGAAAATTTGTTGAGTTTTACGGAGATGGTTTAGCCTCATTACCTTTAGCTGATCGGGCAACGATAGCGAATATGTCGCCAGAATACGGAGCAACATGTGGCTTTTTCCCAATAGACAATATTACGCTTGATTATTTGCGTTTAACTGGGCGAGAAGAGCAAGAAATCGCTTTAGTTGAAGCTTATAGTAAAGAGCAAGGTTTATGGCGTCATGCTGGTGATGAGCCTATCTTCACCTCTACATTATCTCTTGATATGGGAACAGTTGAAGCAAGTCTAGCTGGGCCTAAACGTCCTCAAGATAGAGTGAATTTAGCAAGTGTTCCTAATGCATTTAAAGCGGCAGTAGATCTTGAAACCAATAAGAAACCACTGGCGCAGTTACCTCAAGTAAAAATTGATGATTACCCTGAATTTGAGTTAACTGATGGTGCTGTCGTGATTGCAGCGATCACATCTTGTACTAATACTTCAAACCCGAATGTCTTAATGGCCGCGGGGTTACTGGCTAAAAATGCGGTAGAAAAGGGATTACAGCGTAAACCTTGGGTAAAATCTTCTTTAGCCCCCGGCTCTAAAGTGGTCACAGATTACCTTAATTTAGCGGGATTAACGCCTTATCTTGATGAGTTAGGTTTTAATCTTGTGGGTTATGGTTGCACGACTTGTATTGGTAATTCTGGGCCTTTATTAGCACCGATTGAAAGCGCAATTAAAGATAATGATTTAACTATTGCAGCGGTATTATCAGGTAACCGTAACTTTGAAGGTCGAATTCATCCTTTAGTAAAAACTAACTGGTTAGCTTCGCCTCCGCTGGTGGTTGCTTATGCATTGTCAGGGAATATGAGTATCGATCTTACTAAAGAATCTTTAGGTAAAGATAAGCAGGGTAACCCTGTTTACTTAAAAGATATTTGGCCTGACAGTAAAGCAATTGCAGATGCGGTTGAAAAAGTGAAAACAGAGATGTTCCATAAAGAGTACTCTGCGGTGTTTGAAGGAGATGAGACGTGGAAATCACTGAAAACACAAAATACGCCAGTGTATACTTGGCAGGCAGATTCTACTTATATTCGTCATCCTCCTTTCTTTAAAGGAATGACAAAAACGCCAGCACCAATTAACGATATTCACCAAGCCAGTATCTTGGCAATTTTAGGTGATTCGGTAACAACTGACCATATTTCACCTGCTGGAAATATTAAAGCTGATAGTCCCGCTGGACGTTATTTGCGTGAGCATGGGGTAGAACCGAAAGATTTTAACTCCTACGGCTCTCGACGTGGTAACCATGAAGTTATGATGCGAGGCACCTTTGCCAATATTCGTATTCGTAATGAAATGGTACCGGGAATTGAAGGTGGTTTTACCAAACATATTCCAACGGGGGAAACGTTAGCAATTTATGATGCTGCAATGCGTTACCAGCAAGAAAATACCCCATTGGCGATCATTGCAGGAAGTGAGTATGGTTCAGGCTCTAGCCGTGACTGGGCAGCAAAAGGAACGCGTTTATTAGGTGTTCGTGTCGTGATTTCGGGTTCTTTTGAGCGTATTCATCGTTCTAACTTGATTGGTATGGGAGTTTTACCGTTAGAATTCCCAGCAGGTGTTACACGTCAAACATTAGGATTAAAAGGTGATGAGAAAATTGAGATCACTGGGCTTAATGCATTAACACCAGTTCAAGATGTCGCGGTTAATATTACTTTTGCGGATAATCGCACTGAAACTATTATGGCGCGTTGCCGTATTGATACACAAACCGAGCTCGCTTATTTCCAACATGGTGGCATATTACATTATGTTATTCGTAATATGCTTTAATTAGGTCTTATTGATATTGCTAAACGCCTCATTATAAAAATGGGGCGTTTTTTTAGGTTGCTTAAGTGGAGTCTGCCATAAAAAAGCTAATAAATTTTTACCAACCCTGAACTGCACCACCATTAAAAATAGTTTCGGCGGCTGTTGCAACTTCGGGGGATTGATAAGCCTTGATAAAATCACGCACATTATTAGCGTCTTTGTTGTCTTCTCTTGCCACTATAATATTGGTGTAAGGCGAGTTTTTATCTTCAATAAAAATACTGTCTTTTGTCGGAGATAAATTAATTTGTTGGATGTAAGTGGTGCTAATAATGGCAACGGTGACTTTCGGATCGTTTAACACTCGTGGTAACTGTGCGCCTTCTAGCTCCATAATTTTTAATTTAAGAGGATTATCAATAATATCGATGGCAGTAGGTAACAAGCCACTATTTGGTTTTAATGCAATAAGTTTTTCTTTATCTAATAACAGTAAAGCTCGGCCCAAGTTGGTTGGATCGTTAGGAACTGCAATGGTATCGCCAGATTTTAATTCAGAAGGGTGTTTGATTTTTGTTGAATAGCCGGCCATAGGAAAAACAAAGGTATTGCCCACAGCCACTAAATTATAACCCCGAGATTGATTATCTTGAGCAAGAAAAGGACGATGCTGAAAAACATTCGCATCTAATTCTTTATTTGCTGTGGGATCATTAGGTAATAATGAGCCACTAAAACCTACTAATTCAACCTCTAAACCATATTTTTCTTTAGCGACTTTTTTGGCAATTTCTGCCACATCTTGTTCAGCGCCATTGATCACACCAACTTTGATTGAATAGCTGTTTTTATCGCTATTATCACAGCCTGTTAATAATGTTCCCACTAATAATAGCGCGCCGAAAATCCTACCAGAAAAATGTAATGGCATAATGTTTTCCTATCAAAATTTATTTATTAATAAATAACTTAGAATCAGATAGATAGTCAATGAAATCGCATATGACAAATTTTCACATGATATAATTTAATGAAGAATGATCTGTGAAAAAGAAGGAAATATAAGCAAAGAAAAATAGATAAAGAATGAATTTACAAGGTAATAGAATAAAAAGAACTAAATAAAAATCCGAGCAACTCAGACTCGGATTTGAAAATTATTAATGCTGTACTGTTACTTTATTATTGCGCTTTCTTAAATAAAAGATGGCCCATTTTATCGGCTTTGGTATCAAGATAATGTGCATTACTTGGATTACGTCCGACAATCAGAGGAACTCGCTCGATAACATTAATACCTGCGGCTTTCATGATTTCAATTTTTTTCGGATTATTGGTTAATAACCGCACCTCATGAACACCTAATAGATTATACATGTCAGCACAAAGGGTAAAATCGCGTTCGTCAGCTTTAAAACCTAATTCGAGGTTTGCTTCAACAGTATCTAACCCTTTATCTTGTAATGCATAAGCTCTTATTTTATTTAGTAAGCCAATATTACGGCCTTCTTGGCGATGATAAAGTAAGACACCACGACCCGCTTTGCTTATTTGTGAAAGTGCAGCTTCAAGTTGGAAACCACAATCACAACGCAAACTAAATAAGGCATCACCCGTTAAGCATTCTGAATGAATACGAGATAATACAGGCTCTGAGCCTGAGATATCGCCATAGACTAGGGCGACGTGATCTTTACCTGTTGCGATTTCTTCAAAACCGACCATTAAAAACTCACCAAAAGGGGTAGGTAGTTTTGCTTCTGCGATACGTCTTAATTTCATTATTTTTGACTCATAATTTCAGGTGAAACTCTCGTTCAAGATTATACACTTTATAACGAGAACAAAGAGAAATAAAACACTGAAATGTTTCCATGTCTGATAGGCAAGGAAATGGGATAACACACACTTATAAATTCACACCACTACAAATTATCAGATTTTGAGCCTTATTGCATAATGATTTATTGCTAAACGAGCATCGTTTATACTGATAAACTTTAAAGATAAACGAAAGACAGTGTTTGTATTTGAGAAGGGTCGATATATTGAATAAGAAGATAACAAGATTAATTTCATTAGGCAGTATATTACTCTTAATCATACCTAGTGTAGTGTTAATGCTGGGTTGGCAATGGCAACCGACTGATCACCCTTTAGGGGGAATTAGCACATTGTGGATAGCAGATAGTGCAGCGAAACCTTGGGGAACTATTAGTATTATTGTGTTTTTGGCATTACTGTTTATGGTTTTGAAATTAAAACGTAATAATTTTATTCAATTAGCGGTGATAATTGTTGCGACCTTAGTCGTTGGGCAATTAGTTAAGGTTGCAGTTAAAAATACAGTCAAAGAACCTCGTCCTTATGTTGTTTGGGTCAGTGACAATTTACACATTACACCAGAGGCATTTTATCAAGTTCCCAGATCAGCGCGGGAACAATTACTCCAAAATGGATTGGCAAATTCCCCTATGATCCCCGAATGGCAACTTAAACATTGGAAAGCGGAAACGGGTTATGCTTTTCCATCCGGGCATAGCTTATTTGCAGCAACACTCGGCTTGTTTGTTTTTGTCCTTTTTATGTTGCGCGGTCATTATTTTTTAGCAACACTCGGGTTATTATGGGGAATCGATGTCACTGTAGGGCGTATTGTGTTGGGAATGCACTGGGCATCTGATGTGATTGTGGGTATTCTTATAAGTACTATGCTGGTTTGGTGTGCATTTAAGGTGATTGAGCGACGTTTATTACTCAAATCCTGACGATAGCCTTTATTTTTGAGATACAGAATGTCTTTTTCAGTATTTATGTGAAAAAATATACGAAAATCAGTTGATTCTAAGAAATGACTTTCTTTGTGCGCAGTGAAAATGCTACCTTTATCTGTCCACTAAAGAAAAGAGAATAAAAAAGGAAATAATGTGAAAAAAGTCCTACTTTTTATTTTGGTTATTCTTGTTTTTGCCATCGTGGTCATTGCCATGACTTTAGGCTCAAATAACGATCAGGTAGTCACATTCAATTACCTTATTGCTCAAGGGGAATATCGTATTTCTACCTTGTTAGCCACACTGTTTGGTGTCGGCTTTGTTCTTGGTTGGATTGTGAGTGGTGTTTTCTATTTGCGCGCCCGTTTATCACTAGGCCGAGCAAAACGTAAAATTAAACGTCTTGAAAGCGCTCAAACCAAACAAGAAAGCCAAGAAAGTCGCCCAACGGTTGCTTCTGCTACGAAATAAGGACGATAGCTGATGCTAGAATTGCTGTTTCTGTTATTACCTGTCGCGGCAGCTTACGGCTGGTATATGGGGCGTCGTGGCGCCCAACAGGATAAACAGCAGAATGCCGATCGCCTGTCACGAGAATACGTGGCGGGTGTTAACTTCTTACTTTCGGATCAACAAGATAAAGCTGTTGATCTCTTCCTTGAAATGCTTAAAGAAGATAGTTCTGCTTTTGAAGCACATCTTACGTTAGGCAATCTTTTCCGTTCTCGTGGTGAAGTTGAACGCGCAATTCGTATTCATCAATCCTTAATGGAAAGTGCAGCGCTTTCTTTTGATCAACGTCTCCTAGCTGTTCAACAACTTGGCCGTGACTATGTTGCTGCGGGAGTTTACGATCGAGCTGAAAATATGTTTCAGCAACTTATTGATGAGCAAGAGTTTCGCCAAAGCGCGTTACAATCTTTGCTGGCTATTTACCAGTTAACTAGTGATTGGGGCAAAGCCATCGAAACAGCTGAAAAATTAGTAAAATTAGGTCAGCATGAATTAAAAGAACAAATATCACATTTTTACTGTGAGTTGGCACTTCAAGAAATGAGTAGTGATAATCTTGATAGTGCACTTAGTTTTCTACAAAAAGCAGGCCAAGCAGATCCCCTCTGTGCTCGTGTTTCAATTATGTATGGTCGTATTTATATTGCTCGTGATGAGAAACAAAAAGCCATTGAAGTGCTGATGAAAGTTATCGAGCAAGATAAAGAGATGGTAAGTGAAACATTACCTATGCTTTTTGAATGTTTTCAGACGCAAGAAGATAATTCTCGTTGGGAGGCGTATTTACGCCAATGTGTTGATAGTAATAGCGGTGCTATTGCTGAACTCTACCTTGCAGATATCATTGAAGCCAAAGAAGGTATTGAAGCTGCTCAGCTTTATATTAACCGCCAATTAGAACGCCATCCTACAATGCGACTTTTCTATCGCTTAATGCGTTATCATTTAGCTGAAGCAGAAGAAGGTCGAGCCAAAGAAAGTCTTATTTTATTGCGTTATATGGTTGGTGAACAAATTCGTACCAAACCAGATTATCGTTGCCATAAATGTGGTTTTACCTCTCATGCATTATATTGGCATTGTCCATCCTGTCGTTCATGGGATACCGTTAAACCTATTCGCGGTTTAGATGGTCAGTGACGATGTCACTTTTTTAATAGTCTCTTTATAAATAAAGGCCCTAAAATGTCATTTCATTGTGATAAAAAATCGCCCGAGTTCACCTGCGCGCCCGTTATTGTGGCATTAGACTATGAAGATCAAAAAAGTGCATTAGATTTTGCACAACGTATCGATCCCTCATCTTGCCGTTTAAAAATTGGTAAAGAGATGTTTACCCGTTTTGGCCCTCAATTTGTTACGCAGTTACAAAAAGACGGTTTTGACATTTTCTTGGATCTAAAATTTCATGATATTCCCAATACCGTTGCAAGAGCCGTTGCAGCTGCGGCTGATTTAGGTGTATGGATGGTGAACGTACATGCAAGTGGTGGCAGTCGCATGATGCGTGCAGCTAAAGAAAGCCTTGTATCCTATGGCAAAGATGCACCACTTTTAACAGCAGTAACAGTGTTAACGAGTATGGATCAGTCCGATTTGATTGAGTTGGGTATAACATTAACACCCGCAGAACAAGCCGAGCGCTTGGCGTTGCTGACAAAATCTTGTGGCCTTGATGGTGTTGTGTGCTCTGCACATGAAGCTACACGTTTTAAACAAGTTTGTGGTGATGATTTCTTATTAGTGACACCAGGTATTCGCCCTGCAGGAAGTGATGTTGGTGATCAGCGTCGAGTCATGACGCCAGAACAAGCCATTGCAGCAGGGGTTGATTATATGGTGATTGGACGTCCTATTACACGTAGTGATAATCCTCTTGAAACGTTGCAACAAATTAATCGTTCTATACTCTAAATAACTCAAGATGTAGCTAAGTGACAATACACTGCATCTTAATAGTATGACGAATATATACAAGGTATGTAATTAACATGGATAATAACTCTCGTTTGGTTTATTCCACAGATGCGGGTCGCATTAAAGAAGAAGAACAAAAGCCTGTACGTTCTGTCGGTGATGGTATTGTGCGTATTCAGCGTCAAACTAGTGGGCGTAAAGGTAAAGGTGTTTGTGTTGTTTCAGGTATCGATCTGGATGATGCAGAGCTGGCCAAACTTGCCGCTGAACTAAAGAAAAAATGTGGCTGTGGTGGTAGTGTAAAAGACGGTTTAATTGAGATCCAAGGTGACAAACGTGATTTAATTAAATCGCTATTAGAAGCCAAAGGAATGAAAGTTAAACTGGCTGGTGGCTGATTTAGCTAGCTAGATAGCAATGAAATGAATAAGGGTGCGCTGATTTTCTATTGAGATTAGCGCATTTTTTATTGTTATTAATAGATGTCTTTTTAAAGGTGTTTTATGAAAGCATATTTGATGATTGTAACGTTGTTGTATTCTTCTGTGCTTTTGGCAGAAAGCAAAATAGATAAAGTGATTGTCCATGATAAATATTGTTCTTCACCAGAGCAGACAATGGATGAAATTTACGAGCATGGGGCAATAACCAACTGTATTTATACTGGGCTTTCAATCACTGATGCGTATAAAAAATATGTCAGCGAACACGATGAAGCTTATCTTGAAAAAGTCATTAGAGTGAATAATAACATCCAAAAAGAGTACACAAATGATGCCGTTTCTGTGGACTATAATTGGGAAAACCCCAAAAAATTAATAATAGAACAGCAGTTTGCAGGTGGTTTTACCGAAATTTTGTTAGAAGAAGATCAGAAGGGCACTAAAATAACCATCACAGGTCATCCTGATTAAGTATTAGTCAAACAGAGAACACCATAAGCAAGATTATAGGTGACAATGTCACCTACTTGTTTATATTTCATTCTATTCTTTCTCTTCGATTTTTAGATATTTTACAGGCACGGAAAGCGTTAACCATACACCATTATCAGCCTGATAAAATTCAAAACCTTCACTAAACATTTTTTCACTATCAACAATTAAAACAACGGCTTTTCCATGACGATTGCCGACATTCACTGCTGTTTTATAATCTTGTGATAGATGAACATATTGGCGACCATTCGGTATTAAACCTTGATTAAAAATACTGTCGATAAAACGAGTTGCTGTACCGTGATAAAGTATTTTAGGAGGAGTAATAGCTTGGTAATCAACCGTAGTCTTAAGAGAGTGCCCTTGAACGGCACGAATAAAAAGCCCATTTTCTGAAATAGCGAAACGCTTTTTATCATTCGTTTTAACTACATCGTTAATCAGTTCAAGGGTTAGTTGCGTGCCTTTTTTCTGCGCTAACAAGATCAGTTGTGATATTTCACCCCATCCTTGCTCATCAAGTGATAAACCAATACTTTCAGGGGAGTGTCGTAATATATAGCTTAAAAAACGGCTAATCTGCACTTTATCTTTCATTAATTCAATCCATTTGTTATTTACTAAATTTATGGTCTGAGTGTTTTATTTCCTTAATACCATAAAAATATTCCCTTTTTATTCCCTTTAAATTTCTAGTGTTATGTCTAGCAAAGATAATAGGCATAAAAAAACTGATGGCTCAAAATGAACCATCAGCTTTATTGTATACCGACTACAGACTAATTAGATAGGGCGAGCAACGATATTACGAGTTTCAAGTTTTACATCTTCGATACGAACAGGAATGATATCATTGAGTTTATAAGCACTTTCACCTTTCACAATCACTGTACCCGTTTCTTGACTGCATTGAATTTCATCACGCACAGCATGTAAGAAAGGAGCCGGGATAAAGGCTACTGCGCCATTTTCAACTAAGCGAACGCGAATACCACCACGTGTAATATCGATAATTTCAGCGTTAAATGGTGTTTCAGTACCCGCAAAAGGTTTTAAGAAACGTGCATATAACCAATCACCCACATCTCGTTCAGCCATACGATTAGCACGACGGCGTTCTGCAATACGAATACCATCTTCTTCTTGTGGCTTTTCAGCAGGCTCTTTACTGATAATCGCTTTTAGTAAACGGTGATTTAAAATATCACTATATTTACGGATCGGTGATGTCCATGTTGCGTAAGCTTCCAGTCCTAAACCAAAGTGTGGGCCTGGCTCTGATTTGATTTCAGCAAAGTTTTGGTAACGACGAATACGGCTATCAAGGAATTGATTAGGTTGGTTATCTAGCTCACGACGTAATTGGCAGAAACCTTCAAGGGTTAACAAACTTTCAGAAGTGGTTTCAATGCCATTATCTTTTAAAGTTTGTACAACTTGATCGATATAAAGTGGATCAAAACCAGTGTGAACGTTATAAACACCGAAGCCTAAGTTTTTCGCCAGCACTTTAGCTGCACAGATATTGGCTGTGATCATTGCCTCTTCGACAATGCGATTTGCAATACGACGATTTTCAGCCACGATATCTAACACATTACCACCTTCATCGAGAATAAAGCGGTAATCAGGGCGTTCTTTAAAGACCAGAGCATGTTTCTCACGCCATTCATGACGTTTTTCACACATCTCTTTTAATAACATTACTTGTTCATGAACGATGTCATTCTCTGGTTTCCAATCGCTGTTAGCGCCTTCTAACCAATCTGAAATATGGTCGTAAACCAGTTTGGATTTTGATTCTACCCATGCAGAATAGAAGTGAATATCTTCATGTAATGCACCATCTTGGGCAATGCTGACTTGACAGACTAATGCAGGGCGCTTTTCATTAGGGCGTAATGAGCAAATGTTATCAGATAGCTCACGAGGCAACATTGGGATGTTAAAGCCCGGCAGATAGTTAGTTAGAGCGCGTTGTGCCGCAATTTTATCTAATTCACTATTCGGCAAAATATAAGCCGTAGGATCGGCAATGGCGATAAATAGCGTTAATTGACCGTTCTCTTCTTTACGAATAAAGAGTGCGTCATCCATGTCTTCTGTTGATGCACTATCAATAGTGACAAAGGAGAGAGAAGTCAGATCTTCACGAGGTAATGCATCATGTAATGTAAGTGCTTCGTTGCCCATTTCTGGTGCATCGCGCTCAAGTTGATGACGCATTAAGGTTACCCACCAAGGGGCAAAGTGATCGTCTTTATCTGTAATATAGTCGGTGATTTCTGCCTGAAAACCTTTATCACCTTTATTAAGTGGGTGACGGCGCATAACCGCAACAGCCCAATCTTGATTGACAAAGTTATGGGTTAAACCTTGAGCTGGACGGCAAGGAATTGCATCTTTTAGTAGAGGATGGTCTGGTATTATCCACAGACGGTTATCACCCTCTTTTCTTTGAATACGGCCGACAAAACGAGTTAAAAAGGGCTCAACTAATTCTTCAGGTTCAACTGATTCTTTGTCGTTATTGGTATGAACAGCAGCAATTACACGGTCACCGTGCATCACTTTTTTCATTTGCGGAGGGGGAATAAAATAGCTTTTCTGACCATCAACTTCAAGGAAGCCAAAGCCTTTATCTGTTCCCTTTACAAGGCCTTCCACGCGCGGTGTTTGGGCATGGAGTTGCTGTTTTAGCTGTGCAAGCAGCGGATTGTCTTGAAACATATTTTTCCGGAAAGTCGGCAGTTTTAATAATAAAAGTGGGCAATAGTTTTATTCGATTGTGCGTAGCGACGCAAGTAATATTGCATCAGAAAAACAGACAAATCGGCAAATTTTTATTCAGGATCTGTTTTTTCTTTAAATTCACACAGATCTTCAATAATACAAGAGCCACACCGTGGTTTTCGTGCAATACAGGTATAACGACCATGAAGAATAAGCCAGTGATGGCAATCAACTTTAAATTCTGCCGGAACAACCTTTAATAGTTTTTGCTCAACTTCATTGACATTCTTGCCAGGGGCAAAGCCTGTACGATTACTCACTCTAAAGATATGTGTATCGACAGCAATTGTTGGCCAGCCAAATGCAGTATTTAAAACAACATTTGCAGTTTTGCGACCAACACCAGGCAAAGCCTCAAGGGCTTCTCTGTTTTCAGGAACCTCACTGTGATGTTTATCCACCAAGATTTGACAGGTCTTAATCACATTTTCAGCTTTGGTATTATATAGGCCAATGGTTTTAATGTATTTCTTAAGTCCATCCACCCCTAAATTCAGGATAGCTTGTGGTGTGTTGGCAACTGGATAAAGTTTAGCAGTTGCCTTATTGACACTCACATCGGTCGCTTGTGCAGAGAGTAACACGGAGATCAATAGTTCAAACGGAGAGTCAAATTTTAGCTCTGTCGTAGGTTGCGGATTGTTATCACGCAACCGAGTTAGAATTTCAATACGTTTTGCTTGATTCATTATGCTCACAAATTAATTTTTAACGATATGACTACCACAGCCTTGTTCTTTTTCATAAGTTTTCATTATCGAAGCGCTGCGCTTTTTCTGTCTTTCATCGATAAGGTATTTTCCCGCTAACATAAAGCCTAAACCGATAAAAGCACCTGGCGGTAAAATGGCAAGTAAGAAGGGGGAATCTAAATGAACTATTTCGATTCTTAATACTTGAGCCCATTCACCTAACAGTAAATCTGCACCGTCAAATAATGTTCCGTTACCTAAAACTTCACGGATCGCGCCTAACACAAAGAGTGCGGCTGTTGCCCCTAATCCCATTGCTAAACCATCAATGGCAGAAGGAAATACTTCATTTTTAGCAGCGAAGGCTTCAGCACGGCCAATAACAATACAGTTGGTGACTATTAATGGAATAAAGATCCCCAACGATTGGTATAAACCATAGGCGTATGCGTTGATCAGTAATTGCACAGCACTGACGACAGACGCGATTATCATAACATAAATTGGGATACGAATTTCAGAAGGAACCCAACGACGTAAACTTGAAACTGCCACATTGGTGCAAAATAGCACTAATGTTGTCGCAAGTCCTAAGCCTAGCGCGTTAGTTGCTGTAGAGGAAACCGCCAGTAAAGGGCATAGACCAAGTAATTGCACTAGAGCTGAGTTGTTTGTCCATAACCCTTGAGCAAAGAGCGTTTTAATGGAGTTCATATTAATTCGCCTCACAGACAGAGAGAGTTTCTAATTTCTCTGGTAATGATTGTATTAGCCATGCTGTGCGTTTTGATGAGTTAACGACAGCGCGGGGGGTGATCGTCGCACCTGTAAATTGATCAAAATCGCCACCATCTTTTTTTACCGCCCAATGTGGATCGTTTTCACTGGAAATGAATTTATGGCTCAGTGTTGTGATCCAATCGGAAATGCGTGTCTCAATTTTATCACCCAGACCAGGAGTTTCGTTATGTGCGGTTACACGAACACCTAGAACGTTGCCTTTAAAGTCAGCGCCAACAAGAAGTTCAATTGCACCTGAATAGCCATCTGGCGCGGTAGATTCTAAGGCCGCTGCAACGGGTTTACCTTCTAAACGTGCGACATAAAGTTTATGAGGTTTTGAATTTCCCAATTCCGGTGCCGTAAGTAGATAACAATCTTTAGAAAGTTCATTGTCATACATTGCTTGAGGGATCACCTGATCCAATAATTTTTGTTTTTCTATAGCCACTTGCTCTGCAATGGTATCTGCGGTTAAGTGGTACACCACAGCGGTTAAACCTGTTGTACAAGCCGCAAAGACAGCTAATGTTAGCCCATGACGTTTTAAGATATCGATCATCATTTTCTCCTTGGCACATTAATGCCCATAAACACGAGGGCGTGTATAGCTATCGATTAAAGGTACAGCGATATTGGCAAGTAATACTGAAAAGGCAACAGCGTCTGGATATCCACCATAAACACGGATAACCCAAACTAATAAACCAATCATTCCCGCATAAATTAAACGACCTTTAGGGGTTGTAGAGGCACTTACAGGATCAGTCGCTATGAAGAAAGCCCCTAACATTGTTGCCCCTGAGAAGATTTGTAATAGGGGTTGCGAGTAACGAGTAGGATCGATCCCCCAACTAATAACCGAACATAAGGCTAACATTGAGATCATCGCAACAGGGATATGCCAGCTAATAATGCGTTTATAGAGCAGAACTAATCCACCTACTAAATAAGCTACATTCACCCACTGCCATCCAATGCCGGCAAACTCACCTTGTAAAATAGGTGTCGCTAACACTTCATCAATAGAATGAGTTAATAATCCAGTTTTAAAACTATCAAGAGGTGTAGCTTGTGTAATGCCATCAACAGAGCGTCTTAAATCTTCAAGTGTTAAGCCTGATGATGTATGACCTGTAAAGAAAATACTTAAACTGTCCATGACATTGTAAGAGACTGCTTGTAATTCAACAGGAGGCATCCACGATGTCATTTGTACTGGGAATGAGATAAGTAAAACTACATAACCTACCATTGCGGGGTTAAATGGATTTTGCCCTAAACCGCCATAAATATGTTTTGCGATAACGACAGCAACAAAGGTACCTAAAACAATGATCCACCATGGTGCCAAAGGCGGAATGCTAATTGCGAGCAATACACCAGTAAGCAGTGCGGAATTATCTTTAAGGTAAAGTAATGGATCTTCTTTTTTGAGTTTTACGCATACAGTTTCAGCCACAAGCGCAACGATGATGGCTAATATAATTTGGTAAATAGTGCCTAAACCAAAAAAATAGATCTGACTGATGATCCCCGGTAATGCTGCTAATGTAACCCATAGCATAACTTGGCTGGTGGATTGTTGATTATGCGTAAAAGGGGAACTCGCAATTTTTAATTTACTGTTGTTATTTTGTATCGGTCTAAATTTCATCTGTGATTAATCCAAGGTAACTTCTTCTTTAGCTCGACGTTGTTCGGCTTCTTTTTTCGCTTTTACTCTGGCAATAGCGGCCGCAACGGCTGCTTTGCGCGGATCGACATCTTCGGCTTCTGCTTTTTCAACAGGAGCTTCAGCGGCTGGTGTTGTTTGAGAAGCTTGCTGTGCTTTTTTCGCTTTCACTCTGGCAATAGCGGCCGCAACGGCAGCTTTGCGTGGATCGACATCTTCGGCTTCTGCTTTTTCAACAGGAGCTTCAACGGCTGGTGTTGCTTGAGAAGCTTGTTGTGCTTTTTTCGCTTTCACACGAGCCAATGCGGCCGCAACGGCAGCTTTGCGTGGATCGACATCTTCGGCTTCTGCTTTTTCAACAGGAGCTTCAACGGCTGGCGTTGCTTGAGAAGCTTGCTGTTCTTTTTTCGCTTTTACTCTGGCAATAGCGGCCGCAACAGCTGCTTTGCGTGGATCGACATCTTCGGCTTCAGCGCTTTCAACAGGAGCTTCAACGGCTGGCGTTGCTTGAGAAGCTTGCTGTGCTTTTTTCGCTTTCGCTCTGGCAATAGCGGCCGCAACAGCTGCTTTGCGTGGATCGACATCTTCGGCTTCTGCTTTTTCAACAGGAGCTTCAACGGCTGGTGTTGTTTGAGAAGCTTGCTGTGCTTTTTTGGCTTTCGCTCTGGCAATAGCGGCCGCAACGGCAGCTTTGCGTGGATCGACATCTTCGGCTTCTGCTTTTTCAACAGGAGCTTCAACGGCTGGTGTTGCTTGAGAAGCTTGCTGTGCTTTTTTCGCTTTCACACGAGCCAATGCGGCCGCAACAGCTGCTTTGCGTGGATCGACATCTTCGGCTTCTGCTTTTTCAACAGGAGCTTCAACGGCTGGTGTTGCTTGAGAAGCTTGTTGTGCTTTTTTCGCTTTCACACGAGCCAGTGCGGCAGCAACAGCTGCTTTGCGTGGATCAGCATCTTCGTTGTCACTTACTGTATTATCATTTGAGGCTTCTAATGCTTTTTGCTGTGCTAATTTGGCTGCTTGTTTTGCTCTGACTTCTTCTTTACGCTTTCTACGTGCGGCGATAGCAGCTGCGTTATCTGGCTCTTCACCTGCTTTCACAGAAATAATTTTACCGATACTCTGTTTTTCTTTTACACGAGAGAGCGCAGATTGAACTTCATTATGTTCATTATCATCAAGTTTAACCGCCGCACGTTGATGCCTTGCTTCACGCTCAAGTTTTTCACGCTCCATGCGTAATTTTTTGGCTTCAAAACGCGCTTTAGCTTCAGCTGCTCGTTTTGCTTCTGCATCAATTTCACGTATTTCAGCCTTTTCTTGGCGATAGTATTGAACTAACGGAATATTACTTGGGCAAACAAACGCACAAGCACCACATTCAATACAATCAAATAAATTATGCTGTTGTGCTTTCTCATGCTCTTTACCTTTACTAAACCAGTAAAGTTGTTGAGGTAATAAACCACTAGGGCAAGCATCAACACAATGACCACAACGGATACACGCCTCTTCAAGATTATCTGTATCCATTTCTTCAACTGAAGGGATAAGTAGGCAGTTGGTTATCTTAACAACAGGGGCATTTAAGTCAGGTAAGGTAAAGCCCATTAATGGCCCACCCATAATCACCATTTGTTCAGAGCCTGCAACAAATCCCGCTTGTTTTAGCAATGAATAAATAGGGGTACCCAAACGTGCCCAGAAGTTACCCGGTGTTTTGGCACCATTACCAGTGATCGTGACAACACGTTCAATTAAAGGCTCATCATCAATAATGGCACGCTTGATAGCAACAACAGTACCCACGTTTTGCATCAAAACACCAATATCAGATGAACGACCACCTGATGGCACTTCTTTACCTGTTAAGATCTTGGTCAGTTGTTTAGCACCGCCAGAGGGATATTTTGTGGGAATGACACGAATAAAAATTCGTTTCTCATCAGGGACGGCATTTAATGCCAATTTCAATGCTTCAATAGCTTCAGGTTTGTTATCTTCAATACCAATTAACACTTCATCAGGACAGAGAAGGTGAATTAATACCTGACAACCAGCAATCACTTCATCAGCATGCTCTTGCATTAAGCGATCATCCGCTGTGATATAAGGTTCACATTCTGCTGCATTGACAATCAGTGTGTTAACTAAATCACCACCGCCTTTTAATTTTGAAGCAGTCGGGAATCCGGCGCCCCCTAATCCAGCAATACCCGCTTCATGGATACGAGCGAGTAAAGTCTCTTTGCTTTGCGATTGGTAATCAGTGAGCGGGAACTGTTCACGCCATTCATCTTTACCGTCAGATTGAATTCTTACGGCAATTTCAGGTAATCCCGAAGGGTGAGCACTTGGAAAAGGCTCTATAGCAGTGACAGTACCAGAAATAGACGCATGAACAGGGAGTGTTCTGCCAACACCTTTAGTCAAAGGTTGGCCTTTTAAAACATGTTCACCCTCGCTAACACAAAGTTGACCAGGTACACCTAAGTGTTGATGAATAGGGACAATTACTTCATCAGGCAATTGTGCTATACGCATTGGTGTGCGACTTGACTGTAATTTCATTTCAGGAGGATGAATACCGCCTTTAAAATCCCAGATTTTATCTTTTTTAAATAACGAAAAGAGATTAAACATGAGCGTTATCCTCCGTCTTTAATGACGGTTCATCTTCAGGTGTTTCTTCAGGCTCTGCTGGAATATTTTTAACAGGGATGGTATTTAAATCCCATTTCCAATTTGAGGTTGTTACTTTGACTGGCACTAAGGTAATACAGTCAGTAGGGCAAGGTGGAACGCATAAGTCACATCCAGTACATAAGTCTTCAATAACTGTATGCATTGCGCGTGTTGCACCTACAATGGCATCAACAGGGCAAGCTTGAATACACTTAGTACATCCTATGCAATTATCTTCATCAATTAAGGCGACTTTTCTAACGGGATTTAATGCTTCTTCGTCACCATCAAGCGGTTGAGGTTCAACACCCATTAGTTCTGCGATTTTTAACATCACTTGTTCGCCACCCGGCGCACAACGGTTAATCATCTCACCATTGTTTGCAACCGCGTCGGCATAAGGGCGACAACCAGGATGTCCACATTGCCCACATTGACTCTGTGGCAAAATAGCATCTATTTTTTCAACAATAGGATCTTCTTCCACTTTAAAACGACGCGCGGAATAGCCCAAAATTAGCCCAAAGATAAGACCTAGCGCACCAAGTACGCCAATTGCTATCCATAAAGAATTCATTACAGTTTCACCAAACCACTAAAACCCATAAAGGCGAGAGACATTAAACCTGCGGTAATTAAACCAATTGATGCACCTTTAAATGGCGCAGGGACATTTGCCACTGCTAACCTTTCTCTAATGGCGGCAAATAATACCATCACAAGAGAAAAACCTACTGCTGCACCAAAACCATAAACAGCCGACTGCATAAACGTGTGTGCTTGATTGATATTTAATAACGCAACGCCTAAGACAGCACAGTTTGTGGTAATTAAAGGTAAGAAGATCCCCAACAAACGATAGAGTGTCGGGCTTGTTTTTCTTACAACCATTTCAGTGAATTGTACAACTACTGCAATAACTAAAATAAAGCTCAGTGTGCGTAAATAAAGTAAGTCCAAAGGAACTAAAATAAAGTTATCCATCAGCCATGAACTAATAGAGGCGAGAGTCATAACAAAGGTCGTCGCAAATCCCATACCGATCGCGGTTTCTAATTTTTTTGATACACCCATAAATGGGCATAAACCTAGGAATTTGACGAGTACAAAGTTATTCACCAATACGGTGCCGACGAATAGAAGCAAGTAATCAGTCATTGTTATGCCAAAATTGTTAAACAGAGAAACAAAAAGCCTCCTGAAATAAAGAGGCTAAACAAGCGTATATAATATCAAGGGTGAAGATACGAAGTTATCGAACTTGTGTGAAAGTTTCACGAACACGTTTAGAGTACTTGATATAAGGCACAAAGCAGACAGTCGAGAAGACAGACCATAGAAGAGATTTTAACGCTGTTTGGTCATCTACAGGCGCAAAGCCAAAGCTTTTGATCGCTAATAGTAAGTTGATAAGTAACCATAAAATAAATAAACGTGGAAAGTTTTTAGCGCGATAAAAAAACTGGCGTAGTAGATATACCGTAAAACCAAACATCACCCACGTGGTTAACGCAGAGAGATACCAACTTGATATTAAATGAAAAGGAAGCTGGTGGAGGATCGAAAAATCCGCAAAATATTTAAGAACGTAGAGAACAGACATCAAGCCAGAGCCAATAATTGATAAGATCATATAAGCCAATGGCGCAAGTAGCCATCCAGTTATAGGCGCCTTTCCTGAAAGGTTATTCTGCGTGTTTGCTTTGAGATCAAATTTCATTAATTAATTATTCCTACTCGTGTGTATAGAACTAAACGAGATATTATCACAAACTTTGTTATTATTTATTTAGCTACAAAAGTGAAAGTGATTTTTATTAATAAAAAAGCAGATAAAAATAGGATAGGGTTATGGCAAATAAACTCAATGTTGGGATTATCGGGTATGGCTATGCAAGTAAAACCTTTCATGCTCCCTTAATTACAACTACCGAAGGCTTAAACCTCAGTGCAATTTCAAGCTCTGATGAAAATAAAGTCAAACAAGATTTTCCTCACATCACGGTTTATGCAGATCCTCAAGCACTTATTAATGATCCTTCAATAGACTTAATTATTATCCCTACACCGAATAATACTCACTATTCGTTAGCTTCACAGGCTTTGGAAAAAGGTAAACATGTTGTTATTGATAAACCGTTTACACTAACACTGGAAGAAGCAGAAAAATTATCTCAACAAGCAACAAATGCCGGTAAGCTACTTTCTGTTTTTCATAATCGTCGTTGGGATTCGGGTTTCTTAACGGTTAAAAAACTTTTAGCAGATAAAACACTCGGTGAGATTAGTGCCTATGAAGCTCATTTTGATCGCTTTCGCCCAACCGTGCGTCAACGTTGGCGAGAAGATGCCGGAATTGGTGGCGGACTTTGGTATGATTTAGCGCCCCATGTTCTTGATCAAGCCGTTTGCCTATTTGGTGAGCCTAAAGCAATTACGGCAGATATTGCTCAATTACGTCCTAATGCAAAAAATGCCGATTACTTTCATGCGTTATTAGAATATGACAATCTTAGAGTTATTCTTCATGCTTCTATGCTAGTCGCATCTCCAACACCTATTTTTGCTATTCATGGAACAAAAGGCAGTTATGTTAAATACGGTTTAGATACTCAAGAAGATGCCTTAAAAGCCGGTTATCTTCCTAATCAAACTTATAATTGGGGAATGGATAATAAAGATGGTGAATTAACAACATTATCAGCATCCGGTGAGTTAGAAACAACCACGCTTGCTACACTACCTGGTAATTATCCTGCGTATTATCAACAAATTTATCGTGCAATTACATTGGGTGAAGAAAACCCCGTTACGCCAATACAAGCAACTGCCATTATGCGTTTGATTGAAGCGGGCGAAATTTCAAATCGTTTAAAACAAACTATTACGCTATAAGCTAAAGGGAGCGCTAAATCTAATGTCTTGGTGGCAAAAATTAAAACTTGATCCTTTTCTCATGATAATGATTTGTGTGGTAACCCTAGCAACGCTACTACCCGCACAAGGGGATATTAAAGTCCTGTTTCAATATCTAACAACAGGCGCTATTGCGCTACTTTTCTTCTTGCATGGTGCAAAGCTCTCTAGAGAGGCAATACTGGCAGGGCTTGGGCATTGGCGATTACATTTAACCGTATTTGCTAGCACTTTTATTCTTTTCCCTATTTTGGGGCTAGGATTACAAGTGATTGTGCCTGAATGGATGTCACCAACAGTCTATATGGGTTTTTTATACCTTTGTGCTCTTCCTGCAACCGTTCAATCCGCCATTGCTTTTACTTCTGTGGCAGGGGGAAATGTCGCCGCAGCTATTTGTAGTGCATCAGCATCGAGCATTCTAGGTGTTTTTCTTTCACCGGTGCTGGTGGGTTTTTTAATGCAAACGCAAGGCTCAGCAGATGATTTTGATACTGCTGGAGCAATTCAGTCGATTTTACTGCAATTAATGGTGCCTTTTATTATTGGTCATTTATCTCGCCCTTTAATTGGTCGTTGGGTTGATAAGCATAAGAAATTAGTTAATAGAACAGATCGTTCTTCTATTTTGCTGGTGGTTTATGTAGCGTTTAGTGAAGCGGTTGTTGAAGGGATCTGGCATAAAATTGACGGCTGGTCGTTACTAACGATTGCTGTAGTGAGCTGTATTTTATTAGCGATTGTCATTTTTGTGAACGTGTACAGTGCAAGGTTGCTTGGTTTTAATAAAGAAGATGAGATCACCATTGTTTTTTGTGGTTCTAAAAAGAGTTTAGCAAATGGTGTACCAATGGCTAACGTGTTATTTCCTGCGGCAACGGTGGGGGTAATGTTATTACCATTAATGATATTCCATCAGATCCAATTAATGGTTTGTGCTGTATTAGCACAGCGCTACGCTAATCAAGCTAAAGAAGCTGAAAAGAAATAACATATTTAAGTTGGATGGATAATTAATAGTATTGTTTAAATATTGATTATGAGCCAAATATAAAAAAGGCATCGATTTGATTATTTATCGATGCTTTTTTTATTCACTATGATCTTTGTTGTTTTCTTTTTTATCTAGCAATGAAGAAGGTTGTGACTTTAACGGAAGAGGTAAACCTAACACAAAGTAAATTAAGAAAACAAAACCTATGTTCAAATAATCTGTTTTATTATTTTTTACCGTTGTCTCTAATTCACAATCAATCGGTTCTAGTTGATCGTTAATATTATATTTACCTTGGTAAAGCTCATTAAGTATGGTTTGTGCTTGTTCAAATTCTTTATCATTAACGAGCAGTTTTACACCTCCGGTTGCTTGAGCATAAACCTGATTGTTCCAAACAATATTTTCATCTAAAAGAATAGCATCAATACCTTCAGATTGGAGAAGTCCTGCTTCAATTGAAGCATCAATCGGCGATAAGTATTGAGCTAATAATTTATAATGACCTCTTGTTGGGTGAATGTTCCACATAATTCTTCCTTAATGATAAATAATCTCTGACGAAGATTAATTTTAGTCTAAGCGTCATTAATGATCCTATCTATTTTTTATGAATATAAAAAAACCATCTGATTAACAGATGGTTTTGATGAAAAAAGCATTAAATATTAACGTAAGCTTACTTTTTTAATTAATGCGTCACGTTCAGCTTGGCTAATAAACGCCATTTTTAAACCATTAATTTGAGTTTGGCGAATTTGCTCTAGTGTTAATCCCGCAGCTGGTGCTGCAACGTTATATTCATGTTTTAATTCAATGCCTTCAACAGCAGGATCGTCTGTATTAAGCGATGCAATAATGCCATGCTCTAAGAAAGTTTTTAGAGGATGTTCTGCTAGTGAATTGATAGTGCTGGTTTGAATGTTTGAGGTTAAGCAAGATTCAATACCAATTTGATGCTCTGCGAGATAATCCATTAAACGAGGATCTTCAATAGCCTTAACACCATGACCGATACGACTTGCGCCTAATTCTTTAATTGCGTGCCAGATACTTTCAGCACCTGCTGCTTCACCGGCATGAACTGTAATATCCCAGCCTGTGTCACGAGCACGATTAAAATGAGGTTGGAATAAGTGACCCGGAAAACCTAATTCATCACCCGCTAAATCGAGCGCAGTAATTTTATCTTGATGTTTCAACAATCCATTTAATTCTTGTTGGCAAGCATCTTCACCAAAAGTACGGCTTAAAATACCGATTAAACGAATATCTACATCGTGTGATTGCAGTGCGCTTTGTACACCATCAACAATGGCTTCTACGACACCTTCAACAGGCAACTGGTGCTTCATTGCCATATAATAAGGAGAGAATCGCAGTTCAGCGTAATCAATACCCGCATTAACCACATCCACCACGTTTTCATAAGCAACACGATGACACGCATCTAAGTCTGCTAAAACTGCTACTCCCCAATCTAATTTTTGTAAGAAACTCACAAGACTTGGCTCATTTTTTGTAATTTGCACATGAGGACGCAAAGCTTCTAATTCATAAGCGGGGAGCGCAATATTGTGTTGTTTTGCTAAATCTAAAATAGTTTGTGGGCGGATATTACCATCTAAATGACGATGTAAATCGGTTAAAGGCAACTGTGTGTCAATCACGTGTTATTTTCCTTTTAATAGAAATAATGAAAATCTATCGTTTATAGTGATTTTCTTATAATCGGGTAAATATAAATGAGTTGCAGATTATTATGACTGATTTTTATTTTATTCACTAATAAATAAACTTAAATTGGTTGTTTTTAAAACTAAAAATGCCATTTTTTCTCAATTTTAAGTTAAAAAATAGAAAGCGAAAAAGAGAGGTGTTTATTTATTAGCTACAATATTCAATGCAATTGACGTGTATTATCAAGATAACTGATACATTAAAAATTAAGCTGAAAACAGAGTTATCATGATAATTGAAATATCTTATCAATTATTCTGACAGATTTGAAAGTGGAGGTTAAGCAAAAAACAGTTTAAATCTTGATTTTCTTATCACTTTACCCAATGAGTTACTCATTTTATGATTTCTAATACTTTTGAGTAAACGATAGTGAGATGTTTTTATAAATATAAAAAATTATTTATGCTTATATTTTATTCATTAAAATAAAAAACAATATATCTCTTTTATTAAATAAGGAATAAAGAATAGAAAATTGACGCCATAATAAATTGCTGTTTGATGGATATATTTAACAGCAAATAATTATTTACATAATAATTATTTTTAATTAAATCCTAATTGTTTAAAACTTAAGGCGTATAAATATGAATGAGAATTCAAATTTAAATCTTGGAAAGAGAAATAATGCAATACAACACCAATTAGTTTCTAAAATACGACCTCCTTCATCGGCAAATAATCTCACTTATGGATCGCAAGTCGTTACTGGTGATGGTGCAATTGCATTAGATCTAGTTGTTGTAATTGATACCAGTGGTTCAATGGCTGATGAGTCGTTAGATTTGAGTAAAGATATTGATATTGCAATACAAAAAGCGCTGGAAAATTGCCCATCAAAACTTCGGGTAACTTTTTTAGGTATTGAAGGTACATGGGATGATACTAAATTTGATCAATCAGCGAGTGACTACTTAAAAGCATTAGGTGTACCCGAAAGTCGTTTACAGGCAAGAAAACCCTTTAAAGAAGCTGATGGACGTGATCATGCGGGTAATAAAGAAGATTTATGCCGAGCAGTGATTGATTTAAGTAAATATTTTGATTGGCGTGATGGTGCTCGTCGTGCAGTTTTTGTTTTGGGTGATGAAGGTATGGAAGGTGGCGGAGGTGTATTGACCAACGCAGCAAAGATAAAAAATGATGAAGCGATTGCCGTTGCCCAACAGGAAAAAGTCAAAGTATATACCTACCAAGGAACGCCAGACGATAGTGCAACGAACCTCGATCGTTTCCCAAGTGTGGTTGATAGAGATCGTGTAACAAAAGAGTATGTGCGTTTAGCAGAGCAGACAGGGGGGCGCTCTTATATTTACACTACAGGTATTGCGAATTTCTCTCTAGTGTTACAAGAGATCCTCTGTGATAGTTTAACACTACCAAACATTCCTAAACCGAATGATAAAAAATCTAACTGTGGTCATGTTTGTGAACAATTAACTTCTATTATTTCAACAGTAAATACACTTGCAGGAATAATTAATAAAACCATTGATTCTTGCTGTAAAGATGAATGGGGCAACCGTCATCTTCCAGCTAAAGATTGTGATTGTTAATTAAAATACGAAGAAAAAAACACCCCATTGTGTTTTGACAAATGGGGTGTTTCTATTTACTTATTTATTTTAACAGAAACTTAATTATTGTGCTGGTTGTTGCTCAGGAATTAAGATTTCTTGCTCTTCGATAATCGCTGGATCTTCAGTCATCTCTTCTTGATAACCTTCTTCTGAATAATCAGAATCATCGTAATCGTAAGATGATGCACCCATGCCGAATAACATAGCTGCTAAACCTAACATTTGAGGAGCTTGAGTAACATCCATAAACTCATCAAAAGTATAGGTTTTACCATTCATGGTAAATTTATCAGCAGCATAGTTCAGTTTCAGGCTTAATGCTTTACCATCTTGTGCAAGTAGCATCAGAGGTAATGCATCTTTCTCATCTTGAGAAATTTGATTGATATTTTGCTGTAATTCAGTTTTTAACTGTTCAATATCAGTCGCTGTTGCTGTTTCAATTTCTTTTTTCTCTTCATCAGTTAATGCGGTTTCTTGGTAACGAGCTGCATCAAGGTATTGAGTGGTGTTACGGAACTCAGCTAACATTGGAAGAGATAAATCAATATTGAAATCGATGTTTTTAAACAGATAGTTAAATAATTCTGCTGGTGATTTTTCTTGGCTTTCTAATACTTTAACGTTAAACGCATTTAAGTCTAAGTTAAAGTTTAGTTTACTTACACCGCTTTTATTGGTTAAAGACGCTTCATCGATACGGAAAACTAAGCCTTTCTCCAGTACATCACGAACGGCTTTTTCTACAATATCATCGTTGCCATAATGGTATTTATTCCAAGGTAATAACGAATTGTTATAAACTTTGGTTAATAGCAACATTGCATCAGTATCAGCTTTATCAATTGAATAGCCGAATTTACCTGCACCAAATTCAAGTCCTGCAACATTCAGTGACTTAAAGTAATAAGTTTGAGAAATGTTAAAGAGCTTATCTTTGATATCACTTTTGGTTGTCAGAGAAAAATCTTTCAGTGAAAAATCAGAGGCTTTGTCTTTACTGGTATGTGCAATTTCAGCAAAACTTAATAACTGCTCATTAAATAAATATTGATCGTTGTTAACTTTAGTTCCAGCAACAGAACCTGCAATATTTTTAATTGTGAAAGTTTCTTCGCCATCTTTAGTCACAACAACTTGATCACCTTTTACAGAGGTAGTGAAGTTGGTTGCGGTTTTATCTGATGAGAATTCAATTGTTAATGGTGTCGTTTTAACTGTGCCACCGTTTTCAGCGAAATCGATAGGATTTAGTTTAGCTTCACCTGATACTGCACCATCAAAAGCTAAAGATGTATGGATATCAAAAAGAGATTTATCCTTAGTCAGTTTGAATAATTCTTTAGTTGTATCATTGTTGACCAACGTATTATTCATGGCCGCTAATTTTGGTGCTAAATTAAATTTAGCCAAATCAGAAAGAGGGAATGGGCCGTGATCAATATCAGTAGTGAAGATAATCTCTTCTACTTTTTTATCCTGGTCTTCAACGACTTCACTAGCATCTTTTGAAATCACGACAGCAAAGTCTGCATTAGAGGTGAATACCCCTTTTTTATAGTCACGAATTTCAAGTTTAATATCAGCGCCAAATTGTGCATTTTTAGCAAGTTGCGCTAATTGGACATTAGCTAGTTTCGTTTCTTCCTGTAAGCGACTTTCAATTTTGCTGCCCATGTACCACGACGCACCAGTCCAAACAACACCTAGTGCGACGATAACACCAACAGCGACAAGCGATTTCTTCATAATTCTAGTCCATCCTCTGTGTACATCTGGCGATGTACGTTATAAAGGCTGTTTTGTAACCCTTAAACAACCCGATAAATTGGTGATAAATTTTACTAAATTTAAATATAGATAATCCACATATATACATCGCCACCTATATTAACTGTAAATATAGATTTAGTGGAATAAAATCGCAATCAGAACTTACTTAGTTACTCGCTAACATAATGAGTTTAAAGCAAAATGGATATGATTTATAAGATAATTCAAATAATCATTAAAACTCTCTTTTTTACTCATTTTTCGATTTAGACAATATTTAATTGTGATGTGATTCTATTTATGATGAATAATAAAGGCTCATAATAAGTATGGATATAAATATGAAAGCTTAAATAATAACATTGGCAATAAAATAAGATTGCTAATCGTACTTTCCCCAAAAAATCAACAGATTTCATTCTGTTATAAATTTCATAAGCTCGCTTTAGCTCTCATATTTATTATTCTGTTTATGGCATGATACTGGTATCCGAGTTATTTACTAGAAAGTGATTCGGAATTAATCAATTATTCTGTGTACTTAAGGAGATTGAAATGGCAGCCACTCGCATTGAAAAAGACTCAATGGGACAAATCGAAGTACCAGCTGACCAGTTATGGGGAGCTCAAACGCAGCGTTCTCTTGAACACTTCCGTATTTCAGTTGAGAAAATGCCTGTTGCACTTATCCATGCGCTTGCTATCACAAAGAAAGCAGCCGCAGGTGTTAACATGGATTTAGGTTTATTACCAAAAGAGCGCGCTGATGCAATTATCGCAGCCGCAGATGAAGTGCTTGCAGGTAAACACCCAACTGAATTCCCATTAGCAATCTGGCAGACCGGTTCTGGCACTCAATCAAACATGAATATGAATGAAGTGTTAGCTAACCGTGGTAGTGAGATACTTGGTGGTATCCGTGGCATGGAGCGCAAAATCCATCCGAATGATGATGTTAATAAAAGTCAAAGTTCAAATGATGTGTTCCCAACTGCCATGCATGTCGCTGCTGTTATTGCATTACGTCAGGATTTATTGCCAGAATTAAAATCACTGCTGAAAGTATTCAAAGAGAAAGCAGAAGCTTTCCATGACATCGTTAAAATTGGTCGTACTCACCTGCAAGATGCGACACCACTGACATTAGGCCAAGAGATCTCTGGTTGGGCTGCTATGCTTGAGCACAACATCAAACATATCGATGACTCTGTTCCTCATGTTTGCGAATTAGCACTGGGTGGTACAGCCGTTGGAACAGGTTTAAATACTCATCCTGAATATGCTGTTCGTGTGGCTAAACGTATCGCTGAATTATCAGGTCAACCATTTGTCACTGCGCCTAATAAATTTGAAGCCTTAGCAACTTGTGATGCATTAGTTCATTCACATGGTGCATTAAAAGGTCTGGCTTCTTCATTAATGAAGATTGCTAATGACGTGCGTTGGTTAGCATCAGGCCCTCGTTGTGGTATTGGCGAAATTGCTATTCCAGAAAATGAGCCAGGTAGTTCCATCATGCCAGGTAAAGTTAACCCAACACAGTGTGAAGCATTAACAATGTTATGTGCTCAAGTAATGGGTAATGACGTTGCTATTAATATTGGTGGTGCGTCAGGTAACTTTGAATTGAACGTTTATCGTCCAATGATCATTGATAACTTCTTACAATCAGTTCGTTTACTGGCTGATGGTATGCGTAGCTTCAATGAGCACTGTGCAATTGGTATTGAACCAAATCGTGAGCGTATCAATAAATTACTTCATGAATCATTAATGCTAGTGACTGCATTAAATACGCATATTGGCTACGATAAAGCAGCTGAAATTGCGAAAAAAGCGCATAAAGAAGGCTTAACGCTGAAAGAATCTGCGCTGAAACTGAACTACCTCACATCGGAAGAATTTGATAGCTGGGTTCGTCCAGAAGATATGGTTGGTAGCATGAAAAAATAAGTGTATATAACACTTATTTAATGCAGAAATTAAATCCCGCTATCATGGCGGGATTTTTAGATCGTTTTGGGACGACAATAATGAATGAAGAAATTATTTTTACTGCAACCGAAGTAAATTGTTACGTTGAAGATGATGTTACTATTATTGGAATAGGGGATGATCCTGTTTCACCTGAGCACTTTGTCATTCTTTCAAGATTTGATGAGGAAGAAGAAGATATTGATAATTCCATCGGTTTAATGACGCATTTATCTGATATAGAAGCCATTAATAGCCTTGAACATATTACATTAACACGAGAGAAAATTATTTTTGTATTAAAGAATAATCTCATGATCTCTATTGATTTGAAAATTGAAGATAATCAATTTGCTCATATTAATGATTATCTCATACAAATTCTTAAAGGAAGTTCAATTAAGCTCATTAATTAACTTTTTAATTGATTATATTTCAAGATATAAATGCATTCTTGGAATAATCAGTTGTAGTTTCTTAGCTTTAGGGCGATGGCGAATTTGAATGTTATCGGCATCATAATCAGGTAATTCGCCAATAATCGGTTTAAAATCGCTCTCTTTATCAATATAGAAAGCCAATAAAGGCAATGGGCAAGCATATTGTACTTGTTTTTGAAGCTCTGAGTACCAAACACGAGCAATAGGTTGTACTTTTACAGGGCGCTTTATTTTTAATTTTGCATTTTCAGGTAATTGAGAAAGGGTGATTATCTCTTTATCAATACGTTCTGCCCATTGTTCACTGGTATATGGCGGAACCGCACGATTGGCTTCACGACTTTTTTCTAATTGAGCCAATACGTCATTGCGCGTTAAATTTTTAATAATATTTTTATTTGCCCAACCAAAGCGTACAGTATCAGGATCAGACAACAAGGTGAGGGTGCGATAAGCATTTAGCGTAATTAAGCCTTTTAACTGATTATGAACAAAATCAAAACGTTCTTCTTTAGAAATCCCAGATTTTTTAGTCACGATATCAGAAAGCTGTTTTTTTAATGAGTTAATACGTTCAACGTCTTCTTTTACTGACTTAAATTCATTGTTACTGGTACTAAAGCAAAGCACACCAGGTAAACGAATAGCACGCTTACTGCTTATATGCGGTGCATTATCATAAATAAATAGGTTGGCCATTAGTTTTAAGGCAATCTCGCGGGCCCTTTCATCATAACTAGGTGACACCGTCACGTGTATAACATCATCATGTTCTTCTTCTTTCGTTACATCGGGTAATTCAAAAACAGCAGAAGGCAATAATGTTAGTTTTTGTAGCTTTTCTGTCAGAGTATTTATCTCGTTCTCTAACTGCTTAAAACAGAGATTAAATTGTTCAATTAAATCATATTTGCTCATCTTAATATCCTTATTTAGTTACAACATACAATTGGCCTTTATTTAAAACAATACATTGAATTCAGTGAAAAGTACATCGCTTAGCAGAGGGAAATGTCAAAAACACGGCATACTGTTTATTTATACAGTATACCGTAAAAAGGGCATATTAGGATGGTGTTTTTCCTAAAAAGGGATTATTTGATGGTTTTTAAATCAAAGACAGTCTGTTTTTCACTCTGTTGTGCTAATGAATCATGAGTAACATCACAATCTGGTTTTGTTGGTGGGCAGTGTTCTGTAAACGCACTCGTAAGAGATGTAAAAAAGAGAAATAGCAGAGTAACGGATAGTTTTATAATTGGCATAATCGTTGTTCCTTCTTAAAGAATAAGTTTATACCTTAAGAAAGAAGTGCAAAATCGACAACATTAAACCGTATTAATCCGCTTTTGCACTTTATTCATTATCAATGAATTTACTGGGCAACTTTGTTTAAGTGTAATGCTATTAATAAGGCAATTAACATTAAAAGAGCTATAAATAATCCTACACCCAACCAACCGAAACTCACCCAGAATAATCCCCCTAGAGTACCTGCAAGGCTAGAGCCCGCATAGTAAGTAAAAAGATAAAGTGAAGAGGCTTGAGCTCGTCCTCGTTTTGCACGGCGACCAACCCAACTACTTGCGACTGCATGTGCAGCAAAGAAACCTGTTGTTAAGATAAGCATACCGACGAAGATAACTGGCAATGATTCAATTAAGGTAATCAATATACCTATTAACATCATAGAGATACCCGCAATAAATACTTTGCCTAAACCATATTTAGTGGTTAGTAATCCCGCTTTTGATGCACTATAAGTGCCACTTAAATAGACAATGGAAATCAATCCCACAGTTGTTTGGCTTAATGAATAGGGGGCATCTAATAAACGATAGCCAATGTAGTTAAATAAAGTGACAAATCCGCCCATTAATAAACCACCTTCAATAAATAACAGAGGTAATCCTTTATCTCTAAAATGCAATTTTGTGGTAATAAGAAGGTTGCGCGGTTTTAATGTGGTAGGCCTAAAGTGCTTTGAAGCAGGTAATATCTTCCAAAAAGTAATCGCAGCAAAAAGGGCAAAAATACCGAGAATAACGACAGATAAACGCCAAGAGTAATAATCACTTAATACCCCAGTAATAACACGACCACTCATTCCTCCAATAGAATTACCACTAATATATAACCCCATTGATAGAGCTAAGTAGGCAGGGTGGATCTCTTCGCTTAAATAAGTCATTGCCACCGCAGCAACGCCACTTAATGAAAGCCCCACTAAGGCGCGAGTAATTAAGATGCCTGTCCAACTATTCATTGTTGCACTTAATAATGTAAAAAATGCAGCGCAAAATAATGCAATGACCATGACATTTTTACGCCCAAAAGCGTCTGAAAGTGGACCTGTGATTAATAAACCACATGCCATTAATGCGGTTGAAAGTGAGAGCGCTAGACTACTGGTTGCTGGACTAACAGAAAATTCGTTAGATAACACTGGCAATATGGGTTGCACAAAATAGAGTAAGGCAAATGTCGCTAAACCCACCATAAAAAATGACACTGTCACTTTTATATACAGTGCATCATCACGTTGAATATAGTGTTTTGGGTTAGATTGGCGATGAGCTGGCTTTTCTATACATGATGTATTGTCTGAAATATCAGTGCCTAAGCTCATACTTTTACTGTCTATTTCGTGAGTATCCATATTGATTAAACTTCCATTACTTAAATTTGATTTATGTCAATGTTAGAAATATTTGATTTTTTTGTCTAATATATTAATCATTAGAAATAAGACTTTTAAAGTATCAATGCTAAAGTGAGAGAAATATGAATATTGAATTGAGGCATTTACGTTATTTTATTGCTGTAGCGGAAGAGCTTCATTTTGGCAAAGCAGCAGAAAGATTAAATATTTCTCAACCACCGCTGAGCCAACAAATACAAGCACTTGAAAGTGAAATAGGGGCCAGGCTTTTAGAACGAACTAATCGTTCTGTTGCACTAACACCAGCAGGGCAAATGTTTTTAAAAGAGTCTTACCAAATTATGGCGCAGGTCAACGCAGCTGCAACACGTGCAGCTAGAATGGAAAAAGGTGAGTTAGGTGAAATATCTATAGGTTTTACATCAACGACACCTTTTATGCATTTAGTAACGTTGAGTTTAAGGCAATTTAGAGAAAATTATCCTGAAGTTGGTATTCATATGCATCAAATGAATACAAAGCAACAAATATCACCATTGCTTACAGGGCGTATTGATCTGGGTATCATGCGAAACACCACGTTACCCGAAAATTTACACCACCAGCTATTGTTTCGAGAGCCTTTTATTTTGGCTGTTTATGAAGGGCATCCATTACTTGCTTACAAAGAAACAGGCGTTAATATTCAAGATATTGGGCAGTATCCTTTTGTTTTCTTTGAAAGAGATGTTGGTACAGCCCTTTATGATGAAATTATTCAATTACTAAGTTTGTCAGGAATTACGCCAACTATTGCACAAGAAGCCGGTGAAGCTATGACGATTTTAGGGTTAGTTGCTGCAGGACTAGGCATCTCAATTGTGACTAAATCTTTTACTCGAATGAAAGTCGATGGTGTGCATTATTTACACTTCGCTAATTCACAAGCATTTTCTGAAGTTTGGTTAGTTTCTCATAAAAAACGCACAATACCCGCGGCAGCAAATCGATTAACGCAATTGTTGTTAAAAAATATCTTAGATCACCAAAAATATTGATTTATCTGTGTTTTTGATCACGCTTTTTATGTAAGTATTGTACAATTATCACAAATTGACGACATAATCGGTAATGAATTATTTGGAGCCTCGAATTAATTATGGCTTCTTAATTAAGGATGACATTCAATGGGGAACCAACCTAGCCACATCGATCACGTGAAACAGTTTAACCTTGGCACAGTCTTTCGTTTGATTGATGAACATGGCCCCATTTCCCGTATTTCACTGTCAAAAAAAGCAGAACTGGCTCCAGCGAGTATTACCAAAATTACGCGGGAATTAGTTGAAGCTCATCTTATTCATGAAACAGAGTTTCCGGATGTGGGATTTCGTGGCCGACCTGCGGTCGGATTAAAATTAGAAAGCCAAGGGTGGCAATTTCTCTGTATCCGAGTCAATAAAGGTAATTTACTTTTTAGTTTAAGAGAACTAGACAGTAAACTTGTTACTGAAGACACGTTTGATTTTCCTAAAGAGAACAGTGATAACTTTCTTACTCATTTTTTACTTGCTATTGATGAATTTTTCGAACGCTATCAATCACATGTTGAAAGGCTGACGGCCATCAGTATTACTATGAATGCGATTATTGATCCCATTAGTGGGGTTATTCATAGTTCTCCTTATTATGATATTAAAGATGTTCCTCTTGCTGATAAAATTCATGAAAAAACAGGCGTTTCTGTTTTCTTACAGCATAGTGTCACGGCCTGGACAATGGCTGAATCTTTATATGGTGCGGCAAAAAACAATACAGATATTTTGCAAATTGTCATTGATGACATTGTTGGTGCCGGAGTGATTAGTAATGGGAGGACATTACATTCTCATAGTCACAGTGCGGTTGAAATTGGGCATACTAAAGTCATCGACTCTGAAAATAGCTGTTATTGTGGGGCGAAAGGATGTTTAGAAACCGAAATTGCTATTCCTCAATTAATTAAAAAAGCTCAATTATTGGCACAAGAAGATCCCACCTCGTTGCTAAACAAATATCCTATTACCATAGAAACATTGTGTGATGCAATATTAGTTGGAGATAAACAAGCCCTTGAAGTCGTGCATTTAGTTGCACAGCGATTAGGTTTTATTCTTTCTGTGATGATTAATATCTTTAATCCACAAAAAATATTAATTGGTTCGCCACTTTGTCGAGCTAAATCTATTCTTTTTCCATTGATTTTAAGTCATGTTCAAAATCAGGCCATGCCTCGTTACGCCCAATCATTAATTATTGAAGAAACAGAATTAAGAAATAAAGGTACTTTACCAGCAGCCTCATTGGTTAAAGAGGCTCTGTACAACGGTTCTTTGTTAATTGAGTTGATGCAAGGCTAAATGAAGTGCAAAAAATCGTAACAGAAGTGTTTTGCAAGCGTAAATACCTCAATTGATCATTAACGAATTCTCTATTTTCGACCAATTAACTAAAAAATTGAGCTACCTCAAGCCACCAGAAACAGTGTTACCCTAAACTCTAATCTCTGTCATTTTTTATGAACCTGATTTATCTGTCATAACGGAAGTAAATTATATGTTAACACGCTTTTTTGTTACGGGGACAGATACCAACGTGGGTAAAACTGTTGTAACCCGAGCACTTCTTCAGTCATTAAATCGTGGCGGGTCAACGGCAGTGGGTTATAAGCCTATTGCAACAGAATTACATGAAACGGCTGATGGTGAGCGTAATCGTGATGCAATGATTATTCATAATTCATCGCCAGTTGAAGTTCGCTACGACGAAATTAATCCTATTTTGCTTGATAATTGTTATGTTAGCGAAAATGAAATTGATTTTAATAAAATTTCAAATGAGCTCGATAATTTAAGTAAAAAAGCAGAGTGTGTTGTTATCGAAGGTAATGGCGGTTGGCGTTATCTACTCGATGATAATACCTTTTATTCTGATTGGGTGGTAAAAGAACAAATTCCAGTTGTTTTGGTTGTTGGTATTCAACCAGGCTGTGTTAATCACTCAATATTAACAGCACAATCTATTATCAACGATGGTTTGAAATTAGTCGGTTGGGTTGCTAACAGAATAAATCCAGGATTACCTTATTATGCGAAAATTGTGGAAAGGCTGTCTCAGCATATTCCTGCGCCGCTGATTGGTGAAATCCCGTATTTATTACGTCCTGAAGAACGTGATCTCTCTTGTTACCTTGATTTAAGTCAGTTGGAAATCGCTGTACCTGCTTAAGAGAGAATATAAATAAGTAACGAAGTGGATTGAGTTGCCTGTTTTTTAACGGAGCCAAACTTGTTACTTTTAAACGCCTGATGAGTAAATTCATTGGGTGTTTTTGTTTTTTCTGAACTTTGCTTAAAACTGGAATAATGATGAAAAAAAACGACAGAATTAAAGTAAATATGGAAAAAAATAAATAAAATGATTTTAAATCAGTAAGATACTCATTCATATTGAATGATAAAGAAAAGGGCGCTAATAATTGCGCCCTTTTTTAATTACAAGTTTTTATCAGCAGTACATTAATGGCGAGTATAGATGATCTTCTTAGTGTCATTCTCGCAAGTGCCTACCACTTTACCTTCTGTTTGTGCAACTTGGTCGTTTTCAACGACAGTTAAAGTAAAGTTAGCTGCGGGCACACCGTTATTAACGATTTTTTGTTGAATAGATTCAACGACTTCATCACAACCTGCATTTGCTGCTAAAGGGGCAAATGCTACGAGGGTTGCCATTACTGCAAAGATATATTTTTTCATATTACATTCTCCTTGTTTTACAACGCAAAACATCACTGTTTTACACGATTTTCTTATGGATTAACAGGGCGCCCAGTATTACTGTCTAAACAACGGCGGGTTTCAGGCTCCCAATAAGCGTAGACATTTGCACTTTTCAGACAAGCATCTCGCTCATCAATGGCTTTATCTACTTTATTAAATTCAATTTTTTCTCGCTGATTGACTTGAGTCCGAAGCTCACGCTTTTGATCCCAGTCTTCTTTCAGTTGTCGAGCTTGTTCTTTATCTAAGACATTGTCATAGCCATTACCATTAATGGTTACATTGGTAGAGGCGGCAATAGAAGAAAAAGAAGACACAGATAAACCAAGAAATAAGGAGAACAATACGGTTCTTACCATTGGTTTCTTAGTTAGTGTATTGATCATAGTTGCTATCCTCTAAAGTTATGTCGCTATTACTGTCAATGACTATTATATCTTAATAATTATAGCTGATGCCTTAATAAAAAATGATTTTTCAGTGCGTTTAGTTTTGACGATGAACACTTAACCCGGCAAATGATTGACTAACGGGCATCATTTCTAAGGTATTAATATTAACATGGGCAGGTAATGTTGCTGTCCAATACACGGCTTCTGCAACATCTTCTGGGGTTAACGCATTTGCATTTGCATACGTTTGTTCAACTTTGTCGCTATCACCTTTAAAACGAACTAATGAGAACTCGGTACCACCAACAAGGCCAGGTTCAATATCGGTAACACGTACCTTTTTACCTTGTAGATCAGCTCGTAACCCTAAGCTAAATTGTTTAACAAAAGCTTTAGTTGCCCCATAAACATTACCTCCCATATAAGGCCAGGATGCAGCGGTTGAGCTAATATTAATGATATGGCCTTTGTTTCTTTCCACCATCAAAGGAAGAATGGCACGAGTAACATGAACAAGACCTTTATTATTCGTCTCGATCATCGTATCCCAATCATCGAGACTGGCTTTATCTGCGGTGTTTAAGCCTAACGCTAAACCAGCGTTATTCACTAACACATCGATTTCGCGCCATTTTTCAGGTAATTGAGTGTAAACCTCACTAACGGCTTTTTTATCTGTAACATCTAACTGTAATGGATAAAATTGCTCACCTAATTCTTTATGTAAGTTGTTAAGCTTATCTAAACGGCGAGCAGTACCAATAACTTTGTGTCCATGGCTGATAAAATGACGAGCAATGGCTTCACCAAAGCCAGCAGAAGCACCCGTGATAAAAATAATCATTTAATTACCCTCGATAGTTATAATAATTGAAAGTAAAAGGCTATCACTAAAAAGAGTCAAGTTTAAAAGTAAGGATTGTGATAAATCAGCCTAAAAACAAGGTTCTTTTATGATGTGAAAGATTTTTATCTTTAATAGTAACTTGTATTTTTGTTTTTAACTGACAGAACAAGAGGTGTTTATTTAGTCAATTTTTGATTAAAAAATAAGGGAGACAAAGAGAATGCCTTGCATCACGGCAAAACAAATAAACTAAGTAAAAATAGGGCGATAATAATAATGATACTGCCAATTACGGCAATTACCAAGGTGGGTGATAAAAGAAAACAGAAGTAACACAAAATAAGGGTCACTACGATATGAATCAAATCACTAAACGACTTATATAAAACGACGGCAGTTTTTTTTAATTGAAAGAGAAACGATTTATTCATATCACACCAAAATAAATGCAGATTATCTGATTGTGACTCGTTGCTAGACTGAGCCGAAATAATGAAGACCCAGTCTAGCAGAGAATAAGGATAGAAAGGTTATTTTTTACCAACTTGATGGCCAATAACGCCACCTAAAACACCACCGCCAATAGTACCCAATGCACTACCGTCAGTTAAAATAGCGCCACCAATAGCACCAGCACCGGCTCCAATTGCTGTATTACGGTCGCGTTTTGTCATGCTGGAACAGCCAGCAAGAGAAAAAAGTAGAACAGAAGCGACACACAGTGTTCCAATCTTTTTTAGCGTGATATTCATTTTTATAAACTCCAAAATAAAGGACAATATAAAGATATCGTTATCGTATTCATACAAGCATCAGAATATTCGGGAACACAAGGAGGGAATAGTCTTAAAATGAGTTGTTATTGATAACACATATTTTAAATGCATTTTATAAAAATAAATTTTATTATCTCTATTATTATTTGATGTTCAGAATAAAGCATCAATGTATTATGTCATTTACATGAGTTAACGTAACAATATGATATTGATAAATAAATTAAAAACACTCTCTTCACAGTTTGCATCAGGCTATTTTGGTGTTGTATTAGGGATGATTGGTACGGGAATGGCATGGCGCTATGCAGCTAAAGAGCATAATTATCCAGCTTATATTGGTGAAATATTTATTGGTGTGGGTTGCTTGGTTTGGTTAATACTTACGCTGTTTTTGCTTAGTAAATGGCTATTTCATCGACAAGCAATTCTTAATGAAATTAAACATCCGGTTGCCAGTGGATTTACTAGTTTATTTCCCGCAACGACAGTCTTAGTCTCGATAGGACTAAGCCCATATTTACCTTTATTTTCTTTGATATTGTTTATCATCGGAGCAATTGCTCAGCTTGGGTATTCCAGTTGGTTGATTGGTTATCAATGGAAGGGTGAATATCCTAAAATGGCGACCACACCAGTGTTATATTTACCAACTGTCGCTAATAACTTTATCTGTGCCATGGCATGTGGTGCATTTGGTTTTAATGATTTGGGTATTTTATTTTTTGGGGCTGGCGTATTTTCGTGGTTAAGTTTAGAACCTGCTATTTTAAAAAGAATACGTAGTGAAGGATTAATGGATGAAAAATCACGGCTATCATTTGGTATTCAATTAGCACCCGCTTTGGTTGCCTGTAGTGCTTATTTGGCTATCAACGACAACCATATCGATTTCTTCGCAAAAATGTTATTAGGTTATGGGTTATTACAACTCTTATTTATGATGAGATTAATTCCTTGGTTTGTGAAACAACCGTTTTCATTACCATTTTGGAGTTTTTCTTTTGGTGTTTCAGCATTAGCAAAAGCCTCATTAAATATGAGCATGACATCTAATAGTCATTTTATGCAGTTATTATCAATGGCTTTATTTGTTTTTGCTAATGCCATTATTTTATTACTTATTTTTCATTCATTATTATGGGTTTTTAAAGGATTGAAACAATTATATAGCCCTTCTAAAGTGGTATGAATATCACTCAAAAAAGGAGAAGAGCCTAAGTAAAAAATTAGGCTCTTTTTGTTTAATACAGGGAATAATCAAAAAAATAAGTTAGAAATCTAATATTATCATGTATTAAATTCTAATAGGCTTCCTGCTTAAAATAGCGACAGTATTACCGATAAACATGGCAGAGTAATATAAAGGAACATAAATCAAACCTAACGCAACCATCATAATACCAATCGATAACATCAATGCCACTGTGGGATCTGGTGATGTTAATTCTAAAAACCCTTTATCTAATCCAGTTAAAAATACTTTTTCTTGTAATCTTGCATATAACCATGAAGCACCTACAAGAACAGAGCCAAACCAAAAACTTAACCAACATAATGCAGAAGTAAAAGACATCATATTACTTTTCATTATTTATTTTCCTTGTCAAATAAAGCACACAATGAGTAATGATATTTTTATAAAGATAAGATTTTAAATTATAGCGATAAATTGAAATAGATAAATACACATATAGGTAAATAACTCATTAATATTTAAAAAATGTGACATTATTAATTATCTATTTATTTTTAAATTTCTTATTAAATATTTCTACGCATAAAGAAATATCATTAATAACAATCACTTTTGAAGATAATTCAGGGTGGTTATTAAAGAAAGCATCTAAACGTTTATCATATTGCTTTGAAAAGCAAAGAAGTTCCCACGTATTCACTAATGTTTCTTTAGGTAATTGGCGCTTAATTCTATTAATAAATAAACGCTTTATTAAGTAATTAACACGTTTCCAATAAGGAATGTCTATTCTAAAAATAACAGTGCAGTCATTAAGAAAGGGTAATAAACGTTTGTCGTAAGCACCTTCAACGACCCATTTATCTGTTTCTCTAATAGCATTTACTTGAGATGTTATAAAATTCTCACTATTTTTATGGAATTCATCTCCAGTCATATCCCAATAAATGGCATCAAACGGATATACAGGTAAAGATAATGCGATAGCGAGTTCTTTAGATAGCGTTGTTTTCCCTGCGCCAGAAGGGCCCATAATGCAAATCTTCATTTCTTTTTCAATAAGTTGCTTTAAGATAAGAAGAGTATAAGGGGAAATAGGGCTAATAACGATGAAAAGAAAACTAGTCAAAAGAAATAAACGTTGGTTGATGGAAAAATATCACCTTTCACAACAACTATTTGCACCACTAACAGTTATTTTAAAAGAAAGTGAATTAGAGTCACAAGCAAATCGATATTATCGCTTATGGCGACGCGGTTTAATTAAAGAAGATTGGCGCCATGCCACTTTTGAGACTGGTGTTGTGACGGTGCCTCAACGTAGACTTGATGGACGCGTGATTTATCACGATAAAATTTATAACAAAGAGTTAGTGCCATTAGAATACCAAGATCAATGGAAAGCATTTTGAAATTTATAAAGCCAGTAGAGTCAGAATAAAGCTAATTTATTGTTGATTATTAATGAGTTAAAAAATAAAAGGGTAAAAAGACAGGTTTAGGTTAGATATGGATAAAATAAAACAGCAATACTACCAGCAACAGCAAGCTCTCGTTGATGACATACAAAAGGGCATTGCTTTAAATCGAGATTTACTAGTATTAAGGGAATTACTTTTATCCTATAAATACAATGGAATGACTCAAGATATAATGCGAGATTGTTTAAATCAATTACGAGTTATTGAGGATGAAGACACTATTTTAGATTTACTTGATTTTGTCGAAGGTTTTTGTTCCTTAGATTGGAAAATATATCCCTGAAAACTGAAAATATCTGTAGTATTTCTTTTTTTATTGTTTACCTCATATCATCTGTTTTTATCAAAACATAATTTTAGTAAATGCATGAGTTTCTATAATTAGATGTGATGTTTTGAATTATATTTTTTGATCTGATAAATAAAATAGCCTATTGCCAATGGAATAATAAATGGAATAATTAGGATAATGTAAAATATTATCCCACCTCTAGCACCTGAGTTATTAATATATTCATTAAAGGTATATTTTGAAAAATAGTGGAGCAGTATATTATCACTGCATCTTTTAGCAAATGGAAATAACGGAGTACAAAGGCAAGCATAAACAATCATTAAAATAAATTTATCTCCATGATCACTTAATGCATAAATCAAAGGGATAAAAATAAAAAGGCTAAGGAGTAGTTTTCCTAAAAAATCCCAACTTTTAACAAAAAGACGAATAGGGTGATTTTTTCTTTTTATCAATATGTTATGACGTGTTATTTTTTCTTTGGTATAATTTTTACCACTTCTACTCATTGAATTTCCCTGTAAAAGAAAATAAAACAGTCGTTAATTTATCTCTTATTATAAACATAATATACATATATTTTTATATATTAATGAGTTAAATATACAGGCTAGTAGAAACAGATAAAATATCATTAAAAAACCCGCCAACAGAAAACATAGCTGACGGGTATTTTTCAGAAAAATTAGAATGCTTGACGGAAAATCTCAATGATCTCTTTTTCATTACCTTTACGAGGATTAGAGAATGCATTACCGTCTTTAAGTGCCATTTCTGCCATATATGGAAAATCAGACTCTTTCACACCTAATTCACCTAAATGTTGCGGAATACCAATATCCGCAGATAGGCGAGCGATAGCTGCAATAGCGCGTTCTGCCGCATCCATCACTGATAACCCTGTGATATTTTCACCCATAAATTCAGCAATATCAGCAAATTTTTCTGGATTAGCAATCAGGTTATAACGCAGTACATGTGGTAATAGCACCGCATTAGCCACGCCATGAGGCATATCATATAAACCACCTAATTGGTGAGCCATTGCATGAACGTAACCAAGGTTAGCGTTATTAAATGCCATTCCTGCTAAAAGTGAAGCATAAGCCATATTTTCACGGGCTTTTAGGTTTGTCCCCAAGGCTACGGCTTGACGCAAGTTACGAGAAATTAAACGGATTGCTTGAATAGCTGAAGCGTCAGTGACGGGGTTTGCATCTTTAGAAATATAAGCTTCAACTGCGTGAGTTAACGCATCCATACCGGTTGCGGCAGTCAGTCCTGCTGGTTTACCAATCATTAACAGAGGATCGTTAATAGAAACGGAAGGGAGATTACGCCAGCTCACAATAACGAATTTGACTTTAGTTTTTGTGTTGGTCAGAACACAGTGGCGGGTGACTTCACTTGCTGTACCAGCAGTAGTATTTACGGCAATAATAGGTGGCAGTGGATTTGTTAGTGTTTCAATACCTGCATAATTGTAAAGATCACCTTCATGAGTAGCTGCAATACCGATACCTTTACCACAGTCATGTGGACTACCGCCACCTACTGTAATTATCATGTCACATTGTTCTTTACGGAACATTGCAAGACCTTCAAGCACATTAGTGTCTTTTGGGTTAGGCTCTGTGCCATCAAATACGACAACATCAATACCCGCTTCTTTTAGATAACCAATAGTTTTATCTACGGCGCCATCTTTTATTGCTCTTAGGCCTTTATCCGTTACCAGCAGGGCTTTTTTTCCCCCCAATAATTTGCAACGTTCGCCAACAACAGAGATAGCACCAGGACCAAAAAAGTTAACATTCGGTACCAAGTAATCAAACATACGATAGCTCATGATAAACCTTCCAATATCAGATTATTATTCAGATAAATTAAAGTATTAGTGCATTCTCACCTCATTGGTTGTTAAGTCAAGAGAGGTAGCTCATCAATGAGGTGAATCGATTCGTTTAACTTTGGTTGGTTTGATATAAGTCAACAGGATATGCTTTCTTTGAGGAGAGGTGATCCATCTAATCTCTGCTAGAGTTTCTAAATATCTTGGCAAAAAAAGGAATATAAGAAGCAATATTAGGAACTTTAAGCTAAAACCAAATAGCTTGAGGTATAAGGTAAAAGGAATGCGTAGACGATAAAACACCCGCAAGCAGGTGTTTTATTATGTTATATGTGGTAAGCGTTGTTTATTCGTCGAAGTACCAATATCCTTGATTGATAAATTCGGTTAATTCTGCAACGAAGGCTGGAACCATCAATGCTTCACCGAGTTCATTTGCTCCAACTTCCGTAAACTGACACAGCGCATCTGCGCCTTTTGTTTCTTTGGTAGCCCAAGCTTCTGTATTCACAAAGAAATTATCTTCGATATGTAGGACGCGCAGTCCGCTTAGTCGGATCAATTTTTCACCATCATTCAGCGCGCTTAATACTTCTTCTGGCTGATATGGTGGTTCTGCAGGGGCAATGTCCAGTTCATGGCGTGGAGTGGTAGCAAAACGACCTAACCATTGTTCAAAATCACCAGGTTTATTGATCATTTCAATCATCATGGCGCGTAGGCGTTCAACTTCGTGAGCTTCCATTCTTCCTGCATTGTCGCGTACTGTCAGATTAGGATCGCTATAATTTATTCCACCTAGATCTTGTTCCAGTGCGTAATCTGCAAAACTGCTCAGCAAATCACGGCCATTTGGTCCACGAAAGCCGACAGAATAGTTCATGGTATCTTCGAAAGTGAAGCCATCGTGAGGGAATCCAGGTGGAATATACAGAATATCTCCCGGTGCCATTTCTACATCAATAATGGGCTCAAATGGATCAACATGCAGTAATGCAGGATGAGGGCAGAACTGGCGCATTGGTAGGGCATCACCTACACGCCAGCGACGACGACCCATTCCTTGAATGATAAAAACATCATAGTTATCAATATGTGGTCCGACACCACCTCCGGGTACTGAATAGGAGATCATTAGATCATCAAGACGCCATTCTGGCAACACACGGAATGGTTTCACCAACTCAGCTGACGGCATATGCCAATGGTTGACAGCCTGTACCAGTAGTGACCATCCTTTTTCGCCTAATTCGCTGTAATCTTCAAATGGACCATGGCTTGCCTGCCATTTGTTGTCTGTGAGGCTGACAAGACGACTGTCAACTTCTGGCTCCATTGCCAAACCAGCTAATTCATCTGGAGTAATAGGATCGACAAAATTAGGAAATGCATTTTTCAATACAACAGGTTTTTTTTGCCAGTATTTTTCTAAAAATTCAGGCCAGTTAAGATTCAGTTTGTTAACCATGTGACCACATCTGTGTAAAGGAATAAGCTGGTAATTATAGAAGTAATGCGTGGTCATATTTTTGTTTGGCATCAAATGCCAGTCAATAACTCTTATCGGAATAAGATCAGAGATGGGAGTTTGATATGGAAAATGGTAATTGAGAGGGAAATTGGGTAGGGGATTTTACTTCTAATAATGAAATTACTGAAATAAAAATATACAAAATAAAATGTAAAGCTTGAACCAGACTGACCCAAACTGCCTTTCTATCCTTGTTGTACTTCAATCAACAATAAATAACTTTGCCCCAAGAGCCGTTGATGAACGATGTGCTTCGGCATTATCACCGACCTGATAGCTGATCCCCGGTGTCAATACGAAGGTTTGCCCGTCATCAAGCTCAGAGTGTAGTTCACCCTCTAAACATAATAAAATATGCCCTTTTAAACACCAATGATCCGCAAGATAACCCGCTGAATATTCAACCATGCGAACTCTGATATCACCAAATGTGGCCGTACGCCAAAGCGCAAAACCTTGTTCTCCCGCATGAGTTTCTGGCTCTATACGGCTCCAATCAGTTATACCAAAAGGGATGTTAGTCATTTTCATTTGTTCTTCCTATTTATTGATTTTGAGGACACTAAGCTTGCTAACAATACATTATATTAGCAAGTAAAAATATATAATAAGCAGAAAAGATGACTCAGAGGTAATTTATGGCAACGCTAAATATAAAAGCAACGTTTCAGTGTGATATTGAAACATTATGGCGAGTGATTACATCGACAGAAAATTATCAATGGCGAAGTGATTTACGCAGTATTGAAGTGATAAACGATCATAAATTTATTGAACACACCAAAGATGGTTATTCGACCATATTTACGGTAACAGCCCAAGTACCATATCAGCGATGGAAGTTTGATATGGAAAATGAAAACATCAAAGGTCATTGGATTGGTGTTTTTACCTCTGATAATGGAATTACTGAAATCGACTTTACGGAAGTCGTGATATCCAAAAAGATTTTCTTAAAACCTTTAGTGAAGTGGTATCTGAAGAAAAGACAGAAAACCTATATTCAAGACCTAGAAAAAGCATTGGCAAATGAGCTTTAGTTAAAAAGAACCAACATAATCAACCAGTCCAAAAACAGAGATTTCAGTGCCTATCCGTATTTAGATACTGAGGTTCGCATAATGTTTGACGCTATGTTACAAAAGGGTTCTGAGCGATTGCGGTAGAATGGTTTTGGGGTTTACCGCAATCGAGAAGGTTCGTCTTTACACATAGAGTGCATTGTGCGAATCAGAGTGGTAGCTTTTTTAAATCCATGAAGCTTTTAGTCATGAAATAGATTGTAGAATCAAATTTTCGTTCTTGTTTTATTATTAAACCTTCTCTGATTAACCAGCTATGCAATGAATTAAAATCACTAATTATATTTTCGATATCACTAGTTAATTGTGAAATTACTTTATTTGTTTCTTCTTTAACTTCGGCTGAAAGCAATTCAAATTTTTCTGTTATTGGTTCAATTCTTATATGTTTAACTAGGCTGGAGTTGTCATCACTGTAGTAATCATTTGAAATATAAATGATTATTGGCAAACCGGTTTTTTCGATATCATGATTAAATGTATATGTGAGCATTTCTTGATAGTTCTCAAATGCATATGGAAACATTGAGATATAACTATTTCTGATTAGTAAATACATTTTTTCTAAGGTGATTTCTTTGTTTTTCATTACGCTACCTTGGTTTCATTATTTCATGTATTGCATCATTTTTGTGCATCAAAAAAAATGAGTACGTTTTGACGCCCTTACTGCCGAAAAATACTTTTTTAACTTGATACCATTTTTCCATTACTTCTATGGGAAAACGCTGTCATGTTTTGTGCTGAAAATGAAAAAGTAACTTTTTGCCCACGCCAAACCCCCGTCCTGTATTACGGGGGTAGTCTCAGGGGAACTAGGGACATTCAGACAACTTATCTAACTTTTTTTTATGCCAAAGGAGAATCACTTTTTCTCTTTGTCATCCTTGGAAATCATGTCGAGTTTGGCTTCCTGAAGGTATTCATCAATCAGAAAGTTAACAATTTCAGACCACTTGGTTACTTTTCCCGTCTTTGCCGTAATGTCAACTGCGGCTCTTTCAATCTTAAGGTAGCGATCATTGCTGATCCCTATGCTTTTTCTGGACATAGCTCCTCCCGTCACTTTTTTTGTATTGTATTGGAATATTCCATGTTTACAAACGTGCACATTTACTCTTGTGCACATTTGTTTTGTCATTTATACTTTTTGCAACTGTGTAAATGTGCACAAATGGAGGGGCTCATGAATATCATCTACTTTCACTTCATCGACGGATATGGGATCAATGCCAATATTGGTACTGATTGGGATTTTTTCCGGTCATTTGATGAACTGGTAAAAGAATGTGTATTCCACTTCCATCAAAATTTTGTTTTAGCACCAACAACGGCAACATCAGGGGATTTTATTGGTTACAGAGAGGTTTGCGGTGAATAAGAAACAAAATTTATCTGGAGAATTCAATGCTCCATTTGATAAAAATTTGATTTCAACTTCAATTCCTTCAGTGCCTTATGAGCGACCTGTAATTATTGACTGGTTTGCATTCTCTGCACCTTTTTCTGTTATGAAGGATGTCGATAAATTTCAGGAAAAAGGATTTAACTGGAAAAAGTTTAAGACGTTACCATCGTATCGTAATTATAAAAAATCAAATGTTTATCGAGTTCCGGATAGTTATGAGCAATTTCCGAGTGTGGAAAATGATGTTATGTCTGAAGAACAGATAGAACAGTATTTGAACGATGTATTCAATTGTTATTTTTCACGATTGAGAACATGGCTATCTTCTGTTTTTGGGCTCTATATGGGTGCACCATTAGGGTATGGCGGTCATTATTATTCCGATTCAGCGAGTCTTTATAGTGATGAAGGCGGATGTGAGCGATATGGCGTTGTTTTTTGGGGCGGTAATAATGATTCTTTTTTTGTCCAAATTAACGGTCATGGATGTGCTCATGTTTTTAATGGCACAACACCACAAAAAATTCATAAATGGCTCTCTTTTTTAGATATTACTGATATCAATAGAATCGATTTAGCAACCGATGATTACGACGGTATATTTACGGTTGATGCTGCTAAAAAAGCATTTGAAGATGATGCATTTTATGGCGGAAGAGGCCCTAAACTTAAATGCAAAGTCGAATTTGAATATGATGGGAATGGCAACCGTTCTATTGATGTTTTACGAGTGGGATCTCGCCAGTCTCGTGTATTCTGGCGTGTTTATGATAAAGCCTTAGAACAAAAAATAACAGGGATTTGGTATCGCTCTGAGGTTGAATTAAAGAAAGTGTCTATTGATGTTCTTCTTGATATTACAGGAACTTATGTAGGTCTGTGTGATTATGCTGCGCAAATAAATCCCAGCGAGCCAAAACCTATACCTAAATTATTAGGCAGGAAAGCTACTGATTCTATTGAAGCAAAAGTAAGATGGTTAAGAAAACAAGCTTCTAAAAATATTGCTAAAGTGTTCCATTTTTTTAATGGGGATATTAACACTGTTTTATCCATGATAATCAGAGAAGAGCACATTAGTGATATGAATATAAAATTTGATATTCCTCCGATATATCAAACGTTATTAAATGAAAAATTGAAAACCAATCAATGTCCTTTTTAAATAGGTATCTACTCATGTTAAAAATCGAAATTAATGAAGTTGACGGTAAGGTTAATACGAAACAAGTTGTTTCAAAATCAACAGGTGAAGTATTAAATTTCAGAGAGCAAACTGCTTATATCTATAATGGTGGCGTTTACCCTGAAAAATTTATTATTCAGTTGGATAAAGATGAGCAGCCTTATTCTGCTGGATTTTATACATTAGATGATTCCTCATTCACCGTGGGAGACTTTGGCTCTTTAAAAATAAAAAGAATTAAATTAATTCCATCAAAATAAGGTTTTTCATATGGAGGGGCAGATTGAAATAACAACAAACCTCTGTCATGAAAATGTTTGTAATAATGTTATTTTGCAATTATCAAAGTCTGAAGTAATAAAAATTCAGAATTCAGTAATTTTAAATAACCCACCTTTGGGGAATATTAATGAGAATATTCTAGGGGCAGGGTTAGGGCTTGTCTTAATCTTTTATTTATTAGGTTATGGATTGGGGCGAATGATAAAAATGGTAAATTTATAGGTGCTATATGAAAATTAAAAATATTATTTCTAATGTTTATTTGAAATCAGGCGTTGTTGCTTCTATGGCTTTAAGTTCATCTGCGTTTGCTGTTGATGATGCAGTAACAAATGGTAATTACCTTGATGGTCTTATTAAACAAATCGATGTAGGACCAATCATTACAGGCATTGTTGCTGTCGCGGGTACTATCATGGGCGTTGCTGTAGTTGTAATGGGAATTAAAAAAGTCGCTCGTATGCTCAATGCATTTTAATGGATAAGGGGCTTTACCGCCCCTTTTTAGAGGTCTTTATGTGGGAACTAATGAGCTTTTTTACAGGTATTCTTTGCGGTTGGGCTGTTGTGCAAGGATTAACTGCTTATTAATAAATAGAAGTTAATTATGAAAAAAACAAATATTTTTATCTTTCTTATATTTTTTTCAGCAATTAGTTATGCTTTTGTACCTGCTGTTGTTGCTTTGCTTGGTCAAAATGCGATTAGGACGGGTATTACCCGATTAATTGCTTCAAGGGCTTTACCTGTGGCAGCAAATGATGCCGTTTATTTAACGTTAGTCAATGGCACCAGAGCAGGATTGACAAAATCAATTACCAATCTGTCTATAAAACCTAGTTTTTTAAAAACAGCTTCTGGCTTAGCTACATTTGCTTTTATTGCAGAGCAATTTAATCATCCTGGTGTGATTAACGGAATTGAGTTTACAACGGGTGATATTAAATCGGTTATTTCAGATGACCTTAATTTACCTAATTATCAATTTTATGTTGCTGTTGGTTCAGGTGGTACGCGACCTTATCTATTTTCTAATAATTTAGATTCTCTTGCTAATGATGCTTTTCTTTATGATATTGAACAGGGAGTAATATCAAATACATGCGATAAAAACAATTGTCGTTTTTCCAATCTTCGAGATCTTAAAGTAACAAAAGACACGCCTATTTATACTGTTACTGCAAATTATGACTATGAATTTAAAAATTATAATGGTGATTGGGTTCAATCAGAAAATTCATATTTAAAAATCTTAAGAGATAATCCTGTTTATGATGGAATATCTAAATCTGATAAAATAGTTAATATTGAATCGGCTAAAGATATGTATGTTACAGCTAAGCAACTTTCGGATGCTATAAATTCTTTAATGTTAGAAACGTCTCTTTCACCTGATTATAAAGGCATCCCTTTTTCAACGGAAAAAACCTTCACGGAATCTGAGGTAAAAAAAGCCTTAAATACAGATTCAATACCATTGGTTGAATTATTGAAAGGTTTTGAGCCTTACAGTGATATAAAAAGCATTGAAGAGTTAAATAAAGAATTGAACATTAATGTTGATAATAATCCTGATCCGAATAAACCTGATATCGATAAAGAAGTTGATGCTGATATTAAATATCCTGATTTGGAAATGCCAACTGCTGAACAGATATTAAATCCTTATAAATCATTCTTTCCTGAATTACAGAATTTTAAATTAACACCTCGTAATGCGGAGTGTCCTGTTTGGATCGTGCCGTTTTTGGGGAAGGACTATAAAATTGATTCTCATTGTCCGCTGATAGAACAGAATCGGGGCGTTTTTGAATCTGTGTTTTCCTTGGTATGGGCGTTTATCGCATTGCGTAAGTTATTAAGTGCATAGGTGAAATTATGGGGCGATTACTAACTACATTGTTCAGCGGGGCATTCGGTTTTATTTTTAAAGGTATTGTGGCTAAATTTTTCTTATTTTTTGCCTTGTTTTATGTCACCACTGAATTTATTCCGATTATTATTGACTGGTTTTTGCCCAAGTCAACCAATTTGGCGGAGCTTTTCGGCTCTTTGCCGGATGCTATCTGGTATTTTTTGAATTTATTACAATTTCCGCTGGGTGTGCCTCTGGTGATATCAGCAATGCTGACACGCTTTATTATCCGCAGACTGCCGATAATCGGGTAAGGGGATTTGTATGCCGATTACTGCATATGTGGGGGTTCCACGTTCCGGTAAATCTTATGAAGTTGTGAAGTCTGTGATTGTGCCGGCGATTGCGTCCGGTCGTCGTGTCATTTCCAATATCTACGGGCTGAATGAGGAAAAAATTAAGCATTTCTGTCTGAAACAAAACAGGAAATTATCACCGGATAAATTGGGCTCACTGGTGCATGTTGAGAACAGTCAGTGTATTGCCGAGGATTTTTTACCATCAATTGAAAATCAGGCAACGTTCTGTCAGGCGGGCGATTTGGTGGTGATTGATGAAGTTTGGCGCGTCTGGGGTAGTGATAAAGATATCCCGAAAAATCACCGTTCTTTTATTGCCGAACACGGGCATTTTGTCCATGAAGAAACGGGCGTGATGTCTGATTTGGTGGTGATTAATCAGACAGTAACTGATATTCCTCGTTTTATTAAAGCCCGTATTGAAACCACATACCGAATGCAAAAACATGTTTCTTTAGGGTTGAGCAACCGCTATCGGGTTGATGTATTTCAGGGCGCGAAAATTACCAAATCTAACCGGATGAATTACTATCAGGAAAAATATGATAAGGCGATTTTTGAGCTTTATAAATCAGTTGAAGGTAATAATCCGAATACGGTCAAAACTGATAAACGTCAGTCTATTTTTTCATCGACTAAAGTATTGATGATAATTGTACTTGTTCCTATAGGGCTTGCTGTTTCAGCGTATTTTGTTTACGACTATTTCAATCAATACCTCAATTTAGAACAATCGGGTCAGGTGCAACCTGTTAACACGATTTCCTCAGGTGTTAATCCGTCAATTAGTTTGCCTGTCATTTCATCTAAACCTGTTTTATCAACAAAATGGCGTATTACTGGCGAATTAGTCAGGGAAGGGAAGGCATACGTGATTTTGGCGGATAAACAAGGGCTATTACGCCTTGAGCCTCGCAGTCAGTTTCAGTTTAACGGCAGATTATTACAGGGCGAAATAGACGGACAGTTAGTCAATTACTATTCAGGAGGCTTGCCGTGAGCAGATGGCTTGGTGTGTTAATTTTTTTGGCATTACCCGCAGTAGCGAAAAATGTGGATTTCAAGCTGGAAGCCGTGCCGTTGCCGAAAGCGATTTCACTGATTTATGATGAAGTATTGCAAAAGCCTTACATGCTTGACCCGAATTTAGCTAACGATACCAGCCTGATTAGTTTTCATGCGACTGAAAAACAAGATTTTAATCAATTCATTATCCGTTATTTTCAAAATATGAATATCCGTATTTATGAGAAAAAAGGCGTTGTTTATCTGGCTAAAGTTAAACCGCCAGAGCCGAAAGTGATTAAACAGAGTTTTGTTTATAGTCCGATTCATCGTGATGTTGAGTATTTACAGGGCTTTCTTAAAACCGAGGGCGAGGTTGCTGCCAGTGGTGATAAACTGGTTTTTTACGGTACAAAAGATGAAATATCACGGGTTGAAAGTGTGCTGAGTGCGGTTGATACACCATCCCGTGAAGTAGTGGTGACAGGCTATGTGTTTGAAGTGCAGGATATTGAGAAAGAAGGCAGTGGAATCAATCTGTTAGCTAAATTATTATCTGGCAAGCTGGGGATTAATATCGGCACAAAGCAGAATTATGAAAACTTCATTACCATTAATACAGGTAATTTGGATGCGATGATTGAGTTGTTCCGCACTGACCAACGTTTTCATGTGATCAGCAGTCCGACTTTACGTGTTAAATCCGGTTCAAAGGGTAATTTCAGTGTTGGCTCTGATGTGCCGATTTTATCGAGTGTGACATATCAGGATGGTCGTCCGGTTCAGTCGGTCGAGTATCGTTCAAGCGGGGTCATTTTTGATATTCAGCCGACGATAAAAAGCCAAGCGATTGATTTGAAAATCCAACAACAGTTATCTAACTTCGTCAAAACGGATACTGGCGTTAATCAGTCTCCGACACTGATTAAACGGGATATAGTAACTGATGTGACCGTAAAAAGTGGTGATGTGATTGTGCTAGGTGGTCTGGCTGAAAACAAAGTCGAAGAAGGTGAAACAGGCTTTAGTTTTCTACCTCAAGGTTTTTTATCCGGTAAGTCTAAGGCAAACACCAAAACAGATATTATTGTGCTGCTACAAGTCAAAGTGATTTAAACCATGAAAAGGGGGTTTTTATGGCTGATTTTTCATACATAAAGCTCTTTTTAGATGCTATTGAAAGTGATGATAATTTGAAAGATAAAACCCATGAAGTCTATGATTTTATGAATAAAAAAGGCTTTGTAATTGAAGATTTTTTGTCACAGGGACGAAAAAAGGAATTAACGATCACCTTACCAGAATACTGTTATGAGCGTCTTTCAGCTTTAGCCGCAGATAGTGGATATCCTCATGATATTATTATCATTACTGGGTTGCTAACACTTTGTAATGAAAGAAAAAAAGAACGTGAACGTTTTTTATTATTAAGTGAAAAAATCAATCGATTACTTCATTCAGGTATAGATAATGCGTTTGATTATTTAAAGTTAGCGTCTTTACTGGATCAGGTTAAGAAATAGTGATTTGTAAGCTGATTAAATCGCGGATAATGCGTGCCGCACCGCAGTTTTACGAGGAGCGGTGCGCATTATTCGTGATTTAACATATTGAAAGATAAATAAGAAAAACCCCGAACCGGTTTAACGGAACGGGGCTTTAATGAATCAGGATGTAATCTCGAGTCAAGAGAAATATATCTTTCTTCAGCGCTCAGTATGCCTACGTTAATCACAATTATCAACCGATGCCCGTCAGGGCATGTAAGGCGACACTCAGCAGTGTCCTGTTACGCTGTCACGAATTCGCCGATAAAACGAGGGGACTTATCGGGTAGCAGGAAACCGCGCCTGCGCCCTGAACAGCGTGTTTTTCATGTCCACGGAATTAACAGCAGTTAAGGTGTAAGATGGTCGGAGACAAAAGAACGCTGAAGCGATGAGGCTAAAATGCAATATTTTTCTACCTATCAATCTCTTATGGTATCAGCAAAGTCATGTGACCGCTGTAAACTGCATGCATACGTTGATGATGCTGAATTTCATGAGTTTTTATCCGTAGATCGCCAAGCCGGATATGGTTCAGTTTTCGGTGATGGACAACAGTTAAAATTAGATTTATGCCAACACTGTGTTAAAGCGGTTTTGGGTGATTGGATGAAGATTTCGCCTAATGAAGCTTGAAAAATCAGAAAATTACCCAATGTCTTTATAAGAGCCATACATTGGGTATGGACGTAAAAATAATGGGTGATTTATGTCAGAAAAATTTAATAGTGGTGACGTTGTCAGATTAAAATCGGGCAGCCCAAAGATGACTGTTGATGGGTATTCCAATTTAGGCGATGTCATATGTGTTTGGTATGACTCGAAAAAGAATGATTATCCTAAAAAGACATTTTCTGAAGATGCGTTAGAGCTTTATAAGTCTGAGGATGAAATAGATGGATTAGGTGTATCTAATATCTAAGAGATAGATTTCCTTATTTTACCCCTTGGTTCGCATAATGTTTGACGCTATGTTACAAAAGGGTTCTGAGCGATTGCGGTAGAATGGTTTTGGGGTTTACCGCAATCGAGAAGGTTCGTCTTTACACATAGAGTGCATTGTGCGAATCAGAGTGGTAGCTTTTTTAAATCCATGAAGCTTTTAGTCATGAAATAGATTGTAGAATCAAATTTTCGTTCTTGTTTTATTATTAAACCTTCTCTGATTAACCAGCTATGCAATGAATTAAAATCACTAATTATATTTTCGATATCACTAGTTAATTGTGAAATTACTTTATTTGTTTCTTCTTTAACTTCGGCTGAAAGCAATTCAAATTTTTCTGTTATTGGTTCAATTCTTATATGTTTAACTAGGCTGGAGTTGTCATCACTGTAGTAATCATTTGAAATATAAATGATTATTGGCAAACCGGTTTTTTCGATATCATGATTAAATGTATATGTGAGCATTTCTTGATAGTTCTCAAATGCATATGGAAACATTGAGATATAACTATTTCTGATTAGTAAATACATTTTTTCTAAGGTGATTTCTTTGTTTTTCATTACGCTACCTTGGTTTCATTATTTCATGTATTGCATCATTTTTGTGCATCAAAAAAAATGAGTACGTTTTGACGCCCTTACTGCCGAAAAATACTTTTTTAACTTGATACCATTTTTCCATTACTTCTATGGGAAAACGCTGTCATGTTTTGTGCTGAAAATGAAAAAGTAACTTTTTGCCCACGCCAAACCCCCGTCCTGTATTACGGGGGTAGTCTCAGGGGAACTAGGGACATTCAGACAACTTATCTAACTTTTTTTTATGCCAAAGGAGAATCACTTTTTCTCTTTGTCATCCTTGGAAATCATGTCGAGTTTGGCTTCCTGAAGGTATTCATCAATCAGAAAGTTAACAATTTCAGACCACTTGGTTACTTTTCCCGTCTTTGCCGTAATGTCAACTGCGGCTCTTTCAATCTTAAGGTAGCGATCATTGCTGATCCCTATGCTTTTTCTGGACATAGCTCCTCCCGTCACTTTTTTTGTATTGTATTGGAATATTCCATGTTTACAAACGTGCACATTTACTCTTGTGCACATTTGTTTTGTCATTTATACTTTTTGCAACTGTGTAAATGTGCACAAATGGAGGGGCTCATGAATATCATCTACTTTCACTTCATCGACGGATATGGGATCAATGCCAATATTGGTACTGATTGGGATTTTTTCCGGTCATTTGATGAACTGGTAAAAGAATGTGTATTCCACTTCCATCAAAATTTTGTTTTAGCACCAACAACGGCAACATCAGGGGATTTTATTGGTTACAGAGAGGTTTGCGGTGAATAAGAAACAAAATTTATCTGGAGAATTCAATGCTCCATTTGATAAAAATTTGATTTCAACTTCAATTCCTTCAGTGCCTTATGAGCGACCTGTAATTATTGACTGGTTTGCATTCTCTGCACCTTTTTCTGTTATGAAGGATGTCGATAAATTTCAGGAAAAAGGATTTAACTGGAAAAAGTTTAAGACGTTACCATCGTATCGTAATTATAAAAAATCAAATGTTTATCGAGTTCCGGATAGTTATGAGCAATTTCCGAGTGTGGAAAATGATGTTATGTCTGAAGAACAGATAGAACAGTATTTGAACGATGTATTCAATTGTTATTTTTCACGATTGAGAACATGGCTATCTTCTGTTTTTGGGCTCTATATGGGTGCACCATTAGGGTATGGCGGTCATTATTATTCCGATTCAGCGAGTCTTTATAGTGATGAAGGCGGATGTGAGCGATATGGCGTTGTTTTTTGGGGCGGTAATAATGATTCTTTTTTTGTCCAAATTAACGGTCATGGATGTGCTCATGTTTTTAATGGCACAACACCACAAAAAATTCATAAATGGCTCTCTTTTTTAGATATTACTGATATCAATAGAATCGATTTAGCAACCGATGATTACGACGGTATATTTACGGTTGATGCTGCTAAAAAAGCATTTGAAGATGATGCATTTTATGGCGGAAGAGGCCCTAAACTTAAATGCAAAGTCGAATTTGAATATGATGGGAATGGCAACCGTTCTATTGATGTTTTACGAGTGGGATCTCGCCAGTCTCGTGTATTCTGGCGTGTTTATGATAAAGCCTTAGAACAAAAAATAACAGGGATTTGGTATCGCTCTGAGGTTGAATTAAAGAAAGTGTCTATTGATGTTCTTCTTGATATTACAGGAACTTATGTAGGTCTGTGTGATTATGCTGCGCAAATAAATCCCAGCGAGCCAAAACCTATACCTAAATTATTAGGCAGGAAAGCTACTGATTCTATTGAAGCAAAAGTAAGATGGTTAAGAAAACAAGCTTCTAAAAATATTGCTAAAGTGTTCCATTTTTTTAATGGGGATATTAACACTGTTTTATCCATGATAATCAGAGAAGAGCACATTAGTGATATGAATATAAAATTTGATATTCCTCCGATATATCAAACGTTATTAAATGAAAAATTGAAAACCAATCAATGTCCTTTTTAAATAGGTATCTACTCATGTTAAAAATCGAAATTAATGAAGTTGACGGTAAGGTTAATACGAAACAAGTTGTTTCAAAATCAACAGGTGAAGTATTAAATTTCAGAGAGCAAACTGCTTATATCTATAATGGTGGCGTTTACCCTGAAAAATTTATTATTCAGTTGGATAAAGATGAGCAGCCTTATTCTGCTGGATTTTATACATTAGATGATTCCTCATTCACCGTGGGAGACTTTGGCTCTTTAAAAATAAAAAGAATTAAATTAATTCCATCAAAATAAGGTTTTTCATATGGAGGGGCAGATTGAAATAACAACAAACCTCTGTCATGAAAATGTTTGTAATAATGTTATTTTGCAATTATCAAAGTCTGAAGTAATAAAAATTCAGAATTCAGTAATTTTAAATAACCCACCTTTGGGGAATATTAATGAGAATATTCTAGGGGCAGGGTTAGGGCTTGTCTTAATCTTTTATTTATTAGGTTATGGATTGGGGCGAATGATAAAAATGGTAAATTTATAGGTGCTATATGAAAATTAAAAATATTATTTCTAATGTTTATTTGAAATCAGGCGTTGTTGCTTCTATGGCTTTAAGTTCATCTGCGTTTGCTGTTGATGATGCAGTAACAAATGGTAATTACCTTGATGGTCTTATTAAACAAATCGATGTAGGACCAATCATTACAGGCATTGTTGCTGTCGCGGGTACTATCATGGGCGTTGCTGTAGTTGTAATGGGAATTAAAAAAGTCGCTCGTATGCTCAATGCATTTTAATGGATAAGGGGCTTTACCGCCCCTTTTTAGAGGTCTTTATGTGGGAACTAATGAGCTTTTTTACAGGTATTCTTTGCGGTTGGGCTGTTGTGCAAGGATTAACTGCTTATTAATAAATAGAAGTTAATTATGAAAAAAACAAATATTTTTATCTTTCTTATATTTTTTTCAGCAATTAGTTATGCTTTTGTACCTGCTGTTGTTGCTTTGCTTGGTCAAAATGCGATTAGGACGGGTATTACCCGATTAATTGCTTCAAGGGCTTTACCTGTGGCAGCAAATGATGCCGTTTATTTAACGTTAGTCAATGGCACCAGAGCAGGATTGACAAAATCAATTACCAATCTGTCTATAAAACCTAGTTTTTTAAAAACAGCTTCTGGCTTAGCTACATTTGCTTTTATTGCAGAGCAATTTAATCATCCTGGTGTGATTAACGGAATTGAGTTTACAACGGGTGATATTAAATCGGTTATTTCAGATGACCTTAATTTACCTAATTATCAATTTTATGTTGCTGTTGGTTCAGGTGGTACGCGACCTTATCTATTTTCTAATAATTTAGATTCTCTTGCTAATGATGCTTTTCTTTATGATATTGAACAGGGAGTAATATCAAATACATGCGATAAAAACAATTGTCGTTTTTCCAATCTTCGAGATCTTAAAGTAACAAAAGACACGCCTATTTATACTGTTACTGCAAATTATGACTATGAATTTAAAAATTATAATGGTGATTGGGTTCAATCAGAAAATTCATATTTAAAAATCTTAAGAGATAATCCTGTTTATGATGGAATATCTAAATCTGATAAAATAGTTAATATTGAATCGGCTAAAGATATGTATGTTACAGCTAAGCAACTTTCGGATGCTATAAATTCTTTAATGTTAGAAACGTCTCTTTCACCTGATTATAAAGGCATCCCTTTTTCAACGGAAAAAACCTTCACGGAATCTGAGGTAAAAAAAGCCTTAAATACAGATTCAATACCATTGGTTGAATTATTGAAAGGTTTTGAGCCTTACAGTGATATAAAAAGCATTGAAGAGTTAAATAAAGAATTGAACATTAATGTTGATAATAATCCTGATCCGAATAAACCTGATATCGATAAAGAAGTTGATGCTGATATTAAATATCCTGATTTGGAAATGCCAACTGCTGAACAGATATTAAATCCTTATAAATCATTCTTTCCTGAATTACAGAATTTTAAATTAACACCTCGTAATGCGGAGTGTCCTGTTTGGATCGTGCCGTTTTTGGGGAAGGACTATAAAATTGATTCTCATTGTCCGCTGATAGAACAGAATCGGGGCGTTTTTGAATCTGTGTTTTCCTTGGTATGGGCGTTTATCGCATTGCGTAAGTTATTAAGTGCATAGGTGAAATTATGGGGCGATTACTAACTACATTGTTCAGCGGGGCATTCGGTTTTATTTTTAAAGGTATTGTGGCTAAATTTTTCTTATTTTTTGCCTTGTTTTATGTCACCACTGAATTTATTCCGATTATTATTGACTGGTTTTTGCCCAAGTCAACCAATTTGGCGGAGCTTTTCGGCTCTTTGCCGGATGCTATCTGGTATTTTTTGAATTTATTACAATTTCCGCTGGGTGTGCCTCTGGTGATATCAGCAATGCTGACACGCTTTATTATCCGCAGACTGCCGATAATCGGGTAAGGGGATTTGTATGCCGATTACTGCATATGTGGGGGTTCCACGTTCCGGTAAATCTTATGAAGTTGTGAAGTCTGTGATTGTGCCGGCGATTGCGTCCGGTCGTCGTGTCATTTCCAATATCTACGGGCTGAATGAGGAAAAAATTAAGCATTTCTGTCTGAAACAAAACAGGAAATTATCACCGGATAAATTGGGCTCACTGGTGCATGTTGAGAACAGTCAGTGTATTGCCGAGGATTTTTTACCATCAATTGAAAATCAGGCAACGTTCTGTCAGGCGGGCGATTTGGTGGTGATTGATGAAGTTTGGCGCGTCTGGGGTAGTGATAAAGATATCCCGAAAAATCACCGTTCTTTTATTGCCGAACACGGGCATTTTGTCCATGAAGAAACGGGCGTGATGTCTGATTTGGTGGTGATTAATCAGACAGTAACTGATATTCCTCGTTTTATTAAAGCCCGTATTGAAACCACATACCGAATGCAAAAACATGTTTCTTTAGGGTTGAGCAACCGCTATCGGGTTGATGTATTTCAGGGCGCGAAAATTACCAAATCTAACCGGATGAATTACTATCAGGAAAAATATGATAAGGCGATTTTTGAGCTTTATAAATCAGTTGAAGGTAATAATCCGAATACGGTCAAAACTGATAAACGTCAGTCTATTTTTTCATCGACTAAAGTATTGATGATAATTGTACTTGTTCCTATAGGGCTTGCTGTTTCAGCGTATTTTGTTTACGACTATTTCAATCAATACCTCAATTTAGAACAATCGGGTCAGGTGCAACCTGTTAACACGATTTCCTCAGGTGTTAATCCGTCAATTAGTTTGCCTGTCATTTCATCTAAACCTGTTTTATCAACAAAATGGCGTATTACTGGCGAATTAGTCAGGGAAGGGAAGGCATACGTGATTTTGGCGGATAAACAAGGGCTATTACGCCTTGAGCCTCGCAGTCAGTTTCAGTTTAACGGCAGATTATTACAGGGCGAAATAGACGGACAGTTAGTCAATTACTATTCAGGAGGCTTGCCGTGAGCAGATGGCTTGGTGTGTTAATTTTTTTGGCATTACCCGCAGTAGCGAAAAATGTGGATTTCAAGCTGGAAGCCGTGCCGTTGCCGAAAGCGATTTCACTGATTTATGATGAAGTATTGCAAAAGCCTTACATGCTTGACCCGAATTTAGCTAACGATACCAGCCTGATTAGTTTTCATGCGACTGAAAAACAAGATTTTAATCAATTCATTATCCGTTATTTTCAAAATATGAATATCCGTATTTATGAGAAAAAAGGCGTTGTTTATCTGGCTAAAGTTAAACCGCCAGAGCCGAAAGTGATTAAACAGAGTTTTGTTTATAGTCCGATTCATCGTGATGTTGAGTATTTACAGGGCTTTCTTAAAACCGAGGGCGAGGTTGCTGCCAGTGGTGATAAACTGGTTTTTTACGGTACAAAAGATGAAATATCACGGGTTGAAAGTGTGCTGAGTGCGGTTGATACACCATCCCGTGAAGTAGTGGTGACAGGCTATGTGTTTGAAGTGCAGGATATTGAGAAAGAAGGCAGTGGAATCAATCTGTTAGCTAAATTATTATCTGGCAAGCTGGGGATTAATATCGGCACAAAGCAGAATTATGAAAACTTCATTACCATTAATACAGGTAATTTGGATGCGATGATTGAGTTGTTCCGCACTGACCAACGTTTTCATGTGATCAGCAGTCCGACTTTACGTGTTAAATCCGGTTCAAAGGGTAATTTCAGTGTTGGCTCTGATGTGCCGATTTTATCGAGTGTGACATATCAGGATGGTCGTCCGGTTCAGTCGGTCGAGTATCGTTCAAGCGGGGTCATTTTTGATATTCAGCCGACGATAAAAAGCCAAGCGATTGATTTGAAAATCCAACAACAGTTATCTAACTTCGTCAAAACGGATACTGGCGTTAATCAGTCTCCGACACTGATTAAACGGGATATAGTAACTGATGTGACCGTAAAAAGTGGTGATGTGATTGTGCTAGGTGGTCTGGCTGAAAACAAAGTCGAAGAAGGTGAAACAGGCTTTAGTTTTCTACCTCAAGGTTTTTTATCCGGTAAGTCTAAGGCAAACACCAAAACAGATATTATTGTGCTGCTACAAGTCAAAGTGATTTAAACCATGAAAAGGGGGTTTTTATGGCTGATTTTTCATACATAAAGCTCTTTTTAGATGCTATTGAAAGTGATGATAATTTGAAAGATAAAACCCATGAAGTCTATGATTTTATGAATAAAAAAGGCTTTGTAATTGAAGATTTTTTGTCACAGGGACGAAAAAAGGAATTAACGATCACCTTACCAGAATACTGTTATGAGCGTCTTTCAGCTTTAGCCGCAGATAGTGGATATCCTCATGATATTATTATCATTACTGGGTTGCTAACACTTTGTAATGAAAGAAAAAAAGAACGTGAACGTTTTTTATTATTAAGTGAAAAAATCAATCGATTACTTCATTCAGGTATAGATAATGCGTTTGATTATTTAAAGTTAGCGTCTTTACTGGATCAGGTTAAGAAATAGTGATTTGTAAGCTGATTAAATCGCGGATAATGCGTGCCGCACCGCAGTTTTACGAGGAGCGGTGCGCATTATTCGTGATTTAACATATTGAAAGATAAATAAGAAAAACCCCGAACCGGTTTAACGGAACGGGGCTTTAATGAATCAGGATGTAATCTCGAGTCAAGAGAAATATATCTTTCTTCAGCGCTCAGTATGCCTACGTTAATCACAATTATCAACCGATGCCCGTCAGGGCATGTAAGGCGACACTCAGCAGTGTCCTGTTACGCTGTCACGAATTCGCCGATAAAACGAGGGGACTTATCGGGTAGCAGGAAACCGCGCCTGCGCCCTGAACAGCGTGTTTTTCATGTCCACGGAATTAACAGCAGTTAAGGTGTAAGATGGTCGGAGACAAAAGAACGCTGAAGCGATGAGGCTAAAATGCAATATTTTTCTACCTATCAATCTCTTATGGTATCAGCAAAGTCATGTGACCGCTGTAAACTGCATGCATACGTTGATGATGCTGAATTTCATGAGTTTTTATCCGTAGATCGCCAAGCCGGATATGGTTCAGTTTTCGGTGATGGACAACAGTTAAAATTAGATTTATGCCAACACTGTGTTAAAGCGGTTTTGGGTGATTGGATGAAGATTTCGCCTAATGAAGCTTGAAAAATCAGAAAATTACCCAATGTCTTTATAAGAGCCATACATTGGGTATGGACGTAAAAATAATGGGTGATTTATGTCAGAAAAATTTAATAGTGGTGACGTTGTCAGATTAAAATCGGGCAGCCCAAAGATGACTGTTGATGGGTATTCCAATTTAGGCGATGTCATATGTGTTTGGTATGACTCGAAAAAGAATGATTATCCTAAAAAGACATTTTCTGAAGATGCGTTAGAGCTTTATAAGTCTGAGGATGAAATAGATGGATTAGGTGTATCTAATATCTAAGAGATAGATTTCCTTATTTTACCCCTTGGTTCGCATAATGTTTGACGCTATGTTACAAAAGGGTTCTGAGCGATTGCGGTAGAATGGTTTTGGGGTTTACCGCAATCGAGAAGGTTCGTCTTTACACATAGAGTGCATTGTGCGAATCAGAGTGGTAGCTTTTTTAAATCCATGAAGCTTTTAGTCATGAAATAGATTGTAGAATCAAATTTTCGTTCTTGTTTTATTATTAAACCTTCTCTGATTAACCAGCTATGCAATGAATTAAAATCACTAATTATATTTTCGATATCACTAGTTAATTGTGAAATTACTTTATTTGTTTCTTCTTTAACTTCGGCTGAAAGCAATTCAAATTTTTCTGTTATTGGTTCAATTCTTATATGTTTAACTAGGCTGGAGTTGTCATCACTGTAGTAATCATTTGAAATATAAATGATTATTGGCAAACCGGTTTTTTCGATATCATGATTAAATGTATATGTGAGCATTTCTTGATAGTTCTCAAATGCATATGGAAACATTGAGATATAACTATTTCTGATTAGTAAATACATTTTTTCTAAGGTGATTTCTTTGTTTTTCATTACGCTACCTTGGTTTCATTATTTCATGTATTGCATCATTTTTGTGCATCAAAAAAAATGAGTACGTTTTGACGCCCTTACTGCCGAAAAATACTTTTTTAACTTGATACCATTTTTCCATTACTTCTATGGGAAAACGCTGTCATGTTTTGTGCTGAAAATGAAAAAGTAACTTTTTGCCCACGCCAAACCCCCGTCCTGTATTACGGGGGTAGTCTCAGGGGAACTAGGGACATTCAGACAACTTATCTAACTTTTTTTTATGCCAAAGGAGAATCACTTTTTCTCTTTGTCATCCTTGGAAATCATGTCGAGTTTGGCTTCCTGAAGGTATTCATCAATCAGAAAGTTAACAATTTCAGACCACTTGGTTACTTTTCCCGTCTTTGCCGTAATGTCAACTGCGGCTCTTTCAATCTTAAGGTAGCGATCATTGCTGATCCCTATGCTTTTTCTGGACATAGCTCCTCCCGTCACTTTTTTTGTATTGTATTGGAATATTCCATGTTTACAAACGTGCACATTTACTCTTGTGCACATTTGTTTTGTCATTTATACTTTTTGCAACTGTGTAAATGTGCACAAATGGAGGGGCTCATGAATATCATCTACTTTCACTTCATCGACGGATATGGGATCAATGCCAATATTGGTACTGATTGGGATTTTTTCCGGTCATTTGATGAACTGGTAAAAGAATGTGTATTCCACTTCCATCAAAATTTTGTTTTAGCACCAACAACGGCAACATCAGGGGATTTTATTGGTTACAGAGAGGTTTGCGGTGAATAAGAAACAAAATTTATCTGGAGAATTCAATGCTCCATTTGATAAAAATTTGATTTCAACTTCAATTCCTTCAGTGCCTTATGAGCGACCTGTAATTATTGACTGGTTTGCATTCTCTGCACCTTTTTCTGTTATGAAGGATGTCGATAAATTTCAGGAAAAAGGATTTAACTGGAAAAAGTTTAAGACGTTACCATCGTATCGTAATTATAAAAAATCAAATGTTTATCGAGTTCCGGATAGTTATGAGCAATTTCCGAGTGTGGAAAATGATGTTATGTCTGAAGAACAGATAGAACAGTATTTGAACGATGTATTCAATTGTTATTTTTCACGATTGAGAACATGGCTATCTTCTGTTTTTGGGCTCTATATGGGTGCACCATTAGGGTATGGCGGTCATTATTATTCCGATTCAGCGAGTCTTTATAGTGATGAAGGCGGATGTGAGCGATATGGCGTTGTTTTTTGGGGCGGTAATAATGATTCTTTTTTTGTCCAAATTAACGGTCATGGATGTGCTCATGTTTTTAATGGCACAACACCACAAAAAATTCATAAATGGCTCTCTTTTTTAGATATTACTGATATCAATAGAATCGATTTAGCAACCGATGATTACGACGGTATATTTACGGTTGATGCTGCTAAAAAAGCATTTGAAGATGATGCATTTTATGGCGGAAGAGGCCCTAAACTTAAATGCAAAGTCGAATTTGAATATGATGGGAATGGCAACCGTTCTATTGATGTTTTACGAGTGGGATCTCGCCAGTCTCGTGTATTCTGGCGTGTTTATGATAAAGCCTTAGAACAAAAAATAACAGGGATTTGGTATCGCTCTGAGGTTGAATTAAAGAAAGTGTCTATTGATGTTCTTCTTGATATTACAGGAACTTATGTAGGTCTGTGTGATTATGCTGCGCAAATAAATCCCAGCGAGCCAAAACCTATACCTAAATTATTAGGCAGGAAAGCTACTGATTCTATTGAAGCAAAAGTAAGATGGTTAAGAAAACAAGCTTCTAAAAATATTGCTAAAGTGTTCCATTTTTTTAATGGGGATATTAACACTGTTTTATCCATGATAATCAGAGAAGAGCACATTAGTGATATGAATATAAAATTTGATATTCCTCCGATATATCAAACGTTATTAAATGAAAAATTGAAAACCAATCAATGTCCTTTTTAAATAGGTATCTACTCATGTTAAAAATCGAAATTAATGAAGTTGACGGTAAGGTTAATACGAAACAAGTTGTTTCAAAATCAACAGGTGAAGTATTAAATTTCAGAGAGCAAACTGCTTATATCTATAATGGTGGCGTTTACCCTGAAAAATTTATTATTCAGTTGGATAAAGATGAGCAGCCTTATTCTGCTGGATTTTATACATTAGATGATTCCTCATTCACCGTGGGAGACTTTGGCTCTTTAAAAATAAAAAGAATTAAATTAATTCCATCAAAATAAGGTTTTTCATATGGAGGGGCAGATTGAAATAACAACAAACCTCTGTCATGAAAATGTTTGTAATAATGTTATTTTGCAATTATCAAAGTCTGAAGTAATAAAAATTCAGAATTCAGTAATTTTAAATAACCCACCTTTGGGGAATATTAATGAGAATATTCTAGGGGCAGGGTTAGGGCTTGTCTTAATCTTTTATTTATTAGGTTATGGATTGGGGCGAATGATAAAAATGGTAAATTTATAGGTGCTATATGAAAATTAAAAATATTATTTCTAATGTTTATTTGAAATCAGGCGTTGTTGCTTCTATGGCTTTAAGTTCATCTGCGTTTGCTGTTGATGATGCAGTAACAAATGGTAATTACCTTGATGGTCTTATTAAACAAATCGATGTAGGACCAATCATTACAGGCATTGTTGCTGTCGCGGGTACTATCATGGGCGTTGCTGTAGTTGTAATGGGAATTAAAAAAGTCGCTCGTATGCTCAATGCATTTTAATGGATAAGGGGCTTTACCGCCCCTTTTTAGAGGTCTTTATGTGGGAACTAATGAGCTTTTTTACAGGTATTCTTTGCGGTTGGGCTGTTGTGCAAGGATTAACTGCTTATTAATAAATAGAAGTTAATTATGAAAAAAACAAATATTTTTATCTTTCTTATATTTTTTTCAGCAATTAGTTATGCTTTTGTACCTGCTGTTGTTGCTTTGCTTGGTCAAAATGCGATTAGGACGGGTATTACCCGATTAATTGCTTCAAGGGCTTTACCTGTGGCAGCAAATGATGCCGTTTATTTAACGTTAGTCAATGGCACCAGAGCAGGATTGACAAAATCAATTACCAATCTGTCTATAAAACCTAGTTTTTTAAAAACAGCTTCTGGCTTAGCTACATTTGCTTTTATTGCAGAGCAATTTAATCATCCTGGTGTGATTAACGGAATTGAGTTTACAACGGGTGATATTAAATCGGTTATTTCAGATGACCTTAATTTACCTAATTATCAATTTTATGTTGCTGTTGGTTCAGGTGGTACGCGACCTTATCTATTTTCTAATAATTTAGATTCTCTTGCTAATGATGCTTTTCTTTATGATATTGAACAGGGAGTAATATCAAATACATGCGATAAAAACAATTGTCGTTTTTCCAATCTTCGAGATCTTAAAGTAACAAAAGACACGCCTATTTATACTGTTACTGCAAATTATGACTATGAATTTAAAAATTATAATGGTGATTGGGTTCAATCAGAAAATTCATATTTAAAAATCTTAAGAGATAATCCTGTTTATGATGGAATATCTAAATCTGATAAAATAGTTAATATTGAATCGGCTAAAGATATGTATGTTACAGCTAAGCAACTTTCGGATGCTATAAATTCTTTAATGTTAGAAACGTCTCTTTCACCTGATTATAAAGGCATCCCTTTTTCAACGGAAAAAACCTTCACGGAATCTGAGGTAAAAAAAGCCTTAAATACAGATTCAATACCATTGGTTGAATTATTGAAAGGTTTTGAGCCTTACAGTGATATAAAAAGCATTGAAGAGTTAAATAAAGAATTGAACATTAATGTTGATAATAATCCTGATCCGAATAAACCTGATATCGATAAAGAAGTTGATGCTGATATTAAATATCCTGATTTGGAAATGCCAACTGCTGAACAGATATTAAATCCTTATAAATCATTCTTTCCTGAATTACAGAATTTTAAATTAACACCTCGTAATGCGGAGTGTCCTGTTTGGATCGTGCCGTTTTTGGGGAAGGACTATAAAATTGATTCTCATTGTCCGCTGATAGAACAGAATCGGGGCGTTTTTGAATCTGTGTTTTCCTTGGTATGGGCGTTTATCGCATTGCGTAAGTTATTAAGTGCATAGGTGAAATTATGGGGCGATTACTAACTACATTGTTCAGCGGGGCATTCGGTTTTATTTTTAAAGGTATTGTGGCTAAATTTTTCTTATTTTTTGCCTTGTTTTATGTCACCACTGAATTTATTCCGATTATTATTGACTGGTTTTTGCCCAAGTCAACCAATTTGGCGGAGCTTTTCGGCTCTTTGCCGGATGCTATCTGGTATTTTTTGAATTTATTACAATTTCCGCTGGGTGTGCCTCTGGTGATATCAGCAATGCTGACACGCTTTATTATCCGCAGACTGCCGATAATCGGGTAAGGGGATTTGTATGCCGATTACTGCATATGTGGGGGTTCCACGTTCCGGTAAATCTTATGAAGTTGTGAAGTCTGTGATTGTGCCGGCGATTGCGTCCGGTCGTCGTGTCATTTCCAATATCTACGGGCTGAATGAGGAAAAAATTAAGCATTTCTGTCTGAAACAAAACAGGAAATTATCACCGGATAAATTGGGCTCACTGGTGCATGTTGAGAACAGTCAGTGTATTGCCGAGGATTTTTTACCATCAATTGAAAATCAGGCAACGTTCTGTCAGGCGGGCGATTTGGTGGTGATTGATGAAGTTTGGCGCGTCTGGGGTAGTGATAAAGATATCCCGAAAAATCACCGTTCTTTTATTGCCGAACACGGGCATTTTGTCCATGAAGAAACGGGCGTGATGTCTGATTTGGTGGTGATTAATCAGACAGTAACTGATATTCCTCGTTTTATTAAAGCCCGTATTGAAACCACATACCGAATGCAAAAACATGTTTCTTTAGGGTTGAGCAACCGCTATCGGGTTGATGTATTTCAGGGCGCGAAAATTACCAAATCTAACCGGATGAATTACTATCAGGAAAAATATGATAAGGCGATTTTTGAGCTTTATAAATCAGTTGAAGGTAATAATCCGAATACGGTCAAAACTGATAAACGTCAGTCTATTTTTTCATCGACTAAAGTATTGATGATAATTGTACTTGTTCCTATAGGGCTTGCTGTTTCAGCGTATTTTGTTTACGACTATTTCAATCAATACCTCAATTTAGAACAATCGGGTCAGGTGCAACCTGTTAACACGATTTCCTCAGGTGTTAATCCGTCAATTAGTTTGCCTGTCATTTCATCTAAACCTGTTTTATCAACAAAATGGCGTATTACTGGCGAATTAGTCAGGGAAGGGAAGGCATACGTGATTTTGGCGGATAAACAAGGGCTATTACGCCTTGAGCCTCGCAGTCAGTTTCAGTTTAACGGCAGATTATTACAGGGCGAAATAGACGGACAGTTAGTCAATTACTATTCAGGAGGCTTGCCGTGAGCAGATGGCTTGGTGTGTTAATTTTTTTGGCATTACCCGCAGTAGCGAAAAATGTGGATTTCAAGCTGGAAGCCGTGCCGTTGCCGAAAGCGATTTCACTGATTTATGATGAAGTATTGCAAAAGCCTTACATGCTTGACCCGAATTTAGCTAACGATACCAGCCTGATTAGTTTTCATGCGACTGAAAAACAAGATTTTAATCAATTCATTATCCGTTATTTTCAAAATATGAATATCCGTATTTATGAGAAAAAAGGCGTTGTTTATCTGGCTAAAGTTAAACCGCCAGAGCCGAAAGTGATTAAACAGAGTTTTGTTTATAGTCCGATTCATCGTGATGTTGAGTATTTACAGGGCTTTCTTAAAACCGAGGGCGAGGTTGCTGCCAGTGGTGATAAACTGGTTTTTTACGGTACAAAAGATGAAATATCACGGGTTGAAAGTGTGCTGAGTGCGGTTGATACACCATCCCGTGAAGTAGTGGTGACAGGCTATGTGTTTGAAGTGCAGGATATTGAGAAAGAAGGCAGTGGAATCAATCTGTTAGCTAAATTATTATCTGGCAAGCTGGGGATTAATATCGGCACAAAGCAGAATTATGAAAACTTCATTACCATTAATACAGGTAATTTGGATGCGATGATTGAGTTGTTCCGCACTGACCAACGTTTTCATGTGATCAGCAGTCCGACTTTACGTGTTAAATCCGGTTCAAAGGGTAATTTCAGTGTTGGCTCTGATGTGCCGATTTTATCGAGTGTGACATATCAGGATGGTCGTCCGGTTCAGTCGGTCGAGTATCGTTCAAGCGGGGTCATTTTTGATATTCAGCCGACGATAAAAAGCCAAGCGATTGATTTGAAAATCCAACAACAGTTATCTAACTTCGTCAAAACGGATACTGGCGTTAATCAGTCTCCGACACTGATTAAACGGGATATAGTAACTGATGTGACCGTAAAAAGTGGTGATGTGATTGTGCTAGGTGGTCTGGCTGAAAACAAAGTCGAAGAAGGTGAAACAGGCTTTAGTTTTCTACCTCAAGGTTTTTTATCCGGTAAGTCTAAGGCAAACACCAAAACAGATATTATTGTGCTGCTACAAGTCAAAGTGATTTAAACCATGAAAAGGGGGTTTTTATGGCTGATTTTTCATACATAAAGCTCTTTTTAGATGCTATTGAAAGTGATGATAATTTGAAAGATAAAACCCATGAAGTCTATGATTTTATGAATAAAAAAGGCTTTGTAATTGAAGATTTTTTGTCACAGGGACGAAAAAAGGAATTAACGATCACCTTACCAGAATACTGTTATGAGCGTCTTTCAGCTTTAGCCGCAGATAGTGGATATCCTCATGATATTATTATCATTACTGGGTTGCTAACACTTTGTAATGAAAGAAAAAAAGAACGTGAACGTTTTTTATTATTAAGTGAAAAAATCAATCGATTACTTCATTCAGGTATAGATAATGCGTTTGATTATTTAAAGTTAGCGTCTTTACTGGATCAGGTTAAGAAATAGTGATTTGTAAGCTGATTAAATCGCGGATAATGCGTGCCGCACCGCAGTTTTACGAGGAGCGGTGCGCATTATTCGTGATTTAACATATTGAAAGATAAATAAGAAAAACCCCGAACCGGTTTAACGGAACGGGGCTTTAATGAATCAGGATGTAATCTCGAGTCAAGAGAAATATATCTTTCTTCAGCGCTCAGTATGCCTACGTTAATCACAATTATCAACCGATGCCCGTCAGGGCATGTAAGGCGACACTCAGCAGTGTCCTGTTACGCTGTCACGAATTCGCCGATAAAACGAGGGGACTTATCGGGTAGCAGGAAACCGCGCCTGCGCCCTGAACAGCGTGTTTTTCATGTCCACGGAATTAACAGCAGTTAAGGTGTAAGATGGTCGGAGACAAAAGAACGCTGAAGCGATGAGGCTAAAATGCAATATTTTTCTACCTATCAATCTCTTATGGTATCAGCAAAGTCATGTGACCGCTGTAAACTGCATGCATACGTTGATGATGCTGAATTTCATGAGTTTTTATCCGTAGATCGCCAAGCCGGATATGGTTCAGTTTTCGGTGATGGACAACAGTTAAAATTAGATTTATGCCAACACTGTGTTAAAGCGGTTTTGGGTGATTGGATGAAGATTTCGCCTAATGAAGCTTGAAAAATCAGAAAATTACCCAATGTCTTTATAAGAGCCATACATTGGGTATGGACGTAAAAATAATGGGTGATTTATGTCAGAAAAATTTAATAGTGGTGACGTTGTCAGATTAAAATCGGGCAGCCCAAAGATGACTGTTGATGGGTATTCCAATTTAGGCGATGTCATATGTGTTTGGTATGACTCGAAAAAGAATGATTATCCTAAAAAGACATTTTCTGAAGATGCGTTAGAGCTTTATAAGTCTGAGGATGAAATAGATGGATTAGGTGTATCTAATATCTAAGAGATAGATTTCCTTATTTTACCCCTTGGTTCGCATAATGTATATTATGTTAAATTGAATATAATAACCAATAACCAATAACCAATAACCAATAACCAATAACCAATAACCAATAACCAATAACCATCATGAGATGGATCCTTTCAAGGATTTAGCTTTTAAAACCCTCTTGCCTCAGATACGTGTTAAGAAACGTATTATCTAACTCTATTGATTAATTTAAGAATTCATTTGATTAACTAGCCAACGATGAATTATTTGAACAATATATGTTTGCTCTTCATCCGTTAATTGACGATGTTTTTCTATACCATGCCAGGTTTTTAAACATCCTCGACAACAAGTCGCCGTGGCATGCTGAGCAATAAACACAGGATGTCCTCGCATTGGAGTTTGCTTACCATCATTTTTGGGTTCTTCAGCAGCTAAGCGTTTTTGAATAAAATCTAAAGCGTGTTGATCGATAGTATCAGGGCCTTTATCAATACAGTATTGTCGCTCTTTTGGCCCTAATTTAAACTTTTGTCGAAAAGTTGATTTGGATAATCTGTTAAATAAAAGATCTACATTATTCATTAAATTTTCCACCTAAAACAATGATCGTACGCTTATAGTACATAGCTTACAATGACATATGTTTTAGTTTATTACCCAAACATTGATGGTAAATAAAATTACTAAATGTGGTTATCTCCTATCACCATGAAGAGAATAAAACGCTTCATTGGATAAGTACCCTTACCTGTTCACTCATCATATATTTCTGACAAAGTCATCAAAGTAATAGTTGTAGCGTCGAATAATAGATTGTTCAGCACAAACATTCGATCTTTATCAATATTTTTATATATTTAGCGTTAGATACTCAGAGGTAGAACATGTTTCAATGATCAGTTTTTTAATCTTATCGATAACATCATCATGTTTTCCTCCAATACGATTACCTATCATTAATTCGTAGCAAGGCATATTAACTGGCGGTTCAAACACGACCATTCCTGTTAATTTAGCAATGGCTAATGCAGCATGAGATGGAATGGTTGTTAATAAATAATTACCTGATAGCAAAAATGGTACAGCAGAAAAATGTGTCGTAGAAACCTTTATCTTTCGCTTTAGTCCTAATGGTTTTAGTGCTTCATCCACTACCCCCACAAATCCCCCAGACGACACTAATAAATGAGGATAATCGGCATATTGTTCAATAGTTTGAGGTAATGGATTTTTTTTATCTGTAATGCAAAGATAATTACCTTTGCCTAAACGATGTATTTTTATGAGATGAGATGCTATACCGCCGGCAGTTATGGCTAAATCAATTTGATGCTGTAAGAGCATATCCTGTACAACACGCGAGTGTGTTTGCCGATAAATAACATGAATTCCTGGTAATGCATCATTAATTGTATCTAATAGCTGCTTACCAATCGAAATTTCATAATCATCTGATAATCCAATCGTAATGGTTCTTCCTTCAAAATAATTTTTGGGTACAGCATAAGCTACCACTAAACGACATTGACTTAATGCGCTCTCGATTATCGGCGCTAACTCATTAGCGTATGGCGAAGGTTTTAACCCCCTTCCTGTTCTTTCAAATAGAGGATCGTGAAAAATAACTCTTAATTTTGATAATGATGCACTAACCGCAGATTGAGTTAAACCTAGCCTAATTGCTGCCCTTGTCGCACTACCTTCTTCAAATAGCGCTTCAAATATTTTCATTAAATTTAAATCAACTGACTCGATATCAATTTTATTCATATTAGATAGTCTCTATTTACTGTTGAAGATTTTAGGCTATATCTTCATCATAATAACAACTTTCACATAGAGATTCATTTTATCTATTATTGAAAAATATTTTCATAATAAACAAGTAGTAATGAAATCACTATTTGTTCTAAGTAATAAACAGGAATACGTAATGTACCAATATAAGATATTACTATTATTAATATCTTTCTCTTGTTGCTTTTTATGCAGTGCTTCATATGCCATGAAGGAAATCACACTGGATTGTATGAATAAAGGGGAAGTTATTATTTTTCATACTAATTACAAAATCAGCACACTGAAAAATAATAATGAATTTTATGTATCACCAGGCTCGCAAACAAAAATGATAAATGGTGTGAAATATAGCCTATACCCTTTTTTAAATGGAGATATGTATATTAATCAAATAGATAATAGCCAGTTTCATCTGATTATGTTTCATGATGGAGAACGTATCCAATGTCAGTCAGTGAAATCTAAAAATATCTCGATCACTAACCTTCCCATTGTTAAATAAAAACTGAATACTATGAATAAAAAGATAATCACCCCTATAATTGCTATTCCTTTAATCGCCCTAATCTCTGCCACGACACTTTATGCTAATGAAGAAAAGCCGATTATTTCTGCTGGTAGTTGGGTGCTAATGTCTTATGAAACAGGAGAAATATTAGTTGGACAAGAAGGGACAAAACATATTGAACCAGCAAGTTTAGTCAAATTAATGACATCATATTTGGTAGCAAAATCAACATCATTAGGTTATATCAAAAATAAAGATGTCGTTATTATAGATAAAGAAGCATGGGCTTATGCTAATCCCGTTTTAAATGGTTCGCCATTAATGTTTCTTAAGGCTGGTGAACAGGTCGATGTGGCTTCTCTGAAAAAAGGATTAATGATCCAATCCGCTAATGATGCCGCAATTGCACTCGCGAAGTATATGGCCAATAGTCAAGATGGCTTTGTTGAATTAATGAATAAAACCGCCAAAGATATTGGCATGACAAATTCTATTTTTCAAAATGTACATGGATTAAATGCAGGTAATCAATACACTTCTGCCTCAGATATGGCATATTTAGCCAAACAATTAATTAAAGATTCGCCTAATGATTACCAATTATATAAAGAGGCTACGTTCTCACATAATGGAATTAAGCAGTACAATCGCAATAAACTTTTATATCAAAGCAAACTTGATGTTGATGGATTAATAACAGGAACAACATCCTATAATAAATATCATATTGTTTCATCAGCCACAAACAATCATATTAGATATATTGCTGTTGTATTAGATGCAGATTCATCCGCAACAAGATTTAATGAGGCGGATAAATTACTGTCTTGGGGGTTCGATAATTACACTGTTTATAAACCAGATCTTACAAATACCATACCTGTGCGAGTTTGGTACGGTGATAAAACAGAAATGCAAGTGACTTATCCCGAAGGTACTGCGATAGATATAAAAAAGAAAGATATAGATAAAATAAAAATTAAATTTATATTTAACGATAACTATATTTCAGCCCCTATTAATAAAGGAGATGTTGTTGGCTATGCTGAATTTCTTGTTGATGATAAACAAATAGCAACAAAAGAATTAATTTCCACCGAACGTATTGAAAAAGGTAATTTTTTTAATGATATTTGGGATTTTATCTTGCAAATAATAGATAAGCTAATTGAAGACATTAAGGTTGTTATCAACTCGTAAAAAATAAAGAATATAATTAAACGGTATTCATCGTGATCTGGCTTTACCGTTTAATTTGAAAAATTGAGATTTAGAGGGAAGTAATATTAAGTAAATTATAAGTTGAAATATTACAAGCAATACCCTCTCTATTCTTCTTTATAAATTGAAACAGATGTGAAATTTCGAGGGAATTTTTCGTTCATGTTCATCATTTCCGGAAATACCCTAAATTCCAGCCTAATTTTATTATTGGATTTAAATCTAAACCTATAAATGTAAGATGGTAAATTTGTTAATTCTTTCAAACGCATTCCATTGGGCGCTTTGATCGCAACATAAGTATCTTCAAAGATACTATCAAAAGCTAAATCGAGTGAGTCAAAATCATTTTGCTTAAAGTCTGTGATAGTGAAATTATTTATATCTAATGACAAACTGGCATAAATCCACCCTAATTCCCTATTTTTTCTATAAAAATTTGTGGAAGCAAGTTTATTGTTATAACGCATCCATTTTAAAATTCCCATTTTAGGCTCAACATGAATATATCTACCAAATAGAGGTTCTGCTTCCGTTAATTCTTTTTCTTTATTCATAACGTTAAGAATTTGAGCAAGGATATCTAAAATAATTTTCCTATCATCAGCCGTAAATTGTTTATTTATGCTTTCGCTCTCTTTTTGTTGATGGATGGCGAGATCAGATGTATTAGTTTGCTTGGCTCCAACGTTTAACGAAAAAAATAGCATTAGAGTAAAAACACCAAAATTTTTAGTCATATGATGACCTCTTATACTTCACTAACATATTGGGTGATATTTTTATGATTTATTATAACTAATCATTAAAGGAATAAGTTTTATAACTATATTATAAACATAAAAATAAAGAATATTTATTTAAGTGTGAGTCTGTTATCAACTTACTAGTCGGATTTGTTTAATTCTATTGTTAATGACCTAAAAATCACAAAAAAAACACGCTAGTGTCAGTTATTTCCTATATTCAATTCAATTACCCTACTTTACGCTGATACATATATTTAATGTGAAAATAAATATTTATAAACGGAAATTAATTATTTTTATTTATATTGTGCGAGGATGAATATGAGAATTGTACTTGCTTTGATCTTGAGTTCAACACTCTTGCTCTCTGGTTGTTCTGCCTTCCTTTTTAGCTTAGGTAGTAATCCAGAAATGTCACTGAGTAATGTAAAGTTGATGGAAAATACCACTAAACTAAAAGTGCCAGCTATACCGCCAGGAACAAAAGATGGTGAATATTTACGTTATTATCCAGGTGGGCAATTAAAATATAAGTCATGGGTAACTAAAGGTTGTTATGACCGTTACGTTAATGCTTATTATGAAAATGGTAAACTACAAATGGTCATACCATTGAAAAATTGTGAAGTTAATGGTGTGGTAAAAAGTTATCAGACTAATGGTAACATATACAGTGAAATCGCTATGCGTAATGGCTTACCTCATGGTGCTTTTAAATATTATCATAACACACCTAAAAATAACGTTAATTTGCAGGGATATATGGAGAACAGAGCTCTTATTGGCGTCATTACTCAATATGATGAAAACGGAAAAGTTATTAACAAAGGTCAGGTGTTAGATGGTAAGGTTAAAATCTTAAAATAATCTAATTTAATTAAGCTACCGGCTTTTTATTATTAGTGAAAGCCGGTTTTTTGTTTTATAACTCAAATTCGCGTTATTCCTTTTTTATATTAAAGTAGAACATCAACGCTTTATAACCTTTCTCGCTGATAGTCACTTCTCTATATCCTTGATGTCGTGTTAACCACGCTTGCGCTTCTGCATAATGAAGAAAAGCAGTACCCATTTTCCCACCCAAATGAAAACGACGTTCACTCCAATCCAAACATGGACAGCAAATATTGTGTGAATGCTTTGCTTGAAATTCAATACCCATATTTTTAAATCGCTCAATACCTAGCGTTGTAATAGCACAGCCGTCTTCTGTTATCCATTTTTGCTGGCAAAGAGAATCATAAATATTAACGGCCACTTCACCTGCTAAATGATTATAACAAGTTCTTGCTTTTCTTAGATTTTTAGGTGTTGTTATTTTTGCTTGTGAAATATGGTCAGTTGAAAAGCTCATTAATTTTTCAATAACTTTTGCAATTTCATCGTTAGCTAATCGGAAATAACGATATTTACCTTGGGATATCACAGAAATCAGACCACTATTCAGTAATTTCGATAAATGACTACTGGCTGTAGAAGCAGAAATATCAGCCACAACACCCAACTCAGTAGCTGTCCACGCCCTTCCATCCATCAATGCACAAAGTATTTTGACTCTAGAAATATCAGATATCGCTGCACCAACAGCAGCTATTGCGGATTCTACCGTGTGCTGATATTCCGATTTTATCTCAGATTTAGCCATTTAAAATTTGAGCCTTTTAGTAGCATGTCATTAATGGTGTAATAACGTTATTGTAGCAAGATCGGGAGCCTATTTAATTACAGACTTTCTGTATCAAATGAATATTCGCGGGCCAAAGAAGCAATACTAATTTTATAGAAATCGAAAATAGACTCTCGACCTTCTTGTTGCGCACTTTTATGTGAAATATTTTTCTTCCATTGCAAAACAGCTTCTTCATTTTCCCACCAAGAAAGTGATAATAATTTTCCTTCGGTTGATAAACTTTGAAAACGCTCTATTGAAATAAACCCCTCAACATCTGTTAGTAATGGTTTTAAATCGGCAGCTAAAGATAAATAACGATCCTGTTTTCCTAGTTTAATTTTTACTTCAAATATCACGGCAATCATTAGTGCTCTCCTTTATTGGTTTATAGTGAGTGTATTGATAAAAAATAAACAACACTTCGCTCATTGTTGAAATGAGAGCAATTATCGATTTGTAAAATAAAGCAGAAAGATACTATGAACATCTTCTGATGAAACTAAATCTTCTGATGTGATTGACAAAGTTTTTTCACTAATAATGCTGTTGCACCTCCAATTCCACCTATAAAAGTGCCAAGTATTAATAGATAGATAAGTCCTGTATAATTACTTAAATTTATTCCCATAAGAGGAATAGTAAACATAATAGCGATAGCAGGAGCTAATGAAGCATGCAGAATGGTTCGTTTATTTATTAAATAACCAGCTAAACAACCACAAAAAAATAATAAAACATAAAAGATAATGTTTACAAGATACAGCATTTCCACGCCTGGTTGAGGATCTTTAAATATATAGTTAGTTATAATCTGCAAAATATATCTTGTGAATACAAAAAAAATTATACAAATTACATAGTTAAACCATAATCTATTTTTTAAGGGAACCTTAGCCATTTTATCAATCCTCTCCACATAGATAAGTGACCATCATCGAGATAGCAAAGACCACTGACTTAAGGTGTACTTAATGCTGTGCCTTGTGGCCGAGGCTCTAAGATAATTAAAGATCCATAAAATCATCATGCTCTGAATAATAGTTAAGTGCATTAACTAAATCATCTAATGTTGCAGATGGTTTTTGTTCTAATGCTAAATCAATAACATCCGCAAACTGCTGACCAGAATATAAATAAACGAGATGATTCATTTGTACAATATTTGGGTAGATTTCGTTATCGCTATCATCAACGTCAGGATAATCTGCAATAAAATACTGCTGCCCTATTTTTAATTTATCTTCAATATCATCTTCGCCGTATAAACAAAAATTATCATCTCGCGACTCAATTTGTTTCATTGCCAATATAAGATCTGTTAGGTGGTATTGGTGATCTTTTTGCAACATATATAGACTCTCAGTAAATTTAACAGCAAATTATTACTAATAGCGTACAACGTTTATAGAGATCTGCACTATAACTTAGTCTTATTTTCGTGAGAATTGGACACATAAAACCCCTAAAATAACCAAACCAATCCCTAAGATCTTACTCAATGGAATAGAGTTTTGGCTCATACCAAACCAACCAAATTGTTCAATTAAAGCAGAAATAATCAGTTGCCCTGCAATCACCATCACAAAAAAGGTCGTACTACCAATTTTAGGCACTAGAATTAAAGCAGACGTTAAATAAAGCATACCTGCAATACCGCCAAACCAGATCCAAATAGGTTGACTAAAAAGCTCAGTGCTGAAATTAGGCTTAGGAACTTTAAAAATAAATAAGAGTGGAATTAAAACCGCAATACTGATTAACAGCGATATTGCACTTGCCCATAAAGGATGGCCTAATTGGCGTGCTAATATAGCATTACTGGCGGCTTGAATGGGTACTACTGCACCAGCAAGTAAAGCCAAAGCAGCAAGTAAAAGCCCAGATAATGAAAGTGTTGACATAATAACCTCTTAATTAATTACGGATGAAAATAAATTAAGGGGATGTTAATCAATGATGTTATTTTGAGGAAATGAACAATTTTATAAGGCACTATTCGTGATATGAATAATTTACGGAAACTAGATTTAAATCAATTGGTTACTCTTTTTTATCTATTACGAGAACGCCATGTGAGTCGTGCAGCAGAGCGATTACATAAAAGTCAGCCAACGGTAAGCCATACTCTCAATAACTTAAGAGAGTTATTTCAAGATCCGCTTTTAGTGAGAAAAAATGGGCAATATCAATTAACCAGTAAAGCGGAATCACTTTATCAACCGCTGACTCAAGCATTGGAACAACTCGATAATCTTATTGCACAACAAGACTTTCAGCCGAAGGATTGTAAAAGACGATTTAATATTGCGATGTCTGATTATGGTGCAACGCTAATTTCAACCAAGTTAATTCATTATTTACATACTCATGCACCTGATGTTGATTTAAAAATTTGGCACAGTAGCCGAGAAGAAATGCAAAGTAAGCTAAATGAAGGAAGTTTAGATTTAGCATTTGGGGTGTTTAATATTTTCGATAATACATTACGTTCAAAATCTATTTTTACTGATAAAATGGTCAGTGTGGTCGATAAAACGGTGTATCCCGAAAAAACAATAAATCTAACAGAATGGCTGTTATCACCCCATATTTTAGTCAGTATGAAACCGTTCGATGCCAATGAAATAGACCATCAACTTCAATTAATACATCAACAACGCCGCATTGCGGTTACAGTACCTTATTGGCAAATTGCTCCTCAATTATTAGAAAATACCGATTTAATATTAACTATTGCTGAAAAAGCGATCCCTCAAGATATGCGCCAGAAATTTTCTATATTTGCCCCTCCCATTGATATTCCCGAATTAGAATTTCAGATGATCTGGCATCAACGTAGTGATAATGACAATGCGCTTAATTGGTTAAGAAATACCATTGTGGCGCTTTTAAAAGAAGAATAAAAAATCAAATTCTTCTTTTGGTTGGTCTTTATTTTCAAAGCAAACTCAATGTATTTACTCGTCCATTATCCCAATTAAAATGCACTAAACGCCCTGTGTTATCGAAAAAATACCACTGGTTAAACTCATGACGATAACTGGGTGTAAATTTTGTCGGCCACTTTAATTCAAAGCTACAGTGATTTTTATTATTGTATAAACGAAAGATCGTTAATTCATCTTTTTGCCAATCAATTAGTTTCGCTGTTCTTGACGTTAAATGAAAAGATTGCTGTTCTTCAATAGATTGAGTATTAGGCAGCTGTAAACGTTGGGTATAGTGTGAATTTGCTGATGTGAGCACGCATTTATCATGCTTTACACCATAATATGAGTTAGACATAAGATCATATTTTAATCCCTCATTTAAATGATGAGGCAGGTTTTCTCGTTGAGTTAATCGACGTTCAGGTAAAATATACGACCAGCGTTCTTTGGGTTCACTATTAATTAGCCAATGCTCAGTATCATTGTGGCGCAGAAGCTCAACAACATCACCATTCAAGGTATCTACATTCCAAACGATTTTAAAGTCACCTTTAGTATCAACAACCTGTACCGTATTATTAATGGCAATAGTCCAAAAAATACCATCAAAAATACGAGTAAAAACAGTGCATTTCAATGTACCAAGCTCTTGAATGGACTGTGTTGTGAGTGCTAATGAATTAATTTGGAAATAATCGCCTCTAGGTGCTAATAATAAAGCGCTTTGGTGGTTTTCTGCGATAACAATATGATAAGTTGGCGTTAAATTATACCAAATTTTTTTCCCTGCTTTATCGGTTAATAATACCCCAGATTCACCTAACGCAATAAGATATCGGTGATCACTTAAGGCAATCACATCATAAATTGCGTAAAGGCCTTGTTCGGGAATAGTCGCTGAAATAAAGTGATTTTGCGCATCTAATGAATAGCGTTTAGCCTCTGGAATATCACTATGAGGTATATCTGTTTTTAATAGTTTATTGGTACTTTTATGAATAAGTTGGCTAATTTCTTTTTTTTCTAGCACAGAATTAGCACCATATTGATCAACAATAATGGGTCGAATAAGTTGATTAATTAGTTGTTCTGTTAATTTAGTCTGCTTAGGTAATGCTAATAGCTCTCTTGCTAAAATGGCGCGTTGAATAGTTGCAAGAGGATCGTTACATGTCTTTTTAATATCACCTTGATATAAATGGAAAGTATCAGGTAATAAAAATATTGATTTCACAAGACTGCGTAGGCTTAATTCTCCACCAGCTTGATAGGCAATTTCTAACCAATGCTTAGCTTTATTGCGGCTGTCCTCATTGTTTAATTGCCAGATAATATCGATAGCTTGTAAATAATCTTCACAGTCCACCAGATATTCAGCCCACTCTTCACGCATTTTATCTGCAATATCAGGATGTTTTTCTTGTAACTGTAATATGACGTAAGAAAAAGTATTGTGTAGGCGAGCATAAATAACAGCAGAATCAATATCGCCCGCTAAGCAATATAAACGAATAATACGATCAGGCCGCATTCCCCACATCCGCGCCAGTTCCGCAGCATGTTGATAGCGCTGAAAGCTTTCTAAATAACTCAGTGCTTCTTCTTTTTCTTGTAACAATTCAGCGAGAACAAATAGTGCTTCTTCATTACAACCAGCTTTATCTAGCTTTATAAACTGTTGACGATAAAGTTGTTTTAAATAATTTTGCAGTTCATCTCCAAAATAAAGACTTTTACGCCCTTGTTGATTGGCTGATATTTCCAGTTTATTTCGCCCTTTTAATCTCCCCAAATAAGGTGAAGGCGTTGTTTCTTGGTTTTCTTGATATTGACTAAGCGGAATACCATGGCGCAATGCTTGAGCGACATTACCGTCTTCAAACATTTTCATCATTTTTTTAATGTAATCAGCTTGCTGTTTACTCATTACAGACGCTAAGCCGCTTTTTACTGAGAGTTTATTTAGCCAGCGTTGCCATGGGGATAATTGAATTGTTTTTTCAGGCGAATAAGGCATAGCTTCATGATTTTGAGGTGTCAGAAGTTTATTAATGATTTTCTGAGTCAGTGATAATGACGTTTTTACGCGAGGTGTCTGTGCTTGAGATGATGACGAAGTATTTTCAAATACCGTTTTTATAAATTGTTTTTGTTTATCATCTGCCTGTGGAATGTTGTCGCCAATAACAGTTCTAATATTTTTCTCTTCTGACAAGGTTTGAGGTGTTATTTCATAAAGGTTGGCGTAGTTATCAGTCTCTTCAAAAATAACTGCGCTGATATCAATATAATCAGCAAGTGATAGAGGTTCAGCTTGTGAAAATAGAAGCGTTGTTACAACACCACTACGAACTAAAGCAAGATCTGCATAAGGCAGTTTTTTTATCTCATCATTATCTAAAGGTGCTGTGCTATAAAGGCGACCGTAACGAATTAAAGGCCATCCTTCAATGGATGAGCAATTCACCGTTTTATTTTCAGTAAAACAGAGAACATCCCCTTGTTCGAATCGATAAATACGACAATTAGCTTGCCAATATTTTATTAAATAAGTCAGCCGTTGAGTCTCGTTAAACCAGTCATTCGGCAGCCATAAACCTTCGATTTGACGATATCCTAATAACATTGGATGACGAATATAATCATTATGCATTTTGGATATCACCTTCTTGTGCAATGGTATACAGATTTAGGCGTAATTGTTTTTGGTATACATCATAAACAACGACTTGTGCATGATCCGTTAATGCAGCAAAAAGGCCTTTAGAGGGGCTAAATGAGTAACGTGTAAACGGATTATCTGCACGATATAAGATTTCTATTTCGCCTTTTGAATAACTGGCAATATTTCGTTTGTTTGAGCTGAGCATCAAAATATTTAAGGTGGTTAAATCTTCTTCTGAGGAGCCATCGAGTGTTGGATAAAAAAGCCCTATTCCTTGCCATCCTTGAGGTAAATCTATTTGATAGCCATAAACCTCATCAATTTCCATATTATAAACATGCCAACTTTGTCGATTAGTGCCTAATGAAATGGCGCAAGATACGGATTTAGAACCATCAGTATATTTATGGCGATAAGCAAATAAGACAGCTCTTTGATAGGAAATAAATTGAGTAAAATAGAGTCGATGTTGGTATTTATTTCGAGAAAAGTCTGCACCAGTAACCATTTGGACTAATTCACTACTGCCATTGAGATAAATATACACAAGTAGGTTGTCTGCTATTTTCTCTATGCCAAGGACTTTCTCTTCAACAATCTTAAAGCTATTTTTTTCTTCAGCATAAATATTGGATGAGAAAGCGACTAACCGCCTTGCTCTATCATGAACAAATAAACTGGTATATTCTCGATTAGATAAATAAGCACTGGTAAGCGTATTACCTCGCCCAATACCCGCAGAGAACTCTTCATCGGAAGGTCGAGGTATATAAGAGAGTTTGGGTAATTGCCAAAAATAGAGGCCATTGTTATTGGAAAGTAATGCACCTACCTTTTTCCCGTGACACTGTAACGCTAAAATAGTGTAACCATCAGGATATATTTGGTATACAAACGTTTTTTTAAGTGAACTGTTTGGATTTAATCTATTGAGCGGTGGGATTTTAATAACCACTAATCCGGGTTTACCTAATAAAGTGACACCAACCGCACTACCATGAAATGAGATAACGGGTGAAAACATCAGTGATATTTTGTGTTCATGTTGATGTGTATTTTGCACTGAAGGCGGTCTTAATTGCCCTTTCAATAATTGTGAACTTAATGCTTTAGGTGGCGTTGGCAATACAATATGGCGTTGAAAATGAGGCGTGCGAATTTTGACATCAATCGTTTTATTGAAACAATCATCTGCCATTAATTCGATATGATGACTTGATGCAGTCTGTTTCAATATAAGTTGTTTTAATATAGATTGTTGATGAGCGCCCGTAACTAACCAAATCTCACCGTTTTGCACATCAAAATCTTTAGCAATAACGTTTTGCCAATGTGTAATATTTTCGTTTAAAACAGGCGAATAAGTCCGACGTGTCAATAATTCGTATAGATCATTAATGCTGTTTAACGGCATTAATGGAATGATTGATTGCAACGTTCCCCACATTAATGTGCAACCCGCTTTTTCTGCCCGTTGTGCCAGTATAATAAGCATTGCAATATGCACTAAGCGGCATTCACCTAGTTGCGAAATACCCGTATCAAAAAGTACGGTGATCTGATTTAAAGATTGTTGGGATTTATAGTTTGGTGCCAAAAAGAGATGTTCTGCATTAATGGCACGTCTCATAAATTCATCAGGCACTTCATCAGCCATTAACCATTCACTAAGTAGCAGGTTTTGATAATCCCCTTTACGCTGTATTTGCCCTATACCATCTTGTTCAGGTAAACCACCGAGTTGCTTTCCCTGTACAGGACCTAATGCACGACTTAGACGTTGTAATAGATCAGAAAAGGCAGGAATTAATTCAGGATCTAACCAGCTAAGCCAAGTTTGCCAAGGTTGTAGCGCTTTGGGCAACGTGGTGGGTTGTGTTGTGGGTAATGACATGATGATAAACCGATCCTTGTATCACATTATATTTCACTCAAAACACAATTGGGTGAGTGTATCCCGTAGCGTTGGTGTTAACGTCCACTGATTATCTAAAGGGATCACCGTTTGAGGTGATGGTAAAAGTAATAGTGGTTGGCGTTTAAAATGTTGCACTAAGGCTTGCTCCACCAGCCCATTAGGTAATAAAAGCTGTTGATGTATAGGGAGCCATAATTTTGCTGTTTCAGTAGACGGTGCGATCAGCGTTATATTTTCAGCCCAAGGTAAATCAGTCTGTTTTCCTAACACAATAAGCCGATGTTGACTGGTGATCACTTTTAGCCGTTGTTGCTGAACATCAGGTAAATGAATAATGAGCTCAATAAGCTGTTTAGCCGTTACACCTGTTGCAAACACCCCTTGTGGTTTAGTGGGCGTTGCATTAGGTTGCCAAGTCAGTGGAAATGTTAGGCTCATAATAAGTGACTAAACTGTATCGCTAATTGGGTACGTAATGTGGCAAGCTCTTCACTTAACATCTCTGTCGAAAAATTCGCATCTATTTCTCGTAACGTCAGTTCAATATCCGCTTTAGAAACAGGTTGTGCATTTAGAACATCTGTTGCTCTTTCAATTAAACGGTTCATGCGAGATTGAGGTTGCAATGTTGCTTCTTCTACGGAGCTAAATAACCGAGAATTCATTGAAAGTGAAAGTTCTTGTCGTAAGATTTCACGTCCTTGTTGTTGCGCATCTTCAGTAGGCAGTACATACAGTAAAGGCCAGAGATCTTGCGCTGTCGCAATCTCTCGATTATTGAGTACGGTTGCGGCAGCAATAAGACGCTGAACACGAACAATACGTCTATCTGAAAGCGTGAATCCTGCATTTCTTAATGAACGCACAGCATTCGCAAGTAACGGTCTGACTTGTGTTAAATCGACATTTTTCACTGCAAGGTGTAGTTCATCTAATCGCATAATATCGAGTTGCACTGAAAGTGGAGTCAAACTTGAGGCCCATCCGCCTTCAAGCATAGCTTCTAATTGGTGATCGGGTACAGGATCTATAAAAAGATGAATAAGAAAGCGATCTGAGAATGCGGCAAGGTTCGGATCATCAGGCAAACTATTAGCAGCACCAATACACACTTTTAATGGACTAATAATATCGGTATGACCACGTTTAAATCGGCGTTCATTTAAAATACCTAATAAGGTGTTTAAAATCGCAGTCGATCCTAGAAAGACTTCATCAAGAAACACGATATCTGCTTCAGGTAACATTCCTGTGATATCGGTTTCAACTTTACCTTCTTTGAGTTTTTTGAGATCAACCGCCCCAAATAGCTCAGAAGGTTCGGTAAAGCGCCCTAAAAGATATTCGAAATATCGCCCACCCAATGTTTGAGAAACTCTGCGTACAACAGCACTTTTGGCCGTCCCTGGAGGGCCAATAACTAGCAAATGCTCCTGAGCAACGGCAGCTAAAACAACTAACTCAGCAAGTTGTTCACGGCCAATCATACCTTGTATTGAGCATTGTATAGCTTTACGAATGCTATCGATAATTCCATTTATATGTGATGTCATATTTTTATGTATCAATTAAAAGTCTAACGATGGGTGGGATTTATTATGAGTTCTTTTATTTTGTGGCTCAACCCTTTTAATTAAATTCAAATTAAAAGGGATTTTATAATTTAATTTATTGTTATGTTTAAGTATTTTAGGTTTTCTAATAACTACATTTTGTTTTTGTTATAAAATTTTTCACCACACATTAATTTGGTAAAATCAGCACTTACAGTAGCTACAGAGACAGGTTTATCTTTAGCAATATAAATAAAAGATTTTCGAATTTTATCTTCTTCACTGACTTCTTTTAATTTACCGTCAATCACTCTATCCGAATCATAATTTACGCAATAGCCGAGTGTTGTTGAGGTCTTTTTATCCTTTACTGTCACGATGTCATTATATTTAAAACGATAACCTTGATTCTCTTTAGCAAGTTCTTCCTTAGCGTCTTCCCCTATAGCAAAAGGATTTGAAAGACGTGCAATTGCAGCTACATACTCTGTATCCATTTTGTTGCTTACAAATTGCTTATCTGAGGCATTCGCTGCGCTATAAACAACACCTTGTTGAGTTGTTTTTACGCTATACGCTTCCCACTCTTGGGATTCTTTTATAAAAGGTGCAGTATTCGATAAAATTGTGGTGAATTTATCCCATGCTCCAGTTGTTGAGTTGCAACCTGAAAGCAAAAGTGTAGAACTGCCCAACAGTAGCAACGCCAGCGTCTTTCTTTGCATTTTCACTCCTTAAACTAAAAGATAAATTTAATGATATATCAAATTGTTAACCTATTTGAGGTTATCATCTTCTAGGTTAAATTGTATGCTCAACTTCCTAGGAATATGCTTAATTTGTTTACAAACCATTCACTAAATGATGAAAACAATCCTTGTTAGAGTGAGAAAAATAAGAGTGAGAGAAATAAGCTGATTAACGAACTTTTCTTCTTTCGGTGGCAATATCAAATGCCAAGCTTCTTAAATTAGGTGAATGATTTATTAATGCACGATGTGTTGACGCTTGGCTGATAAAGGCAAAACTTTTCCCCCAAGGGTGTTGATAACGATCACGGACGATAGGCGCGCGCCAATGTTGCAATAATCCTTCTAAAGGCAAGTGATCGTCTCCAACGGTTAATGCTTGAGTAACTAATTGTGGAAATTCACGTTTAATATCTTTGACTTGTAAATACCAGCGTTCTCTCCCATAAATAGCTGCTTTTAATGTGATATTGTTATCACTCAAATACCACACTTGTGGCACGGCTTGTTCATCAGCATTAATTCCTGAAACCGCATCAGTAAAGCGTTTAGCACATTGTAGATTTTGTGCCAAAGCCTCTCTTACCCGTTGATTCTGTGCTGAACTGATTGATGTTTTATAAGGACCTAATCGGTAGCGTTCCCAACATGTCTCATCATAGATATCAAAATCACTTAATGCTCTACCGTAGCTATCCATAACCACAGGATTAGGCGGTAAAAGTTGGTATACAAAAGGACAACCGCAGACATCATCGGATGAAAAGCCATGAAGATAACCACTTCCGGCATAATAGCCAGTCTCCATCATTGATAACGCTTGGAATGTACCGTGCCAAGGTGGGCCAAAGGCATACCATTTCGCCACTAATGCTCTATTTTCTGGTGTGGTATGACGTAACCAATAGCGTATTGCGAGGTTAGACGCGGATTGTGCAATAAAAATAAAAGGCTGACTCTCGCCAAAAATCGTTTTTAATCGATTAACTTCTCTATCAATAGTATCCACCAGCAATCGATGATCGGCTCTCCAATCATGAGCAAGGAAAAATAGATCTTGCCCTTCACGATAACCCAATGCGGTTTCAAGTACATCTTTAAGCTCTTGAGTGACAAGTGTGCTCACTAAATAAGGGACAATCGAAAAGGCATGCAATTGCTCGGTGGCTAATACGCGAGGTGAATGTTGAGCGTTGGGATGTTCATATTCATAATCACTTTTTGTAAAAACACTACGATGATCACCCCAAATAAAGGCCTGCTTTTGTCTATCAAAAAGCTTAGTGCCTAAAATTCCTGGTAAATAGATAATAGGAAGATTGGGTACTTTATCATCGAGTTGTGCTTTACGAATTTGAGCCGCAATAAGCTGAGCACGGATTAATGACCATCCTCTATTGAGTGGCATATTTTTAGCGTCCTTTTAATGGAATAAGAGTGATCGGCACATTTTCGCTACCAAGATGCGTTTTTTCGGCCTCAGTAACAGGAAAGTGAGCACGATCGTAAACCTCAAATAGTTGGCAAGGTTCATTTTGGTGATGATAAAGGCGGATCCCCTCTGCTTTAGGGCTACTTTTGGACAACATAAAGCGATGGCAACTGTTGGTGCTGATTGGGCCAATAGGCTCACCTTGTTTTGTAATAAATTGATAATAAATAGGCGAATCATTTTTTTGTTCAATATGGCAAGCCTGAACAGGACCACGGAAAGGATGGGTAATACAGATAAAATCATCAGGGATATGTTCTGATAATTTGTCAGTATTAGATCTAGCCCAAGGCAAAATAATGGACGGCTGAAAATGACAATGAGGACATTGCCCATTATCTAAGTGAGATTGTGCAATTAATCCACTTCGCTTAACTAATAAGGCATGGCATTCAGGACAATAAGAGTTTGCGCTATCTGTATCAAACACATTTCCGACATAAACATAACGCATACCTTCGTTTAAGGCTTGCTGGCGAGCTTGCTCTAAAAAAGGAATTGATGTGCGTTCAACGTGTCGATATTGGTAATCAGGATGGAAACGAACATAGTGCAAAGGAATATCTGCATCAAGATATTTAAGCATCCAATCTGTGACTTTTTTCGCTTCTTCTAGTGAGTCATTACGTCCCGTCACGCATAAGTTAGAGACTTCAAGATGCGGACTATTTGTAGCTTTGCGTGCATCATAGACTTGTTTAATACCGTCAAGAACGGGCTGTAAACGCCCTCCTGTATGCTTACGATAAAAACTATCTTGCATTGATTTTAATGAAATACTAAAGATATCCATTACACCTAGTAATTCATCAATGGCTTTTTCGCTGATGTAAAATGCACTCTTGTACAGATTTTTTAAGCCATGTTCACGAGCAAGCTTCGCTGTGTCCATGACAAACTCATGCCAAACAATCGGATCATTATAAGTCCACGACAAAACACGAATATTATGTTTTAACGCATAATTGACCACATCTTCAGGGCTGTAATACGCCACACTGCTGTCTTGTACATAACGTGCTTGGCTGGTGCTCCAGTTTTGGCAAAAATCACAACGTAACATACAGCCAATATTACCTAACGATAAAATGCGTTCACCGGGTGCATAATGATAAACCGCTTCGGTTTCTATCGACTCTTGTGTCATGGGTACCGATTTACCGTAGTTTAGCGTCACTAAACTGCCATTCTCATTGCGTCTTAGTTTGCAAGTTCCTGTGCGACCTAAATTAATTTTACAGGCTCGTGGGCAAAGCTCGCATTGAATGCGATTATTTGAAATTGGGTGCCATAAGCGCGCTGGGTTCCCTGTTTGTTGCCATTGCTTCATTCTTACCATGAGTTATTCCTTCTGATCATTACAATGATGATTATTTTCATGAAGCGGCAAAGTGGTTTTTTGTCGAATACCTGTTTGCCAGTATTTCAAAACATGACGTAGTGACCAGCAGAAAGGATGGCCTTTTGCCGGTGTATTAATTAAATAATGGCATTCGCCTTGTGGCGTTAAAGAGGAAATTAGTTTAAAACCGGGACCAAACGTATATGGCTTGATTTTAATGGTATCGTTATTCCCTATTTGAGATTGCGTTAAGAAATCTGCATTTTGTCGTGTCGCGTGAATAGTTTCACGATTACCACCTTGATAGAAATAACGTCCAGTTAATAGACGATTAAGCCACAATGGCTTTTTGATACTATGTTGGAATTCAACATAAGGGCGTTCCATTTTTTGACTGGCAATTAATGCACTGGCATAGGTTTCACGAATTAATATGGGTATCTCTTTTTCTTCAAACTGCCAACTTTGTAGATGATGTTGCAAAATATTCAAAATACTCCAGCGACAACTTGGCCAAAAATCCGTATACAGTGCGCGTGATCCTCTTTTTAATACCTTACCTAATACCTTGTCAGTAAGATGTTGGAACCACACATCAAAAAATCGTGAGGCATTTAATTGTTGAGTATTGCCATCCCACTGAGAAAGGATTTTATCTTCAGGCACATAAGGGAGCAAAAAAGCGAGTGCTTGTTGAGCAAAAATATCTTTTTTATCATCTTGAAGTTGGCAAAATGTCTCAACAGTGTGTTTTTTTGTTTGCTGAATAAGCGCTTCAATACGCAACGCTCTTGTTGGTGGATGCCAGCGATTAGATAGCGCAGGTTTCCCATTAAAAAGAGATTCGCTATATTGATTGGCATAAAGAACATATCCCCGTTCAGGGTTATATTCGGTGGGTAAATCATCAAAAGGAACATAACCTTGCCATTGATGCAATGGTTCCGTTAGGCTCAGTATTAAACTGCCAATTTCACGATGACGCTTAGGAATATACCCCATACTCTGTAAGCCAATATCGCCGTGAATATCTGCATATCCCACCATCATGGGGGAATTTTTTACATGCTTTAAAGCTTCTCTAAATGATGCCCAGTTATGACATTTTGCGAGCTGATAAAAAGTAATATCACCACTTGGATCATCTAATGCAGGCCAGCGTAGAAATAAACCATAGCCCTCCTTTTCTGACATCAATCGACCTTGTGAATACTCATAAGTCACAAAGCTCTGTTGGCGTTTTGAAGATAAACCAATGCTATGTGTTCTTTTTACTAAAGGTTCCCATCCCTGTGTGGTTTCAACCTTTTCATTTTCTAAATCAATGCGTCCCCAATATAAATCTTGGTTATCCGCCATAATGCCAACCATTCCCCACGCTGCATGGGCATTGCGTCCCACAATAATGCCCGGTGATCCTGGAAAATGTGAACCCATTACGCTTAATCCTTCATCGCTTTTTAACCGACATAACAGATTAAAACTAGGATTAACATGTCCCATATGCGGATCAGCAGCTAACATCGGTTTACCAGATGCGGTAAACAAGCCATTCACTGCAATCACGTTAGATCCCGTATCAGGTGAAGCCAGTCCTAAGTGCTGTAGGCCTTTTAACCCTTCTTTAAACGCTGCAATCACTTCAGGGTGATATTCCCCCTGCTCGTTTAAAGGTAATGGTGGAATTTGATTGCCTTCTAGGCTAAAGGTAGATAAAAGCTGTTGATGTTGAGATGTTGTTAGTCGATTCGCTAAGCGGGTATTAAATAACTCATATTGCCAAGCTGAGTTAATAAAGTATTTCAATTGCCCTAAGAGATAGCTATCTGTCGTGGTAAATTTTTCAGGTTGATAACGCAATAATAAACATTCAATAGGTCTGATTTTTAAATCATTAATAGCTTGGTTAATACCTGCAATATATGCAGTGATATGTTGAAATTGAGTCGCCTGCCAACTATCTGACGGTGCGTTTTTATCGTTAAGTTCTGCAATTTTGGCTAACTCTACTAATCCTAATCGACGTTGAAAAATGTCTGTTCTAAGGGCGCCATTTCCCATGACTTCACTTAAGCGACCACTGGCAACTCGGCGTGATAAGTCTAATTGCCACAATCGCAAATAAGCTGCACCATAACCTTGACCATAGAAAACCGCATTATCTGTATCACCCTTGATACTTAATAGTTGCTCAGTTTCAAGTGAGAGTGAAACCGCTCCCCATGGGCTGGTTAGTGTCCTTGGCTTCATTTTTGCTCCTTATTTATCAACGTCTGTTGATGAGCAATGCTGCAGATATAATCCTTAAATTCAGTTAATGGCTCTCCTGCTGTCCATCCTAATAGTTGTTCTGCCTTATAAGATGAATAGGTATAAGTGCTACCATCCATAATACGTAGTGCTTCACAAGAAAGTGGCATGGTTAGACCTAGCATAGAGAGTCTATCCATCAACCATGCTAATGGCCGCAAACTACGGCGATCTTTTGTCGGTAATGAGGGTGTTTTTTGTATTTCACTTAATAGTGTGAAAATTTCAGGCATAGAAAAAACATCACCTGTGAAAAGAACAGTTTCTTGTGGTTTATCTAAGGCCAGTAATCGTAATAATCCGTCACAAAGTCGTTCAACATGACAGAGTTGAAATGTGCTGTTTGTACTGATTTGAAAAGGAATTTTTTTATTAAAAAATGCGGATAAGGTTTGGGCTAAAACGCTATTATCACCTTGTCCAAAAACACCGCCACAAATCGCAATTTTTATCGGCATACCTTGTTGCTGGTGGTGTTCAACGAATACGTGAGCAATTTGCTTGGTTTCTTCATAATAACTGCGAAAATAACCATTGTGACGATGAGTTTCATCAAGTAATAACCCCTTTGTTTCTCCTAATGCTGCTGTTGTGCTGGTATATAAAATCTGAGAGATTTGTGCTTTTTTGGCTTCATCTAGCAAATTCAATGTGCCAGTGACATTGGTTTGATACATTTTTTGATATTCTGAACGTGTCGGCGCAATGCCGACTCGATAATCCGCGGCTAAATGAATAATGATATCTTGCCCAATCAGCGCTTCTCGGTAGGTATTCGGTTGCAATAAATCGCCTTTCACCACCTTAATACCGTTGGGTAATGCTGGACGATAAGGATGATTTTTACGGGGTTCGCGACATAATATCGTTAATTCATCACCGAGTTCTGCAAGTTTAGCTAATAAGTAAGAGCCAATAAATCCACTAGCGCCTGTGATAAATATTTTCCGTTTATTCAATGTTGTTATCCTTCTTTATTCACAAAGAACACCAGTGCAGCCAATATAAAAAAGCCGTCATGCGTTGCTGTCATTGGGCGAGAATGCATCGTGCCAATTGGGCAATAACGAGTGAAACAGTAATTTTGCAGTGAAAGTGAAGAGAGGTCGCCGTGATAAGCCAGCGTTTGTAAGCGTGCAAACCACTCTTTTTGGGCTAATTGCAAATGATGCTCCACAGAGCCAACAATCAATTGAAAGCCAAAATTAAGCCAATATTGAGGCATAAATTGAGTGTGATAAGTGACTGCCCAGCCTGATTTTGCATCATAGTGTGTTGGTTTTTCATTATTGAGTCGCTCACGAGACAGTGAATACTCATGCGCTTGTGCCATTTGTTGAAGTTTTAGATCATCAGGCAATGGCGGTAATGAGGGCAATGCGATAGAAAGTTGCTGATAGAGTTGTTCTGCACAGGTTTTATTTTCTAATAAAATAAAACGAGGTGAACTACAAACCTGCTGTCTAAACAAGCAAACATCATTTAACACCAAAGAAATATCAGGTAATGAATCACCCAAAATAGCCATCCCACTTATTTTGGGACCTAACTCAATTAATTTAATATGTGCTGGTGTGATTTGGCGATAATGCTGAATAAGCGCATCACCACCTGCTAATAAAATGGCCTCGATACCTTCAAGAACAAGCTCATCGTTTTGATTTTCACTCGACCAATTTAGAATTTCACACTGATTTTCATTTAAGCCTAAATATGCCCGTAATGGATAAAGCCATTGTGTTGATAATCGTGCTTTTATTCTGATGGGACTACCAATTAAATAGCCTGCAAGTAAGGCTTCTAATGTACCAAGGGGATCTTTTTCAGAGACTACAATTAATAATTTATTGGGCGCTCGCCAGTTTTTATTTCCTAATTCGTTAGCCACTTTTTGTGCTAATACATCGCTATAAGCCCATTGTTTCAGACGTTCAAGGCAGAATTTTTGCGTCAAAACGTCATCAGAAAATAACCAGTTTTCATTAAGGCAGTGTATTAAACACAGTTTAATGTTTGCTAAACGAACAAGTATCGCTTCTATCATTTTATCTGTGCAGCGCAAGTGCCCTCTGGTGAAGTAGCTCTTCCAATATAATGAATATAGGGTAAAGAATGACCACAAGCGCATTGTGTTCCCCATATTCCTAAATCTTGAGTTAACAGACGTTGAGAAGGCAGAGAATCAAAAAAAGGATTCTCAAGTTGAATAAATCCTGTTTTACCTTCTGGTGCCCGATCACCCGTTTCATCAATAATGGCAAAGCGAGAATAAGCTGGAATGTGGAAATGCCCTTCACTACAACTAATGTAGTGTAGAGGATGTTCTGTCATGCCATAAATATCACGAATATCAACATTAGGAGCATGTAAGGTTTCTTTTAATCCTTGGATAATATCAGGTCGTTCAAGTTGTTTTGTCATCCCTTTCCATCCTCCGCCCGTTAAGCCTTTAATCGGCGATAACAGCGTGAAGGGTTCTGGTCGGCTTAAACATAAGTGCTCAAAGAAAAGTGTTAACCCAAGAATATAAATAGGAGCCGGATCACTCGCCCAACGCTGTAATGTTGACCATGCTAGTTTTGTATCAAATTGGCCTTGTTCTGATACCGTAAAAACAAGCTCTTTAATCGGTGCGCATTGGGTAAATTTTAAGAAAGCAGTGGCAAAACCAGCATGATCGCCAGATTGAGGATCGGGCGATAACATCAGAAAATGGGCTGGGTTTGTGGATATTAAGCTATTGTGATAGAAAATCTGTGTCATTGCCGTTTCAATGCGCTTTAGGCTGACATCATCAAAGAAAACTTGCGTTTTTCCTTGTTGTCCCGTTCCTGAGCTATTTAGCCAAATGCCATTGCGATGTGTTGGTGTCGCTAAATCCATGGTTTTAAATAAATTAACGGGGATAACTGGTTGAGGCATTTTTTGCCATAGCGATTGATAATTAGCATTATATTGACGATGCCAGATATCTGCTTCATCCATAGATGCAGTAAAAAGAGCATCATCAAAACTATCAACAGCATAAGGTTGAGTAAGGTTAACTAAGCTATCAATTTTATGACACCGTTTTTCTGACATGATGTATCCTTACATTGATAATGGTTATATCAACATAGTCAGCAATTATTTTTACTTATTGAATGTAATTATTCTTAAAACAGGAAGGATGTGATTAGATTTCACCGTTCTTATGTTTTATATCACATTGTTTTATCTAGATTGAATAATCACAATCTGATAAATAAGTAGTTTTGCTTAAAAGCAAAGAGAACACTTTAAAAATAAAGTGTTCTCTTTGGTGATTATTATGTGTGGATCGCTATTTTTTGTGAACGTAGCAAAGCTTATCCATTAGCTTTTTACGAATATCATCTGAAATAAAACTGGCATTAAGAGCATCGATATTACATTGCTGAAAGTCTTTTTCGCACCAACCAAAAATATCATGTAATAATTGATATTCTTTATTTAATGAAGTATTGGCAAGCGTTCGTGCGTCGGTATTAATATTTAATTTAACGCCCTGCTTTTTTAGCTGATTAACGGGATGTTGGCCTATTTGCTCATAGATATTGCAGATAATATTACAGCTTGGACAAACCTCTAATAATATATTTTGAGATTTAAGCCTATTAATAACTTCGCTATCCTCAATACTTCTTACACCATGACCAATTCGAGTAACATGCAGTTTATCCAATGTTTCTGTGACACTTTCAGCACCTTTTGCTTCTCCTGCATGAGCAATTAAATTACCCCCTGCTTTTTTAACATAATCAAAAGCAGTGATATGATTATCTAAAGGAAAACGGGCCTCATCAGCAGCTAAATCAAGTATTACAAATTGAACGCTATGAAATAAACGGTGAGCATGTGGTCTTTTCTTTTGAACAAGCTTTCTGTGTTATTGGTGATTTAGAACTGTTTTCAGCTAAAGATGAAATGATCTTTAGCACCGTACAAGCCTTAGTTCCTTCCTATTTATTAGCGTTACCTCTTTCCATAATCAGACAAAAAGCATTACAAGATGCTAATTTTCTCACCTTTATTTGTCAGCAATTAAGCCAAAAACTTTATCAATCTTCATTAAGACACTCTCAGTCACCCTATTCTTCAGAATTTAAACTACGTCGATATTTATTTTTTAAAACACAACAAGAAGGAGTCTCTTTTCAATTAGAAAAAAGAGACTCATTAGCGGCAATGCTTGGGATCTCAACCAGACAATTAAACCGCGCTTTAGCTCATTTAGTCAGTATTAAGGCGATTAAATTAAAGAGCAAATCGATAACGGTGTTGGATTGTGAATGGCTAGCAAAAATAGAAATATAAATTACTATTTATGTTTCTATTTTATTCTTAATCTGAAATTAGTTGTTTTTTCCGACTCTGACAAATGGACTACTATAACTACGGTTATAATTGATTATTTTTCCAACATAGCGATCGCGAATATCCTGAGGTGCTTTTCGACCTATAAATTCCCAACGTTCACTAGGTAGCTTTATTGTACGAGTAAAGTATTCTTGTGTTCCAGCTTTTACCCATCCGTGAATTTCGTATACTTCCTTAACAATATTATTATATGTAGCATAAGCATACTTTACAGATTCATCATTTCTTGGTGGATTATGCCACACACCTCTGGTTGCCTCGAATAATTGAAGATCAGTCATACCAAATTTATAAAGTTTATTTAAAATAAAAACTAAACCACTGTGTTCAGGTGAAACATCAACATCTTCACGTGAATAAATGGATTGTATTTCTTCTATTGTTAACCTACCTTGTCTTTTGTTGGTTTCATTATTGCTACTGCTTTTTCCATTAATTTTATTAGTCAAAAGGTCAATACCAATTAAATCTAAGCAAGTTCGTTCGACCATATATGCACTATCTGAGTTACTAATCCCATGACATAAGATATCGATACCAAGCATATTGTTTTTTTGTAATTCAATGATTTTTTGTGTTTTTTCATCTAATTCATCGCCATTTTCCTTCATTTTTTCGGCTTCAGCAATGTGGGTAAGACAGCGAGAATTTTTCCCTTTCCCTATGTAAAATGGTATACGGCGAGTTCCATTTACCTCACAAAGAGCATACACATAGTAGTCAATTTCATTCAATGTTTTTTTATACTTATTAAATTCTTTCATTTTTATTTCCAGCGCTATAAAAATATAATTTATATAATATATTTCTATTTTTAATGGATGGATTATGTAGTAAAAATAACTGCTATTACTTTAATCATTTAATTTAATAAACATGAGGTAATAATAATTATATTTTTGGAATAATTGCTCATTTTCTCGCGTAAGAAGTAATTAATCATTAAAATTTATTAAATTAACTTAATGACTTAGCTTAATAAACGTTTTATTGATAAACAATTTCAAGATCTAATGTAGCATTTGCTGTCCCAGGGAAAACGTCTTTTTCCATTTGTTTGTAATAACCCCTAAAATTTAAAGTTACTTCACCTTCATTTTGGGTGGCGCTAATCACGGTATTACGTTTATTTAATTCTAATGTAGACCAATTACTGCCATTTACACTGTATTGTGTTTCAACACCAACTCCTTTGGCATTATCAGATGAAGGATTTAATGCCAAAACAGTATTGTCGCCAGAAAAAGCAGTTCCTCTAGGATTTAAAATAACGGGTAATCCTTCAGGACACTCTAGGGTAATATTCCAGTCTATTTTTTCGCTCGTTGAATGTATCTGTTCGCCAAATCCGTTGTTACTTAAGGAAATATGCCCAAGGTTAACCTCTTTGATTTTTGATGACTCTAATATGCAGGTACTAGCTTGCACCTTTCCTTTAATATCAAATAAGGTGTCATAACTTATTACTTGTGAAGAAAATAATAAGGAAGAGACAAAAAGGATTATGGATTGGATTGGTTTCATCATTATTCCTTAATTACTTTGCACAACAAAGGTAATTGAAGCATTAGCTTTGCCCGGCGTTGCCGTATTTTCTAACTGTTTATAACGAGCTCTTAATTTCAATTTATTAATACCATTGGTAACTTCTTTCGAGCTTAATAACACACTTAACTCATTGGCATTTTTAGCTTCCCAGTGGTTGCGCTCTGGAGAATAGGCTTCAATTTGAATAGCCATTCCTGAGGCAGCATTGGCGATATCGTCAAGCTTAAATAAGTTTTTATCTGATGCAGGTGCTCCTTGTAATGAACCTACCACTTGACTACTTTGCATTTTACAATTAAAGACTAATTCAAATTCAACCCAATCAGTTGTACTGCCCGCAGAGAAATTATTGCCATTTCCTGTTAATAACCAAGTACCTAATTCGACATTTAAATTATTTGTTTCAATGCTACAAGCCGCCGCTTTTATCGAACCCGTATAATTGACTTTAACGCTATCACTAGCAAAGACAGAGAAAGAAAAGAATACTAATGCGAATAAAATGCACTGAATAACACTCTTTTTTAAAATTGATTTATTTTTCACGATAGTTCCTTCTAAATTAGCGATAAACTAACGTTACAGTGACTTTAGCATTGCCATCAGACGCCTTGACATTGTCAGATAATTTTACGTATTTAAAATCAAAATCTTTATTTATCACTTCTTTCTTATTGGTTGTTTTCGCAAAAGAATATTGATAATTACCCGGTGTTTTTCTATCGCCACCGAGTTTTAAAGCTTCAGAGCTTCCTGATTCAAACATCTGCACACCAAAGCCGGGGTTATTGCTCTGATTTTCTAAATAGATAATATCTGAGCCAATATTATTTGGGTTGTTATTATCAGCAATCGTGTAATCAACAATCATATTTTCAGGGCATTCAACCGTCATTGATTGTTGTGCATAACCAAAATTATCACCAATACCCAATTTGCGTATTGCCGCCAGCTCATGAGTCCCTAAATCAACGGTTTCACGTTTGGTTTTTACTTCACAACTGCTCTCTTTCCACGTCACAGCAGGTGAACTTCGTACAATTAAACCCACCCCCATAACCAAAGATGTTGTTCCTCGAGTACATTGAAAGTTTAATGATTCTAAATTTATTCTATTAGATGTACTTTTATTTATTTCGCCAGATACCGTCTTTACAAAGGCAATTTTCATTTCTAAATAAAGCTTTACGGTATTATCTTTCGTCTCACGATAGGTTTCAGCAGAAGTAATGGGATACCACTGTGATGTTCCTTGTTGACGATATCCCATGATATAACCGATGCCATCTATGTTGGTTTTAAAAACAGGATAAGATTGTGAATCTTCGCGTATTGCAGAAATACCTGATAAATTTGTTGTGATCTTTGTTACATAGTTATATTTGCCAGGTGTAAACGCCTCGCATAAATTTTCATCAGAGCTTGCGCTGAATGTTTGCCAACCATTACCTAAAAGAGAGCCTGATGGTTTTTTTTGAGCTATATCATCAATAATAAAATTATTAATACCGAGGTAAAAAGTACCATCACTTAATGCCTGAGATGAAAACAAGGTTAAAGAAGTAGCAATAATAAATTGTTTAATATTCATAATGAAGATCCTCTTAATTAACGGCAATTAACAGTTAAGGTTGGCAAATGCTGTTTTAATTGCTCTGCCGTTAAATGATAATCTGCAATACATTGATCTTGCGTGTTTTTGCCCCATGACACGGTAAGCTGTCCTTTTTCTGGCATTCCACTGAGATAGACATCCCCATTCTCATCGGCAATACCTGTACTTACCTCTTGTTCATTGGTTTGTTGTGATAATTGAGCTAAAGCACCAAATGGAACAGGTTTACCGTTGTTAATAACGGTAAATAACACGCGATATCCCACATGAGTTTGATAATCAGCAAGCATAGCGGCTCCCTTCGTTGGGATAAGCGTGACGGTATTATTCTTTAATTCAACGTTGTCAGGTAATGAGCTGATATCTAATGTAATTTCATTCTTAGAATATGCGTTTAAATAAGGTACGATGGCATAGCCTCGCCAATCGGTGGAAACACCTGTGCGATTTTGAATTTGCACATTTTTGGCATCTGGTGCTCTAACAATGGCGAACGAATCATAAATAGGTTGTGACAGCGTCACGCCATAAGGATGAGCAACCACAGCACCTGTTAATCCATAATTAGCTCGTTGTGAATGTTTGTCATAACCATAGCCTACATTAGCGACACCATAACTTGCGCGATAAGAAGCAGATGCATTACCACTAGCATTATTTTCTTTATTGCCATAAGACTGCTGGACTGAATAATTTAGGTTATTGTTCTCAAGTAAACTGCCACTAATACCGGCCATCATGTCAGCATTACCGTTATTATCTGTTGTTACACTGCTGTTTAATGACGTGTAACTTCCCGCCATGCTATCCAAAGGTATAGAAACAGAGAACGCAAATCGATTATCTGACTTACGCTGATTAGGTGTGCTTGAATAGCTATAATTTAAATTATAAGAAATTCCGCCCATATTATTACTATAGCCAGAGCTTATGGAGCGCTCTTTTCCTGAACGATCCCAATAATCTTGCTGATAGGTAGAAAAATAAATACTACCGTAGTCATTTAAAGACTGGCTCAATGTTATCTGAAAGCGATTCTTTTTATTATCATGATGTAACTCATCGCTGTAATGGTTATTGGCTTCAGTAAAGCTGTAATAACCTTCTGTTGAATAGCGATAATTAGCCAATGTGACAGAGGTTCCCGTCGTCATCATATTTTTAGAGTATTGGAAGCGATAAGACTGCCCACTATTATTATTTTTACCTGCTAAGTTTTGAGTATTCGCATGGGTAATATCTGTTGAGAACGCCCCTAAACTACCTAAGTTAACACCAACACCAGCAACATAAGATTGATGATCTTTTGAGAGCAATACGCCTGTATAACCTGTAACACCTTTAGGTAAACCATAAATGGCCGTACCTTGCACAAATTCTGGCTCTTTGGCGTTGTCAGCATTAGATTTAAATTTTCCCCCTGTGAGTGAATATTTAAATTGCCCCTCACGTTGCATAATGGCAATTGATGAAAATGGCACAACAAAAGAGCGCTCTGTACCATCCGCTTCTTTAATTAGCACCGTTAAGTCACCGCTAGTTCCTGTTGAATAGAGATCATCAATTTCAAAAGCACCTGGCGCGACATAAGCTTGGTAAATTACATAATTATTTTGTTTGATGGTAATTTCTGCATTACTTTGTGCAATACCACGGATCACCGGAGCAAAACCACGCATTGAGCTTGGTAACATTGCCTCATCACTTTGTAATTGAATGCCTCGAAATTGAAAGCTGTCAAATACGTCACTTGGTGTTGAGGTATCACCCATAATTAATTGTGATTTTAGGTTATTAATCCCTCTCTCTAAGCTCGTTTCGATGCTTTTCCACTCTCTACCTGCTGAACTTTCGCTAAAAGTTGAATAGTTTTTTAAGCGCCAAGGGCCTAAATTTGCACTACTGCGAAAGTTTACATAGTGATTATTAGTGTCTTGACCTCCTGTACGGCTCCAGTTATTTGAACCGCTATAGTAGTAATTTAAAACGAATGCTGGTAACCCATTTTCCCATTTACTACTTGGAATTGTTCCCGGTACTATTTTTTCCATCGCAATTTGGGGGATAGAAAACATTAATTTTTGCTGATTTAATGCTAATTCTGTTTTTGCATCAGCAATATAATCGCTGATATCAGTAATTTCGTGTGTTGGTGCTAATGAAGCCAAATCAGAAATAGAATCAACTTTGATACCCCAATCATTTAAATCTTCTTTTTTTAATACAGGCATTAATTGACCTGTTTTTTCATTACTAATAAATGTAATGTTTTTTGCATCAACAACAATATTATTAATAATAATATCGACGTGATAATTTCCAGCTAATTGCCCTCCAGGTTTGGAGAATTGGTCAAGGCTTTCTATATCTGCAATGTTCTGTCCATCAATAATACTTAATGAATTTGGACTAAAATAGTCATTTGCAATGGAATAATTTGCTGTTGCTCCAACAATAATAATAGTAGCAATAGCTTGAGATATTCTTTTTAATTGAAATGTAAATAATCCATTATGCGAAGAGATAATGTATTTATTACAATTTTTTTCTGTTTTTTTGTGATTTGTAATAAGGCGCATAATGAATAATCATCCAATTATTATTTCAATGTTTGTGTTTTATTATCCGTGATTGAACCGTGATCGTTAACTGCATTCCATGTCACTTGGTTGGCTTGAATACCAGAGATATTCCACGAGGCTTCAGCCATTGGAGGTACCATGCCTGGGTTATCTAATTCTTTATTACCTACGACTAATTGACCAAATGAAACATAATAAGGTGTTGGATTTTTAGCTTTTAATTGGTCGCCTTGTTTTTCAAACGTCAAGGTTTCATAAGCTGTCGCCGCCGCTGATTTCGATAAGTTTGCAGGTCTATAAATAAGCTTAATTTTATTATTAACAGAAATAGTCAAATTATTGACAGCATTAGGATCTGTTGGTGGAATAGATTTTATATTTAACCAATAAACAGATTCTTTATTTGTTGGTAAACGAGGATCTGTTAATACAATACGCACTGCATTTGCTGATTCTGCTTCAATTCTAAATAAAGGTGGTGTTACTGAAAATGGCGGTTTAGTTGAGTCATTATTATCAAAATTTTCAATCCATGATTGAACTAGATAAGGTGTTTTTTCATTATTTCTAACGGAGATTGATGCCTCTTTTTTGTCACCTTCATAAATAACACGAGTACCACCTAATACTACACTCGCATTAGCATTAATAGTAACTATGCTTAAAAGTGATAAGGCAATAATTGATTTTTTCATTTATATTTCCTTTGAGAAAAAAGAGGGAACCTACGTTCCCCTTTGACGTAAATATGGGGTAATTAAATATAGAGTAATAAATTATTGAGTATATTTAATTGTCACAGTAACATCCGCATTAGCATTTCCTGGTGATACTTCTTCTGCCGTGGTTACATAACGCGCATAATATGTTTTTTGACCTTGATTACCTTTTAGTGTAATACCTTCTGCTTCAGTATTTGGCGTGAAATAAGTCTCACTGTTAGGATCACCTAAAAGACCAATACCAACACCTTTTGCGTCACTTACTTTATATAAGCTAGGGTTTTCATTATCTTCAGTTCCTTCAAATGTCACTCGTGCGGTTCCTAATGTTGCAGGGCAACCACTTAAGCCGATGGTAAATGGCATTGCTTCTGTTTTTTCACCTACAGTATTAAAGGTATTTGTTAACCAAGTGCCTAATTGGACCGTGCCTTCATTTTGATTTTGGTTATTAGTTTCAACTGTGCAAGTTGAATCAATAAATTGACCTTTAAAATGAATAACACCAGTTGTGTTACCATCAGCTGGTGCTGCATTTGCAATACCAGAAAATGAAGCTGCAATAATAGATGTGATTAAAAGTGTTTTAGAAAAAGTCATAAGTTTTCTCGTTAAATTAAATAATGTTTATTTATTTAGTCGGCAATATTTCGAAGATTTAAACATTAAATATGTGCCGGCATGTTCAACTCGAAGAAATTATATTTACTTTTTCTTATGAGATCTACATTGCAATACCTTTTCAAAAATTTGCTGTAGTTTGAAATATTAAATTTTTAAATATCATTTTTGTACTTTGTTTTTGGTGATTTAGTCTGATTTTTAACTTACATATAATATTAAAATCTAATAATAAGCATCTTGTGAGTGCTTGATATAATGTTCGAAATTGTAACGTAAAATTTCAGAGGACATAGAATTTAACGCTTTCTTAGGATTTATCCTTATATTAGATAAATAATATAAATGTTTGATCACGCGCAGTATAAAATTTAGGCTCTACGTATAAATCGCTAGTATTAATAAAATAAAAGTTAATAACCTGTATTACAGATTAATTTTATTTAAATAAAGCGATGGTGCAAAGAAATGATATTATTCATTGTGGCTAAAGAGTTAATGACTCTGTTGTAATCAAGCTTTAAACACGGTGGTTATAATGGAATGTTAAACTTAAAAATGAGAATGGGGAGTATCATGAGAAAACAATATAAGAAGATGGCCACTTATTTTTCGTTTTTATTTATTGTTTCGGCATTGGGTGCGTACTATTGGCTTAAACTACCCTATTCTTTTTCTTATCAGCGTCAACTGGCTACTAATTTTATTAGTAATATCAATAATGAAGAATATGAACAGGCATTTAATCTGACACAACGAAACATGTACACAGGGAAAACATTAGAAGAGTTTAAAGCTAAAGCGATAAGAGAAATCCCTGCTTCTGGATATCAGTTTGCTTATAGTTTTCCAAAACAAACAAATGGAAACCGACTACGTCGTTGGTTTAATGGCACTGAAGTCGAAATGCAGGATATCAATATCGAATTTAAAGGCCCCACTGATCTTAGGATCACGCTAAGGCATACTGGCGATGACAAATGGGAAGTTTTTTATATTACAAGTCATGCTGGATAATAACGCTTCATCTCTATTTTTATTCAGCCCATTTTATTGCCACTTCCACGGCTTTCTTGTACTCTGCACCGCTTCTTACCTTGAAATTAATAATACGTATTTGAGAAAATCATGACAGGACATATTTCTAAAGATCCACTACATGGCGTCACTCTTGAAATGCAGGTAAATGCGCTGGTGGCTAAATATGGTTGGGCTAAATTAGGTCAACTTATCAAGATTAACTGCTTTAGAAGTGATCCTAGCGTGAAATCAAGTTTGAAATTTTTGCGCAGAACTCCTTGGGCACGCGCTGAAGTAGAAGCGCTCTATCTCGATTCTCTTGAAGCTGATATTGATGATGTGATTGAAGTGATCGACCATCCTGATTGTGATCCTTGGGCGAATAGCCGTCGAAAGTAAAATATCTAGAATCGATAAAATAGTACTGAAGATATTACTCTCACTCATCCCTAAACTCTTTTGGCGTCATACCAAATTCTTTTTTAAAGATAGAGTAAAAGTATTGCAATGACGGATAGCCACACATCACGGAAATTTCTTGGATTGCGAGTGTTGTCGTGGCTAATAAATTTTGAGCGCGTTTGAGTTTTTCTTCATAAATAACAGTATGAATTGTCTTGCCAATTTCCTTTTTAAACCGTTGCTCTAAATTAGAACGCGACATATTAACTGCATCTAAAACTTGCTCTGTTTTTATCCCTTTACAGGCATTGTAATAAATATAATGCATAGCTTGAACAACAGTGGGATCGTTAAATGAGTGAAAATCAGTTGAGCGCCGTTCAACAATTTTAACGGGGGGAACTAATATTCTTTGCTGTTTATCTGTTACATGCCCTTCTAGGGTTTGATGTAATAATTTTGCAGCTAAATATCCCATTTGCCGTGAACCTTGCACAACAGAAGATAATGCAATGCGGGATAAATAGCGTGTCATATCTTCATCATCAATTCCGATAATGCTTATTTCTTCAGGCACATTAATATTTAAATTATCGCAAACTTGCAATAAATGACGCGCTCTTGCATCAGTGACCGCAATAATCCCTGTTTGTGGCGGTAAAGTTTGTATCCAATCAGATAAACGATTCTGTGCGTGTTGCCAATTTTCTTGGGTAATATCCATGCCGTTATAAACAATGCCTGGATATTTTTCACTGGTGACTAATTGACGAAAAGCGTGCTCTCGTTCATTAGACCAATGGGGATGATCTTTTGCGGGTAAACCATAAAAAGCAAAATGCTTAAGCCCTTTCTGTTTTAAATGCAAAAAGGCTTGCTGAACTAATTCATAATTATCAGTGGCGATATAAGGTACTGGCGGGTAATTTTTTTCTTGGTGATAAGAGCCACCTACACCAATTACCGCTAACGATGATTGGCTTAAATGCTTAGCAATAATTGGATCGTCAAAATCTGCAATAATACCGTCACAAACCCAGTGATTAATATTATCCAGTCGAGTACGAAAATCTTCTTCAATAAAGACATCCCAATGGCACTGTGATGCCTGAAGGTATTCTCCAACCCCCTCAACTACTTGACGGTCGTACACTTTATTAGCATTGAATAACAGCACAATACGAAAGTATGTATCTTTTTTCATTTTTGTTTACCTATTCCCCAAGGCTGGCATTAAACCATAGCTTTAGATTTGTAAGAACTTGCTTTCATCGCTATGTGATTACTATCACACAAGCCAAATTTCGTAATAGCAAAGTAAAAAATAGGAATAACCAATGTTAAGAACAACGAGTATTTTGTTTTTAAACACGATTGCCGAGGAGATTTTTCATGTATCAGAATAACTTTAATAAATTAATTTCTAGGCAAAATACCTATAGCGCAAAATGGTGTAATAGTAACGCCAATGTTATTCCATTATCTGTTGCAGATATGGAAATTGCTGCACCTGATTTTATTACAAACAAACTTGCTGAATTTAATCACAAGGGAATTTATGGTTATACCGATCTTAGCCATGATTGGAATAATGTTGCCGCTAATTGGTTTAAAAGCCAATATCAATGGATAGTTGCCCCTGAGACGATTGTATTTTGTCCTCGTGTTATACAAGCGGTTTCACTTTATATCCAGAATTTCACACAAATAGGCGATAAAGTCACAACGCTGTCTCCGGCTTATCATCCTATTAGTAATGCTGTTTGTGTAAATAACCGCGAGTTATTAGAAAGCCCATTAATTTATCGTGACGGTTATTATGAAATTGATTTTGACGATCTAGAAAATAAGTTTAAACAGTCGGTCTGTTTTATGTTGCTCTCACCACACAATCCAACAGGTACGGTATGGCAACAAACTGACTTAATAAAAATAGCAAAGCTTGCACAAAAATATCACGTTTTTATTATTTCTGATGATGTGCACGCAGATTTTGTTTTTGATGATGCTCTCTATCACCCTATTTCATCTTTAAACACCTATGTAGAACAGCACTCTTTTATTTGTACATCTCCAGCTAAAACTTTCAATTTAGCAGGACTAGAGATAGCGAATATTGTGATTGCTAACCCTGAATATCGTGAAAAATTTAAACAGTGTTTGATTGCCGCTGGTATTCATAATCCAGGATATTTTTCTGTTCCCGCTTTTTTACAAGCCTATACCTTACAAGGCCAACAATGGGTTGGTGAATTAAAAACGTACCTTGCTGATAACCGACGTTGGGTAAAGGAACAATGTGAACGTCACTTTCCTGATTGGGTTGTCACACAAAGTCATGGCACCTACATGCTATGGATTAATTACCAAAAAATGCAGTTAACCGAAGAACAACTAAAACATTGGTTTGTTTCATTAGCCGAAGTGGAAATGAGTTGGGGGCGCGGTTTTGGTGCGGTTGGGGATGGTTTTTTCCGCATTAATATCGCGACACCTCGTTCAATATTAGAAACCGTTTTCACTCGGCTTATTCGTACCTTACCTCACGCCAGTTTGGAATAAATTACAATGAAAACGCAAACGATAAACAGCCCAAGAACGCCTACGCTTCTTGAATCGCTCTTTCCTATTCTCACTATGGTGGTGTTATTAGGAGGAGGCTATGCCGCTTTTGATTTACCACCAGAACCATTAATGGTGCTTTCGACTGTTGTGGCTGCACTGTTAGTAAAACGGTTGGGATATCGCTATGACGAAATCTTAACAGCTATCTCACAAAAGATTGCTAAAACTATGCCAGCATTGCTGATTTTAATCAGTGTGGGCTTGTTAATAGGCACATGGATGATTGGTGGCACCATTCCACTGATGATCTATTACGGCTTGAAAATGATCAGCCCAGAAATGCTATATGTTACAGCGTTATTGGTCACGTCATTGGTGTCGGTCTGTACAGGAACATCATGGGGTTCTGCTGGAACCATCGGTGTTGCATTTATGGGCGTAGCAGTGGGTATGGAAGCAAACCTTGCAGCTACAGCGGGTGCCGTAGTTGCAGGGGCTTATTTTGGTGACAAGCTTTCACCATTATCAGGTGATACTAACCTTGCCGCAATGGCAGCAAGGATCGACCTTTATCAACATATTTGGCACTTACTTTATACCACACTGCCTTCGCTGATTTTAACGGCGATTGTGATGACGGTTTATGGCATGAATGGCGATTTAGCGGGTCAAGGTGTGCCAGAAAAAGTGACATTAATTACCAATGGTCTTGAGAATGTTTATAACTTCAATCTTATTCTTCTCATTCCAGTATTAGTGATTTTATATGGTTCAGTAACGAAAAAACCCACTATCCCAGTGATGTTAGCTTCTGCCGCAATTGCGATGCTTAACGCTTATCTTATTCAAGGTTTTGGTTTACATGACATCGTAAAAAGTGCGGTTGATGGTTTCAACGTCTCGATGATCCAAGGTAAAGAAGTTCCTGAATTGTTAGGTAATTTGCTAAATCGTGGTGGCATGAACTCCATGATGAGCACTCTGCTTATCTGTTTCTGCGCCCTCTCTTTTGCTGGTACTTTATCGCTAAGTGGCGCATTAGAAGTGATTGTCCATGCATTGTTAAAAATGGTGCACTCAACAGGTTCAATGATCTTAGCCACAATTGCCTGCGGACTAACCATGATTGGCGTGACCTGTAATGGACAAATCTCAATCCTTATTCCTATTGAAATGTTACGTGGTGCCTATATTGAACGAGGCTTACATCCTAAAAATCTGGCGCGTACTGTAGAAGACTCCGCCACTATCTTTGAACCTATTTTACCGTGGACTGCTGCAGGCGCTTATATGGCGGGTACGTTAGGTGTTGCAACCTTAAGTTACTTACCTTGGGCTGTATTGTGCTGGAGTGGCATCTTCTTTGCCATGCTGTGGGGTTTTACGGGCTTTGGCATTGCCAAATTAACACCAGAAGAGCAGGAAGAAATGACTGCTGAGCTTGGATCACATTCAGAATTACAACTTGATACTAAATAAGGACGGTTCCATGTCTTACTTTAATAAAATTGAACAAATTCAATATGAAGGCACAACAAGCGATAACCCATTAGCATTTCGTTACTATAACCCTGATGAGATTATTTTGGGTAAACGAATGGAAGATCACCTAAGATTCGCAGCTTGTTATTGGCATAACTTCTGCTGGAATGGTTCTGATATGTTCGGTATCGGCACTTTTGATAGACCGTGGCAAACACCTGGTGAAGCTTTAGAGCAAGCTAAGCGTAAAGCAGATGTGGCCTTTGAGTTCTTTCATAAGCTCAATGTTCCTTTCTACTGTTTTCATGATGTCGATGTAATTTCTGAAGGGAATAGCATCAATGAATATATTTCTAACATGGCGGCAATCACCGACGTATTAGCGCAGAAACAAGAAGAAACCAACGTTAAGTTATTATGGGGAACCGCAAACTGCTTCACTAATCCTCGTTATGGCGCAGGTGCTGCAACAAACCCTGATCCTGATGTTTTTGCATGGGCCGCAACACAAGTGTGTGAAGCGATGAAAGCGACAAAAGCGCTGGGTGGCGAAAACTATGTATTATGGGGTGGACGCGAAGGCTATGAAACGCTGTTAAATACTGATTTACGCCAAGAAAGAGAGCAAATTGGCCGCTTTATGCAGATGGTGGTTGAGCACAAACACAAAATTGGTTTCCAAGGCACATTATTGATTGAGCCAAAACCTCAAGAGCCAACAAAACATCAATATGATTATGACACTGCAACCGTTTATGGCTTCTTAAAGCAGTTTGGTCTTGAAAAAGAAGTGAAAGTAAACATTGAAGCAAACCACGCAACATTAGCAGGACATAGCTTCCACCATGAGATTGCAACTGCGATTGCGTTAGGCATTTTAGGCTCAGTTGATGCTAACCGTGGTGATCCGCAATTAGGTTGGGATACAGACCAATTCCCAAATAGTGTAGAAGAAAATGCACTAGTCATGTATGAAATTCTTAAATCAGGTGGCTTTACTACAGGTGGATTAAACTTTGATGCTAAAGTTCGTCGCCAAAGCAATGATAAATATGACCTATTCTACGGGCATATTTCAGGAATGGACACAATGGCAATGGCATTACGCATTGCGGCAAGAATGATCCAAGATGGTGGCCTTGATAAATTCACGGCACAGCGCTATTCAGGTTGGAGTGCTGAATTTGGCCAAAATATCTTACAAGGTAAATTAAGCCTTGAAGATGTGGCGAAATACGCACAAAGCAATACATTAGCGCCACAGTTACAAAGTGGACGTCAAGAAATGCTAGAAAGTTTAGTGAATCGCTATATTTTTGGTTAATGGCATAAACGTAATAACACAGCGGGTTTTCCGCTGTGTTTATTAATTAGATACAGGTCATGAGGTAATTTCATGTATTTAGGGCTAGATTTAGGCACTTCAAGCGTTAAAGCGATCATCATGAATGAGCAAGGCGATGTTATTGCCAGCCATTCTGTTTCTTTAGCAATATCACGCCCTCACCCTCAATGGTCAGAACAAGATCCACTGCAATGGTGGCAAGCAACGGAAGAAGCTATTCTCCAGCTTGGTCGCAATTATCCGATGGAACAAATAGAGGCAATTGGATTAAGCGGACAAATGCATGGAGCCGTTTTACTTGATGCTCAACAAGTCGTTTTACGCCCTGCGATCTTATGGAACGATGGCCGTAGTTTTAAACAGTGTCAGATGCTTGAGGCTAAATATCCTCAGTTTAAAAAAATCACTGGTAACTTAGTTATGCCCGGCTTTACGGCACCAAAACTACAATGGGTTGCTGAAAACGAGCTTGAAAATTTTCAACGTATTGCGCATGTTTTATTACCGAAAGATTTTTTACGTTGGAAGATGAGTGGTAATTTTGCCAGTGATATGTCGGATGCCGCCGGTACGCTTTGGTTGGATATGCAAAAGCGTGACTGGAGTGATGAACTTTTAGGTGCAACAGGCTTAACGCGTCGGCAGATGCCAACATTGTTTGAAGGTAATCAAATCACCGGTTATCTATTAGCTGATGTGGCTAAAAAATGGCAAATGAAGCAAGTACCTATTATTGCGGGTGGCGGTGATAATGCTGCGGGGGCAATCGGTGTTGGCGTTTACCAACCCGGTCAGGCGATGCTCTCTTTAGGTACTTCTGGTGTTTATTTTGTTGTTAGCGAAAAATTTCTCCAAAATAGTGACGATGCAGTACACAGTTTTTGTCACGCATTACCCAATACTTGGCACTTAATGTCAGTGATGTTAAGTGCGGCATCATGTCTTGATTGGGTGTGTCAATTGACAGGAATTGAGAGTGTGAGTGCGATGTTTGAAGAGTTTGAACACGCTACTTTTGCTGATTGCCCTCTACTTTTTTTACCTTATCTTTCAGGTGAACGAACTCCTTATAACAACCCTAATGCCAAAGGTGTTTTTTGGGGATTAACTCATGAACATCAACGTGCTGACTTATGCCTAGCTGTTCTTGAAGGTGTAAGCTTTGCGTTACGACAAGGGATTGAAGTTGCTGATAATGCTGGACAATTAGCGGATAACATTACGTTAATTGGTGGTGGTGCAAGAAGCGAATATTGGCGACAACTTCTGGCAGATATTACAGGAAAAACCCTTGATTATCGCCAAGGTGGTGATGTTGGCCCTGCACTTGGTGCAGCAAGACTAGCACAATTAGCAGTAAACCCTGCTCATTCATCACAAGTAATTCTTTCTCAACCTAAGCTTGAAAAACGCCATACACCCAATTTAGAAAAACATAAAACATACGAAAAAAAATATCATGCTTTTAAAAAGCTATATTCATTGATTGATACGATGGAAATATAGCAATATTGCGTCAATATCAGGGTAATACTTAAAACCACTCAATAAAGAGTGGTTTTATTTTTCACTTACAGTTGTAAGATAAGATGCACTATGAGATCTCTCTATATTGAAAACATAATAGATAAGAAGGCAAAATGAAAAAATTAGGTTTAGTTATCATCGGAGTATCATTGCTAACGGGTTGTATGACTAAATCTCTATGGAACAATAATCCTGTTTCAGATTTTACTTATCATTATGAAGAAGAATATAAAGATGTAATTACTGAAGTAGTTAAATTGGAATTAAAAGAAGATAAAGAGCCATTAGTTATACGAGATGGTAGCGCTATTTCACTTAGAGGGATGTCACTAGCGAGTAAAACCCGAATTTATAATATCTCTTATGGTGATTACCCATTAAAAGTTATCTATAAATATATGCCAAAAATGAAATTTAGCGCCAGAATAGCATCTCAAGGTGCCGTTCCTTTTGAAATTCAAAATAGACACGTTAATAAAGGCGATAATATTTTAGCTTCTGATATTCAAGGTGTTTTCTTATTTTCAATCAATCCTGAAGTAAAACTACTGGAAAGTGAAATAAAAGAGCTAGAACAGGCTCATTTTAAAAAAGAGTGCAAAGCACAAGATGGTAGCTTGCAGTGGTGTATTGATTTTTGGATCAATGCCAATGTTTTTGAACGTAACCAAACGAGATATGTGGTTATCGTAGAAAAAGTGTTACCTAAACCTATTAATATTGCTCTTTATGATTTAAAAGGCACACCAAAAACGAATGTCGGAAATTTAGTAGGTAATACAATAGGTACACCGGTATTTATTATTGGTGATGTATTACTGGCTCCATTAGGCGCTTTATTGGGTGTTGTTGTTCAGAGTGCAGGGAATTAATTTTTTGGAAGGGTTATGATCCGGCTAAATATTTTTTCCATTGGCACGTAATTAATATTTACTCCATCGATATTAGCCTGAATCCATTCTTCTGGTTCAATATTTTTCCAATTTAAATCATAACCTGCAGCTAACGATAGGTGCTCAAAAAATAGCCGCTGAACTCTTCCGTTACCTTCTCTAAAAGGATGGATCATATTGAACTCAATATAATACTCAGCAAGTTTTTTACAGAAATCGTGTCGTTTTAGATTAATTAGCCAGTTTTCTTTTTCTAGTTGTAAAAATAATTTATTCACTTCGATAGCAATTCTTGTATTGGTACAAAATCGTGTTCCTCCTTTAGATATATCAATTGTTCGGATTTTTCCCGCCCAATCATAGAGTTCAGAGAAAAGTTGATAATGTATATAACAAAGGTAATCTAAATTATAAGGAGGAAGGAAAAATCTAATATTTTTAATTGTAATGGCAGTAATTTCTCTTTCTGCTTCCTCTAGGAGTTCAATATTTTTTATGTTTAATTTGTTTTTTAAGGTACTTGAGCCAGAATAACAATAATGGTCGTGGATGACGTCATATTTGTCCATATGTTATCCTTGATAATACTTTGCTAGAATTTTTTCTAAACTTGTTGATTCATCAGGAATTTTTATATCTAACCCCTCTAATTTTGAACTATCACAAAATTTCTCTAATTTATATTTTTCATAATATTCGTAGGGATCAAAACTATTTAAAACAGGTAATTTCTTTAATTTGTCTATTTTTAATTCTAACGCCTTCCAACTCTTTGCTTTAATTGTAAATCCCAGTTTTTCTGATAGTTGTTTTTTAGTATCTAAAAAAGATCCCATTTTATAATTTAATGAATCACCTGAATTTAACCAAAGAATAAAGTCATTAATTGACATTATAGTTTTGTATAATGAAATCCAATCTGTAACTATAATTTTTGTATCAAGTTCATTTTCGATAATTTTGACGAGCTCATTAAAAGAACCTAATAATTTTAAATCCTCTATATTATTAGTTTTTAAAATATTTTTAATATACATGTTCAAAGCTCTCATTCTCTAAAATTTACTGATATATTCATCATACTATATCGTGTTTTTTTATTTAACAATAGTAATTGAAAATACGACTTTCAAGGTAATTCCTTGCTAGTAATAGGGCTTACTAGCAAGGAAAAAAATTAACGATACCCACTACGATGGTTTTTGGCTGACCAACTATAAGTTTCATCACTAGGGGCTAATTTCTGTTTTTTCTTGAGGGCTTGTGCTTTTTTGGTGGCTTTTTCAACTTCGAGGGAGATTTCGGTAATAATGGAGTCTTTGGTTCTGTTCATTTCAGCATTAGTTAATTCACGTCCGAACTTCTTTTTCTCTTGAGCTATTCGGGTTCTTACTCGCATTCGTTGGGCATCTGTCATTTCTTGGAGTGTCAGTTTCTTCATTCTTTTACCCTACTTATGTTGAGTGAGGAGAGATTAATATAACACTATTAAGATTCCTCTCCATCATTATATTTAAAATTGGAGAAATTAATTTATTATTACATTAAAAATGCATTACGCCTGAATAAGTGCGTAATGCATAAACAATAACTGTAAATAACAAATTAAACTAATTGCAGAAATGCTGTTTTAAATCCATCGATATCTTGCTGTGTTGTTGCCCAAGAAGTACAAAGACGTAAGCAACTCAAATTAGGATCTTCAAGTAATACACGATGAAAAACAAACTGTTGTGTTAATTTTTCCGCAATCGTGTTTGGCAGAATAACAAAAACTTGGTTAGATTCTGGCGGTGCTAAAAATTCAAAACCTTGTGCAGTAAAGAATTCGGTTAATTGTGATGCCATTTCATTAAGGTGTTTGCCTAATTTAAAATAGAGATCATCTTTAAATAAAGCTTCAAATTGCGCACCTAATAACCAACCTTTTGCTTGTAATCCACCCTTTTGTTTTAAGCTAAAACGAAAATCAGATTTTAATGCAGGATGGCAAATCACTAGCGTTTCAGCTGACATTGCACCGATTTTAGTACCACCAATATAAAACGCATCGGTTAAACTGGCGATATCTTCAATAGTCAGATCACTTTGAGCTGACATTAATCCTGCGGCTAAACGCGCACCATCAAGGTACAACCACAAATTATGCTCGTTACAGAAATCACGGAGTGCTTGTAGTTCTGTTTTACGATAAACCGTACCAATTTCGGTGGCATTCGTAATATAAACAAGCTTAGGTTGAACCCAATGTTCATCGTTATGTTCAGCAAGAATAGGTTTTAATAATGCAGGGGTTAATTTACCATCAGCCGAAAATGTGGTGATAACTTTATGCCCTGTTGCTTCAATAGCGCCGGTTTCATGTGTTGCAATATGTCCTGTACTCACAGAAATAACAGCTTGGTGTGGGCGTAAAAAATGAGAAATCGCGGTTAAATTAGTGATGGTACCACCATTAAAAAAGTGAATATCCGCATCAGGCTGTTGAATACGCTGTTTTATTGAGTGAGCAGCTTGATGACAAAGCGTATCCATGCCATATCCATCATAGCGCTGACCCACTGTATCCGTAATTGCCTTCATGACCGCGGGATGTGCAATTTCATTATAATCATTTTGGAAGCGGTACATGTGTTCTCCTGTCAAATGTTGTATTTTTTATTGTGTTTTATAAATAAAAACGCTCCACATCTAATCAATACACCGATTAAATGTAAAGCGCTTTAATATCTTGAAAAAGTAAGTTATTTAAAGCAGACTTCGCCCCAGCGAGCTAATCCTGCGGTAACCGATCCAAAATCATTCCCTTTCACAATAGGAATATTAGGTAATTGTTGTTCTATTGCTTGGCATAAAATCGGTGAACGCGCTGAGCCACCCGTCATAAAGATAGCATCCGGTTTTATTCCCCCTTGTTGAACAGCGTCATTAACTAATTCAATCATTTTACTTTTAGGGGATTCAATCGACTCCACCATTTGTTCACGCTCAATGGTGCATTCTAATGTTTCACTTAATAAGGCGATATTAGCAATATATTCAGGAGAATCTGATAAAGCAATTTTAGCTTCTTCAGCACGTCGAACAATGCTATAACCCAGTGTTTCATTATACACTTCGATTAGACGAGCTATTTTTTCAGGTTCTTTTGCATCTCGTCTAAGTTGATTTAATGCGGCTAAATTTTGACGAGAATAAAAATCTTTTTGTGCTTCGACATTATTAATCGCAATGGGATCCCAGAATTGTTTCAGCGGTAATTTAATACCAGAAGAAGTTAATCCTGTCATACCGAATAAAGGCATAAGCTGTTTAAAAGCAAGGTAAATATCAAGATCATTACCACCAACACGTTGTCCACTATGGGCTAGTAAGGTGTTTGAACGGTCAGTTTTTCCTTGATAACTCGGCCCCATCTGAATTAATGAGCAATCTGTTGTACCTCCGCCAATATCAACGACGAGCACTGTTTGGTCTTTATTTAAGGTTGATTCATATTCAAGCCCAGCCGCTACTGGTTCAAATTCAAACATAATATTCTTAAAGCCAGCCCTTTTAGCTGCGCGGATAAGAATACTTTCTGCTTGTTTATTTGACGTTTCACCACCTAACCCATTAAAGTTAATAGGTTTGCCAATAACGGTATCTGTAATTGCTTCTTGTGTGCTTTTTTCTGCTTGATGTTTAATATTCGCCATCATGGCGCACACTAAATCTTCAAAGAAGCTAATTTGTATATCATGCAGGCCAGAAGCCCCTAAAAAGGATTTCGGTGATTTAACGTAATAGACATCGCGCGGATCACGTAGATATAAACTTAGTGCGGATTGTCCGAAAAGAATATCTTCAGGAACTAATTCAATATCTTCTTCTCGATTAAACGCAATCGACTTTCTTAGTAATTGTTCGCCAATTTCACTGGAAGGTTTAATATTTAAATGGCGAAATAAGTGCTCAGAAACAGATTCACGGGTTGGCGCACAAAGGGTCGATGGAATATAGACATCATTACCTTCTAAAGGCAAAAGAGTCGGTTTTCCTTCTTTCATGATTGCAACAGAACAATTCGATGTTCCGTAATCAAAGCCTATAAACATTCAGCCTCCCCAATAGACTTCATTAAAAAAAGACTGAGCACTCTACATCAAGATTTTTGCAATTACCACCAGATTATAAAGTCAAAAAGAGTGTCAATGAGCCAAGTAATTTAGTGTATGGGGGGCTTATAATATTCTTAACAAAATTAAAATGGTTATAAAATAATTAGAGATTTTTTCAAGAAGGCGCAAAAAACATGAAGATAATTTATTTATGCATTATAGGTATATCTGATTATGAAGGCCCTGATTTTATTTTAGGGGCTTTTGACAACAGAGATGCTGCTGAAAAAGCAAAAATAACTTTCATTAAAGATAATCAAAACGACGAAAATCAAGTTAAAGTTCTCACTGAAAAGGACAGATGGATCGAAGTTGAAGAAGTGAAATTAGACACTTTTAGTTGTGATATCCCTCTTTCAGATTTTTATTATATTGTTTCACGTTTTAGTGAAGGTTTTGGTCAGATCTATCGAGATATTAAAGTTATTTTTGATAACTATGAAAATGCCCTCTCTAAATTAGAACAACTTGAAAGAGAGTCTGATGAATCAGATTCCTCATTCCCTGAATACTTTGCGATTGAAAAGCTACAAGCAAATCAAATTAATGCTAAAACCGTAACGCAGTGGTTAACAGGTGACTTTTTCGGTGATGATAATCGTTTATTGTGATCATTTTCTTTCAATGTTGCGTTGGTAGTCGCTATGAACACCAAACTGCTCTTTTAAGAAATCAACAAATAGCGTTATCTTGCGAGGAAGATTTTTTTTATCAGGATAAACTACATAAATAAAGTGTTCAGGTAAATCGAAGTGCGTCAATATTGGGATAAGTTTTTTATCTGTATTTGATAAGGCTGTTTGAGTAATAAAATGAGGGAGTAAAGCAATACCTATTCCTTGCAAAACGGCTTGTAATAATGCTTCACTGTTATTGGCACGATAACTACCTTTAGGAATATGGCTATATTTTTTACCTCTTTGATAAAAAATCCACTCTAAGCCAGCTTGATATAATGAATACGATAAGCAATTGTGATTTTTTAGCTCAGAAACTTGTGTGGGTTCACCATATTTTTCAAGATACTCTGAAGAAGCGTAAAGTTGGCTATGACAAGGGGATAATTGACGCGCTATTAATGAGGAATCGGGTAATTCACCAATTCTAATTGCAAGATCATACCCTTCTGCTACTAAATCCGTTACTTTATCATCAAATAAAAGTTGTACATCAAGCTCTGGGTACTTCTGCATAAATAAAGGCATTATTTTAGCAAGATGTAACGTACCAAATGACATGGGCGCTGAAATTTTAATATTGCCTTTGGCTTTATCGCTAAATTGTGAAATGGCCTCTTCTGCCATTACAGCTAACTTATAAGATCCCCGAATATAGCCAATATAGACAATGCCCTCTTCAGTTAAGCTGACACTTCTTGTCGTTCTATGAAATAGGCGTATACCTAATTTCTCTTCTACACCTTGGATGGCCTTACTGACCGCTGATTTTGTCATATTCAATGTTTTGGCTGCTTTGGTAATACTCAAATGCTCAGCCACAGCAATCAGAATGGGAAAAACGTTCATATCATTCATATTGTCAACCTAGAGTAAACAGTGTGTTTCCTTGCCAGTATTCTCAAAAAGGAATATTTTAAGCCTACACAAAAATAATTTATACAAATTTAATATTATGAATAACAAGTATATTCTCTCTCTTGTTGCGGTCTTTTCTGGCGTTTTACTTTCATTAATGATTATGAGTAATAGCTATTTAGCTAGTTTTACAACACCATTAACCGCATCATGGATAACACACGCTATAGGAACTCTTTTCTCTTTAATTATATATATTTTATATTTAAGAAAGAATCAACAGAACAAGAAAAATAATAATAAGATAAAAATTCTATGGTATTTGGGTGGGATACCTGGTGCTTTTACGGTGTTATTAGCTGCAATTACAGTAAATAGCTCATTATCGCTTTCAGGTAGTATTATTTTAATGATAACAGGACAAATTCTTTTTAGTGTTATTGTTGATGCAATGGGATGGTTCGGGGTTGAAAAAAGAAAAATTATCCTACGCGATTTGTTTATGTGCTTTTTACTTATTTCTGGTAGCACATTATTAATTATAGGTAGATAACTAATGAGTATTTTTATTTTAATTGCATTGTTTAATGGTGTCTGTATTGTAACAAGCCGTACTTTAAATGGTAAGTTAGCACAAAATAGTAATGCTTTTTATAGCTCTTTAATCAATCACTTAATTGGTTTTATATTCTTAACTGTCTTTGTTTTATGGATAAAAGATTATCATTCTATTGAACTATCAACGATCCCTTTAATTGCCTTTGCTGGTGGTATTATTGGCGCGTTCTTCGTTGTCATTAATAGTTATGTTTTACCGCTGTTGGGTGTCATGTTAACTTCTGTTTTAGCCATCTGCGGACAAATGATCTCAAGTCTGATTATTGATATATGCAATGGTGTTGAAAGCAATAACCTACTATTGCAAATAATAGGTATTTTATTGATTATTGGTGGTGTATTAATAAAATTTACTAAGCAATTTAAATAAAAAATAAAGGAAGGTTTATCCCTCCCTTTTTATTTTTCCTATTTTTGACTAATAAAGTTATTACTGAAATTGGATATAAAGTAATTTTTATCACAACTCATCGTTATTGTTAGATTGGGTTTTAATCCACCTAAATAGCAGTCAACCGAGTCGGTAAATAAATGGAATAAACATCCTACTGCAATGGCTTTTAATTTCCATGAAGGTAAAAACCATATACCCAAATAAACCAAAACGGCCCAACCCGTGTGTAATGGATGAAATCCAATACTACAACGATTGGGATCAAAAATAGGTGTTGCTAGCAAATGGTCAATATCAATGGCCATTGTTCCGATCATAAGCAGTGAGGCTATCTTCCAATCCTTACGCCAGAAAAAATAGCCTAATAAAATGGGTACCAGAAAATGCAAGCTATAGTGTAAAAGTGTTCTAAAAATTTCAAGTATCACAAGATCCCCAATGCTCTAAAAATATTTATTATTTAATTACCAAATAGTTGTTGTATTCTTTATTTGAACTAACTTTAAAGGAGTTTTTTAATTAAGGAATTCATAATGAAACGCAATACAATATTGGTTGGTTTATTATCCTCATTACTCGCAGTTTCAGTAGCGAGTGAAGCCTGCTCTAGTTTGGCTATACTTGATAAAAATAATAACGTTTACCAAGGTAGAACACTTGAACTGACGGCAGATTTACCTTCATGGGTTACTTTTTATCCTAAAAATACACAATTTACAAAAAAAGCTCCTAATGGTGAAAATAGCCTAAGTTATAGCAATAAATATGACATATTAGCCGTTACAACCGATATCTTTTTTGATGGTGATGATCATAACTTATTACAAGGTTTAAATAGTGCGGGTTTGTCATTTAGCGCCAATATGATAACAGAAGCTGAATTATCACCGCTTGATAAAAAGGATTATGATAAAGCCATTCCCGTCACTTCTATCGGTGAATGGGCATTAGCTAATTTTTCAACAGTTGAAGAAGTACAAAAAGCGGTTGAGTCAGGTTATTTTTGGGCCCCTGTGTTAAAAAACTTTGGCAATCTAAAATCGCCTTTTCACTATGCCTTCTATGATAAAAAAGGTGGCAGTATCGTCGTTGAAGCCACAAATGGTAAATTACACGTTTATCAAAATCCAACCCGTGTAATGACAAATGGTCCAGACTTTCCTTGGCATTTAACTAACCTTAATAATTATAGCCAATTAACTAATATTGATAAATCTTCAGGTAAATTGGCTAATATCAATGTCGTACAGCCTGATAGTGGCATTGCAACATCTCAATTACCTTCATCAGATACGTCTGTCGGTCGTTTTATCCGCGCGGTTTATTTTTCAACCTATGCACCAACAGCCGAATCGACACCTGAAGCAATGAATACCCTAGCGCACATTATGAATCGCTTTGATAGAACAAAAAATATCACGGCTGATATCATGGGAGAAAGTCAAAGCACCAGTAATCAACTGCAAACGGAATACACGGTTTGGACAACGTTATCTGATTTAACGAATGGTGTAATGAAAATAAGAGGCTATAACGATATCAACTATACCGAATATTCTCTTTCACAGTTTAAAGATATGAATAATCCTGTTTTTGAACAGATTAACGTGAGTAAATAATCTTTCATCGTTGTGTTAGAGGCTGGCGACTTATTATTAACGTCGCCTCTACTAAGATAACAATATACAAAAGAAATATTTTTAATATGATGCTGAATTAGGCAATGCCCTACCTATTTCACCTAATGCAAATGCTAAATCAACGGCTGCAATCTGTGATCCTGTATAGGCATCAATCTGAGACATTTGTGCATTTAATAATGCAATTTCTGCGGTATTAATTTCGGTTACTGTTCCCAATCCGTTACGATAAAATTCTACACTGGCGGTATAGGTTAATTGTGTTGTCTCTACTAAATTTTTAGACGCTTTATTTGCCTCAAGTGCCGACTTGAGTGTATTTTCGCTAATTGAAATCTCTTTTATTGCAAGATCTTGGCTTTTGCGTAAATTTTCTTGAGCTAGCCTAATTTCTGACTGTGCATTTGCCATTCTAGATTGACGTATTCCGCCTTCATATAATGGAATACTGACTCCAATCAAGATATTAGAAGATGACGTTCTTTGGCTAATATCAGGAAGCCCCTGAACATCAAAGCTACCTGTTCCTCCTGCAAGTGCACCAGCAAGATATACTTTAGGGAAATAGTCAGATTCGACAGAATTAGCAGCCTTAATTGCGGCTTGCTGTAATTCATATTGCGCTAAAACATCAGGACGTTGTGCAAGTGCTTTTTTTATCACATCATGAGTTAATGGTGAAATATCATCAGGAAGAAAATTATCAGCGGCATAATTAATGGTTATTTTTTCAAAAGGTGAAACGCCAATAGCAGACAATAAGATTTGATATTGATCTTTTTCATGACCTTTAGCTAACACGTTTTGTAATTCAATTTGTGCAACTTGTTGTTTTGCTAATGCCACATCCAATACGGTCGCTAATCCCTTCACTCGTTTTTGCTCAACGGCATATAAAATATCTTTACTTCTTTGAAGGGCCTTTTGAGTAATATTCACCTTTTTTTGTGCAGCACCATAGCTAAAATAGGCAACCGAGACATCATGAATAATCTTCTGATGCATCAGATTAAAATTAAGATTTATTGCTAATGAAGTATGTTTGGCAGCATCGACTAATGCTCCTCGTTTACCAAAATCAAAAATAAGCCACCTAAATGTGAGTGCTGGAATAAAAGCGCTACTAGATGTTTTTATATCATCAACAATAGGATTTTTAGGTAAATCAATTTTTCCATGTTGATATCCTGCGAGCGCTGTTGCTGTGATAATTGGCAAATATGTACTTTCTACCATACCAATATCAGTGGCTGATTTTTTGGCTAATTCCCATGCAATACGTGTGTCTGGGTTATTTTGTTGCCCTAAATCTATCAGGTCAGCTAAAGCATAGTGAGATTTAACCGTTTGTTCTTGAGGGAGCGATAAGTATTGCTCAGCCGGTGAGGAAAGATATTGAGTATTATCATAAGCGATAGGCTCTTGAGAATATTGCTTAAATGAACTGCTTGTGTCAACACAACCAACAAGTAATAGGCTTAACAGAGATGACAGAATGTTTTTCTTATTATTAATGACTAAATTTATCATTATAGTTTTTCTCTTATTAAATGTTTAAATACAAGCTCTCTTTCATCTGCTGGTAATATTTTCATTTCTTTATTAAGGATGTTTTTTTTAAATTCATATTTTGAATTTTCATCGATATTTGAATAAGAAAATTTATCTTCAAAAATAAATTTATGAGCGTAATTATGATAACTAATATAAGAAATTTTATTTAATGACTCCTTAAAAAAGAGCATTAGGTTTTTATTTCTTTCTCTATCTTTTTTTTCAAAAATGAGTAAGTTTATATTGTCTTTTGACTGTGTGATAGCTTCATTTACGGATGAAACTAAATCTAACATATCGTTTTTATTTGTCGAATATCTTAGGTCTATATAATTATCTAAAATAGAGGTGATTTGTTTGTATATTGTATTAACAATACTTGAAGGCCATACTTTTGTGAAAATAATGTACATCACAATATTACCTAACAAAATACCTAAAATACGATCAGAGACCACGTCCATATCAAAACTAGGTTTAAATCCATGTAATGTTGTTAATAAAAATGCTAAACCGACTTGTACACCGGCATAAGAGATACGTTCATTACCAACAGCAACCCAAGCTGCAGGTAATAAGCAGAAAAAGATCAGCACCATTAATTCAAAAACATCAGATAAGTTAGGGATAATATAGAGCAGTGAAATCATGCCAATTAGTGCCCCAATTAGGCATCCGGTGATCCGCAATGTTAATTTATGAACTGTTTCACCGACAGATGTTAATGCCACAACATAACAAGTGATCATTGCAGTATGAATACCCTGCCATTTAAAGTAATCATAAAAAATATAACATAGAATAGCGGCTATAGTGGTTTTTAAAGCGAAGTATTTATGGTTAGGATTTGTAAATGCATCACTAACAAAAAAAGGTGTTTTTTTCTGTACTGGTTTAGTTTCTCTTTTATTAGATAAAATCTTATCAAAAATATTTAATAAGTGAAGTTTGCTTATTGTATATTGTTCTTGTTGTTTATCTTTTATTTTATCTATTTGATGATGTGTAAAACAATCGGCAATTTCTAAACATCTTTTAGAAAGAAGAAAACGTATAGAAGTTGGTGTGTTTTTATCAAAAGTTAATGACATAATTAATATTTTATAAGAGTTATCAATAATATTTTCTAACCATTGAATATCTTCTCTTCCCCGTAAATAAAATATTTTAATAAACATTAAATAACGTTTACATTCTGTTTGTGTACTCAGTAATTCACTAATTTCGAGTTGGCTTTCTTTTCTTCCTAAAAAGAAATCACTTGCAGTAGAAAAGCGTTTGGCGATTCTGTTTAACAGTAATTTTCTTGGGCTAATGCCAACAAAGAAATTAAATAAAATAACCAATAACATTGGAGATACTGCCATCAGTAATGCATAAAGTAATGCTCTTGTTGCAACATCTCCTACAGGGATATCATCAATTAAAGTCATTAAAAAGGCGATAACTAAAGCGACTAAATTACCAATATCACCAAGGCTACTGGCCGATGCTAAATACATAAAAGCAGCTGAAAATAAAGCCATAAAGAAGAATCGTAAAATAATATTTTGTATCGTGAGATTAAAAAGAACAAAGATAATACACACAACAATAGAACATAAAATAATTACGCCAACAGATAATAATATATTTTGTACAGCATCAGCTTTGATTAAATAGATAATTAAATAGCAACTTATTGCGGATTCGGGAATTTCATAAATCATCGCAATAGCAGCCATTAATGCACAAAGCAATGCAATGCGCCAAGTAGTTGCTAAACGAAAATCAAAGGGTAACAAGTCTTTTTTGACTTGTTTCACTATTAGAGAGGGTTTAACAATCATCGTCGTTAGCTATTATATTAACAGTTGCTGTAGCGCCAACCCGCATAAGATCTTCTGGTGGATTGGTGATAGTGACTTTAACAGGAAACCGTTGTTGAACTCTAACCCAATTTAATGATTTAGGTACATAAGGTAAGTCTCTTGGAATATTAATAAGATCAGTTGACATGATCCCTCGGCTAATACCTTCTACTTTGCCTTTAATGGGATGTTTATTATCAATCATTGAATAAATAACGACGCAGTTTCCTATTTTTATATTATTTAAATCGGTCTCTTTAAAATAAGCTGAAGCATACCAAGTATCAGTATCAATTAAGGTAAAAACAGACTGTCCAGAAATAATAAATTCACCTGGTGATAGCACTAATCCAGCAACGTAGCCATTGCTTGGCGCTTTTACTTCAGTATTACTTAATTCCCATTCAGCCATTGCCAATGAGGTTTTTAACGATTTCACTAATGCTACTTCTGAATCTGTATTATTAATTAAGGCTTCTGAGGCGACATTTTGTTTTTGTGCCTGTTTTAATGTGACTTCTGCATCATGTTTTAATGTTCTAGCATCATCAACTTGTTGTGCGGTCACAAATCCTTTTGCTAATAATGGCTCTAATCTATTGAGTGATTGAGTCGCTAATAATAAATTGACTTGAGCACGTTTTATTTGTGCTTCTGCAACTTCTGAATTTGATGTTTCTGCAATAATAATACGTTGCTTGTTACTTAATGTTGCTTCAGCAATCATGAGTTGTTCTTTTGCTTGCTGAACTCTTAATGCGTACATAGTGGGATCGATAGTAAACAGTAAATCCCCTTTATTAACCTTGCTATTTTCTTTGACGTAAATAGCACTAATTCGACCTGGCACAGTTGATGATATGTTAATTTTATTGGCATCAATTATTGCATCTTCACTGAGTGGATTTAACGCTGATAATTGAATGTTTTTCCATAATAAGATGAGTGTAATCACAAAAACGCTCACCGTGATTATAAGTGCCAGCTTTTTTTTGATTTTTTTATCCATAATTTTTTAATAAGAAAAATAAAATAGAGAGATGGTTAAAGAAATTGATAACAATATTGCAAAATAAAAGATTAAAGGAAGTGGCAATTTATCATCAATACCCCAATAGATAAGTAACACACGTATGACCAAAGCCCCTAATAAGCCAATAAATGTACATAACATCCAATATGGGAAATAGGCGCCTAACATACTAATAAAAGGAGAATGGCCTCGAGAACAACCTGATAACAGCAATATCATTATGCTCAAGCTAGTAATACGATAATATTTTTTTATTATATCCAAGGTAATACACTCGTCATTTTTCGATAAATTTTATGGTCCGTTTTCAACACGATAGTGTTTTTATTTATAGTATTTAATCAATGAATTAATCTAAAACATCCCATCAAATAGATGTTAGATGTTTTTTATCTATCAATCTATAGCCTTATCTTAAATTTTTTTATTGAAAGAAGGACTCCATTTTCAAATATGACTGTAATTATGGGCGTTACATGATTTTAAGAGTATAGTAGCTAATCTTTCAGCCCGACTAGATATTACAATTTTTATTATGGAATCAGTGTTTTCTGCTCAAAATATTCGACATATTCTTGCTACTAACACACCTATTATTGATGTGCGTGCGCCTATTGAATTTAATCAAGGTTCGATCCCTAATGCGGTTAATTTGCCTTTAATGAATGATGAAGAGCGCGCGGCCGTGGGAACTTGTTATAAACAACAAGGCTCACAAAAAGCAGTTGATTTAGGACATCAATTGGTTAGTGGTGAAATTCGTGATAACCGTATCGCAGCTTGGCGTGAAGCTTGTGAGCAATTTCCAAATGGTTATATTTGCTGTGCTCGTGGAGGAATGCGTTCTCATATCGTTCAGCAATGGCTTAAAGAAATCGGTATAGATTATCCATTAATTGAAGGTGGATATAAGGCGTTAAGACAGACTGTTATTGAAATGACCAATGAATTAGTTCAGCGCCCTATTATCCTTATTGGTGGATGTACTGGTAATGGAAAAACGACATTAGTGCGTTCATTACCTGAAGGTATTGATCTTGAAGGTATTGCCCATCATCGAGGCTCTTCTTTTGGCCGTACTGTTGAAGATCAATTTCCTCAAGCGACATTTGAAAACCATCTTGGTATTGAAATGTTGAAAAAATCACAAAAATACCCGAGATGGGTGCTTGAGGATGAAGGTCGTGCTATTGGGGCTAATGGATTACCTGAATGTTTGCGAGCAAAAATGGCCGAGGCATCAATCGTTGTTGTTGATGATCCCTTAGAGCGACGTATTGAGCGTTTAAAAGCGGAGTATTTTGATCGTATGACTCATGATTTTTTAGAGATATATGGCGAAGATAAAGGCTGGCAAGCTTATAGCGATTATTTACATCATGGTTTATTTGCTATCCGTCGTCGATTGGGATCTCAACGCGCTGCGGAATTAACACAATTACTCGATAATGCTTTAGAAATACAAAAAAAAGAAGCTAATACTGAAGCACACTTTACTTGGTTAACTCCTTTACTGAAAGAGTATTACGATCCTATGTATCGTTATCAATTAAGCAAAAAGGCAGATAAAATTATTTACCAAGGAAGTTACGAAGAAGTCATGCAGTGGTTTAAAAACTAATAAATAGCTAAGATTTTCTCTATTAAATACGGACACCAAAGAAAAGCCTCATAAATTTATATTATGGGGCTTTTCTAGTTTACTTGGTCAAGTTTTAGTTTGATATAACCATAACCCTAAGATTATCATTAAACCAAAGAAAAAAGGCACAGCTAAAGATAGCTCTAAGAAAATAAATCGATTAATGTTGATCCCCTGTCCTCTATTTGAGAATTGCAAAGCTAAAGGCAAAGCACATAACCCAGACAGAAAGCCGATCCCAACTAAACGATATAATTTAATACGGTTTTCTTTTTGTGTTAGATGGTCTTGTTTACGCTGGTATTGAATGTATTTCCAACACAAATAAAGTAGCCCTAATACCGAGCCTAAATGTTGTAACAATTTATAAATCGCAATCTCTTGGCTATCGGTCATTCCTTGTAATAACTGTGCTTGTAGTACAGAAAAAAATCTGACGGCAGTTCCTGTTTCATGGGTAAATGAATCCCATACAATATGCGTTACTGCGCCAATATACAGGGATAAAACAAATAGACTCAATGTCCGAAGATTGAATTTTAGAGGATCATATAAAGGTATGGGCGATACACATTTTAATGGATTTCTGAATAAGTAATTTAAGATAAAAACGAAGATACAAAAAGGAAATGCAGTATAAAACCAACCTAATAAATCATGTGCCGTTGTTGCTGATTGATATAAACCAAAAGAATAGAGTAAATCCGGTGAAGTGCTTCCTACAATTAATGCAGGTAAATTAAGGTATTTACCTATTCGAGACTGTTTTATAGGGAAAACAATGGAAGGATGTGAAAAAGTCCACGGCATAGAAATATCTCTACAAAATAAAGTGAATAACAAAATAAGCATGAGTATATCAGCAGGTGAGTTAAGCTTTATCTGATATCACTGTGATCTGATGGATTAATAAAAAGCCCTCTTATTAATGCAAATTAATGCAAAAAACGCCACTAATGGTGAGAACATTAATGGCGTTAGATGATGGGTTATTGATTATTTACACACTATTTTTTTGTAGAGATATCAATAATTCGTTCTTCTTTAGGCATGTTGATAGTGACTTTTTGCTTAATATATTCAATTACTGCTGTAGCCGCACTAGTATTAGGAATATCTTTAGCATTTCTACCCTGAGTGAAGGCTGTAAAACCATCTCCGCCTCTCGCTAAGAATGAATTAGCAATAATTGGATAGTAAGTATTATCTTCAACACGTTTTCCATTGATAGAAACTGAAACAACACGTTCATTTACAGGTTTAGTACTGTCATATTTCATTTCAAAACCACTAGATGCCTGTAATACACCATTAGTTAAATTTGCAGAGTGGTTCATTAAATCCCGTAAGTCTTTACCGCTTAACTCCATGTAAGTTAAATCATCTGGGAATGGGAACATACTAATAATATCCCCGATCGTAATATCTCCTTTATGGATCTCGTTACGAATGCCACCACTATTAACAAAAGCAACTTGTGCTCGATTATCTGTGACTAAAAAAGCATCAGTAATTAAATTACCAATTTCAGAAGACTCACCATAAGAACGTGTTAGTTCATTCTGAGTATTGCCAATTTTTTGTTGTGCAATTTCATCTAATTTTTTAGTCCATGTTTCTATTTTTTTCTGTGTATCCGGATCAGGCTTGTGTTCATCAGCAAAGATATTAACTAACTCGCCTTTATAGTTATCAATTTTTTTAGTTTTGTCGTTTATATCTAACACCAATTTTCCAACGTTAATGCCATAAGCATCCGTAGAAACAATCAGCGTGTTGTTTACTTTAATAGGCTCTGGTGTACCCACATGGGCATGACCAGTAATTAAAATATCTAGTCCTTTTACTTGTTGTGCTAATTCAATATCTTTTTGTAGCATACGAGCGATATCAGCTGAGCCGAAACTAGATTGTCTTGCTGGAACGCCTTCATGAACGAGTAATACGGTTATATCAACTTTTCCTTTCAGTTCATTAAGATATTTATTAAGGTATTCAACTTCATCTCTTGCTTCAACACCCTCTCGTTTATCTTTATTAACCGTGTCATAGAAAGCAAACTTACCATGCAATCCAATTACACCAAATTTCACGCCTTCTTTTTCTATTATAATATACGGTTTATCCCAGACAGCTTTGCCGTTATCTTGATAGAAAACATTGCCTAAAAGTACAGGGAATGTTGCTTTTTTAAGTTGAGTCACCATGTTTTCTACACCGTGGTCGAATTCATGATTACCCACAGAAGCCGCATCAAAAGACATCTCGTTCATGATATCGATGATGGCTTCACCTTGGGTTAAAGTACTTAAATAAGGTCCTGTAAAATAATCGCCAGCATCAAGAAATAAAACGCCTGGATTATTTTTTTTAGCATCTTTAACAATGGTCGCAATATTTGCAAACCCACCGACTAATCTATCTTTACTAACATAAGGTGCTTTAAAAGGAACGGCATTCGCGTGTAAATCGTTAGTATGATAAATAGTAATTTCTTGAGCGAATACGGAAGAACTTCCTAATAAAGCGCCAATTAACAGAGGTAATATAAGAACGGGCTTATTCATAATAATATCCTGTAATAATAAAAATACTGAAATAACTTGGTTGATGTTCGGTATTCAGTTAATAACACCTGACTTGTTAAAAGTATGATAATTATCACAGTGCGTTAGCATTACGTGTAGTTGAATTATGTTATTATCATTTCGTGTTGGTTTTTCGTGATAAGAGCTGATGAAAATAGTAAAAGAAATTAATGTTAATGTATGTAAAACAGAGAGTTGTGAGCATTTTTCTGAAGTTGTAGAAAATGCCTATGTGATCCCGTCTTTTAAATTAGGTTTTCCTGCCGTTTATTGTAATTGTTGTGGTGGTAGTAGTGTATTAATTAATAATGAAGATATAAAGGAATTATTAAATCCTTATATTGATTTCTTTAATTTAAATATTAATGAACACTGTCCAAATTGTGATTCATCAGAAAAAATACATTATGGAAAAACTGCAAAAGGAACAGTGCGTTATCAATGCAAAAAGTGTAATTCTGTTTTTTCTCTTAAAAATAATATAGATTTAAAACATCTTTATAATAAGATAATTGATCTCCTTATTTTACAAACACAAACACCTAGTTATATTATCAAGAGTTTAAATATTACCCCAGCTCTGTTTTATCGAAAATTAGAGACTATTGAACAATTGATAGAAATAAAAACACGAAAATATGAACAATCTTTGAATAAAAATAAAACCTATAATTTACAAACAAATGTATTTACTTTGAATTGTCGAAATAATACAAAAAAAGGCTTTTCAAATGAACTTTTTGGAATGGTAACCTGTTGTTCTAAAACAGGTTATGTTTTTATTTCGAGTGTCAATTGGAGTGAAATATTAGTGAGCTCTGATAGTCAATATCATAACAACACTAAAAAAGAGACATTAGATAATACTCAAGGTGTATTACTCGATAATATTATTATGCGATATGAGCAAATAAATAGTAGGAAAAGTTTCGGTCAAATTCAATACACAGAAAAAATTTGCTCTGAGCATATTATTGAACCTGTTGTTTTATCACATTTTCACTTTCTTAAATTAAAGTTTATTCTCCCAATAAGTATTAAACACCATTTTATTTATCATGATAGTTTTATCCGTGGTGGGTGTATGGTTGCCTATGGCAAAGAAATAAAGCAAAGAATATCTAACCTTTATTATGTGGTTTCAACGGGAACTCGCTTAACACCAGATTTTACTTATAAAGGAAGTTATACGCTGGGTTGGTGGAATAATAAATGGTATGAGTTTATATCTCAAGATAATCGAGAGTTATTCTACCTATGTAATTTGGGGTTAAATAAAACAGATGACGTTAGTTTTTATACTAAAATTTCCCCTTCTCTTGATTACAGCCATCTATTTATTCAATCATTTAAAGATAAATTTCCTGATGTGTTTTTAAGAAAGCTATCGCCTAGTACAGTAAATATATTATTGTCTATTTATAGCTTTTATTATAATTATTGCCTTTCCAATGAGAGTAAAACACCAGCACAAAAAATAGAACTAATAAAAGAGAAGATAACGATAAAGTCACTGTTTAATTAAAATAAAAATATCTTATTAAAAGTGTTTATAAGGTATTTTTATATCAGCTAATTTATCTATTTTTGATGACTATTTTTCTTAATAGCAATGTGGCACATATAGCCATAATAAAATTGAAAATCATACTAAAATTAAATGCAATCTTATATTGCTCAATCATATTTGTTGAAAGTGTGTGACTAAGACTAAATTGTAAAATAATTGAAACACAAGTTGCTCCTATAGCTGCGCCAACTTGTTGTAATGTTGCAGTTAATCCTGAAGCGATACCAACAAATTCGGATTTAACTTTTGTTAATACTAAATTAAGCATGGGTGTCATTATCATGCCTTGTGTAAAGCCAACTAAGAATAGGAATGGGATCACAAGAGAGCTATTTTCTGGCGATATTAGATAATAAATACCTCCAATTAAAAAGAGATAGCTTAAAGCATAACAAACAGCTCCCCAATAAATAATCTGCTCACCAAACTTTCTTATCCATTTAGGTGTTAATAATGATGAAAGAACAAAACCTATACTTGATGGAACAAAAATTAATCCAGAATCGAGAACAGAACGTTTAAATCCACTTTGTAATAATATCGACATCATCATAGGGAAAGCCGATGATGTTGCATATACACAAACAACAATTCCGATCCCAATTACATAAGGGCGATTAGTAAATAAAATAAGATCAAAAAGCGGTTGTTTTCCTTGCTGTTTTAATCGATTTTCATTGTAAATAAACAGTGTTAACAATATTAGTCCGAAAAGAAAAAGTAACGTACTATGTAATTTCCACTCCCAGATAGGTAACATTAATAAAGGAAGTAATGTGAACGTTATACTTAAAGCAGATAAAACAACACCGCCAATATCTAATCTTATATAATCTAGAGTCTCACTTTGCGTTAAATAGTGAGAAAGTGCCAATGCAATAATACCAATGATAAGATTAATTAAAAAAATAGTACGCCACTCAAGCCCAAAAATATTTAACGATATTAAAAGCCCTCCTAATGCTTGCCCTGCTATTGCTGCTAATCCTAATGTCATTCCTAATAAACCAAATACTTTTTTAGCTTGTATATCATCAAAATTGAGGCGAATACTTGAGTAAACTTGGGGGAACAATAACGCTGCGGTTAATCCTTGCAGACAACGAGCAATAACAAGACTGACTGCATTAGGAGAAACTGCACACAATACAGATGTTAAAGTGAAACCAAACATACCAATGCGATAAAGGGTACGACGGCCGTAAATATCACCGAGTCGCCCTCCTGTAATTAATAATAAACCAAAGGCTAATTCGTATCCTACGATAATTAATGTGAGTTCTGTTAGTGTTGCATTGAGCGTTTGTTCAATATTCACGATAGCGACATTGACGACAAATAAATCAAATATTGTGACAAATCCTGCTAATAGCAGAACAAATAAGGCGATGCGTTGTTGGGTATTCATTTTTTTGTCTCAATGATTAAAGAAATGAGACTATAATGAGTTATTTATCCTGATACAATTTAACCATTTATACTATTACTAAAAGCAATAGGCTATGACTGAAAGAAAACGAACTCGTCCTGAATTAGCTGATTTTTTACGAACTAAAAGGCAAAGTATTTTACCTGAAACCGTGGGATTACCTGGTACTGGGCGTCGCCGTACACCAGGATTACGTCGTGAGGAAGTTGCAGCACTCTCTGGCGTTGGGTTAACTTGGTATACATGGCTTGAACAAGGAAGAGATATTGGCGTATCTAGCCAATTTTTAGATAGTTTAGCCACCGCTTTACGCTTAAATAGTGCAGAAAGGCAGCACCTTTATTTGTTATCGCATATGAGAGAGCCGACAGAAACAGGAATAACAGAACATCAGGTTCCTGAAACTATTTTGCGGATTTTGGCTGACTTTCCACAAGAATATCTCTGTTATGTTTTAAATCTACATTGGGATGTATTGGCTTATAATCAAAAAGCAGATACTTATTTTCATTTTTCAGATTATAGTGCCGAAAATCGTAATTATCTTTATTTGTTGTTTATGGATCCCCGTTACAAAACGCGTATTGATGATTGGGAAAATATTGCGGAGAGATTATTGGCAAGCTTTCGTCGTGACCATGCAAGAACAAAGAATGATCCCAATATTCGTAAATTAATTGCCTCGTTAAATTGTTCATCACCTGAATTTAAGAGAATGTGGGAAAAACATGAGATATATCCCCCTTGTGATGGTGTAAGAACCTTAAACTTTGATAATAAAAAAGAGTATTATGAATACACATCATTAGCGTTTGATTTGGAAAAATATAATCGGATTTTAGTGTATATCCCTAAGAAGGCGTGATTATTCTTGATAATGAGATAAATATATTATTTCCAAAATGGAAATTAGAGATTGCTTTTTTGTCATTAGGTTTCAGTTTCTTTGACGACTAAAATGCCTCTTCATTAGAATAATTGAGGTGGCTGGATGACAAAATATATCCTTTTTAGCTTTTGTTTAGTGTTGATTTACCCTCTTGGTGTGGACTTACATTTAACGGGCTTAACGGCAATTGCAAATGATTTAAACGCATCGGAAGTGACATTACATCAAGCTTTTTCAATTTATTTAATGGGCATGGTTTCATCCATGTTAGTTGCAGGATGGTGTAGTGATAATTTAGGTCGTAAACCTGTTGTATTGCTTGGAACCGTTATTTTCTTATTGGCATCATTTGGTGCTGGAGTTTCGGTAACGGAAAATAACTTTTTGATCGCACGCTTCTTCCAAGGTATTGGCGCTGGATTTTGTTATGTTGTTACTTTTGCGATATTGCGAGATACATTAGCCGAAAAACAACGTGCTAAAGTTCTTTCTATGATAAATGGCATTACTTGTATTATTCCTGTAGTAGCGCCTGTTTTAGGTTTTCTGATCTTATTAAAATTTAAATGGCCAGTCATGTTTTATGCCATGGCAATCTATGCATCATTAATCTTTATTTATTGTTTTTTTGTAATAAAAGAAACCAAACCAAAACAGTTGGCCAAAAGTAAAAATAAAACGACCACTATCACCGATGAATCTTTCTTAAATAGCTTCTTTTTAAGTCGTTTGCTTATTTCATGTTTGGGGATGAGCGTGATCCTGACTTATGTTAATATCTCTCCAATCGTGATTATGCAGCAAATGCATTACAGCACTGGGCAGTATTCAACAGCAATCACATTGCTTTCGATGGTTAGTATGGCCACTTCGTTTATGATGCCGAAAATATTAACAAAACTTCGTTATGAAACCATTTTATATACTGGTTTATCGGGTTTTTTAGGTGCGGCTATTTTTCTTTTTATCGGAAAAAACAGTGATCCTCGCTGGTTCTTTGTCTCATTTTCATTATGTGGCGCGGGGTTTGCGTTACTATTTGGTATTATAATGAGTCAAGCTCTCTCTCCATTTAGTCAGCGAGCTGGACTCGCCAGTTCGATTTTAGGGATTTCGCAATTGAGTTTTGCATCTCTCTATATCTGGACTATGGGATGGTTAGGAATATCTGCAATTAATATGCTGATTGTTATATTGTTTGCAAGTAGCTTTATTGGTTTTACCTTTTTGCATCTCTTTCGTTCTTCAGGACAACAACAAAAGGTGAATTGTGATGCATAAGCCATTACATCGAATAGATTTGAATTTATTAGTTATTTTTCAAATTCTTTTACAAGAGCGTAGTGTCACATTGACTGCAAAATGGTTGTCTGTTTCACCTTCTGCGGTGAGTAAAGCATTGGCTAAATTACGCGTTTGGTTTGATGATCCCCTTTTCGTTCGTAGCCCTCAGGGATTAATTCCGACACCTTTGACATTAAGTATTGAAGAATCTCTTTCTGATTTTATTAATATTGGTAACCATATCGCGGGCAAGCAAAATAGCGAAACGCCTAAAGGTGTTCATTTCAGTTTAATATTAGAATCTCCTTTACATCAGGTGTTACTAAATCAATTTCCTTTAGAAATATTGAATTATTATCCTCAATCAATGGTGAAAATACGAAATTGGGAATATAACTCACTCTCGAGCATTATTGACGGTGATGCTGATATTGCTTTTTTAGGTCGTGAATATTATTCGGGCTCTAAAGAAGCATTACATCTATTACCTGATGTTATCGATTGTGAAGAGCTTTTTCGTGATACACCATTAGTTTATGTGCGAAAAGATCATCCGTTATTAAAAGAGCCTTGGAATTTAGAGACATTTTTGCGCTATTCTCACATCTCAACAGAATATGATAAACGGCCTCATTGGGCATTAGATGATATTTTGGCAGAGCATGGACGTTTACGTAATATTGCCATAACTTACACGTCATTTGAGCAAACTTTATTTATGATTTCTCAACCTAATCATGAGCTTATTACTTGTTTGCCCGGATATTGTGTACATTATCTCTCTAGAGCTTTACCTAATTTAGTGACATTACCTTTACCACTGCCACACAGTGTTTCTGAACAGCTTGATATCTCATTTATTTTGCTGTGGCATAAACGCCATGCGTACAACTCTAAAATATTGTGGTTAAGAGAAACTATCAAAAATAGTGTCAATCAATTTATGCAGAAAAATGGCCATTAAAAATTTTACTGCTATTTATTTGGTTTCTTCTGTGTTTACTGAAAATTATGAGCGGGATTAAGATTATTTTTAATAAAAATTTTATCCCGTTTTTTTAATTAGATAAAGTATAGTGCTATCTAAATTTTCTCTTAATCTTTCTTAAATTTTATCTATGATAATAAGAGGTAAACTTATATTGATACTTTAATTAGTGATTAAAAAAAGAAAATATGATGGATATCAGTTTAAAACCTATCACTTTAGATAATTATGAAGAAATTAGTTTACTTGAAGTGGAAGAATATCAAGAAGACTATATTGCTTCTAATATGTGGTCTTTAGTTGAAGCAGCTTATAACGAGAACTATGTCGTCAGAGGTATTTATTTATCAGATAAACCAGTTGGTTTCTTTATGTGGGTAAAAGAAAGCCCATATAAAATTGCTATCTGGCGTTTTATGATAGACAAAGCACACCAAAATAAAGGGTTAGGTAGAGAAGCCCTACACATCGCTTTAAATGAAATTAAGCAAGATAAAACAATCAATGAAATTGAAATTTGTTATAACCCATTAAATCCAGTAGCTAAAACATTCTATAGCTCTTTCGGTTTTAAAGAGACTGGTATGGATAAAGATGGGGATGATATGTTAGCAGTAATAAAAATAACACAATGAAAAATATAAAATTGATCTCTTTAAAATAGAAAAAGGTGCAATTGCACCCCCTTCTATTTTTATCAACCTGAAATGACGTAATTATAGCCCCATAACTTGTCTATTTTTAGGATAAGAAAGCGTATAATTTAATGGTAAGGATTTTTCTTGTTTTGCCTCTAGTGTGATATTCCACTCTATTTCACCTGTATCTTTATCAAGTACGCCATCTTTATAAACGGCATCTGCTACATTGATATTGTTTTCTTGACTAAGTGGTAGCTGATCGTAAATAGTGACTTTTACAGGAGAGTTATAAGTGTTTCTTACTTTAATGGTATAACTCTCTTTTTGTTCAATCGTGGTACCAATAAAGATAGGCTCTTTTCTTATTTTCTCATTGTTAATACGGCTAATTTGAATGTTTTTGTCTATCCCCATCGGAATATTAAGTAACTCTTCAAGTTCATTTGTATTAATATAGCTATTACCCACAAAGCTATTCATATAGTAGATATTTGCACGACCATTAAGTAAGTTTAAATTTTCCCAATCTTTAATTTCAGCTTGTAAATAAACTTCTTCTACTAATTTCGGTGTGGCTAAATAGCGATAATCAGCGGTGACTTCTTTTTGGTTAATGACCAATGTGTTAGGCTCGGTGCTATTTTTTAAGGTGTAAGGTAACGCGATAGCATGGCTTAAATTAATTCCATTATTATTCGTCGTAACATATCGAGTCACTCCTTTGTTTATTTGTTTTTCTCGAGTTAGGTCTGAAACATTTTCTTCCATAACTGCGACTGGTGCAGGCATCGCCATTCTCATACTGTCTTTTCTAAATTTTGAATTATCATTATAAAGAGATAAATACCAAGGTGATAATGTTGGTGCAGTGATATTAAGTGATGGATTAGTGGATGTTAAAACCAGTTTTACTTTATCCCAATTTAGGCCTGTATTTTGAATAACATCCGCCTTATAGGTGAGTAATATCGGCTTATCCATTCCTTGACTTCGAATATCGTAAGCAGGTGACCATCCAGCATCTGGTGTTATATAAGAAATACGCATCTTACTAGTTAGATTTTTTGACGTGCCTAAAGATAAAACAATTTGTGTTTTCTCTTCAGCAATAATTGGCATATCAATTTCTAATTGTCGGTTTAATTCTTCTAATTGTTCTGTTAATTTAGCAATTTCTTCACGCGCCATTTTTTGTTGATTTAAAATAGAAGTCATTCTTTGACTAATAAAATCAAATTTTTGTGATGATTGCTCTAATGTTTGCGTTTCACCATTACCAAAAAAGGATTGATCTTTCAGTAAAATAATTTGTTCATCACCAACGCTAATGTTGATGTTTAATACTTCAATTTGTTTATTAATCTCTTTTTGTTTATCCATTAATGTCGTAATGGTGGCTGGGTAACTAGGGGCAATAGGAATTTTTTTAACGTTAATGGTGTTAATAATCACATCTTCATTATCAATACTAATTGATAAGCTTCTAGGATCAATATTGTTTGCAACATTAGACAAAACAACGTCACTCTGCCCCGCAGGTAAGTTGAGAGTGACGTTATTTTCAAGTTCAGCACCCCGTAAAAAAATTGTTGCTTGATTGAGTTTTATATCATAATTAAGTGGTTTAGTGGGATCTACGGAATTGATTTCATTAGCAAAAGCACTAGTTGTACTAATAATAGATAATGTAATAAGCGATAACGTTAATTTATTGGGTTTAATCATCATTTTCATTCTATCCATAGTTGATGAGCAGTATTGTAAGAACCGCAAAATAGAGATGCACTGTTGCACAAGTATATTTAGATAGTATTGCATCTCTAATAAATTAGATAACAGAATAAACTTAAAGATCTAATAATGTGAGGATAAAAAACAATAGATAAAACAATATGTTATTGTTTTAAATTAAATGAATGTTTGAATAATAAGGATTATCTTAATGATGGCGAGATATTTAGCTTTTATTTGCTTTATATCGTCTTGTTTAGATAGAAATAAGATAAATATTTCAATAAAACTAAATAAAGGCAGTTTAAAAATAAACTGCCTAGGATAAAGATGTTTGTTATCAATTTTTATTTAACAACTTCACCACTATCAATAACAGTTTTGCGTACTTTATCAGAGAAATCTTGTGCCTCTTTAATAATCGCTTTCTCATCAACGGTTAATAGTTGGCGATCTTCCATTAAGATTTTGCCATCTACAATGGTATGGCGAACATTACTGCCATTTGCGCCATACACTAATGCTGCATAAGGGCTATACATAGGCACCATATTAGGTGATTTTGTATCAACAACGATAATATCAGCAAGCTTACCTGATTCTAATGAGCCCAATTTATCTTCCATATGCAAGACTTTTGCTGAACCCATAGTTGCTAGCTCTACAACGGTTAAAGGTGGCATTGCCGCGCGGTCTTTATTCTCTAATTTATGGATTTTACCCACAAGATTGAGTTCGTTCATGGTTGTTAGCGTATTACTCGACATTGGACCATCAGTCCCTAAACCGACACGGACACCCTTTTCTAGCATTGCAACGACAGGTGCTACACCTTTCGCTGATTTAGTATTCGCACTGATATTATGAGCAACACCAACATCATATTTTTTCAGTAAATCAATATCTTTTTCATCAACCATAATTGCGTGTGCTGCAATAACTTTGTTATTTAACGCCCCAATATCGGCCATATATTGAACAGGGCTTTTACCACCTGTACGTTTGGCTATTTCTTCTTGTTCACGGTCTGTTTCGGCTAAATGGATCATAACAGGAACATCAAGTTCTATTGATAATTTAGCTATTTTCTGAAGGTTTTCAGTGGTATTTGTATAAGGAGCATGTGGTGCAAATGCTGGGATAATGCGAGGGTGATCTTTATATTCTTTAATAAAATTTACCGCATATTGAATACCTTCTTCTGGTGTTTTCGCATCTGCAACAGGGAAATTAATAACAGATTCTCCTAATACCGCACGATTACCCATTTTATCAACCGTTTTAGCAACTTCATCTTCAAAATAATACATATCAACATAAGTCGTTACTCCCCCCTTTACCATTTCGATATTGGCAAGGTTAGCGCCAACTCTGACCATTTCGCGAGAAACCATTTTGCTTTCAAGTGGGAAAATATAACGGTGAAGTCTGTCTGGGACATCATCGGCTAATGAACGAAATACCGTCATCGAACCATGTGTATGGGTATTAATTAAACCCGGCATCACAATATCACCATCAACATCTAATACTTTATTGGCTTGATATTCTTTAGAAAGCTCAGGGCCACCAACGGCAATAATTTTATTTTCTTTTACGACAACAGTACCTTGTTCAATGATTTTATTTTGCTGATCCATAGTTAGAACAGTACCATCAACAATCATCAAATCAGCCTGTTTTGCCGCGTAACTAGAAAAGGAGACTGCCATGACAGCCAAAGCAAGCATAGATTTAGAAAATGACATCATTACCTCTCGTCTTGATGGGAAAATTTTTCTAAGATTATAGATAAATTCATCAGCTTTTGATATCAACCGAAAGTGAATGAGATCACCGAATAAATAATTAATCGAAGTTATTATCGCGCTCGGTGTCTAAATTTCTTGCAGTTAGTCTTATCAATCAAGGAGTGGTTTAATGAGTAAAACGTTGCAACCTGGTGAAAATACATCACTAAGTGAAAATAAAGGACAAGTTAAAGTCTCTCATGCAGTAGGCGATAATCTTGATATTAATCTGACGGCATTTTTAGTAACAGGATCAGGAAAAGTCGTTAATGACGACGATATGGTTTTCTTTAACGCTCCTCATCATGCCTCTGGTGCGGCTTCGTTTATTTCACCGATAACTCAAGGCTCAACGGTTATTCATAGTATTGATTTTGACTTATCTCGTTTACCCGCCAATATTACCAAAATTGCCATTACCTTGACGCAAGATGGAAGTGCTGGCGGTTTTGCTGTTGTTAATCAATTAAAAGCGCAAGTATTGATAAATAATGATGTTATTGAATTAGCACCAAGCCAATTTTCGCAAGAAACGGGCATTATTGTTTTAGAGCTGTATATTCGAAATGGGCAAAATAAAGTACGTGCTGTTTGGCAAGGGTTCGCGTCTGGACTTGCTGGGCTATGCGATCTTTATGGCATTGAAGTTGAAGAGCCTGCCCCAGTTATTGTGCCTGCATCAACACCACCTGTTAATATACAAAAAAGTGTGGTGAAACTGACGAAACCAGATAGTAGCCACCGTGTTTCTTTACTAAAAGGGAGTGATGCACCTAAGCGCATTTTAGTCAGTGCAACATGGATAGATAATGGTGATGGTAAGGATAATGATGATTTAGATCTTCGTGTGGGTATTTTGCGTCCCAATGGTCAAATGTCTATAATTCAAGCGCCAGATAAAAGTGGTGCTTTTAATGCAGATCCTTTTGTTTTCCATACGGGTGATGTGGTCAGTGTTAGTCAAGATCAGCCCGGCTGTGAAACAGTTGAAATAAACCCCGCTATTTCTCAATTAATGGGCGGAAAAGTGGCGTTAGTTTGTAGTGTTTATTCTGCCATTAGTAATGGTTGTGTTTCTGTTGCATCATTAAAACCAACAATGCGTATGGAATATGGTAATCAAATCGTTGAGTGCTCTTGTGAATACAAAAAAGGCTTTTTCAATAATATGATTTACACCTATGTCATTGGTATTATTGAAATCGATCAAGACAGTATTACGTTAAAACCTTCAGGTGTGACATCAAGAGCAGGCAGTGAAGCCACTCCTTGGTTAACACGTATTGGTGATGAACTTAAATTAACGATGGATGGCCCTCATGTTTTTAAAGGAAAGAAACCAAGTATTCTAGGCAAAAAACGTTATGTTTAATTTTATTATAAAAAAGAAATAACTTAGCGTTTGTCCTAAAAAAGGAAAACGGGCAATGATTAAAATGCCCGTTTTTTATTTATTTACTTAAAGAGATGATAACCTGTGAAATTAAGCGCGTCTTTTTTGCTCTAATAGCCACTTGTCTAATTCATTAGCAAAAAGCTGGCGGTCGCGTTGGTTTAGGCTTGCTGGCCCCCCCGTTTGAATACCACTAGCTCTCATCGTATCCATAAAATCACGTATATTTAAGCGTTCACGAATAGTGGCTTCAGTATAACGTTCACCCCTAGGATTTAGAGCAACCGCCCCCTTTTCAATCACTTCAGCCGCTAATGGGATATCTGCGGTGATCACCAAGTCATCTTTATTGGTACGGCGAACAATTTCGTTATCCGCAACATCAAATCCAGCAGAAACTTGTAATGTGCGTAAAAAAGGCGATGCAGGTACGCTTAATCGTTGGTTAGCAACAAAAGTAATGATCATTTTTTCTCTGTCTGCTGCTCGATATAACACTTCTTTGATTACTTTAGGACATGCGTCAGCATCAACCCAAATAGGCATAACAACTCTCTCTTGATTATTCTGTATTAAATATTGCATGGTTAAGGAGGTTAAAATAACACAATAATCCTAACTAAGTGATTGAAGCTTTGCTCTTGCTCGTTTTTCTGATTGCTGATTAACCCAAATACTCACTAATATCACAATCATACCGATAATTTGTAAGCTAGTTAATTGTTGTCCTAATAACGCCCAACCTAAAATAACAGCACTAAGCGGGCTTAAAAATCCTAATGATGCTACAGAGCTTGGCCCTAATAATGCCAGTCCTCTAAACCAGAAAATATAGGTTAATGCTCCACCAATTAACGTTAAATAGGCTAAGCCTAAAAGATTAATCCCCGTTAATGAAGGTAATGCAGGTTCAAATAATAACGCAAAAGGTAATAATACAGCGCCACCAGCAGTTAATTGCCACGCGGTAAACGTTAAAGGAGTAACTGGCGGTTGCCAACGACGACTTAATACAGTACCCGCTGCCATTGATAAGGCGCCACCTAATCCTGCCATTATTCCGATAGGATCAAGTGTTGCATTAGGTGTAAGTATTAATATTGCCACACCTAATATGCCACCTAATGCTGCTGAAATAGAAAGCCATGATAAAGGTGTTTGTAATAACCAACGAGACAAAAATAAGACAATTAAAGGCTGAACTGCTCCTACAGTTGCTGCAACACCACCAGGTAAACGATAAGCAGAAATAAATAATAACCACCAAAATAGTGAGAAATTTAAAATACCCAAAATGATTACGCGTAACCACCATATCCCTTGAGGCAGTTGTCTCATAATTATTAATAATAAAATACCAGCAGGTAATGCACGTAATGCAGCCAATGTCATTGGTACGTTAGCGGGCAACATTTCGGTTGTCACAATATACGTACTTCCCCAAACAATGGGAGCTGAAGCGGTTAATAAAAGCGTTGTGTATCGATTCATAAAGTGACTCAATTTATTTGTCATTGTGATTTATCTTGAGGTCAAGATAAATTGATAATACCTTGACGTCAAGATAAATAATTGACATGATAAATGCATGGACAGAATAGATAGAATTACCGAACAATGGCAACGTGAACGACCTGATCTTGATATTAGCCCAATGGGGTTAATTGGCCGGTTGGGTAATATCACTTTGCATCTTTCCCGCGAAATGGAGAAAGTTTTTTCCCAATTTGGCTTGAATACATCAAGTTTTGATGTGCTTGCCACATTACGACGAGCAGGAAATCCTTATACTCTTTCTCCTGGTGAAATGTTATCAACATTGATGGTTACATCGGGCACAATGACAAACCGTATTGATCAATTAGAAAAAGCAGGCTGGGTTATTCGTAAAGTTAATCCGGAAGATGGTCGTAGCTTTTTAGTTTCTTTAACACCACAAGGTTTGGAATTAATCAATCAAGTTATTGAAGCTCATGTTAATAATCAAAAACGTTTGGTGGCGGGTTTATCACAACAAGAACAGCAAGCATTAAATGCATTACTAAAAGTTTTTCTTAATTCCCTAGAATAATATTTTTCCCCCTATTCTATTTTCTGCAAGATATTTAATAATAAAGGTAAGTACAGAAACTGAGTGTTCTTACTTACCTTCTTTTCTTTGTTTGCTTAAAAACCCTTCTTTTTATGCCGTTTTTGTTTATTTAGGCACCTAATGTGCATGAAGTCACATTTTTACTTTGATTTAAATCAAAGATGTATTCTATTTACTATTTTTAGGTTGCTGAATACCAAAAGTTAAATTATAAAGCGAATGATAATCATTATTGATCTCATTAGGATCTGTAACTATGTGCATTCAATTTAAATCTTGCTTCGTCTTATCTGCTCTAACTCTCTCACTTTCTCAATACGCCATTGCTGAAACGGCGTCACCTAAAGAAGAAACGCTAGTTGTTACTACAACACGTAGTGCTTCCTCTTTATGGAATAGCCCTGCGACCATTCAAGTCATTGATAAAGAATCATTAAGTCAATCAACAGCTTCTTCTATTGCGGATCAATTGCGTGATATTCCTGGTGTTGAAGTGACTGATAATAGCCTCGCGGGCCGTAAACAAATTCGTATTCGTGGCGAATCTTCATCACGTGTACTTTTATTGGTTGATGGGCAAGAAGTCACCTATCAACGAGGTGGTCAAAACTTTGGTGCGGGTATTTTAATTGATGAATCTGCCCTTGAGCGTATTGAGGTGGTTAAAGGTCCCTATTCTGTACTTTATGGTTCACAAGCTATTGGCGGTGTGGTGAATTTAATCACCCAAAAAGGTGGCGATAAGCCCTTTGGTGGCAATGTTAAAGTTGTTTATGACTCAGCAACGATGGGATGGCGTGAGTCTGCGTTAATTTCAGGCACAATAGGTGATTTTGAATACCGTTTTAATGGGAGTTATGCCGATCATGGTGATCGCGATACGCCAGATGGTCGCTTAACTAATACGCATTTTAGAAATAATGGTCAAGGGGCATGGTTAGGCTATAAAGTTGATAAACATAAATTTGGGCTTTCACTTGATCGCTATGATTTATCTACGCAATCTTATTATGCTGATGAAGGCAAATATCAAGAATTTAGCGTTAAAGTACCTAAGCTTGAGCGTGAAAAAATCGGCTTATTTTATGATTATGATATTGATGCTGATTATTTTAAGAAACTTCATATAGATGCTTATACACAGCGAATTGAGCGAAAATTTGAGAACCGCGTTGGTGTCGTTACGCCAACAGGTAGCCCAATGATTGGTAATTTAACTGTTAAAAACCGAACACAGTCGGAGGATACACAGAATACTTATGGAATGACTATGCAGGCAAACTTTACGTTACCTGCAAATAATGAACTCATTTTAGGCGCACAATATCAACAAGATAAAGTAAAACAAACCTCTGCTGGCCAAACATCTTCAAATAGTACAACGGGTTTCCCTCCTGCCGTAAACTATGAAAAACAATCTCTGTTACATAATCGCAGTAAACAAACTAATGCATCTGTTTTTGCCCAAAATGATTGGAAAATAACAGAAGATTGGTCATGGACTGTGGGTGCTAGGCAGTATTGGTTAAAATCAGAATTACAAGATGGTGATGAGACTGTTAACCATAATAAAACAGGCACAAGCTATAAGACATTATCCTCTACATCTGTGAGAGATAACGCTTTTATTATTTCATCCAATCTACGTTATTCCGGATTTAAAGATACTGAATTGCGCCTTGCATTTGCACAAGGTTATGTGTTCCCTACGTTAGTTCAGCAATTTATGAATACAACGGCGGGCGGTGCGGTGACTTATGGCAATCGTGATCTTGAGGCTGAACATTCTAATAACGTGGAATTTGGTGCGCGTTATAAAGGGAATAATTGGTATGTTGATAGCGCCATTTATTATTCTGAAGCAAAAGATTACATCACCTCAGTCGCTTGTGCTGGAGAACGTATTTGTGAAGGAAATAGCAAAACAGGCCGAGCAGATTACTTCTATTATGACAATATCGATCGCGCGAAAACTTATGGTATGGAGGTAATGGCCCAATACCAAGGCTGGTCAATTACACCTTATGTTTCTGCCAATGTGATGCGTCGTCAATTTATTAGCCCAACCCTAAAAACATGGGATACAGGGGAACCTACAGTCACTACACGTATTGGTGCTAAACATCTATTATTACTCAATAATATGAATCTAATGTCAGATTTATATTTAAGATCTGCAACGCAAGCTAAAGATTATAGCAATCCAGAAAATAAACAGCATTACGCTGGCTGGACAACGGTTAATCTTTCACTTAGTAGTGAGTTTGGCCATAACGATCAATATCGTATTAACTTTGATTTAAATAATATTTTAAATAAACGTTATCAAACGGCTCATGAATCTATTCCTGCTGCGGGTATTAATGCGGCAGTTGGCCTGACATGGGCGTTTTAACAATGAAAAAAATATTAATTACTCTCAGTTTATTATTGTTACCTTTTAGCTTAACGGCAAAAGAGAATATAAAAAATGACCGTTGGGTCATTGCGGGTGGTTCTATTGTGGAATTAGTTTATGCCATGGATGCTGGCAATAAGGTTGTTGGTGTTGATGAAACTACCTCTTACCCAGAACAAACTCAGGCATTACCCCATATAGGGTATTGGAAACAATTAAGTGTTGAAGGCATTTTGTCTTTGCGTCCTTCTACTTTTGTAACGTGGGATGATGCTGAGCCGAAAATGGCCTTACGTCAGCTTGCACAGCATAACGTTAAGGTGATTTCTTTACCAAGAACGCCAGCAACCTTTGAGTTAATGCTTCAAAACATCCGCACGTTAGCCGTTTCACTGGATAAGCAGGCACAAGGCGATGCATTAATTGATTCATTACAATCCCGCTTAGACACTATTAAAGCCAAAAACAATCAAATTAAACAGAAAGTAAAAGTGATGTTCTTTCTTTCACCGGGAGGTGGAATTCCTCAAGTTGCAGGGAAAACCAGTGTCGCAGATGCGATCCTTCAATTAGCAGGCGGTGAGAATATCGCAACACACGAGAATTATCGTATCTATAGCGCAGAGGCCATTATTGCCGCTGATCCAGAGTTAATTGTTATTACAACACAAAGCCAGAAAAACCAAACAGGTACAATAAGAGCGTCTGAAGGATTAGCTTCTGTGCCCGGTGTGTCAATGACTCAAGCATGGAAAAATCAACGCATTATCGAAATTGATCAATCCCTTATTTTGGGAATGGGGCCTCGTATTGTGGATGCCGTAGAATTATTGCATCAACAATTTTACCCCGCTGATCTAGTAAACGGTAATAAGGTCGAATAATAAGTAGGAATGATTTAATAATGAAAGAGTCAGTCGCAACACATATTATGCCCCCTTCTACTGAAATTGATCTCACTGCTCATTTCGCTTTAGAAGGTGATAGCCCTTTTCGAGATAGACATGCCACCATGCCATGGCGAGGTTCTGCACCTATTGCGAAAGAAGAACAGCAATCCACATGGCAAGCCTTATTAGAAAGTAAAACACCAGCCTGCAAACGTTTGTTGTATATTCATATTCCTTTTTGTGCGACTCATTGTACGTTTTGTGGATTTTATCAAAATAACTATCACGAAGAAGCCTGTGCACGCTATACCGATGCATTACTGCGTGAGATATCGGCTGAGTCAGATAGTTTACTTTATCAATCAGCACCAATCCATGCGGTTTATTTTGGTGGTGGAACCCCTTCTGCGTTATCAGCTAAAGATCTTTATCGTGTGATCACGCATTTGCGCCAATCCCTCCCTTTAGCGCCAGATTGTGAAATCACCATTGAAGGTCGCGTTTTAAATTTTGATGATAATCGTATTGATGCTTGTTTAGATGCAGGCGCAAACCGTTTTTCTATTGGTATTCAAACCTTTAACAGTAAAATTCGTAAACGAATGGCAAGAACCTCAACGGGTGAAGAAGCAGCCAAATTTATGAAAGGGCTTTGTTTACGCGATCGTGCTGCCGTGGTGTGTGATTTGTTATTTGGATTACCTGGGCAAGATGCGACGAACTGGCAAGAAGATCTCACTATTGCTCATGATATTGGTTTAGATGGTGTCGATCTCTATGCATTGAATTTATTGCCTAATACACCATTAGGTAAAGCGGTTGAAAATCAACGAATTACTGTGCCTTCACCAATACAAAGACGCGATCTTTATCTTCAAGGTTGTGACTTTATGGAAAATGTGGGCTGGCGTCAGATCAGTAATAGCCATTGGGCAAGAACAACCCGTGAGCGCAATCTTTACAACCTATTAATCAAGCAAGGGGCAGATTGCCTAGCTTTTGGTTCTGGTGCTGGTGGCTCAGTGAATGGTTATTCATGGATGATTGAACGTTCACTTGATAATTATTATCAAAAAATCACAGATAACCAAAAGCCCTTAATGATGATGAGTCGTACAACCGATAGTGGTTTTCGTTGGCGTCATGAGTTACAAGCTGGCATTGAGTGCGGACGTGTTGACTTAGCCAAGTTAAGCCCACAAGCGACTTTACTCTCCCCTTTATTAAATCAATGGTATCAAGCGGGTCTTGTTGAAGACGATTTTCTTTGTATGAAATTGACCAATGAAGGTCGATTTTGGGCAAGTAACTTACTGACATCCTTACAGCAATTAATTTTGCAATTAAATACACCTCGTTAATTTTATTACCCTGAATATTAATTAGAAGATGGAAACAACATCATGAATACTGAATTACAGCAATTTTTAATGACTGAGCCTGATGGAACATTGGAAACTATTGCTACACAATTTAATACCACATTGTTGGAGGTTGTGAGACATTTACCATCACGCTCATTAATGAGTGGCGAACAATTCGATACTGTATGGGATAGTGTGATGAAATGGGGTAATGTCACCACGCTTGTGCATACTCAAGATGTTATCTTAGAGTTTAGTGGTGAGTTGCCAAGTGGTTTCCATCGTCATGGCTATTTTAACTTACGAGGTAAAAAAGGAATGACTGGCCATATTAAAGCCGAAAATTGCCAATCCATCGCAATGATCGAACGTAAGTTTATGGGTATGGATACCGCCTCTATTTTATTTTTCAATCAACAAGGCGTTGCTATGTTTAAAATTTTCCTTGGACGAGATGAACATCGTCAATTATTGCCAGAGCAACTATCAGCCTTCCGTCAATTAGCACAACAATTAAATAAGGAATAATTGCACGTGAAAACTTGGGTTATTTTTGGTGCTGGCGGTAAAGGTATTGGCGCACATATTGCAGATATTGGCGTTACACAACAACGCCCTATTGTGGCTTTAGTTCGTTCCGAAGATGCGGCTAATCGTTTAGAAGAAAAAGGGATCAAAACAGTTATTGGTGATGCGATTGATGCTAAAGCGGTTGAAGCTGTTTTAACACTAGCAGGAAAAGAAGCAGACATTATCTCCACAATGGGCGGAGAAAATGATTATCTTGCGCATAGAACCGTGATTGATACTGCGGAAAAAATGGGGTTTCAACGGATGCTCATGGTTTCTTCTTTAGGCTGTGGCGATAGTTGGGTTGCTTTATCTGACAGAGCAAAAGCCGCTTTTGGGCAAGCCGTTAGAGAAAAATCATTAGCTGAAGTATGGCTGCAAACTAGCCGTTTTGATTATGCGATAGTAAGACCTGGCGGATTACTGAATGGTGAAGAAACGGGTAAAGCTCAGCTTTATCAATATGAAGAGACTCACGGCTTAGTTAATCGTCGTGATGTCGCGCGTTTGGTGACTCAACTTCTTGAAGCCGATCTTCTAGATGATCAAGTTTATGCAGTGGTTGAACCGGGTTTGGTGCCAACTAAATCATAGATATTAATATCAACACAATTAGCTTAAGAGATAACCTATGTGTTATCTCTTTTTTCTTGCTTTTATTGTGGTCAATAACTCACATTATGATGAGTTTTCTGCTCACAATGAAATTTCCTCAATAGACATTTGTCACTTTACTGTCTTAATGGGGGTAACTTGTGGCATAATGCGGCCCCATTACCTTTTGTCATTCACTAATAATGAGTATTCGTCTTGTTAATCAGCAATAATATCACTATGCAGTTTGGCTCGAAGCCACTGTTTGAAAACATTTCTGTCAAATTCGGTGGCGGAAATCGCTATGGTTTAATCGGTGCTAACGGTAGCGGTAAATCAACCTTTATGAAAATTTTAGGTGGCGATTTAGTGCCAAGTAGCGGTAACGTATTTCTTGATCCTAATGAGCGCCTTGGTAAATTAAAACAAGACCAATTTGCTTATGAAGAATATACAGTGCTTGATACTGTGATTATGGGGCACACTGAACTTTGGGAAGTTAAACAAGAGCGCGAACGCATCTATAACTTACCAGAAATGAGTGAAGAAGATGGCTTACGAGTTGCCGATCTGGAAGTAAAATTCGGTGAAATGGACGGTTATACCGTTGAATCTCGTGCTGGCGAATTGTTATTAAATGTAGGCATTCCATTAGAACAACATAATGGCCCTATGAGTGAAGTCGCACCAGGTTGGAAATTACGTGTGTTATTAGCACAAGCCCTATTCGCTGATCCGGATATTTTGTTACTGGATGAACCGACGAATAACTTGGATATTGATACTATTCGTTGGCTTGAACAAACGCTAAATGAACGTAACAGTACCATGATCATTATTTCCCATGACCGTCACTTCTTAAATATGGTCTGTACGCACATGGCTGACCTTGACTACGGTGCATTAGCCGTTCATCCAGGTAACTATGATGAATATATGTTTGCTGCAACCCAAGCGCGTGAACGTTTATTAGCGGATAATGCGAAGAAAAAAGCACAGATTAATGAATTACAATCTTTTGTAAGTCGTTTCAGTGCTAATGCATCTAAATCACGCCAAGCAACCTCTCGTGCTAAGCAAATTGAAAAAATTCAATTAGCTGAAGTTAAAGCATCAAGTCGCCAAAACCCATTCATCCGCTTTGAACAAGAGAAAAAATTATTCCGTAATGCGCTTGAAGTGGAAAATATCTCTAAAGGCTATGATGATAATGCCCCACTGTTTAAAGACGTCAATATGATGCTTGAAGTGGGCGAAAAAGTTGCCATTCTAGGTAATAACGGTGTGGGTAAATCGACGATGATTAAAACATTAGTCGGTGAATTAACACCAGATACAGGCCGTTTAAAATGGTCTGAAAACTCAAATATCGGTTATTATGCACAAGATCATGCAACTGATTTTGAAGTAGATATGACCGTATTTGATTGGATGAGCTTATGGATGAAACCAGAAGACGACGAACAATCTGTACGTAGCGTATTAGGTCGTTTACTGTTCTCTCAAGATGACTTGAAAAAATCAGTTCAAGTTTTATCTGGTGGTGAAAAAGGCAGAATGTTATTTGGTAAGCTGATGATGCAAAAACCAAACATTCTGATTATGGATGAGCCAACCAACCACTTGGATATGGAATCTATTGAATCACTGAATATGGCATTAGAACTTTATCAAGGTACTCTGATTTTTGTTTCTCATGACCGTGAATTCGTAAGTTCATTAGCAAATCGTATTATTGAAATTACACCTGAAAAAGTGACTAATTTCCAAGGTACTTATGATGAGTTCCTTGCCAAAAAAGGTGTTACACTTTAATTTCACAGCAGAATTAAAGTAATAAACAAACAAAGGCTTGATAACTATTTATCAGGCCTTTTTTATTGTAATCAAAAGATCCCGATAATTTCGCCCTCCTATTTTTATTTCATTTATGACTCATTCTATTTTTACGGCAATACAAATATAAATGATTATCATTTATATTGACTGACAGTCAGTCGTTAGTGTATGTTACCGACCACGAGTCAATCATGGTTTATTTCATTTTTTGGGATCATTATGTTGCTACTACCTCAAACAATACATTGTCCAAATAAGCAATTAAAAAATTATTGGAAATGTGGCTATTCTTTTGTTTTACCGACATTAATTTCACTAAGCGTGATGTCACCTTCTTTTGCATCAGAAAATATTGAAAAAATTATTGTTACTTCTGCGCCAAGTTCGTCGTCTGATGCACAACCTTACGGATATGTTGCAAAACAACAGACAACGGCAACTAAAAGTGATGCCACTTTATTAGAAGCACCACAAATGGTTTCTGTTGTTAATCGTAGCCAGCTAGATAACTTGCCCTCTGAATCTATTAGTCAAGCATTACGTTATAGCTCAGGGGTTGTGAGTGAAAAATTTGGCGCTTTTGGAAGCGGTATTGATTATTCAAAAATGCGCGGATTTGATGCTGATTATTATTTAGATGGCTTAAGAATGCTTGGTAATAGTGGTATTTGGGCGCCACAGATTGATAGTTGGAGTTTAGAAAGTATTGAAGCTGTACATGGCCCTGCATCTGCCTTATATGGACAAGGTGGTGCAGGTGGCGTGATTAATATGACATCGCGTCGCCCTTCCGCAGAAACGCAACACCAAGTGCAATTACAAGCGGGTAATAATAAAAATCATGGTATTAAATTTGATACCACATCAGCTCTTAATGAGGATGAAACATGGTTATATCGTGTTTCAGGGTTAGCGCTTGAACAAGAGTCGCAAATTCCCTCTTCTCGTCAAACTCGTTTTCTTATTTCACCGGCTATCACTTGGAAACCGAATGATGCACTGAGTTGGACAATATTGGGACAATATCAAAAAGAGCCTCGCCTAGGTTACTACAATACGCTACCGGCTCAAGCATTAGGTTTATTACCGAATCCTAATGGTAAAGTTGATCCTAATCGAAATTATAATAATCAAAGTCATGATAATTCACATCGTAAACAACAGTCGTTAACTTCATTGTTTGAATATGAATTGTCCCCACAGTGGCAATTTAAGCAAAATACTCGTTTTATGAAGGTTGATACGGAAATAAGCCGTGACTATACCCGTGGTTTTTTACCTGGTGATCGCTTATTAACTGCGGTTTATCAGGAAGCACCAAGTAAATCAGAAACATGGGTAACTGATTCACAATTGATTGGTAAATTAGCAACATGGGATATCAATCATACTGTGATGGCTGGTTTTGATTACCAACATGGCTATATGACAAAAGATTGGTGGGGCTCACAAACGGTTAGTTTTGATCCGTGGGCATCACATCACAAGCCTGATTTTGAGCCTTACCCGGTTTCTCGTACTTCCACAAAACAACAATTTGATCGCTATGGATACTACTTACAAGATCACTTGCGTTGGCAACAATGGAATTTATTACTCAGTGGCCGTTATGACAGTGCGGACTTAGATACACATAATCAAATATCAGGTACGACACAGCAAAGCCATAACACAGCATGGAGTCATCGTGTTGGTTTAAGTTATCAATTTAATAATGGGTTCTCACCATGGATAAGTACATCTGATAGTTTTGATCCTGTATTGGGCACTGATGCAGATGGAAAAGCTTTTATTCCAATGAAATCAAAACAATATGAAGCAGGCGTTAAATATCAAAATCCTGAGTTAACACAACTGGTTAGTGTTTCTGTATATCAATTAACCCAAGAAAATGTCACAACACATAATCCTAGAAATCCTGATTATTATCAGCAATCAGGTGAAATTCGTTCTCGTGGACTTGAGTTTGAAAGTAAATTAGTGCTAACGCCACAAGTTAATATGATGCTCAATTATGCCTATCTTCATAATATTGTGACATCGACTAGCGATCCAACCACCTTAAATAAACATCCTGTTCAAGTACCTACTCATACGGGATCTGCATGGATAGATTATCGTTTCCATCAGCCTTATTTAGACGGTGCATTATTAGGTGCGGGTGTCCGTTATTTAGGTTCAACTTACGGCGATAATACAAATACATTTAAAGTACCCGCAGTATGGTTAGGGGATGTGAGTTTCCGCTACCAATTATCGGCAATTAATCGTGAATTACAGGGTTTAGAATTAGGATTAACTGTCAGCAATATCACGAATAAATCCTATGTTTCTAGCTGTACTAGTTCGACTTATTGCAGTGTGGGAAGCGACCGTGTTGTGCTTGGTGTCCTCAATTACTATTTTTAGGAAATGAACATGGATAACTATCGACGTTCATTACTAAAAGGTGCCAGTGCATTATCGTTACTATTAGCAAGCCCTTTTCCTGTTTATGCAAAACCAAAACAGAGAGAAATCGTTGACATTCTGGGAAGAGAAATTGTATTACCACAAGAATTAACACGTATTTATGTGGCAGATAGTGGGTTATTTTTACTTTATGCTTCATTAAATGAAGGCGCTCTTTATGAGCGCCTTATCGGGATGCCTTCTGCATTTCGTACCGCCGACTTAAGTTTATATCATCAATATACGCGAGCATTCCCCCAATTATTGGCATTACCTGAATTTACGGCTATGTCGAGTGGGCATTTTAATAGTGAGAAACTTATCGCGCTAAAACCTGATGTCATTATTGTGGCGGTTGGAACTTATCGTGCAATTAGTGTTAATGGTGTGCTGGATTTATTAACGAAAGCGAATATTCCTGTTGTGGTGTTTGATTTGAGTATCGACCCACTTAATAACACGCCAATTAGCACATCTATTATGGGGAATTTACTGGGTAATATTTCACAAAGCCAAGCCATGAATCAATTTCGTGAAAAACAACTCACTTATATTTCTCAGCAATTAGGAAAAAAAACATTTAAACGCCCTAATGTGTTATTTGAACGAGCAGCGGGCTTTACACCTGAGTGTTGTCTTTCTTATGGCAATGGCAGTATGGGACAAATGCTACAAAATGCAGGTGGGCAAAACTTAGGTTCAGAATATATAAAAGGCACTTATGGGGTTTTGAACCAAGAAACGGTGATTTATGCCAAACCCGATAAAATTTTTTTAACAGGGGCTGATTGGAGTGGCTATAACCCGTCAGGTGATTGGATTAACTTAGGGCCTGGTGCAAATTTAGATTTGGCAAAACAGCAACTTGAAATTTTAATGCAACGGCTTGCCTACAAAACACTCGATGCGGTTAAAAATAAACAAGTATATGCCCTTTGGCATTCATTTTATGACAGCCCTTTTGGTTTTATTGCAATCTTACAAATGGCTAAATGGCTACACCCTGATCGCTTTTCTCACCTCGATGTAGACACTATTTTTTATGATTACCATACTCAATTTTTACCTGTGAAATGGGAAACGGGCTATTGGGTAACATTACTTGATCAAGATAAGGAATAATCATGTTTGATATCTATTCACCCGATCCTTTACGGGCAAAAGTTGAGTCACAGTCAGCAGGAAAAAGAACTATTTTATACTCAGCAAAAGGCCAACCTAACTATATGTACGTTGTTCCTTATTTTCGATTAAATGAGGTATCAGATAATCTTGATGATACTATTCACTCTGCATTTATTGTAAATGAAAAAGTTAAGAATGGATTTTTCTATGCGTGTTACCCCGCTTCATTGCATCAAGGTGAGTTGTTAAGTTTGCCTAACCAAAAACCGGCGACATTATTAGATTTATTGAGTTTTCAGCAATATGCACAACATACAGGGCGGGGATTTCATTTAAGTACCCATGCAGAATGGGCTGCTTTAATGCTGTGGTGTCGCCACCACAATATGATTGAAGATGGCAATACAGATTATGGACGAAGTTTTCTTCATCCAGAGCAATCTGTTAATCGCGTTGATGGTAAAGAAGCTGGTGATACTGACTTTACTACAGGTGATCCCACGACAATAACAGGACCGCAATGGTCGAATTGGTATCATGATAATAGTGAGTTTGGTATTAGTGATTTATGTGGCAACCTTTGGGAATGGCAAAGCGGTATGCAATTAAATGCCGGAGAAATACAGATAATTAAAGATAATGATTCAGTATTCTGTGGTGATCCCTCTGTAACAGAGCAATGGCATTCAATAGCATTATCAACGGGGCAATTATTGCCCATCAATCATCCCGATAGCGCAAAATACGATGCCCCTTCAGATCATTGTGACAAAAATGCAGGCACTCCCATTTTATCAACTTCAATAAAACACTATAACGGCACACCAACAGATAATGGTTATCCTGCGGGATTAATGGATGGTGATTTTAATGCAATAACAGCAGAAAATAGTATTGAAATACCTACATTATTTAAAGAATTAGGATTATATCCAGCAATAAACCAACAGGACAATGATCAGGTTTATTTACGAAATTATGGTCAACGCTCTTTAATGCGCGGAGGGGCTTGGTATTCACAACAAGCTGCAGGTATGCGAACTTTGTGTTTAAGCCACAATGCATCACATCGCAGCACATCTGTCGGTGGTCGCCTTGCTTGGATTGATACAACCAGTTAATTAATCTAAAAAATTATTATTTATAGACATTTTTGCATAAATTAATTTACCTTAGTATCGATTGCATGAATAATAGTGCTAATAGTAATCATTATTATTCGGTGGCTTATTGTGATTAATCTTTATGCATTTAAATTAAAACCGGTGGCATTGCTCTGTTCTGCCACCCTTCCTTTTGTTTTGGCTACACAGGCTTTTGCAGAAGAAGCAGTAAAGACAGAACAAGTAGAAAAGCTTGTCGTTAGTGCTCAAGCATTAAAAGTAAATACTAGTTTGCAAGAAACGCCTAAATCCGTTTCTGTCATTTCTCAAAAAGATCTCGAAATACATGCGCCTCAAAAACTTGATGAAGCTTTACGTTATACGTCAGGTGTCGTTTCTCAACCCTTTGGTGCCGATAACGATACTGACTGGCTTCGTGTGCGCGGTTTTGAAGCTGCAACGTATTTAGATAACAGTCGTCTCTTTCGTGATGGTTATTATACATGGCTACTTGAACCTTATGGTTTTGAACAAATTGAAGTTGTAAAAGGTGCTTCAGCTGTATTATTTGGTGAATCTACACCTGGTGGTGCTGTTAACGTAGTACAAAAGAAACCCAGCTTTAAACCCCAAAATGAAGTATTTCTTGAAGTTGGAAATAATGATCAACGTGGGTTAGGTTTTGATGTTTCAAGTGCCACGGATGATAAACGTGTGCGCTATCGCCTTGTTGGGTTAATGAAAAAATCAGACGGAGAATTATCTCACACAGATAGTGAGCGTATTTATCTGGCACCAAGTGTTGCGATTAACTTGACTGACGATACATCATTGACGTTTATGGCAACTTATTTGCATGATGATGGCACACCAACTAACCCGTTCTTTCCTGCCGCAGGCACTTTGATTTCATCTCCTTTTGGTAAAATTAAGCCTTCAACAAATTTAGGTGAACCAGGTTACGATAAGTATAAACGTACTCAAATTTCAGCGGGTTATTTATTAGAAAGTAATATCAATGATGTTTGGCGTTTTTCTCAACGTCTAAATTATGGTTATAACGATCTGTTATTGCGTAGCGTTTATGCCTTCCCTAATTCAGATATTACCGCAACAGAACTGAATCGTGGCATCGTTTTCCGTGATGGTAAAAACCAAAGTATCTCTTTTGATAATAATGTTGTTGGTGAATGGGATACAGATAATTTCGAGCATACATTATTAGCGGGTGCTGAATTGCAATATCACCAAACTAAAGGTGATGAACAAGATAATTACAATTTTGGTACGATTAATCCGTGGAACCCTGTTTACGGTAAATATATTCCTCTTGATCCTGCTAATAATGTCAATCGCACCATCGACAAAACACAATATAGCCTTTATTCACAGTATCAAACCAAATTTGATAGTCGCTGGGTTGCAGTAGCCGGTGTACGTCAAGATTGGGTAAAAACAGAAAATAAAGCACAAACAAAAAATGAGGACAAATCACGTACCGATAGTGAGTTTAGCCTCAATGCAGGATTAATGTATCTAGCCGATAATGGTCTCTCTCCTTATGTGAGCTATTCTGAGTCTTTTGAGGTGATGAGCACTATCGACCCTGCGACGAAAGATCTGTATAAACCGTTAAAAGGCGATCAAATTGAGGCAGGGATAAAGTACACACCTGATTTTATGGATGGTTACTTTAATATTGCCTGGTTTGATATCACACAAAAAAATGCTCTTGTAGCAAACCCAACGACTTATGTTTCAACACAAACTGGTAAAGTGACATCAAAAGGTGTTGAAGTAACAAGTGAAATGCAATTAACGGAACGTTTTGCATTAAAAGCCAATTATACCTATACCGATATGCAAACTGATGACACAGGTAATAAAGGTAAACAACAAGCAGGTTTAATTCCTAAACATACCGCATCTGCTTGGGGTAACTACACTATTCCAATTACTGGAACTCAAGATTTAACCTTAGGAACAGGTGTTCGTTATTTAGGTAAATCTAAAGATAATCCTAAGAGTAGTGATTTAACTGTACCAAGTGCAACATTATGGGATATAGCTGCAATCTATAACGTCAATAAACAGTGGCAATTACAGTTAAATATCAACAATATTCTTGATAAAGAATATCTCTCTGGTTGTGATTATTACTGTTATTACGGTCAATCCCGTTCTGTTTTATTGAATGCTAAATATCGCTGGTAAATTTTTCTTATTCCTCCATTTATTGCTCATCGTACAATAAATGGGGGAATATTATTTTATAAATGAGTGACCATGTTTGAACTCTCAAATATTCAAATGGATCGCGGTGGACGTACTATTTTATCAATCCCCTCACTGCGTATTTCAGATTCTGGGTTAACTATTGTGCTCGGTCATAATGGTTCAGGTAAATCGACTTTAGTCAGTTTATTATCTGGTCAGCAAGCCCCAGATAGTGGAAATATTACACTGAATAATTGCAATATCTCACACTATAAACCACGTGACCTAGCTAAACAGATAGCCTTTCTTCCTCAAAAACTTCCTGCTTCTGCAGGATTAACAGTAAGAGAATTAGTGCGTTTAGGCCGTTTTCCTTGGCGTGGAACATTAGGCCGTTGGAATAAAAAAGATGATGAAATAATCACAACAGCAATGGTAAAAGCGGGAGTTCTGCCCTTTGCAGACACACTCGCTGATGATTTATCTGGTGGTGAACGTCAACGTGCTTGGGTTGCAATGTTACTGGCTCAACAATCACCCATTTTAATTTTAGATGAACCTACTTCTGCTTTAGATATACATCATCAATATCAACTAATGGAACTCTTAAGTGAGCTAAATCAAACTCAACATGTTGGTATTATTGTTATTTTGCATGATCTCAACCTTGCCTTGCGTTATGCCACTCATATTATCGCGCTTAAAAAAGGGAAAATTGCATTTGAAGGTGAAGCCTCTCTACTTTTTGATGATGAGCGACTTTCAGCACTTTATGAAACACCTATTAAGCTGATTGAACACCCTGATAATCAAGGTTTACAACAACATAAGGTGGCAGTGGTATGCGTGTAATATTACAAAAAATAGTTAGATTTCTGCCTTTTTGTCTGGCTATTTTATTTATCACTCCCCTTGTTAATGCTGCGCAAAATAGCAATAAAATACCCCAACGTATTATTGTTTTAGATTGGGATTTACTGGAACAAATATTGACACTTGATGTTATTCCTGTGGGGGCAACTGAAATTGCTGGGTATAACCAATGGGTAGCTCACCCTGTTGCTCCAAATACTATTGAAGAAGTGGGTATGCGAGCAGAGCCTAATTTAGAAAAAATGGCATCGTTAAAGCCAGATCTTATTTTGGCATCAAGTTCACAACAAGATTTATTGCCTGTATTAAAAACTATTGCCCCTGTCGTATATCTGCCTAACTTCTCTCGTCAAGATAATGCCGCAGAAGTTGCTTTGGCACATTTTAATACCCTAGCCTCTATTTTAGGAAAAACAGCGCTTGCACAAAAAAAGTTAGCGGAAATGGATAGCACTTTTACACAATTAAAGAGCAAATTACAGCAAGCATTTATTACATTACCTGAAGTGGAAGTGATCCGTTTTTCTACATTAACATCTGTTTTTTTGTACACCGAAAATTCAACAACTGAATATGTAGTTAATAAGTTAGGTCTAAAATCTGCCATATCATTACCTCCTCAACCTTGGGGAATTGATCAGCGAAGAATGAATATATTGCAGCATATTAGACAAGGATATGTTCTTTATATGTTGCCATTCCCTGATGAAAGTAAACTGCAAAAATCCGTGTTATGGCAAGCCATGCCATTTGTACAGAATGGGCATTTTCATTCAGTGAAACCAGTATGGAATTATGGTGGAGTGGCATCATTAACGTTAATGGCTGAAGCTATTACAGAAAGTTTATTAGATATGGCACAGAATAATGAACATTAAGCAATTTACTTTCTATTTTTTGGCAATCATCTTATTAAGCATTACTAGCTTACAAATTGATAATTCTCTTTCATTATCTCGTCAATGGTATTTGTTAGGGCATTTAGACACAAACACCCTATTTGCCGATGTTTTTTTTATTCATGCACAATTACCTCGTTTAGCTATGACACTGCTGATTGGAGGAATTTTCGGTGTTATTGGCAGCTTAATGCAACAATTAACACAAAATAACCTGACATCACCGTTAACATTAGGAACTTCTTCAGGCGCTTGGTTAGCTTTAGTTATTGTTAATATCTGGTTTACAGATTGGGTTGCTGATCACAGCGCATTCGCTGCGACAATGGGAGCGTTATTGGCTTTCTTTTTGGTGATTATGATTGCAGGTATTCGCAATATGACCGGCTTGCCCCTTGTTGTTTCTGGTATGGTAGTGAATATCTTATTAGGTGCGATTGCAACCGCATTAGTGACGTTAAATTCTCAATTCGCCCAGAATATATTTATGTGGGGAGCTGGAGATCTTGCTCAAGATGGTTGGGAGACGTTTTTTTGGTTATTACCTCGAATTACACCTGTTTTACTTATTTTTATGTTTGCACCCCGTATTCTCACTTTATTGCGATTAGGGCATGAAGGTGCAACGGCTCGAGGGCTGTCTGTTTTACCCACATTTGCATTTTTTATTATATTAAGCACTTGGTTAGTTTCTGTTTCAATTACTGTTGTTGGCGTCATTAGTTTTATCGGATTACTTGCACCTAATATTGTCAGAACATTAGGCGCAAGAACGCCTCGTCAAGAGCTTATTGCCAGTGGCCTAATGGGAATATGCTTATTACTTATTACAGATAGCTTGGCAATATGGGTTGGACAGTGGCTCAATACGGTTATTCCCAGTGGGGTGACAGCCGCGGCTATTGGAGCACCTGCATTAATTTGGTTTAGTCGAAAGAAAATGAGAGCCCAAGATCAGCTTTCTATTTCTATTCATTCTCAGACCAAAACAGTATCAATATATACTGTGATAGGAATATTTGTATTATTAATACTTGGATTAGCCCTTACACTTTTCATTCATATTAATGAGCACCAATGGTTTTGGGAAATACCATCTGTTTACCAATGGGCATTACGCTCTCCTCGTTTATTAGCTGCTTTATTTGCAGGTATTGCACTGGCTATTGCTGGCGTTATTTTACAACGTTTAATCTACAATCCATTAGCTAGCCCTGATATTTTAGGGGTTTCATCTGGTGCTACTTTTGCATTGGTTTTTTCTAGCTTAATTTTAGGGAGTACCTTACAAACATCACAGTGGGGAATTGCATTATTAGGTAGCTGTATTGTGATGATTGCTCTATTAGTCTTAGGCAAGAAACACCAATATGCACCAGCCAGCTTAATATTAACGGGTATTGCCTTAACCGCGAGTTTAGAAGCCTTTATTCAATTTTTCTTAGCGAAAGGCTCATTAAGCAGCTATAAAATATTACTGTGGTTATCAGGTTCGACTTATCGTGTTAATAGTGAACAGGCTCTCTATTTTGCATTCGCAATCACATTGATTGTAGGAAGTGTCTTTTTATTAACGCGCTGGCTTGCATTAATATCAATTGGTCGAAGTTTTGCTTTAGCTCGTGGATTACATACTGAACGTGCCAGTATTATTTTATTAATCATCGTTTCACTATTATGTGCTTTAGTCACTTCAACGGTAGGCCCTATTGCCTTTATTGGCTTAGTTGCTCCTCATATGGCGGTATTACTTGGTGCTAAAAAAATCAACGCACAATTAATGGTTTCAGGGTTAATTGGTGGAACATTAATGGTTTGGGCTGATTGGCTTGGACAAATATTTATTTATCCCGCACAAATTGCAGCAGGAACTTTAGTCGCTATTTTAGGTGGTAGCTATTTCCTTTGCTTAATGCTGTTAAATCGTAGCCGTTGATTGAAAAAGCCTAAGATATTGGTGTTATTTTTGCTGATATTCTTAGGCTTTGATCGTTATTAATTACGCATAACTTTTACTGTTTTTATGATTAATGCGTTGAAAACCTAAAAATGCAATTAACATCACTAAAGTACTTGCTCCAATTGCAATCCATACACCAGATTGAACACCAGAATAATCAACAAGTTGCCCTGTTAATGTTGCACCAATTGCTGTGCCTACATTTAATCCTGCAAGTAACCATGTCATTCCTTCTGTAAGTTGATTTTCGGGTACACTTTTCTCAATAAGTGACATTGTCACTATTATCATGGGAGCAAAGAAGATCCCGGAAATTAATACCACTAAACTTAAGCTATAAATTGAGTCTACAAAAACAAGAGGTAAAATAGTGAGGAACGTTGCGATGCCACCTAAGCATAATAAACGGTGTAACGGTGTTGATAATTTTAATGTGCCAAAGAATAGACCTGCAAAACAAGAGCCAATAGCATAGGCGGATAATACAATGCTTGCACCTGCAGGCATTTTTTGGGTATTGGCGAAAGCCACACTAAAAATATCAATGGTGCCTACAATTACGCCCATAAAAATCATAATAACAGTTAAGATTTTTACGAGAGAAAAGCGGATCACAGATTGTGTCTTATGATGTATTAATTCAGAAGATATTGGTGTTATTGCAGGCTCTGTATCACGTTGTAAAACGAGTAAAAATACACCAATGATAAGAAAAACAGCAGACATTAATAACCCAGCTTGTGGAAAAAAAACGACACTTAATGTGACTGAAATGGGTGGACCAATAATAAATGTAACTTCATCAAACACACTTTCTAACGAATAAGCTGTTTGTAAGCGACTATCTTCTTTATAAATTACTGTCCATCTTGCTCTGATCATTGCAGAAATACACGGCATAAAGCCAATCAGCACTGCAAAAATAAATAATAAACTAATATGCCATTGTAACCATGTTGCCAATAACATGCCCCCTATTCCAATAACGCTGATTAATGTGAATAAAGGTAAAATTCGATATTGCCCATAAGTATCAACTAGACGTGATATTTGCGGTGATAGCATCGCGTAAGTAAATACAAAACTGGCAGAAATTGTTCCCGCTAATGCATAGCTGCCTGTAAGTTGTGAAATCATCATGATGATACCAATACCCATCATCGGTAGTGGTAATCGTGCAACCATTCCCGCTAAGGTAAAAGATAGCGTGCCTTTATAGCTAAATAGTGTTCGATAAGTATTTATCATAGTTTTCCTTATGTTTACCCTTGCCATTTTAGCGAGGGTTAAAGATAATACATACAGTGCGTATGTATAAATCATATATTCATACGATCTGAATGTAAATATACAAACAATACGTATGTATATTTAAAAAAGGAGATAAAATGGCTAGACGTACTCGTGCTGAAATGGAAGAAACACGGCTATTATTGCTAGAAACAGCAAGGAAAGTATTCTGTGAACAAGGCTATACAGAAGCCTCAATGGATGACTTAACGGCACAAGCAGGTTTAACTCGAGGTGCGTTGTATCACCATTTTGGTGATAAAAAAGGATTGTTATCGGCTGTTGTTGCACAAATAGATGCAGAGATGGATGCTCGTTTGCAGGCTATTTCCGATACTATTGACGATCCTTGGTTGGCATTTTCAATGCGTTGTCATACCTATTTAGAAATGGCTTTAGAGCCTGAAATTCAACGTATTATTATGAGAGATTCACGCGCTGTATTAAGTGATAAAGTGACTGAACTTCCCACTCATTGTGTAGTATCTATGAGTAGTATGATTGATAAACTTATCGAGAATAAAATACTTGTAAAGACTGACTCAAAAATGTTGGCTCTATTCATTTATGGCAGTTTAGAAGCCACTGCTTTATGGATAGCAAATAGTCTCGATGGTAAGGCTCAGCTAGAACATGCTAAATCTACATTAGATACCTTATTAAATCGTTTACGTATTTTGCAGAATAAATAAAATATAGCGAGGATCACGGTGATAATCCTCGCTATTGTCTATTTGATTTTTTACACATTAATTATTATTCAAATCAAAGATTATGCTATTTGCCATATTGCTTTTCCTTGCTATTGCTTTTCAATAAAATCAAGCAAATAGCGTACTTCGGGAGATAAATGGCGTTTAGACGGATAAACGGCACAAATCGGTGCAAGAACAATTGTATGCTCTAATAAAATAGGCACTAATTTATCAGATTTAATAAATTCACCCACTAAAAACTACCTAACTGGCATATTCCATAACCCGATAATGCCATGTCTAAAATAGCTTCTGTATTATCTAAATGTAATTTACCTTTAACGGGAAGAGCGAATTCTTTTTGATGAGCTTGATATTTCTAAGGCACTGTTGAACCTTGGTGAGAAAAAGTAATTAATTGATGTTCTGATAATGCATTAGGAGATTGAGGCATACCATTTCGCTCAAAATAATCGGGAGATGCACAGGTTATTAAACGGTGAGGTGCTAATACCTTACGTATTAATCGACTATCGTCATTCCCTCCAATACGGATAGCTTATTTAGGTGGCTTGCTCGTTGATAACTACAGCTTAAATTCAACACTAATTATTACTAACTTGTTTATTATATTGGCTTTATTCTGTGTTCTTCTCTCAAGACTCACAAAGAACGCGGTTAAATAACAAAATGCCTTCAATATAAATTAACAAGGGTGATCATGATATTATGATCACCCTTTTCTATAAAAGTAGGTTTTTAATGTGACATTGTCACAATATAAGGTTTCGTTTTATTTTAGTAATTGGGTAAATTGTTGATATAGCATATTGCCCAGTGTTTTTGCGGTGTATTCTTCACTATGGCCTAAGTTATCAACAGCGGCATGCATACCGTGATAAATCAATGTACTGGTTAATTCAGGCTGTGTGACGTGCCACGTTTTATTTTCAGTTCCCGCAATTAACAATGTTTGTATTTGCTGCAATGCCCTATTTTCATGAATATTACTGCTTTGATGAAAAACTTGATGAAAAAGCATATCGTGTAATTGCTGTTTCTCAACATAAGCAATTACACTAATTTCACACCATTGTTTTAATTTTTCACGGTGATCTTGCTCTGAGCAGGCATCCATTGCACTGTCTATTTTATCCAAGTACCAATCCATATAACGAGTTCTTAAGGCATCAAGAACGTCTGTTTTAGCAGAAAAATAGTGATAGTATGTTCCTTTGGCTACCCCTGCCTTTTTTACGATATCGCTCACAGTTGTTGCATCGAAGCCTTTATCTAAAAACAATGTTTCTGCCGCATTCATTAACTCTTCTAAACGAACCTCTGCGGGTTTTGTTCTTGGTTTATCTGTAGTTTGTTCTTCTAATGACATTGCTTATCTCCCTCAAAGTCGCATGTAAAGAGTACTCTATATTAAAGCGAGCCACAATGATGATAAATGAAACTCATTATCAATAACCATTGACCGACGGTCAGTCGAGTATTATTATGCCATTATTATTCATCATTAAGGCAATAAAACTTATGACTTATTTGAAACGACTGTCACTTATCTGTGCCATTTGTTTAGGCACTTTTATGGCAACACTTGATATTAGTATTGTGAATGTAGCATTACCCACTATTCAAAATGATATTCACGCTGATATGGCAACCTTACAGTGGATTGTCGATGCTTATGCGCTCTGTTTATCTGCCTGTATTTTGTCATCGGGCCCTTTAAGTGACCGCTTTGGGCGAAAAAAAGTATGGTTATGGGGGGTGATTATTTTTACAGTGGGATCGGTGATCTGTGCGATTGCACAGCAACATGAAGTGCTTATTTTAGGTCGTATTATTCAAGGTATTGCTGCCGCAGCACTAATTCCGGGCGCATTGTCTCTAATTACACATGCTTTTCCAATTGATATTGAGCGTGTCCGTATTATAGGTATTTGGTCTTCTGTCAGTGCTTTATCACTGATTATTGGTCCTATTTTAGGTGGGGTATTAGTTCACACTAGTGGTTGGGCAAGTATATTCCTTATTAATATTCCTATAGGCATAATTACTGTATTACTAGGTTGGTATGGATTAAGTGAAAGTGCTGATCCTGAAAATGTGGCACTCGATCCCTTTGGTCAATTAACCAGTATGTTAGGATTAGGCTTGTTGACTTATGGCTTAATTGAAGCTGGATCGGTTGGTTGGTCGCATTATCGAACTTTATCGACATTGATTGTAGGCATTATATTCCTCGTCCTCTTTTTAATGATAGAAAAACGTGTTAAACGCCCTTTATTACCACTTACTTTATTTAAAGATCGTGCATTTTTTCAATATAACCTTTCTTCTTTCACTTTGGGCTTTGCCACTTATAGTAATGTCTTTTTTATTGCCTTTTTTCTGCAAAAAGCACAAGGCTGGAGTGCATTAGAAACAGGCTGGAGAATGGCACCTGAATTTATTGCGATGGCCCTATTTTCAATGTCTTTTGGGCGTTTGTCTGCATATTTTTCAGTCAGAAAACTCATGATCTGTGGTTTCTTATTTATTGCTATTTCTTCTTGCTTATTAGCGACATTGGCAACAAATAGCCACTATGGAATAACTGGAAGTTACCTATTTGTATTAGGTGCTGGAATGGGCTTGTCAACACCAGCAATTGGTGCGTTAGTGATGAAAAGTGTTTCACCATCTCGCTCTGGTATGGCGTCTGCAACCATGAATGCATTAAGACAAACAGGAATGACGATGGGAATTGCTTTACTAGGCACATTAATGGTGCAACAAGCAATCCATTATATGGTTATGCAAAGTCAGGTATTAGGAATATCTGTAAACTATATCGATATTGTCAGTCTAGTAACTGAAAATGCTACGAGCAATTTAGACAAAGGATTCATCACCATGTTACCTGAGGCATTTAATTCTGGGTTTGCTTATGCAATCGCAACTGCTGGGATCTCATGTTTTGTCACTTTATTTATCGTGTTATTTCCTTTTAAAGCAAAACATAGCGCACTTTCTCAGCAAATAACGGATTAATATTTATAAACGTTGAGTGAGAAACTCAAGAAAAGATTCAATATTACGAGAAAGTGTACTACGACTTGCATATATTGCGATTAAATTGATACTGGCGGGCTGTTGAGGAAATTCAATCGCTCGCAAATTCCCTGCTTTAATTGCATCAAGGCAACAATGCTCAGCTAAAATAGCAAACCCTAATCCTTTTAATACCGCAGCTCTCGCTAATATAGCGCTATTTACTCGATAATGGCTATTAATAGTAACTTTTATTGGTTTTTTATGTTCATCAAGAAATATCCAAGGTTGCCCTTCTAGTGCACTTAGACTAGAAATACAAGGCATTTGGCTTAATTGTTCGATATGAGTTGGAACTCCTGTTTTTTCTAATAACTCATTAGAGGCAACAACAATACTGCGCCACGATTTAATTAACCGTGAATGGTAACTGCTATCTGCTAGATTTCCGCGATGAAAAGTTAATAGTAAATCCATATCATCATCAATGATATTTCTTGGCATTAATTGGGTGTCACATTGAATAAGTAAATTAGGATGAAGAACGGCAAAGTCAGCTAAAATATCAGCCAGTAGTTCGCTGCCATATTCACTTGGAATGGTTAAGCGGAATGTTCCTGTTAATGGGCCATCACTGGTGATGTTACTTACAACATTGTCTAATTCAGTTAAGGTTTTCTTTCCTTGCTGATAGAGTAATTTACCTTGTTCAGTAAGGCGCATCTTTCGCGTTGTTCTATCAATAAGTTTACAATTGAGTTGCTGTTCAAGCTGTTTAATTGCACGACTGATATTTGAAGTAGGCATAGATAGTAGTCGAGCAGCCGCGGCAAATTGTCCTTGTTCGGCTACGGCAGAAAAAATACGTAATAAATTAAGATCGATTTGCATAAATAATTCACTGCCTACTGTATTTCTATTGCTTAATGTAGGCAGTGTATCATTCATTTTCTTTTCTCTCGTTAATAATTAACAGTAACCATGAGACATGAGTTTTTGATAACGCTTATCTAAAAGCTCTTCGGTTGAATAGCTTTTTAATAAGGCTAAGTCGGTTAATAATTGTTGTTTAAGAAATTCAGCCGCTTGTTGATGATCACGATGAGCACCACCTAATGGCTCAGGAATAATAGCGTCGATAATGCCTAATGATTGTAATTTAGGTGCCGTCATTCCCATTGTTTCTGCCGCTATTGGCGCTTTATCAGAACTTTTCCATAAAATAGAAGCACAGCCTTCTGGTGAAATTGCCGCATAAGTGCTGTATTGCAACATATTAACTTTATCACCGACACCAATTGCGAGCGCTCCGCCAGAAAATCCTTCACCAGTAATAGTGCAAATAATCGGTGTTTTTAATCGTGACATTTCAAGAATGTTACGAGCAATGGCTTCTGCTTGCCCTCGTTCTTCAGCACCAACGCCAGGATAAGCTCCCGCAGAATCAATAAAAATAATAACGGGTAGATGAAAACGTTCAGCCATTTTCATTAAACGTAATGCTTTTCTATAACCTTCTGGTGATGGCATACCAAAATTGCGAAGAATTTTCTCTTTTGTATCACGGCCTTTTTGTTGCCCAATCACCATGACTGGCATTTTGTCTAATCGAGCTAAACCCGCCACAATCGCTTTATCATCGGCATAAGCCCTATCACCCGCTAACTCCTGAAAGTCAGTAAAAATCGCTTTAATATAGTCAAGGGTATATGGGCGCATAGGATGACGAGCAAGTTGCACTATTTCCCAAGCCCCTAAATCAGTAAAAATAGATTTTGTCAGCGAAAGACTTTTTTGTCTTAAACGAGCAATCTCTTCATCTAAATTAATACCTGTGGGTTCATCTTGAGATTGCTTAAAGGTGAGCAATGCATCTATTTTTTCGTCTAATTCAACAATAGGTTTTTCAAATTCAAGATGAATAAAAGACATAACGACCTCGGATTTAATGCAGTAAATAAAACGATAATTAGCTCAGTTTAGAAAAAATAACAATATGGCGATAGAGAGGAATTTGATAAACACTATTATCAAAAATGGGATAATTAAATCTTACTATAAGATCTGCAAGAAAAAAGACAGGATTAAAAAGAGCTTTTTCTCTCATTTTAATCTATACAGTAATTACTAAGTCATGTATTAATACACAGTGCGATTTTGTTCTTTTTGCACCCGTAAAAGATCGCGCAAATTATAAAACACTTCATAAAATACAAATAATTAGAATAAAGATAATATGTTCTCAAAAAAAACACGATCAACAACTGCACTGCTGTTTTCATCACTGCTTCTTACGATAGGAAGAGGTGCAACATTACCGTTTATGGCAATCTATTTATCACGGGAATATCAATTACCTGTTGATGATATTGGTATTGCCATGTCCATTGCATTAACAACCGGTATTTTTTTCAGCCTTGGCTTTGGGATGCTTGCGGATAAATTTGAGAAAAAACGTTATATGTTGCTATCTATTATAACGTTCATCTTTGGCTTTGCTGCAATACCTATGGTTCATAGTACGGTTTTAGTGGTTATTTTTTTCTCGGTAATCAACTGCTCCTATTTAGTGTTTTCAACCGTGTTGAAAGCCTATTTTTCTGAAACTTTATCGATTTCAGCGAAACCTAAAATATTCTCGCTAAACTATACCTTTATCAATATGGGGTGGACGGTCGGCCCGCCTATTGGCACGTTATTATTAATGTATGGAACACAATTACCCTTCTGGCTTGCTGCTATTTCTGCCAGTGTTCCACTTTTTATGATCCAGTTGTTTGTTCAGCGTTCTAAAGCAATAAATACTGGTGAAGAAAATAGCGTGAAATGGGATCCGAAAATAATGCTAAAAGACAGAGCATTAAGTTGGTTTGTGCTCTCGACTTTTTTTGGTACTTTAACATTTGGCTCTTTTGCATCATGTATTTCGCAATATATCTTAGTCGTCTATGACGCTAAATTAGCAGAGTCCGTTATTGCGGTTGTATTACCTGTAAACGCCGCTATTGTCGTTTCTTTGCAATATATTGTGGGTAAGCATGTTACAGCCGATAGATTGCGTAAATTAATGACCTTAGGCACGTTATTTTTTATGACTGGCTTACTTGGCTTTATGTTTGCGGGTGATAACTTAATATTTTGGGCATTAGCCATCGCCGTCTTTACTTTTGGTGAGTTAATTTATGCGCCCGGTGAGTATATGATGATTGATAACATTGCACCGTTAGGAATGAAAGCAAGTTATTTTTCTGCTCAGTCATTAGGTTGGTTAGGTGCAGCATTAAATCCATTAGCTAGCGGTTTTATTTTAACGTCATTCCCTCCTATTTCTTTATTTGCAATTTTAATGGCCGTTTCTGCATTGGCTTGGTTTTGTATGATCCAAGGAATGAACGCCAGTAAAACAAGAGCTATTGCACTCTAATTTCTGAAGACTTCACAAACTAAAAAGACACCTTAAAGGTGTCTTTTTTATGGTTTGTAGATGACTGATTTTGTCTCTATTTTTTTCTACAATGGATTAAGTAAGGCATATTTCTTCTTAATCTTGAGTTGCATGGTTAGTTAATACCATTACCTTATTGAGTTTTAAATAAAAAACACCGAGAAGTAAGATTATTTCGATGTTCTTTTGAGTATTGTTTCAATGCTAATTGGGAAGAAATCGTTGACATCAACACCAACATTAATTGCATTTTTTCCTAAAACATCTAAACGTTTACGTTGAGTTGGATCTTTTTGTGAATTGTGTACATGACCATATAAATGAATAGCGTCACGGAAAAAACCACCCCATTCTAATATAGGATAATGAAACATCACAATTTTTCGTTTTTTATAATCCAATTCAAAGTAGTCTTTCACCCATTCAAATACTGATGCATCAAATTCCGGATCATCGAGAAATTTGTCGTGATTTCCACGGATAAGGTACTTTTTACCGTTTAACCGACGTAAAATTCGGTTGGCATCCTGTCCTGTTCCTCGATAGAGAAAATCACCTAAAATATAGATTTCGTCATGATCAGATACATAAGCGTTCCAGTTATGGATTAATGTATCATTCATATGGCTTACACTATTGAAAGGGCGATCACAAAGGTTGAGGATATTTGAATGGCAAAAATGTGTATCAGAAGTAAAATAAATCATAGTAATTTCTTAATAAGTAATAAAAATCTTAACCTTAAGAAAGTATTTTCCCTCGGTCTGTATAGTGATATTTTTTTAACATAATTACCTCCTTTAGCTAAAAATAGAACAATAAATACAATATCATCTGTTTTATTGTCGTTGATGTTGTTTACGGTAACCAGATAAAGAATGCCCCGTCTCTCTTTTGAAATATCGGCATAAATAAGAAGGATCATCAAAATGAAGCTTTATTGATATCTCATTTACTGAAAGTGAAGTGTGCATTAATAATGCTTTTATTTCAAGAATAACTTGACGATTAATCAACGTCTTAGGTGAATCATTAAAAAATTGTTTTGTTATTTGTGATAAATAAAACGGCGTAATATTAAGACAATTTGCATAAAAAGCAACTTCTCTATGCTTTAAACAATGTTTTCCAATTAACTCCCAAAATTGCCAACAAAGCTTTTCTTTGCGACTAAATTCTTTTTTAGCGATAGAAAAATGTGTTGGTATTAATTCTGTGATCGCAAAGAAGAGATTTTGTAGATGGTTTTTTAACATCAATTTTCGATGTTCAGAATAGTGATTATCTATATATTTTAGTTGCTCTACCCATCTATTTAAGGCTTCTTCTTGCTCTTTTTTTGGGGAGCAAATGGGATTTTCATGGAGAAAGGCAAATAAAGTATTAGAAAGAGAATAAGCAATTTCTGAAGCAAAAGATTTATCAAGAAAACAATAAAATAAGCGAAAATTTGCTGATTTCTGACTCAAAACAGTCATCATATCATCGCCTAAAATAAGAATATCATTCGCTTTAATCGTCTGTTTCTGAAAACCAATATTAATTACAGCCCTTCCTTCTAAGCAAACCATAACCACGATATAAGATAAGGGTAATGGGTAATTAATTTCATTTGCCATACCGCTTTCACCCATAATGGCGTGTTGGGATGTGGTATTCAATTGTGACAATACTTGGCTTAACATAAATCTATTGTTCTCTTTTTATTCTAATTTGATAGTTTTTATATTTGATGATATTGCTGTTAATAACAAGTATTTCCTTTAATTTAGTTTTCAAAAGTACTGATTTTACCTCTTTTATGCCATTCGGGTTTTTATTTCTTTTCTTTAGAATGCACATATCTTAAAAACGTAAGATAAATAGCAACATATTGATAAAAAAGAAAATTGATTGAAATGAAAACATTAAAAACTGAAAGACTCATACTGCGGCCATGGAAACTTTCTGATGCGCCAAGCCTGTATGAATACGCTAAAGATGAACGAGTTGGCCCTATCGCTGGTTGGCCAACTCATAAAAGTGTTGAAGAAAGTGCTGAAATAATTCGTACTATATTTATGCGAAATGAAGTTTATGCTGTCACATTAATCGATGATGATCGCGCTATCGGCTTAGTGGGCCTATCTTTTGCTAAAGAGAGTAATTTCTCGATAGGCGATAATGATGCTGAAGTATCTTATTGGATTGGAGTTCCGTTCTGGGGGAAAGGTTTAATTCCTGAAGCAGTGAGAGAAATTAGTCGCCATAGCTTTGAAACTTTGGAGTTAGATAATCTATGGTGTGGGTATTTTGCTGATAATAATAAGTCACAAAAAGCACAAGAAAAATGTGGGTTTAAATTTCATCACATTATTGAAGAGCAATACGCAGAATTTTTAGATGAAGTGAAAGTTGAAAATATTTGCCGCTTAACTAAAGATGAATGGATTGAAATCCAAAAACAGACCTATTAAACCAAAACACCAGATAATGAAATCTACATTACCTGGTGTTTTTTAATATTAATAAGCTTATTTAATTAAGCACTTGCTAATGCTTGGGATAAATCAGCAATTAAATCTTGAGGATTTTCAATACCAATAGATAAACGAATGGTAGTGTCTTGAATACCAATATTATGACGTAATGCTATCGGCACGCCAGAATGAGTTGTTGAGCCTGGATGGCAGGCTAAAGACTCAGTTCCTCCCAAACTAACTGCCAGTTTAAAAATTTTCATAGCATTAAGAAAACGGAAAGCTTCGCTCTCTCCACCCACAATATCAAATGAGAATGTTGAACCTGCACCTGTACATTGTTTTGCAAATACTTGGCCTTCAACTGAGTTTTTATCTGCAAAAGGCAAATAGTGAATAGCTTTTACTTTTTCATGATCACGCAGAAACTCTGCAACTAATAAAGCATTCTGGTTCGCTTTTTCCATTCTAATTTGTAGTGTTTCTAAAGAGCGTCCAAGCATCCAACAAGAATGAGGATCAAGTTGTGTTCCTATTGCTCCTCGTAGTAATCGGATTTGATTAATTAGTTCACGAGAGCCCATTGCAGCACCAGCAACTAAGTCCGAATGACCACCAACATATTTAGTTAAAGAATAAACAGATATATCCGCCCCTTGCTCAATTGGGTGTTGATAAACTGGGCCAAGTAATGTGTTATCACAAACAATAATGGGACGATAGCCCTGCTTTTCTTCTAGTTTATCAGCAACAATTTTTAATGCGTTAATATCGACTAATGAATTAGTTGGGTTTGCAGGAGTTTCTGCAAAAATAACGGCAACACGCCCTTTTTGGCTAGCGTTATCGGCTTGTGCTTGGATCAGAGAAAGGTTTAATCCGTCAGTAAATGGAGTGGCTTGAATACCAAATTTAGCAAGTGTTTTTGCAATTAATGTCTCTGTTCCACCATAAAGAGGTTGAGAGTGTAAAATGACATCTCCAGGCTGAGTTAAGGCCATTAATGTTGTGGTGATTGCTGACATACCTGAAGAGAATAATACACAAGATTGTGTATTTTCATACACAGCAAGTCTATCTTCAACAATCTCACTATTGGGCTGATTAAAACGAGAATAAACCAAACCTGCTTTTTCACCTTCAGGTAAAGGTTTTCTTCCACTTACTGTATCAAAGAAAGCTTTGCCTTCTTCTGCACTTTTAAAAATAAAGGTCGATGTTAAAAATACTGGCGGTTTTACTGAACCTTCAGAAAGTAATGGATCATATCCATAACTCATCATAAGTGTTTCAGGAGATAGTTTGTGTTCACCGATATATTGTTTTTTTAGTTGAGAGTCAGCCATTTTTTTATTTCTTCTGTGTAATGGAGGATGAGTTATCATACTGAAAAAAATTCATGTTGTTAGAATGTTTTATAAAGTATAAAAACTAGCAGTTATATGAAAATAGCGAAATTAGGAATAAAAATAAGGATTAATAATGAAATTATAAGAATTGAGTGATATTTAGCCAAGAAAACACACCAAATAAGAGTGGAACATTCTAGGGGAAAAATAATAAAAACTTAAAGACAAAAAGCATTCTCTCTATCTTTAAGTTAAGACGTTACCATGCTCTTACTGCATCACCTTTATACATTTCTTTAAACTTCAACTCGATTTGTCGTGAGTGAAGTACTGAAATCAACTTCTTTATATTTTCATCATCTTTGTTATCTTCGCGGGTTACGATAACATTGGCATAAGGTGAGTTTTTATTTTCTAGAATTAATCCATCACGAGTTGCAATTAACCCAATTTGAGACGAAAAGTTATTATTAATAATCGCCATTGTAATTGCTGGATCATTTAGTGCTTCAGTGAGCTGTGGCGTATCGACTTCAATAAACTTAATTTCTTTAGGGTTATAGATTATGTCATCCAATGTTGGGGTGAAACCAACATTCTCATTGAGAGTAATAAGATGGTTTTCTGCTAATAATAGAAGTGCTCGGCCTCTCATGCTGGCTTCATTTGAGATAGCAACAAGAGATCCTAATTGTAACTCATTTATATCGCTAATTTTTTTAGAGTATGCTGCTAAAGGAAAAATATAAGTTTTACCCGCGATATGAAATTTATAACTATTTTCTTTCATTTGCGTTTGAAGGTAAGGAATGGATTGGAATGCATTCGCATCAACTTCTTTATTATTTAATGCCTTATTAGGAAGTACATAATCATTAAAAGCGACAACTTCAACGTCTAACCCTTCTGTTAATTTCGCTAAACGAATAACTTCATCCCAAATCACTTGATCAGGTCCTGTATTAATTGCCACCTTTACCTTATGTGTATCTTCTTGTGAACAAGATACGGTAAATAGTGATATTGAGGCTAGAAGTAAACCCGTAATAATCTCCTTCATATTTCCCTCTTAAACAGCCCCCGATAAGAACAGCACTATTAATATCATTTTGATTAAGAAATATCCTAACAGTAGATTAATAACAAGGAAAAAGAAATGATACAAGTACTCAATGAATATAAAGAAAGGAATATTCTTTGTCTTCTTACAATTCATTGTTTTATAAAATAAAAAAATAACACATTAAAATGTGATGTGTTTGTTAGCAAATTGTAGATTTATTCATTGATAATTTTATTTATACAAGCATCAGAATATGAGTCTTCAACACTAAGATAGGATAATTCAGTGACACAATAAGTATTAAATTGCCATTTGAACTGAATTTCATCCCCTTGTTTCTTTTCTGATATTTCATAACTAGAAAAACGAATCGGAGTTGGTTGTTGTAAATTATTTCCTACTTTTTCAGCACTTAACAATACAACCCGACCTTTTTTTTCAATGAATTCAAAATCAGAAATAGTGATATTAGTACCTTTAATCTTATTGTTATAAAGACTTAATGCATTAGAATATATGGATGGGACAATATACACTTTTTGATCGCTACCTTTGATATAAACGGTCGTCATATCAAAAGATGATGAATCATTTAATGAGCGTCGAGACTTAACCACGACATCAGGAACACCATCACCATTAAAATCGATAAGATTTACTCCATATTCGAGTTTAATTTCAGATGATATTGAAGTGAAAGGTAATGATGCAAAAAGTAATCCTAGCCCAAGTTTTAATATCTTATTCATTGTATTCGCTTCTTTTTTTTGCTTATTACTTGAGCATCAGACTACTTTGTGGCAATGATTAGTCAAGGAGTTTTGTGTTTCAAAATAATACAGAATTTACAATTATATCACTTATGAAATATTTCCATGCTAATGAATTTACTTATTTGACTATTATAAAATGATTTTTTTGATTTTAAGGCTTAATTTTTTATTTAATATAAAGCAATATAATTTTTAAGATCATTAATTCTTTCTTTTGTTTTATCTTTTAAGCAACTGCTATATACCATTGGTGCTAAACTCCCCCCTTGATAATAGTCAGCTTCATACTGACAAGAGAGATCTCTAAAATTAATCCATATTAACTGTGCTTGCTTTAATTGCTCTTTTCTAGTGCTATCTAGCTTGGCGTAATATTGCTGGTAAATGTGGTTAAGTTCTTCATCTTTCTGCTGAAAGTCTTGATGTACACATTGATTTATTTCAGTTTGCGTTGCCGCATTTCGACAATCAAAGTTATCTGCTTGTAAATGTATAGACCAAAAGAGTATACCGCCAGATATTGCACTTAATAGGATAAGTTTTTTCATCGCACCGTCCATTTTTTGATTAAAAACATCGCTAAAATATTCATTTCACTCCTTTAATATTTAATTTAAGGGGTGAGGATAAAGTAAAACCTTTATCATTTTAGCAATATTTATCATATAACAATTACTTGAAGATAATGCAAAATCTTTCTATTTAAGACAATCAAAATAAGATTAAAATATTAATGCCTAGTAATTATACTGTTATTTTCTTCATAAAAAATATTTATTTAAAACAAATTTAAAAAAATGATAACTAAATACCTTTTTTCTTTAACAATAAGTGTTATTTGAAAAAATACTAAACAAAATAGAACGCTTTTTATATTTTTTAGTTATTGATATAACACGTTAAAATAGCTAATGAATTTAGCTTTTATGTATTACTCATTTACCCGCGCTTGTTTAGGTTGCTATCTAGTAACAGTCATAAATCAATGTGATATTTAATAATATCCTTTATTTTTATTAGTGCATCACGTAATAAACTAATTTCAACTGAAGCTAATGCGATACGGATTGCATGAGGAATATGGGGTGTTGTGGCATAAGGTTCAGCAGTGGCGACAGATATTTGTAATTGATGTAAGGAAGCGACAATTTTATCAGCTCTAATTTCTTCTGGTAGTGGGATCCATAAAAAGTAAGAAGTAGGATGATGAATATAAGCTATTCCTTCAAAGATTTCGCTGACAATTTTTTGCCGTTGCTGTGCATCTTTGCGTAATAATCTCTCTAATTTATCAACAACACCCTCTTTAACCCATTGACAGACAATCGATGTCATCAATGCTGGTGTATTCCATGTTGTCACTCTCATCGCTCGCTCTAATGATGCAATGGTCTTTGTAGGAGCAACCATAAAACCGACTCTTAACCCTGATGCAATATTTTTAGAAAATCCTGAAATATAAAAGGTAATCTCTGGCGCTAAAGTCACAATGGGAGCCGGTGCTTTTTGAACTAAGAAAGCGTAAGTTGCATCTTCAATAATTATAAAGTGGTATTTTCGCGCTAAGACAATTAATTGTTGGCGTTGTTTTAATGTTAATACCCATCCCATTGGATTATGTAGTGTAGGAATACAATAAAGTGCGCGAATTGCCCTTTTTTTACATAGTTCTTCTAATTTATCTAAATCTGTTCCTAAAGGTGTTATGGGGATCGGTAATATTTCCAAATGATGAGCTAATGCCGCTAATTTAAATCCTGGGTAGCTTAATGCATCAACAGCAACGACATCACCAGGTTTTAATACACCTAATAATGTAATCGCAATACCCTGTTGTGCACCGTTAGTGATAATAATATTTTCAGGTTCAACGGTGATTTTTTTATTTTTGAGGTATTGGGAAATCACTATTTTATCGTGTAATTTGCCACTATGTGGTTGATAGCGAAGTAATGATTCAATTTCACCTGAAGTTGATAATCTTTTTAGTTCAGAGCGTAATAATTCAGCTTGAATAGGTAATGATGGATAATTGAAATTCAGATCCAACATATCCGTTGCCGTAGGATTTTCTATTCCATGGTTTGTTGGAAGTGATAACTCACGAACAAATGTTCCTCTTCCTGTTTCACCAATGACTAGACCCATATTTTCTAATTCAGCATAGACACGACTTGCCGTTGCAAGAGACATTTTATGCTCTGCGGCCAAATGTCGATGTGTGGGTAAACGTGTACCAGGTAATAATTTTCCTATACGTATTTCGTTCGCCAATTTATCAACTAAAGATTTATAACGGGGCTGAACCATAGAAATTGTATCCATGACAATTATTTGATTGTCATGATTGTGACCCATAAGATAGTACTCAGCAAGTACATAATAGATACAATTATTTAAAATGAATTTTATATTTCTTCCTATTGTAAAAAATATAATCATTTGTTTTTAAAAGAGAATTAATAATAATTATGGAACATCGTATGCAACAAATAAAACAAAAAACGCAAACTAATGGTTGGATAAATGGCTTTATTGGTATGCTAATTTTTAGTGGATCTTTACCTGCTACAAAAGCTGCTGTATTAGGTTTTGAACCTTTATTTCTAACAGCAGCAAGAGCGAGTATTGCTGGATTATTATCTTTAGTAATGTTGTTGTTATATAAAGAAAAATTACCAACATTTAAACAATGGATTTCATTAACAGTCGTTTCATTAGGTGTCGTGGTAGGTTTTCCGCTGTTAACCGCTATTGCATTACAAGAGATAACATCCGCACACTCCCTCGTTTTTCTGGCCTTATTACCATTATCTACGGCAATTTTTGCTGTAATACGTGGTGGTGAAAAGCCTCGTCCTACTTTTTGGCTTTTTTCTATTGTTGGTAGTTTATTAGTGATGGGATATGCCCTTTCTCAAGGTGGAGCATCATCTATCAGTGCTGATTTATTAATGATAGCGTCAGTCATTGTTTGTGGTTTAGGTTACGCAGAAGGCGCAACATTAACGAAACAACTAGGTGGCTGGCAAGTTATCTGTTGGGCTTTAATTGTATCATTGCCTCCAATGCTTATTCTTAGCTTTATTCTTATGCCAGAAGAACTAACAAAAATTAGCCTTTCTGCATGGACTGGATTAGGTTATGTTTCACTTTTTAGTATGTTGATTGGTTTTATATTTTGGTACAAAGGATTATCACAAGGTGGGATCGCAGCTGTAGGACAGCTTCAATTATTACAACCCTTCTTTGGATTAGGTTTAGCGGCTGTATTACTTCATGAATCTGTCAATTTATTGATGTTGCTTGTAACCGTTGGTGTTATTTTTTGCGTTGCGGGCTCACGAAAATATGCTTGATTAATATCAATGACTTAAAGCTAAAAAACACGCTAAATATTTTTATTTAGCGTGTTTTCATTTTAATTAAAGTTCACACTTCGTTTTCAAAGCAGCCGTTTTTTTATGATGATCCAGTGCTAACTCAATTAATTTAGTAATTAACGACTGATAGCCTAAACCAGCACTTTGCCATAATTTTGGATACATACTGATATTTGTAAACCCTGGCAATGTGTTTATTTCATTAATCACAACTCGGTTATCTTGAGTTAAGAATACATCAACACGAGCCATACCTAAGCAATTAAGAACACGGTATGCTTTTAATGCCACTTGGCGAATATGTAAACTAGTATCTTCGTTCATTATTGCTGGAACAACGACTTTTGCACCATCGTCATCAATGTATTTTGTGTTATAGGCATAGAAAGCATCGTTTAGTACGATCTCGCCACACGGGCTGACTTCAGGATTTTCGTTACCTAAAACGGCACATTCAATTTCACGACCCACAATAGCACTTTCAACAATAACTTTAAGATCATACTCAAATGCCATTGCTAATGCTGCATTAAATTCTTCTTCATTATTAACTTTGCTTATTCCTACAGAAGAACCTAGATTCGCAGGCTTAATAAATAAAGGAAGCCCTAATTGACGAACCATTTCGTTGTAAGGAATATCATCAATTTGATGCGCCATGATCGTAATAAACGGTGCGACCGCTAATCCCGCGCCATCAAGAAGGCGTTTAGTGATGTCTTTATCCATACAAGCAGCGGAACTCATGATATTTGGGCCAACATACGGCATATCTATCATGTGTAATAAACCTTGCAATGTACCATCTTCGCCATAAGCGCCATGGACAATTGGAAAGACAACATCAATTTGAGGAAGTGCTTGGCCGTCTTCTAAAGAAATGAATTGATTTTTTTCACTACCTGGAATAATTGCAACTGCTCTTAACGGATTACTTAATGAGATAGTTTTAGGATTATCGCTATTGAGTAGATAGTCAGCTTCTGAATATTCATGCCACTGGCCTTGTTCATTAATACCGATTAAGCAAAGGTCGAATTTCGTTCGATCTAATTCATTAATAATATTTTTTGCTGATTGTAATGAAACTTGATGTTCTGTGGATTTTCCACCAAAAATAATAGCGACTCTTAATTTACTCATTTTCTAACCTTTTATAGGACAGCTATAGCGAATAGGTAGCAATATATCATGATAAAAACCCCCAATGTAGGTAGATAGTTCTTATCTGCGAAAAATCACGATAAAATGATGAAATTCTATGATTTAGAGTGTAAAAACATCACTCTTTAAAGCGATAACAACAAAGTTATTCGCATAAGCTAAATGCCATGTCTGATATAAAACAATCGATTGAAATGGATATTACCGAGGTTGTAAAAACAACGGGTATTGTTTCTTTAGCAATCCGCTATTATGAGAAAAAGAACTTATTAACTTGATAGGACGTAAAGGAATTAAGCGTGAATATCATCGTGATGTTCTGAGCTGTCACAGCAAGTTCATTTTTCTTTAGATAAAATAGCTCTACCTCACGCCAATCAACGAATACCGATAATAGATAGAAATTGTTCTTTATTTGTTCGTCATTATCTTAAGTCCGCTTAAATAGCGGACTTTCACACAAAATGATACCTTTTGTTTTTCTTGCAGGATTGCATATCAGAAATCTATCTTGATAGAATTACATTACCGATTAACTTTTAAACTTAGAGAAGGAGGCTAATTATGCTTTTGTGTGATCTTATTGAATACTCACACTTCTTTGGTAATCGCCACAGCTCAGGCTCTCACAGTATTTTACTGCGCTAACCTGCCTGAGCGACGTTAACTATTACCTCTCCTCAGCTTACAGGGTTATCGCAAGATATTACCCAAGGCGTTGCTACGCCTAAAAATGAGTAAGCTATGAGCACATTATTATCTACACAAAATCTGTCTTTCCATAATAACTACGGTTTGTTATTAAATAATATTTCTTTAGCTCTAATTAAAGGTGAAAAAATTGGTTTAATTGGCCATAACGGCTGTGGAAAAAGTACATTATTAAAACTTTTATCACATCAATTAACACCGAATGAAGGCGTTATTTCCATTGCTAATCAAACCGTAATGGCCTATATAGAGCAACACCTTCCCCAAGAGCTACAGCCAATGACATTAATGGATGCTGTACTTCATAAACTTCCTGAAGAATACAGATTATCTGAAGGCTGGCGAGCTGAGTTATTGCTAAGTGAAATGGGATTTAAACTTCACGAGAAAGATCTACTTGTTTCACAATTAAGTGGTGGTCAACACACTCGTTTATTATTAGCGAGAGCGTTAATTATCGAGCCTGATTTATTATTACTTGATGAGCCGAGTAATCATCTCGATTTGCCGACTATTTTATGGTTAGAAACATTTTTAAAACAGTGGCGTGGTAGTTTTATCTTGGTTTCACATGATAATACGTTATTAGACAACGTAACGAATTGTACATGGATCATTCGTGATAAATCGCTATCTATTTTTCGTTTACCCTGCTCTCAAGCTAGAGTGGCGCAAGAAGAGCAAGATATTAGTGCACAACATCGTCATAATGCACAACAAAAAGAGATAGATAGAATAGCCCAAAGTGCAAAACAACTCGCAATATGGGGTCACATTTATGATAACGAAAATTTATCTCGTAAAGCCAAACAGATGGAAAAACATATCGTTCGTTTAAAAGATGAACAAACTGAAGTAACGGACGGAAATCAATGGATATTACAATTTTCTGGAACGACGTTACGAGCGGATAGACTTTGTGAATTAAATCAGCTCGCTGTTATTCCTGCTGAAAACACTCCAACTTTATACACTGTCGAAAATCAGCGTATCAAAAGTGGTGATCGGGTGGCAATAATCGGTGCTAATGGAACCGGAAAATCATCACTATTGAAGATGATCTGGTCACTTAGTTCAGTTAAAGAAAATGAACAAAGTGAAATAAGGTTGCATCCTCGTGTTGAGCTGGGCTATTACGATCAAAAAATTGCTCAATTAATTGATAATGATACTCTTTCTGATGCATTAAAACCGTTTGCTCCATTAACAGATGAACAACGTAAAATGGCACTGATTAGTGCAGGCTTTGTTTATACTAGACATGGGCAAAAAATTAGTACATTAAGTGGTGGTGAGCGCGCTCGCTTATTATTTGTTGGACTAAGTTTAGCTAAGTATTCTTTTCTTATGCTGGATGAACCCACTAACCATATTGATATGGAAGGTAAAAAAGCATTAGCTGAACAGATCAGTCAATTTCCTGGTGGTGTTTTATTAGTTAGCCATGATAGAGAATTGATTGAAAATAGCTGTAATCGTTTTTGGTATATTCACAACGGTGTCTTAACAGAACATCATGATATTGAAGCCATTTATCAGCTTATTTCAGAAGAAGAAATACCAGAAGTTCTGCTAATGGATAAACTCAATAACTCGCAGAATATCTCATCAATGCCATTAGTTTCACATGATGATGATGATAAAAAACTCTTTAAGTTAATTGAGCTAGAAGATAAGTTAGAGGCTGATTTAGCGCGTAAAACAAGTCATCAAAAACCGGCTTTGCAAACTCAATGGAAATTAGAGATTAGCAAGCTAAAACATGCACTTAAATTGATTTAAGATAGATAGGATTTTGTTTAAACAAAAAGGATCACATCGTGATCCTTTTTTATTGTTCTTATTTTACTAATTCATATTCAATAAGATATAAAGACTGAATTGTCGGATAAATATCTTTGATAAGCGCTTTCAACACAGGAAGTGTCATACCCTCCTGTTGTGCGTGATACTCATTAATATCATCATAGCATAAAGGCGATACCGCTATGATTTTCAATTTTCCATAGTAAGTGCGATGTTCGTTAGCAAATAATTCAACAATGCTTCCTGGTTTGTAATCACTTTCGTTTTCATCTCGGATGGTAATCACTTTTTTTTCTTCAAGAATAGAAGGAATTAAACGTTCAAAAAAAGTAATTTCTGTTGGTATTGCCGACATAATATTAACTCATATACTTATTGATAAATTACTAATTATCTTATCATGCAATAACTACTCTTTACTCTTTTTTGGCTATTGGCGAGTTATTTAATGCCTCCACCTGAAGTAACTTAGCTTTACGCTCAATTCCCCAACGATAACCTGATAAATCACCATTTTGGCGAATAACACGATGACAAGGTATCGCCACAGCAAGTTTATTAGCTGCACAGGCATTTGCTACCGCACGATATGCTTTAGGGGAACCTATATTATTGGCAATTTCTTGATATGTCATAGTACTGCCGAAAGGGATATCTAATAATGCCTGCCATACTTTTTGTTGAAAAACAGTACCTTGAATATCAAGAGGTAAAGATAGCGGTTGTTTGGGTAATTCAATAAAACCGATAACTTGGGCTATTATTTGTTCAAATTCTTTATTTGCACCAATTAATTCAGCAAGAGGAAATTGTTTTTGTAAATCTTTTAATAACTGTTCTGCATCATCTCCTAGCATAATAGCGCAAATCCCCTTTTCGCTTTGAGCCACAAGAATATTACCTAAAGAGCACAATGCAATTGCAAAAAAGATAGCAATATTCTTACCGCCTGTACGCCAATTTGTTGGCGTCATTCCTAATATTGCAGCTGCATTTTCATAAAAACGGCTATTAGCATTGAAGCCTGATTGATAAATCGCATCTGTAATACTGCCATCTTGAACCAATGCTTTTTTTATTAATTTTTGGCGATAAGCATTAGCATAATCTTTTGGCGTGATCCCCATCGTTGATTTAAATAAACGATGAAAATGATATGGACTTGCCATAACATGCTCAGCAATACGAGCTAGTGAAACATCACCGTTGTTTTTTTCAATAAAACGGCAAGCTTGCTCAATAAGTTGATTATGTTTACTTTCCATTATGGTAGTCCTTTAAATGCGGAATTATGGCTATTATCAGCAGACATAATGAATAAAGAACTCCGTTTATTGCTCAATTACTCTGGCTCTTTAGATAATGCCCATAAATAAAGTGATGCCGTAGAACCGTAGGGTGAATAGCGTTTTCGGTAGCGTTCGAAACGTGTTTTATCTAATGTTTTATGACGATAAAGACGCATAATCCCACGTTGAATAGCTAAATCTCCCCAACTCAAAATATCTGGCCGATTAAGTGAAGAAATTAATAGCATTTCTGCTGTCCAAACCCCAATACCTTTTAATTGAATTAAAGTATCAATAACCTCTTTATCTGTCATATCAGGAATTTTATTTAATTTTAATTCCCCAGAGATTACTGAGTTTGCAATGCCAATAATATAACCTGCTTTGCGCATTGTCATACCACATTGCTGAATTTCTTGTTCAGTTAATATACTAATACGTTCTGGTGTATAGACACCTTCACATAAATTCAATAGCCTTTGATGCACCGTTATTGCAGCAGAAACAGAAATCTGTTGTTCGATAATATTTTTAACTAATGCTGTAAATAAATCAGGTGTAATAGGACGCTTAATATCCCCCATTCTTTCAATGAGTGCAGCTAAACGCTTATCACGCTGCTTTAAGGTTTTTATCTCTTTTTCACCATATTGGAAGTACATAAATTCACTCAGATAAACTGGAAACATTAAAATTAGTATAACGTGAAAGTAGAGATACTATGCACTCCATTTTTTGCTTTTTCCTTTATGTAGAACTAATAAGATAGTAACAATTGCCTAGCGTAAACATTACTGTTCTATCAATAGAATAAAAAGATATTAAATAATTAAATTAATATATTTTCATATTGTTACATTAACAAGAGGAACTTGTTTTGTTATATGATAATAGAACATAAATATTATTATAATTAAAAACAATTAAGTTTAAAAATGAAATATAAAATAAAAAATATTAAATTATCATCTATAATTTATTTGCTTTAATAGTTTTCTATATTAATTATTAATTACATCTAATTATAAGGTTTAATATGATAAATAGCACTTTGAATTTAAAAAACAAATCAGCAGCTTTAGATTTAATGAAAAAATCAATGAGTTTTACCGTACCTGGTGCGTTAAGAGTTGCTGCTAAATTAAAAATTGCTGATTTATTGAAAGACGGTCCTAAAAATATCAATGAGATTGCAGAAGAAACAAACTCTATTCCTTCAGTTTTAAATAGAATATTAAGAATGCTAGCATCAGAGAACATACTTTATGAATCTGAAAATCTTAATTATTCTCTTGCTCCTGCAGGGCAATTTTTATTAAGTGATCACGAATATAGCTTACGTGATGCCGTATTAATGTTAACGAATGAGACATTATGGCGACCTGTCGGCGATATAACCGAATCAGTGCAAGGTAACCCAGCTTTTGAAAACTTGTATGGAATGTCCTTTTATCAATACTGGCAAGATAATACAAGAGAAGATCATGATTTTCAGGCAGGCATGAGCTCACTTTCAAAAATAGAAAATTACTTCATTATTAAATATTATGAATTTCCTGAAAATAAAATTGTTACTGATATTGCAGGAGGTTTAGGAGGATTATTATTAGAAGTATTAAAAAATAATCCAACTTTAAAAGGTCAGTTATTTGATCGTCAACATGTATTAGAACGCACTAAATTAGTAGAGTTAGGTGATGATAGCCGCTGGAAATTAGTTCCTGGAGATTTATTTGGTAAATACCCTGAATCAGATATTTATTTAATTAAGTATATTATTCATGATTGGGATGATGAAAGTGTCATTAAAATATTTAAAAATTTCCGTGAGGCAATGAAAGAAGATTCAAAAATACTTATTATTGAACCTGTCGTTTTTAAGAAGAATATTCCCGACATTGCAAAATATATGGATCTACTTTGTGTAAGTGCGTTTCCTGAATCAGGAGAGCGCACTGAAGAAGAGTTTATTAAGTTATTAGATAAAGCGGATTTAAAAATTAATAAATTTATCAAAACAGAGACATATAATTCAATATTAGAAGTAGTTATCAAATAATAAAATCTTTTCTCTAACAAATTAGAGAGATCAAAAAAGGTCACTTTATAGTGACCTTTTTAACTAAAACTATAACTATATTCTTACGCTGTTAAAGCAAGTTTGGCACCAAAAAGTAAGAACACCGCACCTATACAACTATTTGATAATGATGCTAATCGTTTGTTATGTTTTACTTTATTAGTAATAGCCACTCCGCCAAAAATAAGAATTGATAAATAAATCATGCTACATGTTTCTAAAATTGCACCTAATACAAAAAATGGAACACCCGCATTTTCATATTTAGGATCAATAAACTGAATAAAGAAAGAGACATAAAAAATGATCATTTTAGGATTAAGCATACTTAAAAATAGAGCTTTAACATAAAGACCATCTTTTGCTTTGATTGCCACTTCTGATACTTGTTCAGTTGTTTCTTTTTTCTTGTGAAACGTTGCATATAATGTCTTCAAACCTAAATAGGTTAAATAAAGAGCACCTGCATATTTAATAACAATAAAGAAAACGGGTGAAGTCTTGACTAATGAAGCTACCCCCAAAAACGCCAAAAAGATTAATAATGCATCACCCGTAAAAACACCAAGAGCGGCTTTATACCCCCCTTTTACCCCATGCTTCGCACTGGAAGTAAGGACGAAAATCGAGTTTGGACCAGGTACTAAGGTAATAAAAATAACGCCTAAAAGGTATGTCCAAATATTTGAAATACCGATACTTTCTAACATACGACGCCTTTTTTAAAAAAATAACATGCTGAATATATGAGCTATCATATCCACAATAATTTTTTTGTAAAACAATAATCTTTATATAAACTAAAAATAAGTTAATTGCTCTGCTTTTGTTAATAAAAAGCAGTTTGTAAGTCTTTTTTACTTATTCATATTGGATTAAAAAACTAGTTTGACTGTGCGTTATAGTATGATGCTGAAATTAAAATTTAAACAGTGATAAAATTCAAAATAAAAAATAATTATAGTCTTATAAACTATAAAAAAGACAAATATAAGAAGTAATATCCCATTGTTTATTTTGTGTTATGGTTTTTTATTCCTTTTGTGATCTGCATCTACCCAATGTTGTCAAAATAAAAGCAATAACAGTCAATATCTTTATGAAAAATAATGATTTTTATAAATGCATCATTGAATGTATTAGCACAAAAAGTGAGAGGATAAATAAGATTATTTTTCTCAAAACCATTATTCTGTGTTGTTTTTTATATTTAGCATAAAAATTACCTTACTTCCTATTACCGTTAAGAGAATAAAATGGATATAAGCGCCTCATCGCTATCTCAAAAAACACAAAAGAAAATTATTATTGTTGGTGCTGGTATAGTTGGTGTAATGCAAGCTTGGTATCTTGCGAAAATGAGTAACATGCAGATTATCTTATTAGATAAAACCAATGCAGGAGCTGGTGCAACAAGTGCTTCATTTGCTTGGCTAAATGTCTCTTATGGGCGACCAGATGCTTATCAACAATTACGAGCAGAAGCGATCCATTGTTGGCGAGAACTTGATAAAGAGACTCAAGGAAAATTAAATATTGATTGGGCAGGTGCAATAAGTTGGATGTCTTCTGACAAAGAAACTGCTCAATTTATTCAATCACATCACCAAGCTGGCTTTAATGTCCAAGCATTAAATAAAGAACAATTGATCCATAAAGTACCTAACTTATCCAAAGCCCCTGAACTAGCAGCTTTTGCAAGTGATGAAGGTGCTGTGAACCCTTTTCATGTTATTGACATATTATTACGGCAAGCCCAAGAAATGGGCGTAAAATACAGAGCTAACACTGAAGTCATTCGTTTGATAGAAGAAGATCATCGCATTATTGGTGTAGAAACAGAAAATATTAAAATGCATGCTGATCATGTTATTTTAACCGCGGGAGTGGGCGCTTTAGCGTTATTGTCTGAAAAAAGTATTAATTTACCTTTATATGCATCACCCAGTATTTTACTCAAATTAACAACAGATGCTGAAACGCCGTTTTTACCTTGCATTATCTCAACACCAGAAATGGAGTTACGTCACTTTGCTCAAAATGAGATTATTGCGGCTGAGGATTACATTGATAATAGTGATGAACATCACCCTGAGCACATTGCATTCCATGCACAAGCGACTTTTTATGATAATTTTACGCAAACAGGTAAACTAACGATTGAACAGGTTACTGTTGGTGAAAGACCCATGCCTAAAGATGAAATGCCAATTATTGGAGAAATATCTCCTTATCAGGGACTATATCTTGTTACTATGCACGCCGCCGTGACGTTGTCACCTTTATTATGTAAATTGGTTGCACAAGAACTGATTTACGAAAAAGCGAATCCTTTATTAACTCCTTATCGCTTATCACGATTTAGCTAGAGAACCATTATGGATGCACAACTGTATAAAGAATTTAAAATAGTAGAAAAAGCCTTTTGGTCAGAAATTTGTGAAAATAATATTCGTATTGGTGATCATACTCATTGCTTTATGACACCAATGGATGCGCCAATTTTTAACTTTATTTATTTACGTCAAGGCGCAACAGAAAGCTCGTTTCAGCAGGCCAGTACCCTTTTCTCATCGCAAAAAAAAGATCATATTCTGGTTTTACCTGAATCATTATTGCCTGAATTTGAAGAAATTATAAAAAATGCAGGCTATACCGGTGACGGTATGACAACAGCAATGTGTTTAACATTGTCAGAAGCGGTTTACCCTTCTTATCGAAATAATCCATGCGATATTATTCTCACCAATCATAACCTAGAACAATGGGCACATCCGTTAAAAACAGCGTTCCCTGTGGGAGATGATAGCGATGATACGATTGTTAATGAATATATTCGTTATCACCAAAAAGCATTAGATAATGGTGCGGCTATTTTCCATTATGCTCTGTTAGTTGATGGTCAGCCCGTATCGTCATTAACGCTGACGTTACATGATAAATTAGCGCGTTTTGATGATATTGGGACAGATGTTGCTTATCAAGGCAATGGCTATGCTACTCATTTGATTAAACATGTTTTAGAGTTTTGCCGTGAGCAAGGTGTAGAGCGTTGTTTCTTAGATGCATCCGCAGATGGTTTAGCGCTATATCGTAAGTTTGGTTTTAAATCACTCTTTAACTATTTAAGTTTTATTAAAGAGTAACCTTATCATAAGGCTCAATAGACTTATTGAGCCTTGATTTTTAGTAATTAAAGTTTCAACCTTCTTTCTGCATCTGTTTTATCTTTATCACTGATTTGTCTTATTACACGACAGGGATTGCCAACAGCAACACAATTAGCTGGAATAGATTTTGTTACTACACTGCCCGCACCAATAACACAATTATCACCAATAGTTACACCGGGTAAAATAATGCACCCTGCACCTAACCATACAGAATTGCCAATAGTAATAGGTAATGCATATTCGAGCTCACTGCTGCGTATTTCAGGATCGATCGGATGAGTTGCAGTTAAAATGCTAACATTAGGTGCACACATTACATTGTTTCCAATTTTTACAGGCGCACAATCTAATATCGTTAAATTGAAATTGGCATAAAATCCCTCCCCAATTTCAATCAATTCACCATAATCACAATGAAACGGGGGTTCAATAGTAAAGCTATCGCCTGTTTTACCCAAAAGCAGTTTTAAATATGCCTTTCTTTTTTCAACTTCAGATGGTCGCGTTACATTAAAATCATAAATAATTTCGCGAGCTTTTACTCTAAGTGGCTCTAAACTATCATCTTTACATGCATGATAAAGATGACCTGATACCATTTTTTCGTATTCTGTCATTGTGATACTCCGAAATTGAATAAAACAGTTTAGATAAACTTCAATATTTATCACCTCATTCTAGCGTGGATTAACCTAAATTAACGGCATTTTTTAAGACCATTACGTGCGGCTTGATGAAATTGAGCATTTAGATTAGCGGTCAAACTTTGTGAAATAGCAGTCATTTCAGATCCTGCAAGTGTGGGGGAACCTGTTCCGAAAGGAGGACGAGGATCATATTCAATCGCGAGTTCAACCAATTGAGCAAAAGGTGTACCAAGTAATTGTTCTAATACTAATAATGAGGCATCAAACGAACCTGTGGCTGGCCCTGAAGTATAAATATTGCCATCAATAACAACATCACTTCCCTCTACTGCTATGGCCCCCATATCAGGTAACATCGGAACGACATTTGAATTACTGGTTGCTTTTTTACCTTTTAATAATCCTGCCGCACCTAAAACTAAAGAGCCGTAACATGTACCAATAACATAACGTGCTTTATTACCCATATTAGCAAAAAATGTTAGTGTATCTTCATCTTCAACAATTTCTGGTGGTACCATTCCTACGACGAGTACATCAAGATCTTCTGGGCATTCATCAAAAGTCATGGTGGGCATTGTTGGCCAACCAATATACCCTTCAACTAACTCCTTCTTTTTCCAGATCAAATAAATTTCAGCACTTGCAATCGTAAAGACTGATTGAGCGCCATTAATATCCATAGGCATAAAGCCTGGACAGACAAAAATACCTATTTTCAATGGCTTTAATTGCTGTTTACGCCCATCTTCAACAAGTTTGATAATGGAGGGCATATTTTTTCCATACAGCATTTCATTGTGATTCATTTTACTTTCCTATTTTGTACTGGTTAGTAAAATAATGACATTTGTTTTATACTGAGTAAATGAATTTCTTACTAACTGGTATAAAATGCAAAAAAAAGGTCGCCCTCGTCGTTATGATAGCGATGCTGCTCTTGAAAAAATAATGGCATTATTTTGGCGAAAAGGATTTACTGCAACATCGATGGATGACTTGGTCATTGAAACTCAAATGAATAAGCCAAGTCTTTACGCTGCATTTGGTAATAAAGCCGCATTGTATGAAAAAGCCATTGAACGCTTTAATCATATTGCTTCTACGCGTTATCGCCATGAATTAGAAAAACAGTCACCGAAAGATAAAATTACCGCAAGAGTAAATCGGTATCTGAATTCGGCTATCCATTTTTATACAGATAATGATGGATTAACTGGTTGTATGGTACTTTCAACCGCAGTAACTGAAATTGCCGATCCTGCAATCAAAAATATGCTTAATCGAGTTATTAATGCACAAACTCAGCAAGTTGAAGATGCCTTGCAAGAAGTGTTAGAGGCCGGTGAACTAAAAGAAGGAACTGATATTCACACCATTGCATTGGGGGTGATTGCGTTATTGCATTCCATTTCTTTAAGAGCAAGATCAGGAGCTACAGTTGATGAATTGTTGCCACTCGCTGATCTCTCATTAATAATATTAGCGCCTTATTTATCAGATTATTATGATCAATAAAGAAAATAAGTAATTACATTCGTTATTTAAGAGAAAAAACCATTAAAAAGCAGTGAGCCACCAGCAAAAATTAACATGACATCTAGTAGCCCTTGGAATAGCTTAGGTGTCAGTTTTAATACCAGCTTTTTGCCAAGGAAATTGCCTATGGTTAAGCCACAACCCACTAACACGCCACTAATTAGGATAAAACTATTAACTGCACCAAGTTGGCTAAAAGTTAGGGCTTTGGTGAGATAAATAACAAACGAAGCGGCCGCTTCTGTAGCTAGTAATGGCCCTAGTGTTAGCCCATATGCAGAAAATATTGGAATAGTTAATGGCCCAGTAGAAAACACCACGCCCGTTAAATAGCCGATAACCGCGCCAGCAATAATAACTTGATAAGTTTTCATTTTAATTTGATGTTGGCGTAATAAATGAATAATTGGGATCATCAGAATGAAGAACAGCCCCATCCCGATATTGAGCCATTTTTCAGGCATAACCCATAATGTATTGGCACCTAAAATAACCGCGGGAATACCGGGTAATAAATAATAAAAAAGTGGCTTAAAACGGATACTATGACGCCATAAGTAAATGCGAGATAAATTTCCCATTACGGAGGCAAGAGCCATAATAGGCACCGCCTCTTTAGCGCCAAATACATAAGTTAATGCAGGAATAAGTAAAATAGACGAACCTGTTCCAACCACTCCGCTGATAACACCAGAAAACACTGCTAATAAAATAACCGCGATAAAACTCATTATCATCCTTTAAGTTCAATAAGTTAAAGATGCTTTATCATACCTGCCTTCTTTATTTTTACCTGTGATAAAATATCACTGTACTGTGAGTTTTAATCAGAAAGACCGCCTTATTGGTGATAAGTAAACTATAGAGAAAATTATGATGAGAAACCTTCCTCCATTACCTTCATTGCGTGCTTTCTTAGTTGCTTGTCATAGCCAAAGTTATACAGAAGCGGCACAAACACTATGTGTAACTCATGGTGCGATTAGCAGACATATTCAAGTTGTTGAAAAATGGTTTGGTGTTACGTTATTTAACAAACAAGGTTTACGCCGTGTACCAACTCCCTATGCATTAACATTGGCACAAGAATTAAGTGATGTTTTTGATAAGCTAAATGACATTGGTGTTCGTTATGGCAATGGTGGTAAAAACGACATTTTAAATATCAGTGTTCCTACAACATTATGTTTAAAATGGCTTATTCCAAGAATGGAGGATTTTTATCTTCAATATCCTAATGCCAACATTCAAATTGCATCAGCAAATAGTGAGCGATTTCACTTAATCAGCCATGATGATTTAATTATTCGTCCGCAACCTCAGCAACAAGAGTATTCATCTCTTGTTTTTCTAAAGGATGTGCATTGTTTAGTTGCCTCCGAAAAGCTTCTTAAACGTTACAGCGTCACCAATCTGGAAGATGTTTTTAATTGCCCTGTCATCGATACACTTACTCGACCTGGTCATTGGCAACAATGGCTAATAGCGGCTCAACTTAATACTCAGCGATCATTTTTGCGTCAGTATCGCTTTGATCACTTTCATATTTCTCTTCAAGCAATTATCGAAGGTTTAGGAATAGGTATTGGCCCAATCTCAATTTTATCGAATGAAATAAATCGCGGAACTTTAAAAATCTTATTTCCTAACATTCAAATAGCCCCTCTTTATTACTATGCATTAACACCATTAGGTGTACAAAAAACCAAAACACACCTCGATTTTGAACAATGGCTCACACAACAGAAAAGTTAATTCTGCTAATGAAATAAGTGTTTTTTTTTCATAAAAATGACGATTTTACTCTTATTACTTATACTTTTTAAAACTCCATATTAAATATTTAATTAAAAATATTTAATATCAGCCTCTTTTTTAGATTAGGTAAAAACGCTATTTGTGCTGTATTTATAATTCGCGATCTTACTCTACCTCTCACATCAAATGTATTTGTATTCAATCAATTAAAGACAAATTTTAAGTATATTAACCCATGATGATTATTTTGTTTTTAAATAATCTGTTAAAAACACTTATTGTTTAACTTAAATTAACGTTCTATGCTGATATTTATATATAAAATTTATTAATTTATTTGCTAGCAACGAAGGACGATAAGATGTCTGTAGCTGTGACAAAAAAAACAATAGAAAAGCTAATTAATGGGTATGAGTCTGACCCTTTTGCACTTCTTGGTATGCATGAAACATCGGCTGGTTTAGAAGTTCGTGCATTTTTACCTGATGCTGTTTCAGTCAGTGTCATCGATAGAAAGAATGGCAGAAAAGTCGCGACATTAGAACGCAAACATCCTAGTGGTTTTTTCTGTGGTGCAATCCCCCGACGTAAACGTCGTTTTAGTTATTGTTTAGATGTTACTTGGGAAAATGCACAAGGGATTGTTGATGATCCTTATCAGTTCGGTATTTTACTGCAAGAAATGGATATTTGGTTTTTAGCACAAGGTCATCATTCTCGCCCTTATCAATGTTTAGGCGCTCACCCCGCTAAATTAGGTGATATTGATGGTATTACTTTTGCTGTATGGGCGCCCAATGCACAAAGTGTGAGTGTGGTTGGCGATTTCTCATTTTGGGATGAAAGACGTTTTCCTATGCGATTACGTCGTGAAAGTGGAATTTGGGAGCTTTTTATTCCACAAGCTCATCTTGGTGATTGCTATAAATACGCTATTTTGGATGCCAATGGAGAACGTCGATTAAAAGCAGATCCTTATGCTTTTGAAACGCAAATACGCCCTGAAACTGCATCAATCATCAATACATTACCTCCCGTTAAGCCAATGCCATTGCCACGTCAGCAAGCGAATCAACGTAATGTGCCTATCTCTATTTATGAAGTTCATCTAGGTTCATGGCGCCGACACACTGACGATCAAAGTTGGTTAAGTTATCGTGAACTAGCCGAACAGTTAATTCCCTACGTTAAAGAAATGGGCTTTACCCATATCGAACTATTGCCTATTAATGAGCACCCTTTTGATGGCTCATGGGGATATCAACCTTTAGGGTTATATTCACCAACTCGTCGTTTTGGCTCACCTATGGATTTTCGTGATTTTATCGAAGCGGCTCATCAGGCTGAAATTAGCGTTATTTTAGATTGGGTTCCTGGCCATTTCCCTGAAGATGACTACGGTTTACGTAATTTTGACGGTACATCACTCTATGAATATGCTGATAGACGAGAAGGCTTCCATCCTGATTGGAACACCTTAATTTATAACTATGGGCGCAATGAAGTACTGAATTACCTTTCAGGCAATTTATTGTATTGGCACGAACATTTTGCGCTTGATGGTTTCCGTTTCGATGCAGTTGCTTCCATGCTTTATCGTGATTACAGCCGAAAAGAAGGTGAATGGATACCTAATAAACACGGTGGACGTGAGAATTTAGAAGCCATTGATTTTATTCGTCATACCAACAAATTATTGGGTGCAACTTGCCCAGGTACTATCACGATTGCAGAAGAATCAACCGATTTCCCAGGTGTTACCCTACCGCCTGATGATGGTGGTTTAGGTTTTAATTACAAATGGAATATGGGTTGGATGCACGACACCTTAGCTTATATGCAACGTGATCCTATCTATCGTAAATACCACCACAATCAAATGACCTTTGGCATGCTCTATGCCTATAACGAAAACTTTGTTCTGCCTCTTTCTCACGATGAATTTGTGCATGGTAAAGGTTCGTTAATAGGTCGTATGGTGGGTGATGATTGGCAAAAATTTGCCAATTTACGGGCATATCTTGGCTTTATGTGGGCTTATCCCGGCAAAAAATTACTATTTATGGGATGTGAGTTTGCACAGTGGCGTGAATGGAACCACGACAGTAGTTTAGATTGGCATCTTCTTGAAGAGCCAAATAGCCCGCACCAAGGTGTTCAACACTTTGTACGAGATTTAAATCTTTCCTATCAAGCCAATGCCCCGCTTTATGAGTGTGATTTTGAACGCGAAGGCTTTGAATGGCTTACCGTTGATGATCACGACAATTCCGTCTTTGTTTTTTGCCGTAAAGATGCACAAGGCAATGAAATTATTGTTATCAGTAATTTCACTCCTATTGTTCATCATAATTACGTTGTCGGTGTAAACAAAGCGGGTTCATATCAAGAAATACTCAATAGTGATTCTGAGTTTTACAACGGCAGTAATGTAGGAAATTTAGGTGAAATAGAGACAACTGCAAGTGCATTTAATGGCAAGCCTCACTCCTTGTCATTGTCACTACCGCCACTTGCGACGCTGTATTTAAGATTGAAGGATTAATATGTCTTTAGATTATGGTCGCCCTTTTCCTATGGGCAGTCATTATGATGGTTATGGAGTAAATTTTACACTCTTTAGTGAAAATGCCACTAAAGTCATACTCTGCCTGTTTGATAAAGCAGGCAAAGAGATCCGCTATCCATTACCGGGTAAAACTGGCTCAATTTGGCATGGGTATTTGCCTGGTGCAGGGCCCGGTTTACATTATGGTTATCGTGTAGAAGGCGAATGGGATCCAGAAAAAGGATTATTCTATCAACCTCAACAGTTGTTATTAGATCCTTATGCGAGGCAAGTCACAGGCATAGTGGATAACACCTTGCCTTATACATCCCCTGTTTTTAATGCATTAGAACATGATGATAGTGCAATAACACCTAAAGCAGTTATCACGGATGATAGTGGTTGTTTTTGTCACTATTATAAAGAAAAAGGCACTTATCAGCGTTTAAATACACCGTGGTCAGAAACCATTATTTATGAAGGTCATGTAAAGGGACTAACAAAACTACATCCTGAAATACCTGAAAAATTACGGGGTACTTATGCTGCATTAGGACACCCTGCTTTTATTTCGCATTTGAAAAAATTAGGTATTACGGCATTAGAATTATTACCTATTCAATATCATTTAACCGAGCCACATCTTCATAAAATTGGTTTAAAAAACTATTGGGGTTATAACGTATTAGCGTCTTTTGCTTTATCGACACAATATTATTCCAACACTGGTCGAAATATTATTGATGAATTTCGAGAAGCCGTAAGATGTCTGCATAAAGCCAATATTGAAGTCATCCTAGATGTGGTATTCAATCACACTGCTGAATTAAGTGACCAATTTGAAGGTTATATTGTTTCTCAACGTGGTATTGATAACCAAAGCTATTATTGGTTAAACGATGAAAGTAAAGCCCAAAATTGGACAGGATGTGGTAACACTCTCAATTTAAGTCGCCCTGAAACGGTGCAGTGGGTAATGGATTGCCTACGCTATTGGGTTACTGAATTTCATATTGATGGCTTCCGCTTTGATTTGGCAACCAGTCTTGGCCGAGTTCCTTATTTTGATACACAATCGCCATTATTAACGGCTATTCGCCAAGATCCGCTTCTTTCACGCATTAAACTTATCGCAGAGCCATGGGATTTAGGCTCTGATGGTTATCAAGTCGGTAATTTCCCAGTTCCATTTACAGAATGGAATGACGGCTACCGTGATGTTATTCGTCGTTTTTGGTTATGGCGAGATGTATCTATTGCAACATTTGCAGACAACATTACTGGCTCTGCAAAGCTATACCATAAAAACGGTCGGCCTCCCTATTCTAGTATCAATATGATAACAAGCCATGATGGCTTTACACTGCGAGATTTAGTGAGTTATCAGAATAAACATAACGAGGAGAATGGAGAATCAAACCTAGATGGACATAACACCAATTACAGTGTGAATTTTGGTGAAGAGGGTTTGATAGTTAATGAAAAAATAGGTCAATACAGATTGCTTGCGACAAGGAATATGCTGGCAACCTTACTGCTTTCTAGAGGAACACCTCATTTACTCGCCGGTGATGAAGTGGGTAATACGCAATATGGTAATAACAACGCTTATTGTCAGGATAATAAAGTCAGTTGGATCAAATGGTTTCAACAACCTTATGACTTAACTGATTACATTCGCCACCTTATTGAATTACGTCACCAAATTACACCTTTAAGTTCTCTTAAATGGTGGGAAGAAGATAGTGAAAACGTTATTTGGTTCAATCAAGATGCTCAACCAATGAGCGATGAAGATTGGCAACAACTTCCGCCCTCACCATTACAACTTTTTTTAGCGCAACAATGGATTTTAATGATTAACCCATTAAGAAACAGCGCTGTCTTTTCTTTACCTGAAGGGTCTTGGTCTTGCTTGCTTGATACGGCTAGCTGGCCTCTTTGTCACCCAACACAATCTCAGCATTGTGAAGTACAACCTAACAGTATCACCCTTTGGCGAAATAGCGTTTTTTATACTCAGTCTTCTACTGAAAAATTACCCAATATTTCCTCCCAAGTTAAGTAATTTGATTGGAGTGCTATAACTATGATGACAACAGAACAAGGCCAAAAATTAATGTTGGCACAACAACTTCCTAAAGAGGCAATTGCGCTCGTTTTAGCTGGAGGTCGTGGCACACGCTTGAAAGCATTGACAGCGAAACGTGCAAAACCGGCGGTTTTCTTTGGTGGGAAATTTCGAATTATCGACTTTACGCTATCAAACTGTCTTAACTCAGGGATCCGTCGTATTGGTGTAATAACCCAGTATCAATCGCACTCCCTCGTTCAACATATTCAACGCGGTTGGTCATTTTTTAACGAAGACATGAATGAATTTGTTGACTTATTACCAGCTCAACAACGTCGTAATACCGAACATTGGTATATGGGTACGGCTGATGCGATATATCAAAACCTTGATATTCTTCGTAGCTACAAAGCTAAATATGTGGTGATTTTAGCGGGCGATCATATTTATAAAATGAACTATGCGCGTTTATTACTTGATCACGTTGAAAATAAATCAAAATTTACCGTTGCCTGTATTCGAGTTCCTAAAGAAGATGCATTTCAGTTTGGTATTATGGACATCGATGAAAATCGTCGAGTACTAAATTTCCTAGAAAAACCATCAAATCCACCGTGTATTCCTGATGATCCAGAGCATTCATTAGCGAGCATGGGGATTTATGTGGTTGATAGAGATTATCTATTTGATTTACTGGAAGAAGATAGCCGTGATCCTGATTCACATCATGATTTTGGCCAAGATATTATTCCTAAAATCACTGAACGTGGTGATGTGTTAGCTCACCCATTTGAACTCTCTTGCGTTAGTTCTGATCCGTCTGTAGCACCTTATTGGCGTGATGTAGGAACCATTGAAGCGTATTGGTCTGCAAACCTTGATTTAGCCTCAGTGACACCTGAGCTTGATATGTATGCCAAAGATTGGCCAATTCGCACCTTTATGACCCCGCTACCACCTGCAAAATTTGTACAAGATAATCATGGTGAGCATGGGCAAATGATGAACTCTTTGATTGCAGATGGCTGTATTATCAATGGTTCAACCCTCTATTCTTCTATTTTATTCCCATTGGTTCGTGTTGAATCTTTCTGCCACATTGAAGATTCTGTCATTTTACCTGATGTTACCGTGAGTCATCACTGCTACTTAAAACGTTGTATCATCGAGCGTAGTTGTACTATCCCCGAAGGGACAGTCATTGGTATGAATGCAGAAGATGATGCGGCTCGTTTTCATCGTACTGAAGAAGGTATTGTGCTAGTGACAAGAGAAATGCTTGAACAATTAGCACATCAAAAAAAAGAAAACCCAATTGAGAAAAACGAAGAACAGAAACCTCAAAATGAGGAGGCATTTTCGTGAATGTGCTTCACTGTTGTTCTGAGTTATTTCCTCTGCTAAAAACAGGGGGATTAGCTGATGTTATGGGCTCTTTGCCCCTAGCTCAGAAAAAAATAGGCTTAGATGCGCGGGTTGTTATACCCGCGTTTCCTGCGATTAAAGATAATATTGCTGATCTCAAATTAGTCACTGATGTTGATACCTTTGCAGGTCATATTTCTTTGCTTTATGGTCAATACCAAGGTATTGATATTTATCTTATTGATGCACCTCATCTTTATCAACGAGCAGGCAGCCCTTATCACGATGAATATCAACATGCTTATAGTGATAATGTTTTTCGTTTTGCCCTATTAGGTTGGGTTGCCAGTGAATTATCCGCAGGATTAGATCCTTTATGGCGTGCTGATATTGTTCATGCTCACGACTGGCATGCGGGGTTAGCTTGCGCTTATTTGGCTGTAAAACACTATCCTGCAAAATCGGTTTTTACAGTTCATAACCTCGCTTATAAAGGCGAGTTTTCACCTTATCATCTTCATCAACTTGAATTACCTGATTACAGTTTTTCAATTAATGGGTTGGAATATTATGGACAGATTTCATTCTTAAAAGCGGGCTTATTTTATGCAAATCATATTACGACGGTTAGCCCAACATATGCCAAAGAGATAACGCGCCCTGAATTTGGTTATGGACTTGAAGGTTTATTGCGTCAACGTACCGATGAACAGCGATTAAGTGGCATATTAAATGGTATAGATGAGGCGATTTGGGAGCCTGCAACGGATAACTTAATTACACGTCGCTATGATATAAAAAACCTCAATAAACGCCTAGAAAATAAAACAGCATTACAGAAAAAATGCGGTTTACCTGTTAATAATAATGCCCCTCTTTTTGCTGTTGTGAGCCGTTTAACATCACAAAAAGGGCTTGATTTAGTGATTGACGTATTACCTGATATTGTTGATCAAGGTGGTCAATTTGTGTTGTTAGGCACAGGTGATAGCCATCTTGAATCCGCATTTTTACATGCTCAACAACAATACCCTCAACATGTTGCTACTCATATTGGTTATGACGAAAGTTTTTCACACCAAGTTATCGCGGGTGCTGATGTGATTATGGTGCCTAGTCGTTTTGAACCTTGTGGGTTAACTCAGCTATATGGCTTGAAATATGGCGCACTTCCTTTAGTGAGACACACCGGTGGATTAGCTGATACGGTGAATGATTGTTCATTAGAAAATCTAGCCCATCATCAAGCCACAGGTTTTGTTTTCCATGAAGCAACACCTGATGATTTGCGTCTTGCTATCAATCGAGCCTTTACCTTGTGGGGTATGCCAAAACAGTGGCAACAAGTTCAAACAGATGCCATGAGCCAAACTATTTTTAGTTGGGAAACAGCGGCTAAGACCTATGCAGCGCTGTATCACCGTTTATAGACATGATGTCTATTTGACCTGTGGATCACCAAAAGAGATTTATAATGAAAAAGTTATGTGAATTTGATTATTTATCACCAGATAAGGATGTTGAATCGTTAAAGCGTTCTATTGTTTATAAACTGATGTTTATTGTTGGTACTTCCCCTAAATACGCCACACCAACAGATTGGTTAAATGCAACTTCCTACGCGATACGAGACCGTTTAGTTGAACGTTGGTTGAAATCAACCAAAGCTGAACTTTCACCGAAAGTAAAACAGGTTTACTACATTTCGATGGAATTTCTTATGGGACGTTTTTTAACGAACGCTATGCTTTCTTTAGGGGTTTATAACGAAGTTAAAGAAGCATTAAAAGAATTAGGACTTGATCTTGAAAAGCAAATCGAACTTGAGCCAGACCCAGGTTTAGGTAACGGCGGTTTAGGTCGTTTAGCGGCGTGTTTTCTTGATTCTTGTGCCACATTAGGTTATCCGGTGACAGGCTATGGTATTCGCTATGAATACGGTATGTTCCGTCAGCAAATTCAAAATGGTGAACAGCATGAAGTTGCGGATAACTGGCTTGAGAAAGGTAATCCTTGGGAATTCCCTCGTCATGATGTGCAATTTGAAGTGGATTTTGGCGGGCGTTTACAACAAGAAGGTGATAAAAGTTATTGGGTTGATACCTTGAATGTGCTGGCTCAACCTAATGACTCTATTGTTCCTGGTTATAACACACAAGCAACAGATACCATTAGGTTATGGTCTGCTAAAGCAAATGGTGCGTTTAATTTAGGTAAATTCAATAAAGGTGAATACCTTGAAGCTACAGAAGCCAAAGATCGCTCTGAAAATATCTCTCGTATTCTTTACCCAGATGACTCAACTATGTCAGGTAAGATGTTGCGTTTGCAGCAAGAATATTTTTTAGTCAGCGCCTCTATTCAAGATATTTTGCAACGTCATTATCATCTTCATCAACGCTTTGATAATTTAAAAGATTTTATTGCCATTCACCTTAACGACACTCACCCTGTTCTTGCCATTCCTGAATTAATGCGCCAGCTTATTGATAATCATGGATTTAGTTGGGATGAAGCATGGAAGCAAACAATCTGCATATTTTCATATACCAATCATACGTTAATGGGTGAAGCATTAGAAACATGGCCTGTTGATATGATAGGACGCGCACTTCCTCGCCATTTACAAATTATTTTCCAAATCAATGATAAATTCTTAAAGCAAGTTAGAGAACAATATCCTAATGATAACGACTTATTACGTCGTGTTTCTATTATTGATGAAGAAAATGGTCGTAATGTCCGTATGGCTTGGCTTGCGGTAATTATTAGTCAGCAAGTTAATGGAGTTTCTGAACTTCATAGCCAATTAATGGTGCAATCCTTATTTGCTGATTTTGCGATGATCTATCCTAAGAAATTCTGCAATATTACCAATGGTATTACCCCCCGTCGCTGGCTAGCATTAGCTAACCCTTCTCTTTCTCAAGTCATTGATAACCAGATTGGTACCAACTGGCGAACCAATTTAGAGCAATTAGGTGAATTAATGCCACTGGTGAAAGACAAAGATTTCTTACACCAATTAAAAGACTCAAAGCGACTGAATAAACAAAACTTGGCTAACATTATTCAGCAAGACTTGAATATTACCATTAATCCTGATGCGTTATTTGATGTACAAATTAAACGTATTCATGAATATAAACGTCAACTTCTCAATGTGTTAGGTATTATCACTCGTTATAATCGTATTCTAGAAAATCCAGAGAAAAACTGGGTGCCTCGCGTATTTATTTTTGGAGGTAAAGCCGCATCAGCTTATTATAATGCGAAAAAAATTATTAATCTTATCAACGATATTGCAGTGAAGATTAATAATGACGAGCGTATTAAAGATAAACTAAAAGTGATCTTCATTCCTAATTACGGCGTGAGCTTAGCGCAACATATTATTCCTGCTGCGGATTTATCTGAACAAATATCTTTAGCTGGCACAGAAGCTTCTGGTACAGGTAATATGAAATTTGCGTTAAATGGTGCGCTAACTATCGGAACTCTGGATGGTGCTAATATTGAAATTGGTGAGCATGTTGGTTTTGAAAATATGTTTATCTTTGGTCATAACGCACAAGAAGTTGCTGAGTTAAGACAGCGTTATTCGCCACGTCGCTATTATGATGAAGATGTTGAGCTACATACAGTGCTCAATCAAATCGCTAATGGCTTCTTTAATCCAACTTCTCCTGATAGATATAAATCAATTTTCGATAGTTTAATTGAGTTTGGCGATCATTATCAGGTATTAGCCGATTATCGTAGCTATGTGGATACTCAAGATAGTGTTGATGTTCTCTATCAAGATGGAGATGCTTGGTTGAAAAAATCTGCATTAAATATCTGCCAAATGGGTTATTTTTCTGCAGATCGTGCGGTAACAGAGTATATGCAACGAATTTGGAAAGCTTCTGCAATTACCTTGTAAAAAATAAACTTATTTTCTAAGGACAGAACGTAACCGCGCTTTATTGCGCGGTTTTGCTTTTATTGTTCAAGCATGAATAAGATTAGATTTTAATGCGGTAAGCACAACGTCTTGCACCTTCTAAGATATATTCAACACGTTGTAGTTCTACCCCTAGTGTTTCAGAAAATAACTCTTTTTCTGTATTACAAAAACCTTGGCAAACTTTAGCTGCGGCACATATTGGGCAATGATCTTCAATAAACAGGTATTCGTTATCTTTTACTTGTTCCCAGTGCGCCATATAGCCTTCTTGACTACGCAGAGAAGCTAAAATATCTAAGCGTTCTGTTAGTTCATCAGCTTCTCTTATTGCTTGAGTGTAGCGTTCATAGCTCTGTTTTTTTCGTGCAAGAATAATTTTATCAATCGCATCTTCACCCAATTCTTCACGAATAGTCATCAGAATTTGTGCTGTTAATTCAGCATGAGTATCTGGAAATTGCTTTTGCCCTAATTCTGTTAAGTGCCAATATTGAATAGGTCGTCCAACCCCTCTTGGCTCAGTTATTGCTTCAACCAATCCTGCGCTGGCAAGCTTTACAAATTGTTGCCTTGCTGCTTCGCTACTTGTACCAAGACGTTGACCAACATCATTTGCTTGCATTGGCCCATGTTTTTTAATTAAAAACAGAATTTTATCGCCAACACTACGTTGAGCAGGATAATTATATTCCAAGTTTTTTCTTGACATATTAGACGTCTCAGTATTTATTAATCCAAGTTTTACCTTGGTAATTTAACGAAGCTATGTCGTAATAGCAATAAAAGAAGGATATTTTTTCTAATGATCCCAGATAACAATAGCCAATGGCGTGATCTTTTCTCAGGGAAAAATGGGGCAATTTCATTTGCACTTTCCTTTGGTGTCGTGATCCACGCAATTAATATTTTAATGGCAACCACGATTTTACCCTCAGTTGTAACCGATATTGGCGGAATGGGATTATATGCATGGAACACCACGCTATTTGTTGCGGCCTCTATTATTGGTTCGGTATTATCTGCACGCTTATTAAGTTTATTAGGTGCCAAAGGTGCTTATTTGATAGCAACGGTACTTTTTTTTATTGGTAGTTTATTGTGTACAATAGCACCTAAAATGGAAGTCATGCTAATTGGTCGATTTGTTCAAGGCCTTGGTGGTGGGCTTTTATTTGCACTTTCCTACGCCATGGTGAATATCGTTTATGATCAAGCATTATGGCCAAGAGCAATGGCATTAATTTCAGGAATGTGGGGGGTTGCTACATTAATTGGCCCTGCTATTGGTGGAATTTTTGCTCAATTAGATGCTTGGCGTTATGCCTTTGGTATTATGTTACCTATCATGCTTTTTTATGGTATTTACCTGTGGTTTATCTTACCAAAGAATAACAACGAGGCTCCAAAATCATCATCACAAAGTTTACCTTATCTTCAGCTAATAATTTTAACAGCGGCAGTTTTGCTTATTTCATCAGGTAGCCTTTCTTCTTCACTCATCATCAACTTACTCAGTATCGTGGTGGTATTTGGTTTAATTGGTATACTTATTTTTTGTGAGAAACGCCTTTCTGTTCGATTATTACCGTCAAATACTTTTAAAGGTCTTTCTTTACATGCCCTTTTATATCTGACTATCTCGTTATTAGCGATTGGCATGACATGTGAGATCTTTGTCCCTTACTATCTACAAAGCTTGCATATGCAAACACCTTTAGCTTCTGGTTATATGAGTGCATTAATGGCGTTAGGTTGGACAGTTGCTGAAGTGATTAGTGCAAGTTGGCAAGGCGCTAAAATGCGTTTTAGTATTTTAAGTGGTCCTATTATTGTTTTTGCTGGTTTATTAGCGTTAGCTTTCGTTATTCCAAATCCACTGCTGCAATCGGAAAATGCGGTTAGTCTTTCTATTATATTATTCGCTTTATTCTTAGTGGGATATGGTATTGGTTTTGGTTGGCCACACCTATTAACACGAATATTACAAGCCGCATCAGAACAAGATAAAGATATTGCAGGTGCTTCGATTACCACGGTACAGTTATTTGCAACTGCACTCGGTTCTGCTCTTGCTGGTATGATAGTTAACTTAAATGGCTTTAATAGCGGTACACCGGAAGGACTTTCTTCTTCTGCATCTGCCCTTTTCTTATTTTTAGCATTCGCACCATTAATAGCGATTTATACAGCGTGGAAAATAACGCGGTGCTCATACTAAAGCTTCTATACTCAAATAATTAAGAGGTGATTTTTTCACCTCTTTTTATTTTTTGTTTACATTATCTTTTTACAGCTTACATATTTCATTCTTTTTTTATCTTTAAATTAAAAATAAATATAATCGTGCATTTTATAAAAGACGTATTTACTTATTAGTCTAATAATATAATAAAGTATTATTTTTATATATTTAGGATAATGAAATGATCAATGTTTTATTTGGAAATAAATGCAGAATATCTCATAAGATAGATCAGAAAAAATCAGTAAAGATTGATGAAATCTCAAACTATCAAGCGTTGTTAAAAAATATTAATGATGCGAAAAATACATTTGCCACATTGAAATACAAAGAAAAACAGATAGATATTAATCTTAAAGATGTAAGTCAAAGACTCGCAATTATGATGCTAGAAAGCACGGTAAAAGATTTAGACTCGCCAATAACTAAGAAGCTGACACTAGAACAGATGATAGGAAAATGGGAACAAGAAGAAAGAGTTACGCTTATATCGGCCATAATTAATAGAGAGATTGATCATATTTTTTCTAAAAAAGGTACACGTTTAACAGATGAAAATCGAAAAAAAATATTCGATGAATTGAGCAAGGAATATCACATTGAAATAAATAGTAAATGTGCCCAAAGTTCCATTATTCAATCACTATTACGTGATACTCAAGTAATGGAGAAAATATCATCACTAAAGATAGATGATATATTAAGAAATAATTTAGCTATTAAAACTCTTAATAATGAATTATTAAAAATAGAAAACAATTCTCAAGAAAATAATAATACCATTAGTAATATTTCTAATGATAATAATATGATGATAAATATCGAGTATTCAAAAATAAAAGGAGATCTGTATAACGATTTGGCAAAAAGTGTTTATAACGTATTGTTTTATAATGATAAAATCAAACCAATCTCTTTTGAAGATATCATTCAAAAAGTCAATTATTTAACATTAAAACAATGACAAGATCATAACCGTTCTTTGATTTTTTTATAAAAAAATTTATTGGCAAATAAGTAAATGAACTATTGATCTAATATTAGACATTATGTATAAATAAGTATACATTTTATCTAACTTAAGTGAAATAGGAAAATACCATGGCATCACATCTTACACTACAAAATATTGAAACCCTTGCCTCACCTGGTGGGCATTACTCTCATGTTGTTACTGCAAATAATATGTCATTTATTTCTGGACTATTGCCTTTAGATAAACAAGGAAATCCATTGGCAAACAAGCCAGTTGAAGTTCAAATCACACAAGTTCTTGAAAATTTAAATGCCTGTCTTCTCGGAATAAATGCAAAGAAAACCGATATTGCTCAAGTAAAAGTCTATGTGACTGATATTAATGAATGGCCCGTTGTTAATGAGCTATATGCAAAATGGATTGGCGAACATAGACCCGCAAGATTAGTCGCTGGCGTAAAAGAATTACATTTTGGAAGCAAAATTGAAATTGAAGCCGTGGTGATCAAGGAGTAATCTTATGAATAAGCTACCTATTCCTACCTATAAAGATGTTGCACAGGCCCATCAACGCATTTTGCCTTATCTTAATAAAACACCTATTTTAACTTCTCGTACTATTAATGCGCTAACCGGGGCGCAGTTTTATTTTAAATGTGAAAACTTTCAGCGTATGGGCGCATTTAAATTTCGGGGGGCAATAAATGCGTTATCACAATTTACCACACAGCAACGTAAAATGGGTGTCGTGACTTTCTCATCAGGTAACCATGCACAAGCTATTGCTTTATCAGCAAAATTATTAAGTATTCCTGCAACAATTATCATGCCAGAAGATGCGCCAAAGGCTAAAATGGAAGCGACAAAAGGCTATGGTGGTCGTGTGATCACCTATAACCGTTATACAGAAAATCGTGAAGAAATTGGCCAACAACTAGCACAAAAAGAAGGATTAACGTTAATTCCACCTTATGATCATCCTCATATTATTGCAGGGCAAGGTACTGTAGCAAAAGAGCTGTTTGATGAAGTTGGTGAATTAGATATGCTATTTGTTCCATTAGGTGGTGGTGGTTTACTTTCTGGCTCTTTATTATCAACCAAAGCCCTCTCACCAGATTGTAAAATATTTGGTGTTGAACCTTTAGCAGGAAATGACGGACAACAATCATTACGCAAAGGCGAAATCATTCATATTGATACTCCGAAAACAATTGCAGATGGTGCGCAAACACAACATCTTGGTAATTATACTTTTGAGATTATTCGTAACAATGTGGATGATATTTTAACTGCAACAGATGAAGAGTTAATTTCCACCATGCAGTTTTATGCCCAGCGAATGAAAATAATTGTAGAGCCAACGGGATGTTTAAGTTTAGCGGCAGCTCGTCAATTTAGTGATAAATTAAAAGGTAAGAAAATCGGAATTATTATCAGCGGTGGTAATGTCGATATCGCACAATATGGTCGTTTTTTAGCACAATAAAAAGATGTTATTAACAATTAAAAAAAAGCAGTATGGATTATTTTTCATACTGCTTAAAATCATCAATATATTGCCACTCAATTAAGATAACGAAGATGTTTTTTGCTTAGTCTCTTTTAATTAAGTGAAAAAGTGATCCCTGCTTCTTTACACAATTGCGTTAAACTCTCTTTTAATTGTTGATTTTCTTCAGGTAATAAATCGAGTTGTGGTAAACGCATATGACCGCCATCTAAACCACGCATGGTTAATGCTGATTTAAATATTGCCATATTTGCACCTGATTTGAGTGCATCACTAAATTTCACACAAAATTGTTGCCAGTGTTTTGCTTCTTGATGATCACCTGCAATATAGGCTTTATACATATTCACAAATGGTTCAGGGAATACACAAGCACAACCTGAAACAGTACCATCACAACCTGCATCTAATAGGCCTAGGAATAATTTATCGTAGCCATGAAGCACTGAAAAATTATCAGCTACAGCAAGGTAACTTAATGTTGTATTGTTATCAGCAAAACTGTATTTAATCCCAATCACATTTTTACACTGTTGTTGTACTTTTGCCGCTAATTCAGGCTTGATATTATTTGCCGCACATTGTGGTATGTTATACAGATAAACAGGGAAATTATCCGGCACACTGTTTGCCACCGTCACAAAATAATTTTCTAATTCTCTGTCTGTCGCACCAAAAAATTGTGGTGTCACCACACCAATACCATCAGCGCCAATTTCAACGGTATGTTTCGCTAATTCAATGGTTTCGGTTAATGTCATTGCGCCAACATGAATAAAAACGGGTAAGCGTTTATTGGCTGTTTCGACAACAGTTTTTGCAACACTTTTACGCTCTGAAGCTGATAAACGTAGCATCTCTCCCGTAGTGCCACAAGGATAGAGGCAATCAACACCTTGAGTGACTAACATGTCTGTTAATGTAGATAACGCATTAATATCCACTTGATCGTTCGAATCAAACGGAGTAACCATTGCCACTGTAACGCCAAATAATTTTTTCATATTAAGACCTTTATTAAATCAGATTGCTTCAACAATAACTTTAATTGCCAACATGCCAGGATCATCTAAACCAATAGATTTTTCTGGAAACATACGCGCTCGACCTAATAAATTAGGTTTTTGACGAAATTCAGTAAGCGTATTATCAATACTGAATAAGGCTGCTGCTTTTAATTCCGATAGAGATAAAACAGGTTTTAGCGCTTCAGATAATTGGTAAATAATATCAAGTACCGATTTTTGCCCTAACTCCCCTTTTCCTCTCGCCATCATGCTTTGATACGCAACAGTTAAAAGTGGTGAAATATCGGCGGGGGCTATTTCTTGCAGTTGATTTTCTTTGCAATATTTCGCCATTGCCATAAAAGCAGTCGCTTGCAACGTACCAAAAGAAGAAGCGCAGGCTTTTTGTAGTGATTTACTGCATTGAAAAAGTGATTTACTTAAATCGTCAGGCCAATCTTGTGCATCATCTGCAATTTGCCGCCACCCTTTTTGCATGGTGATCCCTAAATCACCATCACCTAAACGACTATCAGCTTCACACAACATTGACTGTGATTGCTCACAAGCAGTAGCAATACGTGCAACGCCTTGTTTTAGCATATCAAGAGTGATATTCATCGCTAGACTCTCCAAAATGCACAATAAGCCGGTGCATTCATTAAAGCTTCGAGTTCATCATCTAATTTACACAACGTTAAACTTACCCCCGTCATTTCCATTGATGTAGCATAACGGCCGACTAATGGATGAATAATCGTAGCACCTGTTTTTTCAATAAGCTGTGCAACTTTGTTATATAGAATGTAGAGCTCTTCAAGAGGTGTTGCGCCTAATGAATTGACTAACACTGAAACCTTATCATTTGCTTTGAATGATAATTCAGCTTGCAGACGATCGAACATTTCTTGGGCAATTTCATCAGCGCTGCGTAACTTATCACGCCAAATTCCCGGTTCACCGTGAATTCCCATGCCCATTTCCATTTCATCCTCACCAATTTCAAAGGTAGGATGTCCTACCGCTGGTAAGGTACAAGATGTTAACGCACAACCAATCGTTCGGGTATTTTCCATGGTTTTTTGAGCAATACGTGTTACTTCATCAAGTGAAGCCCCTTCTTCTGCTTTGGCGCCCGCCATTTTAAAACCATAAACCATCCCAGCTACACCACGGCGTTTATGCGCCTCTTCAGGCTTTGCTGAAGCAACATCATCCGCAGCTAATACCGTTGTGCAACGAATATTATCTTCAAAATCAACCGTTTCAGTTGCCATATCAAAATTCATTACATCGCCACCGTAATTGCCATAAAGTAGCAATACGCCTAAGCCGCTATTTGCTTCACGAATAGTATCGGCCATTAAATCCGCTGAAGGTGAAGCAAAAACATCTCCCACAGCAGCTGCATCTAATAAACCTTTACCGACATATCCTGTGAATACTGGCAAATGGCCAGAGCCTCCGCCTGTTACAATACCCACTTTCGGCTTATCTGCTTTTTTTGAACGAGCAATCAATCTTGGCTGTGGTTGACGATAAATATGGCTATGTGCAAGACATAAACCGGCTAATGTTTCATCGACATAATTTTCTGGCTTATTTAATATTTTTTTCATTCGATCACCCGATATTTTTATTTATCTGCTGATTTCTAACATCTTAAAAAACGTTATTTTGTTTATTTAAAATGAGCTTTCCCTGATACTTAAAAAGTATCTTTATATTTAATTTATTTGGTATAAAAACGAGATGCGTTATTTAGCTTTCAATGCACCTCTAATTTGCATAATAACAATGAGAAAAAATGCACTGGCTAATACCATCGAAATAGGTCTATTAACAAAATTAATAAAATCACCATCAGATTTCATTAATGATGAGAGTAAGTTTTTTTCTAACATAGGCCCTAATATCATGCCTAAAATAATTGGCGAGATTGGGAATTTTCGTTCTTGAAGGAAATAGCCAATAACACCCATAACTAACATAACCACAATAGAAGACATCGTATTTGTGATTGCATATGAGCCAACGATACTAAATAGAATGATTGCTGGGTAAATAATCGCATTATCGATAGCAACAATTTTTTTCAATAAATTGACAACAATAAAAGCAATCGGTAGTAAAATAAGATTAGCAATAAAAAAGATAATAAAGACAGCATACAATTTATCGGGATTAAATAAGAATAGCGTTGGTCCCGGTTGCATATCTTTCATATATAGTACACCGATAATAATTGCAGCCGCAGAATCACCGGGAATACCAAAGACTAGAGATGGGATCCAACTTCCGGCTAAGCTTGCATTATTACTCGCTGAAGCATCAACAATACCTTCCTCAGAGCCATGACCATATTTCTCTGGTTTTTTAGAGAGTTTCTTTGAAACAGCATAAGAGATCCACGCTGCAATATCGGCTCCAGCACCAGGTAAAGCACCAATTAATGTTCCTATTATTCCGCTACGGAAAATGCCGCCCTTACGTTGACGAACAACACCCCCCACACCTTTAAAGATATTGTAAGAGTTATTTTCCACATTCACTTCTGTTAGTGTAATTTGCTTTTCTTTCCAACGTTCAACGTAATATTTGATAGCACCAGAAATAGCAAATAGCCCTATCATTGCTGGAATAAAGCTGACACCTTGCATTAAAGAAACTTCACCGAAAGTAAAACGGGCTTGACCTGTAAACTCATCATAACCAATGGTGGCTAATGCAATACCAAAGAACAGAGCTAATAAGCTTTTTCTAATATGAGAGCCGGAAACAATAGTTGCACAACTTAAACCGATTAGAGACAACCACATATATTCGTAAGAGCTAAATTTTAAAGCAAATTCAGCTAATATTGGTGCTGTTGAGGCTAATATAATCGTACCAATTACGCCACCAATCACAGAGCTGGTTAATGACATACCCAATACACGATTTGTTTTACCTTCTTTAACTAAGGAATGTGCATCATTGGTATAAGCTGCCGATGCAGGTGTACCCGGAATATTTAATAAGGCTCCGGGAATATCCCCTGCAAATATAGATGATGCTCCAACGGAGATCATTAAGGCTAAAGCAGGAATGGGTTCAAGAAAAAAAGTAAACGGTACCATTAATGCAATAGCCATTGTTGATGTTAATCCGGGAATTGCACCAACAAATAAGCCAAATAAACAGGCACCAATAACGACAAGAATTGTTGTGTAATCAATATAAGCAAGTGCGCTAATTAATATATCCATACTGTTGTTCTCTATTTATGAAAATAGCTGAGGCAGCGGTACTAACAGTACAGCGGTAAATAAGTAATACACACCTAACACCACTCCTGCCGAAATAATAAAACTATATATAGGTTTTACTGTTGCATATTTCATCATTAATGGTGCTGTAATAATTAATCCGGTTAAAATAAATCCCAAATAATCAGATGCAAGCACATAAAAAAGAATAACACTGATAATTAATAAGACAAATTTTATTTCATGCCACGTCACTAATGGAATATCACTTTCTTGTTTACGTGAAAATATATCTATTAATGAAAATAGGATCATGCCACCGCCAATAATAGAAGGCATAAACGCAGCACCATATTCACTAAAATCGCCTAATGAATATGCACTATAAACAATAAGGAATAAACCAAAGCAACAAAATATGAGCGATAGAATATGACGATTTAGCATAGGCATAAAAACGGCTGTTGCTCAGCCGTTCCCTCAGTTATTTCTTTATAATTTCGCCAAACTTTTTATCTTCATTGGCCATAAATTGAGTGGCATCATCGCCATATAATTCGATAACTTCAAAGCCTTGTTTATTTGCAAATTCGGCTAATTCACCAGAGGCATATACTTTTTTCATGGCCGCGGTAAGTTTATCTTGTACTTCTTTATCAAGACCTTTAGGGGCAACTAACATATTCCACGCTTGCAGATCCCAATTATAATCTGTAGCTTCTTTGAATAAGGGTACATCTGGGTAGAAAGCCGACTTTTCATTGGACATAATGGCCATATGTTTTACTAATCCCGCTTTTACCATACTATCGGCTTCACCTAATGAAGATGTCACTATATCAACACCCCCTGATGCTAATTCTTGTAACGCCGCACTCGCACCTTGAGAAGGAATAAAGCGAATAGCATTATCTGGTAATCCAGCCGCACGCAACATACCAATAGTATTCAGATGCCAAATTGAATTTAAGCCACTACCTGATGCTTTTAATTTACCTGGATTTGCTTTCGCATAATCAATAATTTCTTGTGCATTTTTAAATGGCGAAGATTTTCCAACTTGCAATCCACCATAAATAACGGCAAGACGTGTAATCGGTGTGTAATCTTGATATGTTAAATTCGTCATTCCCTGATGATGCATCATGGTAATTTCAACTGTTGCAATTCCTAATGTGTAGCCATCAGGTTTTGCATTTTTAATGGCATCATGACCTACAACACCACTGCCGCCAGTTTTATTGACTACATTAACAGTAACGCCTAATTCTTCTTGTAGTCCTTTTGCTGCTAAGCGTGCAACCGTATCGGTATTACCACCTGCCGCCCAAGGAACAACAATAGTAATCGGTTTTTCAGGGTATTGCGCGAAAGCCGGAAGTGTAAAAATGGAACTGCATAGGGTAAATGCCAGAAGTGTTTTTTTCATTATATGCACCTTTTCTCATTGCAGATTATTTGTGGCCGAATATCTTCAAGCCTTGATTTAAGGCGAGCCTGAACTTGAGAAAGCACAGGCATTGCTGTTACGCCTTTTTGTTCTATAAATGCAGAGAGGAAAGCACTGGCAAATAATACACTCTCATGCATTGTGCCTCCTGCTGCTATCTTTGATGCAAATGCGCCATTAAACGCATCTGTTGCTGCCATCGTATCTACGCGTAACGATGGCATCGGTGGAATATGAAATGTGGCTCGACCATCAAAATAAACCACACCAAGCTCATCCATATAAATAATCACTTTCTTACTTTCGTCACCGGAAATAATATTGATCGCCTGCTTTGCATCATTAATATCGTTTATTTCAAAGTCAGCCCAATGAGATGCTTGGTTCGCATTTAAAGTAATAAAATCAAGATACAAATAAAGTTGTTTTAGGTTTTCGTTATAAGGTGCAACATTTAGTATGATGATCTTATTAACCGACTTAGCAAATAAGGCGACTTTAATATTGGCTTCTATATTAATTTCGCCTTGGAGTAATAACACATCGGCTTCACTGACATACGGCAATGAAATATCAATCTCTTGTTCAGAAAAAGTGTTATTTGCGCCTAGATAAGTTGCTGTAATATTGTTTTGTGTTTTGTCAGCTAAATAACTAATCGAACTGCCTGTTGGCTCGGTTTCTGTTTGAAAAATAGTGAAAGAATCAATGCCACTTTCTTGTAAATATTTATAAGCATATTTACTAAAATGATCTTCACCGACTTTTGTTATTAAATGGACTTTGGCATCAGAAAAACTTGCTGCCATCGCCTGATTTGTTCCTTTACCACCAGGACCTATCGAATTGCTTTTTGAATTAACTAATTCACCAACTTTCGGAAAAGATTCGACATTGGCGATAATATCTACTACAAACGATCCTAAAACACAGACTTTACCTTCCGGTTTTCTATCTTTACGTTCTCTAACAATTAATAAGTCGTGCAATAAACATGAAATATCAAAACTATCACTGAATTTACTTATTTTTTTAATTTCTTGTTTCCCTAGTATGGCGCCACCATGACAACGTTTGATCAACCCTTCTCCTTCAAGGTATTTCAAATCGCTACGGATAGTCTCCAATGTGACACTGAATTTCTCCGCAAGCTGAGCCACTTTAACTTTCTTTTGTTCCCTGATGATGGTGTAAATTTCCTGCCGCCGTTCTTCTGAAAACATATAAAGTGCCTCCGTATCATTGATAACGAGAATAAGGAGATCAGGTCTGTGATTCTGCGATGGTATTCAAAACAAAAAACCAAAAACAGAAGCAAAACCAAATCGAAGCAATTTAGATCACATTTTTTTAACACAACATCAATTAGTATACGTTAAAAATGAGAGGTGAAACGAGTCGGATAATGAATGGTAATACAGAAAAGAGAGGTAGAATCAGCCGTTCAAAGACGGCCGATAAAATAACGAACTACATTAATACAAAAATGATTATTTTTAAATGTAAATATTACGTTAAATAAAATCACCTTTAGTATTCAGTTTAATAAGGCATTAAGAAGATAAAAACCAACCAAGGTCAGTAAAACCACTATTAATGTATTGCGTATTTTAAGCGCTAATCCTACACATAATAAAGTTCCCCAAAGATAAGGGTTATCTAAAATACCTTTAAATTCGCCTTTTTCTAACAGTACAATTGGCGCACAGATTGCGGTTAATAAACAGGGTGCAGAGTATCCTAAGGCTTGTCTGATCACTGGCGGTAATTTGACAGGTACTGCTGGTTCGAGAAAGAAATAACGCAGCATGAAAATGACCAGTGCCAAAATTAATAATAACGACCATGTCATTTTTGCTCTCCTCTTATTCTTGCAACACAAACCGCGATAAACATACCTGTTAGCCCACCAATAACGACACCACCCTCTATATTTAACCAACTGAAAACAATTGAAAGGCAAAATGAGACAATAACACCAACTAACGTACTAAATGTTTTTATTAACGGGATCACAATTGCCAATAACGTAGCAACAATAGAGAAATCAAGATGATAACGTGATAAATCAGAAACTTGGCTTGCCATAATAATGCCAACAATACTGACCGCTACCCAGGCTAAATAAAAACATAATCCTGCACCGATCATATAAGCAGGTGTTAGTTTCACTTTAGGTTGTGCTGACACTGCAAAAAGCTCATCCGTTAATAAAAAACCTATCGTAATGCGTTGATACCATTTTAAATGAGCAACATGAGGGCGTAAGGTTAAACCATATAAAAGGTGTTGGGCGGTAATAAAAAAGACAGAAACAATAATGGTTAGCATCCCTGCTCCAGAAACAACTAACCCTAATGTTACTAATTGCGCCGCACCTGCAAAAACAATGGCAGACATTCCGACACTTTGTGCAAAGGTTAATCCTGCATCCACAGCCATTGAACCTGCGAGTATTCCCCAAGGGATCACCGCAAGGCATAAAGGCAAAACATGTAAAGCGCCTAAACCAAAGGCACGCATAGTTTGCTTATCTTCAGTGTTATTTTTGATTTTTTCCATTTATCTGTCTTCACGTCTAATACATTAATTCTATAGAGAATGATTATCAGTCAGTAAAGATAAATGGGATTGTATAAAATTGCTCTTTTAATTTTTTATTACAACAAGGGGGATTTTAAAGAGGAAGATAATCGAAGCCCTTTTAAATAGTTTCCCGGTGTAACACCAATAGCGTTTTTAAAATGACGATGGAAATGGCTTTGATCTGAAAAACCACAACGTTGTGTTACATCAGTAAGTGTATGACCTAAAGAGAGTAACTGCCTTGCTTTACGAATTCGGGCTTGAATAAGCCAAGCATGAGGGGTCATACCTATTTCTTTTTTAAACTGACGTAAAAAGTGCCATGGACTTAAATTCACCATTTCAGCTAACGTGTTGAGTGAAAACTCATTTTCAGGTGTGTCATTCATTAATTCACTCACCCACTGTAACCGTTGCCCTATAGCACTTAATGGTTTTTCTTGGGTTCTTGTTTTGCTATAACGCAAAATCAACATTGCCATTGTTGAAAGCAATAGCGATTCTTTTAAAAGATAATTATTAGGTTGTTCCAGTAATGAAAAAAGTAATAAAAGTTGCTGACTTAAACCAGGATCGTGAATAACAGCATCAGGAAACCAAGGCGTGGCACCCTGCTCTTGTTGTAGATCACGCGTTAATGTTTGCAGATATTCTGGTGTGGGATAAATAGCTTGATAAGCCCAACCAGATTCAACCGCAGAGGAGCCGGTATGAACTTCATCTGCATTAACAATAATGATGTCTCCTTTAGGAGCGATATGTTCACTTCCTGTGCGATAAAACTGCTGTGCGCCATCATCAATTACACCAATACAGAAGCCTTCATGGGTATGGCGAGAGAAAGTTTGGTGTAAATATTCAGCTTGCAGATAAGCAAGGCTATTCAGCTCAGGAAGGTGGATAAGTTTAGCCTGCTCTTGGCGCATTGAATATTGACTCCATCAACAGTAAAAATCATCAGCTTGTATCATAAACACTATACTGATGATTGCATAAAATTGCTCAGTCTTACTCATGTCGTTGATGAATTTTTGCTGGAACAAAAATTTGATGAATTTCTAAGTTTGTCTGGTTTATTAATCCCATGACCAGTCGGAAACAGTGTGATGCTAATTCAGGATTATTTTGTGCAATAGTATCTATTGGTATTGATAATGAATCATACAAATAGTGATCATCAAAACCGGCTAAATAGACTTCATTTTGCATAATTTTATTTTGACTTAGATAGCGCAACACGCCATCCAATAAGCCACAAGCAGAAGTAAAAACAAACTTAGGCGATCGTCCTAGCGATGCACACAAAGAGCCAAACATTTCATAACCTGAACTTGGGTGATAATGCCCATGTATGATCCACTCTGATTTTAGATTGATTTGTGCTTGTGAAAGCCCTTGGGTGAAACCTAAAAGACGATCTTTAGTTGGTGAAAGCGTTGATTGCCCACCAAGGAAATAAAACTCATCAATACCTTTTGTCGAAGCAATTTCTGCAATAATTTGTTGTGTTGCCGTTATTGAATCGGTGACAACAAAAGGTAATGTTGTTCCTTCAAAATACCGGTCAAATAACACAACAGGTATTTGTTTACTTAAACGTTGATATTCAAAATCACTTTGTAAACAAGAAGCCACAATCAAACCATCTATTTGACGTGATAATAGATGTTCTATTGCCAGCGTTTCTTGAGCCGCATTTTCATCAGTACAAGAAATAAGTAATTGAATACCTGCTTCTCTGCATAATATTTCTAGTTCATACGCCACAGAAGCAAAACCATAGTTAGTAATATCAGGAATAACCAACCCTAATGCATAACTACGATTATCACGTAAAGAGCGAGCATGAATATTAGGCTGATACTGATATTGTTCAGCAATAGCCGTAATACGTGCGATAGTATCATCAGATACACGCATCTCTTTACCACGGCCATTTAATACTAAACTTGCCGTTGTTTTTGAAACGCTCGCTAATTTTGCAATATCGGTGATCGTGATACGTTTTTGTTTTTTCACTATTATTCTACTTAATGTCACATTCGCTAAACTTAAACTGTTTTATTGTTTATATAATTGGATCTAACTGAGTAATGCATTCTTTAATGGCCAAGTTGTGAGGTTTATTGTGTCTTTTCCCAAGAAACAAATAGTCTGTTTTTCTAAAGGGAAAAAACGGCTACTCATCACACCGGCTCCGCCATTAAAGAAAATCTCTACACTGGAGCTATCACATAATATTTGAAGATGTTTTATATCACCAGACCAGAAACGTGATTGCCACTCCCCATTTTTAACACTACGGCGTTTTAACACGGCTTGATCATCTTCAATGAATAAAGCAAGAGTATCAGAAAAATAAATAGTAAGAGAGCCAAATAGCTCTACTTCAAATTCAAACGAAAATCCGCTGATATCTGGCGCATCATCAGCAATACCCTGCCAATATGCTGGCTTTTGTCTTAATTGCTGTAACTCTTTTACGGGTTGTTGATAAAGCTTCCCTTCTTTTATATGTAATTCGCGAGGGCAAGTCATTTGGTGAATCCAGCCATTAGCAATAGTCGGTTGATACATCTCTTCACCATCAGGAACTCCCATCCAACCAAATAATAAACGTCTGCCATTCACTAATGTTGTTTGAGGTGCGTAAAACTCAAAACCTGCATCTAGTTCGACTAAATCACCATGCTGAAATTGCAATGTTGAATAATCAAAATCCCCGATTAAATAGGCACTAGAATGCGAATTTAAAAATCGTTGTTGTTCTCTTTTTATCCCTTGGGGGCATGTTAATAAAATAAAGCGATCATCTAGTTCAAAGAGATCTGGGCATTCCCACATATAACCCGCATCAGCTAACCCGCCTAAATAACTTCCCGCTAACTCGCCGACTAATTGCCATTGATATAAGTGAGATGCACGATAGAGTAAAACTTTACCCTGTTTATCTAAGTTCTGCGCGCCTAATACCATGTACCAGACATCATTATATTGCCAAATCTTCGGATCACGGACATGACCACTATAGCCTTCAGGAAGCCCTAATACAGGCCCTAACTTATCAAAACTTCCCTGTTGATTTTTAACGGCTAAACATTGCCATGCTGTACGTGAGCCATCCTCAAATTTGACATTACCGGTATAGCAAAGAGTTAATTTCCCTTGGTAGATCACGGCACTACCAGAATAACAGCCATCTTTGTCATAAAATTCATCAGGTAGTAAAGCAATAGGTTGATGCTGCCAAGTAATCAAATCCTTTGAGCGCCAATGACCCCAACATTTATGTTTATGCTCACAAGACAAAGGGTTCCATTGATAAAACAGATGATAATATTCACCATCAAAACAAAATCCATTGGGATCATTTAATAACCCAGTTACTGGCGCTAAATGCCAATGTGGATAATATTTATCTTTTATGGCTTTAGCGCTATTACGCATGACCGATTGTAAAATCGCAGATAACCCTTCGTTTGTGTTCATTTATGCAGACTCCACTTTGTATTTCAGCAAAAGAGAGATAACAAACGCAGTCACAAAGGCAATCACAAGGCCAATAATATAGTTCATAATTGAACCTGCTTGCACGATTGCAATACCCGGAATAGCAGTCAACCCTACGGCTGTCATATAAACATGCGAGCCTACAACCCAAGCACCGCCAGCTGCACCACCAATTAACGCAGCAATAAAAGGTTTTCCATAACGTAAATTAATCCCGAAAATTGCCGCTTCAGTGATACCTAACATAGCGGAAAAACCAGATGGGATTGTGATTGCTTTAATTTTTGCATCATTAGTTTTAAACCAAACGGCTATACAAGCACCACCTTGAGCAATATTTGCCATTGCCCAAATCGGCAATAAAAAGTTAACCCCAATATTAGGGTTACCTAATAAACCCGCTTCGACAGCATGAAAACTGTGGTGAATACCCGTAATAACAATCACAGAATAAAGGCCACCAAAAATCAGCCCTGCTATCCAACCCGCTTGTGTAATTAAGGTACTTAATAATAGTGAAATACCATCACCTAAAAGGCGACCAACAGGCCCTATAACTAATAACGCCACAAAGCCCGAAATAATAACGGTTAAAAATGGCGTGATAATTAAATCGAGAGCATTAGGAACAACTTTACGTAATTGTTTTTCCAAGACACTCATAAACCAAACGGCAAGCAAGACTGGAAAAACAGTACCTTGATAACCAATCATTGCCACCTCTAACCCAAAGAAGTTCATGGTGTTAAAACCAGCGGCAACGCCCCATGCGTTAGTTAATGCAGGATGCGTTAAAATTCCACCTAATGTAGCGCCAAGATAAGGATTTCCGCCAAACTCTTTTGCCGCAGTAAAACCAATCAAAATAGGCAAAATAATAAATGCCGCAGAGCTACACATATCTAACATGATATAGAGTGCATTATCAGGGCTCACCCACTGGTTAGTTTTCATTAACCCAAGTAACCCCATTAATAAACCCGATGCCACAATGGCAGGGATAATAGGTACAAAAATATTAGAAAGCAGTCTAGCTATTCGCTGAAATGGGTTAAGCTTTTTGGCTGCAATATTTGCCGCTTCAGATTTACTTGATTCACCAATACCCGCCGCAGCAATAAAGGCAGCATGCACTTTATTAACTAAGCCAGTACCAAAAATTACCTGAATTTGCCCCGCATTACTAAAACACCCTTTTACACCTTCTAATTTATTGATTGCCTCTTTATCAGCTTTAGTGTCATCGACTAATACAAGTCTTAAACGAGTAGCACAATGCGCCGCACTGGCAATGTTTTCAGCACCTCCCAATAAAGGTACTAGTTGGCGAGCAATATTCTCAATATTCATCATAGCCTCGGTAAGTCTTACTTCGTTTATAAACCAATCATTAATAGCAGCCATAAAAACTAAAACGGTTTAGCTAATAACCTGATTAAATAAAAACCTATCTCGAATGGCAATAAATATACGAATAAAAGCGCTTTATTTGTGATCTAAACGACAAAAAAGACACATAGACAGTCTTAATTAGATAATAAAAAGGAAATTAAAATAACCTAATAGCTAAACAAATTATTTTTTATTTAGCTAAACAAATTAATATAATGTTAAATAATTTTATTTGAGAAAAAAATATTCCATTCATTAATTTTATTGGCAAATTATCCAGTCAAATCTGATAGATAGTGCATTATTATTTCGTCTATTCTCTGTTATCAGTAACATTATAATACTTTATTAATCGTTATATATTTTATTATATAACACTGTCAATCATTTGATTAAATTTAACTAATACAAAAACTTAAGTTAACCTAAAAAACTGGTAACGCTTGTAATAAATCACTTTTCTTTGATGTAAAGCAACTACAACTTTTAGAAAATACGTAATATCCACATTAACAGTTGGGTTTTATTACCTACGTTAAAGTGCTTATTTTTTAACAACAATAACAATAATTATTTCTATAAGCTTGTTGGCTTCTTTTTTCTTAAAAATATAAATAATCAAGTGAGTAATGTATGAAAAACATCAAAGAGATGGCGTTACTTTCCACTCCCTTATCTCGCCGTCGTTTTGTAAAAACAGGTGCAGCGAGTGGTTTAGCAATAACTGCAGGGGGATTATCTCTCCCCTTTAATCAAGCCATCGCCACAGAGACAAAACCGACAACGAATAGCGAAAAAGTGGTGTGGAGTGCCTGTACAGTAAACTGTGGTAGTCGGTGTCCATTACGTATGCATGTTGTTGATGGTGAAATTAAATATGTAGAAACCGACAATACGGGTAATGATATCTACGAAGAATTACACCAAGTTCGTGCCTGTTTACGTGGTCGCTCAATGCGTCGGCGTGTTTACAACCCTGACCGTTTACGCTACCCAATGAAACGTGTGGGTAAGCGTGGTGAAGGTAAATTTGAACGTATTTCATGGGATGAAGCCTTTGATACGATTTCAGATACCATGAAACGTTTGATTAAAGATTATGGTAATGAATCTATTTATTTGAACTACGGCACAGGTACTTTAGGTGGCACGATGACGAAGTCATGGCCACCAGGAGCAACATTAATTGCTCGTTTAATGAATTGTTGTGGTGGTTATCTTAATCACTACGGTGATTACAGTACGGCACAAATTGCGGCTGGCTTAAATTACACCTATGGTGGTTGGGCAGATGGTAATAGCCCTTCAGATATTGAAAACACCAAACTGGTTGTAATGTTTGGTAATAATCCAGGTGAAACACGGATGAGTGGTGGCGGTGTCACCTATTACGTTGAACAAGCCCGTGAGAAATCTGATGCACGAATGATTATCATCGATCCGCGTTATACCGATACGGGTGCAGGTCGTGAAGATGAGTGGATCCCTATTCGCCCAGGAACGGATGCAGCATTAGTCAATGCCTTAGCGTATGTCATGATCAAAGAAGACTTAGTTGATAAGCCTTTCCTAGATAAATATTGCGTAGGTTACGATGAAACCACTCTACCTGAAGGTGCGCCAAAAAATGGGCACTATAAAGCCTATATTTTAGGTGACGGCGCTGACGGTCAACCTAAAACACCAGAATGGGCAGCGCAAATTACAGGTATTCCCGCTTCACGTATTGTGAAATTGGCTCGTGAAATTGCAACAGCAAAACCAGCTTATATTACACAAGGATGGGGGCCTCAACGCCGTTCTAACGGTGAACTCGCTTCTCGTGCTATTGCGATGCTCTCTATTTTGACCGGTAATGTGGGAATTAACGGCGGTAATACTGGTGCTCGCGAAGGCTCTTACAGCATTCCTTTTGTTCGTATGCCTACGTTCACTAACCCTGTCACCACCAGCATTTCCATGTTTATGTGGACGGATGCAATCTTACGTGGCCCAGAAATGACAGCAACTCGTGATGGTGTTCGTGGTAAAGACAAACTTGATGTGCCTATTAAAATGGTATGGAACTACGCAGGTAACTGTTTAGTTAACCAACATTCTGAAATCAATCGTACTCACGATATTTTGCAAGACGATAAAAAATGCGAAATGATTGTGGTGATCGATAACCATATGACAGCATCTGCTAAATATGCCGATATTCTACTTCCTGATTGCACTGCATCAGAACAGATGGATTTCTGTATGGATGCATCGGCGGGTAATATGGCGTATGTAATTTTTGCAGATCAAGCAATAAAACCTCGCTTTGAAAGCCGTAATATCTATGAAATGACCAGCGAAATTGCAAAACGCATGGGTGTAGGTGAAAAATTCACTGAAAATCGTACTCAAGAAGAATGGTTACGTCACCTTTACGAACAATCTCGTCAAAACTTACCTGAACTTCCCACTTTTGAAGAGTTCCGTACTCAAGGGATCTTCAAAAAACGCGACCCTGAAGGCCATCATGTTGCTTATCGTAAATTCCGTGATGATCCTGAAAACAACCCATTAACGACACCATCAGGCAAAATTGAGATTTATTCTTCTCAACTTGCTGACATTAAAGCGACATGGGAACTTGCATCTGACGATGTCATTGATCCACTGCCGATTTATTCTGCTGGTTTTGAAAGCTATGGTGATCCGGCAATGGAAAAATATCCATTACAAATGACGGGTTTCCACTATAAATCACGTACTCACTCAACTTATGGCAACGTAGATGTTTTAAAAGCCGCATGTCCACAAGAAATATGGATAAACCCTGTTGATGCATCAAAACGAGGCATTAAACACGGTGATTTAGTACGTATTTATAACGATCGTGGTGAAGTTAGGATCAACGCAAAAGTGACACCTCGCATTTTACCCGGTGTAGTCGGTTTAAGTGAAGGTGCTTGGTATAACCCAGATAGTAACCGCATTGATCACGCAGGTAGCATTAACGTGTTAACGACACAACGCCCTTCGCCACTTGCCAAGGGTAATCCTTCTCACAGTAATCTTGTTGAAGTCGTCAAGGCGTAAGGAGTCTGGTTATGTCAACGCAATATGGTTTTTACATTGATTCAAGTCGTTGCACCGGCTGCAAAACCTGTGAACTGGCGTGCAAGGATTTTAAAAATTTATCCCCTGAAGTCAATTTCCGTCGGATCTATGAATATGCAGGTGGCGATTGGACTGAACAAGACGGCGTTTATACACAAAATATTTTTGCCTATTACTTATCCATTTCGTGTAACCACTGTGACGATCCTGCTTGTGCAAAAGTTTGCCCAAGTGGTGCAATGCATAAACGTGAAGATGGCTTTGTTGTCGTTAATGAAGATATTTGTATCGGTTGTCGTTATTGTCACATGGCATGTCCTTATGGCGCACCACAATTTGATGAAGTTAAAGGTCATATGACCAAATGTGACGGTTGTTATGAGCGTGTAGCTGAAGGCAAAAAACCGATTTGTGTTGAGTCTTGTCCACTACGTGCATTAGATATGGCACCGATTGAAGAATTACGTGCTAAATATGGTGATTTAGCTGAAATCGCCCCACTTCCTTCAGCAAAATATACCAAGCCAAATATTGTCCTTAAATTAAATGCCAATAGCCGTCCTGTGGGTGATACCACCGGTCATCTGGCAAACCCAGAGGAGGTGTAAGATGGTGGGATTGCATGAATGGCCACTGATGTTCTTTACTGTTATCGGTCAAAGTGTTGCTGGCGCATTTATTATCATGGGATGCGCTATTCTTTCGGGGAAGCTTTCTCCTGAAATGAACAGAAAAGTACATTACAGCATGTTTGGTCTTTGGGTATTAATGGGTATTGGTTTCTTATTATCCATGATGCATATGGGAACCCCATTACGCGCATTTAACTCATTACTTCGTCTGGGTCACTCATCATTAAGTAATGAAATTGCCAGCGGTTCAATTTTCTTTGCTCTGGGTGGGATCTACTGGTTACTGGCTGTACTTAATAAGATGCCGGCAGCATTGGGCAAATTATGGGTCGCCCTTGTGATAGTATTAGCTGCATTATTTATTACAGCAATATCTCGCGTATACCAAATTGATACCGTTCCAACATGGTATAACAGCTACACTACATTTAATTTTGTGCTAACCGCCTTTATCTGTGGCCCTATTTTAGCGGCACTTTTACTGCGTATTGCGGGTTTTAACCTCAATTGTGTCAGTGCATTGCCATTATTAAGTGTTATCGCAATTGTTGTGAGTGCTATTGTGGCAACATCACAAGGCTTTGAATTAAGCTCTATTCAAACTTCTGTACAAAAAGCAGTAGATTTAGTCCCTAACTATGGTGCTTTAATGGGAATTAAATTAGTAGCTTTAGTTTTAGGCTTAAGTTGCTGGATTGCACCACTTCTGCGTAAAAATAACCCTTCTGTTGCTTTATTAGCATTGGGCTTTATTTTAGTGTTTGCCGGTGAGTTTATCGGACGCGGTGTGTTCTATGGTTTACATATGACTGTCGGTATGGCTGTGGTTGGTTAATTAAAAACACTGCCTTTAAACCGCTGTAATAATTAAAAAGCCCATACTTTTTATCTGTTATGGCGGTTTTCCTTTTATAATGCGGTATCACTCTTTTTTAATCTTCGTCATTATGTTTAGATAGAAAATCGCATATAGTAAAGACAATAAATCTAAGCGGATTATAAAAATATTATGGAACAACAACTTATTACTGACATTTCTCTTACTGCCCGTATTTTAGGTGCGGCATTTTATTATGCACCCACTGAAAAAAATGACATTGTCGAACTGCTGTCGAGCCCAAAGTGGATTGATGAATGGCCGTATGGCAGTGAGGAAGAGAAGCAACGTATTGCAAGTCTACTTTCACAAACCTCATTAAATGAAGAAACTTTAGCACAAGCTTATCAGCGTTTATTTGTCGGCCCTTACGCACTTCCAGCACCTCCTTGGGGCTCAGTCTATCTTGATCATGAAAATGTATTATTTGGTAATTCAACATTAGATTTACGTGAATGGATGCTAGAAAATGGCATTGATATTGCGTTAACTCAAAATGAGCCTGAAGATCACTTTGGATTAATGGTAATGATGGTGGCATGGATTGCAGAAACTCGCCCTGAAAAGCTCAATGAGTTATTAGCAGAACACCTTCTGCCATGGGCTTATCGTTATTTAGAAAAGTTATCTTTACAAGGGGCCTTCCCTTATTATGAAGGTTTAGCCATGTTGGCGACGTTAACGCTCAAAAGTTGGCAATCGCAGTTAAATGTGACCCCTGCTGAAAAACAATTATTTTGTTGATTAATCATCAATAGTAAAAATAAAAAGTCCTAAAAGTATCTGATCTTATGCTGTTACTTCAATTCTCGCTTTTAGGGCTTTTATTTATAGAAAACTTAGCATCTTTAAGATTGCTGTGACCAATACTGATAAAGTTCAGGTTGCATTTCATTCTCAGCTTTTATCTGTACAAATTGAAGGCCTTCTTGTTGCTCTGGCTCCTTTCTTAATGCTTTAGCAATACGGGCTGTCGATAGTCCGTAAGGCTCTGCATCCTCATTAGAATAAGCATAAAAAATTTTAGAGATCCCCGCCATACGCATTGCGGCAAGACACATTGGGCAAGGTTGTCCACTGGCATAAATAATACAGTCATCTAATTTTGTTCGCCCTAATACTTTACCTGCTTCTCGTAATGCTAATAATTCAGCATGGGCAGTGGGATCATTTGTCGTTACTATTTGATTAACAGCACTTGCAATCACTTGATCATTATTCACAATAACCGCACCAAATGGCCTTCCCCCCACTTTCACATTATCCATTGCAAGCGATATAGCTTGTTGTATAAATTGATTATCTGACATTATTTTGCCCCCGCTTTTTCAAGTATATTAACGATGTTTGTATAGCCTTTATCTTTAGCTAAAGTTAATGGTGTGTAGCCAGAGCCATCGGCAAGGTTAACGTTAGCTCCGCCTTTAATAAGTAAAGTCACAATCTCTTCATATTTTTGGCTACCATCACCTAAAATAATAGCTTCGATTAAAGCCGTCCAACCTAAACGATTAATATGATCAACATCCACACCAGCATCAATCAATGTTTTTACTGTTTTTACATGACCTCGCTCTGAAGCAGGAATTAATGCTGTTCCACCATAACGATTAACACTTTTAAGCGAGGCACCATGCGATAACGTTAATTCTAAGATCTCCTGTAAACCTCTAGCACCTGAATAAAGATATGGTGAATCATGAATAGCATCACGGGCATTAACATCTGCGCCATGCTCAATCAGATATTTTGCAACCTCAATTTGGTTGGCATGTGTGGCCGCCATTAGCGGTGTGCGTAACTTTAGATCACGTTGTTCAATATCTGCACCTTGTTCTATCTGACGTTTTAATTCAGATAAATTTCCCTCTTGTGCCAGTGTAACTAGGTATGCCTTATCAGAATTTGCCATCGCTTTAACCATGAAGATAGATGAAATTATTAATAAGCTTAAGAAGTATAAAAACCATTTGGCCTTTAGATAGAGAGTATTCATTCAATATCCCCTAGAGAGTGCTAATTTCTATTCACTTAATTAGCATATTATTTGAACCTAACTTAGATCTAACAAAGGCATGACATTATTTCAACCAATCAAGGAGTCAATAGATCACCTATCTGCCATTTTTATACTTTTTTTACACTTCACCTATCTCTTTTATCAACATCTTTACAGACCTTTAAGTACGCTCTCTTAATCTAAATAGTAAAAGGATCATTCTGATGGTGATATTCGGTGCTGTGACATTAGTTGTTTTGCTCACTGCTTATCTTATTTATGTGTTATTTCATGCAGAGGCATTTTAAAAATGGCAATAACAGCGTTGATATATATTGCTGTTTTTCTTATTACACTATTTGTAATGGGAAAAATGCTTGGACATTATTTAGCTCGCCTGATTGAAGGTGATTTACCTCATTGGGTTACTCAAACTGAACATGTCATTTGGCGTTGCTGTGGTTTTAAACCCGCAGGTAAATCTATTCAGCCTATGAGCGGGTATCAGTATATGCTCGCTCTGCTTATTTTTAATTTAATGGGGGCAATTCTATTATTTGTCATACTGCTTAACCAAGGCTATTTACCGTTAAATCCCCAATTTGCCCCTAATATGAACTGGGATTTAGCACTAAATACAACTATTAGCTTTATTACAAATACTAACTGGCAAGCTTATAGCGGTGAAACTGCTGTCAGTTATTTGAGCCAAATGATGGGGCTTGCAGTACAAAACTTTTTATCTGCCACAACGGGAATTGCGGTAGCTTTTGTTTTAATTAGAGCATTAACACAATCTTCTTGTTCTTCTTTAGGGAATGCTTGGGTCGATATTGGGCGTATTACATTATATGTCTTACTACCTTTAGCGATTATCTGGTCTCTGTTATTTGTCAGCCAAGGCGTGATACAAAACTTTCAACCTGCGCTATTCAGTCAAGGTCTTAATGGTCAACAACAATGGTTGCCAATGGGGCCAGTTGCTTCTCAAGAAGCAATTAAGTTATTAGGCACAAATGGCGGTGGTTTTTTTGCGGCAAACTCTGCACATCCTTATGAAAATCCAACTTCATTAAGTAACTTCTTACAAATACTCGCTATTTTTCTTATTCCTACTGCCTTATGTTTTGCTTTTGGTCGTTTAAGTGGAGTTCAGCGCCAAGGCTACACCTTACTTTGGGCAATGACGCTGATTTTTATCGTTGCCGTTGGTGTTATTACTTGGGCTGAATGGCAAGGAAATCCAGAATTTATACTCGCAGGTACCAATAGCTCACTGAATTTTGAAGGAAAAGAAACACGATTTGGAATAATTGGTAGCGCCATTTTTGTTGCTGTCACAACGGCCGCTTCTTGTGGTGCCGTTAATGCAATGCATGATTCATTAACGGCATTAGGTGGCATGGTGCCAATGTGGTTAATGCAAACAGGTGAAGTGGTTTTTGGCGGTGTAGGCTCAGGATTTTATGGCATGATCCTTTATGTATTATTAGCTGTATTTATCGCTGGCTTAATGGTTGGTCGTGCACCGGAATATCTCGGTAAAAAGATTGGTGTTGCCGAAATGAAATGGGTAGCCATTGCCATTTTAATCTCTCCAGCCGTTGTTTTATTAGGTACTACCCTTGCGTTATTTACTGATGTTGGTCGTGAAGCCATTTTAAACCCAGGCCCTCATGGCTTTAGCGAAGTGTTATATGCTTTTACTTCTGCTGCGAATAATAACGGTAGTGCCTTTGCCGGGCTCAATGTCAATTCACCTTTTTATAATCTGTCATTAGGTATCGCAATGCTCATTGGTCGCTTTGGTGTCATGTTACCTGTTTTTGCTATTGCGGGTAGTTTAGCGGTGAAAAAACGTCAACCAGAAAGCTTGGCGACACTCTCTACCACTTCACCACTGTTTATTTTTTTATTGATCCTCACGGTATTAATGATCGGTGCTTTGACTTTTGTTCCGGCATTAGCACTTGGCCCTATTGCAGAACATTTACAGCTGTTTTGGGCTAAATAAGGAAACCTATCATGAAAACAACCCAACTTTTTGACAGAAAAACAATAATGTCGGCTTTCTTTGATGCAATAAAAAAATGCACACCTCAAGCACAATGGCGTAACCCCGTTATGTTTATTGTTTATGTAGGTGCGCTTTTAACTACCGGAATTTGGATTGCTTCGCTATTAGCATATCTCCCTAGTGATAATCATTTTACTTCACAAGTGATGTTTTGGTTATGGGTGACATTGTTATTTGCCAATTTTGCTGAATCATTAGCAGAAAGCCGAAGCAAAGCACAAGCAGCTAGTTTACGTGGTGCGAAACAACAATCCAAAGCAGTGCGTTTGCATCACGCTGACATCAATGCACCGAAAGAAACCGTTGATTCTTTTTCATTACATAAAGGTGATATTGTTTTAGTCAACGCGGGTGAAGTTATTCCTTGTGATGGCGAAGTAATTGAAGGTGGTGCTTCAGTTGATGAAAGTGCTATTACGGGTGAGTCCGCACCGGTGATCCGTGAATCAGGTGGTGATTTTTCTTCTGTCACTGGTGGTACTCGTGTGTTATCCGATTGGTTGATCATTCGTTGTACTGCAGAAGCGGGGAATTCATTTCTCGATCGCATGATTGGAATGGTTGAAGGCGCTAAACGCAGAAAAACACCAAATGAAGTGGCTTTAACTATTTTATTAACAGCACTCACACTTATTTTCTTATTAGCCTGCATCACCCTTTACCCGTTCAGTGTTTTCGCTGTCGAATTTCAAGTCCATGGCGACGTTATTTCAGTAGTAACCTTGATTGCTTTGTTAGTATGTCTGATCCCTACCACGATAGGTGGGTTGCTTTCATCGATTGGTGTTGCAGGTATGAGCCGAATGCTAGATGCAAATGTTATCGCAACTAGTGGCCGTGCTGTTGAAGCTGCTGGCGATGTTGACGTTTTACTTCTTGATAAAACAGGCACAATTACTCTCGGTAATCGTCAAGCTTCTCGTTTTATCCCTCTTTCGGGTATTAGCGAAAAACAGCTTGCTGATGCAGCACAGTTAAGCTCGCTTGCAGATGAAACACCTGAGGGCAGAAGCATTGTGATCCTCGCTAAACAACGTTTTAATTTGCGCGAACGCGATTTAGCATCCATTGGGGCATCTTTTATTCCCTTCTCTGCAATGACACGAATGAGTGGAGTCAATATTGGGGAGCGATTGATCCGCAAAGGTTCTGTTGATGCTATTCGTCGTCATATTGAAGTTAGTCACGGTCATTTTCCTGATGAAGTCACCGCTATAGTCGAGCAAGTAGCAAGAGCTGGTGGAACACCACTAGTGGTCGTTGAAAATCAGAAAATTTTAGGTGTGGTTGAACTTAAAGATATTGTGAAAGGCGGTATTAAAGAACGTTTTGCCCAACTTCGCCAAATGGGGATAAAAACCGTCATGATCACCGGTGATAATCATCTTACGGCAGCAGCTATCGCAGCAGAATCTGGTGTTGATGACTTCCTCGCAGAAGCAACACCAGAGGCAAAATTAGCATTAATTCGTCAATACCAATCAGAAGGTCGATTAGTCGCAATGACGGGTGATGGTACTAATGATGCCCCTGCATTAGCACAAGCCGATGTTGCTGTTGCGATGAACTCAGGTACTCAAGCCGCTAAAGAAGCAGGCAATATGGTTGATTTAGACTCTAATCCAACAAAATTAATCGAAGTTGTGCATATTGGCAAACAAATGCTAATGACACGAGGTGCGTTAACTACTTTTAGTATTTCCAATGATATTGCTAAATATTTTGCCATTATTCCAGCAGCCTTTGCCGTCACTTATCCTCAACTCAATATGCTTAATGTGATGAACTTGCATTCACCCGTATCGGCAATGCTATCTGCGGTTATTTTTAATGCCTTAATTATTGTTTTCTTGATCCCACTTGCACTTAAAGGTGTGAATTACCGTCCAGTATCAGCACATGTATTACTTCGTCGTAATCTTTCCTTATACGGGATCAGCGGTCTATTAGTACCATTTATTGGCATTAAAGTTATCGATATGATTTTAGCGCTTATTGGGTTTTAAGGAGTTATATATGCCTCTATTTCGTTCATCATTAGTAATGTTATTATTACTTACACTAATAACTGGGCTGGCCTATCCTCTTTTAGTAACGGGACTAGCTAACTTAATATTCCCATGGCAAGCGAAGGGTTCTCTTATTTATCAAGATGACACGCTCATTGGCTCTGAATTAATTGGTCAACAATTTAATCGAACCGATTATTTTAAAAGCCGACCTTCAATGACAACAGAAAGGCCTTATAACAGTATGGCATCAGGTGCTAGCCAATTGGCAGTTTCTAATCCTTTATTACTAAATGAAGTCGTAAAACGTGTTCAAATATGGCAAAAAAACGTTGGTAATCATCATATAGTACCCGTGGATTTAGTAACTGCATCAGGAAGTGGGCTTGATCCGCATATTTCATTACAAGCAGCCTATTACCAAGTTGAAAATATTGCACAGTTACGTCAACTTTCAAAAAATGAACTAGAACAATTAATAAAAAACAACACGATATCTCCATTAATGTCATTTATGGGAGAGCCTGTTGTGAATGTATTTATGCTGAATCAAGCACTTGATAAATTAAGTGCTGAAAAACAACAGAAAGCGAGTATTCAATAGAATGGAACACGATCAACAATGGCAACGCCCTTCTCCTGATGATTTACTCGCTTCAACGCGAACAACAACTCGTGGGCGTTTAAAAATATTTTTTGGTGCTTGTGCTGGCGTAGGGAAAACCTACGCCATGTTGCAAGAAGCTCAACGCCTCCACCAGCAAGGTATAGATATTCTTGTGGGCGTGGTTGAAACACATCAACGCCAAGAAACAGCAGCATTATTAAGTGGATTGCCGGTATTGCCACCACAACGTATTCATTATCATGGTAGAAAATTAACGGCATTTGATTTAGATGCCGCTTTAGCAAGGCACCCTGCGGTGATCTTAATGGATGAATTGGCATTTAGTAATCCCCATAAATGCCGACATCCTAAACGCTGGCAAGATATTGAAGAGTTATTGGATGCGGGTATTGATGTTCTTGCTACGATAAATGTACAACACATTGAAAGTCTTAATGATATTGTTGGTAGTATTACGGGTATTCGAGTTCAAGAAACCATCCCTGACTATATTTTTGATAGTGCCGATGAAGTGGTTATGGTGGATTTGCCACCTGACGATTTACAACAGCGATTACACGAAGGCAAAGTGTATATTGCAGGACAAGCCGAGCGTGCAATAGAACACTTTTTTCGTAAAGGTAATTTAATTGCCTTGCGTGAATTAGCTTTACGCCGTATGGCCGATCGTGTTGATACACAAGTTAAAGAATTTCGTGATAGTCAAGGAACAGCCCCAGTCTGGCACACTACAGATAGTTTAATGGTTTGCCTGGGGGCTCATGGTGGTAATGATAAATTAGTTCGTACAGCGGCACGTTATGCTGCTGCTTTTGGTTGCCAATGGCATGCCATTTATGTTGAAACACCTAAACTTCACCAAATTGGAGAACATAAACGCCGAGCAATTTTACATTCATTAAAGCTAGCCCAACATCTTGGTGCAAGAACCGCGATCCTCTCCGACAATCATGCAGAAAAAGCGGTGATCCGTTATGCCAGAGAGCATAATTTAGGAAAAGTCATTATTGGACAGCGCGCTTATCAAAAGTGGCAGTGGCTAAAACGTTGGATACGTATGCGTTTTGCTGAAAAATTAGCGCGATACGCTCCCGATCTCCATGTTATCAGCGTTGCACTTAGTGATGAGGAGCTTCGTTACAAAACTAAAATACCACAACTGCAAAATGATAAATGGCGACAAAATCTGAAAGGTTATCTCACAGCCATTGGATTATGTTTAGTAATAACCTTATTTTCTCGTACTTTTCTATTAGCGCTTGATAAGGCCAATTTAGTCACACTCTATTTATTGGGTGTTGTATTAATCGCGCTCTTTTTTGGCCGCCGCCCTTCCATTTTTGCCGCATTAATTAATGTTATTAGCTTTGACCTATTCTTTGTACAGCCTCACTTTTCTCTCGCTGTCTTAGATATGCAGTATTTAATTACATTCACTGTAATGCTTATTGTTGGGCTAGTAGTGGGAAATTTAACCGCAGGTATGCGTTACCAAACACGAGTTGCACGTTATCGAGAACAACGCACTCGCCATTTATTTGAAATGACCAGAGAACTTAGTCGCGCTGTAACTTTACAAGAAATTGCTCAGACAAGTTATCATTTTCTATCAAGTGCATTTGACGCCAAAGTTTGTTTACTTATTCCCAATAAACAAGACGAATTAACTCCTTTTCATGCTCAAGGAATGGGGCATTTACCTCTTGATAATGCAATTGCGCGTTGGTGTTATGACAAAGATCAGATCGCTGGTGCAGGCACTGATACGCTTCCAAGTGTACCTTATCAATTACACCCTATTACGGCATCTCAACAAGTTTTAGCTATTTTAGCCATTGAACCCAATAATCTTCGCCAGCTACTTATTCCTGAACAACAACAGTTATTACAAACGTTTAATGGACTGATTGCCAATGCACTTGAGCGATTACAGCAGGCAGAAATGGCCGAACAATCACGAATTAATATAGAACGAGAACAATTACGAAATGCCCTCTTAGCGGCTCTTTCTCATGATTTAAAAACCCCTCTTACTGTGCTTTTTGGTCAATCTGAGATTTTACTTCTAGATTTAAGTGCCGAAGGTTCATCACACACTGAGCAAGTGAACCAAATTCGACAACAAATTCTCACAACTTCACGATTAGTCAATAATTTACTGGATATGGCTCGGATCCAATCAGGTGGATTCCATGTCAATTTACAATGGAACTCACTACAAGAAATTACAGGAAGTGCCATTCGTTCACTCTCTTATTTACTAGATAAACATCCATTACAAATTGATATTTCAGCCGATCTATTGCTTTATTGTGATAGCAATTTAATTGAACGAGTTATCACTAATTTGCTAGAAAATGCAGTTAAATACACAGCATCAAACACGAAGTTAGGCATAAAAGCCTACACAGAAGAAACAAAAATTCATGTTGAAATTTGGGATGAAGGTCATGGTATTCCCAGTGATCAGCTACAGCTTATTTTCAATAAATTTTCACGCGCAGTAAAAGAATCAGCTATTCCTGGAGTTGGATTAGGTTTAGCGATTTGCAATGCGATTATTCGCTTACATGAAGGTGAAATTTGGGCTGAAAACAATAAAAAAGGTGGAGCAAGTTTCCACTTTGTTTTACCTTTAAAATCACTCCCTGATATTGATGAGATTGAAATAAAACAGTGACTCCATATAACATTTTAATTGTTGAAGATGAAAAAGAGATCTTACGCTTTGTTCGGCTAGCATTAGAGAACGAAGGTTTTCGTGTTTATGAGGCCTCTGAATGTCAACGAGGATTAATTGAAGCGGCATCAAGAAAACCTGATTTGGTTATTCTTGATCTCGGTTTACCAGATAAAGACGGACTCTGTTTTATTCAAGATTTTCGCCAATGGAGTAGTACGCCGGTAATCGTCCTTTCTGCAAGAGATGGTGAACAAGATAAAGTAAACGCACTTGATGCTGGAGCTGATGATTATCTAACGAAACCTTTTGGCATTAGTGAACTACTTGCCAGAGTAAGGGCTTCACTACGTCGTTTTGTAAAGCAAGAAACTGAAAACACACAATTTACCTTTGGTGATATTACTATCGATTGGGTTAATCGTATTGTCACACGCCAAAATGAACAGGTTCATTTGACACCAACAGAATTTCGCTTACTGAGTGAACTAGTTAATAACAGTGGTAAAGTGCTTACTCAACGACATTTAATGCAACATGTTTGGGGGCCTAATTTTGTCGAGCATAGCCATTATTTACGTATTTATATGGGGCATTTGCGTCAAAAATTAGAAACCGATCCCACATGTCCTGTACACTTAATAACAGAAACAGGGATCGGTTATCGATTTATGCCATGACTGACACTATTAGAGGATGGGTAAAGTTAATCTATTAATTAGTTTTCTTGTTTATATAAAATATACATACCTAATCCCCGTAAGATCTCACCAGACCAAAAACCATAGAACATACCATTATCGCTCCCGACTCTTACAGCTGGGGACCAACTCCCATTCATGGGACTTGTTGGAGACACAATTTGATAATGTTCAATAAGTTCAGTAACTGATTTTTCAATAATCCAATTTAATTTACTGTTTTTACACCCAGACATTGCTGCAAAACAAAGGCCACATAGCCACAATCCTGTCATATGACCGACAAAATCTCGCTTTTCTGGTGGTGGAGAATCCGCAGGAAATTCGCAAGGGAATCCACCTACTTTTTCGAAAAAATGAATAAGATAAGCAACCCAATTATTTGTAAATTGAATAAGATTTTCAGGAATATTTTTTTCACATAAGGCTAATTCATACCACGCTCTAGCTGCTGAAGCAAAAGCCCTAGGTTGATAACCTGCCCAAGCATCACTCCCCCAATGATTAAAAATAAAGGTATCTGCCTCACCATACTCAATGTTATCCCAGCGATCCCAAATATAGGCCATAGCAACAGGTCCTTTCACCTTAAACTTCTCTTCATAAGCCTTTTGGGCATCAAACAAAAACTGACACATATTTTCTAAATGAGTTTGTGCATTTTCTTCATGGATATAAATAAAAGGATGTTGATAGCCAGGATAAGGTAATCCACGCCATGAATCGAATTGAGAGGAATCTTTTGTAGAATTATTGGAAAAAGGAATAATTCCGGGGGTATAAGCGAGTTTATTGAGATCGTTATAGCTAATATCACAATCACCAATAAGTCCTTCAAAACTATCATCACCTGATAGGGTTATTGAAAATTTATGCGTCCAACCATTAAGATCATTAAAATGAATGGGAATATCGTTAAAGCAATACCAAGTAAGTTCGGAGCTATTCTCTTTTTCAGCTTCATTTATAGCAAGAGTAACGCTAGATACGGCTTGTAATTTTGGATACTTAGGCTTAATTTCGCCATCTGAGTAATAAGGTTGATAAGTCGTTAATTCAAGAGATTCAGGTGTTAGCTGAATAGTAGACCATTTGCCTCCTGTTACAGGTAATGTCCAGTGCCAGCGCCAAAATTCAGCATCATAAATAATGATTTCCCATTTATTTCTATTCAATTTATACGTAAATGATGTCGGAACCGTTTTTTCTTCTTCTGTTAACCAAAAACCCACCATCATTTTACTGCTATTTTTAAGTTCCACATGTTGTACAACAGCTGAACGACCATCAACAACATTATCCTCAAACTCAAATGAAGTTTTGATATCTTCACCCAGTTCAACATACCCTACATCATTAACAGTAAGGTATTCAATATCTTCATCTTTTTGAATAAACGAACTCACACTGAATTCATATTTTATTACGTTATTATTTGTATAAGTATGAGGTAGTGACAAAAACCAATTTTTCACAACATGACTGTTCTTTTGCGGAATAATACCCATATTAATTCTGACGTTTAATGGGGCTTTATTTTTATCCACTCCTCCTACATTAATGATTATTTTAGAGTTTTTATCAATTTTCTTAGAAATACTTTGCTGCTCTAAAGTCACCGTAGCATTTCCATCCGTTTTTATTCTGATAAATCCCTGTTTATTCCTATCAAGAGTAATCTGGCGATTTTTGGGATAATGATATTCATAGGAGATCCCGTCAGTAAACGGACTTAATTCAGTAGTAGATTGTCTAAAGAACTTATCATTAGAATCAATATTTGCATATCTCATGCACATTAATGCGCTATTTCGCCAAGCTAACCAATAACGGTGTTCATTCGTTATTTTCCATAATGTATAACTTGCCTCTAAAAACCACTCTTCTGCATCAGCAGCATTCCCATAGTTCTGTTTATCAATAATAGGGATATTAAGAGGTCTATTATGCCATGCCATATTTCGTTTTATCAGAAAGCCACCTTTCTCTACAGGTTGAATATTTGCATGACACAATTTCCATAATCCATTAATTGGCGATGCCATTTTTACATAGCCTTTGGGTTCAATCGCATTTTCTTCTAATACATAACCTTGCTTATCAATTTTTCGTCCGTATAAATCAATCAACCATGCTAATTCAACGGATTCACCCTTTTTACTCCAATTAATACTTCCATCATTATTAATTCCGACAACTCTGGCATTTATATTTGAATAAGATAATACTCCACGATAGGCTTGTGTCACTATATCAAGATATTCTCCCCAATAAGGCGTGCCATGGGGTATTTGACATATACCATCAACAAACATAATTTCAGTATCAATAAATCCTGAATTAGTCGGTTCATCAAAATTAATTGGCCAATTAGATAACGTGGGCTCTTTACCATTAATAATCCATTGGCTTAACCATCTATTATGAGGAGGGTCGGGAATTGTTTGATCTTGATAGAAATATTTAATATAGGCATCAAAGCACCAAATTGCTTTATCTAACCAATATTTATCCTTTGTTGCCTTATATACATAAAGATAACCCAATATTTGTAAAGATTGACCTTCTGTTGTTGCATCTCCATTAGGCTGTGATTCTAAACGTGTATATCCTATTGTGTGTCTATTATTTGATAAAACACCATCAAGATTAAAGACAAAATGTTGTTTATTTCTATCCATTGTTAAACCGGTATTATTATCTAAGAATCGTTGATGACCAAATAACAAATTATATATAGACATTAAATTATCATTCTGATACATGCATACCTCCCCCAATAAATCGCCCCATCCATTTCCCGTTAAGTGCAATAAACTGGATCATATCAATAGCATTTTCATCCCATGACAATAGAGGTTTACGACCTAAAGGCCATAATACACCATCAACAAAAGTCACTTGATTTGCACCTGAACCTTGAGTGATATGAAGTAAAATTTGGGAGCCGGATGTCGCTGTAGGAAGTTGAATAAAAGTCATCGGTTCATTAAGTGTTGTGGTGTACCAAGCATTTATAGAGTGAGGTAAATATAATTTATCTCTAATTGGCTTAATATCCATTATATCTATACCAATTTGTTCTTCTTTATTAAATTTACTTTCTCTTGTTGCAACTTTAAATATTCTTATTATCTTCATAAAACCAACCTTATTTTAAATATTTTTAAAACAATCAATAAAAATATATTAATTTCATTATTTTGATAATGGGTAAGGTTATTTACTAATGAGTTTTACTTAATGTCTTACCTTAAATATACTATTTACTCTTGTAAATATTAATTATTAAAACCCCATAATTAAGTAAAAACACCAAGCGGAGATAATTTAATTAATAAAAAACCTATCCCCTTCTATATTTAATAATAGAAGAGAATAGGTTAAATTATCGATTAATATTTAAAATTTATTAGGCCATAGCCGAAATGGTTTTTCTAAAACGTAATAAGGCTAATGAGAAAAATACCGACCCAATAACAATTAAGACAATAAATTGAGGCCACACAATAGAGAAATCAGCACCACGATATAAAATGGCCTGAGCTATACTCACGAAGTGTGTTGTTGGCATTGTTTGCATTACATCTTGTACAAACTGAGGCATACTTTCTCGTGATGTCATACCACCAGATAGCATATTTAGTGGTAGTAAAACCATAATCATCAATAAACCAAATTGTGGCATTGAACGCGCCATTGTACCTAAGAAAATACCAATAGAAGTTGTCGCAAATAAGCTTAAAGCAACACCACACATAAACAGTAAAACCGAGCCTTCAATAGGTACATTAAGCAAGGTTTTTACCACTAAGACTAACGACATTACCGATGCCAATAGTACAACCAAACCCATTGACCATATCTTAGAAAGCATGATTTCAAACGGAGTTACAGGCATAACCAGTAAATGTTCAATGGTTCCGTGCTCTCGCTCCCTTATTAATGCAGCTCCTGTTAATACTATTGATAACATAGTGATATTATTGATAATTGCCATCACAGAGCCAAACCAAGATTGTGTTAGGTTAGGGTTAAAGCTCATTCTTACTTCTAAATCAACAGGTAATGGGTCATTGGTTCTGTTTTTGGCTAAAAAGGTTTTCGCCTCTCCCATTACAATATTTTGTATATAACTATTACCTAAAAAAGCTTGGCTCATTCGTGTTGCATCGATATTAACTTGTATTTCCGGTTTACGACCCGCTAAAAGATCGCGCTGAAAATTAGGTGGAATATCTAATGCAAACGTATAAGCGCCTCTGTCTAACAAACCATCTATTTGCTCAGGAGTGATATCAGCAGGTGGCAAAAAATAAGGCATATAAAAACTATTTACAATACGTGCAGATAATTGTGATTTATCCTGATCAGCAACCGCAATCGGTGCATGGTGTAATGAACCCGGTGTTACCGTTGCAGATGAGTAAATCGATACGGTAAAAGCAAACACAATTAATGCCAGCATGGCCTTATCACGTGAGAGGCTTCGTAGCTCTTTTATACCTAAGTTAAATACATTTTGCATTGTGTGCCACATTTAAGCCTCCTGCTTTTTCAAGAAAAAGACACTTAGCCCAATTACAATAGGGATAGTAATAAGCAAAGGAATAAAAGACCAAGGCAAATCAAAAAGGTTTAATCCTTTAGAAAAAGTCCCTCTTGCGATAGTTAAGAAATGAGAAGTCGGATAAACATGCCCTATCCATTTACCAATGCCTTCTAATGATGAAACAGGGTCAATCATTCCTGAAAATTGTGTTGCTGGAATTAAGGTAATAATTGAAGTACCAAAAATAGCGGCAATCTGACTTTTCATGAAACAAGAGATTAATAACCCCATCCCTGTTGCGATCGTAATATAGAGCAATGCCCCTAAAGAGAGCGTAAGCATACTGCCTTTAAAACTGACGCCAAATACAAAGACTGAAAGCGCACAGAGCATAAAAAAGTTAAACATTCCCAATAAGATATAAGGAAATTGTTTACCTAATAAAAACTCAGCCTTGGTAACAGGTGTAACATAAAGATTAATAATAGAACCCAGCTCTTTTTCACGTACCACACTCAATGCACTTAACATTGCAGGGATCATCATTAATAAAAGTGGGATAACAGCCGGTACAATAGCAGGTAAGCTTTTTACATCAGGATTATAACGATAACGTGTTTCGATATTAATTGGTGATAATTTATCAACCACGTTTGTTGGTTGACGCATTGCCATATCAAGCATCCATGTTAAGTGCATTGCCTGAATATAACCACGTACTGTTTCAGCTCGATTTGGCATCGCACCATCTATCCAAACGCCTATTTTTACAGTATTTCCCTTTGCAACATCACGGGCAAAGTTAGGCGGAATTTCAATTGCAACGGTGATATCGCCACTACGTAGCCGACGTTCAAGTTGGTCATAATCAGTGATTGGTGCTTTTTCAATAAAATAACGAGAACCTGACAGATTTTGGCTATATGCTTGACTTAAACCCGTTTGGTCTCTATCCATTATACCAAAGCGTAAGTTTTCAACGTCCATGCTAATTCCATATCCCATAATAAACATGAGAATAACCGTTCCTAATAACGCCAGTGTTAGACGCACAGGATCACGACGCAACTCCATTCCTTCACGAATACTATAGCTAAATAAACGTCGTAGACTAAATCGTTGTTTTAAGGCTTTTTCTGCACTTTCATCGCTAGATGCGGGAAGTTGTAGTGTTTTTTCATTAAGTTCAGGGTTTTCCTGTTCACCCGATGCCTTCTTAAGATAATCAATAAAGACTTCTTCAAGGGTATCAAATTGACTATTTTTGACTAAATTACTCGGAGTATCAGTGACTAAAACTTTACCCGCATGCATAAGTGACATTCGGTCACAGCGTGCGGCTTCATTCATGAAATGGGTTGAAATAAAAATAGTGACACCGTCACGTCTTGATAAGTCAACCATCAAGTTCCAGAACATATCTCGAGCAATAGGGTCAACCCCTGAGGTTGGTTCATCCAGTATCAACATCTCAGGTTTATGAATAACTGCGACTGCAAGGGATAAACGTTGGCGAATACCTAATGGCAAACCATCAGGAAGGACATCTTCAACATCGGTTAAATTAAAACGCTCACTCATCGCCTTAACTTGTAGAGGAATTTCTTCTTCAGGAATATGGAAAAGTTTGGCATGTAATTCTAGATTTTGTCGTACCGTTAATTCACTATAAAGTGAAAAGGCTTGCGACATATACCCCACTCGACGACGAGTTTCGATATCTTTAGGGTCAACTTCTTGACCAAATAACCAAGCTCGCCCCTCACTAGCCTCTAATAATCCCGTCAGCATTTTCATTGTGGTTGATTTACCACAACCATTTGATCCCAAAAATCCAAAAATTTCGCCTTTAGGAATACGAAAGCTCACATGATCAACCGCAACAAATTGACCAAAACGCATGGTTAGATCTTTAGCTTCAATGGCAATCACATCATCGTCGCTTTTATCTCTAGGAGGAATAATTACTTTTTGATGATTCTTTTTCTTTTCTTCAGGTAACAACTCAATAAAAGCGGCTTCTAATTCATCCGTATGAGTTTGTGCTTTTAATTCATTGGCATGACCTGTTGCTAAAACTTTTCCGGCATCCATAGCAACCAGCCAATCAAAGCGCTCAGCCTCTTCCATGTAAGCAGTCGCAACTAACACGCTCATGTTTGTTTGGCGTTTACGGATACGATTAATTAACTCCCAAAATTGAGCACGAGATAAAGGGTCAACCCCTGTTGTCGGTTCATCTAGAATAAGTAATTCAGGATCATGAATTAATGCACAACATAAACCCAGTTTCTGTTTCATCCCACCAGAAAGTTTACCTGCTGGTCTGTCACGAAACGGCGCTAAACCCGTACTTTCAAGTAAGTCGTTTATACGCTCTGCTCGTTCTTGTTTTGATTGACCAAATAGACGGCCAAAAAAATCAACGTTTTCAAAAACAGAAAGTGTGTGATAAAGGTTTTTACCTAATCCTTGTGGCATATAAGCAATACGAGGACAAACAGCCCTTCGATGTTCAACATCATTCATATCACCATTTAAAACAATGACTTGCCCTGTTTGAATCTCTCTAGCTCCTGAGATAAGAGAAATTAAACTCGATTTACCTACACCGTCAGGGCCTATTAGGCCGACCATTTTTCCTGCTGGAATAGTCAATGTCACATCATCAAGTGCTTTGGTATCGCCATAATGTTGGGATACATGAGTCAATTCAATGATATGAGAATGACTTTGCGTTCTCATTGTTTGACTCATTGTGGTAATTTCACCTCTAAATCAGTTGGCCAAGATTGATTGTTATCTAATCGAATATAAGCACGACCTGGTAATCCGGTTTTTACATATTCAAGATGTTTTTCAAGTAACTCAGGTGAAATTCTCGCTCTTACACGAAACATCAATTTCAGTCTTTCATTATCCGTTTCAACTGTTTTAGGCGTAAATTGAGCAACACTAGCGACATAAGTCGTTTTTGCAGGAATAACAATATGAGGGGCTGCATCTAAAATAATATGAACGTCACTACCTAAAGCTGCTTGACCTGCCGCTTCAGTTGGTAAAAAGAAGGTCATATAAACATCACTTAAATCAACCATATTTAACACACGACCGCCAGCGCCTAAAACTTCGCCTGGCTCAGCAACACGATATTGAACACGACCATTACGAGGGGCTTTTAAAATACTGTCATCTAATTCAGCCATGATGCGTCTTTCGGTTGCTGTTGCGGCATCTACTTTTGTATTTGCTTGAATAATGCCCGCTTTTGCAGATTCAATAGCAGCTACGGTTGCCGTTTCTTGCGCTTTGGCAGCTTCAACGGCGGCTCTAGCCCCTTCAGTTCTGGCGATATCATCATCTAATTGTTGAATAGAAATAGCATTGGTTTTTACTAATGCGCGAGAACGATTGAGCCTTTTTTGTGCTGCATCCAGTTCAGCAATACGTTGACGAACCACCGCTTGGGCAGCAAGTTGTTCACTGTTACGTTGTGATAATGCAGATTGAGCAGTAACAACACTGCTTTTTGCTTGATTTAATTGTGCTTGAACTTCATGAAGTTGTTCTTTAAGTGTACGAGTATCCATATTGGCTAAAACTTCACCCGCTTTAACAAAATCACCTTCTTGCACTAAAATAGAGTCTATTCTTCCTGGACTTTTTGTTGATATATCAATTTCGGTTGCTTCTATTCTCCCATTACTTTGAGCAAATCCAGAAGGAAGTGTCGGTGCTTGGGATTTCCACCAAAAAACACCGGCAGCAATTATCGCGATAAGAATAATACCGTAAACAAAAAAACGACTCTTTTTTTGATTTTTCATATAAATTATTTAACCTTCCTTTAGCCATAAAATAATACCCAAAATGTGTTTATCTGCTGTATGTCAGAAAATAGTTAAATAGTAAAAACTGATTAATTTTTTATTTTATCTATATTTAAAAATAGTTCATTTGTATTAATAAAGCTAACTCATACCTAATAAAAAAATAAAATGTTAAAAGCTAACCTTATGAATTATAAATATTATGTTACTATAATAGAGCCTTAACTCAAATTAATGTAGTGCTTTTATCACAGAATCCATTATCCCTTTTTGATTATTCGAAGAAGCACACAAATTGTATATAAAAAACACCTTTTTATTACATTCAAATACAAACGAAATAATAACAATTTGTTATCAATCGCTTATCAATATTAAAACGATACTTGTCTTTTTATTTTCTTTTATAAAATAACTAATTATTAGTTAACTGTAATGTAACCATCTATAGCAACAGATTGAATTTATTGCATAAATTAATTGAAGCCTATTTTTAAATACTTATTTTAAATACCTAGAAATAATCAGTAAAAATAGCATTATTAATTTTAAATTGAATATATTATTACTTACTTAACATATTTCTTCTGATATAAAAACAACCTCTAAAAAATGTAACCACTTGAATATGTTATAAAATAAATCGTAAAGTAAAATCACCCTATGACAGAGATCGATAAATCAGAAATAAATTCAAGTGTTCAGACCACTTATGTCTTAAACTTTTTATATAGTGATTATTGCAGTTAGTTATTATAGCTAACTTACGTAATTAATTAGAACTTAGGAATAAAGCGGTAAGAAAACATATGAAAATATCAAATTAATTTTAATCTAAAATAAGAAGGGTTATATGAATAATATAAAATATAAACTCGCCACAATGACACTTTGCACTCTATTTGCTACCTCTGTTTATGCTAATACCCAATCCCCTATTCGCCTTGTTATTCATGGTGGTGCAGGCACAATTACTAAAGACACTATCACCCCTGAGCAAGAAAAAGAATATAAAGAAAAACTGACTGAAGCATTAAACGCAGGATATGCTGTTTTGAATAGCGGAGGCACTAGTATAGAAGCGGTTCAAAAATCAATTAACGTAATGGAAGATTCGCCTCTCTTTAATGCAGGAAAAGGCGCCGTTTTTACCCATGATGGACGTAATGAACTTGATGCTTCTATTATGGATGGAAAAACACGCAATGCCGGTGCTGTTGCTGGAGTCACTACAGTTAAAAATCCTATCAATGCAGCTATTGCAGTAATGGAAAAAAGCCCTCATGTTTTAATGGTATCAAATGGCGCAGATGTTTTTGCTAAAGAACAAGGGCTGACAATTGTAGACCCTTCTTATTTCCGTACCGAAAATCGCTGGCAACAACTCCAAAAAGCGATAGAAAAAGAACAAGTCGTTTTAGATCATGATGGAAAAACAGCTGCACTTTTTGTTGATCCGATGATGTACGATTATAAATATGGCACAGTAGGTGCAGTTGCTCTGGATCAACATGGTAATTTAGCAGCTGGAACTTCAACTGGCGGAATGACTAATAAACGCTATGGCCGAGTAGGCGACTCCCCTATTATTGGCGCAGGTAACTATGCCGATAATGAAACAGTTGCTGTATCTGCAACGGGTTCTGGTGAAATGTTTATCCGTACATTAACCGCCTTTAATATTGCCGCCCAAGTTAAATATCAAAATCTACCTTTAGAAATAGCGGCACAAAATGCACTTGATGAAGTCAAAGCTATTAATGGAAGTGGTGGTGTTATCGTATTAGATAAGTCAGGCAACTATACGATGAGTTTTAATTCTGAAGGTATGTACCGTGGCACAATCGGTAATGATGGAAAACCTGTTGTTGCTATTTATAAAGAGTAAATTTAAATAGTCATTTTTCTATTTCGTACCCAATTTCTTCCTTATTTTTAAACAGAGAAAAATGAAGATCTTGGGTACGAAACCTTAGCTCGTCTCCTATTATTCGTCTTATTCCCTACATTTTTTCTGAAAGAAATCTATTCTTAATTTTAGAGACAATTCAACTCGATTACTATTTACACTAACTATGTTCAATTAACATTCCAATTGATGATAAAACAAACAAGATCCATTCTACTTATTAAAATGATCCTTTGAAAAAGTAGCTTTTTTCTTTTTTGGATCTGTTAGAATATTCATCATGGTTATATTGATTTAATAAGGAAATCACAGTGGAATTTCACCACGACGATCAGGAATTAACACCTGAAACATCGCTAGTTTTGTCTGAAAAACAAGCATTATTGGATCTGAATGCAACATTCACCTCACCCGCTCATACTAATCCTGCAATGGCATATTTAATGAGTTTGGGTTCAAAACGTAGTCGTCAAACAATGGGATCGTTTTTAACTATTGTTGCTAAGATGATTGGTTTTTCTTCTCTCAAAAATTGCCAGTGGGGAGCACTTCGCCGGCATCATATTCAAGCCATTATTGATATGTTATCTGATGCCAATAAAGCCCCCGCCACTATCAATACTTATCTTGCTGCTTTAAAAGGTGTCGCTTTAGAAGCTTGGGCAATGAAACAAATGGATACTGAAAGTTATCAGCATATCCGCCAAGTTAAATCGGTAAGAGGAAGTCGACTCCCTAAAGGTCGAGCTCTAACGAGTAGTGAAATTCGTGCTTTATTTAAAAGTTGTGAAAAAGACAATTCATCGAAAGGTTTAAGAGATGCCGCAATATTAAGTGTGTTATTAGGTTGCGGGTTACGCCGTTCAGAAATAGTCGCTATTAATTACGAGCATATTCAATTTCGTGATCAAGCTTTTCTTGTCAGAGGTAAAGGTAATAAAGAAAGAATGTCTTATATGCCCGATGATACTTGGGATCGCGTTCAATTATGGATTGATGAAATAAGAGGTACTCAAGATGGCCCTCTTTTCACTCGAATTCGTCGTTTTGACGATGTAACAACTGAACGAATTACAGACCAAGCTATTTACTATATTTTAGAAACTCGTCAGCAAGAAAGTGGTATTGATAAATTTGCTCCTCATGATCTTCGAAGAACTTTTGCTTCCGCAATGCTTGATAATGGAGAAGATATTGTGACTGTAAAAGATGCAATGGGTCATGCCAGTATTATGACAACTCAGCGTTATGACAGACGTGGGGATGATCGACTAAGAAAAGCAGCACGCCATTTACGTTTTTAAATTTTATTTTTGAATAATTCACTTTTGATAAAATCAAATAAAAATCCCAAACTATTGAATTAATTATAATTTGGGATTTATTATTACTTACAATTTATCTGAAAGGTGGTTCATTAAATGTTCTCAATTTTCGAGAGTGCAAATTATTTTCTTCTTGTTTAAGTAACTCGATAGCTTGTATACCAATTTGCAAATGTTCTGACACAGCGCCCTCATAGAAATGATTCGCCTGACCAGGTAATTTAATTTCACCATGTAATGGTTTATCAGATACACATAATAATGTGCCGTAAGGAACTCGAAAACGATAGCCTTGTGCTGCGATTGTTGCACTTTCCATATCAACAGCAACCGCACGACTTAAATTAAATCGCCTTGCTGATACCGAAAAACGTAATTCCCAATTGCGATCATCCGTTGTAACAACGGTTCCTGTTCTTAATCTTTGTTTTATTTCATGCCCTGGTTTTCCACTGACTGCTTTAGTGGCGTCATAAAGTGCACGTTGTACTTCTGCAATATTTGGGATTGGAATATCAGGCGGTAAAACATCATCTAAAATATGGTCATCACGCAAATAAGCATGGGCTAAAACATAATCGCCAAGTTGTTGGCTTTCACGTAATCCGCCACAATGACCAATCATTAACCAAACATGAGGCCGTAAAACCGCCAAGTGGTCACAAATTGTTTTTGCATTTGAAGGGCCAACACCAATATTAACTAATGTTATTCCGGGGCCTTCTTTAGCAATTAAATGATAGGCAGGCATTTGATATTTCTTCCAAGTTAAATCTGATATTAACTTTTCAGGATCAACAGTATCTGCTGTAATTTGTTGAAACCCAGCACAGGAAAGCGCGCAATATGGACTATCTTTATCCGCAACTTGATCACATGCCCAACGAACGAATTCATCAACATAACGATTATAATTCGTATATAAAATATAGGGTTGAATATCTTCAGGCAATGTACCAGTGTAATGCTTTAAACGTGCCAGTGAGAAATCAGTACGTAAAGCATCAAAATGAGAAAGTGGCAATATTTCCCTATCACAAATTAAGCCATCGGTAATTTCATCACCAATTTTAGATAGATCAGTTGTTGGAAAGTATTTTGCTAAAGAGGCACTCATTTTTCTATCAAAACCAATACCAGTTCCATCAATGACAAAAGGATAAGGGATCTCTTGTTTTGAGGCACTGACTTCAAAAGTTGCATAGTAGGCATCAGCAATAAGTTGCAATTGTTCTGATAAATAGTTTTCAAATAAAGCGGGATTAGTAATAGTGGTAGAATAAGTTCCTGAGCGAGATAAACGCCCATAAGCTCTCGTTTTATCTTCTGTTTTTATTTCTCCAGACCACTGCACTGTTAATTGAGGATAAGCAAATAATCCTTCAGCTCTTTGTTTTATATCAGGTAATGTTCCATTTTGTGCATAATCAACAATTGCATTACGTAATGCATCAACGGCATTTTGATATTGTTCTTTTAGTTTGGTAATAATTGCTTGGATTTCAAGGTGATGAGGTTGTGACATAAAAAGAGCCTCTTACTTATTATTGATTTATAACCATAATAGCAAGAAGCTTTGTTTAGCCCAATAGTCAATACTTCAAGATTGCGTATTCATATTCACTTTTGTTATCAAGAACAAGTGTTTTATTTTTAATATCATAGTCAAAAATTAATTTAGTGTTATCTTCTAACGTAATATTCCTTCCAACTAATAATAACTCTGAAATATTAGAGTTAACAATACCCATAATATTCATATATTTATCTAATGAAAAAGGCTTTCCTATAAGTTCTTTACTAACGAGGTTGACTAAGTTACAGTGTTGCTCATTAACATACGGTAACTCTGTATTTATTAAATTCTTTATATTTTCTATATTATTATTACTTTTATCTTGTAATGATTTTTTATTTTCTATTTTAATTTTTATTGTGTTTTTACTATTATCTTTTATAATATCTATTACCGTTTCTGCTGAATAAGGAACATTAATTAATCCCGCAAGTGTATCTTGTTTCATCAAAAATGATTTAAATTCAAGAAGTCCTTTTTGATATAATAAGGAATAAATTAGTTCCTTATCATTTTCATCCAAATCTGTAAATTCATTTTTTAATTTTTTAAATTCTAACTCTTTGAATGTTTTTTCGTCTAATTCTTGTGGTTTATTTCTTAGATCAGCAACGGAAATACTATTAATTTTCAATGACATCCTTGATAGGTCATTAAGTAGTTCAGCCTCAATTTTATCTAATAATCTTTTACCTTCTTTATTTGCTTTTTTTCTTTCATCTTCAATTAGTGCCTTTAATTCACTAGGAAACTTCTTGAAATCAAAATTAGCTTTTTTATATAATCTGTTTGTTAATATGAAATTTCTATCAAATTTATTTTCATTTACAACCTTAATTTTATTATTTATTAAATTGATAATAACTTCTTTTTTAATATCATCGATTTTATTAATGTTATTCTTGTTTTTTTCATCCCAGATTGCTATAGCATCAAATATAAACTCATCAAAATCATTTTCTTTTAATGCTATTATTATATCTGTTATTGATTTCAAATCATTGTCAATATCATTTATATTATATGAGAAGCTTATTTCTTCACTGTCAGGATTTTTATCCAATTTAATAGAACAAGTTATTTCATCATCGTTTTTTTCAATCAAAAAATTTTTTTTATATTCATTACCAGTAGTAAGGTTTTCTAATTTACAAAATCCAAGTATTTTATCTAACTTAGATGTTTCATCATTAAAAAAAGTATTTTTAATTAATGGGATAACCGTGCTTTCTTGTCCAAAGCCAAACCAATTTTTTATTTTTTCCCATATAGTTCTTGCATCTAGTGGATTGGATGCATCTTGTATTTGCTTTGCATTTACAGGACTTATTGAATAATCAGCAATTTTTATTGGCATTATATTCTCCTAATATCTAATATTATGAAATAAAAATATCAGGATAAAGATTTTATGATATAAAAAAACAATCTAGTTATTTATGATATTTTGATAATGAAACCTTTCTATATTGCTAAAAAACTTAAAATAATAGGTAATGTCATTACTGCAAGTATCGTCTGAGATGTAATGATCCCTGCCATTAATTCAGAGTCGCCCCTTAACTGTCGGGTTAAAATATAAGAAGTTGGCGCTGTTGGAATAGAAAAGAAAATAACTAAAAGCATCATAACTAATGAAGATAAACCTAAGAAATAAGCAACGCTATACGCGATTACCGGTACTATAAGCAATCGGGTAACTGTGTTAATACCAATCATTTTGCTTTCTGCTTTTAGTGTTGATAGATGCAATGCTGCACCAATACAAATAAGTCCTAAAGGTAAACTCGTTGCTGCTAACAATTTCAAGAATTGATCGCTACCAAAAGGAAGCCCAATTCCTGACAGATTTATTATGATGCCAATAACACAAGAGATAATTAAAGGGTTTTTTATGATAGGTAATATCAATTGACGCAAAGTCACATTTTGCCCTGCAGTTAAGCAAAGCACTGAAGTTACGTTGGATAGAGGAACTAGTGTTGCTAATATCAAAGCCGCTATTCCCAAGCCTTCAACACCAAATAAATCAGCAACAATAGCTAAACCTAAATAAGTGTTAAATCGAATATTACCTTGAACAATTGCACCAAAGCGACCCGCAGACCACCCTGTTATTTTTTTCAAAATAACACACAAAATAGTGACAATAATAACTACAGAAAAAATAGCCCCAGCAAGGTGGGGTAATTGAGGATCAGATAAAGGAGCATTCGCCAAACTATTAATCAATAGGGCAGGAAAAAGTAGAAAATAGTTAAGTTTTTCAGCTCCTACCCAAAATGCGGGCTCAAACGTTTTATTTCTTCTTAAAATTGCACCTAGCGCAATTAACGCGAATAATGGCCATAACGTTAATAACACATTTTGCATAATATTTATCCTAGAGATGTCGTGATACTTTACAATATCGTAACATCAGGGCGATTGCTATTTTATGTTGTTAATACAATAACCAACTCAAAATATGATAAAAATATAGCAATATCGCATTTTCAGAATAGCATTTTTTATTTTTAGATCATTCAGTACAAATTTTCTTTTTATGTGCATAAATTCCCGAAGCTAATCTAAATCAATGTACATTCGATAACAATGTAGATTTGCTTTTGCTAAACTTGAATAATAATCTCGCTCTTCTAATGCTTTAAAGCCCTGTTTTAAATAAAATATTACTGCGTTAGGTGTTGCATCCAAAAATAATTTTTTTTGCCCCCTCTTTATTGCTTCATGTTTCAACTGTTTTAAAATAAGTCCTGCAAATCCTTTCCCCATATATTCTGGTAATGTAAAAATTGCTTCAGCAAAACCTGTTTTGACATCTAAAAAACCAGAAGCTACTGGAATGTTATACTCTTTATAATCAATTACATAAAATGGATTATCTATAATAGCTTGTCGATATCCATCAGGCATTTCATCGGGAGTCCATGCAGCTAAAATAGCTTTTGGATAAACATTCTCACAACCAAATCGCAAAGCTTGATTTCGTAAATACCACAATCTTTTTGCTTCCTGTGGTTCAGCAAGTCTAAGTTGAATCATACTCATTTCCATCTTATTCATTAGAATTAAAAGCCTCGAATCAGTAAAAAACTACTATTCTAATAGTGCATTTTAAATTTTTTAGTGTTACTTTTTTTTAGAGCATGATATGTTTTGGCAGAAGGATAATGTAAGGAAATCTTATGCCTAATTCAATATTACCTTCCCCAATAAAAAAAACCTCCTCTTTTGTTGCTGGTTCTGAACTTCCTTTTTATTATCAATTCATATCCACTTCAATTAGAGAAATCTATTTTTCAAAAGTTTCACTTATTTACCATAATAGATCTCAATCCGAAAATACACATCCAAAGCTAATTCTTTGTAGTCATCGGAACAGTGCTTTTGATGGTTACATTGCATTGAAGGCATTTCCTAAAGCTCAGGCTTTAGCATCAATACAATTATTAAATAGTTGCATAATGAAGACTTTTTTTACGGGCATTCCCGTAGTTAGAAAAAAGGATAGACAACGTTTAGGCATAAATACAAATATATTTTCAAGCCCTTCAGAAGCAGCAATTGCGCATATAAAAGCAGGCGGAGATCTCCTTTTATTTCCAGAAGGCAGTAGTGAGTGGGGTTTCCAGCCTTTACCTTATCAACGAGGAGCTGCAAGAATTATTAGAACATTAATCAGTGAGGGAGTAGATTTTGATATTATCCCTATGGGATTATTTTATATCGCACCTGATAAATTCAGTTCAAAAGTTGAAGTTTATATTGGAGATAATATATGTATAACCTCGAAAAAAGATAATTTATCAATCAGGGAATGGGAACAAAATATTCATAAAGAAGTATCTAATGCATTAAATAAAATTTCTGTTAATTGTCCAGATGTTGATATTTTTGAAAAAGCCTCATCCTATGCTTTTAATAAAAATAAAGAAGGATACTCTTATGCTGAATCCTTTATTGATTATCAAAATAATTTATCTCAAGCAGATAATAGCAATAAAACTATAGAAAAAACCTCTCAATCTTCTATTCTAATTTGGCGTTATATTTCATTTTTATTTATGTATATTTTATTCCCAATATTACTTTCATCATTTATCGCATCTCATTTTGCTGATGCACGTAATACCGTTAGCTTCTTCAAAATATTAGGTGGCGCTATTGCCTCAGCAATTTGGCTTCCGATCTTAGTCATGCTCCTATTCTTTTCACCTCTATTTATTGGTATAAGCTTAGTCAGTGCATCATTCGGCTTCATATTGATAAGGAAGAAAGGCGCCCAAATATGTTAACGACTAAAGCTAGGATGCTTTTTAACCATCTATTTTCCGTGCAACTCTTTATTATCTGGGGACTTGGTACTTATGGTAGTTGGTTAATTCATGCTACAGAGATGCTAACACCTATTTTCTTAGGTTTGTTTTTATGGATTTTATTGGTTTTTGTCGGATATAAAAATCAACATTCAACATATCATTCGCGATTTTATTGGTTAGGTTTGTTACAACTGATTGTATGCTGGACCATTTTTCCCTTATTTAAGTCAATTCGCTATGGATTATACCAATGGAGTTTTGATGATATTTTATATACTTTGGATAAGTTCTTGTGGTTTGGAAAAAGTTTACCCGAATGGTCTATTTTTTTACAATCAGGATGGCTAAGTGAATTTCTTTCTTTTTGCTATTTTAGTTTCTATTTTCTAATTATTGGTAGTGCCCTGTTCTTCTTTTTTAGCCGGAATAACGTGCTAACTAAAAACTATTTTTTCGGTTTAATGCTGATGTATTTTTTTGGATTTATTGGTTACTTTACTATTCCAGCCGCAGGTCCTTACTCTGCATTTCCTTCTGATTTTAACTATCCCGTTTACTCTGGCGCTATGACACTATTTCTGACTGATCTCGTTGATAAAGGCATTACAGGAATGGATGTTTTTCCTTCATTGCATACTGGGATAACGCTTTATATTGTTGGTTTTTTCTATTTATCAGGTTATCAAAAAACGGCTTATTGTTTATTTCCTATCCTAATAGGGCTGATTTTGGCAACTGTATATTTACATTACCATTATGGCATTGATGTTATTGTCGGTGCTTTACTTGCATCATTGGTGCTTTACATCACTTGTAAAAATAATAAGGTCGAATATGGAACTCATTTATAAAATTAACGAGCCTATTGCTTCTGAAGTATCTATTAGTGGGGGTAAAGGTGCGAGTTTAGCAAAAACAATTCAGTCACTGCCTGTTCCTGATGGTTTAATCCTCTCTTGTCAAGCTTATCAGTTATTTATCACGCCCTTACTGCCTGAAATTAATCACTTATTATCAGAAAAAAAGCAAGAAATTGAAGTCGTTAGTAAAAACATTCGCCATTTAATTTTACAAGCATCCATGCCAGAGAGCTTAATTCATTCTTTAAATTCGAAATTAAACGAGCTCCAATTAAATAACACTGCTTTAGCGGTGAGATCTTCTGGAACATTAGAAGATATGCCTGGAGCCGCTTTTGCGGGGCAACATGATACTGTATTAGGTGTTAAAACTTTGCCTAATTTACTGGATGCTATTCGCCAATGTTATGCATCTTTATGGCACACGCACGTTATGCTCTATCGCCAACATTTAAATTTACCCCATACTCAAGCATCAATGGCGGTCGTGCTACAAAGAATGATTAACGTCCAAGAGAATGAAGCTGCGGGTGTGGCTTTTTCTGTTGATCCAGTTCAAGGCTCTCTTTCTACTGTATTAATTAATGCCGCATTTGGATTAGGTGAAACTGTTGTTGCTGGTGAAGATCCTGTCGATGAATTTCTAATTAATAGAGAGAGTTTCTCATTAAAACAAGAAACGATTGCTCAAAAAATAAATGCCATTGTTATGGTTGATAATGGTACTAAAATCTTACCTCTTAAATCTGCTCAACAATCCATGTCCTCGCTGACAGCAGAACAGTGTAAACAAGTAGCTGAACTTGCTATCTCAGCGGAAAAATATTTTGATTTCCCACAAGATATAGAATGGGCATTTCATGATGGAAAATTATGGCTTTTGCAATCACGCAATGTGACACAAATTGCCCCAATTTGGACAAGAGAAGAATCAGCAGAAAGATTCCCTAATCCTATCACGCCATTAACATGGGATATGTGTGAAGCGGGTTTTCATTCATCATTAAACTTTAGCCTTAATCTTATGAGGCTTCCTTCATTTAATGGTAAATGGTTCGGTATGCAAGATTATTATATTTACGGCAACCAAAATGCAGTTTCCTTGTATAGTAATCGTCTCCCTACATCGATGATGAATGATTTACCTACCCTGTTAAAATCGTTGCCTGAAATTGCACAAAAATTCAGTTGGGTACAGGAATTACCTATTACTTGGATGCGTGATTTAGATAAATATTTAATCTCTATTGGTGCATTGATGAATGAACCATTGCAGGATAAAAGTTTGCCTCAGCTATGGGATTATGTGCAAAGAATTAATAAATTAGGCGCTGATTACTTTTTACCTAACATTGCCATATCCTTGACTCAGCGCTCACTCTATTCTGCATTGATGGCATTGCTAAAACTTTTCTTCAAAGAAGAAAAATATGCACATACCGCATTCGATAATTTAATTGCGATGTCTGAAACTAAAACGGGGCAAGTGAACGCTGAACTTTGGGCTCTCTCTCGTTATGTTCGACAGCACCCTCAACTTCTCAAACTTATAACATCCATTGTTCCTGAAAGTATTATGCAAGAAATTGAGGTATGTGATCCTCATTTTCACCAGCAATTTTCCTTATTTTTAGCAAATCACGGTCATCGAGAATTAGACTTTGATGCGTATCATCCAACTTGGCTAGATGCCCCCCATATTGTGTTGACTCAAATTAAGGCAATGGCTGATTTAGCTGATGATAAACAAGTAGATGATCCATTAGGTAAAAAAATTCTACAATCAGAAACTGAATTTTCAATTGTTTCTGATGCTCCTGAAGAGTTACGTTTTTTCTTACAAGAGATTATTCGATTAGCTCGAGTTTATACTGCACTTGATGACTTAGAACATTATCAAACAACACGACTAGCTTTACCTATGCGTCGCGGATTAAAAGCATTAGGAGAGCGATTGGTTATTCGTAGTGTTTTAGATTGCCCAATGGACATTTATTTTGCTAATGAACAACCTTTAGCTAATGCAATTCTTGCAGATGATCCTACTGAGTGGAATCAGTTACGTCATCATATATACCAAAACAAAACTGGATATCTAAAAGCAAAATCAGTTACCCCACAATGGATTTATGGCGAAGATGGCGGTGATGAACTGAATACAAATGAGCACCAATTAAAAGGGTTGGCTGGAAGTGCAGGCATTGTTGAAGGTGAAGTTTATCTTGTTCATGGCCCTGAAAATTTTGCCGAATTTCCACAAAATGCCATTTTAGTTGCAAGAACAACCAATCCAGCTTGGACTGCACTTTTTTATCGAGCTTCCGGCATAATTACAGAAAGTGGTGGACCATTATCTCATGGTGCTGTTACTGCTAGAGAATTGGGATTACCTGCCATTATGGGCGTTCGTAATATATTGAATATTTTAAAAAATGGGCAAAGAGTAAAAGTTGATGGGCAAAAAGGAGTCATTGAGATTTTATCCTAACTTTTTGATAAACCATGAGCCATATGCCTTGATCAGAAAAAGCATCTTTTTAGATGCTTTTTCTCGTTTCACACAACACATTTTTTAATTAGTTATTTTCTTTTTCTTCTGGCGTTTTATTAATGTCGATATTAACTTTATAAGCAGAAGGTGCAAGCAAAGCAACCAATCCACCTATTAGTAAAACAACAAAAAGCACAATTAACATGGTTGGCGCATTAAAGAGCAAATATGGCATTAATAATATAGGACTGATAGTAAAAACAAGTGAAATAATGACTGGATAACTTATACCAATATCTCTCACTCGTTGTGATAAAATCAGAGTAAATATGTAGATTTGTATTATTAAAAGTACAATTTCGATTAAACCATATGGCGTAAAAGAAAATTGATAATAAAAGGCACTTTCAATTATTGAATCTGCGCTTTCAGGATAAAGTAATATATACCAGCGATATATTAAGTTTTCGACAATAGCAAATAAAATTGACCAAGCAATTTCTAAACCTAAAAAAGAGAGCCTTCCACGTCTTTGTTGTTTCCATTGATAAGCAAGTTTAGCTTGCATCATAAATCCCTTCATTTTTTAAAAAGTAACCTTCTTATCATAATATACTTAATGTCTTTTTCCAAAAAAATGTTATTGTAGTTAGTGTCAGCACAAAAATACCTTTAATATTTAATAATTAGTGCAATAATACGTTATATTATCTTTTATAATAATTAAATATGTGAGGAGTTATTATGCAGCCTATTCAGACAACCCGTTTTGCCCTTCTTCACTAAGAAAATTATTACTTAACAAGAAGGGCTTAAAAATGAATTATAAAAAAATCGATTTAGAACAATGGCATAGAAAAGAACACTTTTTACATTATCGTCATAACTTGCAATGTGGTTTTAGTTTGACAACTAAGTTAGATATTACGGCCTTAAGGGATATATTAACTAAAAATAATCTTAAGTTTTACCCTGTAATGATCTATTTGATTGCAAAAACGGTAAATTATTATCCTGAATCTAGAATGGCAATAAAGAATGATGAATTGGTTATTTGGGATTATATCAATCCTGCATATACGATTTTTCATCCAGAAACGGAAACTTTTTCAGAGTTATGGAGTAAATATGTTGAAGATTGGTGTTCTTTTTTAAAAGAATATAAGCAAGATTATCAAAAGTATAAAGATAATCTGAATCTATCTGCAAAACCTAATTTACCTGAAAATCATTTCTGTATTTCGATGATCCCGTGGGTAAGTTTTGATGGATTTAATTTAAATGTTGCTAATGTAAAAGATTATTTTCCTCCTATTTTTACTATGGGAAAATATATTCAACAAAATGACAAATTTTTATTACCAATATCCATTCAAGTACATCACGCTACTTGTGATGGTTTTCATATAGCAAGGATGATTAATAAACTTCAAGAGTTATGTGATGAGTTTTCAGTTTAACCATATTGACTTTTAGATAAAAAACTCGTCCTTTTATCAATTAAATAAAAGAGCGAGTTATTAAAAATCTGTTCAAATATAAATTAAATTATTATCGAACTTGTTTATTGATCCATTTTATTTCTTCATTAGTGAATCGAATATTGCTTTCTTTATTTGTATCAGTATCTTGTAAAATTTTATCTTTAATTAATTTACTGACTGGAACAATAATATTAAAGTGATCACCATTTTTAATACTATATATTTTTAATGGAATATCATGCACCATTGCAACGGCACGTAGCTCATTAAACTCATTCCAAAAATAGTCTCGTCCTTCAAAATAAAAAGTTGGTGTTTTTATTGATTTAATATAACGATATACAGATCGAACATTAAATTCCTCTTCCTTATTTCTATCAAAAGGTAACTCAACTATCATATCCCCTTCAGCTCTTAATTTAAGATCAGGTATTCCACCTAAAGAGAAAACAGCTCTAAATTTATCACTATATTCACTCGCTAATAATGCACGTGTTCCTCCAGTGCTATGTCCAACGACATAGATACGTTTAGCGTCAATGTAAGGCAATGATGCTAAATATTCTCTCGCTGATTCAAGATCTTCCAATTCGCCATAGAACATTTCATAACGACCAGGATTGGTATTTTCACCTCGAAAAGATGGGATCATCAGTACCATATTGGGATCTCGGAAAATAGCACCTGTTTGGTCATTATCAGCCGGTTTAGGTTGCCAAAAATAGTCATCACCCCCTATTCCACCGTAGCCTCCATTTAGCCAGATCACAGCAGGTAATTTCATTTTTTTGTTTGCTGGAGGTGGTGTTAAATAGGCATACATATCACCGGGTTTGGCTGGGTATTTAATAACATTAAATATTTTTGGTGGCGCTTCCCAAGGTGGATCAATATTATCAAAACTGTCATTTATAATTTCGGTTTTAAAACGCTGATGTGCTTCAAATAAAGTTTCATCACGAATTTCGATATCTGCATTAACAGAAAAAGAGCTAATACTTACCAAAGAAAAAAGAATTGCAGGAACAATTTGTTTAAAATTCATCATTTTTATATTCATATCAATCAACTTCCCTATAGATTATTTAAGTCGTGAGATAATAGCATAGGTTGTTTGAGGTTTATGAATAGAGATTTTTCGATAAATTAAAAATTCAAGGTAGAAAAAAAGCATCTCAATTGAGATGCTTTTATAATGTAAAAGAGTTAATTTTTAAACCTAGCTTACTTATTTTGCACTCGTGCGAATTAAGTAATCAAATGCGCTAAGTGAGGCTTTAGCACCTTCACCAGCAGCAATAATAATTTGCTTATAAGGTACTGTAGTACAGTCACCAGCGGCAAAAACACCTTTAATATTGGTTTCGCCACGAGCATCAACAACAATTTCGCCCATTTTATTGCGCTCAACTGTACCTTCTAACCACTGTGTATTAGGTAATAAGCCGATTTGAACGAAAATACCTGCTAGCGCAATATCGTGCATAGAATCATTGGTGCGATCTTTATATTTTAGACCGGTTAATTTAGTACCATCACCATACACTTCTGTAGTTTGAGCATTTAAGATAATCTCTACATTGTTTAAGCTACGCAGTTTTTTCTGTAATACAGCATCGGCCCTCATTTCTGGCGCAAATTCTAATACTGTGACATGTTCAACTAAGCCTGCTAAGTCAATTGCCGCTTCAACACCTGAGTTACCACCACCAATGACAGCGACTCTTTTGCCTTTAAACAGTGGGCCATCACAGTGTGGACAATAAGTTACACCGCGAGTACGGTACTCATTTTCACCGGGAACATTCATATTTCTCCAGCGAGCACCTGTTGCAATAATTAAGCTACGGGTTTTTAAAATTGCACCTGATGCTGTTTCAATTTGGTGTAATTCCCCTTCTGATGCCCCCGGAATTAAACGACTGACTGTTTGGCTATCAATCACATCCACTTGGTAATCATCAACGTGAGCTTTTAAAGCACCCGCAAGTTTTGCACCTTCTGTTTTTGGTACAGAGATATAGTTTTCAATATCAACAGTATCAAGAACTTGACCACCAAAGCGTTCACCAATAAGACCCGTGTTTAAACCTTTACGTGCTGAATAAACAGCCGCTGATGCACCTGCAGGGCCACTACCAACAATCAATACATCAAATGCATCTTTTTGGTTTAATAATTCCGCAGTACGTTTTTCTGCATTGCTGTCTACTTTGTTAACGATTTCAGCTAAAGTCATGCGACCTTGACCAAACTCGTTACCATTTAAGAATACAGCAGGAACGCCCATAATATTACGTTCCTGAATTTCATTTTGGAACATGCCTCCATCGATCGCTGTATGTGTGACCTTCGGATTTAAAATCGCCATTAAGTTTAATGCCTGAACAACATCTGGGCAGTTATGACAAGAGAGCGAATAATAGGTTTCGAAATGAAACTCACCGTCTAACTGACGAATTTGTTCAAGTAATTCTTGTGCTTCTTTTGATGGGTGACCACCAGTTTGCAGTAATGCTAAAACTAATGAAGTAAATTCATGGCCTAATGGCGAACCTGCAAAATGAACACCAGTTTCTTTTCCTGGGTTAGTAATAAGAAAAGATGGTTTACGCACATCAGCGTTATTATCTTCACGATAAGTGACTTTATCGGATAATGGTTCGATTTCTTTTAATAGCGCTTGAATATCAGCTGAATGTTTACTGTCATCTAATGTTGCTACTAACTCAACTGGCTGAGTTAATCGTTCTAAATAAGCTTTCAATTGAGCTTTTAAATTATTATCTAACATTTTTGCACCCTCAATAAAATCGGGTGCCGAAACACCCGATAAATAACTTTTTTAGTGGCTTAATTCTTATTTAGATTTTGCCAACTAAATCCAGTGATGGAGCTAAAGTTGCATCACCTTCTTTCCATTTTGCTGGGCAAACTTCGCCTGGGTGGCTAGCTACATACTGAGCAGCTTTAACTTTACGCAGCAGGTCTGATGCATCACGGCCAATACCTTCAGCTGTGATTTCAATTGCTTGGATGATACCTTGTGGGTCAACAACGAAAGTACCACGGTCTGCAAGACCTTCGTTTTCACGCATATTTTCGAAGTTACGAGTTAATGCGCCAGTTGGGTCGCCAATCATACCATATTTGATTTTACCGATAGTTTCTGAGCTGCTGTGCCATGCTTTATGGGTAAAATGTGTATCGGTAGAAACTGAATAGATTTCTACGCCCATTTTTTGGAACTCAGCATAATGATCCGCTAAGTCACCTAATTCGGTTGGGCACACAAAAGTGAAGTCTGCAGGGTAAAAGAAGAAAACGCTCCATTTGCCTTCGACGTCCTTTTCAGTCACTTCTACGAATTGACCGTCTTTAAATGCCATGTTTTTGAATGGTTTGATTGGGGTATTAATTAAAGACATTGTATTTCCTCCTGTTTGGTATGGGAACTAATGTACCTATTCCACTTGAGAATAGCTAATACATTCCTGCTATCAGTTCAATAGGTTTTACCTAATGAGTTGAAGAAATTGATAGAGATAGGTTAACGAAATGTAGCTATTAATGCAATTAAACAACAATGCAGCATGCCTTACTTACTATCAACAACTCTCTCTATTTAACATCCTTGCCTTAAATGGCGATATACTTATAACATTATGAATTATAAAAATAATAATTCAACCTACAACAGATTAGTTTAATATTATTGTGCTAATTTAGCAGGTTTAAGGATAGTATAAGTACACTCAAATGCTGCCTTTTGAATACGATAAATATCTTGGTCATCCGTTGTGGATTGAACAACCGCATCACCCGGTTGAAAGCGTTGCAATTCTCCCCATGGAGCTTCCATTGCAAATGCAGGTGTAGATCCCGGTACAATAAAATAATTCATTTCGATCCCTTTTGGGATAAAAGGTTGATAATCATTAGGATAAGACACTAAATTAATTTCATTTTTCTCTGCCGTATTGTAACGTTGAGCAAATTTAGCTTTTCTTACCAATATTTCTTCATTACCTGTCTCTGGACAGATATTTTGTACGACCCAATCTCCCCCTTTTGCAGGTTCAGAGACAGTTTCAACACCTTCACCTTTAATAATGGTTGTGATGATTTCACCTTCTTTAGCCGGCCTTGCCAATACAGGCTTGGTTTTAATAGCAACACCAGTGATCCCTGCTTGCTGAGCTTGAGTAAAATAAGCTACTCGCTCTTTTTGTGGTAATTGTGATAGGTCATCTGCAAATACGAAGGAAGGAATTAAGGCCAAACCTATTAATAGTGTTTTTATTCTATTTTGCTTATAGGTCTTATTATTTGAATAACTGTTTTGTGTATAGAAAGACATTGAATTGTTTCCTGCTTAATATTAATCGTATTTAAATACGTTATTTTATGTCTGTATTTGTTAAACAGATTATGGCAGGAAATAAAACTATGGCACGAGTAAAATCAGTTATCTAGCTGAGAAAAGATCAAAAAATCGAGAGATCTCACAACTTAAAAAAGAGAACATGTAATTAAGAGAAAAAAGCTTCAAACCATTAAATAGAGCATTAAAATATCTTTCTTTGAATTTATTGAACTAAAAGGAATTACTTATGCAAATAATTTACCCTGATGATTATTCTAAAATTGGCAAACCCGATGAGGCCTTTGAGCAAGAATATCGTTGTGCCAAAGCACTCAACATCCATTGCTTGTTACTCTCATCAGAAGATGTCGCGTTGGGTAAATATAAGTTTTCACATCCACTTGAATCAGAACATTCCGTTATTTGGCGAGGATGGATGTTAAATAAAAATGAGTATCAACAGTTATACCATGCTGTGGATGTTCATGGCGGAAAAATGCTTGAAACACCTGAAGATTATATTCGTAACCATCATATAACTGGTTGGTATGAATATTGTAAAGAGTTCACACCAGAAACTGTTATTGTTAATGCAGAAACAGATTTTGAAAAGTTAACTAAGCAGCTTCAATGGCCAGCTTACTTTGTGAAAGATTATGTAAAATCGCTAACGACAACGAGAGGCTCTATCGCTAAAAATGCAGATGAGATTAGGGAAATATTAAAACTGATTACACAATTTAGGGGAAATATTGAAGGTGGCGTCAGCCTTCGCCGAGTTGAAGAATTTATTAATAATAGTGAGCGTAGATATTTTGTTTTAAATCAGAAAATATTTTCTGCGGATAATGAAATTCCTGAACTTGTAAGAAAAGTAGCGAAACAGATAAACACGCCATTTTATTCCATAGATGTAGTCAGGAATGCTGCTGGAGAGTTACGCTTAGTTGAGATTGGTGATGGGCAAGTTTCGGATATTAAAGAGTGGCAGGTTGAAAAACTGGTCAAAACCTTTCTTTTATCCGGTATTTGAGGTTTTACATATTTACCATTTTACATACTTATCGCTATATATACATAAAAAACAAAGACTTCAACTAATAACAGTACATTAAAAATTGAAGTCTTTCGATGTGGGACTGATGTCTAACTTAAAGTATCAAAAATAAAATTAAAAGAGATACTTAAAGCGAATACGAGCACCATAGCGATCCTTATCACTACTATGTACATTTATCTCGTCTTTGCCATCTATCCGTGAATAATAAGCACCTAAATAGGTTTTAAAATTATCCATATCCAAGATATTAGGTAATTCATAAGAAGCAAATACTGTATTGATATTGTACTTACCAGGATTAAGCGTTAGATAGGTTTCATTTTGCTCATTATTTCCGCTTGTTTGATAGTAAGCTTTAATATCATTATGTGCATAGATATAACCTAATTGGAATTTACGCCACAACACATTACTACCAATTGAAAAATCATTTTCATCTTTAGCATCAAGATAAGCAGCACTTAAATTTGCAACAATGCCATTAATAGGATCATCAGCTAAAGTATCCCATCTTAACGTTAGACCATAACCAGTACGACGTGATTGATCTTGGAATTTTCCATTTTCATCCTCGTAACCATAAGCTTTACTTATTACGTTTGCGTCTATCGCACCTGCAATTGTTAAGTTACCTTTCTGCCATGCAACAACAGGTCTCATATAAATAACATTTTTACGATTATCAAGTTTACGCCCGTGATACTCACCATCTTTGAAAACTGAAGTTCCATCTTCAACTAATGCATTTAACTCAAAATACCAGTCGTTGTAATGTGTGTTAACCATCATGCTACCGCCATCACTACTACGACCACGCCCTTCTTTCATCATATAAATATAGCCAAAACCATCACCATATAAATCATTTGCGGTATTACCTGAATATTCGACGAAAGTATCTTGATTTAAAGGGAACATATCATACGCTTCATAACGGCCAATTTTATATTCCCATTTATTACGTTGACCAAAGTAAAAGGCAGCATCATCTAGATTCATTTTACCGGTCATGTCAGCCATAGGCTGAACACGAAAACCAGCATAATTGCCATTTTTTAATTCTCTCTCACCATCGATACCAATTAAAATACGCCCATTAAGTGACCACTTTTCGTTATCTTCAAAGTCTTTTTGCTTACCAGGCATCATTCTCATTGATGTTAATTGACCTTTTTTACTTGCCGCATCAATATTATATTCAACATCGCCATACAATTTGAGGTCACCCCAATTTGTATTAGTAGAGAAAAAACCTGTAGCTTCTTTATTCCCTGTATTAGCAAGCTGAACTGATTGTTTTTGTTGAAGTTCATTTAGCTGGGTTTGAGCGATACTGGCTTTAGCTTGAGCTTCATCTGATTGCTTTTCTAATACAGCAATGCGTTGCTCCATATTCATTGAAGCAACGTTATTTGTAGGCTTTCCTTTATATCCATTATTTGAATTAACGAGTTGTTCAAGACGAGCTGCTTTTTGTTCTGCAGCAGCAGCTCTTGCTTCAGCTGCATTCGCACGTTGTTCTAACGCATTTAATCTTGCTTCAATAGCACTTATATCAGTTTGCGCATTAGCACATAACGGTGTAGCGAGTATCAAACTTATCACTACAGATAATGCTTTCACTTTCATTCGAATATTCCTAAGTTAGCAAATGTTGATTCAATAAGTACGGCAAATACATAACAATCAACTTAGTCGATCGATTGTTCTATTTGATGAGCGTATTGTTATTTTTATGCGGAAATATTTTTATGAATATCAACCGCTTATTCGCATCGCTTTTTCTATTCTTAACAATAAATAAACCACTATCTATGTTACTTTTCTCTAATTTATGCGCATTAAATGCATGCATTATCGAGTAAGGTATACGTTTGAAGTAATGCACTTATTCTCGTTTAAGTGCTTACGAACGTTTATTATTTTGATCTGGTATTTATTTTATTGTTATTACAAGCATATCTCTGGTTTACGTTTTCTATTTTTATAATGGCTTACTAACCTAAATAAAATAATCGCTAACATGGAACATTTCCACAAACATTTATGATTTTTTTGATATCAGTACAATAACCTAAGAAAAACGCCACAAACGGCCATCAAAAAAAGATGACTTACAAAAATAAATGAAGGTAGTGATTGCTAAGATAGTCATTGGGAAGTAAAACAAGTTTTACAAGGAAATTGTTGGTTTCTGTTAGTTAAAAACCACTTTGTAAAGCAGTAGATAGGAGGAACAACGGGTAGAAGAAAAACTGACAGAGGTCATATCATGATAACCTCCGTCCATCATTATCATATTCTGCCAGGTTTACGTAATGCTCTACGAAAGTAAGAAACTGGCATTTTAGGGCAAATTTGCTCTTTTACAGCTGGATTATTTTCTAAATCCTCTTTTTCTATTTCATTATGTCTTCTTGTATTTTGTGGTTGAGTATCTGTTTTATTCATCTTCCCTTTCCTCTGAGATCAATGCCTCATTAATAGCTTCGATTTTCTCAACTGCTTCATTAAGAATGGAAGCAATACGTTCCGCTTTTTCCACAGAAAGCTCTTTTAACACCAGTTTATGGCGTAATACAGCCTTTAATTTTCCAACCGCAGATTCAATCTCTTCTGAAACACCACCCGCGTTTTGAGACAAGTCTCTCGCATAAGCAAGTTTTCTTTGAATATTGGCATCTATTTCCTGATGTTCAGTTAAAAATGCAGAGCCTTCAGGTGTAATGCTGTAATTTTTACGACCCTTTTCAGCAATGGTGGCAACCAGTAGATCTTGCTCTTCAAGTAATGTTAGTGTTGGATAAATAACACCGGGGCTAGGCACATATAATCCTGAAGAGGCTTCATCAATTTCACGAATGATTTCATAACCATGGCTCGGTTTTTTCGCAATCATGCTGAGTAATAAAACTCGTAAATCACCATGATCAAACATACGTTTTAATTGACGTCCTTGACCTTTACCTCGCCCACCGCATCCACGACCGCGTTGTTTGCCTTGTCTTTCAGAACCATGTTCACCATGACAGCATTCACCATGACAGCATTCACCGTGACCCTCATGTCCATGACCATGTTCACCATGACGACATTCACCGCGACCTTCATGTCCATGACCATGCTCACCATGACCTTCATGTCCGTGACCATGTTCACCATGACAGCAATGCTCGCCGTGATTTCCATGGCTCCGACCTTGTTTAACTTTATCTCCACAACGCCCTTTTCCGTTTCCGTGACCATGACTACCATGTTCACCATTTTCAGCACGCTGTTGATAAAGTGAGTGTAATGCTCGAATCATCATAAATATTCCCTCATTGTTTTAGATATATCGAATTCATGTAATGCAATATAAACCGATATATCTAAATTATCAAGCTTTAGATATATCTAAATGTATTACTAAATCAATTCTATCTTTAACAATATGATTTATTTATGATTATATCCATACAAGGAAGAGTGTTATTATGAATGATTCTCATTCTCTAGCTTGCTTTTATGTGCTATCAATGGAAATAAAAGAAGAAAAAATCAAAATAGTTATAAAAAATAAATTTTGAGGAAGTGATCGTCGTTCTGTTTTAGTGAGCTGATGATTGTAAGTAATAAAGAGAAAACGATAAGTGACGATGTCACTTATTTTGTAAGGGGAACAATTAGATGCGGACATTAAACCACCCAAAAAGCGAAGATAATGAGATATCACTCACTTCTTCGTTTTTCAGGCTGGATATTTTTAGTGATCAAAAGTTATTGTTATAACTCTCTCTCTAGCGCAGATAAAACGACCTTTTTAATATATTGGTACCCTGCCTCAATTTGTTGTTTATCACCTATTTGCGTACTTTTTATAGTAAGTTGTAACAGACTTAAATGCTTGATTGTTTCCCACTCATTTTTATCTAGATAACACTCATGACAAAACTGTGCGGGTGCATCATCACTATTACGAGCACAAAGTGTAAGTAAGCTTAGGTCTTGTCTATAGTGACTTTTTACAACTAAGTGTTCATATATTTCTTTATTCAGCTTATTTTGTGTTTCTAAACACGTATTCCCTTTTTTCACAACTGCAAAATTCAATTTATTAAAATCGGATGCTGATAAAACTCGAATAAAGTAGTGCTCCCCTTCCTTTTCAAAGGATTGAGCTTGATTAAAGAATTGTTCAAGTTTGACTCGTGTTTCCCATTGAATTTGAGCATATTTTCCATATCCCGATAAAGTAAAGGGATAAAGTTGATGTACACTCCACATCGAAGCCACTGCAGGTGCTGATTGAATACCGTCAATTTCGGGAACACCATCAGCTTGCTCTGGACATAATCTTGGTGGATTGGTTAGAAAATGACTCATGCGTGCATCTTTAATACAAACGACACCCGTGGGATAAGGTGAAAAGCCAGCTTGAAAAGGCTCAAAAGAGACAGAGTCTGCAAGAGAAAGCTGTGTGACGCTTTCATATATTTCTGGCGTTAATTCAAGTAGAGGCGCTTCTTTTTTTAGTTTTTTGCACAACGTCTTATAAGGAATAAGTTCGTAATTATCATCAAGAAACAAACTTTTCATATAACCAAATTGTGAAGCATCTATATGAATATAAAAAGAATTTTTGTATTTCTCCTCACATTCTCTTCTTAATTCAAAAAGTGGTCTTAATTTATCAATGCTGCCATAAGATGGGGAGCCTAACATACCAATAATACCCAAAATAGGTTCGCCCTGTTCAATAAGACGTAAAACAATACTACGCATTTTTTCAGTATCTGTTTTAAATGATCCATCAATAGGCAATGCAATAAGGTTGTCATATCCTAACCCCAATATATCCATTGCTTTCTTCCAAAATTCAAAACGCGAAACAGGGACAAGTAATTTTCCTAAATGCATTGTTTTTGTCATACCCGTTCCCCGGCATGTCAAATAACTAACATCATCAAAAATCTTACGTTTATGGAGTTGTTCACCCATAGCTAGAATATCTGAGATAGACATATTGAATAACTCAAATGCTTTTTTATCTGCAACCAAATCTCGTGACTTGGGATGGCGGGCAATTGCCATTGGTAATGTTTTTAAATTTCTAAGTGCCCATAATATTTCATAACAAGCAAGGGTATGGCTTGTCGTGATATGCCCAAATGCATCTTTCGATGAAAAGCCAATTAATTTACAGAGATCTTCTATAATTTCCTTTTCTTGTTGTTTTTGTAAGGGCGAATGGTGATTAAAAACATTATCTGAATTGTAAGCCAATGCAGAAAGATAGCCGAATTTAGCCAATTGCATCACCTGTGAATGATGATGAGAAAAATAAGGCTCAATATCTGATTGAGTAAAATTGCTTTGCTGTTTTAGCGACTCTAAAATAGAGTCAAAAGAATTATCTACTACTTTTTTTCAATTGTACAATTTTTTATTTTAGTCTCTAAATTATCACTATTATTTTTTTTTGCTTTACTTGCATTAGGAAAAGAATACTCACTATTCATTAATATTTTTGCCATCTCTCGATGATAACATGCTAGCGTATCAACGGTTCGGGTATGGTATACACGCTCTGCAGCACTCAGACAGGTTTGTTTATGATTTGCCATCATCGCACCTATATATAAATTTTTGTTATTTGTTTTAATGAGAATTGTGTTTATTAATCGTAAATAATTAATCTCTATTCAAATGATATACTACATGATGAGTAAGAATCTTCTTTATTTTATTGATATCAGTTAAGATTTTTTCAATTCAACCTAAAGTTTTCTCTATTTAATGATTAATGATTTAGTTTTATTTGTTAGTTTCTTTATTTTATTATCAATTTTGATTTAAGTTACTTTTCAGTCAATGTGATATTATTTTTACTAAGGTTAATACTTAAACCCACCTTAATTAGAATTAATAAATATTTCTATCGCCCAACATCAATTAAAGAGGATAGATATTAAATTTTATGCGCCACCAAAAATATATTTATTTAATTGTTATTCATTTTTACTTCAATATATAAAAAAACACATGATAAATTGCTCATGTGTTTTTCGGAATATTCGCTTTTTTAAACAAAAAATAACCATTACTTCTTATAACAAATAATATTTAATACTCTTAGTTACTATCATTTACGTTATAAGTCGTATTTTCTAGCACAACTTTACCAATTAAATCACCAGACTCCATTAACTGATGAGCTTTTCCTGCTTCTGTTAATGGGAAAATGGCATTAATTATTGGCTTAATTTTACCTTCAGCAATCAATGGCCACACATGTTGTTTTAATTCTTGTGCAATGTGAGCTTTTTCTTCTACTGAACGGGAACGCATCGTTGAGCCGGTATGAATTAATCGTTTAACCATCATTGGCATCATATTTACATTTTTAGGCATCCCTTTCATCATGCCCACTTGTATTATGCGTCCAAATTTGCTCGCAACTTGGTAGTTCTTCTCGACATAATCTCCACCGATAATATCAAGTACAACATCGACACCTTTACCGTGAGTTAAGATAGGAATTTCTTTAGCAAAATCGGTTTGTTTGTAATTGATGACATAATCAGCACCAATTTTGTAAGCTACTTCCTTTTTTTCTTCAGAACCTACGGTTGTATAAATGGTTGCCCCTATAGCATGGGCAAGCATAATTGCAGTAGAACCGATCCCAGAAGTTCCACCATGAATAAGAACAGATTCGCCCTGTTTTAGTTTGCCTAACTGGAATAAATTAGCCCAGACGGTAAAGAAGTTTTCAGGTAATGCAGCTGCTTCAATATCTGTTAAATTCATTGATGGTAATGCGATGTCTTCATGTGCAATACAATATTGAGAGTAACCACCACCTGCGACTAAAGCACAAACCCGATCACCCAATTGCCATTTAGTACAACTTTCACCTAAAGCCACTACTTCTCCAGAAACTTCAAGGCCTGGAATAGGCGAAGCATCTGCTGGTGGCGGATAGCTTCCTTGTCTTTGAAAGATATCAGGTCGATTAACACCTGAGACGGCAACTTTAATTAAAAGATAATGAGGAGGAAGTGAAGGTATGGGTGATATTTTTGCTTGTAATTTGTCTATATCACCAGGTTCTGTAATAGCAATCTCTAACATGTTTGCAGGTAAAACAGTATTCATCATATGCTCCCATTTAATTTATCCACTCTCTGATCTTAACGCTAATTAAGCTTTTTCTATCACTTATCTTACTTATTTCAAGAAAAGTGTTCGCCGATTAAGCAATAAATAGATCAAAGTGTATTTAAAGGAAGATTATAACCAACCTTGCTTCTGATGTTGTATGCAAATCGGGCATAATGTTGCATCAGATTTCCATGATAAGAAAGCTAACCGACATTTTTCACAGTGTGCATCATAATAGTGATAAAAAATGGGTTCGTTATTTTTAGCGACATGTTCTTTAACATGAATGGATTTAGGGAAACAAACAACTTCACAATTCATACAACCAGTACAACGTTTTTCATCCAGTTTGAATATATTGTTTTCGAGTTCAATCGCACCTTCATCACAGACCTTTGCACATGCGGAACAAAGAATACATGTTTCGGTATCTAACTGAATTTGAAACCAACTATCTTCTGGATATAGTTGTTTTCTTGCATTTAATCCTGTTCTTACTTGATCTTTATTTAATGGTTTTTCATCAAGTTTTTGACGAAAAAGCATAAAACGACGACCACTATCAATATCAGTAGGTTCTGTGATCATTAATTGCCAGATAGGCTCTTGTAATGTTTTTAGTTGAAGATTTAAATTCGCCAAAACAGGAAGCCATTTATCCACTAAAGGTTGCGCTATTTTCATTCCTCTAATGTGATATTGACGATGCCACACTAACAATTCTTCTGTGCTTGCTAGTGGTTCATCATGATTAACAACAAGATAATTATCCTGATGTGTTCTTTCATGAGGTGTAATGTTTTCTATTGCATCGACAGGGCAAGTAAATAGACAATTACCGCATTGAAAACAGCGTTCATTATCTATTTTTACTTCTAGATGACCAAAAGTGATAGCGCCCACAGGACAAACTTTAGAGCAACTATCACATAGGCTTTGTTTGAGGCGTTTTCTAACACATTTATCATTAATAATTGGTTCAGGAGGAAGATCCACCTTAATAAAACGCCTCATACTTCACTACTCCACTACTTTACAATAAAGAATGCAAAACGATTGAGAATTTCTGCAATCAGTATTGTTGCGCTACTTGCTAATACCATACGCAATCCTGAAGTAAATACAGCATTACGATATTTCCATACGCTGTATCCCATCATTAAAATACCAAGAATTGACAAAATCCATGCAGATATTCTTAATCCGAATGTTTCATTATACGCAATGATAGGCGTATGAGGGAACGTTATTGCATCATTTGTTGAAATGACTGATGACATCCATTCTAAATAAAAGGGTTGCTCCGCCATACGTAATGTTACTGTAAGAAAAATAACCACTAATGCACTGATTACAATTCTTTTTGCTAGCTCACTATTTACAAAGGCTTTAACGCGAAGTGCTGTTATTAATAGCGCTATAGCGGCCCCAGTTGAAAATAGTGCGCCTATAAACATAAAGTAAGTATTAACGTGCATCCATGTCAGCATCGAAGTGTTGTAATACAATGACGCCATACATATTATATCAATGATGCCAAGCAGACCAATAACCGCTAATAAGGTTTTGTTCATGTGCCCTTTAATCAAAACCACTAAGGTATAAAGGCATAACGCACCAAGATAAACGGCAGCAAATATGATTTCACGACTCAACCATGATGAAGAAATATGGCGTAATGCATGAAAAGCATTCCATGGATATCCCATATGTAACGTTGATGCTAATAATCCTAAACACCCTAAAATAGCGGCAGTTAATAACACGGGTCGCATAGCAACCGTGGCTCTTTGATTACCAATCTCTTTTTCTAACCAACAAAAATAAAGGGCTGAAAAAAGAGTTACGCCAACAGAACTCTGGACGAATAAAGTAAAGGTCACTAATGGCCATTCATTCATGCTTGAACTCCTCCCTTTTTCGTCGCACCAGTATGAGGTTTGATAACTAAATTTGGATTTGTCATCGTAAAGTCAGGTAATCCTTGAACTTGGCTTAAATGCCCATATTTCGCTCTTAACTCTTTAATCTTGCCAAACTTAATCGCATTTAGCGGGCATGTATCAACACAAATTGGATTTTTGCCTTCTGATAGTAAATCAATACAAAAATCACATTTTGACATTTGTCCGGTCTCTTCATTCATTTGTGGTGCGCCATAAGGGCATGACCATGCGCAATAACCACAACCGACACATTTAGAGGTATCAACACGAACAATGCCATCACCTTCACGTTTGTGCATTGCTGTTGTTGGGCAGTTTTTCACACAAACGGGTGATTCGCAGTGGTTACAAGAAATAGTTAATGTATATGCAAACACATTATTAACCAGACCACCTTGCCCTGTCGGTGCAAAACCGCCTCCTTTTACTTCATAAATACGGCGAAAACGGCGACCAACTTCTAAATTATTTTTATCTTTACATGCTACTTGGCAAGCTTTGCAACCAGAACAACGAGAGGAATCAATAAAGAAACCGAGCTGTTCATCGCTTACCGGTGCATATTCTTTAAAGTCACTCATGCTTTGGTTACCTCAACTAAAACAGTTAAATGTGAATTACCATGTGATAATGGTGTCATTCGTGTCGATGTTAAAACGTTAGGGCACCCCCCATGATCAACGCCGTTTTCATCGGGAGCCCACCAAGCACCGGCTTGTAAACCAACAACACCAGGAATAATGCGTTGTGTTACTAATGCTGGGATCTCAGTTATTCCGCGTTCGTTATAAATACGCACCATATCACCATTTTTGATACCTCTATTTTCAGCATCAATTGGATTTATCCACGCCTCTTGACGTTGAGCTTCTTGTAACCAAGGATTAGCGTACTGCGTTGAGTTAGCTCTATTTTTTCCTTTCCAAGTCAACATTTGTAATGGATATTTTTCTGTTAATTTGTCTTCTGGGCCTTCAATTGCTGGCACATAATGAGACAAAGCCGGAATATCCGGATTATTCATGTCATAAAGACGTTTAGAAAAAATCTCAATTTTACCTGAAGGTGTTGGGAATGGATTATTTTCAAAGTCACTGATGTTTTTTTCAAAGGCAACAAAAGGTTTATCTTTAAAAAGATAACGGCGTGTTTTTTGTAACTCTTCAAAATTAGGAAAATCAGGTCTATCTTCAAAACGTGTTTTGTTAATATCAACAAGGTGAGCAATCCATTCTTTCTCACTACGACCTTCAGTGAAAGCTTCTTTTACACCCATTTTTTCCGCAACTTCTGTAATCCATTCATAATCAGAACGGCGTTCAAAAGCGGGCTCAACAACTTTTTCAGAAAGTAGGAAGTAATTTCCTGTTCCCCACGTATTTCCTATGTTCCAGCGTTCCAAGAAACTGGTTTCAGGTAAAACGAGATCGGCATATTTTGCAGAAGGTGATAAATAGAGATCGCTGACAACAATAAATTCTACCTTTGAATCATCTTCTAGTAATTTAGCAGCTGCATTCACATCTGGGTTTTGATTAACTAAATAATTACCCGCTAAAGAGAAGATCATCTTGATATTTGAATCAAGTTTATCCGCATCAACAAGCCCATCCTCAACACGAACTTTACTTGCATCTTCAACAGCTTGCATCCAGTTCATTATCGAGATTTTAGCTTTAACTGGATTATTACCAATATTAGGTCCACGCATAGATTGACGATTACCAATACCACCGTAACCCGCAGCCCAAGCGCCTTTTTTACCCACATTACCTGTGATTGCTGCCAATAATGAAGATCCTCGCGCACTACGTTCACCACAAATATGGCGTTGAGGTCCCCAACCTTGAATTAGAGCAGCAGGTTTAGTCATTGCATATTCGCGTGCTAGCTGACGAATAGTATTAGCGGGTACTCGAGTGATTTTTTCTGCCCATTCAGGTGTTTTTTCTATGCCATCTTTTTTACCCGTTAAATAAGCAACCAAAGATTCATTAGCAGGAACACCTTCAGGCATGTGATCTTCATCAAAACCCACGACATACTTATCAATAAAAGGTTTATCATGAAGATTTTCAGTAACAATGACATACATCATTGCATCCATTAAGGCATTATCTGTCGTTGGTAAGAGAGGTATCCATTGATCAGCTAAAGATTGCGCAGTATCAGAATAACGAGGATCGACCACAATAAACTTAGTACCATTATTTTTCATCTTTTGAAAATAATGGTTAGTATGTCCAAAAATAGTTTCATTAGGGTTATGGCCCCATAAGATCACTAATGGTGTGTCTTCGAGGGTGTCTAAAGAGCTACCTGTTTTTGCAATACCATAAGTATAAGGCGTTACCTTTAAGGTGTTACCCAAGCTAACCGAATGGTAATAAGGAAGATAGCCTCCTGTTAAGTTAAAGAGTTTCTTCATCATGGTATCACCAGAGAAGATCCCCCCTGTTACTGCTGTGCTCACTGTTAAAAAACGACTTCCAGCACCATGTTTCTCCGTTAAACGTGTCACATTTTCCGCAATGAGCGTTGTTGCCTCATCCCATGAAATGCGTTCAAATTTGCCTTCACCACGTTTGCCGACCCTTTTCATTGGGTATTTCAATCTATCAGCATGGTAAGAAAACTTGCGATAACCTCGTCCACGCACACATGCCCTCATAACAGGCATAGCTTCATCTAATTCATTATCTGGTCTCGTGGTAATACGAGTAACAATACCTTCCTTTATATGTGCACGGATATCACACTTACCACCACAGTCAAAAGTACTACATGTAGCAACAACAGTGGCCGGTTCGTTATCATTTCGTGCAATAGGTAAGCTTTTATCTATATTAGCTTGTGCATTTCGTGCGAAAAAAGGCACAGTAACTAATGCCGCACTTGTTTGAACAAAATGGCGACGACTTAAAGACATCATCCCTTTGTTTTCTTCACTTTTTTCTATTTTTTTCATTAGTTTATCATTCTCACATAACAACTCTCATCAGTGAAAATAATAGGGTATAGTGGTAAACCCTCATTGATGTATATCAATACCACTTAATAGGTAATAGAATGTTTCAATTTTCCGCACTTCTTTGCAGTTCCCCCATCTTTTATAAGGAAAAGCTAATTCAAGGTAGCATTAAGTTGTATCAAAAATACACCTAGTTAACTTTACTTATTTTTTGTTAAGAAAATAAAGAGTTATGTATAAAAAACACGAATTTAAGGTAAAGCCGTAAACTAAATGTCAATATAAAGATAGAAAATATTGAAGCACGCCTTCATTTTTGGCTTTTGACGAGGATAATTTAGTAATAGCACTATAATTTCATTAGAAAATCGAATAATATACCAATCGAGTATAGGGTTAGCGCAAATTGTTCTAAATAAGCCTTTAAGCAAAACATCGTTTTTATCAAGATACATGTTTTGTTACATTCAGAATTATTTCTACACGTATCGTTATTCCCCTTACCAATTACTGCAATATGTGTTAAAATTGACGCATATCAATATTTTTATTTGTAATGAGCAAGCTTATGATCCCAGAAAAACGCGTCGTTCGCCGAATCCAATCTGGCGGTTGTGCAATCCATTGTCAGGATTGCAGTATTAGCCAGCTCTGCATCCCGTTTACTTTAAACGAGCATGAGCTTGATCAACTCGATAATATTATCGAGCGTAAAAAGCCCATCCAAAAAGGTCAAACCTTGTTTAAAGCCGGTGATGAGCTGAAATCACTTTATGCCATACGTTCCGGTACTATTAAAAGTTATACCATTACGGAAGAAGGCGACGAGCAAATAACAGGATTTCATCTTGCTGGTGATTTGGTTGGATTTGACGCCATTATTAATACTGAACACCCTAGTTTCGCTCAAGCCTTAGAAACATCAATGGTTTGCGAAATTCCATTTGAGACTTTGGATGATCTGTCAGGCAAAATGCCTAACTTACGTCAACAAATGATGCGCCTGATGAGTGGTGAAATCAAAGGTGACCAAGAGATGATCTTACTGCTATCGAAAAAGAATGCAGAAGAACGTCTGGCTGCTTTTATTTATAACCTCTCTCGTCGTTTCGCTCAGCGTGGTTTTTCTCCTCGTGAATTCCGTTTAACCATGACACGCGGTGATATCGGTAATTACTTGGGTTTAACCGTTGAAACGATTAGCCGTTTATTAGGTCGCTTCCAAAAAAGTGGCATGTTAAGCGTTAAAGGTAAATATATTACCATCGAAGATGGTACGTTATTAAGTGAACTAGCGGGTAAACTTCCTTCGTCAGCTGAAGTTTAATATCTGTTACATTTCACTCGCTAATTTTATAACGGGGCACACAAATTTGTGCCCCGTTTTCTATTTTGTACTATTGAATTTTATCTTCTTGGGTTATCTTTAAATTGTAGATGGATAAATCCAGCCCTAAAGAGGATATTACAATGGAAAAATATCAAAACCTTCTCGTTGTCATTGATCCTAACCAAGATGACCAACCAGCACTTCGCCGTGCTGTCTATATCGTTCAGCGTAATGGTGGGCGGATAAAAGCTTTTCTACCTGTTTATGATCTCTCCTATGACATGACAACCCTTTTATCTCCCGATGAACGCAACGCAATGCGCAAAGGTGTTATTAGTCAAAAAGCAGCTTGGATCAAACAACAGTCTCGCTATTACCTTGAAGCCGGTATAGAAATTGATATTAAAGTCATTTGGCATAATCGACCTTATGAAGCCATTATTGAAGAAGTCGTAGCACATCAGCATGACTTACTCATAAAAATGGCTCATCAACACGATAAATTAGGTTCACTTATTTTTACTCCTCTAGATTGGCAATTACTTAGAAAATGCCCTTGCCCTGTCTGGATGGTTAAAGATAAAGAGTGGCCTGAATACGGCGCTATTGTCGTAGCAGCAAATTTATCAAATGAAGAATCTTATCATGATGCTCTTAATCTAAAACTTATTGAATTAACAACTGATTTGTCTCATCGCATACAAAAAGATCCTGATGTTCATCTACTCAGTGCTTATCCTGTTGCACCGATTAATATTGCGATTGAGTTACCTGATTTTGATCCTAATCTTTATAACAATGCACTTCGTGGTCAGCATCTTATTGCGATGAAAGAGTTGCGCCAGAAATTCTGCATCCCTGAAGAGAAAACACATGTTAAAGAAGGATTACCAGAACAAGTTATTCCTCAAGTTTGTGAAGAGTTAAATGCAGGTATTGTTGTTTTAGGTATTTTAGGAAGAACCGGGCTTTCAGCAGCCTTCTTAGGAAATACCGCAGAACAATTGATAGACCATATCAAATGTGATTTATTGGCCATCAAACCAGATGGTTTTACCTGCCCTATTACAGTTGATAGCGATCACGATTGATTGTTGAAGTATCCATTAAAAAAGCCAGTCAAAGAATTGACTGGCTTTTCACTATTCACTATCTGTATCTATTACAGTGCTTTTAAAATTGCGTCTACGCTAGCTTTAGCATCGCCAAATAACATTTGCGTATTCTCTTTAAAGAATAGAGGATTCTGAACCCCAGCATAACCTGTATTCATGGAGCGTTTAAACACAATGACGTTTTGTGCTTTCCACACTTCTAACACAGGCATACCTGCAATTGGGCTATTTGGATCATCTTGTGCTGCTGGGTTTACCGTATCGTTAGCACCAATAACTAAAACAGTATCAGTATCAGAGAAGTCATCATTAATTTCATCCATTTCTAATACAACGTCATAAGGTACTTTAGCTTCCGCTAACAATACATTCATATGGCCCGGTAAACGCCCTGCTACCGGGTGAATACCAAAACGTACTTTCACACCACGTTGACGTAATTTCTCAGTGATGTCATGCACAGGGTATTGTGCTTGAGCCACCGCTAATCCATAACCAGGAGTGATAATGACAGATGTTGAATTTTTCAGCATATCAGCGACTTCTTCAGCCGTTGTTTCGCGATACTCTCCCATTTCACCATCTTCAGTTGGAGCTGAACCATCTGTACCAAATCCACCTGCTATTACGCTAATAAAGGAACGATTCATCGCTTTACACATAATATAAGAAAGGATCGCACCTGAAGAACCCACTAATGCACCGGTTACGATTAACAGATCATTGCTCAACATAAAGCCTGCGGCGGCGGCGGCCCATCCTGAGTAGGAGTTCAGCATCGAAACAACCACTGGCATATCAGCGCCACCTATCGATGCAACTAAATGCCAACCAAATGCTAATGCAATTACTGTCATTACGATGATTAAGAAAACTTGTAAGCCAACACTGTCGGTTTTAACAAACCAAACCATCAATAAGAAAGAAACAACTAAAGCAGCAAGATTTAATTTATGGCGATTAGGCAACATCATCGGTTTCGACGACATTTTTCCACTTAATTTACCATAAGCAACAATCGAACCTGTGAATGTAACAGCACCAATGAAGATCCCTAAAAAGACTTCTGTTAGATGGATATTCACCATCACAGGATCCATTGCTGTGTTGTGGTCAAGATAACTGTTAAAACCAACTAATACAGCCGCTAAACCTACAAAACTGTGTAAGATTGCAACCAATTCTGGCATTTGAGTCATTTCGACTTTTTTAGCTACACGGATACCAATAACAGCACCGATTACCATTGCAATAATGATCCAACCTACATTGCCAGCATAAGGCCCAAAAATGGTTGCGAACAGTGCAATCGCCATCCCTGCAATACCAAAGTAGTTACCTTGTTTAGAGGTTTCATGCTTTGATAAGCCGGCAAGGCTAAAAATAAATAATATTGCGGCGACAATATATGCCGCTGTAACAACTCCGCTGGACATAATTGTCTCCCTTATCCTTTACGGAACATTTTCAACATACGTTGAGTAACAGTAAATCCACCAAAAATATTAATACTCGCAATTAAAATTGCGACAAACGAAAAGAGGCTAACCCAACCACCACTCCCAATTTGGAGTACAGCACCGACAACGATAATGCCTGAAATTGCGTTTGTAACTGACATCAATGGTGTATGCAATGAATGGCTAACATTCCACACAACGTAATATCCCACCACACAAGAAAGCGCGAATACTGTAAAGTGAGATAAAAACTCTTTTGGTGCAACATTGGCAAGCCATGCAAATAATAAGAAAGCAATAGCTAATAAGCCGTATTTCTTCCAAGGTGAAACAGGTTTAGCAACGGGTTTCTCTTGTAGTTTCGCAGCAGGTGCAGCTTTAGGTTGTGCTGAAACTTGAATCGGTGGTGCAGGCCATGTTACTTCACCAGCACGAATAACAGTCACACCTCTAATAACAACATCATCAAAGTCAATATTGATATTGCCGTCTTTCTCTTTACAAAGTAATTTCAGTAAATTGACTAAGTTAGTACCGTAAAGCTGAGACGATTGTGCCGGCAAGCGAGCTGCAAGATCTGTGTAACCAATAATTTTCACGCCATGTTCTGTCGTAAAGACTTTATTAGGTACGGTATATTCGCAGTTCCCTCCATTTTGGGCAGCCAGATCAACAACCACACTCCCTGGCTTCATTGAATCAACCATTTCTTTCGTAATTAAACGAGGTGCTGGCTTTCCTGGAATTAATGCGGTTGTAATGATGATATCAACATCTTTTGCTTGCTCTGCAAATAACGCCATTTCAGCATCAATAAAGGCTTTTGACATTACCTTCGCGTAACCATCACCACTGCCTGCTTCTTCCTTAAAATCAAGCTCAAGGAATTCAGCGCCCATACTTTGAACTTGTTCTTTCACTTCAGGGCGAGTATCAAATGCACGAACAATTGCGCCAAGGCTTCCTGCTGCACCAATTGCAGCAAGACCTGCAACACCGGCACCAATCACCATCACTTTAGCTGGTGGTACTTTACCCGCAGCAGTAATTTGCCCTGTGAAGAATCGACCAAACTCATGAGCTGCTTCAACAACAGCACGATAACCAGCAATGTTTGCCATCGAGCTCAATGCATCAAGAGATTGTGCACGAGAAATACGTGGCACACTATCCATGGCCATAACATTAATGTTCTTTTCAGCTAGTTTTTCGAGCAATGGCGCATTTTGTGCTGGCCATATAAAGCTCACTAACGTTGCACCTTCTTGCAATAATGTTATTTCATTATCAAGTGGTGCATTAACCTTCAAAATAATGTCTGACTGCCAAACATTTTGGAGGTCGAGGATTTCAGCACCAGCTTCTTGATAAGCTTTATCTTCAAAGCTTGAAGCAATACCAGCACCATTTTCAATTGCGACTGTGAATCCTAATTTTATGAGTTGTGTTACTGTGGCTGGTGTTGCCGCAACCCTTGTTTCATTAGAAAGTCGCTCTTTGGGTATACCAATTCGCATAATTTTCCCTTCTTATCCATAGTGACCTGTTAAAACTTCTCCGTTAACTTCACATTCATGCAAAAAAAATGTTAAAAATAATAATATGCATGCCATTAATCGGAGCTCTAATAACCTACTGAAAATAAAACCAATAATCTATATCTGTGTAAAGCTAAAATTGAACTTAATTGGATCATTTTAGTCGAAAAGGCATATTTATGAATTATTCACTATATTCAGGTAAATATCTGGTAACATATACTGGTCATTTGACTCTGTGGTGATTCGCTAAATAAAATAATGCGACAAATGCTATTATTACATGTAATAATTAATCCCTATGTGATAAACCACTACGTTCAGCACATGACCAATATTAATTGCGCAAGGCGGAAGGATTTTGTATGAAGCTGAAAACCTCAGTCATCGCAGCAGCGATGTTGTCTTTAACTAATATCACTGTTGCGCAGGCTGCTCAGGAATTAACACCCGAACAAGCTGCAGAACTAAAACCATTTGAAAGAATCACAGTTATCGGTCGTTTTAACGCTATTTATGAAGCCGCTGATGCGGTATCTCGTCGTGCGGATAAAGTCGGTGCTGATAGTTTCTACATTCAAGGTCTAGATGATATTAGTGATAGTGGCAACATGAGTGTTACTGCTGATCTATACCATAAAGATGCACCCAAAGCAGAAGAAGAAAGCTACCGTATTTTTCATGGCGTAACTGAATTACCAAAACCTGAAGCAATTCTGTTACAACCATTTGATACTGTTTCTATCCGTGGTTACTTCCCAACAACCCCTGATATTAACGATGCAATTGCAAAAGCGGCTGCTAAAAAAGGTGCTGCATCATTCTTTATTGTACGTAATGTATCGACAAATGATGGTGGTAACCAAGAAGTTACAGCTTATATCTACAAAAAAGATGCACCTAAACGCGCTATTCAAGCACCAGAAGCCGTTGTTCCTTATGATTCTGATGCCGGTCGCGCACTTATTGCTGAAGGCGGAGCTTCTGCCAATAAAGTTGAAAAGCCAGGTCTTGCATCAAACACTGATTTTGATAGAAGTGTAGGTGCATTTGCTGATACACAAACTTCGGGTGCAAGTGGTCGTTACACTGTCACATTACCTGATGGTACTGAAATCCAAGAAGTCAACAAAGCTGCTGCTGCATTAATGGACCCTTTTGATACCATTACATTTAGCGGATACTTTGTAAACTCACCAGAAATTTCTTATCAGGTTGCTAAACGTGCTGCCGCAAAAGGTGCCAAGTATTACCATATTACAAATGAATGGCAAAGTGATGGTGGTACAGTCACTATTACTGCTGACCTATTCAAGTAATAAAACTTCCTAATTAATAAAAACCTTGCTTATGCGAGGTTTTTTTTTACTCAAAATATAATCAAATAAACCACATTTTGTAAAAGTGCATAATTTTTATGATTTAATGCATAGACAACCAAGTTAACTCTCCGTAAAATCTCGCTGTTTTTTAGTGTTTTTATCTTTATTTAAATTTGAGATATTCATATTTATTCTATTTACTGACCAAAAAACAAGAAAATACGCTATTTATTTACAATTTTAATCACGTAGGTAATTATCCTTGAATAAGAAACTTGGCTTAATATCACTCACCGCGTTAGTGTTAAGCTCAATGGTTGGTGCAGGTGTATTCAGTTTGCCTCAAAATATGGCTGAAGTTGCTAGCCCTGCTGCATTGATTATTGGCTGGGTGATAACGGGTGTTGGGATCCTCTTTCTTGCCACGTCTTTATTGCTTCTCTCTCGCCTTCGCCCCGATCTTGATGGGGGTATTTTCACTTACGCTAAAGAAGGATTTGGTGAGTTTATTGGTTTTTGCTCTGCATGGGGTTATTGGGTCTGTGCGGTTGTCGCTAACGTTTCTTATCTTGTTATTGTCTTTGCTGCCTTCAGTTTTTTTACAGACTCCCCAGAAAATGTCATTTTTGGTGATGGTAATACTTGGCAGGCCTTAATAGGAGAATCCATATTACTTTGGGTTGTTCACTTTCTTATCTTGCGTGGTGTACAAACAGCAGCCAGTATTAATTTAATGGCAACAATGGCAAAACTTATTCCGCTGGGATTATTTATTATTGTCGCCCTATTAGCTTTCAATATGGACATATTTACCCTTGATTTCCAAGGAATAAATATGGGTGTTCCTGTTTGGGACCAAGTTAAAAATACAATGCTGATCACACTATGGGTATTTATTGGTATTGAAGGTGCCGTCGTCGTTTCTGCAAGAGCTAAAAATAGACGAGATGTTGGTTTAGCGACTGTACTTGCTGTTGTTATTGCTTTGATTATTTATATTCTTGTGACACTTTTATCACAAGGTTTAGTCAGCCAAGCTGATCTAGCTGCAATGAAAAACCCGTCAATGGCTCCTCTGCTTGTACAACTGATTGGTAGTATGGGCGAAATAATTATTGCTGCAGGTCTTATTCTTTCTGTATGTGGTGCTTATTTAAGCTGGACAATTATGGCTGCAGAAGTACCGTATATTGCCGCACTACATCACTCTTTCCCTAAACAATTAGGGAAACAGAATAAAAATGATGCTCCTTCATCTTCGTTATGGTTTACCAATTATGCTGTTCAATTCTCTTTAGTTTTAATTTGGCTGACGGGAAGTAATTACAACACATTACTGACTATTGCATCAGAGATGATCCTTGTTCCTTATTTTCTCGTAGGTGCATTTTTATTTAAAGTAGCAATTGCACGCAGTAGTCGTGCTTTATTATTAATTGCCATACCCGCAAGTTTATATGGTTTATGGTTACTTTATGCATCAGGTGTGATTAATTTATTACTCTCTGTTGTTCTGTATGCACCAGGTATCCTGATGTTTTTATACACACGTAAACAATATAAAGACAAAAAGCCGCTACTCTTAAGTGAAAAAATTCTGTTAGCTCTTGTCTTATTTGGCTCTATTCCAGCATTAGGTTACTTAACTATTTACTAGAAATAATCTTAGAGGTACTGGAAAAACAGTACCTCTCTTTCTCTTCTCTCTTCAAAATCAATTTCACTTAGGTCAAAAAAATTTTCCTGCTAAGCTGTTATTTTTCGCACTGATGGTTAGGTATTTATAAATCAAGAAACATATAGTATGTTGTAACTAATATATAGGTGACTATTAATTGGCAAGAGAATAAAAAACCCACGAAAAGCATTAGTTTTCGTGGGTTCAAACATGTCGCTATTTAATTAGTTAAAATTAATTTGTTCCATTGCCTGCAATATACGTTTATCCGAGATTGGATATGGAGTCCCTATCTGTTGAGCAAATAGACTCACTCTTAACTCCTCTATCATCCAACGAATATTTTGCACTTCTTCTTGCTGCTTTTGTTTTTCAGTCAGTTTACCTAGCCATTGTTGCCATTGCTGTATAACATTTTCAACTCGACTCATTTGTGCACGATCACGATTAGGATCGATAGCTAATTTTTCCATTCGTTTTTCAATCGCACTCAAATAACGAGGAATATCAGCAAGGCGTTTCCAGCCGTGAGAGGTAACAAAACCAGGAAAAACCAACTGGCCAAGCTGGGCTTTAATATCAGATAATGCAAAAGCAACACTAATATCAACCCGCCCTTTTAAGCGTTTATTGATGGCAAATACCTGCGTTAAAATTGCTTCAACTTGTTTTGCTATATCAACCACAGCATCATTTAGTTCTGCTCTGACATACTCTTGTAGTTTTTGATATTCGTCTTCTTGCCAAATTAAGCCACCATAAGACGCCATAAGTTTATCAACACCACAAGCGATACAGTCATCAATTAAATCAAGCACTTTGCCATAAGGATTAAAATAAAGACCAAGTTTTGCTTTATTTGGTAATTTTTCATGCAAATATTTAATCGGAGAAGGAATATTTAATAGTAATAACCGTCGTATCCCTTCCCACATTGATGCTTGTTGTTCAGTTTCTGTTTCAAAAAGCTTAATACCTACACTGTTTTTTTCATCAACTAAAGCAGGATAAGCCTTCACTGAATAACCACCGCGTTTTTGTTCATATCGCTGAGGCAAATCACCAAAACTCCAAATATGTAAATCTTGTTGTTCAATACCATCATCGGCTACTGCTGATAATGTTTCTTGCACTTTTTCCTTTAAGTTATCTTTTAATTTATTGAGATCTTTACTTTCTGCCAGTATTTTATTTTTTTCGCCAACAACACGGAATGTCATTTTTAAGTGGTCGGCAACTTGATCAAGTTGCCAACTTTCTCTATCAACCATTACCCCAGTCATTCGACGTAACTCTTTTTCAAGTCTATCAAGCAAATCACCTTCAACTTGAGGCACTCGCTCTAAAAATGCAGAAGCATAATTAGGTGCTGGTACAAAATTACGACGGATAGGTTTTGGTAATGATTTAATTAAAGCCACTATTAATTCATGACGAATACCCGGAATTTGCCAGTCAAATCCTTCATTTTTTACCTGATTCAAAATAGCTAATGGAATATGAACGGTGACACCATCAGCTGCAGTGCCGGGTTCAAATTGATAAGTGAGGCGTAATTTTAAATTATCTTGTTGCCAATAGTTCGGATAATCTAATGCACTAACTCGTTTAGCATCATCTTTGATAAGCATACTTTTTTCAAAGTTAAGCAGATCAGGTGATATTTTTTGTGCATCTTTCCACCATTTGTCAAAATGACGAGATGAAACGACGTCCTGAGGTATTCGCTGATCGTAGAAGGTAAACATTGTTTCATCATCGACAAGAATGTCACGACGACGGGATTTATGCTCTAATTCTTCAACTTCTGTCCGTAGTTTTAAATTGTCACGGAAAAAAGCATGACGAGTTTGCCAATCCCCTTCCACTAGGGCGTGTCGGATAAAGAGTTCACGGCATAAAAGCGGATCAATTTGACTGTAATTTATAGGTCGAGAGGCAACGATAGGTAAACCATATAATGTCACTTTTTCATTAGCCATTACTGCGCCTTGCGCTTTTGACCAATGAGGTTCGCTATATTGATGCTTCACCAAATGTTCAGCAATAGGTTCAATCCACTCAGGTTCAATCCGAGCCGCAATCCTCCCCCATAAACGAGATGTTTCGACGAGCTCTGCCACCATTGTCCATTTAGGCGGTTTTTTGAATAGACCTGAGCCTGGATAAATAGAAAAACGAGCATTTCTTGCACCAGTGAACTCTTGTTTATCCGCATCTTTTTGTCCAACATGCGACAATAAACCGCTTAGGAGTGCAACATGAACACTTCTAAAATCAGCAGGTTCACTATTGACAGGGAAACCTAATTCTTTCACAACTTGTCGTAATTGCGTATAAACATCTTGCCACTCTCGCACGCGCATAAAATTTAAAAACTCTTGGCGACACAGTTTTCTAAACTGGGAATGACTCAACTCTTTTTGTTGAGTTTTCAAATAATCCCACATGTTTAAAAAAGACAAGAAATCAGAATCTTTATCTTGGAAGCGCCGATGTTTCTCATCAGAAGCTTGTTGTTTATCCATCGGTCTTTCACGAGGATCTTGAATTGAAAGTGCGGAAGTAATGACCATCAACTCTTTAACAGCACCATATTTACGCGCTTCAAGTACCATTCTTGCTAAACGAGGATCAATAGGAAGTTGTGCAAGTTGTTTTCCCATAGGGGTTAAACGATAAGCACCATTATTATCTGTTCCCTCTTGTAATGCACCTAGCTCTTCTAATAATCGAACACCATCTTGAATATTACGTTTATCAGGTGGCTGTACAAATGGGAATGCACTAATATCACCTAATCCTATTGAGGTCATTTGCAAAATAACAGAAGCAAGATTAGTTCTTAATATTTCAGGATCAGTAAACTCAGCACGAGAAATAAAATCATCTTCTGAATAAAGACGAATACAAATACCATCAGAAACACGACCACAACGCCCTTTTCTTTGATTTGCTGAAGCTTGAGAAATAGGCTCTATTGGAAGTCGTTGTACTTTAGTACGATAACTATAACGACTGACACGCGCAAAACCGGTATCAATAACGTATTTAATACCAGGTACAGTTAATGAAGTTTCGGCAACGTTGGTTGCTAAAATAATGCGTCTGCCATTATGAGGATGAAAAATTCGATTTTGTTCACTATTAGATAAGCGGGCAAATAAAGGTAATACTTCGGTATGGCGAAGTTGTAATTTATTCAGAGCATCAGCAGTATCGCGAATTTCTCGTTCACCACTCATAAAAATAAGAATATCACCCGCACTTTCTCGGCTTAATTCATCAATAGCATCGATAATCCCATCAGTCATATCCTTATCGCTATCCAGTTCATCACCACCAATTGGGCGATATCTCACTTCAACAGGATAAGTTCTACCTGAAACTTCAATAATTGGAGCTTGACTAAAGTGTTTAGAAAAGCGCTCAGGATCAATGGTTGCTGACGTGATGATGACTTTTAAGTCAGGACGTTTAGGTAATAGCTGTTTTAAATAGCCAAGAATGAAATCAATATTTAAACTACGCTCATGGGCTTCATCGATAATAATCGTGTCATATTGCAGTAACAGTTTATCTTGCTGTAATTCTGCTAACAAAATCCCATCAGTCATCAATTTAACAAGTGTATTGTCACCAACATGATCGCTAAAACGAACTTTATAACCTACAGCTTCTCCTAACGTACTTTTTAACTCATGAGCAATACGTTCAGATACAGAACGCGCGGCTAAACGGCGCGGTTGAGTATGGCCAATATATCCTTTGATCCCTCGCCCTAATTCAAGACAAATTTTAGGGATCTGTGTTGTTTTACCTGAGCCAGTTTCCCCTGCAATAATAACGACTTGGTTATCTTTTATTGCATTATAAATAGCATCTTTCTTTTGACTAACAGGAAGGTTTTCTGGGTAAGTAATTTCAGGACAATTAGCTTGGCGGCGAATTATCATCTGGTGTGCTGTGGTGATATCTTGCTTAATTGCACTTAATACCGCCTGTTTGGACTCTTCATTATTAATTTTAGCGACGCCACGTAGACGTTTTCTTAACCGTTGCTGCTCCCGCAACGATAATTGCTCTATTTCTTGATAGAGCATGGCAGATGATAATGTCACCTTTTATTATCCTTTTTGAGGTTATTTTCAATCAAAACTAATGCCTTTATGATATCACAACAGATTATTGGCACATAAAGGCTTGGTTAAATTTCTTAGTCTATGATTTTATATAATCAATATATTTGAATAGCATATTCAAAGGATTGAGATGTGATCTTTAAAAGATAGAGTAAAATACCGTAAACCAGCAAATTTAAACAAATAGCATATTTGATAGATCAAGAGAAAATAATGAAAAAGATCCTTGTACTGAAGTCTAGCATTTTAGAAAACTACTCACACAGCAATAAAATGGCCGATTACTTGATTGGAAATTGGCAGAATAACCATAAAGATGATGTTATTACTGTGCGTGATCTTGCTAAAGATACGGTACCAACCTTAGACCAAGCTACTCTATTCGCTTTTGGAAAAGAAACAACAATGCTATCTGATGAACAAAAAGTTGCTAAAGCATTATCTGATGAATTAATTAGCGAATTAAAAGCACATGATATCATTGTTATCACTGCACCAATGTACAACTTCTCAATTCCGGCACAATTAAAACATTACATTGATTATATCGCTCGTGCGGGTGAAACATTTAAATACACCGAAGCGGGTTCTGTAGGTTTACTTGAAGATAAACAAGCGATTGTATTAACGAGCCGTGGTGGCGTTCATAAAGATCAACCTTCTGATCTTATCGCTCCTTTCCTAAAACAATTTTTAGCATTTATTGGTATTAACGACGTACAATTTATTATGGCTGAAGGTACTGCCTTTGGTGAAGAATACGCACAGCAATCTCACCAACAAGCACAAAAAGAAATTGATGCTATCATTAATACAAGAAGCATTGCAGTAAAATAATAATTGATATTTTTCTTAAAGCACCTACTCAGGTGCTTTTTTTATACCTAAATTTAATATTCCATTGCAATAATTATTACATTATTTTTCTTTTATAAAAAAATCATAGTTAATTTATAATTTACAAACCTTAATAGAGATAAATTCTATTTTTAATAAAATCCTTGAAATAATATTAAAATACAGGTTGTTTTAGCAACCATATTTTAATTTTTATCTTTTTATTCATACTATAAATAAATGTTTATATAAAAAACAAATTGGATTTATAAAGAATAAATCAATAAGATTTAATCGCTTTAAGTAATATAGAAGTAATTAAATAATTTTATTAATTCAATAAATGGAATTTACGATGAAAAAAAGTATACTTTCAATATTCATTCTATCTACAACTCTTTTTTCAACTCAATCAAATGCTGTTGAATATACAGAAAAAAATGTAGGAACAATTACAATTAATGGTTCTGTTACACCAAATCCAAGATGTCAATTAGATGAAATACAACCTATTGAGTTACCGCCAGTTCAAGCGAGTAACTTTGGTGATAATAATATTGCTAAAACTCCAGCTCAACCTCTTGAGATTCAATTTACTAACTGTGGCGAAAACATTAATAGCGTACAATTACAAATACCAAAACAAACTAAACGACTTTTAAAAAATTTAGCCAATAACGGTAGCAATGTTGACATTGCTATTTTTGATACTGATAAAAACATTATTGAATTAAGTAATGAAAAACCTAACGCATTTAAAACAAAAATAGATAAAGAAGATAAAAGTGCACAATTTTTATTTAATGTTAACTATATGAAGCCTAATGGAATAAATGCGACACCAGGTTTAGTATCATCCACTTTAACTTTTGATGTTATATATAGTGATATTGCTGTGGATTAAAATGCCATAAATCAACAAAGCTGGAATACCAGCTTTGTTTTAACATTTATACTTTCTACTCTAGCTAGCAAAAGAATATGTTTAAAAAATTTAAATTTTTCGCATTATTTTTCATCTTTCCTACATATAGTCAATCATCAATAGAAATAAATAAAGATAAATTTATTTTCATTGAAAGTATCAATCAAGAAATAATTGAAATAAACAACAAAGCAAATAATGATTACTTTATACAAAGTTGGATTACACATTATGATAAAGAAAATAGTAATGAAATTCCTTTTATGGTAACCCCACCTCTTTTCAGGATAGAAAAAGATGAAACCTTTTCTTTAAAGATATTTAAAAAAGATGAAATAAAAGAAAGAGATAGAGAAACATTATATAGAATAAACATTAAAAGAATACCTATTCTATTAAACTCTGATAACAGTAAAAATATGTTACATGTCTCTATAAATTCAGTATATAACTTAATATATAGACCTATATCAATAGAAAAAGATGCAAAAGATGCTTATAAAAAAATTGAATTTTTAAAAAATAAAAATAATGAGTTTATTATAAACAACCCTACACCTTATTTTATTTCTCTATCTTCAGTATATTTTAATAGGATATTAATAGTTAATGAAAGTAAAACAATCCCGCCATTTAAAAAATATAACACAAAAAAAATAATTTCAGGAAGTGGGAACGTTAAATGGAAAACATTTAATCAATATGGTGTAGCTATAGAGGTGATGGATAAGGAAGTTATTAATGATTATTAATCATATAAAAACAAAATTAACATTTTTTATTTTAATATCTATTTATAATCAACATACTATAGCTGAAGATAGCTCACTCTCAATTTATGCTCATTCATTTTCTAAAATTGATAAAGAAACTATCAAACAACTACTTGAAAATAAAAAATCTGAAGGGTTTTATTATTCTATTATTCATATCAACAATAGAAAAAAAATGGCAAAACTCCTTTATTTTAAAAATATAGACAACAAGTTAATCCCTTGCCTCTCTGTTAATGATTTTATCTCTCTTGGTATTGATGCTGATTTCTATTCAATAAAAAAAGAGCATCAAGATATAATTCCTTTAATTGAATACTCAATTGATTTTAAATACTCTTTTTCAAATCAGAAACTAAATTTAATTATTCCACAAAAAGCATTGATAAAAAGAGAAAATAAAATTATCGATGAAAAAGATTGGGATAATGGGATCACTGCATTATTTAGTCAATATTCCTATTCAATTAGGCATCATCAAAAAAAAGACCTAGAACAAAAACTCAGTTTACAAACAGGCCTTAATTTAGGTACTTGGCGCATACGCAGTCAAAATAGTTTTTATTGGAATAAAAATCGTTACCAATCGAAGCTTTCATCAATATATACCTATCGCCAAATTAATTCTTTTTCTGCTCTTTTTTATGGAGGCAAGTTCTCACCTACAACACGAATATTACCAACTGATAAAATAATTGGCTTTCAATTAATATCCAATAATTTAATTTTAAGTAATACTCTTTATGCTAACAAACCTATTATTGAAGGAATTGCTGATACTGAAGCTCAAGTGGTGATTAAGCAAGGTGACAAAGTTATTTATGAAAGCACCGTTCCCCCAGGTCCTTTTATTATAAATTCATTACCTGTTTTAGGGAGTGAAAAACTCAGTTTAGAAGTTAAAGAAGCCGATGGAAGAATAAAAACCTCAACACATTATTTCACATCATTACCTAATCAACTAAATAAAGGTAGTTATCAATATAATTTCATTTCCGGTACATTAGCAAAGAATAGCGATAAAGAAAATTCAATTTTCCTTTTAAGTGAATTATCATATGGTCTTAGTCAAAGAATTACCTCATATAGCGCGATAAAAAAACGAGATAACTATATGAATTATTTATCTGGACTATCTCTTGATTTAGGTATACTGGGTGGTTTAGCAACAGACTTAAGTTATGAAAATAGTAAAAATAAATTTAAATATCAATTTCGCTATCAAAAAAAAATATCAAAAACGCAAGCCTACTTTACTTCTGGAATATCTTTTTATCATTATTTAGATAATTTCCAAAAAAAAGATAGAGTTAAAATAAATTATTCATTTTCTTTATCACAAAACTTTAGTGATTTAGGTTATCTTTCTTTTCAGTATCACGAAAAAATATATAAAACCACATCTAAAAATTTTGAATTAGGTACTTCTTTCTCATCTTCAATAAATAAAATAAACTATAATATTAAATATAATTTTAAAAAAGACAGATCTATTTTTGATCATTCCTTCTCACTTAATCTCCATATACCATTAGGTAATAATAGTGAACACTATCATTGGTTTAATAATCAAATAGATTATCAAAATAAGAAGAAACACTATATCAACACGACCAACATTGGAGGTGCTCTACTTAATTACAATTTAGGTTATTCAGTAAATTATCAACACTCTTATGATGAGAAAAGAAAGTTCAACCGTTTTTCCACCAATGCCCGTTACCAAAATAACTATCAATTTTACACATTTAATGTAAACAAAGTGGAAGATAGTTACAATTACAATGTTTCTATCAATGGAGGAATTGTCCTTCATTCTAATGGTATTACTCTTACTCCTCGTTTAGGTAGAACATTTGCACTGATTAATACTCAAGGAATATCTGGAATTAAAACATCATTTTCAACAAAAGCGAAAACAGATATTTTTGGAAATCTAATTTTAAATAACATAACACCTTATCGAATAAACAACATTAAATTAAATGCAACGACATTACCCCAACAAGCAGAAACAGAAGTTTATAGTAAAAATATTATTCCTACATTAGGCTCAGTGTCTAAAATAATTTTCCCAATAAAAATTGGTTATCGTGTTATTTTTAAATCAACAACTCCACTTCCCTTTGCATCGACAGTCACCACGTTCGATAAAAACGGTAATATTATTTCTCACGGATTAGTATCGGAAAATAATATTATTTTTCTTTCTGGTATTACAGAGAGTGGACTAGTAAAAGTAAAATGGGGAGAAGATAAGCAGTGTCAATTTAACTATGAAATTGATGATAATGAAAAGAACATCACTCTAATAAAAAAAGAAATCAATTGTATTTAAACTAATTTATCTCTATTAAGAAAATTATGAAAAAAAACATCTATTTAATGATTATGTTACTACTTATCTCTTTTTCATTATCATCAGCACCTAGGCGCGGTGATCATGAAATTCCTTTAAGTTGTGATATTGATTATATCTATGAAAATATCAGCGATAAGATTTCTATTAATGAAAATGATTTTTCATCACATGAAGCGGGAACATTAGCTGATACAGACAGTCACATTATTATTGTTACTATAAATGATTGCTCTAAAAGCCATGGCGAAGTTCGTTTGAAAATTGAAAATTCAAGTATTGATAATAATACTGGTTATTTAAAAAATCAGATCACTGACGATAGTGCAAGTGCTAATATTACATTTCAATTATTATACAATGAAGAACAAAGACCACTAGATCTTAATAAAGAGAATGAGTTTGTTGAAAATCTCATTGATGGCAAAGTTGAGTTTTATTTTTTTGCTAATTATGTAAAAAAAGATGATATACCTCCAAAACCCGGTTATATACAATCCAATATTCAGTTCACTATAAAAATAAATGATGATGTTGTTACGTTTAGCGATAGTTAGTGATTGCAATTATGGAAAAGCACGATAGCTATTTATAATAGATCGTGCTTTTAACGAAATTAAATGCTTATTTAAGGCGTTACTATTTTTTTACCCATTTTCCATTAATACCTTTAACATACTCACCTTCATTGGCTCTTGCCACTAATTTTTCACCAGCCAATCGAGCCACAGATTCAGGCGTTATCTGATTAGTTTTAGCGATTTCAGCATATTTGACTTTTCTAGCTTGATTTATTTTATCAACAAGTTGTTGAGCTTGTTTGTTATTTGTCTGCACAAGTTCAATATAGCCACTAAAGGTCTCGCCTACTAATCCTTGTGTTCTCGCTTCATCAAGCGTTAATGCTATGGCATTTACACTAGTTAAAGCTATCATTAGACCAAAGCTTAAGAGATATTTTTTATAATTCATCATTTATCCTTTAAAAAATGGCACTGTTATTTTTCAAGAGATCTTCGACTTGTCTGTCTATTTTTACATTAATCTCATGTTCAATTTTAACATTCATATTAATATTAATCGGCTTATCGGGCGTAGCGACTTCTAGTCGAATACATCCTGTTAACGCTGATATTCCCATCATTAAGGCCGTTAATAAAAATAGTTTTTTTAAAAATAATGGTTTCACTCTGACTCACTCCCTAAATCTGATAAGCTTTTTTCTAACCACTCTTCCAATTGTGAGCCAAATCGTAAACTTCGCCATAATTGAAAGATATTCTCTTCATGCCGATAATTGAGATTAACTTGTCGACGTTTATCTTCTAGAGGATTCGTTCCTTGAATTTCAGCCTCTAATATTAACTCACCTAAATTGCTTAAATTGACGCGAGTCCATGAACGACTGATCTCTAAATATCGCAACCACGCCATAGCAATACCTGCTGACATATTATTATCATCGATTGAATCAACAAAATCTTTATCAAGTCTTAACGTCAAGTAAGATGAATTAGCAAGCCATCCATCTTTAATAATCCATTGATTATTGTTAATAAAGAATGGAAATTCGCCACTAACTTTACCCGATGCAGCAAACTGAGTCACTTTTAATAAAGTAAATAGATGACTTAATTGAATATTATCAAGAGAAATAATTGCCGCATCTCGTTGTGGAATAGTGAGTTTTTCCAATGAAATGGTTCCATCAAGCATAGCTACATTCACATTGGATAAAACTAATGGTTTATTTTCTGTTGCCGGATAAAAACCTTGAAGATCAGCTGTAATATTGGTCATTTCAAAAAGATTATTAACACGCTTTATTCGTAACTGAACAGGCTGTTTAACACCAAGTTGCCATTCATCACCGTTTAAACGCCAAGGTAAAATAAAATCTAACCCTTCTAAAACTCCATCTTTAAGCCACATTCCTCCTTGCTTAACAACAAGATGTCCTCCAGCAATTAAACCTTGTTCTGGTGCAATAGAAAAATCTGCTTGAGTATAGAGTTCTCCTTTATCAAGAGTAATTCCTAAATCTTCTGGCACTAAAGATTGAAAAACATTTATTGGTTGTGAAGGCCAACGCATTTGCCCTCTCAGCCTAGCACCATCCCAACGCGTATTAATTGCAATTGGTCCTATATTGGGTTTGGCACTTAATTCACCTTTCATATTAAAATTAAAGGGTGATTTACCATTGATTGTGGCAATAAAATCGGTTTTATCTAGAAAACCACCAGCAGGAAAGTCTATACGTTGACTGGTTAATTTTAATTTTCCACCAAATGTTGGTTTTTTCTCATCTCTTACCCAGCGAAATGGACTCTCTAAAGATAATCGAGGTGCAGTCATCGTTGTATGTTGGTATTTTAAAACATCAAACCCTGTATTAAGCTTTTCAAAACTGACCAATTTATCAGCCCAATACCCTGTACCAGCAATATCCCAACGAGCTTTTAAAGGCAATAAATTTCCTTCCCCCCAATAACGCCATTGCCACGTTCCATTATCAGGTAAAAAATCAATTGCTTTACCTTGAAAATGAATACGATAGTCGCCCCAAATACTATCTTGTGCGACAACAATCGCATTTAAACGACCGTTAAAACCTTTTGATGAAAATGTTGTTCCTGCTAATGGTAAGCGTGCATCTTTTATAGTGAGCGTTTCAGTTAATGGGCCTTTAAAGCGAAGTAATGAACCAGATTGAAATTCAATCGTAGGATCAGCTAATGCTCCCGTCACGAAAACAGGTAATTGCGCACTGGCTTGCATTAATTGTTTATTAACCACACCAGTAATCTGAATAGGAATATGTGCATCTAGTATATTTACTGCTGTTTCAGGAATTGAAATAACTAAATTTCCTTTTCCAGCATTACCTTCTGTCATTACATTTAATCGTGCTGTTAATCTTAAATTAGACAGGCCTTTTTGCCATTGGGCAATATTAATATTAACGCCACCACGTAATGGCTGATCTAGTCCAAACCATTCCCAACGACCTTGTTCAATTTTTATATTTTCGGGAGTAACATGCCAAGGTAGCAGAGCTAATGCATGGCCTCCCCCTTGTTCCGCAAGTGAAATAGTGCCTGATTGTCCTATCCATTCAAGAATAAGAACTAAGGGATAAGCATAATGCGAGGTTAATAAGGTCGCATCAATCGTACCTTTTTCAGGTAATGAGGTAATATCAAGGGGTAATGCTATTTCAGCAGCAAGTTCAATATTATTATCATCAGGTAAATTTATTTTAAACTGCTTTATATCCAGCCATTTATTGTCTCTAATAAAAATACCAAGTTGAACATTTTCTCCTTGATACGTCACTAATCGGCCACCTTGTTGTGTCTTTAACTGTAGCGCACCTTGATAGCGAGTATTTTCTTTTAAAAATACATTTTCCACATTGACGGCTAAGTAAGGTATCGATGTTAATAATGAATTTATCTCAACAGGCACTGTTGCTGTTTCTTCCTGTTTATTAGGTGGCATCGTTGAAAAACAATGTTCATCAATAGTGAGTTGCTGGCTATTAAATTGCAGTTTATCAATCTGTTCTTTCCGATAAGAAAAAGCAAAATTGTCAATATTTGCTAAAGTACAACGGGCTGTCGTTAATGCAATATTCTCAATAGAAATGCCTGTTCGCTGTAATTGAGGCTGAGATAATAAAAGAGAGACTCCTTCAGGTAGGTAAGATTTAGCAATAACAGGCAACCAACGAGGGATAGACACCCACAACGCCGTACTGATTAGGCCTACACCTACCAGTATCGTCCCTGTCCATTTGATTGTTTTTCTTAACAACACATCATATTCCTTTTAAACAAACCTGAATCATCCACTTACCTCGTTAAATTGTTTATAATGATAGTATTAATTTCTTTCATATTGGGGCTGGATAATTCTTGTTTTTCCAGTCTCTGAACAAAATTTTAATCGAGAGTAGAGAAAACTGGATGAAAATCGTTTCCTATAGTACTAAACATTATGATCGTAAACACATGGAATGGGTCAATCAGCATAATGGATATCATTATGATATTGAATATTTCGATTTTAATTTGACAGAACAAACCGCAAAAAATGCCGTTGGCGCAGATGCAGTTTGTATCTTCGTCAATGACGATGCCAATCGCGCGGTTTTACAAGAACTTGCTAGCCTTAATATTCGCATACTTGCTTTACGCTGTGCGGGCTTTAATAATGTTGACTTAGATGCAGCCGCTGAATTGGGTATCACTGTTGTCCGTGTGCCAGCCTATTCACCAGAGGCTATTGCAGAACATGCTATTGGTATGATGCTCTCCTTAAATCGTCGTATACACAGAGCTTATCAGCGTACCCGTGATGCAAACTTCTCACTAGAAGGTCTAACCGGTTTTAATATGCATAATCGCACTGCGGGTATTATTGGCACCGGCAAAATTGGGCTAGCAACATTACGCATATTAAAAGGTTTTGGTATGAAATTACTAGCCTATGATCCTTACCCAAATCAAGCTGTACTTGATTTAGGTGCTGAATATGTCGATTTAGCTACAATTTACGAAAACTCTCATGTAATTTCATTACATTGTCCGTTAACCGCAGATAACCACCATTTATTAAATGAATCTGCTTTTGCACAAATGAAAGACGGCGTGATGATTATTAACACCAGCCGTGGTGCATTAATTGACTCTGCTGCAGCGATTAATGCTTTAAAACAAGGCAAAATTGGTGCATTGGGTATGGATGTTTATGAGAATGAACGTGATCTTTTCTTTGAAGATAAATCCAATGACGTTATTCAAGACGATATTTTCCGTCGCCTTTCATCTTGTCATAATGTGTTATTTACAGGGCATCAAGCATTCTTAACAGAAGAAGCCTTGATCAGTATTAGTGAAACTACATTACATAATATTAAAGAAGTTGCTTCAGGCAATACCTGTATAAACCAGATTAAAGCGTAATACTCAGCATTCAGATTAAAAGTAATAAAAAAGCAAAAGCCCCCTTCGGCATAATTTAGCCAAGGGGGCTTTTTTATCAGCGAGCAATGTCGTATTTATTTCTCTTGGGTATCGAGAACCTCAGCCGATTTTGTAACACCAAAACGAGATAATTTTTCGTTATCTTCATCAACTTTAAATTGTGAAACCAATTTAGCTAACTGATGGGCTTCATCATCCATATTGGCTGTAATTGCTGCTGATTCTTCAACTAATGCCGCATTTTGCTGCGTCACAGTATCCATCTCACTGACTGCTAACGCAATTTGATTGATCCCCATACTCTGCTCATTAGAAGCAAGGGCAATCTGTTGCATAAAATCATTTACTTGATTAATTGTCGTAACGATCTCTGACATCGAACGCCCCGCTTGAGCCACTTGCTGAGAGCCTACATGTACTTTATTAACAGAATGGGTGATCAGTTCATTAATCTCTTTGGCGGCTTCTGCACTGCGACTTGCCAAATTACGCACTTCCGATGCAACAACGGTAAATCCACGACCTTGCTCACCAGCTCTAGCAGCTTCAACGGCAGCATTTAATGATAAAATATTGGTTTGGTTTGCAATGCTATTAATGATGTCATTGATATCTGCGATTTTCTTCGCACTTTCAGAGATTGAAGACATGGTTTCTACCACGCTATCCATAACACTCTCCCCATTTTGAGCAGAGCTTGTCGCTGTTAAAGCTAATTTACTGGCTTCTCGTGAATTATCCGCATTTTTTTCAACCGTTGTTTTAATTTGCTCCATACTTGCAACCGTTTCTTGTAATGCACTTGCTTGCTCTTCGGTACGAGAAGATAAATCAGTGTTTCCTGTCGCAATTTCGCTTGCACTCACACTAATGGTATTAACAGCATTTTTGACAGAAGAGATCATGTGGCTGAGTGAATTTTTCATCTTATTCATTTCATTGAATAATTGACCAAATTCATTAGTCCCATGATTATCCACTCGCATACTTAAATCACCTTGGCTCATCTTACTAAAAATATCGATAAGTATTTTGATATTGCCGATAAAAGTATGAGAGAACCAACGTAATATAAAGATAAATAATAGAATAACGATAATGCCAGTTGTAATCGACACTATCATCAAGCGTTCTTGTGATACTTTTGCAATATCGATATAACTATTTTCAATACCATTAGCCACAGCATAATATTGCATGGTGATATCGTTTAGCTCGTCCATTTTTACGCTAGCAGAATGTGTTGTCAGCTCACCTCGACGCAATCGTTCTAACGCTCCCGTAAAAATATCGAGCAGTTCATCAAAGCGTTTTGTCATATCGTCTGCTATTTCACGCCCTTCCATCGTTAACTTTTCAGCATCTGCCCAACGGTGGATCTCTTCACGGGTAATTTCAATATACTCAGCTGTTTGATGAAAATATTTTGCAGATGGTTTTTCATTAACTCTTAATTGCCCATCTAAGCCATTAATATTTGCCCTTATCACAGCCATTTGATATCGAGCTTTGCCCATTAGTAACATTTGCTGGCTTAGGCTATTTGATGAAACGAAATTATTATAAGATCGAGTGGAAGCATCATAACTAAAATAAATAATGCTCATAATCAACGCAAATAAAATGGCCAGCATGACCTTAACGGTCTTTTCTATACTGATATTTTTAAACATGGTCATATTCCATCAAAATATACAGAGTTTTTTATCTGTACATTTGTAAGATATCAGAATGCACTCTTTCTCTGACAAAGAGTGTATTCCCTGGTGTAATAAAATAAGGCTAAAATTTACTCATTAGAATATAAAGGCACGTAAGATCTGCCTTTGCTTATAATGTCGGTAATAATGAGAGAAAACTTTAGAGTGCAGTGAAAAGCATTTTTCATTTACCAAATAAACGATTGTTTTATCCAGCTAGAGATAAATTAACTCTATAATATCCCGCAATGATGCTGATTTTACTCAGAAAAAGATAATTTATTAAATATTTTTTAGTTTTTATACTTTATTTATTTGTTTTTATCTTATTAAAGAATAAGTGCATTTACTTATTATCATTAATTTATTTAATTACAGTGTTAATTTACATCAAATATTAAAGATGATTTATTTCCAAATAAAAAAAGACAGTTTCTAAAAACTGCCTTTATTGCTTATTTATTAGGATTAATTTAGTTTTATTGAGAAACTTAAATAATTTTTTTTATTAATAACTTTTCAGTTAGTTCAATAAGTCTTATCACATTCAACGGTGCTTTTCTTTTTTTTAGTTCATCCAAAGAAAGCCATTGGAAAGATTTATTTGCCAATTGACTATTTTTTAGCGGTTTACAAAGGTAAATCATATCAATGTGATAATGAAATCCTTGTTTTTTATCGTGAATAGGTTCTTTTAAAATAGCGAGGGGTTTAACAAGCTCAATAACATCACCATTATTTAAATCAAGATTTAAACCAAGGTTAAATTCTGGCTGATAGCACAAGCACTCACACAATAATCCCGTTTCTTCTTCTATTTCTCTTAATACGGCATTTTGTGGTTCTTCGTTTTCTTCGATATGGCCTCCTGGTGGTAGCCAATATCCTATCTTAGGATGTAAATGGAAAAGAAATTGCCCCTGTTGATTAAATACAATACCTGTTGCAGTGAAATGGCTTTTAGGTACTTCTATTGACATAACATGCGTATCCTTAAGTTTTATAATCTTGTTCCAATGTACATCAAGTCACTCTACTTTTTGTGCTATTGATTATTTTTCGCATTTGTTGAAGCTTGTTTTATTCCCATCAAAAAATCAAAAAAGATCTTCTTGAAATCCTTGCAGGCATTTTCTGGTAATGTGGCTTCATTTTTTAAGTTAATCGCAATATGTGTGAGAAAACCATAGATTAAATTAACGACAACATCAGGAGAGTAAGTGCAAATTTCTTGCTTAGAATAGAGTGTTTCTACGCAGAATTTGATTCGAGGAATAAGAATTTGTGCATCTATTTCATCCCACTCTTTCCAACCTAAAACTGAAATAATCTCTTGTAGCGGAATAAGCTTGTCTTTATTTTGGTAGATATGATCAACACAAAAACTAAAAATAGCCTCAAGCTCTTGCCATTTATCATCATAAATAGGAATTTTAACTAGTTGCTTCATAACGTTATCAACTTGAAAAAGATAGCACTCTTTTAACAGCGCTTTCTTATTACTAAAATGATGATAAAACGCCCCTTTCGTCACTCTTGCGTGACGTGATATTTCATCTATGGAAACATCACAATAGTTTTGATTTATAAATAGTTCTTGCGCTGCTTCACGTAATGCTGTGCGTGTTTGCTCTGAATTCTCTTGTTGCCGTGATTTTATTTTCATGATAAAACCCTTAAAACATACCATAAGTATGTAATAATATATGGGTATCAGTTTCGTGTAAACTGAACAAAATATTTTCAGGAAATTATCATGTCATCTCCGTACAATGGGTTTGCTCCCTTAAATACCTTATCCACATTTAATATAGAAATTATCAAAGAACTTCTTCTCTGGATTGAGGTAAATCTGGAAAAACCGTTGCTACTTGATGATGTTGCGATTAAATCTGGCTATACAAAATGGCATTTACAACGAGTATTTAAGCAGGCTACAGGTTTAACACTGGCTTCATATATCCGTGGGCGACGCTTAACAAAAGCAGCAACCGAATTACGTTTAACAAAATTGCCTATTCTGACAGTGGCACTGCGTTATCAATTTGATTCTCAGCAATCATTCACGCGTCGTTTTAAAGCCACGTTTGGTGTCACCCCCACCGAATACCGCAAACTTGATAATCTTTGTGGTGATAATTTTCAACCACCAATTAATTTTGATGTCACTGATTTGCCCATTCCTAAGATTATGGATCTGCCAGAAAGTTATGTTTATGGCATGCAATACCAATATTTTTGTTCTATCGAAGATATTGGAAAATTACATGAAGATATTCGCCATCAATTTTGGAATGATTTTTTACTGTATACCGATAAGAACTTTACAGAAAGTACAGTACTGATTTCATATCAACCTAATACGTTGCGTAAAAATAAAATCCAAATTGACTATGAAATTGGCTTAAATAGCTTAGATCATTTTACAAAAACGAGTGGCTTTAGAAAAAAACTTATAGGATCGGGTCGTTATGTAAGATTTCAATTTAAAGGGACACTGGAAGAATATAAGCAATTTGCGATGAAAATTTACTTTTATACACTTCCTGCTTTAGGTCTATGCCGTCGTTTAGGAGCTGATATCGAAAAGTATATCAGTATAGAAACAGATATCGATTTAATGGAATTACCAAAAACCTTAGAAATAGATTATTTCGTTCCAATTCACTGATAGCTGTACTAAAAAGCCTGAATATTTCAGGCTTTTTACCCTTTCTTTTTATAAGAAACTTTACTCATTTAAAAGTTATACTTAATTTAAATCACCTGATCTGTATCTCTATAAAAATTAATAAGGTCATCATGCGCACTTCACTTCTATTTTTTCTCTCTACTTTTTTGCTTCCTTCTTTTGCAGGATTAGATCATGGATTTTATAATGAACAAGGCGAACGTTTAACAAGTGAAATAATCAGAGATATACAGCAATGGTATACGCTATTTGTGAAATAGCTTAATAACTGACTTAAAACAGGATTTTTATATCACTATTTCTGTATAATGATAACTATTCTCTCTTCTATAATTAGGATAAGAATGGAAAGCACAACTGCACTTTTACGGCTTGATAAAATAGGCTATCGAATTGACAACAAAACTATCCTCGACAACATAAATTTTGAACTTCAGCCTTCTGAATTTAAACTTATTACAGGCCCTTCAGGGTGTGGTAAGAGTACCTTACTTAAGCTTATTTCCTCTCTGCTATCCCCCACCAGCGGTAGCATTTTCTTCGAAAAGAAAAATTATTTAACTCTCTCACCAGAAGCGTATCGTCAGCAAGTTTCTTACTGTACACAAACTCCGATGTTATTTGGTGAAACTGTTTACGATAACCTTAAGTTTCCTTATTTATTACGAAAACTTTCTGTGGATGACAAAAAACTGGCACACGATTTAGATTATTTTTGCTTGCCCGTATCTATTATGAAAAAAGGGATCAACGAGCTTTCTGGTGGTGAAAAACAACGTATTTCATTAATAAGAAATCTGCAATTTGTACCTAAAATCTTATTGCTTGATGAAATAACAAGTGCATTAGATGAAGATAATAAAACAAAAGTAAATGACATTATTCACCACTATGTTAAAGATCAAAATCTCGCCGTGTTATGGGTCACTCACGATCAAAATGAAATAAAACACGCTGATGATGTGATTTTATTACCTTCTCACAATGATGCCTGATTCTTTATTTCTTTATCAGTCACCTTTTTGTTATGAGCGAACATAATATTATGAACGAACATACGATTAGCAATGAATCTCTTATTTTCTCACTTTTACTCGTTCTTGTGGCTATTCTAATTAGCCGTAAAGAAAAATTATCATTAGAAAAAGATATTATTTGGAGTACCGCTAGAGCTATTATCCAACTCTTAATTGTTGGCTATGTATTGACCTATATATTCCATGTAGACCATTTTATTCTTACCTTTTTAATGGTGCTATTTATCTGTTATAACGCAGCACATAACGCCAAAAAACGCAGTAAATATATTAAAGATATATTTCTTATCTCTTTTACGGCTATTACCACCGGGGCACTATTAACCCTAACTATTTTATTACTCACTAGTTCGATTGCTTTTACTCCTATACAAATCATCCCTATTACCGGAATGATTGCAGGTAACGCAATGATAGCTACTGGCCTTTGTTATAATAATTTAGGGCAACGTTTTCAAAATCAGCAACAGCAATTACAAGAGATGTTAAGTCTTGGAGCTACCCCTAAACTAGCCTCAATGAGTATTATCAGAGACAGTATTAAATCTTCATTAATCCCAACGGTTGATGCGGCAAAAACCGTCGGTATTGTAAGTTTACCAGGTATGATGTCAGGGCTCATTTTTGCAGGTGTTGATCCATTACAAGCCGTGAAATATCAAATTATGGTGACGTTTATGTTGATGGCAACAGCCAGTATTTCGACTATAATTGCATGTTACTTAACCTATAAAAAATTCTTTAATCAACGCCATCAGCTAATTAATTTAGAAAATAGTTAATTTAGAAAATAGTTAATTTTATTGAAAAAGGTCACTAAATAAAGTGACCTTTTATTATTAGTATGCAGGTTTAAATAATTACTTTAATACCGTACACCCCATTTTTTTAACTAACTCACCAGCTTGAGATTTTACATCTTGAGCGCTTTCAGGTAACTGGCTCCAAAGTGTTAAACCTGTTCGTGCTTCCACTTCTTCCGCAGTTACTTGGAATTCACAAAAATCTGCTTTTTTCGGTATTTGTTGATCCATAATAAACGCCGCATAAGAAGAATTTTCTGGTGAATCATTTAGAAAAACCACTTTAAAATAAGCACTTGGAATTGTATGGTCTTTATCTGTACTTGGCAATTTACCCATATCTCTTTCATAGATAGGGCCTGTCACTGTAAAGACTTTGTGGCCTGCTTTTGCCAAATTACGCTCTTGATCTTCTAATCGCACCCATGCACCTTGGTTTAGATCTGCTTTCTGTGGTGTGATATTAGAAAGATAGTTAAGTGCACTCCAACCTGGTAATGCAGCCAATGAAGCTAAAGGCGCCTGATGACCACGGTCAACTTTTAATGTGGCATTGGCATTTTTGTAATCCGCTGGCGATAAGGTTTCATCATTGCCTAAAGCCGGATCTTTTTTCCAGTTACGCGCTTTACCACTACCGATGCTGTCTTTGGTTACTAAATAAGCAACCCAGTCTGCAAACTTGGTTTCGCTATTATTATTTAATGTATAAACATCTCTTTGGATAGTGGTTTCACTTCCTCCTAATGGACAACCAATGCCACAATTTTCATCATTCATTGAACGCTTGGAAATATCACGATCTGAAGTTAACAATGAAGATCCAACATTAGCATTAGATTCAACAGTTATATCGGTATTCGCATAACTGGTGGAGATCATAAGAAATGATAAAATAATAGGTGTAATACGTTTCATATAAAATTCCTTTTTAAAATGAAGAAACAAAAAAACTCGCCGAAGCGAGCTTTTTGTTAAAAGAGAAAAATCCTATTTTCTCTCAATGATGTATTCCAACTATAAACTGCAATACAAAAGCCCCATCGTATTAATGAGGCTATTTTTAATCACAATTTACAGCTCAGAATTTTGCTAAGAAATAAAAAACGGTGAGTAAAAAATCTAAACATCAAATATTACGAACACCGTTCATAGTGGATATTTATTTTCACTGTCCCCAAAAGCAAAAAACCCCGCATTAAGCGAGGTTTAAAAATTATTAGGTTTGGTAAAGACTAAATTTTCACCATGAGAATAATCATGGGATATAATTCTTATTTAGTCAATATGTTTTCTAAATATATTTTTATATATAGAAAAATTTATCTTTATTTTCATTAATACGGAGATAATTATTTACATCACAATTTTCTTGTTGCTCTTGAATTATTAATACTTCTAATCAGTGAGTAGATCCTAGAGCTTTATTTTTTCGTATGTATTATTATTCAAAATCTAATAGAAAAGAAATATCATCATTTTTTACTATATAAAACTATAACTTACCAATAATTAACCATATTAAACTTTATATAAAAGATTTACATTGAGTTGGGTTATAACACGAGAAATCCAGATGCAAAACAGCACCATCCTCCCCATTGAGCACGAAATAAAGGTATACCTTGTAAACGCATTTACTCGAAATAATTCTGGAGGTAACCCTGCAGGTGTCGTACTTAATCCCCCTAATCTAAGTGATACACAAAAAATAGAGATCGCGCGTTTAGTTGGTTTTTCTGAAACAGCATTTGTCTATACAGCCAAAGAGACAGATTTTAAGGTTGATTTTTTCACTCCAGAAGGAGAAGTTGATTTTTGTGGGCACGCAACATTAGCCACCTTCTATACTCTGGCCTCACTTAATCTCATTGAGTCGGGTAGTTACACGCAAAAAACAAAAGCGGGTATTCTAAGTGTCGCAGTAAACTCACAAAGTATTGTTATGGAGCAAACACGTCCTGTTATGCGTCAAGGTCCTAATATTGATGTTGTCGCCACAGCATTGGGTGTAGACCGTGATGTTATTGAAAAAACGGGCTTACCTATTACGATCATTTCGACAGGTTTACACGATATCATTGTGCCTGTGCAACCTGGTTCACTAGATACTTTACAACCCAACTTTGATGCGATTGCAAACCTAAGTCGTGAATTTAACACCATTGGTTTTCACGTATTTGAATTAAGCCAAGATATCGCCATTACAGCTCATTGCCGAAATTTTGCGCCTTTGTATGGTATTAATGAAGAATCTGCAACGGGCAGTTCTAGCGGAGCATTAGGCTGCTATTTGGTCAATTACGTTTTTCCTAATGAAACTTATTTTCTTTTAGAACAAGGTCGGGCGATGGGATGCTCATCATTGCTTGAAGTGACGATTAATTCACACGCTCAGGAAATTCTTCGTGTTAGTGTTGGCGGGCAAGCCGCTATATTCGGAGAAAAGACAATTCATATTTAAATAGAAAAAGCCCTAAAAGGGCTTTTTCTAATTTATAATACGCAAAGTTTTTGGGTTTTAATTAACCACGCCCTTTCGGACGATTAAGAATATGATCTTCCCAATCTTCAACTTCCGTTTCTGGCACTGCAATATACCTTACAGATATATTACCTTGGTGCATTTTTGCTTTATTTCCCGCAATAAGTGGATGCCAACTTTGTAATGTTTTGCCTTCAGCAAGAAGACGATACGCACATGTCAGTGGTAACCACTCAAATGTCGGTAAATTATACCGTGTAAGCTTGATACAATCTGGCTCATAACGGAAACGATCTTCGTAATTACTGCATTGGCAGGTCTTAATATTAAGTTGATTACAAGCGACATTGGTAAAATATATTTCGTCGGTATCATCATCCATTAACTTGTGTAAACAACATTGTCCACATCCGTCACAAAGTGATTCCCACTCATCATCACTCATTTCATCTAATGTTTTAGTCTGCCAAAAAGCCTTTGTCATCTCTACGTTATTACCTTATTGCTCATCTGATACGAATTAAATAACCCGCGTTGTCAGCTGATGCTCGTTAACACTTAATACCAACATATCACCCGATTCTAGAGGGCCAACACCTTCAGGTGTTCCCGTTAAAATCACATCTCCAGGACGTAGGGTAAAAAAGCGAGACATATAGCTGATAAGGGGTAAAACAGGAGTAAGCATATCACGACTGTTACCCTGCTGACGAATCTCGTCATTAACACGTAACATTAAATCGGCATTTTGTGGATCACCAAAAGAATTGACGGGAATAAAACCTGACAGCGGTGCAGAGCCGTCAAACGCTTTACTTTTTTCCCATGGTTGTCCTGCTTTTTTCAATTTACCTTGTAAATCACGTAACGTAAGATCAAGACCAATACCGAAACCCGCAATTGCGCGATCAACACGATCTTCATTAGCTTGTTTGAGTGGTTGACCAATAAGCACAGCTAATTCAATTTCGTGATGGACGGCACCCATATCTTTTGGAATTGCAATAGGTTGTCGAAGATCGCACATAGCAGTTTCTGGCTTGATAAAAATCACTGGTTCTTCTGAACGAACTGAACCCATCTCTTTAATGTGATTTGCATAGTTACTACCAACACAAATGACTTTATTGACAGGGAAATCAAGTAACGCACCTTCCCAATCGCGATGTTGATACATAATGTGTTCCTTTTAGGTAAATTGCTGTGTTTTATTTCACTGCAAATATGGCTAACCCGCGTTAGGCAGTGAGTTTATTTTATTAGCAACGCCATCAGCCATTGTGACAATACTGAGGGCAAAGAAGTAAGAACTATTCCAATGCATAATTGTGCGGAAGTTTTGTGTCACTAAATAACTTCTGTGTAAATCATCATCTGGAATTATTAACCATACCTGCATATTGTCACTTAATTGGCTATTAGCAGGCAATTGAACGCCTAATGCTTTCCATTGAGCGACTGTTTTTTGTTGCTCGGCCTTAATGCCTTCAAGTTGCTGGTTAAAATCTACTGATAAAGTAACCTGTTCCCCCCAAGGAAGTCCACTTTTCCAGCCTTCAGTCGCTAAATAATTAGCAGCCGAAGCAAATGCATCTTCACGCGTATTCCAGATATCGATTTTTCCGTCACCATTGCCATCTGCAGCATAAGTAAGGAAAGAAGATGGCATAAACTGAGTTTGTCCCATAGCTCCCGCCCAGGAACCTTTGAGGCGCTGTCCTTGAGGTAAGTGCCCTTCCTCAATAATTTCAAGTGCTGCCATAAGTTGGCGTGCAAATAGCTCTTCTCGACGACCTTCAAACGCTAGTGTAGCCAGTGCAGAAACGACATCTTCTTTGCCTTGTACCTTACCAAACCCACTCTCAAGTCCCCATAACGCAACAATATAGTTTGCAGGTACACCATATTTTTTGCTGATTTGTTCTAAGGTATCTTGATTTTCTTGGTAAAGTTTAGCCCCTTGGGTTAAACGACCATTGGTAACAATGCGAGGTAAATAAACATCGAGTGTAATTTTCTTTTCTGGTTGATTTCGATCCGATTTAATTACTCGTTCAATAAAATGTGCTTCTGAAAAAGCAAAATCTATTGTTTCTTGTTTATATCCCAATTGAACCGCTTTCAATTTCAGTGCTTCAACATAAGCAGGAAATTGTGCAGCTGTTCGAGCATCTTTAGGAAAAGCCTGTTCTAATGATGCAATATCCACTTGTTTCCATCGAGGTGTTTTTTGTGTTTCAACTGCCGTTGCCTCTGGCGCAATAATTTGTCTTTCCGCCAATTTTTGTTGGCTATTAGTACACGCTGATAGCATTAAACCAGAAACAATCACAGCGATGAACGAATATTTGAACATTTATGCTCCTTTTATCTCGATGATTTATTCAGTTTTTTCTGATTTTTTTAATTCATCTAAATAAGCATTTAACATACTTTCGACAGGTGGTGGAACTTGTAAGTAAAAACCCTGCTCAACTAATGCTTTTTTAACTTTTTCAATGTCGGCATGCGCTAAACGCTGTCTATCCGCGAGATTGAGCAACATTGCAAATTGAGGTTCACCAAAACTTTGTAATAATTCGTCCGGAATTCGAGAAAAATCATCCTTTTTTTCGATGTATAAATAAGTTTGATCACGTTTGGTACTACGATAAATTGCACAAATCATTTTCATTAAACTCTAATTATTAAAATAAGCGACTTGCCTGAATATTTTAGTAAATATAACATGCTTATATACTTTCGTAATATCGTCTCTGGTTTTTTGTGCCAGATTATAAAAAATTTACTGAGTCAGATAGATGTCAAACACGCCCATTGAGTTAAAAGGCAGTAATTTTACCCTTTCGGTACTTCATTTAAATGATGGAACACCGAAAGTTATTCGTCAGGCAATTTCAGAAAAAATTGCACAAGCGCCTCAATTTCTGAAAAACGCGCCTGTGGTTATCAATGTCTCTGCATTAGCAGGTGACAATATTGATTTTAAAAAACTGAGGCGAATTGTAGAAGATGCTGGCTTACGTGTCGTGGGAATTAGTGGTAGTTCAGACGCTCAACAGAAAGAAGCGATAATTGCCGCACAGTTACCTATCTTAAATGAGGGTAAAATAGCTAAGCCAACAACTCAGGCAAATAACGATAAAACGAATGAAGCACCTTCAGCTGTGCGTCAAAAAACAAAAATCATCCATACTCCTGTACGTTCAGGACAGCGCATTTATGCTCAAAATAGCGATTTAGTGGTTATTAGTAATGTGAGTGCAGGCGCTGAATTAATTGCTGATGGTAATGTTCATGTTTACGGCATATTGCGTGGACGTGTACTGGCCGGAGCATCGGGTGATCAAGAGAGTCATATTTTTTGTACACATCTGTCTGCTGAACTTGTTTCCATTGCTGGCCAATATTGGCTAAGCGATCAAATTCCTACAGACTTTGTTGGTAAATCAGTACAACTGAGTTTGCAAGAGAATGAATTAACAATCGAGAACTTAATTTAGAGCATCGACAAGGAATCACTCCATGGCACGCATTATTGTTGTTACGTCAGGTAAAGGTGGGGTTGGTAAAACAACTTCCAGCGCGGCCATTTCTACCGGCCTCGCTCAAAAAGGTCATAAGACGGTTGTTATCGACTTTGATATTGGGTTACGTAATTTAGACCTTATCATGGGTTGTGAACGTAGAGTTGTTTATGATTTTGTTAACGTTATTCAGGGTGATGCCTCTTTGAATCAAGCATTGATTAAAGATAAGCGTACAGAAAACCTATTTATACTCCCTGCTTCACAAACAAGAGATAAAGACGCGCTCACTCGTGATGGTGTAGAACAAGTATTAGATGAACTCGATGAAATGGGTTTTGATTTTATTATTTGTGATTCTCCTGCAGGTATTGAAAGTGGTGCATTAATGGCCCTTTATTTTGCAGATGAAGCAGTCATCACAACAAACCCAGAAGTTTCATCTGTACGTGACTCCGACCGTATTTTAGGCATTCTTGCCTCTAAATCACGTCGTGCTGAGCGCGGTGAAGATCCAATTAAAGAACATCTGTTATTAACACGTTATAATCCAGGCCGAGTGAGCCGTGGTGATATGTTAAGCATGGAAGATGTTCTTGAAATTCTATGCATTCCACTTTTGGGTGTTATTCCCGAAGATCAATCTGTTTTACGTTCATCTAACCAAGGTGAACCAGTTATTTTAGATAGCGAGTCTGATGCAGGTAAAGCTTATTCAGATACAGTAAATCGTTTGTTAGGTGAAGAACATCCATTCCGTTTTATTGAAGAAGAGAAAAAAGGCTTTCTGAAACGCCTTTTTGGGGGGTAAAAGATGGCTTTACTAGATTTTTTCCTGTCGCGTAAAAAGTCGACAGCTAATATTGCCAAGGAGCGTTTGCAAATTATCGTCGCTGAACGCCGCCGTGGTGATAGCGAGCCAGCTTATTTACCTGATATGAAAAGAGATTTATTAGGTGTTATCTGTAAGTATGTGCAGATAGATCCAGAGATGCTTTCTGTTCAATTTGAACAAAAAGGTGATGATATCTCTGTATTAGAGCTAAATGTGACCTTACCTGAAAGCGAAGAACCAACAAAGTAAATCATATTTTACGCTTTACATAAGCCATTATTCACAGAGCCAACCATGAACTATAATTAATTTGATTGGCTCTGTGTTTAATTATATACAAATTGAATTCACCTGAATGCGCAAATAGCGCTATATCTCGTTGCTATTTTAATCATTGGTGATAAGTCACAGGAGCCATTTTATTCCGCAATAACATGTTTCTCTATTTAATGCATTTGTTACTCTCACCTATTCTTATAGGCGTTTTTTTGTGCATAAAAAATAAGAGTCTCTAAAGAGACTCCCATTATTCTTTGCTGTTTACTTTGACTATTGCATCTATTTACGGTGCTACACATATCTGTTTCATATTAGATAGAAAATAAATGCTCAATAAAATTAAGGATATTGCGCCAGAATTTCAGATACTTTCTCTTCTAGTAATGCTTTACGCCAGCGTGAAATAAGTTCCGGTTTCCCTTCTTTTATTTTCCAATGAATACTCAATAATTGGTTAATCTGTCTTCTTGATGCCAATAGCTCGGGGTTATATCGTTCCCCTTCACTAATTTCTTGAATAACCGCCTTGATAGCTTTAAATGCTTTTTTATAGTTTGGCTGTTCAATAATATTGCTAATAGATTCAGGGCAATCTTCATCTTTAATTTCTTTCGCCTTCGCAACAAAATCTAATAAGCGACGACCATGGCAACGGATCTCTTGTCCAGAGAGTGACAATGCATCTAATTCTGCTAAAGAAGAAGGAAGATAACGAGCAACAGACCATAAATGCTCTTCTCTCACAACGAAGTTTAATGCCATATCACGAGCTTTAGCTTGATTTAAGCGCCATTGAGCAAGCATTTGTAAACAGGCTAACTGTTGGCCTTTTAATTGCCATGCATTGCTAATCTCACGGTAAGCAAGCTCAGGTACTACAGTTTCTTGACGGCGTTCTGCTATCATTTCACATTCATCAGTTATCGCGTCCATATAACCAGCGTCTTGTGCTTCTGCAATAAGCTTTTTAGCGAGAGGGAGTAAATAGAAAACATCACCACTGGCATATTGGCACTGTTTTTCCGTTAAAGGGCGAGCTAACCAGTCAGTGCGCGATTCACTTTTATCTAACGCGATATCTTCATATTTCTCAACTAACGTTGCAAATCCACAAGAAATCGGATAGCCCAAAAAGGCAGCAACTACTTGAGTATCAATCATTGGTGTGGGAACACAACCAAATTGGTGGGAAAATACTTCGAGATCTTCGCTCCCTGCATGGAGATATTTCATGATGTTTGGATCAGTTAATAATTCAACAAAGGGAGCCCAATTTGTTATTGCTAGGGGATCAATAAGAGAGATCTGTTTACCATCATACATCTGGATCAAACCAAGATGTGGGTAGTAGGTACGTATGCGGACAAACTCTGTATCTAATGCGATTTGTGAAGCTTGTGATGCAGCTTTACAAGCGGTTTCTAATGCAGTGTCTGTCGTAATCAATTGATAATTCAAAACAGGTTTCTCTTGTTTTTATGTCTAATGACTTTTTATGTAATGACAAAAACGCCGGTATAAACCGGCGAAATTGAAAAAGGTTATTGAGTGTTGTATCAAGATTCAGTTGAGGTTTTCAACTGTTTTTCTTCATTTCTTAACTCTCTGCGTAAAATTTTACCGACATTAGATTTTGGTAATTCATCACGAAACTCAATAATTTTAGGTACTTTATAACCAGTTAAATAGCGACGACAGTGTGTTTTTACCTCATCTTCCGTCAATGTTGGGTCTTTTTTCACAATAAAAATCTTAACTGTCTCACCTGAACTTTTACTCGGTACACCAATTGCCGCTGATTCTAATACTTTAGGGTGAGCCGTAACCACTTCTTCAACTTCATTGGGATAAACGTTGAATCCTGAGACTAAGATCATATCTTTTTTGCGGTCAATAATGCGAATAAAACCTTCGTCATCCATTGTTGCGATATCACCCGTTGCAACCCAACCATCGTGTAAAACCTCGTCAGTGGCATCAGGGCGGTTCCAATATCCTTTCATGACCTGAGGTCCACGAACCCACATTTCACCGCCTACAGTGCGGTCAACTTCGTTACCTTCATCATCGATAAACTTAACGTCAGTTGAAGGTACAGGTAATCCAATACTACCACTGTATTTTTTCAGATTATAAGGATTACCAGTGACCAGAGGAGAACATTCTGTCAGGCCATAACCTTCTAATAAATGTTTGCCTGTTAACTCTTCCCACTCTTTGGCGACACTGCTTTGTACTGGCATGCCACCACCAACAGAAAGATTTAGTTTGGAGAAATCAAGTTGACGAAATTCAGGATTTTGCAACCAAGCGTTAAATAACGTGTTTACACCTGTAATAGCCGTGACAGGGTAACGCCCTAACTCTTTAATAGTACCTTTCACGTCACGTGGATTAGTGATCAGTAAGTTTTTGCCACCAACCTCAATAAATAGTAGACAGTTAACCGTTAAAGCAAAGACGTGATACAGCGGTAATGCCGTTACCACCAGCTCTTTACCTATATGTAATGCAGGTACATAAGCCGCTTTTGCTTGTTCAAGATTTGCCAACATATTGCGATGCGTTAGCATGGCTCCTTTAGCAATACCTGTTGTTCCCCCTGTATATTGCAAGAAGGCTAAATCTCCTCCTGTAATTTCAGGTTTAATATATTGCATACGATAGCCAAAATGCATTGCTCTACGAAATGAAATGGCATCAGGCAAATTATATTTAGGCACTAATCGTTTGATATATTTAACAACAAAATCGACTAATGTTGCTTTAGGTCGAGATAGCTGATCACCCATTCGGGTTAAAATAACGTGTTTAATACTGGTATTAAATACGATTTTTTCGAGTGTATGTGCAAAGTTAGAGACTATGACAATGGCACTTGCACCACTATCATTTAATTGATGTTCAAGTTCTCTTGGTGTGTAAAGTGGATTTACGTTTACGACAACCATACCTGCACGAAGAATACCGAAAAGCGCGATAGGATACTGCAATAAATTAGGCATCATTAAGGCAACACGATCACCTTTTTTCAATCCTAAGCCATTTTGCAGGTATGCTGCAAAAGCACGGCTACGCTCTTCAAGTTTGCGATAAGTCATGACCTCGCCCATATTGATAAAGGCGGGTTGATCTGCGTAATTTGCGACAGCGTTTTCAAGCATCTCAGCAAGGGATGCGAAACGGTCCGGGTCAATTTCAGCCGGGACATCTGCCGGATAACGTTTAAGCCAGACTTTTTCCAAAGTAGTACTCCTGATTAATCGCACTTCTTGGGTTAATATTATGTTTCATTTTTAACAAAGTATTAACTCATCCTACCAGCACAAACAATTTTCTGTTGTGAAGATGCGAAGTGTGTCACTAAATATTTTATTTTTAGATTAACAAAAAAGAAGGCGGTCAAAACCGCCCTCTCTTTTATTTTTATTCAACTTTAATAACGCTATTAGATAGTTACCCAATATATTATAGATATCAATTATACACCGTTTCACCCAAATGGAGATGAAATATTATATCGTCATGCGATCACAAACCCAGTTTTTATTCTAAAATGGGCACGACCTGACCAGTTCCATATGGATATCCACCATAACCACCATATCCATGATGATAGCCCCAATATGGGCCATCACCATAATATCCCCATGTCATAACAGGCGCTGGCATAATCACTTGCTGTGTCAAAGTCCAACGTTTCATTCCTGTTACATCCATACGTAAAAATGGATAGCTTGCTTCTCCGACTTTCCCTGTTTCAACACCTTTAATCGTTCCAACTACCGTTACATATTGGTTTTTATAATCTGTGGGATCTAAGAAATGCATGACATTTGCATAGAGACGTCCAATAGACGGTTGTTGTAATTCAGGTGCCGCATCATATTGAGAAAGGGGCATAACGGCAATTTCTAGCTGTGTGGATGATTGAAGGTTTTTAACATCAATCACACGTCCGCCAAAACGACCTTCTTGACCTACATAAAGTTCAGGCGCTACAAAAATACCATTTAAATCAGTGACAGGCGTTGCTGATGTTCCTTTTATTGATTCAGGTATTGAGACACATCCCGCTAGAAACAAAGCACCAGATAAAAATAGCGCTTTGCTTACCAAACGGTAGTTTAATTGTCTTTTCATAAACCACCTCATTGCAAGTCATTATTGACGTCACTCTATAATACTATTATAGCTTTACTCTGTAATTTCTAATAGATACTCATAATCTATTCACGACCAGGTAGTTTTTTCCACGTAACTTCGTTACGTAAATAAACAGGTTCAGCCTCTTCCACTCTTGTAGCTTTTCCTTCATGCCAAGCAGCAACGGCAAGCGGTAGCATATCTTGTGCTGCCGGCAATGTAATATCAGTTTCAACAACGGTAAAAAGTAATCCCTCTTTTAATTCAGGATAGGCTTGCCAACCCGTACCCGCCATTGCCCAAGTACCCGTGGTTGATTGTAAGGCTTCAACAAAGTGTTCAGGTTTCATCACTGCTTCTGTTTCTTCGCCTAACCAAATCCCTTCGTCATTACGTTGATATTGAGCACAATAAATTTCACCCATACGTGCATCTATTGCAACCAAAACCTGCTTGATCCCTGTTGTTCTAAATACACCTTCTGCCATGGTGGCAAGTGATGATATGCCAATCATAGGTAATTCAGCACCCAATGCGATACCTTGTGCAACACCGACGCCAATACGAACCCCAGTAAAACTACCTGGACCACGCCCAAAGGCAAGGACATCTAATGATTGCAATGTTAAGTTCGCTTCTTCTAAGGCGCTTTTGACCATAGGTAAAATCTTTTGTGTATGTTCACGAGGTGAGATTTCAAAACGTGAAGCAACAACGCCTTCATTCCAAACTGCAACTGAACAGGATTCTGTTGCAGTATCAATTGCTAAAATTCGCAGTGACACGCCATAACTCCGGCAAATTCGATAATTAAAAGAGAAAGAATAATATCATAATAGTGTTCAGCAGAATAAACACACATTCTGTGCGATCGCTATTATGAACCCGATATTTCTTGTATTTCATCATGCTGTGCGCGTTGGCTCAAAAATTCCATCGTTTTCTCAAGCGAGCGTGTGCGTGGCGATGGAGGCAAACTGCTTAAAAAAACCTCGCCATATGCACGAGAAACTAATCTATCATCACACACTATAATTGCGCCATAATCGTGTACATCACGAATTAATCGTCCAACACCTTGTTTTAAACTAATTACAGCATCAGGAATTTGCACATCTCGGAATGCATCACCACCTCGTAATTCACAATCTTCAATACGTGCTCTTAATAAAGGATCATCAGGTGCTGTAAATGGTAATTTATCAATAATCACGCAAGACAGCGTATCGCCACGCACATCAACACCTTCCCAAAAACTTTGAGTCGCCACTAAAAGCGCATTTCCTGATGAAACAAATTTTTGCAGCAATTGCGTTTTACTCATTTCACCTTGCATCAATACAGGTAATGGCAAACTGGCTTTAAACTCTTCGGCAAGCCCTCGCATCATGGCATGTGAAGTACAGAGGAAAAAACAGCGGCCTTGATTCTTTAAAATGACAGGCGTTAGCATAGCGGCTAAACGTTTCGCCGTATAAGGCTGATTTAAGGGAGGCAAATAACGTGGGACACACAATAATGTTTGATGTTGATAATCAAACGGGCTGTTTAAAATCAATGTTGTTGCGTTTTCTAAACCTAGCCTATCTGTGTAATAGGACATTTGTTCATTTACAGAGAGTGTTGCCGAGGTAAATACCCAACTACTTTTATGTGATTTAATTAATTCACGAAATTTATCTGCAACAGAAAGTGGCGTAATAGCGAGTAAGAAATGGCGACCGTAACTTTCAAACCAGTAACTATAGCCCGGGATTGTGGTATCAATCAGGCGTTTTAAGCGATTGCGGTAAACGGTGGCACGTTCAAAAGCACTATCAAGTAATTGGCTGCGCCCTAACGAGAGTTTCATTACGTCATAACTCAGTTCTAAGGCATCATCCAGTAACGTTAGAAAACGTTTTGTTTCGCCACCTTGCAATAACTCGCGTAAATTTCCACGATAACCCGTCTCACCTAACGCTAAGCGAAAATCCATCACCATTTGCGTTAATCTATCAGCACTTTTTTGCAACTGAATTTGATCACGAACTTCTGTGCGATAAGCAACAGTCATATCTCTGGCGAGATCAAAAAGCTGTCTACTGGTAAGTTGTTGACCAAAATAGTGGCTGGCAATATCTGGTATTTGATGAGCTTCATCAAAGATCATAATTTCAGCCTCCGGAATTAGCTCACCAAAACCCGTATCTTTAACGACAGTATCCGCCATAAATAAATGGTGATTAACTACCACGACATCCGCATCCATTGCTTTTTTACGCGCGCTTAAAACATAGCACTCTTTGTAGCGAGGACAATCACTCCCTAAACAGTTATCGTTGGTGCTCGTAACTAAAGGCCAAACTCGGCTATCTTCTGCAACACTATGACAACGGCTAACATCACCATCTTCTGTCTGTGTTGACCATTGGCGTACATACATCACATCAGATAATACTTCTGCTTCCAGATCACCACCACTGAGCATTTGTTGATCGAGTCGCTCTAAACACAAATAATTTGAACGTCCTTTTAATAAGGCGGTGTTGCCATCATAATTAATTGCTTCAATGATTGTCGGTAAATCCCGACTATAGAGTTGATCTTGTAAGGCTTTAGAGCCTGTTGAAATAATGGTTTTTTTACCTGAACGCAAAGCAGGTACAAGGTATGCATAGGTTTTCCCTGTTCCCGTGCCAGCTTCCGCAATAAGTACACCCTGCTTATCAATAATATCTGTTATTGATTTCGCCATTTGTCGTTGAGCTTCACGGGGATGAAATCCAGGAATAGTTCGGGTTAAAATCCCGTTTTCTGCAAAATCGTCTGACACAGGCATACTCTTTTTATAAAATAAGACGTAAATTATGCCAGTGGATAATCAAAAGTACCACCTATGCCGTTAATACAAAGGAGAACTCAATGACAATTAAACGTATCGACCCTGAAGATCGCTGGTCTGAAGCGGTTATTCATAATGACACTATTTATTACACCGCTGTACCAGAAAATTTATCGGGCGATATTATTGAACAGACAGCAGATACATTAGCGGCAATCGATGTCTTATTACAACGTGTAGGTTCTGATAAAACCCAAATTCTTGATGCGACAATCTTTTTAGCTGATAAAGCCGATTTTGAAGGGATGAATAAAGCATGGGATGCTTGGGTTGCTAAAGGTAGTGCACCTGTACGTTGTACAGTGCAAGCACAATTAATGCATCCTGAGTATAAAGTCGAAATTAAAATTATTGCGGCAATGTAAATATATTTATAATAAGCACCTACTTTTATAGGTGCTTATTTTCTTTGATTTAACCTATTTTTATAATGTTATTTTAACTCAGGGATCCTATTTTTTATTGTCTCGGCATGACAACGGTATATTTTGGCTAATTTTTCATCACCACCTTCAGAGGTGACTTTTCCACAAATAAGATCTTTATTTTTTATCCACTGACGCTGACCTAATAATAAAGCTTTTCTTTGTTCACTACTTAAACTTTGCCATCTATTATTTAATTCAGCATCTGCTGTAAGAAAATCTTGTTTTGCTTGAGAAAGTGAAAGTTCTGGTGTTTCTTGCGCTTCTTGCAAAGCTTGTCTTTGACGACGAACTTCTTGTTGCTCTAACGCCTGTTGGCGTAGTGATTCTTGCTCTGCTTGTTGGTCTAATAATTGTTGTTGACGATTCAATTCTTGCTGTTGGCGAAGTTCTTCTTGTTTCTTTTGTAATTCTTGCTGTTGCTGTTGTTGCAATATTCTTTGCTGTTCTTTAATCGGTTTTATTATAGATAGAGTAGAAACAAAAGCAGCACCATTCGAAATACTATTTCTTGGCGCAATATTTACGAATACTGTTTTATTATCATCAGTTGGCTGAGCACTATAATCTATTCTCGCAGAGAAAGTATTCGCGTTTTGCTCTAATGATAAAGTTTCAAGAGTTTTATCAAGATTACTATTGAATTCAGTACGATAATAATCATGTAATATTTCATAATTATTTGCAGGTATAGTCATTGACACCATTGCAGAACATGACTTCATCGTACTATTAGGATCGTTCGCTTTAGTCATTATTTCAGACACATTAAAACTAATCTCTTCTAATGTTGCTCGTTTTAATTGATTTGTGACATCAGAATAATTACTTGTTTGTCGAGAAATTTCTTCTAGTGTTGTTTTTTTTAAAGCATCTTTAAAAGCAGATTGTGTTAATTCTGAAGAACAACCAATAGGTTCTATTTTTTCACCACAAGCTGTTAATAATAAAGGAAAGCATAGAGCGATATATTTCATTTTCATTGTCATTGTCATTTTCCGATAATCTCAAGCAATCACATTTTAAAGTAAAAATAGTTAAATATATTTTATATTAAATATATTTAATTTCACTTTATTTAACTGATATCAGAAACACAATTTTGACTCAAAAAATAGAACAATAATATTTTAGGTATAAAAATAAAGGGCTGAGTTCAGAAAAACTCAGCCCTTGGTTGTTTTCTAATTTTACTGTGATATTAATTTTATTGCTCTTACCTATTCATTACTCATTGCATTAAGTAGATTTAGGCAAATTTAATCATTACCATACCAACCAGTAATAATATAATTCCACCCCATCCTTTATAATTGAGTCTCTGATTAAATAAAATCCAACCGGCAGCGATAGTAGCAATAATGCCGAATGCTCCCCAAAGTGCATAAGCAACTGAAAGTTCTATCCCTTTCACTGCCATTGCCAGCGCACTAAAGGCCCCTAACACACAAACCAGTGATAATATTCCTAATCCCATTCGGCTAAAGCCGTTAGACATTTTTAAGAATATATTCGCAACAATCTCAAGCACTACGGCAAGTATTAGGAATGCACCATGCCACCATTCAAATTGAGCTAACATAATTAAGCCTCCTTGATATTGGCAGGAATTGGCTTATTCGCTCCTTTTACGGCACTTGCAACGTGCTTGGCTTTACCCGCGATACTTTTTACTGAGTCAGTTGTTTTCTTAGCAACAGTCGATTTTTTAGTACCTGATTTGATAAGCGTGATCCCTGCAATTAACATCGCTAGACCACCTAACTTTAATGGTGACAGCGATTCACCAAACCACAGAACGCTGAATGTCGTAATAATGACAATTCCAATACCTTCCCATAGTGCATACGCTACACCTAATGCCACTTTCTTAACGGCTATGGCTAAAAAGATATAGGAAGTGGCAATCATTAACCACATCACTATCATGCCAGTATAACCACCACTTACACTGGCGTACTTCATTGATAAAGTACCAATAACTTCACAAACGATAGCTAATGCTAAAAATATCCAATAAATCATTTTTTCATCTCTCATACACATTTGAAATACGCCGAAACGTTTCTTGCGCAGGAAGATAGAGAATATGTAGATAGTCTTTCTGGCGGCAATAAAAGCCGAACGTTAAGGCAACGTCATTTCCTGATTGCGTCAGGAATTAAGATGAGAGATTTCTATAATGCGCCACACCAGTAGTGTTCGCTGGATAAAATAGCAGAAAGGAATAACTTATAGGTAGAACGTTTAACTTTGACGCTTTTGGCGCTAGTCATGATTATTTATTCTTTCATCGCACAGACCATCCGCACGATATACTCCGAACCCTCATATAAGATGGTTAAATGTTACATGATATTTCTATCATGCCGAATTATTTAAAGCAATGCCTTTTTGCAAAATATTTTTGTTAATTGATTGGTTTTATTTAAGTTTTAGTTTCTAACCAAAATCAGATTGCATAGTTAATCAGTGTTTTTACGATCCTTCAGTAGTTTTATTCATCTCAATTGCTGTAATTATGCTTAAAGATATTTGTCTGATACAAAAACACCCAGCTATGCTGGGTGTTTTTTCTTTAGAATGGATAATCAAAATCAGTTATTCAATTTCATTCCAAGAGCGACCATCACGGGTGATCATTGCAACAGATGCCACTGGTCCCCAAGTACCTGCTTGATATGGCTTAGGCAGTTCATTATCACACTCCCATGCGTTAATGATTGAATCTACCCATTTCCAGGCTTCTTCCACTTCATCACGACGCACGAATAGCGCTTGGATCCCACGCATGGCTTCTAACAATAAGCGCTCGTAAGCATCCGCTAAATGTGTTTGATTGAATGTTTCAGAGAAGCTCAAGTCCAGTTTGGTTGTTTGTAAACGGTGTTTATGATCGAGTCCCGGAGCTTTATTTAGCACTTCGATATCGATACCTTCATCTGGCTGTAAACGAATAGTTAGCTTATTTTGAGGTAACTCTTGGTAAGTTTCACTGAAAATATTCAGCGCAGGCTTTTTAAAATAAACCACAACTTCTGAACATTTACTTGGTAGGCGCTTACCCGTTCTTAAATAGAAGGGAACCCCTGCCCAACGCCAGTTATCAATATCCGCACGGATAGCAACAAACGTTTCTGTATGACTAGCTTTATTTGCACCCTCTTCATCAAGATAACCTGGTACTTTTTTACCTTGTACAAAACCACCTGTATATTGCCCACGAACCGTTTTTTCGCGAATATTAGTGTTATCAATACGGCGTAATGAACGTAAGACTTTCACTTTTTCTTGACGAATACTGTCAGCGGTTAAATCAGCGGGTGGTGACATTGCAATCATCGTTAAGATCTGCAACAAGTGGTTTTGCACCATATCACGCATTTGACCCGCTTGATCGAAATATCCCCAACGCCCTTCAATACCCACTTCTTCTGCAACCGTAATTTGGACATGATCAATCGTTTTATTGTCCCAATTATTAACAAACAGTGAGTTTGCAAAGCGCAGTGCTAATAGATTTAAAACTGTTTCTTTACCTAAATAGTGGTCGATACGATAAATTTGGCTCTCTTTAAAGTATTTAGCCACACTATCATTAATAGAAACAGAAGACGCTAAGTCTGTGCCCAATGGTTTTTCCATCACAACGCGGTTTGGCTCTTTATTAAGTTTTGCATGGCCTAAACCTTTACACATCGCACTAAAGGTACTTGGTGGCATTGCAAAGTAATAAATAGCCGGTAATTTGTCTTGTTTGAGGTGCTTTGATAGCTCAATGAAATGGTCTGTTTCATTGACATCAAGATTACAAAAATCTAAGCGATCACTTAAACGCTGCCAAATTTCAGGATTAATTTCTTCTTTTAAAAAGGTTTTTAATGCTTCATGGGCAACATTTTTATATGCCTCAGCATCCCAATCAGCACGACCTACACCAATAATGCGAGAGTCAGGGTGAATATATCCTGCTTTTTCCAATTGATATAATGATGGAATAAGCTTACGGCGTGCTAGATCCCCTTTCGTACCGAAGATAACCAGATCACAGGCCTGAGCAGTCGATATCGCTGCCATAGTACGTCTCCTCATGATGAGATTTTGTAATTTTGTTACAGAATTTTGTATTAATGTACTCTTTTGGATGTATTCAGTAAATACGCTCGCACATTTTAGTCTCTAACTTACCATACATATTGTAACGCTTCATTTTATGTCTAGTGTTTTATCCTTTCTTGTAACTTTACAACAGTTTTGTTTCTGGTTTTCAGCTTTGAAAGTTAGACACACGTCATACTTTAACGAAAAAAGCCCTGTTTACCGATGGTTTACACTGCAAGCCTTGTTCTTTGCGTAGTATATTTTCATAAAACCGTTATAGATTTCTCCTTTTATTGAAATTGGCAAAGCCAAGGATCTGTATATTTAATGAATATATTGGAAAGGGTTCAGTCTAATCTGGACATCTTGAGCAAATCAGAAAAAAAAGTTGCAGAAGCTGTTTTAACTGCGCCACAAACTGTTATCCATTCTAGTATTGCCTTAATGGCTAAAACGGCTGATGTCAGTGAACCCACGGTTAATCGTTTTTGCCGTCGCATGGCAACCAAGGGATTTCCTGATTTTAAATTACAATTAGCACAAAGCATTGCCAATGGCACACCTTATGTAAATCGTAATATTGATGATTCTGATACAGTATCCTCTTATACCAATAAAATTTTTGAATCCGCCATGGCGGGACTTGAGAACGTTAAAAATAATATTGATATCGCCGCAATCAATCGTGCTGTTGATATTTTGACGCAAGCTAAGAAAATCTCTTTTTTTGGCTTAGGCGCATCAGCCGCTGTGGCTCACGATGCCATGAATAAGTTTTCTCGTTTTAATATTCCTGTCACTTACTTTGATGACGTTGTTATGCAACGTATGAGTTGTATCAATAGCACTGATGGTGATGTTGTCGTGGTTATCTCTCATACGGGGCGGACTAAAAATCTCGTGGAAATAGCTAAAATTGCGCGTGAAAATGATGCCGCAGTGATTGCTATTACAACACCCGGATCACTTTTAGCCTCTGAAGCCACCCTCCCTATTTTACTTGATGTACCTGAAGATACTGATATCTACATGCCAATGATCTCCCGCCTTGCACAACTCACTATTATTGATGTTCTCGCGACAGGATTTATTTTACGTCGAGGACCAAAATTCAGAGATAACTTGAAGCGCGTCAAAGAAGCTTTACGTGATTCACGGTTTGATAAGTAACCGTTTTTAATTATTCTGTTAGTATTGTCACACTTCCTATTGTGCCCCTGACTAGATAACTTTTTGAAAACTGGTAGCATATCTGCGAGCTAACTCTCGCATATAATGAAAACAGTAGTGTATGTTGCAATTAGCTTGATGCGTTTCACTTAACATATTGGATAAAATATTGTCTAATTTCTGTTTTATCCAATAGCCAACACCTTTCGTTCAAGGTCAACGGAGTAATACATGTCCAGACGGCTCAGAAGAACAAAAATTGTTACCACCTTAGGCCCAGCAACAGATCGTGATAATAACTTAGAAAAAATTATTATTGCTGGTGCAAATGTTGTTCGATTAAATTTCTCTCATGGTTCTGCGGAAGATCATCTTGCTCGTGCTAATCGTACGCGTGAAATTGCAGCAAGACTTGGTCGCCATGTTGCTATTCTTGGGGATTTACAAGGCCCTAAAATCCGTGTTTCTACATTTAAAGACGGAAAAGTTTTCCTGAATGTCGGTGATAAATTCTTGCTTGATGCCGCCCTTGAAAAAGGCGAAGGCAATCAAAATCAAGTCGGCATTGACTATAAAGGCCTACCTGCCGATGTAGTTCCTGGTGATATTCTACTGCTCGATGATGGTCGCGTTCAGTTAAAAGTTCTCAAAGTTGATGGACTAAAAGTCTTTACTGAAGTCACTGTGGGTGGTCCTTTATCTAATAATAAAGGAATTAACAAGCTCGGTGGCGGTCTTTCCGCAGATGCATTAACAGAAAAAGATAAACAAGATATTATTACGGCAGCTAAAATTGGTGTCGATTACCTTGCTGTTTCATTTCCAAGAACAGGTGAAGATCTTCACCTCGCTCGGCGTTTAGCTCGTGATGCAGGTTGTGAATGCCAAATTGTATCTAAAGTAGAGCGCGCTGAAGCAGTAGCTAATGATGAAATTATCGATGAAATCATTATGGCATCAGATGTTGTGATGGTAGCTCGTGGTGATTTAGGCGTTGAAATTGGCGATCCTGAACTTGTTGGTGTACAGAAAAAATTAATTCGTCGTGCTCGTCAGCTTAATCGTGTTGTTATCACTGCTACTCAAATGATGGAGTCAATGATAACAAATCCAATGCCAACACGAGCAGAAGTTATGGACGTTGCTAATGCCGTGTTAGATGGTACTGATGCCGTTATGCTTTCTGCAGAAACTGCAGCAGGACAATACCCAGCAGAAACCGTCTCTTCAATGGCACAAGTCTGTTTAGGGGCTGAAAAAATGCCTGCGGCTAATGTTTCTAAGCATCGCTTAGATATGGTGTTTGATACTGTGGAAGAAGCCATTGCGATGTCCACCATGTATGCCGCTAACCATATGAAAGGTGTTAATGCGATTATTGCGATGACAGAATCAGGTCGTACCGCGCGCATGATGTCTCGTATCAGTACTGGTTTACCTATTTTCTCAATGTCTCGCCATGAGAAAACACTAAACCAAACGGCACTTTATCGTGGCGTGACACCTGTTTATTGTAGTACGCATACTGATGGTATTGCTGCAGCTAACGAAGCAATTGCTCGTTTACGTGATAAAGGTTTCTTAGTTTCTGGTGATTTAGTGTTAGTCACTCAAGGTGACCTTATGGGTACAATCGGTAGCACTAATACATGCCGTATTTTGACGGTTGAATAATACCGAGCTATAAAGCTTAACAGTAAAGCGGGCACTTAATTAAGTGCCCGCTTTATTTACTTCTTTTTCGTTCAAGAACTAGTCCAAAATATTCTCACGAGCGTAAGGCTCTATTTCGCCCTCTTTACGTGTCTTCAGTAATTTTAATATCCACGTATATTGCTCGGGTGTCGGTGTCACTAGTGCTTCTAACTCTTCATTCATTCTGCGTGCAATGTACGCATCATCTTTATCTTCAATATCATCCATTGGTTCACGAATAATAATGTGAAGCTGATGTGTTTTATGACAATACACTGGGAACAACGGCACAATAGCTGCTCGGCATACTTTCATTAATCGCCCAATCGCAGGCAATGTCGCCTTATAGGTACCGAAAAAATCCACAAATTGGCTATGCTCTGCACCATGATCTTGATCTGGTAGATAATAGCCCCAGTAACCTTGCCGCACAGAAGAAATAAAAGGCTTAATACCTGCTTCGCGGGAATGTAATCGCCCATCAAAATGGTGGCGTGCTTTATTCCATAAATAATCAGCCACGGGATCTTTTTGGTGGTGAAACATCGCCGCCATTTGCTGACCTTTGGCGGCTAATAACATGGCAGGGATATCAACCGCCCAACCATGTGGCACCATAAAAATGACATTACGGCCTTGCTCTTTAAAACGTTCGATGATCTCTAAGCCTTGCCAGCTTGTTCGTTTTAATATGTGCTCAGGCCCTCTTAAACAAAGCTCTGCTAGCATCACAAAGGATTGGGGAGCCGTTTCAAACATACTATCAAGAACTGTTTCACGTTGTGTTTTATCCCATTTTGGAAAACAGTATCTCAAGTTGATATCTGCACGACGTCTTGCGCTTTTCGCTTTACGCCCAACAAAACGACCAATAGAAGCAAGAAATGGATCACGCCATTTTACTGGCATATAAGCCAATGCACTTAAAACACCAGCACCTATCCAAGTTCCCCAATGACGAGGATGTAAATATGCACGGTGAAAAGTAGGCACATAACCCGCTTTGCTATCTGTATCTTTTTCTTTATTCATCAGATAACTCTCTGAACTGACACCCCTAATAGGCGTAAAAAACGTTAAAACAAAAACGGATGATATCAATCATCCGCTTTTATGTCTTTAAGATCGTGTTTATTGTCAATCGGCTAGCACTAATTGAGGCTTAATCTCTTTGACTTTCGCTAGATATTCTTGTTTGTCTTTGCCTGTTAAACCATCAGCACGAGGTAATGTTGCTGTTAATGGATTAACTGCTTGTTGGTTGATCCACAGTTCATAGTGTAAATGAGGCCCTGTAGAACGCCCTGTATTACCTGATAACGCAATTCTATCGCCACGTTTAACACGTTGGCCAGGTTTTACTAATAATTGACGTAAATGCATATAACGCGTGGTGTATTGGCTACCATGGCGAATAGCGATAAAGTTACCTGCAGCACCGCTATATTTTGCCACAATCACTTCGCCATCTCCTGTTGCTAATACTGGTGTACCTACTGGCATAGCAAAATCGACACCTTTATGAGCAGCTAAACGTCCTGTAACAGGGTTAATACGACGAGGATTAAATTGAGAAGACACTCTAAATTGCTTGACCGTTGGGAAACGCATAAAACCACGTTCTAATCCACCCGCTTGGCTATCGTAAAAACGGCCATCTTCAGCAAGGAACGCATAATAATCTTTACCTGCACTACGTAAACGAACACCAATTAGCTCACTTTGCTCAGTGCGTCCATCGAGCACTTCACGAGAAAACAGTGCCGCAAATTGGTCACCACTTTGTAATTTTTTAAAGTCTACTTGCCACTGTAGTGCTTTAGTAACAGCACGAGCTTCAGCGTTAGTTAAACCTGCATTTGTTGCACTAACAGAAAAACTGCCTCGAATAACACCTGTCGTTACGCTATTTTTCCATTCCCCTTTTTGAAACTCTTTTGTTTCTTTAAAACCCGTTTCTGTACGGGTATAAACGCGAGTTTCACGACGAGAAACACCCCAGCTTAATTCTTGCAGTAACCCATTATCATCAAGTTCCCAGCTAATTGGTTGCCCAATTTTAAGATTTCTGAGATCTTTATTTTGATTAGAGATAGTTGCGATATCAGCAGAATCAATACCAAACTGAGTCAGTATTGAACTCAATGAATCCCCACTAGACACAATATAAGTATGAGGAACTTGTGCGACGGTTGTACTTGTATCTGTGCCGTCATCTGCACCAACTAAGCCTTCGTCTGTAAGTTGATCGCTACTATCAGTGATGATGTCATCGGTATTTTCGCCTTGATTAGCGAGAGGCATTTGAATACTGACAGGGACTTCTCGGCTTTGTTCATTTTGAAGAACCACTGGCCGCCAAATCGCGACGGCCAATGTTGCTGCAGTTAACGAACCAAGCATGATTTTATGTGGGAGTGGTAAACTTAAATATACCTGTGCAATGGATTTCTTCTGCTGCACGCTCTTAATTCCTTATTGTGTTTCATTCAGGCAGCTCGCATATTGGTTAGCTAGTTGGGTAAGGAATTTCACATAGCTCTCTTGAGTTAGAGCAATCCCACTTCCTAGGGGGTCTAATACACCCATTTTAACCCCAGTGCCTTTCGCCACTGTTTCTATTACTGTCGGCCTAAATTGTGGCTCAGCAAAAATGCAGGTTGCTTTTTGCTCAACCAACTGTGTTCGTATTTGATGTAATTTCTGCGCACCTGGCTGTATTTCAGGGTTGATAGTAAAATGACCTAATGGCTTTAAATTATAATGTTTTTCGAAGTAGCCATAAGCATCATGAAAGACAAAATAACCCTTATTTCTAACAGGCGACAGAATATTAACAAGATTCTTATCAGTTTGCTTGAGTTGTTCGCTGAATTTACCTAGGTTTACGTCCAGAAGTTCTTTTTTATCTGGATAAAGTGCAATTAACCTTTCATGGATCTGTTTTGCAGACGACAACGCAATCTCTGGTGATAACCAGATGTGCATATTATAATCACCATGAGAATGATGTTCGTGATTTTCCTCATGTTTATGCACATTGTCATCATCATCTTTCAATAAAAGCGACTTTATTTCGTCAGTTTCCGCTAAAGCCAACTTATGATTGTCTGTAAGTCTGTTTAATGGCCTATCTAAAAACACTTCCATATCAGGCCCAACCCATACCATTAGGTCTGCAGAAGTAATTTTTTTCAAATCAGAGGGTTTTAATGCGTAATCATGTGGAGATGCACCATCCGGTAATAAAACTTCCGTTGGGGTCACCCCGTCAGCGATAGCGGCGGCAATAAACCCGATAGGTCGTATAGAAGTCACCACATCAGCCTGAACAGAAGCGCTGAATGAACTTATCATCGCTGTCGCTAAAAATGATTTCAATAAAAAACGATGCGCAAATTTGTTGTTTTTATGTAACATAGGAAGAATTCTCGTGAATCATCATTGGAAATGTTATATTATAACGTTTCAATGATTCTGCAAGTGCTAATTTTATGTCTGACTTGATTTGTTTAAAATCGGTTTCTGTTTCTTTTGGTGAAAGAGAAATTTTAAAAGATATCTCTTTTGATTTAAAAGCAGGCCGTATTCTTACTTTACTTGGCCCTAATGGTGCGGGTAAATCCACGGTTATCCGTTTAGTTCTTGGATTATTAAATCCAACCTCAGGAAAAGTAGAACGCCATAATACGTTACGTATTGGTTATGTTCCTCAAAAGCTTTATCTTGACCCTACAATGCCATTGACAGTTAAGCGCTTTATGACGCTAAAACCCGGTGTACAAGATAAAGATATTCTCCCTGCCCTTGAGCGTGTTAATGCAGCTAAATTAATCAATCAACCCATGCAAAAACTGTCTGGTGGTGAATCTCAGCGCGTGTTATTAGCAAGAGCCTTGCTTAATCAACCTCAACTTTTAGTCTTAGATGAACCGACTCAAGGTGTTGATGTTAATGGGCAACTGGCCCTTTATGATTTAATTAATCAACTTCGTAATGAATTAGGTTGCGCCATTTTGATGGTTTCTCATGATCTTCATTTAGTCATGGCAAAAACAGATGAAGTGCTCTGTTTAAATGGTCATATTTGCTGTTCAGGCACACCAGATGTTGTTTCATCTCACCCAGAATTTATTGCTATGTTTGGTAGTCGTGGTGCTGAACAACTAGGTATTTATCGTCATCATCACCAGCATAGTAAGGAGTGTCGTCATGATTGAGTTGCTGTTACCGGGTTGGATTGCCGGTATGCTCTTAGCAATGGCGGCAGGCCCTCTGGGCTCTTTTGTCGTTTGGCGTCGTATGTCTTATTTTGGTGATACCTTAGCTCATGCCTCACTACTTGGTGTTGCTTTTGGTTTGCTATTTAATATTGAGCCTTTTTATGCCGTTATTGCCGTCACACTTCTTTTAGCTATTTTATTAGTATGGTTAGAATTAAAACCACAACTTTCTGTTGATACCCTTTTAGGGATCATGGCACACAGTGCGCTTTCTTTAGGGCTTGTGGTTGTTAGTTTAATGTCCAATGTACGCGTTGATTTAATGGCTTACCTATTTGGTGATTTACTTTCTGTAAACTATCAAGACGTTATCAGTATCTTTATTGGCGTTGTGATTGTTTTATTTGTGATTATCCGTTCATGGCGTCCATTGCTTTCTATGACTATTAATCAAGATATGGCCTTTGTTGATGGCGTAAATATTCAGAGAGAACGCTTAAAGCTAATGATGATCACCGCACTAACCATTGGTTTAGCCATGAAGTTTGTTGGAGCATTAATTATCACCTCACTGCTCATTATCCCTGCCGCAACGGCGCGTCGTTTTGCTCGTTCACCAGAACAAATGGCTGTGATCGCAATCGCTGTTGGTATGCTGGCAATTACTGGCGGTTTAACCTTCTCTGCTTTCTATGACACTCCTGCAGGCCCTTCTGTTGTTTTAGCGGCGAGTTGCCTATTTATCTTGAGTTTATTTGCACCCACTAAACAGTAATCAAATAATCTAAATTTAATACAAAAATAACCCTTGATGAAATGACTCCATCAAGGGTTATTTTTTATTTATGATAAATGGCAGAACGTAAATTTAGTCTTCTACGATACGATTAAAATGGCGATAGGCATGGTTAGTGGCAACCCGGCCTCTTGGTGTGCGCTGAATAAACCCTTGTTGAATTAAATAAGGCTCTAACACATCTTCTATAGTTTCACGCTCTTCACCAATAGCTGCCGCAAGGTTATCTAATCCTACTGGGCCACCCATAAATTTATCAATAATGGCAAAAAGAAGTTTGCGATCTAAATAGTCAAAACCCGCAGCATCCACATTTAACATATCAAGCGCTTTAGAGGCAGTATCCTCATCGATGGCTCCATTACCTTTAACCTGTGCAAAGTCTCGTACTCGGCGTAATAATCGGTTAGTAATACGTGGTGTACCTCGTGAGCGCATTGCTATTTGACGCGCACCTTCATCTGTCATCTCTAATCCCATAAAGCTGGCGCTGCGAGAGACAATGTGTTGGAGATCGTCAACATTATAAAACTCAAGGCGTTGAACAATACCAAAACGGTCACGCAAAGGTGATGTTAAAGAGCCAGCTCTTGTGGTTGCTCCCACTAAAGTAAATGGCGGTAGATCAATTTTAATTGAACGTGCGGCAGGCCCTTCACCAATCATAATATCAAGCTGGTAATCTTCCATCGCAGGATAAAGGATTTCTTCAACAACCGGGGAAAGTCGATGAATTTCATCAATAAACAGTACGTCATGAGGCTCAAGGTTAGTTAGCATCGCGGCTAAATCTCCTGCTTTTTCAAGTACAGGGCCTGATGTCGTACGCAAGTTAACCCCCATTTCATTAGCAATGATATTTGCCAATGTAGTTTTGCCTAATCCAGGAGGGCCAAAAATAAGCAAATGGTCGAGTGCATCATGACGTAATTTAGCCGCCTGAATAAAAATCTCCATCTGTTCACGAACTTGTGGTTGCCCAACATATTCGGCAAGAGATTTAGGGCGAATAGCCCTATCTATTATTTCTTCTTCAGGTTGTTGAATTTCTGCTGAAATCAGGCGATCTGCTTCAATCACAATGTGTTACTCCTAAATAGCCGCGCGCAATGCTTCTTTGATAAGCGTTTCACTATCTGAGCCCAGTTTTGCTACTTTACTGATCATTTTTGCTGCTTCTTGTGGTTTATAGCCCAATGCGATTAATGCAGCAGAAGCTTCAGCTTCAATATCAGCCGCTTTTGGCGCTTTAGGTGAAGCACTTTCTGGTAATTCAATATCGCTATTTTCGAATAAATCACCATTAAGACCCTTGAAGCGGTCTTTCATTTCAACCACTAAACGTTCTGCTGTTTTCTTACCCACGCCGGGTAATTTTACTAATGAAGAGATAGATTCATTTTCAATCGCTGTCACAAATTGGCGAGCCGACATACCCGATAAAATAGCGAGTGCCAGTTTCGGGCCGACGCCATTGACTTTAATTAATTCACGAAAGAGTGCGCGTTCTTGTTTTTGGTTAAAACCATAAAGTAATTGAGCATCTTCACGTACGATAAATTGCGTATAGATAATGGCTTCTTGGCCAATATCGGGCAGTTCATAAAAACAGGTCATTGGCATATTAATTTCATAACCTACACCATTACCTGCCTCGATCAGCACCACTGGCGGCTGTTTTTCAAGAATAATTCCTCTGATACGACCTATCACCCTAACGCCTCCGCAAATATATTTACGCCAAGTTTATAACATAAAAAAAGCTGGACGTATATCCAGCCTGTGAAAAACCAAAGACATTTACCAAGATAACAACTTATCTTAATCTACCTCGCGTTAAAACTAATCGAGGATCACCCACACGTAATAAATTTTGGTTAAAGTGGCAATGTGTGATAGCAATTGCTAAGGCATCGGCGGCATCTGATTGTGGTGCGGCAGATAGCTTTAATATTGAACGCACCATATGTTGCACTTGGCTTTTTTCGGCAGCACCCGTACCCACAACCGTTTGTTTAACCTGGCGAGCCGCATATTCAAAAACAGGTAAATCGTTATTTACCGCAGCCAATATCGCCACACCTCGTGCTTGCCCTAGTTTTAATGCAGAATCCGCATTTTTAGCCATAAACACTTGTTCAACCGCAAACACATCTGGCGAAAATTGCGTAATTATTTCGCTAACACCTGCATAAATACGTTTAAGTCGATTAGGAAGGTCGGGAACTTGTGTGCGAATGCAACCGCTTCCCAAATAGATAAGTTGTCGCCCTTGTTGTCGAATTACACCGTAGCCTGTAACGCGCGAACCGGGGTCTATACCTAGAATGATAGCCATATCAATTCCTGTTGCCGATATGGTCGATGGCGAGAGAAAAGAGCAAAAAAATCTGCTCTGCTCTTCTCTTCGCACTTTTTAATAACAGCAATCAACACTGTTATTTTCGATAAACGTTAGAACGATTACAGGATATCTTCCAGTTGTTTTGCAACTTCATCAGAGATATCACCGTTGTGATACACTTCTTGCACATCATCACTGTCTTCTAACATATCAATAAGACGCATTAATTTTGGTGCTGTTTCAATATCCAATTCTGCTTTTGTTGATGGGATCATGGAAACTTCTGCTGATTCCGCAACAAAACCTGCCGCATCCATCGCATCTTTCACTTCACCAAACGACTCTGGTGTGGTGTAAACATCAATAGCGCCATCATCATAAGTTTCAACGTCATCCGCACCCGCTTCTAACGCAGCTTCCATAACCGCATCTTCATCAACACCTGGTGCGTAAGAAATGACGCCTTTTTTGGTGAAAAGATAAGAAACTGAACCATCTGTTCCTAAGTTACCACCTGTTTTGGTAAATGCATGGCGAACATCGGAAACAGTACGGTTACGATTATCACTTAAGCATTCAACCATCACAGCAGTACCTGCTGGGCCATAGCCTTCATAGATGATAGTTTCCATATTATCGTTATCATCATTACCCACACCGCGTGCAATTGCACGGTTCAAGGTGTCACGAGTCATGTTGTTCGATAATGCTTTATCAACTGCCGCACGTAAACGCGGGTTAGTTGCAGGATCACCACCACCTAAACGTGCTGCTGTAACCAATTCACGGATGATTTTAGTGAAAATTTTACCGCGTTTCGCATCTTGCGCTGCTTTACGGTGTTTTGTATTGGCCCATTTACTATGACCTGCCATGAAATATCTCCAAACGTGGTCTAATCATTAAATAACAAATTCTTCAATCGCTTGCTGATTACTGGCGGATTTTGTTAATTTTGCCGCCAGTGGCGCGTCTAGCCATTGGTATTGCGAATGCTCAGTTAGCACAAGCTCTCGCTCTGCGGGCAGTGCTAATGTAAACCAATGTTCCTGACAATGTGTCACATCGGGTGCATAACGATGCCGAAAATGTGCAAAAATCTCAAAAAGAATTGAGCGATGGCAATCCACCAACTCAAGATTTTCTTTTATGATATCAATTCCAACTTCTTCTTGCACTTCGCGCAACGCCGTTTGAAAAGGCATTTCTTCCGCTTCTAAACTACCAGTCACAGATTGCCAGAAATCAGGATCATCTCGACGCTTTAGCATAAGCACCCGTTTGGTCTCTTTTGCATAAATAACAACTAAAACGGATATCGGGCGCTTATATTTCATTATTTACTCTTTATCTTCGCTAACTTCTTTTTGAGTTACTGCAATTGCTAGTTCTTTTAAAGAATCAGCATTAGCAAAACTCGGTGCGTTAGTCATTAAACACGCTGCAGCTGTTGTTTTAGGGAATGCAATAACATCACGGATATTATCAGTCCCTGTTAACAACATCACTAAACGGTCTAAACCAAAAGCTAAACCTGCATGTGGTGGTGTACCAAATTTAAGTGCATCTAATAAGAAACCGAATTTCTCTTGTTGCTCATCTGGCGAAATACCTAAAATGCTAAATACCGCTTGTTGCATTTCATTACGGTGAATACGTACAGAGCCACCACCTACTTCATAACCGTTGATAACCATATCATACGCATTTGCTACCGCACCCACTGGATGTGCTGTCAGCTCAACAGGTGATAAGTCTTTTGGTGAAGTAAATGGATGGTGCATTGCACTTAAACTCCCCGTTTCTTCATCTTCTTCAAACATTGGGAAGTCAATAACCCATAATGGTTTCCATGCATTTAAGTCTGTCAGTTCAAGATCACGACCCACTTTCAAACGCAGAGCACCCATTGCATCACTCATAGTGCCTTTACGGCCTGCACCAAAGAAGATTAAATCACCATCAGTTGCACCTGTTGTTTCTAAAATAGCGTTAACAACATCATTAGTCAGGAATTTAGCAATTGGGCTTTGTACACCTTCAATGCCTTTAGCACTTTCGTTGACTTTCATCCACGCAAGGCCTTTAGCGCCGTAAATACCAACAAATTGTGTATACTCATCGATATTTTTACGGGTTAATGATGCGCCACCTGGCACACGCAGTGCGATAACACGGCATTTCTCATCATTAGCGGCTTGAGCAAATACACTGAACTCAACATCTTTGACTAAATCAGCAATGTCTTTGAGTTCCATTGGGTTACGTAAATCAGGTTTGTCTGAACCATAACGACGCATTGCTTCAGCAAAGGTCATGACAGGGAACGCACCTAAATCAACATTAAGAATATCCAACCATAATGCGTGGATCATACGCTCCATCACTTCGCGCACTTGATCTGCACTCATGAAAGAGGTTTCAACATCGATTTGTGTAAATTCAGGCTGACGGTCGGCACGTAAGTCTTCATCACGGAAGCATTTTACGATTTGATAATAACGGTCAAAGCCAGACATCATTAACAGCTGTTTAAAAAGCTGTGGTGATTGTGGTAATGCGTAGAATTTACCTTTGTGTACACGACTTGGTACTAAATAGTCACGCGCCCCTTCTGGTGTCGCTTTTGTCAGCATTGGAGTTTCAACATCAAGGAAACCTTCACCATCCATAAAACGGCGAACAAAGCTTGTGATTTTAGCTCGGGTTTTTAAGCGATCAGACATTTCAGGGCGACGCAGGTCTAAATAACGATAAGTTAAACGACGCTCTTCAGTATTTGTTTGATTACTATCTAACGGTAATGGCTCTGAACGGTTAAAAATAGACAGAGATTCTGCCGCTAACTCAATTTCACCTGTTGCCATATTTTTGTTAATTTGGCTATCAGGACGAGCGCGTACTGTTCCTGTGACTTGAATACAAAATTCATTACGCAGTTCTGATGCCTGAGAAAATGCCTCTTTCTGCTCTGGGTCAAAGAAAACTTGAACAATACCTTCGCGATCTCGCATATCAATAAAGATAAGTCCACCTAAGTCACGGCGACGGTTAACCCAACCACAAAGAGTCACTTTTTGGCCCACATGGGCACTATTCAACTGCCCACAATAATTAGTACGCATACAATATCCTTTTACTCAGCTTGTTGTGCTTTCTGCTGCGGAAATTTTGGCAATAGTCTTTTTCGAGTAGTGTCAAAAAAAAGGCAGACATTATAACGAAAATTCTTCCTAGAGATAAGAGTATAGACCTAGTTTATATGATACATCTTTTCAAGGATTTGCTAATCCCCAAACAATTAATTAATAATAATTATTTATAGCGACAGAAGTCGCTTTGAGGTTTATCATTAAATTCGCCGTTTTTTGGCTTTGGCAATGGAGAAAAGATGGTTAGCTCGCTTTATATCGTACTGGGCGCACTATTATTGATTAAATTGTCCCTCAATGTCGTAAAACTCAGAACACAATATCGGGTTGCTTATGGTGATGGTGGCTTTTATGAATTACAAACAGCCATCCGTGTTCACGGCAATGCGGTAGAATATATTCCTATTTCTATGATCTTATTGCTGGTCATGGAAATGAATGGTGCTTTTGTTTGGATGGTACACATCTGTGGCTCAATTTTAATCGCAGGTCGCTTCTTACACTCTTATGGATTAAAACACCGTGAACTTCGCTGGCGTCGTTCAGGCATGGCCGCCACTTACTTATCAATGGTATTGATGATCATTGCTAATATTTATTTCCTTCCTTGGATTCAAATCTTTTCCTTTTATTACTAAGTCCTCGTGGGAATAACATGATCATCCATGATCAAAACCGACATCCTTGCTGTTGTGTCTAATAACGGCAAGGTATCAAAAAGGTTTATTTATTTTTTCCAATTTCTTTCTAAATAATGCAACTTTGTGAGCACCGTCGCTTCTGGTAGAATGCTTGCTTCTTTTATTCCTTAAACCTATTTTAGTTATGTCGAATTCAAAATCATCACAACAAGACAGCTTATTTGCGACACCTATTGCAAACCTTGGTGACTGGCGCTTTGATGAAAAAGTCGCTGAAGTGTTTCCTGATATGATAAAACGCTCAGTACCCGGTTATTCAAATATCATCTCTATGATTGGTATGCTTGCAGGCCGCTTTGTTACACCCAATAGCCAAGTCTATGATTTAGGCTGTTCTTTAGGTGCAGCAACCCTTTCGATGCGTCGTAATATTGATGTGACAGGCTGCAAAATTATTGGTGTTGATAATTCACCGGCTATGGTAGAGCGTTGTCAACGCCATATTGATGCCTATAAAGCAGATACTCCCGTCAATATTATTGAGGGGGATATACTCGATATTGAGATCAATAATGCCTCAATGGTCGTGCTTAACTTCACCTTACAATTCTTAGCACCAAACGATCGCCAAATATTATTAAACCGCATTTACCAAGGCCTTAATCCTGGGGGTGTGTTAGTTCTTTCTGAAAAATTCAGTTTTGAAGATAAAGAAATTGGTGAATTATTGTTTAATATGCACCATGATTTCAAACGCGCTAATGGTTACAGCGAATTAGAAATTAGCCAAAAACGTAGCATGTTAGAAAATGTCATGCTGACAGACTCTGTTGAAACCCATAAAACTCGCTTACATAATGCGGGTTTCCCTCATGCAGAAGTTTGGTTCCAATGTTTTAATTTTGGCTCTCTTTTAGCGATTAAAGGCAATAACTAATGATTAATTTTGGTTCGTTCTATCAACTTATTGCGCAAGATGAGCGCTTATTTCATTGGTTAGATACATTACCTGCTCAATTATCAGAATGGCGCTCAAACGCGTTACACGGTCACTTTTCCTCATGGGAAAGAATGCTCGATGGTTTGCTTGAAATAACCCCTACTGAACTTGATTTAAAAAATGGAGTAATTGCCAATAAAACACCTACATTAAGTGCCGGTGAGCAACTAGGTTTAAATAATATTCTGAAATCCTTAATGCCATGGCGAAAAGGCCCTTTCTCTCTTTATGGGGTCGATATTGATACAGAGTGGCGTTCAGATTGGAAATGGGATCGTGTTTTACCTCACCTTTCCCCTCTTGAAGGCCGTTTAGTGTTGGATGTAGGTTGTGGCAGTGGCTATCACATGTGGCGAATGTTAGGTGAAGGTGCTGAGTTTGTTGTGGGGATCGACCCTACTCAACTTTTCTTATGCCAATTTGAAGCCGTCAGAAAATTATTAGGGAATGATCAACGTGCACATTTAATTCCTGTTGGTATTGAACAAATGCCAGAATTAAAAGCCTTTGATACCGTATTCTCAATGGGTGTACTTTATCATCGTCGTTCACCGCTTGATCATTTATGGCAATTAAAAAATCAATTGGTTTCAGGCGGTGAATTAGTATTAGAAAGCCTCGTTGTTGATGGTGATGAATTTCAATGTCTGATCCCTGGTGAACGTTATGCACAAATGCGTAACGTGTATTTTATTCCATCGGCAAAAATGCTAAAAGTTTGGTTAGAGAAATGTGGTTTTAAAGATGTACACATTGTCGATGAAAACACAACCTCTCTGGATGAACAACGTAAAACAGATTGGATGATAACGGATTCATTAGATGCATTCTTAGATGCTGACGATAAAACAAAAACAGTTGAAGGTTATCCAGCACCTAAGCGTGCAATATTAATTGCAACTAAGCCTTAAATTTGATTTATTTTAAGTGTGCTACAAATAATCATTATAAAAAGGGTATCTTATAGAGATATCCTTTTTTCTATATTAAATTGTATTTAAAAACGACTTCATCAAACTTGGATCTATTTATAACTATAAAATTGGCTCTATAAAAGCTCACTATGGCAAAATATAAAGAAAATAAGCAAGCTAAACAAAAAAGGATCGCACAACAAAAGCAGCAATCTCTGGTTCTTAATAAGCAACGAAAAGAGAGTGAAAAGCGAGAGCTGTTTTTTGCTAAGCAAAATTTTTTAGCAGAAGAATCACCCGTTACACTTACACCATTACAGCGTAAAATCAGTGAGTTATTCTCTTGGTTTGATTATTTTACCCAATTTTTCTATATCGCTTTTATTATTACCGTTTGGTGCTATCCCGCATTATTTAGTGTTCAGACCATTTATAATTTAACCGTTATTTTTATCTTTGAATTTATTCTGGTCCATTCAGGCCTATTTATGGCTGTATTAGCACGCACTAAGCTTATCTTTGTTCTTATCCCCGTTTATAGCGTATTTGCCTTTATGATTAATAGTTTTGTCATGGGCGATGAAAATATTGTGCTTTGGCTCTACGCCGTTATCGTCGCTAATCGCCTTATTGGTAGCTATCAAGCAAAAAGTAGAGAAGCTTGGAATAAAAACATTCTTAATTCTGCATATATGACGCTAAATTTTCTATTTTGTATTTTCTTAATTGCAATAATTCGATTTATTATTCCTTACGGTGGTTTAACACCCGAATATCTAGATAAAATAAATTATCTAAATTTAATTACCTCGCATAGTGAATATTTTAATGCGCCTCATGTTGGTATGGCATTAGGTACACTTCTATATACCATTCCTTTTATTTTTTTGACAATTACAATGTTTTCACCTCTTTATAAAAAAATTAAATTTATTTATAACAGAGAAAAAGTAACTCGAAGGTCACAACGTTAATTGCCTATTGATCAGGGGATGTTTATCGCTATAATGAGCTGGTTACCTATCCTATTTTATTTTATTTTTAAGAAGGCACTCCCCTACGATGAATTAAATTCTGCCAGAAAATTATTCAAATACCTTTTGGGGTATTCATTTTCTGTTACTGGCAGACAATAATTTATTTCGTCGCATCTAGAAAAAGATCTCGGCTGTCTGCCACCTATTTCGCTTAGGAGGTATTACTATGACAATAGCCTGTCACTTCTCACAACTTACAATCGAGTTTAATCAAAAACGTCTTTTTCCACCATTAACTCGCTCATTGGCTTGTCAGCACAATGCATTAATCGGCAATAACGGTAAAGGGAAATCTATACTACTAAGATTATTAGCACAAAAAATAACACCTTCATCTGGGCAAGTTAATTGGAATATGCCTTTTGTTCACGTTGATCAATTAACACGATTACAAGGTAATACACTTGCCCAAGCGTTAGATATTCATGAAATTTATCAAGCATTCCAACGTGTTGATGCCGGTATTGCTACATTAGAAGATATTGAGTTGCTTGATGGCAAATGGCAACTTCCTGTTACGTGGCAGAATTTATTAGATTCAGCACAACTCCCTGTCGCATTAGAGACTCCTATTACGCATTTAAGTGGTGGAGAACAAACACGTTTAGCACTTTGCCGCGCTTTTTTATGCGAGCAGAGTTTTCTACTCTTAGATGAGCCAGATAACCATCTTGATTATCAAGGACAACAATGGCTAATAAAACAGTTAGCTCAGCACAAAGCAGGCTCTCTTATTGTTAGTCATAATCGAAACTTGCTCTCATATGCGGACACTATTCTTGAATTAAGTGAGAAAGGTTTATCTGAATATGGTGGAAATTATGCTTTATATGAAACACAAAAAAGTGCAGAAATAGCCTCGTTGGAAGCCGCAAGTGATCGACTAAACAGCCAAATTAAAAATGAGAAACGCCAGCAACAAGCGACATTACAAAAAGCCGCACAACGAAAACGACAAGGCGAATCAATTAGGCAAAGTGGCTCCCAGTGCTTACTTTTATTGGATATGCAAAAAAATAGAGCAGAACAACGCCAATCAGCCGTAGCAAAACGGCATCAGCGTGTAATAGAAGATATGCAATCTCAAAAACAAGGTGTCGATGAAGAAAAAGTGCATATTCATCAGCAGAAAATGATCTTGAATTATCAAAGCGATGGGCATCGTTTAAATGTATTTGTAGATAATCTTCAGCTTCCGTATGGTTATCAGCGCCCTATTTCATTCTCAGCCTACGGTAATGAGCATTGGCATATTAAAGGTAAAAATGGGTGTGGAAAATCGACATTATTGAAATGTCTGATCCAACAATTTAGCCCACGCTCTGGTGAGTTTCGTCTTAATAAAAACTTTTGTTATCTTGATCAACATCTTGCACTACTTGATAAAACATTACCTGTTGCACAAGCACTACACCAATATCAACCCGCTATTTCTATCGAGCAATGGCGAACACGGCTGGGTATGTTAAGGATCAGAGGCGATAACTCATTACTCCCTCTAGAAAAACTAAGTGGTGGCGAACAATTAAAAGCAACGTTATTGGCTTTAACCCAGAGTCCAATTCCCCCTGCGGTATTATTGCTTGATGAACCAGATAATCACCTTGATATTGGATCTAAACAATTATTGGAAAATTTACTCGTTGAATATCAAGGTACATTATTACTGGTTTCGCATGATGAAGCTTTTGTGGAACGCTGTGGTATTACACATACATTATTATTAGGCGAGGTTATATAAAAAAACTGCGCCATAAAGGCGCAGTTCTAAAATCGTTAATTTGTGCTAATTAAGATGCTAATGGTGCATGAATACTCATAATATCTTTCATTGCTTCAACCGTGTCTTCATCCACACAATAATGGGTAAACTCATCAACTTCACTGTCTGAGCTCATTGTGACACCGGCTTTACGATAAATCATGGTTGAGGGTGCAACTTTACCTGCAGAGCTATGTATTTCTTTTAAACCTGCATCTAAGAATTTTTGGATATTACTTAGTCTTACACCAGCTCCCGCCATAATAACGGGACCTTGTGTTTTTTCATTTAATGTTCGTAATAAAGGTAAACCTAATTCTGCATTCGCTTGCTGGCCTGATGTTAAAATACGAGAAATACCTAATTGAGTCAGTTGTTCTAACCCTAATAATGGATTAATACACATATCAAAAGCACGATGGAAAGTAATAGCTAAAGGACCCGCAAGTTCCATTAGAATTTCCATTTTAGGCAAATCAATATGTCCTTCTTCATTTAATAAACCAACAACTGCACCAGGGAAGCCCATATCACGAATAAGGCTAATATCATTTTTCATTGCTGAAAAATCGGCTTGTGTGTAACAAAAATCCCCCCCTCGAGGGCGAATAATAGGATGAACGGGAATACGAACCAGATCTCTGACTTGTCTTAGCATTCCAAAGCTTGGCGTAATGCCACCTTCTGATGGACTGGTGCATAGTTCAATTCTATCCGCACCTGCTCGTTCTGCCACCAGCGCGCATTCTGCGCCAAAACAACAAATCTCCAACGTAGCCATATCATCCCTCTTTATCCTTAATACAGAAAGTAATCAGAAAATAAATATCATTTCTCAGCGATTACTAACAATAGTTGTCGAATATCGTTATTCATTCAATTCCACTATCAGAATTTTGTGCTGACACAAGCAAACTATTTTCTGAAAGTGTCGTTCAACACTCACTTTCTACGATTTCAAGTAACGAATAAGGATGATACTTCACAGTCACTTTACCATTAGAAATAGCCACTGTGGGATTGGGCAAGCGTTCTTTTTCACCTTTAGGTTCACTGATTTTTAAGCTAATACTCTCTGGTAAAGGAGATGGTAAAAATGCCATAACATTATTGACTAAATCAGAAGGTTCAACAGAGATCACTTGCTCAATATGTTCCCAACCTTGGTACTCATATTTTTTATGGGTGGGAAATGGTAATTCAACAATGGAAACCGCTTGATTTAAAACCGTTAATGGTGTGTCTAATTGAAAAAGATAAATTGGACGTCCGTTAATAATATTATCAGAAATACACTTTCCACATTGACTAAGACCTTTTCTCCATTGTTCAGCCAATATTAAGTCGTGACAACGTAACGAAATATGATCAATAAGATAAAGTGAAAAATTCAAACCTAACTGATTGGCAAGCTGTATCATTTTTTCTTCAAACTGTGGAAGCTCGTGAGTTAAATCATTTAATTGAGTGATTGAAGAAAATAACGCCATTTTGAGTAACCTTAATGAAAAAACAGAGAAAAAACCTTAAAGATAAGGCGCAGATGGTAGCATGTTCTAGCCGGAATATGTTATAAATTCAAGGTTAATCCTAATTCTTTATAATAAACCTGTCAGGCTTTTGTCGTCAGGTTTTATTTTCTCAATAATTTAAGGTAACCCGGTGAATATTCAGGCTTTTCTTTCAGAAAAAATCAGTGTGGCAATGTGTGCTGCTGGCGCACCCGCTGATAGCGAACCACTTGTCCGTCAGTCAGCCAAAGTGCAATTTGGTGACTATCAGGCAAATGGTGTCATGGGAGCAGCAAAAAAAATGGGGATCCCACCCCGACAACTCGCAGAGAAAATTCTGGAACAGCTTGATATTACAGGTATTGCAGATAAAGTTGAAATCGCGGGCCCTGGTTTTATCAATATCTTCTTATCGCCACAATGGGTTGCAAAGCAAGCAGAAGACGCATTAGTCGATGAACATCTGAATGTAACATCTGTTACACCTCAAACTATTGTTATTGATTATTCTTCTCCCAACGTTGCAAAACAAATGCATGTCGGCCACTTACGCTCTACGATTATTGGCGATGCAAGTGCGCGTACATTATCTTTCTTAGGTCATAACGTTATTCGTGCTAATCACCTTGGTGATTGGGGTACGCAATTTGGTATGTTAATTGCGTATTTAGAAAAAAAACAAAACGAAAATGCCGCAGATATGGCGTTATCTGATCTCGAAGAGTTCTATCGTGAAGCAAAAAAATGCTATGACGAAGATGAAGTCTTTGCAGAGCGTGCGCGTAATTACGTTGTAAAATTACAAGGCGGTGATGAGTATTGCCGTACAATGTGGCGCAAACTTGTTGATATCACGATGCAACAAAACCAAGTGACTTATCAGCGCCTTAACGTCACATTAACTGAAGATGACATTATGGGTGAAAGTCTCTATAACCCAATGTTACCTGGTATTGTTGCTGACTTAAAAGCAAAAGGCCTTGCTGTAGAAAGTGAAGGTGCAACCGTTGTTTTCCTTGATGAATATAAAAACAAGGAAGGCGAACCTATGGGTGTTATCGTTCAGAAAAAAGACGGTGGCTACCTTTATACAACAACCGATATTGCTTGTGCTAAATATCGTCACGATAATCTACATGCTGATCGTGTTCTCTATTATATCGACTCTCGCCAACATCAGCATTTAATGCAAGCATGGACAATTGTCCGTAAAGCAGGTTATATCCCTGATTCAATGTTACTTGAACACCATATGTTCGGCATGATGTTAGGTAAAGACGGTCGTCCATTTAAAACACGTTCTGGTGGTACTATCCGTTTAACGGATTTACTCGATGAAGCACAAGAAAGAGCGCGCACATTAATTGCTGAAAAAAATCCAGATATGGATAAAGATGAATTAAATAATGTTGCTCGCGTTGTTGGTATTGGTGCTGTGAAATACGCTGACTTATCTAAAAACCGTACAACAGATTACATCTTTGATTGGGATCTGATGTTAAGCTTTGAAGGTAATACCGCACCTTATATGCAATATGCTTATACTCGTGTTGCTTCAATTTTTAAACGTGCTGAAATTGATGAAAACACATTAACTCAGCCGATCACATTAGCACAGTCTCATGAAAAACAACTTGCATTACGTTTAGTGCAATTTGATGAGACCATCATGCAAGTTGCTCGTGAAGGAACACCTCATGTGATGTGTGCTTATCTCTACGATTTGGCACAAACCTTCTCTGGTTTTTATGAAAACTGCCCTATCTTATCTGCTGAAGATGAAAACACTCGCCAAAGCCGTCTAAAACTGGCGCGCTTGACCGCAAGAACCTTAAAACAAGGTTTAGATACTTTAGGGATCGAAACGGTTGATAGAATGTAATTAGCTTAAGCGCACAAATTACAGAAACAAAAAACCGATGGCATTTGACCATCGGTTTTTTTATACATTAATTCTTAATTCGATATAGCTAAAAAACACTTCAAACGATTACTCAATCTCACTTCCAATGCTACTTAATCATTAATCTTCATTAGCAGTTATAACATCCTGACACAATAGCCCTCTGATATCTTTTACCTCAATCCAACCATCAACACTATCTATTGGCTTGCTTGGGCTATAAAGGCGATCGTTGACGTCTTTAGCCGTAAATGACAGTTGCTCATTTGTTTTGTCAAATACACCCACACAGTTAACTGGCGTTAATTTTGAGGTATTGATTTTTCCATCAGCAGTACAACCAGCAAGAAATAACGTAGCTAATGATACAGAAATGATAATTGCTTTTTTCATAGTAGCTCCTTGACACTCTTTTATTTTTATTTTTACTAAAAACCGTCTAATTGATTATTTAGTAGTCTTTAAACTAGAAATATCTAATCGTTTATAACTGCCTTGAGTATAGCGAACAAATGGAGAAATATTTGAGTTATTGAGCTATTAAGGAAAAAAATAAGAACTATTGCGAAGGTTTTGAAAAGAGAGGGAAAACAGAAAACAATGGCGGACAAATGAAAGCAACAATTAGTGTACCATACCGAATTACCAGTAATCTAATTATCTATTAATAATAGATTTAGCATTAATTTCATTATTCACACGACTTATTGTTTACTGCTTATCCCTAGCAATCGTATTACCTATTTGAAGCGCAGACAAAATAGATATGATCACTTTCAGTAGTACTGAACGATAACAAGCAAATAACTTTACAGTCACGGTTAATCTACCTGAATAAAGAAATAATAATATGTCTTAAATCAAAAAAATTAAATATTTTAAAATATACTGCAATATTTTGAAATATTTGCAATATCTCATCATTAAGTAAGAAATATTTAACAGATGTGTCATTTTTTAAACCTAAACAACACCAGAGAGTTTATCTAAAAAAAGATAATTCGTCAAACCGTAAGTGCTTAGAATATAGCGTCTATTTTTTTACTTTATGTAGAATAGCTATACAAGTAAACAAATTGTCTAAAGATATTCGGTATGAATAATGATTAAATTAATTTATGCATTTCACTTAAAAAACACATTCCAATGCCGAAAAACTGTATAAATCATTCAGAAATTGGAAAAAAAATTTAATAAAAAAATAATGAAGAAAAAAAATTTCTGTATTTTTTTATTCTATTTTTCTTTTTGAACAGCATAGAGCTAATCTAACTAAATGCCAAAAGTGTGATCAATGTTGCATTATAAATAGTCTAGAAATAGAGAAAGGATCTAAATGAGAGGAATAGTAATGATAAAAAAATTGTTAATTTAAACCTCCCCGCTTTTATACAAAAAGCGGGGAGCATATTTTATGAACTATAAAGCGCGTAATGAAAAATGACGAGGCCTAAAACCTAATACATACAAAGCAACAAAATAACTGCCAGCCCCAACTACAACGACGAGTAATAGACGTAAAATACGCATAAGCATACTTCCGATATCCCAGCTTGGCATGATCCATAACATTCCAACTAAAACAGCCCCCATTACCACCAACGCAATTGTTAGTTTTAACAAAAAGACTGGCCAACCCGCCAAAGGTTGATAAATATCTTTTTTACGAATTTGCCAAAATAACATAGAGGCATTAAAACAAGCTGCAATACCAATAGAAAGCGCAAGACCAACGTGCTTTAAACTACCGACAAATGCGAGATTCATTAATTGTGTCAGTATTAATGTTGCGATAGCAATTTTTACAGGTGTTTTAATATCCTGACGAGAATAGAATCCAGGCGCTAAGATTTTTATGATAATAAGTCCCATCAGCCCAACACAGTAAGCGATTAACGCTTGTTGTGTCATTAACGCATCATGAGCATTAAAATTACCATACTGGAATAAAGATGCTGTTAACGGCCCTGATAATACAGCTAAACCAATCGTACAAGGTAGTGCCAATAAAAAGCACAGCCTTAATCCCCAATCCATTAGCTTTCTATATTCTTCAGTATTACCACTAGCAAAACTCTTCGATAATGAAGGTAATAAAATAGTGCCTAATGCAACCCCTAACACCCCAGTCGGTAGCTCCATAAGACGATCAGCATAATACATCCAAGAAACCGACCCTGACACTAAGAAAGAAGCAAAAATTGTATTGATAATTAAAGATATTTGGCTAACCGAAACACCTAAAATAGCAGGCCCCATTAATTTTAAAACACGCCAAACAGCACTGTTTTTAAATGAGACTCTAGGTAGTACAAGCATACCGATTTTTTTCAAATGTGGTAATTGGTAACCAAGTTGTAATATTCCGCCAGCAACAACCGCCCATGCCAATGCCATAATTGGTGGATTACAATAAGGTGCAACTACCAAAGCAAAAAATATCATACTGACATTGAGTAATGTCGGTGCAAAAGCAGGTACGGAAAAACGGTTCCATGTATTTAAAATAGAGCCCGTTAATGAAGCCAAAGAAATAAGGAAAATATAAGGAAAGGTTATTCGTAATAAATCGGTCGTAAGTTGAAACTTATCTGGCGAGCTACTAAAACCTGGCGCTGTGACATAAATAACCCATGGTGCAGCGATAATACCAATCACCGTAACAACGGCAAGGATCAGTGTTAGCATACCTGAAACATAAGCAATAAAAGTACGTGTTGCTTCATCACCTTGCTGACTTTTATATTCAGCTAATATTGGCACAAAGGCTTGAGAAAATGCCCCTTCTGCAAAAATACGACGAAGTAAATTCGGTAATTTAAATGCAACAAAAAAAGCATCTGTTGCCATACCTGCGCCAAAAATACGCGCAATGATTGCATCACGAATGAATCCTAAAACCCGTGAAAACATAGTCATAGAACTCACTGCGGCCAGTGATTTAAGTAAATTCATAAAGTCATTCTAAGTTTTGTTGAATGGAATAAAAAGAAAGGGACTATACTCCGTCTCTAACATCGAAAAATCAATCATCAATTGGCTAAAAATAAGCAGTTTCAACTTACTTTTAACTAATTCCAATAAGAGAAAAACACCTATAATTTATGGTCTAGCTAATATTTTTCTCAACATTAATTCCAACATCGTTTGGCTATCATTTTCACTAAACTCAGGATCGATAATATTTCTCCCCATAGAACCATCTGCAATCACAAATAACCAAGTAGCCATTTTTTCTGGCTCTAATAGCGGATCAATTTGCCCTTTTTTAATACCGTTTTCTAACATGGCAATCAAACGTTGCTTATTGTTTCTTTCATTTTCAATGAAAATTTCGTGAATACTCGCATTACGTGAAGCTTCAGCAAAAATTTCAATACTAATGCGCGCGTACTCTGGATGATTATAAAGCGCTATAATCTCTGTCATTAAACCAATAACTGCCTGAATACTCTCTTCTTGCGCTTCATAACGACAAAAAATCTCATCAAAAAGCTGTGCATCTTCTAATGCAATCGCTTCAATAATCGCATTTTTATTGGGAAAATAATGAAATACATTTCCGGGACTCATCCCTGCTTCATGACAAATTTCTGCTGTTGATGTGGAATGAAAGCCTTTTACGGCAAAGCAACGCATTGCAGCATCAATGATGTGCTTCATTTTTGCTTTTTGTTTTTCAGTCGCTGTCTTGTTCATAACCTAAAATCTCTAGACAAAATAAATCAGACTGATTAGTCTAGAATAAAGTAGACCAAACAGTCTAAAAGTTAACCCTATTATTGCAGAGTAACGATATCATGCAATTACTTAATGGACACTATCAGCTTCGTGTTGCAGAGCCTTCAGATATTCCTGAAATCATTCAATTGTTTGCACAAGCCTTTCGTTTTAAATTGAATGCTTTTAATATTGATAGTGCTCACCCTAAACAGAGTCAGCAATTAGAAGCCATTTGGAATACACTAGCGTGTAAAAAGAATAACCAACAATTTGTTGTCACCGAGAATGAAAAGATAATTGCAACATTTAGTTTAGTCACAAAAGAAGCTCAACTTATGTCAAATTCTTTTGCTAAAACACCTTTCTCTAATTATTGGCGCTATGGCATTACTCATTATATTAAGCAAAAAATTTTCTTTTCATTATTTGATTATACGCCAAAAGAAAATGAAGTTTATTTAGCTCATATTGCTGTTTTACCCACTTATCAAGGTCATGGTATCGCTTATGCAATACTTCAATGGATATCGCAATACAGTAAAGATATTCTGAAAAAAGTATATTTATCACTTTATGTGGATACTCATCATAAAGGTGCTCTTTATTTATATCAAAAAGATGGGTTTTATATTGAGAGAAAGGAATCATCGCGCCTAACACAATCTATTTTTCATATTCAACATTGGTATTATATGTTGAAAAAAATCAACTAAAGGCAAATTCGATATCACTATTAGCATCAATATATGGATTAAAAGCACTGAAAAAAAGATATCACTATAATTATAAACAGTGCTTTATCCTTAACAACATGAGCTATTTATCTTTTGCAGTAAGTTCTTGTTGTTAATGCGGTTAATACATGATCACGCCATTCTTGGTTTATTTGTAGATAATTTTTTGCATAGCCTTCTCGTTCAAAACCATGCTTCGCCAATAAATTACCACTACGTAAATTATGAGGCATATAATTCGCCATAATACGATGCATACCTTGCTGGCGTTGCATATAACGCAACGTTTCAGTTAATGCCTCAGACATATAACCTTTACCTTGCCATTTCTCACCTACGGAATAACCTAAAAAACAGGCATTAAAGGCACCACGCATCACATTACTGTAATTAGCCACACCAATAATTTCATCTTCAGTTGGTGTTAACAACAAAAAATGAAATGCACTTTCTTGTCGATGTAATTCGTTCATATATTGCAAACGATGTTCCCAACCGGAAGGCAAATAATGTGTTTTATCTCTTAAGGGTTCCCATGGAATTAAAAAACGACGATTTAATGTATAATAATCAGCCAATTTTTCCGCATCTCGTTCATAAGCTAAACGAATTATCATTCTTGTCGTTTCGAAACGAATTTTAGGAACTCCACCACGATAACCAAACATTGCGATCCCATTATCCTTTGATATAAATAAGCCTAATTCTGAAGTAACTCTTCTTATTCTGCCACTAACCTTAATAAAAAAATATCATCTTTAATTTACTAGGAATTATGCACATTTAGAGACAGAATAGTCGAAGAAATAAATTATTTCATTCCCCCCTTATTTTATTTAAATTATTTGCTTATTGATGGTGAGTAATGGCACTGGTAACACAAGCCCGTACCTTGGGTAAATACTTCCTCCTAATTGACAATATGTTAGTTGTCTTAGGTTTTTTCGTCGTTTTTCCTCTGATTTCTATTCGTTTCGTCGAACAATTGGGTTGGGCTGGTGTTATTGTCGGTTTTGCATTAGGGCTTAGACAATTAGTCCAGCAAGGCCTAGGTATTTTTGGTGGCGCCATCGCAGACCGCTTTGGTGCAAAACCAATGATAATAACTGGAATGTTATTACGTGCTTTAGGTTTTGCTTTAATGGCAATGGCAGACCAACCGTGGATACTTTGGTTATCTTGCATTTTATCTGCATTAGGGGGAACGTTATTTGATCCACCTCGCACAGCCCTAGTTATTAAATTAACCCGTCCTTATGAACGTGGTCGTTTTTATTCTCTATTATTAATGCAAGATAGTGCAGGAGCAGTTATTGGGGCGCTGATTGGTAGCTGGTTATTATTATATGATTTTCATTTAGTATGCTGGGTTGGTGCTGGTGTTTTTGTTATTGCTGCTTTATTTAATGCTTGGTTATTACCTGCTTACCGCATATCTACTACCAGAACACCGATTAAAGAAGGGCTAAATCGTGTATTACTGGATAAACGTTTTGTCAGTTATGTCTTAACGTTAACAGGCTATTTTGTATTGTCTGTTCAAGTCATGTTGATGTTCCCTATTATCGTTAACGATATCGCTGGTACTCCCACAGCAGTAAAATGGATGTATGCCATTGAAGCATTACTCTCTTTAACCTTGCTCTATCCTATTGCGCGCTGGAGTGAAAAACGTTTCAAATTGGAACAGCGTTTAATGGCAGGCTTATTTTTAATGAGCATCAGCATGTTTCCTGTTGGAATGATCCATTCATTACAAGGCATCTTCTTAATTATTGGTTTATTTTATCTCGGCACGATCACTGCAGAGCCTGCGCGCGAAACATTAAGTGCCTCCCTGGCTGATCCTCGCGCTCGTGGCAGTTATATGGGATTTAGTCGCTTAGGCTTGGCCTTTGGTGGCGCAATCGGATATACCGGTGGTGGATGGATGTACGATTTAGGTAACCAATTTGATATGCCTGAATTACCTTGGTTCTTATTAGGTACGGTAGGATTAATAACGCTTTACGCACTACATCGCCAATTTAATCGTAAAAAAATAGAAACAGCCATGCTTACTCCTTAGATATCAGGTAAACTTTTAGTTATCAATGATCAAGGAGTGTTTATGAAAGCTATTCTTCTAACAACCATATTATTACTAACAAGCTTTGTGGTGGGTTGTGATCAGCTCAAGCAATTTGATGTAAGTGAAAATTTGATTAATGACTATATTAGCCGGAAAACAAATCTTCAAAAACATATTGGTGAAGATGAAGTTGTATCCGCTGATATCAAGTTAAGTAATCTTTCAATCCAAATTGGTCGTACAGAGCCGGGTAAAATTAACCTTTCAGGTACTGCCGATCTGAAAATTAATTCATTTTTTGGTAAAACAAGTGCCAAAGTTGATCTTACATTATCAGGTCAACCTTCTTATCAAGCCGATCAAGGTGCGATATACATAAAGTCCATGACTATTGATAGCTATAAAGTATCACCAGAAAAAATGGATGCTGTCGTTGTCGCATTAAAGCCTTATTTAGATGCCACCATTGCTACGTATTTTGATAATCACCCTGTTTATATCCTCAATCCTGAGAAAAATAGCGCTGAAGCCGCGGCATTTAAACTGGCAAAAGGCATTGAAGTTAAACCGGGTAAATTCGTGATCCAACTCTAATAGTTACGTGAGTTGATTAAAAATATTTATCGACATTAATGAGAAAGGCAAACCTAATGGTTTGCCTTTTTTATGAATAGTAAAATACCTTTGCAAAGAAAATAAGATATTACTCTGCTTCAGTATCTTCACTCTTTTCATCATCAGAAAGCTCTTCACGTAATGCCGATAACGCACCACGCGCAATTGCGGCTAATGTACGATAAAAACCACTTGTTGCGTGAGCTTCCACTTTACCAAGAAATGCCCCAGCCCAAGGTAATAAGTATTCATCAAATAACTGTATTTGAGCTAATACTTCATCTTCTGCTGAATTATCTTCCAGCCATGAAGCAGCAAGTAATAAAGCGCCAAAACTGTCTGTTGCATTCTCAGTAACTGGCATACCTCTTGCAATTAAGAATTGACGAACATCGTCTTCTTTGATCTCTTCGTAATCATGAGCATAAATAGATACAGCAGGCGCCTCTCCACCAAAAAGAGATTGGTAATCAGCTTCAACAATAGCCAAATCTTTGACACTATTTTTTAATGTATTAAATAACTCGTCTTGCTCCAATGGCCATAACTGGCTCAATTTTCCTTCACCAACCATTTTAATAATTGGCGCTAAAATAGGATCATTTGGGTCACGTTGAAATAATGTGCCTAAAAGTCGGCAAACTATTGAGAATTCATTCATTGTATTTTTTATCCTAAAAAGTTTCGCGTTATTGTGCGTTTAACGACAAGAAAATCAACTTTTTTCTTTTTTATGATTATAAGTATTAATTTAACCAAAGGGAGCTTTTAAAACAGAAAAAGCGCGCTCTTAATAATTAAGCTTTTGCTTAATATAAGAAACGCGCCTAATCCCATGCTACTTATCTTTTAAAACAGTTTTATTATAACGACTTTAAAACTCTTTTATGACAACAGCATTTTTGTTGCATTAGTTAACTTGCAATATCAAGAAAATTATCTCTTACACCATTGACTCGAAACCACCCAGCAATACTCACTCGCTCTTTATTAGTAGGGAGCACTTCATGAGGAAATTGTTCTGAAAGGAAAACAACTAAACGCCCTCCTTTTGGTGTGATTGTCGCAAGTTCGTTATCCTTTAAATCATAGATAACTAATTCGCCACCATCTTCGGTTGTCCAATCCTCATTAAGATATAACACTGTGGTTAAACGCCGAGTTACATTTTCTTTAAAAGCATCCAGATGTTTTTTATAAAATGCTCCTTTCTCATAACACGCAAAATGTGCTTCGTATTCAAATAGTCCTAAATAAAACTCTCGATTAACAGCACGTTGAATAGACTCCATTTGCATTAAATAATGTTGTACTGGTTCACCCATTTTTGGCTCTAGCCAACTTATTTTATCGCTACGTATTGTTGTTTCTGCTTGACGATTTTCATGACGACCAATACGAGCTTGTTGTGCATTGTCACCAAAACAAGTGCGTAGTTGTTGAACAGCTTCTGGTGTGAGGAAATCATCCCATACACACCATCCTTTCTCTGCTATTTGCTCAAGAAGTTCTGCTATATTCATAGGTATATTGTCTGATAAACATGGGAAACTACTTTATATCACCAAGTTGACTAAAATGACAATTTAATAAACTTATCTTTTCAATAACACCAATTAATTAGAGTTTAATTCTAAAAAAACCACAAAGACACACAGTGTATTCTTCTAGCATTAAGAGTAAAAGCGGTTTCTGTTTAAACGAATAAATTTATATTAATAATATTTATTTTTAATAAATTTAAATTTTATATTTATTAATATTAAATGTTATTTTTAATAATATGTTCCAAGCATTGATAATAATTAATATATATCTTTTTTTACAATTAAAATTTTATGGATTTATATAACACACTAAAAATGTAATATTATTTAATAATTAGAGATAAAAATAGGCGATAAATATAAATTTTATCGCCCACTTTCTAAAATCAAAATATAAGAGAAAGAAACTTAATAGCCACTATCCATATCAACCACACCAAAAGGAGTCTCTCCTTTTTCAATTCGTTGAATATTTTCAACTATAGTATCCATTGCAATATTTGGAATGGTAAAGGCCGCGATATGTGGTGTAATAGAAACTCGAGGATGAGTCCAGAATGGATGCATACCTGCTAAAGGCTCTTGAGCAAAAACATCAAGAGTTGCATCAGCAATGTATCCTTGGTCTATCGCTTCTAATAAATCTTGATCAACTAAATGTGCACCACGAGCAAGGTTAATTAAATAGGATGAAGGTTTAAGTTGTTCAAAAAGAGAAAAATTTAAAATACCATGAGTTTCCGGTGTATAAGGTAATAAGTTAATCAGTAAATTACTCTCTTTAAGGAAGTCATTAAGTTGCTCTTTACCATAAAAACTTTCAACATTCTTAATTTGCTTTTCACTACGGCTCCAGCAACGCACTTTAAAACCTAGTTCAGCGAGTTTAGTCGCGACACTCCCGCCTAAAGCACCAGCACCTAAAACACCAATCACAAAATCATCATAAGAGTGAGAAGGAAGCTGTTTCCATAAACGTTGTGATTGTTGGCGTTTATAATCATCCATACGACGAAAATAATACATTACTTTCGCAATCGCATATTCTTGCATTTGAAGCCCCATTCCGGTGTCTTCCAAACGCATAACAGGAACACCTGTTGGTAATGTGCCAGGCTTTTGTTGTTCTTGTTTTAAAATAGCATCAACACCCGCTCCTAATGCAAAAATACCTTTAAGGTGATTGCGACTTGCAAGCATTTCATAAGGAGGAAGCCAAACCATAGCATAATCAGCAGGTTGATTATCGCCTGGTTCCCAAATGCGTATATTGGCATTCGGCAAACGCGCCTTCATACCGTTGATCCATGTCTCTGCGTCAAAAAAAGGATGATAATAAATAATATTCATTGTGCCTTCCTCCAGCATTTTTATCATAGGGTGCGAGGGTTACGTTCTGATTTCAAGTCTCTTTGAATAAGTTGTTAATAAAAATGTTGAGAATGTTAACCAGTTAACGAAAATCTCAATTCTTTTTTCAATACGCTAACCTATTGCGTGAATTGGTTTACTACATAATTTGTCTAGCATTTGTGCATATTGTTTTTTATTTGACTGCTTGATACAAAAGTTAAAAGAAAAATGCATTTAGCTGTTGACGCTTATGCTCCTTTTCCCTATAGTAGCGCCCCGTTGAGAGATGTTAAGTACATATCCAACAACAATACGGTGAGATGTCCGAGAGGCTGAAGGAGCACGCCTGGAAAGTGTGTATACGGCAACGTATCGAGGGTTCGAATCCCTCTCTCACCGCCATATTCTAAGATAGAGCCTAATTTTTTAATTAGGCTCTATTTTTTTGTAGAAAAAATATCAACTTTCATTCTAGTTATTTTTTCTCGCTTCCATCTATAGCCCATTTAAACTCATTTTTCGATACTATTTCTTTAGTATACAACACCCACTTATTTTATTTTGGCTTAATCGTTTTATTTAATAATTTTTTATCAGTTAACAATCTCTAATAATTAATTTTTAATGATCAAAAATAGCTTATCTAGTTGCTATTTAACTCTATTCGTATTTTTATGACAGAAAACGACTTTTATTATCTCTCTATAAATGACATTTATTCTAAAATAAAACGCTTTTTATAATTTTAAAATAAATTTAAACTTTATTTTCAAGCAAGCAACAGAATAAATACAATAAGATACATTGTATTATCTCTTTACGTTAACTTATTAGTTTAATTGATTTAATTTTCACTAAGCTTTAAGATATACATTAATAATTTGATGTATCACATTATTATCAGCGAATAAAAGCGATATCCTCTCTTTTCCTTATCGCCGTTATTCGGCATCTGACTTCTTATTTTGGTTTAAGCCTAAATGAAAACTCATAAAGTTAACCGGGTTCGCCCCTTTAGTGCATTTATTGATGCATGTGTAAAAGAGCCTTACTCTTTTGCACGTTTATTAAAAGATATTATTGCAGGGATCACCGTCGGAATTATCGCGATACCATTAGCCATGGCACTGGCAATTGGTAGCGGTGTTCCTCCGCAATACGGTCTTTATACCGCAGCTATTGCCGGTATAGTCATTGCTGTTTCTGGTGGCTCTCGCTACAGTGTTTCAGGCCCCACAGCAGCTTTCGTTGTAATACTTTATCCGGTATCTCAGCAATTTGGTTTAAGTGGTTTATTGATTGCCACATTAATGTCTGGCGTTATTTTAGTTGTTATGGGATTAGCCCGCTTTGGTAAACTCATTGAGTATATTCCTGTTTCTGTAACACTGGGATTTACCTCAGGGATTGCTATCACCATTGCGACCATGCAAATAAAAGACTTTTTTGGTCTTGAGATGGCGCATGTACCAGAAACTTATATCGATAAAATTATTGCCTTAGGTTCTGCATTACCTACCATTCACCTTGGTGATACGCTTATCGGCTTAACAACACTGTTTGTTTTAATCTACTGGCCAAAATTAAATTTACGCTTACCTGGGCATTTACCCGCTTTAATCGCGGGTACTGCAGTAATGGGTATTGTGAATATGTTCGGCCATGAAGTTGCAACGATTGGCTCGCAGTTTAGTTATCTACTTCCAGATGGATCAACTGGACAAGGTATTCCACCAATACTGCCTCAGTTTGTTTTACCTTGGAATTTACCAAGCACTGGGGCATCTCTTGAATTAAATTGGAGTACAGTTTCTGCTTTGTTACCGGCGGCTTTTTCAATGGCAATGTTAGGTGCAATCGAATCGTTACTGTGTGCCGTTGTGCTTGATGGCATGACAGGTAAAAAGCACCACTCTAATGGTGAATTACTAGGACAAGGTGTCGGTAATATTGTCGCCCCTTTCTTTGGTGGTATAACAGCAACTGCAGCGATTGCACGTTCAGCAGCTAACGTCCGCGCAGGTGCAACATCACCAGTTTCAGCGATTGTTCACTCATTGTTAGTGTTATTAACTTTACTGGTATTAGCCCCATTTCTTTCATATTTACCTTTAGCCGCAATGTCAGCACTACTGTTAATTGTTGCATGGAATATGAGTGAAGCGCGTAAAGTTATTGATCTCATTCGTCACGCTCCTAAAGATGATATTATTGTCTTAGTATTATGTTTATCACTCACCGTTCTCTTTGATATGGTCATTGCCATTACTATCGGTATTGTATTAGCTTCACTGTTATTTATGCGTCGTATTGCCAATATGACCAAAATAACTGAATCTCCTTATACCGATGATGATAAACAATTATTAGTTGTGCGTGTTAATGGCCCGCTATTCTTTGCAGCTGCTGAGCGTATTTTTAATGAATTACGTGAGCGTAGCAAAGGTTATAAAACCGTTATTATGCAATGGGATGCTGTGCCAGTCTTAGATGCAGGGGGCTTACATGCCTTCCAACATTTCGTAACTGATGTCAAACATGATACTCATGTGATTGTGTGTGATATTCCCTTCCAACCTTTAAAAACGTTGGCAAGAGCAAGAGTCACGCCTATTGAAGGAGAACTTAATTTTTATCCTTCATTACAAAAAGCATTGGATGATTTGGAATTAATTCAGTAGTTATTTAAATTTTTCAGATAAAAAACCAACGCCTTTAATTAATATTAAATAAAGATTAAAGGCGTTTTTTATTATGATTAATTATAAGATTTAATTTGAGAAATTATTAGTTTCAACATTTATTCTTAATATAAGAAATAATTTACTTAATAAGGAATAAACGCATTACCAATCCCGCTTCCTTGCACACCCTTTTTTAATAAATCTTGATAAAGTGCATTCATTCCCAACCAGTGATTTTCACACCATTCAGGGGCAAGTAAGGTCGGTTTTCTGGCGCTAGCACACACACGGTGATAAATCATTTCAGGAGGAGTATGGCGGATCATCTCACCCGCGGTATAAACATATTGTTCTTGTGTCAATGCATTAATACGTCCTGCTTTCCATGCTTTAGCTATTGTACTGCCTTCAACAATATGCAAAGGATGTAATTTAAGCCCATCAGTGCCTGTTTCTACCACTCGTTCTAATGTCTGCATATTAAGCAGATGATCTTCTCGTGGTAACCCGACAATAAGGTGCGTACACACTTTTAAACCACGACGACGAGCCTCTCGCGTTGTCGCTTGATAACACTGAAAATCATGCCCACGATTAATGTGTTTCAATGTTTTATCATGAGCTGTTTGTAAACCCAGCTCTAACCACACTTCATAGCCTTGATCGCGATAACCTTGCAATAAATCCAATACACTAACAGGAACACAATCTGGCCGAGTTCCTACACATAACCCTACCATATCTGCTTGTAATAGTGCGGTTTCATATAAAGTACGTAAGTATTCTACTTCGGCATAAGTGCTGGTATAAGCTTGGAAATAAGCTAGGTAACGATGTGCTCGGTTAATATTTTTGGCTTGTAACGCTATTTGTTCTTCTATCGAATGATATTGCGTTTGTTCATCAGCAAAAGAAGAGACATTACAGAAAGTACAGCCACCTCGTCCTAATGTGCCATCTCGATTAGGACAGTTGAAACCGCCATGGAGGGTGATTTTATGGATCTTTTCGTGATAACGGCGCTGAAGATCAGCGCCGAACATATTCACTACCGTATGCAGTTGCATAACAATTTTATTTGCTGGTATCTAACTCAGGGAAATTTTTTACTAAGTCATCAATGGCTTTAATTTGCGCTAAGAATGGCTCTAATTTTGCTAATGGTAAAGCAGATGGGCCGTCGCAACGTGCATTATCTGGATCTGGGTGAGCTTCAAGAAATAATCCTGCAAGACCTACCGCCATACCTGCGCGTGCTAATTCAGCGACTTGCGCACGACGGCCACCCGATGCAGCACCAAATGGGTCACGACATTGTAATGAATGCGTTACGTCAAAAATAACAGGTGCGCCCTGAGAAGCTTGCATCATGACATGAAAACCTAACATATCTACAACCAAGTTATCATAGCCAAAGTTACTACCACGATCACATAAAATAACTTGGTCGTTACCGCCTTCTTTAAACTTATCGACGATATTTCCCATTTGGCCTGGGCTAACAAACTGAGGTTTTTTTACGTTAATCACAGCACCTGTTTTTGCCATTGCTTCAACAAGATCGGTTTGACGCGCTAAAAATGCAGGTAACTGAATAACGTCAACGACTTCTGATACAGGTTGAGCTTGCGCTGATTCATGAACATCCGTAATAATTTTGACACCAAAAGTCTCTTTTAACTCTTGGAAAATCTTCATTCCTTCTTCTAAACCTGGACCACGATAAGAGTGGATAGAAGAACGGTTTGCTTTATCAAAAGAAGCTTTGAATACATAAGGAATATTCAGCTTTTGAGTCACAGTGACGTAGTGCTCACAAATACGCATGGCTAAATCGCGCGATTCTAATACATTCATGCCACCAAAAAGCACAAATGGTAGGTCGTTTGCTACCTTGATATCACCAATATTCACCACTTTATGTTGCATATTTATCCCTATACTGTTTGTAATGTACTGTGTTAATCAAGTACGTTGCGTAAACTTTTAATGTAGAACAACTGGATTTTGCTCTATCGAATGAATTTGAATTTTGATCATTTCTGAAATTGGATCTTCGGGACATTGCTCAACAAAATAGTTTAAGTCGGAAATGGCCACATGATGACACTCTAACTGAGCAAAAATCAGTCCACGATCACGTATCTCATAGGGATCTTCAGGATCAAACATTAATACCGTTTCACTGGCTTTTAACGCTTGTTCCATATTCTTTTCTTCCATTAAAGACACTTTCAAGGTATCTAGCAGCTTGCGAATAATGGAGCTGTATTCTGATTCTTCTAAATCGGCCTCTAGTAACACCGAATTATTTCCTACATTCCCTTTTAACCAAACTTCTAAGGTATGTTGTGATAGATATTCGCCATTTATTGGGTTTAAAAATAACGTTTTTTCATTGGGAATATCTATTCTGATGATAAGTTGTGTAGGAAAAATAACAGGAGCTAACGGCAGGTTTAACGCTTGTGCGATATAAATAAGAATCGAACCTAGTGAAACAGGAGAACCCACATGTGTCGCTAATACTTTATCTAACCATAAAGTATCGGAAAGACAATATTTACCACTTGCACCACTAAAGTGCCACTGCTTATAAAACAGTTTTAGTAATGCTTCTATTTGTTCTTTGATGTTTCCTTGCTTAGGAATTTCAGCTTCTGCTTGCTCAACAAGTTGTGCTAGTTGATAACCAACAGAAGTGGTCGGAAAATCAGGTCGAATAGCCTGAGAGATAAGGATCATGCCCTTCACTAAAGGGGCTTTATTAAATTCGTAATCAGCTATGGTTTCTATCATAATTCCAACGACCTACTGTCACTCGCTCATTACCGCCATAATCACGGAAAGTTTCCACACAGCAGTAACCCTTATCAGTAAAAATTTTGCGAACACCTTCACCTTGCTGCCAACCGTGTTCCAGTAATACCCAGCCATTATCAGTTAAAAACTGACGGGCGGTTTCGATGATAATTTCGATATCAGCAAAACCGTTATTACCAGCGACTAACGCGGTTAAAGGTTCAAAACGAACATCCCCCTGATGAATATGCTCATCATTTTCATCTATGTAAGGAGGATTACTAATTATCATACCAAATTGATACCCAGAGAGTGAACTAAACCAGCAACTTTCCATAAATTCTGTGTTGTTTAATGCTAAGCGGGTCGCATTCTCTTGCGCTAACGCCACGGCTTCGGCTTGAAAATCCACACCAATAATATGGCAATCAGGGCGCTCTGATGCCATAGCAAGTGCAATAGCCCCCGTTCCCGTTCCTAAATCAAGAATAGTTGTTGGCACTGTTGGCAGTTTTTCTAACGCTTGTTCAACAAGACATTCGGTATCAGGTCGAGGAATTAATGTTGCAGGTGAGACTTTTAAAGGCAGTGACCAAAATTCTCTTTCGCCTACTAAATAAGCGATAGGTTCACCTTTAATACGTCGAGTAAGTAGTTGCGATAATTGTGTTAATTCATCTTGTGAAAGCAACGTTTCATTAAAAGCCATTAAGTACGTTCGAGCACGTTGTGTTACGTGCCCAAGTAGAATTTCAGCATCACGTTTAGGGCTGTCACTTTCAATTAATTGCAAGGCTGCTTGACGCAGCCATTGTTCATAATTCATTAATTTAACTCAGAAAGTGCAGAAAGTTGGTCCGCTTGATACTCAGTGACAATAGGCTGAATTAGAGGATCTAATTTTCCTTCCATCACTTCATCTAAACGATAAAATGTGAGGTTGATACGGTGATCTGTAACTCGCCCTTGTGGGAAGTTATACGTTCTAATACGGTCAGAACGATCACCAGAGCCTAATAAGTTACGACGTTCAGACGCTTCTGCTTCTTGACGTTTTTGCATTTCAGCAGCACGAATACGCGCACCTAATACAGACATCGCTTTGGCTTTATTTTTGTGCTGTGAACGCTCATCCTGACATTCCACCACAATACCCGTTGGAATATGCGTGATACGAATTGCAGAATCAGTGGTGTTAACGTGCTGACCACCCGCACCTGACGAACGGAATGTATCAATACGCAAATCGCTTGGACTAATATCAGGTAACTCAGCTTCTGGCACTTCAGCTAATACTGCAACCGTACAAGCCGAGGTATGAATACGACCTTGAGATTCGGTTTCTGGTACACGTTGAACACGGTGACCGCCTGATTCAAATTTCAATACCCCATAAGCGCCATCACCCACTACTTTTGCAATGACTTCTTTATAGCCACCATGCTCACCTTCGTTAGCATTCATGACTTCAATACGCCAGCGACGTGATTCTGCATAACGGCTATACATACGGAATAAATCACCCGCAAATAATGCGGCTTCATCCCCTCCTGTTCCTGCTCGAATTTCAAGGAAACAGTTAAATTCATCATCAGGATCTTTAGGCAATAACAGCACTTGTAACTGTTGCTCTAAATCATCGTTTAGTGCTTGCGCTTCTTTCAGCTCTTCTTGCGCCATCTCTTTCATTTCAGGATCATCAAGCATCATTTCTGCTGCTTCGATGTCGTCTTGCACTTTCCGCCATTGACTAAAACAAGCCGTGACGTCGGTTAATTGAGAGTATTCTTTTGAAAGCGCACGAAAACGCTCCTGAGAGGCAATCACATCGGCTTCTGACAGAAGTGCCTGAATTTCTTCATAACGCTCTTGTAGAGCTTCCAACTTAGCGACAATAGAAGGCTTCATTCGTAGATTAAGATCCTGTTAGACAAAGTTAATTATGGGTAATACCCAAACTTTCACGTAATAGATTCAGGCGTTCAATATCACCATCACTGGCAGCCTGTTGAAGAGATTTCGTTGGTGTGTGAATTAGACGATTCATCAATTGATGTGAGAGTTGCTGAATAACTTTTTCTGCATCTGCTCCATTTTGTATCAATGTGATGGCTTTTTCTGTCATTTCTGCACGTAACATTTCAGCGCTATCTCGATATTCTCGAATCGCACCCACGGCACCTTGCGCTCGTAGCCAATCCATAAATTGTCCACTTTCTTGTTGAACAATATGTTCGGCTTGAATAGCAGCCGCTTGGCGTTGTTCGCGGTTATGTTGAATAATCGCTTCTAAATCATCGACACTATAAAGGTAGACATTATTGAGTTTTTCAACATCTTGCTCAATATCTCGTGGAACCGCAATATCCACCAGCAACATAGGTTGATTGCGACGTTTTTTAAGCGCCCTTTCAACCATCCCTTTACCAATAATAGGCAAAGGACTTGCAGTAGAACTAATAACAATATCAGCTTGTGATAGACATTCATCAATCTCTGATAATGTAATAACATCCGCATCGACTTCATTGGCTAAACGCTGAGCACGCTCTTTAGTTCGGTTAGCAATAATGATTTTTTCAACTTGATGCTCACGAAGATGACGAGCGACTAATTCTATAGTTTCGCCCGCGCCGACCAATAAAATAGTCAAAGAGGATAACGATTCGAAGATTTGACGCGCTAAAGTACAAGCGGCAAAAGCAACAGAAACGGCATTGGCACCGATTTGTGTCTCTGTTCTCACTCTTTTCGCAACTGAAAAAGACTTCTGAAACAAACGTTCCAGCTCTGAAGAGAGCGAGTCATAATTTTGGGAATCGGCAAAGGCTTTTTTAACTTGCCCTAAAATTTGAGGTTCACCTAATACAAGAGAATCTAAACCACTTGCCACTCGCATTAGGTGGCTGACAGCTTGATTATCTTGATGCCAATAAACACTATTTTTCAGCTCACTTGGCTCTATTTGGTGATATTGACATAACCAGCGAATAAGCTGTTCATGGCTATTTTCTTTGTCTTCCATACTTAAATAAAGCTCAGTACGGTTACAAGTGGACAGCACAACACCACCTCTGACAGCAGGTTGCTGTAAAAGGTTATTTAAGGCATCACCCATGGTATCGGGAGAAAAAGAAACTTTCTCACGTAAAGCAACGGGGGCTGTTTTATGATTAATACCTAATGCTAATAACGTCATATCAACTATATCGAGTTATGAATAAATACCGCCTCGCGACTTGACTTAGTGTAAACCTAAAACAGCGCATTTAGTATGGACTCTTCATTTCCGCCATTCTACTTGATGAACAGATTCAATAAAAGAGCTTACTTGAGTGATAGGAGATTTCTATACACAATTTAACGAAATATCGTTATATCATAAGGTTTATGATACTCTTTTTTTTAACTAATAACGAATTAAAGGAATGTCTCAGCTATGCGTTCACGCTTTTTTTCAACCAAACAACTCCTGCGTATCATCCCGCTTACGGCGTTGTTGCTGAGTGCCTGTAATCTAAATCAGATAAAGACACAAGGCTCTGCGTCTGATAACGATGTGCAATGGCAAGCTCGCCAACAAGCATTAAAGAAAATTTCACAATATGAAACTCGAGGTGCTTTTGCTTATATCGAAGATACAAACAAAACCTATGCCCGATTCTATTGGCAAGACAAAGCAGATGAGCGTTATCGCTTATTGCTTACCAATCCTTTAGGCACAACAGAACTCGATTTAAATGTCATGCCAGGTGTCATTGAAGTTACTGACAATAAAGGTAAAAAGTATTATAGCGATAACCCAGCGGAGATGATTTATCAACTTACTGGCATGGTTATTCCACTGAAAAATCTACGTGCTTGGCTTGTTGGTTTACCCGGTGATGCAACTAATTTTGAGTTAGATGCAAATCACTTATTAAAATCTGTCACATTACCCGCCGCCGAAGGTGATTGGCTTGTGACTTACCAAGCTTATGATTCAAGCATTACCCCTAACCTGCCACAACGTCTTGAGTTAAAACAAGGCGAACGCATTATCAAATTAAAAATGGATAACTGGGATATACAGCAATGACACTAAGTTGGCCTTCTCCTGCCAAATTAAACCTTTTTCTCTATATCACAGGGAAACGCCCCGATGGTTATCATAATTTACAAACGTTATTTCAATTTTTAAATTATGGCGACACACTAACTGTTACTCCTCGTGATGATACCCAGTTAACTATCTTAACGCCAATTGATGGCGTAGAAGATAAAGATAATTTAATTATTAAAGCTGCTAAACTACTGCGTGATTATTGCCAACAACATCATATTCCTTTGAAGTATCACGGTGCAGATATCAGTATTGATAAAAAACTTCCTATGGGAGGTGGCTTAGGTGGAGGTTCATCTAACGCCGCAACCACATTAATTGCACTTAATTACCACTGGCAAGCGGGTTTAAGTGATGAAACATTAGCCGAATTAGGGGTAAATTTAGGGGCTGATGTTCCTGTTTTTGTAAAAGGTCATGCTGCGTTTGCCGAAGGCGTTGGTGAAATTTTGACCCCAGCGGAGCCAAAAGAGCAATGGTATTTGGTCGCACACCCCGGAATTTCCATTCCAACCCCGACAATCTTCACAGATCCAGAATTAAAACGTAATTCTCCTATTCGCTCTCTTGGCGCATTATTAAAGGCTCCGTTCGAAAATGACTGTGAAATGATCGCAAGAAAACGTTTTCGTGAGGTTGAATATCTGCTTTCGTGGCTGTTAGAATATGCACCGTCACGCTTAACTGGGACAGGTGCCTGTGTGTTCGGTGAGTTCGGATCACAAGTTGCCGCTAGTGAAGTGTTAATTAACGCCCCTGAGTGGGTGCATGGGTTTGTAGCGCAAGGCGTCAACATTTCTCCTCTGCATTTATTCCGCTCAAGGATACCTGTGTTATTGCACCCGTAAGATGATGTTTACAAACCCTATGTTCATAAACACGTTCTTTACAGGTCAACAATATCTCTCTCTGGACGCAAGCCTGAGGTTTTTCTCGTGCCCGATATGAAGCTTTTTGCTGGTAACGCAACCCCGGAACTGGCTCAACGTGTTGCCAACCGACTCTACACTAGCCTAGGAGACGCGGCTGTAGGTCGTTTTAGCGACGGTGAAGTCAGTGTGCAAATCAACGAAAACGTACGTGGTGGTGATGTATTTATCATTCAATCAACCTGTGCACCTACTAATGATAATTTAATGGAATTAGTGGTCATGGTTGACGCATTACGTCGAGCTTCCGCTGGTCGTATCACTGCTGTTATTCCTTACTTCGGTTATGCCCGTCAGGATCGCCGTGTTCGTTCAGCCCGTGTTCCTATTACGGCAAAAGTTGTTGCGGATTTCTTATCTAGTGTAGGCGTAGACCGTGTTTTAACCTGTGACTTACACGCAGAACAAATCCAAGGGTTCTTTGATGTACCGGTTGACAATGTCTTCGGCAGCCCAATTCTTTTAGAAGATATGCTTCAAAAAGATTTGGACAACCCTATTGTTGTTTCTCCAGATATTGGCGGTGTTGTTCGCGCTCGTGCTATCGCTAAACTGCTAAACGACACTGATATGGCTATCATTGATAAACGTCGCCCTCGTGCTAACGTTTCTCAAGTTATGCATATTATCGGTGATGTTGCTAACCGCGACTGTATCCTTGTTGACGATATGATCGACACAGGTGGTACATTGTGTAAAGCAGCTGAAGCGTTGAAAGAACGTGGTGCTAAACGCGTATTTGCTTACGCAACTCACCCAATCTTTTCTGGTAATGCTGTTGAGAACATCAAAAGCTCTGTTATTGATGAAGTGGTTGTCTGCGATACAATTCCATTGTCAGCAGAAATCAAAGCATTAAATAAAGTCCGTTCATTGACTCTTTCAGGCATGCTGGCAGAAGCAATTCGCCGTATTAGCAATGAAGAGTCAATCTCTGCGATGTTTGAACATTAATTTGTAATAACATTCATTGCAATTTGAGATAACTAAACCCGCTATAGCGTTTGTTATAGCGGGTTTTTTGTTATCGTTTTCCAAAAATAAGGTAGTTTAGACAATAAAAAAACCCGCTATAATATCAACGGGTCTATTGGTGTGTATTACATTCATAATGATAGCGGTTATTCACTTAATACCAGTTTATCTTAAACTTAGTTATTATTTTTTATCTATTCTGATATTAATGGTATTAACAATATTATGGATAACGGTGATTATCATGGCGACGATAACGCTCATCATGATTACGTAACCACCAATATCTTTCTGCTATTGTTTCTCTACCACCGATACGGGCACCAGCTAGCCAAACCAGAGCACCAATAAAAATCCCCATTAAAGAGATATCTGCTAAAAATTCAGGCAATCCTAATGGGAATATATGACTAAGAAGCGTATAACCAAGACTACCGAGCATCACGACCATCCCCGTAGCCATACATAAATTACCAACTGCAAATGCATGTTTATATTTCATGTTGCACCTCCAAGCGCGTCGTCAGACGATTCAACAACAAAATACATCGAATAACTTTTATTCATTGTGGTTATTATAGCCATAAATCCTAAAAAGGTATTGTCGAAGCGATCACATCGTTCTGATATTTATTGACAAATCTTCACAAAAAATGTGTTTTTTTCTTTTCAATGTAGAAAATAACACTGTTTTTATCGTTTTCGCTCTTTTTGTTAAATTAAAATAAGGGTATTTCCTTGCCCCTGCATTTCTAAAAAACATTCTATGCAATCTATTTTGTGCTTCTGTGCTTAGACAGGTAAACTATGGGCTTTCTTTTAAGACGATAACAGTGAAAGGCTATTGTGAGTAAAATTAAACTTATCGTCGGGTTAGCAAACCCCGGTGCAGATTATGCCCAGACTCGCCATAATGCGGGTGCTTGGTATGTAGATTTATTGGCTCAACGTCATCAGCAATCTCTAAAAGAAGAGAGCAAATTCTTTGGTTACACCGCACGCATTAATTTAAACGGTAATGATGTTCGCTTATTGGTTCCGACCACTTTTATGAATTTAAGTGGTAAAGCGGTACAAGCAATGGCGAACTTTTATCGCATTGAACTTGATGAAATTTTAGTTGCACATGATGAACTCGATTTACCGCCCGGTGTTGTCAAAATGAAATTAGGTGGTGGTAATGGTGGCCATAACGGATTAAAAGATATTCAAAGTAAATTTAGCAATAATCCAAATTTCTATCGTTTACGCATTGGTATTGGTCACCCTGGTGATAAAAATAAAGTTGTTGGCTTTGTATTAGGCAAACCACCAATGAGTGAACAAAAATTAATTGATGACGCTATCGATGAAGCCCTTTCGTGCACAGATATTTTAATGCGTGATGGTTATGAGAAAGCAATAAATCGCTTACATAGTTTTAAAGCATAATCATTGCATTGATAAATTAAGTAATTTCAATATTCAGAGGGTAAAATGCCCTCTTCTTTTGTGCGATTAATTCCTGATGATTTAATCAAACAGGGATTTGCTCTATAATAGCGCCAAATTTTTTTTAACAGCACACAACAGGAATACTCCCTCCTGTTGTTTTTATGTGACAAGGTGAACGTTTATGGGATTTAAATGTGGTATCGTCGGTCTGCCTAACGTAGGGAAATCTACACTGTTTAATGCCTTAACTAAGGCAGGTATTGAGGCAGCCAACTTCCCATTCTGTACTATCGAGCCAAACACAGGTGTTGTTCCAATGCCTGATCCTCGCTTAGATAAACTGGCTGAAATTGTTAAGCCACAGCGTATTTTACCGACAACAATGGAATTTGTTGATATTGCAGGCTTAGTAAAAGGCGCATCTAAAGGTGAAGGTTTAGGTAACCAATTCCTAACGAATATCCGTGAAACTGAAGCGATTGGTCATGTAGTTCGTTGTTTTGAAAATGACAATATCATTCATGTTGCGGGTAAAGTTGATCCTGCTGAAGATATCGAAACTATTAATACTGAATTAGCGCTTTCTGACTTAGATACCTGTGAACGTGCAATGCACCGTAATCAGAAAAAAGCAAAAGGTGGCGATAAAATTGCTAAAGCAGAAATGGAAGTGTTAGAAAAATGCTTACCGCATTTAGAAAATGCTGGCATGTTACGTGCTTTAGATTTAACGGAAGAAGAAAAAGCAACAATTCGTTATTTAAGCTTCTTAACGTTAAAACCAACAATGTATATTGCAAACGTTAATGAAGATGGTTTTGAAAACAACCCATATCTTGAAACTGTTCGCAAAATCGCAGAAGCAGAAGGCTCTGTGGTTGTTCCTGTTTGTGCCGCTATCGAAGCAGATATTGCTGAGTTAGAAGATGCAGAACGCGAAGAATTTATGCAAGATTTAGGCATTGAAGAGCCTGGCTTAAACCGTGTTATTCGCGCGGGTTACTCATTATTGAACTTACAAACTTACTTCACTGCTGGCGTTAAAGAAGTACGTGCATGGACAATCCCTGTAGGTGCAACAGCGCCACAAGCCGCAGGTAAAATCCACACTGACTTTGAAAAAGGTTTTATCCGTGCTCAAACTATCGCTTATAACGATTTTATCACTTACGGTGGTGAACAAGGCGCTAAAGAAGCTGGTAAAATGCGTGCAGAAGGTAAAGAATATATCGTTCAAGACGGCGATGTAATGAACTTCTTATTTAATGTGTAAGTTCTTCTATCTTTCATAATGCCAAACCACGTAAATTGAGAAAAACTCAAATACGTGGTTTTTTATTAATTACCTATGAACAAGATAAAATATATTTTTTATTTTTCAAAAAAACATTTACTCTTATTACTTTATCCAATGTAAAGGTATTATTTTACGATAAACCTGTTCAAAATATTTATTTGCGTATTTTTTCATTTTAGATAAAAACAATTTAAGTTCATTATTTTACGAAGATAAATTAGACAGTGTATTTTCCCATATTGTAAACTTTCGCCCCATTAGCTCTGGATTTAATTCATTTGCTTTATTCATCAATGCACAAGCATATTTCAATTGCATTTGATAGTAATCATTATCAATATTGAACATATATTTATCTACGTAGTTACTAATTAAGATAGCAATGCTCATTATTAAGTGAGATTTTTTTCTCTATCGTCTGGAATTACTAATAGCCTCTCAAATATTGTTGATAAATTTTTATATTTATCTATACCAACTAATTTATCCTTAGCTGTAATAGGTACATCTACCCACGCTGACTGGAATAAATTTTGATACATACCAAGATTAATTGATGATAAAAAACCATCTATTTTAATTTTATTAATTGATGTATTACGATCATTTCTAAATTAAGTATTAATTATTTACATTTTAATAAATGTAATCACTAATAATACATTCCCCTTCTCAAGAATAAAATAAAACATCAAATTATTTTAATCACTAATCTTATTAATTAAATAAAAAACAATTATCTGTATTTAATTTATAAATACACAACTATCACGCACTATTTAATAACAATTAAAACATTTGAAATACTTATTAATTGGAGTAATACTTAATTTGATGCTCGATTAATGATCGATACTTATTAAATAAAGGAATAGCTTTACCATGAATACTAATTTTCAACCTAACATGCGAGATAATAGCGATATAAAATACAATAAAAACCATCATTGCCAATGTGGACAAGAAATAATAACCAACTTAAATAATTATATTACTAAACATCCCGAGTGTACTATTTATCAAAATTCATTAATGAGTAGTTTAATTGCGGGTATATATGATAGTGATGTCACTATTGCTGATTTATTAAAGCATGGTGATTTTGGTTTAGGAACTTTTGAACAACTTGATGGCGAGCTAGTTGCATTCAACAATAATGTTTTTCAATTACGCTCTGATGGTAGCGCACGTAAGGCATTAAATTCTCAAAAATCTCCTTTTACTGTAATGACATTTTTCAATTGTGATATTGAACATCACTTTTCTTATGGTGCATCGCAAAAAGAAATACACAATGTAATTAATCAGTATGTTCCTTCCGACAATCTATTTTGTGCGATCAGAATTGAAGGCGAATTTGAATTAGTTAAAACACGCACAGTTCCTCGTCAAGAACCTCCCTACCGCCCAATGTTAGAAGCTATCGAAAATCAGCCTATTTTCACTTTTCACAATGAAACAGGAACTATTGCAGGTTTTCGATCACCACAATTTACCCAAGGCATAAATGTTGCAGGATTTCATGAACATTATATTAATCAACAACGCCAAGGTGGTGGACATGTTCTTGATTACTACTTAAAAAAAGGCACATTACAAATCGGCATCATTTCTCGCCTTACCATTGATTTACCCAGCCAGTCAGCTTTCCTACAAGCTAACTTAATGCCAGATAATCTTCATCAAGCAATAGAACAAGCCGAAAATTAATTCAAAAGACCGCTTCACTTTATTCTAAATCCAATTTTTTATTCACTTGCAAAATTAAAGAAGGTTATATGAATACTCCTCATTGGAAATGTGGTGCAGATTTAGTTGTCAAACAATTAGAACAACATGGCATTAAACAAGTATTTGGTATTCCGGGTGCAAAAATTGATCGTGTATTTGATTCTCTTGTTGATTCCAGAATTAAAACAGTAGTTGTTCGCCATGAAGCTAATGCCGCATTTATGGCTGCCGCGGTTGGTCGTTTAACGGGTAAAGCGGGAGTGGCTATCGCAACATCAGGTCCGGGATGCTCTAATCTTGCGACAGGCATTGCAACAGCAACATCTGAAGGTGATCCATTAGTTGCGTTGGGAGGATCAGTAAAATCCTCTGATAGATTAAAACTGGTTCATCAAAGCATGGATACCGTGACCATGTTTAATCCTATTACTAAATTTTGCGCAGAAATTGATTCCTCAAAATCAATTTCCGAAACTATGGCTAATGCCTTTCGCCATGCAGAATCAGGAAGACCAGGCTCCGCTTTTTTAACTTTTCCAATGGATATTTTAAATAATGAAGTTAATAGCCCAATATTAATGCCCAAATCAAAATCCAATATTGGTAGTGCAAATAATGATGCCATCCAAGAAGCCGTTAAATTACTGCTGAATGCAAAAAATCCCGTTATTTTATTAGGGCTACAAGCTAGTTACCCTGAAAATGCATTAGCATTACAAAAGCTACTTGATATTTGCCCGCTACCGATTGTTGGCACTTATCAATCGGCTGGTGCGATTGCTCAACGCCATTTTTCTTTATTTGCTGGTCGTATTGGTTTATTTAATAATCAACCGGGTGATGAGTTATTATCTCACGCTGATTTAGTAATTACTCTAGGTTATAGCCCTATCGAATATGAACCGTCATTATGGAATCACAATAATGCCAATATTATTCATATAGACGAGATCCCCGCTGAAATTGATTTAGCTTACTGCCCTGATTTAGAATTAACAGGTAATATCAAATTAACAATTAATAATTTAACTCACTATTTTACTAACCAATCTACATCTCAAATTACACTCTCAAATAATACTCGTCAGATTTTAGAGAAAATTCGTCACCAAAGAGAAATTCTGCAACAAAATAGTTATTTTCGACATGGTTCTCCTATTCACCCTTTAACCATCATCCATGAGATGCAAAATATTATTGATAGCGATGTAACACTCTGCATTGATATGGGAAGTTTTCATATATGGCTCGCTCGTTATCTTTATAGTTTTAGAGCAAGACAAATGCTAATTTCTAATGGGCAACAAACAATGGGTGTTGCATTACCTTGGGGGATTGGCGCTTCTTTTGTTCGACCTTCTGATAAAATTATCTCTATTTCTGGCGATGGGGGTTTTATGCAATCGTCTATGGAGCTAGAAACCGCAGTTCGGTTAAATACTAATATCTTGCATATTATCTGGGTGGACAATGCTTATAATATGGTCGAAATGCAAGAACAAGAAAAATATGGCCGTTATTCTGGTGTAAAATTTGGAGCTATTGATTTTAAACGTTACGCTGAGTCCTTTGGCGCTAAAGGTTTTTCTGTTGAATGTGCTTCTCAATTACGTACCGTTTTACATGAAGCAATAGCTGTTGATGGCCCCGCGGTACTTGCTATTCCTGTCGATTATCGAGATAACGCTAAACTAATGGAACATATTGATTATAATTTGATTATTTAGTGTATTCTACACTCATCATATAAAAGCCCTCAATAGTATAAAACACTACTGAGGACTTTATAATATGGTACTACTGTTTATTTTGATTTAAATACTCAGCGACACGAGTTTCAATATTTTTACGCTCACTTTCTGATAAAGAATAGAATATAGCAATATTATTGACATCTACATTCAGTAATAAACCGTAATAATAAGCATTTTTCACATCACCTTTAAACAGAAATGCTTCATAGAGTTTTGAGAAAGAAGGCTCTGCAAAACTCATTTTTCCTAATCGAGTATGCATATCTGTCATATAGTCATTATTATTTTTCAGCGCAGAAATATACATATTTACTGCAGGATTTTGATTTACGCTCTCCATTCCATTGGAGTATATTTTATTTAGTTCAGTGTATATATGACTATCTATACCGAATGGATAATCTAAAGATAATTGATACCATTCAATGGCTTTATCTAAGTTTTTCTCAACTAAACAAGGCGCTTCTAAATAATAGTTGCCAATTATTCTAGCGCTATTATAGGTAAACTCGTTACTATAAGGTTTTTCTGTTTCTATCCACTCTTTAAAATAGTTCGCTGCTTTATTGATATTATCTTTATTTTTACAAATATTTTCCACATAGTAATTATAAAGATATTGGCTCGCTTTTTTGTTTCCTAAATTATACGATCCCTCTGCATAAATAAAACTTTTATCAATATCTTCACTAGAATAATACTTTGCTAATAACAATAAATTTTCTTGACTCTTATCTTCATGAATTAAAGAATTATATTTTTGTTGCACATATTCAAAATTACTTTTCTCTATAGAATATAATTCCAAATCAGTACTATTTAAAGGGACAGTGATGTGACTTTCATATTCTTTTGCTTTTTCTGAGTCTTTCTCAACTCCATCCTTTCCATATTTATAAATTAATGATAAGTCTTTCAAGCAAATATTATTACCCAACTCAGCACATTTATTACGCCAGAAAGAGCGTTCTTCCTTGGTGATATTTGTTAATCTATCAAAATTATAGTCATAAAAAATTCCATCTTGCATTAATTCATCATGATATATCCTTGTGACAATAAAATTCATTGCATCAACATACCCAGAATCAGCGAGTTTTATAATTTCTTGATAATATTCAATCAGTTTAGCCTCATCTATATTTTCAGAGTAAGATTCATGCTCAATATTCTTTATTATATATTTAAAATGGATTTCTTTATTTTCACTTAATAAAGATCTAATAATTAATTTAATCGAATCATCAAATAAAGATCTCTCTATAAAAAAATCACTAACCTCAGTATAATTAATTCCATATTTAAATAAAATATCATATACCTCCCGTCTTTTGGATGAACTTATTTTGCTATAAGTCGAATCACATTGTAGCCCTTTAACAAGGTTAGTTAAAATATCCTCATTCATTATTTTTTTATATTTCGTCATCGCAACCAATTGAAAAACATAACTACTGCAACCGTTACCTCTTCCTTGTTCATATAATGAAAAAGCATATTCATCATTATTAAAGGCATCTTGCTCCAAAAGAATGTCGGCATAATAATGGGCTAAGCGATAATCTATATCATAGGTGTTATCTCTATTAACACTATCTTTTAACATCTCAATAATATTTTCTTTTTCTATATATTCTGAAATATCAAAATGAAAATAAAGGCTGATAATTAAATATCTACTTTCTTTCAAAAATTGATCATTAGTAATAGTTTCCTTTAATAAATCAACTGCTTTTTTTAAATCTTTTTTTACACCAATACCATAAGCATATTTTTCAGCCAGATAAAATTTAACCTCAGCTGATGGCTGTATATCATAAGCTTTAAGCATTAATTCAAAAGCTTTTTTGGGATTATAAAATTCACTTTCCACATGCGAGTAAACTTTAGCAGCAGTGATAGTTGCTTGATAAGAATTAGGATATTTTTCTAATAATTTGATCACATATTTTTCAGGCGATTCAATAGAAGATTGTGTTCGTTCGCTATAGCCAATTAATAAACTTTCTATTTTCTTAATTAACCCATCATGATGATCTAAATCCGCTGATAGCTGTAAATAAACCTCAGCTGATCTTGTATCACTCTTCAAATTCTTAACTTCTTTATCACCGTTATACACTTGATAGAGAAAATAAACTGCATCAGGGTAATTAGCATTTGCTGAGTCTATAAGGAGACGAACATCCTGTGTAATTAATGTATATTTTAAGTACATAAACTTGGGATCTTTACTCTCAATAAAAGGATCTAAATAACCCTCTGTTTTGATAGATCTTTTTGATGAATTTGCATTATTTAAATATTGATATATTGCTTCTTTATTACCACCTTCAGCTAATTTTTCTAACTCTCTAAGTGTTGCTCTTTTTTCAAACCATGTTTGTTCACCATAAATTGGTAATAATCTACTTTCTAATTTTCCCGATTGGCTAGATTCAATTTCATTTAAAAATATTTTCGCCTCAGAAGAGCCTAAATCCACTGCCTTTGATAGAGAAGAAAAACCATGAATATCTTCAGGAGTACTCTCGATTAATTCATGATAGCGTAAATATCCTAAATTATAGAGAGCATCCCTATTTTCTAAATTTGCTGATTTAATTAACCACTTTCGAGCAATAAGGCGATCTTCTGGTACTGCAATTCCTTCCCAATACATGACAGACAAGCTAAAAGCGGCTTGAGAGTCATTTTCTGCATGTCGTGTAAAATAGTCTAAAGCTTCCTTATACTCCCCTTTTTGATAATAATTATATCCTTCTTGTAAAGGTGAATTTTCATTTCCTTTAAAATAAAAAAACAACCCCGCCATTAATAATATTATAAATATAGTTTTTATTTTTATCGACATAATCATCCTTTAATGTGTATATCTTTTAAAATCGCATGTAGTCAGTTCTAAATGAAGTTAATTTAACCTTTCTATCAGAAGTTAGATATCATCTAATTTTATAAAACTTACTAATCATTTATATTATCATTAATATTCTTTTATTTTTACTTTGCATGTAATTTAATTTACATTAAACAAAGTCAGCTTTAATTAATAAGTATCAATGAGAAATTAACATGTCATTAACTCGTTCTTTTGTTCTCATTTAATATTTACAAAGATAAATTTATCATTAGGCGATTTTTTACATTGTTAACACTTTTTTGTTTAAAAATCATTTACTGTCTATTCCCTATCTACTCTTTTCCATGAATAATAATAAAAATTACTTTGATACTTCGCTGATACTGATTAATGTCAACTTTCACTTATCAAATTGACTATTTTGATAGATGATATCGTTCCCCTGTTATATTGATATTTAGGACAAAACGCCCATGTCTCACACCTCATTATTTTCTTCTCATGCCCGATTTATTGCACTTCGCCTTCTCCCTAACGAGGATGTGATTATGGCATTACGACAGATTATAAAAGAACAAAACCTAAAATCAGCATTTATTGCAGGTTGTGTGGGAAGTTTAACAGATGTGGTATTACGCTTTGCAGGACGCGAAGAAAATCGCTATCTTACAGGTAAATTTGAGATTGTTTCATTAATTGGAACATTAGATAGTCAAGGTGAACATTTGCATTTAGCAATCTCAGATGAAAATGGATTAATGTGTGGTGGACATATGATGCCAGGTTGTACAGTGCGCACGACGCTAGAGCTCGTTATTGGTGAGTTAGAGCAAGTGACTTTTAGCCGTCAGCCTTGTGAACACTCTGGTTATGAGGAGTTGGTCATCACACCGCGTAAATAGCTTTTTTATAAAAAATAGCTATGTATGCAAAACAATAAAACCAATAGTCACTATCCTTTGTAAAGGTTTTTAAACTATGTCTACAACTCCTCAAATTTCGAGTCGTACACTCGTACTCATTGTTGTATCTATTGCAATAAATATGATCGGCGGCCAAATTACCTCAATGGTAAAACTCCCTATCTTTTTAGATTCTATCGGTACACTGATTTGTGCCTTATTAGGTGGCCCATGGGTCGCATTATTCACTGGATTATTAACCAATCTATTATGGGGATTAATTAGTGGTCCAATGGCGGCTGCATTTGCTCCAGTAGCCATGATGATAGGATTAAGTGCAGGTTTATTGGCTCGTGCAGGTGGTTTTCGTTCTTTAATTCGCGTTATTGGTTCGGGAATTGTCATTACTTTAGCGTTAATGATTGTCGCCGTTCCAATTCGTACTTATTTATTTGGTGGCGCAACAGGTAGTGGTGCTGATTTCTTTGTTGCTTATTTTCATGCTGTGGGTGAAGGGCTTATTGAGTCTGTTGCCATTACTGTATTAGGTGCAAATCTCGCAGATAAAATATTATCAGCGATTGTCGCTTGGTTATTAGTGCGTCAATTACCACAACGAACACAACGTAATTTTCCTTCGATTGCCAAGGTTCGCTAATAATGCATCCATTTACCTCATTGGCATTATGGCTTTGGCTAAGTGCTAGTGTACTTTTTTTATCATTAGGCTTACCACTGCTGATAATCAGCAGTGGTATTTTTATTAGCTTATTGATTTGGAAAGCATCTCGCTGGCGTTGGCGTTTTATTGCTTGGTTAATGATCCCAATGGCAATCGGATTATGGTTAGTCCATAGTGGTTGGTTAGCTTATTGGTTAGTAGGTGGATCTTTAGATACTAGTAAACAAACTATGGCAATAACGCTATGGTTAAGATTATTAGCAATAATAAGTGGTGCTCAATTGTGGTTACAACACTCATCAACAGAGCAATTTATTAGAGCGCTATTTGCTAGCCGTTTACCTATGAGCCTTTCCTATTTATTAGCAGGGCCTTTGCTACTTGTAGAACAATTACGCCAACAATTACACAATATAAGAGAGGCGCAATTAGCGCGAGGTGTTCCTCTTGATGGATCATTTTGGCAACGATTCATCACATTACCAGCGATTATTTTGCCTCTTATTAGTCACGTATTAAGTGATTTAACGATTAGAAGTGCAGCATTAGATATGCGAGGATTTCGTATTATTAAAAAACGAACAACCTTATACCCACCAACGGATACATCACTTCAAACAATGCTTCGCTACTTGATTTTATTGCTTATTTTGGTTGAAGGAGGTATTTGGCTATGGTACTAAATCTTCAGCAATTGAGTTTTACCCCCAAAGGTGACGAAAAATCTATTCTTGGCCCTATTGATTTACAGTTAAAACAAGGGGAATGGCTTGTGATTTTAGGGGGCAATGGCAGCGGAAAAAGCCTTCTTGCGCAATTACTAGCCGGTTGGTACCCCGATTTATTAACAGGTTCAGTGCAAGGCATAGGAATTGTACAAAACATTGCCCTCGATAAAAGCCGATTAGTATCGCTAGCACCCGGACGACAGCTCGTTCAACAATCGCCACAATTACAACTTTCAGGATGTGCATTCACTGTAGAGCAAGAAATTGCCTTTGGCCCTGAAAATTTGGGGTTGAGCGATAATGAAATTCGATTTCGAGTAAAAGAAGCTATGGCATTAACACAATGTGAATACTTGCGTTTTCGTCACCCTTCAACCCTTTCTGGTGGTGAGGCTCAACGTGTTGTCATAGCTAGTGCGCTTGCTATGCACCCAAAATTATTATTACTTGATGAAGCTTTTAGTCGCTTAACGCCCTATGCAACCCAACAATTACACCAACGCATAAAACATTATGCAAAAGAGCATAAATGCAGTGTAGTTATTTTTGAACGCAATTTATTACCTGCAATAAGTCTGAGTGGGCAATTTTTATTATTGGAAGCAGGAAAAATGAAGGCAAAAGGTACTTTAGACTCTATTTTTCCGTTCTTATTTTCAACAATTAATGCTCCTGATGCATGGCAAGCTTTACATTGGTTAATTGAAAACCATCATTGGAATAAGAATATTGTGAATAATGATAAAGCCTTACTTAATGCTTTTAAGGAATTTTATGTTACAGCTCAATAATGTGACTTATCGCTGGAGTGATGATGTTCCGCCTTGTATCTCTCAATTATCCTTAACGTTAAATCAAGGAGAATGGATAAGCTTAGTCGGCGATAATGGCGCTGGTAAATCTACTTTATTGCGATTAATTGCAGGACTATTAACTCCCAACGAAGGTGATATAACACTCAATAATCAGTCACTTGTTCAACTAAAAGCACAGCAACGCGCTCATTATATTGGGGTATTATTTCAAGAGCCTGAACGACAAATTTTTCATAATACTGTTGAGAAAGAGATCACGTTTGGTTTAAAGCAACGTAAATTTCCGAAAGAAGAAATTAAAAAATGTTTAGATGAAACACTGTCGCTTTGTGGTTTAAATGATGTTGCAGATGTTCATCCTTTAGATTTACATGCTGGCCAACGTAGAATGGTTGCTGTTGCGAGCTTAAGTATTTTATCACCTCAAATATTATTACTTGATGAACCCACTCGTGATTTTGATGCATATTGGTTAAGCTGTTTTGAGAATTGGCTTCAGGTACAAAAAACATTAGGTACAACGGTATTGGCTATTAGTCATGATCTTGATTTTACTGCTCGTCATTTTCAGCGTGTTATCCATTTATCCTCAGGTAAATTAATTGCTGATGGTTCCCCTGATAAAGTGCTAATGAATTCAACACTGCAATCCCTTTCTGATATTCCTGCGCCTACGCTATACTCATTAAGTCAGAAACTGAAATTGCCAATTAAAAATACACCTATTGAATGGGCGACAATGTTAGTTGAAATGAATAAAAATTCTAAAATAACCTCATAATAATCTTAATATTTATCACTATTATTATGTTTATTTATAAGTAGTTGGAGATAATTAAATGGAAATTATTCACACTTTATTCGACTCCTTGAGTCACTTGTCTCCTATTACCCTATTCTTATCTATTATTTTAATCACAGCAGGCAAATCAACCATTGGTATTTCTTCATTTTTGCCCCCTGCTTCTTTAATGTTGATCTTTATCTTTGGTGCTTGTTTACCACTTTATTCTCCAATCTTTCTTTGGCTAGCCACCAGTTGTGGTGCTCTATTAGGATCAATTTTAAGCTATGAGTTAGGGCGCTCTATCTATCGTTTTCCTCGCCTTAAAATATGGGTTAATCGCTATCAGTCAAAAATTAATCGCACTCAACAATTATTAAAAAATAAAACTCACTATATTTTGTTTATTTCTCGATTCTTAGCTGTCTTTCGCTACTTAACTCCCTTTAGTGCTGGCTTATTAAAACTACCTGCATATGGTGTTTATATCACCAGCGCTATTTCTGCTTTAGTTTGGTCTGCAATGTTTGTTTTAATCGCAACAGGTGTACTTACTTTTGCTTTATAAGTGGCGAATTAACACTTAATTTTAATCTTTCTATTAATACTAAAAGTGGCCTATTTTCTTTTTACATAATCATATTGTTTAAATATTTTCTGCCCCCTCTTTTTTTCATTTTATTTTTAATTATCGATAAATAGACTATTTTTTAGCTTCTTTTATCTTTTCTTCCATGCTTTATTGATATTTTCTTTCGCATTTTGTGCCTATCACCATAATTATGATTAAAATTTGCATAATTACTATATCGATCACAATTTGTTATCTTCTTGTTTTAATTTCATTACGCCACGTCACAATTTCTTAACATTCCTTATTTCTATAAAAGTTGTCATGTTGTATACAAGTTGGTGTGAAACATTCACCTGCGTTTTTATGTACAGGAACAACATCATGAGAATAAGAAAAACAAAGCTTGCCATCGGTATTGTTGCTGTTATTGCGGTTGTCTCATTAGCAATAGCTGGCAAAAAAGAGAATGCGAATAAACAATTTCTCTCTGTAGCAACCGCTTCAACAGGAGGAACGTATTATCCGATGGGAGTGGGATTAGCAAACGTATGGAGTACACACCTTAAGGATAGAGGCGTTCAAGTAACAGGCCAATCTTCGGCAGGATCGATAGAAAACATCTATTTAATGCAAAAAAATGAAGCTCAGCTCTCTATTTTGCAAAGTCTTTTAGCTGTAGAAGCTTATGAAGGTGTGCGCAATTTTGAAGGTAAACCAGAAAAAAATCTGCGCTCAATTTCTATGTTGTGGCCCAATGTTGAACACTTTGTTTTAATGAATGACAAAGTAAAAACCGGCACATTAGATGATATTCGTGCGACAAGTTTTTCTGTTGGCCCTCAAGCTAGCGGTACAGAACAATCCACAATTATCATTCTTAAAGGTGTTAATTTAACTAAAAAAGATATTATCCCTGAATATCTTGGATATGGAGACACTGTTTCTGCCATGCGAGACGGCCGTCTTGACGGTGGCGCCTTACCTGCTGGCGTTCCAGCTTCAGCCGTCACCGACATGTATGCTAGTGGTGTCAGCGCAAAACTACTCGAAGTCACAGATAAACAACTTGATGATATCAATCATGTGGCAAATTCATGGTTTCGTTTTGAAATACCCGCGAATACCTATCCTCGTCAAACTGAAATAGTCAATACAATAGCTCAACCTAATATTTTAATGGCCACAACCAGTATTGATAATGACTTAGTTTATGAGCTAACAAAAACTATGTTTGAGAACCTTCCTGAGGTTCATCAAGTTCATAGCGCAGCTAAATACATCACCACAGAAAATGCATTAAAAGGTGTTTCTGTGCCATTACATTTAGGGGCTTACCGCTACTACAAAGAAATCGGGTTAGAGATCCCTGATTATCTTATTCCACCAGAAGCTCAAACGCAGATTAATAATAAATAACAGGAGTGAGTTATGACTAATAATGACCACCTAACTCCGGTAGAGCCACCTGCATTAGATAAAGAAGCAAGCTCTGGCAATCGCCAACTTGCTGGCATTTACCTGAAAATTACCACGACTCTTGCAATATTAATTTCACTTTATGCGATTTACTCAAACGCATTATCAAATACTCAAGAGTTTTACCGCAATACTATTTTTCTTAGTGGTATTTTAATTTTAGGCTTTATTTTATTCCCATTCTCTAAGCGTTTTTCCACACCTAAATTTAATGGATGGGATTATCTTTTTATTGCTTTAACATTAATCAGTTATGGCTATTTTTTCTTTAATTATGTTGATCTTCATGTAGTAAGAAAAAGTATTCCAAATACTACTGATTATGTCATGGCTATATTAGGGATTATCGTACTGTTTGAAGCAGCAAGAAGAACTACTGGTTATTTCATTCCAGGGCTTGCAACTTTTGCCATTATCTATGCTTTATTTGGTCAGTATTTTATGGGTATTTTCGGTCATGCAGGATTTTCTGTAGAAAGATTGTTATACCGTTTATTTATGACCAGTGAAGGGATTTTTGGTATTACTCTTTCAACGGCCTCCACCGCTATTGTGGTCTTTATTCTCTTTGGTTCATTCTTGAGTGTCAGTGGTGCTACTGCTTTATTTAATGATTTAGCGCTGGCTATCGCAGGTCGTCGTCGTGGAGGGCCTGCCCAAGTTGCGGTTATTTCATCTGCATTAACAGGCTCTTTAAGCGGAAGTGCTGTTGCTAACGTAGCAACAACGGGTACTTTCACCATTCCTTTAATGAAAAGTATTGGATTAACTCCGCGTTTTGCTGGAGCTGTAGAAGCAACCGCATCAACGGGTGGTATGATAATGCCTCCGATTATGGGTGCAGCTGCATTTATTATGGCAGGCTTTTTAGGAATTTCGTATACCACCATTGTTATTGCAGCCATTATTCCAGCACTGTTGTATTACGCCGCATTAATTATGGCCATTGACATTGAAGCCAAGAAACAAGGGTTAAAAGGGCTAAGCAAAGAAAATATTCCACAAGTTAAAGCCGTATTAAAAGCCCGTGGCTTACTGTTATTACCATTGGTTATTGTAATTGGAACCTTATTAGTAGGTAAAACACCTATTTATGCTGGCTTCTTAGGTATTCTAACCATTATTGTTGCAAGTTGGATAACACCTGACAAAACTGTTCGTATGACTTTAACGAAAGTGGCTGATGCCTTAGCCGAAGCGGCTCGCGGTTCAGTTCAAGTAACTGTTGCTTGTGCGGCTATTGGCGTGATTATCTGTGTAGTTACAATGACGGGTATCGGGGCAACATTAGCCTTTAATATCGTCTCAATGACGGATAATACACTATGGATGATCTTATTAGTTGTTATGCTAGTGTGTATTGTATTAAGTATGGGGTTACCTTCAACGGCTTTATATATTGTCGTTGCCGTTACAGTGTCACCTATCTTAATTAAAGCCGGTGTTATGCCTTTAGCGGCTCATTTCTTTGTATTCTGGTTTGGGGCACTATCCAATATTACACCTCCTGTAGCCTTAGCCAGTTATACTGCCGCAAGTATTGCAAGAGCAGATCCGATGCAAACATCATGGGATGCAGTTCGTTTAGCCCTTCCCGGCTTTATTATTCCGTTTATTTTAGTCTATAACCCTGCTTTACTGATGCAAGGTGATAATTTAGGTGTACTTTCTATTGGATTAATGATTATTACTGCATTAGTCGGAATTTATGCACTAAGTATCGCAACAGCAAACTTTTGGATGATTAAAACAACGTGGTTTGAACGAATTGCATTTGCAGCAGCGGCAATTCTAATGATTAAACCGGGCTTATATACCGATCTTTTAGGTGTTGCCTTGATCCTATTAACTGGTGCATTCCATCTATTACGGTCTAAAAAACAGTTAGCTAATATGGAGCATGCATCTGGAGAAAACTAGATGATACAAAAGATCTCACGCAAAAAAGCGTCGCATCAAATTCTTGAGCAAATAAAGCAAAATATTAGTAACGGAACATACCCTATTGGTGAAAAGTTACCTTCTGAAAATGTACTCGCTGATGCCTTTGGCGTCAGTCGAGTCCCGATCAGAGAAGCATTAGGTGTTTTAGAAGCCAGTGGCATTGTGACTTCACGCCAAGGAGGCGGTCGCCGTGTCATTGACCATTCTATACTCAGTAAATATGAACCATTAGTCATGGAAATTGCTTGCCCTGAAGAGATTGATTCACTGCTTGAGATGCGAGAGGTCATTGAACATGAAGCGGCAGCTATTGCCGCTTTACGTCGAACACCAGAAGAATTACGCGCTATCGAAAATGCCCACGATGCCTTTGTTTTAGCAACAAGACAGAATAAAAGTATTGGTCATGAAGAAGACTATCAATTTCATCGTTCTATTATGGTTGCTGCACACAATCCTTTTTTTGTCAGGATTTTAGATAATATGCATGAGCTTTATCTTGGTGTCTTAATGTATTCATTAAGTCAAAATAAAGGGCGAGAAACAGAAACAGAGCGTGTTATCGCAGAGCATGAAGCAATTGTTGAAGCAATACGCCAACAAGATCACGATGAAACAAGCCATAAAATGCGCCTTCACTTAACTAATGTACGTGGCAAATTAAAGCGCTTACAACAAGAACCTTGTTAATTTAAAATTTATAAAATGGATAAGATTATGACGTATGACGTGATTATTATTGGTGCGGGATTAGTCGGATTAGGGGTTGCAAGTGCGCTACAAGAAAGTCAACCTGAACTAAAACTACTAGTGATTGATAAAGAATCTGGCCCTGCGGCTCATCAAAGTGGACATAACAGTAATGTTGTTCATTCTGGTATTTATTATACTCCAGGGAGCCTTAAAGCAAGGCTGGCTAAACAAGGGAATATCACCACTTATGCGTTTTGCCAACAACATAATCTTTATTACGATCGTTGTGGCAAAGTGATTGTCGCTACCAATGAAAAAGAGCTAAATGCGTTAGAAAACATTTATCAACGTGGCATTGATAATGGGCTTGAAGTTATCAAAATGACTGAAAGTGAGCTTAAAGTTAGAGAGCCTTATGTCAATGGTATTGCTGCCTTATTAGTTCCTGATGCAGGTATTGTGAATTACTCTGAAATTGCAGCAAAACACGTTGAAATTATTCAATCTCGTGGCGGTGAATTTATATTTGGACAAGCGGTTACAGCAATTAATGAAACCGATGATAGTGTCACTGTAACGACATCCAATGAACGATTTACAGGCAAATGGTTGATTAATTGTGCAGGGTTATTTAGTGATCGTATTGCTAAAATGGCAGGTTATGACACGGGTATGAAGATAGTCCCATTCCGTGGTGAATACTTTATGCTTAATGCCAATAAAAACTACTTAGTCAACCATCTAATTTATCCCGTTCCTAACCCTGATTTTCCATTCTTAGGTGTACACTTCACGCGCATGTATAACGGACATCGCGATGTTGGGCCTAATGCGGTATTAGCGTTTAAACGCGAAGGTTATAAAAAAAGCGATATTAACTTAAAAGATCTCGCTGAAGTGCTCACTTATAAGGGCTTTTGGAAAATTGCAGGTAATTATTTAGGCGAAGGAATGGCAGAGCTTCGTCGTTCATATTCCCGCAAATTATTTACTGCGAATGCACAAAAATTAATTCCTGATTTACGTGAAGCAGATATTCATCCGGGTCCTGCGGGAGTTCGAGCTCAAGCATTAACTCGTGAAGGAAAACTAGTAGATGATTTCCATTTTGTAAAAGGTAAACGTTCATTACATGTGTGTAATGCTCCATCACCTGCAGCAACAGCATCTATTGAAATAGGCAGAGAAATCGTTAGAGAACATTTTTCTTTGTAATTAAAAAATATACGACGAGTAAAAAATAATAAATAGCACTGACATTAATCAGTGCTATTTATTTTATATCACTTACTACACTCTTTTAGCGCTTCATTCATTAACCATTGCTGAAATATTTCCATTGATGCGGTCATTGGTTTTGATTTTAAATACGTTAACCAATACTTACCCATTTCAACTTCTATTTTAAAAGGTTGTATTAGTTGACCACTTTCTATTTCTCTTGAAAACATCTTTGCAGGCGCTAATGCAACTCCGTCTTCATAAATCGCGCTTTCTACCATTAAACGTGAAGAATCAAAAATAGAACCTGTTATTTTTATTGGTGGCATATCTGCTTTTTCAAACCATTGTGACCATTCATCTTCTCGATAAGAACGATATAAATTTTCATTTATTAAGTCAGTTGGATAATGTAGTCGTTTTGCTGTTGTTGGTGAGCACAAGACCGTTAATGGTGCAGAAAATAAGGCTTTATTATGAGTTAAAGGCCATAACCCTTCGCCAAATCGAATGGCAAAATCAAGTCCTTCGGTTGCCAAATTAACTACATTATTATTTGTTCTTAAATTCACTTCTATTCTTGGATATTGTTGCTTAAATTCAGCCAATCGAGGTAATAACCAGCCAACAGCAAATGTTCCCACAGTGGCAATCGAAACAACGTCACGGTATTCACCTCGCTCGAACTGTTTAAATACTCGTTCGATATCACTAAACGCGGTTGTTAATACCGAAAATAAGATCTGTGCATCATCTGTTATCTCCAAACCACGGGGTAAACGCTTAAACAGCATCACGCCCAAACGTTCTTCTAGCATTCTCACTTGTTGACTCACCGCGCCTTGAGTCACATAGAGTTCTAATGCAGCTTTGGTGAAATTAAGGTGTCTTGCGGATGCTTCAAAAGCGCGTAGTGCATTGAGAGGAAGATGTGTTCGCATAATATTATGAGCCATTAGATTTTCTATAGGCTAAGGCGATTTATTATCGATTGTCAATAAATCAATTAAATAGGATATTGCACCTAGTAAATAAATAGCATTATCTCTTGTCGATAACCATCTATTTATATTGAACTTTCTTTATTAAATTAATATGAGCATCAATTTCTATGTTTAAAACAACATACCGTCAAATTGCAGTGATCGCAGTTTCATTAATATCTCTACTGGCTTCACCAATGCTATGGGCTAAAACAAATAGCACTATTGAAGAACAATTAGCGACACTTGAAAAAAATAGCCAAGGCCGTTTAGGCGTTGCGTTAATTAATACTAAAGATAACTCACAAATAACTTATCGTGGTGATGAGCGCTTTGCCATGGCAAGTACCAGCAAAGTTATGGCTGTAGCCGCCGTTTTAAAAGAGAGTGAAAAACAAGCAGGATTGCTTAATAACTATATAACCATCAAAAAAGCCGATTTAGTCCCATATAGCCCAATTACAGAAAAACATTTAGCAACTGGAATGACATTGGCTCAATTAAGTGCGGCTACCTTGCAATATAGCGATAATACGGCAATGAATAAAATCCTAGATTATTTAGGAGGATCTTCCAGTGTTACTCAATTTGCACGTTCAATTAATGATGTAACTTATCGCCTAGATCGCAAAGAGCCTGAATTAAATACAGCCATTCATGGTGATCCTCGTGATACCACCTCTCCAATTGCGATGGCTAAAAGCCTTCAAGCATTAACATTAGGTGACGCATTAGGTCAATCTCAACGCCAACAACTTGTTACTTGGTTAAAAGGTAATACAACAGGCGATCACAGTATTAAAGCGGGTTTACCAAAGCATTGGATTGTTGGAGATAAAACCGGTAGTGGTGATTATGGCACAACTAATGATATAGCCGTTATTTGGCCTGAAAACCATGCACCATTAATTTTAGTCGTCTATTTCACACAACGAGAACAGAATGCGAAATACCGTAAAGATGTTATTGTTAAAGCAACTGAAATTGTAACAAAAGAGTTTTCCAATTTATCTCAAACAAAATAAGTTTCTTTATTGATAATCTAAACAAGAAATCAAATATAGTAATAGAGCTATTTGTTGGCTCTATTACTACAAGCACATAAAAAAATAATATAAATAACTTACAGATAAACAATTAGATTATAATAAACAAGCACAATATACTGACTTCAATTAAATGGATTTATTTTAAGGAAGGAAAATGGCCGATCTTTTTGAATTAATTGGTGAATTATTATCGTGCGCGGGTCAAATCACTCTCACTCAGATCAGACTTTGTATCGTTATTCTTACCATATTAATGCTAATTATTGTCTCTTTATGTGCTTGGTCGTTTTATCTCTATTTTATTGGTGCCTCATTATTTTTCTGTATGTTACTTTATACACCAGAGATATATCGGTTTATTAAAAGCTGGATAGTTTAGCTTATGCCAATAAAAAAGCCTCTGTTAAGATTTTAACTTGAGGCTTTCTCTATTAAATATGTCTGTGATAATTAAAAATCAAATAATTCTAAATATTTAGAAAATTAAAGTGGTAAAGCAAAACTCACTTTTACCGTTTCCATTGGTACTTCTGTTTTTATACTTTGGATGCTTGGAATTTGTGTTAAATAATCGGCATGAAAACGACGATATGTTGCTAAATCTTTAGTCACTATCCGAATTAACGCATCACACTCGCCGGCCATTAAATGGCACTCAACCACTTCAGGTAACACCTTAATGGCCGTTACAAATTCTTCTATGGTTTCTGCATCCTGTGCTCTAAACCAGATCCTTGCGAATAAAGATAAACCTGCATCAACCATACTACCATCTAATACAGCAACATAACGCGTGATCACTCCCGACTCTTCAAGTAAACGCACTCGGCGAAGACAAGGTGACGGTGAGAGCCCAACTTCTTTTGCTAGCTCAATATTTTGGATTTTGCCATCACGTTGAAGCACCTGCAAAATATGTTTATCTATCTTATCTAATTTTATTGACATCAAAGATTAACCTTAATTCTATTTGTGGAATTTTATTGCCAATTAATTCTTTTTGTTAGCAACAAAGCAACCCGATTTTTTCGAAAACATCATATAATCTTTCCGCTAAATTTCACAGCAAAAACGATGTTTCTCTTAATCTATCTCTATCAGGTGAAAAGATGGAATTTAACACTTTATTATTATTCGCACTGACTGTTCTACCGCTTATCTGTACACCTGGGCCTGATATTCTTTTTATCTCATCCCAAGGGTTATCAGGGGGAATGAAATCAGCATGGATTGCGAATTTAGGCGTGATATCCGGTTATTTAACCCATGCGTTATTGAGTGCCTTAGGGCTTGCCGCCTTAGTATCTACATCTCCCATTATATTTCACTTACTCAAATGGGTCGGTGTTGCCTATATCAGTTATCTTGCCATTAAAATGTTGATATCAGCCTGCAAAAAAGGAAAGTTAGTCCTTAATGCCACTAAAACTTCATCTCTATTTCGTAAAGGTTTTTTAACCAGTTTCCTTAATCCTAAAGGCTTATTAGTTTATCTCGCTATTTTACCAAACTTTATTGATAATCATAATGATGTCGCAACACAATCATTGCTGTTATCTGGGATATTTATCACGACTTGCTTAATTATTTATGGTCTTCTTGGTAGCTTCTTTGCTTATATCGGCTTAAAAGGCGGTTTAAGTGATAAACGTCGTCGTTATAACGATGGTATTGCCGGTGGATTACTCACTTTTGCCGCCGTTAATCTGGCTTTTAATTAGCCATAATCCTAAGCATCATTTATTATTTCAGTCAGTATTTGACCACAAAAAATACCTTTATTTTAGTGGTCGAATATCTGCCCATAATAATTGGCAATTTGCGGTTAACGGCCTTATCTCACCTTCTCGAATATCAGGTAACCACCATGCACCTTGCCCTTTTGATAAATGCTGACAAGTAGCGCCAGTTAAAGTCCATTCACCTTGCGTTATATAAATAAGTCCCGCATGAGAACTTGGTAATATTAGTGGTTGCGTTACTAATGTGGTTTCTGCTTTCCAGCATGTTCTGCGTACCATAATATTTAAACATTTTACGCCTCCTTTAATCAGCTCTGATTTAACATGAATATCACCTGAAAAATCAAAAGGTTGATAAGGATCAGTGACAGAGTGACTCAGGAATCCCGCGCTATTTAAATTAAGTCCATTGCCTTCTAATAGCACCATTTGCCGTTCTATATCAGGAAACTGCCCTAATGAGCCATTATCTTCGATAGATGTTAAACACGCTCGCCATGAAAAATCATTATTCACTGGCCAACACACAATTTCTTGGGTTGTGCCTTTTTGATTACTCCATGGAATAAACGGTAACTCTTGTTGATCAAAACAACGTAGCTTCATTGTGTCCTCCTGCAATATCTGGCTAGTCAGTCTGATAATGAGGTTAAGAATTAATCATTGGAGATTACCGTTCATAAATCAATATATAACTTTTAAAAATGTGCGCTAACGTCCGCTATTTACGTCGTAATTTTCTACATCCTTCACCGATAATTTCCATTCCTTTTTCTGTCCTGCTATTCCATTGAAAAGAAGAATTTAAACGAAAGGCATGGTTAAATTGAGAGCTGGTGGAAAACATAGAACCCGGTGCAATACTGACCCCTCTTTCCAATGCAAAGTGATACAGTTTATTTGCATCAAATGTTGATTCAAATTCTAGCCAGAGAAAATATCCGCCTGTCGGAATATTCACTTTTACATCTTCAGGTAAATGTGACTGTATGGCTTGTAACATACGATAACGCCTTTGTTCTAATAATAATCTTAATCGACGAAGATGCGTATCATAGCCTCCTTGAGATAGGTAGTCCGCAATGGCTTGCTGTGTCGGCATACTCGCAGAAACTGTACTCATCATTTGTAGCTGTTGTATTTTTGTTGCGTGTTTTCCTGCAGCAACCCAACCTACGCGAAAGCCTGGAGCCAAACATTTAGAAAAAGAAGCACAATGTAATACGCTATTCGTTTTATCAAAGCCTTTTACTGGCATTGGTGCCTTTTGACTGTTATAGAGTTCTCCATAGACATCATCTTCAATTAACGTTATCTGTTTTTTCGCTAATATCTCCACCAGCCTTATTTTATTTTCATCAGGCATTGTTCCACCTAATGGGTTTTGGCAATGACTCATCAACCAACACGCTTTTATATCGTATTGATCCACTACTTTTTCGAGTTCATCTAAACAAATTCCTGTTACAGGATCTGTTCGAATCGCAATGGCTTTTAAACGTAAACGTTCAATAGCTTGTAACGCGCCATAAAATGCGGGTGATTCAATCACAACCCAATCACCTGGTTCGGTTACAGCCTGTAAACTAAAGCTCAATGATTCCATTGCACCCGCAGTAATAACAATGTCATCTGGAGAGACGTGAATGCCTTGCAATGCATAGCGTTGTGCAATGTTACGGCGTAACTTTTCATTTCCTGGTGGTAAATTAATTACTGAACTTTGAGGTGCTAAATGCCTTGCTGCCGATGCTAATGCACTGCTGAGTTTAGGTTGGATAAATAAACTAGGATCGGGAAATGCTGAACCAAAAGGAATAATCTCAAGATCTTTACATGCTTGGAGCACATTAAAAATGGAGGTACTAATCTCAACATTTTCACTCATGTGTAGTCCTTTACTGGCTGTCACTTGACCAAAGCGTGTATTACGATGCGCAACGTAATAACCTGATTGTGGTCGCGCGGTTATCCATCCTTGGCTTTCTAATAACTGATACGATTGTAAAACAGTCATTAAACTTAAACCTGATTGTTTTACCGTATCCCGCAATGAAGGTAAACGGTCGCCAGATTGCCAGATATTATCTTCAATCTGCTGGCGTATTTGCGCTGCAAGCTGTTCATATCGAGTCATATAAAACTGTTCACCTCAAAACTGTTATAGTCATTTTTAAACTTATTGTCACTATTATAGCTTACTGTCATATGGTCTACTAATCCACACGATTTACCTGCAATTTACATATCAATAAAACGAGGTTTTTATGCTTGGGTTAAGTGCCTTCGATTTGGCGCGTATCCAATTTGCGTTCACAGTTTCTTTTCATATTATCTTCCCCGCAATTACTATCGGACTGGCTAGTTTTTTAGCTGTATTGGAAGGTTTATGGTTAAAAACTCGCAATAAGGATTATTTAGCGTTATTTCATTTCTGGTCAAAAATATTCGCTGTTAACTTTGCTATGGGTGTTGTCTCTGGTTTGGTTATGGCCTATCAATTTGGAACCAACTGGAGCTTTTTTTCTGACTTTGCCGGCTCAATTACAGGCCCTTTGCTGACTTATGAAGTGCTTACCGCTTTCTTCCTAGAAGCGGGTTTTTTGGGTGTAATGCTATTTGGTTGGAATAAAGTGGGTGAAAAACTTCACTTTTTCGCAACCTGTATGGTGGCATTAGGCACATTGATGTCAACGTTTTGGATCTTGGCATCAAATAGCTGGATGCAGACACCACAAGGATTCGAAATCATTAATAACCAAGTTGTACCCGTAGATTGGATTGCGGTTATTTTTAACCCCTCTTTCCCTTATCGTCTCGCTCATATGGGTGTTGCCGCATTCCTTGCTTCTGCTTTCTTTATTGCAGCTTCTGCAGCGTGGCATCTCCTTAAAGGCAATAAAACATCAGCAATGAAAAAGATGCTTTCAATGTCTTTGTGGATGATTTTAATTTTAGCACCAATTCAAGCACTCATTGGTGATGTCCATGGTTTAAATACCTTAAAACATCAGCCTGCAAAAATTGCTGCTATTGAAGGCCATTGGGAAAATAAACCGGGTGAAGCAACACCGTTAATTCTTTTTGGTATGCCTGATATGGATGCTGAAGAAACGAAATATAAGATAGAAATCCCTTATCTTGGCAGCATGATCTTAACTCACAGCTTAGAAAAACAAGTTCCGGCATTAAAAGAATTCCCTAAAGAAGACCGACCTAATTCACTTATCGTTTTCTGGTCTTTCCGCATTATGGTTGGCCTAGGGATGTTAATGATTTTAGTGGGTGTTTGGGGAACTTGGCTGCGATATAAAAAGAGACTTTATGAATCTAAGACCTTCTTACGTTTAACATTTTTAATGGCGCCATCAGGTCTTATCGCTATTCTTGCAGGTTGGTTTACAACAGAAGTAGGTCGTCAGCCTTGGGTTGTTTATGGCATACAGCGAACACGAGACGCCGTCTCTGCTCATGGTGAAATGCATATGAGTATAAGCCTACTGATCTTCTTTGTTGTTTATGGTTCTGTGTTCGGTGTTGGATATGCCTATATGTTAAGACTGATCCGTAAAGGTACTTCGGAGGTTCATCATGGGAATTGATTTACCCGTTATTTGGTTCATCATCATCGTATTTAGTACATTAATGTATATTGTAATGGATGGCTTCGATCTCGGTATCGGTATGCTCTATCCATTTATTAAAAGCGACCAAGATCGTGACTTAATGATGAATACCGTAGCCCCAGTGTGGGATGGTAACGAGACATGGTTAGTCTTGGGGGGAGCTGCATTATTTGGTGCATTTCCGCTTGCTTATGCTGTTATTCTTGATGCATTAGCAATGCCTTTAACTTTAATGCTTGTCGCGCTGATTTTCCGTGGTGTTGCCTTTGAATTTCGTTTTAAAGCAGATAACAGTCACAAAAGCTTTTGGGACAAATCCTTTATTTTCGGATCAATACTAGCAACCTTTATGCAAGGCGTTGTCGTTGGTAGCGTTGTTCAAGGTCTACCTGTTGTTAATCGTACATTTGCAGGTAGCTATTTTGATTGGCTGTCGCCTTTTGCACTCTTTTGTGGTTTTGGTTTAGTTATCGCCTACTCCTTATTAGGATGTGGCTGGCTAATTATGAAAACCGAAGGCCATTTACAGCAAAATTTATATAAAGTTGCTAAACCACTGACACTGGTAATGCTTGCTGTGATCGCTGTTGTTAGTGCATGGACGCCACTAGCACAACCTGCCATTGCTGAACGCTGGTTCACGTTACCTAACTTGTTCTTCTTTTTGCCCGTTCCACTTTTAGTGTTATACAGCTCATGGCTGATTTTGCGTTCGATAAAAAAACAAGGACATTATCTTCCTTTCTTTGGAGCATTGGCTTTAATTTTCTTAGGTTTTGCCGGATTAGGCATCAGTATTTGGCCTAACATTATTCCGCCTGCCGTGAGTTTTGTAGCAGCTTCTGCACCACCAGAAAGCCAAGGATTTATGCTAGTTGGCGCACTCTTTATTATTCCAATTATTCTCGTTTACACATTCTGGAGTTATTACGTTTTCAGAGGAAAAACCAATTATGAAGAAGGCTATCACTGATCCACAAATACAAAGCAAACCCTCATTATTAAAAAAATGGGGCTGGCTAATTACAATTTGGTTTTGTAGTGTTTTAGCTTTATTTGCGGTTTCTTCTCTTTTTCGATTCTTAATGACGCTTGCGGGAATGAAAGTGAAGTAAAGGCAAAACACACACAGCAATATAAAACATAGTACCGCACAACGGTAAAATAAACACAAAGGGCTGATATTATTTTAGCCCTTTCTTATTTCCCATAATTAACTAAAATTAAATCAAACGCATTGATAAAATAACTATAAATACATCATTTTTGATTAATAGTAAGGGATAAAATCTTTTTTATTCTGTTATGACGATAAATAAAGATATAAAAAATCCTATAAAAAGCCATCTTCACTAGAAATAAAATAGAGTACTTGTTGAATTCAATTTCTAAAGTAATTATGATACCCGCCGCTTAGCACTCCACACCTGTATTAGTTTATAAAGACGTATATTGTGCATCATTTAGATATTACCTATTTGATTAACTTAAAAATTAAGCTTATATCCCTATGAAATAGAGGGAATGACCATAATGTCTTTTTAAAAAATATATTTTGATAATTTAGAATTATCTTAATTGCTAAGAAAGATCACCTAAACTAGGCTTACGTATTGTTGCTACTAAATTAAGGATGAAGTCATGAATTGGTATTTGGAAGTCATTAAAAATAATTACGCTAACTTTTCAGGTCGTGCTCGCAGAAAAGAATATTGGATGTTTACTCTGGTAAATACCATTATCATTACTGTTCTATATGCTATTTTAATGTCATCAATAGACATGAACACTGGTGAAACGAGTTCATTAGGTTCGATTGTAGGTATTATTATCGGTATTTATTCTTTAGCTATTATCGTACCTAGCCTTGCTGTAACTATTCGTCGTTTCCACGACCAAGATAAATCAGGTTGGATGTTCTTACTTGCATTTATTCCTGCTGTTGGTGGATTAATTGTTTTTGTCTTTATGTGCCTAGAAGGAACTAAAGGCGACAACAGATTTGGCCCAGATCCTAAAGCTTAATCTATTACTGGCGTCATATAAAAATACAGTGAGTATACTATTTTAAGTTTACTCACTGTATTAATTGATTTTTCTGCCTTTATTTCAACTATCTAAAACTATTTCTTTCTTCAAATAAAATAATACCAGCCCCCGCCTACCACATTGTATTTTAGTGTTTTTATTTTCTTCTAATTTCTCTAATTAATGCCTCTGAATTATTACCACAAGCTTATTACATTGATTTTTAAGTTTTTTTCTTTATCGTAATTTGAGCCTAATCACACAATGATAAGTAAAACATACACCTCACTTTACTAAATCAAAGTTAATGTTGATAATGACTATCATTATTAATTGAAAATGATAATATCTACATCGAAAAAACAATTAAATGAGTCAGGTAAAAAAACGTGAGTAACCAAAAAACACCTCAAGAAAAAAACATTTATAAACCAGCGCCTCCTCGCCTAGTTCAAGTAAAACGTATTACTGATGTCACGCCAGGAATGCGCTGTATTACCTTTACTAGTGATGATTTAGATACTTACCCTGCTGATACAGCGGGCGCACATCTAAAAATATTTTTACCATTAGAAGGTCAAGTGAAGCCTACAGTACCGGGTTTTTCTGAAAAAGGCCCTAAATGGCCTGAAGGCGAACCAAGATCGATTGTACGAACTTATAGTGTTCGTGCTATTCGCCCAGAGCAAAAAGAGTTAGACATTGAATTTGCCGTTCATGACGATGTTGGCCCAGCTATTCATTTTGCACTAAATGCTAAGCAAGGCGACTACATTGGGATCACTAATCCAGGTGGCCCTGATCCCCTTTTAGCCCCTGCGTCACATTACTATATGGCAGCCGATCCAAGTTCATTACCTGCTTTAATGGCTTTAATTGAAACCATGCAGCCTAATGTTCAAGGAAAAGTCGTTATCCGAGTAGAAGACGAAACGCATCGTCAAGAAATTAAACGTCCTAATGGATTAGAAATAATCTGGCTGATTGGCTCAGTTGAAGAACAAACTGAAAACTTAATTAATGAATTTATGTCATGGGAATTACCTGCTGAAGATGTGGCATTTTGGATTGCAGGTGAAGACAAAATTATTCGTGCATTAAGACGTCATATTCGTCGTGATAACGGTTATGATCGTAGCTTAATTTATGCCATTCCTTATTGGCGTTTTGGTTATGACGAAGAAGGTTATCACGCTGAACGTCACCATGTTATGGATAATGAAGACGTAAGCTAAGCAATAAATTAAAGATTAAACGTTGGCTGTACAGGCTGCATATTAACTCCCTCAATAATATGCAGCCTTTTTTATTTTATAAAAAATTTCTTATGCCCAATTTAATCATTATAAGCAGCTAATACATGATGACATAATGTAGATCGCACACAATCTTCCTGCATAAACTTAATCACACCTACTCGACTATTAGCCTCAAATCGAATAAGAGCATCCGCTAATCCAGACGGTACACCAGAAGGTAAATCACACTGTGTAATATCTCCATTTACCACAACAGTGACATTCTCACCCATTCTAGTTAAGAATAGCTTCATTTGATTCACAGTAACATTCTGTGCTTCATCTAAAATAACAAATGCATTTTCAAAAGTACGACCTCGCATATAAGCAAAAGGTGCAATTTCAACCTTGCCAATTTCAGGACGTAAACAATACTGTAAGAATGAAGCGCCTAAACGTTTCACTAATACGTCGTAGACAGGACGAAAATAGGGTGCGAATTTTTCCGCAATATCACCAGGTAAAAACCCAAGATCTTCATCTGCCTGCAACACTGGTCGAGTAACAATAATACGTTCTATTTCTTTATTAATTAAGGCATCGGCAGCCATTGCAGTACTGAGAAAGGTTTTGCCACACCCTGCTTCCCCTGTAGCGAAAATAAGATCTTGATGTTTAATTGCATTCATATATTGGCGTTGTACTTCATTGCGAGGAGATAACAAGCGTTCATCACGCTTTTCTCTCGCCATACCAATGGTATCAATATCCCCAAATCCTGGTAAAACCATAACATTATCTCGATGCGCCCCATTACGTTGTTCTTTACGTGAGGTGCGTTTATTTTCTCGGCGTAAACGTGTTGCTGCTTTTTGTCTACTCATAGTGGTATTTACCCTTGTTAGTCTTCAAAAAGTCATCGACATCTCTATTTGTATTCCATTCGCTTACCGATGAGTCCCCTTCAGACTCTGTTTAGTCGCAGAAAACAAAAAAACCGGTCACAATCCTGAACATTAAACATCAATGAACGGTTGTTGCCGGTTTTCTGTGAGTAACGAGATATTTCCATTGCTTCTATCATTCATATTCCCCATCATGGAGTTAGAGTGAAAATTAACGAAGCTTTATGACAGTATAATGACAAAAGAAAAATATTTTCAATACTGAGTCGATCTATAACGAGATGAACTTAACATAAAAATAACAATAAATGTTATTTTAGGGGGAGTAAATGAATTTCTTACGATTACCTTTTATTTATTGGTTACTACTTAACCTAATTCCATTTATTGGTTTTGAACTTCATTCAGGCTCTCTGAATATGGGTTTCTTTTTTTATTTAGGTTTACTCACGATTACGACTTCTGGGATCTGGCTTTTTTATTGCCTCTCATTTTTTATTAAACAAAAAACATCTCCTAATCCCAATCACACACCTCGACAATTAGTGACAAGTGGCCCTTATAAAATTAGCCGTAATCCTATGTATCTCGGTTTTTTGGATATCAGTATTGGACTGTTTTTTATTTTTGGTAATTGGGGATTTTTGGGTGCTGCGATTGCGTTTTACTTTATTACTGATCGCTATACGATAGTACGTGAAGAAAAGATCTTAAGTGAGTTATTTCCACAAGCGTGGCAACAATATTGTCGCCACGTTCGTCGTTGGATGTAATCTCAATAATAACCCTTAAGGCTGTTTGCAATTATTTGCTAAACGATAACCAGCCTCAATAGCCTCATTTTCTGTTTTAAAGAAGACAGCATTTTTATCTGACATGGTTTTATAACCAGAGCAATGGGCAAAATGATAAATCTTGCTATTTATATTACCCTTAATACTTTCAGATTGTGCTGTACTTACTTGTTTAGGTGTTTCAGTTTTAGCTTTAGTGACAGGTGCATTATTTGTTGCAGATAATCCGGCACCACTATTTTTATGTCCTAATTGCCACTTCACTTCTCCCGTTACAAAAGGATTATGATATCCAACGACACGAGCAATGCGATTATCACGCTCTTTTTCCCATACCGTTGGTGGATAAGCCTTATCCCAAGCCATTAATAATTGTTGTTGCTGACGTGACATTGAGAGGTTATAGCGGTCATGTAAATAGAAATAGACCCTTGCTACTTGACCTTTCACTTCATTACGAGGCTCAAAGGTGCGTGAAGCAAAATCAACACGGCTACGACATTGGCCATATTGGTAAGACGCTTGAGCAGGTAATTGCCCAAAGCTGAAATTACTACGATCGCCATTAACTTCACCAATAGAAGGCGCTAAATTATGTAAATCAGCTTCGATCTTGCCAAACACAGGATCGTTTTTCACACAATTAGCTCTTCCTCCATTTTGCCAGCATTGACGCTGATGCCCAAACACCCATGCAGGAACAATATGTTCCCACTCAATACGTGCAGCTCTTGTTTGTTGTGTTCTTACTTGATAGCCACAACTAGCTAAATCAACACGACCACCTGATTTCCCTACCCATTCCCAATCACAGCCACAATAAATCGTTCCTTGTGATTTTTGATTTTGATCATAATAGATACGTTCTTTTGCTATCTCTTTTGCTTTTGTAAAATTTTCTGGCGCTTGTGCTTGAACATTTAATGTAAAAATAAATAAACCCAACACAACCGCAGTATAGTGTAATATTTTTCTCAAAGTGGTATCTGCCTTACGCTTTATTTTATTAAACCCAATAAGAATTATCTTTAATAACCAACTGATAATCTTATTTTTATTTTTCTTTATTTTACCTTTTTTAAATTTATTTTGGGCAATCTTTCTTACTATTTTTTATGTAAAAAATAAAACAATAAGCGTGAATGGGAATAGAAAAAGCCGTTATTCTCGACATTAACGCAAAAGGGATTTGCTATGGTTTAGTCCATCAATGATTTGGAGAAATTTAAAAATGAATGAGAATATGCTGAATTTGATGGATGAATTAGTCGAGATCACAAAAAAGCATGCGAATAACGAAGATGTTAAAGCGCATGCAAGTTTGGAGTCTGAAAACAAATTACGAATTCAAATTATTATTTCTGACAAAAATGAACTGGATATTACATTAAATTCACTACAACACGCGATGTAAGAAATTATACACTCGGACGCTTGCGATATAACCATAATCCCGGCAAGGATAGCCCGATAGAGAGCGCACCGACAATAAATGAAGCTTTAAGGAAATTAGTAACTAAAGCTTCAAAAATCTCCTCGCTATAACCGATTTGTGTTAATTTCACCACAGAGATCATCGCGATATAAGCATTAATTCCGGGGAACATTGGAATAACAGCCGCGACAGTGAAAACTTTAGGATGCGCAAGCCACCAACGTGACCATTGAATGCCAATACAACCGACTAAAATTGCAGCACAGAAACTTGCCCATTCAATATTCATTCCACTCATAATCAGTACAGTACGTGAGCCATGCCCTATTGCCCCTAATAACGCGCAATATTTTAAAGCACGTAAAGGTACATTAAATACCATTGCGAAACCCACCGCAGGAATGGCTGCTAAAATCATATCTTCAATAAGGGTAAGAATAATCGTTATTATGCCCAATCTCTTAACTCCCATACTGCCATGGCTAAAATAACCCCTAAACAGGTTGCCAATGTTAACATTGTTGCCATTGCCCAACGCGCTAAGCCCGTATTAACATGACCTTTAAACATATCAGCAACAGCATTAATTAAAGGAAATCCGGGAACCAGTAATAAAACACTGGCGGCCATTGAAATAGTTGCGGTTGTTTGAAAATAAGAGAGTTTTAATAATAAACCTGAAACAGATGTGGCAACAAAAGCGGTAATACAGAAATTAATTAGTGGATTCATTTGGCGATGCGTTAATACTTGGCGTACAAACATACCAAGACCGCCACCAATAGCTGAAACTAAAAAACCATCCCAATTGCCACCATTTAATTTAGAGAAACAGCCACAAGATAAGGCAACCATAAAAATAATCGCCCAACGTGGATAACGTAATGGTTTTATATGCTCAAAGCGTTTTCTTGCTTCATGGATATCTGCAAGGTGATGTTCAACTAAAATAACAATATGCTGAACTTCTGTCACAACATGCATATTAATGCCACGATCAACTATCTTTCGTGTTGATGTCTGGCAATGTCCATTAACTATCGTCGTTAATACAACGGCATTAGCAGAAATTGCACTTTCGACTTGATGTACACCTAAAGCTAAACCTAAACGGGTTGAAAGCTGTTCAACCAGCATACTTTCTGCGCCATGTTGCAATAGCAATAACGCAGTTTGAATACATAACTTGGTAATTTCACGCTGTTTATCTTGTGAAATGGCAGTGCAGTCCGCCATTATCTCATTATCCATACCATGCCTTAGTTTTAATCACAAACGAGCCATTGCTAATATAAAGTTTATCAGCATAGCTCATTTTTCGCTCTATTATCTTTCAATACTATTATGAACAAATAAAATATTTAAGGCAGTAGGTAGATCAATCTTTATTTACTCACTCGCTCATTCGTAGATTTCTTCTTTAGAAAAAACCATTAAATAATATGTGATCTAAATCATTCTAGGTATAGCTAGCCAATAAGTAGCGCTTTTAGGATACGAGCAATGGTATATAACTTGCGCTAATAGACGCCGTCGTCTATAACGCTGTAATTTGAAGTATGACGAGTATATAAAATAATAAAGGTGCCAAAATCGCTGGCACCTCAAATAGCTTTTTCGTCATTTTATAATGAAGTTTAATTACGCAACCAACTCATTAGCTTTAACATACGACTCATCCAGAGTTTCTGCAACAAATACGGGAACACCATAAACAGCTGAAATAACAGAAGAGAGTTGTACCAGTTGCTCTTTATCATTTTTTTGTGGATCAGCAGTCATTATCATACCAGCACAATATTCACTAAGAAGTGCCTTACCCTCTTTTAGCCAGCGTCTTACTGCTTTCATCCCTTCCATATCTTCTTTTTTATGCTCTTTCTCTTTTTTATTAATGGACGGATATACCAAAACAAATTTTTTCTTTTCGTTTAGTACTACATCCATTTCAGCTGTCCAATTGTTGGCATCTTCCAAAGTTTCTGGGAATATTTTCATAGTAACAACAGGAAATTGTCCAACATCCATGACAACAAAATTTTGGTTATTCAACATAATACTCATCTCTCATTAAAAAATAACAGTCTCTACTTTAGAATGCCTATCATTCTCAATCAATGAAGTTCCTTATGTTTGCATAAAAACCGCATTAATAAACAATTGCGCCCTATCTATATTTTTTATCTAGTATTGAAGTGAAAATGTATATCCAAAATAATAAATAATTTTTTATAAACTAAAGCAAAAAAGCCCCTAAATAAATAATTTAGGAGCTTTTACTATTTTTACTTTTATGAGAAATTTTAGCGGACAACTAAAACAGATTGCTTAGCATAAGCAACGATACCTGACGCATTTGAACCTAATAAGTGTGTTGAAATACTTGGACGACGTGAACCAATCACAATCAAATCAGCATTAATTTTTTCAGCTAGCTCTAAAACTTTATCTCTTGCAGAGCCAAATACGGCTGAATACTCAACTCGTTCATTAGGCAAATCGATACTATTAGCTAATTCTTGCAGTTGTTCTTGTACACGTTCAAGTGCTTTGTTGGCAAAAGAACTTAACATGTCATAGTGATAGCTATAGCTAATAGAAAAACGTGAAATATCAGGAATAGCATGAAAAAGATGCAGTTTCGCCCCTTCTAGTTTGGCAATATAAACTGCGTGTTGTAAGGCTTTTGTTGTTAACTCATCTTCTGAAATATCAACAGGTACTAGAATTGTCTTGTACATAGCAACTCCTCATTATCAGATTATTGTCTGTTTATTATTGTAGCGTTAAACCCACAGCTTGCTTATTTAATCTTCCTCAAGATGCCATTTATGCAATTGTCGATGAATAAACGGTGTGACAACCAGCCCAATTGATAAAATAAAAACACACTGAAGAAACAATCCATAAATTGCAATAAAAAAGCGCCCTGTTGGGGTTGCAGGTGCTGGCTCTACAGGTTGTCCACTCAGCATAGAAATTGCATTTAATGCGGACTCCATAAAGCTATGCCCTTCAATTAAATAGAATCCTAATACACCGGGTAATAACCCTAAAAAAAAGAAAATAGAGCCTATTACATAATAGCGTAAGATGCGTAGAATAAAATGATCGAGCCTTAAAAGTTCTTGGGTAAATTTTTCCATTCTTATTCACTCTATAGAGTGTCGATTCAATAAATGGCTTATTAAATAAATAAGATAAACTACGCAAAATAAGAATATGCTACGAGGAATACTCATAGCATATTAATGAATATATTAACGAACAACTAGCACTGAAATTTCAGCGTAACGAACTACGCCTGCAGCTGTAGAGCCTAATAAATGAGTGCTAATATTAGGTCTACGTGAGCCAATGACAATTAAGTCGGCTTGAATATCTTTTGCTGTAACTAAAATCTCATCACGAGGTGAGCCAAAAGTAACCGTATAAGCGACCTTTTCAGCAGGTAAATCCACCGAATCTACCAACATTTGCATATCATTTTCTGCTTTCACTGTCGCTTTATCTTTAATTTCTGGATAACCCAGTGAATAAGCATTAATGATTGCCGAAGAGATAGGAAGAACATGAATTAAATGTAAGTTAGCTCCCGTTTCTTTTGCTAAATACACTGCATGTCGTACTGCTTTACTGGTTAACTCTTCTTCTACAATATCAATAGGCACTAAAATCGTTTTATACATAATAACTCCTCTCAACTCTCCATTTACCTTAATCCTACCGCAATAACCCAAAGATTACTGTGAGTGAATTAACTAAAAACAATCTAATCTTAATATAAACCTACTTTAATTATTAATACGTTATACGAAAAAACAAAAGATCTTATTCAAAATAATCGGCATTATGTTTTTGTGTTCTCGCCCATATTTGATTACGAACATCGCGGACAGTATCAATCAATTCTGAAGCTGTTAAGCCTATTGGTCCAATACCTTTTTCAACTAAAATATCGGCAGCTATACCATGTATCCAAACCGCACTTTTAACTGCATCAGACATTACCATTCCTTGCGCTAAAAAACTCCCCATGATACCAGTTAATACATCCCCACTTCCTGCTGTTGATAATCCACTGTTACCTGTTCTATTAATTATTATCTCCCCTGTAGGAGAAGTAATAACTGTATGTTGTCCTTTGATTATTGCCCAACAGTGGTAAAGTTTTGTCACTTCTTTGGCTGCTTGTTCTCGGTTATTTTGAATATCACTCAATGTACAATTAAGTAAAATAGCGGCTTCTTTGGGATGTGGCGTTAATACACAATGTTGATTAAGTGAGATTTGTGATTTTAATTTTGCCATCAACACTAGCGCATCTGCATCAAAAACATAAGGCTGATTTTCATTCCGCTGAGCTAATACATTTAATAAAATATTTTCAGAATTTGCTGACAACCCCAATCCACAACCAACCGCCCAAGCAGAAATATCTTGCCTATCCACTAACTCAGACGCTGTTTTTAGCATGAGTTCTGGTGCACTATCAATAAAAGGAAGAGGAAGTTGTAACTGTGCGAAACCAAGAAAAACTTTTCCACAGCCCGCTTTTAATGCACTTTTACCAGCCAAGACAATGGCACCACTCATTCCTTCAGCGCTACCAATAATACCAATTGTTCCAAATGTACCTTTATGTGTATTTCCTGTTTTACGCTGATAAAGTGCAGGGTAATGTGTTATTGCATGTAATAGTTGCTCTTTTTTCATCTTATTCTCCTCCACCATTTCCTGCATTTTTTCTTATTATTAATCGCAATAGATATACAAATTCTCCTTCACGATTGATATTCAAAGTATAGCGTGATTTTAGTAAGTAAATGTGTGAGCTTACTATTTTGCCTAATTGTCACTCTAACGATCCCAATCTGATAAAATGCTTAAGGCTATACTATTCATCCCTCATCAAGACTTTGCTATTCTATCGGCCTAATTTGATATCATTGGCCAATTAAACACAAAGGAAGTAGATAATGAACGAAAAATTTAAAACACAAGCAGATGTTGAAACATTGGCAGAAGAAGTGGCTTGCTTAAAAACTCTTGTCACTTATATGTTAAAAGCATTAGGCCAAGCAGATGCAGGACGTATTATTTTAAATATTGAACGCGCGATTGCAGAAGTTGATGACGAAAAACAAGCAGAGACATTCCGTAATACTATTAGCCAAATTAAAACTGTTTATCGCCAATAATTGATTTATTTTGGATTGGGTACTAGTACATATTTTTATTCTATTTTCTGAACTTTTTGTGCTGCACAAATAAACAAAAATTAGTTTTAAATTTCTATATACTTAATCTCGAAATAAACCATTCTTTATTCATTTAGCTACCCCTCTATCTTTATAGAGGGGATTTTTTTCTCTTTTATTCCTATTTTTTAAATGATAATTATTTTGTTTATTCATTATTTTAGCTAACAATCTGAATAATAGATTCTTTTTGTTAAGAATTTTTAATGTTATTTGAATTAGAGAAGAAGATAAAAAATCTTATACCTTTAGTGCGGTGATTGCAAATTAACCTATAGAATACAGTAAATTAAGTTTAACTTAGTATTAATAGGTTATCATTTTATCCTTATTTTTATATTTAATTCTCTATTTTTTATTATTAACGTAAATAAAAACCAACATCATAAAATGTAAATAAAGATAAATCCTAATATTATTAAATTTATGTTATTTTATTTATTGTTAATTATAATTTTCCTTTGAAAATAAAAAGCTAGCTTATTGTCCTTAAACACAATTATAGCTATGAAATTAAATTCAATCGGATTAAAAAAATTAACGTTTTATATTTTTTACACTTATTCTGATTTATCGTCATCCCTGTTTATATGTTACACTCAATGAGTACGTACCAAAAAATAAACATGAGGCTAAAATGAAACCACTTCTCTTATCTCTGCTATTATTGCCCGCAGTTGCTTTCGCTAACCCAACAAAAATGGCTGATGATTACTGCGATACCTTTAAAGATATCTCAATTAAAGCTTATGATACAAAAGAGCCAGCAGAGAAAATTGCCAAAGATGCAGTAGCCTCTTTAAATGCAAAGAAATTTGATTTTGCAAAATTAGAAGCAACTGAAGCACAATTTACTGAAGGCACTATCGAAGTTGTTAACTCTTTACGTGATGCAAAAGCTGAAATTGGTTCTCGAGCAGAATTCCAAGAAGGCCTAACTCAAATTGTTGCAGCTTGTAAAATTCAAATGATCTCTGCATTAGAAGAGCAAAAAAAATAATCTTCTCATTAAGAAATGAGTAGTAATCAATTTAAAGAGTAGAAATTATCCTGCTCTTTTTTATTTCGCCCTCTCCATCACTTATTCTTCTTACCTTTTGCTTTTCCCTTGCTTTTTTCTCTTTCTCTATAACTAACTCTCTATACTCTAAATAATTCGAGGAATCACTAGGAGCATACAATACGAATGGATCCAGTCACAACGCTACGGCTTGAAGTATGACGAGTATCAATTATAGAGTATCTATCTATCAATATTAAGGTTTATAATACCTCGGTAAATACTTGTTAGTACTGGCCATAAAAAGGAGATATTGTGAGCAACGAACAATCCATCCAGCGTTTAAGAAGACTACGCCAGTCAGAAAACCTGCGCGCTCTCTTTCAAGAAACAACCTTAACTAAAAATGATCTCGCTCTGCCTATTTTTGTTGAAGAAGGGCTTGATGATTATCAGCCTATTAAAAGTATGCCGGGTGTGGTTCGTATTCCTGAAAAGCGTCTTGCTTATGAAATTGAACGCATTGCCAAAGCTGGCATTAAAACTGTCATGACTTTTGGGGTATCCCATCATCTTGATGAAACTGGGAGTGATGCTTGGAAAAGTGATGGCTTAGTTTCTCGTATGTCTCGTATTTGTAAAGATGCAGTCCCAGAAATGATTGTGATGTCTGATACTTGTTTTTGTGAATACACTTCACATGGTCACTGTGGCGTTTTACATGGTGAACATGTTGATAATGATGAAACTATCTATAATTTAGGTCTTCAAGCTGTTGCAGCCGCGCAAGCTGGTGCAGATTTTATCGCTCCATCTGCAGCAATGGATGGACAAGTCGCCGCCATTCGTGCAGCACTTGATAAAGCAGGCTTTAGTGATACAGGCATTGTCTCTTATTCAACTAAATTCGCTTCCGCCTTATATGGTCCTTTCCGTGATGCTGCAGGCTCTCGTTTAATTGGTGATCGCAAAACTTATCAAATGAATCCAATGAATCGCCGTGAAGCTATCCGTGAATCATTAATTGATGAACAAGAAGGCGCTGATATGCTGATGGTAAAACCTGCAGGCGCTTATTTAGATATTATTCGCGATGTACGTGAACGTACGTTATTACCTTTAGCTGCTTATCAAATCAGTGGTGAGTATGCCCAAATTAAATTTGCGGCATTAGCTGGTGCAATCGATGAAGATCGTGTGGTCATGGAAACTTTAGGTTCAATTAAACGTGCAGGAGCAGATTTAATTCTGTCTTACTTTGCACTTGATTTAGCTGAAAGAAACCTACTTTAATCATCTTATGCTCAAAATGATCTAAGGTGTATAAGGTACAGCTATACACAATGTTTCATTTGTGTACATACAGTAAACAACTTGTTGAAGATGCTCTAAATAATTCAAGGTGTAGCTAGGCAACAACGCTACACTTTGAAATATGACGAGTAATTTTATTATGGGGCTACTATGGATAACTGTATTTTCTGTCAAATCGTAGCGGGAAAAGCACCTTGCCATAAAATTTGGGAAGATGATCACCACCTCGCTTTTCTCTCTATATTTCCTAATACCAAAGGCTTTACTGTTGTTATCCCTAAAAAACACTATCCAAGTTATGCGTTTGATTTAAGCGATGAAGCCTTAGCCTTACTCGTTATTGCGACCAAAAAAGTTGCTAAAATCTTGGATAAAACATTCCCTGATGTGTCTCGTTCAGGAATGTTTTTTGAAGGCTTTGGTGTTGATCATGTTCATAGTAAACTTAGTCCAATGCATGGTACTGGTGATATGACTAAATGGGCACCTATTGAAAATAAGCAGAAGATTTTCTTTGATAAATATCCGGGTTATCTTTCATCTCACGATTTTGAACGTGCGAGTGATGAAGAGCTTGCACAATTAGCAGCCTTGATCAGAAAAAACAATAAATAAATAAATACAACAAATAAAAATTTGACTTATTTTTTATACTCAAAGCTTTCAAATATAAAAAAACGCTCAGCCTTATATTTTAAGTTGAGCGTTTTTGATCAAGATAAATAAATTATTTAGTTGAAAGCTTTGCTTCCATCGGTAAATAAGGCTGAACTTTCTGTTCAAGGAGTTCAATTAATGCCGGATCATTAAAGCAATAATTATCAGGTATTCCCAATACATGGGCTTTTTTATAGCGCATGGTTGCAGGAAAATGTGCAGATAAACGATTTAAATGTTTAGATTCCATGACAAGCACTAAATCAGCCCATTTTAGCAATTCATTATCAACAACACATTGCGCATCTTTGCGCGTACCTGCTGAAAGTGTATTAATTCCTTCTCTATCTGCAAACAATAGTTCAGCGGTTGGGCTTCGCCATTGGTTTTTACTGCAAATAAATAAGATATTCATTATTACTCACTATCAGATAATGCATTTAATCGACGCTGACTACGAGAAATTCTTGGATATTCAATTCCTAGTTGTGCAGCTCTGGTCATTTTGAGTGATCGAGTATATAAATTAGACCATTTTTTTTCTGGTTTAAACATCACTCGTGAACACCCCATTTCTTGATGTTTATTTTTGCGGTTAACACATTGGCGCCAACCACGATCTCTTTGTGTAGACATAAAAACCTCTCAGATTAAAGGGATAGCAGCCGCAGTAATACGGAGAGGGTCTAACCATATGTATAATACATGATAAAAATAAAATTCTAAACTTAATAATAAAAGATATCTTTTGTCTCTATACGCAATTATCCTTAATAATTAAATTATATTATTTAAAAATAGAAAAACAAAATATTATACTGAACATTTAATATAAAAAGAGAATAATGAACACAGTAACCATGGTGTTAAATAACTAACTGGTTTAATCTATTATCATTGAATAAATTTAACTCGAGAATAAAAAATGAAAAAAATAGTATTCTTCTTTTTCAGCTTATTAATTTTAAGTACCACTGGATGTGTAACAGGTGCTGTTTGGTATAGTAATCCTGTCGTAGGTTCAGAATACAAAAAACAGGCCAGTGTAAATGATAATATAGTAGGTGCTTTTGAATATAAAAATCTCAGAGTTAAATATAATCAAAATAATGAAAATCTAGCGCCCATTCAATTACCAGGATCTGGGTATGGGTTCTTAGGTGAAAATTATATTTATATACTAACTCAAGGTGCTGATGAACTAATGCAATTAAATGAAATCATTAAAACAATCCCATTGAAAGCATTTGATAATTCTGAAGGTATCATTAGACTAAAACTTACCAAAGAAAATGATAATGTCATTGAATTTAAAGAAAATTACCATGTTTATATCAGTAAAAAATTCACATTAACTGACAAACAAACAGAAGTATTAAAAAATTTAGGATTTAAAGAAACACGTAATTCTGATGACAGTTCATGGGTGAAAACAATACCTATCAAAGGATATGTATTCCAGAAAGACGTTATGGAAATGCCTGCGACATTGAAAGACAAATTAAACGAAAATTATAAAGTCGAACTGTATACTTATGAAAAGAGCAACTCATTTAAACCAGGTAATTTAGCTAGTAATATTATCATTACCCCACTCACGCTTGTGGCAGATGTGATCGCTACCCCTGTGATTATGTTGGCCTTTTCGGATTATATTTGGCGATAAAAAATTTGGTGATAATGGATCAGTTATTATTTACTGATCCATTATTAAGATAAATTAAAAATTACTTGTAAGTAATTCGAGTTGGCTTATCTAACATAATTTCTGTTTTTGCTGGCTCTGTTTGTGCAATAACTTTACCTTGGCGAATAGAATAACGCACAGGTACTTGACGACGTAAAGCATCAAATCCGTTATCTGCTGGCAGAATAATAAAGTTTGCACTATTTCCTACTTCAACACCATAATCCGTTAACGCCAATGTTTTAGCACTATTATGACTAATCAACTGTAATCCCTTATCAATTTGGCCATAGCCCATTAATTGGCAAACATGCAATCCCATATGTAAGACTTGGAGCATATTTGCTGTGCCTAATGGATACCAAGGATCAAAGACATCATCATGACCAAAACAGACATTAATATTACTTTCTAGCATCTCTTTTACGCGAGTAATACCACGACGTTTTGGATAAGTATCAAAGCGTCCTTGCAAGTGAATATTAACCAAAGGATTCGCCACAAAGTTAATGCCAGACATTCTTAATAGTCGGAATAAACGTGAAGTATAAGCCCCATTATAAGAATGCATTGCGGTTGTATGACTTGCAGTCACTCTTGAACCCATATTTTCTTTATGGGCTAAAGCCGCAACAGTTTCAACAAAGCGCGATTGTTCATCATCAATTTCATCGCAATGAACATCTATTAAACGATCATACTTTTGTGCTAAAGCGAAGGTTTTATGCAGAGATTCAACACCATATTCACGCGTAAATTCAAAGTGAGGGATCGCACCGACAACATCTGCGCCTAGCTTTAATGCTTCTTCTAATAAAGCTTCACCATTAGGGTAAGATAAAATACCTTCTTGAGGAAAAGCGACTATTTGTAAATCAACCCAAGGTTTTATTTCTTCTTTTACTTCCAACATTGCTTTTAATGCTGTGAGTGAAGCATCTGAAACATCCACATGTGTTCTAACATGCTGAATACCATTAGCAATTTGCCATTGCAATGTTTGCCATGCACGTTGTTTAACATCATCATGTGTTAACAATGCTTTTCGTTCTGCCCAACGCTCGATACCTTCAAATAACGTACCTGATTGATTCCAGTTCGGTTGCCCTGCGGTTTGTGTAGTATCTAAATGAATATGAGGTTCAACAAAAGGCGCATGAACCAATCCGCCTTGAGCATCTAAGGCATCAGGATGAAAATCATTTTCAGGTTGAGATGCAATGGCTTCAATTTTGTTATTTTTTAGCGTAATGCGCCATAAACCTTCTTTTCCAACTAGACGAGCATGGTTAATTTGTTCGATATTTTTACCCAGCATGACTTATCTCCGCTTGTCGAGCTGTACGACGATTTAATATTGGATTTAACACAGCGTAACTTATTGCTCCCCCCAACACGGCATTAACAGGCACGATACCCGGTAACCAATGCCCTGCCATAATGCCAATGGCAACAGCGAGTAGTGCTACCCAGTTAACCGATTGCATTGTAGCAACATTAAAGGAGTTATAGCGTGCTTTATTCATCAGATAATCTGCAATAATAACACCTCCTACTGGTGGAATTGCTGCAGATAAAAAGGTAAGCCAACCGACAAAGTTATTATAAAGCCATAATGCACACAGCGTACCAATGATACCGTTTATTACTGAAAGTTTTTTGCTTGATAAACCAGTGATATTGGCAAAACCTAATCCTGATGCATATAACGCGTTGTCATTCGTTGTCCAGATATTTAAACCTAGCACCACGATAGCCGGAAGTAATAATCCTTGCGCAATCATCACATCAGAAATATCTGCCATTCCCAGTGAAGCCGCACCAGCCGCACCAAAGACAAACATCAAGGTATTTCCTAAGAAGAAAGCAATAATGGCGACAATGACAGCAACTTTAGGGTTTCGTCCAAAGCGGACAAAATCAGCAGTCAGTGTACCCGCACTAATAAACGATCCAACAACCATTGCTAACGCTAAATTAAAATCTAATGGCTGAGCCGGTTTTATCGCCATTAGTGTCGAAAGTCCCCCCATATCATGTACCGCAAGATAAACAGAGTAACTTCCGAGAATAGCGATAGCAGGAACTGCGATGATAGAGAGAATAGTGAGAGCAGAAATACCGAAGAATACTGTGATGGTCATTAAAATGCCGGAAATGGCGATAAGAAGATTGATATCAATACCAGTGGCTTTTCCTACCGGAATGGCAAACATTGCCACCCCCACACCAAACCAACCAACTTGAGTACCACCGAGTAAAAATGAGGGAAGCCAAGAACCTTTAATACCGAAAGAGTAACGCGCGAGGAGATGAGTAGTAAGACCTGTTTTTGAACCAATAAAACCAAGAAATGCGGTGTAGATACCAAGAAGAAGATTACCAATTAGAACTGCGAGGAAGAAATCATTAAAGGAAAGACCAGTACCAAGAGCGCCGCCAGTCCACATACTGGCTGAAAAAAACGTTAATCCCAACATCACAAAGGTTAACGCCAATCCACCCTTTCTTGCGGATATGGGCACTGGGCCCTGACTATAATTGTTGTCCTGAGACACTTTAACCCCCCTATTAATTTCACCAGGCCAAAAAAATCTGACGAATTCTATCTGCATAAAAATATTATGCAAACGTTTTCGTCGTCTGTTTATTATAATTAATGGAATGCTTCAGTTATGGAGTGTTGATATTCATCACAGAAATGGCAGAAAAATTGTTGTTTTACTTGAATTTATCTCGTTATTTTGAATTTCTTTTATAAAGCGATTTTATTTAGAAATACTTATGATAAAAATTAATCATATTTTTTCCTGAATACTTAGATTTTATATAAATTATTTTTATATAACTTCAATATCAACAAAGAGAAAATAATGATAAAAAGACAAAAAAGGAATTTATATTCCTCTTTTGTCTGCCCTGATTTATAGGCTTAGATTCGTTTTTCTTGCAGCTTGATCACCTGCAATATAATATTTAGCCTGACTTTTAGGTAAAGATTTAATTCCTCTCACCTTATCAGCTAACTTTTCTGCAATCATAATTGTAGTCGCATTTAAATTCCCAGTGATTATTAGTGGCATAATAGATGCATCAATAACTCTTAAGTTTTCTATGCCGTGTACTCGACCTTCCCCATCGACAACTGCCATTTCATCCGTTCCCATTTTACATGTGCCACAAGGATGAAATGCTGTTTCAGCACGTTCTCTAACAAAAGCATCAAGTTGTTCATCATTTTGAATATGTTTACCTGGGCTAATTTCTTCGCCACGATAAGCATCTAATGCTGGTTGTGCCATTATTTCTCGCGTAATACGGATAGCGGAGCGAAACTCTTCCCAATCTTGTTCTGTGGACATGTAATTAAATAAAATATTGGGATGTTGATGAGGATCTGTAGAAGCTAATTTTACTCGCCCGCGACTGGGTGAACGCATAGAGCCTACATGAGCTTGGAAACCATGCACTTTTACTGCATTGGTGCCATTATAATTAATGGCAACGGGTAGAAAATGGAATTGAATATTAGGCCACGCAAACTTTTCGCTAGAGCGAATAAATCCCCCCGCTTCAAATTGATTGCTTGCACCGATCCCTGTTCCTTGAAATAGCCATTGCGCACCAATCTTAGGCTGGTTATACCATTTTAAAGCAGGATAAAGTGAAACGGGCTTTTTACATTCATACTGCAAATACATTTCTAAGTGATCTTGCAGATTTTCCCCAACTCCAGGTAATACATGTACTGGCTGAATATTAAATTCGTTTAATACTTTGTCAGGCCCAACACCAGAACGTTGCAAAATTTGGGGCGAAGCAATTGCACCCGCGCAAAGTAATACTTCTCGATTGGCTTTAACACGATGAGGTGTGGTATTTTCGCCTGAAAAATAACGGACACCCACTGCATTTTTACCTTCAAACTCAATAATATCAGTCGTTGCATGTGTCTCTATCGTCAAGTTTTTACGCACTTTTGCTTGATCAAGATAGCCTCTTGCTGTACTTGCTCGACGACCTTTAGGTGTGACGGTTCTATCCATCGGGCCAAAACCCTCTTGCTGATAGCCGTTAAGATCAATCGTTTTTGGGTATCCTGCTTGTACACCCGCCTCAATCATTGCTTTAAATAAGATATTATTGCCTTTTTTCGGCGTAGCCACACTTACAGGACCTTTATCACCATGATAATCATTAGCGCCAATATCTCGACTTTCTGCCTTACGAAAATAAGGTAAACAGCTTAAGTAATCCCACTCTTCAAGGCCAGGTAATTTAGCCCAACCATCAAAGTCCATCGCATTACCACGGATATAGCACATACCATTAATTAATGATGAGCCACCAAGCCCTTTCCCTCGGCCACATTCCATGCGTCGGTTATTCATATAAGGTTCAGGCTCTGTTTCATAAGCCCAATTATATCGCCTACCTTGTAATGGATAGGCTAATGCCGCTGGCATTTGTGTACGAAAATCGAACCTGTAGTCCGGACCTCCAGCTTCAAGGAGCAGCACAGTAACTTCAGGATCTTCTGTCAAGCGGGTAGCAAGAACGTTACCGGCTGAACCAGCACCGATAATAATGTAGTCATAGACCATTGTTATCTCCTCTGTTTCAGTCATTAAAAAAAGAATGGATTAAAAAACGGATGAAAACTCCCCAAGTTCAACTTGAATAGATTTTATTTGAGTATAATTCTGTAGTGTAACAAGCCCATTTTCACGTCCCACACCAGAATGTTTATAGCCACCAACTGGCATTTCTGCAGGAGACTCGCCCCATGTATTGATCCAACAAATTCCGGCTTCCAATTGGTGAATAACACGGTGAGCTGTTGTGAGATCTTTGGTGACAAGACCTGCGGCCAAACCATAAACGCTATTATTTGCGCGTAAAACCACTTCATCTTCAGTTTGATAACTAAGAATACTCATCACAGGACCGAATATTTCATCTTGTGTGATATTCATATCATCGGTGCAATCTGTGAAAACAGTAGGTGCAACATAAGCACCTTGAGCAAAATTTCCTTCTAATAAACGATGACCACCACAAAGTAATCTTGCCCCTTGAGCTTTGCCTAACTCAATATAACTCAAGACTTTTTCAAGATGAGGAAAACTGACCAGTGGGCCAAAATTGGTGTCCATTTCAAGAGGTGAGCCGATCCTAATACGTGATACGCGCTCTATAATTTTCGCTTCAAATGCAGGTTTTAATCTTTCAGGAACAAAGACACGAGTGCCATTGGTACACACCTGCCCTGAACTATAAAAATTCGCCATCATCGCAATATCAGCAGCGGTATCTAAATCTGCATCATCAAAAATAATTAAAGGTGACTTTCCACCAAGTTCCATGGTTACTTCTTTCAAACTTGAAGCAGACGCATTTGCCATCACCTTTTTACCCGTTTCAATTCCTCCAGTAAAAGAAACTTTCGCGATATCAGGATGCAGTGTTAACCATTGCCCCACATTCGCTTTTCCTGTAACAACGTTAAAAACGCCCTTTGGCACCCCTGCCTCGGTGTATATTTCGGCAAGTTTTAATGCTGTTAATGAAGTCATCTCACTTGGTTTAAAGATCATTGCATTACCTGCGGCAAGTGCAGGTGCAGATTTCCACAACGCTATTTGAATGGGGTAATTCCATGCACCGATACCAGCAACAACTCCCAATGGCTCGCGGCGAGTGTAAGCAAAAGCGGTTTCTCTAAGTGGAATTTGCTCTCCTTCAAGTGCAGGAATAAGACCTGCGTAATACTCTAAAACATCAGCGCCCGTCACAATATCAACATAGCGTGTTTCAGATAGCGGTTTGCCTGTATCTAAGGTTTCTAAATGAGCCAATTCATCATTACGTTCACGTAAAATATCAACAGCGCGTCGTAAAATTCGAGAGCGTTCCATAGCCGTCATCGCACGCCAAATTTTTTGCCCTTGTTTTGCGCTCTCTACAGCCCAATTGATATCTTCTTCACTTGCAGACTGTAAATGGGCGATCACTTCGCCATTAGCTGGGTTAATCGCTTCAAATTGTTCACACTCCGGTTGTGCGCAATCAACATATCCACCATGAATATAGAGTTTATGTAACGGTGGGTTTGGCATAGTTTCTCCTTTATTATTAGTTTCTTAAGTCTTTATTTGACTCCGATTTGTCAGTTGCATATCGATATATTCATTAGTAATGGTTTTGGCCTCTTCAAGAGAGAATGGTGCATTACTTAACGCACTTCGTAGCCATAAACCATCTATTAATGCGGCTAAACCTTTCGCAGCCAAACGTGCTTGATCTTTAGTAAGAACGCGCCCAAACTCGTAACTTAAATTGGAATAAAGCCTTCTATCATTGACCTTTTGTAGACGATTCAAATTAGGCTGATGCATACTACTTGCCCAAAATGCTAGCCATGTTTTCATTGCCGCTTCACTGGTTTGAGTAGTATCAAAGTTACCTTCAACAATAGCTTGGATACGTAGCTTAGGTGTTGCATCGCTTAACATTCTTAAACGTATCGCCACCGCAAAACCCAATTGATACTGGATATGGCGCATGGCAGCTTCCAACAATCCATTTTTATCACGAAAGTAGTGACTAATAATGCCGTTAGAAACACCGGCTTTTCGAGCTATCAATGCGATGCTCGCCTCTTGCATTCCAACCTCATTAATCACTGCTAACGTTGCTTGGATTAATTGCTGTTTACGTATCGACTGCATTCCTATCTTCGGCATGTTTTAAAGACCTAAAAAATACATTGAACACATTCATTAAACGTTTTTTTAATTGAACATTCAATCAATATTAACTATTGTTTATCACAATTAATTTACATTTAGATATAGGAGGATATTGTGAAAATTTGAATCTTTGCAACTAATTCAATTAGTTAACAAAGAATGCAACTTTTAACTTTTAGGTAAATAATTTTTTGGAATTTCTGATGACAACTCTTAACAGCACAAAAAAACCACAGAAAGACAAGCTCAATTCTGTCGTTTTTTTCGCTTCAGCAACGCTGATTTTAGCGTTTTCTTTTTTCACTATTTTGATGACAGAAACAGCAAATACATGGATTGTGGCAACACTGGGATGGGTATCAAAAACCTTTGGTTGGTACTATCTATTAGCAGCAACGTTATACATCGTTTTTGTTATTTTTGTTGCCACATCTCGTTTTGGAAATATCAAATTAGGGCCTGAACAATCAAAACCTGAATTTAGTGTTTTAAGTTGGTCTGCGATGTTATTTGCAGCCGGTATTGGGATTGATTTGATGTTTTTCTCTGTAGCAGAGCCGATTACACAATATATGTTACCGCCAACCGGCGAAGGTGAAACAATAGAAGCAGCCCGTCAGTCGATGGTGTGGACTTTATTCCACTATGGCCTGACGGGCTGGTCTATGTATGCACTTATTGGTATCGCTTTGGGCTATTTTAGCTATCGTTACAATTTGCCATTAACCATACGCTCTGCACTTTATCCTATCTTTGGAAATCGTATTTATGGCCCAATTGGTCATACAGTTGATATTGCTGCGGTATTAGGCACCATTTTTGGTATTGCAACAACGTTAGGTATTGGTGTTGTACAACTTAATTATGGGCTAAAAGTTCTTTTTGATTTACCCCAAGGATTGAGCGTTCAAGGCGGATTAATTCTATTATCTGTTATTATGGCCGTTATTTCTGCAACATCGGGCGTTAACAAAGGGATCAGGATTTTATCTGAATTAAATGTATTACTCGCATTGGGGCTTATTTTATTTATCTTATTTGCAGGTGATACTGAGTTTTTATTAAATGCACTGGTATTAAATGTCGGTGATTACACTAATCGTTTTTTAGGCATGACATTAAATAGTTTTGCATTTGATAGACCAACGGATTGGATGAATAGCTGGACACTGTTTTTCTGGGCTTGGTGGGTTGCATGGTCACCTTTTGTTGGACTCTTTTTAGCTCGTATTTCAAGAGGACGAACAATTCGACAATTCGTCATAGGTACCTTAATTATTCCCTTTGTTTTTACACTGTTATGGTTATCCATTTTTGGGAATAGCGCTTTATATGAAGTGATCCATGGCAATAAAGCACTCGCACAAACAGTATTAGAAGCACCCGAAAAAGGATTCTATTCATTATTAGAACTCTATCCCGGTTTTGGTTTAACGGCTTCTGTCGCCACAATTACGGGATTATTATTTTATGTCACTTCTGCCGATTCTGGTTCATTAGTATTAGGCAATTTCACCTCTCAATTAAGCCATGTTAATAACGACGCCCCCAATTGGCTTCGCATTTTCTGGTCTATTGCTATTGGTTTATTAACGTTAGGTATGTTAATGGCGGATGGTATTTCGGCCTTACAAAACACAACTATAATAATGGGATTGCCCTTTAGCTTTGTTATTTTCTTTATTATGGCTGGACTTTATAAATCATTAAAAGTCGAAGATTTTAGACGTGTTAGTTCGCTAAATACCAATGCGCCAGCACCACTTTATGGTAATACTACGATGAATTGGAAACAGCGTTTAGGGCGGGTTATGAATTTCCCAGGAACGACCTATACACAACGCATGTTAGATTTAACCTGTATGCCAGCAATGCAAGATGTGGCTAAAGAACTTTTATTACGTGGAGCAAAAGTTGAATTCAATTATTATCCAATTGAAGATAATGAACGTTTACATCATTTAGAGCTTGTGGTCGATCTTGACCAAGAGCAAAATTTTATTTATCAAATTTGGCCACAAAAATATTCAGTACCAGCATTCACTTATCGTGCTCGTCGAGGTAAATCAGATTATTACCGTTTAGAAACCTATTTATGGGAAGGTACCCAAGGAAATGACTTAATGGATTACACCAAAGAACAGGTAATTACTGATATTTTAGACCAATATGAAAAACATCTGAACTTTATTCATCTTAGTCGTGAAGCTCCAGGATCGACATTAACTTTCCCTGAGTCAAATTAAATCGTAACTTAAAATAAAAAAAGGAGATCGTTATTTGATCTCCTTTTCATTTGATTAATTTTCTACTTCACTGAAATAAACAATAGCCCTATACCTAAAAGAATTAATAACACACCAATAATTTTATCTGCCATTTTTTGATGTGAAAGTATTTTTGTGCGTAATAAAGGCGTAGAGAAAAATAACGCAACACAACTAAACCAAACCCAATGAGCAACAGAGATAAACATACCATAAGAAAGATTTATCCAGAGTGGATTACTCAAATTAGCCACTTGTGTATACAGCGCAATAACAAATAACATCGTTTTAGGGTTTAGTGCATTCGTTAAAAAACCAACACGTAATGCCTGAAACGCACTAGGGGCCGAATTTACCGCATTCTCAACCGTCAATTGTGTTTTATTCGTTAATGACTTAGAGCCTAAATAAATTAAATACCCCACCCCTAATAATTTCATTATAAAAAAAAGTGTCGGCGACTCTGTAATAATAAAAGAAACACCAAATACAGTATAAAAGACATGGATCTGAACACCAATCGCAATACCGATTGCTGTAATCAGCCCAACTCTCACACCATAGGAATAACTATTTTTTGTCACCATAGCAAAATCAGGGCCCGGGCTAATAACCGCCAATATTGTGATCATCGCGACAGCAATTAGCTCACTCATTTCTTTCCTTACTTTCACATTTGAGTTGATTACATGTAATAAAAAGTGACATAAAATAAGATTTTATTTGAATAAAAAACTTATTTAATCCACCTAACCTCTCTATTTTGCTAATTTGACTAAAAATAAAAAGCGATTTATCTTGCAGTATATCTGTAATTTTTAATCGTCTATTTTATTACTCACTTTATGGCTTATTTTTATGAAAATGCCTTCTTTAACATCCTTACGTTTTTTTAATAGCGCGGCAAAAACAGGCAGTTTTGTCAGTGCTGCGGAGCAACTTCATGTTACACACAGTGCAGTAAGCCGACAAATACGGCTATTAGAAGATGAATTAGGCATTGCTTTATTTGAACGCCGTAATCGTGCAGTTTATTTAAATGAAGCTGGTCAGTATTTATATAAAACAACGTCAGCAATATTTGAACAACTTGAAGAAACCGTCACCCATTTGCGCTCTCCTTTAAATAACCCCGTGTTAGTGGTTTCATGCGAACCTACTATTGCCATGAAATGGCTAATTCCGCGCCTTTCTCATTTTTATGCGTTACACCCTGAAATCACGTTGCACTTAGTTGCCGCTGGTGGTGCAATTGATTTTAATAAAGAAGGTGTCGATTTAGCGTTTAGACGAAATGATTTTTTTTGGAGCAAGAATATTTATGCAACCAAGATTTGTGATGAAAAAATAGGTGCTGTTGTAAAGTCTAATAATATCCATCATTCAAATAAGCAATTAACAACGCTCTCTCGCCCCCAAGCTTGGCAAGATTGGTATCAATATTCAGGTATACAATCTACTTATACCCATACTAGTCAGTATGAGCATTTTTATCTTGCTATTCAGGCTACCCTTGCTGGGTTAGGTACGACCATTGCCTCTTTTCTTATGGTACAAGATGAATTAAAAGATCAACAACTTATCGCCACACATGGCTTTGTTAAAGATAACTCAAGCTACTACTTGCTCTCTCCAAGCGAAATCATGCACGACTCAAAGCAGGATAAGTTTAAAAACTGGCTCATTGCTGAAGCGGAAAAATGTGCAATAGAGACTGAAAGATCACGGGGATAATCCTATTTTTATCTCAAAAATACTCGACTATCTGTTTGCTCCCATAAGAACAAGATGAATAAATAATTATTTTTTTATCATATTTATTTACTTCTATCTTTTTTTTAGTAATCTATGAGAACTAATAAAACATAGAATAATTTACCTGGGAAACATCACATGAATCGTCGTTCATTCTTAACATCATCAAGCTTAGTGATTGGGGGTCTTTCATTAAGTTCTTTTGTTAGCTCTGCTTATGCCAATGAATCATTGAAAAACAAATTGGTTTTTAACGCAGAAAATCCGCTATTACTTAACTTTAATGAAAACTCATTAGGCATGTCGCCTAACGCTCAAAAAGCAATTATTGATGCCTTACCTAATGCATTTAGATATCCAGATGATGCACGTAGCGCATTAATTAGCGAATTAGGGAAAGAATTTAAACTTTCAGATAAACATATCACTTTGGGTAATGGCTCATCTGAGACAATTCAAGCAGCCGTTCAATTTGTAGCCAACAAAGCTCAAAAAGAAGGTAAAGCGGTTCAACTTATTGTTCCTGATCCAACATTTAACTATGCCGAGCTTTATGCAGAACCTTTAGGGGTAAAAATCGTTAAAATTCCTGTTGATAGTACTCTGGCTTTTGATTTAGCTACTATGCAAAAAAAAGCACAGGAGTTTGATGGTATTAGCATGGTTTACTTATGTAATCCAAACAACCCTACAGCAATGCTAACGCCTACCTCAGAATTATCGAACTGGGTAAAATCAGCAAAAGAGAATGTCTTTTTTATTATTGATGAAGCTTACGCTGAGTTTGTTTCAACACCTGAATTTATCAGTGCAATTTCGTTAGTTGTTGCAGGATATAAAAATCTGATTGTCGCCCGTACTTTCTCAAAAATTTATGCCTTAGCCGGATTACGTGTAGGTTATGGCGTTGCCGTCCCAGAAGTAATCTCACAAATTGATGCCTTTGTTTCTATTGATAATACTAATACTGCAGGTGCAGTTGCCGCATTAGCCTCACTGAAAGATAAAGCTTATGTGGAATATAGCCGTAAATCGATTGATGTTTCACGTCAGATGGTCGTGGATGCCTTAAAAGAGTTGAATATTGAATACGCACCTTCTCATGCAAACTTTATATTCCATAAAGTTAAAGGCGATGTAAAAACCTATCAAAATAGAATGAAAGAGGCGAATATTATGGTCGGCCGTGAATTTCCACCTGCTTTTGGTTGGAGTCGTTTAACTTTAGGCACACCAGAAGAAATGAGCTATTTCGTCATTACATTAAAAGCCTTTAGAGCTAAAGGTTGGATTTAATCTGATTTAATGCTTATTTTATTGGTTGATGAATAACGCCCTTGAAAATAATATCGAGGGCGTTTTTATTTATTACTGTTCTTGTAACTCTAGTTCTGCAATAACAGGAAGATGATCACTTGCATCTGACCATTTAAATGTTGCTGAATCTTGTGGGATGGTCATATTTTTGATATCCCAAACCTGACCTTTAAAGGTAAAGATATGGTCGATATCGATGGCTGGATTAATTGCTGGCCATGTACGTTTATCACTATTTGGTTTTTCAACAGGGTTCCAAAAATAGTTAATTTCTTGGATTGGTTGCTCATTGGCAGTAGAGTTAAAATCACCTGCCAATATTTTTATTGATGTTGAAATATTATCAAAGCTTGTCTCTGTATCGCCAATTGCAGCATCTAATATATGTCTTACTTGACCGATACGAATAGTGGGATCTTTTTGCCAATCAAGGTGTGTTCCCATAATAATAATCGGTGAATCAAACCCTGGTTTAGTAATCTGTGATAATAAAACAATACGTTGTTCTGCATTACCTGAAGGCAGATTAACGACCTGTGATTTATCAATTTTGTATTTTGATAAAATACCAACACCATATTGCCCACCATCAAAATCGAGCGCTTTGCCAAAAGCAAACTGCATATTATTGGCTTTTGCTAACTCTTCAAGCTGGTTAATATTTTTACTACGTGCCGTTTTATTATCAACTTCAGTGACAACAATGACTTCTGCATCGATATTTTTGATTGCTTGGTTAAGCTTGTCAAAATTGGTGACATCCGCTGAAACTTCATTTTTACCGATATTATAGGTAGCTACTTTCAATGTCGGTTTATTATTTTGATACACCTTATTGGGTGTACCGCCTGATTGTACAGCAAGGATTTCTGATCCTGTGGTATTCGCTACTGCCATTGATGACAGTAATACACCAGTGCTGACTAGGATAGATATTGCACTTTTTTTCATGATTTCCCCGAAAAATAAACAGAATGCTAATGGATGGTCAACAATAAACTATCACACTGAAAATATGACGCAGTGATACAATCCACAAAGTTATTTCGAGATGCAAAAAATCAACCTGATATTGTGGCATTAAAAGCCCTTAGAGCTAAAGGGTAGGTTTAGTCAGATAATAATATCACTATAAAATAGTACCAATTTTATTTACTTTTAATTTTCAAATAGTATTCCATCACGTCATAAATACTTAATATTATTTTTAATTTATTATTTAAAATGAAAACAATGACATTTACTATCTCTAATATTTTAATTCAATATATTAAAGACTAATGACATTAATTTGGATTACGTATTATTACTGGAGTGAAAATTTATTTTTTGTGAATTTCTTCTTAAGAATAAAATCAACACATTGATAATTAGCACCTTGCTTGCTATAACTAAAATTATCGAATAAAAATATAACTTTCAGTTTAAAGACAACAAATAAATTTTATTATCTTTAAAAATGAATAAATAAGATCTTTTTTATCCTTTTCTGAAACATGGTTATAACCACCAAGGACAGCAATATTATTGAATCAGCATCACGAAAAGGATAACCCATGTTATTACATCAACTGAAATTTCCCTTACTGTTTATTTTAAGTGCCTCGTTATTAACTGGCTGTCTATCCTTAAAAGAAAAAGCCGCGATTAAAGCGGAACAAGATAGAGCCGAACAACAGCGTTTAATTGACGAAGAAATTAAAAGTTATGGCCCTCCCACCGTGATTTATCGTATTGATGACCATCGTTTTTTTACCTTAGAGAAATATAATGAAAGGCGAGAAGGGATCACTTATTACAACAATACAAAAAACAATATCCATCAAGAAATATTATACGGATCAGCTTGTTTATACCAAGGACGCCTTATTTGGGCAACTGAACGCGATGATGCTTTAATTTTCCCTGCGGTACTGAGTCGAAGAACAGATCAATGCGCAGGCACTAAATGGGGTTGTGTTAACGCGATCCTTGTCACCCTTGATGGTGGCAAAACCTTTAGACCCACAAATGGCGGATTTGGTAGCAATACAGATTATCCTGGTTTCAGATCGGCTAGTTTTGATATTATCGTCACCAATGAGGGGTTTTATTTAGGGAAGACTTCAGTTAGCCGTCGAGAAATTAATGATGAATTAGCCAAACCGTGGTGGCGAAAATTTTATTTTGATCCTACTGATTCTAATTATGTCCATAATGATGTAGGTGACGAAGAAATACCTTCAAATAATTTAAAAACCTCTTCAGGACAAACCCGTTTTGATTGCAGCGCCCCCTCTATTTACCCTATTTCACAGGCGGAAAAATGATGAGTAACAGTAATTCAACTCGTTGGCTAAAACCTAAAGAGTGCCTTGATGGCAGTCAAGAATGGCGTTCTATCACTCATGCTGCCAATATTGGTGGAGAAATTCATGTGAAACCTCATTTACCTGGGATTATTATTTTTGTTCATGGGGTGAACTCAGAGGGAGAATGGTATAACGATGCTGAAGTCGATATCTGTAAAGGTTTAAATGAACGACTAAATTTAACTAATACTGCTTATGAGTTAAAAGAAAATATATACTATCAACCCAAATTTATCTTAGATGAAAAAAATTATGATAATAGTCACTATATTTATAAAGAGCCTATTCGAACATTAAAAAAGTTAGGTAATTCCCCTGTGATCCGTTTTTACTGGGGATACCGTGCAACGGATGATGATTTAGGTCAATACTGTATTCCACTAAAAAATAAAGCAGGAGAAAGCTATCACCGCTTAGTTAATGAAATACTTAATCCTGAATACAGTCATAAAGATGAAAAATATTGGACACCCGAAGATATAAAAAAATACAATATTGTACAAGAATACCATTCCCTGCCTTACCGTAAAAAATGCCTCTTTATTAATGAAAAAATTAAACATAAAGGCCCTTTTTTCTGGGGCGGTGGACCGTTTCAAAATGGCTGTAATAATTTAGTCAGTTTATGGAGTGAGTATGGCTTTAGCAATCTCGCGATGTTATGGACGGTGATCCCAATGCCTATTCCTTATAATGTACAGGCCTTTAACCCTGAATCAGACCGACTATTAACAAAATCCCCCCCTCGCCGCTATTATGCCCATGCCGTAAAACGCTTAGCTAATTTAGTCAAAAAAATACGTGATAACAATCCTTATGATACTGTGACAGTTATTTCACACAGCCAAGGTACCATGATAGCGTTGGCGGCTGCGGCACTTGATGCGCCTGATAGCCTCTTTGTTCTAAACTCTCCCTATGCTACCGAAGATAAATTCTTAAATAGCTACTCTTATGTTTACAATGAAAATATTGACCAAGCCCAGCGTGAAGCCACACTAGAAGCGATCATTGATAAGATTGCAAAAAACAAAAATAGATTAAAATCATCCCCCTGTAGTTATTCAGGATTAGTGGTGGGACTCAGTGACGATGAAAAAAGCTGGACCCCTGATGTCGTCATCTATAAAGGAGAAAAACTGGATGTGAGTGATAAAAGAAATATTGAAAAAAATAGGGAAAACAATAAGGAAAAATTAGCTAGAGGTGAAATGATTAAGGAAAGAGATAATCATGGGCAATTTTATATTTATTGTAACCCACATGACCGTGTAATGGGTTCATCACCTTTACAAAGTATTGGTTGGTGTCCACTTCCTAATATCACTCAAAAAGGACAAACCACGCATCATCCTCTGTTCAATCTAGAACAACCGCCTTATATCAGAATGTTAGCGCGTAATACACCCTGTGGTGGAAAGCCTAATCCACACACAATATTTACCAATGAATATGGCCAATTTAGTGACGGGAATATTTTTTGGGACAGCAATACTAAAACGTTAGATGGCTTAGCTTGGCCAGCTCCTTCTGCTAATATCTCATTAAATATTAATGCCCCTGAAGTACCTCATCCTATTACACCCGCCGAACTGGCAACCTTTGATGAAGATTTTGCCGTAATAGAAAAAAAAGAGGAAAAACCAATCCCTGAAATTAATATAGATGCTGATAAACAGAAAAAAAAGATACCTTTAGGTCAAGGTTATGGACAATTAATATATAACCCAAAAAATAGGAGCTATGAGCCCAAAGATGCCGAATATTACTTCTATAAAGATCTCTATTCTTATCAACATCGTATTTGGGTTGAACTCACCCCAGAAGAGAGAAAAGTACTCCAAGGTAATGTATTGCTAGACCCACAAGATAGAAATGCCACCAAGAAATATGAAACCGTAGAAGAGATGAGAACTCGTATTCGTGAATATAATCAACGCCCTACCGACCATGGTACATTACCAAGAAATTCACTGTTTCTTCGTCGCGTAGTCACTTATGATTTACCTATAGGTTATTGTGAAATAGGCAGAAGCCCAGAAAAGATGGATGAGTTAAGAAAATATGCGGATTGGCTAAGTGGCTTAGATATCTATATGGAAAAAGGTGAATTAGATTTACCAAAAATGCCAGATATCATCGAAAACCCGTTAAAGAAAAAATAACAATAAATGCTCAATATTCTAAATCTTAAAAATAAGAAGTCCGCTTGAATTTATTCAAACGGACTTCTTCTCTTATCAATACTTATTGATTACATTAAAGCGGATCCACTTTTAAGCAAGAGACTGCGTGGCGGAAGCTCCCTTCTAATAAAGGACGTGTTTTTGCACATTCTTCATCAGCCATCGGACAACGTGTACGGAATATACAGCCTGATGGTGGATTAATCGGAGAAGGTAATTCCCCCTCTAATAAATCAATATGCTTGTTACGCTCTTTATCGGGATCAGGAATAGGCACTGCTGACATCAGCGCTTTGGTATAAGGGTGTAATGGATGATGATAAACTTCATCATAAGTCCCTAATTCCACCGCGTGTCCTAAATACATCACCAACACACGATCGGAAATATGTTTTACCACTGCCAGATCATGCGCAATAAAGATCAAAGATAATCCCATCTCTTTTTGAATATCTTTCAGCAAGTTCACTACTTGAGCCTGAATTGATACGTCTAATGCTGAAACAGGTTCATCACAAATCACTAATTTTGGTTCTAAAATTAACGCACGCGCAATACCAATACGCTGACATTGCCCACCTGAGAATTCATGAGGATAACGGTTAATTAAGTTTGGCAATAATCCAACCCGCATCATCATTGCTTTCACTTTTTCAACCACCTGTGCCTGTTTCATTTTAGGGTGATAAGTTTTTAATGGTTCAGCAATGATATCGCCAATCGTCATTCTTGGGTTTAAGGAAGCCAGCGGATCTTGGAAAATCATCTGAATGTCTTGGCGAATATCTCGCCATTGCTTATTCCCCATTCCCAGTAAATCATTACCTAACCATGAGACAGTTCCACCAGAGGCTTTGACTAAACCAATAATGGCACGCGCAAACGTCGATTTACCACAACCAGATTCACCAACAACACCAAGGGTTTCACCTTCATATAGGCGCAGTGTGACACCGTCGACAGCTTTTAGACTTTTTTTCGCTTTCCAAAACCACTGCTTATTATCTTGAACATCGAAATAAACCTTTAAGTCATTCACTTCAAGAATAACTTTTCTATCTTGTAATGTGGCCTGCGTCATACCAATTCCTCCACCGCTTTAAAACAGGCTCGTAATCGCCCTTGTGCAAATTGCGCTAATTCAGGCTCATTCGACAAACATTGCTCTGTTGCATACTGACAGCGTGGTTGGAATGGGCAACCTTTTGGTAAACGCAATAAGTTAGGAGGATTACCCGGAATGGTCGCTAGTCGCTCATCTTCACCGTCTAAACGCGGAACGGCTTGTAGCAACCCAATAGAATAAGGGTGTGAGGGTTGATAGAAGATATCACGCGCTTTCCCGTACTCCATAGTACGCCCTGCATACATTACCAATACTTTATCGCAAATCCCTGCAACAACCCCTAAGTCATGGGTGATCATAATAATTGCAGTGTTTAAATCATTTTTAAGCTCATTTAACAGTGTCATGATTTGTGCTTGAACCGTCACATCAAGTGCTGTTGTTGGTTCATCTGCAATTAACAGTTTAGGCTTACACAGCAATGCCATTGCAATCATGACACGTTGACGCATCCCGCCTGAAAATTCATGAGGGTACATACTCATTCGTTTATGCGCTTCAGGCATTTTTACGGCATCTAACATACGCACAGATTCCGCATAAGCATCATTTTTACTCATGCCTTTATGTAGCATTAATACTTCAATCAGCTGCGCGCCCACTTTCATATAGGGATTTAATGAGGTCATTGGATCTTGAAATATCATGGATATTTCTTCAGCGCGCATTTTATTTAATTCACTTTGGCGAAGATTTAAGATCTCACGACCATTAAAATTGGCACTACCTGCTGTACGGCCATTTTTCGCTAATAATCCCATCAATGCGAATGCTGTTTGCGATTTACCTGAACCCGATTCACCAACAATTCCTAAGGTTTCACCTGCTGATAATTCAAAATTCAGCTTATTAACGGCAGTGACATCACCATCTGCGGTACCAAAAGTGACGCTGAGATCTTTAACACTTAATAACGACTTGTTTGTTGTATTTATCATTTTGTTCTCCTTAACGATCTTTCGGGTCTAATGCATCACGTAAGCCATCACCGATAAAGTTAAAACAAAACAGTGTGATAACTAAAAATGCAGCCGGGAAAAGTATCAACCAAGGAGAAACTTCCATTGAGTTTGCACCATCACTTAATAGTGCGCCCCAACTACTTAATGGTTCTTGTGTTCCTAAACCTAAGAAGCTTAAGAAGGATTCAAATAAAATCATACTAGGCACTAATAGAGAGGCATAAACCACCACCACGCCTAATACGTTAGGCACAATATGTCTTAACACAATATTGCGTGATGACACACCACAGACTAATGCCGCTTCAATAAATTCTTTGCGTTTTAGACTTAAGGTTTGTCCTCTTACAATACGCGCCATATCGAGCCAAGATACCATCCCAATCGCAACAAAAATCAGTAGGATATTTTGACCAAAAAATGTCACCAGTAAGATAACAAAGAACATAAATGGGAATGAGTTTAATATTTCGAGTAAGCGCATCATAATTGAATCAACACGCCCACCAATATAACCCGCCATTGCGCCATAAAGTGTGCCAACAATGACCGCAACAAAGGCTGCCGCAATACCAACCATTAATGAGATACGACCACCAATCGCAACCCGTACTAATAAGTCGCGGCCTGATGAGTCAGTGCCAAAATAGTGAGAAGAGGCAAAATCAGGTGCCATCGACATCATTTCCCAATCTGTATCGTCATAAACAAATGGCGATAACATTGGGGCAAAAATAACAAATAATAAAATAAAGAAAAGTAACACAAGACTCGTGATCGCAGCTTTATTGTGCATAAAACGACGACGAGCATCTTGCCATAAACTACGACCTTCAATATCTAGCTGCTCCGAGAAATTCCCCAGAGCTTCGCTGTTTTCCTTCAGTGATAACATAACGCGCTCCAGTGTCTATTAATAACGAATTTTCGGATCAATAACAGCATATAAAATATCGACAATTGCATTAAAGAAAATCGTTAATGCACCTACGATAATGGTCAAACTTAATACTAGTGAGTAATCTCGGTTTAAAGCGCCATTAACGAAAAGTTGTCCGATACCCGGCAATCCAAAGATGGTTTCAATCACCATTGAGCCCGTAATAATACCGACGAATGCAGGCCCCATATAAGAGATAACAGGTAGCAACGCAGGTTTTAAAGCATGACGCAGTACAATTCTTTTCATCGGCAAACCTTTCGCTTTTGCCGTTCTGATAAAGTTTGAGTGTAATACTTCAATCATTGAACTACGGGTAATACGCGAGATGCTAGCAATGTAAGAAAGTGATAATGCAATCATTGGCAACAACATATATTGCACCGCGCCACCATTCCAACCTCCAGCTGGTAACCACCTTAAGGTAATAGCGAAAATGAGCACTAACAGTGGTGCGACAACAAAACTCGGTATTACAACCCCCGTCATGGCAAAAGTCATGACGGTATAATCCCATTTGGTGTTCTGATTCAGTGCCGCTATCACGCCTGCCCCCACACCTAAAATTACGGCAAAAATAAATGCCGACAGCCCTAATTTAGCTGAAACAGGGAATGCTTTACCGACTAAGGTGTTTACACTGTAGTCTTTATATTTAAAAGAAGGCCCTAAATCCCCTTTCGATAACTGAATTAAATAATCGAAATATTGCTTATAAATGGGATCGTTTAAATGGTATTTCGCTTCAATATTTGCCATTACCTCAGGCGGGAGTTTTCTTTCACCCGTAAAAGGGCTACCCGGCGCTAAGCGCATCATAAAGAACGAAATCGTTATTAGAATAAATAGAGTCGGTATCGCTTCCAGAAAGCGACGAAAAATAAATTTGAGCATTGCCCGTTCCTATAACACAAACCTATTCAGGCGTGACGATAAAAAGACCTTGCCTTAAAAAGACAAGGCCTCGCCCGATTACTTAGCAATAATATACAAGTCTTTAGTATGTAAATTATCTAATGGATCTTTACCTGAATAACCCCCAACATAAGGTTTCACTAAGCGGGTGTTTACATAGTAGTAAAGTGGAACGATAGCCGAATCTTTATCTAATACACCTTCAGCTTTTTGATAAATAGCGGCACGTTCATCATCAGATTTCACACGTAAAGACTCTTTGATCAATGCGTCAAATTCTGTGTTTTTATAGTGAACAGTGTTGTTACTGCTGTAAGACAGCATCATGTTCAGGAATGAAGAAGGTTCATTATAATCTGCACACCAACCGGCACGAGCAACATCATAAGTTCCTTGGTGACGAGTATCTAAGAACGTCTTCCATTCTTGGTTTTCAAGAGATACATCTGCACCTAAGTTTTTCTTCCAAATTGAAGAGGCAGCAATGGCTACTTTTTTGTGAAGATCAGAAGTGTTGTACAGCAGTTTAAATTTCAGTGGATTGGCTTTGTTATAGCCCGCCTCTTCTAACAATTGACGTGCTTTTTCATTACGTTGTTCTTGAGTCCAAGTCGCAAACCACTCTGGTTTATTCTCTTTAATACCATCAGTAAATGGAGGGGTAAAGCCATAAGCTGGGATATCACCTTGGTTTTTTACTTTATAAGTGATGATATCTCTATCCATTGAAAGCTTAAGTGCTTCACGAACACGCGGATCGTTAAACGGTGCTTTCTCATTATTAATTTCATAATAATAAGTACATAAATATGGACTTATGCGCAATTCATCTGGGATCTCTTTTTTCAGTTTTTGGAAAAGTTCGATCGGTAAATTGCTATATGTCATGTCGATTTCACCCGCACGATAGCGGTTTACGTCGGTGACTTCTGATGAGATAGGTAGGAACGTAACTTTATCAATAACGGTACTTTTGTTATCCCAATATGTTGGGCTACGCTCTAAAACAATACGTTCGTTGACTGTCCAGTCTTTCAAATTATAAGCGCCGTTGCCGACGAAGTTAGCTGGTTGTGTCCATTTTTCGCCAAATTTTTCAATCACTTTTTGGTTAACTGGCGACATGGAGGAGTGAGCTAATAATTTTGGTAAATAAGGCACTGCTTCAGATAAAGTAATTTCTAATGTATTGTTATCTAATGCCTTAACACCTAATTCTGTGGCTTTTTTCTTACCCGCAATAATATCGTCGATATTCACGATATGTGCATATTGTAGATAGCTTTCATAAGGAGATGCAGTATTAGGATCAGCTAAACGTTGCCAGCTATAAACGAAATCTTGTGCTGTAACAGGCTCACCATTTGACCATTTAGCGCCTTCACGAATTTTGAATGTCCAAACGGTGAAATCTTTATTTTCCCAGCTAGTTGCTGAACCTGGTAAAATTTCGCCATCTGGGCCAACTATTGTCACACCTTCGAAAAGATCACGAGCTAATGCAGATTCGGGCACACCTTCGATTTTATGAGGATCAAGCGATTGTGGTTCAGAACCATTATTACGTACAAGCACTTGTTTTTCAGCTAATTTCACCCCATCTGGAACAACCGCAGCGTTAGCTGTTAGCGCTGACAATCCAAAGATTGCGCTTATTGCAATCGCCAACGCACTCTTTTTAGTTAAATTACTCATCTTATAAAATACTCCCAGTTAGTGAGTTGGTTGTTAGACAACCATTCTGTGATGTTCAGTTGTGTTTTAGAACGGTTTACACAACTTATTGTTTTTACAAAAAATAAATCAAACTTACTTAATTGCTATCAGTGCTTAATTGCCTGATAACATTATAATTTTTTTATGCCGTTATCTTTTTTTGTGTAGCTTTTTTATTTTTTACTACCGTTAATGTCACTTTTAATCATTTAAATCGTACATAACTATAGAATACCGATAATTTACCAGTTTTAGTTATCTACCTTTATAAAATAGCGCTTTAAGTCCGTATAATCAAAGGGGTCTTTACCTGTAAATCCACCTACTTTTGGACTGACTAATCTAACACTGACGCGATAATAAACAGGTACTATCGCTGAATCCTTATCTAGCAAGGCTTCAGCACGTTGATAGAGTTGATGACGAGCACCATTATCGAGTGCAAGTAGTGCATTATTTAATGTGTCGTCATAGGCTTTATTTTCATAAAAGACCGTATTTAGGCTACTTTTAGAAAGAAATGAGTTTAAAAATGAAGTTGGTTCATTGTAATCTGCACACCATGTTGCTCTCGCAACTTGGTAATTGCCCTGATTACGATTTTCTAGCGCCGTTTTCCATTCTTGATTTTGTAACGTGACATTAGCGCCAATACTTTTCTTCCACATTGATGCGGCTGCAATAGCTTGCTGTTTATTTTGATCTGATGTGTTGTAAAGCAATGTAAAAGTCAGCGGATTTTTACTATCAAATCCGGCTTCTTTTAATAACTCTCGCGCCCTTTCATTACGTTGTTGTTGTGTCCAATATGCCCATTTAGGTGGCTTAAAATTACCATTACCAATAAAAGAGGGTGTAAAAGAATAAGCAGGGATTTGCCCTTGCCCCATTATTTTTTCGGCAATTACTTGCCTATCAAGTGTTAATTTCACAGCTTCCCGAACGCGGGCGTCATCAAAAGGGGCTTTTTTATTATTGAGTTCATAATAAAAGGTACATAGATAAGGTGTAACGTGTAAATTATCAGGCTGTTCTTGCTTCATTTTTTTATAAAGAACTGGAGGAATAGCGCTGTTAGTAATATCAATTTCACCACTACGATAACGGTTAATATCGCTAGTTTCTGAGCTAATTGGCAAAAATGTGGCTTGCTCTATAATGGTATTTTTATTATCCCAATAAAGTGGATTACGCTTTAAAGTCACTTTTTCATTCACAACCCAATTTTCAATAACATAAGCACCATTGCCAACAAAGTTTTCTGGGCGAGTCCAATTCACGCCATATTTTTCAACAATCTCTTTTTTAACGGGTTTCAACGGTGTGTGACTGACCATATCGATTAAATAAGGAATTGGTTTGGTTAAATTGACTTGCAAAGTGTGAGGATCTATCGCTTTCACACCTAATGTTTCAGGGGATTTTTTGCCACTAAGAATATCTGTAATATTTTCAACATAAGCATATTCGAGATAACTGGCATAAGGTGAACCGGTTTTAGGATCTACGACTCGACGCCAGCTATAAACAAAATCTTCAGCAGTAACTGGAGAACCATCACTCCATTTTGCATCTTCTCGCAAATAGAATGTCCACACCTTGTTATCATCTGTTTCCCAGCGTTGTGCAACGCCCGGCATACTTTCACCATTCGGTCCAACATAAGTCAGCCCTTCTAATAAATTTAAAATAATATTAGTTTCTGGTGCGCCTTCTACTTTATGCGGATCAAGAGATGAAACTTCAGTTCCGTTATTAATTACAATATTTTGTTGCTTTGCCAGAATAGTACCTTCAGGAAGAGTGACGGCATGAGAAAAAAAGGAGGTTAAGACAAGTGACATAATACTGAGTGGAAACACTGTTTTTAACGTAACTTTATTTTTCATGGGTACCTCTCCTAATAAACAATAATTTATAGCGGGGTCGCTCAATTAACGTTAGGTATCGTTGTTAAATTTTGATTGTAATATTTGTGGCTCTTAGATATTTGCTGATATTAACGAGATAAAAAATGATAACAACACCCTTCTTTTTTACACTTATCGTAAATTTTGTCAATTAATGCGGTATTCTTATCACTTAACTTTATTGAGCCCTCTAGCGTTCTATCTTGAGAAAATAAAAAATACATATCGAGAGAGGCAAAACAACAAATAAACATTAAATTAACATCATGCAAGTTTTATAGATAGAAAACCTACTTAGCTCACAAAATTAATATAATTAGGATGGGTTTTAACCGACTCGCAGAACTTTATGATGCTTCGTTTGTAAAGAATTTCTTTTTGAAATTAATTATAAATAACAATAAATTCATCTTTAGACTGAATAATAATTCTAATTTAAAAATATTTATAGATTATTAAATATTCACTTTTATTGTTTATTTTTAAAATTTAATCTAAATGTTTAATTGAAATAAAAATAAAAAATATTTTCATTTCCGTTTCTATGTATTAGATGAAAAAAACCTCTTTAATATACATATGTAATATTAAAGAGGTTTTTTATTTTATAACGACACCTTCAAATTTTTTCAGCTAGTTAGCCGATTTTGATTGAAACCATTGTAGCTTCTCATTCAATTTGACGACTTCTCCCACAATAATCAGCGCTGGACTTTCCATTGTTTCTGCCATCTGTGCTAGTTGATGTAATTGCCCAACAATCACTTTTTGTGCTGTTAATGTTCCTTTTTCGATAATAGCAACAGGCATCGTCGCACACATGTTTTGACTGAGTAGCATTTGCTGAATGTAATGAGCTTTACTCAATCCCATGTAAAAAACCAATGTTTGATTCTTTTGCGCAATACATTGCCACTGAGCTTCATTTAACCCTTTACCATGTCCTGTAATAAAACGGACGCTTTGCGCATAATCTCGATGCGTTAAAGGAATACCTGCATAAGTTGTACAGCCTGATGCTGCCGTAATACCGGGGATCACTGAGAATGGAATACGGTGTTCAATTAAAGCTTCTAACTCTTCACTGCCTCGACCAAAAATAAAGGGATCACCTCCTTTTAATCTCACTACTCGTTTTCCTGCAGTAGCTTCTTTGATTAAAATTTGATTGATCTCATCTTGAGGAACACAGTGAAAACCTGCTTGCTTACCAACATAAATACGTTGTGCATCTCTACGAACAAGAGCCATAATCTCATCAGACACTAATCTATCGTAAACTACGACATCAGCTTGCTGACACTGCTGTAAACCTTTAATCGTCATTAGCCCAGCATCACCCGGCCCTGCGCCGACTAAAACAACACTGCCTTGAGGTTGCTGATTTTCAGATAACAGTGCGCTAATACATTGCTGGATACCGTCGTCTCTTTGCGCTTCTATTTCGGCTTGTAATGATTTATCTGCAAAAAATTGCTCCCAAAAATAACGTCTGGCATTCATCGATGAAAAACGCTGTTTTATTTGCTCACGTAATTTTCCGGCAAGTTGTGCTAACGCACCTAAATAATTAGGGAGAAGTTGCTCAATTTTTTCTCGCAAAATACGAGCGAGTACAGGTGCTTTTCCGCCCGATGAAATCGCCACCATAATAGGAGAGCGATCTATGACAGATGGCATAATAAAGCTGGCTTGCTCTGGTGAATCAACCACATTACAAAATATCTGTTTTTCTGTTGCTATTTGGAAAACCTGTTGATTCACTTGCTCGCTATTTGTCGCTGCAATAATAAGCCATTTACCAGACAGATGATCAGCCGTAAATAGCCCTGTGACACAGTTTAGTTTTTGCTCGGTGTGCCATTGCATAAACTGACTTGTAAACGAAGGAGCGATGACAGAAAGATCAGCGCCTGCCTCCATAAGCAATCTGGCTTTACGTTCAGCAATCTCACCGCCTCCCACTAATAAACAAGGTTTATCTTTAAGCTGACAGAATATTGGAAAGTAATCCATATTCATTCCCCTATTTATTGAGATGATCTATTACGGCTGCGTACGCTAACGGTGTTACCTTCAACCTTGACATCAAAATGAGTGATCGAGAAATTCTTATCTTCAAGGCAAAAACCATCCGTTAAACGAAAATGCTGTTTTTTTAGTGGACTAACGATATACAACTCGTTTTCATGTTCAGCAATTATTCCTCGAGATAGAACACTAGAATGTGCAAAGGGATCGATATTACTTAACGCATATAAACGCGCATCAGAATAAGGGCGAAATATGGCAACGTGATCTTGCTCCACCAGCGCACAAACACCCGTCCCCGGTGTAATATCATCTATTTGGCAAACCGCTATCCATTGGCTCATGATTGCGCCTCCTCAGTGACCAATTTGATATCAATACGTTCATGTAAACGTGCTGGACGATGTTGAAATCGTTCTTTTACTGTTTGCACTGTCGGATCAGGCATTGAATTATTAATAAAGTGGGCAAAACGTTTTAATGCTTTTGGAGAATCAACCGTTTCTTTCCATTCACAAGCAACTCGTTCTTGTAAGGCTTTCAGCTCTTTTTCTAACTGTGTGTTTAAGCCTAACTTGTCGTGAATAATGACATCACGTAAATATTCAATACCCCCTTCTAAATTATCTAGCCATACTGACGTTCGTTGTAACTTATCTGCCGTGCGAATATAAAACATCATAAAGCGGTCGATATAATGTACTAAGGTTTCTTCATCAAGATCCGATGCAAAGAGATCTCCGTGGCGTGGTTTCATGCCACCATTTCCACCGAAATAGAGGTTCCAGCCTTTGTCGGTGGCGATAATACCGACATCTTTGCCTTGTGCTTCAGAACATTCACGGGTACAGCCTGAGACACCAAATTTCATCTTATGAGGTGTTCTAATACCTTTATAACGATGCTCTAACGCAACCCCCAAACCAACACTGTCGCCAACACCAAAACGACACCAACTGCTACCTACACACGTTTTTACCATACGCAATGCTTTCGCGTAGGCATGGCCTGTCTCAAAACCGGCTGCAATTAATTTTTCCCAAATGGCAGGTAAATCCTGTTTGTGCGCACCGAACATTGCCATTCGTTGCGAGCCAGTAATTTTGGTATACAAATTGTATTTTTGAGCGATTTGCCCAATAGCGATAATACCAGCGGGGGTAATTTCACCACCAGGAGAGCGAGGAATAATGGAATAAGTCCCATCTTTTTGCATATTCGCGAGAAAGTTATCGTTAGTATCTTGCAAAGAAACTAAATCATCACGCAAGATATACTCATTCCAACATGAGGCAAGCAATGAACCCACTGTAGGTTTACACACTTCACAACCATAGCCTTGGCCATGTTTTTTCAGCAGCTCATCAAAACTTTTTAGTCCTTCTACACGAATAAGATGATAAAGCTCTTGGCGAGAATAGTGGAAATGTTCACAAAGATGGTGATTAACTTCAATACCTTGTTTGGCTAATTCTGCATTTAAGACTTGAGTCACAAGAGGAATACAACCACCACACCCTGTACCTGCTTTAGTTTCCGCTTTAATGGCAGCAACTGTATGACAACCTCGTTCAATTGCTTGAATAATGTCGCCTTTTGTAACGTCAAAACAAGAGCAGATTTGCGCTGTTTCAGGTAAGGAATCAACTCCGATTGCAGGCTTACTTCCTGCATGTGCTGGTAAAATTAAGCTATCTGGGTGTTCTGGTAATTCAATAGTATTGAGTGACAACTGTAGAAGATTGCCATAATCTTCAGTATCTCCCACTAATACCGCCCCTAATAAGTATTTATTATCTTCACTCACGATCAGGCGTTTATAAATTTCTTTGCCTTCGTCCAAATAAATATAGCTACGACACCCTGCTTGTTGCCCATGAGCATCACCAATACCGCCAACATCGACACCGAGAAGTTTTAATTTTGCACTTAAATCGGCTCCTTGAAAGACAGAGTGATGACCTAATAAATTATCAACGGCAACTTGTGCCATTTTGTAGCCCGGCGCTACTAAACCGAAGGTTTTATTTTGCCAAGATGCACATTCACCAATGGCATAAATATCAGGATCTGTTGTTTGGCAGTAATCATTAATAACAATGCCTCCTCTTGGGGCAATGTCTAAATCACATTGACGAGCCAGTTTATCTTTCGGACGAATACCTGTGGAAAACACAATAAAATCAACTTCAAGAGAAGTACCATCTGCAAATTGCAGTGTTTTTCGTGCACTTTCGCCTGTCGATAATATTTCTTGTGTGTTTTTAGAGGTATGCACTTTTACCCCCATACGCTCTATTTTTCGCTTAAGTTGCTCCCCACCTAATGTATCAAGTTGTTCCGCCATTAAGGTTGGTGCAAATTCAATAACATGAGTTTCGATACCTAAACTTTTTAGCGCACCAGCGGCTTCTAAACCTAAAAGTCCTCCACCAATTACTGCGCCTTTACGACTAATGCGTGCGCAAGATCCGATAGCATTTAAATCTTCAATAGTTCGATAGACAAAGCAATCCGGTGAGTTATTTCCCTTAATTGGAGGAACCCACGGATAAGAGCCAGTTGCCATCACTAACTTATCGTAACTAACACAACGCCCTGTATTGGTGTGTACCACTTTTTCTTCACGATTGATGGTTATTACTCGTTCACCAATTAATACTTCTATTTGGTGTTTCTCATAATATCCTTGTTTAACTAAAGAGAGCTCTTCAGCAGTGTGATGAGAAAAATAAGAGGAGAGATGGACTCTATCATATGCAACGCGAGGTTCTTCACAAAAGACGACAATATCAAATTCTTCATTGCCACCTTTATCAATCAGCTTTTCGATATAACGGTGTCCCACCATACCATTACCGATGATTGCGAGTGTTTTCTTGCTCATTTTTGCCTCAGATTTAAAGATTTCTAAGGCTAAAATACGAAACCACTCATAAGGAATATTGATGAATATCAAACATAGCTTAATCAATTCAGCTACTACAACTTAATAGTCAACGAGTTACTACTAAAGGAGTATTTAATTCTCATCTTCTTGCGGTTAATTATTCTTCTACCATAATTAATCTTGGTTGCTTATAACCAAGCGTTATATGTAAGCGTAATTAAAACTTTGCGCATCGGTCACGTTTTGCCTAAGTTAATTTCACAAAGTAATAATAATTAGAGCGTGTTAACCTTTTTTGCTTATTTTTACAGCAAGAAAACCGAGTAAAGCAAACGACTCAACGAGTATGGACATTGATTGCCATTAACAATGTCCACTTAAGATAAAAACAAGTGTTGAAAGCTGCCTTACAGGTTCGATTAAAAGACGTTTTACTCATTTTATTCTGCGTTGATAAACACTAGCTTAGTTCACTAGGCTAGTGTTTATCGCCTTGCCTAAAATGCTTTTAATTCGAATAAAAATTGACCATAAAAGGCTAACACGCTCTAATAAGTTATTGACATAACGACTTTAGCTACACCGTTTCAGGGAGCGTCTCATGAAAGCAAAATTATTATCATTATTCGTTGTGGGTGCCCTTTCCGTACCAGCATTTGCAGCAACACCCGCGAATACATTAATTGTGGTACAAGGGCTTGATGATATTGTCAGCCTTGATCCCGCCGAAAGTAATGAACTGTCTAGTATTCAAACTGTACCTAGCTTATATCAGCGTATTGTTCAACCTAATCGTGATAATCCTGAGATTAATGAACCGATTTTAGTTGAAAGCTGGCAAGCCAATCCTGAACAAAAATCTATCGTATTTAAAATTAAACCTGATGCAAAATTTGCATCTGGTAACACCGTTCGCCCTGAAGATATTATCTTCTCTTATCAGCGTGCGATCACCATGAATAAATCACCTGCCTTTATTTTAAATGTCTTAGGTTGGAAAACAGATAACATTAATTCACTGCTGAAAAAAGTCAGTGATAATGAATTAGAAGTGCGTTGGACCGCCGATGTTAGCCCTGATGTTGTGCTAAATATCCTCTCAACCCCGATTGCTTCTATCGTTGATGAAAAGCTGGTTTCTGCTCATATTAAAAATAATGACTTTGGAAATAGCTGGCTGAAAATGAACTCAGCAGGAAGTGGCGCATACAAAATGCGTGCTTATCAACCTCGTCAAGCGATTGTGTTAGAAGCTAACCCTCTCTCACCAACTGGCGCGCCTAAAATGGCGAATATCATTATTAAAAACGTACCTGATCCAGCATCACGTCGTTTACTGATTGAGAAAGGTGATGCAGATATCGCACGCGAACTGGGTACTGACCAAACCGCGGCACTGGCTGGCAAAGCCGGTATTCAAATCTTAAATATTCCTTCCGCAGAACAAGTTTATATGGCTTTTAATACCGCCAGCGGAAACCCTGCACTTAGTAACCCCGCATTTTGGGAAGCGTCTCGTTATTTAGTTGACTACAAAGGCATTACTGAAGATCTAATGCGTGGTCAGTATTTTATTCACCAAAGCTTTTTGCCAGTAGGTTTACCGGGTGCATTAAAAAATAATCCATTCACCTTTGATCCCGAAAAAGCGAAGGCAATTTTAGCCAAAGCAGGCATTACCAATGCTCGCTTTACATTGGATGTTGAGAACAAAGTTCCTTACATTACGGTGGCGCAATCCATTCAGGCAAGCTTTGCTCAAGCAGGTGTACAAGTTGATTTATTACCAGCGGCAGGTAGCCAGGTGTATAGCCGCGTACGCGCTAAACAACACCAAGCTGCGATCCGTTTTTGGATCCCAGACTATTTTGATGCGCATTCAAATGCGAGTGCCTTTGCTTATAACGATGGACAATCCAATACTGTTGCTTGGTTAAATGGTTGGAAAATCCCTGAACTAAGCCAACAAACATTGACTGCACTAAATGAAGCAGACAAAACAAAACGTCAATCACTCTATACTGAAATGCAAAAAGAGTTACAACGTAGTTCACCTTATGTGTTTATCGACCAAGGTAAAAACCAAATCGTTATGCGCGATAATGTTAAAGGTTATGCCCAAGGCCTAAATGCAGATATGGTTTATTATGACAAAGTAACTAAGTAATATTTTTCCTGAAACCATCCACAGTCATGCTATTGTGGATGGTCTATTTTTTGCCATTTTACTAGGCTATTGCTGTATGAATACTGCTATGACGTTACCTATTCGTCTAAAAGGTCAGTTAATTACTTTTGCTCAAGGAATATTGACATTAGTACTCACGATTTTTGGACTTCTTGTAATTACTTTCACGCTTTCTGCTCTTTCCCCTGTTGATCCTGTTCTGCAAATTGTTGGTGATCATGCGAGCCTCGAAACCTATAACCAAGTCAAACATGAATTGGGGCTGGATTTACCTCTCTATATGCAGTTTTTTCACTATGTAGAAGCGTTATTACAAGGGCATTTGGGAACAGCGACATCAACGGGTCAACCCGTTCTTGATGATTTATTGTCGACTTTCCCCGCCACTTTAGAGTTAGCAACAGTTGCATTGATTATTGGTACCAGTTTAGGCATTTTATTTGGTGTATTATGTGCTCGTTTTGTCGGTACACCTCTCGATTTTGTTTTACGCATTTTGACGCTATTAGGTAGCTCTGTTCCTATTTTCTGGCTAGGTTTAATTTTGTTATTAATTTTCTATGCCACACTGCAATGGACAGCAGGCCCTGGACGATTAGACGATATTTATCAATTTACGATTGAACCTGTAACAGGCTTTGCGTTAATCGATACCTTATTAGCGGGTGATAAAGATGCCTTTTTTAACGCGTTATCACATCTTATTTTGCCCGTTTCTCTGTTAGCTTATTTTGCCCTTGCCTCTATTACTCGTTTAACTCGTTCTGCCTGTTTAAACGAAATGAATAAAGAGTATGTCACCTTAGCAAGAGCAAAAGGTATTGGTGAGTTACGTATTCTTTTTTATCACGTATTACCCAATATTCGTGGTGTATTACTGACCATAATCGCCCTGTCTTATACTGGTATGTTAGAAGGTGCGGTATTAACAGAAACGGTCTTTTCTTGGCCGGGAATTGGTCGATATCTTACAACTGCACTTTTTGCGGGTGATACCACAGCCATTATGGGCGGTACTTTAATTATCGGTTTATGCTTTGTCTTTATTAATAATATGACCGATATCGTTATTCGTTTGACTGATCCGAGGCTCCGCTAATGTCACCTTCATTTTTAAGAAAAATAGCGCGTTCGCCTTCCGCATTTATCGGTTTATCGTTGCTTATTTTACTGTTGATTATTGCTATTTTTGCACCTTGGTTAGCCCCTTACGATCCAAATTGGCAACATGCAGCCCAACGCTTATTAGCACCCAACGCTGAACACTGGTTAGGTACAGATAATTATGGGCGAGATATCCTTTCCCGTATTATTTATGGCACACGCCCAATGCTAGGTTTGGTGGGATTGGTGGCTATCATCACCTTACCATTGGGGTTGTTGATCGGGATTTTATCGGGTTATTACGGTGGATGGACTGAACGTATTTTAATGCGATTCACTGACGTTGTGATGTCAATGCCTTCATTGATCCTAGCTTTTGCCTTTGTAGCAATGTTAGGCCCTGGCCTTCTTAATGGAGCATTAGCACTGGCTTTAACAGCATGGCCTGCTTATGCACGACAATCTCGCAGTGAAATTCAACATTTGCGCAATAGTGATTACCTTGCAGCGGCTGAAATGATGGGTATAAAAGGTGTTCGACTTTTATGGGGACATATTTTACCTCTATGCTTACCATCAGCCATTGTGCGTTTAGCCCTTAATTTGGCGGTGATTATTCTTGCTGCCGCAGGTCTGGGTTTTCTTGGATTAGGTGCTCGCCCTCCTATGGCTGAATGGGGAGCAATGATAGCAGAAGGTATGCCCGTTATTTTTGACCAATGGTGGGTAGCCGCTATTCCGGGTACAGCAATTTTGATCAGTAGTCTCGCCTTTAATTTATTAGGTGATGGGCTTCGGGATATATTGGGAGATACCCATGAATAAAACACCTTTAATTGAAGTGAAAAAACTCTGCATAGATTATCCAACGGCAAGAGTGGTTAATAACGTCTCTTTCACTTTAGGCCAAGAGCGTTTAGCCGTGGTGGGTGAATCAGGCTCTGGAAAATCAATGACAGCCCGCGCATTAATGGGACTTGTACGTCAACCAGGAAAAGTTAGCGCAGAGCAACTCAATTTAATGGGAAATAATCTATTGAATTTTTCATCGCGCCAATGGAATAACACTCGAGGTAATACTATTTCGATGGTATTGCAAGATCCCCGTTACGCATTAAATCCAGTAAAAACCATTTATCAGCAAGTGGAAGAGACGGTAAAACGCCATCAAACACTTTCACGCCAAGATAGGCGTCAATTGATTATCGAAATGCTGTTGTCTGTTGGCTTTCCTGAGCAGAGTATTTACCGCTATCCCGGTGAATTGTCAGGAGGAATGGGACAACGGGCAATGATTGCTATTGCACTAATTAATAACCCAACAATTTTAATTGCCGATGAACCAACATCAGCCCTTGATGTCCAATTACGCCATCAAATTCTTGAACTGATTACCACTCAATGTGAGCTGCGTAAGATGGGTCTACTACTCATTAGCCATGATTTGCCTCTCGTTGCTGAATACTGTGAACGTGTCATGGTGATGTACCAAGGCGAACAAGTGGATGAACTCAATGCGAAAGCATTACCGACAGCCACACATCCTTATACGCGTACACTTTGGACATGTAGACCTAATGCAAGCACTTATGGCACGCAATTGCCAGTATTAGATAGGACGCTTAATTTCAAGGGGCAGCATCATGCTAATTGATATTCATGATTTACATGTTCAATTTGAGAAAGGCAAACAAGCAAAGCATGTTGTAAAAGGGATCAACTTACATGTCCAACAAGGTGAAACCTTTAGCTTGATAGGTCGTTCTGGTTGTGGAAAATCGACTGTTTTACGTGTCATTGCTGGATTATTGCCCCATTGGCAAGGTGACATGTCACTTTTAGGGCAAACCATTAAACCACAACAACGTTTTCAAGGCGCATTGCGCCGTAATGTGCAGATGGTATTTCAAGATCCCTATGCCTCTTTACATCCCCAACACCGTATTGAGCGTGCTTTTTCTGAGCCTTTGAAAATTCATCAAATTTCTTTTGATAACAGCACAATTGAACAGGCATTAGCTCAAGTCGGCTTATCTGCGGATGTGGCAAGTCGTTATCCTCATCAACTCTCTGGTGGGCAACGCCAACGAGTTGCCATTGCAAGAGCCCTTTTGCTACAACCTCAATTGTTATTATTAGATGAACCAACTTCAGCATTGGATATGTCAGTACAAGCCGAGATCTTAAATCTGCTTAATACTCTAAAAAAACAGCATAATATGACTTATTTATTAGTGAGTCATGATGCCGATGTGATTGCTCATATGTCTGATAGAGCCGCATTAATGGAAAATGGCGAATTGACTCAACACTATGATAGAGATGCGTTATCAAAAGGAATTCATCGTCTTGATTAACATAGAAGAAGTGATGCAATAAAAAATCGCAGTATTCAAAAAATACTGCGATTTTTAAAAATGCGACTGTGTTGACGATATTTAAACTAATAAGCCCGGAAAAATAGAACGCAAACCGGTCACAATAAACTCAATACCTAAAGACATTAATAATAATCCCATTATACGGGTTACCACATTAATTCCCGTTTGTCCCAAGTATTTCACTAACAGTGTTGCACTACGAAAAAGCAACCAACAGCAAAATGCAAAAAAGATACTGGTTGCAGCTAATCCTAAAAAGTTAGTAAAGCCTTCCCAGCGAGAACTCCACACAATACAAGAACTAATTGCCCCAGGCCCTGCCATTAATGGTAACGCTAGAGGCACAACAGCAACACTATTACGTACGGCGGATTCGTTTCGTTCTTGATTGTTTTGTTTATCTTCCCCTAAACGCCCATTTATCATGGTCATGGCAATTGTAACAATCAGCATCCCTCCTGCTATACGAAACGAGTCGATAGAAATACCGAAAATACTCAGTATAGAATCACCAATTAACAGAGATGAAACCAAAATAATTGCAACGGAGCCATTTGCAATTAAGTTTGTTCTGTTTCGCCCCGCATCCGTTTGATAACTCGTCATACTAATAAAAACAGGCAAAATACCAATTGGGTTTACAATCGCAAAAAGACCCACAAAAAACTTAATATAACCGGATAAATCCAGCAGTGACCCCATGAAAAGCCCCTTCTTGGCTAATAAACATGCGAATTATTCTATAAAAGATAGAGTAACTCTAAAAAATCCGCGTTACTTTAAATCAATAAACCAGTTAATTCTATTAGTTAACAAGTTTTTACCTAAAATATTCTCTTGCAATCTGATAAAAACCTAGTGGTTTAATTTTATATCGAAATATTGGGTACGACAAAAAAATCGTTGATGATTTTTTACATATGCTTCTCATTCTCATTTAACACCTTGCTGAAAGGTGTCAGCTTATCAATTTTGTGATATATATCACGTTAATTAATTAGAAAGATGGTAAGCTGTTATCATTCGAAAAAAGAGAGTAACTTTAAAAATATATTTATGTTTATTGTTGTTTTTTTTAAGTTTTTTAAGCAAATTAGGGCCTCTAATTATTATTACTGAAATAAGTACGATGTCATCTATCTAGACTATTCTTATTAATGATGATCAAAACGGCTAATTTGCTTAAAAAATTTAACATTTTATCAGGAGTCTCTTTATGTCTGTAACTAACGTTACTGAACTCAATGATTTGGTTGCTCGTGTAAAAAAAGCTCAACGTGAATTTGCTAACTTCTCTCAAGAACAAGTTGATGCAATTTTCCGCGCTGCTGCATTAGCTGCCGCTGACGCCCGTATTCCTCTGGCAAAATTGGCTGTGAAAGAATCTGGCATGGGTATCGTTGAAGATAAAGTAATTAAAAACCACTTTGCTTCCGAATATATCTACAATGCATATAAAGATGAAAAAACCTGTGGGATCTTATCTGAAGATCTGACTTACGGCACAATGACTATCGCTGAACCTATTGGTATCATTTGCGGTATTGTACCGACCACTAACCCAACTTCTACTGCGATTTTTAAAGCATTAATTAGCTTAAAAACACGTAACGGTATTATTTTCTCGCCACACCCACGCGCTAAAGAAGCAACAAATCGCGCTGCAGAAATCGTTTTAAATGCAGCTATCGCTGCGGGTGCGCCAAAAGACATTATTGGTTGGATTGATGAGCCATCAGTCGCCCTCTCTAACGCATTAATGCACCATGAAGATATCAACCTGATCTTAGCAACAGGTGGTCCAGGCATGGTTAAAGCAGCATATAGTTCAGGTAAACCTGCTATCGGTGTCGGTGCGGGTAATACACCAGTTGTTATTGATGACTCAGCAGATATCAAACGTGCTGTAGCATCAATCTTAATGTCTAAAACCTTCGATAACGGCGTAATTTGTGCGTCAGAACAATCTGTTATCGTTGTTGATAGCATCTATAAACAAGTTCGTGAGCGTTTCTCAACTCACGGCGGTTATATGCTAACAGGCAAAGAATTAAAAGCTGTTCAAGATATCATCTTAAAAGACGGTAACTTAAATGCGGCTATCGTAGGTCAGCCAGCAACAAAAATTGCTGAAATGGCTGGCATTGAAGTGCCTGTAAACACCAAAATTTTAATTGGTGAAGTAAAAGAAACAACCGAAGCAGAACCATTTGCTCACGAGAAATTATCTCCACTATTAGCAATGTACCACGCTCAAACTTTTGAAGATGCGGTACATAAAGCAGAAAAATTAGTTGAAATGGGTGGTATCGGTCATACATCTTGCTTATATACAGACCAAGATAATTGCCCTGAACATGTTGCCTATTTTGGCGATAAAATGAAAACATCTCGTATCTTAATCAATACTCCAGCATCTCAAGGTGGTATTGGTGACTTATACAACTTTAAACTTGCTCCTTCTCTAACCTTAGGTTGTGGTTCATGGGGTGGTAACTCCATTTCAGAAAACGTAGGGCCAAAACACCTTATCAACACTAAAACCGTGGCGAAAAGAGCAGAAAATATGTTGTGGCATAAACTTCCTAAATCTATTTACTTCCGCCGTGGCTGTTTACCTATCGCACTGGAAGAAATTGCGAGTGACGGTAAAAAACGCGCCTTTATCGTAACCGACGGTTTCTTATTCAATAACGGTTATGTCGATGAAGTAACTCGTGTACTGAAAAAATTTGGTGTTGAAACAGAAGTCTTCTTTGAAGTTGAAGCCGATCCAACATTGAGTGTTGTGCGTAAAGGCGCAGAACAAATGAACAGCTTTAAACCTGACGTGATCATCGCATTAGGTGGTGGTTCACCAATGGATGCTGCAAAAATCATGTGGGTTATGTATGAGCACCCAGAAACTCATTTCGAAGAATTAGCACTACGCTTTATGGATATCCGTAAGCGTATTTACAAATTCCCAAAAATGGGTGTGAAAGCACAAATGGTTGCTATCACCACAACATCGGGTACTGGCTCTGAAGTAACACCTTTTGCGGTAGTAACTGATGACGAAACTGGTCAAAAATACCCATTAGCAGACTATGCATTAACACCTGATATGGCTATTGTTGATGCAAACCTTGTTATGAATATGCCTAAATCACTGTGTGCATTTGGTGGTTTAGACGCAGTGACTCACGCATTAGAAGCTTATGTTTCTGTATTAGCGAACGAATATTCTGATGGACAAGCACTGCAAGCATTGAAACTACTGAAAGAATATCTGCCAGCAAGTTATCATGAAGGTGCTAAAAACCCAGTTGCTCGTGAACGTGTTCATAATGCGGCAACTATTGCTGGTATTGCTTTTGCAAACGCATTCTTGGGTGTTTGTCACTCAATGGCGCATAAATTAGGCTCTGAATTCCATATTCCTCATGGTTTAGCTAATGCGTTATTAATTTCAAACGTTATTCGTTATAACGCAAATGACAACCCAACAAAACAGACTGCATTTAGCCAATACGACCGCCCTCAAGCTCGTCGTCGCTATGCAGAAATTGCTGACCACTTAGAGCTTTCTGCACCGGGTGATCGTACTGCGGCTAAGATTGAAAAATTATTAGCATGGTTAGAAGAAATGAAATCTTCATTAGGTATTCCATCTTCTATTCGTGAAGCAGGCGTCCAAGAAAGTGATTTCTTAGCAAGAATTGATAAGTTATCTGAAGATGCATTTGATGATCAGTGTACTGGTGCTAACCCACGTTACCCACTGATCTCTGAACTGAAACAACTATTATTAGATTCTTACTACGGTCGTGAATTTAATGAACATCCTGTTGTGGAAGTAAAGGAAGAATCAAAACCAGCTAAAAAAAGCAGTAAAAAATAATCGAGACACTCTGTGTTAGTCAGATCCTCAAATTCGATTATTTATTGTTAATAAAAATCTGCTAATGAAGTGCCCTTATAAATTTGGGCACTTTTAATAAAACGGCTTGTAAGGCCTGATTTCGATATTCAATCGGGATCAGGCCTTTTAATTTTGTTTTACCACTGATCGTGGCTTAGCGATTTTTTAACCACAAAATATAAGTAGTTATCCTTAACCAACATCTATTATTTTTTTATTAAAAATAAGGTTTTGGATGTTTAAGCCTATATGGCTTTAAATGAAGTGCTAAGCCATTTTCTTTTTCATCCACCCCTTTGCATTAGCCATCCAAAAAAAAGCCGCCTGTGTAGGTTACAGCGCTCGTCTAACTCCTCACCTTCTTCATTAGTTAGCATAATAATTTTATTTTAAACTAATTATCTTTATCGGATGGATCTAAAAAGATATTTTAAAACTAAGACCACCGTTTTTCGTCCACTGTGAGTTTTATTCTCATTAGACAAAAGAAGAAAGATGAACATTTCGATCCATTTAGCTTTTAAATAACGATCAAAATATATTGATATAAAATATTCCCACATCAACGTTATTAATAACATTCACTTTATAAAGCACATAGTTTCAATAAAATATTATCAAAATACTGTATGCGTATTGATAAAGTAATAACCTGACAAAAGGTCGCTATTCGTACACTTAACGGTTTGACTTACTCCTTTAGGAGTATAAAAAGCGCAATTCCTTTCTTGTATTAAAATTCATAGAGTGAGATCTTTTATTTATTAGATAATGATTCAGATGAACCAATAAGCGCCACCAATGAGACTCGATATAAATGTTTCATTATGTTAAGCATAGATAATAGAAATAGATTTATAGCCCATTATGACTATCTTTATTCAATTTTATTAAACTATGAATAATATTAGTATATCAAATGTTTTTACGTCTTATCATTTGTAAAAAACAATGTCAGCATCACAAAATAGACACCCTACGTATATTTGATTATGTTTTTTTTGATTAATGATAATGAAATCTATGAAATGAATAAATTTTCTCTTAAAAAAAGAATATTTCTTTACATAAGGACACCAGAATGGCCAATTTTTGATATAAAAAAAGCCAATAAATTGGCTAAATTTAAAAAATAGATAAACATTTTTTAGTATTAAGTAATATAAGCTTTTATTTGGATACTAATTTTAATCCCTCTTTCATCATTATAAATACGCAAAAGAGGGAAATGAAAAAGGTTACTCTTGTTCAATACTCCCTTTTAGCGTTGCCTGAGTATAATGCTTACGGCAAACTGAAACATATTTTTCATTTCCGCCAATTTCAACTTGAGCACCATCGCTCAGCACATTTCCTTTATCATCTAAGCGTAATACTTTATTTGCTTTTCTACCGCAGTAACACACTGTTTTAAGCTCTACTAACTTATCTGCCCACGCTAATAAATAAGCACTACCTGTAAATAACTCACCTCTAAAATCTGTTCTTAAACCATAAGTAAGAACTGGAATATCATAGGTGTCCGTTATTTCGCAAAGTTGTTCTACATGAGCCTTACTTAAAAATTGGCATTCATCAATTAATACACAATGAATAGGTTGTTTGTTATGCTCAGCAACAATAACATCACGAATATTCATATCATCACTGAAGAGCAATGCATCAGCACTTAAGCCAATTCTTGAACTAATTTTTCCCTTTGCAAAGCGTGTATCAATAGCCGCTGTAAAAATCAATGTACGCATTCCTCGCTCATTATAGTTATAAGAGGATTGCAATAAAGATGTTGATTTTCCAGCATTCATAGCTGAATAATAAAAGTAAAGCTGAGCCATCAGCTCTCTCCTTAAATAGTGTTTATTTTCACGGGCGACAGTCTAACATAAACAGTCTGCAAGTTATCAATAACAAGTATTTATTACCTTTATTTCTATTCTAGATATACCATTCAAAGATGAGACTCATTGTTAATGCTAATTTTTGCCTAAAAAATAAATAGCTTTAATAAGTACTTAACATATTAAAACACGCCTTGATATACGTTTATTAAAGTATGAAAGTTAACCCCAACTCATTTTTATAAAAAAGTCCGTTATTATAAAAAAATGAACAAAGCTTTCTATTCTTTTACATTAGCGCTATCATCCGTTAAAAGATGCATTTCCTTACTCATATTTCCTTTATTGACTAAAGATACCTCAACATTTATTATTTTTTTCGTTGAGATAATAGTTTAAAAAAAAGAAATTTTACGTAAGGTTTGTATTTAGGTATTGCAGAAATTTAAATAGCAATCTATTATTAGTATTACATCAGCCAACAACATTTATTTGAGACCAGGAAAATGAGCGAATCTTTAAAAATATTAAATAACATCCGTACTCTCCGCGCACAAGCAAGAGAAACTTCTTTAGAAACTTTAGAAGAAATGCTGGAAAAGCTCGAAGTTGTCGTTAATGAGCGTCGTGAAGAATTCTCATTAGAAAAAGCAGCTGAAGAAGAGCGTGTTCAGAAATTACAAAAATACCGTGAAATGTTAGAAGAAGCCGGTATTGACCCAACAGACTTACTTGAAGCAAGTGCCGTTAATAAAACTGGCCGTGCTAAACGTGCAGCTCGTCCAGCTAAATATTCTTACGTTGATGAAAATGGTGAAACTAAAACTTGGACAGGCCAAGGTCGTACACCAGCTGTAATCAAACGTGCAATTGACGAAGAAGGCAAATCATTAGAAGATTTCCTTATCTAATTTAAGTCAATATTCTATTTGAAATACCCTTTTAATTATTTAAAAGGGTATTTTCTTGTTTGCCCCTGATATTAAACAAGCGTTTAATTTTAATATGTGCTGATGTTGTTTGTATATAAGGTTGGGAAACAAAAATAGAGAATGTGAAAATCACATTATTGACTTTTATTTATAATAGAAAAGGAGCTTTTATAGCTCCTTTTTTATTCGTTTCTATTAAGTCAACAACTTTAGTTTTTATAATAACTTAAATACCAATCAACAAACTGTTTTACACCGTATTCTACATTTGTATTTGGTGAGAAGCCGGTAGTCTGAGATAAATCTTGGCAATCGGCGCAGGTAGAAAGGACATCACCATCTTGCATCGGCATTAAATTTAGTTTTGCTTTAATATTTAATGATTTTTCAATTGCCTTAATAAAATCCATTAGTTTTGTTGGTTGCCCATTACCTACATTATAGATTTTATAAGGTGCAGAACTAGACGATGTCTCGCCCTTTTCTACTGTCCAGCTTTCATCCGCTTTAGGAACAATATCAATTAAACGAACAACTGACTCTACGATATCAGCGACATAAGTGAAATCGCGTGTCATATTTCCGCCGTTATAAACATCAATAGGTTCACCAGCAAGCATTGCTTTTGTGAATTTAAATAATGCCATATCTGGGCGACCCCAAGGACCATATACGGTAAAGAATCGTAATCCAGTTGTGGGTAATTGATATAAATGCGAATAACTATGAGACATTAGCTCATTGGCTTTTTTAGTTGCTGCATATAATGAAACAGGATGATCAACACTATCTTCCGTTGAGAACGGTTGCTTTTGATTTAAACCATATACAGAGCTTGAAGAGGAATAGATAAGATGCCCTACTTTATTGTGACGACATCCTTCTAATATATTAATATGACCGACAATATTTGCATCAATATAGGCCATTGGATTTTCAATTGAATAGCGTACTCCAGGCTGAGCCGCTAGATGAATAACACGATCAAACTGATGAGTTACAAATAATTGAGCCACTTTTGCTGAATCAACGATATCAACTTTCTCAAATTGAAACTTTTCTAACTGTTGTAATTTAGCTAATCGAGCTTCTTTTAAGCGTACATCATAATAATCATTAAGATTATCTATTCCAACAACATGATAGCCCATTTCAATTAAACGCTGACTTAAATGAGAGCCAATAAACCCCGCAGCACCTGTTACTAATATTTTCATATTATCACTCAAATAACCCAATTAATTATTATTCACGTCAACGTTATCATGCTTAATATCACCTTGATTAAACATCATAACGCTTAACATTATCATACTTTACAAAAATCAGTATGGCTCAATACATGATTGCATTGAGCCATACCTTAATCTCTTGTGATCACTTTATCTAGCATTTCTCACAAAATCATCTGCCTATAAAATACGATGTATTCGCAAGAATCATACAATAAAAGCTACCATACAAAATGATTATCACTCAGAGTCATTTCACTCTACTTTTAATGATTTTAACCATTGTGCGAAATCTTCACCAAACTCTTCGTGCTGTATACCATATTCTACGAATGCTTTCATATACCCTAATTTATTACCACAATCGTGGCTTTTCCCTTGTAGGTGATAAGCCTCAACGGCTTCTTTTTCAATCAGCATCGCAATCGCATCAGTTAACTGAATTTCATCACCCGCACCTGGCGCTGTTTTTGCCAATAATGGCCAAATACTTTCAGATAACACATAACGGCCCACGATAGATAAATTTGAAGGGGCTTCTTCTTTCTTCGGTTTTTCGACAACACGAGTAATTGGTTTGCTATCACCTGGGCATAATTGTTCTCCCATGCAATCAACAATACCATAGTTAGAAACTTCATCTTCGGGTACTGGTTCAACTAAAATTTGGCTTGCCCCAGAGCGCTCAAAATGGGAAAGCATCTCTTTCAGGTTAACTTTGGTTAAATCTGCGCTGTATCTATCTAAAATGACATCAGGCAGAATAACGGCAAAAGGCTCATCACCAATTAAAGGTTTTGCACATAAAATAGCGTGACCTAATCCTTTTGCGATCCCTTGACGAGTTTGCATGATAGTGACATGGCTTGGGCAAATACCTTGTACTTCTTCTAATAGCTGGCGTTTAACTCGTTTTTCTAAAATAGCTTCTAATTCAAAGCTGGTATCAAAATGGTTTTCAATGGAGTTTTTAGAAGAATGTGTGACAAGGACAATTTCATTAATACCTGCTGCAATACATTCATTAACCACATATTGAATAAGTGGTTTATCAACCACAGGCAACATTTCTTTCGGAATTGCCTTAGTTGCAGGTAACATTCTTGTACCTAATCCAGCAACAGGGATCACCGCTTTTCTAACTTTACGCACTGCTGATGACATTATACTTCTCCTGCAATTCGTACCGTTCTATTTTTAAATATGAATGGGTACATAAAAAAATAATCGCCAGAGTATACCAGCTAATATCTAAGGATAAACAGAGCCCTACCGCTTAATTGAGATAGTTCTTCATTTATGTTTAATATATGCACGATATTCTGTATTTATTTAATCTAAATTTAACTTTTATAGATAGGGGAAAACATTAATTTAATCTGATTCGTATTATCCCAAATTTTACATTGCCAGTTTGTTCCTTCACATTTTATTTGGTTAATATATAAAAGTTGCAAAGTACCTAAAGGAACACCGCTATTCAATTCGAATTTTTTGCTCTCTGTTTTTATTTCAGCTCGTAATCCTGCTGATGCCAATAATATATTTTTTTTCTGTGTATGATAATACCCTAAAGTGATAGGAAACTGCCCTTTTACACCTATTTCATTCAGCATTTTATTAAGTTTATTCAACATGTTATACATACTTGGAAGGGAACGATTTTTTTCTGACGATTTTAATACATCATTAAATACAACTCGTAAGAGTAAAGCGACCAAAAGCCCATTTTCGTCATCCCGTGATATATCAACACAATAAAAAATAATTTGATCTTCTGATAAGGCAGCAATATCAAATAACAATCCCATTTTAGCAATATCATTTAACTGACGATAATTAACACAATATCCCGCTACAACTTGTTTAACCTGAGGTTGCATCTGTTTTATGAACGACTGAATATAATGTGTATCTTTTCGCAAGCTATTCCAAAGAGGTTCTAAATGTATACCTTCTATTAATACTGATTCAAAAAAACCTGGGCATAATACTTCAATAACTTTTTGTTTTAATTTATCGAGATGTATTATTGGCTTAAGAAAAATTTCTTGCGCCCCTAAGCGCAACATATCATCTACTTCAGACATATTATCTGTACATGAAATAGCAATAACAGGAATAGCAAGTTTACGTTGTTCAAGGTGACACAAAAACGTAGGGCCATTCATAACCGGCATACGAATATCACATAAAATAAGGTCTGGTAATAATCCCTTATCTAATAAAGATAATGCTTGGCTACCGTTATCGGTTGTATAAACACACGCTTTTTCATGTGAGAAGTATTCCGTCAGCATAGTGCGAAAAACAACCTCATCATCAATTATCAAGATTTTTTTACCCACTAAGGCTTTATTCATTGGTTACTCCAGTAACTATCGTTTCACATGCTGATAAATTAGCGATACATTACTAGTTTAGTTCAACATTGACGTTAATTATTCTCAATCATTACTTTTTTCAATCTATGGGAAATCGTCATACTAATAACGTGAGTTAGGACATTATTTTGTCGAATTTATGCCCCTGTAATAGCCAATTATTCTACTCTGATTGCTGTGAGCCTTACCATTCGGGGCAAAAAAATGCCCCAACAGCAGAAGCATTAATGCGTTCGCGTTATAGCGCGTTCGTTAAACATAATGCTGATTACTTAATAAAGACGTGGCACCCCTCTTGCCGTGTTGCATCCTTGCACGATGAATTAACTTCAGGCTTTCCAAATACGCAATGGCTTGGGCTCAATATTATCTCATTGCAGGCGAGCACAAATAAAAATGAGGCATACGTTGAATTCTCGGCTTGCTTTATTGAAAGAAATGCCGATGATAAACAGTACTTACATGAACGCTCTCGTTTTCTAAAAATAGATGGCTGTTGGTTTTATATTGACGGTGTGAAACCGAAAGTGGGACGAAACGATCCCTGCCCTTGTGGTTCAGGGCGTAAATACAAAAAATGTTGTGAAAATAACATCAAATAATTGCAAACACAGAAGTAAAAGAAAGGATTTATCCATACATGCAACACCCAAATACTCAAAAAAAAATACTGCGTACTATTTGTCCTGATGCAAAAGGACTTATCGCTAAAATCACCAATATTTGCTACAAGCATCAATTAAATATTGTTCAAAATAGTGAATTTGTTGATCATCGTACTGGTCGCTTTTTTATGCGTACTGAGCTTGAAGGTATCTTTAATGATGAAACTTTTCTTGCTGATTTAGATGATGCATTACCGCAAGGTTCTCAACGTGAATTGAATACCGCAGGTCGTCGTCGCATTGTGGTTATGGTGACCAAAGAAGCACATTGCCTTGGCGATTTATTAATGAAGAGCGCATTTGGCGATCTGGATGTGGAAATTGCCGCTGTTATTGGTAATCATGACACGTTAAAACATTTAGTAGAGCAATTTGATATTCCTTTCCATCTTGTTAGTCATGAAGGATTAACCCGTGATCAACATGATGAAAAGTTAATTGCACAAATTAATCAATACAAACCTGATTATGTTGTACTCGCAAAATACATGCGTGTATTAACACCTGCATTTGTACAAAACTTCCCAAATCAAATTATCAATATTCACCACTCCTTCTTGCCGGCCTTTATTGGTGCTCGCCCTTACCATCAGGCTTACGAGCGCGGAGTCAAGATCATTGGTGCTACAGCTCACTACGTAAATGATAACTTAGATGAAGGCCCAATCATCACACAGAACGTAATTAACGTTGACCACACATTTTCTGCAGAAGATATGATGAGAGCTGGTCGTGATGTTGAGAAAAATGTACTTAGCCATGCTTTATATTGGGTACTTTCACAACGTGTCTTCGTTTATGGTAACAGAACAATTATTTTATAAGTTCTCAAACCATGAATATTGAATACATTGTAGTTATCTAAAAATAAACCGCGATACAAAACATATCGCGGTTTGTTTTATCTTCTATTAATTTTCACGTTTTTGCTTAAAATCAATACGATAGAGCGCAAAAGCTGAACAATACGCACATTTTTACAGCAAACGATCTACTTTTAGCAAAATAGCGCTTTACAGATCTTCGGTATTTGGTATTATTGCGCCCGCTGTCACGGACAGCAGAACAATTTAATGTTGGTGGGATACCCAAGCGGCCAAAGGGAGCAGACTGTAAATCTGCCGTCACAGACTTCGAAGGTTCGAATCCTTCTCCCACCACCATCTCTTCTTAGCTTCATCCCAATAGATTTTTTATCCCATTTTTCCAATCAAATCAATAAAACGATTCAACACGCTTGAATGATACTTAGATTTATAAATATAACAGTTGTACAGTATTGTAGGTTGAGTTAAAGGAATAAAACAGAGCTCTCCGTCATACTCATCTTTCAATGGGTTTTCATCTGTAAATAAAAGAGAATGGTGCGTTTGAATAAAACGTAAACAACAATTAAGATCATCCATCATTCTAACGCAAACAGATTTTCCCCCATCTCTTATTTCATTCTCTAATTTTTTTATTTTAGCTGTTTTGTATAATGCGGGATCACATAACCAAATATTTTCACTTAAGAGTTTATCAATATTCTTATTAGCACTATTAGCAACTTCTTGCTGACAACAAATCCCCAGATATTTATTGTCTATTTTATGAATAAGACTAAATCTTTCACTAATAATTTTCTCTGAACTTAATATTAATGTATTTCCATCATAGTCGGGTATTTCATCAAAGTTTTCTTTTGAGAATCGCATTATATTTATATGTGAATAATTTTTATTAGCTGCCTGATAAAGTTGTGTTAAATACTGGCTTTTCCCCCAATCATAATAAACATGAATACTATTATTAATAATACCTGTGGTATGTTTTTTTGTTATCTCTTTTTCCTGAAGATAAAGTGATTTTAAATCATTATAAAGTTCAAGCCCTTCTTGCGTTAAGCTCATACCAAACTTCTCTCGCTTAAATAGACGCTTTCCCAATACTGCCTCAAAGTCCTTTATAGACTTAGCAACTGGAGGTGTCGTTCGATTCATGACACGAGCAGCTTTACTTAATGAACCATTTTCAACTACGGCCATAAAGGCTTCTAATTTACGAGAAAAAAACATAATTCACCATTCCTTTGCTGTGTTGAACAAATAATTTCATTAATTCATTTAATGTAAATATAGATTAATTAATTTAAAAATTAATTTTATATAAATATAGTTTTATATAAATATTTCCTTACCTCCTTTTAATGAATACAATTTATAACCGCAATGCTATTTTTATTATGTCATTATTCCTTACATATAAAGAATAATAATACTTATATTCTTCTATCAAAGATTAGTTTATGTTTCTACTTTGTTTAATTAATAATTTTTATTATGCAATTAACTATTTTTATTAATTTATCGTACTTTCTTTGATTGCTCTTTATTTTATCTGATTTTATTTTTCTATTGATAAGCCGTGCCATGATTTAAGTGATTTACTTACATTCATTTTATGATCCTGATAGTATAAGGCATCCTATTATTCAATATATAAATGGTTACAGTCACATGAAATTTGTCTCTTTCAATATTAATGGTTTACGTGCTCGCCCTCACCAACTTGAAGCTATCATAGAAAAACACCAACCTGACGTTATCGGGCTTCAAGAAACGAAAGTTCATGATGATATGTTCCCATTAGAAAGTGTGGGATCTTTGGGCTACCATGTTTTTTATCATGGCCAAAAAGGACATTATGGCGTTGCCTTATTAACAAAAGCAAAACCTGTTGCAATACGTAAAGGCTTTCCTGGCGATGACGAAGATGCTCAACGTCGAATGATCATGGCAGATATTGAAACACCCGCAGGATTACTCACTGTAATGAATGGGTACTTTCCTCAAGGTGAAAGTCGTGATCATGAAACTAAATTTCCAGCAAAAGAAAAATTCTATGCTGATTTACAAAATTACCTAACTACCAGTTTAAAACCAACCTCCCCAGTGCTTATTATGGGTGATTTAAATATTAGCCCAACAGATAAAGATATTGGCATTGGCGAAAATAATATGAAACGCTGGTTAAAAACAGGGAAATGTTCTTTCCTACCTGAAGAGCGTGAATGGCTGGCAACATTGATGGGCTGGGGATTAACAGATACTTTCCGCCAACAACATCCTGAAACAGATGATAAATTCTCGTGGTTTGATTATCGTTCTAAAGGATTTGATGACAACCGTGGACTACGTATCGATTTACTCTTAGCCAGTCGTTGTTTAGCGGATAATTGTATTTCAACAGGAATTGATTACGATATTCGTGGAATGGAAAAACCATCCGATCATGCCCCTGTATGGGCTGAATTTAAAATCTAATCGTCTTTAATCATTATTCAAAAAAGCACTTCCTTATTATTTAAGGAAGTGCTTTTTATTTATGGCTTAATTATCAGTCGCAGCTTCTTTACTCTGCGCTTTATTTTTTGTGGCGCTTGCTTTGTTACTTCCTTTAGTTGCTGTCTTGCGCTTTTTATTATGCGCTGGCGCAGGAAGATTTCTGAAAGCTTGAATATTCGGGCGACGTTTCGCTTGAGTAATCAATTCTATCAAGGTGTTATTTAATGGCATCATAAAATCTTGATATTTAAATTGTTTCTCACTAATTTGTGTGAGTATCGACTCCCAATGTGCAGTCATATCCGGTAAGGTTGCCATATCTGGCAATACATGAATTAATGCTCTACCCGCTGGCGTTGAATTAATGGCTCGTCCTTTCTTTTGCAAAAAACCACGTTTAAACAGTAATTCAATGATGCCCGCCCTTGTCGCTTCAGTACCTAATCCATCCGTCGCTCTTAGGATTTTCTTAAGTTCTTTATCTTGAACAAAGCGCGCAATACCTGTCATGGCTGAAAGTAATGTTGCATCTGTAAAAGGCCTTGGAGGTTGTGTTTGTTTTTCAACAATCTCACCTTTTTCACACAACAGTTCATCACCTTTTTTTACTATAGGTAATGCAGAACCATCATTTTCCGAATCTTGCTCTTTGGCACCTAATAACACACGCCAACCTGCTTGAGCTAAAAATCGAGCTTTAGCAATAAATTTACCGTTTTCAATATCAAGTTCAATCACGCATTTGCGATAAACCGCATCAGGCATAAATTGCATTAAATACTGGCGAGCAACAAGATAGTAAATATTTTTTTCGTTTTCATTTAACGAAATATTACCTGTTTTTGCTGTTGGAATAATGGCGTGGTGCGCATCCACTTTCTTGTCATCCCAGCAACGATTCTTTTTATCAATATCTAAGGTTTCTTGCGGTAATAAACTTCCGTCATGCACGCTAATGGCATTAATCACCGCATGACGACCTGCAAAATGTTCATCTGGGAGATAACGACTGTCAGAACGGGGATATGTGATTAATTTATGTGTTTCATATAATCGCTGACAGGTATCTAAGACTTGTTGTGCGCTTAAACCAAAGCGTTTTGCCGCTTCAATTTGTAATGCGGAAAGTGAAAAAGGAAGTGGTGCTATTTCAGACTCTTGCTTATCTTGATAATCCGTTACATTGGCAGGTTTGTCTTTAATTCTCTCAACAACATGCTCTGCCAGTTTTCGGTTTAATAATCGCCCTTCCTCATCTTGCCAAGGTTCACAATGCTCACTAGGCTGCCAAATTGCAGTAAAGCGCTCATCTGCAGGTGTCACAACGTGCGCTCTTACTTCAAAGAAATCTTTAGGCACAAAATTTTCAATTTCTTCATCACGACGAACCACTAAGCCTAATACTGGTGTTTGTACTCGCCCTACAGATAATACGCCTTGATAACCATTGCGCTGGCCTAAGAGCGTATATGCTCGAGTCATATTTATTCCATAAAGCCAGTCAGCCCTTGCCCTTGCTAAAGCCGATACACATAATGGAATAAATTCATGGTTATAACGTAATTTATCAATAGCGCGCGTCACAGCAGCTGGGTTTAAGTCATTAATTAAGCAACGACGCGCCTGCTTTCTTTGGTCTTCGCTGATATTTAAATAGTTAAGTACTTCATCGACTAACAACTGGCCTTCGCGATCGGGGTCACCTGCGTGGATCACTTCTTTTGCCTGCTTAAGTAGTGTCTTGATTGTTTCTAGCTGTTTTTTAACATCAGCTCGAGGCTTGAGTTGCCATTTTTCTGGAATAATAGGCAAATCATCTAACGACCAGCGGGCGTACCGCGGGTCGTATGCATCCGGCTCAGCTTGTTCAAGCAAGTGACCAACACACCATGTCACATACTGGTTATCACCACAAAGAATAAAGCCATCACCCCGTTTATGGGGTTTTGGCAATACATCAGCAATAGCACGAGCAAGGCTGGGTTTTTCTGCAATAAATAATCTCATTACGTTAGTTAATCACTTCAATCAACGCTTTTCCTGCCACTGGCTCAGTTAACTCACCGATAGAGGTTAGTTCAATATCAAAACGAGCCGCGACGTCTTTAACTTGTTCTACAGCTTCAGGTAATACAGCTAATAATAAGCCACCTGAAGTTTGTGGGTCGCAAAGTAATTTGCGTTGCATTTCAGTAATTTCACCAATCAAGTGTCCATAACTTTCGAAATTGCGCCCAGTACCTCCTGGTACACAACCTTTTTCGATATATGATTCAACTTCTGGCAATCTTGGTACTTGTGAAAAATGAATAGTAGCTTGCACACCAGAGCCATCACAAATCTCACTCAAGTGACCTAATAAACCGAACCCTGTAACGTCGGTCATTGCAGTAACACCTTCGATATCAGAAAAATCAGCACCAGCTTTGTTCATACGGCACATCATTTCTGTTGCTAAACCTTGGTGTTCTGGTTTTAATAAACCTTTTTTCTCAGCAGTTGTTAACACACCAATGCCTAAAGGTTTTGTTAAAAATAACTGGCATCCGGCTTTCGCTTCACTGTTTTTCTTTACTTTGCTCACAGGAACGACACCCGTTACAGCAAGTCCGAAAATAGGCTCTGGTGCATCAATAGAATGTCCACCAGCCAGTGAAATTCCAGCTTCTTGGCAAGCGGCTCGCCCACCTTCAATCACTTCACGTGCAATTTCAGGTGCCAATTTATCAATAGGCCATCCCAAAATAGCAATTGCCATGATGGGTTTTCCACCCATGGCAAAGATATCACTGATAGCATTCGTTGCAGCGATGCGCCCGAAATCATAAGGGTTATCAACGATAGGCATAAAGAAATCTGTGGTACTAATAATACCGGTGCCATTTCCTAAATCATAAACAGCAGCATCATCTTTGGTTTCATTACCCACGAGTAAATGAGGATCATGAAATTTAGCTTGCTCACTGTGCAAAATAGTTTCTAAAACTTTTGGCGAGATCTTACAACCACAGCCTGCACCATGACTGTATTGTGTTAAACGAATTGCTTCAGACATAACATGCCATCCTTTTTAAAAATAAGTCACAAAATCAGTTAAGTCGGCAGGAGAAACCGTGTTTGGCGCTTTTAAGGCTGGTGTACCTATATACAGAAAGCCAATAATTTGGTCATGTTCACCACAGCCAAGTCCTTCTCTTACGACTGCATCATGAGTCCAAGAGCCTGAACGCCAAATTCCCCCAAATCCTTGTGCAACAGCGGCCATTTGCATTGCTTGTACACTGCAACCAGCAGCAACCACTTGTTCCCATTCAGGCACTTTCGGATGATCTTTCACTTTTGCAATAACTGTGATGATCAAAGGGGCACGAAAAGGTGCATTTTTTGCTTTTTCTTCAACTTCTGGCCCTAAATTACCCACAACAGCCGCTTTATGCAGTAATTGGCTAAAACGCTCAATGCCTTCGTTTTGCATCACAATAAAGTGCCAAGGCTTAAGTGCACCATGATCAGGCGCGCGCATACCCGCCTGTAAAATAGTATTAAGGGCTTCACTATCGGGGGCTGGAGTAGTCAGTCGAGAAGCTGAACGGCGTTTCAAAAGCAGTGTTAATGCATCCATTTTTATTCTCCTGTCAGCATTTTATTTTAGCAAGATCCCATTCTTATGGGGATGGACAGTTCTTATCAATTCGCAGTATAACAAACTGTTATATTACCACCATCCACAGATTTAGGCGGGAATTTTTCTAAAAATCAGTTGTATGATTATTTAATCGTAATTTATTGTTCACAAAATGATTAATCTTAACTTACCTAAGTTAATTTAAACTTATTTTGAACCTACTTTCCTTTGTAATTCGACTATTTCCTATATTACTTTGATGCCTTTTTATGTGACATTTTTTAGATATTTTCACGTAAGATAAATGTTTGCTTAATAACACCTTAAACAAAAGGTTATCATTAATGGTTTCCTAAAAATCAATGACAGACATTCAATAAGAGCTATATTAGAATATTCCTTCATTGTTATTGCTATTCCCTCTATTGCTAACAACATATTTTGTTTTAATAGTATGAGATTATGTGGATGTAGCCTGCTTACCAATAATTCTAGCATGACTGTTTAGGATTAAAATTTAGCTTTACATGATGTGGAGATAATATGAATAAAATTATGGAGTTAATCGGCGCAATATTAAAATTTAGTTGGCAAGCCATTAACTTTATCAGGAAATTAATCTTAAACGTTATTTTCTTTTTCCTTCTCTTTATGGTCTTTGGTATTTTCTTAATCACCAAAGAAGCACAAAAACCAGTTGATTATGAAGGCGCCCTTCTTGTTGATCTTAAAGGTGTGATTGTTGACCAAACCGCAACACAAAACCCTTTAGGTGAAGTTGGACGTGAGCTTTTAGGTGTATCAAGTAGCCAACTTCAAGAAAACTCCTTATTTGAAGTTGTTGATACGCTACGCCTAGCTTCTCAAGATCCGAAAATTAAAGGAATGGTATTAAAACTTGATGAATTCGCAGGTGCTGATCAACCTTCACTAAATTATATTGGTAAAGCGCTTAATGAGTTTAAAAAGACAGGTAAACCTATTTTTGCAGTAAGTGGTTATTACAGCCAGTCTCAATATTACCTCGCCTCTTATGCCGATAAAGTCTATCTCACGCCCCAAGGTGGGGTGGGTGTTTACGGTTTTGGTTTTCAAAACCTCTATTACAAAACACTGTTAGAAAATTTAAAGATTAGTACCCATATTTTCCGCGTAGGAACGTATAAATCTGCGGTTGAGCCATTAATGCGCAATGATATGTCAGCAGAGTCTCGTGAAGCTTCATTACGTTTAGTTAATGCGCTGTGGTCTGCATATTTAACCCAAGTTGCCGAAAACCGTAGTATTACCACAGAAGATGTTTTCCCAGGTGCAAAAGAGATGATTGCTCAGCTGCGCAAAGCAGATGGGGATAACGCAACTTATGCGCTAAATCGTAAATTAGTGGATTCTGTAAGCTCATACGCTCAATTTGAAGCTGATATGACAGAAACCTTCCAGTGGGATAAAGAGAATAAGCAATTTAACAATATCAGCATTTATGATTATGCCGATACGCTAACCTCTTCATTGCCTGCAAGTGATGAAGGAAATATTGCCGTAGTGGTTGTCCAAGGTGCCATTATTGATGGTGAAAGCATCCCTGGCTCAGCGGGTGGTTCAACTATTGCGAATCAAATTCGCCAAGCACGTTTAGATCCGAACATTAAAGCGCTTGTATTACGTGTAAATAGCCCTGGTGGTAGTGTTTCAGCTTCAGAGCAAATACGCAGTGAAGTTGCTGCTTTTAAACAACAGAAAAAACATGTGGTTGTATCAATGGGTGGCATGGCTGCATCAGGCGGATATTGGATCTCAACCCCTGCAAATAAGATTATTGCTAGCCCTTCAACATTAACAGGCTCTATTGGTATTTTTGGCGTTATTAATACGTTTGAAAACAGCTTAGAGTCTATTGGTGTTCATACTGATGGCGTCACAACTTCACCCTTAGCCGGATTATCTGTCACTAATAAGCTACCGGAAGAGTTTGCAGAGCTTTTACAGCTAAATATCGAAAGTGGTTATAAGACTTTCCTTAATTTAGTCGCTGAATCACGGAAGAAAACACCGGCTCAAATTGATCTGATTGCTCAAGGTCGTGTATGGGTAGGAATAGATGCAAAAAATGTCGGTTTAGTCGATGAGTTTGGTGATTTTGATGATGCTATTGATACAGTTGCTAAAATGGCAAAAATCGATCAACCGGTTGTTGATTGGATGAAACCTGAATTAAGTCTGTCAGAACAGATCATAATGAGTTTATCCTCTAACGCAAAAGCGCTTATTCCTGATCCATTACAAGCTTATTTGCCAGCACCTGTTTTAAAAGAAGTTAAAACACAGACTGAGTTTTATCGCAATATGAACGATCCGCTAAATCGCTATGCGTATTGTTTATCTTGTGGTGATATTCAATAATCTTTTCAATCTATACACCTGCTCATATAGAGTGGGTGTATTCCTCTATTTTTCTGGCCTTTGGTAGAATAATCTTCTGATAAATACTTTTTGTTCGTTTGTATTCAAGCAATTTTTAACACAATGATTTAAAGCAGATATTAGATAGTTTCTATTTTCTTTTTTTTAGCGCCCTTTCCTTTTTTTATTCTACAAACTCCCTATAATCAGGTATTTCTCACAGCTTAATAAGAGTGCTTTGTCTGATGCAAAAGAAATCAATCTACGTTGTTTATACTGGCGGTACTATTGGTATGCAACATTCTGAACATGGCTATATTCCTGTATCAGGGCATTTACAACGCCAATTAGCTAAAATGCCAGAATTCCATCGTGAAGAGATGCCCGATTTTACAATCAAAGAGCACCTTCCTTTAATTGATTCTTCAAATATCACACCTGAAGACTGGCAATCTATCGCTGATGATATTAATGATAATTATCATAACTATGACGGATTCGTTATTCTTCATGGTACTGATACCATGGCATTTACAGCCTCAGCACTCTCTTTTATGTTCGAGAATCTCAGTAAACCCATTATTGTCACTGGCTCTCAAATTCCTTTAGAAGCTTTGCGTTCTGACGGACAAACGAATCTATTAAATGCGCTCTATTTAGCTGCACATCATCCAATTAATGAAGTCGCACTTTTCTTTAATAACACACTGTATCGCGGTAACCGCACAGTAAAAGCACATGCAGATGGTTTTAATGCGTTTGCATCACCGAATAGCGCCCCTCTTTTAGAAGCAGGGATTAATATTAAGCAATTTAAAATTAATTCATTTCCAAAAGGAAAAGGAGAATTTATTGCGCATAATATTACGCCTCAACCCATTGGTGTTGTCACCATTTACCCAGGCCTTTCAGATGAAATAGTTAAAAATATTCTGATGCAGCCCGTGAAAGCATTAATATTACGTTCTTATGGCGTGGGTAATGCGCCGTCACACCCTGCTTTACTTTCTACACTGCGCGAAGCAACAGAGCGTGGCATTGTGGTTATTAATCTTACACAATGTATTTCTGGTCGAGTGAATATGGAAGGTTATGCAACAGGTCAAGCCTTAGCTGAAGTCGGCGTTATTAGTGGTTATGATATGACATTTGAGGCAACATTAACTAAACTGCATTATCTCCTTAGCCAACAATATGATTACACTGAAATTTGTCGCTTAATGCAACAAAACCTTCGCGGTGAAATGACATTAAACGATAACGACTAAGCTTAATAAAAGGGCAACTTTCGTGAAAAACTCTGCGCTATTACTGGTTGATATACAAAACGATTTTTGTACAGGGGGTGCTTTAGCTGTTAACGAGAGTGAGATGGTTATTCAAACAGCTAATCAGCTCATTAATGGTTTCAAGCGAACTAAAAGCCCAATTATTGCAAGTTTAGATTGGCATCCTGCCGATCATCTTAGTTTTGCTGAAAACTCAGGTACTGTTGTAGGTGAAATAGGGAAACTGAACGGGTTACCTCAAGTTTGGTGGCCAGTACATTGCGTACAAAATTCTCACGGCGCTGAATTTCATCCTGAGCTCAATCACACACTGATTAACCATATTATTTACAAAGGCCAAAACCGCCTTATTGATAGCTATAGTGCCTTTTTTGATAACGACCATGAATATCAAACAGGCTTACATACCCTTTTGCAAACGCTTAATATAAAACATCTTTATATTCTTGGTATTGCTACTGATTACTGCGTTAAATTTACAGTCATGGATGCTTTACAGTTAGGTTATCAAGTATCTGTTATTACTGACGGTTGCCGTGGTGTCAATATTCAAGATAATGACAGCCAAGTAGCGCTAGAAGAGATGCAAGCAAAGGGAGCGACATTAATAGATTCAGCACATTGGCTTAATCGTAACAATCAATAGGTTCGTTACTTTCTTTATCTTCATAAAATCAGAAAGGGGCTATTTTTAACCAATTCAGTTAATAAGTAGCCCTTTTTATATTAATTCTATCCATTCACCATATGTTTTAGTCATCATCCATTGGCGTTAGCGTTGCCAAACGTTCAGATTGAAACTGAGCTTTTAATTCTTGTTTGCTCTTCATGGTAATTTGCCCATTAGTGCCTACTGTCATATGCTCAGGTGTGTGGTTATTTTTTGCTTGCCATAATAAAACAATCTGCATGCAATGTTCTTTTTGTTCATCAGTCAATGCAACGCCGTCAGGCCATTTGCCTAATTCAACTGCGGTGGAAATACGTTGGTAAATTTCAGGGGTTACCATCGAAATAAGTTCATTAACTTCCATTGATTGCTCCATAAGCTAAATCATCACTTAAAATGGCTGAATCGTTTTTTCATTTGTTATATTTTTGTTAATTTAATGGCTATCAACCTTTCTGCTCTTCACCTGTCTCACTGTTTGTAAATGACAGTGAAGCTGAATTAACACAATAACGCTCCCCTGTAGGGGCAGGGCCATCATTAAAGACATGACCTAAATGTGCATCACACTGCTGGCAACGTATTTCCGTTCTTTTCATATTATGAGAAAAATCATCAATATAGCGGATCGCATCACTGTTAACAGGTTGGTAAAAACTAGGCCAGCCACATCCTGCATCAAATTTTGTATCTGAATAAAATAAAGGAGCAGAACAACATAAACAGTGATAAATCCCAGTTTGACGGTTATGTAATAACTTACCACTAAACGGAGGCTCTGTGCCGTGTTGTTGCGTCACATAACGTTGCATTTCATTGAGTGTTGATAAATCAAGGTGATTGTTATTGCTTGAAATATTCACTTTCTTTTCATTATCTGCCATATCGACCTCGTGCTCAGAAAAATGCTTTTTAAAACAACAGTGAATAATAACAAAGATTTAACAACAAATCTGAAAAATATAGTCTAAAATCATCAAGAGTAATCTTTAGTTTTTGAAATGTGATGAATTTCACATAACGGAGCAAAGGTAACTTCATTTATCGGCGTTGATCCCGATAATACACAGCGTAACATTTAGCTAAAACGACCAATCTTTAAGCGAAAAGTGTTTTTTTAATTGATTTTTTGCAATTATTGACACGATTCCGCTTGACGATTGGCGCGGTTTTGGTAACTTTAGAAGCAACTTTTTAATTCACTAAATTAAAGCTGGTGGAATACATATGACTATCAAAGTAGGTATTAATGGTTTTGGTCGTATCGGCCGCATCGTTTTCCGTGCTGCTCAAGAACGTTCAGATATCGAAATCGTAGGTATTAACGATCTGTTAGACGCAGACTACATGGCATACATGCTGAAATACGATTCAACTCATGGCCGTTTCAACGGTACTGTTGAAGTAAAAGATGGCCACCTCGTTGTTAATGGTAAAACCATCCGCGTAACTTCAGAAAGAGATCCAGCAAATCTGAAATGGAACGAAGTCGGTGCTGACGTTGTTGCAGAAGCAACTGGCCTGTTCTTAACTGACGAAACTGCTCGTAAACACATCCAAGCTGGCGCGAAAAAAGTTGTTCTGACTGGTCCTTCAAAAGACAGCACTCCTATGTTCGTAATGGGCGTAAACCATAAATCATACGCAGGCCAAGATATTGTTTCTAACGCATCTTGTACTACTAACTGCTTAGCGCCTTTAGCTAAAGTTATCAACGACAACTTCGGTATCGTTGAAGGTCTGATGACTACTGTTCACGCAACAACTGCAACTCAACGTACTGTTGATGGTCCTTCTGCAAAAGACTGGCGTGGTGGTCGTGGTGCTTCTCAAAACATCATCCCATCATCAACTGGTGCTGCTAAAGCTGTAGGTAAAGTTATTCCTGAACTGAACGGCAAACTGACTGGTATGTCTTTCCGTGTTCCTACTCCTAACGTTTCTGTTGTTGACCTGACTGCACGTCTGGAAAAACCAGCTTCTTACGCACAAATCTGTGATGCTATCAAAGCAGCAGCTGAAGGCGAACTGAAAGGCGTTCTGGGTTACACTGAAGATGCAGTTGTTTCAACTGACTTCAATGGCGAAGTTCTGACTTCAGTATTTGATGCTAAAGCAGGTATCGCTCTGAACGACAACTTTGTTAAATTAGTTGCTTGGTACGACAACGAAGTTGGTTATTCAAACAAAGTTCTGGATCTGATTTCTCATATCTCTAAATAATTAGAGCCTAGTAAATCAAGATTTTGCTTAGAGCCACCTTTTAGGTGGCTCTTTTATTTTCCAGCCAGTCAGTTTATTGTATTGAAATAGTCAGTGACAGAAGGCCAAAAGATAATGAACGAGAAAATATTTTCATTGCCGATTATTGAACAAATATCACCTTATTTAAGTCGTCGGCAATTAGGTGAACTTCCTATCCTTGTTATTTCACATCCTAAAGTACGAGCAGCTATTAGCCTTCAAGGTGCACATTTAATTGCTTGGCAACCAGCACAAGAACACCCTGTCTTTTGGCTCAGTGAAGCATCTCTATTCACTCCCGGTGTTGCCATTCGTGGCGGTATCCCTATTTGCTGGCCTTGGTTCGCTTCAGCAGGTACACCTAGTCATGGATTTGCACGTATTCTACCTTGGGAATTTAGCGCTCACACAGAACAAGATGACGGCGTACTTATTACAATGACACTAAAAGAGAGCCAACAAACACAAAAATATTGGCCTCATCCGTTTACTTTAATTGCTCGTTTTAAATTAGGGGCAACTTGTGAAGTAGAATTAGAATCTTACGGTGATTATGAAGCAACAGCTGCCCTTCACTCTTATTTTAATGTGAGTGATATTGATAATGTCTCCGTTACCGGATTAGGAGGCCACTACATTGACACTGTAGCGGACAAAGAAGTCTATACTGATGAAACCGCATTACATTTTAATGGACGCACTGACAGGCTTTACACAGAGCCTGACGATTTTAATCTTATTCATGATGATGGTTGGGATCGCACAATTGAAGTTCATCATTATCACCATAGTGATGTGGTGTGCTGGAACCCCGGCGCAGAGCTTGCAAGTTCAATGAAAGATATGAGTGCAGGCGGCTATCGTAAAATGGCTTGTGTAGAAACTGCACGTATCCATAAACCATTAAAACCAGACAATGTGCATCCTGGTCGTTTATCTCTGGTAGTACGTGTTCGTAAAAATATTGCTGAAAAATAAATATTATTCACATATTACAAATAAAAAAGCTTCGAGGTTTAAATCGAAGCTTTTTTTGTCATAAATGACCCGTCCTAAATAAGGTTGACACTTTTCCAATCTGAAATTGGAGAATGTAATGAAACCAATCACTAAACGAACTCAACGCGATTATTCTCTCGCTTTTAAATTACAGCTTGTTGACCAAGTTGAAAAAGGCGAAATAACCTATAAACAAGCCCAAGATCACTATGGTATACAAGGATGCTCTACTGTTTTAGTTTGGCTTCGTAAGCATGGTAGGTTAGATTGGTCAAACGGTACCCCTGATACTTTTTATAGAGGTTCAGCTATGACCCAATCTTCTGAACAACAAACGCCGGAACAACGCATTAAGATCCTTGAAAAGGAACTTGAAGAAGCTCGGCTTAAATCCGATTTTTTCGAAGCTGTGGTTAAAGTCATGGATAGAGACTTTGGAGTTCGTTTGTCAAAAAAGCGCAAAGCCGAGTTATTAAAGAAAAAACGGTTAAAAACCTCACCGTAACAATTGCTTGCCGTTTTATGCAGATCAGCCGACAGGCTTATTACAAGAGGCTGGATAGAACTGAGGAACGAAAGAAAGCAGATTCGGCCATTATTGATGTTGTTAAATCTGAACGAGTCTTACAACCTCGACTGGGTGGGCGTAAATTACATTTTATTTTAAAGCAAAAACAGATGGTTATTGGTCGTGATCGGCTATTTTCTTTATTGAAAGAACATCAGTTACTGGTGCCTAATAAACGGGCTTATCATCGAACAACCTTAAGCCATCATCGTTTTCATCGGCATCCTAATTTAATTAAGTCAGGGTTTATCCCCACACAACCAGAACAGCTTTGGGTGGCAGATATTACCTATTTATCGACGCATGAAGGTGATACTTATTTAAGTTTAATTACGGATGCGTATTCACGAAAAATCGTGGGATATCATTTAGATAACAATATGAAAACAAGTTCAGTGAAGAAATCGTTGGTTCAGGCGTTAAAAAAACGGACTTCGACAACTTCGTTAATCCATCATTCAGATCGAGGGATACAGTATTGTTCTTCGGAATATCAGGAGATACATAAAGAGCATAATATTCAATGTTCTATGACTGATGGGTATGATTGTTATCAAAATGCCTTAGCAGAACGAATTAATGGAATATTAAAAATGGAGTATCTACTGATAAAACCGAGTAATCTGGAACAAGCAAGAAAATTAGTAGAAGAATCAATTCAACTCTATAATGAAAAACGGCCACACTTATCGTTAAACTATAAAACGCCCGATGAAGTACATCGAGCGTTTTATGCCTGAAAAGTTGTCAACTTATATCAGGACTAGTCAAAATAGCCTATTAAAATATCTATAGCGTCATACAGACATTGATTAGAATGTATAAGTCACACCAGTCCACACAATCGCAGTTACAGACTTATTCACCATTGGGCTGTCTTTAACTTCACTTGGTAAATGGTCAACACGCCCCATAGCAAAGAAGTTCCATTTTTCAGCAAATTTGTAGTTGGCAGAAATCTCGAAATAAGGTCTCCAACTATCATTTGGTGTGTATTCAGCTAAACCACTACGCTGTGATTCTGCATGAGTAATACCATACGCATAACGATTTTGCTTTTTGTTTTCCCAAACAATACCCGCACCAGGTTGGAAAGACCAATTACCTAATTCGAAAGGATATAAATAGGCAGCATCAGCAATAATACCATTACTTTTACCCAGCATATCACCAGAAACAATCGCTCTTAAGCTACCCCATGATTCATGGTGTTTATAAGTAAACCCCCCCATCATAGTATCACGACGACGATTCAATTTTTTCATTTGCTCGTCATCGCTATCACTTGGTTTATAAGCTTGAGGATAATAGTGCAAATCAACAGAAAGTTTATCTTTAGGTGTGTTCCACAAGTAATACCCTGCGGCTAATGTCGCAAAATAGAAATTTTCTGATTGGTAGTTAACTTGTGGCACGGGTAATAAATAATCTTTTGATTTAGCCCCTTTATAAGGAGTGACTTGTGCTAAGACTGAGCCACCAATTGACCATTCTCCAGCAAATGCTGCTGGTGTGCTAAGTCCTGCAATAACGGCTAAAGAAATGATAATCTTCTTATTACTCACGATGATTTTCCATATTGTCATTAATAAAGTAGCAACCAAAAACCAATTTCAGTCACAATTAACTAGAACCGATATTATTTTACCTATAATTATTTTAGTTTTGCATTAAATGTGTAGCAATCAGTGCTTGCCCTAATGCAATACCACCGTCTCCAACGGGCAACATCATAGGGGTTAGTACTTTTTTATTGTTTAATTTTTTCTTAAACATATGTTTGAGTAATGTGTTATTTAACACACCGCCCGTAAGTACAACGGTCTCAATCTGATGTTCATCGGCATATTGCAATGCAATATTGCCTAAACTTTCAGCTAATAAATAATGAAATAGCCACGCCTTTTCACTGACATTGAGCTTCACACTTTCCCATTGCGACCAAAAAACAGACAGTTCAAGCAAGTTATTCTTTATAGGCATTAAATGCCCATATTGCTTGATAATTTCCGTTTGTTTTTCTTTTTGACACGCTAATGCTGCTGTTTGTAGGTAACTGGCTGCTTCACCCTCCCAACTTATTTCTTTAGGAGCTAATCCTAATGATGCTGAAACCGCATCAAATAAACGCCCACAAGAAGAGGCTTTAGGCGAATTTAAACCACGTTCTACTGCCTTACTTAATATTTGCAAATCATTACTAGGTATCAATTGGGTGATAACACTACCTTGCCAATTCTTAGAAAAAGTAGCTAAATGTGCGAACCAGTTTCGCCAAGGTTGAATCGAAGCTAAATTTCCCCCAGGCATAGCAACTGCAGGAAGCCCACCTATTCGTTCTGATTTTTGATAATCCACCCGTAGGCATTCTCCCCCCCATAAAGAACCATCTTGCCCATAGCCTAAACCATCAAGTGCAATGCCTACTACAGCACCTTGCTGATGGGTATGTCCATGTTCAGCTAGACAAGAAACAATATGCGCATGATGGTGAAAAACTTCAATGAGAGGAATATTTTGTTCTTGAGCAAATTGTTTACCCAGTTGATGACTAATGTAATTAGGATGTGCATCTACCGCAATTGCTTTAGGCGTAAAGCGATAAATTTGCTGAAAAAGATCTAATGATTTCATCAGTTGTTGGCGTACACTTAAATCATCAAGATCCCCTAAATGAGGCCCCATAATGGCTTGATGCTGACGTAATAAGCAAAATACATTTTTGAGATCCCCCCCCATTGCAAGCACTGAGGGTTGTGGTTCAAAATCGTCAGGTAATGAAATAGCATCAGGAACATAGCCACGAGAACGGCGGATCATAACACTCTGCTTATCTTCAATACGCACTAATGAATCATCAGCTCGCTGTATAATCTCTCTATTATGCATCAAGAATAGATCAGCAATATCGTGAAGCTGCATTAAAGCATCTTCGTTACTTAATGCAGGAGTGTGACCAGATGCATTTCCTGATGTCATAACCAGTGGAATATTCGTGCCGCGCGCTAATAAATGTTGTAATGGATTGGCTGGCAACATAACACCAATTTCAGTTAATCCTGGCGCAATAAGCTCCGCAAGTTTAGGCGCAACCGTTTTAGGGACTAATACAATTGGAGCTGCAGTGCTTTGCAGAGTTTGGATAGCGGTTGGAAGAAAATCAGGATCTTGATTATCTTCTTTAATTTGATCAATTCCAGTGATCATCACAGCTAATGGCTTCGCAGGTCGGTATTTGCGTTTTCGTAGTAATGCAACGCTCTCATTATTACGTGCATCACATACTAAATGAAAACCACCAATACCTTTAACAGCAACAATTTTTCCAGCAAGTAACGCTTCGCAGGCTTGAGTTAATGCAAATTCTTTGATTGCAAACTCTTCTCCCTGCTCATTCGCAAGCCAAATATAAGGCCCACAGACAGGACACGCATTAGGCTGAGCATGGAATCGTCTGTCTGCAGGATCTTCATATTCATGTTTACATTCAGGGCAAAATGGAAATTCAGACATCGAGGTAAATGGCCTATCATAAGGCATTTTTTTTATGATAGTAAAACGAGGTCCACAGTGTGTGCAGTTAATAAAAGGATAATGAAAACGACGGTTTTGGGGATCAAACAGTTCATCAATACATGCTTTGCAAGTCGTGGCATCAGGTACCACTTGTGTATCCATTTCACCGCCACCACTTTTTACAATAATAAAGTCTGTCGGTAACTGTTCCCATTGATAGGGTGATTCTTCTATACGTTCAATGCGTGCTAATGGAGGGCATTCAGCTTTTAGTGCTTCGATAAAAAGTGTATTTTTAGGTGAAGACGTTAAATGCACCAATACACCTAAACTGTCGTTACTCACTTGCCCGAATAAACCAAAACGATGGGCTAATTGCCAAACAAATGGACGAAAACCCACGCCTTGAACCTTACCTTTCACACGCAATGCAATGCCGTTACTCATAGGATCACCAAATCAAAATAAATTTAAGCTTATTCTAGTTTAGTGATTATCAACAACTTTCATTTAGATCAGAAAAAGTGGAATTAGGTAAATTTATCATCACTTCAACTGTAACTCGAGGCGCTATTGCACACAGTAACTCATAGCCAATAGTGCCACAGGCCGTTGCAACATCGTCAACAGGTAGTTGTTCACCCCATAATTCAACTGGGCTACCATAATTGATATCGGGGAAATCCGTAACATCAACGGTTAACATATCCATCGAAATGCGCCCTACTAATTGTGTTTTATGCCCATTAACAATGACTGGTGTACCATCTGGCGCATGTCTAGGATAACCATCGGCATAACCACAGGCAACAACCCCTATTCGCATATCACGCTCAGCAATATATCGACTGCCATAGCCTATTGGCTCACCTTTTTTCACTTGTTGAATGGCTAATATCTCACTATTAAATGTCATTACGGGTTGTAAATCGAAATCAGCAATATCTTGCCAAACACCCGAAGGCGAAACACCATATAAAATAATGCCTGGTCGCACCCAATCTTGATATGTTTCAGGGTTAAACAACGTTGCTGCCGAATTTGCTAAGCATCGAGGTAATTCTTTGACCATCGCTTGATTAATTACCGCTTTTTGCGCATCCATATTCAGTCCTGTATCTGCATTAGCAAAATGCGACATTTGAATAATAGAACCAATGTTATTGATGCTTTTAGCGCGGGTGATAGCTTGTTGATAACCATCAGAACGATAACCTAATCTATTCATTCCACTATTAAGTTTAAGATAGATATTAATGGGGCGTTCTAATTGTGCTTTTTCTATGGCATCAAATTGCCAATCAGAATGTACTGTTGTTGTTAGAGAATAACGTTCTAATAAATAAACATCTTCAGGTTTAAAAAAACCTTCAAGTAAAAGGATGGGGCCAACCCATCCTTGCTCTCTTAGCATAATGGCTTTGTCTAATTCAATTAATGCAAAACCATCCGTATGACTCAATGCTGGCCAAACACAGGATAATCCATGCCCATAAGCATCTGCTTTCACAACAGACCACACTTTGCTACCTTTTACTCTCTCTTTGATAACAGACAGGTTATGGCTTAATGCATCGAGGTTAATAGTTACTTTTGTGGGTCTGGACATGTTTTTTCCTCAATTAATAAGCAGCATCAAGCTTTTGCCCCGGTAAGAGCAATTTAGTATTAAAGCCATCGATATAACGAAATACCGATAAATCATCAGCAGCAATCGCAGGTTTATTCCCTGAAATTAAATCAGCTAATAATTGCCCAGAGCCACATGCCATCGTCCAACCTAATGTGCCATGCCCCGTATTTAAAGATAAATTACGATAAGCCGTTGGCCCAACGATAGGCGTACCATCTGGTGTCATAGGTCTTAGTCCTGTCCAGAATGTGGCTTTTTCTATATCGCCACCACCTTGATAGAGATCTTGTACAACCATTTTTAATGTTTCACAGCGCGATTTTAAAACATTCAAATTAAAACCAACAACTTCTGCCATTCCACCAACACGGATTCGCTCATCAAAACGAGTTACTGCTATTTTATAGGTTTCATCGAGAATAGTTGATGTTGGTGCTCTTGAAGCATCAATAATCGGCATCGTGAGTGAATAACCTTTAAGCGGATAAACAGGAATGGCGACTTTATTTTTCAGAAATTCCGTTGAATAAGAACCCATTGCGACAACGTAATGATCCGCAGTAAGTAATCCATCATGGCATTGAACGCCCGCTACTTTATCACCATCAAATAACAAATGTTTGATTTCTTTGTTAAATAAGAATGTAACACCCGCGTCTTCTGCCATTTTAGCGAGTTTTTTCGTAAAAATTTGGCAGTCACCTGTTTCATCATTTGGTAAACGCAAACCACCGGTGAGTTTATGACTAACATGCTCTAATGCAGGCTCTGCGAATTTAAGTTGCTCTGCCGTCAATAATTCATAAGCAACGCCTTCTTGCTTTAAGACAGCAATATCATTGGCGGCATTATCAAATTGCTTTTGATCACGGAAAAGTTGAAGAGTTCCCCCTTGGCGCCCTTCATATTCTATTCCCGTATCTTGACGCAACTGACGAATACAATCACGGCTATATTCAGCAATGCGCACCATACGACTTTTATTCATAGTGTAATGTGATGCATCACAATTACGTAACATTTGCCACATCCAGCGTAATTGGAAAAGTGAACCGTCCGGTTTAATGGCTAAAGGTGCATGTTTCTGGAACATCCATTTTACTGCTTTTAATGGAATACCCGGAGCGCCCCAAGGGGTTGCATATCCTGGCGATATCTGACCAGCATTACCCGCACTGGTTTCTTCTGCTGCACTATTTTGTCTGTCAACAACAATGACTTCATGCCCTTGCTGCACAAGATACCACGCACTTGTTACACCAATAACGCCGCCACCTAAGATGATCACTTTCATGGCAAGACTCCAATAATTTACATTGATATAACATAAGAATAATATTCCATACACAAAAAGCCAATATAGAATAATCATCTAGGCGAATAAAAAAGCAAATTTTAGAGTTAAGTCACATTTGGCTAATATTGAATAAGTAATTTTTAACGAGAATTGTCAAATTAACAAATAAAATCAACAAGATATTTTTTTATATATAAATTATAAGAATATTTGTTAATAAATTAATTTACTTTGATGAGAATTTAATCCGTAGAAAACCCGAGTGTGAGTTTTATTAAAAACCAAATATAGCAAAAACATTAGATTATAATTTTTTAATTAACTAACTTTGGTAACTCTTTTTACTAAAATTAGCCTATTTAAAGCATTGCCTAAAATATGACACTTTGTTTTTTAAAAGCATAAAAAAACCAGTATCACAAATCAATGAGGATACTGGCTTTTTCTATTATGACAAAAACCGCAAAAATTAGCGTTTAATTTCTTCCAAATCACTAGGGAGTGGTGATTGCAAGCTTTGCCAGATAATCCCACTGTCTTTACCATATTGGCGAACGCACTCCATTACATGCTCAACATCTTTCTGTTCACACAATGCAGCTAATTTTTTATAGAATGCTAAAGCAAGCTCTTTGGCTTGAATATTTGAAAAATAGTAACGACCAACACGCGTATACAGACCTTTTAAACCATTGAGGATAAGGCCATAAATTGGATTGCCTGATGCGAAAGCTAAGCCACGAAAAATGTTGTAATCCAGTTCACTAAACTCATCAGCACTATTTTCAGTAGTAAGCTCATGGTTTAAAACTTCAATACATTTTTCAGGATTGCTTCTAAACGCAGTGCGGATAAAAATAGCTGAAATATTAGTTCTTACCGCCAATAAATTATCAATTAATTGCGGTACACGATCATGATCGAGACGAGCTACAGTTTCAAGAATATTAAGGCCAGATGTTTCCCAGAAATTGTTTACCTTTGTTGGCTTTCCATGTTGGATCGTTAACCATCCATCACGAGCAAGACGCTGTAATACTTCTCTTAATGTGGTTCTTGTTACACCAATTAATTCAGATAGTTCACGTTCCGCTGGTAGGATAGAACCAGGGGGAAAACGATTATTCCAGATGCTTTCAACAATATACTCTTCCGCGAAACCTGCGGGGCTTTGAGCCTTAATAACCATATTTTTATTTCTTCCGAAGCGATTTTTCTGCTAATAATGAAAAAGATAATATCAGAATGCGGAATTTTGATATAGCTCAACCATCATTAAATAGTGAGTGGCATCATAAAACCTGATGTTGTTTTATCAATTTATTATTACTAACGCGCTTAATTTCACAGCAATTAACGCGTACTATGGTTAGATCGCGCATGATTGCGCTTAAAATCTCTGTTTGGAGGATGAGAAACCTAATGGATATGAGTATAAGACAAGCACTACTGAAGAACTTTATGGGAAACTCTCCCGATTGGTATAAGCTTGCTATTCTTACTTTTTTAATTATCAACCCACTGATTTTTTTCTTTGTTGACCCTTTTGTCGCCGGTTGGCTATTAGTTGTAGAATTTATTTTCACTCTAGCTATGGCGTTAAAGTGTTACCCATTACAACCAGGAGGACTACTTGCCATTGAGGCTGTCATTATTGGAATGACTAGCCCAAAACAAATTGGTCATGAAATTGCCAACAACCTTGAAGTTATTTTACTTTTAGTCTTTATGGTTGCGGGTATCTATTTTATGAAGCAATTATTACTTTTTGCTTTTACCAAACTGCTTTTATCCATTCGTTCTAAACGAATGTTATCTATTGCTTTTTGCTTCGCAAGTGCATTTTTATCTGCCTTTTTAGATGCTTTAACCGTTATCGCTGTTGTGATCAGTGTTTCTCTCGGTTTCTACTCTATTTATCATAATTTCGCCTCTAACCAAGCAGGAACAGAGCTAAATAATGATGGATTTATTGATACCGCTGAGAAAAAACAAACATTAGAACAATTCCGTGCTTTCTTACGTAGCTTAATGATGCATGCTGGTGTAGGTACTGCATTAGGTGGCGTAATGACCATGGTAGGTGAACCGCAAAACCTGATTATTGCAAAACATTTAGAGTGGGATTTTGTGACTTTCTTTATTCGAATGTCACCTGTAACAATTCCTGTTTTCTTTGCAGGCCTTGCTGTGTGCTATTTGGTTGAGCGCTTTAAGCTTTTTGGTTATGGTGCTGAATTACCTGATTTAGTTCGTAAAGTTTTAACTGAATACGATAAGAAAAACAGTGAAAAACGCACTTCTCAAGAAAAAGCACAATTGATGATTCAAGCATTAATTGGGGTTTGGTTAATTGTTGCTTTAGCTCTTCATTTAGCAGAAGTCGGTATTATTGGTTTATCTGTTATCATTCTTGCGACTACATTTTGTGGTATTACAGAAGAGCATGCGCTCGGTAAAGCATTTGAAGAAGCCTTACCTTTCACTGCATTATTGACCGTTTTCTTCTCAATTGTTGCAGTTATTATTGACCAACAATTATTCGGCCCAATTATTCAGTTTGTTCTCCAAGCTTCAGAGTCCTCACAGCTCTCTCTCTTCTATCTGTTTAATGGTCTATTGTCTGCCATTTCAGATAACGTTTTTGTGGGTACTGTTTATATCAGCGAAGCCTTAACGGCCTTACAAGATGGATTAATTAGTCAATCACAATATGAACATATTGGTGTTGCTATTAATACAGGTACAAACTTACCTTCTGTTGCCACACCTAATGGCCAAGCTGCATTCCTATTCTTATTAACCTCTGCGCTATCTCCACTTATTCGTTTATCGTATGGACGAATGGTAATAATGGCTCTGCCATATACTATTGTAATGACATTATTTGGTCTACTAGCGGTTGAATTCTGGCTAGTTCCTACAACACATTGGTTTTATGAAATAGGCTTAGTTGCTATTCCATAACAATAGTTCTACAGTTACACCACATAAATAGGACTTTTACTTGATAAAAGTCCTATTTTTTTCATTAAAAGAAGGTTGAATGTAAATATTTGTGAAATAACAGGTTTTAACTTTTTTTGCACTTGAATTTTGGGCAAAATAGACACTTATTTTAATATTTAAATGGACATTATTATGCTGACTGCTCTTCGTCACTGGTCACAACGCCGTTTTTCATGGCTATTGCTTGCATTAACAGCAATAGGTCTTGAAGGTGCTGCATTGTATTTTCAGTACGGAATGGAATTAATGCCTTGTGTGATGTGCGTTTATCAACGCATCGCAGTATTAGGAATATTAGTTGCCGCATTTATTGGTGTAAGCGCACCCAAAATGGCACTCATGCGTATGGCAGGTAGTTTTTTATGGCTTTATTCAGCTTACCGAGGCATTGAATTGGCTTGGGAGCATACGCAACTTATTCTTAATCCATCACCTTTTGCAACATGTGACTTCTTTGTCACATTACCTTCTTGGTTTGCATTACAAAATTGGTTCCCTGCTGTATTCCAAGCAACGGGTGACTGCTCTGTCAGCCAATGGCAATTCTTAACATTAGAAATGCCTCAGTGGATGCTAATTATTTTCTCTGCTTATTTTGTTGTGGGTCTATTGGTCTTAATGAGCCAAATCACAAGTTCTTTTAAATCAAAAGAATAAAAAAATAGCCCTTAGTAACACACTAAGGGCTATTTATTGTCGAAAAATAAAACTTCAACATTGACTAAATAGTTCTAACCTGGAATACAAGCACCTTCAATTAAAGCCTGTTCACTACAGCGTTTACCATTAGCAAACTGACACACAGGTGTCTGCCCACCATGTAATTCATAGTTTAAAGAAGGTATCCCTCCTGAAAAAACACATGTTGCCTTAGCCGATTCATCTAAAGGAACACTAAGACTTGTTGTCGGTATTGTTCTGCTTTTATTCACTGCTTGTGTTGATGAATATTCTGTCTGGGTTGAACTACTGCATCCTGCAATAAAACCAAAGCCAACTAACATAAACAGATAACATGTTGTTTTAAATTTTTTTTGCATCAAAGGCACCCTAATGTCTGCTGTTATTCACTATTAGTGTGAAGCACTTTTTGAGAGTAAGTTTATGACTAAAACACCAGCAATAATCAATCCCATACCAATAATGGCAGGTAAATCAAGTTTTTGTTGATAGATAAAAACTGCCGCAACAGAGACTAACACTATCCCTAAACCACTCCATATTGCATAAGCAATACCCAAAGGCATAACTCTTACCACTTGAGAAAGTGCCCAAAAAGAAAAACAATAGCCAATGACAACAACAATTGATGGATATAATCGACTAAAGCCTTCAGAGGCTTTTAACATTGTTGTCGCAATCACTTCCGATATAATCGCCAACATTAGATAAGTTAATCCATTCATTTTTTCGCCTTAATCTTATATAAAGTCAATTTTGTGAATTCTATCACAAGCCATATTAAGGATATTCATCTACAACAAATAAAAAAGGCATCTTTCATATTGAATAGATGCCTTTTAAAATAAAAATACTTATTTAGTGTTGATGAAGCTGATTCTTTTTACGGGGCTTTCCCCCCATAGAAACGCGATAACGGCTAAAAATAAAGCCACACCAAATAACAGCAATAATGCTTAATATCATTCCTGCATAACCCATATTTGGCATACCCGCATGTAAGATAACTTGATTACCAATCAAAGCCCCTGCACCAATGCCAATATTAAAAATACCAGAATAAATAGACATCGCGATATCTGTTGCATCGGGAGCTAAATCAATCACTTTAACTTGCATACCAAGGCCGATACACATAAAACCAATCCCCCAAAATATAATCAACACAATGAATGTCGTTAAATTTTGGCTACTTATCATTAATAAACTTAAGCAAGCAGTAAGTAAAATTAGTGCAAAAAATAAAAATGATGTTGGCAACTTGGCACTATAACGACTAAATAGCACACTGCCAATAATACCAGCACCACCAAAAATAAGTAAAACTAACGTAGCAAAGTTTTGATTTAATTTTGCAATATCAATAACAAAAGGCTCGATATAACTATAAGCCGTAAAATGTGCAGTAACGGCAATAACTGTTAACAGGAAAATCCCCATTAATGGCCCGCGTTTTAATAATACAGGTACACTTTTTAATGAACCTGAATGCTCACTGGGTAATAAAGGCAAATAACGCATTAATGCAAACATGGTAATTAAAGCTAAAATACCAATTCCCATAAAGGTTGCACGCCATCCTAACCATTGCCCAACAACACGCCCAATAGGTAAGCCGAGAACCGTAGCTAATGCTGTTCCTGTTGCTAATAAACCTAATGCTTGTGCTCGTTTACCAGGAGGTGCGACTCTAATTGCCAATGAGGCAGTAATAGACCAAAAAACTGCATGAGAAAAAGCAACGCCTATACGCCCTGCAATCAACGAGTTAAAATCCCATGCTAAACCAGACAAAATATGACTTAAAATAAAAAGAATAAATAAGATAATAAGTAACTTACGGCGTTCAACTTTACTTGTCATTATCATTAATGGTAACGACATTAAAGCAACCACCCAAGCATATATTGTGATCATTAAACCTGTTTGAGCTGGGATCATTCCAAAGCTTTCAGAAATATCACTTAACAGAGCAACAGGAACAAATTCTGTTGTATTAAAAACGAAAGCTGCAAACGACAATATTATTACCCTGACCCACGCTGTTTGGCGGCTTACTTCATTTATGTTTGGTGTTGCGATATTCATAATTAGTCGATGCATTCTTAAATAATATTGATGTATATATCATTGCTTTATAATATAAGCCTTCATGTAACGCGCTTTGTCCACTTACTCTAAAAAGTTTAGGTTTATTGGTAATAAAAAAATGGCATAAATACAAAAAATGTGTTTTTTAAAAACAAAAAACAAACCAAATTATGACTAAACTTTGTAGCTAAAGCGAATCAGCTATCAATTTTAGCATATTCATCTCATGACTTTAAATCCCTAGTGCAACTTCTTTTTAACGTTAACATATTCTAAGCATACAAAGATTGCAGATATAAATATCTCATTCGCAATCTAATTAAAATAATAAAAACAAACAAATCCGAGTAAAAATACGCAGTATATTCATTGAATTAAGATAAGAAATATTAATTTATTTATTAAAAATATTCTTATATTTGATATGAAAAACGAATAAAAATAGGAAGGATATAGTAATTACTGACTTAAATTATCAATAACTTGAATTGCTTGCTCGCAAGCTATGTTTCTTGTGGGCGAAGTTGATTCATCAAAAGCATTTTTAATGGTAGCTATTTGTTCTACTGCCGGACGAGGCAAAATTAAATGCCCATTAGAAAGTGCATGATCAACCTCATTTAGCTTTTGAGCTAATTGCTGGCAACTACCATTATTCTCTTTTGACTTATAGACAACCATAAGTGTATCGCGTTTTGCTTCTACCGTAGAAATAGTTTCGCTCATTTTTGATGATGAATTTTCAATGACTTCACGGCCTTCATTCCAAAGTTCAGCTGTTGTTTCTTTAAAGACAGACACCATTAAAATGGCAATAAAAATAGCCAACATGATTGTCAGTGATAAAAGCCCCCCTGCAATAATGAGTATATGTTTCATCTTTAACTCCACATATTAGTTATCTCTGTTTTTAATATATATAGTTTAAATAATTCAGGTTCAATCTGGATTACGATTCTTTTTATTTTTTACATTTTATTACTGAGGTATACAGTTCTAATTATTCTTATTTTATTTTTATAAAAAATAAGCACCTAATTGTAGGTGCTTATAATCATATATAAATTTATCTTGATAAAAATCATTTCTTAGAGCAACACGCAATATAATTTAAATTATGGCGGTTTTCTCTAAAAAAACGAAACATGGATAGAAACCTTTCTCTATTCTGTTTGTTTTTCAACCCATTTTTAATTATTTTTGCGGTTCTAAGTAAACCTTCATCACGAATTAAACCTGTAGGTGACATTAGACTCATATTGCCTGATTTCATATTTACTTCTGAAAACCCAATATTAGCAAACAAGTCATGCCACTCTTGCTTAAACATAGGAGCCACGTTCGATTTTACGACCCCAATTAAATTATCTTTATCTACATCATTATTTTTTTTCATAATATCATGTGTTAATAACAAACCACCGGGTTTTAAAACACGATAATATTCTTTTACTAATTTAGCTTTGGCTTTATCCGCATACATTGTCAACATCGCTTCATTTAAAACAATATCAAAGCTATTGTCGGGAAAAGGCAGAGATAAGGCATTGGCTTTTGTTAGCTGAATCAAATGTGATAACTGCGCATTTTCAACATTATGTTGTGCATTAGCTAATGCCTTTTCATCCATATCAATCGCAATAATGTGACAACCATATTTTTGTGCTATTTCAATTGACGTTGTCGCCATATTACAAGCAATCTCTAAAACATAACTTGAGGTTGTAAAATGCCCGTTATTAATTAACCAATCAGATGCCTCCACACCACCCGGTCTTAAGCGTGTTTTTCCTAAACTAGCTAAAAAAGTATGCCCTGCCTTTGACTGTTCTTGAGATATAGATTGTGTTGTTGTTTGAGTTTCCATATTGCCACCCATAAAGTTGCATTAATAATGCAACTTTATAATAAAAAACATTTGATGGGAATAGTTATCATTGCTTTTCTCGTTTTTTTATAAATAAAATCTTAAAGTGCACAATAAATAAATTCTTAAATGTAAGATGAAATTTATTGAAATAGAATGAGTTAAATAAACTACTCTGTAATTACGTCATTAAAAGTAAAGAATATTAAACTTTGGATAACAACATTGACCTTCCCCTAAGGGGAATCTTTAGAGTGATAACAATTTCACGATAAAGTAAAGGAAACTGTTATGAAAAAGATTTTACCTGCCACTATTATTTTAATGAGTGCTATTTCTTTTGGCGCAATGGCAAACAATACACATATGAATATGGATACATCACATAATAGCTCTCCAATGCAAAAAGAGCTCAATGAATCTATGAATAAAATGCATGCTGATATGGCAAAAGGAATGAACACAGATAATGCAGATGTTGCTTTTGCTGATGGTATGATTGCCCACCATTTAGGCGCTATCGATATGGCTAAAATTGAATTGAAATATGGTACAGATCCTGAAATGCGCAAGCTAGCTCAAGCCATTATTGATGCTCAAGGCCCTGAAATTGAACAAATGCAAAAATGGTTAGAAAAGAATAAAACTAATAAGTAATAGATTCCTATTGGCTATGATCTTTTAGATCATAGCCGGTTTTATTTTTAATATTCCCTGCCAAATTTCCTATTCAAGCTAAATCAAATAATTGTCTAATATTCATCTCATACATTATAATTTTACTATTGGAGTAATATTTTTCGCTTTACCCTGTATGGAGTCCACATGAATAATAGAGAAAACATGGCATTATTAACCCAAAGACTTGCCATGCAAATTGCAAAATGGACTCATAATACACATTATTTTGATAGCCAAATTCCAGGATTAGCACTAACACACTGGACTTCCCCTACATCTATTACCAGTCATACACATAAGTCAGGTATATGCTTAATTGCTCAAGGTGAAAAAAGAGTGATTTTAGGGGAAGAAAGTTTTATTTATGATGCCAACCATTTTTTAATTTCTTCCATCGATCTTCCCGTTATGGCAAATATTATGAAAGCCAGTGAGGATAAACCTTTTTTAGGGCTTGTAATGGAATTAGATCTACAAGAAATATCTCAACTGATCGTCGATAGTGAATTAATATTTAATTTAAATTCAAGCGCTCAAAAAGGGATTGCAATTGGTGAATTATCAGAGCCTCTATTAAATGCATTTATTCGCTTACTCGATCTTCTTAATACCCCTGATAGTATTAAAATTCTTGCTCCAGGTATAAAACGTGAGATTTTTTATCGTTTGCTGCTAACAGAGCAAGGTGAGCGATTAAATCAAATCGTTACTGCGGGTAGTCATAGCCATCAAATATCAAAAGCCGTTGATTGGTTAAAAAACAATTTTGTAAAACCACTCAATATCAATGAATTAGCCTCATATACAGGAATGAGTAAATCTGCTTTTTATACTCATTTTCGGACAATGACATCAATGACACCACTCCAATTTCAGAAAAAACTTCGCCTCAACGAAGCTCGACGATTAATGTTAACTGAAAATTTAGGGGCAATAACAACAACATTTCGTGTTGGCTATGAAAGCCCTTCTCAATTCAGTCGTGAATATAGCCGATTATTTGGAGCACCTCCTGCAACTGATATTAAAATGCTCAAAGAATCTACTAATGTTTGAATACAATCACTTTTTATAAGCCCAATCGTTTTATCATTATTGTCTATTTATATTATTTATTATCATTTTTTTAGTTTTTTGGAAAAATAGGCAAGAGACTAAGAAGATCGGACATTCATATCTAAATGCGAAAACGATAGCATTTATATCACCCCAAAAAAGACCATATCTTTTGATGTTGAAAAATAAACTATACTTCAACGGGATAGCTATCAACTTAATATTGCAATAGGATATCAAAATGCAACTCGATTTCACTTACTACAATCCGACAACCATTCATTTTGGTAAGAACTCTCTTGCTAAATTAAATGATGAATTATCACATTATGGCGAAACCATCATGCTGATGTATGGCCGTAATGCTATCAAATCTAATGGCCTTTATGACGAGGTCATGGCAATACTAAAACATGCAGGAAAAAATGTAGTTGAGTTATCTGGCGTTATGCCTAATCCAACCTATGCAAAAATGATGGAAGGTGCTCAATTAGTGCGTGAACATAATGTCAGCTTGATTTTAGCTGTGGGTGGAGGTTCCGTTATTGATTGTGCCAAAGGCATCTCTGTTTCTGCTTATTGTGAAAATGAAGATCCTTTTCAAAAGTATTGGGTTGAATATCAAGAAATTGAAAATAAAATTATTCCTGTCGCGTCAATTCTTACCATGGTAGGAACAGGCTCTGAAATGAATGGCGGTTCAGTCATTACGCATGAAGAAACAAAATATAAAATTGGCCGTGTTTTTCCAGCCAATGTATTTCCTAAATTTTCAATTTTAAATCCAGAATATACCTTTACAGTTTCTCAGTATCAGATGGTGAGTGGCGTATATGACACAATGTCCCATCTGATGGAACAATACTTTTCAGATCAAGGCGCAAATACAACCGATTATTTAATTGAAAGTTTATTAAAATCTTCTATTGATAATTTGCGTATCGCACTTAAAAACCCAACTGATTATGAAGCAAGAAGTAATCTGATGTGGAATGCAACTCTGGCATTAAACACTTTGACAGGGCTTTCAAAAACACAAGATTGGCAAGTTCATATGATTGAACATCAATTAGGCGCTTATACCGATTGTGCTCATGGAATGGGGCTTGCTGCAATTTCTCTGCCTTATTATCGTTTTATCTATAAATTCGGCATTGAAAAGTTTGTACGCTTTGCTACTCAAGTATGGGGAATTTCTACTGAAGGTAAAAATCAAGATCAAATTGCACTTGAAGGTATTGATGCACTTGAACGCTTCACAAAAGAGTGCGGTATAGTAACTTCATTAGAAGCACTAGGTGCGACAAAAGAAATGCTACCAAGTATTGCTCAATCCACAACAATTATTGGTAAAGGTTATAAAAAGTTAACAACTAAAGATGTGCTTACTATCTTAGAGGACTGTTTTTAATACGATTTAAATACAAAAAAAACGGACCTCAATGAGGTCCGCTTTTTTATATGGTGCCCAGGGCGGGACTTGAACCCGCACAGCCTTACAGCCGAGGGATTTTAAATCCCTTGTGTCTACCGATTTCACCACCTGGGCCAAATTGTATTTATCTGTTACAGATAATATTGTTAATAAACAAGGTAACAAATAAATTTAAAGCACTTACTTCTAAAATCACTAACTTTAATCTTTTACTTTTCTTTCACTAACTTGCTGCTAGTGGAAGAAAAAACGGACCTAAGTTGAGGTCCGCGTTTTATATGGTGCCCAGGGCGGGACTTGAACCCGCACAGCCTTACAGCCGAGGGATTTTAAATCCCTTGTGTCTACCGATTTCACCACCTGGGCTAAATTCTGTGGTGCGTCCGTAAATTCTTATAATTAAGATAAATACTGGTATGGACGACTTAACTGCTACACAATGCCATTCACAATGGACTTTTCTTTTGCACCAAACTCTTTATCTAAAAGAGATGGTGCCCAGGGCGGGACTTGAACCCGCACAGCCTTACAGCCGAGGGATTTTAAATCCCTTGTGTCTACCGATTTCACCACCTGGGCATTAATGGAGGCGCGTCCCGGAATCGAACCGAGGTACACGGATTTGCAATCCGCTGCATGACCACTCTGCCAACGCGCCTCAACTGCTCAATCTCATAAGAGATTGGAGCGGGAAACGAGACTCGAACTCGCGACCCCAACCTTGGCAAGGTTGTGCTCTACCAACTGAGCTATTCCCGCTTTACCGAACTTGCTGATTTACTTATTTATTTCTGTAAACCGTTGTGCCTTTCGATGCGTTGCATTCTACTGATTTCCTGAATCTAGTCAACACTATATTTGCATCTTTTTGACTGTTCGGTGAATTTTCAGTCATTTCGATCAAGCTTCACGCAAATCTGACCATGCAGCGCTCAAATATTGAAACATTGACCAGAAAGTCAACACGGTTGCGATATACAATAATGCAAATCCAAACCATTCAGCTTCAACCGTAGGACGCCATAATAACACAACTAATGATCCCATTTGTGCGGTTGTCTTCACTTTTCCAATCCAAGAAACAGCAACACTGTTGCGTTTCCCTAATTCTGCCATCCACTCTCTTAATGAAGAGATAATTATTTCACGAGCGATCATGGTTGCTGCTGGTAAAGTTATCCACCACTCATGATAATACTCTGTAATTAAAACAAGTGCTGTTGCAACCATTACTTTATCTGCCACAGGGTCAAGAAAAGCCCCAAAGCGAGTAGTTTGTTTCAATCTACGTGCTAAAAACCCATCAAACCAATCAGTTGCAGCGGCTACCATAAAAATAATAGCACATACTAATGGAGCATCTTTGAATGGTAAATAGAACACCAAAACAAAGAATGGGATTAAAGCGACACGAAATAGAGTTAGCCAAGTTGGGATATTTAGTTGCATAGCGTTCTACACGACCTAGAAAAGTGAGAGTTATTAATATGGTGCATCAATACACTTAGTGTTTCAACGCATTAAATATTTTTTCTGCTAATGCTGTCGAAATTGTGGGGACTTTCGCAATTTCTTCTACACTTGCATCTCGTAAAGCTTGTAGCCCTCCCATATATTTCAATAACATTTGACGACGTTTAGGCCCCACACCTTCAATAGACTCTAATGAGCTAGTATTTTTCACTTTCGCTCTACGTTGACGATGCCCAGTTATTGCATGGCGATGCGATTCATCACGTATATGTTGAATCAAATGCAATGCAGGTGAATCAGAAGGTAATGCCATACCTTCACCTTCCGGGACAAAAAACAAGGTTTCAAGTCCTGCTTTACGATCACTCCCTTTTGCAACGCCAATTAATTTAGGGTGTGACTTATCCCAATCAACATCCAGAGAAGCAAATACTTCTATTGCTTGTGCTAATTGCCCTTTACCACCATCAATAAAGATAATATCAGGAACTTTATTTTCTTCTAATGATTTACCATAACGTCGAGTGAGTACTTGATTCATCGCCGCATAATCATCACCAGGAGTAATACCACTAATATTATAACGTCTATATTCCGATTTTAATGGGCCATTCATATCAAATACTACACATGAAGCCACAGTTTGTTCCCCCATGGTGTGACTAATATCAAAACATTCCATTCGTTTTATCTCTTTCATATCAAGAAGAGACATCAGTGAGGCATAGCGTTGTGAAATTGTCGATTGTTCGACTTGTTTTGAGGCCAATGCTGTTGCTGCATTTGTTCTAGCTAATTTCAAGTAACGTGCTCTATCACCACGAGGTTTAGTTTGAATTTGAATTTTTCGCCCTGCAATGGATGAGATAGATTCAGAAAGGATCGCTTTATCTTCCAAATTAAAATCGAGCAGAATTTCAGTCGGTAATGTTCTAATAGCACTTCCTTGTAAATAAAATTGACCAATAAAAGTTTGAACAACCTCATCAAGTGAAGTATTTGCTGGAATTTTAGGAAAATAACTTCGGCTTCCCAACACTTTACCTTGTCGGAAAAAGAGAACATACACGCAAGCAATCGCGCCATTAAAAGCAACACTAATCACATCAAGATCATCACCAATATTGGCAACAAATTGTTTTTCCGTCACTTGTCTTACAGCTTGAATCTGATCACGAATGCGTGCGGCTTCTTCAAAGCGTAAATCTTGGCTTGCTTTTTCCATTCTCGCCACAAGGCCTTCAATCACTTGTGTATCATCACCAGAAAGAAAAAGCCGTACATAATTAACTTGTTGAGCGTATTCTTCATCTGAAACATAACCTTTCACACAAGGTGCCAGGCAGCGACCAATTTGATACTGTAAACAAGGCCTTGAACGATTGCGATACACACTGTCTTCACATTGACGAATAGGAAATAATTTTTGCATCAATGCCAAGGTTTCTCTTACTGCAAAAGAGTTAGGAAAAGGCCCAAAATATTCCCCTTTTGCATGCTTTGCACCACGGTAGCTAGCAAGTCTTGGGTGTTTATCTCCACTTAAATAAATATAAGGATAAGATTTATCATCTCGTAATAACACATTATAACGAGGTTGATAGCGCTGAATGTAACTATGCTCTAACAACAATGCTTCTGTTTCTGTATGTGTAATAGTCACATCAATATTTGCAATACACTTAACCAATGCCTCGGTTTTACGGCTATTTACTTGCACACGAAAATAACTCGAAAGCCTTTTTTTCAGATCTTTGGCTTTACCGACATAAATTACAGTATCTGTTGCGTCGTACATTCGATAAACACCTGGTTTATCAGTGACTCGGCTTAAGAATGCTTTGGCGTCAAATTTGTCTTCCACTTTGTAAATGACTCTCTATCTCAATTAACCCATAACGTATTGCTATATGAGTTAATTCTACATCACCTGAGATTTTAAGTTTACTAAACATTCGATAACGGTAACTATTTACTGTTTTTGTATTGAGATTTAGCTCATCTGCGATTTGTGTGATTTTTTTTCCTCTAATTATCATAGACATCACTTGCAATTCTCTTTCAGATAAATGATGTAATGGATTCAAATCTTTTTGTAATTTAGCCAATGCTATATCCATAGCAAGCTCTTGGCTTAAATAACGCTGGCCAATGCACACTTGCCGAATGGCTTGAAGAATATTTTCACACGAGGCATCTATGACCACAAAACCTTCAATTCCTAATTGAAGAAGCGGTATAGATAAAATGGAATCAGTATTAGGTGAAATAACAATAATTTTAATTGATAAGAATGAACGTTTAATCCTTTTTATTGAATCAATTAATGAAACTGAAGGAGATGAGTAGATAATAATAAGGTTAATAGAAAACTGACGACAATAGCGGAATGCTTCTGTTTCATCAGTCATAATATTTCTAATATTGATTTTTTTGATTTGACTAAGAAGTGTTTTTATTCCCAAACTAAATAACTCAACCTGACTTATTATTATTGTATTTATCAATAATTTTTCCTTTTCAGTTAACATGTTAAAAAATCTGTATTTATTTAAATATCTAATTATCATATTGCATTGCTCATTAACATTCTAGTTTTTTCCCCAACCATATCTTATTTTTATTAAATCAATCTATTAACTGTTCAGATATAAATAAAGGCTCATATAAATGAGCCTTTATTACAATCAAAAATGTAAATGTATACAATTAATAAATAATACCAATATTATTTATTAAACATATCCATAATATCTTTTTCTGTAAGCATCGGTGTTTTTTCTATAAAGTTATAATAATGAGGTTTATTATCTATATAAATTTGTAGAGTAAGCTTGCTTTCTTTGGTTTCAGAAAACAATCCTGCTGATACATAATAAATATTGGCTTCTTTCAAATGATAAAAAAGATGAGAACCGCAGTGCTTACAAAATGCCCTCTCACCCCATAATGATGAATCATAGAGTGTGATATTTTCTTCACCTTCGATACTCAAATCTGACTGACAATCAATTGAAAACCCAGGACCACCATTCCAACGTAAACACATACTGCAATGGCAAGCGCTGAGATCAGAAATATCTCGTGTGGTTGACAATTTAACACCACCACACAAACATTGGCCTTGATGCATCGATACTCTCCTCTTCTTTTTAAATCATGCATAAATTTTTTAAGATTATATGCATGATTTAATTTCTCAAATAAGTATTTTTAAGCGTGAATATTTCCTACATTTTTGTCTTCTGACTTTGCTTTTTAGGCGGTAATGGTGAGAAATAACCGATTAACAAAATCAATATAGCAACACCAATAAAGGCCAATGCTCTAAGTAATCCACTACTTAGCGATGTATCAATTAAGAAGAGCTTAGCGATGACAACTGCTAATAACCCACCACCAATAAACCAACTTGAACGTGATTTTTTGCGTGTCGCCATTATCATTGTCACTAATGCAGTAATTGCCCAAATAATGGCTAATACTGTTTGGATCACTTTAGAGTTAATGATCTCATACATTGTCCAGTCAATATCAGTAGTAAAGACTAATCCTCTTAATAAAACTCCGTTAGCCCACCAGAAAATCATCGCAGGAATAATATAATTGTATAATGGGAAGTTATTTTGTAATAACTGTTGATATTTAGGAGACTGTTTCATTACTGAAATAAATTTATAGCCAACCCATATCCCCACAATTCCCATGAGATCCATCAGATTAAAGAGTGGTATAAATTTAATACCACTTTCAGTGCCATTATTCATATTTGCAAAAATTAAAGAAAGAGCGAGTAAAGCTAAAACAGGTACTGTTATTACTAAATAAGTATTTAGATATACTTTAATCCAATTAACTCTCATAACAAGTATAGTGCTTATTGCTATATATAAACTAATGGAAAAAATAACACTGGCAAAATGCAGGCTTACATAAAGATAAGTGGTATCTATTAGCCAAATTATTTCAGTGAATAAGAACAAACCAATAAAAACAAGATGCATAACATGAATTAATGCTTTATTTAACCTTTGTGTAGGCAATAACGTATTAACCTTAAGTAAATAGAAGCCACTCACAAATATTGCTATCCATACAATGGCACTTAACCAATTGTCAATTAATGACCCAGCAAGGAAAATATACACTAACAGAATAAGCGCTGACATTGGCCACAACAAAACAGAGCAACTCGCTAATTCAGAAATTTGTGTTTTTTTACCTACGAAATACATTCCCCAGCAACTAATAAGAATAAAAGCAAAAGTGATGGATTTCACACTTGGAGAGAACCAATATTCGCCATACTCTTGTAAAGTGAATACGCAATATCCCCAACTCACCGCAGCAATAAATAGTGTTACATATCCAATAGTACGGTTATCAATATTAATAAATTTAGCTCGATACCACAGTATCGCCACTGCAAATACAACAATCATTTGTGTTATAAACATTAGCCAATCGCTTAACGAAATAACACGCATGTTAAATAACAGAACAAAGGAAACTGCAACTAAAATAGTCCCGGCAATAGCTGGTTTCTTTTGTTGCTGTAAAACAGAAAACGCAAGGATCATAACTCCTTCAATTGCCCATACCATAGATGTCCATTCAGCAGAGAAAGCAAATGGTACAGCTAAAGTAGCAAATGTGGCTGATAGCATAAAGAAAGCAATAGCCAGTAATTTACCCTCTTCGCGATAGCGTTTAAGGACAAACCAACTCAACGCAAAATAGGCTAATCCATAAAGAGATGAAGCAATAGCAACGCCGTATTCCCATTCTGACGCTAATCGGTGTTGGAAAATAAAACCAATCAACGGTGTACCAAATAATAATGTGGCATCAAAAGGAATATTGAGCCTCAGCTTATTTTTTAATGTTGAAAGTTCCGTTGCAACACCAAAAATCAACCAATTTGCAATTAAAAATAGCTGGCAAGGTAAATAATCGGCATGAGTGTAATTTGGTATTGCCCATATAAAACCAATACCAAAAGTAAAAGCAAAACCAATAAGATTTAATAAACGCCAAACTTGCCAATGGCTAATAATAAGAATGCCTATGGAAAGAATAAGATAATAGCTAAACAATGCAATATAATTGCCACTGCCCGTAGACAATAAAACAGGTGCTAAATAACCGCCTAATGAAGCTAATACAGCTAAACTAATTGCTCGATGAAGAACCGCTAAAATAACACTGACTATACAAATAAACACCAGAATGGCTAATGCGATGCCAATAGGAATAAAATCATAAATTTTAGTAGCTGCAAAAATAGTGATATACAGCCCACCTATTCCGCCTCCTTGCAAAATAAGTGCATACATCAGATTTTTCTTTCTAAGCCACCAGCCGAGGCCTAATAAGACCAAACATCCTGTGCCAGCCATCATTAAACGTGTTGATGCTGAGACAAGTTCATTCTCAATACTGTATTTAAGTAAATAAGATAGACCAAAAAAGAGTAATAACATCCCTATTTTAGCTAACGGATTTCCTGTTACTACCCAATTCCAAATAAGTCCCAAAATTGATTTTTGTTGACGTTTTGGTCGAGGATTTAAAGCAGGTCTATATTGTGATGCGGGTCTGGCTTGAGCTGTTGTACCTATATTATCTGTTTGAGATCCAGATTGATTGGCTCTCGCTACATTCACAATATTCTCTGTAAGTGGAGTTGGTGAAATTTCAGTTGGTGTGTTTTTAGGCTCGTTCTGATAATGATGAGCAAAACGGCTCGTTGAAATTTTAGGTTGGTAAGGTTTTTGCTCCTGCTTAGAGAAGGTTGACTTATTGGAGTGTGGATTTTCTACATTAAGTTCCTTGCTAATAGAAGTATCTGCGATCGAAGGTTGTTCTTTAGGAGAAACTTTATCGAATGTTGTTTCTCTTGATACCTGTGCTTGTTGATAAACAGGTGGCTCTTTATTTTCAACCTTATTTTGTATCTCTTCTGTTTTGTTAATGAATGAGCTTGTTTTAGGCTGATAACTTGATGAAGTTGATTTTGGCTCTCCTTTTATTTCACGCGATAAATCGCCTATTTCATTTTTATTATCATCAAGATCTGCACTCTCATTTGCAGAGCTATTTTTATTTAATAACTTAAGTAATTTAGCTTGTTGTTCAGTAAGCTTTTCTTCAAGTTGCTTAATTCGATACAACAATGAGTTAGTATTTGTATAGGAATGATATTGCCAATACAAAGATACCACGACAAATATCGTAACGATGAGTGTCAGAAAATCATCCATCAACCTAATCCTTTTGCATAATACACCGTATATTTTTAATCTCTTAACCTTAGTTATACTTTAATTTTCACAGATTTATCTTAGTTTATTCCTAAATAATCAATTTCAAGAACTTTTGATTTAAACCTAGCACACAATTTCAAAAAAAAGGTATGATCTATCAACTCCTTTAATCTTCCATTTGTATTAAAAAACACACTCATAATATGAAATTAAATGACGAACTAACTAACGCAATTGCTTCTGTAACAGAAGCTGCGGCCATTGCAGCCATGCCTTGGATCGGAAAACAAAATAAAAATGCAGCGGATGATGCTGCCGTAAGTGCCATGAGAGCACGTTTAAATAGCTTAAATATCAATGGTGAAATCGTTATTGGTGAAGGCGAAATAGATGAAGCACCAATGCTTTATATTGGTGAACAAGTCGGTAATGGCAAAGGTGAAAAAATAGAAATTGCTGTTGACCCTATTGATGGCACTCGCATGGTCGCTATGGGCGAAAACAATTCTCTTGCTATTTTAGCTGCAGGTTTTGAAGGCAGTTTTTTACAAGCTCCCGATATGTATATGGAAAAATTAATTGTCGGTAAGCAAGCTGCAGGTGTCATTGATCTGAACCACTGCCTAGAATATAACCTTGATGCTATTGCACAAACATTAAATAAATCAGTTGAGCAACTTACACTGGCTATTTTAGACAAGCCTCGCCACCACGAAATTATTAACGACCTTCGTTCCAAAGGGATTAATGTCATTACACTACCTGATGGTGATGTTCTTGCTTCTTTATATGCCACAATGCCAAATAATAGTATTGATGTTATGTACGGTATTGGCGGAGCTCCAGAAGGTGTTATTAGTGCAGCAATAGCTAAAGCACTTGGTGGTGATATGCAAGCTCGTCTGATTACACGTGATACCGCAAAAGGAAATACTGCAGAAAATAGAGAACTTGCTGTCAGTGAAATTGCTCGCTGTCATAAAATGGGAACTGATGTGAACATCAAATTATCACTAGATACATTAGTTCGTAATCAAGATGTGATGTTTGCAGCAACCGCTATTACGGCTGGAGATCTTTTATCTGGTGTTAAGCAACAATCCCAATATCTACAGACACATTCTTTAGTGATTAATGGTTCAACTCATTCACTACGTTATATTGAAAATTACCATTTACGTTAATTTTTCTGTTTGTCTTCTACTCCTTGAGACATAAAAAAGCGGCACTCGATTAAGGTGCCGCTAAATATTTCAAGGGGTATGTTTATTGTTATTTATTTGAACTCAGATTTAAGCCAATAAATTTGCTGGATTATCAACGCATAACTTTTTAATAATAGAGTTATCGATACCACGTTGAGCTAATAATGAAAGGAATACATTCGGAACAAATCCCCAGCCATTTCCCCCATTTTTTGCCCACATTTGTTTTAAAAACACATCATGGCTTAATACAATTTGGCTACCATAACCTCTTTCAATTAAGGTTGCGACAGCTTCAACAGTATCCATAACACTTGGCGCAGCGCCCTCTTTAGGGAAAGAGATATCAAGGCCAATCATATCAAACTCAAGCCAAACACCGCGATCTAGCATTTTGCATTGATAATCAATATCTTTACCCGAGGGATCAGAGTGTGCCAATGAAATTTTAGCCGGGTTACAGCCCATTTCAGATAACAGAATATCTAAAACTTCATCACCACGACGTTGCCAGCCTGGCATATGAATATTCATAGAAACATGAGGATTATTATTTTGAGCAATTGCTGCTGCACGTAAGCTATTTTTTTCACCGTTAGTAAAGAAAGGAGAAACCCCAATTTCACCAATCATTCCTGCACGAATATCTGTACCATCAATGCCGACATTTAATTCGTCATCAATAATTTTCACCATTGCTTCTATATCATCAGCAAGACGTTGACCTTCAAATTTTTCGATATAAAGTCCTGAGGATGCAACAATATTAATTCCTGTTATTTCTGCAACTTGTCTTAGCTTTCTAATATCACGACCAATGGATGAAGAACCCGTTGCATCAACAATTGTTCCGCCACCTAATTCTTTAAAATTATTTAATTCAAAAATAACATCATCAATTGGCTTTTCATCCATGTTATCGCAACAACAATAAGGATCGTATTTTAGTCCCCATTGAATATCTGCACTGACTTTTTTATCAACTAATACATGCGAGAACTCATAAAAAGGTTCATCAACAACACTAGAGAGATCATTAAATAGATGTTCATGAGGTAATGTCAGCCCCATATTTTCTTTTTTAACGGGGCCCATCACAGTTTGAATATAATCTTTCATCATGTTACTCCTATGCTTTCGCTGACTTAGTGGCTCTAAATTCAGGGATTGTGGTTACAATCGCGCCCACTAACGCAAATAATGTACCGATAATTGTCATTAAATAAACGGTATTGCCTAATGCAGGTAATAGCAGATCAATTAAGACAGAACCTAATAACTGACCCGCTGTGGATGCAACACCTAACATCAGCAAGCCTAAACCACGCACTAAAATAGCCATTAATGCGATAGACATCAGTCCTAAAGGACCACCTAAATACATCCACCATGTTCCAGGTAATTCAATTGTGATATGGCCTAATGCCATACGAATAACTAAAACAATCGCTAAAATAGCAAAGCCAACAATAAAGTTCCAAGTGATAGACACCATCACAGAACCCGTTGCTTCTGCTACTTTAGAGTTACCCGCTGGCTGCCAACCGGCCAATAAACCTGCAATGAAAGGTAAGCTAGCTAAATAAATAAATGACGTTGATTGCCATTGTGGATAAACAACCAATAGAGTTGCAACAACGGCCAACACTGCACCTAATACACGGTATGGCGTGAAATATTTTTTCTCATCCACACCCACACCAAAGCGGTCACACAATAAACCTGACAATATCATTCCCGAAATTAATGCCGTTTGGAATGTAGCAATCCCTAATACACTTGCCGAAGCTCCTTCAGAGAAATCAACCATCGCACCACAAAGACCGGCAAGCCAGTTCCATAATGGGATTTTACGTGTTTTAATTAAACTTGGTATTGAAGCAAATTGTTGACGGTACTGTTTTTTCGATATAATGATAAAAAACATTACCACTAAACCACCGCCAAAAGAGATAACTGCACAAGCGTTACCATCGTTTAAAACGTGTCCTAACTCACCATTAACCGCAGATTGCATTGGTGATAGCATGCCCGCTAACACCGTTGCTAACATTAGTAAGGGCACTGATAAATTTTTTGTACTCATAAGACGTTCCTTTTGGATTATTGGTTATGAGTGATTTCTTTTTTTATTTTTTAAGTAATCGATTTTTTATTTGCGCAGAGCTGCAACTCTGCGCTTTTTACTTTTTATAACAGTCATTTTTAATTCAAACTAACGTGCTATTTGATTAAGAATGTTGACCCACATATCGGTATAATGTGGCCATGCTAAAAACTGTTTACTCCCCCAGTGCGGTGAACAGTCACTCATAAAGCAACTTGTTTTCCCTTTTTTGAATTGACCAAATACCAGTAATGGATCTTCGCCAATATTTAATACAGTTTCTGTATTCTCTTTAGCTGAAACTTTGTTATAGCCAAGGAACATTGGCCATTCACCAAAACCTTTCACTGATACGTGTTCAGCATTTACGGCACTTGCAAATACACCTTCAGGCGCTTCAACACGATCGTCACCATCTAGCATTTCGACAGGTAGAACTTCTGCAAGTAATGTATTTTTGTAGTTTGCTTTAGCTTCAATCCCCATAAATGACAGGTAACCACCAATCATTAATAAGCCGCCGCCATTCGCTACAAACTCTTTAATTAATCCCAATGCATTAGGAATAACTTTCATATTGTAAAAAGTATCGTTTTGCAGAAGGAACGTATTTGCACCAATATCACTGATGACAATGACATCGTATTTAGCCAATGATTCTGCTGTTTGTGGAAAAGCAACCTGAACGGTATGAGCAGGCATATAATCGACTTCAATACCATTCTCTCTTAAGCAACTTAATAAGAACGTTGAACCTTCTTCATATTTGCTGGATGTGAAACTGTCGTAGCCTTTAGAGTGGATCATATGAATATGCCATGACTCACCAATAAATAAGATTTTCATTTTGATTCCTCTTTCAAAAAAGATTATTTATTCGGGGGATTGGGTGACAATCTGTGAATATGTTGTTTGATTGATGCGATGCATGACATTAATATCTTCAGGCATTTCTGAAGCATTACTCGTCTCAACAGCTAATGATGAAAAAGCTGATGCATAGCGTAACGCATAAGAAAACTGCTTTCCTTTTGCCAATGAGGCAGCGAGCGCACCATTAAAAGCGTCACCTGCCCCTGCGGTATTCTTTACCACTGCCGGATATGCTGGTGAATAAATATATTTATATCCGTCGTAAGCTAACGAACCTTTACTACCTAGCGTAATAACTACCTTATTTACACCTTGTTGATAAATAGAAACTGCTGCATTCTTTGCAGATCCTATGTCCAGAACTTCTATTCCAGATAATAAACTCGCTTCCGTTTCATTAGGTGTTAATATATCTACCATAGGAAGTAATTCATTAACTATTTTGTTATAAGGCGCTGGATTAAGAATAATAGGAATATTATTTTCATTTCCAATAGCAATAATTTCTTTTAATGCTTCAATATTCGTTTCTAACTGTAATAATATAATGTCTGCATCAATAATTTTATCTTTCTGTATTTTCACTTCATCTGCAGAGATATCCATGTTAGAACCAGAGTAAATGGAAATAATATTTTCGCCACTTTCCTCTGAAACAAAAATAGAGGCTGTACCTGTTTGATAATTTTCAGTTTGATATATCGTTGATGTTTTTATTCTTGAAGACGATATAAAATTAACTGCATAATCACTAAATTGATCAGTACCTATTTTGGTAATAAAGTGCACTTGTGCATCAGCATAGCTTGCAGCGAGTGCTTGATTACAACCTTTACCGCCTGGTGAAAAGATAAACTTATTCGATAATAAGGATTCCCCAGCTTCTGGTAATCTAGGCAAATAGCTAATCATATCGACATTAAATGAGCCAAGTACACATACTTTATTGATTGCTATTTTATTCACTAAATCGCTTTTATCAATTTGATCATTACACTCTAGAAATTGTATGATTTCTTTCTTAGCAACTTTATCCAACGTTTCAAATTCTATAAAAGCGCCACCATGGCATCTTTTTATAATTCCTTTTTCAGCTAGTTTATTTAAATCTGAACGTATTATTTCTTTGGTAACATCAAGTTCTTTCGCTAAGAAAGAAACTTTTACTGCACCATTACCTTTAATCAGATTAATTATTTTTTTATGACGTTCTGCTTTCATTTAATGTTCCCTCTATATCAACAACTTTAGTTTATTGGTTATTATGGGATTGTGATTACAATCATATGTTATTTGTTAAAAGCAAAAAAAAACAGAAATAAAAAATGAAAAACAAAAGTAAACAGAAATAAAAAACAGCAATAGTAAAATTATTTAATAAATATTTTAATTTTTTAAGAAAAAACTTATTCGATAAATTATTTATTTTTAATTTATTTATCATAAAAAAATTTAATACTAAAATTTATTTATTTACTATGAATGAAAATATAATTTAAAACAAAAAAATAAAATTTACTTTTAAAGATAATAGGTTAAAAAAAACAAATTTAACCCTGCATAAAAATAAGTAATATTACTTAATTCAAATACGATTTAATTGAACTAGATGATACATTAACTATACTTATGATTGCTATTTTAACAATATTCTTATAATGAATAGATTTTAATTATTATATTTACATGGAAATCGTTCTCTCTCTATAAATTAAAATGATTTAGTTAAGAAATATAAACGCAATGATAAAAAAATACTCAATTTCTATCTTTCATTTTTGTGATCTTGATTACGTTAAGTCAGATAGCAAAGTTCTTTTTTAGGAGAAATAAAACTTATTTTTTGAATTTATATTTTTTTCTAGCGATTTTTATCAAAAAAATCCATTATGCTTTGTCTATTTAATACATCATTTAGTCAAACTTTAATTTTGTTTTGTAAATCAAACAGGAATTTTATTTTTTTTACTTGCCATTAATGAAGACTATTCGTTTTTTACACGCCCAGTTTGAAGTAATTATCACTAGGATAAGAATAAAATCAGAGAATAAGATTAAAAAAAACCACACGAGCGATATTTATCGCTAATTATTTTTGTCAGTTAACCTTTTTATCAGAAACATTTTGTCATACTTCTTTCCTCGCACTTCATCCATTTTATGCCTAAATTTATACATATCGTCAGACACAACATAAATTCCTGACAAAAAGTATAACGTAAAATAAGGATATATAAATGAAAATAAAATCACTTATCGCAATCTCATTATTAAGCGCTAGCTTTTCTCTTTTTGCCGCTGAGAATTCAACATCATCCACTAATATGCAAGCTCAAGGTGTTATTCAAGCTCAAAAAGAACTAAATAACTATGAGAAACTCATGATAGAAAAAGTCTGGGTAACGACCGAGGCGATTGATGAAAAAGGCAATAAAACAGACGCAGATAATGCCCAAGTGAGTAATTATTTTGGCCTTGCTGAATATTATCCTAATGGCACATTTATTATGTTTACACCGGAAGGTAAACAGAAAATGCAAGGCGATTGGTCTATGTCAGATGATGGTAAAATACGTACCTTAGTTGCTAAAGACACTAATGGTAAGACGTTGTTTACCCGTGATGTAGAAAATATCACGATTAAAAATGATGAATATACTTATCGTATTTATCCAAACGCTGAAGATCGCAACACCTATTTCGATATTGTGCATCATATTAAAAAATAAATTTAATACGTTGTTTTACCTGCCAATAAATCCCTCATAAACAAGAAAAAGGGCTATTTTGTAGAAACAAAATAGCCCTTGCTTTATGGTTATAGCGTACTTCTCATGTAACTATTTGAATGATGCTAAACACCAAAATTAACCCACTAAATTAAATCAAGGTTTGTGATTTTCCTTCAATCCAATAAATTACTTTATGTGCTTCTTCTGGTGTTGGAACTTCCAATTTACTTAACATACGATCCATTACTTTAATAGGTACCACTTCGTTCCTTGCATTATTTTGCTTTTGCCATTGAGCATAAGGCACTTCAATGTAAACCAGCGTTATTTTTGCATTATAACGATAAAACAAAGAGATCAGCTGATCTCGCATTTTTCTTGTAATATTAGTAGCATTCCAAACAAAAGGTTTATGCTCTCGTAAATAAACTCGAGCTTGCTCTTTTGCTTGTTGTGCTATCCAACCATTAGCATCTCGATTATCAGGTTTAATATTATGTTGGCGGCGTAGCTCATCTAAACTCACGATAGGAATATCTGCACAATATTGGCGAATATAGGTATCTTTTCCCATCCCAGGTAACCCACAAAGCACCGTGACGTCACTTCCTTTTTCAGGATAAGGCTCATAATTACAATCAGTACTATTCTCTGTATGAAAATAGTGAAAACAGGCTTTATTTGAAGAAAATGGAGCAGGTTTACGCCAACAATTTAACTCTTCACAATAAAGTGTAAATAACGTAATTTTATCAAAAAGCCCTTGTTTATCATCACAATCTCGTCCTAAAATATCTGCCTTAGCCAGTAAGGCCAACAAATAACAATCCACTCTTAACGATGCTGCAAGTAATGCTTTTTTAGGATCAGGCTTATCCATTACCCACAAAGGTAATCCATGAAAGCGAACTAAAGCTGCAATTTGCTCTCTATCGGCAAAAGTTAAAGGTACTTTTTCGTAGAGAAAACAACGTGTTGTTAATTCACCTTTACGCGCATGACCCGGAGAAATAATACGCCCCTCTTCTTCCCGTGTTGTAGAACGTTTTTCTACATCATGAAGAAGTGCCGAGATCCATAAAATTTGTTGCTCTCTTTCTGTCAGGGTTCCATATTCAGGTAATGATTTAACTGAATTGATTACTCTTTGTGTATGTATCGCCACATCACCTTCTGCATGATGAATAGGGTCCTGCATAACACCTGCCATATCACTAATTTCATCGTATAATTCACAGAGGTGTTCCCATGACATCTCAGTGTGTAATTTCTTATGAAGCATCATGAAATCCCTGTGTTTTTTCCCAGATTAACGGAGCACGTCGCCAGTTTTTTTTCCAATGAACATCCGTTTTTACATGATCTTTTCTAACATATTTAAAAACGCGATGAGAAAAATCATTTAAAGAAAATGACTGAGCATCTCGTGTCACAATACCTTCCATTGGGCTTGGTTTTTGTGTTAAAACATCTTGAGATTGAAAAAAACTCGCCTGTTTGGCTTGTGAAACAATCATATTTTCAAACTCTGTTTTATCCCGACATTCCGGCAATTTAATTTCTGGCACTGTAGGAAGATCAAACAGAGAAGCATAAAACTGCACTTCTTCCCAACCTAGCCATTTATCTTTATAACGAACCGCAAACACATAAAAATATTCTTCTAAGTGTGCATATTCAATAGAATGAATGGCGTATAGATTTTCACCAAAAATATCTAACTCACCTAAATCGTTTTTCATCATTTGCCAACGTTGACGCAATTGAGAAGTCCATGCGGATTGCGTTGGTGTAGCATGAGAGCGAGCAAAAACTCCCATTTTATTTAGGCAATTATTTTCTCCATCCAACTTTTCTGTATGGATAAGATGTTTTATTTGGCAAATATCCTGCCACCATTGCGCATTTATACGATCGTCGTTTGTTGTGCCTGGTGAAAAAGGATAGTGATAGGTTCTATCATATTTTTGTGATTGATTATTCATTATCTTGTACTCATTAAGTAACAGAGGTTCTACCAAATTTAACTAGTTATTCGGTAAGTGAATTTTCTGTTTCTGCACCGTGACTTCAGTGCCTTAATGCGTATTACATAACTACAACCTAAATAATCAAAAGGGAAAGGAAATAAATCTGGAGGGATATTACATGTAAGTTTCAAAAAGAGCTAGATATTTAATCTTCAAATTTATTTGTCTCTTTGTATTAGTAGAGATTTGAAAAGAAGCTAATCATAGCGTTTATTGAGGATAAAGAATTACATTTTCAGAATTAATTAAATTTTCAGGAAAAATAAGAGGAGTATCTGAAATAAACGGCATATCTAATGTTTGAGTTCCTGTTGAAATAGATACCCCCGCTTTTAGCCATGCATCAGCAACTAATTCTGTACAATAAACCCCTTGCTTGGAATAAATGCTAAAGTTTTCTCCCACGCGCTTTAATACGATCTTTACGGCATTATTTCTAGCTTCCTCGCTTCCTTTTACTTGATAAAAACGAACAGTATTGGGTTTTGCTCGACTAATAAAGAAGTCTATATTATCAATGGTAACACCATCTTTAATACCTATATGCTCACTTGGTGTTGAATGGATCACTTTAATACCATTATCTGAAATCCACACCATTCCTACGTGACTAAATCCACTTCTATCAACTTGCTTAATTATTTCACTAATAACTTCATCACCTTCACGAAAAACTAAATCTCCATTTTTTAAATCAAGAGGTAAAGCGAGCGCATAAAATGCACCCGCTAAGAATAAAATTAAAATAGTAAAGGCACGAGTAATCACTTAAAATTAACTTTCCATTTACCATCAACATTAATCATCTCTTGTGCTTGAGTTTTTTCCACACCATCTTTTAATTTAGTTTTTAATGTCACAATCGCACTATTTTTATCTTCACTATATTCAACGCTGATAATTTCAACTTTACTCAAGCCACCTTGCTTTTTAACTTGCTTACCCGTTTCCTCTACAATCATTTTAAATTTACGTTTAAATTGTTCAGCATTTGGATCTCCTTGCATTTCGCTTAAGTAAATTAATGAAATAACTTTATCACTATTCCCTGCAGCAATCGCTTCAACAAATGCAACTGCAGCCTGACCCGGATCATCTGTTTTATCACCACACGCTGATAGTGTTATTATTGCAAATATAAAAAATAGGGCTCCCATGACTTTTTTTAACATAATTTATCCTTACCTTAGCATGATATTCTTTGACCGATGAAACTTATAAAAAGATGTCCTATATTAAGATATAAGATAATTAATACATTATTTAATAATTAACTCAACAAAGAACACGACTTTAACTTTTTCTCTATTAAATTATACGTGATAAAAATAAATTTCGGCATATTTTTATATCATTATTTATTTTTGAAAAGAAATTACTTTAAAATAGCCTTTCAGTATTCATAAAAAGAACATTTTAAACACTCACAAACAACACCATAAAATAACCATTTTTATTATTATAAATCAATATATTAAAAACCTCACTCTATCGAATTATCTAACTTTTTCGTTTTTTAATAACCTATTAAAGATAAAGATTAAGAATACTAAGCACCAATATTTTAAAAAGATCTTTAAAATAAAATTATTCGCTATTTATTATAGTAACTACTTTAATTTAGACTAAATATAATGTAATGAGTCCTAATTTATCTACTTAACCAGCATTATTTATATTAATATTTTATGAGATGTATCAACCCAATACATTAATAACAATATTACAACATTAAATCATGTTAAAAAACAATTCTATTTGTTTTCACAATATATTTTCTCGTATTCATCCCTATTATTTGAGCTACTTGCCTATAACACATCACTAATAAATACAAACAAACACTAGAAAAATTGTGATCACATACACCTTTTTGCATCATTAATCCTATTTAAGACAAATAGAAACTGCTTTTTTATCAACAAATAGGTAATCTAGCTGTCTGATTTTGATGACCAAACATGAATAGTTAAAAGGATATTTTATGTTTACTTCACAGCTCATGCTGGTCGGTTACGTGTTATTGGTAAGTCCTTGTGGAAATGATTCTTGCGATGCAGTTCCTGTTACAGAAACTATTTATACTAAAGATGAATGCACAACTCGACTTAACTACTTAAAACAAAAAAGACCTGACCTTATTATTTTCTGTGGAGAAGTCTTAAGAGATCCTGATGTTACTGATGAAAATCCTTATCTCACGCCACCAAACAGTGCAGATGATGTTTTCCAAATTAAGTAGTTAACCTACCCTTAATTTTATTATTAAGATAAAATACAATTTAATTTGTTTTCTTTTTACGATATACTCTTTGTACTTGAATATGTAAGGACACGTATTAGGAGTCACTAATGTCTATTGCGAAACGAACCAAAGACAAGCGCATTGCGTTAGGTTTAACACAGTCAGAACTTGCTACTTTAGCAAATACCACACAGCAATCTATTGAACAGCTAGAAAGTGGCAAAACTAAACGTCCTCGTTTTTTACCTGAATTAGCAAAAGCATTAAATTGTGATTTAGCTTGGCTATTAGAAGGTGAAGAGCAACCTAATGTTGCTTCTGAAATTCCACCTGAAAATGAATGGCAACCTGTTAGTGAATGGGATAGCAATACCCCTTTAGGTGCTGATGAAGTAGAAATCCCCTACTTTAAAAGTATTGAACTTGCGGCTGGTGATGGTTGTTGTACTAACGAAGATCATAACGGATATAAATTGAGATTTTCTAAAAGCACATTACGCCGTTATGGCGCTTCCTCACAAAATGTCATTTGTTTTTCTGTTTATGGTGATAGTATGTCTCCCGTTATCCCAAATGGATCAACGGTCACTGTTGATACAGGCAACACACGCATTGTTGATGGTGGCATTTATGCTATCGAACAAGATGCCTTATTCAGAATAAAACTGCTTTATCGTCAACCAGGCGGCAAATTAATTATACGTAGCTATAATAAAGACGAATTCCCTGACGAATCAGCGGAAACTGATTCTGTAAAAATTATGGGCCGTATCATCCATTGGTCAGTAATGGCTTGGTAATCAATAATCAAAGCAATAATTTCAACGTATTGAATTTTCAGTAACAACTTGTCCTTTAGACAATAAAACCGTTTTATCTGCTAGCGCTCTGATTTCACGAGGTTCATGAGTAACCATGATCATCGTTATTTCCTTAGATTTTAAGGAATCAATTAAATCCCAAAGCTGATAACGTGTTTCCCAATCCAAACTCGAAAAAGGTTCATCCAGTAGTAAAAGTTTGGGTTGGCTAATAAGAGCTCTTGCCAAAGCCACGCGTTGTTGTTCTCCTCCTGAAATTTGATAAGGATAACGTGTAGCAAGATGTTCAATTCCCATCTGCTCTAATATCGCCCTTTCTCTCTCCTTGCTTCGTTTCTGTTTTGCACCATATTGCGCTAACCATAAATTTTGAGTCACCGTCATAAATGGAAATAAATAAAGCCGTTGATTTAAATATCGACAGGAACGCAACCACACTGGCTGTTCATTTATATTTTTATTTGCAAGGTAGATATCTCCAGAGTACGAAGTATATCCAGCAATCGCATTTAAAAGTGTAGTTTTACCGCTTCCTGATGTACCACTTATTCCTAAACAAGTTCCTTTCTCTACCTTTAACGAGACATCTTTTAATATACCCGATGTTAATGAATGAATTTCTAACATGATGCCTTCCTTTCTCGCTGTAAACGATGCAATGCAAATAATAAAGTAATCGCAATAGCGATAAGAACAAGCGCACAACCTATTGCCAAAGTGAAGTCTCCACTGGCGATATTTAGATAAATTGCCATAGGTAACGTTTCTGTTTTTAATCTTGTTGCACCGGCTAACATTAATGTAGCGCCAAACTCACCTAAAGCTCTAGAAAATGCAATAATGCTTCCACTCATTAAAGCTGGCCAACACAATGGTATTTCAATCAAGAAAAATGTTTTTGTTGGTGTTAATCCTAAATTTTGCGCAGTTTGAATATAAGCGGGATCAACAGACTTGAAGGCAGAGAGGCTATTTCTCATAATAATCGCACTAGCAACATAAGTTTGAGCAATAATAATACCTAACGGTGAAAAAAGAGAGCGCGATAATTCAGGAAAAACACCCGTTAAAGGTCCCTGATTTCCTAACAATAATAATAACCCGATACCGATAACTAATGGAGGAGTAACCAAAGGTAAGTCTAATAACGCATCAATAAAGCGATGTCCTTTAAAAGGAATTCTTGCCATTGCCCATGCGGCAGGTACACCTAAGATAATTGCCAAACATAAAGAAGTTAATGCCGTACTAAGTGACATACCAATAGCAAAATGAAATTCAGGATCAGTAATGACTTGTCTAAGCTCAACATATGAAAGTTGGCATATTAATGCAATTAGTGATCCTAAGATCAGAAATAACAATAAAAAAAGTGGAATTAATGCCCAACGAAACACGTTATTTCCTTTTCTAAAAATAAAATTTATTTTGCTGTAATAATGAAAAAAGCCACCAGTGAGTTGGTGGCGAAAAAACACAATTTATGTGAGAAAAAAATCTATGGTTTCGAAATTACAGGAAGAAAACCATAATCAGTAAAAGCTTTTATACCCTCTGCACGTGTAAAATAATCAGCAAGTAATTGTGCTTCTTTTGGATTTGCTGATGTTTTTAAAATTGCCAGAGTTGCTACTTCTTCAGGACTACCTTCTGGTACTGGAAGTAAAACCAATTTATCTTGGTTTTTCATTGCATCTGCATATCCAATAATAGCGGCATCCACTTCGCCATTAAGTAAATACATAAGCAATTGTTTAATCGTTGCTGTACGTACAACTACTTTGTCGCGTAATTTATCACCTTGACCTGATGCATCAATAAGTTGTTCGCCACTTTTTCCTAATGCTATAGCTTTAGCATCACCCATACCTAGCTTTAATGAACTGTTTGCAAGATCTTCTAACGTTTTAATATCGCCCACTTTATCTTTGCGTACAGCAATTACGGGAATATGGCGAACAATAGAATATTGGTTAACAACCTGCCCTTCTTTATCTAACTTTTCCACATAATCTTGTGAGCCAGGAAAAAATAGATCTCCCTGCTTAGTTAAATTAAAGCGTGTTAATATTTGACCTGAACCGCCATACTCAATAGTGACTTTATTTCCAGTTTCTTTTTCAAATACAGTAACAACTTGTTCTACTGGTTGTTTTAAACCAGCACCAGCATAAAGATGAAGCTCAGCTGCCAGTGTATTATGACAAATTAATCCTAGTGCTAGCCCTAAGCCAGCGAGTAATTGACGTTTCATAAAATAGGTAACCCTAACTATCGTTATATAATTTTTTATATAATGAATGATATAAGAGTTTAAGGCAAGAGGCTCATATAAAAAAAGAGAAAAATGTTAACAACTTATCATTTTTACCCTTTTATTTATCTATGAGTTTTACAAAAGAAGCTGATTAAAATAAACACTTCAATATGTTCATTTCTATCAGAAATAAGTAGCTTATAAAAGTAGTAGCTCGCCAACAAATCCCCGTATTCACGAGGATTTTATTATTAGCTTTCTAACTCTAATAATGCCAAGGCCGTCACTTCATCAATAACAATATCAGTAGCGTAACCTCCTTTTATCACACCTATTGTTGCTTGAATATTTTCCACACCTCCGGCGATAAAAAGTCGCTGCGGTATTTGCCTTAACTGAGCTAAGCTTATTCCCATTATCCTAAGGTCAATATCAGAAACCAGAGGATTGCCTTGCACATCATAAAAGCGTCCGCAAATCACCCCTACAGCACCCAAATCACGGTATTGCGCCATTTCACCGCTGGTTAACACGCCGGTTGTCACTAGAGGATTATCATCCAATGTATTACCCACAACAAAAAGTGCTTTATTACATTGATTCAGCGCTGAAAAATTACGTCTAATAATAGGCTCAGCTTGAAGCTCCATTGCTAAACGTGCACTCGAAACGACAGCAGGCACATGTAAATTAATACTGCATCCTGATAATTTATTTGCAATTAATGCAGCAGCTTCTGCCGTTTTAAAATCAGGTTGTGGTGCAACAGCACCTATCATTTGTAGTACGGTGACATTCTTTAGTGATTTGGGTGGAAGATAATTACCTAACTTATAAATTGTTCGTCCCCAAGCGACACCTAAAATGTCATCATCACCCATTATTTGAGAAAGATACATCGCTCCTGCTTTCGCTAGTCTTTCTCTGTTCATATTTAATGTATGTTGCGATTTATTTTTTTCTTCATCAGGTAAAATAAGCACATTATTAAGATCGAATTTTGCTTTTATTCTGATTGCATAATCAATCGTAGAAAATACTGATGAATCTAAACTAATATTTACGAATCCTTTTTCTCTAGCTAAATGCAAATATTTCACGACTGTGACTCGGGAAACACCCATAATATTTGCAACTTCACTTTGACTGAGTCCGTCCTGATAGTAAAGCCACGCAGCATAGAGAACGGGATCATTATCAAATAAACTCGCGTTCTTTAGCGAATTATTATCCATTTTAAACCCCACAAATTTTTATAAATCTTTTGACTAATTAATTTATTTTATATTAGAGATATTATTGAAGATGAAAATATCTTTGCTTATATTAAGCCTTATAACACAAATAGATACATTCTATTAATCTACTAATAATATCGGCACCCTGATATTTTTCTTTACTACAAGAACCTCATAATACGTAAAAAGCCCTTAATAATGCCGTAAACGGTTCATAACGAGAAAGTTTTTTTTGAAAATACCGTTTTATTTCGATAAAAATAAAAATATTAGCTTTAAGTTTTAAAAAGTTTTATTTTGGTAAAATTAAAATCACCCAAATCTAGTCACCAATGTTAATAAATAGATTCATATCAAAAGGAAAAACAATGATAATTGCATACTCAACTGCACCAAATGAAATGATTGCTAATGAAATCGCTCACTATCTCATCAACGCAAAACTGGCTGCCTGTGTAAATCTGATACCCCATGTAAAATCTATTTATCATTGGAATAATGAAATTATTGAAGATAATGAAGTACTTATGATGATTAAATCCGAAAAAAGCAAGCAACACGTTTTAATTGATGCAATTATCGAAATACATCCTTATGATACTCCTGAGGTTATTATAATACCGATTGAAAATGGTTTTAAAGGTTATCTTAATTGGATACACCAATCGTTGAATTAAAATAATATTCGCTTTTATAGAAAGCTTTTTTAATTATTTTTATGAAGATGATAATAGTTTGTTAATAACAAATATTTCAATGTCTCAATTGTTAGACAAGTATAGTCACGTTAATATTAAATATATGTTCTTATTATCAATGAATCCACTTTAATATTTACATGTATATAATCATAAGCATTCAATCTTTTATAGAAATAATCTTGAATATTAGCTTGTTTATGAAAAATCATAAAAAGTAATTATTTTATATTTTCATTCTCTATTTTTTAAAAATAGAAGATAAACAGTTTTAAATTCTAATTTAATAGATTTACCAACATCTTATTCTCGTTATTATCTGCTATACTCAATACGCTTTCTCTAAATTACACATGAAAAGGAGTGAGTTGTGAAAACAAACAGAGTCGCAAGACGTATTTTAGGTTTACCTTATAATTTAAGTCGGTCTAAAAAGAAAGTGCGTTTTTCCATTATTGCCTCTACTGATGCTGAGAACTTACCTGCTGAGCTAAAAAGTATGGCTCAAGTCTGTTTAAAGCAAGATTTTAGAAAAAAAGCAGAGAATAAATGTATATATATGAAGCTGACAGATGCTTACCCAGAGTATCTTGCGACTAATTAAATTTTTATACGTTAACGCTATTTTATAAATAGTTATCATATCAATTTATAACTAAATTATTAATAAATAGCATATCCCTTACGTTATGTAAGGGATATTAAACTCTAAATTAATTTATTCATCTATAGTTTATAAAGTTCTTTTCTGATATTTATCAGCGCTAATTTTGCTGATTGATAATTAATTTCTTCTGGTAAACAACTTAATTTAAATGCGTTTTGAATATCTCTTATCAGAGTTTTGCTACGCAGTAATAATTCATCATAACTAAATTGACCTGCTTTAATTGCTAATAGTTCATCTCTATTATCACGCCAAACTTTTACTTTACTTTCTTGTGCAATCCCTAAAGCAACATACAACAATCTAAATGTATGCATCATATTTTTGCTATCGTAACTTCGCCCGTGATCAATATTTTTCTGGTAACGTGCATCATTACGTTGTTCAACCCACTGCCAGTAATCATGATATTGCTTACGGTATGCGCTATACCCTTCCTTATTAAAACTCAGGTAACCTTGCACTTTAGCTTCTTTAGGAATACTGCTTAACAATACATCATTGGCATTCTCTTTTTTAATGATCCCCTGAAAAAGAGAAGTATCATCATAATACATCGCATATAAATCTTGAGCATGAGCTAATTTAGCTAACCCTAGTTGCTCTTGTTTCCAGTGGCGACTATCTAACCAAGAATTAACTTGTATCGTTTTTCCACCTTCAATCACATAACAAAAATCTAGAATAGTCTTTAATTGCTTTTCGACTGGATTGACGATCTTTTTATTTAATCCTTGAGATTTCTTGATTTGTCCTTCCGCGTAATGAACAAATGTTTGAATGCAGGTTTTAGACAAAAACCACTCCGGCTTTATTAATGACATTAATGGGTGTCGATAAATAACGACTTGTTCTGGTGAATTCAATAATTCTAAAATATTTGGATTCGAAGCACATAACAATTCAATAAATCGGCCAAGCTCATAATAAACTATATCATTGGTTTTATTGCTAACTTGTGGTGTGTACTCCAATCCGTAGAAAAGATCTTTAGGGAGATAAAATACACCTTTAATATCTGTATCAGATGTTTCTGTCGCAAGATTATGTGAACGGCTTCCCGCAATGCTTTCAAATAAAAGGTAAGGCTTTATATCTTCAATTGTCAGTTTCATCTAATTTTTTCCTAAACCAATTATTTAAAACATCATTATCTGGTATTTCTCGCTTTGCTAATTGCACATCTGTTTCTTGCCATAAAAAAAAGATTAGATGTTGCATTGTTTCCGTTGGTACCCAAGTAAAATGCTCATCTTTATCTGATTTAAATTCTACTAATTCGTGGATAACTTTTTGTTCTTCAACAGATAAGATTTTTATCAATTTATTTAGCTCCATAGGTGGGATATCACCTGTTTTTACTGTCCAATAAGCCGACAGCAAAGAGCGTAATAGATAGAACCATTTTTTTAATTTTATAGGTTTTGCATCAGCTTCATTTCTTGTTTTATCTTCTGGAAAATAGCCACTCACAACTTTAGCTATCCCTCTATAATGATGAACAATTACTTTTGGCTGGTAATAGAGCTTTGCCAGTTCAAACAACTCTTTTTGAACATTAGGATATTGTTGATAAATTATTGGTGATTGAAGCCATTCTAATAATATACAGTTCGATTTCCGTAATAGGTGTAGTCCTTTGGTAATATCCCAAGCACCGACATCAAACCAGCTATTTTCTATCCATTCGAAAGTCTCTTTAGGTTTATCGATAGAAAGATAAGCATTACGCGGGCGTATAAAAATACCTCGTACATCGTAATCACTATTTGTTGAGGCAAATCCCCAAGCTCGACTTCCACTTTCTGCAACATAAAGTAATTTAACTTGATGCTCTTGTTCTATTTGCGGTAATTTTTTTAATATCTCATTATGCATGATGTCCTTATCTCCTTATTTTTGACTTTTTTCACTAATTTACATCTCAACGCTAATATTCTATGGTTATAACACAGACATAAGCCAATACAAACTTAGTCAAATTCTCATTTTACCCATGTGTAATTAGGTGGTTTATAAATTAAAATGATAACCTCACAACAAGCACAAGATATCGTTCTTAATCACTGTCATTCATCACCTTGTGGTGAACAATTTGCTATTTATTTTTGTGAGTTATCGCCTAAACAAGATTTTTGGATAATCCGTTGTAACTCTGAACGTTATGTAATTTATAATCAATTAGAATATTGTTATGTTGGTGTGAATGCCTATTTAGTGGATACCTCTACGGGTAAAATTGATATCGTTGGTAGTGGAGAAAGTGTTGAGGATTTTCTGCAAGATATTTATGATGCCCAAACTGCATGTGGTCAATTTTATCTTCTTCGCCCTACTTTTTCCAAAGAAAATAAAATCTCATTACTTCATTTAAAACAATGGATAGGATGCGGATATATTTATGCTATAAATTTACTTACTATTAATAAAAATTGGTTTACTGGTAAACGCCGTTATTTACAACATATGCAAACATTATTAGATAAAAGGGATATTAAAACTGAGATTATTTTAGCGGATAATATCGATGGAATAGTTGTTATTTATAACAATACATGGTTTAAAGAAGATATTAGAAAAGAATTAAGGAAGCTTGTTGGGGGTGGGAGTTCATACTAATGAATTTAATCATTATTCTTCCTGTTATATTAAACTTATTGGAGTGCAGTAATTGCCATTTACCCGATATAGCAAGATTTTGTTGAGTCAGTGAAAACATTAATAAAAAAATCATTGAGCAACCTTTAAATCAGATGCAAATTACTATAGATAAAAATAACCAAAGTGGTTACACTTGGATTCAAAATATCCTTTTATGGTTTTATCTATTGGAGTTCTCTATGAATACTAACGATGTAAGAAGCATTGCTGAAATTAGAAGAGACAATCTGATCTATATTATTGAACGCTACTACAACGGCAAACAAAAACTACTTGCTGATGCGTTAGGTGTAGCACCAAGTATGATCTCTCGTTACCTATCACCAAAAGGTTTAAAAAGCCACCGCGAACTCACCGAACCAATGTCACGCAAAGTTGAATATGTAACTAGAATTAGCAAATATTGGATGGATGTAGACCATTTAAAAGAAGGTCATGCGGGATCAGAAAAAGAAGAATATATTCCAACAGAAATTGGCAAGATACTCTCAGATAACATCACAACATTCATGTTAAACGATGGTATCAAGTCAAGAGTTAAACTCTCTGTTGACTCTGGTCTTGCGCAATCAACGGTTAACCGCATTATTAATTGTGAAGCCAGTGCGACCGCTGAAAGTATTGATGCTATAGCTAAAGCAATGGATCGCCAAGCTTATGAATTATTAATTCCTAAAAATGATAAAAGTGCTATTAATTACGATAGAAAAGCCTATTCTAAATTACCTTTAAGTGAGCAAATATCAATTCAAAACTTTATTGAATTTATAATTCATAAAAATAATCCTATCACTAATGAATAGAAATATACAAAAAAGCCACCAGTAACTTACTGATGGCTATTGGTTTTTTAACCTTTATCAACTATTACTGATAAACGGTATTTTATTCCCACTCTAATATCAATGAGTAAATATTACCAATAAATAACAGTTAGTTATAAGGGTAACTTTACTTGATACCATCATCTATACCATACTCAGAATTTTTTTTGATTTTTTGCTGCTCACCGACGTTTTAGCTCAGCTTTGGTCATATAGAGGATTTTGCCATACCATCACGAAGCTCATATTTCGTATTTTCACTGTGAGTAAACGCAGCTCAAATGTAGTTTTATTCGGTTTGTGCTTTCAACTTATCACTAACAATTTAAAATACTGTGTCAAAACGTGAGTTCCCAATAAGAAACAGTGGAGATATCATTAGATTATTTTTCATACAAGCCTTAAGAACTACTAGTGCTCTCCAAAGATTATACGTTGAGAAATAACCCAAACAAAAGAAAGGATTAGCTCATTGATTTTAACCTGTGCTAAAATCAATAGCCTAGTCGACTAACAAGCCAGATCAACGTTGACCTGATAATAAAATACTCCGTGCTTCAAATCCTAGTAAATCCTTGACTAAGTAACAGTATGTCAATGCGAGTAAGAATAGGTTGTGCTAATTCTTGATCTAAAGCCTATAACCTATTTTGGACCCAAATCGAGTTTGCATCTACGGATTAATAAGCTTAACATGCTAATTATTAAGAAAAATAAATTGGTGTATTAGACACAAGATAGAACCAACACCTATCCATTTACTTTAAAAGTACCTTCTAGAGCTAATTTACTGTAGAATTAATGTCCTCAGTATATTAATCAACACATGACAAATGCTGGCTTGGGTGTTAAAGGAGAAATGAATGAAAGTCGATAGATGGGAAGACTACCAAACTTTTTTTCAACTAATTATACTTCGGTACCTTATTGTATGGTTCTCGTTAGTACCCATAATTGCTGGATTTATAGACCAACTACCAAACCCATTACCAATAACTCTTATGGGAGTTGAATATAAAATTGAGCTAACTCTCCCATTTCATTGGCAATTACTTTGGCTTTCTTCATTGTTTTTTGTGATTGCTTTGGGTTTGTTTAAATTCTTTTGTCCCAAGTTTGTTCAAAAATACAATAGTTTTTCTGAGTACCGCTCATACAACAATCACCCAAGATGGCTTACTTGGGAGACTCATGAATTATTAAAAATCGCAACCAATAAGCAAAAACAAAAATTGGTTGAACGGCTTAATGCTAAAAAGTACTTAACTCGATTGAAAGAGAATATAGACAAAGAATTATGTGACTCACCTGTAGTCGAAGAGAAACAGACTGTACTTCAATTTAAGGTAGATAATACATCCTATGAATTTGGAATGCCAATACTTTCATCAACCTGCAATAACGAATCAGAAAAAGATGTTTTCTATGAACTCTTTGGCAGATATTCGGAAAGTCATTATATAGTACGCTTTATTATAAAAGTACTACTAATAATTAGCTTATTACTTTTCTTATTGGTTTTGGGTGAGCACATATTCAATGGTGCAATATTCGTAAAGGATTGGATATTAGGATTTGGCAATAGATGAAGTCATATAAATATTATGCAGGCTTAACTAGCCAAGTAGGTTTCTGCGCAACCCCGCTTCGCTTAGATCCTTATAATCGTTGCCAATATTCTTGTGAGTATTGCTTTGCTTCCACAAGACAAGGTTATGGTCGACGCAGTGAATTAAAGATTAGCAACCCATCCTCTCTTTTAGATAGATTGGATCGAGTGTCAAATGGTAAAGTTAATTCCGCTCTCGACGAACTAATAGAACGGCGAATTCCCTTTCAGCTTGGTGGTATGACAGATCCATTTACTAAGCTAGAATCTAAAGAAAAAATCACTTTGGAATATTTGAAAATTCTAAAAGAATTTAATTATCCAGTTATTATCAGTACAAAAAGCAATGATATAACCCGTGATGATTACATGGATGTTATTTCTGGCTCTAATATTTATGTTAGGTTTTCGACTACGATAGTAAATCCTGAACAAAAGCATAAAATTGATCGTGGATGCGTATCAATACAAAACCTAGCTAATTCAGCTAAGATACTTGATAGTATAGGTATTCCTGTCTGTTTTAGGTTTCAACCAATAATTCCAGGACATGAAGAGTTCTTCAATTACATTTTAGATTTAGCTGTTTCATCAAACGTAAAACATATATCTGCTGAGTATTTAAAGTGTCCAATAGATGCGAATAAGAATTTTGGCAGAGAATTAACCCGCCTCTTAGGCGGAAATCCCATTGATTTTTATATAAAATCAGGGGCTACAAGACAAGGGCGTGAATATTCTCTTCCTGCTGAATATAGAGTATTCAACTTAACAAAAATTGCATTACAAGTTAGAGATAAAGGAATGACTTTTGGCTTTGCTGATAATGATTTACTTCTACACTCTGACGGGAATGCATGCTGTTCTGCATCAAATTTGTATTTGAAAAATTCGAATTACTTTACTGCCAACATAGTATCTTTAGCAAAATCAAGGTCTATTGGCGAAAAATTATATTTTGAAGATTATCTATCTGATTGGATACCCAATAGCGCCATATCTACCTATTTAAACTCAAAAGCTAGGCTCTCTATTATAGATACAACTAAGCCTGAATGGTTGAGCTATCTCCAAGAAATGTGGGCTGGAAAGTTAGGTATCTACAATCCCGGATACTTCGATGGTATTCAAATAACAGATGAAGTAGATAGTAATAATCTTCCAGTTTTTATTCGAACGATTTCAAAATACTCTGATATACGTAACTTGAATAATAATACTACCCAACAGCTTTCAAAGCTATGCAATGTATTTTAGAAGGGTAAAAAATTACTCTATCTTAGAGAAAAATTTAACAACAACGAACTTTTGATGGATAAATCAACTTATCTTTCCCAATATCAAAAAACGATATTAGTTCTTTTATTCTAATAAGATTTTACCCAGAAATGAGCTACAGTTTCAGTATTTATTATGTGACCACCATTATCAACTCCTGTACTTTCTAACTGCTTACATCTGTCAAACGAGCAGCATCTTACTTTATTGTTCAACCGGCTGACCTCGTTATTCGCTTATAAGCTTACATAGCCTATGCCTAAATAGCTGCGTCTAATACCGCTACACCAGCCGTTTACTGATGGGTAGCATGTTGCACATGAGCAACTCATCTTAAGCCCAATGCAGCACGGCCAGACAAGGGACACAGTCCTGATGCCTTGCCGTGCAAAGTCTGTCCAAAAGTGGAGCACTATTCCGCGCAGCTATTTAGGATACCTCTGTAAAAATACCACCTCTCGTTCAAAGATTGTACCAAATCTTAGGATACCGTTATAATATTACCACTAACGAAAAGGGATCTTGAAATTTCTATTTATTATTAGGTTTCCCAAAATTGAGAATAGCTAGTGATTGTATATTCAAGGTAAGTGAAAAGCGTAAGGATCTATCGAGTTATGAATATTGGACTATCAGATTTTTTAGCTATTGCTGCACTAATTGTTTCTATATTCAGTATGTTATATACTAAAAAACAAAGTGAACTTGCAAAAGCGAGTCATATTAATAACTATCGTTCTCAACTATCTCAATACCACTCGGATTATAGAAAAGCGCTTACTAAAATACAAAAAAAACATAGTAGCGACCTTAAGGAACTAAGTACGTTAGCAGGAAGAATATTGGTTAATATAATTAATCATTTCGACCAGTATGATGTTAATCACAATGCAAATAGACCTTTAAGACATTTACTTCATGAAAGTTCTGAAATGGTTTTTCGCACATTCCAAGGTCAGCTAGGCTGGCAAACAGCAGAAAACATATCTCGGCGCCTACTTCAAATATCTTTCATTGAAGATAATCTAAATCCTACTGAGCATATTTTTGGAAAACACTCTTTTAGAGAAGTTATAAATTCACAATATATTTTAAATCCAAATAAATATTTAGAAATAGATTTACTTAATGATATTTATTTTTGCGACCTAGTATCAGAGGTAAAATCAAGAACTTCACAGTATAAAATACAAGAGCTAGCAAATAGTCTACAAAAAGAAACACACTCTTTTAATCAATTATATAGCAGACTAAAGCTTGATTTTTCAAAAAGTAGCAACCACCTTAGGGAATTAATCACTCAAGGAAATAAAGAACATTTTCAACTAAAAGAATCTCACCTTCTTTTTAATGAAATTAAAAGAACACAAACAATATTAAATACACTAAGCCATATACATTTTTCTGAGGAAATTGATAAAACCATTTGCGGAAAATATCCTTTCTTCATTTCTAAAAGTATTTATATATGCACCCTTCTTCATGCAATTCAATGTTTACATTCATGGGGATGGGAATATGAATAAGAGATATATGAACTACTTCGCAAAAGATCACTTCTAGGTAACTTAAAGAAACCTAGGAGCACTATGAAAAAACTAAAATTGCAGTACCAGAACCCTGAAACTTATTTTGGAATAAAAAGGGAATGGAAATACTACCCTTTCCTTCGCAGTTGGATACATAAACATTTCAGTACCAAACAAGAGAAAGGTTACTACTTTTTACACAAATTTGAATATAAAGATTACCCGTTAAGACTGCGCTCTGCTAGGGGAAAGCAATTGGCCACTCCCTGGGATGACTACCCAACAATGACTTATAAGCTTGGAAAAAGCTGGAAACATAACTCCAGAAGAAAAAATCAATATTTTCGGCAGAGCTAACTGCTTCAGCAGATGAAAAGGCGGCTAATTGCCGCCTTGGAGTCGAATATCATAATGTTAACAACACTTCCTGAAGCTTAGCCTGTGCTTCCTGAAAATCCTGTTTTGTTGCATCTCCAGTTTCTGCTTGGTAATAAAGCACCGTAAACATATTGGCAACCGCTTCGGCAACTTGTGAGATCTCGCGTGCAGCATCTTGATTTATAAACTCTAACGCTGCCAGTTCGCTCGCTACGTGATGAATTGTTTTTTGAACTTCTGTATTATGTGGAGCTGTCATATATCACCTCATATTCAGGTGGTCTGTGAAAATGCAGGTCAGTGCACCATCACTGGCCTGCGTGCTTTAAAAACACTAGCTAGTAAGCTCCGCAGCTATTGAAAATGGACTATCTTCCGATTTTCCCTCAAACACATTACCGGCTAGTTCACTACAAAATTCCTCATTTTTAACTTCAATTTCACGCTTTTTAATGAAATTAGCTATTTCTTCTGTCGCATCTGCTTTTTCTTCAGCGGGGATAATATCAATCGGCTCATAGGCAACTTTTACATTTAAATCTGCAGTCTAGTCGAGCAAATCGAATGCGACCAAGAAGCTACTTTGTTTCATGTTCAATACCTCTATTTATCTGATTTGTTACGATTAACAAAGTCACTAACCTCATCATTATCAGTAGTTGATTGATTCATGCTGTGTTTATCATCTCCTGACAAAGCATTATCGGAAAACTCGGCCATATCATCACGAATTGATGAATCTGCATCCTTAGTACGGTTTTGGGTGCTTACAGAAGATCTATCCGTGCCATCGAAACCAGCAGCCTTACTGAAAGGTGAATCTCCTGAATCAGTATTAGACCCACCACTTCTATTTTGTGTTGTCTCACTTCCTCCACTTGGCATTGTTCCATCTGCCATGCTACTTTGTGCTTGCTCAAAAGCCGCCTTTATCGCACTGATACCACTAGTCGCATTAGCAGCCCCGCTTGCTATCGCACCACCTGCTATTTTCATCCCCGCAGCACCCATACTTGCTGCTGTCATTACTGTCCCCATCGCGGCTCCAGCACCGAATGAACCAATCCCCATCGTTCCAATATTACCGCCAGAAACTAAACTTGAAATCATCGGTGGAACCTTGTTCACTAAAAACAGTAAGCAAAGAGAAATAACTAACATTACGGCTAATTCCTGGCTTGCCATGTTCTCACTGATTTTATTGTGATAATCCAGCAAAAATTGCTTACCAATAGCGACGATAAGCACCATAGACAATAGCTGTGAAGCAATACCAAGGATGGATTTGTAATAGTTAATTGCCATGTCAGAAGTCCATCTGGAGCCGCCAAAACCAAGGAAAAACACGCCTGCGTATAGCAAAATCCAACTGGCAGCTAACAGTAATAATAAATTCACTGAGATAATGGCTAATACAACCAGTACTGCCAATGCCATTAGTTCCATCATTAAAGCTGTGGCAAACTCCTTCCAGCTTAGTTCTGAAGTTGCCTCAACAGTCCTGTCATATAATTCAAAGCCCATGTCAAGAATGCTGGAAGGGCCTAATTTACTACTGCCAAGCCCTCCCGCCTCAGCTCCCAACTGTTGCAATGAATCCACTATTGAACCTGCTATATTCATTCCGTGTGTTGCATTCGAGAGTAGCCACCAATAGAAACCAGTGAAAATAGTAAAACGAACCAGTTCAGCAAAGAACTCACCAATATCCGCTTTACGTAGCGCCATCATGCCAAACGTCCACACCATAGAAATGGTTACTAATGTCCAAAATAACCGACTGGCAGCGCCTTCTATTGTTGGAGCCCAAGTTGAAGCTGCGCTATGAAAACGATTGAGAACATCATTCATCACCCCGCTACTACTTAATTCTTGAGCTAATGCAATATCAGGAAATAATCCTAATATAATTAAGAAACAACATGAGATAGTGATTTTCATAATTTATTCCCTTAAAAGTTGTCTTCTGGACTTGATTTAAATTTCCACCCTCTCATTTCCTTTGATTTTCTTATGGAGTTACATTCACCAATAAATATTTCCTGTGAACTCTTGTCTTTAATTTCCGATAAAGACTTTTCATAATTATCTTCATGGCATGTTATTTTATCAGCCTCTATTATTGTCCTTTCACACCCAGTTAAAAAAATACAAAATAAAGTCAACACGATAAAAAATAAATTATTCATATTTATTACCTCAATAATTATCGGTTGGGCTTGGTTGATAATTCCATGTCCGTAATTGCTTTTCTCTTGCTGCACCGCGAGCCTCATCATCCAGTTCAGAGGATAGTCTAGCCGCAGCGGCATTCTGCTGAGTAATTAATAAACTACGAATTTGTAATAACTGGTTTGCCTGATTACTCGCCAATTGGTTTGCATAACCAATTGCCGCTAATTGTCCATTCGCTCCCTGGGCTGCTTGCTGTAAACGTTGTAATTGCCTTGCATCTGCTTGTATATTTTTTTGCTGCTGATCTAATCCACGAAATAGCGCATCATTCGCAGACTTCTGCGATTCAAAAGCCAATATGCGATTTTCTTCCATTGCTTTTTTTTCTGATGGCGTACATCCACCTGTCCCATTGAAACAAGGAGATCCCCGATAATATGAAACATCCTGGAATTTACTCAGGTATGCATCTAAGCTTCCTAATTGATTCTGATAGTGCTGAAGTGTATCTGTTGCTTGTAATAAATTATCAATCGTAGTTTGAGCTTGATCCCAGATATAAGCCGCAGGTGCTAATGTATTTTGTAATTGATTTTCATATTGTTGTAGTTGAGTTTGATACTGTTCAATTTGCTTCGCTGTTTGGGCTACAGCTTCCATAGCAGACATAATGTTCTGGCTTAAATTCGTACCATCAAGTACGGGAATGCCTGCTGACATAGCAATTGGTGACTGTATGTAAGTCACAGTTGTAATTGAAGCGACAAACATAATTTTAGCCGCTAAAATTTACTATTATTTTCGCATTACAATATCTTTCATTATTCTTCCTATTTCATTTTGATTAGATTCTATTTTGTTTAATACTGCTCTTATGGTTACACTGCTAATGTTTTTTGTTTTGATATTATTTGTTAGCCATAATTTTAATAGCCCTCCTAACCGACCTAAATCACCATTTATTTTTGCTAGCTCTCTAACACATTCATAATCAACTATTCCTGTTATTCGATAGCCTTGACCTACTTCCCGTAAATATTTAGCAACACTCATACCTGCTTTTCTAGCTTGAGATTCAATATTCTCTTTTTCACTTCGCAAACAATAAACTTTTATAGGCGTGCTATTCTTCCGTGTTTCGTTTAATTCTTTATTCATCATCACCTCATTAATAGCGGTAGCTTATAACCTCGTAGAGCAGGATTTATTGTTGAGCACCGAAGTGCGAATAAAATCGAGTGAAGAGCAACTAACAACTTGTTGGTAGTCCTACTTCACCTATCCTGCCCTAACTTCAGAGTTCATTACTTCACTTCATACTCATACAATCAATCGCTATTTTTTCGCTATACCTAAATTAACTGCTTTATATCGCCACATTCTTACTATCATTTAATAATTTAGTGATAAAACAGCGATTAAATAGTGTCGTTATAGTGCTCAAATAGCGTTTCAATAGCGTTTGAGTTGTGTTCTGGTAGTGTTAAAACATCATTTTATTGATTCGCCCTTTGGGCGAACCAAACGCCAGGAAAGAAGCTTTATTTCACAGACAAAACTTTGTTCCTTTCTTGGCGTTCAAACCATCGGCGTATGCCGATTGAATTTAGGTGTTATGTCCGCATAAAGCGGGCAATACACCTTTTGTATATCCTGAATAATTTTAAAGATCCTGCCAAAACCCCAAAATATCGGGCCTTTGTGAGTTCAACTCGGGCCTTTATAAGTTATACTCGGGCCCCAGTGAGTTTCAACTGGGCCCCTGAGAGGCGTTTAACTCGATTTACCGAGCTAATATCAACACCTATCTCACGTAATCTCTCAATATCATCTTTAATTCTGCTTCGATAATTACTCATTGTTTTCGCATTCACATCATTACCACTAACTGCAACTAGCAGCGTGTCAAGATACCAACCTCCAGGGGGATTATTTTTATGTGTCAGCACATGACGAGCCACCGCTTGGCTAATGCCATGTTTCAGTCGTGCAATTAATTCAGGTCGATAATATAAAGACAAATCACGCTCCAGTAACATAACCAGTGCGATGCCTAATCTAACTTTCCATAATCTACGAGTTCCTCTTGTAAGCGGGTTGTATCTAGTCATTGGTGATGAAATAACATGGTCAATTAAACCACCAATAATACTTTCTCCTATTTGCTCCAACTCAGGCGTCACAATTTCGATTGTTGCAGCCTTAAGCTCAAGAAGTAATTTATTTAATCTTCCCCCGCTATATTGATGGTCTGATAGCATTTTTCTAAGTTTTGCTGGATCGACCAATAACTCTATACCGCCATCGTTTATGTCTCGCCTACGTTCTGCCACAAAAAGCATACTTTCAACAATGTCAGCGTGACGTTGACCGAGTCTTCCTGTCACTCTGCACTTGCCAAACGAAGTCTCAATCCACTGACCTTTACGCTCTAAAGGCTTTTTACTCGGCTGATAAATAACCACTCTCGCCTGTAAAACCGTGCTTGTTGGAACAACCACATTACCAGTTATCGTCATCGCTCATCACCACTGCTTTGTTTCTGGTTACGTTCTGGCGTTTCTTTTTTGTCAGAGTAACTGGTAATAACACCCCGCCCTCATGACGTTGAAACCAGCGTTCAGTAAAAGGCTCACCATAATTTGCTTTACTAATACCAAAGCGAACAAAATAGTTTCTTTGGCTAAGCTCTATGCCCCATTCAGCTGCTTCTTCTGGCGTCATAGCTGATAGATATGATTGCCAACGGATATTATCGACTAATACAGAGGAACCTCGGCTGGCTTGTTGCAGGTCTCCTGTACGCATCATGGCAGCTCCTTTGCTTGAATGGTGCAGGAAGATGATTGAACAATTTGTCTCGGTTGCTATCGCTTCCATTTTTGCAATTACTTGCGCCATTGGCCCACTGGCATTTTCTTCCTCAATATGAAAGCGCCTTAAAGTATCCAAAATTAATAAACGCCTATTTTTTGCAATATTACGTAAATCATCAAACCATTCAGAAGACATAACATTTGGGGATTTGCCAATTAAAGGTTCAATCATGAGTGCATTTGCCACGGATTGCTGTTGCTTATAAGTAAGACTTGCACCTAAAGCATATAGTCTGTGATATATCGCTATCGTTGGATCTTCAGCAGGTAAATACGCAACATGACCTGTTATTAGCTCCCCCATTCCTAATAAATCAGGCCCACCCGCTATCTGAACAGCTAATTGCAAAGCCAGCATAGACTTACCTACACCTCCGGGAGCAACTATTGCCCCTACAGTCCCAGCGACCATATTGGGTAAAACATAGTCAAATGAAGGTGGTTCGTTTGTAAATGCAGACATTATTTCAATCGCCATGATAACTCCCTGCATAAATCTCCTGGCCTAGCCGCTTTTAACAATGATCTGCGTCTTTCTTCTATCCAGTTTTCAACTTCAGCCAAATCCCAGGCAACGCTCCGGCTTGTCAGCACAATACGACGAGGAAACTCCCCTCGTTGTTCCAGGTTGTAGATGGTTCGGTCTGATAATGGGATCATTTTCAACAATGTCTTACGGTTGATCAGCGTTTTATTTTTCACTGATATGCTCATTACTTACTCCTCCTAAACATTATTTGCTAGATAATGTCAGGCTTTGCTAGTACATTAATCATATCTATTGGACAAAAAAGTTGAATTTATTAAATGGAACTGGAATTTGATATCCAAAAACGATTAGGTAAGTTCTATATTCCAATATGGGCTGGCTGTGATAAATCCGTAGCGGCTGCCATTACGATGTTTAGGGCACAATGGCATTCATATTCTCAAGTTTCCAAAAGCCATAATATAGTCAGACTAATCAAAGAATTAGTTGACCCAGCTGTATCTGAATACTTGAATAGTCTTCCTGCCAACTATCTGCGATATAGTCCAATAGCGCCAGCTAAGCTAACTTACAGCGATTTAATCAAAATGAGAGGTTTTCGTTACTGCTCTGATTGTATTGGCGATTATCTTAGGCCTTTTATTGAACATTCTACGTATACAGAGTCAGATAAATTATTTATAGCTACTCAAGAAACATTAAAAAGCTTATTTTCCCACTGCAAAGGAAAACACCCCAAAAGATCAAGACTTGCACCTGATATCTACTTTAATACGATAAGAGGCAAAGGATTATGTCGTCTTTGTGGCAACCCAACTGAGTTTTCTTCATTTATTATCAATTGGGATAACGACGGTTTTATTGATGATACTGAAGAAAAATATGGACTAAAGAAAGGGCCAGATTTTAGCCATAAATACTGTGCTCACCATAAACCACAATTACAAGATGGCTCTTGGAACCCAGCCTATAAACAAGCAATGCGCTCTTCTAAACAATTTGAATTGGAAGTTTTAAGATTATGTCGCCAAATAGCTAAACCAGAGCGTTTAAACGCTATGTTAGGTGATAATCTCATAGATGAGTATTTTTATTATTATCTTAAAAATAAAACAATAAATTACGCTCAATCACTTACATGTTTTGAGCATATCCAAAATACATTTTCTGGATCAATTACCGTTGATGAAAAAACATGTGAGGAAATAATTAGTATTGTTAATAACATGACAAATGCAGGAATTTCTTTGGGGCCTGATGATATAGACAAGATACGCAATATTGCCCGTGAAATGGTCAATTCACGTTTATCAGATAATAAAAAACGCATGTTAGTTTTACGCAAGAAAGGTTTTAATCAACGAGAGATAGCTGAAATAATCAGCTCACTAAGCGGTAAAAAATTATCACACCAAGCGGTATCTAAGGCCATGCAGTCTGTGTGTAAGGATTTTTTGTTAGAAGGCTCTCTAGATATAGAGTCTGAATAAATTTTATACTCAATTTATTGGAGTAATTAATGAAAAATTGTCTTGTAGAATACAACGTCAATGTCCCAGTAAAAAATGTAGCGCAATTATCCTTTTCTATAGATAACTGCTCTGTTACAACTGAAAATGATGCTGAGTCTACTACATTTAAAATCTCTATACTATGTCAACTAAAAAACTATCAATCTATTACTGACTCAACTATTCTTGTACGAGCTAAATATTTAAGTATCCTAGGAATAATATCATTCTTAATTGATGAACCCCTAGATGTATTTGGTCACTCTTCTCATAAAAAAATAATTGATAGTCCTCCAAACCTGAATTCAGATGCTATTTATATTAAAGAAAACACTGATTACACTCAAACTTTAAGTGAGTTAATAAATAAAATCATAGACTCAACGACACATGAAAAAGAATTTATTTTTTCTTTGTTAGATCGTTGGCGTAAAGCTAGATATTTAGAAAAAGAAACAGAGGAAAATCTTATTTTTAATGATGAAGCTACATTATCATACTTTCATGTCCTTGAATTACTTGGAAACACATCATCTAGTGAAATAAAAAATGATTCTAAAATTTTAACTGAAGAGTTTCTTAGAAAATATAATGATATTATTCTTTCATTACCTTCCTCAACAATAGAGAATGAAGTCACCCTAAAAACAAAGTTGATCTCATCTATATTAGATAAGGATATTTCAGTATACTCTAAAATAACCTATTTTTTAAAAAAATACGAACTTTTTGATGACCGTACATCTTGCTGGGTTAAAAATTTAATTGAATCTAGAAATTCTGTAGCCCATGGAAGAAGAGTTTATTATAATAAAGCTATTTACCCAGCACAGCCATTTTTTCCATTAATATCTAATGACATTTACCCATTATATTTTTTACGTATTTTCATAGCCAAAGTAATTGCAAATTATCTAGGAATAAAATCATTTGAAAGTGATTGGATTCAAGTACATGCATTTCTAAATCCTGGTGAACATGCTACTAAAACTTTTCTTTCATCAAAACAATTCGAACAACCACATTCATTATCAGGCTTAAATTCATCTATTATATTTGGAGGGCTTAATGAGTTAGTGTTATCTAAAAAGATAAAAATATCTAACTGTATTGAATTTTACAAATTCTACCTAAAATCCAAGATTGACATGGAAAAATTTGTTTACTTAAATTCTCATGCATTAAGCTTACTATTAGATCTACCAATTGATGATAATGTAGCTCAATTTATCTTTACTACATTTAAATTGATTAACTCTAGTGGCCATAAATATCATATCAATTTCCGTGATTTATTTTATGACCTTGATTTTCATAACTTTAAAGCAAACAAGCTTGAAGAGCTTATTAGCTTAGGAGATTTATGCTAATTTAATTTCCATGCATATATCTTAGATGTGAAATTAACTACAATTAAAATTAATCAATAGATTAAAAATTGATTAATTTTAATTCATCCAAAACCTGTGGGTCACTAGAAATTACTTTCAAATGAGCATTGTTATAAGTTTTCATATTCAGATCATTAACTGTTGGATTTGCATCATTATTAGAATGATACAAAATTAGCTTTTTTCCTAGTGGAAATTGAAATGATTTAAAATTCAAGAATTTTTCAGTAGAATCTATAACTACAGGATTATCACTAGAAATGAATTCATCATCATTTTTTATTTTTAAAATCTTTACTTCATCAATATTTGAATAATCAAATATTAAAAAAGGAAAAATGAATATTCTGACAGTCCATATAAGTGGAAATGTATTACGCATCCCTTCATTTTTTAATGACTGTGCTATTTTTTTTGATATCCATTTTAGTTCTTTCTTTTTCAAAGGAGGTAAAAATTCTTTATAAGGAAACCTAACTAAATTAGTGTAAAATAAATGTAAGTGAGTACTAATGTAAATTAAGTTTGATAATTCCGCATATGGGTTTCTACAAAATTGCATTGCCGAAAGTAACATCACATGAAATTTACATAACCTAAAAGCCTTACTATCACCAATAGATTTTGGTAACTGCTCTAGCATAGTTGATAATAGGCCTTCCATCTTACAGAAATACTCTTCAAACTCATCAAAACATTCATCAAAAAAATCAATATCATAAAGTATTTTTTCATACATTATTTGAGCCGATTTCTTGGAAGTAATCCCACCATACTTCACATTCAACACATGAATATCTCTATTGGCATTAGAAAATAAATTCAAATAAAATTGGGGGATAAAGTGTTGATCAATTGTTTTATTAGCACTATTTTTTTTACGTTTTTTAGCCTCGGGTAACTTTTTCTTATTGGCATCTATAATATATTTCAGTATAAATTTCTTTGAGTTCTTATCTTCCATATCAGAGAGATTCCCATTTTATCCTTTTAATTTTAGCATTATCATATCACACCTTTTATTTATCTCAGTTCCTAAAATAATACCATAAAAACTTTAATTTAATGTATCCACTCATCTATCATATCTGCCCAATCCTGCAACATAGCGGTACGCTGTTCGCGGTACTCTGCTTTATTGTACACGGCCCTAACCCCTTTCTGCTCGTGCGCCAAGCACTTCTCTATCCAATCCGAGTTATAGCCAGCTTCATGTAGCAATGTACTCGCTGTTCTGCGTAAATCGTGAGGTCCAAATTTAGCAAAGTCGTGCCCGTCTTTTTGTGCAGCTTTATAGGTGAGATCCAGTACCCTATTCATTGTTGCACTACTCATTGGCGCATCTGAATCATAGCGCGATGGTAGAATAAAATCAGAACCGCCTGCAAAAGTTTTTAAGGCAACTAAAATATCCATTACCTGACGCGATAGGAAAACCAAATGCGGATTACGGCGTTTCATTCGCTCTTTTGGGATTGTCCAAATTGCTTCACTGAAATTAATTTCACCCCAGGTGGCGTTCGTTAACTCACTTTTACGTACCATTGTTAACAGTAGCAGTTTTACAGCTACCCGAATTGAGGGCGTTGTCCCAACCTTCTCAAGATAGCGATACATCAAACCAATTTCACCTGGCGTTAACGAGCGATCTCTAGGTTCAAATTTTGCAATACTTGCAGGCCTAACTAAATCTGCTGGGTTTTCTACCTTCTGGCCCCGTTCAATCGCCCAGCGATAAACCTGAAGTACGATTTCTCGTGCATGAACCGCAGTCGCTGGTGCACCACGTTCAACAATAGTGTCAGTGATCGCCCGTAAGTCTTCGTGTGTGATTTCATTTAACTTTTGGTTGCCAAATTTGCCCTTGAGTTCCCTGGTATAAACTGATCGCCGCATATCCCGTGTAGAGTCTGCCATTTGATAGCCACGAAGCCACTTTTCAGCCCATGCACCAAATGTTTCAGCACCTTTAATTCTCGCTTTATCTCTGGCTTTTTCTTTAGCCGGGGACTTACCATCTGCCACCATTCTTTTGGCTTCTCCTAGCCGCTCTCTGGCTTCAGCTAAAGTGATCCCGCCAATACCATAACGACCAAAAGTCACCGTTTCCTGTCTGTCATTAATGGCATAGTTATAGCGAAAAGAGACAGAGCCCGCAGGCGTTACAGCGACATATAGCCCATCTCTATCATTCACTTTATAGAGTTTTTCTTTCGGTTTTAAATTTCTCAGTTTGGTATCAGTCAGCATTCATTTTCATCCTTTTTTAACGTTTTGATACCATGCAAAAACAACCGTAGGAAACTATGATTAAATTCCTTTAAAAACAAATAATTACTTATTTTTAATACCATGTGAGGATCAAAAACTATCACATGGTATCAGTCAGTGTTCATGGCATCTGCTTGCGATAATACCAACTTTAATACCCCATTCAACTTGTGCTTGACGCTGCTAATCAGTGCCAGATACGGCAAGCGTTAAAAACAAAAAAGCCCACTTTTACATGGGCTTAAGTCGTTATTTTGCTAGTCAGTGCCAGCGAGTTCTTATTGGGGGATTATTCCCACTCAATTGTTGCTGGTGGCTTACCGCTAATATCATAAACAACACGGGAAATTCCGCCTACTTCATTGATAATGCGGTTAGAAACACGACCTAAGAAGTCATACGGCAAATGTGCCCAATGCGCAGTCATAAAGTCCACAGTTTCAACTGCACGTAATGAAACAACCCAGTCATATTTACGACCATCACCCATAACACCGACTGAACGCACAGGTAAGAACACGGTAAATGCTTGGCTTACTTTGTTATATAAGTCAGCTTTATGCAATTCTTCGATAAAGATAGCATCAGCACGGCGTAATAAATCACAGTACTCTTTTTTGATCTCACCTAAAACACGAACCCCTAAACCAGGGCCTGGGAATGGATGACGATAAAGCATATCGTAAGGTAAACCTAACTCTAGGCCAATTTTACGTACTTCATCTTTAAACAGCTCTTTTAATGGTTCAACTAAACCCAGTTTCATGTCATCAGGTAAACCGCCCACATTATGGTGTGATTTAATCACATGGGCTTTACCTGTTGCTGATGCGGCTGATTCAATTACATCTGGGTAAATAGTTCCTTGTGCTAACCATTTAACTTGTGGCTGTTTAAGTGCTTCTTCATCGAAAATTTCAATAAAAGAATGACCAATGATTTTACGTTTTTTCTCTGGATCGTTTTCGCCTTTCAGTGCAGTTAAGAAACGTTCTTCCGCTTCAACATGGATAATATTTAGGTCAAATTTACCTTTAAACATTTCCATGACTTGCTCTGCTTCATTTAGACGCAATAAGCCGTTATCAACAAATACGCAGGTTAAACGCTTACCAATTGCACGGTTTAACAATAATGCAGTTACTGATGAGTCAACACCGCCTGATAACGCTAAAATAACGTGATCATCACCAATTTGCTCTTTTAAACGAGCAACTGTGTCTTCAATAATTGCGGCAGAAGTCCACAACGCATCACAACCACAGATATCTAAAATAAAACGTTTTAAAATCGCTAAACCTTGGTGAGTATGTGTTACTTCTGGATGGAATTGAACGCCATAGAAGCGTTTTTCTTCATTGGCCATAATAGCAAACGGGCAGGTTTCAGTGCTTGCTACTGTGATAAAATCTGAAGGGATAGCGGTTACTTTGTCGCCATGGCTCATCCATACATCTAATAATGGTTTGCCATCTTCACTTACTGAATCTTGAATATCGCGGAATAACGCACAAGTCTCACGAATTTCAACTTGTGAATAACCAAATTCACGCTCACCAGAAACTTCGACATCGCCACCTAATTGCATCGACATCGTTTGCATGCCATAGCAAATACCTAATACAGGAACGCCGGCATTAAATACGTATTCTGGTGCTCGAGGGCTGTTATCTTCTGTCGTACTTTCAGGACCACCAGACAAAATAATACCATTAGGATTAAATTCACGAATTTGCTCTTCGGTTACATCCCATGCCCAGAGTTCACAATAAACACCGATTTCACGAATACGACGAGCTATAAGCTGCGTATACTGTGAACCGAAATCAAGGATAAGAATGCGATGATTATGGATATTTGCTGTCATTTGTGGTGAATTCCAAAACAGATAAAGTCATAAAGTTGAAAGGCTTGCTCTGTATTATTACCACAAGCCTTTCTCGGAATAAATTACATACCTAAGCGATAATTAGGTGATTCTTTTGTGATAGTAACATCATGAACATGGCTTTCCTGAATACCCGCACCACTGATGCGAACAAATTCAGCTTTAGTATTTAATTCTTTAATAGTTGCGCAACCTGTTAAGCCCATGCATGAACGTAAACCACCCATTTGTTGGTGAACGATGGTTTTCAATAAGCCTTTATAAGCAACACGGCCTTCAATACCTTCTGGTACTAATTTGTCTGCGGCATTATCAGTTTGGAAGTAACGGTCTGATGAACCTTTAGACATTGCACCTAATGAACCCATACCACGGTATGATTTATAAGAGCGACCTTGAAACAGTTCAATTTCACCTGGGGATTCTTCAGTACCTGCAAACATTGAACCAACCATAACGCAAGCCGCGCCCGCTGCTAATGCTTTCGCAATATCACCAGAGAAGCGAATACCACCATCAGCAATAACAGGAATATTGCGATCTTTTAGTGCTTCTACCGCATCTGCAATAGCGGTAATTTGCGGTACACCAACGCCTGTTACGATACGTGTTGTACAAATTGAGCCTGGGCCGATACCTACTTTAACCGCGCTTACACCAGCATCCGCTAATGCTAAAGCACCTTCTGCGGTTGCAACATTACCACCAATAATAGGTAAGTTAGGATATAAAGCACGAGTATCACGAATGCGTTGTAGTACGCCTTCAGAATGACCGTGAGAAGAGTCAATAAGTAAAACATCAACGCCAGCAGCAACTAATGCAGCCACGCGCTCTTCATTACCTGCACCCGCACCAACAGCTGCACCAACACGTAAACGACCATGTTCGTCTTTACAAGCATTAGGTTTGCGTTCTGCTTTTTTGAAGTCTTTTACTGTGATCATACCTTTCAGGTGGAAGTGGTTATCAACCACTAACGCTTTTTCTACACGTTTTTCATGCATTTTTTGCATAACGATATCGCGTGCTTCACCTTCTTGTACTGTCACTAAGCGTTCTTTAGGTGTCATTACCGCAGTAACAGGTTGGTCTAAATCAGTCACAAAACGAACATCACGGCCGGTAATAATACCAACTAATTCGTTATCATTAGTCACAACAGGATAACCCGCAAAGCCATTGCGTTCAGTCATTGCTTGAACTTCACGTAAAGAAGTTTCTGGTGTTACGGTGATAGGATCAGTGACAACACCACTTTCATGTTTTTTCACGCGGCGAACTTCTTCAGCTTGGCGTTCAATAGACATGTTTTTGTGGATAAAACCAATTCCACCTTCTTGAGCTAATGCGATAGCTAAAGGCGCTTCAGTCACAGTATCCATTGCAGCAGAAAGCATAGGAACATTTAGGCGGATTGTTTCAGTCAGTTGAGTAGACAAGTCGGCAGTATTAGGAAGAACAGTGGAGTGTGCAGGAACTAACAAAACATCATCAAATGTAAGTGCTTCTTTTTTAATTCGTAACATAGCAATATCTCACCAAGGCGGCTTTTAGGAAATAGAAAATATTGCCGCGGAATTATACACACCGTAATCGGTTGCTTCTAGCTTTTTTTCAAAATTTTTATTGATCCTGCCGTAAACTTAGGTAGTATCAATCAATTAAGTCTTTGTTTTAAAATTTGATCTGGCTCACATGACACTACCAATAAACAATAATATTTTTACTGTTAGCCGTCTAAATAAGACCGTTCGCCAATTATTAGAAATGGAAATGGGTCGCATTTGGATCAGCGCTGAAATTTCCAATTTTACTCAACCCTCTTCTGGTCACTGGTATTTTACGTTAAAAGATACTAACGCCCAAATTAGAGCAGCGATGTTTCGTGGGCAAAATAGCAAAGTCACATTCCGCCCTCAACACGGTCAGCAAGTCTTAGTGCGAGCAACAATCACATTGTATGAGCCACGAGGTGATTACCAATTGATTGTTGAGAGTATGCAACCTGCGGGTGACGGGCTTTTACAACAACAGTTTGAGCTATTAAAACAAAAACTTAGTGCAGAAGGTTTATTTGATGCTATTCATAAAAATCCCCTGCCATCACCTGCAAAACAAATTGGTGTTATCACTTCCTCAACAGGCGCTGCGCTGCACGACATTTTAAATATTCTTCGTCGTCGTGATCCCTCTTTACCCGTACTTATCTATCCAACTGCCGTTCAAGGCGCTGAAGCACCTATGCAAATTGTTCGTGCTATTGAACTTGCTAACCGCCGTAAAGAGTGTGACGTCTTAATTGTTGGCCGTGGCGGTGGTTCATTAGAAGATCTCTGGGCATTTAATGATGAACGCGTTGCCCGTGCTATTTTTGCCAGTGAAATTCCTATTGTAAGTGCGGTTGGTCATGAAACTGATGTAACCATAGCTGATTTTATTGCTGACCTTAGGGCGCCAACACCTTCTGCAGCGGCAGAACTAATCAGCCGTAACAAGCTTGAGCTATTGCGCCAATTGCAATCACAACAACAACGCCTTGAAATGGCAATGGATTACTACTTAGCGAAAAAATTACGCGCAATAACACAACTTCATCACCGTTTACAGCAACAGCATCCTCATTTACGCCTTGCTCGTCAGCAAAATGTATTGGCTTCAACACAACAGCGTTTAGTTTCTAGTTTTCAGCGATTATTACAAGCCAAACAACATCAACAAACACAACTACAAAAACGCCTTAATTACCAAGAACCTAGTTCCCAAATTCAAACATTACTTCGTCAACAACAGCTGCTGATTTACCGTATGCGAGAAAGTATTGCACAACAGCTATCTCGTCAACGTGAACAGTTCGCTATTAGTTGTTCTCGTTTAGAAAGTGTGAGCCCTCTCGCAACACTTTCTCGTGGTTACAGTATTAGCGAAACAGAGTCTGGAGAAGTGCTGAAAAACACCAAACAAGTGAAAGTGGGCGATCCATTAAAAACACGTGTTGAAGATGGTTGGATCACCAGTGAAGTGGTGAAAACACAAAAGATAAGAGCAAAACGCAAAGCAACTGCTAAAAATAACAATTAGGTCAAATCAAGTAATTTAAGATTTATATAAATACAAAAGAAAACGGCATCCAAATAATATTGGTGCCGTTTTTTATTATTTATATTTTAAGATAATCATTACGTTATATTAAAAACGCACCTCTCCTGCAAAAAGGTAGCTTCGTCCTCGAGCAGTTTGAGTATTACTTCCTGGATCTTGCATCATTGGCGCTGAATTACTTCTATCAAGCGCATTAGAATAGTTTTTATTCATTAAATTATGTACTGCGAATTTCAAAGAAATATTTTTATTAATTTTGTAATTACTATAAAGATCAATAACGGTTGGAATATTATCTTGTTGCACCATAGGGACTTTACCCGTATCAAAATCAACACCTTCAGGTGAAGATTTACGTGATTTACCTGTGATTTGGATCACTGTTCCTAGTTCTAATGACCGATCATCAAAGAAGCGGACACCTGTATCAATCGAGGCATAATATTTTGGTAATTCAGAAGCCGGCGTTTGCCCAAAATCAGTACTGGCGATTGAGGTCGGCTGTGATGTGCGCTGATCGCTATAAGCAAGGGTTGCGTAAAACACGCCCGCATCATAATTGGCTTGAAGCTCATAACCGCGCAAAGTTACAGGCTCAAGGCTATTGGTATACAGAAAAATATTGCCGTCATATTCTATGCCTGCATAATCTTCATCCGTTAAAGAACCGTCATTTTTACAACGCACACCACCTTTACAAACAAAATAAGAATCACTAGAGATGTAATCTTTAATTTTTGTGTGATACCACAATCCTTTAAATCGTAAGCTGTCACCTTCAATAATTAAATCTGGGCGATAACTATTGAAACCAATTTGAACGGTATCTGCCTTTTCACTTTTCAAAAATGGATTCATTGAAGCGCCACCTTCATTGGCAAAGAAGATCTCTTGCGATGTTGGTGCTCTCATTGTTTGAGCATAGCTGACAAACGGCTGAAATTCAGGAATAATTTCAGCCGAAAGTAGCATTCCTGGATCCCAATTTCTATCATGACGATTAACATTCATTTCACCTTCAGGGAAGCAGGCAGCGGTTGGATCACAAGCAGGTTTACGCCCTTTAATATGATAATCCACATAATTTAAATTTAGGTCGAGAGTATAAATATCGTATTCAAATTTCATTTGTGAAAAGAAACTGGTTAAATCATTTTTTCCTTGAGGTGCAAAAGAGTTATATTCAACCATGTTTTGTGATTGCCAAGGATCAGTAGAAGGCGCAATAACACTACGTTTATATTCTGTTGACATTAATTTAGAGCCAAGCGTTAATGCCATATCTAATTCACCATAATTAAAGCGACTGGTATTTTTCGCCACTAATGAATCAGATATATTTTTGGCATTCGCTTCTCGTAAACTCACAAGAGAATCACCCTCAAATTTTTGTGATGCTTGGCTGTGACTAAGCAGAACTTCACTATCAAATAAATCATTTAATGGTGTATAGCGATATTTTGCATAATAATCTTTGGCATCAATTTTGCGACGATTAAAATTGTTGTGATAAAAACGACCACTTAATTCTAATTCATGTGAATCATTGGGTTTAATATTTATTTTAGTCAATTCTGAGTGTGGTCTTTGATTAAATTCTTTACTTGTCGCAAATTCTTCACTATTAAAACCTGCACCATTTTTATAAGAAGACTCTATTTTGTGTCCACTTAATGCAAGCATTGCACCAACAGTACCATTATCATTAAATAAAGAGCGTTGCCCGGCAAAGGCGACCATGCCGTTATAACCTAAACCGTTTGTACCACCAGCGGCTTTACTTCTTACTCCCCATGAATTCCCTTCAAATAAAACATCCTCGACACCAATTGTTTTAAAATTAGCGCTACCGGCTAAAGCATTGATGCTATTTTCACCATCTTGTTGACCGCGAGAAATATCAATTTTAATAATAAAATTCGGATCAATCATCGTATTAAATTGATTATAAGGTTGTGCACCATGAGCATATTGACTAGGTGATGTGCTATACATCGTTTGTGTGACACCATCCACCATCATATTAACGCGACCAAAACCACTAAGCCCGCGAATATTGACACTAACACCAGGTTGGCTTACATCCATTTGAGTATACGTACCTGGCGTTGAGCGTAATGTTTGTTCAACTGATTCGAGATTATTAATTTCACCAATAGAGCTATAAGCACCGGGTTTTCCCAATGCTTTTTGTTCTGGTGTTTCTTTTTGTGCTGATGAGACTTTTAAACTACTAAATTGAACTGCTTTATCTGTTTCAGATGCGATGACAAGATGATTAACACCCGAAAATAATATAAGAGTGCTAAGTATTTTCCTTGTAAATTTCATAATAAACCTATTCTTTATTTTTATTTAAATAGGCTCACTTTGCTTTATATAAAAAACAAAAAATAAGAAATAATATTATTATTGTTATATAAACTTAAATAATAGCACTGCCTCTCTTAAAGAGAGACAGGCTGATTTTATTAAATTTATTTGTTTTTACATACTAATCTAGTTAATATTTTGAGCTTTAAAATAAACTTTCGGTTGTTCTAACATCAGAATAAAAGCATATTCTTTTGCAGTATCACGTAAACGATTAAAACGTCCTGATTTACCGCCGTGTCCTGCACTCATATTAGTATCAAGTAATAATAGATTATTATCCGTTTTTAATTCACGTAATTTAGCAACCCACTTTGCAGGCTCCCAATATTGTACTTGTGAATCATGTAATCCTGTAGTGACTAATAAATGAGGATAAGCCTTAGCAACAACATTATCGTATGGGCTATATGATTTTAAGCGGAAATAAACGTCTTTATCAGCAGGATTTCCCCACTCTTCATATTCCCCTGTCGTTAATGGAATTGAAGCGTCGAGCATTGTTGTCACAACATCAACAAATGGAACTTGAGATACAACACCACGGTATAATTCTGGTGCCATATTCACAACAGCGCCCATTAATAAACCACCGGCACTACCACCCATTGCGTAAACATGTTTAGGTGCTCCGTAACCTTCGGCAATTAGATATTTAGTGGCATCAATAAAGTCAGTAAAAGTATTAACTTTATGTTCCATTTTACCTTGGTTGTACCAACGTTTACCTAATTCACCACCACCACGTACGTGAACAATCGCATAGACAAAACCTCTGTCTAACAAACTTAAACGAGGTGAGCTAAATGATGGATCAATGCTACTACCGTAAGAGCCATAACCATAAATTAAGATAGGATTTTCGCCTTTCTTAAATAAGTCTTTGCGATAAACCAATGATACGGGAACTTCAACACCATCTTGTGCTTTTACCCAAATGCGCTCACTTTCATACAAATCACGTTCAAAGCCTTTCACTTCTTGTTGTTTAAGCAGTTGCTTTTGATGTGTTTGCATATTCCATTGATAAGTTGAAGATGGTGTTGTCATGGATGTATAACCAAAGCGAAGCTCTTCACTATCTGCTTGAGGATTAAATCCTAACCATGCCATATAAACAGGATCGTCAAACGTGACATTAGTTGATTGACCTGTTTTCCAATCAATTTGGCGTAATGACACTAGGCCTTGTTTTCTTTCTTCCACAACCAACCAGCGATTAAACAGATCAAAACCTTCTAAATCGACATCTTTTTGTGGCGCAATGACGGTTTTCCAAGGTTTATCGATTGATGCTGTTTTATAAAGACCAAACAATTCACTCTCATGATTCGAACGAATATGATATCGACCATTAAAATGGTCGATATCATATTCGCGCCCTTCTTGACGTGCAGAGAAGATAACCATCGGTTTTTCTGGTGCATTCGCATCAATTAAGCGAGACTCTGAGGTTGTTGAACTTTCAATAGAGACAAGAATGTAATCTTCAGATTTGCTTTTACCCATCCATGTATAAAAGCGATCGTCGTTTTCTTCAAAGATTTTGACGTCTTGTTTGCGATCAGTGCCATATTGATGGCGATAAATTTGATAAGGTAGTAGCGTTTGCGGATCTTTATCAACATAAAATAGTGTTTTGCTATCATTTGCCCACACTAAGTTTGCTGAGATATTGGTTAACACATTCTCTTTCCATGTGTTATCTGACAAATCTTTATAGGCAACATTATAGTTTCTGCGCCCTTCTTTATCTTCTGCAATCGCTATACGTTTGTTATCTGGGCTGATAGTCAGATCACCTAATTGATAAAACTCATGTCCTTTAGCACGTTCGTTTCCATCAACCAGAACTTCCCATTCACTCTCGCTATTAACTGGCTTACGCTGATAAATAGGGAAATCTTTACCTTCTTGGTAAATAGTACGATAAGTATAGCCATTATAAATGTAAGGCACTGACTCATCATTTTGAGCCATGCGGCTCACCATTTCATTAAAGAGTGTTTCTTCTAATGCCTTACCTTCTTTCATTACAGATTCGGTATAGGCGTTTTCAGCATTAAGATAATCAAGCACTTTAGGATCTTGGCGTGAATCATCTCTTAGCCAATAATAATTATCAGTACGTGCATCGCCATGTTCTGTCATCACATGAGGCACTTTGTTCGCTTTTGGTGGCGTCACTAGGGAGTCCTTTTGATTTTGAGCCAATGCAGGTGTTGTTGAAATTAACAAAGCCATGATCGCACTCGTTAATTGCAACGTCATCCGTTTTTTTGTTGCGACTAGCATAACGTTTTATTTCCTTTTTAACCTGTCGTTAGAACGTTAGTGTAGAAAACTCAATTGGCATTTCAACCATTATTTTACCTTTCGACAATAACTCCATTGGCGGTATCGGTAAGGGCTCAGCGCGTTTGAGTACTCTTTGTGCTTCTCTATCTAAAGAACGCACACCACTACTGAGAATTAATTCACTCGATATGACATAACCTTGTTCATCAACAATAAAGCGCACTTTAGAAATCCCCGTTCTACCTTTGCTTTTTGCTTCTTCAGGATAGGCTTTATAGCGATTAAGGTGTCCTTTTGTTTTAGCTTGCCATAATGCTAATGCGCTTTCTGAACTATCCGAATCACTGTCATAATTTGCACTAACATCATTAGATTGCTGTCTCGCCGCGGAGCGACTACTTGAAGGTGCTGATTGGCTAGACACATTTTCACTCATAATCGGTGCAGGTTTTACAGGAGAGGTAACAGGAGTTACTTTAGCCGTTTGCTCTACATTGACCCTTTTTTTGGGTTTTTCGATCAAAATATCAGCATTTTCATTCACAATAAGATCAGGCTGCTTTTCAGCAATATCTTGCTCTACCTTTTTTTGGCTTGCCACTGCCAGTTGTTGATCGACCCCTACAACCTGTTTTTCATCACTGAGCGCTTGTACATTTTCACTTAAGCTCATCATTACAGCTAATTCAGGCTCTTGTATTAATACCGTATTTTCTTTATTGAGAAAAAAATAAGCCATGACAAAAACAGCGTGTACACCGATAGCCAAAATTAACGCTTTAGAACTGCAAAGCTGAAATTTTGGCATTTGATCCATACAAGAGGAAATAAGCATAATTGTGTTATCAATAAATTAAGGTAATGCGACAGGTGTTATCCAAAGATAATCGGCATGAACTGGAGTGATATCACTTCCCTCTTCCGTCATTATCACGACTGTCACGTTTTCATTCGGCGCTAAATCAGCAACGTGTAAAGGTACACCCATTATTTTTGTGGCATGAAAAGAGCCAGCAATTAAAAGTGCAGGCGTAGGAGCATCCAATAAACTTTTCGCCATTGCACGATCTCGCAATTGCTGAATAACCGTCATTTTTTCTGCTTGTGTTTTATCAAGCGCACCGCCATGAGAAAGTTCGATTGTTTTTTGAATAAGTTGACGAACAGATGCATCAGTTGAATGTACACCTTCAATAATAGGCGGATTTTTATACGCACTAGATATTTCACTGCGATCAATATTGGCAGCTAATAAAGGATAATCAGCGCTTAGCCCTGCTTTAACAATATTGCCATACCATTTCCAAGGCCAGCCTGAATTCCATTTTAATGCCGCCATTAGGCGTTCATCCCGTAGATATTCAGAACCTGAATAACGTTTCTTTGTATTATCAACTAAGGATTGCTGGCTTGGTGTTAACATCTCGAGTAAAACAGCGCCTTGAGGGCGCTTTTTAGGTAGTTCTGTCATTAACCAATATTCAATATCATGATGATAAGCATTGTCATGTTTTTCACCAATGATCACACGTGATTGGCTTGCTAACCGTGTTAGCAATATATCTGCCGTGATAGATTGCCCAGTTTGAGTATCAATAATGTTTGCCGACTGAATAATTGTCAGATCTACAGTTGATACAGGTTGCTTTTCTATTGAGTGACAAGCTGAAAGACTTATTAATGAAACTAGTAGTAAGATCCTTTTTGATATTGAGAAAAACATAATCGTCCTATTAGTTATATATACCTATTTTAGTTGAGCGCATAGGTTAATATTGTTACTAATAATTATCAATATCATTCTTATATTTATTTGCATTTAATGCTTTTATATCTATTTCAATGGCATAAAAAAAGCGCCTGATAAAAGGCGCTTTATGTGTAAAACAATTTGATTATTAACAATTAATTTTGCGATTGTGCTTGCGCTTCGACAACAGCTAATGCCACCATATTTACGATACGACGTACTGATGCAATTGGCGTTAAAATATGAGCTGGTTTAGCGACCCCCATTAAAACAGGCCCCACAGTCACACCATCAGAACTAGTTACTCGTAATAAGTTATAACTAATACGTGCCGCTTCCATTGTTGGCATAATAAGTAAATTCGCAGAGCCTTTTAATGGGCTATCAGGCATCACATCACGGCGAATAGACTCTACTAATGCCGCATCAGCATGCATTTCACCATCAATTTCTAATTCAGGTGCGCGTTGTTTGATAATTTCTAACGCTTTTCTGAGTTTAATTGATGATGGACTATCAAAAGAGCCAAAACTTGAGCGAGAAACTAGTGCGGCTTTTGGTTCAATACCAAAGCGACGAATGGTGTCCGCTGCCATGAGAGTAATATCCGCCAGTTGTTCGGCTGTTGGATCTTCATTAACATAAGTATCTGTAATGAAAGTATTACCGCTTGGCAGTAACAGTGCATTCATTGCTCCTGCCGTTTCCATACCTTCACGTAAACCAAACACATTTTTATAGATTTCGAAGTGCTCTGCATAGCTCCCTACTGTACCGCAAATCAAGCCATCCGCTTCACCTCTACGCACCATAATGGCACCTATAAGCGTTGGATTACCAATCATTGCGCGACGAGCTTGTTCTTGAGAAACACCACGACGTTTCATAATTTGGTGATATTCTTGCCAATATTCTTTGAAACGTGGGTCATTTTCATTGTTCACTACTTCAAAATCTTTGCCCGCTTGAATATGTAAACCTAGTTTTTGAATACGCATCTCAATTACACTAGGGCGACCAATTAAGATTGGAGTTGCTAAACCTAATGTAACGAGTTCTTGTGTGGCATGTAATACGCGGTTTTCTTCACCTTCAGCTAACACAATGCGTTTTTTCTCTTTTTTCGCTTGAGAGAAAATAGGTTTCATAAATAAGTTAGTTTTATAAACAAACTCATTAAGATGTTCGATATAAACCGAGAAATCTTCAATTGGGCGTGTTGCAACACCCGAATCCATTGCCGCTTTTGCAACTGCTGGTGCAATTTTTACAATTAAGCGTGGATCAAACGGTTTTGGTATAATGTACTCTGGACCAAAAGAGAGCTCTTGATCACCATACGCTGAAGCGACTTCTTCGTTTTGCTCTGCCAGTGCAAGCTCTGCAATAGCATGTACACATGCGAGTTTCATCTCTTCATTAATCGCAGTCGCACCAACGTCTAAGGCGCCACGGAAAATGAATGGGAAACACAATACGTTATTAACCTGATTTGGGTAGTCCGAACGACCTGTACAGATGATCGCATCAGAACGTACCGCTTTTGCTAGTGGTGGTAAAATTTCAGGCTCTGGATTTGCAAGCGCAAGAATAAGTGGATCACGCGCCATTTTTTTAACCATTTCTTGTGTTAATACACCAGGCCCTGAACAACCTAAGAAAATATCAGCATTATTAATAACATCATCTAATGTGCGCGTACCATTGTCTTCAATCGCATAGGCAGCTTTGGTTTCTGCCATATTAGCTTCACGACCACGGTAGATAACTCCTTTTGAGTCACATACTGTGATATTTTCACGTGTTAGCCCTAAAGCGACTAATAGATTCATACAAGCGATAGAAGCTGCACCTGCCCCTGATACCACTAATTTTACTTTACTGATATCTTTTCGAATAATACGTAGACCATTGAGGATCGCCGCGGTTGAGATAATTGCTGTACCATGTTGATCATCATGGAAAACAGGGATATTCATTCTCTCGCGCAATTTTTTCTCAATGTAGAAACACTCTGGTGCTTTAATATCTTCGAGGTTAATACCACCAAAAGTAGGTTCTAATGAAGCAATAATATCAACAAGTTTATCAGGATCCGTTTCATTAACTTCAATGTCAAAAACATCAACACCAGAAAACTTCTTAAACAAAACGCCTTTACCTTCCATTACAGGCTTACCGGCTAAGGCCCCAATATTTCCAAGTCCAAGCACTGCTGTACCATTTGAAATCACCCCAACAAGATTACCTTTAGCGGTATAGCGATAAGCAGCAAGAGGATCAGCTGCAATTTCTAAACAAGGTGCTGCAACACCCGGCGAATAAGCTAATGCTAAGTCACGTTGGGTAATTAACGGTTTTGTAGGTGTTACTGTGATTTTGCCTGGTACTGGAAATTCATGAAAATCTAGAGCGCTTTGTTTTAATTTGTCTTCCATCTTCATATCCTTTGTATCAATAGGGTAAGGGCTTCGTTAGTATAATGGTAATGGAGCGTTAAATCATGACGGCTCCGACACTTTTTTCAATTTAGTAAGCTAGAACACACTGATCTTTTTTGCTGATTTTTATCGCTACAAAAGCTTATAAAACGACCTACTCAGCTCTTTTAGGCATTGAATGATATTAATAGTGATCACTTAAAATAAAAACAGCCATAAAAAACAGCCCTCTGGGTTCGATTAAAAGGCGTTTTACTCATTTTAATGCGAATAAAAACTGACCATCAAAGGTCAACACACTCTAAATTTGTTATATACAATTAATACCTAGTTATAGGTATATTATTAACGTCATTTAATTTTCCCCACTGTAATAAACTCGAACAGAAAAAAGACAATATTTGTTTATTATTTATCAGATATTAAATTAACATTTAAAATAATTAAATTTTTTATATTGTTTAAAAAAACAATAACTATTTTCGCTTGTTGATTATTTTTTAAATAGGCTCATTTCTATACAACTCATTGTAACTATAAAGATTTTATAGAATTAGATTTTTTGTTAGGCGTTTTGGTTATTTTCTTTTTTACCCGTAACAATAATTGGTGTAATATTGCCAACCGTCAATTTTATTTTCTTATTGTTTTAATAAGATGTCTGATTCTAATTTTTATTCCTCATTTGGAATTTACTTTTTTATTTTCTACTTTTGGAAAGATTACGCACATTATTATTTTTTTTTAGGGAGAGGGGTTATGCCTAGCTACTCAATTATGATAGTGGATGATCACCCTATCATGAGATATGGATTACGGCTATTGTTAGAAAAAGACAAGGATTTTGTCGTAGTAAGCGAAAGTGGCAATGTTCAAGAGGCTGTAACCGCTGCAAAACAATTAAATCCAGATTTAATTATGATGGATTTAAATCTACAAGGGCGTTCAGGTATTGATGCTATTCGGACACTTCGACGTTCTGGTTTAACATCTTACGTTCTTGTTTTATCCGTTTCTGATTCACGCAACGATGTTTATGCTGCGTTGGATGCAGGCGCAAACGGTTATCTTTTAAAAGAATGTGAATTAGATATGCTGCTACTAAGCTTGCGTAAAGCGGCTGTTGGGCATCCTGTTTATAGCGAGCGAGTTTGGCAATATATTCAACTTAGACAAAACTATTCTGATCCACTTTCAGCTCTTACGAAAAGAGAACTTGATGTCCTTCATGAAGTGTCAGTTGGTATGAAAAACAAGCAAATTGCTGAAAACTTATTTATTTCTGAAGAAACAGTGAAAGTTCACATTCGTAACATTTTAAAGAAACTGCAAGTTACTTCTCGTTTAGCTGCTAGTCTTATTCTTATTAAGCACCAGTATTAAACGTTTTACCCCGACACTGGGTCGGGGTAATCAGAGTTATTAATGAATATTTGGCTTAAATATGTATTAAGTCATTCATTACTCAATAGGAACAGGGTAACTTAATACTTTAAAATGGTTATCTGGCATTTTTTCAATATTTAACTGATAGAGCTCCCGATTAATTCCATTTATGACAATATCAAGTTCACTAAAAGCGGATTGTATTTCCTCATTAGTTGCCCATGAAGGAATGCCTTTTACACCATAATAGAAATAAATTTTACTTTTACCTGATCCTATCGGTTGGATCTCTTTTATTTGGCTAATAAACAGATGACCATAGCAGAAGTCTTGGTAAGGTTGCCACGCTGTGCGTCCTTTTTCACTGAGATTGAACACCCATTCTTCTCCATTTGCTGTTTGTTCAATTAATCCAGCCTCAACTAATGCATGCATTCTTTCTAACACCCAAGGTGCATCATCTTCATTGCTATATACAGGCCATTTCCCTTCGCCCAAACACAATAAATAATCACTGTTAAAAAAAGCTTCTAAGGCTATTTTATACTCATCAACTTTTTGACTGTCATTTTCTTCATCTGCCCAGCTAAAAGAAGAAAGTAAAAGTAATATAAGACTCAGTGAAATACTTTTCATATTCTCTTTTACCAACGGAAATCTTTATTCGTATTTGTATTACTCTACGCTACACAATTCGTTACACTAACGTGACAGTTTAATATCCGATATATTTTATAATGTAAATAGGATTTTTCACTACAACAAAAGCTGTTATTTTGAAATTGTATAACACTCATTCTCATCAATACTAATATTACGTATTGTCATATAAGGAAAATATCATGTCCACGACAAACCTGACATATACCATGTACGGCATAAAAAATTGCGATACAATCAAAAAAGCACGTAAATGGCTAGATGATAATCATGTTCCTTACGCGTTTCATGATTACCGCAAAGAGGGTTTGACGGAAGCATTATTACGCACCTTTACAGAAAACTTAGATTGGCAGACACTTGTGAATAAAAGAGGAACAACTTGGCGCCAATTATCTGATGAAGAAAAAAATGCAATCACGGATGTTACCTCCGCTATTTCACTGATGTTAGATAAACCCGCTATCATTAAGCGCCCTATTCTTGTCTCATCAGATAACCGCTTTATTGTCGGTTTTAATACTAATGACTATTTGACCTTTACAGGAGCCTAATATTTATGTCCTGTCCTGTTATTGAACTTGCACAACAATTAATTTCACGTCCGTCGATAAGCCCTGACGATCAAGGTTGTCAACAATTGATTATTGATAGGCTAGCTCCTCTTGGTTTTACTATTGAAAGAATGCCTTTTGGTGAAACAGAGAATTTATGGGCTTGCCGTGGTGGTGAGGGCGAAACTCTGGCCTTTGCTGGTCATACAGATGTAGTTCCTACTGGTGATCCTGCATTATGGGAACAACCACCATTTGAACCGTCAATACGTGATGGCATGCTTTATGGGCGCGGTGCTGCTGATATGAAAGGTTCTCTTGCCGCAATGATTGTTGCCGCAGAACGTTTTGTTCGTTCTTATCCTGATCATCGTGGACGGCTGGCTTTTTTAATTACCTCCGATGAAGAAGCAAAAGCAGCAGATGGCACAGTGAAAGTTGTGCAATCTTTGATGTCACGAGGCGAACGTCTCGATTATTGCCTTGTCGGTGAACCTTCAAGCCAACATCAATTAGGTGATATGGTAAAAAATGGCCGTCGTGGCTCAATAACAGCGAATTTATTAATTCAGGGTGTACAAGGGCATGTCGCTTACCCTCACCTTGCAGAAAATCCTATTCATACTGCATCCCCTTTTATTCAAGAATTAGTCAATACGGTTTGGGATGAAGGCAACGAATTTTTCCCAGCAACAACCATGCAAATTGCCAATATTCATGCAGGTACTGGCAGTAATAATGTTATTCCTGGTGAGTTGTTTATCCAATTTAATTTCCGTTTTAGCACCGCAATTACTGATGAAGAAATTCGTCAACGTACAGAAGCTTTATTGCAAAAACACCAACTTAGTTATCATTTAGAATGGTCTTTATCAGGTCAACCTTTTATTACTGGTCAAGGTAAATTGCTTGAAGCGGTTCGCTATTCTGTTAAACATTATACCAATTTAGAACCAGAGCTCTCCACCAGCGGAGGCACTTCTGATGGGCGATTTATTGCTCAAATGGGAGCACAAGTTGTTGAGTTAGGCCCTGTGAATGCAACTATTCACAAAGTGAATGAATGTGTCAATGCGGCAGACTTACAGCAACTTAGTCGAATTTATCAGCGAGTGATGGAGCAACTTATTTTATGATAACACCTCTAATGTTAACGGGTCGTTCTACCGACCATTTGGTCACTTTATCAGGCCAACACCGTTTACAATTTAATGCCACTAAAGCGTTTTTAGCATTACAGCAACAAGCAACAAAAGCAGGTTTTAAATTAATGCCAGCCAGCTCTTTTCGCGATTTTAATCGCCAACTGGCAATATGGAATGGCAAATTTGAAGGAACGCGCCCTGTCTTAGATGCACAAAGCCAACCAATAGATATTCATTCACTATCAGAAGGTGAGCGTTGTACTGCTATTTTAAAATGGTCAGCATTGCCGGGAGCAAGTCGCCACCATTGGGGAACTGAAATTGATATTTATGATCCTTTTCGCTTACCTGAAGGACAATCATTACAGTTAGAGCCTTGGGAGTATGAAGACGGAGGCTATTTTGCAGAGCTTAATGAGTGGTTAACGGAAAATATGTCAGCATATGATTTTTATCGCCCTTTTACTCATAAAGAGAGCGATATTGCTTACGAACCTTGGCATATCAGTTATTGGCCTCTATCTCATGAAGCCTCACTTGCTTACACACCTGAAATTCTTAAATCAGTGTTAGAGGAAGAAGATATTTATGGTAAGCAGTGGTTATTAACGAATCTTGACGAGATATTTTCACGTTATATTGTTTTGCCTGAATAAAATTATTTCTCACATGGGGCTTCTTGTTGATCGTTTACAGGAAGTCTCCACATAAAAATTAATAAACAAACTAGGATCATGAGTAATAATATTCTGACCCATAGCATTGATACTAACCACAGTGAAATCGCAAAAGTAATTAAGATCACTAAGATAGCTTTAGGTTTCGCCCCTTTAGGCATGGCACGATAAGTTTGCCAATAACGTAAATAAGGACCAAACCAAGAACGGTAAAGCAACCAATGATGAAAGCGTGTTGATGAGCGTGAAAAACACCATGCAGCAAGTAATAAAAAAGGTGTTGTGGGTAATACAGGTAAAATAACACCCAGCGTGGCTAATCCAACACATAACCAACCTGCTATAATCAATAATATCCGTTTCATACTGTGCTTTTCCAACTTATGCTGTATTTGGTTATTTTATAGCGTTAAATAAAAAAGATCCTCATTCTCAATAACGATTTTAAAACAGAAGGTTTATTTATGCACTGGTTTGCTGACTATTGGTGGGTTATTTTAATTCTTTTGGTGGGAATTATTATTAACGCAATTAAAGATATGAACAAAATCGATCCTAAACAATTTCTTAAAAATAAGCGGAAATTACCTCCACACCGTGATTTTAATGATAAATGGGATGATGAAGATGATTGGCCTAAACAAAATCAAAACAAGAAGGATGAGAACAAGTAGCTAACCACTGTTGATAATGCGATGTTAATTGAGGATCTCTTTCAGCCATTAATTTTGCGCATTGTTCTCTTAGTTGCTTAGCTAAGACTTTTTTTCCTGATAAAGAAAACTCAGCTACACACTGTTCAACTGTTTTATTTTCTACAAAAAAAGCCACCAATAACGGGTAGTGTTGCTCATAACCTACCAAAAAGTTGGCAACACTCTCATAAACGGTGAGCTCCGGACGATGAGCAAATGCGAAACCTGCCATCATTAACCAAGTATCTTGTGGTGTAGCAATATGATGGGGTAGCAATTTCATTGATAAACAGATGCCTGTTTGCTGTTTTATCTTCTGATATTGCAAAGCAAAAGCGCTTAAAGACGAGCGTAATAACTGTTCACCTTTTTCTGTTAGTGGATAAATTGCCATTGCGGCATAACATCCACTACTTGCCTCTTTGTGTACCCCTAATCGTACTATTTGAAAGCCACATTGCATCCAAAACTGCGCTAAAACTTCAGTGTAACCAAAGCTCACTGAAAGGTAATCAATAGCCTGTTTTTGGCTCTCTTTTACAATATTAGTTATTAAAGTTGCGGCAATTTTCTGACGTCGATATTGAGGCAAAACGGCAATTCGACTAATACGCAATGAGGTTAAACACACCGCATCTGGCGTTAAACCATAGGTGACTAATGATTGTGCAAGTAGATTACCTCTAGGCCTACGAGTACCCAGCCATACCTCATAAGCAAGTTTGAAAGGTAACCCCCCTTCTTCAATACACCACACGGCACCTACAATTTTTTTATTGATTGTCGCTGACCAATAACGCTGTTTTTGGCCATCAAGTAAACGCCGTAGATCCAATGGTGTTGTTCGATAATGCGCACTAGTAAGAAGTTGATAAAATCCATGTAATTGTGGAATATTATTATGCCAATTTCCTTGAAGCTGCTGGATATCGACTTCACCTTGTTGCTGGCGTTCAAAATCATATTCAGGTTCATCAAGCAATAACAACTGATTAAGCCAATTTTCTAATGGACAATCTTTAGCCCAACGGATTGGTGTTTGTAATTGATAGATGCGTAAATTGGGAATGTTATCTCCTAATTTAAGCATAAAACCGCGCCCTGTTCCCTCATAACCTTGTACTGTGGTTGTCATTAACACATTAGGAAAATAACCACACAGCACTTCTAATTGTGCAATTGGTAGAGAAGCAGCTTCATCAATGATCAACCAATCACTTTGAATTGCATTATTTTTGCACAGAGCTAATAAATTATCAGGAGAGTAAAATGAAATGACTTTGTTGGTATGGGAAGATAAAACATCAGTGCTATTTTTAGCTGGTGCACAAACTATCACATTACCTTGACATTGCTCGATAAACATACCAGCAAGCGCAGATTTCCCACGTCCTCTTGGTGCAATAACACTCCAAACACCAGATGTCGATATAAGCAAATTATCTAAAATCACTTGCTGCTCTGTGGTTGGTTCACCTTGTGGAAGCACCCAAGGTTTAGTTTTTTCTATCATTGTAGGCAATTTCAATAATGTTGATTGTTGCCACACAATCACTTGACCACCACCCAACGTGATATCTTTTAACCATCCCATAAAATTTGGTGTTGAAAGTATACCTTGAGCATCATTCCAGCGCTGACTATCGTTATCTATGTAGCGATCCCAATTATCAATATCGGGTAAGCACAGGATCAATAAACTACCAGCTTTTAATGTGCCCGTTAACATCGCTAAAGCATCGGTATTAAATCCCTCATTAGCATCAAAAACAGCATGTAGAAACTCTCGTCCTAGCAAACGAATAGCGTGCGCTGGTAAAATAGCATTAGGTTTACTGGAGGAAATCGTTATCCAATCACCTTCGCATAACTGGGTAATTTGCAGGATCTGTTCTGCTTGCCATGTTGGATCGCCCGCTAATAGCAGTAATTGACGCTGCCCAAATCGCGCTAACTTTTGTTGGTATTGATGCAAATGGGAGAATGACACTACTAGGATTTACCAATTAATAACGAAAGAATACCAGCTGCAATTAATGGCCCAACTGGAACACCTCGGAAAAGCGCTACTCCAATCACCGTTCCCACTAATAAGCCAGCAACTGTTGAAGGCTGGTTATTCATTAAAGAAACACCTCTAGCGCCTAACCAAGAAACAGCAATACCAATAGCAATCGCTAATAGTGATTTCCAATTTAAGAATGAATTAAGAACTTCTTGTCCTGATATACGCCCCGTTGCAATGGGTGTCATTACGCCAATGGTAAGAATTAAGATACCTATGGTCATGCCATATTTTTCAACAACAGGAAAATATTGGTTTAATGGTGTAATTTTAATAACTAACAAAGCCAGCATAGCTAACGTTACAGTCATATTATGACTAATAATGCCGAGCCCAACGAGGACCAGTAAAATTAATAATGAGGGATCAACATTGCTCATGTTTGTTCCTAACCCTTTCTCTTTATAGTGTTAATTGTCTTTTATTTACCAAATAATGGTATTAGTTCAAAGACGAAGAAGCAAATGTATCGCAAGATTTGATACTACCGCTGTTATAGCCACGCATAAACCAAGTTTTTCGCTGTTCTGCGGTGCCATGTGTAAAGCTATCAGGAACTGCATAACCTTGCTGTTGTTGCTGTAATTTATCATCACCAATAGCTTGCGCTGTTTTAATTGCCGTTAATACATCACTTTCATCAATACGGCCTTCACCTGCAATAAAATGCCCCCACATTCCCGCAAAGCAGTCAGCTTGTAGCTCTAATTTTACAGATAAACGATTTGCTTCTGCTTTTGAGCGAGCCATTTGTTGTTTTTCACGCATTTGAGTTGTAATGCCTAATAAATGCTGAACATGATGACCAACTTCATGAGAAATAACATAACCTTGGGCAAATTCGCCACCACCACCTAAGCTATTTTTCATTTCATTATAAAAAGAGAGATCAAGATAGATTTTTCGATCAGCGGGACAATAAAATGGCCCCATTATTTTTGTACCAGTTCCACATTGTGTTGTTGTGCTATTGGTATATAGCACGAGTTTAGGATCACTATATTGTTTTCCTGCTTGTGCAAAAATTGTCCGCCAGAAATCTTCAGTACTGGCTAAAATAACACTACTAAAATCGGCAGCTTCATTATAAAGTGCGGTTTGTTGCTCATTACGTTGTGGGGCTTGATTGTTGCCCCCCGTTAACGTGTTAAAATCAAATCCCATAAAGCTGGCGATAACTAAAACAATAATTATTATAAAACCATATTTAGTACGCAGTAAAAGTGCAATTAATCCTAATGGGAGATTGCCACCACCAGATGCAGAGGAAGGTTGCCCCCTTCGGTCTTCTACATTATTACTTCTTCGGCGATCATTCCAACGCATAACTTATCCCCACTAGTTTAATAGGCTAATTTATCTTTATTATGAGTAAATTTATCACTTGATTTGAGATAATAACAAAAAATTGCCATCTCTATTCCCTATTTTTTAAGAGCAAGGTAATAGAGACTATTAGAGAAAATAACTCAACACACTCTAGTCATTTCATAATAGAATTCTTATTCCTAATCATCGTATTTTTTGTTAACACATTGAGATCTTAATGACTCGGACCCAACGCTTACTCACTTTATTACAAATTTTAAAAGAAAACCGTTATCCGATAACTGCTGAAGCGCTCGCTGATAAATTACACATAAGTGTACGGTCGATTTATCGTGATATTGAGTCTCTACGTGATCAAGGTGCTGAAATTACGGGTGAAGCAGGTATGGGTTATCAATTAAAATCAGGATTATTACTTCCTCCATTAACCTTTGATATTAATGAATTGGAGGCCCTTATCTTAGGGTTACGTTGGGTTGAAAATAATACAGATAACGAATTAAGCTACTCGGCATTACGTGCAATTAATAAAATTAATGCCGTGGTCACAACACAGCATCAAACATTACTGGAAAAAAACACGTTATTTGTTCCTACAAACCGAATTATTGAAGTTAACCACACTATTGCTAAAGATTTACGTTTAAGTTTGCGTGAAGAGAAAAAAGCGAAGATTGATTATAAAGACGCTCAAAAACAATTAAGTCATCGTATTATTTGGCCGATTGCGATTGGCTACTTTCAAGACTCACAAGTCATTGCTGCATGGTGTGAATTGCGTCAAAGCTATCGCCATTTTAGACTTGATAGAATTATTTCTTATGATGTATTAAGTGATAATTTACCTTATCCAAAAAGTTATTTGCTCGATAGATGGAAAAAAGAGATCCTCAAAGACACTCCTGACAATAATTGACACTCAACTTCCGTAATATCTTCCTTACTGTTCATAGTTTAGCTATTTCAGTTTAAATAACATCATATTAATCAACACAGTAAGGAAACATCATGAGTGAACTTATTCTTTATACTAATACAATGTCTCGCGGTAACACAGTTGAGCTTTTCTTAAAAATATTAGATGTGCCTTATCAGCGTGTTGAATTAGAATATGGCGAACCAATGCGTACCCCTGAATATCTTGCCATTAATCCAATGGCAAAAGTTCCTGCATTAGTTGATGGCGAAATCGTCGTTACTGAGTCTGCAGCTATTTGTGCTTATTTAGCGGATAAGTTTATTGAGAAAGGATTTGCACCTGCACTAAATTCCCCCGAACGTGCAGCTTATTATCGTTGGTTCTTTTTTACCGCAGGACCCATTGAAGCGGCATTTACAGTCAAAGATCTCGGTATAGAGTTGAATGAAGAACAACAAAAATCCTCTGGTTTTGGTTCATTTGAACGAGCCTTTCATTGTTTAGAAACGGGGCTAGCTAGTGCTAATCCTTATATTTGTGGCAAAAATCTGACTGCCGTTGATGTGTATGTAGGTTATTTCCTTATATTTTTGTGCAAGTATGCACTTATCCAGCCTACACCACTGATTAACCAATATATTGATAGCCTTGCACTTAATAATGAAATTAAACAATTATTAGAAAGCTTAGGATTACGATAAATTTTCTTATTATTAAACGTAATTCAATTAAGCTATCACCATAGTTGCTTAGTAGCATTGCTATATTTGTTTAATATATTTCATTTAAAATGCTTCTATTAAGACAAAAGGTCAGTTTTTAAGCTGACCTTTTCTAATTACATCTTGTTTAACTTGACGTAATCGTTTGCGTATTTAGTCTAAAGAAACACCGATTCGACGTGCAACTTCTTCGTATGCTTCAATTAATCCGCCTAAGCTTTGACGGAAACGATCTTTATCCATTTTATCTAAGGTATTTTTATCCCATAGACGGCTACCATCAGGAGAGAATTCATCACCTAATACAACTTTGCCGTGAAATAGACCAAATTCGAGTTTAAAATCGACTAAAATAAGTCCTGCTTTATCAAACAATTCACTAAGGACATCGTTTGCTTTATAGCTAAGACGTTTCATTTCTGCGAGGTTTTCTTTAGATACCCAATTAAAGGTTTCACAATAAGATTCATTCACCATAGGATCATGACGTGCATCATCTTTTAAGAATAAATCAAAAATAGGTGGGTTTAAAAGCATACCTTCTTCAACGCCTAAACGTTTAACTAATGAGCCAGCCGCACGATTGCGGATAACACATTCAACAGGCACCATATCGAGTTTTTTGACTAGCACTTCATTATCAGAAAGCAAACGTTCCATCTGCGTTGGGATACCCGCTTCTTCCAGTTTATTCATAATGAAATGGTTAAATTTATTATTTACCATGCCTTTACGATCAAACTGTTCAATACGTTGGCCATCTAACGCTGATGTATCATTTCTGAATTCAAGGATAAGAAAATCAGAAGATTCAGTGGTATAGACTGTCTTGGCCTTTCCACGATACAACTCAGCTTTTTTCTGCATCTGACACACTCCAAAGATGTGATAGGTTTAACAAGAAATTTGCTTCCCATACTCTACTCTAGATTAGATAAAAAAGCTTTTAAAACGTGAGAACTATCACTAAAAAATCTTGAAGATAACGTACTGATAACAACACTGTTTATAGACAATAAAAGCAAATTATTAGCTTTAGCATTAAAAGTAACAATAATTAACCACTAAAAATAATAAAAAGAATTTCTATAATAAAGTATAGAATATAGATAATATAAAAAATCAAAATAAGAATATTTTTAGTTTATACCACTGTATCATCTCCTTTTTAGAGTTATATTATTTTTAATAATTGATTGATTCATTTTTCATTACACCTATTTTTAGTTATTGTGAATAAAAAAACCAAACTAATTTCTTTTTTATTAGAAACTAATTTGGTTATATCTCTTATTACTAAATTGCAATAAGCTATTTTTATTCATTTATCTTTGTATTTTTCAAATATTCCTACGAATACAAATGGCATAAAAATTTTATTACATAATAAAGCAATAAATTTCATAAGCAAACCAACCCAATAAGGCACCTGCTGGCAAATCAATTAAATAGTGTTGTTTAGTAAACATACAAGATAAAGCAATAAATAATGGGAATAAGAAAACCCAAGGCCCTAGTGTTGCATAAGCAAGACAAGCCGTAAGTGTTGCAACTGAAACGTGCATACTAGGGAAGCAGTTTGATGAGTCATCAAAGTGTTGAACAAACTTAAGAAATTTTTCTGATGCCGTTTTTCCTGGATTAATGGTTCGCCAATGTGCAGGGGTTGCAACAGGAAATACTACAAAGAAAAACATTTGCATGACCAACAGAACTATATAACTAAAAACAATCATAATAAATTGTCTTGAGTCTTGAATAATCCAGTTAAGATATAGAATTGCTGGATAATATAAGAAACTATAAATCCATGACCACCAAGGCCAGAAAGGAATTTTTTCATCAACAGGTGAATTAATTACTTTCACTTCTCTCAATGTATATCGTTGAGTAAAAAAATAGAATTGATAAACACCTACAATAAGTATCCCACTTAATATCAAGTGAATAATCATATCACCCGCACTCATAAATACTCCTTCATATAGTCAGAGAATGCTTTGTTATTTTTATTAAGAATAAGAATTGATGCAATATTACATAGATTTAAGATCATTGCATTAAGATTAATATTATTAATAACATCAAATTTAACATTATCATTAAAAGAGCATTCAATTTATGACAGATTTAATAGTGAATCTCTATTTAAATCTCTAGAAATAAAAATAAGAATAGATAACTTTTACCTATTAAAGACATAAAAAAACCGCACAATATCAATTGTGCGGTTTCTCTTTATTTTATAAAGCGGAATACTTATTTCACAGGTTTACTGAAAGCGGCTTTCAATGCTGCAACCATTTGATCATTCTGTGATTGTGTTAATGGCTTACCTTTATCACTAATAAATTGTAGGCTACTACGGTTATTTAAATCACCTACTTGTAATTTATAATCCGCTTCTTCTACAGTTGGTCTATCAACACCTAACGAGCTCCAATTTGCGCTACTCATTCCTTTATAGGTCACTTCAACTGAACCTTTAGAACGTGTGCGGTCGCCCATTTTCATTCCCACGCTTTCTAATGCGATTGGCAATCTATCCCAAACAACATCGAATGGCGCACGTACAATAATCACTGGAAGCCCTGCATTATCACTGCCACTCTGGACATCAATAATACCCTGAAGATTACTTGTAGCTGTATTTTCGCTTAAATTACGCATACGGTTTAAACCATCAACCAGTTCATTAAGCATTAAAATATTATAACGTTTCACTTCAGCTGGATCAGTAACATCTGTTTCGCCTTGGCGTAAACCTTCGTTAGTCACGGTTAATGAAATTACATTACCCGCTTGAGCTATTACTAAACGTTGACGTGTTTGGAAAGGCACGTTTTCATCTGCACGTAACCATGTTATCCAATCAGTATGAATTTCTTTTTGCCCTGCATCACTTTTTACAATAGCAACGCCTTTATCCTTTAAGATAGCCGTTACTTGCTCATATAGTGTTGTATTTTCAGGTGTGCTAGGTAAGAACAGTTTGCTGTTATCTGCATTATTTTCACTACGTGAACCACTTAATAAGTTCAGAGCTTGAGTCGGTGGACGAATATCAAGCGCTAAACCTACTGGCTCAGTTTTTTTAGGGGTTGGAATATCATATTCCCCATTTTGCAAAGGCAACACCATACCCGCCGGAATAGCTAAATTCTTTAGCCCTGCCGTCTCTAAATAAGACTCATCACCACTGACCTGACGTTTATAGCGCTGATCACTTGAACAGGCTGCCAGTAAAACCACCAGCGACAGACCCGCGACTTTCATAATCTTTGATTTATGCAATAGTGTTGCCATTAAAATTCCCTAAGTTTTACAGTATTCCCGCTGTTAACAGCGCTTTCTCGACAATTTGCTGACCTGATGATGTCAACGGAGTCATAGGTAAGCGCAATGTGGCGTCTTCAATCAATCCAATACGTTGACACGCCCATTTAGCTGGGATTGGATTAGGTTCAACAAATAACTGATGATGCAAGTCCATCAGACGTCGATTAAGTTCACGTGCTTTTGCAAACTCACCCGCATTTGCTAATCGACATAATTCTACCATCTCTGACGCAGCAACGTTAGCAGTAACCGAAATAACACCGTGACCACCAAGTTGCATAAAGTCTAATGATGATGCGTCATCTCCACTTAATAAGATAAAACTATCATCATTAACCAACTCTTGGATTTGACTAACCCTACTTAAGTTCCCTGTCGCCTCTTTAATTGCCACAATATTATCCAACTTGGCTAAACGTGCAACTGTTACTGGCAATAAATCGCATCCAGTACGTCCTGGCACATTATACAGGATTTGTGGTAGTGCAGTGCTTTCAGAAATCGCTTTAAAATGCTGATACAAGCCTTCTTGTGAAGGTTTATTATAATATGGCGTCACACTTAAACAACCCACAATACCTTTGTTTTCAAATTGTTGTGTAAACCAAACGGCTTCAGATGTTGCATTGGCACCCGTACCTGCAATTACAGGAATACGCCCATCTGCCATATCTAATGTCATTAAAACGACATCAACATGCTCGTCATGACTTAATGTTGCTGACTCTCCTGTTGTACCGACAGAAACAATGGCAGCACTGCCTGCATTAACATGATAGTCAACTAATTTACGTAAACTAACCCGGTCAACATTGCCTTTTGCGTCCATTGGTGTAACCAATGCCACCATACTGCCTGTAAAATTAAATTCGTTATTCACCATAATCATTGCTCCGAGATAGACGTATACTCAATGGTACTCATTCATTGCTCTATTGAAAACTACTTAACTCTAGGTTTCTAATGAAATTTGCTAATATTCTTTGATATGAATTAAAGAGATATAATAATTGAAGATAGTGAGCAAGGGATCTTGGCAGAAATCAAAATTTGTGTTTACCTGTTAAGAATAAACTGAAAGTCAAAAGGAACCTCATTTTGCCCATACCTGATAAACATTTTCTCGTCATTACTGCATTAGGCGCTGACCGCCCAGGTATTGTTGATACCATTACACAATTAGTCAGCCAATGTGGATGTAATATCGAGGACAGCCGACTTGCGATGTTTGGTCAAGAGTTTACGTTTATCATGCTACTCTCAGGTGGCTGGAACGCTATCGCACAGTTAGAAGCGTTGTTGCCGATTAAAAGTGCGGAACTTGATTTATTGACCGTCATGAAAAGAACTAAAAATGGGGCTCCCATTACCTATCCTTCTACCATTGCAGCGAAGGTTGATATTGAAGATGCACCCGGTATTGTAGAACGCTTTACTAATTTGTTTAGCCAGCATAATTTTAATCTTGCTGAATTAATTTCTAAAACCCACCTGTCAGAAGATGGCACTCCTGCCCGTTTAGAGATACAAATCACGGCGCATAATCCATTAGATGATCACGGTCTTGTTATTAATGAGAAATTCAATCAGTTATGTACAGAGCTAAATGCTCAAGGCACAATAAGTATCGTAAATAGTCTGATGATGAAACAGTAAAAAATGGAGAATGACCAAATGAACCCATTAAAAGCCGGTGAAAAGGCGCCTCAATTCAGTCTGCCCGACCAAGATGGAGAAACAATTAATTTATCTGATTTCGCTGGCCAACGTGTGCTCGTTTACTTTTACCCTAAAGCAATGACACCGGGTTGTACAACTCAAGCTTGTGGCTTACGTGATGAAATGGATGCATTAAAGAAAGCCAAAGTTGAAGTGCTAGGTATCAGCACAGATAAATCAGAAAAACTTTTCCGTTTCGCTGAAAAAGAGATGTTAAATTTCACGTTGCTTTCAGATGAAGATCATAAAGTTGCAGAAGAATTTGGTATTTGGGGAGAAAAGCAATTTATGGGAAAAACTTACGATGGTATTCATCGTACTTCTTTCTTAATTGATAAAAACGGCGTTATTGAACATGTTTTTGATAGCTTTAAAACAACTAATCACCATCAAATCGTTCTCGAATATCTCGCTCAGCATCCATAATAAATGGTTAAAATGATAAGATAACAGACAGTTTACACTGTCTGTTTTTTATTTGTTTTTTGTTAATACATTCAAGGCGATACTTAGCTTTTCTTTATATGTTGCTCATTCGCAATTTCATCGGGTAATGCATGCAATACTGCTTTTATCAATGTTGCTAATGGTATAGCGAAGAAAACACCCCAAAATCCCCACATGCCACCAAATATAATTACGGATAAGATAATAACTAAAGGATGCATGTTCACTGCTTCAGAGTACAAAATCGGTACTAATAAGTTGCTATCTAATCCTTGAACAACAAGATAAGCGATGAATAACGCCCAAAAATCAGATCCTAATCCCCATTGAGAAAGCGCAATAACAATCACAGGGATCGTCGCTAAAACAGCACCAACATAAGGCACTAAAACAGAGACACCGACAATAACAGCAAGCAGTACGGAATAACGTAGATCGAAGAAGGCAAAAACAAAATAAGTAAAAATGCCAACAATAACCATTTCTGTCACTTTGCCGCGAATATAGTTGGTTATTTGCTGATTAACTTCAATCCAAACTTGCGCTGCCAGTATTCTATTTTTTGGTAAAACACGACGCACAGCATTAAGCATTTGTTGCTTATCTTTAAGCAAAAAGAACGTCATTAAAGGAACAAGAATAAGATAAATAGAAAGTGTGATAACACCGATTAATGAAGCTAAAGACACCTTTAAGACAGATTCCGCAACTGTTGAGAACTTACTACGTAAGTTTTCTGCCATCATATCAACAATACCCGCATCCATTAATGCAGGGAAACGATCAGGTAATTCATGTGCAAATGCATTGAACTTATTGATCATATTTGGGATATCTGAAATTAGAGTCATCCCTTGTTGCCAAACCGTTGGTGCTAAAATCAAAATAACGATGGCACTAATACCGATAAAAAGTGTCAGAATTATCGATACGGCCCAAATTCGGGCACATCCTAATTTCTCAAGTAAATGAGTTGGCCACTCTAAAAGATAGGCAAGTACAATTGCCACTAACAAAGGAGCGAGTATGCCACTGAAGAAGTACAGAATTGAAAAGCCTGCAATTAAGATAACCACAAGAGCGATAACTTGTGGATCAGCAAATCGGCGTTTGTACCATTGAACAAGCAAGTCCAGCATGAAAATAAAGATCCTTTATAATAATCAGAACAATAGAGCTATATGTATTCATTCATATAAGCAATAATCTTTTGACAGATTTTACGTTAGGTTTTGCTATCATACATCATTAATTATTAATTTTTCGTTAAGATAGCCATCAGGATATAGTTGTATGAAACTCAGACTTAAAAAACCATTAGTCGCGCTTCTTGTTTCTGCGTTGCTATCAACATCAGTAGTGCCAGCACATGCTGCGATTGATATTGAAGATTCTTTACCTGATATGGGAACCACTGCAGGTTCAACGCTAAGTATTAATCAAGAAATCGCTATGGGTGAGTACTATACTCGCCAACTGCGAAATAGTGCACCATTAGTTTTTGACCCCTTACTTTCTAACTACATTAATAATTTAGGGCAGAAACTCGTTTCTAATGCCAACTCAGTAAAAACTCCTTTTCACTTTTATTTAGTTAATAACCCCAATATTAACGCCTTTGCTTATTTTGGGGGAAACATTGTTTTACATTCCGCACTCTTTCGCTATAGCCGAACTGAAAGTGAATTAGCCTCTGTTATGGCTCACGAAATCACGCATGTTACTCAACGTCATTTAGCACGAATGCTAGAAGATCAGGCAAAAACAACCCCTCTTGCACTTGCTGGCGTATTAGGTTCTATTTTGATATTTATGGCCAATCCCAACGCTGGGCTTGCAACCTTTACGGGGAGTATGGCGGGGATGCAGCAGAATATGATCACGTTTACACAAATGAACGAGCAAGAGGCAGATCGTATTGGAATTCAAACACTCTATCGAGCTGGATTTGATCCCAAAGGGATGCCTGATTTTATGCAAATTCTTGCAGACCAAGTTCGCTATAGTTCTAAACCGCCTGAAATGTTATTAACGCACCCCTTACCGGATAGCCGATTATCCGATGCAAGAAGCCGAGCTAGCCAATATCCTGCGCGCCAACTTCCTCAGTCAGCAGATTTTCTGTTTGCTAAAATGCGTGTATTAACCATGCTAAATAAAAATCCCACCGCGGATAATGCATTTCAAACAACCCTTGATCAGTTTAAGCAAGGTACTACGCTTGAAAAATTAGCGGCTAACTATGCACAAATACTCATTTACTCTCGTGATCGTAAATTTGATGACGCAAGAAAATTACTCACTCCAATGTTAGAAAAAGAGCCTAATAATATTTGGCTTATTGATGCAATGACAGATATCGATTTAGAACAAAATCGGGCAAATGATGCTGTCGCAAGATTGCAATTGGTATTAAAGCAGAACCCTAATAACAACGTTATTATTGCTAACTTGGCTAATTCTTATATACATAATAAACAATATAACGAAGCTAATCGTCTGCTTTATCGTTATACCTTTGATAATCCAAATGATCCTATTGGCTGGCAATTAATGGCAGAAAACTCAGCTAAACAAGGTGATAGAGCTCATGAATTAGCGGCTTATGCGGAAGATTTAGCACTCCGAGGTGACTTTGAAACAGCGATCCGTTATTTAGGTGATGCAAGCAGACAAGTTAAACTGGGCAGTAACGACCAAGCACGCTTTGATGCACGTATTGACCAGTTAAGAAAAATACAGCAAAGAGACAGTCAATTTAAATAAGGGACAACATGACCAAGAAAGTGACGATTTATCATAATCCACGCTGTTCAAAAAGCCGTGAAACCTTACATTTATTAGAAGAAATGCAAGTAACCCCTGAGATTAATCTCTACTTAGACACAGCGCCTTCAGTAACAGAAATTAAAACACTTCTTAAAGCGCTAGGGTTTGATGATGCAAGAAAATTAATGCGTACAAAAGAAGAGATCTATAAAACACTCAAACTTGCTGACGAAACATCGCAAGATGCATTAATTCAAGCAATGCATGAAAATCCTAAACTTATTGAGCGCCCTATTGTGATTGTTGGGAATAAAGCCCGTTTAGGTCGCCCACCAGAGCAAGTGAAAGAGTTATTTAGCTAAGAGCTAGAATTTATAGCTAAGTTCCGAAAATTAAAGCCTATACTTTGCGATGTGTGAAATAGGCTTTATTTTTTGTTTTATCATTAATCCGCAACCGTTTACTCTCTTTTCCCCATTTAGGCATAAATTACCAAATGTTATTAAATTGTAATCACAGCAATTAATAAAGTGTTCTTTATTTCCTCAACAGAAAAAAATCAATCTCTTTTTGCCTTCAAAAAAATTCATCTCAGTTTCATATTTTTTATGGCTAATAAATCGTCATTTTTTGGAAAGTCTATCAAGATCACACTATCCCACTATAGGTCACCTTAAAAAGAAAAAAATAATCATGTGTTTCATTTATATTGTGACTCAAGTCTCTTTACACAAATGCGTTCCTACATATCATGGGCATCAGAAAATATGATAGCAGAGTTGATAAACACTAAATTCTCGCCACTCTATTTTTCCATTATCATCCAAGAAAGAAATTAACAAAAAAAATACATTTTAAATAATACTGCAATACAGCAATAAACTTTCAATTTGTTATTTACTCTATCTCTTCTTTAGTTGTTAATTTTTAATTTGATGACAATTAATCGGTGTGAAATGAAGTTATAGATGTATATGAAATAAACAACGTTATAGCCAACATTATGGGCAATTAAAACTAACCAATCATCATTATGGTGTCGGGTGATTGCTAGGCTAATAGGAAAACAGATGAATATCGTACTTAGATTAAAACTTGTCTCATTCCTCCAGTTCTTTATATGGGGATCTTGGCTAGTAACATTTGCCTCGTACCTCTTTGGAGAACTGCATTTTAAAGGTAGTGATGTTGGGCTTATTTTCAGTGCTCTTGGGCTTGCCTCACTTATCGCACCTGTCATTATGGGATTTATTGCAGATAAAATAAACAACCGCAAATTAGTATTTATTACCCTGCATATTTTTTCCGCATTAGCATTAGTGTTAATGTCGCAAATGACGACTGTTACTACATTATTTTTTGCTACCCTGCTGCATTTATTATTCTTTATGCCAAGTATTTCAATGGCAAACAGCATCATCTTTGAACTGTTAGAGCAAAAACATTTAGAACCTAACAACTACTTTCCAAAGATCCGTGTTTACGGCACAGTCGGTTTTATCGCGGCCATGTGGGTTATTAGCTTCTTAGGTTTAGGTAATAGCTATCATCAACTCTTTGTGGCTGCGATTGCGTCTATTATTCTCGCTGTTTTTGCCATGTTCTTACCTGCAACAAAAACTGTTGATAAAAATGAAGCTAAAACAGAAGAAGTGGCATTTAGTCTTTCTAATATTTTGCAAGTTTTCAAAAAGAAAAACGTGGTTGTTTTCTTATTCTTCGCAACACTGTTAGGATCTGTTCTGCAAATTACGAATACTTTTGGTGTACCATTCCTGCAAGATATTGCAGCATTACCAAACGCTGATGATTCATTCTTTGCACGTTATCCTTCTGTATTCTTATCTATTTCGCAAATTTCAGAAGTTGTCTTTATTTTATTCCTACCTCTGTTACTAAAACGTGTAAGAATCGAAACTATTGTTTTATTTAGTATGATTGCTTGGATTTTACGTTTCGGTTTCTTTGCTTACGGCGACTACACATCATTGGGACAAATCGTCTTATTATTATCAATGATTGTGTATGGCTGTGCTTTCGACTTCTTTAATATTTCAGGTTCACTGTTCTTAGAAAAAGAGATCCCATTACAATATCGTTCCACTGCACAAGGTATGTTTATGACCTTAGTGAACGGTTTTGGTACTTATTTAGGTGCAATGTTAAGTGGCTGGGTCATTGACTTATATACCACAAATGGTGCTGTTGACTGGAAATCATTCTGGTTAATTTTCACAGGCTACACAGTTGCAATTACTGCACTTTATCTGATTTTCTTACTGGTACCTCAGAAGAAAACTAAAGTAGTAGAAGCACACTAATTATTTAACCCTCCTCCTTTATTGTTTGTATTTCTCACCGCTTGCCTTTTATAAAGACAAGCGGTTTTTTTATAGTTTTTAATACAAAAAAACACCATTAAAAATAACGAAAAATCATTACCTTTAATTGGTTTAATTTAAACAATAGAGGAAAATTTGTGTTATTCACCTCACCTAATTCGATGAGGGATAGTATTGAGGTAAAAGCTATAGTTTAAGAATATCTTTCACGAAGGGAATAGTGAGTTTACGTTGAGCTACAATAGAAGCGTGATCAAGTTCATCAAGCATTTCAAAGAGTGTTCGCATTTTTCTATCAAGACGTTTTAACACAAAGCGACCTACATCTTCAGGTAATTCGAAACCACGAAGCTTTGCCCTTAATTGTAATGCTTGAATTTTTTCTTCATCACTTAATGGCTGCAAACGGTAAATTTGCCCCCAATCAAGACGAGATGCTAAATCAGGAAGTTGTAATTCAATTTGGCGAGGTGGTCTATCCCCGGTAATTAATAAACAAGTTCGACCATGCTCTAAAACTCGATTATAAAGATTAAATAAGGCGAGTTCCCACTCTTCATCACCTGCAATACATTGGACATTATCAATACAAACTAATGATAAATGCTCCATGCCCTCAAGGACATCGGGAACAAAATAGGCTCGTTTATCAAGCGGAACATACCCAACAGCATCACCATTTAATGAAAGTTCAGCACATGCAGCATGTAATAGATGGCTCTTTCCACCTCCGTCACGGGACCAGAAATAGATATAACTGCCATGAGATTGATGAATGGCGGTTCGAATTGCCGCGACTAATGACGCGTTTTCCCCTGCATAAAAGCTATCGAATGTCTCGTCATCGGGCAGAGATAGTGGTAATGATAGCTGTGACGGCGTATTCAGAAGCACCTCACCTGAATAGTTTAATAAACGTGGTGATTCTAACACAAATTCTCACAAGGTCAGAACCAATATTAAAAAAGCACATGACACTGATTAAGATAACAGCAAGATTTTCGTGATAGCCTATTTTATGAACACTCATGCTTCAAGTTTCCCTAACATTGACCTTGTTTATTTACAGGAGTTGCCAAGCTATACTTCAAATTATTTAGCGTAAAACCCAAAAAGTATTCTTTGTCTAATTAATGTTTTTATTATCTGAATTTTAATTTCGCGACATCATTACCTGAAGGCTGCTGATAAATATCAAGCTTAAAATATTTAGCTGATGCATTTATATACTCAAAAATCTCAGATTGCGTTTCTTCATATTCTACCCATGTTGTCGCTCTGGTAAAACAGTATAACTCTACGGGTAATCCCATGGGTGTTGGTGGCATTGTTCTTATCACTAAATACATATCAGGCCTAACATCACCACGCATTTTTATCCAATTTAACATGTACTTTCTAAATAACTGTAAATTGGTCACCCCTTTTGTTTCTAGCCATGCATTAATATCACCAATTTCTTCTTCTTTTCCTTCAAGCATTGTTTCTATGCTCTTACGAAGATGTGCAGTATTTTTTAATTCAAGGACTAATTCTTCCGTTGCAAATGAAATCGAAGATTGGTCAATATAAAAGCTACGTTTAATCCGACGCCCTCCAGATGAAAACATCGGTTGCCAGTTAGTATATTTTTCTGTCAAAAAATCCTTTGTCGGAATACGTGAAATCGTATTATCCCAATTACGGACTGTGATAGTGTGTAATGCGATATCAATCACCTCACCACTGATATTACTACTTGGCAGTTCTATCCAATCATAAAGCTTTAAAACTTTACCGTTAGAAATAAGAATGTTGGCAACAAATGAGATAAGAGTATGTTGAAAAACAAACATTAATACCGCAGCAATGGCACCAAAACTTGAGATAATAATAAGTGGTGATTGTTCAGTAAAAAGTGCAATGATCAGGATAAAAGAAATTATCCAAACGACGATTTTGGCAATTTCAATATAACCTTTAATGGAATTATTCCGATGCCACGCCTTTTTTGCATGTCTAATGTTAAAAATATCGAGAGCATTATTAAGCAATGAGGCAATATTGATAATAATAAAAGCACGAGCAACCGTCTCAAAGATAACATTCATCTCATGTGAAAAAGATGGTAATAACTGATTAATATAAAGAACTAATGTTACTGCAACTATAGAAGCACTCTTTTTAGCAATGTCTTCTATCGTTTCTTCATCTGAAAGTTCAGTAAATAAAAAAAGCAATCGCTTTGCAATCCGACGGAAAATCATCTTGGCGAGAAACCATACCACCAGCAACACAACAACTAAGAATATTGTGGTAAATATCTGCTTTGATGTTATGAAATCATAAACTTCAATGAGTTTTTCCATAAATTGCGTTATACCTTTTTTGAGTCTTTTCCAACCTTAAAACGAATGCCACTTAAATAGTAACTAAATGCCTATTTCGCATAAGAACAGACATCCATTGTCTCATTTATTTAATTTAAATAAACATCATGATTGAATTATTGATGCTTTTCTAAGTTTTAAACACTTAAAAAGTTAAATATCTCAGTTTTTAATTTTAACATAAAAACAAGATGCAATAAAAAAGACGGATATAATCCGCCTTTTTCGTTAACTTCAACATATCACTTATTTTTTATTTGCTGTACCACTGACTGATTCAATCGTGTTATCTACAAATTCTGATTCAGGTCGAACAACACTGACTAATTTAAAGATTAAGCTTAAAACAATACCCACTACTGTTGCTAAAGCCATACCTTTTAATTCAGCCGCACCAATGTGAATTGAAGCACCACTCACACCAACAATCAGAATAATGGCAGTTAATATCAAGTTTTGCGGTTTGTTGTAATCCACTTTTGAATCTAACAAAACACGAATACCTGATGCACCAATGACACCATAAAGTAATAAAGATACTCCACCCATCACTGGAACAGGAACAGCAGCAATAGCGGCGGCTAATTTACCCACACAGGATAATAAGATTGCAAATATTGCTGCACCACCAATAACCCACGAGCTATAGACTTTGGTAATTGCCATAACACCAATATTTTCACCATATGTGGTATTTGGCGTTGAACCAAAAAAACCAGAAATAATGGTAGAGAAACCGTTTGCGAACATAGAACGATGTAAGCCCGGATTTTTCATTAAATCGCGTTGCACAATATTTGCTGTCACAACAAGGTGACCAACGTGTTCAGCAATAACCACTAATGCCGCAGGAAGAATAATAAAGATAGCACTCCATTCAAAACGTGGTGAATAGAATGTTGGTAGTGCAAACCAATTAGCTTCTTTAATAGGCGTTACATCAACAACCCCTAAGAAGAAAGAAAGTGCATAACCCGCTAATACCCCTATAAGAATAGGAATAATTGCAAGGAATCCTCTAAACATCACTGAACCTAAAATAGTGACACCTAAAGTAACCATAGAGATAAGCAATGTTTGATTATCAACTGGCGCATCTGCACTTGGTAATAAACCCGCCATTCCTGCTGCGGTTCCTGCTAACTCTAAACCAATAACGGCAACGATTGCGCCCATTGCCGCAGGTGGGAACATCACATTAATCCAGCCTCGCCCTGCTATTTTTACAATACCTGCCACAAGACAAAATAACACGCCACAGACGATGAATCCCCCAAGTGCTAATTCATACCCTAATGGTAACAGCAAAAGCACAGGTGAGATAAACGCAAAACTTGAACCTAAATAAGCAGGAATGCGTCCTTTACAAATAAAGAGGTAAAGCAGGGTTCCGATCCCGTTAAATAACAATATTGTTGCCGGATTAACTTTAAATAATATTGGCACAAGTACGGTAGCGCCAAACATTGCAAACAGATGCTGAAGGCTCAACGGAATTGTTTGTAATAATGGTGGGCGCTCTTCTACCCCGATTGCACGACGAGTCATGCTTACGACCTCTCTTTAATATGAATGTGAAATTGGTTTGTATTTTTAACTTCATACTCGTCTTACTTTAAGTCGCCATGTTGCTGACTAGACCCATTCGCCCTAGCCATCTAACTGCACCTTAAAATATTTAGAGTATAGAACAAATAAGTGGTCCAAAAAAAAGCCGACTATCAAAGTCGGCTTAATTATTATTTTGTACCAAATATCTTATCACCAGCATCGCCAAGACCTGGAACGATGTACCCATGCTCATTAAGATGGCTATCAACCGATGCAGTGTATAACTCCACATCTGGATGAGCTTCTTCTAATGCCTTAATACCTTCTGGAGCAGCAACCAGTACTAATACTTTAATTGAAGTACAGCCCGCATTTTTTAATAAATCAATTGTGGCAATCATAGAGCCGCCTGTTGCTAACATAGGGTCAACAACAAGAGCCATACGCTCTTCAATATTGGATGCTAATTTCTGGAAGTAAGGGACGGGTTTTAAGGTTTCTTCATCGCGGTAAACGCCAACAACACTGATTCGGGCACTAGGAATATTTTCTAATACTCCATCCATCATCCCGATACCTGCACGGAGGATAGGAACTACTGTGATTTTTTTTCCTTTAATCTGTTCTATCTCTACCGGACCACACCAACCTTCAATTGTTACCGTCTCTGTTGCTAAATCGGCGGTAGCTTCATACGTCAGTAGACTGGAAACTTCTGAAGCCAGTTCACGAAAGCGCTTAGTGCTTATATCATGATCTCGCATCAGCCCCAATTTATGTTGAATGAGTGGGTGTTTTACCTCAACGATCTTCATAATTTCTCCTAATGTACGACGCAGCCTGACAAAAAAATCGCGAGATTATACCGCTTTTTTGCCAACATTCCATCGTTTTTCTATTGATATTGATCAAGCGCACAGCTTTTAACCACGCCAACATGAATAATTGTGACCCAGAAAGAAGATCCTCGCAAACGTTTGCTTTGCCTGTTAGAATAGCGCCCGCACACATTTTTTCTTAACAGCAACTTGCCGTGAGGGCTCTACGTGACTAACAAATCCTCTCTCAGCTATAAAGATGCCGGTGTCGATATTGATGCAGGTAATGCTTTAGTCGATCGTATCAAAGGTGTAGTAAAAGAAACTCGCCGTCCTGAAGTTATGGGGGGTTTAGGTGGTTTTGGTGCACTATGTGCAATTCCATCTAAATACCGCGAACCTATTTTAGTTTCAGGCACCGATGGTGTAGGTACAAAACTCCGCCTTGCGATGGATTTAAATCGCCATGATGACATCGGTATTGATTTAGTCGCAATGTGTGTCAACGATTTAATTGTTCAAGGCGCCGAACCCCTTTTCTTCCTTGACTACTATGCCACAGGAAAATTAGATGTCGATACCGCAGCACGAGTTGTAACAGGTATCGCTGAAGGTTGTAAACAATCAGGCTGTGCGTTAGTGGGTGGCGAAACAGCAGAAATGCCCGGTATGTATCATGGCAATGATTATGATATCGCAGGCTTTTGTGTTGGCGTGGTTGAAAAGTCAGAGATTATTGATGGCAGTAAAGTTAAAGCAGGTGATGCATTAATTGCTTTAGCATCCAGTGGCCCTCATTCTAATGGCTATTCATTAGTCAGAAAAATTCTTGAAGTCAGTAATACACAAGCAGATAGCACATCATTAGGTGACAAATCACTTGCTGATCACCTATTAGCGCCTACACGTATTTACGTGAAATCACTGCTGTCATTAATTGAGAATGTTGATATTCATGCAGTTGCACATATTACAGGTGGCGGTTTTTGGGAAAATATTCCTCGCGTACTACCTGAAAATACGCAAGCTCGCATCGAAAGTCACAGTTGGGAATGGCCGATTGTCTTCAAGTGGTTACAAGAAGCAGGACAAGTTAGCACACATGAAATGTACCGCACCTTTAACTGTGGTGTCGGACTATTAATTGCAGTTAACCCAAATGATGTTGAAAAAACATTAGCACACCTTGCAAAATGTGGTGAATATGCATGGCTCATCGGTGAAATTGCACCACAAGCCGCAGGTGAAGCACAAGTTATTATTAACTAATGAAAACATGTGAATGAAAAATATCGTTGTCCTTATTTCAGGAAACGGCAGCAACCTACAGGCGATTATTGACGCCTGTAGGGCACATAAAATCACAGGTAATGTGGTTGCTGTCTTCAGCAATAAAGCGGATGCTTTTGGCCTTGAACGAGCAAAAAAGGCTGAGATCCCAGCCTATTTTGTTGATCCAACCGAATTTAATGATAGAGCTGATTACGATAAAGCGCTAATAGAAAAAATTGATGCTTATCAGCCTGATATTGTGGTTTTAGCAGGTTTCATGCGCATTCTATCATCTTATTTTGTCACTCATTATCAGCATAAATTATTAAATATTCATCCTTCTTTGCTTCCTAAATATCCAGGGCTGCATACTCATCGCCAAGTTTTAGCAAATAAAGACTCTTTTCATGGCGTTACCGTCCATTTTGTTACAGAAGAACTTGACGGTGGCCCAATGATTATTCAGGCACGTATTCCTGTTTTGCCGGATGACACTGAACAATCATTACAAGCTAAAATACAAATAGAAGAGTATCGAATCTACCCATTAGCGATCAGCTGGTTAGCTGAAGACCGATTGACTATGAAGAATAATCAAGCTTTCCTTGATGATATCGCGTTGTTCGACAGCCTTGATTAACTATTTCGCTTAAGCTAAAAAGTCACATTGTGCTACACTGTAGCCCGCGTGACTTTTTTTGTGTCACCCTTTTCTCTTTTTTATTCAATGCATTCACCGAGGTGCTTATGTCCGGTGGTAGGAAAGTTCCACCTATAAAATTACGTCCTCTCGAACGAGAAGATCTCTCTTTTGTCCATCAACTTGATAACAATGCCAGCGTTATGCGCTATTGGTTTGAAGAGCCTTATGAGGCTTTTATTGAGTTAAGTGACTTATATGAAAAACATATTCACGACCAAAGTGAACGCCGCTTTATTGCTGAAAGTGAAGGCACTAAAGTGGGACTTGTCGAGTTGGTTGAAATTGATTATGTTCATCGTCGTGCCGAATTCCAAATTATCATTGCACCTGCACATCAGGGTCATGGCTATGCCGCAAGAGCTGCAAAATTGGCGATGGATTATGCTTTTTCTGTACTTAATTTATACAAACTCTATTTAATCGTTGATAAAGAGAATGCTAAAGCGATTCATATTTATGAAAAGCTTGGCTTTAAAAAAGAAGGTGATTTAATAGATGAGTTTTTTGTTAACGGTGCCTATCGTTCTGCAATTAGAATGTGTACATTCCAAGCACCTTATTTTGAGCAAAAAGCCAAAGAAGCAAAACCCGAAAATTTTGTCAAACCGGGTGCGACTATTAAGCAACATGTCTGATTTATTCAGATATTAAGATTTAACTTTAACCCTAGTTGGAGTTCAGATGTCCCAGGAACGACTCTATATTGATAAAGAGATCAGTTGGCTTGCGTTTAATGAACGTGTATTACAAGAGGCGGCTGACAAACGAAACCCGTTAATTGAAAGAGTCAGGTTTCTGGGGATCTATTCAAATAATCTTGATGAGTTCTATAAAGTCCGTTTTGCTGATGTTAAACGCCGTATCTTAATTAATGAAGAGCGAGGCTCTCGCTCTGCTTCAAGTCATGCTCGCCATCTTATCAAAAAAATTCAGTCAAAAGTGGCTAAAGCTGACCAAGAGTTTGATGCTTTATATAACGATTTATTGCTTGAGATGGCACGAAATCAAATCTTCTTAATCAATGAACGTCAAATCTCACCTAATCAACAAATCTGGTTACGCCAATATTTTCGCCAAAACTTAAGAAAACACATTACGCCCATTTTAATTAATCCTGAAACCAATTTGGTTGAGTTTCTTAAAGACGACTATACCTATTTGGCCGTTGAAATTGCACAAGGGCAAACTATTCATTACGCCTTATTAGAAATTCCATCAGATAAAGTTCCTCGCTTTGTTATTCTGCCAACGGATCAAGGACGTAGTAAGAAAAAATCCATGATTTTATTGGATAATATTTTACGTTACTGCCTTGATGAAGTTTTTAAAGGTTTTTTTGATTATGACTCATTGAATGCTTATTCTATGAAAATGACGCGAGATGCGGAGTACGATCTTGCGACAGAAATGGAATCAAGTTTACTTGAAATGATGTCCTCAACCTTAAAACAACGCCTTACCGCAGAGCCTGTGCGTTTTGTTTACCAACGTGATATGCCAGATGAAATGGTAGCATTACTACGCAGTAAATTAGGTTTATCAAATAACGACTCCGTTATTGCAGGGGGACGTTATCATAACTTTAAAGACTTTATTAACTTTCCAAATGAAGGTAGTAAATTTCTATTAAATAAACCAATTCCACGTTTACGCCATATTTGGTTTGATAATTTCCGTAATGGTTTTGACGCCATTAGGGAACGTGATGTCTTGCTTTATTACCCTTATCATACTTTTGAGCATGTGCTGGAATTGTTGCGCCAAGCCTCTTTTGACCCAAGCGTTATTTCAATCAAAATCAATATTTACCGTGTTGCAAAAGACTCTCGAATTATAGATTCCATGATCCATGCAGCACACAACGGTAAACGAGTCACTGTGGTTGTAGAGTTACAAGCTCGTTTTGATGAAGCGGCCAATATTCATTGGGCAAAACGCCTAACAGAAGCGGGTGTTCACGTTATATTCTCAGCTCCAGGTTTAAAAATTCATGCGAAATTATTTATTATTTCTCGCTTAGAAGATGGTGAAATTATTCGCTATGCCCATATTGGTACTGGGAATTTTAACGAAAAAACAGCGCGCCTTTATACTGACTATTCGCTCTTAACTGCGAATACTGAAATTACCAATGAAGTACGTCGCGTTTTTAGTTTTATAGAAAACCCTTATCGCCCTGTGATTTTTGAGCATTTGATGGTTTCACCTCAAAATTCACGAACTCTTTTAAACCAACTAATTACTAATGAAATTCACAGTGCTCAAGCAGGGCATCCCGCAGGGATTACATTAAAAGTGAATAATTTAGTCGATGAAGAGTTGGTTAATCGTCTTTATGACGCATCAGAAGCGGGAGTCAAAGTCCGGCTTTTAGTGCGAGGCATGTGCTCTTTAGTTCCTAATCAGCCAGGATTTAGTGAGAATATTCAAGTTACCAGTATCGTTGATCGTTTTTTAGAACATGATCGCGTTTATGTTTTTACTAATAAAGGTGATGAAAAAATCTTCTTATCTTCTGCCGATTGGATGACGCGAAATCTTGACTATCGTATTGAAGTTGCAGTGGCTTTGCTTGATCCTCAACTGAAACAACGTGTTCTTGATATATTAGATATTCAATTTAATGACACCGTTAAAGCGCGTTTTATTGATAAAGATTTAACAAATAACTATGTTCCTCGTGGAAATAAACGTAAAATTCGTTCCCAGCTTGCTGTCTATGAGTACATTAAATTGTTAGAACAACCCGGATCACGAGCGTAATTTTATGCCTTTATCACAAGATGACTCTTCACCACGTCCTTTAGAAATTGCAGCTATTGACCTCGGTTCTAATAGTTTTCATATGATAATTGCGCGCGTTGTTAATGGCGCATTGCAAGTGTTAAGTCGCTTAAAACAGCGTGTTTATCTCGCTGATGGCCTTGACGATAATAATGAATTAAGCGAAGAGTCTATGTTACGTGGGCTTTCCGCCCTTTCTCTTTTTGCTGAAAGGTTACAGGGCTTTCCTGCCGAAAATGTTACTGTCGTTGGCACACATACATTGCGTGTTGCGACTAACGCTAAAGTCTTTCTCCAACGGGCAAAAGAAGTTATCCCTTACCCTATCGAAATTATTTCTGGACATGAAGAAGCACGACTTATCTTTATGGGCGTTGAACATACACAATCAGAAAAAGGTCGAAAACTCGTTATTGATATTGGTGGTGGCTCAACAGAATTGGTTATTGGTGAAAACTTTGAGCCGATCTTAATTGAAAGCCAGCGCATGGGTTGTGTCAGTTTTAGTCGTCAATTTTTTCCTGAGCAAAAAATTAGTGAATCTGCTTTTCGTAAAGCACGAGAAAAAGCAGCACGTAAAATGGAAAAAATTGCATGGCAATATAAAATGACGGGATGGGATGTTGCTTTAGGCGCATCGGGCACCATTAAAGCGGCTCATGAGATCTTAGTTGAGTTTGGCGAAAAAGACGGTGTTATCACCCCCGAACGTCTACTTATGTTAACAAAACAAGTGTTGCGCTTTAAGAAATTTAAAGACATCTCATTACCGGGGTTATCCGATGAGCGTAAGCATGTTTTTGTACCAGGCTTGGCTATTTTATGCGGTATTTTTGATTCTTTAGGATTAAAAGCACTACACCTATCTGATGGTGCTCTACGTGAAGGTGTGCTTTATGAAATGGAAGGCAGATTTCGCCATCAAGATATTCGCCAACGTACAGCAAAAAGCCTTGCCGAGCACTATAATATTGATAGAGAGCAAGCAAAACGTGTACTTGAAACCATGCAGTCCCTTTACGAACAATGGGCGCAACAAAATCCTAAACTCGTTCGCCCTGATCTAGAAGCCATTTTAGTTTGGGCTGTCATGTTACATGAGGTCGGATTAAGCATTAATTTAAGTGGATTGCACCGCCATTCTGCTTATATCCTTTCAAATACAGATTTGCCAGGTTTTAACCAAGAACAACAGCTATTATTAACAACCTTAGTTCGCTATCACAGAAAAGGGATTAAGCTAGATGAATTGCCTAAATTTAATCTTTATAAAAAGAAACAATATTTCCCACTCGTACAAATACTTAGATTAGCAACTTTACTTAATAATCAGCGACAATCGACGACAAAACCAGCATCTTTGCGTTTAGCTACTGATGAAAATCATTGGACTCTTTATTTTCCTAAAAAATATCTTTCCGATAACACATTGATGGAGTTGGATTTAGAAAAAGAACAAGAGCATTGGCAGTCAGTTCCGGGCTGGAAACTAGATATAAAAGAGGAATCTGCTTAACAATATGATATTATAAAGAAAAAGACGCTAGTCAATGCGTCTTTTGTTGCATCTATCATACAACAACTATCACATAACAACATAGGTTTGATTTGTGACCATAATATGAACATCACCAACGCAATATTGTTCAAGATTCATATTTTTTATACGGAGAAGACCGATAATCATCCTAAAATGGAATAATTAGTGTCAATGGTTATCTCCCTCGTAAGAATTAAAAAGGAATAACATGTCTCAAACAGCTATCAACAATGATACTGCGGCTGCCATCAATCCGTATTCACAAAAAGTGGCACTCCTGCGTCAGCAAATTTTGAGTATCTTTCTTGAAGATGATCAATTTGTTGAAACCGTTTTAGGGGAAGCAAGTGAAAATGATAGGCTGAGCCACCACGAACTTCATGAAAAAATCACCACTGTTCGAGAATTACTACAAGATCTACACGCGGCAGATATTGCAGATATTCTTGAAGCCCTTCCCTATGACGAGCGTCTCGCATTGTGGCATTTGGTTGATAATAATGAACGTGGTGCTGTTTTAGTCGAAGCGTCTGTCGCCGTTTGGGACAGCTTAATTAAAGATATGACCGACCGTGAATTATTACGATCGGTCGCCACATTACATGTGGATGAGCAAGCGTACATTGCAGAGCACTTACCACGCGATACAATGCGTCGCCTTCTTACCTATTTAGAACCAAGCCTGCGTAATAGGATAAGAGAAGTCCTGCAATATCCAAAAGACAGCGTTGGTCAAATGATGGACTTTGAGTTCGTCACTGTGCGAGGCAATGTCACGTTAAAAACTGTACAACGCTATTTACGCCAACGAGGCTCTATTCCTGAAGCAACGGATAAAATTTTCGTTATCGATAATAAAAATCATCTGTTGGGCGAACTTCCATTAACCACTGTTTTAACGCAATCTCCTGACAAACTTGTATCAGATGTAATGAAAACAGATACTGTGAGCTTTATGCCAGAAGAAAAAGGCGAAGATGCGGCGGGTGCGTTCGAACGTTATGACTTAATTTCAGCCGCTGTGGTTGATAGCAATGGTCTTCTTATGGGGCGATTAACTGTTGAAGATATCGTTGATAACATGCATGAAGAGAGCGATACCAATATTCGTCGTATGGGGGGGTTGAGCCCAGAAGAGGACGTTTTCGCTCCAGTTGGACAAGCCGTTAAAACACGTTGGACTTGGCTTGCTATCAACTTATGTACCGCTTTCGTTGCCTCTCGTGTTATCGGTGTCTTTGAAGATACTATCTCACAATTAGTTGCGCTTGCCACACTAATGCCTATTGTTGCAGGTATTGGAGGTAACACGGGTAATCAAACTATTACAATGATTGTACGTGCCTTAGCACTGCACCAAATTCAAACCGGAAGCTTCTCATTCTTAATTTTAAGAGAGCTTGGTGTCGCCCTTATTAACGGTATTGTTTGGGGAGGGATAATGGGAATTGTCACTTTCCTCCTCTATGGCGACCTTGCTATGGGTGCGGTAATGACAATGGCGATGGTATTAAACCTCTTAATGGCTGCCATGATGGGTGTACTGATCCCAATGACCATGATTAAATTAGGTAAAGATCCTGCAATTGGTTCAAGCGTTATGATAACCGCAATTACAGATACAGGTGGTTTCTTTATTTTCTTAGGTTTAGCCACTATCTTCCTAGTTTAAAATCACGCAATAATACGTTATTACACTAACGCCACTGTTAATAAAATACAGTGGCGTTTTTTTGTGTGACTAACAATAAATAATTAAACCGTTGTTGAAAGGTAATAGTAAACAAGTAGCAATACGATGATCAGCGATGTGATAAACGTTTTTTTAACAGAAGCACTCAGTGCATAATTATCAGTGTGTTTAGTGTTATTTAGTATGGTTTTTAACGCTAAACCACCACCTAATGCAACGATAGAAAGTGAGGCAAACAGAACAATTGCAGCTAAGAGAATAGCACTCATTGAGATAGAGACCATAAATCCTCCGACATATCAATTGACTTACTGTTGTAATTATAATCAAAAATAACTTTTTTGATGCTTATTTTTGTTTTTATTTTTTTATTTGAGAGACTGTTCTAAAAAATCACATTATGCATAAAAACACAAAAATATGATTATGATTATAAATTTAAATGGCATTAAATTTCACAAATTATTAATTATTTGAATTTTAAAATCACAGGAATCGAATTTAACATATAGTAGAATATGCTAATAATCTATTTCCTATCAGATCATATCTTTCACTATTAATACGAATAACTTTCTTAATTATCTAATAATAACTTTTTTTACAAAAAATAATAAATTAAATTCATAGCGCTTTTATTATTTAATTGTTTATTTAAAGCATAATAAATATATTCAATATCACCTCGTTTTTATTTAGAGATATTAAAATCCATCCCAAAAACAATAATACGTAATATTTTTACATTATATATAATAACTTCAATTTATTAATATAATATATTACAAAAACGAAACAATTAAGATATTAAACCCACAAATTAGTGACTTTTAAGTCTATTTAATTGTTTTATTTTAACCTATTTACATCATTAAGAGCTTCCTGTTATAACTTAAACCATCATCACAACATTATTCTTTCTCACGTAAATAGCCTATAAATAACCATCTACTGTTATTTATTTCCACCCTGTTTTATTTGCTGATCCTAAAAGAATATATTTGTGACTTTATTAGTTATTAATTTTATCACGATGATTATTATAGGTTGTTATTATGACATCACAATCACACTCCACTCAGCCGTTGAGTCAACCTACGGCAAGACCATTAAATCGCAACGACTATAAAACGTTGGGTTTATCCTCACTAGGAGGAACTTTGGAGTTCTATGATTTCGTAATCTTCGTGTTCTTTACGAAAACATTGAGCCACTTGTTCTTTCCTGGTGATAACGCCTTTATTGCACAGATGCAGACATTGGGTATTTTTGCAGCCGGTTATCTTGCTCGTCCTTTGGGTGGCATCATTATGGCACACTACGGCGATATTATTGGCCGTAAACGTATGTTTACTTTAAGTATCTTTTTAATGGCCGTTCCAACATTAATTATTGGTTTATTACCTACTTATGCCAGCATTGGCGTCGCTGCTCCATTATTGCTGTTATTGATGCGTATCATGCAAGGTGCTGCTATTGGTGGTGAAATGCCAGGTGCTTGGGTCTTTATTGCAGAACATACACCAAAACAACGTTATGGTTTGGGTGTTGGGACATTAACGTCAGGTATTACGGGCGGTATTTTATTAGGTTCGATCGTCGCAATTATCGTTCAGCGTAGTTATAGCGCTCAGGAAGTTAATGATTTTGCTTGGCGTATTCCCTTTATTTTAGGTGGGATATTTGGCTTAATTTCTGTTTACTTACGTCGTTTCTTGCAAGAAACTCCTATCTTTAAAGAGATGGCCGCAAAAAAAGCCTTAGCACAAGAAATGCCTGTAATTTCAGTCATTAAAAACCATAAACAAGCGTGTTTAATTACAGCTGTATTAACTTGGTCTTTATCAACAGCCATTGTTGTCACCATATTGATGACACCTAGTGTAATTGTTGAAGGGATTTACAAAATTGATAGAACTACCTCATTGGAAGCGAACTGTGTTGCAACATTAACCTTAACTTTAGGTTGTATCTTCTGGGGCTGGATTGGCGACAAATTAGGAACACGAGTTTCAATGACATTATCATGGGGTGGTTTGATTGTTACTGCATTCCATTTCTATGGCAGTTTAGATACAGCAATGTCGGGTATTCAGTTAGCATTTAATTATGGATTGATGGGCTTTTTTGTTGGTGCGATTGCCACAACACCAATTGTTAGTACAAGAGCATTTCCACCATCAATTCGTTTTTCAGGGTTGTCTTTTGCTTACAATATGGCTTATGCCGTGTTTGGTGGATTAACCCCAATGTTAACTGGTGCATGGTTAGAAAAGACAGCAATGGCGGGTGCCTATTATGTCGCTGGAGTCTCATTCTTAGCAATTGCTGTCGCATTCTTACCTTTAGCTTATAAAGGTTGGACTGCGGTAAAGCCAACTACTAGTAAAAAAGACGTTGCATTACAAATTGATAAAGTAGTTGGTTAAGTCTTTATCAATGTATAAATATGCTCTATTAATATCCCCTTACACAATACCGCCCTTAATATGGGCGGTATTTTTTTGTGCTACATTTTATGGTAACAAATACAAAAAAGGATGCCTTTTGGCATCCTCTATTTTCTTCAGCTTTCGTTTTTTAATGCTACAAATTATTGTGTCATTTTACTCAGCATTGGTGCAGTTAAAAGCATTAAGATTGCAATAACACCTGTCACAATACCGATTTGTAGGAAGACACTGCTATAGATTTCTAATGAGGCATGTGCGCTTTGAACATCTTCTGGTACCGCCATTAAACTTGCAACTTTACCTGCAATAATTGCAGCGGCTGCCGAAGTTAAGAACCAAGCACCCATGATAAAACCCATTAAACGCTGTGGTACAAGTTGAGCAACCATTGCAAGGCCAAGCCCAGAAATCATTAACTCACCAATACTTTGGAAACCATAGCTTGCTACTAACCACCATGAAGAGACAATACCTGCTTCATTTGCCATGCTTGCACCCAGTGGTAACACTAAGAATGCAGTCGCACTTAAGAACATCCCTACGGTGAACTTATATGGCATTGGTAGTTTATCACCCATAAAGTTATACACAGCCGCTAATAATGGGCTTGCTAACATGATCCAGAATGGATTAAGTGACTGGAATTGCTCTGGTTGAACACTGAAACCTAAAAGGGAATGTTCAACATTATGGATTGCGAAGAAGTTTAAAGACGTTGGCATTTGATCGTAAAGAACAAAGAAGACCACAGCTTCAACCATCAGTAAAAACGCCACAATCATCTTACGGCGAGCAGCCCCTTTCATCATAAAGGTTTCACGCGCAAAAATTAGGATGATACCTAATGAGATCACAGCTAAAGACCAACTTGCGACTTCATTATTATGCAATAACCATGTTGATAGTGCAGTTAATGCAACAATCCCCACCAGCGTTAATAATAATTTTGAATAGTTAAGCGGTTCAAAATCAGGTCTAGAACCTTTATCTTTGATCCAACCACGGCAAACCATAAAGTTTGCTAAGGTGATCAGCATACCTACAACACTTAAGGCAAATGCTACATCCCAACCATAATTAGCTGCTAACCATGGTGTTGCTAACATAGATAAGAACGAGCCTACGTTGATAGACATATAGTACATCGTAAATGCACCGTCTAATTGCGGATCGTTTTTCTCATAACAGGTTGCAAGTAATGAGGATGGATTTGCTTTAAATAAACCATTACCTACAGCAATGGTTGCAAGCCCCCAATAAATCACATCTTTATCGTGATCTGAGAAAGCCACCATTGCATAACCAATTGCCAGAACTATAGCACCGAGGATTATAACCCTTTTTGTACCAAGGACTTTATCACCCAGCCATCCACCGATAGCAACAAAACCATAAACCAATGCGGTAAATGCAGCAAAAACGGTGATTGCTTCTGCCTCACCCATGCCCAGCATTTTAACCAGATAAACGGCCATGATCCCTTGCAGACCGTAATAGCCAAAACGTTCCCATAATTCGATTGAGAAGATGAGATAAAATGCGCGAGGCTGTTTAAATGCATTCAGGCTCGGTTTTTGTCCATCGTCAGGTGTGTTTGCAGTTGACACTAAAAACCTCTAATTATTTTATTACGCCTTTATATTTAGGCTAATTTTTACAAAAATGATTATTTTAAGACAGAGTTAAAGCTCGGTGAATTTCATACTGGATTGTTATTCTTTGAAAAGAGTTCAAACACAGAGAAAAACAAGGTTGGCATTCTATCACTGGAAAGCATAATTATCTAAGAATTATAACTAACTATTGCGTTTTATCATAGTTACAGGCATTTGTACAAAATAGTTATGCGATTAAAAAAGCATCAAGCAAAATAACTTACTGATTATCAATAAATTATTTTCTACTTAATTATCCCTATATAAACAATTAAGCCACGCTGTTGTTTGTCTGTTTTTTAATAAATAATGGCTTATTGAATAACAACGATAAAATAATGCCAGTATCATTTCATTTTAACTGCTTAAAATAACGCCAATAAAACACATTCCTTGACTTAATTTCCATATTTCCTCCATTTTTAACTGTGTAGAAACAGGTAGAATGTCACTATTCCAAAATTTCATTTCAGTATTTCTGATTAGCTAGTTGCCAGTGGGATCACAAAAGTAATGAATAAAAATAAAAATGCTAAAAAAAGAATTTCTCTTATTATCGCTTTAATCATCGTAGCCGCAGGTGCTTACGCCTATTGGCAATTTAATGCAGCAAAAACAGCTACAGCTGAAAATAAAGGAACTCAAGCAACAAGCTCACAAAGTCGAAGCACAACTGGATCTCGTCGCCCTCCTATGCCGCCCGTTCAGGTCGCAACATCAATACAAGAAGATGTGCCTCAATTTTTATCGGCTTTAGGTACAGTGAAAGCAACCAATAGCGTCACGGTGACAAGTCGAGTTGAAGGTCAATTAATGGCTTTGCATTTCACGGAAGGGCAACACGTTCAACAAGGTGATTTATTAGCAGAAATTGACTCTCGTCCATTTGAAGTGCAATTAGCCCAAGCCAAAGGACAACTTGCAAAAGATCAAGCCACATTAGCTAACGCACGTCTTGATTTAGCACGTTATCAGAAATTAGCAAAAACCAATTTAGTCTCACAACAAGAGCTAGATAATCAGCAAGCTTTAGTAAAACAGTCTGAGGCGAGCATTCGTATTGATGAAGCCTCTATCAGTAATGCACAACTGCAACTCACTTACAGCAAAATCACAGCTCCTATTTCAGGTCGAGTGGGTTTAAAACAAGTTGATGTGGGTAACTATATTTCAGGTGGTTCATCAACGCCGATTGTGGTTATTAATCAAATGGACCCTGTTGATGTGCTTTTTACATTGCCAGAACAAGATTTAGCAAAAGTCATTCAAGCACGTAAAAACAATACTGATTTGCCTGTCACTGCATTAGACAGAAATAACCAATTTGAATTAGCTCAAGGAAAATTATTTAGTGTTGATAACCAAATTGATGCTACAACTGGCACTATTAAGTTAAAAGCGCGCTTCCCACAACAAGAGACAACATTATTTCCTAATCAATTCGTCAATGTCCGTCTTTATGTCACCACATTAGAAAAAGCAGTTGTTATTCCGAATGCTGCTTTGCAAATGGGTAATGAAGGTCACTTTGTTTGGGTTGTGGATAACGAAAATAAAGTGAGCAAATTACGCGTGGAAGTTGCCTTACAAAATGCAGAAAAAGTTGTGATAGCGTCTGGTTTATCAGCAGATCAGCGTGTTGTAACGGATGGTGTGGATAGATTAACACAAGGTGCAAAAGTCGAAATCGTGACACCTTCTGTACCAAAGACTCAAGAAAATAACCGTGTAGTTGCGGAGAAAGCGTAATGACCGAAAAAACACACGGTACAGGTGGAGGACCATCTCGCCTATTTATTCTGCGCCCTGTTGCAACAACCCTTTTTATGGTCGCCATACTGTTAGCAGGGATTGTCGGCTATCGTATGTTGCCTGTGTCTGCCTTACCTGAAGTTGATTATCCAACTATTCAGGTTGTTACTCTCTATCCTGGAGCAAGCCCTGATGTAATGACATCAGCTGTCACTGCACCACTTGAACGCCAATTTGGGCAGATGTCTGGGTTAAAACAGATGTCATCACAAAGTTCTGGTGGTGCATCGGTGATCACACTGATGTTCCAATTAACCTTACCATTAGATGTTGCAGAGCAAGAGGTACAAGCTGCGATAAATGCAGCGACGAATCTACTCCCCTCTGATTTGCCTTACCCACCGATTTACAGCAAAGTAAACCCAGCTGATCCACCAATTTTAACTTTAGCGGTAACTAGCTCAACATTACCGATGACACAGTTGCAAGATATGGTTGAAACCCGTATTTCGCAAAAAATTTCACAAGTTAATGGTGTTGGTTTAGTCGCATTAGCGGGTGGCCAGCGCCCCGCAGTTAGAGTCAAACTCAATGCACAAGCTGCGGCGTCTTACGGTTTAGATAGCGAAAAAATTCGTGTAGCAATCAATAATGCGAACGTTAACTCAGCGAAAGGAAGCCTTGATGGCCCTACTCGCTCTGTAACCTTATCGGCTAATGACCAAATGAAATCATTAGAAGATTATCGCCAACTTATCGTTGCCTATAAAAATGATGCGCCTATTCGTTTATCTGATATCGCAACTATCGAACAAGCACCTGAAAATAATCAGTTAGGTGCATGGGCCAACAATGAACAGGCGATTATTATAAATGTTCAACGTCAACCCGGCGTTAACGTTATTGATACCACTGATAATATTCGTAATTTATTACCAGATTTAGTCTCTAATTTACCTAAATCAGTGAATGTTGAGATCTTAACTGATAGAACCACAACGATCCGCGCGTCAGTTAAAGATGTGCAATTTGAGCTTGGTTTAGCTATCGCCCTTGTGGTGATGGTAATTTATCTCTTTTTACGTAATGGTGTCGCAACCTTAATTCCAAGCATTGCCGTACCACTTTCATTAGTTGGTACATTCGCAGTGATGTATTTCTGCGGTTTTTCTGTCAATAATCTCACTTTAATGGCATTAACGATTGCCACAGGCTTTGTTGTCGATGACGCCATTGTTGTGATTGAAAATATCTCCCGCTACCTTGAGCGTGGTGATAAACCATTAACTGCAGCGCTAAAAGGGGCTGGTGAGATTGGTTTTACCATTATTTCGCTTACTTTCTCTCTTATTGCCGTACTGATCCCTCTGTTATTTATGGGGGATATTGTTGGTCGCTTATTTAGAGAGTTTGCAATCACCCTTGCAGTCGCCATTTTAATATCTGCGGTGGTTTCGCTAACATTAACGCCAATGATGTGTGCACGATTGCTAAAACCTGAAAATGAAATCAAACACAATCGTTTTGAAATAGCATGTGAACACTTTTTTGAAAAGATGATTGCCGTGTATGCCGTTTGGCTAAAACGTGTATTAAACCATCAATGGATAACGCTTGGTGTTGCACTCAGCACTTTGGTGTTAACTGTTTTGCTGTATATGTTTATTCCTAAAGGTTTTTTCCCATTACAAGATAATGGATTATTGCAGGGTACCATTGAAACCTCACAATCTATTTCTTATCAATCAATGGTTGAAAAACAGCAACAAGTGGTTGATAAACTGATTGATGATCCTGCAGTTGATAATATTGCCAGTTTTGTCGGCATTGATGGCAGTAATGCAACTCTCAATACGGGCCGATTACAAATCACATTAAAACCCCTTGATCAACGCGACTCGCGTATTGATACAATAATTCCTCGTCTACAAGAACGCATAGCCTCTATTTCAGGCATAACGCTCTATTTGCAACCCACTCAAGATCTAACAATTGATACGCAAGTATCTCGTACTCAATATCAATTTACGTTGCAAGCAACATCATTAGATGAATTGGCACATTGGGTACCAAAGCTTTCCCAATCATTAAAAAATAGTCCAGAACTAACCGACATTAGCAGTGATTGGCAAGACGGCGGTATGATGGCGTATATCAAAGTAGACAGAGATTCTGCAAGTCGCTTAGGTATTACAATGAGTGAGATTGATAACGCACTTTATAATGCTTTTGGTCAGCGTTTAATTTCAACTATCTACACTCAAGCAAATCAGTACCGCGTTGTATTGGAACAAGATATTCGCAGTGGTGATGGTTTACAGGCGCTCTCAGCCGTACATTTAACTGGCAAAGATGGTGCGATGGTACCTTTATTATCTATTGCATCCGTAGAACAACGCCTAGCGCCACTTTCTATTAATCACCAAGAGCAATTTCCTTCAGCAACATTTTCATTTAATGTCGCTGAACAATCGTCGCTTGAAGAAGCAGTAAAAGCAGTAAAATTGGCTGAAGTGCAAATTTCTATGCCAAGAGATATCACCACACAATTCCAAGGTGCGACGTTGGCATTTGAAAGTGCGCTTTCTAGCACTTTATGGCTGATTATCGCGGCTATTGTGGCAATGTATATCGTACTCGGTGTGTTATATGAGAGCTTCATTCACCCTATTACTATTTTATCTACGCTACCTACGGCAGGTGTCGGTGCATTACTTGCATTAATGGCCGCGGGTAATGAACTTGATATTATTGCGATTATTGGGATCATTTTGCTTATCGGGATCGTAAAGAAAAACGCGATCATGATGATAGACTTTGCTCTTGCCGCCGAACGAGAGCAAGGTTTAACCCCTTACGAGGCTATTTATCAAGCGTGTTTATTACGTTTTCGTCCAATATTAATGACAACAATGGCCGCACTTCTCGGGGCTTTACCTTTAATGCTAAGCACCGGTGTGGGTGCAGAATTACGTCAGCCATTAGGGGTTTGTATGGTTGGTGGCTTAATTATGAGCCAGATATTAACTCTGTTTACTACGCCAGTAATTTATCTACTATTTGATAAATTATCACTCTATGTAAACCGCAATAAACATATTGAGAATAATGACGGGGCTGTATCATGAAGTTCTTCGCCCTCTTTATTCAACGACCCGTAGCAACTACGTTACTCAGTTTGGCGATTTCGCTATGTGGTGCATTAGGATTTATGTTGCTCCCTGTTGCCCCATTGCCTCAAGTTGATTATCCGGTTATTAATATTTACGCCTCATTACCTGGGGCGTCGCCAGAAACTATGGCGTCATCTGTGGCAACACCGCTTGAACGCTCTTTAGGGCGAATTGCGGGTATTGATGAAATGACATCAAGCAGTTCGCTTGGCAGTACCAGCATTACACTGGTGTTCGATTTAAACAAAGATATCAATACAGCAGCTCGTGATGTACAGGCAGCGTTAAATGCCTCACAAAGCTTGTTGCCTTCAGGTATGCCAAGCCGTCCGCGTTATTATAAATCGAATCCTTCAGATGCTCCGATTATGATCTTAACGCTCACTTCTGATACCCAAAATACAGGGGAGCTTTACGATCTCGCCTCAACAAGGTTGGCACAAAAAATCTCGCAGATTGAAGGTGTCAGTGAAGTTTCGGTTGGTGGCGGTTCATTGCCAGCGATACGTGTCGCTCTCAATCCTGATGCGTTATTTAACCAAAATGTTAGCCTTGATGATGTTAGAAAAGCGATTAACCAAGCGAATGTGCGGCGGCCTCAAGGCTTTGTCAATAACGATGAAAGCCGTTGGCAAATCCAAACTAACGATGAGCTAAGTAAAGCGGCGGAATATCGTCCTGTGATCGTGCATTACAATCAAGAGGCAGTTGTGCGTTTAGGCGATGTGGCACAAGTTACCGATTCGGTACAAAACTCACGCGCAGCAGGAATGAGTGGCGGTGAACCGGCTATTTTGCTGGTTATTCGTCGTGAAGCAGGCGCTAATATTATTGAAACGGTTAACCGCATTCGTGATGAGCTTCCAGAATTACGTGAGCTTATTCCCGCAAGCGTTGACTTGAAAGTCGCACAAGATAGAACACCGACTATTCGCGCATCATTAGCGGAAGTTGAGCGCGCATTAACCATTGCTGTGGCGTTAGTGATTTTAGTTGTATTCTTATTTTTACGCTCCGGTCGCGCCACGCTGATCCCCGCAGTTGCTGTACCCGTTTCATTAATTGGTACTTTTTCAGCCATGTATCTTTGTGGCTTTAGTTTAAACAACCTTTCATTGATGGCATTAACCGTAGCGACAGGCTTTGTGGTTGATGATGCTATTGTGGTGCTGGAAAATATTTCTCGCCATATTGAGAATGGTTTAAAACCTAAAGATGCCGCCTTAAAAGGGGTTGGCGAAGTTGGTTTTACTGTCCTTTCGATGAGTATTTCTCTTGTTGCCGTTTTTATTCCATTACTGTTAATGGATGGTCTTGTTGGGCGATTATTTAAAGAATTTGCCATTACCTTAACAACCGCTATTGCTATCTCGCTATTTGTTTCTCTAACGCTAACACCCATGATGTGCGCGCATTTACTTAAAGGAATGAAACCTAAAGCGCAATCGCATTTACGCGGTTTTGGTAAGTTACTTTTCCGCGCTCAACAAGGTTACAGTGTCACATTACAAGTGGCATTGCGCCATCGACGCTGGGTTATGGCTATTTTTCTTGCCACATTAGGTTTAAATGCTTATTTATACATCAGCGCACCAAAAACGTTTTTCCCCGATCAAGATACGGGTCGTTTAATGGGATTTGTCCGTGCTGACCAAAGTATTTCATTCCAATCAATGAAAGAAAAAATGACCCGTTTTATGCAAGAAATAAATGCAGATAAAGACGTGGATAGCGTAACGGGTTTTACGGGAGGCGGTCGTATTAACAGTGGGTTTATGTTTATTTCCCTCAATCCACTGTCAGAGCGTACTGATAGTGCCAATCAAGTGATCAATCGTTTACGTGCCAAACTTGCTGATGAACCTGGCGCTAACCTCTTTTTAATGCCAGTGCAAGATGTTAGAGCGGGTGGGCGCCAAGCGAATGCCAGTTATCAATTTACATTATTAGCTGATGATTTAAGCGAGCTGCGTAAATGGGAGCCGATTGTCCGTAAAGCTTTGGGTGAACTACCTCAGCTTGTGGATGTTAACTCTGATAAAGAAGATAAAGGTGCTGAAATGGCACTGACTTACGATCGCGATACTATGTCACAATTAGGTATTAATGTCAGTGATGCCAATAATTTGCTGAACAATGCTTTTGGTCAACGTCAGATATCCACCATTTATGCACCATTAAATCAGTATAAAGTAGTCATGGAAGTCTCTGAGCAATACACACAAGATGTCTCTGCGTTAGATAAAATGTATGTGGTCAATAATCAAGGTGAGCGCATTCCATTATCCGCGTTTGCAAGTTGGTATCCAGCTAATGCGCCATTAAGTGTTAATCACCAAGGATTATCTGCATCTTCAACTATTGCCTTTAATATTCCTGAAGGCTATACATTAGCTGATGCAATTGATTCTATTGAACGTACAATGACCGAGTTGGGCGTGCCCAATACCGTAAGGGGCACCTTTGCAGGTACTGCACAGATCTTCCAAGAAACTATTAAGTCACAGCTTATTCTGATCTTAGCAGCTATTGTGACTGTGTACTTGGTATTAGGTGTGCTGTATGAAAGCTATATTCATCCGCTGACCATTTTATCTACCCTACCTTCTGCGGGTGTGGGCGCCTTATTAGCGTTACAGCTTTTTGATACACCTTTTAGCTTGATTGCGCTTATTGGCATTATGTTGCTGATTGGTATTGTGAAGAAAAACGCCATTATTATGGTGGATTTTGCGATCACCGCACAACGTGAGGGTAAATTGTCAGCCAAAGAAGCCATTATTCAGGCCAGCTTATTACGTTTTCGCCCAATTATTATGACAACCCTTGCCGCATTATTTGGCGCATTGCCATTAATGTTAGGAAGTGGAGATGGTGCAGAATTAAGACAACCTTTAGGGATAACAATCGTAGGCGGGTTATTAATGAGCCAACTCTTAACCCTTTATACAACCCCAGTTATTTATCTATTTTTTGATGGATTGCGTGAACGTTGGCAACAACGGCGTTTCAGCAAGAAAGAGGCTAAAGCATGAAACTGAGAAGCAAGCTGTTCTTGGTCATTTTCGCTACCTGTATGGTTGTGGTTCTTGCAATGCATATTGGTATTCGAGGTAGCTTTCAACAAGGGTTTATTGGCTATATCAAGAAAAACAGTGAACAGCGTGCAACTCTTTTAGCTGAAGCCTTAACAGATCAATATGCTTTAACTGGCGACTGGCGTTTTCTTAATAGAGATGATCGTTCTCTTTATCAAATATTACGCAGTATTGACCAAATAAGCCAAAGCAGTGAAGGCCCACCACCAAAAGGCTGGCGCACACAGTTTTGGATTGTTGATAAAAACATGAAGCGCTTATTTGGTCATGATAATCAGTTTCCTGAAGAAACATTCAAAAAACCAATTACTTCCCATGATGAAATTGTGGGTTGGGTGATTGTCAGTGCCGCAGATAAGATCAGTAGTGAAGCGGATATCAGTTTTGATAAACAACAACTGCGTACCAGTTGGATAATTGCAGGTTTAACGGTTCTTTTAGCTTTACTTATTACATTGATCCTTTCTCGCAATATGATACGCCCCGTTAAACGACTGGTCGAAGCCACACATAAGTTAGCCGCCGGTGATTTTGCTGTTCGCGTCACACCCAGTAGTAAAGATGAAATCAGCCAACTCGCCACAGACTTTAACCAACTCGCCAGCACACTAGAGAAAAATGAGCAAATTCGCCGTGATTATATGGCTGATATTTCACATGAGTTACGTACCCCCCTCGCTATTTTAAAAGGGGAATTAGAAGCGTTACAAGATGGCGTAAGAAAGCCCACGCCAGAGACATTAAACTCTCTGTTATTCGAAGTAACAAACCTGACAAAACTGGTGAATGATCTCCACCAACTTTCATTATCCGATAGAGGCTCACTCACTTATCGTAAAGATTTTATTGATATTAATGAGGTGATTTTATTAGCTGTTGCTTCTTATCGTCATACATATCACACCAAAGATATTGCCTTATACACTGAATTAGATGATGTCTCTCCATTAATTGTACAAGCCGATCCTGACCGACTTATTCAGCTTTTTCATAATCTATTGGAAAATAGTGTGCGCTATACCTATGCTGGTGGGCAATTACATATCAAGACAAAAAAAGAGAACAACTGCGTATTAATAGCCTTAGAAGATAGCGCACCTGGATTAGATAAATCACAGTATCAAGCCGTTTTCCAACGCTTTTATCGTACAGAAAGCTCACGAAATCGTGCCAGTGGAGGTTCTGGATTAGGTCTTGCGATTTGCGAAAATATCGTTGAAGCTCATAATGGTAAAATAAGTGCTATGCCTTCATCTTTAGGTGGCATGAAAATTCTTATAGAATTACCCGCATATTCTGATGATCTCTAAGCCTATAACTATTGAGCCAATAAATGACAGCATCTGAATCACCCTATTCAATCCTGATTGTTGAAGACGAGCCTAAACTTGCCCAATTACTTATTGATTACCTTCAAGCATCAGGTTATCAAACTCATTGGTTAGCAGATGGCGCCGAAGTGAGCCATTGTGTAAAACAGCAACATTACGATTTAATATTATTAGATCTGATGTTACCCGTTAAAGACGGCATTACTATCTGCAAAGAGTTACGTCATTTTTCCGATATTCCCATCATTATGGTCACCGCCAAAACAGAGGAAGTAGATAGATTGCTTGGGCTTGAGATTGGTGCTGATGACTATATTTGTAAACCCTATAGCCCAAGAGAAGTGGTCGCCAGAGTCAAAACCTTATTACGCCGTTTTTATCGACCACAAGATATTGTTCAAAGCGATAAGTTAGTTGTCATTGATGAACAGGCTTATCAAATCCAATATAACAATAAAATTCTCGACTTAACCACAGCTGAATTCCGCTTACTCAAAGCATTAGCCACACAACCTGGAAAAATATTAACTCGTGATCAGCTAATGGATCACCTTTATGATGATTACCGCATTGTGACGGACAGAACCATTGATAGCCATATTAAAAACTTACGACGTAAACTTGAGCAACTTAACGATCAAATTGAATTTATTCGCTCAATTTATGGTCAAGGGTATCGTTGGGAGACTCAAGCTTATCGATTTCGATGATATTTTTTCAGGAATACATTGAACCTCGCTACACTTAAGCGCTAGAATCCCCCCCTTTATGATATACCCCTACCCAATGTGTGGGGGACTGACTTGAAATCAGAACCAGGAAATTAACCATGTTTACACCCGAATTACTCTCTCCTGCTGGCTCATTAAAAAATATGCGCTATGCATTTGCTTATGGCGCAGACGCCGTTTATGCAGGTCAGCCACGTTATAGCTTACGTGTGCGTAATAATGAGTTTAACCACGAAAACCTTGCCAAAGGTATTCAAGAAGCCCATGAATTAGGTAAGCGCTTCTATGTTGTGGTTAATATCGCACCCCATAATGCTAAATTAAAAACCTTTATCCGTGACTTAAAACCCGTCATTGATATGGGCCCTGATGCGCTGATTATGTCTGATCCGGGTTTGATCATGATGGTGCGTGAAGCTTTCCCTGAAATGGATATTCACCTTTCAGTACAAGCCAATGCCGTTAACTGGGCAACCGTAAAATTCTGGCGTCAAATGGGATTAACACGAGTGATCCTGTCTCGTGAACTCTCTATCGATGAAATTGCTGAAATTCGTAAGCAAGTTCCTGACATGGAATTAGAAGTTTTCGTTCACGGTGCATTATGTATGGCTTACTCAGGCCGTTGCCTGCTATCTGGCTATATCAATAAGCGTGATCCGAACCAAGGTACTTGTACTAACGCTTGCCGTTGGGAATATAAAGTCGAAGAAGGTAAAGAAGACGATGTGGGTAATATCGTTGAAAAATACACGCCAATCCCAGTTAAAAACGTTGAGCCTACTTTAGGTGTTGGCGCGCCAACAGATAAAGTCTACTTAATCGAAGAAGCAAAACGTCCTGGTGAATATATGACTGCGTTCGAAGATGAACACGGTACTTATATCATGAACTCAAAAGACTTACGTGCGATTGAACACGTTGAGCAATTAACACAAATGGGTGTGCACTCTCTGAAAATTGAAGGTCGTACTAAATCCTTCTATTACTGTGCCCGTACAGCGCAAATGTATCGTCGTGCAATTGATGATGCTGTTGCAGGTAAACCATTTGATCCAACGTTGCTAACGACATTAGAAGGTTTAGCACACCGCGGTTATACAGAAGGTTTCTTACGTCGTCATACCCATGATGCGTACCAAACTTATGAATATGGTTATTCTGTCTCTGACACCCAACAATTTGTCGGTGAATTCACCGGTAAACGCGTAAACGGTTTAGCTGAAGTTGATGTTAAAAATAAATTTGTTTTAGGTGATAGCCTAGAATTAATGACACCAACTGGAAATATTCAGTTCACGTTAGGATCGCTGTTTAACAAAAAACAACAGCCAACGGATGTTGCGCCAGGTAATGGTCATATGGTTTATTTGTCTGTTCCGGAAGATGTTGATTTAGATTTCGCACTGTTGATCCGCAACCTACAAGGTACAACAACACGTCAACCGCATAAGATTGATGCTGTAGAAGTGAAGTAAAGCGTCATAATCTGATTTAAAGTGGTCAATTTCAAATACAGATCACATCAATAATGATTTGTTTACCGTATCATCAGTTCCGAAAAATAAAGAACTAGAATGAATACAGTAAGACTAGGAACCACCTCCTTGGCAAATCCAATCTCCCTTGGATTTGCCTTTTCTTTTTTCATCACCGTTATCAACTCTCCTTTACGTAAACACGTTCTCTTTTTCGTTATCATTTGTAAAAAAAATAGTAATTTTCTCGATATCCATTACCTTTAAAAGAGTGATTCAATTAAAGGGACTCATCAATGAGTAAAATTAGTTTGCTGATCATTAATGGAAAAAGCGCTAACAACGGTGCATTGAGAAAAGCCGTTTACCAATTACGTAACGAAGGTTTTAACCTCCAAGTAAGAGTAACTTGGGAATCCAGTGATATACGTCGTTTTGTACAAGAAGCTATAGATATACAGGCAGAAACAGTGATTGCGGCAGGTGGTGACGGAACGATTAATAGCGTTGTTTCTGAATTAATTCATCTTTCCCCCTCATCTTTACCGACACTTGGCATTATCCCATTAGGCACAGCAAATGATTTTGCCACCAGCGCACAAATCCCTCGTGATATGGAAAATGCGCTTAATTTAGCGGTTAAAGGTCGTGCTGTTCCCATTGATGTTATCTCAGTGAACAAGACGCACTATTTTATTAATATGGCGTCAGGTGGTTTTGGAACCAAAATCACAACAGAAACCCCTGAGGCATTAAAATCAGCATTAGGAGGAGCAGCCTATTTTATTAATGGTCTTTTAAGTATCGACTCTTTAAAAGCTGATTATTGCACTATTGAAGCTGAAAATTTCCATTGGGAAGGTGAGTCTCTTATTTTAGCTATCGGTAATGGCCGTCAAGCGGGTGGCGGACAAAAATTATGCTCTGAAGCCTTAATTAATGACAATAAACTCAATATCACCATTGTTGAAGCTCACGAACTTCTCCCCTCTATTTTAAGCAGCATGTTTGATAGCAAGAAAAATGACAAGATAATTGAGCGAGAAAGTCGCTGGGTAAACATTAGTGCTTCTCATGAAATGGTGTTTAATTTAGATGGAGAACCCCTTTTAGGGAATAAATTTGAATTTATTGTGTTACCTGAAGCGATCCACTGCCGGTTACCGCCTCAATGTGACTTGTTATCTTAATGTAGATAAATGACAATCACTCTCATCTCATCATGAACTGGAGTATGTAATGACTGATATAGTAAGTTTGTTAGGTGCTGATGCAAAATCATTATTAGACCATCGTTGCCAAACCATCCCGAGCGAAAATCTCTACCTGCCAGGTTCTGACTTTGTTGATCGTGTCATGATTGATAATAATCGCCCTAATAGCGTGTTACGTTCAATGCAAACCCTGTTTAATCACGGGCGTTTAGCGGGAACGGGTTATCTGTCTATTCTACCTGTTGACCAAGGTGTTGAGCACTCAGCAGCTGCTTCTTTCGCAGCAAACCCTCTCTATTTTGATCCAAAAAATATTGTTGAGTTAGCGATTGAAGCAGGTTGTAACTGTGTTGCCTCTACTTATGGTGTTCTTGCTTCTGTTTCTCGTCGCTATGCACACAAAATTCCTTTTCTTGTGAAATTAAACCACAATGAAACCCTAAGCTACCCAGCGCAATATGACCAAACACTGTATGCCAGCGTAGAGCAAGCCTTTGAAATGGGTGCTGTTGCAGTGGGTGCGACTATTTACTTTGGTTCACAAGAAAGCCGTCGCCAAATTGAAGAAATTTCAATGGCCTTTGAACGTGCTCATGAATTGGGTATGGTCACTGTACTATGGGCCTATTTACGCAACCCAGCATTCAAAAAAGATGGCGTAGATTACCATGCAAGTGCAGATTTAACGGGTCAGGCAAACCATTTAGCGGCAACTATTGGTGCTGATATCGTTAAACAAAAAATGGCTGAAAATAACGGTGGCTTTAAAGCAATTGGTTTTGGTCATACTGATGAGCGTGTTTACACGAAACTCACTACTGAAAACCCAATTGATTTAGTTCGCTACCAATTAGCAAACTGCTATATGGGTCGCGCGGGATTAATTAACTCTGGTGGCGCTTCTGGTAATAATGATCTTGAAGATGCTGTTCGCACCGCCGTTATTAATAAACGTGCTGGCGGTATGGGTCTGATCTTAGGCCGTAAAGCGTTCAAAAAATCAATGAAAGACGGGGTTGCCCTGATTAATGCAGTACAAGATGTTTATTTGGATAAATCCGTCACTATTGCTTAATTGATAAATTTATCTGTGAAAGCCACTCAGTTCAAACTGAGTGGCTTTTATTATTCATTGCCTAACAACTAAATGTTTTTGGTTTTTGCGTTTGTGTGACCAAATGTTGATGAGCCGTACTTTCACTTTCTATTACCTTCATTGCATTTTGCCCTGCTGGTAATGCTCTCTCAACCAATAACTCTGTGTGAGACTTCGCCAAAATGGCTTGTAATTGCTGATGCTGACTACACCAAATAGCATCAACATCTTTATCACGCGTCGTATCTCGTTGATGTGTTAACGCCACCGTTCTCGCTTGAAAACGCGCCTGTTTCCCGCCTAACTCTAAGCCATAATCAGGAATTTTGGCATGAGACACAACAACTTGCCCATTATCAATCCATGAATTTACCGCATTTTCATGCACCACATAGCCTAACTCACTTAAACCAGCCAATACCGCTTCACATTGTTGTCGCATTGAGAGTTGTTGTTCATGAGTTTCAATGGCCTGTTTCAGCTTGATGATCATCATATCCAGCTGTTCAGCTGTTGCTAATGAGGCAACCGCTTCAGTATCCCGACTAAGTGTCACCATCTCTTCATCATCAAAGCTTTCAAGCTCTGCACATAAACGAGCTAGTTCTTCCATTAATTCAATACGCTTTACGCTATTACGCAAACTTTCAGCCATATTCATGATCATTGAATCTGCTAGTAAACGCTGCTTTTTGCTATCAACAAGCTTTTGCATTTCAATAAACTGATTTGCATTGTGATTGGCCTCGGCTTCATTTCCTACAAGCCGTAATTTTTCAATCATCAACTCAATTTGATGACATTGTTGTGCAAATGGGCTTTGAGGCTCATTACTTTGCCATAACTGTTGGCTATATACAGATTGCGCTTTTAATTGTGCCAATAGTTCAGTTTGAACTGGGTTAAATTGCGCTTTCTGCACTTCAATTTCACTGGCCACACGAAAAAGTAATATGCTGATTTCCTCAGCATTCATATTTTCACTACGCTCAATTTCAGTTATCAAAACACTGTCAGTCGCTAATTGTGATTTTAATTGTCTTAACAGCGCCGATGATTTTTGTTTACCCTGTTGAATATGACGTGCAAGCGCTTTTTCTTCGAGCACTTGTTCGCGTAAATTTTTCATATCCTGTCGTAACGGGGCAATAAATTGGCTTAATTTATCTGTTAACCGACCTACTGCCCGAGCATCTAACGCTTCCAATTGCGGGTTATCTTTAACCAATACATCAAAAGCAGAGACAATTTGGTTCACTCGTTCATCTCGATACATAAGTTGTTCAACTAATGCCTGCCATTGTTTGAATTGTTTTTTACTATTCGCTAATTGTCGGTGATAGCGAATAACATTGGTTTCTTTCATAGAAATATAATGTACTGATGAACTCATCATTCACTCACTTTTTCATTCAGTAAAGAGGCATGTTGTAAGGCTTCAAGAAGTTGTTGTTGTGCTTCTTGGCGATGGTAAAACCACTGTGTCAACGAAATGCGATAATGATAAGGCACCACTTTGCGCAAAATATCTTTTCGCCATAATTCACGCGCACAAGCTTGGGATAACCACTCATGTTGTGGCATATCACACTCAATTCCCATTAATAATTTCCCTTGCTGTTTATCTTCAATTAAACAGTCAAAAGAGAAAATACCCGCTTGTTGTGATGGTGCAATATGGTATCCCTGAGATTGAATAAAGCGTGTTACATCAATAACAAATTGATCGTTCAGTTGATCTTGCGTTATCACATTAGCTTGAGTACGACATAAGCGCGCTAATAAGCGTTTATTTTCATCTTGCTTATTAATCTGATGGCAATGACTCGCGTAAGTTAAATAGCCTTGTAAATAATCACGCGGAATTTCAGGGTGTTTATTGGTACTTAATAAGTCAGAGATTTCATCAATCGGCATTGATGACATGATCACGACTTGTTTTTTCGCTCTGGTAATAGCGACATTTAAACGACGCTCTCCCCCTGTTTGCCCTAATACTCCAAAATTACGCCTAAAAGTGCCTTGTGCATTGCGACCAAAAGTTGTCGAAAACAAAATAACATCCCGTTCATCACCCTGCACATTTTCAACGTTTTTCACAAAAAACGACATATCTTCATCGTTATCCAAACGCGCGCTTTCTTCCGTATAAGCCTTTAAAAATTCCGCATCATAGTCATTGCGATCACGAATATGTTGATTAATTAATTGAGCTTGTTTTTGGTTAAACGTCACCACTCCCACCGAAGGCCGTTTATCGAAGGGTGTCTGCCACAATGTTGCTAAATGTTCGACGATCGCCAAAGCTTCTTTTTCATTGGTTTGATTTACATAAGTACCATTGATCGCCATAAAATGCAGAGGTTTTACTTTACTAATGGTTTTTACTGAGTGTTGAGCAGGAATATTTAGCCGATTCTCATAAAAAGCATAATTTGAGAAATTAATTAATTCTCGAAAGGCAGAGCGATAATGAATATCTAAAGTATGAATAGGCAATACGGTTCGAGCAAGATGAAGCAAATCAGGGCAATGGCAAATTTGACTGGAGTCCCATTGTTCACCGCTTTTCTCTTGTTGTTCATCTTCCTCGTTATCGTTATCTTCGTCATCTTCATTTCCATTAAATTTACCGCTGAAGAAAGATGAAGGTGGCATCTGTTTCTCATCACCACTGACGATAGCTTGTTTACCGCGATATAATGTTGGCAATGCAAATTCAATCGGCATTTGCGAGGCTTCATCATAAATAACACTATCAAAAAGCCCTGCTTTTAGGGGTAATATTTGGCTTGCCACATCCGGCGTCATCAACCAAATAGGGCGTAATCTTAACAATCCCATTTGTGTTGCTTCATCAATAAATTCGCGTAACCGTAATGCTCTAGGCCCAGCTAAGCGTGTTATTCTTTCCCAATGACGCGCACTTTCAATTTTTGATAATTCAATGTTTTCAGTTAATAATGCACGATTAATTTGCTGTAATTGCTGATAGCTATCCGTCAGTTGCTCAATATATTCCTGCAATTGTTCAACATGCGTCTTTAATACAGGATTTTTTATTTCAATGTCAGTTTTGACCGCGACATAAAACAGATAACTCAATGTTGCTTTTAAAAGCTTGATAGGATCAGAAGATGAGTTTTCATCAATCAACTGGCGTGATAATGCTAAAACTTGCCAATCATTAGGTGAAAAATGTGTCGTTCTTTCTCGAAATAACTGAAATTGGCTTAAAGAAGGCAAACTTAACGCTAATTGCTGTAATGTGGTTGTCAGCAATTCGCCTTTTTTGATCGCATCATAAAATTGTTGATAGCAGTGATCGGTAAGGGTTTCTTGTAAACCCGCTAATTTATCGAGGCTAGATTGCTGTGCTTTAGCGCGAACTATGGCATTTTCAATTTCTAAATATTGTTGCTCAAAGCCCTGTTTTTTCGCTGATTGAATCGACTCAACAATATGTTCAGGCTGAGGATATAACGCTAATATCGCAATATCATCACCACTGGCTTTAAGGTCAGTGAGTGTCGTATTTATTGTGTTTTGCCACTGTGCATTTTGTCGATTAAGCTGCTGTTCTATTCCTAATTGTTGGTAAATAGGTTGCAACTCTTGATATAACAAGCGCCATTGTTGTTCAGTGATGATAGTTTTATGCAGTGTTATATAATGTTCAATTCTGTCTTCTTTACCACTTTGTGCAATAAAGCTTTTTAACTTACTGTTTCTACTATAATAATAAGGGTTTAAGAAACGCAGAAATGAGGGCTTAATTTTATCAGCCACAGCTCTTGATAACGTTGCTAATGCTGCATTATCTAACGGAGCAAGTAAGCGGAAAATCAAAGGATCACAATCTTCATTATCAATTTGCTGTAAACGTGCCTCTAATTGCTCTAATTGAGCAATCAACTGTTCTCCTTTATTTTGCTTACCTTGTTCATTTAAAAATAACGTTAACCAACGCGATAAATTATCCCATTGTTGTTCATTGCGATTTTTTAACCGCTGTTTACACTGTTCAAGTGTCGTTTCGTGAACGGTTAATTTATCAATTGTGATTTGTTGATAAGGCGAACTATATGCCATATCACGCTGCTTTTCTGCTTCAATAAATAGCATGATACGTTCATTGAACTGACGATATAACGTGCTTTCAGGCAAGAATAAAGCAACGCTATTTAATGGTGTATGTTCATAATTAATTGCATACCAATCTAAACCATAGAGCGTTAAGTTATCGATAAATTGAACAAAGGTTATTTTATTATATTGAGAAAGCAGTGTGGTTAATTTATCCGAACTTGTTATCCACTTTTGCTGTGACTCTAATTCGAGTAATCCAGATAACACTTCTCGATATGAATAATCATATTGTTTATCCGTTAGATATAACGCTTTATAGTAAGCATCTAAGGTTGTTTCATAAAATTGAATTAAGTTAAGCCTTCTATCACGCTCAAAAGGCGTGTCTTGCTTTATATCTGCGATCAGTTGTCTTTTACGCTCTAATGCCAGTTGTTCTCTGATCGCTGAAATAATCTCTCGCCCTTTAGGATTTTGATGAATAATCAATACTCTATCTTGTAAGCCATTAGCAACTAATCGTTTATACACCACATCCAAAGCAGCAGGCTTTTGACAAAGCACAAGTGCCGTTTTTTGTCGCCCGATTGCATCAGCAATTAAATTAACTATTGTTTGGCTTTTCCCTGTTCCCGGAGGCCCTTCTATCAATAATCCTGTCTGCTTTCTTGCAGCTTGAATAATGGTATTTTGAGAAGGATCTGCCAACGACAACAAATAGTTATCGCTCAGTGGATCTTGTGTTTCTAATGCTTGTACTGGCGTATGCACTTTCAGCATAGTAGCAAGGGCAGTACCATTGATAGGTAAATTGGCAATTTGTTGTAAATCAGCACTTATCATTTGCCCAATAAAAGAGGTGTGAAATAACACTGCAGAACAATGAATATAAGCACTGTTTTCTGGTATATCCTCAGTTAATGAAGGTAATGGACTTAATGTATGATCTGATGTGTTTAATAAAGATGAAAGTGTGAGCATCATTTCACTGACACTTAAGCCTGTTTGTGACATCAAACTATCGAGCACTTTTTGCCATTCATTAACCGCAGGAATACCGACAAAATTAGCAAGAGCAGGATTTAAACGTACCGATGCACGCTCTGTATCAAACCCAATTTGCACAGCGCCTTGAGTGCCACCCAAAATATTCATGGAAACAGGCCACAAGAAAAGCGGTGCAATACGTGGTTTTATTTTATTAGGTTGCGTATTTAGCACTACAAAAGGAAAGCCTAAATACATGCCGTTAATACCCGTATCTCTTTGGTAAGACTGAGTATTTTGTTGCAAGAGCCACAAGCGATTATTTAATTTCTCACGTTGACGTAATACTTCACCCTCTAATGAGAACAGTCTTTTCTTACGGTTAATTAAATGCTCAAGTAAGTTTGTCGCTTTTTCATTATCAAAACTGCATTCCGTTAAATCAACGCGTCCTGCATTTGGCGTTAAACGCATTCTGACTAAATTACCCCGTTGACTTGTGGAAACTAATTTTTTAGCAAAAAAATGTAATACTTCTAAAATATATTTTTGCGATTCAGGTACTTGCCATTGCTCAACGGGAATACAGAGCATCACAATAATCTGTTCAAGAGGCAACCTACGAGTTAAAAGAAAATCATCAGCCCATCTATCAATAATATCGATATTAACTCGCTTAAAATCCCCTATTCTTTCACTAAGTTGTTCAATCAGCTGATATCGAGGTGTGGCTAATAATACTTTTGCTTGTTGTTTATCAAACGTCTTAATAGCAAGATCTCTGGCTAATTTAGTAGCATTATTTACCAGTGAATCTATCGTGATATATTGCCCAATTTCTGCACTTAATAACAAAATATAGTCATTTTCATGCATATTCTTACGATCGATTAAGGCTCGTAGATTTTCATTATAAGCATCTGGGAATTCTGCACGAATAATTTCCCAGCGCGCAACTAATTGACTTAAAGAGGTGATTAATAAATAGAGTTGTAAGCTTTCTTCATTTAGTGGGATACGTTGTTGTTGTGCCCTTTCACGAACCGTACGTTGACGATAATAAAGCTGAACAAGCCAATGTGTATCATCAATAGATTGAAGTTCCGTAGCGAGAGGCTGACAAATTAATTGATAACCTAATAAGGGATGTTCTAAAAGCCATGAAGGTGTAATGATCTCACCGCGATAAATCAGTGGCATATTAGGATTTAAAATTCGCAACGCGAATGTAAAACGTAAACTTGGCTCAATATCTTGTTTTTCAACTAATGACTGCAATTGAGTAATTTGCTTGCCACTATTATCAAATTGGCTTAACCAAGTCGTGATTTCACCATGAATAAATAATTCTGTTGCTTGATCCCAATATTGTGCTTGTGCCGCCATCATCGCAAACGCATCAGGTTGATTAAATTGATGATTTTCAAATTGAAATTGATAGTATTGCTGGCTTCCATTGTGATAATTAACATCAGGTGCTTGTACCGCTAAACCTTGTAACCACGCATTGACTTCGTTCCATTGCCAACGTTGAAAACGATCGCGGCAGAGCAAGCCCCTTAAAAGTAATTGAATATTAGGTTCTAAATCATCTGGTAATTCAACACCATTGGTCATTACTTGAATTAAAAACGCATTATCATGGATATGTTTAAAACAGGCTCCTTGCGTTAATTGCTCAAGTAAAATTATCCCTAAACTCCACCAATCTGATGCTGCTGAAACACCACCCGCTAATATTTCTGGCGCACTATAACGTGAAATTTCAAGTGGGGAGACAATATCGAGATCGAATTCTGATAAACATGCTGAACCATATTCAATCACCACAATATCAAGGGGATCACGAGCGCGGATCATCAAGTTTGAGGGTTTTAAAGCACGATGACGTACACCCTGTTCCGTTAACGCTGCGATCGCCGTACCTAATTCTGAAACTAATACGTTAATTTCATCCGATTGCCAAAAATCACCTCGCTCAATAAATTGGCTTAGTGAACCACCGTTTAATCGCTCGGTAACATGCCAAGCACGGTTTTCCCATCGACCCGTTTCATAAAATACGGGTATATGGTCAGTAGAGATCAGATTTAAGACTTGATAAATAGCAGGATCAGGCTCTTCACCTTTAAGATAGAGTGTTAATACGCCTTCTTGCTCTGTTTTGATATTGATTACGTTATAGCGCTCTCTTTCGCTATTAATAGAATTGATACGTTGCTCAAGACGCCAATTACCAATCAATCTAAACGCTTCATTATCAGTAATGCTGCTATTTTCAATCTCATCAGCAGGATCAGCACCACATTCAAAACAGATAAAATCATCTTCCCCCATCAAATGCCCGTTAACGCATTTTCGTGGCTGATCATGATTAAGCTCGGAAATAATCGTAGGTGTATCAATGGATGAAGATATAGGAGGAGATGGACGCCACCCAGACTCATGAATAGGTTCAATTGTTAGATCCCATCCACAAGGCTTATTATTAACCTGTCCCGCACAGAAAATTTCGGTTAACTGGCGCTCCGTTCGGCAATGAGGACAAAAACGTATCATGGTCATCCTTTATTCCATCTCTCTTATCTTTTTATCTGTTTTAATTGTGCATCTTGTTGTGCTAATAATTCACGCAAACGAGCCATATCCCCCTTTTGAGGAATACCTGTAAGATAAATGCGTCCTTGATTATCCATTGAGAGATCAAGCACTTTATCTTCTTCGGTCACACTTCTATCAAAAGCATTAAAACGTGTACTTCCCAGTGCAGTTAAACAATGGAGTTGCTGATTATCGCTACCTCGTAACATCAAACTTTGCGTGTTTTCTACTTGATATCGACCACTCATTAACGCATCAATTAAGCCTGACATTTTAGTGATTTGGGGTTCTATCTCATTCCAGTGATAACCACTATAAATAAAAATATCTCCCGAAAATTGCTGACGCAATGCGATTAATAGCGCATAAAGCGCCTCTGGTTGTTCAAAAGGTTCACCACCAGAAATCGTAATACCATTCGCAAATGCAAACCAAGGTTGAATTTGTTGGATAAGTGCCTCAACTGTGGTGCTTTCGGCTTTTCTTTCCCATGTATCTGGTGATAAACAGCCTTTACAACGTAAAGAGCATCCTTGAAACCAAATACCAATTCGTTTTCCTGGCCCCAATGTTGTGACTGGGAAATGGATTCGAGATAAGCTGATCTGCATTAATCTGCCTGCGGTACTAAAATAATATTGGTCATCTCAGCTATTTGAATATCCGCAATTTGATAGGCTTTTCCTACTGCTAAATCACTGTCAAAAATAGCTCTTGAAAGAGGATTAATTAAATAAACCTCTAATTGGTTACGAATACCACGACCACCATTTGATAGGTCAGATAAACAGTAGGTTTTTAACGTCGATTTAGCTGTTTCTGATATCGACAATATGAGTGATTGCTTATCAAGGCTCGATAAGATATTTGCTACCATTTGTTCAAATATTTGTTCTGCAACATCTTCTCGAATAAAATCAAAAACAATAATATTTTCACCAATACGGTTTAATAACTCAGGACGATTTAAAACCAATTTAAAATGACGTTCTATTTCACTTTTTACTTTACGGCTGACATTTTCAAACGGTTCATGAGGTAGAACATTTGCCACTCTCTCGCCATTATTATCAACGCGATAAATCCCAAGATTAGAGGTAAATATAATTAAGGCTTCAGAAAAATAAACGCGATCACCACGTCCTGACGTTAATACGCCATCATCTATAATCTGTAGGAATTTATCCATTAAATGAGGATGGGCTTTTTCTATCTCATCAAATAATACAACGCTAAAAGGCTTTTCACGAATAGCATTAGTTAATTCACCACCAGAGTTATAACCAACATAACCCGGAGGTGCGCCAATTAAACGTTGATCTGCATGTTCAGCACTAAATTCAGACATATCAAAGCGAATATAAGCACTTTCATCACCAAAAAGCAGTTGAGTGACTGTTTTTGCTAACTCAGTTTTACCCACACCTGTTGGCCCTGCTAAAAACAGTACGCCCCGTGGTCTTCCGCCTTTATTGTTACCTACTCCCGTCATTGCACGTTTAATAATATCGAGTAAGTGCGTGACGGCATGTTGTTGCCCCTTAACACGACGCTGTATAATTTGTGGTGCATTGCGAATTTTTTGTTTATCGATTTTCTGCCAAGGATCTTCAGTAATACCTACTTTGTAACGCCTTACCGCATCACTAATTCGCGTTATTTCCACTTCTTCAATACGCGCTAATTGCACTATTGCCACTAAATCTAGCAGTAGTAGCCCTTCTGTTTCATCAATAAAATCATTCAAAAGTGGCTCTTTTTCATTTTCAGCCAGTAATGAAAATCCCGCCAGTGATACCAATAAATTGGGTGCTAGCACTCTACGGATCTGGTTATCAGGCTTTGCAACAGGAATGGCTCGAATACGAGGATTATTAACGGTAAACCAATCTGGTAAATCAGTTTCTTTTTCTACGATCCAAAAAACCGTATTAAAGAAAGGCTGATTATGTTCACCTGCAGGTCTTGCTTTAGCTTGATGAGAAGTGACTAATGCTTGTGTAAACAAGCTATGTTCGGCAGGCATCAGATTATCACGATGAGAAAGTAAGCAAGAGGCAAAATCGATACATAACGCAATCGGCTGGCCTGTTATTGTTTGCCATTTTTCTAATACGCTATTTAAGCTATCAATATTACCCGATGCGCGATCGCCCGTAACGGTTAATCCTAGTTGTTGCATTAACATTGCGCCATCTTGCAAAGATTGGGTAGGATTAGCTATCCATTGAAATCCAGCTAACGGCGTATAAGTGATGATATGAACGTAACCCACTTCATACAAACTGTTATAAAGTGTCTGGTTAAAAGGCAGTGGCGTTATCATATTAGGCGCAACTTCACTGGCTTGTAAGTCACGTACATTACCAAATAACACAAACTGACTTTTCAATGGAATAAAGCGAAGTAAATCACGTAACCAACGTGGTTTTTGAAAGGCTGTATTCATATCATCCCTTATTGAAAATAAAATATATCTTACCTTAGTTCCTCAATATACAGGCTGTTTATATTGAGGACAGTGTTAATTATCTAAAGAGTATGATCATCAAATAGAAATAGAGCCATAAAGGCTCTATTTAAGATAAGTAATAGTGTAAGTAAAATTACCACCAGCGATGAAAATGGTGTACAGGGCCAAAACCTTGCCCAACTTCTAAACTGTCGGCATGTTCTAGCGCTTGCTGTAAATAGGCTTTTGCTTGTTCAACACAAATTTGCCAATTAGCGACTTGAGGACGAATAGCCGCTAAAGCGGCTGAAAGAGTACATCCTGTACCGTGGGTATTTTTTGTATTAACGCGTTTTGAAGTAAATCGCCACTCGCCATCTTGAGTAAATAACCAATCAGGGCTTTCATCTTCAGTTAAATGCCCCCCTTTCATCAACACCGCTTTGCATCCTTGTTTTAGTAATGCATAACCTTGTTGTTTCATCGTTATTTCATCTTTAGCAACCTCACAACCTAGCAGTGCTGCCGCTTCAGGTAAATTAGGCGTGATCAAATCAACTAAAGGCAACAGCTGATTAACCATTTTATTAACGGCATCAGGCTGTAATAGCGGATCACCGCTTTTTGCAATCATCACGGTATCAAGTACAACAAAAGGAATAGCATATTGCTGAAGTTTGTCACAAACCACATCAATAATCGTGGCATTAGAGAGCATACCAATTTTGGCACTATCAATTCGAACATCAGATAAGACAGCATCTAATTGAGCGGCAACAAAATCGGGGGATAAATCATAGACACGACGGACACCACAGGTATTTTGAGCAACAAGTGCTGTCATTACTGTCGTACCATAGACACCCAGTGCGGAAAATGTTTTCAGATCAGCCTGAATACCGGCACCACCACTAGGATCGGTGCCTGCGATAGACAATGCATTGAATCTCACTGATTAACTCCTCCTTTTACCAGTTACAGAAAAGTCGGGCTCTGTTAATCAGCAGAGTTACCTTGACTTCCCTACGCTGGCATTATCCAGATCAGGTTATACGGGTTCATCTCAGCCATAAGGCGCCCCGAGCCAAAGCCTGTAAATTCAGGCGATAAGGAGTATCGCATGCTCAAGATAAAGATGCTAGTTTGATAGCTAATCTCGATTTATTAACTCTCTATTTTTGAGGCTTGTTATTCAGTAATATAAATCAGCTCAGGTTGTATATAATAAATACTAAGCTGATGGCTTGTATTGTGGAAAACATAAATTTAAAGAATATATTTTAGTCATTCTCAAATAAGAAGAATAAAATAATTTATTTTACTCGTTTTAACGACGTTCGATATATTATCTGCTAGATGAGGTATTTATAATGCATTTCTGGACAATCACACCATGCGGAGGGGCTAAATGAAAAATGAACCATCGCAACAGAATAATGGACAATCAATGCCTTATCTTATTCCTGATGCAGACTTTAATGAAAAGTTGAAACTACCAGCTAAAAATATTGAACATACACTTCAGTTTATTACCCAAGGTGTAAAAGATATTGATTTAGAAGGTTTTGACACACCAATTGGATACCGTTTAGTTAAATCATTACATAAAGATCAATACAGACTTATCACCGCAGATAAAGAAAGTGAAACAGCCTACCTTGTTGAACTTAGATTTCGACAAGATATTGTTTATGGAAAAACAACGTGTACTCAAATAAAAGTTTGGCGATCCCGTATACCTAAACATCGTGATGCTATAAGAGAATTACCTCGTACTTTTTTCTGTAATCTTTTAAAAATTCATAATATTGTCGTTACTGATGAAGAGCAAACTTCTGATGGTAAAGGCTTTTGGATTGATATGATTTTATGGGCTTTTAGCAGAGGCCATTATATTTATGCCTCAGATGGAACGGAGGAAGATAGACCATTACACTTAATTAACAGTATTGAAGATTTTTACAATAACTGGGATGCTTTCTGCTGGGATAAAGATCGCGATACGCATACCCATCGGCTACTTATCATTAGCCAAGAAAAATTATCTCAATAATAAGTAATCTATCTCCTGATAACGCGTGAATAATGTTTATGCTTTAGGATAATCTGCACCAAAAAACTGATACCACACTAAATAAAACCCACACAACTTAAACGATTTATAAACCAACACAGAATTTTTCTTTTTTTTTATTTAACTCTTTTTATTCATTACTTTATCATCCTGTCAAAAATAAATACCTTTTTTATAAGTTAATGTTATTAAAATTAAATTTTTACTAATATTTAAATTAAGTCATAAAAATAGATATTTGGTCAATTTTTTATATTGGAAATAACTCATCTTAAATAAGATCTCTTTACCCTTATTTATCAACACCTTATTTTCAATCTAATAAAAAATTAATTTTAAATTAAAAACAATACGTTACCATTAAAAGATAACAATATTGAATGTCTTAAATAAACACATTCACAAATACAACAAACTTGTTTATTTTCTTTATAACCGATTCATATCCCTTAAGATTTTAGTTAAGAAGTAAAGTTTCAGATACCTCTTATCTTAAATACTTGTCGATTAAATAACACTATTAGTAACGTTTATTTGTCATCACCAGAATCATAGCAATGCCGTACTCGGAGTTATATTATGTTTTCAACCTATTTTCACCCTAGCGTTTTAGCAACCACGTTGTTTTCGCTTACGTTAACAACAACTGCTTTCGCTTCTGAAAATAATTCCCCTCCACATCAGATTATTACTACAGAAAAACAGCAAACTACCAATAATGTATCTCAATCTAATAACGAAGAGAGTTATTGGGGGAAATTTAAGCGTAATGTCAATCAAACTTGGGATAACGACCAATATAATTACTATTTACCAGTATGGACTTGGCATAACCGTTTTACTTACGATAGAGAAAAAACTAATCGCTATAACGAAACGCCTTGGGGCTTTGGCATGGGGAAATATCGTTATGACAGTGATGGCGATTGGCACTCTCTTTATGCAATGGCATTTATGGATTCAAATAACCGGGTGCAGCCCATTATGGGCTATGGTTTTGAGAAAATGTGGTATCCCGGCGATAAAGACGGGTTCCGTATGGGGGCAGGATTTACACTGAGCATTACTGCGCGCCATGAATATGACTATATTCCGATGCCTCTTCCTTTGCCGTTAGTGTCTGTCGGTTATGGGCATCTTTCACTACAAGCAACCTATGTACCAGGTACTTATAACAACGGTAACGTGTTATTTGCTTGGTTACGTTGGCAGTGATCTATAAAAATACCAAAAGATATACTTAATAATATTTTGATAATATCCTGAGTATATCTTTATTTTAATACTGGCAGTTATAACGCCAAGCATGAGTCAAAGCGGTACTAAATTCTAATTGACTTACTCTTTCTAATGCTGTTGTGAGTAGTTCTTCCCACTCTTTTTCAGAAAACTCATCAAATAAGCTATACATCATATCTATTTCATTTTGTTCACTTTCAATACTTCTTCTACGACTATTAAACAAAACTGAGTCATCATTTAAATTAAAGACACGAATTGATTCTTCTGCTTTAACTAAATCTTTATCTTTTAGGTTATCTTTAGCTCGAACCTTGCCTGTTGTTAAAAATAGAAAAAATCATTTGGATTATCTTCATCTGGCTTGATTAAGCTTTCAACATCATAGCTACCAGCACCATTATCTTTATATATTCCACACCTATTCTAACCACCTTTTTGGCTTGAATCACCGCAAGAACCGAAAAGATTACTCCATATAAAAGTAAGATTTGTATGAGAGTCACGTGTTCTAAAATGTTCAATATGCTTTCGCTTTAAAGAACATTCACAGTAAGCACAAAAACCTTTTTGCATTACATCAAGTAATGCCTAAACACTCTCTTTATTAATTGTTTAATTATCTGCATAATTTCACCTGTAAGAAAACGGGAGTACGGATGTACTCCCGAATTTTACTCTTTACTTTCGCAACCCTAAATGTGAGCAATAAATTAGTGTCTGGCTAATCACCCGACAAGACATAATATGTCCTACGCTAAAGAGTCTATTAAGATTTATCGCACTATATATATTTCCACAACACACCAACTTACCATCAACTCAGTTTTTAAATATCTTGGCTTGCTTGAGTACTATTAGGTGTTTTCTTCATACGGGAAATCTTAAATCCAACCCACAAGAATGCAATCCAGAATGGCATTAAAATCACCGAAATATTCACTTGTGGCATAAATAAGATAATCACTAAAATCATGCATAAGAAAGCAAGGCAGATATAATTACCATAAGGATACCAAAGCGCTTTAAAGAAAGGCTCTACACCCTCTTTGTTTTTTGCGGCTCTGAATTTTAAATTCGCCAAACAGATCATAATCCAGTTAAGCACTAACGTAGTAACAACCAATGCCATTAATAGCTCTAATGCCTGATCAGGTAATAAGTAGTTAACTAAAATACCCAATGAAGTCGCAATTGCGGACAAGAGTAGTGATACAACCGGCACACCGCGTTTATTAATGCGAGAAAGTGCATGTGGCGCATTACCTTGTTTTGCCAAACCATAGAGCATACGACTATTAGAATAAACACCGCTGTTATAAACAGATAATGCGGCTGTTAATACCACAGCGTTTAAAATATTTGCGATTAAGAAATTATCCAAATTATGGAAAATCAGGACAAATGGGCTTTCACCTTTTACTACTTGAGTCCAAGGATAAAGCGACAGTAGCACCAACAATGAGCCGATATAGAAAATTAAAATACGATAAACAACTTGGTTAGTCGCTTTCGGGATGCTGACTTTTGGATTTTCAGCTTCAGCCGCCGTGATCCCCACCAGCTCAAGCCCACCAAAAGAGAACATAACAATCGCCAATGCCGACATAAAGCCCGTAAAGCCATGAGGGAAGAAACCTAACTCCCATAAATTACTTACAGAAGCTTGAGGTCCACCATTACCGCTTGCCAGCAAGTAGCTCCCAAATAAAATCATCCCAACAATTGCTAATACTTTAATAATGGCAAACCAGAACTCGGTTTCACCATACATTTTAACGTTAATCAAATTGATTAAGTTGATTGCCACAAAGAAGATAGCAACGGAAACCCAGACAGGGATATCAGGCAACCAATAGTTAATGTATTTTCCTGCTGCAGTTAATTCTGCCATACCAACAAGAATAAACATCACCCAGTAATTCCAACCAGATAAGAAGCCGGCAAAAGGGCTCCAATATTTATTGGCAAAGTGACTAAACGAACCCGCAACTGGCTCTTCGGCAACCATTTCGCCCAACTGGCGCATGATCATAAACGCAATAAAACCACCAATAGCATATCCTAGTATTACTGATGGGCCAGTCATATTAATGGTTTGCGCTATACCAAGAAACAGACCAGCGCCGACAGCACCACCCAGCGCAATAAGCTGGATATGTCGATTTTTCAGACCGCGCTTAAGTTCTGTCTGTTGCGACTCTCTCGCCATACATCCTCTTCTCTTATTATTTTATCAACTTAACGTGTAAACTAATATTTACGATTTTGTTTATTTCAAGCCCCCATTAAAACACTAATCTGACTTGAATAACAAATACATTTTATGCTAGGCGAAAAATAATAAGAAAAGCGATTTTTTAGCTATGTTTGGAGGGGAATAATGTGGTAAACCGACAAAGACCTTGCTGAAAGTCTTCTCCGCGATCGCAAAAGTTATCTAAAGCCATAAGATAGAGACCTAAACTAATGGCTAATGCAATAATTAAACTAATAATTATTTTCTTTGCGTTCAATTTAAAATCCTTTAAATACATTTTGTTAGTATGATTAATAACATTATAAGCATTCGCTTAAATACGATAACAACACGGAGAGTTGTTGTTATAAAATTCGCAATCAATTATCTCTATGAGTGAATTTAGCATAACTTTCATAATGAAAGGTAAACGCTTCCTCGACAGAATTGAGATAATTTGCACTATTTTTCTCTAAACTGTCGGCAAAATGAACACTTTTTATTTTTATTACACATTTTGCCAATGATAAGAAATAGCTATCCATTAATATGGATTTCTCTGTCTGCCACTTTTTGTATAAGATTAGGGAGTTAATTTTGATTTTTACCTTAACTTCATTGATAAAATGGAACTGTAATGCCACAAGATAATCATCTCGCATTGGTTTGCGCGCTAAGTAAATGGATTGAGGAGCATTTAGGCCGTGTTATCCATCTTGAAGAGTTGGCGGCTTATTCTGGGTATTCTCTTTGGCACATGCAGAAAATCTTTAAAGAAGTCACAGGCACCTCTTTAGGAAAGTATATCCGTCAGCGTAGATTGGCTGGCGCTATTCATTTATTACGTACCAGTGAGCGCTCTATCTTTGATATCGCCCTCGATTTTGGCTTTGGTTCACAGTCTCACTTTACCTACATGTTCCGTAAAGAGTATGGCATTACGCCTTTCGACTTTCGGCAAAATCAAGAGATCGTATTAGAAACCAAACAACCCTTACATTTACAATCACCTTGTTGTGATTAACTCTTCTATTTATGTGACATTATACAGATAGCCCTTAATGTCACATAAATAATACTCAAGCTATGTGATGATAGACCGCTTCGCCCTTCCTTTATCATGATTGCTTTTATTTAATATGGGGATGCTAATGAGTATTAAGCTTATCGCTATTGATTTAGATGGAACCTTACTCAACAAACAACACGAAATCACGCCCGAAGTACACAATGCGGTTCAACGAGCAAAAGACGCTGGTGTTAAGATTGTGCTAGCTTCAGGACGCTCTTTTAATGGCATCTCCCCTTATTTAAAGATACTCGGTCTTGATACTTCTGATTGTTACTGTATTAGCAATAATGGAAGCCAAATTCATCAAGCAGATAATGGTGAAGTCATTATTCAGGATTTACTCAATTTTGAAGACTACCTCTATTTTGAAAATCTCGCTCGTGAGATAGGTGTTCATTTTCACGTCATTAGTGATAATAAAATTTACACTACTAATCGTCATATTAGCCATTTCACTTGCCAAGAAGCCTTCTTATCTTGGACACCTCTTTACTATCGCCCACTTAATGAAATGCAATCTGATATGTATTTTAGTAAATTTATGATTGTTGATGCGCCAGTTGTTTTAGATAACGCCATCCAATATTTACCTGCCAATATTTACGAACAATATAGCATATTACGTAGTGCCCCTTATTTTATTGAAGTACTAAATACTAATGTCAATAAAGGAAGTGCGGTTCAAAAAGTCGCTGAGCATTTAAAAATTACTCCAGAAAAAATTATGTGCATCGGTGATCAAGGTAATGATTTAGCAATGCTGAAATATGCTGCTTTAGGTGTTGCAATGGGAAACGCTCCTGATGAAGTGAAAAAAGTCGCCAAATTCGTCACACTTTCTAATGAAGAGCACGGTGTTGCAGTCGCTATCAATAAATTTATTTAAACACGATCTTTTTTGTGTTTTATCGTGAATGTCTACAAAATTATATAGCATTTGTGATCCTTAGCAGAGGATCACACTGCTTTTTGACCAAAAACATAGCCTTTTATTATTCTATAATTACTGTTAAATGAGCGTTAAATCTGCCTTTCTTCTTACATATCCTTCAGAATTTGTTACTATCAATTCACTTTTCGTTATTCAAACTGCATTTTTACAACATATTCAGCTATTAAATAGGCTAAGAGTAGAATAACAAATATAAATCATTAATATATTTTCTTCACAGACAGGTAGTTTTAGTTATGCTTTCTACAAAAGACATGCTCGTTCTTGGAATGATGGTTTTCGCACTCTTCCTCGGCGCTGGTAATATTATTTTCCCCCCAATGGCGGGTTTTCAATCAGGAAGCCTTTGGTTTAGCACATCCTTAGGTTTTCTTGTTACGGGTGTCTTACTTCCTTTTCTTACCTTAGTCATTGTTGCAATTCGAGGACGTGGTGAACGTCTCTCTGTTGATTTACCTTCATGGGTCGCTGTCATTTTCTGGGTTGCACTATATCTTATCGTAGGTTCTACTTTTGCGATGCCTCGTGTAACTAACACCGCTTATGAAATGGGCTTCCTGCCATTAGGTCTTATCGAGAAAAATACCGCAACACACCTAACTTTCGCGCTTGTTTTCAATATTACAAGTATGTTCTTCATGCTAAAACAAGGCACGATGATCAGCGCTATTGGTAAATTTATGACTCCAGCACTGTTAGTCTTGCTGGTTGTTGTTGGCATTGCCGTTGTGGCTAAACCTATTTCTCCTATTGGAGAGCCTACAGGTCTTTATGCTGTTAATGGTTTCTTCTCTGGCTTTATAGACGGTTACCAAACCATGGATGTCCTTTCTGCCATGGCATTCGGTGGTATCGTTGCGCGTGCGTTGTATACCAAAGGAATTACTGAACCACGCCAAATCGGTTTTATTACCGTAAAAGCAGGACTCATTTCCGTTTTACTGTTAGCTGCGCTTTATCTATGCCTGTTCTATTTAGGTGCCACTAGCCATTCTGTTTCTGTTTTTGCAGATCCTGCACTCAATGCCACAAATGGTGGTCAAATATTCTCTCGTTATGTTGATGCTTTATTTGGCTCTGTTGGTACTTGGCTAATGGGAGGGATTGTTTTATTAGCAAGTATGACCACTCTAGTGGGTGTAACAAGTGCTGCAGCTGACTATTTCGCAACATTCCACCACCGTTTAGGCTATCGCTTCTGGGTTGTTGTCTTTACATTAATGACCACAATTGTATCAACGTTTGGCCTTGATACTTTATTACGTGTGACCATTCCTGCGTTATTGATGATTTATCCAACATCAGTCACATTGGTATTACTGCAATTTATTCGTAACAAATTAAAATCACCGCGTTTTACCTATCGCTTTACTATTGCCATCATCGTATTAATGAGCCTTTTCGATACGTTGAAACAATTGAAATGGTTAAATGCTGATTTACTGCAATTATTTAGCTATATCCCGCTTTCTGATTATGGTCTAGGTTGGGTATTACCCGGTGCAATTGCATTCATAATTTCACTGTTTGTTAGCTTAAATCTTAAAGAAGAAAATCTTTCAGTAGAAAATACAGCAAAATAATTAGTATATAGCTCGTAATTTGTAGCGCTGATTGTAAGTTCACAAAAAAAAGCGTCTTCCAACTTCTATAGTGGAGACGCTTTTTGCTTTTTGATCCCTTGTGTTTTTACTGTCAATTCATCAAAGGAAACTTTAAGTTCGGTATTTCTCAATCAAAGCCCTTAAAATAGCTTCTGATTGAGCATCAGGGAGCCCATTGGCTTTCGCTGATCTAAAATGCATTTGGAAAGCCTTAACGACTTTTTGTGCATCATTATCTAATATGCCATCTGTTGGTGTTTGATAACCATATTGCTGTAATAGTTTTTGGAAGTTTGCAACATCAACTGGCTCAGAAGGATCTCTACCGGCTAAATAAGCTTGTACTAACTGTTTATCAGGCCAAGCACCTATTCCTTGATTTGCTAATCTTTCCCAAGGAAATAAAGGACCCGGATCAACTTTTCTTAAAGGCGCAATATCACTGTGGCCCAAAACGTTTTGAGGCTCGATATCATAGCGTTCAATAATATCTTTCATCACCATTGAAATAGTGACAATTTGATCTGCGGTATAAGAATACCAATATCTAAATTTTCCATTATCACGGTAGCCCAGATTAACAATCTCAATACCAATAGAACAATGATTTAAGCTTGTCGCATCTCCCCATTGACTAACACCTGCATGCCAAGCAATTTGTCTTTCATCTACTAATGAAATAACAACAGGTTTTCCATCAATAGTTGAGGGATGTGTTGGTATAAGATAATGGCTACTAACTCGCCCAGCAGTGAGAACCTTCAATGAACGCTCATCATCTAGCGCGGTATAATGCATGACTAAATATTTAACACAGTCGTTAGCATCCTGCTTATTAGGGATAACTTTAGCAATATAATCGCCTCGATCAATATACTCAGGTTGTTGAACGCAACTACTTAAGAGACTTACAGCAATAAGTAATCCAATGTAATACCGACTAGACTTCATTTCTGATCCTTGAGTTAATGTTCCCAAAGTTAAATTGTAATAAAAAAACCCATATTAAAAAATATAGGTTTCCCGTTTTAACTCTTTTTTTATATTCTTCAGTTATTGCTGACTTTTTCACATCTAACTAAAGGCTCATCAGGAATGATATTATTTTCCCAGATGCCATCTTCAATATCCGCTTGTAGCTCTGGATATTGGCGTATATCAAAAGTTGGCAATAAACCAGCTTGTCGTTGCTGGTTGTAATCTTTGACTAATTTTAATGCAACGCCTGAAAGTAATATAATGGCAATTAAATTTGTCATTGCCATTAATCCCATGGAGAGATCAGCCATTTTCCAAACAAGAGGCATATCTGCCAAAGCACCAAACATCACCATTGCTAATACAGCTGAGCGTAAAAGGAATAGCCCTGTTGTATGATTACGCCCAAGGAAAATCATATTACTTTCTGCATAAGCATAATTGGCAATAATCGAGGTAAAAGCAAAGAAGAAAATAGCAATAGCAATAAAGGTACTTCCCCAACCACCTACACTTGATGACAGCGCCAATTGCGTCAATTGAATGCCATTAATGCCTTCTGGATAACTATCGAGTACTCCTGATGACAAAATTATCACTGCTGTTGCACTACAGATAACCAACGTATCCATAAATACACCAAGCATTTGAATATAACCTTGAGAGGCAGGATGTGGCGGATAAGGTGTTGCAGAAGCGGCAGCATTAGGAGCCGATCCCATTCCGGCTTCGTTAGAGAATAAGCCCCGCTGAATACCTTGAGTCATTGCTTGGCTAATGCCGTAACCTATCGCACCGGCCGCAGCTTCTTGTAAACCAAAAGCGCTTTTAAAGATTAAAAGGAAAACATCAGGTAAACGTTCAATATGATCAGCAACAACCCAGAAGGCTAATAATAAATAAGCAGTTGCCATAATAGGAACAACTAGCTCTGCAACACGAGCAACCCAGCGTAGACCACCAAAAATAATAAATCCGCTAGTTATCACTAAAAAGATGCCAACATAAAATGGATCAAAATTAAAGGCTGATGCTGTTGCTTGCGCAATCGAATTGGCTTGAACCGCATTAAAAACTAAACCAAAAGCAATGATTAGGAAAATAGCGAAGAGAACGCCCATCCAGCGCATTTTTAATCCCTTCGTCATATAATAAGCAGGTCCCCCGCGATAATTACCCTCATCGTCTTTTGTCTTATAAAGCTGTGCTAGTGTGCTTTCAATTAAAGATGTTGCCATACCGATTAGAGCAACAACCCACATCCAAAAAATAGCACCAGGCCCGCCTGCCGTTAATGCAATGGCAACACCGGTTAAATTTCCGGTTCCTACACGCGCAGCTAAGCTTGTGCATAATGCCTGAAAGGAAGAGATCCCTGATTTATCTGACTTATGGCTATTTTTTAAAATAGAGAACATATGATTAAAATGTCGGATTTGTATAAACCCAGTACGGATAGTAAAATAAATACCGACTCCTAGAAGTAAGTAGATAAGGACATATCCCCATAAAATGCTATTTGCAAAGTTTATTAGCCCAGTCAAATTAATCCCCCTGTATAATAACGTATATAACTTATCCTTACATCGCTATTGAAATAAAAACGAATAAACACCGTGTAATTGAATCAATTAATGATCCAAGTATGTCTTTATGTAATATCAAAAATTGCTGTATAAAAAGCGAATTAAATGTAACACAAGATTGTGCGAAATGTATGTTTTTTGTTTATTTTTTTATATGTTAGTATTTGAATTTAATTATCTCATTAACTAAAACAAACAATATTACAAAATAAAAAATCAATATATATCATTAAGATAAATAAATATCTCTTAATCTTATTAACTCAAAAAAGAAAAGTTAATACTTTAATAATTAAGTTAATCAGTCATTTTAGAAAAAAAACATACAGCTCAAAAAAACATCAACAAATAACTTTCTTTATTATCTAAAATAAATTTAATAATGAAAAATAAAAACGATTCGTTAAAGTAATTTTTTTAATCTTGATTAATCATTATGATAATTAACATTTAAGAAATAAGCTTTTTATAATCATTAACAATAAAATCTTTGTATTACATAATCAATGAAGTGCTTTAATCTTAATAATATTTTATAGTAAGACAAAAAGTATTTTTTATAACTTTCCTTATAAAATTATATAAATATTTAAATTTTAATATATCTTTTTGTCTGTCATCTGTACGAATATCATTGATTGGTATCCGTTCTCTTTTTTATTCACTTACTATTCATTAATAGCGCTCCTTTTTTTTAAGTACTAATTAAAGAGTATTAAATATTTATTTTATATTAATAAAAAAATGAAGAATCACGTAAGTTTACCTATTAACCATTTAGTTAATTTTATTTATACTATGTTTTTCCCTGGTGTTGTATTATTTTTCGCCCTGTTTCCCCAACAGGGCATTTTTTTATATCAATATTTCAACACCTTACCTTAACCCTCTATCAAGTAATATAAAACAAACACATAGCACACACACACCCAATGAATTAACAATATTTATCTATTTTTAATGCAAATTTCTTTGTTTTGTTCATTGATCTAAATCAAATTAAACATTATATTTATTTACTCTTTACAAAGGTAAACTATTTTTTAGTCTATTTTAAAATAGATTTAATTATGTGTATAAATGCGATTTTTATCATTTTCATTATTTAAATTACCTATAAAGTAGTATAACAATTAGTGAATATTTATTTTTCATTGTTATATTTAATGATACTGATTAAAAAATCATCTAAATAATACGGATGCTTTTTATCATTATATAATGACTAATATCTTTATTTACTTGCATTAATAAGCATGCTCTTTTACTTTATTCGTATTGTTATAGGGAGGAGAACGATGGGTTATAACCTTTCAGAATTAACACAAGAAGAAAAAGACAAAATAAATGTAAGCTTAGCCGCTTCAGGTGTTGCCTTTAAAGAGCGATATAATATGCCTGTTGTTGCTGACGCAGTTTTACGAGAACAGCCTCAAGCGCTTCACGCTTATTTTCAAGAAAGGCTAATGTTTTATCGAGCGAGAAGCCAACACTATTCTCGTTTACCTTATGAGCCTCAAGCGAAAAAATAATAGCACTTTCTTGATAAAATTTAATGACAAAAAAAGAGATAAACTTAAGTTTATCTCTTTTTTTCAATCTGTTAACAATGGAAACTATCACTTATTCATTATTTAGGTGAAACATAAGTGATGGTATTTTCGTCGCAATTAACTTGAACATTGTAACGAAGATCTGTTCTCGCTCCGCGAACATTCAACACCATCTGATAGTTATTATCCATCTTGATAACTTCGTTAGCATTGATACTTGCTACAGGTTTCGGACCCAACGCCTTTTTATCTTCTTGCCAACGGGGGAGACGATTCTGTAGATAATCATTCTTCACTCTAGTAACAAGTTGGTTGTTGTCTAAATTAACGCAACTCGCAAAAGGTGCAGAGCGTACAATATCTTTATTAACATTATCGACACTTTCTGCAGATGCCCCAAAAGAAACAGCAAGTAAAAGAGCTACACCAAGTATCCCTGTTTGACCTGCTAACTTGCTTAATTTCATATAACCTCCCGAAAATATCCCTTAAAACAGGATGTGTTTCCATTAAGCATAGCATAGGGTTAACAACATATTTGTGACATTTGTTAAAAAAATGTTTTATTCATTCTCATCATCAAATATGATAGAAACCGATTCACGCGTTGTGTGCTTTTCTCTTAATTCTTGAGCAACCAACTGAATAGCCTCTCCACTACTCATTCCCTCAGCCATAAGAGATTGAATTTTTTCTACTGCTTTTTGTTGTTCTTCGTGTGTTAATGTAGGCATTCCTAGAAACATAATGTTACTCTTATCTTTATCAACTTCTATTTTGTATTTACATGAATATAATCTTTTTGATTACAATTCATTGTGCGAATGATACAACATACTTTGTTTACATGGTCATAAGATGGATATGCAATTACAACAACGTGAGCTCATTTATACCCCAGATCTAGCACTACGGGTATTCTCTCCCATCGCTTCATTGCCTTGGTCTAGTTTACTTCATTCTGGCTTTGCCGAACATCCTCATAACCGTTTTGATATTATTGTCTCTGATCCTCTTGTAACTTTAGAAACACGCAAACAAACCACAACAATTAAAGAAAAAAATGGTGCGATCAGACGCTCTAAAAAAGATCCTTTTACACTGATCCAACAAGAACTAGAACAGTTTAGTTTTCATCCAGAATACAATGATTCATTGCCGTTCTTAGGTGGGGCTTTAGGTATTTGGAGTTATGACTTAGGCCGTCGTATTGAAAAACTACCTGAAAACGCTAAAAATGAACTCAATTTTGCAGATATGGCTATTGGAATTTATGATTGGGCATTAATTGTCGATCATGAATTAAAAAAAGCCACTTTAATTAGCTATGATAATATTGATGAGCGATTGCAGTGGCTAGAAAACCAAACGCCCACATTGATTGATACTCCATTTACCTTAACCACAGACTGGCAATCGAACATTAGCAATGCTGAATACAACGAAAAAATTGCTAAAATTCATCAATACTTACTTTCTGGTGATTGTTATCAAGTTAATTTAGCTCAACGTTTTTGTGCAAATTATACTGGTAGTGAATGGGCTGCATTTTTAACATTGAATCAAGCAAATAAAGCACCTTTTTCATCTTTTATGTGTTTGCCCAATAATTTTGTATTAAGTGTTTCACCAGAGCGTTTTATTCATTTAGCTGATAATAAAATAGAAACACGCCCGATAAAAGGAACACTGCCACGCAAAGTGACCCCCGAAGAAGATGATGAACAAGCGTTACTGCTCCAAAGCTCACGTAAAGATCGCGCAGAAAATTTAATGATTGTTGATCTTATGCGTAATGATATTGGAAAAGTTGCCGTTACCGGTTCCGTTAAAGTACCAGAACTGTTTGTTGTTGAACGTTTTCCAGCAGTACACCATTTAGTCAGTACTATTACAGCACAACTTCCCTCACATCTAACAGCAACAGATTTATTAAGAGCTGCGTTTCCCGGCGGTTCAATCACTGGCGCACCTAAGATCCGAGCAATGGAAATCATTGAAGAATTAGAGCCACATCGCCGTCATGGATATTGTGGTGCCATCGGCTATATTAGTTTTTGTGGCACAATGGATACCAATATCAGCATCCGTACTTTATTGACAGAAAAAAATAAGATTTACTGTTGGGCGGGCGGCGGTATTGTTGCTGATAGTGTTGCTGAAAAAGAGTACCAAGAAACATTCGATAAACTTGGGCAAATATTAACTGTTTTAAGTGAGTCTACTATCGATGACACCCATTGATACTTTTATCAATCGTTTTCAACTCACATTACCTGATGATAGGGTAAATCAGCCACTCCATGCTCAAAAAACGGCAGCAGTATTGCTGCCGATTATCAATAAACCTAATCCAACCATATTATTAACGGAACGCGCATCAACATTACGCTCGCATGCAGGTCAAGTCGCTTTACCTGGTGGCAAACGAGATCCTGAAGATAATAATCTTATTGAAACCGCGCTCAGAGAAGCTCACGAAGAAGTCGCTATTCCACCCAATGCCGTTTCGGTGATTGGGCAATTACCACCATTGCAAAGTTCAAGTGGATATTTAGTTACTCCCATTGTGGGCGTGATCCCAGCAGGTTTATCTTTACGCCAAAACCCAGCTGAAGTCGCCTCTATCTTTGAAATGCCATTAAGTCATGTACTCAATGCACAACACTATCAACCACTCGATTTTCGCCGTTCAGGTGAAAATCATCGGATCTATTTTTACCCTTATGATGGACATCTTGTCTGGGGATTAACGGCGGCTATTTTACATAAACTTGCTTTACATATCACTTAAAGCGTTATTTTCTGTCCAGCTTGTGCTTTTTATCATCGCCTTCACAACTCTACTTAGCTATTTTAAAAAAATGTTGTAAACTACATCATTAACGGGACGATATAATCGTAAAAACGATCCCTTTACTATAAATAACTATATTTTATTCTTTTTTAACCCTCTCTCTTATTATTAAGGAGTCTGACGTGATTAGCGTTTTTGACATGTTTAAAGTGGGCATCGGACCCTCTAGCTCTCATACTGTAGGGCCAATGAAAGCGGGTAAAGAATTTGTCGATGATTTAGTCAACCAGGAATTGATTGCGTCTGTCACCCGTGTAGCTGTTGATGTTTACGGCTCCTTGTCTTTAACAGGCAAAGGTCACCACACTGATATTGCAATTATTATGGGCTTAGCTGGTAACGCACCTGCTACTGTCGATATTGACAGCATTCCCAGCTTTATTCGTAACGTTGAAGAAACTGGCAAACTATCATTAGCAAATGGCTTAAAAATTGTCGACTTCCCAGCAGAAAGTATGCATTTCAGTAATGACAACCTCTCATTGCATGAAAATGGTATGACTATTCATGCTTTTGCTGGCGACAAAGAAGTATATAGAAAAACTTACTACTCTATTGGTGGTGGTTTTATTGTTGATGAAGAAAACTTTGGTAAATCAACACTTAATAGTAAACCTGTTTCATACCCTTATGCTAGCGCCGAAGAGTTATTAAAGCACTGCAAAGAAACTGGTTTATCCATTTCTAGCTTAATGATGAAAAACGAGCTAGATCTGCACACTCAAGCTGAAATCAATGCCTATTTCGCTGATGTTTATAAAACAATGCAAGAATGTATTGAACATGGTTTAAATACAGAAGGCGTATTGCCAGGTCCATTACGTGTACCTCGCCGTGCGGCTGCATTAAATCGTTTATTAACATCAAGCAACAGCTTGTCAAACGATCCAATGAAAGTTGTTGATCTCATCAACATGTTTGCACTGGCTGTTAATGAAGAAAATGCAGCTGGTGGACGTGTTGTAACTGCACCAACTAATGGCGCATGTGGTATCGTGCCAGCAGTATTGGCTTACTACGATCGTTGTATCGAACCTGTGACACAAGAAATCTACTTACGCTATTTCTTAGCATCAGGTGCAATTGGTATTCTTTACAAAATGAATGCTTCTATTTCAGGTGCTGAAGTAGGTTGCCAAGGCGAAGTTGGTGTAGCTTGTTCAATGGCAGCAGCAGGTCTTGCTGAATTATTAGGTGGAAGTCCAGAGCAAGTCTGTATTGCCGCTGAAATCGGTATGGAACATAACCTCGGCTTAACATGCGACCCTGTTGCAGGACAAGTACAAGTTCCATGCATCGAGCGTAATGCCATTGCTTCGGTTAAAGCAGTTAATGCGGCACGTATGGCCATTCGTCGTACCAGCGAACCTCGAGTTTCTCTCGATAAAGTTATTGAAACCATGTATGAAACAGGTAAAGACATGAATGCTAAATATCGCGAAACATCACGCGGTGGTTTAGCAATAAAAGTACAATGTGACTAATTAACCTTGTTTTAGTTAAAAGCCATTCATTTTGAATGGCTTTTTTTATTACTAGAAATTTTATTTTTAATGATCACTTAACCTATAGATAATTAAAGAAAAACATAAGATTAATAATTAAATAAAAAATATTTTTTAAAAAAATCCACTTTTTATTTTTCTATATTTATAAAATATAGAACGTAAGATTAAATATAGACGCATTAAATATAGGCTTATTTAATATCCATTTAATATTTAAAAAAATTAAACTTATTATTTTTAGGTGTATTCCTCTTAATTTAAAAAATTAATTTTTCATTATAAATATAATTACAATCCATTGTTTATTATATGGTTAATATTTTATCACATTGAAAGTTATCATTTTTTTAACATTTTAAAAACGTTCCTTATATATTTAAAATCGCCCAAGTTAATAATGATAATTATTATCAATATCATCTTTGAAATATAATAAATAATATGTTGCCTTTCAGAAATAATATGTTATCTTCTGCATCAAGTCATTGGGGAGTAGCCTGTCTTAAAATAAAACTTAATTATTTTAAGAAGTCTGTATCAACATACTCGCTTATTTTTATTTAGCGTGGTGCAGATGCCGTAATACGGTTGGCAAGACCATAGACACATAATTGTACTTCTTTGGTTGGGGGTCAATTGTGTGTATATGGAAATACCCCAACCGAGGCTTTATTATGAGTTTCTACGCTACTATCATCCTTGCCCTTGCCCTTTCTATGGACGCATTTGCTGTTGCAGTCTGTAAAGGTGCCACATTACATAAACCTCGTTTTCGTGAAGCACTCCGCACTGGATTTATATTTGGTATTATTGAAGCCAGCACCCCCGTTATTGGTTGGGCATTAGGTTTATATACTAGCCAATATATTATTCAATGGGATCACTGGGTTGCTTTTGGATTACTATTTGTTCTTGGTAGTCGTATGATTTACCAAAGCGTAAAACGTGGTGATGAATGTCCTTGCGAAGAAGCCGCGCCACAACGCCATGGATCGCTCTCTTTAATAGCAACCGGTATTGCCACCAGCCTTGATGCAATGGCAATTGGTGTTGGTTTAGCATTCCTTCAAGTCAATATTGTTCATACTGCGATGACCATTGGCATGATGACGATGATCATGGCGACACTAGGTATGTTAATTGGGCGCTATATTGGCCCAGTGCTTGGGAAAAAAGCAGAAATTATTGGTGGGATCGTATTAATTGCTATCGGCTTTAATATTGTATTCGAACATCTTGAATTATTTATGTACGCAAAATAATCACCAATTTAACAGAACACAATAAAAAGCTTAGGTTTGAATATCATGCCTAAGCTTTTTTATTTACATTATAAATTGTTTATTGCTTTCGTTATTAAACATGACGTTGATAAACTCGAATTAAAAAATCCGTTTCACATACAAAACATTCACTTTCAGCTAATGACTGTTTCACTTCTTCACTTGCTCGCCATGCAAACGGCGTCATTTGTAATAAATCAAATGCCTGCTTACCGTTTAAATTCATCATATAAGCAACTTGATGCTCAGCCACTTTATTGAAACCATCAAATTGTTCTTCTTTTAATGGATGAAGATGTACTTCTGAATAAATCAGTGCTTTTAGCTGGTATAGGTGACGAGGCGCAGGAGTGACCGTAATAATATATCCATTATTTACAATGACTCTTGCTAATTCACCACTATTGCAAGGAGCATAAATACGAATAACAGCATTTAAAGAGGCATCACAAAAAGGTAAACGCTGACTTGAAGCCACACAAAAATGGATAGATGAATAACGTTTAGCTGCATATTTAATCGCAACTTTAGAAACATCTAAGCCATACACTTGAGGATTATGTAATTTTAGATTTTGATAAAACTGGTGGGTGTAATAGCCTTCACCGCAACCAATATCCAATACAACGCTATTATCCATAGGCAACAATGCTTGTAGTAAATCAGCTACTTTATCTCTCATTGGCTGATAAAAACCTGCATCTAAAAACTCACGGCGAGCATTTATCATTTCAGCGCTATCACCCGGCTCTTTTGAGCGTTTAAATTGCACTGGCAGCAAATTTACATACCCTTCTTTCGCGCAATCAAACTGATGATTATTTTCACATACCCAACTGTGAGCCCGAAGAGAAAGTGCCTGATTACATAATGGACATTGATAGGACATAGTAATATTTTTGTATAACCCCTAATAAAATTGAGAGAGATAATAACATACCTCTCTCAATCTTGCGGAAACCTTATTTTTATTTTTGAGACTGTTTTTATGCTCAGTGACTAAGTAAACATAATTTATCGATTTTTAAGTCCGTTTTAACTTTTCAGTATTAGCAATAAATAATGCGATAACTAGCAGTAAAATTGCGCCTGATTGGATTAAAGTATCCACAGAATCTTTGTGTTCAACAATAATCAAACGCACAATTGCAGTAATACCGATATAGATAAAATATCTAAGCGGGAAATGCCCACCAGATAAAAAATATTTAACAATAAGTGCAATAAACTCAAAATAAAGAAAATAGATCAAAATACCTTCTAGTAATTGATAAGATGACTCTTGTGCACCTAAATTAAATAATAATGAAGCAATTACATAAGTTTCTTTGATAAGAAAACTAACTAATACAATTGCTAAAATAAGCAATCCAATATTAAGCACCCACTGTAATATAGTGGCAATACATTTAAGTAAGTCTTCGCTTGATTTTCTCATATAAACTATAACCTAGTGAGATCATTCCATGGATGTGTAAAAAGAACAAAAATAGCTATTAGGCAATTGGCTAAATTTTAAAGGATTTACTCGTTCATAACACCATTTTTTTATCTTTTAGAGCTTAAAAACCCAAAATAATGATGCAATAATCGCAATATTTGCTTTTAAATTTCAACTTGTAAGCTAATTTACTTATACTGACTTTTAAGGGCTAATTTATTTAAAAGGTAGACTATGGCTAACAAATACCTTGTTGCAATTGATTTATTAGAAGATAACAGAATTCAACGAATGATTGCTGATATTCACTTCCTTGCCTCAAAACCAGAAAATTATTTCCATTTTATTACGGTTATGCCTAATTTACGCTCTTTAGAAGCTTATGGGCTTAATTGTGATTGCACTTCCGTTGTTGAGAAAAAGCAACAAGCTCTAATTTTGCTAACTGAAAAATTAGAACAATGTGTAAAACAACAATTTAACTTACCTAAAGAGCAATACCAGTGCCATGCTGTTATCGGCACACCTAATTATAATATTCTAGAATTAGCAGAAAAAGTGGATGCAGATACCATTATTATTGGTTCAAGCTCGCGTAATCAACGTAATATATTACTAGGATCTACTGCTGATTATATTGTGAATAATACGTCACGTTCAGTAATGGTTATACGTAAATAAAATCACTAGCCCCCTATCTTTTGGCAATAATGCTAGGTTGTTTATTGCCAAAAGTATTCTGCCATCCTTCGGATTATAAATAGCACTAAATGCACATTAATTTTTTCATATCAAAGAATTAACTTGTTAGAATACGGACCAAAAAACAAAAATTTCATGTCTTTTTTCAGTTCAATATTTACATTAATTCTACTCAAAAGATAAAGATTGTCCTGCATTAAAATCTTTCGCATTAAGGTATTTTCGTCCTAACACGCCAGTGCAATGGCATCCATACACATCGATATTTTTATCTATTGCTTTCTTAGCACGTTGTAATGCTGATGGGGTTGCACAACGCAAATGTAATCCCCCCACAATTGCTTGAATTTGATGATTACCTGTTATTTTTTTCGCATGTTTAACTATAGATTCAATACCAGAGTGACTACAGCCCGTAATAATCACTAAGCCTTTTTTTCCTTGCCAAACAAGAAAGCTATCATCAAGAACATAATCATCTTCTTCGCCTAATTGATGAATAATAACACCATAACGTTTACTCACTTGGCGTTGTGTCACCTGTCCTGAATAAATGAAATTCTTCTCAATTGTTAAAGGAACTTCTGTTAATTCAAAAGAAAATTGTGTTTCAAGTTTTTTGCGATCAAAAAAAGGGGCTAATCGTTTAAATTTAATATTTTTATTGCCTAAAAAAAGCGCTGAATAACGAACCGAAAATAGATGAGGATGAGCGATAACTCGTGGCTTATTGGGAAAAAAGTCTACTGGTAAATGCGTAAGTCCACCAAAATGATCATAATGCCCATGGGAGACAACAATTGTTTTCAATGTGGTTAAATCAATTCCCATTTTTTTGGCATTTGAAATAAAGGTAAGATCTTTTCCTGTATCAAAAAGTATTTTAGCTTGGCACTCATCATCTTCTAATAATAATGATAAGCCAGGATAGTGATTAAGCTCAGGATTGATTGATTTATTTTCTAGTAATGCAGTGATGGTTAACATTAGTTTTGATGATTATCGTTATTAGAAGATGGCTTATAGTAATGAAAAAAAGGAAGTGTTCCAAATATAAAAACCATTGATTTGTGCGATCCTCACTATCTCGTTACACAACCGCTGTTATATTAAAATCAAATATAACAGCGGTATTATTATAAATTGCAGTTACTCTTATACAACTATACAGTCTGCTAAGTCTTATCTCACCACCATAACAGAGCGTTTAGCGTAGCGTGTAATATCAGCAGCTGTTGAACCAATATGATAAGAATCATCTTCGGGATTATGAGAGCCGATTACGATTAAATCTGCGTTTACTTCATCTGCAACCTGCAATATGGCATCTCGTGGTGTTCCTATGCAAATATGTGTTTGCATTCTGTCTTCAGGTAAATCAAACCGTTCAATAATTTTTTTTAACTCTTTCTCAGCTGACGTTTTTAAGCATCCTTGATCTAATTGATCACCATTCATAACAAGTCGATAATAAGAAGATTGTGGAAGTTTTGGGAGTACATACAAAAAATGAACATAAGGATCTTCATTTTTTGCAATATCTTCCACTAACGGAATTGCTTTGTTCATCAGGTTATCTTCATCAATATCAATGGGAACCAAAATATTCTTATACATACCGCCTCCTTTTATTTTAATTGTAGGATAGTGTATTTTTAAAAAATTACCGGATGTAGTTAACATATTTTAAAAATATTTTATCACACCTAAATAACGCCTATTTTTCACTCAGTAAATAACAAAGCATACACTTATTAAATTAATAATTGAGCCTATAATGAGATTATGGATATATAAGTCTAATATCTTTATTTTAGATTATGTCTTTTTATAAATGAATTATTTTATCAGTAATAAAAAATTCAAAAAAAAAGCCTTATTAAATTAAATAAGGCTTTTCTCTTTCATTACGCGATGAATACTTTATTTTTGAACATTCTTTTTTTGTTTGTTCTTTTTAACATATTGATAGCCTATTGCTAGTGCAATAAACCACAATGGTGTCACACTTAACGCTTGGCGAGTATCATGTTCAAAAGCCAATAATACTGTCATAAAGGCAAAAAAAGCAAGACATAGCCATGACATCAAAATACCTAATGGCATTTTATAAATAGATTTCTCATGCAACTGTGGACGTTTTTTACGATACGCTAAATAAGAGCATAAAATCATACTCCAAATAAACATAAATAATAACGCCGACACTGTTGTTACCAAGGTAAATACATGCATAACATCGGGAATAAAGTAAATTAATACAATTCCACATGATAAACATAAACTGGTGAATAACAGTCCATTGGCAGGTACAGCTCGTTTAGATAATTGGCTAAACTGCTTTGGTGCTTCGCCCTCTTTTGATAAACCGAATAACATACGGCTTGTGGAAAATATACCACTATTAGCAGAAGACGCGGCTGCCGTTAATACGACAAAGTTTACTAAACTTGCAGCTGCGGGTATTCCTATCATGACAAATAGCTCAACAAATGGGCTTTTATCAGCCAAAATTGAACGCCATGGTGTCACCGACATAATAATTGCTAAAGCCAAAACGTAAAAAGTAATAATACGAATGGGAATCGCATTAATCGCTTTTGGCAACGATTTTTCCGGATTACGTGTTTCAGCCGCAGCGGTTCCTACTAATTCTATGCCGACAAAAGCAAAAATAGCGATTTGGAAGCCCGCAAAAAAACCACTTAGCCCTTTAGGGAACATTCCCCCATCATTCCAGATATTCTCTAATGCCGCTGTATGTCCCGCAGGAGATTCAAATCCAATACTGATAAGAACAATCCCCACAATAATCAAAGAAACAATAGCTGTTATTTTTATCATGGAGAACCAAAATTCCATTTCCCCAAACAGTTTTACTGTCGCTAAGTTCAAAATAAGCAGTGTCAGCACACAAATAAACGATGTTCCCCATTCAGGGAAATTAGGTGCCCAATAACTAATATAAGACGTTATGGCGACAATATCAGCAATGCCTGTAATAACCCAACAAAACCAATAAGTCCAACCGACAAAAAAGCCTGCCCAAGGCCCTAATAAATCACCAGCAAAATCACTAAATGATTTATATTCTAAATTTGATAATAACAACTCTCCCATAGCTCTCATAACAAAGAACAGGACAAAGCCGATTATCATATAGACAAAAATAATTGATGGCCCAGCTAATGAAATGGTTTTCCCTGAGCCCATAAATAGACCAGTACCAATAGCTCCACCAATAGCAATTAATTGAATATGACGATTTGTTAGCCCGCGTTGTAGAGTGGCATTTTTCACTCTAGCGGGAGGAGAAATTTCTGTTTGCTCTTCCATACCATACCTGAAATGTGTTCATATTTTTGATGTTGTTTTGCCACTATTTTATTTTTTGACGTGGCAATATGTTTGCGAAATTATTGTGACACAAATCTCAGTGTAAGTAATGAAAAGATCACTTTTAGTAAAATGAATGATGCTTTGATAACCAGATAAGATCCTTTCTTTAATTTATTTGGTGATATTTTATCCATTTGAAAAAAATTAAAATAAGGGCTTGACCATCGCTTTTGAGAAGAGAATAATCTGCGCATCGGGTTGTTAGCTCAGTCGGTAGAGCAGTTGACTCTTAATCAATTGGTCGGGGGTTCGAACCCCCCACGACCCACCAATTTTACGCTGAGAAATCAGGCAGATAGGCCACTTAGAAATAAGTGGCTTTTTTGTTTTTATAGCTGAGTGTCGCAAAAATATCGCACAAGTTTTTATCTCTCCCTTCCGAAAGCCGAAAGTTGTCGATTTTATTTAAAAATAATTAGTCGTAATAAATTTAATAATTAATAAAAAACAAATAGAATAAAAAACCATTAAAAATAATAAAGCCAGATAATCCATTCACATCCACTCTATGTTAACCAAGCATCTCAAAAATAAATTTTCTTAATCATTTCTGTTTGACGCCTACGCAAAGAATCCAATCACCACACACTCTCGCAATATGTTTTGTAAAAAATTCAAACTGAAATAATTTTTAGATCCAAATTATGCAGACGGGTGCGGATTTGTGCGTTTTACATCATAAATGATTTTATTTCGTGGGATTATGTGCGCGCAGTTGCACGCTCTCGATGAGATCCATTAAATAACGTAGAAATGGATATATTGACGAACAAGGATAGTAACAATTTGTTGACTTAGTGCGCACAGGTAAACATCCCTCTGCGATCATGTCGCGAATGGTTGATCTAGAATGTGCTGAACGCGTCGATTGTAAGATAAGGCGTGTTTATGTTGATTGTAATATTAGGATGCATAAGGCAAAATCCCATATTAGGTTTTATTCGATGCTACTCGATAACAATCGCTTTTACTATCAGAGCCAATATCTATCCAAGATGGAAATAGTTACTTCATTATTGATAAAAAATATAACGATGTTTTCGATGGAAAATGGCTCATCGAAATTGATGGAAAAAATAGTATTAGAGAACTGACTAGAATGCCTATGCAACGCGTTAGAGTTTCAGATATTGGAATGGCTTTTGATTGTGAAATTTCTGATATAAAAATTCACGGTCGAGTAATTACTATTATTGAAAATCAGTAAGAAAGGTATTAATGATGAAATATCTAGCATTAACAATCGGATTGTTATTATCTCTAAATGTATCTGCAAAAATGAGTGAATGTGATATTGCAAAAGAAGCTTTTAGAGATTCATATTCATTGATGAACGATATTTTTCTTTTTGGTATGGATTCCGATGATAAACCTAGAGAATATAACTATTACCATACATGGTATAAAAATTATTACCCTAACAAACTCGAAGATCTCAAAGATAAATATGGATCATTAGCAAACAAAATAGACAGTAACAATCCTATATATTTAGGTACTACATCAATCGCTCAAGTTAACGGTATAGCAAGTGCTATGGATCTATACTTAAAGGATAATTCTAATAAAAGCAGATTAAAAGAAGAATATCTCTTATATGATTCTATGTACCAGAAATTAGTTGAAAATTGCGGAGAGATTTTCTCTTATGTTGATAACTAAACAACCAGATGCTCGTTGGCAAGTTGAGAGCTACCCTAACGGTCGAACAGGTAAACGAATTAGAAAAGTATTCACCACAAAAGGTGAAGCTATTTCATTTGAACGTTACGTTCTTGAACAAACAGAAGATAAATGTTTATTGTCTGAGTTGGTTGAAATCTGGTTTCGTGCTCATGGTATTACATTAGCTGATGGTGAAAGCCGAAAACAAATGATGTTATTCGGTTGCCAAGCAATGGGCGAACCTTTAGCAACTGAGTTTAATGCTAAGTTATTTTCTGTTTATCGTGAAAAACGATTAAGTGGAAAGATTACTCGTGCCGATAGGATCAAGTCCGTTGCTCCAAGAACAACAAACCTTGAACTAGCCTATTTTCGCGCTATGTTTAATGAGTTGCATCGATTGGGTGAATGGAAAGATGATAATCCATTAAAGAATGTTCGCTCATTTCGTACTGATGGATCAGAAATGGCGTTTCTTTCTGATGAACAGATTATCCAACTGCTAGAAGAATGCGATAAAAGCAAAGCGAAAGACTTATCTATTATTGTCAAGATTGCGCTTTCTACTGGAGCGCGTTGGTCAGAAGCTGAAGGTTTAACCAGTTCACAAGTTACTCCTTACAATATTACATTTACCAAAACAAAAGGTAAACGTAATAGAACTGTACCTATATCAGAAGAGTTGTTTAATGAAATTCCGAAACGTAGAGGTCAATTATTTACGCCCTGCTATTCTGCTTTTTGTTCAGCAATAATACGAGCCAATATTGAATTACCCCATAGGCAATCATCGCATGTTTTACGACATACTTTTGCCTCATATTTTATGATGTCAGGCGGTAATATTTTAGTTTTACAGCGGATATTAGGTCATACCGATATTAAAATGACTATGCGATATTCGCATTTCGCCCCAGAGCATTTAAATGATGCGCTGATGTTTAATCCTTTGGTGAAGTTGAAGATATGACTATTTTAATCTACATTTTTTGTGTCTTTCTATTTTTATGTTTATTTATCGTACCTAAAAATAAAGAAAAACTTCGTCCTTTTAAAAAATATCTTTTCAATAAGTTTACCCTAAATGAGAATAGTTTACACAAGCAAGGCCTTTTTTGGTTTGCTATCCTATTTCCTTTATATTCGAGTTTATGTTTTATTTTCCTTTTGGGTTGGGATTATCCATTTAAATGGGATGCCATTGGATTTAATAATTTTTTAAACATACATAAGTTTTCACTAGGTATTTTAGCTTTATCACCAATATTAGGCGCATTTGTTGTTAGTACACATCGCTCAATTCAAACAGCTAAACAAATAGAAGTCACTGAGAAAAAAAATAAAGTTGATATTTATCATACTATTAAAAAAAATATAATAGATGAATTAAATAATTATACAAATAAAGATTTTATATTTTCTGTTAGTGCATATGACTTGTATGCAAAAGGATATTTAAAAGATAATAACTTTGAAATGAAAGTCAACACTATGTATTTAGAGAAGATAGAGAAAAAAATTCAAGAAATAGTAAATCTCAAATCTATACTAAAAAAAGATAAAATAAAAACCTACAATAGTATAGCCAATAAAAAAATAAAAGTATATTCAGAAGAAATTTTCATTGCGGTAGTTACTATTAATAATATTCTTACAGATTCAATTCCCACAATAAATTTAAAATTTAAAAAGTATAACTCTAATGATTTAAAAGAAAAACGGGGTTATTATAATGATATGATAAAAAAAGTAAAAATAACAGATAATACAGATAATGAAACTAAAAATAATATGATTTATAATATAATAGAAAATGGAGAATATAGTCATAAAATAGTTGGAGATATTGAAGATGAAAATAAAAAAATAAAAAATTTGATTGATTATATAGATTCTTCCATTATTTCCTTATGTGAATTTATAACAGATTTCCTCCTTATTCTTTACCCTCAAATAGATGCTAATAAATTCATTCCAAGTCTAGATAAATTAGTTTATATGAATGGCGACAAAGTGGCGACAGAAAACCAGAACAACCATGAATAATCATGTTTTATCGTTTTCTAACTTATTGAAAAGTTTATAACTTATTGATTTTACAGTGGTATAAATACTACTCTTAATCAATTAGTCGGGGGTTCGAACCCCCCACGACCCACCAATTTTACGCTGAGAAATCAGGCAGATAGGCCACTTAGAAATAAGTGGCTTTTTTGTATCTGAAAGAAATTAACGACAAAAGTACTATTTTCTAGTGTGCTTTTTATATTAAATTCAAGATCACATTTGAATATAACTTAGCTGAAAGATTAATTAGTTATTTTTTGAAAAATGGAGGAGAGAGATAAGATATTTATCTAATAAGGAGGTGTGATTAAAAGTAACTCACTAAAACCTTATTTAAAATTTAACTAATCACTAAATTATTATTGGTTAATTATCGTCAACTACATTTATTAAATATAAAATACACTGTTGAGTAAGTTTGTCCCTATTTTACTTTTCTTGAAAGCGATTAATAAATTATCATCTTTCTTTTTTACTGAAATCTCATAATTACCGGTTGGCAAAAAAATAATCTTTCCAGAGCGATATTCAGGATCATCAGGCTCTAAATCACCGCCAGTTGTATCCTCTCCTGCACCAATAAAAATTTCACCTGATGGACAATTTATATTTACCTTCACATCCGCATCTTCAATGTTGTCGCATAGATTAATTGTGTAAAAACCATCATTTCCTATATCAATAAAGGCAATATTACCTTTATTCATTTCATCTAACTCATCATCAGGTATGCTCCACCAATCTGCTGTATCTGATTTTCGATGTTGGATCGCTTGTAAATCAAAAACGGCCAGCGTTGCAGTATCAGTCATAAAAGAAAATACGTTTGACATCTTAATGCTCCAAAAACAGTTTTGATCGTACAACATATATCATTCCCTTTATATGTCGGTTAATCATATAAGATTTTATCTATACTATTTAGTAAACCAATTCCCTATACTAGACTTCTATTTTATGCACTACTTATACTCTAAATATTTGCAACAACTTGAATATATACAAACAGATACTCTAAGTAATTCAAGTTACAGCTAGGCGACAAGTGAATAAGCCGCTAGGAGCATACATCAGTATGTGGCTAGTACGAATGAACGCAAGCAACAACGCTGTAGCTTAAAGTATGACAAGTATATACATGGACGGACTTATGAAATCACAATTATTCCTTCTCTCTCTTTCACTATATGCATTTTCTTCATTTTCTGCGATCGCGGCTTCAACACAATGCACTGATGCTGAAAAACAAACAAATATTTCCAATACTACAATTATGTTACTCAGTTCCTTTAATGGCCCGGTGAAATCAGTCACGATGACAAGTACGTTGCCAAATGATGGTCGTTTTAAAGCGCTCAAAGGAGAAATTCAGCTTGATGAATGTGGAAACTTACTAAAAGATAGCACATCAATGCAGGAATACATTGAAGGTAGCATAGAAACTAATTTGATAAGAACAACCCCTGATAATCCTTTAGTTATTCGGTATCAATTCCAACTAAAAAATTCCTATGGTTCACATTCTATATATATGCAGGAAAACTATAGTAAAGATCAGCAAAATCGACTCAATAAGAAGATCACTCAATACTATGCTAATGATGGAGAATTGATAGATACACTCACTAGCCAATTCGACTATAAAGAAGGACGTATCGTTAAAGAGATCGCACATTCATCAACCTCTTCTGAAGAGGTTTTTACAACCGAATATGCTTATGATCCACAAGGAAGGCTACGTTTAGTCACAGAAGATGAAAAAATAAACGTTGAGTACCAATATGACGATCAAGGGAAAGTTATCAAACAAGCAAACTATATAAAAGGAATGAATGGCGAAGATAAAGCTTTTATCTCTACCTGCCTTGAATGGGATAAATTTGATAACTGTACAAAAGAGCAACTCGAAAGCACTATAAAATTTGATGATGAAATGATTAATTACAGTAAAGCTGTGCTACATAACGAATTTACTTACTACGAATAATATAAAGATACTTTATTATTCCTAGAATAAACTATTAATATAAAAATCAGACTATCAAAAATAGACTGGTTTTTATATTTTCTTCTCTATTATTTATCTACAATTAAATTGAGTGATACTTTCATTAAAAAACAATTTGTGTAAAACTACTTAAATCAATTAATGATGAATATGTTCTTATAGCATGTTCTCTTTTAATAAAATTAAGATGACCCATTACATGAAATTACCATTACTCTTTATTTTTTCTCTATACACACTTTTTATTACATTACCTGCATTTGCTACGCCCCTCTCTTGTGGTCAATCACAAAAACAGGTCAACAAAGCCAACAATATGTTTATTACGCTCGATTTTAACTATGGACCAATAAAAAAAATCACAACGACCAGTAAATTACCAGAAAAAGGACGATTCAAAGCTTTTCAGGGAGAAGCTCAATTTGATGAATGTGGAATTTTGACTAAATATGATTTTTCTACACAAGAGTATATTCATGAACACATTGAAACTAATCTTTTAAGAATGTCAACGCCTTACAACCTAAAGTATAAATATCAAATAAAAAATCGTCATAGATCAAACACTCTCTATCTGGTTGAATTTTATGGAAAGAATAATCAAAATCAGTTGATAGATAAAACATCTTATTTCTATGATGATGATGGGTCCCTGATGGGGACTGATTTTACTAAGCTTGTTTACAAAGATAATAAAATTGTGGCGGAAACTATTGTTGGATCTACTGCTGAAAATAAAGGTAACTCAATTCAGTATCACTACGATAAGCAAGGACGTCTTTTAAAAGCGATTGATAATAATGAGATTACCTTAGAATATCACTATGGAAATGACGGTAAAATTTTACGTCAAATGCAAATATTTACCAGTCTATATGATGATATAAGAGAATATGACAACACCTGTCGAGAATGGGATAAATATAATAATTGCTTAATCTGGGATATGGTAAGCGAAGTAAGAAAAGATGATAAATTAATCGACACTAGCACTGCCACTGTTTACCATGAATATGAATATTATGAATAACTTATTGTTTTTTTTTGGATAAAGAAATCTCAATTTGAGGATCTTATATTGTTAAAAAAACGCTTTTTATGCAGTAAAATCGCTGTTACTTATATCGATACTCTTTTTTTGATAACTTATTACATTAGCTGTGTATTGTTTTATTTATCCAAATTTACCAAAAATATTGCTCATTATTTTATTTAACATTTTACCTACAAAAAAATAAAAAAAACCATAAAATAGAACGGCTTATTACAAATCAATTAATTGTAAAGCTACTCAATTATTTTTTAGATTACAATTAACAATTCCATAAAATGTTTTAAACAAGAGTAACTTGGTAAAAATAAATTGATAGTAATGATGCAATCCTTTATATGATAAATCATTTATCAATAATCATATTTAGATTGAAACTCATTTTTTTGAGTGAAAAAATTTAACATCATCAAAAATAGATTTATTTTAATATATTTATTCTATATTTTTCTTCACATACTAAATACTCTTCTATGATACTTTCATTAAAAAATAATTTATGTAAAATTACTTAGGTAAATTAATGATGATATGCTCTGTAGCGTGGTTTCCTTTAATAAAAATTTAAGATGGCTCATTACATGAAATTACCATTAATTCTTATTTTTTTTCTCTGCTCTCTTTTTATTAGCCCCTCTGCTTTTGCGATACAGACCTCTTGTGATGAATCACAAAAACAGATAAATATCGCTAATAATGCATTCATTACAATTAACTTTACATATGGCCCAGTAAAGTCAATTAACATCACCAGCAAGTTACCTGAGAAAGGTCGATTAAAAGCATTTCAAGGTGAAACTGAATTTGATGAATGTGGCTTTCTCACTAAATACAGTTTCTCTACACAAGAATATATCCATGAAAATATTGAGACTAACCTATTAAGAACGCCATCACCTGATAATATAAAACAGATATACCAATTAAAAAACCGCCATCGAACTCATACTCTCTACCTCAGTGAATTTTATAATAAAAACAAGCAAAATCAGTTAATAGGAAAAACATCTTATTTTTATGACAATGATGGTTCATTAATGGGTATAGATAGAAGTCAATTTTCATACCAAGATAATAAAATTGTATTATCAACAATTATTGACTCTAATTCTAATAATAAAGGAAATGTCTTTCATTATCATTATGATGAACAAGGCCGCTTATTAAAAACAATAAATAATAATAATGATGTCATGTCAGAATTCCGTTATGGCGAAGATGGAAAAATATTACAACATATACAGATATATACGAGCTTATACGATGATGTTCGGGAGTATGATAAAACATGTAAAGAATGGGATAAATATAATAATTGTGTGATGTGGGATATGGTTAGTACCATTAAACAACGTGACAAATTAATCGATACCAGTACAGCTACAGTATATTATAAATTTGAATATTATTAATAAGTTAGCTTTTATTAACTTCCTTTTAAATGTGCCCTGTTATCAAAAAATAAAGGTCACTTTATTTAGCTCCGTGACCTTTACTTCCAAACTCTATATTAAGTATCTTAACGATTATGTATTACGGTATAGTGATTCTGCTTCATCAAAGCGTTGTTGATTTGCTTTACTTGGTTCTTTGCCCATTAAACTAATAACAACAATCGCGATAGAGGCAAAAATGAAGCCAGGAATAATTTCATATAACCCGAACCATTTATATTGCATCCACACCAATACAGTTAAAGCACCAATCAACATCCCTGCAAAAGCACCATTACGTGTCATACGCTTCCACATCACAGAGATAAGAATAACAGGGCCAAAAGCGGCACCAAATCCTGCCCATGCGTTACTTACTAAATCGAGAACTTTATTATTAGGATCACGAGCTAAGAAAATCGCTATAATAGCAACTAATAACACCATGCCACGCCCTACCCAAACCAGCTCTTTTTGACTTGCACTTTTACGGATGAAAGGCTTGTATAAGTCTTCTGTTAACGCACTTGCACAGACTAATAATTGACAGCTTAATGTACTCATTACCGCAGCCAGAATTGCAGACAGCAGAATACCTGCAATCCACGGATTAAAGAGCAATGAAGCCAATTCCATAAAAATACGTTCATTTTTCGCCGTTACAGCCCCTGCTTGTGCCGGATTCATTTCAAAATAAGCAATACCAAAGAACCCAACCGCAACTGTGCCACCCAAACAAAGGATCATCCACGTCATACCGATACGACGTGCTTTACGAATTGTTTGATTTGAATCTGCGGCCATAAAACGGGCTAAGATATGAGGTTGCCCAAAGTAACCTAATCCCCACGCCAATAAAGAGATAATGGCGATAAAATCAAGACCTTTAAACATATCAAGATAAGACGGATCTTTAGCTTTAATAATTGCAATAGAAGTATCAATGCCACCAATGGAGAAAATCACAATAATCGGTGTTAGGATCAGAGCAAAAATCATGAGTGTTGCCTGAACAGTGTCAGTCCAGCTTACAGCAAGAAAGCCACCTAAAAAAGTATAGGCAATTGTTGCAAGCGCACCATAAATCATTGCTTCGTGATAAGGAATATGGAAGGTTGATTCAAATAGCATTCCACCAGCAACCACACCAGACGCACAATAGATAGTAAAAAAGGTAAGAATAACTAATGCTGAAATGATACGTAGCATTTTGCTTTTATCATCAAAGCGAGATGTCAAATAATCAGGCAACGTTAATGCATTATTATTTTTTTCAGTTTGCAAACGTAAACGCCCTGCAACTAAACGCCAGTTTAGCCATGCACCTAAACAGAGCCCAATAGCTATCCAACTTTCAGAAATACCAGCGAAAAAAACTACACCAGGTAATCCCATTAATAGCCATCCACTCATATCTGAAGCACCCGCTGAAAGCGCAGTCACTACACTGCCTAGCCGTCGCCCCCCTAAAATATAGTCATCAAAGTTTTTTGTTGAGCGATAAGCTAGATAGCCAATAAAAAGCATACCCAGAATATAGATCGTAAATGTAATTAGCATTGGCGAAGTTAAGGCCATAATTGCAGTTCTCCATAAATCTGTTTTCGATCATCGATATGCTTCTGACTTGTACAGGAACGTTGCACTTCGTTGCGCATTAATGATCTTTTCAGTTTTTAATTAAAATAATTTCTTACAGCAACAGATAAAACATTCACATCAATCCTAGAATAAGTTAACTGCATTTAACAAGAAATTAACGTTTAAATGTTTAATTTTTGTTTATCACTTCACACTATTTGTCTTAATTTGAACAACATTATAAATATAAACATCAATAAAATAAATATAATTAACTGATTTATATGGACATATTAAAAGATACAAAGTGATTTATTTTTAATCACTCATAAAACCTGACCACTTTCACATTATTTATAAATAAATTGTTAACAATGTTGCACAAAGTTGCAACATGAATGATATTAATAAAAATAACGGGTAACAGTACTTGTGAATGAGAAATAGAATATGAGGAGCACTGCATGAGTAGCACAACAATGGGTGTTAGACTTGATGAAGATACCCGCAATAGATTAAAAGAGGCTGCACAAAAATTAGATAGAACATCGCATTGGTTAATTAAACAAGCTATCTTCAATTATCTTGAACAAATTGAAAATGATCAGGTGAATATTGTTAATACAACATTTGCTGAGCAAGATCTTGAAGGAGATACTGAAACACCAATAGCCCATTATCAGCCTTTTTTAGAGTTTGCTGAACATATTCACCCGCAATCTGTTTTACGCTCTGCCATTACCTCTGCATATCGCACACCTGAGATACAGGCTGTTCCTATGCTGTTGCAGCAAGCGACATTACCTGAAAATGAAGCCCAAGCAACGCATAAATTAGCCTATTCCATTGCCGAAAAATTACGTAAACAAAAAAATGGCATTGGACGTTCAGGACTTGTACAAGGCTTATTACAAGAATTTTCACTTTCTTCGCAAGAAGGTGTGGCTTTAATGTGTTTAGCGGAAGCGTTACTGCGTATTCCAGATAAAGCCACACGTGATGCTCTTATTCGTGACAAAATTAGTCATGGTAATTGGCGCTCACACTTAGGACAAAGCCAATCGATGTTTGTAAATGCAGCAACATGGGGCTTATTATTCACGGGTAAATTAGTTTCTACACATAATGAAGAAAAACTCTCTAACTCTTTAAATCGCATCTTGACTAAAAGTGGTGAGCCATTAGTGCGTAAAGGCGTTGATATGGCCATGCGTTTAATGGGGGAGCAATTCGTTACAGGTGAGACTATTTCTCAAGCACTAGCGAATGCACGTAAGCTTGAAGAGAAAGGCTTTAGCTATTCTTATGACATGTTAGGTGAAGCTGCACTAACGGAAAAAGACGCACAAGATTACTTAGTTTCCTATCAGCAAGCTATCCACGCCATTGGTAAAGCGTCTAATGGCAGAGGTATTTATGAAGGCCCAGGAATATCAATCAAGCTTTCAGCATTACATCCTCGCTACAGTCGTGCACAATATGAACGTGTTATGTCAGAGCTTTACCCTCGCCTGCTCTCATTAACATTACAAGCAAAGCAATATGATATCGGTATTAATATTGATGCAGAAGAAGCGGATAGACTTGAGATTTCACTCGACCTTCTTGAAAAGCTCTGTTTTGAACCTGAATTAGCGGGTTGGAATGGGATTGGTTTTGTTATTCAAGCCTACCAAAAGCGTTGCCCATTAGTGATTGATTATGTCATCGATTTAGCTCGCAGAAGCCGTCGTCGCTTAATGGTCCGCTTAGTAAAAGGCGCATATTGGGATAGCGAAGTAAAACGCGCTCAAATTGATGGTCTTGAGGATTACCCTGTTTATACTCGTAAAGTGTATACCGATGTTTCCTATTTGGCTTGTGCAAAGAAACTACTTGCATCACCTAATTTTATTTATCCTCAATTTGCAACACATAACGCGCACACCCTTTCCGCAATTTATCATTTGGCAGGACAAAACTATTACCCCGGACAATATGAATTCCAATGTTTACATGGCATGGGCGAGCCTCTTTATGCACAAGTTGTAGGAAAAATAGCAGACGGAAAGTTAGGTCGTCCTTGTCGCATTTATGCACCAGTAGGAACTCATGAAACATTACTTGCCTATTTAGTGCGCCGTTTACTTGAAAATGGTGCCAACACCTCATTTGTAAACCGCATCGCGGATACCACTATTTCCCTTGATGAGTTGGTCGCTGATCCGGTCAAAGAAGTCAATAAAATAGCACAGGCTGAGGGGCAAGTTGGGCTTTCACACCCTAAAATTCCACTTCCTCATCAGCTTTATGGTGATGAACGTAAAAATTCACCAGGTATTGATATGTCAAATGAACACCGTTTGGCATCACTCTCTAGTGCATTATTAACCTCGGCCACTGAAAATAGACATTGTGAACCGTTGTTAGGTGATACGTTTAATTCTTCAGAAAAAATACAAGATCCTCAATCTGTTCTAAACCCAGCAAATCATACTGATACAGTCGGTACAGTAAGAGAAACCACTGAAGCCGAGGTAGATTTTGCTTTAACGGTTGCTCAAGAAAATGGAGAAATATGGTTTGCAACACCTCCTACACAAAGAGCCTCTTTCTTAGTTCGCACTGCGGAATTAATGGAACAACAAATGGGTCCATTAATGGGAATTTTAGTGCGCGAAGCGGGCAAAACTTATAGCAATGCTATTGCAGAAGTACGAGAAGCGATTGATTTTCTCTATTACTATGCAGCGCAAGTTGCACAAGATTTTGATAACAATACACATCGTCCTTTAGGGCCTGTGGTTTGTATCAGCCCATGGAACTTCCCATTAGCTATATTCAGCGGACAGATCGCTGCAGCGTTAGCCGCAGGTAATACCGTACTTGCTAAACCGGCGGAGCAAACGCCTTTAATTGCATCAAAAGCAGTTGAACTCTTCCATCAAGCAGGTGTTCCTCGCTTTGCATTACAGCTGTTACCGGGTCAAGGCGAAACCATTGGCGCACGTTTAGTGGCTGATGAACGTGTTCGTGGTGTGATGTTTACAGGCTCGACAGATGTTGCTCATATTTTACAAAAGACCTTAGCTGGTCGATTAGATAGCGAAGGTCACCCTGTTCCTTTAATTGCAGAAACTGGTGGTTTAAATGCCATGATTGTGGATTCTTCTGCATTAACCGAACAAGTTGTTACAGATGTTATGGCTTCAGCTTATGATAGTGCTGGTCAACGCTGTTCTGCGTTACGTCTTTTATGTATTCAAGAAGAAGTGGCCGATCACACCATTGAGATGCTTAAAGGAGCAATGGCACAAGCGGTAATAGGTGATCCGAGTTTATTATCCACCGATATTGGCCCTGTTATTGATAAAGAAGCTAAAATAGGTATTGAGAAACATATTCAAGTTATGCGTACAGCGGGTTACGATATTTATCAAGCTTCACACAATAACCTGCCAAAACAAATTGAAAATAACAGTACCTTTGTTCAACCGACTCTAATTGAACTAGATAAAGTCAGTTCTCTAAAAAGAGAGATTTTTGGCCCTGTATTACATGTTGTGCGTTATGCAAGCCAAGATTTGCCTGCATTACTCGAAGAAATTAATGCAACAGGTTATGGTTTAACAATGGGCGTTCATACGCGTATTGATGAGACTATCGCTTATGTTGCCTCAAATGCCAAAGTCGGGAATTTATACGTAAATCGTAATATGGTTGGTGCGGTTGTCGGTGTTCAGCCTTTTGGTGGTGAAGGTTTATCCGGTACAGGCCCGAAAGCAGGCGGCCCTGTTTATCTGTATCGCTTATTATCTAAACGCCCTGAAAATGCCGCAACACAAACACTAGCACGTCAAGATGAGACATTCCCACTTGATACTTCTATGCGTAATTTACAAACTTACCATAAGTATATGGAATGGTTATCAAACAAAGCAGATAAATCACACTATGAAGCCTTAGAAAAATATGCTCTTGCATCCCAAGCAGGAACATTACGTGTATTGCCTGGTCCTACTGGCGAACGTAATACTTACCAATTAGTTCCTTGCGGTAATGTGCTTTGCATTTCAGATAATGAGCAAGATGTGTTAACCCAAATAGCAGGTGTTCTCGCCTCGGGTTGTCATGCCATTATCGTCAATAGTGCATTCTCACAAAAAACATACCGTGAATTACCTGATATTGTTAGAAAAGCCATTACATTGACTGAAAACTGGAATGATGAATCACTGAAAATAAATGCGGTTATTTATCATGGTGATGGTGATCAATTACGTGAAACTTGCCAGAAAATTGCTCAACGCAAAGGGGCAATAATTTCTGTTCAAGGATTTTCACGAGGTGAAACGGGCTTGTTGTTAGAGCGTTTATTACATGAAAGAGCATTAAGCATTAATACCGCGGCCGCAGGTGGTAACGCAAGTTTAATGACCATTAGTTAATTAGCTCTCCTCTTTTTCTCTTTTTATTTTGAGACCACCTTTAAGAATTTTTTGATTAAAGGTGGTTTTTTCTTTTATTAATCTAATGGTTATAAAAAATAGCCAAGATAGATATTTATCTTAATGCTGTGACTATTCTCACTCTTTTTATATTTATCCATCGCCGACTATTGAATTAGTAAATATACTTATCACCAAGTCAACCAAAACCTAGAAGTTGATTGAATTATATCGTTATGTATACCTTAAAAGTTACGCCCTTCGGGGCGTTTTTTTTACTTATTAATTGCCATGCTAATGCCATATTAATGGCATACCATAAATAAAATATTGTATTTAATCATTGATAAATAAATAGAAAAACAACGAGAGATTAAGTAAGAAAAAACAGAAAGGACATTTGAATTAGGTCAAAAGAAAAAGGAGCAGGCTAGGCTACTCCTTTTAAGGTCTCTCTTGAGCGCAATTAGTGACTGCTATTCATCGATGGTGGCTCTTGACACCAATCGAGATATTGCTCGTACTTACGTAGCGCAATATTGTAGTTACTAAATGCAGAGGGAGTGAGCTTTTTACTCAGGTCTGACTGAATTTTCTCTGTCGTAAATTCTTGACGAGGAAAATTAGTTGAAGTCAGTAATTCATCGAGCCGACGTAAACGAACCACATACTCACGAACAGTACTGTGGCTCATCTCCGTTTGTTCAAACAAATACTGCTTAAAAGACATAATGTCAAAGTAGTCAGTTTCACTATTACAGTAAATCTCACTACAAAAACGGCATAGCGCAGAAAATTTCTCTTGTAACGTTTCCCACGTTTCATCATCAATTAAATCCGTCATTTCAGAAATGGCTTCTTTATTGATAACTTGGCGATTGAATACGAGAGAGATCCGATCAAGCGCCTTGTGGCAATGTAGACAATGAGTCTGGCTGTGTTTATAGTCTTTAATGTAACGGCTTAGCGGCCGTTTCTTTTGTGTTGAAACAGACATAAGAGATAAAGCCCTGTGTTGTAGTCTTAATAAACAAAAACAAAAATAAGCAAAACTTCTATTTCTCTGGGTTTAAGCGTGCTCGCAGCCTTTTTATGGCTTGGCTGTGTAGCTGGCTCACGCGGGATTCCCCGACATTAAGCACTGCGCCTATTTCTTTCAAATTAAGTTCTTCCTGATAATACAGGGTAAGAACCATTTTTTCCCTTTCGGGAAGCAATTCTATCGCGTCTATGACTCTTTGGCGAATATCACTTTCTAATAACATCTGTAATGGATTGTCATCATGATCTTCGTCTTGAGACGGTTCACAGCTTTCACCGTAAATTTCATGCCATTCGTCATAAGAGAACAATTGGCTGTTATTCGTATCCAATAGGATCTGCCGGTATTCTGCTAACTCAATCTGCAAATGATCAGCAACTTCCTGTTCTAATGGGGGTCGTCCTAGATCCTGCTCTAATTGATGAATAGAATGTGTAACTTCTCTTGCATTGCGACGCACACTGCGTGGCGCCCAATCTCGACTACGTAGCTCATCTAACATAGAGCCACGGATACGTTGAACAGCGTAAGTGGTAAAGGCAGCACCTTGCATTGAGTCATAACGCTCAACGGCGTTTAATAACCCAATCCCACCCGCTTGCAAAAGATCATCCAATTCAACACTCGCAGGTAACTTGACCTGTAATCGTAATGCTTCATGGCGAACCAACGGGACATATCGCTCCCAGAGGCTATTTTTGTCCATCACGCCTTCGGCGGTATACAAATCACTCACAACAAAAGACACCTTTGGATAAAAGACCGGAAACCATTATCTGGCGAAATAAATTTAGCAATCGGCTGAACAGTGAAACAAAAGCGCCTCTTTTTCACCTATGCCAAATTTTCAGCAAAAATCGGGTTTTCATTGATAAATTAATTTGTCATTGCATTACGAGAACTACTTTACCTTAAAACACCTGCAGCTAATCCTTAGAAAAACCGTTAATTAAATTGATAATTTATCTCATTAAAAGAAATCGACGCATTGAATATGCATTCTGTTCATAAAAAAATAACATATAAATCATAGTATTTTATTTTGTGAGATTTTAGCGTCTAATTAGCGAGTTGAAATACTCATAAATGATTAATTAAAAAAACGATTGTTTTGATGAAAAAATACCCACTACAAAATCTTGCAGTGGGTATAATTTGAGGATTATTTAAAAATGGGATTAACGTAATAGAGAAAGAACAGATTGTGGAACTTGATTTGCCTGAGCAAGCACAGCTGTACCCGCTTGTTGCAGAATTTGGCCTTTGCTCATATTGGATACTTCAGTTGAATAATCTGTATCTAAAATACGGCTACGTGAAGCAGATAAATTATTCACAGTATTATTTAAATTATTAATAGTCGATTGAAAACGGTTTTGTACCGCACCTAATTTAGAACGTGCCTCATCAACTTTATTAATGGCAGAATCTAATGTTTCTAGCGCATCATCATTGACGGTTAATGTTTTTACATCAACACCAATGCTGGCAGTAAATTTATTACTATTAACAGCTGAAGTCGTTTTTAAGTTGATTTGAGTAGTAGTAGTGCTATCAGCTTCAAAGTCAGAAGCTGTTACTAAGTAATCTTGACCGCCTTCAGTTGCAACGAATTTACCAGCAATAACTTTGCCGTCTTCTTCGTATTTCTTAACGGTTAAACCACTTTTCAGTGTGGTACCACCAGTAACACCTAAGTCAGCAAGAACAGCATCAGTAGCACTTGCTTTCTTTTCCCCTTTCTTAACGGTTGCTTCGGTATATAACTTATCGTTTCCAACACCTAAAACATCATTATCAATTTTATCTAATTTAAATTTAATCGCTTCTTTATCGTTAGTACCGACTTGAATGCTCATTTCTGTATCACCACTCAATACTTTTACACCATTAAATTGAGTTTGTTCAGAGATACGATTAATTTCAGCTAAACGTTCAGTGACTTCATTTTGAATAGAGCTAATATCTGAATTTGAATTAGTACCATTTTTAGCTTGAACAGTTAATTCACGAACACGTTGTAAATTGGTATTAATTTCGTTTAATGCCCCTTCTGTAGTTTGAGCAACAGAAATACCGTCATTAGCATTACGAGATGCTTGAGTTAAGCCGTTAATATTTGCAGTAAAACGGTTAGCAATCGCTTGACCTGCCGCATCATCTTTTGCGCTATTGATACGCATACCGGAAGATAAACGTTCAATGGCTGTGCCTAAAGCGCCTTGGGATTTATTTAAATTATTTTGGGTCACTAAAGACAGGTAATTGGTATTAATAACTTGTGCCATACAATATTCCTTCGACTTGATTTTAAAATATTTTTTTCATGAATAGGTTTGTTATTACGTCACTGTAATAACGTTGCCTAAACACTATCGTCATCAATTTCGAGGGTTTTACGATTTTTGGCGTCGCGAAAATAGCAATAAAAGCCAGTCAGTTAATTTTTAAGAACTTATTGAGTTAAAAGAAAAGAGAATTAAATTGAGAGAAAAATAAAAACTAAAAAAGAGTGGGTTTAAATATAAAACACAAAATAACAAAAAAAGGCCCTCTTGCGAGGACCTTTTGGATATAGAAAGGTATCTTTTGTGTCAGTGTACGAATTAACGTAACAGAGACAGAACAGTTTGTGGTACTTGGTTTGCTTGAGCAAGTACTGAAGTACCAGCTTGTTGCAGGATTTGACCACGGCTCATATTAGAAACTTCTGTTGCATAGTCAGCATCTAAGATACGGCTACGTGCAGCAGATAAGTTGTTAACAGTGTTGTTCAGGTTGTTGATAGTAGATTCAAAACGGTTTTGAATCGCACCTAAAGAAGAACGCATACCGTCAACAGTGTTGATAGCTTCATCTAATTTAGTTAAAGCATCAGTATTTTGCTCTTTACCCGCTTCTTGTGCTGCTTTTAAATCAAAGGCTTCTGTTTTAACAGTTACTGCAACTTCACCTGTTGTAGCATTAGCTGGGCCTACCTCAGCTTTAAACTTAACATCTTTGCCATCTAACTTACCAGTAACGAAATAATCGTCACCAATTTTTTTCAACTCAGCACCTTGAAGTGTTTGCTCTGCTTTACCAACTACAGGTGGTGTTGCTGTTAAATCTTCTGCCACAGCTGCAATTTTCACTGCATTAGCATCAATTTTTAAAGATTTACCATCAGTGATATCAGAAGCTTTAACTTTTTGTGCATTTAAACCTTCCGCACCAACTGAGAAATCTTTTAATTTCAATTCATTGCTATCAACTTTTTTCAGGTCAAATTCAATTTTTTCTTTGTCGTTAGTACCAACGTGAACGGTCATTTTTTCTTTTTCGCCGCTCAGTACTTTAACGCCGTTGAATTGAGTTTGTTCAGAAATACGGTCGATCTCTTTTAAACGCTCACCAACTTCTTCTTGGATTGATTTGATATCTGATTCTGAGTTAGAACCGTTTTTAGCTTGAACGGTTAACTCACGGATACGTTGTAAGTTGTTGTTGATTTCGTTCAGAGCGCCTTCAGTCGTTTGAGCGATAGAGATACCATCGTTCGCATTACGTGCTGCTTGAGTTAAACCATTTACGTTTGAAGTGAAACGGTTAGCAATCGCTTGACCCGCTGCATCGTCTTTAGCGCTGTTGATACGCAGACCAGAAGACAGACGCTCGATTGCACTTCCTAAAGCTCCCTGAGATTTGTTCAGGTTGTTTTGAGTTACCAGAGATAGATAGTTGGTATTAATGACTTGTGCCATAGCTAGATTCCTTTAAAATCAAGTCGATAAAATAAAAGTTTGCCTATTCATTTTCGGTGTTAATCACCGGCAACAAGTTTATCGGCACCCCACATACAACCTTTAACTTTTCCTACAAATATTTCTGCGTTTTTTTATAGAATTAATATCAAGTCAATGATAAACAAAGAAATTAATTTATTATTTTTTTATTCATTTTTTATCAATTTTCGTCTCAGCCCTTTTTTTCCCTTCTAAATTCGACATTGGTCACCAATGGCAATAAAAGGCTTCTATATGGCAGCCTGTTTCACTCATCAAAAATACCAAATAGACGTAAACTTTTCGCCGATTCTACCGATAACGGTTTTTGAGGATTATTTTACGAACACAGAAAGGAGACCGGTATGGCTGGTATTGCTTCATTAGGCGTGGGCTCAGGGATGCCTCTTAGCCAAACATTGGCACAATTAGAGGCGGCGGAAAATAAACGTCTTGAACCCCTAGATAAACAGATGAAAAGCTACGAAGCGCAAATTACCGCTTACGGTAAAATCCGTAGCCAACTTGATAAGTTACAAAAAGCCTCTGAAGATTTAAAAAAATTCGACAAGATAGTGGCAACCAAAGTAGACGATGAGTTTGATGCTTTTAAAGTGACGACGGATGGTAAGGCCAGTGTGGGCAACTACACCGTTTCTATTACTCAGTTAGCACAAGCTCAAACACTGAAATCAACTAAAGTCTCTGATGTGAAAGAAACTTTAGGCGAAACCTTAGGTGAGGGTAATAAACGTACACTTGTTATTACTCAACCAGGTGAAGAAAAACCATTGCGTATTGAATTAGAAGATAAACAAACTTCCATTCTTGAATTACGTGATGCAATCAATAAAAAAGAAGGCAACGTTTCGGCTACTATTGTTAAAGCCGATGATAATACTAATTATTTAGTTCTCACTTCACGGAAAGAAGGAACTAAATCTGAAATGACCATCACGGTTGAAGGTGACGATAAATTAAATCAATTTTTGTCAAATTCGACCGCAAAAGATGATGCTTCCCATACTTCAGGTATGCGACAAATCGTTGATGCTAAAAACGCTAAGTTAACAGTTAATGGGATCGATATTGAACGTCAGACTAATGAGATTAAAGATGCCCCAGAAGGGATTGTTTTAAATCTTAAAAAAACCACTGATAACAATAAAGATGGTGTTGATAAACCTGAAATTATCAATGTTGCTCGTGATATTGAGCCAATGAAAAAAGCGATCCAAGCTTGGACAGACGCTTATAATGAGTTAAACAGCACCTATAAATCTCTGACTAAATATACTCAAGTAGAGAAAGGTGAAGCGGCATCTAAAGATAATGGTGTATTACTCGGTGATAGTACCAGCCGTATGATTATGTCTGAGCTAAAAAGCTTTGTTACAAGCTCACAAGGCACCTCAGATATGGATACCCTAAATAAAATGGGGATTAAATTTAAGGTTGATGGCTCTTTAGATATCGATAGCAAAAAACTGGATGAAGCGTTAAAAGAAAAACCGGCTAACGTGAAAGAGTTTTTTATGGGTGATGGTAAAGAAACCGGTTTTGGTACTCAAACCTATAATTACCTGAAAAAAACCCTGCAATCTAATGATGGTACTTTAGATGTTGCCACTGATGGCGTGAAAAAACGCAAGAAAACACTCGATAGCCAAATTAAAAACACGGAACGTAATATTGCAGCCACGATGGAACGTTATAAAAACCAGTTCCAACAGTTAGATAAAATGGTTAACTCCATGACTAACTCCAGTGCTTCAATCGGCCGTTTATTAATGTAATTTTTAAAAGTAGGACACTATGTATCAACAATCAGCCAGTAAAATGTATGCTCAAATCGACGTTGAAAGCGAGATTTTAAATGCCACGCCTTACCAGCTGATCCAGATCCTATTTAATGGGGCGCTTAGCGCCCTTCGCCGTGCATTAATATTAATGGAACAAGGAAATATTGCCGGTAAAGGCGAAAATATTTCTAAAGCCATTAATATTATTGGTAACGGATTAAAACAAGGTCTGGATAAAGAGAAAGGGGGCGAGCTTGCAGAGAATCTGGAGCTCCTTTATGACTATATGGTTAATCAGCTACTCGATGCTAACTTAAAAAATAACCCAGAAAAAATTCATGAAGTCATCAAGCTCTTAACTGAAATTTCTGATGCTTGGCAACAAATCGGCACACAGATTAATTCTTATTAAATTAGAGTGGACAACAATATGGATATTATGGCGGCTTACGAGCAGGTTTTAAAATCAAGTGAGCAAATGTTAACGCTTGCCAAAGATCAGCAATGGGACAAGCTGATAGAAATGGAAATGGATTATTTAAAAAGCGTTGAAAGTATCACTAAGATGATAAAACCGGCTGACGGTGAGCTGAGACTACAACAACGCCTCACAGATATGCTAAAGAAAATCTTAGAAAACGAAAATGAGACGCGAAATTTATTACGGGCTCGTCTAGATGAGCTCGGCGTGTTAATTAGACAGACTGAACAAGAGCAGAGGGTACAAAATAGCTATGGTCAGTTTACAGAACATAGTTATTATCCTGATCTCAATCTTAAATAACTCTCCTCTGCGCCAAAAGCGGTTTTATTAGCTAATGGCGTCTTTACTTAGAAAAAGTCACTCTTATTATTCAGCCTAATTTGTTATCGGTAACGTAAAAATCAACGTTTACCCTTTTCTACTTTTGTTTTTTTATTTTTTTGATTACACCGATTAAACAGATTGTACTAACACCATATCAATATGTGGAATGTTATCTTCAAGATACGTTTCTGAATCGATAACAAAACCATGTGATTGATAAAATGAGACTAAATATGCCTGTGCCATTATTTTGATTGTATGGGTATTAAATTGACGGCACGTAGTTGCAATCGCCTCTTTTATTAACTGATGTGCAATACCACTTCCCCGCTGATTTTGAGCAACAATCACCCGCCCTATTGAGGCTTCTTTAAATGCGATGCCTTGAGGCAACAGACGTGCATAAGCAATAAGTTGCTGGCTATCTTCTTCTTTAGCAAACAAGTGCAATGTATTTTGATCAATCCCATCCAGATCTTGATAAGCACATTGCTGTTCACAAATAAAAACCTGATTTCTTAAGGCCAAAATAGCATATAGCTCATCTGTGGTGAGTTGTGAAAATGATTTTAAAATCCAATTCATGTGCTTTATCCCGTGGTTTAAAGTAATAAAAAGCACTCAATGATAATGTAATATTATCGAAAAAAGCTTTATTTTATCGTTTTGTTTAATATAAAGAGTGAAATAGAAATCGCCCACGTAGTGTAGGCGACATATTAGCTCATAGTAACTTGATAAATAATAATTTATTTAATCACGTCATAAAGTTGCTTATCTGATAAATAATCTGCAGTTAAACCTGCTGATGGATTATATTGTACGCCAACGATCTCAGAGAATGCTTTACCCTCTTTACCTAGTGAAACCTTACGTTCATCTTTACCTGTGCTTTCATGGATAGAATAGGTTTTACGACGCATTGCTGTATATTTATCTGCATCATTAGCAATATCGGTGTGATAGCCCGTAATTTGTGCATCCGTTAAAGCTAATTTATTGGCTAAATCACAGCCCCAACGGGTTAAACAAACTTCTGCAAAATGGCGAACCACTAAACCCGGTGCATATAGTGCATTTTCACCTTCACTACCATCAATAGACGCATTACCTACTAATGTAGCGTGACGCCCTGAAATAGGGAAAATATGCATTTTAGTCTCAGATGTAACTGTTGGGATCACACAAGTAAATCCTTTTGAACGTTCATCTTTTGCATAAAATCCAACATATTCTTTGACGTTTTTACCCAAGGTGACTTTTTCAGGTTGGAAATTCAGAGGGCCAGGAACAGGGTCGATCGCAAAAATATTTACTGGAATATCTTTTAATTGAGGATCTGCCAACATCGCATTTGCTAGCATATGGCAAGTAATACCACCACGACTCCAGCCCACGAGGTTAACTTGTGTTGGAATAATGCCATCTTTACGGAAGATACGAATAATTTGTTGTTGGAGTTGCTGTTGAGTGACATGGCGATCGCCATAGTCATATTTACGCCATAAAAAAGAGCCTGTTACCTTAACATCATCAATAGGAATGCCCGCTTTTTTTAGTTGGTTATACTGCTCTTCTGTCAATTTTTCACGTTGCCAATCAAAGTTACCTTTCATTAAGCAAAGCGCATGGTTGACGTTTTCTTCCCAACCACTACCAAATAGCGAACCTTTAATATCAGAGTAATTAGGGCTTTCAACCCATAAATCATCCTCTTGTAGATTACCACTACCTGGGCCATCAACAATAAACCACTGTGCGAACTCTCGTCCTTGGTTATTTTGCGCTAAAGTGGCAACTAACTCCCCTTGCCAAAAGGTAGGATTATTATTATCAAATGAGTTAGAGCTGGTACCACATAAATAAACGGTTAATACTGTCATAGTGTAAATTTCCTTTTAATAATGACTAAAAAATCAAAATAATGATTTTTATTTCCTTGTATTGAGCTATTCCTTAGCCCACCAGCACATTACCTATAAGCCTTTTTTTGTTCAATTATAAAAAATGAATTAGCAGAGTCGAGATCACATAATTGAATTTTATTTAAGTAAAAGAAATGAAAAAACTCTATCAGATCAATGTAATTAAATAATATAAATGAATTCTTTATTTTTTATTATTTCTATTAGTAAATCAGCTTATAAAAAGAACATTAAATAACCAAATTTAAAATTTAAATAAAAAAAATCCCACATTAAATAAATGCAGGATTTTCTATTAGGTAGAATATCTTATAAACGATTAAAAGCAACTACTCTCACCGCAGGAATATCAGCTTGTGCCCCTTCAGCAACTTCCTGACATGCTTTATCTAACGCAATATGGGGTGTGATCCCACTTTCTGTTTCTACAATTTTATGTCCGGCGTAGGTATCACCATTTCTGGAACGCACTTTATACGCAATAAACCAATATTCCATATCATCACCGTTTACGTTATTAATCATGTAATTACCATAGCGGTTTATGACTCGCTTTAATGTGATAATAATCAATAATTTTTAGTTTAATAAAATTGTTTTATAAAAAAATGAACCGTATTGTAGAAAAATCAGGCGTGATATTCCATTTCTGATTGCACTAATTTTTTTATTTTTACTGCTTTTTCAAAGTGATCCAGTTTATGCGTTATTATCCACCATGTTGCGGCTTCCATTAATAATTCAGGGTTGTCATTTTTATTTGCAAAAAAAGCATAAAAGGATAATCCCACGCCCTCTCCTTTGGCTGAAATCTTATCATTACATATTTGAATTATTTTTTGTTGTAGTAATTTTCTCATATTCTCTCTATTTTTATTTTTCAACATGCCAATAAATAGGATAGAGCAAAGACCCTATCCATGAAATTTGTTCCATAATTGAATAAGTAACCAAGCAGCAATAACCCAGCAAATCACTGCCGTAACTAGTGCCGTAAATAATTTGACATAGTTAATCATCACATAGAGTGAAATTAGATAAACCATATAAGGAATAACTGCCCATAGGCTAAAAATAATGGTGGTGCGTAACGCTTCAATAGAGCGTTCAGAACCCACAATATAGTGTGCAATAAGCGCAAAAGTGGGAAATAGCGGAACCAATCCCGCAATATAGTAATGGCGAGATTTCGATAAAACAGCGATTAACACCACGACAAACGCACCTATCAGTGCCTTAACCAGTAAACCCATTATTTTTTCATCAAGTTATAGAAATCTTAGTACTATCATACCTATTCATATTTGTATGTGAGCTGATTTTATTTTTTGTGGTTTAAAATAGTATGATACTTTTTATGATAAAACCCACTATGCTATGTATCTAACCATAAAACAAAGATAAATATGACCGAACTTTATAAAAAACTAATCCAACAAGAAAAAACACTTCACAAAAGTACCCATCGAAAAAATACAGACGTACTTATCCAACTTTTACATAATGAGTTTATGGAATTTTGTCGCTCTGGTATTTGCGTTAATAAAACAGACACAATTAACAGCCTTACAAGCGACAATAGCAATATAGAGATTTATTCAGAAAACTATCAAGCTTCACAACTAAGTGATGATGTAGTGTTGTTAACTTATGTCAGTTATCAATTAGAAGATAACAAAAAAATAAAACAAACTTATCGCTCATCTATTTGGATAAAAAACTCTCACGATGATTGGCAACTACGGTTTCATCAAGGCACAGCAAAATCGGAGGGATAATACACATCTCAAGAAATTTGGTTGAGCTAAATCTCATTATTTAGCTCAAAAGCAATATAAAGTCGCATTCTTAAGCATCTAAATGTGTTTTCTTTTTTTCTGGTGCCGTTGTTTCTTTTTTATTCTTACAGCAATCATGTGAACTGTTTTCACCATGATGATGTTTATGCATAAAGAGATGCATTAACGGGCAAAGTAATAACATCAAAATAAACCAATTATCTCTTAGAAGTTCCCACATAATCATCTCCTTAAATCACGTTTAAAAAGATGATAGGCCTTACTCTAAGAGGAAGGTCTAGTATGGATTTGTTATTTAATCCGTATGTTTGTCAATTACCTTTCCGCACCTTAATTTGAACTTCTTCACAATAACTCTCTTTATAAAATTCAACTTTATTCATCCCCTGCTATACTTTAATTATATTTAAGTATTGTTTGCTATAAGTCACTAATAAGATTTAAAAACTTATTTAACATGGAGGTTTCAATGAAAATATTTTTTAAAATACTATTGATGGTTTTATTTCTTACTGCCTGTTCTTCATATACAAAAATTGATAGCAACAAAAGTGGAGATATCATTAAGGTTAAATCAGCACTTATTGAAAATGATAATTTATATATCCTTAGTGATTCTACTAATTATCATTTTAAAGGTGAGGCTATTACTGCATTGAAAAAATTTGCCACATCTAAATATAATCAAAAAGTGATTTATTTTAGCGCTAGCCTAGGAATAACAGGGAGTATTGTTAACGGTAGCTATATGATTTATTTAGATCCTAAAGATTTCACTATAGATGAACTCGATGAACTTGCCAGTATTTATCATTTTTATAGCAGCAACTATCAGTCTAATAGCGATGAGGAAATGATTAAAAATCAGATACCTAATTATCAAAATAGATTTTTTATTATTGGCAAATTTTATGCTAATGGAGAGATGGTTAATTTATCTAATAAAGATGAATTATTAGAAAAATATTCCTTACCTAAGCCTATTTTTGTTAACGTTAATTATTATTCCAAACATTTAACGCCATCAGATACATTGAAAACAATTGCAGTAATGCCATTTCAAGCGATAAGTCTTATTTTAGTAGCACCACTTTATATTATTCTGCTTAGTGCCCCCTGAACTTCAAGTTATTATCGTTAGGTTCATTTATAAGTATTTTTATTTAAGGATATCACTATGTATAACTGGAAATTTAAAAAACACTTATTATTTTCACTAGCGGCGTTGGCAGGTATTATCAGCCTGACAGGTTGTACTCATCAATCATACTTATCCTGCCCTTCCCTCGTCGGTACTTACATCTCTACAGAAACACAGGTACCATCCTTTTATATTCAGAAAGCAAAAAATGATACTTCTGATTACCTGTTTTTTTATGGGATTGGTAATAAACGATACATTGAAAAAAAAGCAATTCTTATAAAATATAATGAAGAAAATAAAGATAGTATTATAATTCCGAACTGTTCTCTGGGGGTAAACGGAGTGGGTGTACTCCGTGAAGTGAAAAAAGGCGAACCATACACTTCCATTCTTCGCTCACCGCCAGAGCCACAGTCTGATGAAAAATTTACTGGCGATCATATATTTATTTTACCTCTACATCTATCTCTCAAGATAATAAACGTAGAAAAAATCAGTAATTCTGGTGTTATGCCACCTGATGCTCAAGTGATCACTCTCCCCAAACCTGAGCCTGAGATTAATCAGGAAAATTATGAACGGGAATTAGCACTGGCGAAGGAAGAAGCCAATAAAAATAATCCTGCTGCTCAGCTTTTTCTGGCAAAAAGTAGTTATATCACGCGCTATGGATTTAAAAATTTATGGTATGCCAGCAATCATGATCCAGAAACTCGTACTTTTTGGCTAAACAAAGCACTCGCTAATGACTATGGTCCAGCCTACTGTTATCAAGCGGCTACGCACAATGATCATAAATTGGTATTTTCTGTTGATGAACGAATAAAACTGTATCAGCAAGCTCTCGCTAAAGGTAACGCCCCATTAGCTGGTGTATATCTAGCCGATTTAACCCGTGACCCCGCACAGAAAATGCAATATCTTATTACAGCAGTACGACAAGGAAGTTTTCTGGCGTTATGGCGGTTAGGAGCTCTACCTTCAGAAAAGCAAGCTACATTACCAGCAGATATCCAGAAATTAATTAAGGCTCCACCTTTTGACCAGTTAAAAAAAGTTAGTCCATCAGTGTGGAAAAGTTATGAATCAGGTAAAGATTATAAGGAATGGCGCGATAATCCGTACCTATTTGATATGGAATATTATATTTCAAAAAAACAGTTATACGGGAAAACTGGAGCAGATCTCGATTACAATCAAAAGTCTCGTGCGGACTGCCTTGAACAGGATTTATTAAAGCTGTCGGATTATCCCCAATAATCTATGTATCTATGGAGTTTCTTACCCAATATACCGTAAATACATTTCAAAATAAGAATATAAGGTGTATTGGGTGATAGTAACCTGTACTAACAGATAATTAATCGATGTTATTTTTCTATATCTATGCTCAAAGCATGGATACCAATAAATATGAGATAATTATGAAAAAGAAAATGATTATAGGCTATATGACGTTAATTAGTTTTGGTGCCTGTGCAGAAAACGCTATTTATAACGAGCCAGCTCCATTGGGATTAACATGGGGAATGTCATTTAATGATTTTCAGAAGACAACAAATTTTGTAATAAAACCTATCGATAAATATCCCTCAACCTGTCCAATGACAGCAATAACCTTTGATGAAATTATTGATGGAAAAAAAGAAGGAAATTATAAGGTTTATTTTTATAAAAAATTCAAAGAATTAAAGTTCACAGGATTGTATGGCGTTGTCTACTCCTATGAAACAAATGATTTAAATAAATTCAAAGTTAAAGATAATAATATTATCAAAAGTCTTGATTCTCAATATAGCCAATATAAAAAAGTAGTTACTACCAGCGATGGTGGATTTCTTACTTATGATGCAAATAATATTCAACGTTCTTATTTTAGTTCTAGAGATATCATAAACCAAGATCAGAAAATTCAATACAAGAAAAATGAGGAAGGAAATTATGATATTTCCGTGAGTTACTTCTTTTATCCTGAAATATACATTGACGATTTATCAAGAAATATCAAAGAGATCAGAAAACAATGTAATGCATCATTAGAAACTGATTAAAGCTAAAACTTTAAAAATCGAATGGAAAGGATTGTGCTTACTCTAAGAGAAAATCTAGTATGTATTTTTTATTAAATATAAAAAATATGGCTAGTTCTTATTAAACCAGCCATATCTAATATTATTCATATTATTGCTGTTTTATAAAATAATGGGTTAAGTCACTTATTTGATAATCGCTTTTATCCGTTTTTAATACTAAGAAGAGATAAAAGAGTGAGTGGCTTTCGTATAGATGTGCAAAAACGCACATCAATAAAATGATGTGTTTATCCTTTGTGCACAAATCGGGGCACTCATCACCATAAATAACAGACAATAGTATAAGTATTCGAATATTTAATTACATTCAAAGCTTATATCATCCATTCAATGACGTTGAGCGAGATGCCCCATTCTGTTTTGATTAGGTGCTTCTTTATAGCTATATAAAAGAAAAGCCACCTTTATCAAATGATAAGGTACTACACCTGCATCGACATTATATGGGAGTACAGATATCGCAAATCTAAAAAGTTCGAGTTAGTTCAAGATTAGCAGACGATTACCGCAAATTATTTTCTCAAGCATGAGTGAGTTCGAGAAAGTTTGCGGTAATTTTTTGCCCCCTATACGTCCCCACCTACAACCTTCCTGCTATACTCTCCAAAAACCACCAACCGGATCTGTTATGAACATCGCAAACTTATCTCAAGAAGAAAAAGACAAAGTGAATGTCGATTTAGCTGCTTCAGGTGTCGCATATAAAGAACGACTCAATATGCCAGTTGTTTCGTCCGAAGTTGAACGACAACAACCAGCACATTTGCGCGAGTATTTTAATGAGCGTTTAGCGTTTTATCGTGAGAGAAGTAAGAAGTTGCCGGATGGAAAATCGGTGCAGTATTTGAAGACAGAATAATTAATTATAGCAATACATCATTTTCACCCAGCCCGTATTGCTCTTTCATCTCCTCTTCTTTTTGTCTACGTTCCTCTTCCGCTTTCTGCGCTTCTTCCATCTCACGCATTCTCACGTTATAGATGGATTGCTCAGGCATCTGTACACGAACGGAAATGAAACGACCATCAGGGATATCAATTGGGTCGCCGTCTTTGTAACCATCAATATCATTACGGGCGAATTTAGGTGCATTAGGGTGAGTGCGGTGATACGTTTTAACGAGAATCGAGCCATCTTTGTTAACTTTAGAGTTAACCCATATCAGTGGTTGTTTATTAACATCGAGTGGAATTTCAATACCGCCATCAACACCACCCCAACCCGCATCTGAGTTAAAGCCTAAAACGCCTTCAATGAGATATTCACCCTGAGCTACTCGAGTAACCGTAGCGCCTTCGGATTCGTCGTTAGTTGTGAATGTGCCATCGGGATTGATGTCGATAATTGGAGAGGCTTTTTTGATGAAGCCTTGGGGGTCTGTTATTGTATTAGAGTTAGAATAAAATTCACTGAATCCTGACGGGGTTCCGCTTGAGTCCGATGTTCTTCCCGCTAATCTGAATCGACCACCTCTTGACCAACACAAAACCCCCTGGTACACATTACTAGTCGCTGGGCTATTGAGTTTAAATCCACCCACCTCATTGAACGGCCAATCTGTATTGTTTGCATTTGATTCAGTAAATGAAACGTAACTACCAACGCCATGATCACCCGTTAACATTATTGTGCCATTTCGTTTTTTTGGTAATTGAATGACATATCCGATATCATTGTAGCTACAATAAAAACTAAATGGATCTACATCTGTTGGGCTCAGCATGCCAAAATAGGTTTTAATATTATTATAATTAGAAACATAAATTCCTTTATAAGAAATTATCTGCCCATTAAATCGTTGAGAGTTAGCGCTAGATAAATCAGCTTTATTACTAATATCCCCCTGCATCTTTTTAATGCTATCAAGCGTGACAACCTCGCCGTTTGGCATCTCAATTTTTGTTTGGCCCGTTTGAGTCATCCATGTGTTCATTGCATCGAGAAAATACTCAACGTAACTATTTATAGCGACCATTGTTCTAGCTGCATCACTATTATTATCTGGCTCAGTAACATGAATTGAGAATGTGGTGTTAGTTGCTGTGGCTAATGCCGGTTGTGCTAATACCAATTCAGTGTCGGAATTAACGGATTTAATCATATACGGAATATTTGTTGTTCCCGATTTAATTAAAATAGTCATTCCGATATTAATGGCTGGATTATTATTTTTAAATTTAGTGCCAGCGCCTTTGACAATAGCAGACCCTGACACTGTGTTAACAGTGCCTGTTGTGTATATCATGGGATTATTTTTCCTTAAATGAGGATGAATTTTTCTTATTTGCAACTATAAGACAATCAGTCAGTCGAACCTCAGTTCTGCCACTCCCGCTTGTATAACCTGTAATAGAGATAATGGTGTCAACCTTTCCCGCCGGAATGGTGGTAGAGAATTGACCTGATGTAGACAACCCATCCCGTCTATTCTCAGTGCTACCGCTTATGGCGAAATCGAGCGTTGTTCTATCTCCGTCCACGGTGACATAAATTCCTCCGCTCCTAAGATCGCTGGAGCTGTGTTTGACTAATATGAATGGAATATTAAGGAGGACATCATACGGCATACCCCCTGCATAAATGATTGTAGTAGATGTTTCTACCTGATCTACTGAGCCAAGAGTTGAGGAGTTAGAGCTCCCTTTCATGACATAGCCAGTTGATACATCACCGATTAGCCTTTCTGCGTAAACTGTTCCTGTGAAGTTTCCATCCGCACCATCGATAGTTCCTCGAAATGTCGCATTATTAAATTCAGCATTACCAGTGGTGGCATCAATATTAAATCCGTTTTTACCCGTCTCGTAATCTTTGGATTTAATAGCTTCAGATAACACCATTTCACGAACATTAGCTTTATCTAAAAACGCTTCTTTAATAAAGAATTGTCCATTTTTGGCATACATAAATAATTCCATCTTGCCGTTTACTGGGTTATACCAAGCAAAGTTATTAGCGTTATAGCCTATAAAACTTTCAAGCTTCCCATTCTTAACTTGAGCACTAATGACCTGACCTGCTGCATTGTATTTAGTGCCGTTATGAACAATCGTGATATTGATTGAGTGAGTGACAACACCGTCACCAGATTGCTCAAACGTAGCTTGCATCTTCTCCTGAATCATACCTTCCTGCTCATCAAATTTGGCCTGAACTTGCGTTTTATTTTCAGCAAATGCCTTGTTCGTGTTAGAGATGGCGGTAGAGTTTGAAATGATATCGGCCTGAGCCTTATCCATTTCCGTGCGGATTTCAGTAAATCGCTGACCAAAAGCCTCATCTAGTTTGGTAATTGACGTTTGAGTCTCTTTAATTGCAGACGTGTTACCACCAACAGCGGAGTAAATTTCTTTAACCTCCTGTGCCCATGCTTCGTTATCTGTTGCGCGAACTTGCCATAGCTCGCGAATACCCGCTTGTGATTGACCGTGTTTCACCAATAAACTGCGTGATAGTTGAGAGTCGGCGTTACTAAGAATAATCGCTGTCTCAGCATTCCAATCCAATCGCTCACTGAGCTGCTTACCAGCATCAGTTGTCATGAAGTGACCGTCTAACTCATCGAGAATGGCTTCCGTGTTGTCATCAGCCTGTCCCTTCGCTTCCACGAAATGAGACTTCCCATATTCATTGATGCTTCGTACATAAAACCAGTAATCATGACCTGCCTTTAACTGCCCTTTAGTCCAGAATTTAGCTCTACCTAGGAAATCAGCTTTTGACTCTATTTCATTGATATTATCTATTCTGTTTTCACCAGAAAACCAGAACTCAAACTCAGTATTTAAAGTGTGCGGCGCGGCGATATGAGGGATCAGTTTTATTTCAAAAAAACCAGACTCAACAGCTATTGAACTTGGCGCGCTAGGCGTACCAATAACCATTTGTACTTTTGATTCGTTTCCAAGCATTCCATTAGCATCTTTACCTCGCACACCAACAAGATAATCTCCAGATTCAAGCCCATTGAAGTAGTATTCAAGATCTGTTGTGCTTCCAGTAGATACAACCTTTCCGTCTTTATAAAGAGCGACATTAAATGAGATGTTTCTATTAATGGTTGTTGTTACCCACATGGCTCTAGCTTGCACTTGTGAGCTATCGTCAACGTAAGCAATAGAAAGACGCTCTATATTAGGAATGCGAATAACATTCTGTGTTGGCGGGTTCCCAGTAAAATCAACACCATTATCAACAATGCTTTCCTTTTGCGGTTCATGCTGAATGCAGTTGTATAGGTAATTTCCTTCATTATCCTCAGCAATGGAAATTACACGAAATAATCTTGTAGTTAATGTGCTTTTGGAAATGGAAAATACACCATACTGTTTCAATCCATTCGGGATCTCCCGCAAAGTAACAGCGTCACCATCAATAGATTGAATATCTACTTTCTCGAACCCACCTGATGCCCCTAAAAATGAGAAAGTGCCTTTATCGTCATATTTCCAATCTATAGGCGCATCAACAGTAATAGTGCTACCATTAACTGATAAAACCCGACCTCCTACCTTCACTCCTGCAAAGCTATCGTCTGCTACTTCAATAATATCGCCAGAAATGCAGTTAATCCCCTCTCTTCCTGTTGAGAATGTAACGCTATCTTTCTCCAGCTTTTCTGTCTGTAATATCCACTTACCCACTCTGTGAGCCTGTCCGCGACTAGTGCAACCAAAAGCAGTAACTTTCTTAACATTTACACCGCCGAATCGCTGAATGAGATCATCATCTTGAATGAACTCTCTTTCCTCACTCCAACCGTTGATCGGGTTTATCCATGACACCTCGATAGCATTATGACGGGCTGATTTCGCTGTTGATGTATATTTGAATTTTCCATCAATAACATTTGAGTTTGTGTACGTCCATACTGGATCTGATGGTCTATCTTGAAAGCACGTTAATTGCTGTCCGTCCCATAAAGGCATACCGCGAAATACAGACGCTAAGTCATCAAGCACTTCTTTGGCTTTTCGTTGAGAGGTAATGTAGGCATTAAAAGTAAAGCGAGGCTCTTTGTTGCCAAACCCATCATCAACCAATTCATCACAGTAACGAGCAATGGCATATAGCGCGAATTTATCAACGCCAAACGAGCCGATCATCTCTCCTATACCGTATCGTTCATTAGTGACTAAATCGTAAAAAACCCATGCAGGGTTATTAGTCCATGCGGGCTTGAAACGACCAGTCCAGATGCCAGTGTAAGTACGAGACTCCGGATCATAGTTATCAGGGACTTGTATAATCATCCCCTTGATATGATAGGTACGATTGGGTGTGTCGCCGTATTGGGATTTATCGATTTTCATCCCTACGACAGCAGAATTAGGGTAAGAAAATTTAGCGTCAGTTATTTCTGTGTAGCTTGCCCATACCGTTCCGTTTTTCAGTAGATCACTTTTACTATCATCTGTTAATCGTGAAACTCTAATTTGGAAAGGTTTCTTTTTAGGCGCATCGATGATATGAGACTCAAGATATTGACCGCTTATTTTACCTGGCCCTATTGTTACCTTTTCCGCATGCATCCAACCAGAGCCATCATTAACCTCAATAAGCATTTCTGCCGCAGCATCGTACTGATTTCCCTTGTCATCTTGACTAACAAGAGCAGAAACACCCAAAGTGAATCTAACGCGGTCAGTTTCCTGATCTGAGATGGTACGTAAGATTGGTGTGCTTTTTTTTACCTCTACATTGACAGTAATTTCTTTTTCTACAAAAGGAAAGTCATCTAATGGTTCTTGCGTTTGCGTTCCTGCTCGCCACTGAACCTCAACACCATGAATATTTGGATTACCATCCGCATCTACAACAGGAGTGCCATTCAATAGAAAACCTGACATACCACCTACAGGGCCTTCTATTGGCCCTTCTGAAACTAAATCGATGACATTAAGAAATTGTTTGTTTTTTAAGTTGTCATCGAGCAACCTCGGAGTGCTTCCTCCACCGCCACCTTTACCCATTAAACAGTCTCCAAACCTTGTGATATTACATTTGAACCCACAACCATCTCGCCATAACAGATAGGAACCGGATAGCCTTGCCCGACTCTATTTGATAACGAGCTGAAATATTGGTTACTTTCTGAATTTCGCCCCTCTATGCTCGGTGCCGGAGGTGTTTTGGTTAACATCGTTGCCAATCCCGCTGCGGCCACTCCAACACCAGCAGCAAATAATGCCGTCGATGTCATTGTTGCTAAAAATCCACCCGGTATTAAAAAAGATGCACCAATTAACGCCGCTCCACCAATAATGCCTAGCCAACCACCAGATTTAGCACCACCAACTATGGGGACGATCGTAATAACATCACCTTCATTTAATGGCGTACTTAATCCCGTGGAAATACTATCCTCGGTCATATCGTTACCTGCGATACGAACACGAAACTGCCCTTGATTAATCTCTTTTTTCAGCCCATCAATTTGATAGCAAAGACAGCGCAAGGCTTCACCGGCATTGCTTACCTCAAGCTCGAACCGGCGTCCAAATCGGCGCAAATAGCCTGCAAGCTGTAATTTGACCATTGTTTATGTCTCCAGATGCTGTGCGTGTATTTAAACCAGTAACCACCGTAAGTATCTCGCTTACTCAATCTGTCTGGCCTGTGATGCAATATCTCTTGATTTCCTAAGTACAAAGCGGCATGGCAAGGTTTTGAGGTGCCTAAACAAATCAATATCATGTCGCCTTCTTGAGCTTCATCAACTTGATAAAAGCCCTGCTTAACGGTGTTATCAAGATAGAGATTTTGTTCTGTGTACCACCATTCATCAGGGCGAATAAAGTCATCTAACTGAATACCTGAAAGGTGATAGGCATCGCGTATAATGGAGTAACAATCCTGCTCACCATGTTTAAACTCTCTACCTAATAGTGGCGCTATTGGTCTGAATTTATGGATCACACCATCACATACCAGCCACCAAGGAATGCCAGTTTTCTTTTGCATTACTCTATCGCCAGAACTCAAGAAAGGCTTTCCGTCAGGGTGACTATGAACAATAGCTTTGACGTCTGAATAACACTCTGCTGTCATCCAGTCGTCTGGGTTAATTTCAAAATAGTTTTGCGGATCTGGATGTATATTTCTGCAAGGGAAATACCTATCGCCAGAAATTAAACCGCACGACTCCCTCGCTCCTTCTGCTTTCGCGTGAGCGATAATGTCTTTCTCAATCATGAGTTAACCTAATTTGTTTGAGCCTAAATACCCGCCAAATGGCATGACTGATTTAAATCTGAGTTTGCACCCACTGTATTTATGAGAGCACTTATCTTTAACGGGATCAGTTGTTGGTTGGTCTTTTTCATCTGCAACAGGTGGCCCATCATAACCACAATCAAATCCTCGGTATCGCCATGAGCAAATGTCAGCTTGAATAACTCGCCTAGGTATTAGGGCGTTATCTGTTTCTGTTGGAAGCGCTAATATGTACGTCACAAAGTCTGAATCTGAGCTTTCCCGTTGCTCAATAACATACTTCTGAACGACTTCTCTGGTTGGATCTGCTTGTGGGTTTCCGTTGGGAAAATTAACAACATCAAGATATTGCTCCAAAACCTGACGGCGAGTAACAATGGCACCTAGCGCATCATCGTAGTCGTTATTAATAGCAGTCAGCATTCCATCAAAGTTGGCAAATGTCATTTTTGGCCTATCTGACGCACCCTGTGCTGTTACGCTAAAACCTGTAACCTGAACTGGATAAGGTTCATAGCGCAATCCTTGCCAGATAATAGGTTTTAATAAGCCATTCATGCCGTCATGAAACCGGTAAACATCACCACCAAAACGGCTTAAATCGACCTCATACAGATCTAACATTGCATTTTGCTGCAGGTCTGTAACGTCTATGCGCATCTCTTGAGGTATATCTCTCATGCAACAACCTCCTCAAATGTGCAATCTATCTGCCATACTGATGTTCTTGGTGCTACCTGCCAGCCTCGGCAAACAAACTTACGCTTAGAATTATCATCACTGGTTAGCCACAAGAATGACTCAACCGCACCACGAGCCTTAAGAAACTCATCAATCTGCTTACCTATGTCAGCATGTTTAATAAATGAAAGTTGATAGGTCTTTAATTGGTTGTTGATCCCGTCTTTAACTCGTTGTTCGTAACCGTTACCAAATTTGGCTACTTTCACTTTAGGCTCATTACCCACCTGATAAGCTGTTTCAGGTCGCCATTTAAACTCTTCCATTGGTTACTCCAATAAAAAAAGGCGACACAAAGCCGCCTGATCAAATATCAGGATATTAATAAATATCCATTAGGTTATTTTATATATTCAGCCCAGAGAAACTTGCCGAAGGAATGGCTGACTTACTTCGGTGTGAGGATTTAAAAATGTCAGAATCATTTTCTGTAAAAGATCTATCAAAATCAGTTAATGAGCTAAGAGCTGCTGTCGCCGCACTAAGTAATAATGATAAAATTCAAGCCATTAGATTAGAAATGCTAGGCTCTATATTTTCCGCTTTAATTGCTACTGGAGCATTAAATAGAGATGCTATTGAAAACATAATCAATCTATATGATACAGATGATGAACAGTTTTCTAAGGAATTTATACAAACTGAAAAAGAAGCAATGATTAGATTAATGAACACAGTAAAGGTTCGTTAATTACTGTCTCTTTGATAAAAATCTCATTATTTTTTATTTGAAAATCACAGCTCGTTAATTGCATACTAGCGAGCTGTTTTTGTAACTCTGCTATTTGATGCTCTTGCTTTACAACTTGAGCTGACAATGTACTAACTAATGCTTCTAAATTTTGATTACTCATAACTACCTCTCTTAATTACCAACTTCTTGATTTTTCCAAAGCACCACCGCTACGCATTTCAGTGCCAAGTACGTCATAAACCGTACCTCTCACCATCTGCTGTATCTGTTGTGCTTCCTTTTGTGTAATGCCATTTGGTGCCTGAACTTGGAATGTGAAGTGCATATCACCCATGCTGACACCGTTGCCACCTTTACCCATTTGTCGATTACTGATAACTCGACCATTATCACCCGGTATCATGTACTGATTACCGTTGGATGCTTTGAATATTTCTGGCTTGCCGTTTTCACCAACGCGATACATAGAGCCAGCATTTACAGGACCACCGTTATATCTAGCACCAGCAAGACCCATTGTTTTACTTGCCGCCATTGCTGCGGTATATGATGATGTTCCCGTTGCTACTGCCGCCCCTAATGTCGCTATCGACGCGCTTAATGCCGCTGGTGCCCACGCTGATTGAGCAGCCACCGCTTGAGCAAGTGTTGACGCTGTAGTTGCTGCCGCCATACTCTCACCCATAATCATATTCTTAACCTGTTGCATACCCATTTGAACCAGAGCGCCAACGGCTTGGTCTACGATGGTTAATGCGACATTGCGGAAAGCATCGTTAAGTGATTGAGTGCCCGTTAATAGCCCTGTAATCACGTTAGCGGAACGTTGTCCTAATGCATCTAGTCCATCAGCTAAGAATTGATTTGCTTGACTCTGATTACGCCATATATCCCATTGAGCATTCATGCGGTCTTGCTCGTATTGAGTGTTGGCGGCATTCATTAACTCTAAGCTTTGCTGCTCAGTTAAAACCTTTTGGTTTTCATACTCCTTTATAAGCGCAAGTTTCTGAGCGTGCTCGTTAGCCAATGCTTGAATAGGGTCTGCTTTCCCTTTGAGATCATCTTGAGGAGATACAGTTTTGTTCGCATTAGCCTCGGCTATTTTTTTAGAATACTCACCAGCTAATTCAAGTCTTCTTCTATGATAAATCTCTTCGGTAACCAAATTACCTTGAAGTTGCCTTTCAAGCTGCTCAAGAGATAACTTATATTCTTGGTTTGCCTTTGCTTCTGGATTTTGAGAGAAAGCATCTTTCCTATCTTGGATTTTCTGCTTTAAATCAAACTCCTTTCCTGCTAACTCTGTTATTTCTGCAATCTGCGCTTTCGTTGCTTTACTGCCAAGTTTTTGAACGGCTTCAAGAATGGCGGCTTCGCGAGCAAGTCCTTTCGTTTCCAATTCAGCAACTTTTGTCGCATTGGCTACATCAGCGATCTTCTGTTTCAGCTTTTCAGCTTCAGTGGCTTCTTTTAATGCTGCACTAGCCGCCTCTTTTGCTGTTTTAATTCCTTCTTTTTTTGCTTGAGTATTTTCATACTCTTGAGCTGCTAAGGATTTCAGGTTTTCAATGGCATCTTTATCTACAACACCAGAATCCTCGGCAGCATATTGAGCTTGCAATCTGGCTCTTTCCTCACCTTCTAATTTAGATAATTCAACTCTGCGCTCCATCTGCTTTAATAGTTGTTCCCCCTCCTTTCCTCCATAATCCAATTCAGGGCGAAGCAAACTAAATGCCTGTTTAGCTTTAGTTGCTCTTTCTATGGAAAATCCATAAGAAGCCCATCCTTTTGCAGCGGTTGGTATAACAGAAGTTTCTCTTTTTAGTAAATCAATCCCTTCTTTTAACTCACCATTAAGATCGGCTTGAATAAAAGATATGGTGTGTTTTGTACGACTGTAATTATTTGATGCTTCAGTTGCTTTATTGGTTGCTGTGGCTAAATCATCTTCAGCATCTGCAAGTTGATTGGAAAGTGATGTGTATTTACTTGTTCCAACAGCCGCTAATGCTAGATCCGCCTCTAATTCACGCACCTTCTCAGCAGCTTGTTTCATTGCTACTCTAGTGATAAGGGCTTGGTTACTTAACTCAGGTAGCGCTTTCCTTAATTCAGCCATTTCGGCTTTTTTCTGCACCCTCGTCATTTTTTTCATTTCTTCAGTTAGCTTATCCACTCCCTCAGCCAGCTTTACCGCATCATCTCTTGCTTCTTTTGCCTGCTGGTAGAAATACATGATCGCAGCACCCGCAGCCATTGCTATACCTGCTGGGCCACCAACAAAACCTAGAGCTTTATTAGCTAAACCGATAGATACAGAAGCGGCTCTTGCTACTGCGGCTGAGTTAGCCATTGCTGCTGTCTGCGCTTGCGTTGCTTGCTTATGATTTATCGCCGCGGTTGTTGCGGCAGATCTAACGGCAATTAAATTTGCCAGCGCGGTTGCTTCTGCGTTTGTTCCTCTTGCGGCCGCAAATTCGGTTTTCGCTTTCTCAACTAACGCTCTGGCTGCTGCTAAATCTAAAGCGGTCTTTCTTGCCGTCATTATTGCATTGTGTTCAGCTACTCTAGCAGCTTGAAGGTTTGCTATCGCTTCTTGCCTTGCTGCAACTGCTGATTGCATTTTAGCTTTGATAGCCAACCCCATTGCGGCAATGTATCTACCGCCAACAACGGAGGCAACTAGACTAACCGCTAAAACCATTTCATCGAGACTCTTACTTGCAGTAATTACAGCATCACTGAATACGTTAATAGATGTCTTTATTGTTGTATTTTCACCGAGAAACTTGGTTAAGTTGTTCCCTGCCTCTTGAAATGCCTGTGACATTGTTCGAGTTGTTTTAGCGAACTCCTTGCCAATCGCATCACCTTGGGAGAGTAATCCTTTCACAACAACATCAGTGGTTAGCTTGCCTTCTGCCGCCATTTTACGAAGCTGACCAATGCTGACACCCAACGAATCAGCCAATGCAACCATCAAGCGACTACCTTGCTCCGATACTGAGTTAAATTCTTCACCACGAAGAACACCAGAAGCAATACCTTGTGATAGCTGAATAATGGCGTTTTCTGCTTCCTGCGCAGTAGCACCTGAGACGATAAAACCTTGGTTGATGATGGATGTTAATTTTGCTAAGTCTGCCGCTGATGTATTGTATTCTCTCGTTCCTCGCTCAAGTCGTGCGTAAAGTGTTGCTGTGGCATCGAGGCTAGAACGCGTTGCTTGAGAAATATCAAATACTCGCTGTGTGACATCAATCAGTGACTCACTTGCACGAACTGAGTTGGATAGCTTGTTGTTTAATTCAGTCCATGCCTCTGAATAACTAGCAACCATTGAAGCCGACAAATAACCAGTCAGAGCAGCCGCAACTTTGGATAGAGACTGCATTGAACGCTCTGTGTTATTTACCGAATGAGACGTTCGATTAAAACTACTATCCATACGATTAAGGCGTTGCTCTAACTGCTGTTGCGATGTAAGCAATTGCCGAACATCCATTTGAACTTGATAAACGATTTCGCCTACATTTGCCATTTATCGGCTCCTTAAAATAAAAAACCCCGCCGATTGGCAGGGTTATTGTGTTTGGTATGAGTGGTTATCTAAAAATTATCATAAACTGTGTCTAAGACTTTTTTAACCACGTTTATATATGAAATATCTATATCTTCATTGACTTTTCTTCTTTCAGGCCAACTAATATATTGAGTTACTGCTTTATTCCTTAAGCTATGACTCTCCATTTCTTTCATTATTTTTTTAGTTTCTAAATTATCAAAATAGTTAACTTGATTAACTATAATAGATGAGTGTGGTTTTTCACCGTCAATTCTAATATAGCTTTTCTCTCCTGGATACATATCACCAATAATTGCTGATGTGTATTCATTTCCAATCTTCATAATCATGAAATTACCATGAGAAGCTACACAGCTGACATTGTCTGTCATGGCGTCTTTGCTGCAATGACCCACCCATGTTTTATGATCTCCATACCCAACCCCACTTCCTACTATAAAAGTTCCATCGTCTGAGCTATGTCTAATCGTAACCTTTACTCCATTTACTAGAGTTCTCTCAGACATCTCTATTTTGAAAAAATCTTTATTTATATAGTCTTGTCTAAGTGAGCACTCTGTATAACTATTATCAAATAATAATCCTTTTTTAAATGAAGATGGTGTTACTTTTACATTATCAATTGGTATATCAATGATGCCAGTAGCATTCATATAATAAGAGCAGTTTGCATTTTTAATCTCCTCAACAGTTTCTAATATATGAGCTTGCTTTTTAGGAACAAAATATTTTTTATCTTGCTCGTTAATATTAAATTTATCATCAATGTCATATATGAATTTATCAACCTGCTTATTAGTAGTTGTCGCAGGTTGTGTGGTACATCCTGATAACAAAGTTACCAACAATATCCCACCAATATGATTTAAGTTCACAACACCATCCTCGTTAGTTAATTTGTTCTTATGTTATATAGATGGTGATGCAAAAGAAAGCAAAAAGCCTCAGTTAAGAGGCGTGATATGTGATCTCAAGCAAGCCGTCCTTGGCTTGGGTGTTTAAGCTACTTCTTTGAATTCCTTGTCATGAGTAAATAATCCATCCCAGTTCTTTTTCATTGGTAGTTCGCCAGCAAGATAGAGATCATAAAGACGCTTAGCTCCTTTCTTTAATAAAACAGGTTGATACTTAATGAAAGGCTCGTGACCGTGTGGATTAATTTCACTCTGGTTTTCTGTCATGTACTTATCACGAGCGTATGAAGCGACACGCCAGCGAATATTTTTACCTGACTTACTTTCGTTATATAACCAGTTGCGTTCAGCTAACCACATTTGAACTTGTTGAGTATTTACACCGTTAAGCATTTTACAAAATTGAGTCGGAGTCATGCCTTCTTTAAATAAGTTAGACATACACTCAACTTTATTTGTTAGTTCTTTATTTGAAGATTCAAGAGCTAATACTTTTTCAGTGTAATTTAATAAAGCAGAACGCAAGAATTCAGGATCATTAAGTGCAACAATTGGTGTTGCTTTCCCTGACTCTAAGTCATACCAGCGCTTAATTACTGCAGCACGACGTTTTACATCATAACCAGTCACTAAAATTTCAGAATGGTAGCGGTCTAAATCAAACTTAGATACATAACCACGAGAATCAAACGTTACAGCAATACCGTTATTTATGGTAATGGTTTGATTTTTAACATGGTTGAAATCACAACCATCTTTTGAGACTTCATATAGTTGACCTACCATATTCCAAATATCTACATGAACATTCTTTACTTCTTTGCCTGTTAATTCCGCAATCTCACGACTTGACATAGTGACATTTGTTTCATGTGATGCTAAAGTTAATTCGTTCATTGAAACATTTCCTTCTTGGTTTTGTTTGGGATTAGCCAGCAGTTTGCACCTGTTGGCTTTTCTGTTTTTACCTGCATATTCTTGGTAACTCACCGTCTTGTAATCTCCCGTTAATATCTCTCCTTAAATTCATCAGAAACGCATAACCATCTTGAAATCTATCAACCAGTTTTCCAGCAAGTGGTGATTCAAGTTGTCTTAGCATTGGATATATTTCTGACCTCCATGCTGAATAAAAAACATCGTAATGATTAAATAGAGCATTAATGTTGTGAGCGTCTTTTCCCCTTTGGGTTATTGGGCGCGTGTTAACAACAACTTCATTCTTCCCTTTGTTGAAATAGTGATCTTCCATTAATTCGAACACATCCCATGCTTTGTCTGTGTCTAACATTTTCGCATGGCGAGCCGCACCTCTTTCTGTCCACAGAATTAAACTTCTCGCTTTTGGTGAAATTTGTAGGTTACTTAAAGTAACTCGCAAATTTTTTAGAGCATTTCCAATAACTTTGAAGTAATGCTTACCCTCAATAAAGCGACCTGCATTACGGGAGTGGTTTACTTTTATGTTGTTACTTTTAGTATCATATAACTCAGCTAACAGTTCAGTCGTAACTACAGGTATTCCGTTATGCATAATTGCTGGGATTGATTTAACTGAATTGCTCATGTCGTTAATATTTGCTAAATTAGTCATGTCACTTATTCTCGCCCAAGAGTATATTTGATAATGAAACCTCAATTGCTCGAACAATTGGGGTTTCTTCTTTTTTACGGCATCTCAAGTTCACCATTTTCCACCTTCTCTCTAAATACCTCTAAAATATATTCAAGCTGAACTTGAGTAGAGCGCCGTCTATTCTCCGCAACATTATCAATCCATTGCCTCATATCTGGCTTCATTCGAAATGGGTATGGCATAATTCTGTTTTTCTTTTCCATTTTATCTCCTATGAAGTATTTCAATATCACATCTTCATGATGTAGTATTAGTTATATATCATGACTCACATTGTGTCAATATGAATTTTAAAGAGTTCACATATGAAAATTGAAAATGGCTTTAGTAATCGCATAAGCCTTGCAAGAATGGCGGCTAACCTAACTCAATCTCAACTCGCTGATGCTGTTGGTGTTGTCAGGAGGCAAATAGCGGCCTATGAGGCTGGTGATTCAAAACCTAGAGATAAAGTTCTAACTAACTTAGCCGCCGCTCTTGGTACATCAAGAGAATGGTTAGCTAAAGGGATTGGTGATGAGCCTGATATTTCTGGAATAAGAAAATCAGTTACCACCTATGAAATGCCAGTAATGGAATATTTTGATTATGACATTACAGATCTACTTAAAGACAACTCTATCTCTGGAGTGTCTAACACAACGATACTAGCACCACCAAAAGCTAGCGCAGACTCGATCGCTATTAAAATGAAGGGTGATTCAATGGAGTCAATGTCAGGAGTAAGTCTGCCTGATGGCGTGATTGTTGTATTTGATCCATCACTGAATCCGCAAAATGGAGATATTGCATTTATTTTTAATGACAAGAGTGGAGTTCAGTTGTGTAGGCAAATAATAAAAGATCAGGATAAATGGTATCTTAGGCCTTTTAACGCCAAATATCCTACTGAACCATACGATTCTGAGCACATGCATGTTATGGGTATTGCAATACATTTAGAGTATGATCTTCTTTCATCCAGAGATAGTTTAATTACTAATATCACTATCAAGTCAGATGAAAAAAGCGAAATAATATCTGAGCTAAGTAATATAAAGTCTAAACTAGATATACTAATTAGTCGAAAATGACATAAAACAGTAAGTTTACCAGAACAAAGGGCACGGATGCCCTTGTTTACTTTCTCTTCCTACTCACCAATCGGCGTTTACCACTGATCAGATCATCATTACGCTTATCATCTTGTTTCATGATGTTGTCATATTCTTCTTTAGTGAAGCCTTTCTCATCAGGGTATTTAGCTTTGAGCATCATCTGAAATTCAGTCATGGTTAATTGTTCGGCTTCCTCTCGATTCATACCAAAGTGCGCACGAGCAGAGCTAATATAGTCAATTGCCATAAACTCATCTGAGAATTCATTTTTGCCTTCATTGCGTTGAAGTTTACGGATCTTCGCTTTACCGATAATTCCGTGAGTAAATAGTTCTCTGGAAATAACGATAATGTCAGCGATTGGCATCTTGCCGTTTTTATAGACAATGCCGCGCTTACCTGATTTCCACTCGCCAATGATTTCTGAACAATCATCATCGCAGCACGCCTGCATCACTATCATTGCAGTTTGTAGGATATTGCGTCCGTATATTGGCTTGCTAATGGCTTTTATTATCCACTCAGGGATAACCCTGTAATTCATTACGGCGCGAGTGATTAAATCTTGTGCCTCGGTACCATTTAATTGACCATATACACTCACGATCTGTTTAGGCTCTCCGATTCTTGTCATATTGATGAACGATGGTCTAAATAAGAAATCCTTTTTATCAGTAGAGATAACCATCTCACCGATTTCTAAAATAGGCGTCATAATCCCTCCTGAATATTATCAAGGGCACTCGAAAGCACCCTTTGTAATATTAAGCAGCGGTAACAGTGGCCACGCATTTGGCCGTCTTGCTACCATCTTCGGATGTGACCGTGATGTTTGCAGTACCTTCAGCAACACCACGCACAGTAACCACATTCACAAGCTGGGTAACTGTTGCAAAGTTTGTCTTATCGCTTACAGCAGTGTAGTTTTTGTTCGTCGCATCGGTTGGCGTGAACTTGACAGTAAATGTCTTAGTTTCACCCACTTTTACAGACAGGGAGGATGGCTCAACAGCAATGCTTTCAACAACGATTTCTTCTTGTAGCCATTCAACCGTTTCTGCATCAGCAACTTTTAGTTCACCTGAATAAGTGGAAATTTCTTTTGTTGGAAACTCCATTGACCATGATGTGAAGGTCATATACCCCTGAATAACATCACTACCGTCGCCTTTCATGTCGAGCTGAACCCAATATGAAGGCTGACGACCAGCTTTAACTTCATCAAGAATTTCTTTAGCAATGTCGAAAGCGGAAGTTGAACCAGCAACACCAGCTTTCTTTAATTCACCATCGAAACTGATAGTTACGTCAGCGCCAGTGACAATAGATTCTGCTAAGCCTTTTGTATCATCGGCATTGGACGTGACAGTTTCCATACCGAAGTCTGTCGATTTACTTGTTAATGCACCTAGTCGCAAAAATTGAATCTGAGATGGTGATTGATTTGAACAGCCTTTTGCAATGCGCAGAATACCTGCGTTACCCATCACTAGGCCTTTATCATCAGGGCATTGTGCCATGTTATAACCTCTTTATTTGCAAATAAAAAAGGCCGCATAAGCGACCTATTGAGATGTATTTAATTTAAGATGTGCAGCGGAAAGAAAGCCTAAGGATGAACCGACCTTCTTCTGTCGGTATGGGTCTTGGCAGACCACCTAGGTTGTAGATTGAATTGAGTTCGCAATCTAACGAGTTGTTAGCAACGTAATTTAGAATTTCATTAGCTCTTATCACTGTTGGCTCAGGGTCTTTCCATGCAGATACAAGAACAAGTGCCACGAAATCATCAGCACCTAAATCAGCAAACCTACCGCTACTATCATCCGGTTGAATAACTGCATATTGCTGGTGTCTTGTATCTTCTTCTTCGTCCCACGCAAACCTTTGAACAATGAAACCATCGAGTAAATTACCTCTGTTTAAGTAGCGCTCAAACTTCTCATGTATCATATTTGAAGCTCCCGTCTCACTGCGTCATCAATGGCCCTGCGTTCATCTTCAAACCCACGAGATAAGAACTCTTTACGAGCGCTTGAGCGTCTAAAGTTTTGCTTTATTCTAGGATCATGAACATAAACCGCATAGTTTGCTGTATATCCAACACGACCAGTAACGCGAGTACCGTTAACAGTGACTTCCCTGAATTGAGAGTTGATAAGCGTTGATGTGTCAATAGGTGTGTATATAGCCGCCTGAGCGCCACCAATCAGCAAAGCAGACTGAATAGCTCTCATAACTCTCTTGCCTTGTATGTCACCAACAAGCGCCCTAAGGTTTGCGTTAGCCTGAGAAATCCCTCTTACTCTTGCTGCCATATCACACCGCCGTTATCAGAGTGTAGTCATCCGCAATATGCTCGAATAGGTCTTCATCACGTTTGATGAATTTGATTTCATCAGCACCGGCAGATAGCTGATCACCTGAGTGCGTGCCGATAGCGATAAAGTCACCTTTCTTTGCATCGGCATACTCAGTCCAGAAAACTAACTTGATGGTGATTTCAGAACCAATATCCAACTTTCCAGATTTAAGCTCACTACCATAACCACAAAGAAAATGAACCGGCTCGGAGAATACCGGCTTACTGTTTTTGTCTTTCTTTGCTTTCCATAAAGTAGCCCACGAGGTATACGCCCAATTTGCAACTGAACTCATTGAACACCTCCAATCACCCGAAAAAAGCCTACCGTTTTACTAGATAATGGCAAGTCAGCAAGGCATCCTGCACTGTCCCATGCGCGGATCTGGTTCAGTAGATAATCAGTACCGGAAGAATCATATGCGAAAGAACGAGACGCCCCGTTAGGAGCGCTCTGTGATGATATCTTTCGTGCGCCAGATAGCGATGCCAACCGCACAACGGTGTAAATCAGCAGTAACTTCTGCGTGGTTTCGTCGTAGTTGGCTTCGAGACATCCGGACTTTGCATTAACCTGACTCAGTAACAGCGACAGCACAGAGTCAGGCAATGTAAACCCGAGTTCCGTAATCATCGGCTTTACGTCATCAAGAGTTATCTGCATTATTTTTTACCGCTTTGTTTCGCTTTTGCCTGTTCGGGCTGTTCGGGCTGTTCAGAATTATCGTTACTAGGTGATGCTACTTCAACATCACCCGATGAGAGAATTTCAACCAAACCAGCCTTTTCCCTCTCTTTCGCGCATTCATCTGACATTGTCATTTGGCTACCGGCTTCTACCTTTAGAAAGCCGGCACCAGCGAAGAAGTTATTTGAAACTACTTTTACCAGTGCCATAAACCCCCCCTTAATTACCTTTCGCATGAACAACTGAGAAATGATTGCTGATGTCTTGCTTAACCATCAGACCAGCCGCACCCCATGTGCGCCATACGTAGTCAGAGTTATAAAACTGGCGCGGATCAGCAACAGTACCAAACGCCTGACCAACGATAGGAGCAATAACACCAGCACTAAGAGGAACAATCAGAACTTCGTTACCTTTCAGTTCGTAATCTTCCTTAATGTCTTTGATGCCAGTGATTTTCTTGATTTCCTCAAGAATGGTGCGTGTCTGGTTAACGTCGAAATATACGCTTTCCCAATTAGACAGAATTTCGCCTGAGACGTACCAAGTTTGCTCTCCATATTGCAGGTTTTGCAATTTCAGCACATCACGCAGTTTGATGATTTCAGTGCGGATTTTTTTGCCGTCTTGCTCTGTTGCAAAATTGACACTCAATACCACTTGAGCAACACGTTCATCACTACGCAAACCCTTAAAGGTTTTTCCATCAAACGCAATGAAGTTACCCGCAGCATCGCGGAAACCATTCCAGATAAAATCTAGGTACTTACGACGAACGGTATCAACAGAATCTTTTTGAGCGTCAGCCAATGATGCCAGTGCAGATCCCTTACCGAAAATCGGATCACGCCATGTGAACTTGAACCCCGTGTCATGAATTGGCACCATAGTTCCATCAAAGCTATAAGCGCTAGCCTCAAGTAACGCACCAACCTGACCGCTCATTGACGTATGAGCTACGCCACCGCCACCTTTACGCGCATATTCATAGACCGACTCATCAATACGAACTGAACGAGATAGGCCCATGAGGTCGTTTAACAATGTGAACTCAGTGTTTGGCTGGAATTCAGCTAACACAGTCTGGTCATATGCTTTGTACAGACGTTTAATGTCATCTATCGCATTGGTAGCATCTAAAGCAGGCACATTGCGAGCACGAGAAATGAAATCAGCCACAGCCTGAGCAGATGAGTTACGCTCTAAGCTTAGCGCACCGAATTGCGCTTGGTTTGCTTCAAGGTTTCCCGTTTCGGTTGCCTTTGCTTTTGAATAATAAAACATTCGGTTCTCCTTACTTGAACACAACGCGAACCAGCTCACCCGCCTTAGCGGTCAGTGCTGAATCTTCTTCGACATAGGCGAATACAACTTCACCTTCCGCAGCGGTGGCCGCTGTGACCTGGCCGTTGGCAACAATCACCGGCTGGCCTTTTTTGTACGTACCGGCAGCAGCGCGGACGTTCAGGAATAATCCCTGCAATGGCTGGATTGCCACCACCCAATCACCGGCCTTCAGGTCGTCATCTACACCTTTGCAGCGCAGATAATCCATGTTTGCCACGTACAGGATCGCCGACTCTTTACCATCTACTGAGGCTTTGAACTTGCCGCCATCGAAAAAGCCTACCGTGCCTGGCTTAATGTCTGCTAACGCCTCGCCTTCACGATTTAACAGCGGGTTAGGGAAAATACCTCCCGCATGAATCACACGTTTTGTTTTGTTCGCCATTTCGTTTTACTCCGGCATTTCTGATACTGAGGTGGAAGAGTTCTGCTGAGAATGGAATGAACCATTCAGCCCCTGAACCGGCGCACACTGTGCGTACAGTTCTTTCAGCGGGTCGCCGTCCAGCGCATTCACGGCTGTTTCCGTGAAGCCAAATTTGGCCTTAACTGCTTCACGCATGGCTGATTTTTCTTTGTCAGCGTTTGCGTTTAACTGGCTTTTAAGTGCGCTGATTTCATCAGTGAGCGGCTTGAGTGCGGCATTCACTGCTGCGGTGACGTCATCTGTGTTAGTGGCCTTGTCTTTGGCCTCTTTCTCTGCTTTCTCACGCGCCGCTTTCTCTTCCGGCGTTTCTTCGCCTTTTGATTCATTGGCAATCATCTGGTTGTACGCATCCATCAGCTCAGCATCGGATTTTCCGTCTGTGTCGATGCCTTTTGCCTTCAGCGCGTTTGTGATGAGTTGTTTCATCGGGTCGTTTTCCTTATTGGTTTTTACTTCGTACTCTGTTGGCTTGCGCACAACTTCAATGGGCTCACCGACAAGATCAGCTTCGCCGTTGTCGTCAATGAGGTATTTTTGCTGGTAGGTTTTGCCGGTTTTGTAGTAAATGAATTTGTCGGGCCAGACTGTTTCCGGGTAAGGCCAGTCATCACCTGATGATTTCTCTCTCAGGGCATCGCGCAGTGCTTTATAGATATCCTCGAAAGAGAAGCTTGAGCCGTTGGTGAAGAAGAATTTTACCTTGCTGATAATGCCTTCTTTCATGCAGTTCGCCGCATCAACCAGGCTGACATTTTCGATATCGCATTTCTGCCCGTCAGCGTTGACGAACATCCCGACACCGTCCTCCGGCGTGGCCGCACCTGGTTCACTCGCCGGAAGAATGGCGATGTGGTCAAAGTGCATGTTTCTGGCGACCCATGTATAGGGCTTGCCTTTTGACTTGCCCTTGTTCTGCTCACGCTGTAGCAGCAATCCGGTGGAGACGTGGATCGGGTCTGTGCTGTTACCGGCAATGATGTCATCCACACGAGCAAGGAACTCTTTGCCTTTTTCGGTGGCATCCGCGAAACGGCGATTAACCTTCACGTCCATGACGACTCTTTCACCATCTTTGCGGACATTTTCAGCCCATGCGCCGATGTGAAACTGGTTTACCGCTCTCGGCGTGTCAGCCGATACGTAATCTGTGCCGATTTTTGGGTGTCCATACGGGCACTGTTTCCCCTCCATCGACTGAAAGCTTTTGTTAATTTCGCTGGCCGGATATAGCCCCCCATTCATCACAACGTCATCAACCACCGGCACAACGCCGCGAATGACGATATGCTCGTCACCATCAATGGTTTCAGTTGAGATATTGGAGGAGTTGATAGCCAGCGACTTAACATGAATACTAGAAAGACTCATGTAGTGGCCTCTTGATTGTGAATTTTAGTCTGTTGACCAGCTCTTCCGCTCAGTAATTAAACGGTCGATAATTCCTTTGTTGTAAATGGTCCCGTCGTCATTTAGCAATACCGGTTGTGTCGCGCAGTAGCAGTTAAATCTATTTCCACCTTCGGCATAAAACGCCTCAACCTCTTCAACGGTATAGATCCTCCCGTGTCGCGCTGCATGCCAGCTTCTTGTAGTGGGCTTTAGTGCTGATAGCCATAACAATCCTGTTTTTAACCCCAGAGATTCGCTAGCCCATAACGTTTCATTCCAGTTTGCACGGCGCAACGCTCCTACCTGTTCCGTCTGAGCTATGCGTTTTGCGTTGGACATTGATACATCTAATCGCTTGCTGATTATCCTTGACGTTTCTCTCGGATTAACCCCTCTTGCTATCGATGTGCCAATGATATTCGACAGGTCTGCTCTAGCGGCATCGGAAATACCTTTCCAATCGCTATAAGTGGAAATGAATGCTGATGCTATCTGGTTCTGGTATGCCGGTTGTGACATCAGGTAAGTCAGAGTGGTTTGTGATGCATATACTTCGGATTGAGCGGCTAAGTTAGTATAAGCATTCAGTGTTCCGCGCTCATACTCATCAGATACATACCCAAATGCCCACAATCGATCATCACCACCTTCGAGAAGATAATCATCAAGTAGTGATTGCAGCCTTTCAAGAAACTTAGCATATTCCGCAGGTCTCTCAGCTAGATCATAAGAGTAAACGCCAGCATTAACCCTGATAAGTGAATCAGGTTCATTCTGTGCGTTTTTAGCTAGAATATAGCTGTACAGTGAGTTCTGATTTCGTTCCCTGCCAGTAAATGACAGGTCGAAGAGTTGCTTGAGCGCTTTCTTGAGTTCGTAATATCGGCTTTCGATATCACGAAACATCTTTCTAACTTGCCGACCTGATTGCGTTGGGTCAGCCTTATTCCTTGGTATTATCGGTGACCCTATCTTTTGATTCTTCATCATCAATTAATGGATCTCCTTTTTTACCTTCTTCTGGCGAAGCGGTGTTATCGAACTCTTTTAATGTCGGATATTCGCCTAATGCCCTAATTTCATTTTCCATCAACACTGAATAACCAAATGATGCCTGTGTTTTTTGTGCAACATCAGCAGCTTTACTCATATTATCTAGCTTTTCAGACTGGCTTGGTGCGAGTAAATCAGACCAACTAACTGTTATTTCTTCCCTTGGTTCGATAACGCCAATTGACCATAATCGAGAGACTAAACTTTCAATAACGGAAGTTAAGAATCCCCTGCGACGAGACATGCATGTTTTGGCCCAGTCTTTCATATCCTCGGTTGATGCTCGCTCGCCTGTAATCTGTCCGATAAGCACCTTAACTGGCATATTAATAGAGGCGGCAAATTCGGCAAGAATAGTGCGCCAAGTTGGCTCTGGGTCTGCTGGCGTAACAGAGAGTACGCCTGCAGTTCCTTCTTGCATCATAACTGAAGCATCTATACTCTTATTTAACCGCCTTACTTGCTCATCCAGTGCATCAGCAAGCCCACTCATATCTGTGCCTAACGCTTCAGCTAACCTCTGAAAATCAGTGTCTTTACTGAACGAATAATTAAGCTGTCTACTGGCATTTTTTAAGAATCCCTCAGCACTACCGCCAGATACTTTTTCTGCATCTAGTAGCTTGTTGTAGCCTTTACGCAACAATGGCGATCCAGATGTTAGTTTCCCGTCAGCCGAACCTTCGGCAAAAATAATTACCCTATCTGGATGTATATCAATAATTCTATTGGGTGAGCCATCACTATCAGTGCTAACTGGAATTTCAGTAAATGCGTACATTGAAGGATATCCATACCACTCATCAGATGGGTCTTCATACCAATTCTTCGGGTCAAGTTGCGCCTCCCATACCGGGATGAATCTGACTATAGACTTTTCTTTTAAGCGCTTAACAACACTGATATCAACAGGCTCATTCCATTGTTTATTATCTCTTATTTGAATGATTAACGCAGAATAACGACCAATTAAATTACGCTTGTCCGCTTCTTTGATTTGTTCCCAATGCCTTTTGAGTAGTTTATTTAAATGATTGTCCCATTCTGTAGAACCATCCTTATCAGCCTCCTCATCTCCCTCGAATAGTTCTGGAATATCAATCCAACACCCAGAGATATATCGATCTATCGCAGCCCCACCTAACGCATTCCTATCGTATGCATTATAAAAATCATCGAATGTTAAATTCTCTGGGTAACCAAATTCATTCCATATTCTTGGTCGCTTTGTGTTATTGATACCAATACCGCCAGAAGCATAATCCATTCTTGCCCTAGCAACTGCCTTGATAGCGTTATTAACCGCTAATGACAGCTTTTGTTGATTCTCTTCCATTATCGCCCTCATTAACGTTTGCGAACTAACATGCCAACATGAGCCTTCTTGTTTCTTCTGCTCACTGCAAAATACCTAAATCCGTCAGCATCATGTGACGTATAATCGTGAAGTGGCTTATCTTTCCAGCACCCTCGTTTGTCATCCCACTCTTTGCGATACCCCTCAAGGTGTGCGATTCCTTCACCACATTTATGCTCATCGAACACGCAAAGCGGTAAGATTTCACGAACCGCTTCAATACCCTCATCAATGGAAAGTTTCGGCACTACTTCAAATCGCATTGAATAGTTCTCACCGTCAATTTCGTAACCCTCTCTAGCCAGTTCTCTACGTGATTTCGCATCAGAGCCAAACTCGCGGTTATCAATATCATGAGGGCCATTGTGACTTGCATATGTGTAGCATTTGTCTTTCAGTACTTTCATGTAATGCCGTAGACCCTCACCGCTGCTTGAGTAGTGATCAATGACGTGGAACTCTTCACCAACCTCACGGATAAACCAGATTGATGTTGAGTCACCCACACCAATATCCCAGTACGTGTGAACAGGTAGATGCGAGTTATCAGGAAGTGTGCCAATGCGTTTATTTTCGTAGAGAAATCGGAATTGCTTAGCGTAATAAGCGCCTTCAACCGATTGCTGGAATGCCTCAGACGGTATTGACGGGTATTCCCGTTTCATATCGTCGCCGAGTGTTTTTTCTTTTGCGTAATACCATGCTTTCTGACGCTCGTTTAATTGAACGCCGTGTTTACTTGATATCTCATCGAAGTAATCAACTAGCCTTTGCGGCAATTGCTCAACAGGGTTAATGGCATACTCTGGATTCTTCCACCATGAGAAGAAAAAGAATTTCCAGTCTAGGTTAGAGAGAGCCTTACTCTGAATTTGAGCCTTCTCAGCAGATTGACAGTAATCGAAGAAATAACCTGCTCTACCTTCCGCAGTGCTTTCAATGGTCGTGAAACAATCGCTTGATACCGCCTCAAAAGCACCAGTGACAATTTCACGTGCTTTATCTGGATATTTGGCACATATCTTGCCGAATTCAGAGATATGCAAATAGCGTAGCGTCCCACCACGAAAAGAGGTACTTACATAAAGTGAGCCGCCATTACTGAATACCAGCTCACCAACAGAGTCATTCTTTGCAGGGTTCGCCCTTCGAATTACTGCAGGTAAATTGTCATATGCGTATTTAACCTTCTCTCTAAATAATCGCTTGGCGTCATTTAAAGTGTGGGCAATCAATGCGCATTTTGCTGATTCAAACAAAGCTGCATCTAATTGAACTATACAAACAAGTGTTGTGAAACCTAGCTGACGAGCTTTTAAAATGATATTACGTGTATGCATACCATTAAAGTACTCAAACTGCTCAGGCGTCATTCTAAATTTTACTTTCTTACCTTTTTTATCAGTAATGAAATAGAGATTATTTAAACGCCAAAACCTATCCTTTAAATTCTTTTTTAATATTTCAAATTGCTGATTTTTTGCAGCCATATTATGACTCCGATGATATCTCTCTCAGCAACTCTGCCATCTGCTCATCTACTGAATGTTCAATTTTCTTCGGTGGCTCCCAACCCTGCATATCAGCTAATTGTTTAATCGCTGCTTTCGGATCATGAAGCTTTAGTTTGATTCCATCTTTACTTGCCGTGAGTTCAGATATTGCCGCTAGTGCTTTAGGGTCTTGTAGAGCAGAATCTTTAAATCTCCACACAGATTGAATAACTGGATTACCGTCGTCATCCGTTCCCATCTTATGCTCACTGAATTCAACCATTTCTGATACTGAACTACGTCCGATAGAAGAAAGTCTCTCTAACGCCTCCTCACGACTCATAATCGCATTAGAAATGGCTACCTCATTCATTGCATCTAAGAACGACTTAACGTTAAGATTTGTTAAGATTTCAGATGCAGACGCACGAGCTGAATCATCGCTCTTTGCCTTATAGCCAGCTTGCTTGTAAGCATCTATTTGATTGAGTCCTTTCAAGATGCCTAACACGAATTTCTGTTGTAACTTTGTTAGGGCATCAAAAAGAACTTTCTGCTCATCTGTGAGCGTTGGTTTATTTTGAGCCATACCCTTTCCTTAATATTTACTGTTCAACTACTGGCACATATTTAATATCACTAATTTCATCAGGTGATATGTATACCCATGAGCCATCAAGTGATGCGATGCCAATTAACCCATTAGTCACACGAGGTTCTTTAGTGGTCATCATGCCTTCGTAGGTTGTGCCGTCTTTCTTAGTTGCTATTACGTGATATTTTTCTGACATGATTACTCTCTGTGGGTTGCTGACCTTAATTTGTATTCATCATATGGAATATATGCTTTCCCAGTGTTTACATAGCACTCAAATCCACCCATTTTTGTCTCAATACCAGTGATACCCTGATACTGATTGCACTGATATGAATTAACGCCATACATCACTCCAAAGATGAGCGCAAAACAAAGCAAGATCGCTACAGTAAAAATGGTTAGAAACTCGATTAGACCTGACTTTAAATCATCATTCATAAATAGGTATCCTTTAAATTTCCTCAAACCGTGTATTAATAGTCACGCCATGTTTAACAATGAATTTACTAACAATGGATGGGTTAGGCTCAACGAGAAATACTAAAGAGAACAAATTTAAGCATTCAACATAATAAGGCACCCACCACTTCATTTTTATGGTTGTTACCATTCTTCCTGTTTTCATATCCCACCTAATAAAAAAGGCCACTAGGGCCTATTCATGTGATGCAACTTTTAGTGCATCGGTAATTTATTGATTTATAAGCAAAGCGCAATTTTACGCTGCTAATCTATGCATCTCATCAAGTAATGGTTGCTTATGGTTTTTATTGAACAACTTAGTTAATTCATCCTTTCGTTGCTCAAAGTCCCATCCCATTGAGATAAACACTGTGTTGGCTCTTTGCAATTCGGTTACGCAATGTATTTGCTCTGGAGTTAGGTAATCACGAATAGGTTCTTTCTTTCCTATTTCGTTATGAACACGAAACTTAGCAGATGTCATGCCAAGAACAATGCGATTAATTAAGTCTGCCTCGTTACTGAAGTGATGAGGTGAAATAGTTTTGCCTTGCTCTTCTCTCGACTTTTTAACTGCATCAGTCATTGGCTTATATTCCAATCTTGATGTGTTTCTATCTAATTTCTTAGCAGCCAAAGCCGATCGCATTTTAAAGAATTCAGAAACAAGCCTTTTCTTGAATGCCCTAACAACATCATTATTACGCATATATGTAATTAATAACGTTGCCTGCTGCTCATTAAGTAACGCCACCTGTTGTTTCTGTCGTCCACCATCGGTATCAAAGGATCGCATTTCAAATGCTACCCTTCCAAATTCATTAAGGTCATCGACATAGTGACGAACAAGTTGAATTACTGTTTTGTGTTTCTTTTTAACTCCATCGGCGATTGCAGAAGAGCTAGCTAACAAATCAAACTTTTTAATTTCCACTAAAGGCATGGTGTATTTCCTTATAGAAAAGCGAACCTGTTCACCAGAAATAACCGCCCCACAGAAAACACCATTAACGGTTTTTCTCAGGTTCGACTTTCTGTAAGGTTCTGTGAGTGTTTTTAATTGCGCGGTGAATGCACAGAGTGAAATACGTAGAGTTCGCAACCATCATCACGTATCACTACGTTAATCAGGTCGCTTCTAGTCTGTTCCTAGCAGTCAAGATAGGGATCGACCTCCTTAATGGATAAACGACTTATCTAATTGCTGATATATATATTTACTTAAGCTATACTAAGTAATTATCACTATACTTTGATTAATATCCTGTTAGTTTGCCCATGCACCCATGCTGGGCTTTTTTTATTCTTTTGGAATGCTTTTATCCAGCTCTTCACGGAATTGAGTTGGGTTATCTGAACCTTCTACTGCCATGATATTTCTCCATTAAAAAGCCCCGCTATTGAGCGAGGCATTCAGTGTTAATGTAATCCTGCAAATACAAAGTTTGCTGTTCGTTCTCGACTATCATTTCTCTGAGACGTAGATAATCTTGTTCAACTGCCTTGTTAAGTCGTGCGGTGGCTTCATCGCTTCCGCTTTCGGTGGAATTCTTGGTGACTGTTGGACACTTGGCTTTGACGTACACCCGCTTATTGCCAGAGTTAACAGCATCACGAAGAGTGTTGATTTCATTCTTTGCACTGGCTAACTCCTGTGAGTGACGAATATCGAGTTGATTTAATCGAGTGATACGGACTTGATAGTCTTTGTTGATGTCGACTTGTTGTGATAACTGATTGGTTGCTGTGTTGTAATCTTTGCTTAATTTGTCGTAGTCATCTATTACCCACCATAGCCAGAATGCAGATATTGCCAGTAGTCCAGCTAATGCCTTAGTTAGCGTATTCATGCGGGATATGTCTTATGGGTTAATTGGAAGTGAGGGCCATCTTTAAATGTTTTCCAGTTACCGCCCCATTCGATATCAACACCTAGCTCTTTCGCCGCTTGCATCATGGCATCAGCTACTTTTTTAAAGTATGACCAATCGTTCCAAGGGATCTGATTATTTACCAGCGGAGCACAATCAACAGCGTGACCAGTTAAGTGACGACTATTCATCGTTTGGCTTTTGCCACTTGCAACTAATTGTCGCTGTCTGGCTTCGTTGCGCTTACCTTCAATCACCATAAAATCAATATCAGTAATTTCTAATGCTCGATGTACCACTTTAACCAAATCAGGATGAACGCCACGGAGGTTTTCTTCACTACGTTTACTTAATCTAAAATTACTCACTTCTTACCCCCTGTAAACTTATCCCAGAAGAAATCCAATGCTAAAGAGCCAGCGGAACCACATAAGCCAGCAGTAAATAACGTGTAGTAGAATGAGGCGTTAAGCTCTATTGATATAAGACCTCCCATCATTCCAGCAAAGCCAGATACGAACATTTGCATAATTGCTCCTACCCAGCTCCACCGATAACCATTACGTTTATTGTCGATAATATACCTAGCCAATCCGCCGTATAGGGATATAGCGAATATGACACCCCATGCGGTGGCACTGAATTTGTCTTTCTCGTCCATTCGTGTCATACCGCCTCCTTTCTGGAGGAATTAGTTAATAGAACGCCGACTCACAGCTCTTGTGTGAATGTGAGGTGTTGTGATTGATTCTGTGGTCGGCATATACGAAAAAAGACCGCCTAAGCGATCTTCTGAATGAGTTGTTCGGAATAACCGAATATGTGAACTATCCGGAAATTCCGGATGGTTGGATTACCACAATGCAAATAAGCACTCTGGATAAATATCAAAAACTTATTCCCTCGAATTCGGGGGAATTAAAATAGAAAGACCCAAACGTATCGCAAACCAGATTTCTCCATTCTGCGTAGAGGTTATGAGGGGCACTGTTTCGGTAACAAAAAACCCCGCCGAAGCGAGGTCTTGGATTCTTTTAACGTTAACGAAATGGCAATAACCCATCGTTAGAGCGATATTTACACAGAAAAGTGCAAAAGTCAATTCATTCGTTAGAAGTATTCGTTTTTAATTTGTTACCTTTTTTAGTATGTAATCTGCGTTACTTTCTCCTTTTTCACATTCAACCGCCAATGACTCATAAAATTTACTAACTGAACGCTTCCATTGATCAATCGTAATCCCTAAATGAGACACAGCCTGAAAAGCCTTTGATGCAGGTATTCGCTCGTAACCACGACCAGAACAACGCTTACAAGGCATACTGACAGCTTCACCAGTTAACCTTAACGTTTCCTTGTCTATTGCCATGCCACGCCCTTTGCAGTCATTACACGCACAAGAAACATAACCTTTACCATTACACTTATCACAAGCGCATGACTCGGTGTCATTAATAATGCTAACTTCTTTACCAAAGACTTTTTTAACCTTAATCGCCCTTACCTTAAAACCTGATCCATTGCACTTTACGCACTCAGTAACACTTGATGCCGATCTGCAATAATCTGCATAAGCGAATTTTGCGAGTATTTGCATTACCTTTCGCTTAACATTCATATCGAGCTTGCGTAAGGCTGGAACCTTGTCGCAATGATTCAATGCATGCCGAGTTAAAAGTTGTATCGCTTTCACTTTGTCATTCTGGCTTATCTCCATCTTTCCCGAGAACGCAGAAAAGCCGAATGACTCTTTACTTTGACAATATCCAAAGGCACCCATGACATCAGTACCGGTTAATCTATCTGGCGATGTTGAGCTAGGCGCATCTGATATTGATGTTGTTTTGGCGAAGTGATATTTAACAGCGCTTTCTAGGTTCATCTCGCCTCCGGTAATACTGTGTGATATCTATCGCAACCGACTGAGTACATAATCCGGTTACCACATCTCTTTGCCTGTACAGTTTCAACGACTTTCATGAATCCGTTATTTAATTGAATAACTGATAAATAGCGCTTTGTTTTATCACCAGTGCGCCCTGTTAATGCCCTAAACCTGCATTCTTCAATAGCTGCGATTAAGTCAGTGAACATTAAGCCACCTCCGAATATTGGTCCTTTCGCCTTTTCTCATACCAACGGGCCCTACGTGTGAATATAGATTTCATTCGCTTGAGATATTCGATGTCGAATTTACGGACCGTGTTATCGTGCTCTAAACGAGTTACTCGCTCTTCGCCGATTTTATTGATGAGATTAATGCGATACGGGATGAGATTTCCTGACAGGTCCCTATTGCAGTGAACACAGCCAGCATGAATATTGAGTAGATTAAATCTTAAATGACTTGCCGAACCTCTGGACCTGTAATGACTAGCATCTACGGACCCACCTCTTACCCCATAATTTAAGGACCCACCACAAGCAATACATGGATGACCATAGTCACGCCAAAATATGTATTTATTTACTGCTGCCTGAGCCTCTTTGTTCCAGTCTGATTTTGTCTTTAGCTTTTCCTTTCGGATCCGCAATAACTTTCTTTCCTCAGATAAGCGTTTTTTACGGTCCTTTTCTTCGGTCCGTTTAATTTCATTTGACGCGAATTTTATTGCACAAGATGTGGAACAAACTTTTTGGGTAGATAGGTAAGGAGTGAAATCAGTGCTACAGACTTTACAGGTTTTGAGTTTCGGCGATTTTACCTTCGCCAATTTTGTCCCCCTTCACTATTTCCATCGCTTCCAAATGAGCGTATTCATCGGCACACCGGGTACACACATAAATTTCTTCATCTGTTAACGGTCTATTGCATGACATGCAGTTCATTGCGTACTCCTTTGAGTAACGAGTCTATTTTCATCAACATCGGATTACCCATACCTGAGACGTTGGCTTTATCGACAAATGACAACCCACACATAAAATCATTCAGCACTTTTCTAGGCTTCTTTGCTTCAACTTTCTTTGCTTTTGGGAAGAGTGGGAGATTAGCCAATCGCTCTTTTTCAAACTGACTTCTCAGTCGAGTGATTGCATCGTCTGTTACTGCGTAGTTATTGATTGGGCGAGTGCGTTTACGGCTCTTTGTTTCGACATGCTCTACACACTGGAATGCAAGTAACTTTCTTAGAATCGCTCCAACCCTTGCGGGTGTTAATCCTGTTACAGATGAAATGGTGTTGTGATTAAATGAGATAAACTCACGACCAACAACTATCACTCGCGCATAAGTCCTGTATTGTTCTTCAGTCATTTCTCAGCCTCCAACTCAATAGCCCGCTTTGCCGATGCCAGCACTTCACATAAATCTTGCTCTTTGTCTTTATGCCCTCTCAATCCTGCGCAGAGAGCTTTTTTAATTAAATGCTGTAATGCTGGGTTAGTTACCTCAAACGCTTTTAAAACGTCATATACATCGATTGTTACGCCTTTGCATGGTCTGTCGTATTTACTCATTTTGTTTATCCTTAAGTTTCATGTATTCGCTGTCGTTTGGGATGATGATTGGAATGCCTTTTTCAATGCACCATGCTTCGTGTTTCTCCATCATGATGAGCATCCTCGCTTTATCCATCCTGCTAGTTTTCTCGCGCTCTCCGTTTTCATCACGACCCAACCAGTGACCGACAAAATACTCATGCGTTTCTTCGTTAGTGATTGGTTTTGATAGAACGACTTCACCAGCACCATTTTTAATATCAATGACAACGCCACGCGCACGTAGCCAGTCGCCTGTGGTTTCTACCCACATTCGCCATGTTTTGTTCATTGGTATTGTTCTGAGTTCACGCCATTCGGTGATTTTGATTCGGTACCGCTTACCGTTTTCTGTTACTTCTGAGAGGGTTTTGAAAATGCCATTGAGGTTGGATTTATGGAGACAGATATCATTTGTCAATTATACCTCCGTATCACTCACTGTTAGCTCTACTATTAAACCTTTGCGCTGAATAATCACGGTCTATCTGCATTAATTCTTCTGGTGTCATGTCATCAGAATTATCTGGGCAAATGTCGTTATTGTGGGTAAAAGAGAAATCAGCGCCACAATCAGCATTAGTACATTCGATATGATCACAAAGGTGGTTATCTTCTGGGTCTGGCTCATTCTCGCCACACCATTTAACTTCACTGCCACACAAAGGGCATTTTTTTAACTTATTCACCGTTAACTCTCCTGTTCCATGCTGTTATGGCTTCCTGTTTGCTATCCTTAAATCCCGTCTCCGCTTCGCATGAATTACACTCTGCCTTGTAGTATGTTTTGTCGTCAAATTCTTCATAATCATACGTGCCGACAAAAATCCGGTCACATCCACAAAACGGGCATTTCTTGAGCTCGTTCATAACAATGGCTCCCGTAATCCTGTTTTCACATATTTGATATCGTAGGCAATGTAGATTTCCCATTCGTCATAATCGTGGCCGTAGTAATTACCGCCAGACCATGCGCGTTTATCTTGGTCATTCAGTATGAAATCCCATTGCTCATCGTTGAGCGATACAAGCCTGTCGACGTTGGCATCGAACACCTGTTGCTTAATCATTCGTGCAAGTGGTGATTCCATCATTCACCCTCTGGCATTGGTGGTATAGGCATCCAGTATTCGACATCAAAGAATGGGATGGGCTTGTTAGGTAAATAAGTAGCTTCCCACTGAAGAGATAATGTTATTTCATCATTAAGATTGACCCGATTTAAAAATAAAACCAATGGTGTTCCGTCTAAAAATGCTAGAACCGGTTCACCGATAACGGGCAATCTTTCACTACATTTGACTCTATTAGTTCCCTGCATTAGATGCCTCCTGTTAGAATTTTTTCCCGCCCTTCTTGATACGGTTTTCACGCTGATGATCTGCTCTATGTTTGTTGTATTCGAGCTTTTCAGTTATTGCACCCTCAATGTCATAACCAAAGGCTTCTGCATAATCCAAAATACGAATAACAGCATCAGCAAGTTCGACTTCAGCCATTTTCCGATGTGGTAAGTGATCGTCCATTAAATCCTTTCTCTCACCTTCCATTGCCTCGCTAATTTCAGAATGAATTAGGCATAGTAACGTTCCTTTTTCGCGTGGATTATCCCACCATCCTGCATCTTTGTTTTGCTGATGGATCTGTTGTTGCAATTGTTTAATATTCATCTAAAAATCCTCTTGCGTGTTAACACTCAATTTCTTCATCTGCGTAGTCGTTGTTTATATTGCTCAACACTGCCTGATCTAAACCACCTCTAGCGTTAGTGAAGTAATATGTTTTTTCTGCACCGGGTGCGTGACGTGATTTTGTGCAAATAACCTCAGTGATACCTTTCAGGTTGGTGTCGGGATGATATTTCTCATCACGATAAATCATGAAGATAACGTCCGCTTCCTGCTCAATAACGCCAGACTCTCTCAAATCAGCATTAACGGGGCGCTTATTGGTGCGTTGCTCTAAGTTACGGTTTAACTGCGCCAGTGCGACTACGGGGCACTTAAGCCCTTTCGCGAGGTTTTTTAACCCTGTTGCAATCTCACCTACTGACTGATTCATATTTTCAGGGTTGGTCATTTTCATTTTCTGCAAGTAGTCAACGATAATGACACCTAAACCACCCGTTTTTTTGTGCATCTTTCTAGCGTCAGCACGTATTTCATGAATGCTCATTGATGGTCGGTCATTGATATAAATCGGTGATTCCTGAATGTCAGCAAGTGCATGAGATAACTTAGCCCAAGCCTCATCCATGTTTATTTTCGATTTATCATCCCCGAGCAAGTCTTGCTTGTTAACCCCTGCATGATGAAATGAAATTCGTTCTGATATCTGCCATGACGGCATTTCAAGGCTATAAAAAACAACGGGTTTCTTTTGCTTCAATCCAATTGCTTTTGAAATTGCTGTACTGAACATGGTTTTACCCATACCTGGACGTCCACCAATAACAATCAAGTCAGTATTGTTAAATCCCCCAAATGCTTTATCGATATCAGGTAAGCCAAACTGAGTTTTATATTTCCAGATATCACCATTGATCATCGACTCAAGAATATTTATCGACTCATTGACACCGTCCATAATGTGCTGTGTTTCAACAACACTACCTGTGTCCATTGATGAGATTGTGGACTGAACCTCACCGACAACATCAACAAGGTCGCTAACGTTTGATGAGCTAATCTTCGCAATACCTTCATTGAGAACAGCTAGTGTTTTGCGTGCTGTGGTTAGATCCTTAATCTTTTGAACATAACCGGGCAACATTTGAATGCTTGATGTGTTTTTCGTGCATTCAGCAAGATAGCCAAACCCGCCAGTAATTACTGAGTTTCCTTGCTGTTCAAGCTCTCCATTCAGTAAAACCAAATCAACCTTAGAGCCATTTCTAACGAGGCTTTGCATAGCTTTAAAAATAGCCTTGTGAGCCGATGATGTGAAATCATCAGCAACTAAACTTTCAATCGCTGATATGGCAATCTCTTCGGTTTCAGATGTAGCAATCAGTATTCCACCAATGACAGCCTGCTCTGAATAATAATCCGTGAATTTATTTTCCATTAAACAATCCCTTTTTTCCGTTCGGTATATTCGCGCTTGGCTTGTTCGTAGGTTTGCGACCATCTTGTCGGCGTTAAGATCCAGTCAAGAGTTAACCATCCCTTGTCTTGTAAGCCAGTGAATAAACTTGATTGAGATATCAGCTTGAAGCAGGTGTCCATGTGTTTTACTTCACGCCATTGCCCTTTGTTAGTTTTGCCATTCCAGACAGCCTCCAAATCTTTGTAAGCAGGTCTGCGTGATGTCCACTCATGAAAATCAATGGCTCTTTCAGGAACGTATTTGTTCCAGATTTTGATTAATTCTTCATGAGGACAATCGACAGGATTGATACCGTCTCGGTTTTTCCACTTGATCGCATCTGACAGATAGCCATCGAAGCGGTTAACTCGGCAGATATTGGTTGGTTTTGCTATTGAGTTATTACGTCGCTTCCATGTTGACACCACCCACTCAATAACTGTGATTAAATCACTTAGCAGATATCTATCTCTGCTTTGGGTTGGAGATAAGAGAGTCATGAATGGTTTAAAGTCTCTGCATTGAGAGCCAGTGATATTGTTATAAAAATCTAGAGCTTCTCTTGCTTCCCTGATTATCTCTTCACGAGAAATTCCTTCACTTGAAGATGACATAGGATGAGCGCTTACCACTGGTATTCCATCGAAATCATATCTCTCAGACACGATCCCTTCTCTCACCAAAACGAAACCATCAGAAAGTTGTTTTAGTTTTACAATGGATTTATCTCTAGCATTCAGCCTATCGATTTCAATGCCACAAGAATCGCCTTCACCATTGGAAACCAGAAGATCAACTCGACCAGCTTTACCATCCCCTCTGTCGCTAACTCTAAATTCTCTTTCGCAGATATAACCCAACTCAACTAATTTTTGCTCAACAGAATTATGAAGCTTATCTGCCTTATCGAAATCAAATTTTCCTTCTAGGATTGAAATTAATTCTTCACGGAGAGAGCCTCCTTGATTTCCTCCCTTGGGAGGTATGGTGGGATCTTTTCTTTTGTCTTTTGTATTATTGTCTTTTGTGTTTGACTGTTTCGGTAAAGTGGTTTTTACCGTTTTAGTAAAGCTATTCTTTACCGTTTCGGTAAAACTTTTACTGTTTCGGTCAATGTCGGTTTCCCATTCAGAAATATTCTTATTCATTCCAATTTTTCGACCTTCCTGAATAAAGATTTTCATCCGAACTAATTGATTTTTAGCGGTGGAGCATTTGGTGCTATCAATCTTTGTCATGCTTTCAAGTTGTTCATTGCCAACCCAATCCATTTTTTTATTAAAGCCGTATGTTTTTCTCCACACAGCCATAACCATTAATAATTGGTGCTTGGTCAACCCAGCAAGCATGATTGCATCTAATAGCTCATTCGCTATTCTGGTATAGCCATTATCAAGATCTGCCACGTTAGGCCTCTCTTGCCGTCGTTGATTACCAAAATCTGCATATGCAACATTACTCATGCGATCCTCCTAGTAATTTCTCACGATGCTCATTTCTCAATTTTGCATCTTCGAATGCTTCCTTTAGACGTTTACTTCCTAACGGTGTCACTTCTCGTAACGTCTTATCTCGCATGATGTTTTTATGCACTTCGTGACGATTAAACCAATGATTAACTTTCTTCTTCATGGTATAATTCCCTTATTCCTAAGCTGTATCAGCAAAAGGAAAACTCAAAATCAGCTTTCCTTTAATACTGGTTATTGATACAGTGTATTTGTTAGTAGAACAGACCCAATTGTTCCTCTCTAAAGGCCTCAGTTGTTCCCGCAATTGAGGCTTTTTCATATGCATGAACTTGAAGTTTTAATCTCGATAGTTCAGCCATATTTTCTAAATAGAGTTTGTAGTCTGATTCTCTGATAACCTTCTCTCCTTCCCTGACAAAACCAACTACGCGACGTGTAGCAAGCATTTCGCATACACCATCAATAGATTGGATTCTTCTTGAGATAGTTGAGTCTGAGCGTGATGTGGCTTGTGCAATTTCTCGCTGATCCCCATCCCGTAATATTTGAAGTGCGTTACTAACTAAATGACGTGTTCTAAATTCAATAGCTCGTTTGTCACGAACTGTTTTGCATGTGTTTCCGTATTCCATTTGTTAAATTCCTTCTTAGATTACTTCCCATATTGGGAACAGCAGTAATGATCCGTGACTCATTCCATATGAGCGGATTGTTGATAATAATTTGCCGATTGAAGTCAAAAGGCATGGCGTGAATTTTTAAAGAGCGATTGTGTTACCAGTATTTATTACCCAAATCCCATAAGTGTGGTAAGTCAGGGCGAATGTCTTTTCCTTTAACTTGACCATTTGTAGCTTTAACAATTAACGGGATGTGTTCAGGTGATACTTTTGCCTTGTTATGTAGCCACTTAAAAACTGCTTGCTGTGTAATGCCACACGCTTCACCTAGTTTTTTCTGTGTCCCTACGATATCAATGGCGGTTTTAATTGCTTCATTCATAAAAAACCTCCGTTGTTTATTTTTGTATAATAAAACCTTAGTTGTTTTTAATCAACAACTATATTCGTTTGAATGGCAACAACTGTGGTTGTATATTTATGACTATGAAAACTACTCTTGCACAACGATTAAAAAAGGCTCGAAGATTGTCGGGCTTATCTCAAAAGGAACTAGGCGAAGCTGTTGGTGTATCCCAAGCCGCAATTCAAAAGATTGAGGTTGGAAGCGCGCAAAACTCAACTAAGCTAATAGAAATAGCTAAGGTTTTGAAAGTCTCTCCTGAATGGCTGTCGTCTGGTAATGGCGATGATCCAACACTGCCTGCTGTCCATGCATCCGAAGTAAGTAATGTAAATACTGCTACATATTCAGAGGCTGGATCTGGTGTTAGTAATGCTTATAAGGTTGAGATACTAGACATTCAAGCTAGCGCAGGCCCAGGAGTGATGGTTATCGATGATTTCATTGAGACAATCACGGCTATTGAGTATTCAGCGGATGAAGCCAAAAGATTATTCGGTGGTAGACCTTCAAATACGATAAAGATGATCACTGTAAAAGGTGACTCTATGTCAGAAACATTTGAGCCTAGAGATCAGATATTCGTAGATATAACCACTAACTTTTTTGACGGTGACGGGATTTATGTATTCGTTCTGGATAACCAGCTATACATAAAGAGATTACAGAAGCAACATAAGCGCCTAGCTGTCATATCAGATAACTCAAGGTATGAGACTTGGTATTTGGACGAAGAAGCCATTGGCGGCCTTTATATCCACGCTAAAGTGCTAGTTAGCCAATCAATAAAATATAAGTTCCACGGTTAACACAGTGGCCTGACGACACGTTTTAATAATCTTATTTTAACCGATAGATGGCTATAAACATAACTACGATAAGTCCAATGCAAATAGCCAATAGGTTTCCATACTGGCTTTGTAATACTGCATTTGCCTTTTCTAATTCAATGATTTTGACTTCCAAGTTAGGCATAGGAACCTCGATAGTGGATGAAATAGTTAAGTGGATTGTTGCAAATACTGAAAGAATTATATCAATCATTGCAATAATTGCATCATACTTTATTGGTGTTTATTCGAACAGACGCAACGACCGGCGCAAAGAGTTTAATTCAGTTGCGGACCAACTACATATACGGCTTATTAAAGCAAAGAAGGATCTGGAATCAGGGTTTTATATTCAACGCTCTTTAGTCAATGAAGATGAAATATTAACTCTTTCTATCCACATGAAAGAAAGGGAAAAAGAAAAACTGGTGGTGGCTTATAAGGAGTTTCGTGTTGCAGCATCAATGATTAAGTGGGATAAAAATCACAAACCAACTTTAGAAGATGATGCAAGACAGCAGATAGTAGAAAGCTTAAAGCCTCTTATAGAATTAACAAAACATAGATAATCCAGCCCTCCCAGCGAGGGCTTTTTTTTTACCTTCTCCCCTCCAAAGAAGTGATCTGCATTCCAATCTGAGATTTATTTGAAAATAAATTACCAATAAAAACAACCAAATAAAACCAAGGTAATATAAAAACACCAATATAAACAACTTTGGTTGTTGACAATAAAACAACTATAGTTTTAAATATAACTCATCAAAGGCAAGCAAGATACATCAGCAAGCCATGCTCTTTAAAAATATAGCAGTACGGACAATGACATCTTGTCCAACATTTCACTGAGTGAGTTTTGGGATTGGTGAATGCTAAGGCTGATTAGCAGCTGAATGCTAGCAGGCGTGGGCAACCAGTAAAGTAGCTGGGATTGTTCACAAGTAGGAGTTCAGCACCTACCACCAATCACTAAAACTTATTCAGAGGAGGCAACATGACAACTTATATTCAACCGTTAAAAACGTCGCCTAAGAAAGCAGACGAACGTAAACAAGTAGAAGTTAAGCATGTAAACAGTGATTCATATAAAGCTCGTCAATACGCTAGATATGCATCTTTCAGAGCTAACAAACTGAAAGAAGAAGAAATTTCTAAAGCTAACTCAGTGAAAGAGAAGAAAGAACGCCCTGTTCTCTCTCTCAAACCAATAGAGCATTATCCAAGTGGAGATAACTGTTGCTTACCTAATGTAGCAGTATTTTCAGGAGTTAAAACAAAACAGCCGAGCAGTGAGTTCGGGGTTACGGCGAGGGTTTAGGTATGGCAGGTTTAGATGTGACATTTCAGCAAGAATTAATAATCGACTGCAAGCGGTCTCAGCGTAAGTACATGTCTTGGGCTAAAGAGGATAAAGAATATCCTGAGTTACGCAAGGCTTGGTTAGAGCTGGCACTTATGGCACGTCGTCATGCTCGTGAGTGGTTCGTAATGAGTTAACTAATTACAGTCCATTCTGTGGGCTGTGGTGAGTTGATTAATAGATAGGAGATAGAGATATGTGTGATTGCTTTACAAAATTAGGTGATGACATGGAAAGTCGCATTAAAGCAAAACTACCAGAAGGTGCAAGCCTACAGTCTTCTGGCTGGAAACAATCAGGATTATTTATGTCTGGCGGCGTCATGTCAGTTAATTATTTCATTGAATACAACGCCAGTTATCAAGAAATCAAAAAGGACGGCACGCCGAAAGCCCGCCTAACAAAGCAGGATTTCCCTGTTATGTTCTCATTCTGCCCTTTCTGTGGCGTGAAATGCGAAACAAAATAGCATCGTATTTAGTTAATAACGGAGGGGGTATGACAGATAAGGAAGATTATATTGATGACTTACTGGGAAAGATGCCAGAGAAAAAAGAAACTGGTGGTTATGCATTTCCTCAGTCTGGATTTTTAGATTCAGGTAAGGACTGTTGGGTTAGCTCTGATTGTGGCGGTTCAGGTATGACGTTGCGAGACTATTTCGCTGCTAAATGTATGCAAGGTGATTGGGCATCAGGGTGCATGGATAGCGGATATTGGTCACAGGATGACATTGACGTCATTTTCAAGGATAAAGCTGAGACCTACTACCGCATGGCAGATGCAATGTTAAAGGCTAGGGGGTGATATGGGATTTAAAGGTACTCCAGCACCGTGGAGGCTCGCAACGATGGGTCCTAATGGCTGTCCTGTTGTAGGTGATAGAACAACGATGGTTGCCGTGCTGGCTCATACTGTAAATGAAGAAAGTCAGGTGTTAGAAGCCATGTCAAATGCTTACTTAATATCTGCCGCGCCTGAACTCCTTGAGTCATTAATAACGCTTGTGGCACAAGTGGAATTATTTTATAGCAAGGAAAAGGACGACTATCTTCCAGAGTACAAAGCAGCAAAATTAGCAATCGCGAAAGCTCTAGGTAAACCGTAAAGCCCTCGGTCAGCAGTAACCCACCACTTAATCACTCATATCGCTATTAATAGTGAGGAGTACGCACATAAGGAATTAATTATGGAATTCACAGAATCAGAAAGTAATCCAATTGCAAATAACAACAAACCAGTTCAAGCCGTAACTATCGGTAAGATGACTATTTCACAGTTTGGAGATGGCCAGCTTTGGATAGAAGAGCCCAACGGTGAACATGGTGGTTCATTTAAAGAATCTGATATCGCCAAGTTGCTCGAAGAATATCACGCCAAAAACTTCTAAACGCACATAAGGAAAATTGGAAATGGCAAATGAATTAGTCGTAATTGAAAAATCGACGGCGCTTGAAGTATTTAAATCATCAGACAGCGTCGAAGATATCATCCGTAAAGTAGAGCAAGAAGTTAACTCTTTTATTCACGATGTTAGCACTGCTAAAGGTCGCAAGGAAATTGCTTCGCTGGCTTATAAAGTCGCTCAATCAAAAACTTACCTTGATGGGCTCGGTAAAGACTTGGTGGCAGAGTTAAAAGAAATACCAAAGCTAATCGATGCTAATCGCCGAACTGTACGAGAGCGTTTTGATGCATTGCGCGATAAAGTTCGACAGCCATTAACCGAGTGGGAGGCTGAGCAAGATAGAATAAAAGCAGAACAGCAAATGTTAGCGTGGCACGAAGAGGCGCTAGAAATGAATGCAGTATTCGATAAGGCACTTGCTGAGCGTATCGAGTCAGACCATGAAATAGCCCTGCTCATGAATGAGAAGTTCGATCGTGATTTAGAAGAGGATAAAGCCGAAGCAGAACGCCAACGTATTGCTCACGAAGAAGAGCTGAAGAAACAAGCAGTAGAGCAAGCAAGGTTAGAAGCTGAACGGAAAGCACAGCAAGAAATTGAAGCATCAGCTAAGCGTGAGCGTGAAGCAAAAGAAGCCGCTGAACGTGCAGAGCGTGAAAAGCAGGAAGCAATTCAACGTGCAGGGCAAGCAGTAAAAGAAGCCAAGGAAAAGGCAGAACGTGATGCTAAAGAGGCTCAGGAACGAGCTGAACGTGAGAAGCAATTAGCTATCGAGGCTGAGCGTAAGAAAGCACAGGAAGCAGAACAAGCGCGATTAGCAGAAGAAGAACGTAAGCGTCAGGAAGAAGCTAAACGTCAGGCTGATAAGGAGCATTAGAAAACAGTTAACAATAAAGCCATGCAAGATTTAATTGATGCTGGCATTCCAGAAGAGTGCGCCAAGAATTGCATTATCGCTATCGCTAAAAACTTAGTGTCAAACGTAAAAATTCACTACTAACCCACCGCACCAACACCAGATAACCACCCTATCGCTATCGCAAGATTAGCGCAGATTTCGCACATCCAGAGGTAAGCATGAATATTGATAAATACAAACTTTGTTTAGCTCAATCGCAAGCTGGAATTGCACGTTTTCTCAAGGATGAGGATGGATGGAGCGAAGCAAATGAAACATTAAGAAAAGCATACGGAGTACAACATGAACGCAAAACAGAAACATGTAAAACATCAGATATTCGCACTATTGCGAGAGTCTGAAATGACTGACGACCAATTAAATGATTTAGTTTTCGAATGGAAAATTGGGATCAGTAAAGAAAAAACTCGCCTAATTCAAAACGAAATTAATGCGCGCAAGGAGTGTGCATTTATTTAATGGAGGTGACGCTCGATGAATCCTTATTATGAACTTGATGCAATGGAAGAGCGAAGACAAGAAGAAGCATCATGGATTGATGCAAGGGACGCTGAGTTAAGTAATGTCGCATTTAACGTGGTTGATGGATTACCAAAGGATATTACCAGTCAATGGAGTGACAGCGTTTTCGATATGACAATTGATGGTCTTTACAAGGAGTTAAAGAACTATCAGGAACGCAGGAGGATGTCGTGAAAGCCGGAATATATTACGACATTTCAAATGAGGACTATCACCATGGATTAGGGATCAGTAAGTCTCAGTTGGACGATATGGCAAGAAGTCCTGCATTTTATAAATGGAAGAAAAATGCACCATTAGACACGGAAAAGTTGAAGGCTTTAGATATGGGTACCGCCCTTCACTGCTTACTTTTAGAGCCAGATGAATTTTTAAATAGGTTCATCGAGGCTCCTGAATTTAACAGAAGGACGAAGGATGGTAAGCAGGAAGAAAAGGACTTTCTAAAAGAATGTGATGATTCAGGGAAGACCGTAATGGATTACGAACAGCATCGGAAGCTGAAAATAATGCGTGATAGTGTCCTCGCCCACCACGCGGCAAGGTATTTTCTTGAGGCTGACGGTTATAGCGAGGCGTCAATTTACTGGGAAGATGCAGACACGGAAGAATTATGCAGGATTAGACCAGACAAGTTTTTATCAAATCAGCCAGTAATTATCGATGTAAAAAAAGTAGCCGATATGAGTCGATTTGATCGTCACATCGAAGAGTTTCGCTATCACGTTCAGCATGCAATGTATCAGGAAGGTTATTTGCAACATTTTGGTGAGTCACCAATTTTCCTCTTTCTTGCTGTAAGCGAAACAATTGATTGTGGAAGATATCCAGTTCACGTCTTTGAGTTAGATTCTGAGGACGTTGATGTCGGGTTTAGTTTATTCAAACAAAATTTACATACTTTTCATGAGTGCCGTATCAATGATGACTGGGGCGGCATAGAACCCATATCACGCCCTGCGTGGGCTAAACGGAGGGATTAATATGTCTCAAGAAATAACAACTATCAATACAGAACATGAGTCTGACACATCAACCGCAATATTCAGCCCATCAGGATTACAAAAGCTTCAGGCATTTGCAGAGATTATGTCTCAAGGTGTTGCTACTGTTCCGAGGCATTTAGCAGGCAAGCCAGCGGATTGTTTAGCTGTGGCGCTGCAGGCAGCTCAATGGCGAATGAATCCATATGCGGTAGCTCAAAAGACCCACTTAGTTAATGGCGTGCTCGGCTACGAGGCTCAGCTAGTCAACGCTGTTGTTACAAGTTCAAAAGCTGTTAATGGTCGATTTCATTACCGATATGGCGGTGATTGGGAGCGAATAACGGGAACAAAAGACAAGTCTGACGAAACCGGTTTATTTGTTCAGGTTGGGGCTATTCTTTATGGTGAGAATGAGATCACGTGGGGTGAGCCACTCTATATGATTGATATCACCACCAGAAATTCACCGCTATGGAAAACAGCGCCAAAGCAACAGATTGCCTATCTAGCAGTTAAGTATTGGGCTCGACTTTATTGCCCCGAAGTTATCCTCGGAGTTTACACTCCTGACGAATTTGATTCAGAGCCTAGAACGGCAAGAGATATAACGCCAAAAACAACAAAGAAGTCCCTTAATAATCTGATTAACAACAAGCCACAAAATAATGATGAATTCGAAAAGCCAGCCGATAAACGCACGCCAGATGAGTTGTTATCTGACTTTACTAATGCGGCAAGCAGTGCAAAAACAACTGATGAGCTCGATAAGCTTTACAGATATGCAGGTAAAGGGCTAGCCAATGAGCCTGATCTACTCTCAAGGGCGACTGATGTTTATCAAATTCGCAAAGATGAATTAATGGGTGTTATTTAATGGATTTTTAATTTCAAGGATGAAATACACCCTACCAGTTTAACCAAAGGATATAACCATTACTCAGTGCAAGGATGCAAACAGGAGATAGATATGACAAAAAAGATGAAATTAACCGCATACGATGAATGCGGCAATGAAGTGAACGGAGTTTCGCTAAGTGTTACCGAGAGCCAGTGGAACGCCATGAGTAGAGATGACCAAGCGGAAGTAGAGAAAAACACTCTAGCTATGCTATTCGAGGTTCGCGTGTCTCCTTTTTTAGATTCAAATAAAATTAACGAATACAAAATGAAAGATATGATTTTCGATTATTGCAAAGGAGAAGGCGTTGAACTTAACGAAGGCATTCGTCAAATCATTGAATTATTAAAAATACAAATATAGCAGGACGGCTTAATTTAACTCGCAGGGATGCAATGAAGAGGAATGAATATGATTGAGCTACAAAAACAATTTCAACCCAAAGCGAGAAATATATGCTCTGCTTGCGGTAAAGATGCTGGGGTATCAAAGCTAGTTGTGGCAGGCAATGTCAATATCTGCTTTGAATGCGCTGATTTATCAAAACAACTTGCTGATAAAAAACGCAATGAAGTGGCTGAAAAGGAAATTGATGCCATGGCACCTGAAATTATGACGGTACTTTGCTGTGCAGATATTAGTATTGCACGCAACTATGCAAGCCGAATCTATAAAGCTGGATATAGAAAGGTGGAGTGATGGATATATTAGAAGAAGCATTTGAAGTCTGGTTTAAGAAGTCTCACGGATATAGTCCATCAGTAGCGCCACCTGATAGTCATTTAATTGGCGTTAGGCGTATGGCATTTGAAGCTGGATATAGAGCAGCTTTTAATGCTCTAAAAAAAGAACGCGACCAAGCAATTAAACATCTAATTTTAGTTTTCCAGCAATACGCAAATAGCGACCATTTATTTATGTCGGCTGGCGAAGATGCTTGCGAGTTTTTAGGTGACCTAGGCTATGGTATTGATACTGGTCGAACCCTTGAATTAACCGATAAAGGCAAGCAATTAATTAAAGAAGATTGGGAGTGATGAATAAATATAAAGCCGAACTAATTAACGGCAAACCAGTTATTTTATTAAATGGAAATATGATTGAAAAAGGATTTATTTCAATTGTAGACGCACAAGAAAAGGCTGATAAATTAAATCAAGCATCAATAAAAAACAACCAAGTCGAATAAAGCTAAATAACCATGCAAATAATCGGATATGTATTGCTCATGCTAATACAGGGTTCTGCTGTACCTGTAACGGAAGATATATACACGCAATTGGAATGCAATAAACGTGCTGAATATTTAATGTCAGTGAGGAATGTTGATGTTGTTTGTGGGGAGGTGATTCGTGAAAATAACAATTGAATGTAAAGATAATGAGTATTTATTTGCTCTTGAAGCAGCAAAAACAATTATCAGTAATAAGCCAGATGTTAATGCGTTAGCTGTTGCTACTGGTGACGGAAAAACTGCGTACGGTAAGAAATCACACGCAGGTAATTACAAAATAACTGTTAAGGATTAATCAATGAATAAATACACCGAACTATCTGATTTCGAGATTAATAAAAATGTTTTTATTAAATTATATGGCGAGGAATCACTAAAAGACAAAGATATGTTTAATTCGTTTTATCGAACTGACTATTGCCATAATCCAGAAGACGCCATGCCGATTATTATTGAGAATGAAATATCCATGATTAAAAGCTCAGGTGGATGGATGTGCTGTCATGGCTCAGTTGGTAATGTTGAGCATGAAAGCTTATACCGTGGCGCTATGGAAGTATTCCTGATGATGAAGGATGCGGAGAATGAAGGCTGACTACGGAGGTAGCCATACACCAAAGGAACTGCGTGATAGATGGCAAACTCCACTACCTTTATTCACAGCATTGGACGCTGAATTCGGTTTCTATTTAGATGCCGCCGCCGATAAAAATAATGCACTCTGTTCTCATTACCTCACCGAAAAAGACAACTCGTTAAATTGCGATTGGGAAAGTTATGGTGCTATTTGGGTGAATCCGCCATATTCAGATATTCAACCATGGATTAATAAAGCCGCCGAACAATGTAAAAAGCAATTGCAACCTGTTGTGATGTTAATTCCTGCCGATACTTCTGTTGGTTGGTTTAATTCTGCATTGGAAACAGTTGATGAGGTGAGATTAATTACAGGAGGAAGAATATCTTTTATTAATGCAGGAACAAACAAACCCGTCAATGGAAACAATAAAGGCTCAATGTTTTTAATATGGCGACCATATATCAAACCACGAAAGATAATTAACACTATCGATAGAGACGAGTTAATTAATATCGGTAATAAAATATTAAATGAATTGAAAATAGCATAGGTGAATTATGAGATTAATAATTCGCGGTGAAGTCACGCCCATAGAAAGGATTGCTATTAATGAGGCACTGGAAGCCCATAAAAAGAAATATAATAGAACTGGAATAATCGTTAGTCACAAAATAAAGATAGGAAAGAACATCTATCCCGTCGAAATAGAAAACTGTCGTAAATCATATATGGTCACTTTGCGTAATAAAAGGCAAAGATTATGAACGCACAGGCAATGGAAAACGCACGAAGGCAAATAGCAAAGGAATGCTTAATCGAACTCAGAAGCCACGGAATACCCAACGACAAACTAACCACTCAAATCCTCGATAAATACACACCAAAGTTTCACCGCTAAATAACATGAACTATCAGGACAAGATGGTCCTATCGTATTACCTACGGAAATTACAAAAGGAAGAGAAAGATGGATAACTTAACTCAGTTGATGCCAAATAAATGGGTGACAGAACCGCTTTTAGTTGCTATCACAGGAATGAAACCGGGAACAATAAAGCGAGCCAGGGAAAGCTCGTGGGCAATTGGTAGGGAGTATATTCACGTATCGCCAGAAGGAGAACCAAAGCCAAACTCAGAATGCATGTACAATCATCAGGCTATCAACGCATGGATTGAGAGACAAAAAAAGAAACAACCGAGGTGATGTAATGATCAAATATCCGACTGGAGTGGAGTTGCATAATGGCTCTCTCAGGATAAATTTCGTTTACAAAGGAAAGAGGATCAGGAAATGGCTAGCTATGCCAGATACAGCGAAAAATAGAAAGATTGCTGGTGAGTATAGGGCTTCTATTGTTTATAAGATAAAAATGGGAACGTTTGTTTTTGATGATGAGTTTCCAGATGACAAGAGAAGCTCTTCATATTCAAAAGATATTAACTTCATAGAGCTTGTTGATTTGTATATGGAGCTGAAGAAAACAGAGATAGCAACAAGTACACTGCGTCGCTATGACTCTATTTCTCGCTCACTAATGCAATTTGTTAGTTGTAAGAAAAGTATTTCAACATATACCCCTGCTGATTTGCTAAGAATTAGAAATAAGCTACTTACAGATCATCAGTTACCTAACAAATATAGACCAACACGAGATGACGGTAGAAGCGTTGCTACTGTAAATAACTATATGCGCATGCTTTTATCATTATTTAGATTTGCTTATAGAAACAAATATATTAACGATGATATTACTGTTGACTGTGGCTATCTGAAAAAAGAAAAGCCTATTCCTGATCCTCTGACTGAAGATGAATTCAAGAGATTGTTGCTAGCATGTCAGAATAATCAATCTAGAAACATGCTCATTCTATCTGTATATACAGGACTAAGACCGGGTGAGCTAACAGGATTAGCATGGGAGGATATAGATCTAGTTAAAAAGACAATAATGGTCAGAAGGAATGTTTGTGGTCCTTCCGATTTTTCATACCCGAAAACAGGTGCGAGCACCGATAGGATAATTAGCTTATTAGAGCCAGCCTTTAACTGCTTAAAGGATCAGTCTCTATATACAAAGATGACAGCGCCAATTGACGTTAAAGTAAAAACTCGTGAGTTTAATAAATATCGAACTGACTCATGCACATTTGTTTTCCAACCATCCATTGTTAGCGTGAATGGTGTTCTTACTAAATTTTATTCACCAGGAGGCTTCTCGCAAATATGGAGATCATTAATTAGAAGGTCTGGCGTTAGGCACAGAAAGTCATATCAAACAAGGCACACTTATGCTTGCTGGATGTTATCTGCTGGAGCGAATCCTGCATTCATTGCAACACAGATGGGGCACTCGTCATCAAAAATGGTACACGATGTTTATGGCGCTTGGATGCCTGAGAACGATCAAGACCAAATATCGCTATTAAACCAAAAATTGAATGATTCTGTCCCCTATGTGTCCCCATCGAGTCACAATAAAGATAACATTCGATTTATATCAAATAGTTAACCCTATCACACCTGCATCGACATTATTTCTTGATAAGCGGCGACCAACTTATTACGCACTTGTACGCCCATTTGTAATGAGATACTGGATTTTTGCATATCTACCATCACATCGTTTAATTCGACACCGGGTGTACCTAAGGTAAACGCTTGCACTTTGTTGGTTGCATTCACTCGAGTTTCATTAATTTTACCCACAGCTTGAACAAGCTGAGTAGCAAACCCTGCTTGTACTGGCTGGGGTTTTGCAATATTGGATGCTTGCAAAGTCTGGATTTGCATTTTATCCAGAACACTTTCAATAGCTGGAATTGACATATAAACCTCTGCGTTAATCATCTAATTCAATTACTGAATCAATGTCATAGTAAGGAAGTGAACCAACACGCTTACCGAGTTATACCCTAACACAGGGGCTTCATTCCAAAGCGAGTAATTGACGCAAAAGTTAAGGGCTAATTACGCCATTAAATGAAACGCAAAAGGCCAATAATGAGACACCTGAGAGTAGGTTTATTTATTTGCGTAAGGGGAGTCTGTTTTGTTACGCCACGCTTTTAGTATTCATCCCGAACTACAAGGCAAGGATTGTCTATGAATGCCGAAAAAACCGACGTTGTGAACCAGAAAAAAGGTTTTAACGCCATTATTAACCGGATAAAAGCCGATCCGAAAATTCCGCTAATTATTGCGGGTTCGGCGGCAATTGCCATTTTTGTTGCTGCATTTTTATGGTTACAAAGCCCTGATTATAAGGTGCTTTATAGTAATCTTAGCGATAAAGACGGTGGCGAAATTGTCACACAGTTAACACAAATGAACGTACCTTATCGCTTGTCACAAAATGGCGCAGCGATCATGGTGCCTGACAATCAGGTTCATGAATTACGCCTGAAACTCGCGCAAGCGGGACTTCCTAAAGGCGGTGCTGCCGGTTTTGAACTGTTAGATAAAGAAAAGTTCGGGATCAGCCAATTTAGTGAACAGATTAACTATCAACGTGCACTTGAAGGTGAGCTTGCTCGCACTATCGAGACATTAGGTCCTGTACAAAATGCTCGTGTTCATTTAGCACTACCAAAACCATCTCTTTTTGTTCGTGAACAGAAATCCCCTTCTGCATCCGTTACGGTGGGTCTTTTACAGGGTAGAGCGCTGGATGAAGGTCAAATTAATGCCATCGTGCATATCGTTGCAAGCAGTGTTGCAGGGATGCCTGATAGCAGTGTGACCATCGTTGACCAAAGTGGAAAATTATTGACACAACCTGATGCGTTAGGTCGTGACCTTAACTCTATTCAACTAAAATATGTTCAAGAGCTAGAAAGCCGCTACCAACAACGTATTGAAACATTACTTGGTCCAATCGTGGGTCGTGGAAATGTTCATGCTCAGGTAACTGCTCAAGTTGATTTCTCTCATACCGAAGAAACCGCTGAAGAGTACAAGCCGAATCAGCCACCTAATCAAGCAGCTGTGCGTTCAAAACAATTGAGCCAAAGTGAGCAAAATGGTGGCATGTTAGCGGGCGGTGTACCAGGAGCATTGTCTAATCAACCTGTTGCTCCACCTCAAGCGCCAATTGAAACACCAAAAGCGCAAGAAGATGAGAAAACAGATGAAGCCAATACAACGGGCACTAATCGTACATTAACGCGTAATCCAAACAGTAATAGCCGTTTAGATGAAACAACCAACTATGAAGTTGATCGCCGAATTCGTCATATAAAACGCCCTGTGGGTAATGTCGAACGTCTTTCTGTTGCTGTCATCGTGAACTATAAAACGATTGAAGATACGAAAGAAGCGGCTGAAGGCGAAGAGCCTGTTGTTGAAACTAAACAAATTCCGCTTACTGATGAACAAATTCAGCAAATTGAAGGACTTGTTCGTGAAGCGATGGGCTATTCCCAAGAACGTGGTGACTCATTAAGTGTCGTGAACTCGCAGTTCAATGATATTGAAGAGAAAGTAATTACTATTCCTGTATGGGAAAACCCAGAAATTCTTGCGAAAGCATTAGATTTAGGTCGCTGGTTATTACTTGTCATCATCGCATGGATCTTATGGCGCAAACTGGTGAAACCACAGCTTGAAAAACGCCGTGAAGCTGAAATTGCCGCACAGAAAGCCGTGCTGAAAACGAAGCTACAAGTTAAAGATGATGTTGATGAAACAGAATTAGATGACGAAGCAAGACGTAAACAAGCACGTAAACGTGTCAGTGCCGAATTGCAAAGCCAACGTATCCGTGAAATGGCAGAGAAAGATCCTCGTGTCGTTGCAATGGTAATTCGTGAATGGATGAGTAAAGAGCAATGAGTAATAACTTAACTGGAACCGAAAAAAGCGCCGTTATGTTACTAACACTCGGTGAAGACCGGGCGGCGGAAGTATTTAAACATCTAAGTACGCGCGAAGTTCAACAGCTGAGTATTGCAATGTCATCAATGCGCCATATCTCAAATCAGCAATTGATTGATGTTATGGCAAGCTTTGAAGAAGACGCTGTTCAATATGCAGCGTTGAATGTGAATGCGAACGATTACTTGCGCTCTGTTCTGGTCAAAGCACTGGGTGAAGAACGTGCAAATAATCTGTTAGATGAGATCTCTGAAACCCGTGAAACAACAACAGGTATCGAGACGCTTAACTTTATGGAGCCACAAATGGCTGCCGATATTATCCGCGACGAACATCCGCAGATTATCGCAACCATCTTGGTTCACCTCAAACGGGGTCAAGCGGCAGATATTCTTGCCCTGTTTGATGAGAAATTACGTAATGACGTGATGTTACGTATCGCAACATTTGGTGGTGTTCAGCCGTCAGCATTAGCAGAGTTAACTGAAGTACTGAATAACCTGCTTGATGGTCAAAACCTCAAACGCAGCAAAATGGGTGGTGTTCGTACTGCTGCTGAAATTATCAACCTGATGAAAAGCCAGCAGGAAGAGAATGTTATTACTGCGGTACGCGATTACGACGGCGAATTGGCACAAAAGATTATCGACGAAATGTTCCTGTTCGAAAACCTTATCGATATCGACAACCGTTCTATCCAGCGCATTCTACAGGAAGTGGAATCCGACTCCTTGGTTGTGGCATTGAAAGGATGCGAACAAGAGCTGCGCGATCACTTCCTCAACAATATGTCGCAACGTGCTGCTGAAATCATGCGTGATGATTTGAATTCTCGCGGCCCTGTTCGTATGTCTCAAGTGGAAGCAGAGCAGAAAGCAATTCTGCTTGTGGTACGCAAATTAGCAGAGACTGGAGAGGTTGTTCTTCATGGAGGAGACGATACCTATGTCTGATAAACATACTGATACTAACTGGAAGCCTTGGGTTCCCAAAGAACTCACTGATTGGGCATTAACTGTCGAGGAAACGACAGAAGACGAAAAGGAAGTCGAAAAACAGGAAAAAGAAGTTGTTCAGCAACAGAAAGTTCTTGAGCAAATTAATATGCTTGATGACATGAAAGACAAGGCCCAGAAATTGGGCCATGCTGAAGGCTTTGAGGCAGGGAAAAACCAGGGTTATCAGGAAGGCTATCAGGCTGGATTACAATCAGGTATTGAAGAAGGTATTCGCCAAGGCATTGCTCAACAATCACCATTAATTAATGAGTGGCAAGGGTTATTAGCTGAATTTAGACATTCACTGAATGGACTAGACAGTGTGATTGCATCACGCTTAATGCAAATTGCCCTTACAGCAGCCAAAGAAGTTCTGGGTCAACCTGCTGTCTGCGATGGTTCTGCATTGCTTGCACAAATAACCTTAATGTTGCAACAAGAACAAATGTTCTCAAGCAATCCACAGTTACGAGTGAATCCAAGACATATTCCACAAATTGAAAAAGAGCTGGGTGATTCCCTTTCTGCTCATGGTTGGAAAGTGGTTGCCGATAACAGTATTCATGTGGGTGGATGCCGTGTTGTAACAAATGATGGCGATCTTGATGCCACGATTGCAACTCGTTGGCATGAGCTTTGCCGTCTTGCTGCACCGGAGGCGTTGTAATGACAGCAAGATTGGGGCGTTGGTTAGAAAAACTCAGTGAAGCAGAAGCACGTTTAAATAAAATTCCACGTGTGCGTCAATATGGCCGTTTAACCAGAGCAACAGGTTTAGTCATGGAAGCTAAGGGGCTAGTTATGCCTCTTGGCTCTACGTGTTTAATCGAACGTACCATTGGCAAAACGGTTGAAGAAGTTGAAAGTGAAGTCGTTGGGTTCAATGGTAGCCAGATGTTGTTAATGCCTTTACAGGATGTCGAGGGATTAACTCCTGGGGCTCGTGTTTATGCCCAAGCCACACCTGGAGGTGAAAATGAAGGTCGCCAATTACCACTAGGTGATGCGTTATTAGGACGTGTTTTAGATGGTTCTGGTTACCCTTTAGATGGTTTACCACCACCGGATACAGGTTATCGTGCCCCACTCATTACGCCACCGATCAACCCATTACAAAGAACACCGATTACAGATGTTCTTGATGTAGGTGTACGTGCAATTAATGCATTATTAACGGTTGGTCGCGGTCAGCGTATGGGGCTTTTTGCAGGCTCAGGTGTGGGTAAAAGTGTGCTATTAGGCATGATGGCTCGTTTTACTCAAGCGGATGTCATTGTTGTTGGCTTAATCGGTGAACGTGGTCGTGAAGTTAAAGACTTTATCGAGAATATCCTTGGTACTGAAGGCCTAGCTCGTTCTGTTGTTGTTGCCGCACCAGCTGACGTATCACCACTGCTTCGTATGCAAGGTGCTTCTTATGCCACACGTATTGCTGAAGATTTTCGCGATAGAGGTAAACATGTCCTGTTAATTATGGACTCACTTACCCGTTACAGTATGGCACAACGTGAAATTGCTCTGGCTGTTGGTGAACCACCAGCAACCAAAGGCTATCCACCTTCTGTCTTTGCTAAATTACCTGCATTGGTCGAACGTGCAGGTAATGGCGTTGATGGTGGTGGTTCTATCACGGCTTTCTATACCGTTTTAACGGAAGGTGATGACCAGCAAGATCCAATTGCAGACTCAGCGCGCGCCATTTTAGATGGCCATATTGTGCTTTCTCGCTCACTTGCTGAATCAGGGCACTACCCTGCTATTGATATTGAAGCATCTATTAGCCGAGCAATGACATCGTTAATTGATAAGACACATTACCGTCGTGTACAGGTGTTTAAACAGCTCTTATCAAGTTATCAACGTAACCGAGACTTAATTAATGTGGGCGCTTATGCCGCGGGTAGTGATCCAATGCTGGATAAAGCAATTGCTCTTTATCCGTCTCTCGCGAAGTTCTTACAACAAGATATCCAAGAGCAATGCAGTTATCAAAGTGCATGTGAGCAACTTAATCAACTGATCACAGTAAACTAATTCTGAACATAATCAGAGAAAGTAAAGAGGGTTCCAATGCGGGAGCAGTCACCTTTAGTGACACTGAGAGAACTGGCACAGACAGCGGCTGAACAAGCCGCTATTCAACTGGCTCAGGTCCGGCAGAGTCATCAACAAATGGAACAGCAACTCAATATGTTGATTGGGTATCAGGATGAATACCGTGTACGTCTAAACGAAACGTTGAATTTAGGGGGGATGTCGTCAGCATCGTGGCAAAACTACCAACAATTTCTCAAAACGCTCGAATTGACTATCGAACAACATAAGCAACAACTTCAACATTGGCAGGCGCAACTCGATCTTGCAACTGAACAATGGCGAGAAAAACAGCAACGACTCAATGCATTTGAGACTTTGGAGCAACGTGCCGAAGATAGCCGTAAGCGACATCTCGATCGTATTGAACAGAAACAAATGGACGAGTACGCACAGCGTAGTACTTTACGGAGAACAACTTGATGGAGATAACGCTTCTGACCATGGATGTCGCTGCAGCCTCTCCGGGAACGACATCCGCTTCAAATAGTCAGCCCGGTGATAATGCCCCGACTTTCGCTCAGCTTTTGGGTTCTCAACCCCAAAATGCACAGAGTGATAAAAAGACAGCCAATATCACAAACCATTCAACCAAAGAGAATAAAGCACATTCACACTCTGATGAAGACAAAATAAAAGAAGACGGTAGTCATCTTGCGTCTGTCACCACAGAACCCAATGTGATAGAAGAGCCATCTCTTGAGAAATCTCAATTGACTCTTACTTTGCCTGATAATGAACAATTTGCAGCGATTGTTGAAAATAGAACCGCCTCATCATTAATATCAGCTGAAGAACTTGCCGCAGAGCTTCCTGTTCAGTTAGCAGGACTACCGGGATTAAAACGACTTACCCTTCCCTCAGAACAACTGACTCAAGCATTACAACAGCCTCAATCAGTTAAACGTGGTGAAGGTTTAGCCTCATTAGCACGCTCTATTTCAAAAGATAGCGATATGTCGGACTTCAACCTTACCGACAAGCTCAATCTATCGAAATCAGATGAAAAGTCACTGCTAACCCAGCTACGCCCAGAGACAGCGACATTAGCAACACAAAGTACACTTGTTGGTGCTAATCAAGCAGAAAAACCTTCTGCGAAAAAAGTCGATAGCATCGCAACACTTTTAACGCCAACAGCAGAAAAAGTGAATGCATTGCTAAATGGCGATAAACAAGCTGTAAATGCAAAATTAGCAGACAATGTTGCGCAGCAAATGGCGGCAGGTAACCGTGTTGCAGAAAGCGACCTTCACAACACACTCACTAACTCACCTTCTTTTTCTTCACAAGGCATTACGGGCCATGCTCACTCATCAACACAACCACAAATGCAATTTTCACCAATGGCAACACAGGTTTTAAATGCACAAGTGGGCACCCCTGAGTGGCAACAACAACTTAACCAGCAAATTGTCATGTTTAGTCGTAATGGTTTACAGAAAGCTGAGTTACGTTTACACCCTGAAGAGCTAGGTTCATTGCATATCCGCATGAAAATAGAAGATGGGCAAGCACAGTTACACCTTGCGTCACAAAGTGGTCAAGTTCGTTCTGTATTAGAAAATGCCATGCATCAATTGCGTCAAGCCCTCTCTGAAAATGGGATCCAGCTCACGCAAAGTCAGGTGTCTAGCGACACTAATGACAGTTGGCAACAACAAAATATGTCAGATTCCTCTCAATTTAGTGGAGATGGTGCCGATAATCATCAAGGAAGAGAGGGTAATTCAATGCAATTAGCCTCTGAACCGGCACTACAAAAGATAACCCTTACGCCTCAAGAATTAGCATCTGCTCGTGGTGGTGTTGATATTTTTGCCTAATACAAATGTATTGGGAGGACACACTATGTCAATAAACGTAAGAGTTAATGGTTTTTTCCCTATCTGTTTCTGCCATTAAAAAACAGAAATAGCGGGATAATTAAGGTTGATTTAGATGGATATGGAAGTCCACAACAGTGAACACGTATCCACTACAAAACAGGAATTTAACTGTCCATGTCTAATTACAGCAATGAACGTAAAAGCTATAGCTTAATTCTGATCATCGTATTATTGGTGATCGCCATTATTGCAGCGGCATTCGGTGGATATAGTTGGTGGGCATTGAAGCATGCTAAATCAGGTTCAGCGGGCACTAGTCAGCAAAAAGTTATACCAGCACCCGTTTTTATGTCATTAGAGCCCTTTACGGTAAATCTAATTGATGACGAAGAACACTTAGACAGAGTGCTCTACATAGGGATCACACTAAGATTGCATAATGAAGACACTCGTAAGCGTCTACATGATTATTTACCTGAAGTTCGTAGCCGCTTGTTATTACTGCTTTCTCGTCAACAAGCTAACAAGCTTGCGACAGACAATGGAAAACTCCAGCTAATGACGGATGTAAAAGAAACGCTGAGACCGACTCTCGTACCGGGAGAATCTGAACAGATCCTCTCCGATGTACTGTTTACCACGTTTATTCTGCGATAATCATTATGAGCGATAATATCCTTTCACAGGCAGAGATTGATGCTCTGCTGAATGATGACACATCAGGTGACGACGCCAAAAGCGCGAACAGGGAACCTGCGATAGCGAAGGATCCGAATGAACCGGATATTCAGCCTTATGACCCCAACACGCAACGTCGTGTGGTTCGGGAACGTTTACAGTCGTTAGAAATCATTAACGAACGCTTTGCGCGTCAATTCCGCATGGGGCTGTTTAACATGCTCCGTCGGAGCCCTGATATTACTGTTGGTGGCGTTAAAATCCACCCTTATCACGACTTTGCTCGTAATTTACCTGTACCAACGAATCTTAACTTGGTGCATTTAAAACCATTACGAGGAACCGCGTTATTTACCTTTGAACCGAATCTGGTTTATATCGCGGTAGATAACCTGTTTGGTGGTGATGGCCGTTTTCCAATCCCTGTGGAAGGACGTGAATTTACCAACACAGAGCAACGGATCATCAACAAAATGTTGAAATTGGCACTTGATGCCTACCGTGATGCTTGGGATTCCATTTTCAAAATTCAAGTTGAATATGTTCGTTCTGAGATGCAGGTAAAATTTACCAATATCACCTCATCACCGAATGACATTGTTGTTACGACACCTTTTCAGGTAGAGATCGGTTCGATGGTCGGGGAATTTAGCATTTGTATTCCATTTGCCATGATTGAACCGTTACGTGAACGACTGATCAACCCACCAATTGAAAATGTTCGTCAAGAAGATGGGGTTTGGTTAGATAGTTTAGTCAACCAGGTTCAGCATTCAGAACTTGAACTGGTCGCAAACTTTACTGACATCCCACTGCGTTTATCAAAAGTGCTGACACTTAAAGAAGGGGATGTTATCCCTATTGATAAACCAGAAAGATTGATTGCACATGTTGATGGTGTGCCCGTATTAACAAGCCAATACGGTACAGTAAATGGGCAATATGCCCTTCGTGTTGAACACCTAATTAACCCTGTTTTAAACGCTCTGGATGAGGAACAAACCAATGAGTGATGCAAATCGCCCAACTGATAATTCACAATCGGCTGAGGATATGTGGGCTGATGCAATGGAACAGCAAACTGGGAAAAGCCAGGATAATAGTTCCGATTTATTTGAACATCTTTTACCTGAAGACGATACGCTTAATCATCTATCCGATATTAATTTGATCATGGATATTCCTGTCAAATTAACGGTAGAGTTAGGCCGCACCAAAATGACCATTAAAAAATTACTCAGCCTGTCTCAAGGTTCTGTCGTTTCACTGGATGGTTTAGCTGGTGAGCCCCTTGATATTCTTATCAATGGCTATTTAATTGCTCAAGGCGAAGTTGTTGTTGTTTCTGATAAATACGGTATTCGTATTACCGATATTATTACGCCATCAGAACGTATGCGTCGTCTGAGCCGTTAATTTATGGAACAGCTTCCTTCCTTTTCCAGCCAAGGTGCGGTAAATACTACCGCGCCCGCTACAACACAAACAGTTCAAACGCCTACACAACCATTGCCTGTAGGTCAAAGCCTTGCTCAAGTTAGCACGGCGCTTGCGGGCATTATCGTTCTTATTATTGTTGCTATGTGGTTATTTCGCCGTTTTGGCTTTACCCGTGGTTCATTTAAAGGAACAACAGCACAACTGAGCGTCAAAGCAAGTTGTTCATTAGGTGCAAAAGAACGTGTAGTTGTTGTTGAAATTGAACAGGAATGGCTTGTATTAGGGGTAACATCATCGCAAATAAATCTATTGCATAAGTTACCTATCCCTGAAAAAGCCTCGCAGGAAGCGACAACATCAGCTACATCGCCATTGTTTACTCAAATATTACAAAAAACGCTAAAGCGAGATAAAGGCAACTCATAATGCATCAGTGTGTCACTTTTTTTAACGCATTAACGCGTTGGCGTCTCTTCGCTAGTGTACTGGTTTTAGTCTTGTTCCCAACCAGTGCGTTTGCTCAGTTTCCGAGTGTTATTACACAATCATTACCGGGAGGTGGTCAAAGTTGGTCACTGCCAGTACAAACCTTAATCTTCATTACAGCATTAGGCTTTATTCCTGCTGTTTTGCTGATGATGACCAGTTTTACACGGATTATCATCGTACTAGGATTATTACGTAATGCATTAGGAACACCATCAGCACCACCGAACCAAGTTGTTCTTGGTCTAGCGTTGTTTATGACCTTTTTCATTATGGCACCGGTTTTTGATAGAATTTATCAAGATGCCTATATGCCTTTTAGTGAAGATAAAATCTCCTTTGAACAAGCGTTAGACAATGGTTCAAAACCCCTGCGTGAATTTATGATGCAACAAACGCGCGAAACAGATTTAGCTCTATTTGCACGCCTTGCAGATGCCCCAGCATTTGAAACACGCGAAAGTGTACCTATGCGTATTCTAGTTCCTGCCTATATCACCAGTGAGCTAAAAACCGCATTTCAAATTGGTTTTATGATTTTCATTCCTTTTCTTATCATCGACTTAGTCGTTGCTAGTGTATTAATGGCGCTCGGTATGATGATGGTGCCCCCTGCAACAGTCTCATTGCCTTTTAAACTTATGCTTTTTGTTTTAGTTGATGGTTGGCAATTAATACTGGGCTCACTTGCACAAAGCTTTTTTAATTAGCGCTGAGGTAATCCATGACACCAGAATCCGTCTTAGCACTGGGCACAGAAGCGATGAAAATCGCTTTATCACTCGCAGGCCCTCTTTTATTGTCAGCGCTTGTGACCGGTCTTGTGATCAGTATGCTTCAAGCAGCAACACAGATAAACGAAATGACATTATCGTTTATTCCTAAAATTCTTGCGGTATTAGCGGCTATTTTAGTGGCTGGCCCGTGGATGTTAAGTTTGCTTATCGATTATATGCATAACTTATTTACAGGCATTCCAGGGATGATTGGTTAATAGCAATGATAACACTGACCAGTGAAATGCTTAACGGCTACATTAGTGATTTTTTCTGGCCATTTGTGCGTATTCTTGCACTGTTTAGTACTGCACCGCTATTTAGTGAAAAACAGACACCAAAAAAATTCCGTATTACGCTCGCCTTTTTGATAACCGCATTAGTCGCACCTGGTTTACCACAAAGTAATGTGCCTCTATTCTCGATTATTGCCTTTTGGGTATTATTACAACAAATTTTGATTGGCACGATTTTAGGGTTATCAATGCAATTAGCCTTTGCGTCTGTTCGTCATGCTGGTGAAGTGATTGGTTTACAGATGGGGCTTTCATTCGCCACCTTCGTCGATCCATCTGGTGGCCCTAACATGCCTATTTTGGCACGTATTTTTAATATGTTAACGATATTGCTATTTTTAGTCTTTGATGGGCATTTATGGTTAATATCAATATTAGTTGATACATTCTATGTGGTTCCTATTGGAAATCAAACTTTTAACTCTTCAGCCATTCTCACTTTAGTTCAAAGTGGTGGTACAATCTTTATTAACGGTATGATGCTAGCCATGCCATTAATCACCCTACTTTTAGTGCTCAACCTTTCATTAGGTATTCTAAACCGTATGACACCACAGCTTTCTGTCTTTGTGGTGGGTTTCCCTCTTACGCTGACTATTGGTATGTTAGCATTATCAATGATTATGCCTGCATTGCCTGTATTTACAGAGCGCGTCTTTAGCGATACGTTTAATCGCATCACTTTGATATTACATCAGCTGGTTTCTTGAGATTTAAATCGACTTATTTTTAATCGCAGTCCTCAAATTAAAATTTATCTGCTTTTTTGTAGCTAATATTGTTTGTTTATTCCACAATCAATGTATATCAATTGCTATACAAGGAGGCGTGATATGAAAGCTGACGTACAACTCAATATTCGCGCTAAAGAATCACAACGCGCACTTATTTGATACTGCTGCTGAAATTCTCCATAAATCTCGTACTGACTTTATTCTTGAGACAGCATGCCAAGCTGCTGAAGACGTCATTTTAGACCGTAGAACCTTTAATTTAAATGATGCTCAATATGTGGAATTTATAGAAATAATTGATGCGCCGGTTGATATTGACCCTGCTCTTGAAAAGTTATTAATAAGAAAACCATTATGGGAAAAGTAACAGCACCTGAGCCGTTATCAAATTCACATGAAGTGGTTGATTTTTATAGTAGTGAAAATGTATTAGATTACTGGATAAAACAAAGAGGTTTAAAAAACCACTTTTTAGGTGCATCACGTACATTTGTGGTCTGTGAAAAAAATAAAAAACGTATTGTTGGATACTATTCTTTAGCAACAGGTAGTGTTAACCATACTGAAGCAATTAGTCATATTCGCCACAATATGCCAGACCCAATACCCGTGATCATTTTAGCTAGACTTGCTGTTGATAAAACTTTTCATGGAAAAGATCTTGGTGCCGATTTGTTAAGAGATGCTGTTTTGCGTTGTCATCATGTAGCTGAAAACATTGGTGTTAGAGCGATTATGGTTCATGCTTTAACTGAAAACGCAAAACATTTTTACCTTCATCATGGTTTCAAAGCTTCTTCGACTCAAGATAAAATCTTATTCTTAGCATTAAAAAAGAAAATATAGTTTATTGCTTTTAATAAATAAAAAAATCCCCTGATAAATAAATACCAGGGGTGATATCAAAATGTCTTAAAACAAAACTAAAATAATTAGCGATACATCTTGAACATCGACATGTCTTTCATGTCGTTAAAGACTTTATAAGAAGCCTGTAATACAGACTCTTCTTGGTAATAATCAGAAATTGCTTGAGTCCAGTCTAAATCGCGTAATTCGCTTAAACGTTTTGCATTTCTTAACGATGTATCCGCACCTAAATCATCTAGATTATCAATTTCTTGAAGTTGTAAACCTAATTTTGCTTCTACACTTGAAATATTATTTAAGGTTGCACGGTTAACGCGGTTCGCTGCATCAATTTTTTCTAATGCTGCATCACGATCAGCTTGTGGTTTACCTGTTAACGGTTCACGTAATGCAGTAATAGCACCATCTAATGCTTCAAAAATATCAGGCGCTGTTCCTTTACTCCCTGAAGATTGTAATGTTTCAATCCCAGTGAAGTTAGTGACCATTTCAATATTACTATCTACTTTTTGGGTAATTTGCTTATCACCACCTTGATAGGTGATTTTGCCTGTTGCATCAGCGACAAAAGGTGGTTTATCTGATTGGAAACCTGCAAAGATATAACGGCCAACACCATCTTTTGTATTGCCAATACCCACTAATTGATCTTTTAAACCTTGTAATTGATCAGCCAAAGATGAACGGTCTTCATCGCTTAATGTTGCATCATTACCCGCGGCAACCAGAGTCTCTTGGATCTTCGTTGTGATATTAACCATTTGACTGGCTAAGCTCATTTGCAAAGACATGCTGTTTTTTGCAAATCCACGAGCAGTCGCATACTGTTGGTTACGAGATTCAGATTGTTTCACCATAACCGCTTGGGAAGCTGCCATTGGATCATCTGATGGTTTTTCAACACGACGACCGCTGGAGATTTTATTGCCTTCCGTCATCCATTTACTTTGTGAACTGGTAATATTGTCCACTCGCTGGCTAAAAATTTGATTTGAACTTAAACGCACAGTGATATTCCTTATTCTGATGAAGGGTTACTTAGAAAACTTGCATAATCGCATCAAACATACTGTTTGCAGTTTGAATAACTTTTGCATTTGCCATGTAGTATTCTTGAATGCGATACATCTCACCGTACTCTTCGTCCAAGTTCACACCAGAAACAGACTGTTGTTGTTCTATAATACTTTTAGTGATAGAAACCTGAGCATCGAAGTCAACTTGTGCCGTATTCACTTTGTTACCAACCATACTGATCAGTGAACCATAGCCACCAGCAATTGTTGTTTTGCCATCAATAACTTTTTCATCAGGTAACTCAAACAATTTTTTCATGTTTTCGTTATCACTTGGTGCAGTTTCACCATCTGCATTTAACGAACCTGCAGCAGCAATTTTACTTGGATCAGTTACCGCAACTTTCATATCTGCAATCACATTACCTACAGATTGAACAATAATAGAATCGTCTTTTTGTGCTGTACCATTGATTTTGATACTCATGCCTTCGAATTCTAATTCGCCCGTTGCGCTTACTTTAGCATCAACTTTACGACCGCCCGGCTCTACCGTAACATCCCACTTACTACCGTCATATTTAACAGTATAATCAGCCGCTTTCACTGCTTTGGTATCGGTATATTCCACATTAAAGGAGGCATCACCTTTGTTCTTACCATTAGGCATAACATGAGCGCCACCAAGGTCGAAGAATTTCTCACCTTTTTTACCTTCTAAATCAAAACCTTGTTCGTGTTGTTTATTAAATTGATCACCCAACACTAATGCTAATTGATTTAATTGGTTACGGCTTGGATCTAACACTTCTTCACGGCTACGATAAGCACCGCCAAGTTCACCACCTTTAATACGTTTTGCATCCACTTCACGAACTTCATCAATGCCATTGCTATAACCAATAACAAGGCGTTCGCTATTTTTACTTGATGGGATAGCAGATACTTCATAAGAGCGAGTACCAGATACTAATGGCAAACCATTAGCAAATGTGACGTTAACAAAACCACCATCCTGTTGAGTTACTTGAACATCAACCAGTGTATTTAGCTCTTGAATTAAACGATCACGTTGGTCTAATAAGTCGTTAGGATCAGCGCCATTGAAGCCTTTAGAACGACTAATTTCGTTATTTAGTTTTGCGATCTGTTTTGTATATTCATTGATATTTTTAGAGGTGTTTGTCACCTGACTATTAATATCTTTTTCTAGATCACGCAATGATTGGTCTGCTTTAGCAAACATATTCACCATTGCTTCCGCTTTACCAATTACCGTTGTACGCGCAGGGTTGTCTTCTGCGTTATTGGTTACGTTTGGTAAGCTGGTAAAAAATTCGTCAATCGCACTCGAAACATCATTCCCTTTATCTGCTAACAAATCATTAATTTGTGAGATATTTTGGGTATAACTATTAAGTGCGCTTTGTTTTGACATTGCACGGTTCATTTGACCGGCAAGGAATTCGTTATACTCACGATGAATACGGCTAACATTAACACCATTACCGATATAACCATTACCGGTCATTGTGCCGCTGTTTTCATTAAAAACAGTCATTTGACGGTTGTACCATTTTACATTTTGGTTAGCGATGTTATTACTCACAGTGCTCATCGCAGCTTGTGCCGCATTAAGTCCGCTCATCGCTGTATTAATTAAACTGTTGGACATTTGTCTATCCTTTTACGTTTAGTCATCACCCGTATGCACGGAGCATAGCTGGCAAGTTGGAATGAATGCTCTGGTCTTTATTATCGGTACTTCCCCTCTAAACTTGAGGGGAAAGCATTAAAATAGATCGCTTAAATCGTGAGTATAAGTTTTAGCAACTTGCTCACCGCTTCCTTTTAATTGACCAATGATTGAAACCAGTTTTTTCGCATAACCTGGATCGGTGGCATAACCCGCTTCTTGGATGCGATAAGCGGCTTGTTCTGGGGTTTGAGCTTGAGGCACTTTTGCGTAACGAGGACTTTCAGTAATCAATCGGAGATAATCTTGAATGGCTTCAACATAAGAGCCATAAACGCGGAAATTATCACGCATTTTAATTGACTTACCGTCAATCACTTCGGTTGTCATAATGTTTGTGACAGGCCCTTTCCAACTATTTCCTGCTTTAATACCAAATAGGTTATAACTTGGTTTACCTTCACCCGTTAGAATTTCACGCTTACCCCAACCTGATTCGAGCGCCGCTTGAGCAACAACTAAAAGATGGTGTACACCGGTGCCTTCTGTTGCTTGTTTAGCAGGCCCTAACAGTTTAGATGCAAAAGAAGCACTGCTTTCAGATAACCCTTTAAGCTTGCCAATCGTACTTTCAATTGCATTTTGGTAAGGCTGCACTGCACGATACATTTGTCCCAAGGCTTGCGTTGGCATGGATTGAAAAATATCACTGCCATCTAATGGCATTGGCGTTTTTCCCGCCATTTCGCTCGGGTCCATCGTAACTTTTGCAGAAAGCTGTTTTTCTATCATGTCAGCAAAGCCCAAGCCTTTTTGCGATAAGTCTTGAGCGATTTGTTGATCATAAAGTGAGGTGTACATTTTGGTACTTTCTGAATTAAACATGCTCTCTTGAGGTATTGCATCGCGCATGCTCTTTAACATCATTTGAACAAAAACACCTTCAAGTTGCTGCGCCACTTGGCGCAGTCCTTGTTGATCAGCATTTTGCCCGACCTGATATTTAAGTTTATTCAATGCATTACTGTCATATGCCGGCGCTGACATCGTCGGCATTGAAGAAAGCAGAGATAAATCTTTCATCAGATAATCTCCAATCTCGCACGTAAGCAACCCGCGCTTTCCATTGCCTGCAATATCGACATTAAATCAGTCGGTGTTGCACCTAATGCATTTAATGTACGGATCACTTCGTTTAGGCTTGCGCTTGCATTCACTTGCTGTAATGAGCCACCTTGTTCACTCATATTCACACTCGTATTACGTGTTACAACAGTGCTACCACCCGCAAATGGAGTATTAGGCTGACTTACATTCACTTGACTATCAACCGTGACAGAAAGGTTGCCTTGTGCAATCGCACAGCTTCCTAATGTCACATCACGATTCATAACAACAGAACCCGTTCTTGCATTAATGATCACTTTTGCATCGGCAATAACTCGTTTAATTTCGAGATTTTGAACTTCAGCCAAGAAACGGACTTGTTCACTTTTACCAATAGGAACACGTAGTTGAACTGTACGAGCATCTAAAGGAATAGCGGTACCCACACCTCTTAATTTATTAACGGTATCAGAGATATGTTGTGCCAACGTGAAGTTTTCTTCATTCAGTTGCAAGTTCAACAAACCAGTTTGACCAAATTGTGATGGTAGTTCGCGCTCAATAATCGCTCCGCTACTAATACGTCCACCCGCTAATTGGTTAACTTTAACGCTATTACCGCCTGCGGATGCACCAGCTCCCCCAACCACAATATTACCTTGAGCCAAAGCATAAACCTGATTATCAACACCTTTGAGTGGCGTCATCAGCAACGTACCACCACGTAAGCTTTTTGCATTACCTAATGATGAAACAACGACGTCGATTGATTGCCCAGTACGACCAAAAGGCGGTAATTTTGCTGTTACCATCACCGCAGCAACGTTTTTCAATTGCATATTGGTGCCGGGTGGTACGGTGATCCCCAATTGTGAGAGCATGTTATTCAGACTTTGTGTGGTAAACGGGGTTTGCATTGTTTGGTCACCCGTTCCATCTAATCCCACCACTAAACCATAACCAATCAGCGCATTTTCTCTTACCCCTTCAACAGAGGTGAGATCTCTGATCCGTTCGGCATGGGCGGAAAAACCGACACATGTCATCACGATAAAGAAAAGGCTCATCGCTATTTTTTTCATCTGGACCCTACTCATTAAAAAGGTGATACATTTAAGAAGAAGCGTTGTAGCCATCCCATAGATTGTGCTTCATTGATATAACCGTCTCCGATATATTCAATTCGAGCATCAGCAACTTGGGTTGAATTTACGGTATTGGCACCACTGATAGTTCTTGGATTCACAACACCTGAAAAACGAATAAATTCAGTACCTTGATTGATAGCAATTTGCTTTTCACCAATAACGTGCAGGTTTCCATTGGCGAGAAGTTGATCGACGGTCACAGTAATGGTGCCTTTAAAGGTATTGTTCGCGTTTGCGCCACCTTTACCGCCAAAGTCACTATTTCCTTCCATACTCATATCGGTACGTTTATTACCAAATACCCCTTCCAAAAATCCTGGCGTAATCGCAGCAAGGAATCCTGCTTTACCATTACGGCTGGCATTCGCAGATGAGTTTTTGCTTGCACTCACATTCTCTTGCAATGTAATAGTCAACGTGTCACCGATATTTCGAGGGCGTCTATCTTCAAATAGTGGTTGATAGCCAAAATAAACAGGCTGAGCTGACTGAAAAATAGAGCCATTAGGTGCAGGTGCTGTTGGTGCCGTTGGAACCGCCGTTGTGTTGCCTTCTACTAACGGTTTTTTGGGTATATATGCGCATCCCGACAGTGTCAGTACCAACAGGGCGGTACCTAAACGTTGATGACGACGCCATCTGACACTAAGCTTTCTTGCCCCAGAATTGTCAGTAATGACCTTTGTATCCATCTTCGATACTCTTTTAGTAATACGCCTGACAGGAAATCCTGTCAGGCTAATGAACAAACGAAATTAGAGTTGCGTTAGTTTCTGTAACATCTGATCAGATGTTGAAATCGCTTTACTGTTAATTTCATAAGCACGTTGAGTCTGGATCATATTGACCAACTCTTCAGCTACGTTAACGTTAGAGGTTTCAACATATCCCTGATACAACAAACCTGCGCCATTGATACCGGGGGCATTTTCAGTTGGTGCGCCAGAACTTGCGGTCTCTAAATACAAGTTTTCACCCACACTTTCTAATCCGCTGTCATTAATAAAGGTAGTTAGTGTCAATTGACCCACTTGTTGTGGCGCTGGATCACCTTCCATTTCAACACTGACTGTACCATCACGACCAATCATCACTTTCTTCGCAGTATCAGGCAAAATAATGGCTGGTACGACTTGGAAACCACTGGTAGTGACCAATTGACCATTTTGGTCCATTTGGAATGCGCCATCACGGGTATAAGCGTCTGTGCCATCAGGTAACTGAACATGGAAAAAACCCTGTCCTTTAATCGCCACATCACGTGTTCCGTTTGTTGGCGCTAAGTTACCTTGGCTATGTAAACGTTCGGTCGCAACCGGACGAACACCCGTACCAATTTGTAAACCTGAAGGTGCATTCGTCTGTTCTGATGTCATTGCACCCGGCTGACGAATTGTTTGATACAGTAAATCTTCGAAAACCGCACGTTGACGTTTAAAGCCATTGGTGCTGACGTTCGCGAGGTTGTTGGAAATCACATCCATGTTTGTCTGTTGTGCATCCAACCCAGTTTTAGCAATCCATAAAGAACGGATCATGGTTTTCCCCTTACACTATTTAACTCAGTGATAGCAATTGGTTAGCTCGTTGCGCATTATCGTCAGCGCTATGAATAACCTTCATTTGCATTTCGAAACGTCGTGCGTTTGCTATCATATCGACCATGGCTTCTGCTGGATTAACATTACTGCCTTCTAACACACCAGCTAACACCTTCACGCTATCATCCGCAGGTAATTCCTCACCAGCACGCGCAGTGTCTTTCGGTGATAAATGGAATAATCCATCATCACCACGCACCAAGTCGTTTTGCTCTGGTTTTACCATTTTTAAACGACCAATCTGACCCAACATTTTTGGTGGATCAGTGGGGACATGCGCAGTCACAATACCGTTATTGGCAATACTGACATTTGCCTGAGGAGGTACTTCAATCGCACCGTTATCCCCCATTAACAAACGTCCTTGTACCATCAACATGCCATCTGCATTACGTTGGATGTTTCCGTTTCGGGTATAAGCTTCAGTGCCATCATCAAGCTGAACAGCCAAATAGCCGTTATCACTTAATGCAACGTCCATTGATCTGCCGGTATAGTTCATCGTTCCTTGACTCTGATCGCTACCTGGCGTTGAGGCTACCGTTAATGTACGAGTTGGTAAGGTATCGCCATTGACAGGTACGGCTCGCATTGCACTAAGCTGCGCTTTGAATCCAGGCGTTGATGCGTTTGCTAAGTTGTTCGCCACGACAGCTTGATTTTCCATCGAGTGTCTGGCGCCGCCCATCGCGGTATAAATCACATGATCCATAACAGATTATTTCCGGCGTTATTAGCGCAAGCTAACCAGAGTCTGCAGGATCTGATCCTGAGTCTTGATGGTTTGTGCGTTTGATTGATAGTTACGTTGAGCAACGATCATGTTGACTAACTCTTGGCTCATATCAACGTTAGATGCTTCTAATGCGTTGTTAGTTAATTTGCCGAATACACCAGAGCCTGCAACACCGACAATTGGTGAACCTGAACCGTTAGTTTCAGACCACATATTGTCGCCTTGTGAGCTCAAACCACCTGCGTTTGCAAAGTTAGCTAATGCGATTTGACCAACAACTTGGCTTTGTTGGTTTGAGTAGGTCGCCATGATTGAGCCATCTTGCTCAATACGGAAGTTGGTGAATTCACCCGCTTGATAACCGTTTTGCGCTAATTTAGATACACTTGATTCAGAAACTTTTTGCTGAGTACTGCCACTGAAATCCAGTGTGATCGTGCTTGGAGCAGAACCATTTAAAGAAGCAATAGCAAAGCCTGGTGTTGCTGGAGGAGTCACAGCAGCAGGTGTAAAGCTATTTAAAACACCACCTGTTGAATAGTCTAACGTTCCTAATTCCTGATGTGCCGATGGTGCACCAGCTGTATCCTTAGTGGATGTATCTTGCCCATAAACTTTCCATTTATTGTCATTTGTTTTTACAAAGAATAAGTTCAGGTTATGTTCGTTACCTAAGCTATCGTAAGTGGTAACGTTAGTACTAAAGTTATAAGTATCACCATCTTTAGAATCAAATGGCGCTTTAGCGGGTTTCTCTTCACCTGAATTCAGGTTAACCGCCATATCAATTTTATTGGTTGCGCTGGCGTTCATCATATCGGTAGGAATAACGATAGGTGTTGGTGTTGCTCCTTTTTGTACTACGTTTTTACCTGCAACGTTTTGTACTGGATAACCTGTTACACGCATACCTTGCATATTGGTCAGGAAACCATTTTTATCTTTACCAAATTCACCGTTACGTGAGTAGAAAACACCACCGTTTTGATCTTCAATACGGAAAAAACCACCGCCAGAAATCGCTACGTCTGTTGGACGGTTAGTGGTAGTGATACTACCGTCTTTAAAGTTTTGGCTAATACCTGCAACTTTAACACCCAGACCTGCACCAGAACCGGCAAAAACGTCTGCAAAAGAAACGTTTGCACCTTTAAAACCGTAGGTTGCGGAGTTAGAAATATTGTTACCGATAGTATCTAAGTTAGCGGCTGCTGCGTTTAAACCACTTACTGCTTGTGAAAAGGACATGCGCCCTCCAAGTTGAATATGTGTTAGTTAAAGAACCTGACGAATTTCATCCAATGAAACGGTATTACCTAAGCCAACATCAAGGCGGGCACCACCATCCACCATGGACACACTATTCACCAGCGCATAATTCAGTGTCTTAACAGGGACCTGAGCATCATTAAGCGTGGCGTTAACGGTAAATTTATAACTTCCCGGTGGAACAGGATTATCATCTTCATCCGTACAATCCCAAGAGAAGTTATAAACATCCGGTAGCATCTTTTTGTCCATATTGATCGTACGAACGGTCACACCACTCGCATTGGTGATGTTTATCGTAAGAGAATCAGTTGGACTGAGTAATTCAAAACCAAAAGGTGTTGAAAAAAGGTGTTCGTCGCTAGGCGCAGTTGGGTCAGTACTTTCTGATTTATACGTTCCCATTTGCTGGCGCGTTTTCTCATTTTGAGTATCAGGTGTTGGAATTGTGTCATCCCCGTCACCAGGTTTTTCAGTCTCACCTTTACCGTCGGTTGGCTGAAAGACAACAATTTTATTCCCAGAGACCATGACACCACGGCCAACTAAGGAAGATGCTCGCAACGCCTGACTTTGATCAATTTGCCCAACAATGTTATTTACTGTTTTATTCAGTGTTTCGATACCTTCAACGGTCGAAATTTGAGCCAACTGAGACGTTAACTCATTATTTTGCATTGGGTTTGTTGGGTCTTGATTTTTCATCTGAGTGATGAGAAGTGTCAGGAAATTCCCTTTAATATCATCACTACCACTTTTTTTCGTATGGTATGAAGAAGGTGCATCCCCGATAATGGTATTATCATAAGGTTCATTCATTGAGGAGGAAATACCCACAATTTATTCTCCCTATTGACCTATCATCAGTGTTTTTTGCATCAGTGATTTTGCCGTGTTCATGACTTCAACGTTAGCTTGATAGCTACGAGAAGCGGAGATGGTATTAATCATTTCCCCTACGACATCAACATTCGGCATACGTACATACCCTTTTTCATCGGCAAAAGGATGCCCTGGCTGATATTCCATACGAAATGGGGCTGGATCATCCACCACCTCAGTGACACGCACGCCACCAATTTCTTGGCCGGCTGGTGCATTTACTTGAAAAACAACCTGCTTTGCACGATAAGGGTCGCCATCTGGCCCCGCAACACTGTCAGCGTTTGCCATATTGCTGGCACTCACGTTTAAACGTTGTGATTGCGCTGAAAGTGCTGAACTTGAAATATCGAAAATACTAAATAAAGACATGCTCTTTACCTTACTGTTGCAATACAGCCATCATGCTTTTAACTTGCGAATTAATAAATGTCACATCAGCCTGATACTTAAGGCTATTGTCAGCAAAATTACTACGTTCCATGTCCATATCCACGGTATTACCATCCATCGCAGTTTGATGAGGCACGCGATAGAGTAAGTCTGCCTCTAAGCGGTAACCGGGTTTGATTGGAATATGGCGCTCTGATGTCATCGCTAATTGCATGCCATGACTCCCCGTGCGTCCGTTTTCAATGGTTTTTTTCAATTCAGAAGCAAAATCAATATCACGAGCCTGAAAGCCTGGGGTATCTGCGTTAGCGATATTCGCAGCGAGAATTTCTTGGCGTTTATTGCGTATTGAGAGCGCTTCTTGTTGAAAATGAAACGTATTTTCTAATTTATCGAGCATCTTCTATCCTTGGTGGCTAAGCCACTTACCTCAGCTGATAAAACAATTTCAGTTGACAGAATAAACGCTCAAAAAAAAGATGATTGGAGGAATAGGCGTAAATTGGATTGCTATTTATGCGTTTAAGGCGTGTAAAGACGATGTACACTGTGCTGGCTAAATAAGTACAAATGCACAATTAGCATCAACTCTGTAAGGTGATACAAACTATGTTAGTTAAAACTCTTATCGGTCTGTTTTCTTTTTTCTTTATGGTGAATGTGAGTATTGCTAAATCACTCCCTGAAGAACTACAAGACTTCTTTGTCGCGCTTCATCAGCAAGGCGATAAAGTGACAGTGACAGTTTTAACACCTGAAGAGAAATGGCCTGTGTGTCAAACACAAGAGATCCAACGCCACGCTGGATCTCGCAATTGGGGACGTCTTTCGATTCCCATTCAATGTGATAAACAACGTCGTTTTATTCAAGTTGATGTTAGCGTTAATGGTGAATACTTAATCGCGAAAAAAGATATTAATCGTGATGACATCATTGAAACATCGGCTGTCAGCATGACAACCGGCGAGTTAGAAAAACAACCCTATGATGTATTGCGTGATCCAGCATTAATTAAAAATGCGATCGCAATGCGACAAATATCCGCAGGAAAACCCTTAACATCAACCATGGTTCGTCGCCCTTGGGCAATACTGGCGGGTCAAACAGTAACAGTTTTTGCACAAGGCCCTCACTTTCAGATCCGTTATGAAGGTAAAGCAGTAAACAACGCCGTGGCCAATGAAACGATCCGAGTAAGAGTAAAATCAGGCCAAATTGTCACTGGTGAAGCACTTGAAAATGGCTCTGTTCGCATTCCTCTTTAATAAATTAAAAAGCTGATAAGCAGAATAAGCCTATATTGAATTGCTTGTTACCGGTTTCAGTTATGGCAAGCCGAGGTAAACTCTCTTGCGCTACAATTTGAACAAATACTGTATTTGTATACATTTTTTACTCTAAATAATTCAAGTTGTATTAAAAATACAACCATATACATACTCTAAATAATTCAAGTTGTATTAAAAATACAACCATATACATACTCTAAATAATTCAAGTTGTAGCTAGGCGACAAATGAACGAACCGCTAGGAGCATACATAAGTATGTGACTAGTGTGAGTGAATGCGGTCAACAACGCTACGGCTTGAAGTATGACGAGTAATGGGACTAGTGCGAGTGAATGTGGTTAACAACGCTACGGCTTGAAGTATGACGAGTAATGGGACTAGTGCGAGTGAATGTGGTTAACAACGCTACGGCTTGAAGTATGACGAGTAATGGGACTAGTGCGAGTGAATGTGGTTAACAACGCTACGGCTTGAAATATGACGAGTATGACGACTAAGATTAAAGTTTTTGATTTCATAGCCGATATAAAGAATCAAGATGATAGGCGAAAACACATAGGTTGTTTTACAATGGCTTCATCTGACTATTAATTGATGCCTAACAAAGGATTTTCCTATGAGTATTGAACGCGCAAATCCACTGCTTCCGATTAACGCAATTGCACAACGTAACCCAAGTGAAGTTACACAGGGTTCACGTAAATCGGGAACAACTGAACAAAAAACTGCAACAGGTGACACTTCGGTTAAATTAAGTGAAGCGCAGAAAAAACTTGTTCAGCCTGGAAACAAAGACATTAACGTTGAGAAAGTTGCTCGCTTAAAAGAAGCAATTGCCAACGGAACATTAACCATGGACAGCGGTAAAATCGCGGATGCTCTTTTCCGTGAAGCTGCTGAAAGCATAACTCAATAATATTTTATATGATTATGATGGAAGAACTCCGCCAGACTTTAGATCTTCAATTATCACAGCTCAATACCATTGCTGGTATTCTACGTGCTGAACAGCAGTTATTGTGTGCAGGTAACATTGATATCAATGCACTTCACGAAGTTACTGAACAGAAGAATTTTGTCTTGTCGGCTTTAGGTCATACAGACCAACAGCGTCATACGCTAAGCTTACAAGCCGGTGTAGAAAAACCTTACACAGGGTTACCATTCTTATCTGATTTATGGATACAAGTAATGGATATTACGGCGGAGCTAAAACATCTTAATCAACATAACGGATTGCTATTAGAGCAACATATTTCTCGTAATAGTGATGCTATCCGTTTTTTGCAGAAGAACCACAGTCCAACCCTTTATGGTTCTGATGGTCAAGCACAGCGTTCTACATTAGCTGGGCGAAAAATTCAGGTTTAGGTTTTCTCGATAATTATCAGAATTCACATGTAACGCCATCAATATTGATGGCGTTTTCTTTATTGATAAAACTTTATTCACTTTAAGCCACCATACATCATTATTATCTATCTTCTTCTCGTAACCTTCATTTCTCTGATCTAAGTTTTAACTGTTATTTGAGCCTTTGATTCCTTGTTTCTTTGTTCCTTTCCTCATTTATTCACACCATTACTGCACTTTTTCATAACATCATTAAGCCACTTATTTATTGATGTACCTACTTCACCCTTTATTATGAGTAAAAGCGCTAACACATCCCCCTTTATGTCTATCAATATAAAAAAGGCCACTTAATAAAGTGGCCTTCGCTTGTAGATAACGGTATATCAGCGAGAATGATTAATGCGGTTGCCCACCAATCATTGATGTCATACGGATACGGCGACCTTCACTAATTTCCATATTCGATAACACCGCCAATTGCGGTAAGCTACGGCGTAAGAAGCGTGAAAGTAATGGACGCAATGCGTGATTCACTAATAATACTGGCGCACCACCGGACATCTCTTGATGGCGTACAGCATCTGCCGCCTGTTGTTCAATATTTTCAGCAAGCCCTGGCTCTAATCCACCGCCACTTTGCATCGCTTGAACAAGAATACGCTCTAAGCTTGCGTCTAAACCAATCACCTGGATTTCATCTTGATCACCAAACCAGTGTTGTGTAATCGCACGGCGAAGTGCAACACGAACCACTGCGGTTAATTCAGCTGGATCTTTTTGTTCTGGTGCATGCTCCGCTAATGCTTCTAATATGGTTCTCATATCACGAATAGGCACTTGCTCAGAAAGCAGATTTTGCAATACCTTATGCAACACCGTGAGTGAAAGCATATCTGGGATCATATTTTCTGTCATTTTAGGGAGCTCTTTACTGACCCTATCAAATAACATTTGTGCTTCTTGACGACCAAATAATTCTGATGCGTACTTCGTTAATGCATGGTTAAAGTGCGTTGCAATAACGGTACTTGCAGCAACAACGGTATAGCCCTGCACCTGTGCTTGCTCTCTTAAACTGTCATCAATCCAAACTGCGGGCAAACCAAAAGCTGGCTCTTGAGTGATATCACCGTCTAAAGAGCCGACTGCATTACCCGGATTGATTGCTAACCAACGACCCGGATGCGCTTCCCCATGACCAATTTCAACCCCTTTCATTAGAATACGATAAGAGGAAGGTCTTAACTCCATATTGTCACGTATATGAACGACAGGAGGGAGATATCCTGTCTCTTGAGCGAACTTTTTACGAATACCACTAATTCGCCCTAATAACTCACCATTTTGGCGGTTATCTACCATCGGAATTAAGCGATATCCTACTTCCATAGCTAATGGATCTTCCAGTTGCACATCTTCCCATGACGCTTCAACAACACGGTTTTGCTTCTCAACTTCTTCCATCTCTTTTTGTTGTTGCACTTCGGGATTAGCGTTACGACGTAAGATATACCAACCCAATCCGCCTAATGCTGCCGTGAAGAAGAGGAAAACAAAATTAGGCATTCCTGGTACTAAACCTAACAAGCCTAATACCCCAGCTGTTAACATCAGTACACGAGGATTATCAAATAGTTGAGTCACCATTTGTTGCCCAACATCTTCATCTGTTGCAACACGAGTAACAATAACACCCGCTGCTGTTGAGATAATCAATGCTGGAATTTGAGCAACCAGGCCATCACCAATGGTTAAAAGAGTATAAGTCGTTGCTGCATCGTTTAACGCCATTCCGTGTTGAGCAACACCGACGATAAGGCCACCCACCACGTTAATCACAAGGATCATTAAGCCGGCGATGGCATCACCACGAACAAACTTACTCGCACCATCCATTGAGCCGTAAAAGTCAGATTCTAATGAAACTTCTTTACGGCGTTTTTTAGCTTCATCTTCGTTGATAATACCCGCATTCAGATCAGCATCGATTGCCATCTGTTTACCCGGCATTCCATCTAACACAAAGCGTGCACCCACTTCAGCAATACGTCCCGCACCCTTGGTGATAACCATAAAGTTAATCAAAATAAGGATGATAAAGACCACAATACCGATAGCAAAGTTACCGCCCACAAGGAAATGGCCAAAGGCCTCAACAACGCGCCCTGCAGCTTCTGGCCCTGTATGTCCTTCCATTAAGATGATACGCGTTGAAGCAACGTTTAATGACAAACGTAACAACGTGGTAAACAGCAAAATAGTCGGGAAAGCAGCAAAGTCTAAAGTACGCTTGGTAAACATTGCCACTAACAGCACCATGATGGAGAGTGCAATATTAAAGGTAAATAATAAATCCAATAGAAAAGGTGGCAATGGCAATACCATCATTGACAGTATCAACAAGATAAGCACTGGCCCTGCCAGTATCTGCCACTGAGAACTTTTCCAATTTCCCGGCAAGCGGAGTAATGAGGCCAAATTAGCCATGACGATTATCTTCTCCAGCAAAGTCCAGTGCGGGAGGCACTGGCAAGTTCATAGGTTGTTTAGGTTTTAAACCACCTTCGGTTTTCCATCGTTTCAGTTGATAAACCCATGCAAGCACCTCTGCAACCGCAGCATAAAGGGTTGAAGGTATTGCATGGCCTATTTCACTGTGACGATATAACGCCCTAGCAAGCGGTGGTGCTTCTAGAAGCGGAATTCGATTTTCTGCGCCAATTTCTTTAATTTTTAACGCAATAGCCCCAGCACCTTTCGCTAACACTTTAGGTGCGGTCATTTTGTCGTTATATTGCAGTGCGACAGCATAGTGTGTTGGGTTCGTAACAATGACGTCAGCCTTAGGTACATCAGCCATCATTCGACGACGAGACATAGCATGTTGTTGCTGACGAATACGCGCTTTAAGTTGAGGATCACCCTCTTGTTGTTTAAATTCGTCTTTAATTTCTTGGCGTGTCATACGTAGCTTTTTCAGATGGCTACGGATTTGAAAAATAATGTCGAATGCCACCATCGGGATCAGCATAAAAACCGTAATGTAGACGGCAAAAATCAGCAATTGCATTGCATTGGCTAATGCACTAAGCGGTGGAAGTGTGATCAGATGAAGAATATCGTTCCAGTTGTGCCATAAAAAAACTGTTGCAGCGATCCCCACAAAGGTTGATTTCAGTATCGCTTTAAATAACTCGGCTAACGCATTCATTGAAAATATACGTTTTAACCCAGAAATAGGGTTCCATTTTTTCGGATCAAACTTAATCGATTTACTACTAAAGTTAATCCCGCCTAATAAAGCAGAGCCACCAATTGCCACAAGCACTAACCCAAAAAATACAGGTGATAACGCAAAAACAGCTTGTTTAATCAAGCTACCAAATCGAGGGATCAACAAATTCTCATTACCAATAAGGTGATGATTAAACGTAAATCCTTCTGTTAACATGGCATATAGCCCACGAGTGATAAATCCACCACTCATCCACAGCAAACTCACGCCACCCAAGATCATTAAAACGGATGAAAGCTCTTTAGAACGAACAATTTGCCCATCCTTTTTAGCTTTTTCCCGTTTATGGGGTGTGGGGTCCTCTGTTTTTTCGAGATCGCTATCTTCAGCCACAGTCTGTCCGATTTAGATATTGAGATTAAAAGCATGAATGAAATGACTCTAAGCATGACAAATTCAGAGGAAATTGATGGGCTGAACAATCGCAAATTTACGGGGCTTTTTGGGCTATGACGGTAGGTGTTTAGAAACCGACCTAATGATAAAAATAACAATAAAGGTATTTTTGGCGCTAATAATAAGGAAATCAGCGAAATTCACAGAAAATAATGTATTTTTTATATTGATGCTTATTTAAGCAACCTCGAAAGCCGCTTAAACAAAGCGGCTTACATTTTCTTCAATAGCGTGGGCTATCAAAGCGTTATTACGTGATTTTTTATCCATAAAGTACACCATCCTAAAGAGCAGAGCATAGAGCGAATGCGTTCTGCATATCTCAACGTCCTTATCGCCCTAAAACTCATCACAGGTCAAAAACCTAGACTTTCTAGCAAATCATCAACTTGATCTTGATTTTTGATCACACCAGCGTTGTTTTTATTAACCTGTGGACCATTTAATAAAGAATCAGTCTCTTTTTTCACATTAGACTTTTCAAGTTGCTCTGGTGGCAGGTTTTCCATTAATACCATCACGAGTTGTTTTTCAATTTCTTGAACCACACTCATCATGCGCTTAATCACCTGACCTGTCAGATCTTGGAAATCCTGTGCCATCATAATTTCCAATAACTGACTGTTAGTAAAAGCCGTACTCTCAGGGATATCCCGCAAATAATTGCGGGTATCGGTTACAAGAGAGCGTACATCTTTCAGCTCTTCTGGCTGTTCAAACCATTGGTCCCAACGTTCAGTAAGCTTAGTTGCATCGGCACTTAACGCATCCTGTTTAGGTTGCGCAGCTTCGACACAGTTCAATGTACGCTCAGCTGCCTGAGCGGTCATTTGAGCAACATAATCCAATCGTTCCCTAGCGTCAGGGATGGCTTCTGCTGCTTCGGCTATTGCTTTATCCAATCCTAATTCTCGCAAACTGTCGCGCAACATCCGCGTCAATTGTCCGATCCGGCTGATAATATCAGATGTCATTTCAATATTATCTTTCGGCATAATTGGATTCCCACTCATTGCGACTCCTTAGATGCCCAGTTTTTCAAAAATTTTATTTAGTTTTTCTTCAAGAATTGCTGCTGTAAAAGGTTTAACAACATATCCACTTGCACCGGCTTGCGCTGCTGCAATGATATTTTCTTTTTTAGCTTCAGCGGTCACCATTAATACTGGTGTTGCTGCAAGTCCCGCATCACTACGAATATTTTTAAGAAGCTCTAGACCATCCATGTTTGGCATGTTCCAGTCTGTTATCACAAAATCAATTGCCGAATTGCGTAATTTAGCTAACGCGTCAGCACCATCTTCTGCTTCTTCTACATTCGTAAATCCTAATTCCTTTAGCAAATTACGAACTATGCGGCGCATTGTTGAAAAATCATCAACCACTAAAAATTTCAGATCCTTACTTGCCATTGAAAACTCCTTCAAAATATATCGGCAAATTACTGTGTTGCTTTTTAAACTGAACTTAATCAGATACGCAATGATTGCGTGCTACTGATTTTCATCAGTACCGCTTTACTCATTGAGCTTATACTTTTCACCTCATCAACTGCGCCTATTTCAACCGCAGCACGAGGCATACCAAAGACGACACAACTCGCTTCATCTTGTGCAAAGGTATAACTTCCCGCTTGACGCATTTCTAATAACCCTGCTGCACCATCACTTCCCATCCCAGTTAAAATAACGCCAATAGCATTACGCCCCGCATATTTTGCGACTGAACGAAATAGCACATCGACTGAAGGACGATGACGGTTTACTGCTGGTTCTTTATTAATGTGGATCTGGTAGTTAGCACCATTACGACGAAGCTCCATGTGATAATCACCCGGCGCAACATACGCATGCCCTGGTAATACACGTTCTCCATCTTCAGCTTCTTTTACACTGATTTGGCATAAACGATTTAATCGTTCTGCAAATGAGTGTGTAAACCCTGCTGGCATATGTTGTGTAATCAACACCGCAGGGCTGGTAACGGGTAATGGTTCTAGAAAATTACGAATAGCCTCTGTGCCACCAGTTGATGCACCTACAGCAATCAACTTTTCACTCGAAATCATCGGTGTAAATGACAATGATTTAGAAGGCACGACTTGAACTTCACGCCGACTAATTCGAGCAAGAGCAGCAGCACGAATTTTTTCTGCAATCAGTTCACTATAAGCGAGCATACCTTCACGTAAACCAAGCTGTGGTTTAGTCACAAAATCAACAGCGCCCAGTTCTAACGCTTTTAACGTTACTTCTGAGCCTTTAGCTGTTAATGATGAAACCATAACGACAGGCATCGGTCTTAATCGCATCAGTTTTTCCAAGAAATCAATACCATCCATACGTGGCATTTCAACGTCTAACGTTAATACCTGTGGGTTGTACTTTTTTATTAAGTCACGAGCCACTATAGGATCTGGTGCACAATCAACAACCTCCATATCACTATGACTGTTGATGATTTCTCGCATGATTTGACGCATTAGCGCCGAATCATCAACACAGAGTACCGTTATTTTATTCATAACCTCTCCTTGCTGGTGTCAGCCCGTAAACGGTATGCCCATGCAAGTAGAAATCCTTGCTAAGCTGGCTTACATTTTCAGAATGCCCAACAAACAGCATTCCGTCTGGTTTAAGTAATGAGGTAAAGCGGTTAAGTAAGGTTTGCTGTGTCGTTTTATCAAAATAAATCATGACATTACGACAAAAAATCGCATCAAAACTACCTTCTAAATCCCATTGCTTGTCGAGTAGATTCAAATACTGAAAAGAGACCATCTCGCTGATTTGTGGCCTAATTTTCACGTATCCTTCAAAATCGCCGACACCTTTGAGAAAATATTTTTTCAAATATTCATCATTTAATGTTTTAAGCTCTTCTTGTCGGTAAACACCTTTTCGTGCTTTATCCAACACATTTGTATCGATATCGCTGGCAATAATTTTGGTTTTATAAGGGTTATTCCCAAAAACATCGCGTAAAGTCATCGCTATTGAATAAGGTTCTTCTCCAGTAGATGCAGCTGCACACCATACTCGGTAGACGCCTCCGGCTCTTTTTCTGGCATGTTTTGCCAAAATAGGAAAATGATGTGCTTCCCTGAAAAATGCAGTGAGATTAGTTGTTAAAGCATTAACAAACTCTTGCCATTCAGGGTTGCGTACATCACTTTTAAGAAACGCAAGATAGTCACCAAAGTTATTCATCCGTAATTCACGTAACCTCCTAGTGAGACGGTTATAAACCATCTCCCTTTTGTTGTTAGTCAGCACAATACCTGCCTTTTGATAAATCAATTGGCATATAGATTGGAACTGATCATCGGACAACATGAACCGTTGGGTAAAAATATCCAACGGTTGAGCAGCGATATCTGATAAGACTTCAGTAACATTACGTTTCATTGTTTTTTAATGGGTCTTTTTAAAAAATGATTTTTTATCTGCTTTTTTCAACCCATTACCTTCTAGGGATGAAGAAGTATTATTCTCATCCGTGTCAGGCAACTCGAATGCCGATACAGCATCAACAAGGTTATTAGCCTGATCTTCCAATGCTGCGGCAGCAGATGCTGATTGCTCCACCAAAGCAGCGTTTTGCTGTGTCACCTGATCCATCTGACTGACTGCATCAGCGACTTGGTGAATACCTCTGCTTTGTTCATCAGAAGCTGAGGCGATTTCTGCCATTAATTCAGTGACTTTATTTACTGATGTGACGAGTTCCTCCATTGTCTGCCCTGCATTATTAACGAGTTGAGAACCTTGAGAGACTCGTAAAACAGATTCATCAATTAATAATTTGATTTCTTTTGCAGCATCAGCACTACGTTGAGCAAGATTACGAACTTCTCCAGCGACAACAGAGAATCCTCGTCCTTGTTCGCCTGCGCGAGCAGCTTCAACAGCCGCATTAAGTGCTAATATATTGGTTTGGAACGCAATACCATCAATCACACTGATAATAGCCCCTATCTTTTGAGAACTTTGTGTAATCGCATCCATGGTTTCAACAACACTATGCGTAATTTGACCACCACGCATGGCTGTCTCAGAAGCAGATTCTGCGAGCTTACTTGCTTGCAGGGCGTTATCAGCATTTTGTTTTACCGTTGCTGTTAACTCTTCCATGCTTGCCGCAGTTTCTTCTAATGAAGCAGCTTGTTGTTCAGTTCTTGAGGATAAATCCGTATTTCCTTTGGAAATTTCTTGAATGCCAGAATACATAGCGTGGCTGTTATCTCGAACAATACGAATAGAACGCGCTAACTCACCACGCATATCTCGTAATTGTCTAAACACATCCCCTATTTCGTCATCCGTAAATACAAGAATTTCACGATTTAATTTGCCAGTCGCAACATCATTAAAATAACGGCTTAAACTTGCGAAAGGTTTAATGATATTAAAACTTAGCCAACGGTGAGCCGCGATTGACACAACAATAATCATCGCTATTGCACCGATAAACATTAAGATAGCGATAGTATAAGAACGATGTCCTTGCTCTATCGATTCTGTAATTTCTGTCTGCACGTAATTCATATAAGTATTAAATGAATTTTCCATTGCCGTTTGATAACGTTCCGTTGGTTGATCTAAAAAACCTTGGAAATTATCGTTTTTTAACATGCTATGTAATTCAGTTAATGCACCATATAAAACGCGGTAATCATTTTTCACCGCTTCAACGATTTCTTTTTCTTCTGTCGGTATTGCCTCTTTATTTATTTCAGCAAGGAAATTTTGAAAATGAGTATTCGCCGTTTCCAAGCGTGAAAGTGCAATTGATTCAATAGATTGAATATAATCCGTTGACTGTTCAGTTTTCATTGCGATAGCAACACGATTAATCGCATTACGTGTTTGTATTAAAGATGCCCAACTTAATCCTAATTCATCTCGCTTAGATGTATCTAAATCAACTCTGGTGATCTGTTCGTTATTCAAATGGATAATTCCTAGCGAAATACCACTAGAAATCACCTGCATAACGCAAAACATCATCAGTAATAAATATAGACTGGTGGATATCTTTAATTTGCGAAACCTAAACATGCCTTCACCTCGTTTAAAGCGGTGGTAAAAAGCCACCGCTTGTCAGCCACTTGTTGTTGTTAGAAAGTTTCCCAGTTAGCGGGATCTTCAACACTGCTGCTCTTTTTCTTTTCTGAGGTTCCTGGTTTTATAAGTGGAGCAGCGGCTTTAACTACAGGGGTTGCATCCGATTCCTTTCTTTCTAGCGTTTTTTCTTCCTGACCCGGTAATTTGAAGATTGAAACTAAGCGGGTTAATGCAACTGCTTGATCTTCAAGACCAGCAGCAGCGGCTGCAGATTGTTCTACTAAAGAGGCATTTTGCTGAGTGACACGATCCATTTCAGATACCGCAAGGCCAACTTGTGAAATACCTCGGCTTTGCTCATCTGATGCAGAAGCGATTTCGCCCATAATGTCAGTAACTCGAGTTACAGAGTCCACAATACGCGTCATCGTCTCACCCGCACTTTCAACAAGCACAGAGCCTGTTTCAGTACGGCTTACAGAATCTTCAATCAGTGTTTTTATTTCTTTAGCAGCTTCTGCACTTCTCTGTGCAAGGTTACGAACTTCACCGGCAACTACCGCAAATCCGCGACCATGCTCACCGGCTCTTGCTGCTTCAACGGCTGCATTCAGTGCCAAAATATTGGTCTGGAATGCAATACCATCGATAACGGCAGTAATATCGGTGATTTTCTGAGAACTTCCGGCTATGTCGTGCATTGTTTGCACCACATTAGCAACAACTTTTCCGCCTTGACGGGCGATATCTGAGGCATCGTTGGCAAGGTTACTTGCTTGACGAGCGTTATCTGCGTTCTGTTTTACCGTTGCAGTTAACTGTTCCATGCTTGCCGCAGTTTCTTCTAGTGAAGCCACTTGCTCTTCGGTACGTGCAGACAGATCATTATTTCCAGCTGCAATTTCACTCGTGCTGTTATAAATATTTTCTGTGCTCTGATAGACTCCACGAACGGTTTGAATAAGCTCTTGTTGCATATGCTTTAAGCCATTCGCTAACAAGCTCATTTCATTACGGCCATTCACTTCAATATTTGGACGTAAGTCCCCTTCGGAGAAGGTTTTAATACTTAATAGAAGTGAATTTAATGGTCTAATCAAGGCATTACGTAACGCAAACCAGCATAAAATTAACGCAGAGATAACGATAATGGCTAAAACAACCATTGTGATAACAGTACGTTGGTGAGAGGCTTCTAATGCCACGTTTAATTCATCATTAAACTTCTCATTACGCATAACGTAGGCAAGATATTCTTTATAAAAAGCATCTTGATAACCTGTCGTTGGTTGCTCAAAAAAGTCTTTTAAATTATTATCTTGAAGTAAAATTTCCAATTGATTTAATGCAGAGAAATATTCGATAAAACGCCCTTTTAGGCTACGAACATCATCTTCTGAGTGAACTTGATAAGCAGTAATATTCTTTTCAAATTCTTTAAATTTCTCATCTGCACGAGACATATTTTTACGAGCAAGACCCGTGAGATAGTCAACAGAAAGAGAATCATCCACATTCAGGTTTTTATCTTGTAATAAAAAGCTAATCGCAGCACGATTAATATTATTACGGGCTTGGAGTAAGTTAGCCCAACTTTCGTCTAGGCGCTCACGTTGATCCTGTATTATCAGTGTTTTATTCAGGTCATTTCTTGTCTCAATAATATTTGAGTAAAAAACTCCCCCGGAGATAAATTGCAAAACACCAAACAACAGAAGAATGGATAATAATCCAGTCACTATTTTCATTCGGCTAAACATAGTTTCCCTTTTTTATAATAAATGGTAATGAGCAAGTTATCGGCAGACTTAAGAGAAACTTTATAGGTTTCATTTCGTCTTAGTCACGTTTTTGCCCCATTAAAAAGCGGTGGTAATACTTGTTTTTAATTAAAATTATAAGTATAAAAAACTTTATATTTATTTCCGTCAGTAGAAAAACATTACAACTAGGTGATAGCTACTTATAAATTAATAAATAATAAAATAGAACTTAACTCAAATTATCAGTTCTTTTTTATCTTTAAATTTACCTTAAAGTTAATTTAATGCTTTAGCACTCGCTAATAAAATAAAAAAGACAGAAATAGCTATTCCGGCAAATTTACCGGAACAGTATTTAGATTATTTTTAAAAAATAAAAACTTATTTAGCCTGAATTGTTGCGCTATCAACTAATTCCATTTCTTCGCTGTTGAGCAATTTCTCAATATCAACAAGAATAAGCATTCTTTCATCTAAAGTGCCTAAACCTGTTAAATATTCTGTAGACATTGTGACCGCAAACTCTGGCGCAGGGCAGATTTGCTCTGGCTTTAGCGTAAGAACATCAGAAACGCCATCAACAACAATTCCCACAATTCGATTTAATAAGTTAACCACAATAACAACAGTATTGTCATTATAAGTTACACTTTCTTGTGAAAATTTAATACGCAGATCAACAATCGGAACAATAACGCCCCGTAAATTTGTTACCCCTTTAATAAAGCTAGGTGAATTAGCAATACGAGTAACTTGATCATATCCACGAATTTCTTGAACCTTTAAAATATCAATTCCATATTCTTCGTCGCCCAGCGTAAAAATTAGAAATCCTTGTCCAACAGTTTCACCGGATAATTTCTCGAAATGTTCCGAAGCCATAATCTTATTTTATCCTCACTATTAAATGACTGCGCTTGCAGTTGTATTCTTTTTCTTATTTGTCATTTGTGTATGACTTAAGCGTTGTAATTCTGGTACATCAAGAATTAAAGCCACACTACCATCGCCCATAATTGTTGCGGCAGAAATACCCGGTACTTTTCGGTAATTGCTTTCTATATTTTTAACGACCACTTGATGCTGACCAACTAATTTATCTACCAATAAAGCATAACGGCGTCCGGCACTTTGTACGATAACCGCAATCGCTTGAGTAATATCTGTTTGAGCACCTTCAATATTAAAAGTACGATGCAATTCGATGAGAGGTAAATATTCTCCTCTTACTTGCAATAATTTCTCATCACCCGCTAATGGATAAATATCATCCTCTTCAGGTTGTAAAGAACTAACTACTGTACCTAATGGCAGAATAAAGACTTCGTCTTGTACTTTAACTGACATGCCATCCAAAATAGCTAATGTAAGCGGCAGTAAAATACGAATACGAGTCCCTTTGCCCACTTCAAAACTAATTTGAATTTGACCGCCCATCTCTTGGATATTTCGTTTCACAACATCCATACCCACACCACGGCCAGAAACATCAGTCACAACTTCTGCGGTTGAGAATCCAGGTGCAAAAATCAGCATAGCAACTTCTTCATTGCTCATATTTTCAGAAACTGAAAGCCCTGAAGAAATGGCTTTTTTCAAAATCCGTTCGCGGTTTAAACCAGCACCATCATCAGTCACTTCAATACAAATATTGCCGCCTTGATGTTCAGCAGACAATGTTAATTGTCCTGCTTCTGGCTTGCCAACAGCAACGCGATCTGCTGGCATTTCAATACCATGATCGAGACTATTACGGACTAAGTGAGTTAGTGGATCGATAATTTTTTCAATTAAACTTTTATCAAGTTCTGTCGAGCTACCAATCATGTTTAGCTCAACTTTTTTATTCATTTTACCTGCTAAATCACGTACAACTCGAGGGAATCGGCTAAATACATATTCCATTGGCATCATACGAATCGACATCACAGATTCTTGCAGATCACGAGAATTGCGTTGCAGTTGTGCAATACAACTTAATAAATCGCTGTATATAGACGGTTCAAGGCTATCGCTATGCTGAGCCAACATTGATTGTGTGATAACCAATTCACCGACTAAGTTGATAAGTTGATCCACTTTTTCAACCGCAACACGAATACTGGTTGATTCTGTTTTAGGAGTTGGTGCAGTAGCGGGTCTTTTAGCAGGTGTCGACACTGTCGCAGCTGGTGTTTTAACCGGTTCTGGTGTTATTACTTTTTCAGCAGCAATAGATTGAACAGATGCTGGATGCTCAACTTGGTTTTCAATATGAGCGCCATCAGCAGATATTTCACTCTCTTCTGATGTCGTAATATGTTCTGCCGTTTCTTCTGTCGCGGTATTTTGTCTAAACGAGATTTGTTCAGGCTCAATCACAAAACAGAGTACCGCACTAATATCTTCTTCTGTTGCGGTTGTTTTTAATATTGCCTCAAGACCATGATGTTGTTTTTCAACTTGGCTTACTTCCCCAAGATGTTTTAATTCATCAAGCATTAAATCAATATCGGTCTCTTTAAGATCAGACAAAATAATGTGATGGTAATAATGTCCATCAGCAGCCATTTTCGATGTTTCTTCTACAATGGCGTCATTTTGTACACTTTCAACATCCGATGATGAGGCAGAAGTTTCAGTCTCAGTGACGTGTAAAACTGAAGTTTCAGATCCAGCAACGGCCTCAACATGAGGAGCTGATTGTTCTTCTTTTACATCGAGAGCCAGCTGACGCAACTTCTCACAAATATAGTTAAATGTTTCCTCATCAGGTTCTTGTGAGTTTTTATGTGCATCCAATTGCTGTTGCATAATATCTTTCGCTTCCAGAAACAGGTTAATAATGTCGTCGGTGAGCGCCATCTCATGACGTCTTGCACTATCGAGCAAGTTTTCAAGCACATGAGTGGTCTGTTGAAGTTTAACGAAGCCAAATGTTGCAGCTCCTCCTTTTATGGAGTGTGCACTACGGAAAATCGCATTCATCTGTTCTTGATCTGGATTTTCTGGATCAAGTAACAGTAAATGCTGTTCCATATCAGCTAACAACTCATCTGCTTCATCAAAAAATGTTTGATAAAACTCAGTAATATCCATCGTTACTCATTCACCTTTACGCGATTACCAACAAATTAGGGGGCTGTTCCCTGTTTTGTAGTAATATTTGTCGATTGTGATGGCAAACTTTCCCCAGAAACTCCTGTTTCAACATTTTCCTTTTTTGATTCGGGAAGCTCAGATGCAGAAGACACAGACGACCCCGCCTGTGTATTTGCTGCTTTTTCTTGTGGGGTTTCTTGCCCTGAAAGTAGAGGCTCAATTTCTGAAGCCTCAGTTACTGTCGGTGCAACCCGCTCATTTTCTTGTACAATTTTTTGTTCTGCTTGCTTCGTTAAGACCAAAATACTGATCCGTCGGTTAGCTGGAGCAAAACCATCCTCTTTAACTAAATGAACTGTTGATGCCATACCTACAACACGCAACACTTTCCACTCACTTAATCCTGCACCAATTAATTCCCGTCGAGAGGCATTAGCGCGATCGGTTGACAATTCCCAGTTACTATATTTAAAAGCGCCACTTGCATAAGGAATATCATCGGTATGACCCGATAAACTGATTTTATATGGTGTGTCATTTAAAATAGGGGCAATAGCCGTCAAAATATCCTTCATATAAGGTTCAACGGTGGCGCTACCAACTCTAAACATAGGGCGATTTGCTTTATCGATAATTTGAATTCGTAGGCCTTCATCCATCATGTCTATTAATAAATGAGGCTTCAGATCTTTTAATCTAGGATCATTTAAAATGACCTGTTCTAAATTATCTTTTAATCGGCGGAATTGTTGCTTTTCATTGAGCTGTTTATCTTCCTCGCCTTTTGGCAAGACATCCCCTTCGTTATAGACAGGATCACGCCCTCCTCCAGGAATAGGATTTGTTGCATCTCCACTAAATCGCCCTTTTTCAATCGCGACTTTTAACGGTGTACGAAAATATTCTGCTACACGAGTTAATTCTTGTGGACTAGAGATTGAAAGTAACCACATCACAAGAAAGAAAGCCATCATTGCAGTCATAAAGTCAGCATAAGCTATCTTCCATGCACCACCGTGAGCGTGATGTTGCTTTCTCCCTCGCTTTTTAACTCGAATGATTTGTGAATTACTCTTCATAATTACTCTTCTTTCATTGCATCAGGATTTGCCTGCATCGGTGTCCGTACCTGACGTACATGTTCTTCCAATTCAATAAAAGAAGGTCTGTCTGCCAGAAAGAGGGTTTTACGTCCAAACTCAACCGCTATCTGTGGCGCATATCCATTCATGCTAGATAACAGTGTTGTTTTGATACACTCCATCATTTTCATTTGTTGACTAGAGCGCTGTCTGAGTCGAGAAGCTAATGGCGAAATAAAACCATATGCTAATAAAATACCTAAGAAAGTCCCGACCATTGCATGACCAATGAGAACGCCCATTTCACCAGCAGGTCTATCGGCTGCACCTAACGCATTAACGACACCCATCACCGCAGCAACAATACCAAATGCGGGTAGTGAATCACCCATGGCAGATAATCCCGTTGCAGGAACTTCGCTCTCTTCCTCAAAAGTTGCAATCTCTTCATCCATCAGAGATTCAATTTCATAAGGATTCATATTTCCTGTCACCATGAGACGCATATAATCAGTAATAAAACTGAGCATATAGACATCTTTCATAATGCGGGGATATTGGGAAAAAATATCACTTTGCTGTGGGTTTTCGATATCTCTCTCTAATGCCAACATGCCGTTTTGACGCGCTTTTGACAACAAACGAAACATGAGTGCCATTAAATCCATGTACATCGCTTTATTGTAATTGGTACTGCGAAGTAATTTCGGTAGGATCTTCATTGTTGATACAATTGCTCTACCATTATTACCTACAATAAAAGCACCGATACCGGCACCAAAAATGATTATAAATTCGGCTGGCTGGTACAAGGCGCCTAAACTACCACCGACGAGAAGATATCCCCCGATGACGGCGCTCATAACCACGATATATCCTAAGAGTACTAACACGCGATATCCCTTTAGCTAATTTCGTTATAGAGAGAATGGCGAACATAGCAGCAAGAGATAGGAGTGGGAGAGGAAACGGCTCAGGTTATAGATAACTAAGCTCTATAACCTGATATTTAACTTTCAATCTCGAATCACATTGCAAACTGTTCAAGACCATCCAACAGTTGTAAGTTAATATCGGCAGGATTGGCGGAAAGTTTACGTTTTTTTATTGCGCGAGAAGGAGGCTGGCAAAGACTACAAACATAATTGCTAGCAGGCTGGTGTGCGTGTGTAATAAATGAACCATTACATTTGGTGCAAACTGAAAGTTGTAACATACCACTTTCAACAAAGCGTACTAATGTCCATGCTCTTGTTAGTGCTAAAATAGGTTCTTGATCTTTAACAGGTGGACATTGTTCTAAGTATAAACGATAAGCTTTAACAACTGCCTCAACTCCTACACATCCCCCATTTTTCAATAAAAAACGATAAGCATTGTAGAACATTGAGGAATGGATATTTTGTTCCCATGTCATAAACCAATCCGTTGAAAAAGGTAACATTCCTTTTGGAGGGGGGCTCCCTCTTAATTCTTTGTATAATTTAATTAAACGCCCCCGACTTAATTGAGTTTCACTTTCAAGCATTTGTAAGCGGGCACCCAAGGTGATTAATTCCATTGCTAAGCGAATGTCTTTCGCTTCTCGGACGATACTTTTCTCACTCATTGTTATGCCCGTTTCTTTGTTGCAGAAGTATCTTGTTCCGCTAACTGACGAAACAAGTTTGAAGAAAGAAGAATTCCAGTATGGATCTGTTGTAAATCATCCACTCTAGATTCTTTGGTGAGTTGTTCTATTGTTTCGCTGTCTTCAAACCGGAAATTACAGATTAGTTGGTTTGTTTCAGCCAACTTAACCAATTGAGGCAATGTAAGCTCTGCAAGAGCATCAGCCATGGAATCACTAATACCAAGCCTAAACATTGCTGAAGCCTTTTCTTGGTTAATTAACCTTTGCGCCAAAAGCAAATACGATAAATTTATGTCATAAATATGCTTAAGCAATTCAACCGTACTCATCTCTTTACATCCCGTCCGATTATATTGAACAAAGAGGATCTTCCTAATGAAAGATCCCGAGGAAATTAATATAAATGTAATATTAAATTTCCAGGCCCCATTTTATGAACATGACACGTAGTAACACTACCTTGTATTACTTAGTTACGGTCATTTTCAAAAGTAGCGAAAAAAACATTTAAATTAAAAGTAAACTTTAAATGCTCGCTAATATAGCTCGTTAAGAATAATCCTAACGCGACAACTTTACTCCTTAACGATTAAGTTATTCAACGGATAAAGTAGTCCAATTTAAATACTATGTGAGTCACATCACAAAAAGATAATCATTATTATGGAATTAGTTCATTAACTATTCAAGTGATAAAAGTAATAAAACTCTGTGTAAATTAATAAGCTAATCTACCCAAATTAAAATATTAATGATAATTTTTTATTTTATACGATCTATTAAACTTATAAACCTAAAAATACAGCATAAAAATTTGACAAATCCACAATTGAAGATTTTTTTGATCACAGTAACATATATTGCAATATCTACTCCTCATCTTTATCTAAACAAGCTCTTCCAGTTTAATAAATATTTCTACAGATATTATTTTTTTCATCATTTACTTAAACCCTCAGAAATGATCACTTTTTATTTACAATTTGTTTGAAAAATAGACTACCATAATTATTTCTAGTTATTCTTTTTTTTATCTTAATTTAAGCATCTATTTTTTCCTTTAAAATCAAAATGATAAATCCATGTTTTTATGATTCAGAAGGATAAGCCATATAAAATTAAATTCTTAGTTATGCACCATCACCCTTAAATCATTGAATATTTATTTCCACAAGATTAAAGTTTCATATGTAATAGTATAAATATACTTATATTTAAAGGTAGCCTTTTAACACTTAAATTACAGAACTCTTAATAAGAGTTTTATTGACTGTAAATTAGTCACGACTAAATAATATCCCCATATAAGTAAGTTTTATTTATGAATTATAGTTTATTTTATAAACAGACAATATTTGCGCTAGCTGTTTTTTTAATATTAAAGATAGAAATAAGAAAAAAGAAATTTAATAGTAAATAATTTCATACCAATCAAATTAATAAGTGAGAATATAAATACAATACAATATTTGGCTTAAGAAAAATGTAAGAAACACTGAGTTAATTTATAAAAATAAGCCCTATTTAATTAAATTAAAAAAAGAAAATTTAAAAATAAATATTTAAAAACACAATTACATATATTGATAAAATAAATTTCAATAAACTATAGACATTATATTCAATGAAGAAAAATAAAAAAATTAAGAAGAACTTGATTTTTTATATTATAAAATTTACCTTTTTTATTATAAAAAATAGACTGAAATTGAAATATTAATTTCAGTTTTATAAAAAAAATATTTAGAGTTCCCTAATATAAAGTGATTAATTCACAAAAGAACAGAATCGAATATAAATTTTGTTTCTTCTATTTGAGATTACAGCAAAATGCTGAAAAAGCCTGTACAGACAAACACACCACGCCATGCTTAACACTTGTATACCCAATCCTTTTAAATGTAAACAAGACAAAATGAATGCGATCAAAATAACATCTTATTGATTACTCCATTATCATTAATACAAACTATAAAATATCAAATGTTACTTTTTATCATTGAAACTAACTTTCACCGTAATTTGTTTTACTCCTAAAAATGATGAGTATTGTTTCACTTTCCCTCCCCTTCAGTGTTCAGAATCTTCATTTTAACCTAGCTAGCACAAGTCTTAATGCATTACAGAGCCAAAAGTGCTGATATTAAGTAACACCATTGCTTAACAAAAGTTGATGTTGACAGAGTTAGGCACAGGCTGATATTTAAACACCGTTATATTTTTATTTAGATAGCTAAAATACATATCTAAATATTCATCTCTACTTATCACTAATTTAGCCCGTATTATTACCCTTTTTTTGAGTAATTTGGGGTTTAAAAAGACATTTTCTCTCCATAAAAAAGTAATAAAAATATTGATATATCTAAGTAATTTAGATCTATATCTCATTTATTAGATCAAGCTTAAAAAGCAATAACAAGGTTCCATCATTTACACCCCAAAAGTGTTCTGTTTTTTGTGAAAAGAAGAATCAGCAAAAATATTGTAACTTTATTTTTCAAATCGAAAATAATTGAGATTATTCATGCCGTGAATACAAATAGTTTGTGTATTGCTTTCAGTTCTATTGAAATGAGCCCTATCTTTTTGAGATTGCTATCGTGAAATGTTTATCATCTTTTTTTGATGACATAGTTTTTTAATTAATGGTAGTTCGAACTTGTTTTTATCTTTTTAAGTAAATCAAAAAAGGTCAATATCTCAATAATCCTTTATATTTATTTTCAGAATAAATGACAATGGCATAGCTATTTCACACTAAGATAATTCTCCTTCTGTAATAAGTAAGATTTACATCCTTGACAAAGTTACAAATAATAAAATCATGAAATTATTATTTTAAACAAAGAAATGCTTGGTATGATTTTTCTATTCTCATTATAAGATTACTTATTGGTATCATTTTTCCTACATGCTTTTTACAAAAAAAATCACATTCTTTCAAAAAATTTTGCACACCACTGATGAGCAATTATAAACAACATTACACAGCCATTCATCAGCTTTGCTGTAGCGGGTTAAACTTGCTATTTAACTACACTCGGCCCACTTTTTCTGGGCGCTAATTTGGTTAAATTAAAAATATTACTCAAAAATTGAAACTTAAACCAAACCTGATAAAAAACATTGATATATATTTCGCCAAATACATTGAAATAATTTGAGAGTATTATTTAGGTATTAAAAAAATTCCCAGTATAATCAATAGAAAACACGCTTTTCGACCCAAAATTCTATACTGCGCTAAGTCCCTTAATAACGACTTTTTGTCCTACAATACACCTAAGTACCTCATTTAATAAGTAAATAACTTGTAGCAAACGCTTACTTGATTTTGATGTTCATCGTTTATTCAAAATAAAATAAACAGTGATAAATCAAACCAATCTGAAATCAATAATTAATAAAATAGAGAAACCATATCAAATACGCTAAAACTCTATTCAGTCATTTTCACTTAAAGCTCACAAAATACGGGTTAACCACAATATAAATAATTGCATATTAATCAAATTACATAAAAATGGGTATTTAAAATAAAACGAAAATAATTCCTCTCTTTTTCTGTGTATTTCTAATTAGCCAGCTATGAATAAAAAGTCCTATTTTTTATTCCGTAGAGTAATAGTTACATAAATAATAATTACGCAAACAAAATACTTTATTTATATATGTCAGTAATAATACTTAACACATGATACAGATCTCACTACCTTCAATAAGGTACTTAGTTTTAAAATTAACCATTACGTTTATTTGCTCACAAACAATATGGTTATATGCTTATAACTTTCTATAACATTTATATTCTTTTTAAATTATTTTTTAATATCTTCCCTATATTAAGGAAACAAAAAACTCCCTATATAGAATATAGAGAGCCATCATAAGAGACACATTTAACGCAAACTATTGTTAGTTAAGCAGGGTGTTCAGCTGCAATTTTCCAATTAATAGCACTTACACTTTTTTCTAAGCTAACACGGCAGACAATAGCCTCTATCTCTTTTTGTTCAACGGGAGTTGCAAGCAGCTCAGCACAAACTTCTAGTTGGCTAGGCATCAATGTATCTGCACTACTCAAAGATTGTAATCGAACATGTAAACCATTTATTGCTTGCAAAATAAGGGTTCTCACTAAAACTTCATCTTCTTCATGACAAATAATTCGAATTGAGTAACGTTGCTCAATATCTATCGCTTGGTGTTGTGGCTGAGCATTAATACGTTGAGCGGCTTCTCGTAATAAAATATTCGCACAAAGAATTAGAAGTGTTGCTATAGTCGCCAATTGATACAAACCTAAACCACATAACACACCAATTCCAGCAGAACACCAAAGTGTTGCCGCGGTGTTTAATCCTCGAATATTCATTCCTTCACGCATAATTACACCAGCGCCCAGAAAGCCTATTCCCGAAACCACTTGAGCCGCTATTCGGCCAGGACTATCAGGTGAAGTCTCGATTGAACTTAAGATAAAAACAGCTGCTCCGGTGGCAACGAGTGCATTCGTTCTTAAACCAGCCATTCTTTGTCGCCATTGACGCTCAGCTCCAATCAAAGCACCAAGACACATGGCAATCACCAAATTTAAAATATAAGGTGTCATCGTCATGTTTATTTCCTCTACATGATGATTAAAAAATAAGTATGAAAAATTTTCTCTAAATGTTCAGAGTATTGGAATTAACGTATCAACCTAGGTGGAGGAAATAGAGAGAAAAAAATGTAGCACATGCCTTTACCTTGTTTATTAGTAATATAAAGGAAATTTTTTGGGTAAGTGCAAACATCTGAATATATAAGAAAGGAATATTACAATGCACTGCCCACCAAAAATGGTAAGCAGTTTTAATGAAGAAAACAGCCTACCTATTGATTTGAACAAATCTATTTTGGGTTAACTGAGTTACCGTTAACCTACAACTTTGCGTATCCAAGGTGACTTCTCCCCACTAAAATTTAGCAAAAGTATAAGTAGCTGATTTAAAATTGTAAATGAACCGAACCTAAACACAAATCACTTTTCTTGTATTGGTCTAACAAATGTCCCTTCCCCACCCTCTTTTTCATTAAAAAACCAAATTCCTTTTGGATATTCAGGGAGTGATACTAAATACATAATACCTTCGTTAAATTCTTCAATAAGTAGGATGATCCCTTCACGATCGTCAACACCATCCGTTTTCACAACAACCTTATCATTAATCTGCATTTTCTCTCCTGATAAATATTATCATTCTCTTTTTATTTATTTTACCCATAAAGAAAAAGCCTGCCACCATAAGGTGACAGGCTTGAAGAAAATTTTTAAAAGGCTTTAAATTACAGAGCTGTTACGTTAGCAGCTGCTGGACCTTTTGCACCGTTTTCAATTGTGAATTCTACGTTCTGACCTTCAGCCAGAGTTTTGAAACCGTTACCTTGAATGGCAGAAAAGTGAACGAATACGTCTTTGCTTCCGTCTGCTGGAGTAATAAAACCAAAGCCTTTAGACTCGTTGAACCACTTAACTTGACCTTTCATTTTGTCAGACATGTGACTTTCCTATATATCAATAAAACGTTGCCTTCTCGGCATCTACTGGCCTGAACTACCTATAACTTATGGGCACACATGAAGAAAACGGTCAAAAAGCGATGCTGTTTAAAACTCATTAACTTAGAATGTCAATCATAAATCAGGTCTGTATTGAGGCCTTACTCATTAACGCATGAGACAAGTTTAATAGCAATAGTTTTATGCGTCTAAAGATTAAAAAAATGCGAATTGCACATTAAAAATACAATTCTTCCTCTATTTTTATCACTGTGTATAAAATTTATTTGATATTTTATCTCTATTATTAACAGTAACTAAGAATAATCTTAATGGCATTACAATAACAGTTAATGTCAGAATTTAAAAAAACTGTTCTACCTGCTTATCTTGTCTCCGTGATAATCTAGCAACAAGAAACAAGTTTGCAACATTCATCTCTTAAGGTGTTTACAATGAATGTATTAAAAGAAATCTTAGAGCGTGATTTAAACCGGATCAATAAAGCTGAAAAAAGAGACGGAAAGCCACACTTTAATAGTCAATTTTTGAAAAACCATATCTGGTTATGTATCAGCATGGTTCTCTCTTATATATTACTTGCCGCATTACTTATCTACTCTCCTTATTTTGGTATTATTTCACTAGTGCTTTTTTCTTTGATGTTCCTAGTGATGGCCGGAGTGTTACTATTTGACATTAAGCCTATCTATAAATTTGAAGATATCGGCGTGCTTGATTTAAGAGTTTGCTATAACGGTGAATGGTATACTTTTGAGAAACTGTCTGATGAAGCAGTAAATGAAATTCAACAACATCCTGCAATTTCGCCACAAATAAAAGAAGACATTCGTGAGATTATTAGTAAAAAACAAGAAATTCATTTTTATGATGTCTATTTGATGGCGTTCGATCCTGTCCAGCAATCTATTTCAGCATCACAATTATCTCCCCAATCTTGATCTATTCTCCGTGTTAACCGTAAAAACACGGAGAATAACTTCTATTATTTAACCACTTTGTCGATAAACCAACCAAACAGATATTTAATCCACTTTTAGCGTTGACACTCTGATATATCATCGTTATTATGCGCCTCGTTCTCAAGAAGAACACGCTTCCTCCATAGTTCAGTTGGTAGAACGGCGGACTGTTAATCCGTATGTCACTGGTTCGAGTCCAGTTGGAGGAGCCAAATTTAGAAAAGCCCGCGCTATCACAGTGCGGGCTTTTTGCTATTAACTATTTCAACAATATTTTTCTATTAAAATCAGCCACTTTTCCTCATTTTTTAATCTGTTTTTTCATTTCTATCGCATTGTGGCTGTTTAGACCTCTTGTAAATAAGAGATAGCCCATAAATACGCTTGACTAAGTTTAACGATGCAAACCAATAATTTCTTGTTCTAAATGCTTTTTATACGCCTCAACATCTTTTTCAATTTGAGGTTGTTTTACCACATCAAACATTCCGAAGGTTTTTAATCCTTTCATACCTAAAAACTGATTTGCTTTGTGGAATGGAAAATACACAGCATCAATACCTTTTCCTTCAAAGAATTGCTCTTGTTCTTCAAAAGATTCAAATGGCGCATTCCAAGTCACAGAAAGTAAGTATTTTTTACCTTGTAGCAACCCTCCCGAACCATATTTTTTTGAAGGATCTTTTCGTGTGCGACCATCATCAATAAATAATTTACCGCTACCTGCACTAAATACATCATCAATATATTTTTTTAAGATCCAAGGCCCTTCCATCCACCACGCTGGCATTTGATAAATAATAACGTCAGCCCATAGATATTTATCAACTTCTTCATCATTATCGTAGCCATCATCAATACGAGTTGATTGCACATTTATCTGATGTGAAGATAGCAATGTTGTCGCAACTTGCGTTAAATGATCGTTGAGTTTTCCTTCAGAACCATCGAATTCTTTTGATGCATTAATAATAAATACGTTAGCCACTTCACACTCCTTTATATACCAAAATCTAATAGCATGACTGTAACGCAATCATTCATTATTGCTTTAACTCATTTCTCCATTATTCTTGCCTAATAATCCAAAGATACTCTTTCAGTGTCAGATTCTTTTAATCGTTGAATATCTTTTAAAGGGGCTAAACCAAATAATCGATGATATTCACGACTAAATTGTGATGGGCTTTCATATCCCACTCTAAATGCTGCTTCAGAAACGTCTGCCATTTCAATTAACATAATGCGTCGAGCTTCATTAAGGCGTAGCCATTTTTGATATTGTAGTGGTGTCATACCCGTTCGATTTTTAAAGTGGAAATGAAATGAAGAGGTACTCATTCCTACTAATGTGGTCAAATCTTCAATACGAATAGTATTTCGATAATGCATTTTAACCCAATCAAGAGCATGATTAATTTGGCGGCATTGAGGATGTTGCGATGCCAATAACTGCTGCCTTGCCCCACCATTTGATCGTAATAAGTAATAAAGGATCTCTTTTTGGATCAAAGGAGCGATAAAAGGCACATCTTCTGGTGTATCAATCAGTTTAATAAGTCTAGTGACTGCTTGTAATATTGGTGCTGTGACGGGAACGACTTGTTGGGCTCTATGTTGATTGCTTTCTTGCAATAATTCAAATCGATTCTCTGCTAACAATTCAGGTAATAAAGAGAGATCTAATTTAAGTAAGATAGCTAAAAATGGCGCCTCTTTAGATGCTTCACAAACTTTAGCAAAAGTGGGTATATCAGATGATGTCAAAAGCATATTCATGGGACGATAACAATTTGTTTCTAAACCTATTGTTATTTGTTTTGCACCTTGAGCAGCAATAGCTAAACTTGGCTCATACATCCACCCTTCTGATTCTGTCGTTGTTGTATAGTGACACAGCGCTAATCCAGAAACAGCCGTATCCCAACCTCCTTCTTTATCTTTCGTATGGGAAAGGAGCGTTTTTTTAAATTCTTCGAACTCAATTAAAATCGGCGTTGATAAATCGGTGGTATTCATTATCTCTGGATCTTCTATTTAACCTCTGCATTACTTACATTGTATTATTAAACAGTATGAAAAACTTTCTTTTGAAAAGACCTCTTATTGTTCCTTATCGACTTTAGAATTACATCGCATAATAAAAATGTCTTATTGAACATAATGTCTACTGATAACCATTTATTTTTTATACATTTTTATCAAAAAAGAAACAACTTGATGCACTCTTGAGCAAACAGTATTTTTTTTCATTTTTTTACTTTACAAGGTGACAAAGGATAGCTATTATTCGCCTCGTTCTCACGAGAACACGCTTCCTCCATAGTTCAGTCGGTAGAACGGCGGACTGTTAATCCGTATGTCACTGGTTCGAGTCCAGTTGGAGGAGCCAAATTTAGAAAAGCCCGCGCTATTATAGTGCGGGCTTTTTGCTTTCTAACTTTTTATTTTCTTCTTTGGTTTTGCTTGTCTCTTTTTCTTCAAGTTGAATCAATCGCTTTCTATAACTTAATGACTAATAAAAACACTCGTTTTTATATTTTCCATTTTACCTAGTGTGATTTATTGAATCATTTTTATCTTAAAGTAGCTTTATTTGATTTAAAATCTATAAATTAGTTATTTTTTAACCACTTAAACTATTATTTCACTTTTTTCACTTTACAAAGTTCATCACCCTCGCTATTATCCGTCTCGTTCTCACGAGAACACGCTTCCTCCATAGTTCAGTCGGTAGAACGGCGGACTGTTAATCCGTATGTCACTGGTTCAAGTCCAGTTGGAGGAGCCAAATTTAGAAAAGCCCGCGCTATTATAGTGCGGGCTTTTTGCCTTCTACCTTCAGCATAATTCATTTCATTCTCTTCTCCGTTAATGTATTTTTTAAGATCTCCGTTTTTACAGTTGAGTACGTTATCTCTTTATTTTTATTCATTATTGCAGAAAATATCACCTCTTTATCAGAGTATCCGTTTTAGAAATGCACAAAATGTTGCTTATCTACGCACTTAAACAAATATCGAGGATTGTCCTTTGACATATCAAAACGACCGCTATATGATACACGCCACTTAGTGTTATTCCTCCATAGTTCAGTTGGTAGAACGGCGGACTGTTAATCCGTATGTCACTGGTTCGAGTCCAGTTGGAGGAGCCATTTCTATTTGTGTCACCCTCGTAACCTTTTGATTTTATTCTCTGTTTTCCCTTACAGCATCCCATAAGACATAATAAAAAATACGATTAAATGGTAGCTATTTAATCGTTTTCGTATTAGCATTCGTTTCCGGCTTGACTACTTAGTCCAATCCAATCCTTGATCTTTCGATTTTCCTAAGACACACGGAGCCGGTATATGACCACTGCACAACCTATCACCCTCACTATTCGCCGTCCTGATGATTGGCATGTTCACTTTCGTGATGATGACATGCTAAAAACCGTTGTTCCTTATACCAGTCGTTATTTTGGCAGAGCCATTGTCATGCCAAACCTTGTTCCACCAGTGACAACTATTGAAGCAGCTCGCGCTTATCGTGATCGAATTAAAGCTGCTATTCCTGCTAGTGATAACTTCGAACCTTTAATGACTTGTTATTTAACGGATAGCACGCTGCCTTCAGAAGTTGAACAAGGTTTTTTACAAGGTGTTTTCACCGCCTGTAAGCTTTATCCTGCAAATGCAACAACAAACTCAAGCCATGGTGTATCTGATATTACAAAGATTTATCCAATCTTAAGTGTGATGGAAAAAATCGGTATGCCATTGTTGATCCACGGCGAAGTTACTGCTTCACATATTGATATTTTTGATAGAGAAGCACGTTTCATTGATAGCGTCATGTCCCCTGTGCGCAAACAATTTCCTGAGCTAAAAATAGTTTTTGAACATATCACAACCAAAGAAGCGGCTCAGTATGTGTTAGAAGGAAATGAATTTCTTGGCGCCACCATTACTCCACAACATTTGATGTTTAACCGTAATCATATGTTAGTTGGCGGTGTTAAACCTCATCTCTATTGCTTACCAATTCTTAAACGTAATGTTCACCAAGAGGCATTAAGACAAGCAGTAGCATCTGGAAATTCTCGCTTTTTCTTAGGAACAGACTCTGCACCACATTTGCAACATCGAAAAGAGTCCTCTTGTGGCTGTGCGGGTGTATTTAATGCCCCTACTGCATTAGCCGCCTATGCAACCGTATTTAAAGAGCTTGATGCATTAGCGCACTTTGAAGCATTCTGTTCACTCAATGGCCCACGTTTTTATGGGTTACCTGTAAATGAAGGCACCATTACGCTAACAGAAAAAACCATTGAAGCACCTGCTCAAATTCTTTGTGGTAATGAAGCTCTTATCCCATTCTTAGCGAATGAAAATATTCACTGGGATATTACTGTCGATTAATCTCACCCCTTGATATTTTTCTAAAATGCACCATATAACATTTGTTCGACTGTTAATGGTGCATTACTCTTTTATCAGAGCCAGCACACATTTTTTTGTTACAACAAAAATTTATCTTTTTAATCATGATAAATCTCGTATACTGAAAAGTAACCACATTGCGTGGGAGCTTCTCTCTTAGTCAAAACCGGCTGTATGATTAGGAGGTATTATGAGTAGAAAAAATGAAGTTATACAGACACATCCTGTTGTAGGCTGGGATATCAGTACCGTTGACATCTACGATGCCATGATGTTGCGTTTACATTATCTTCCTGAAAACGAACATCATCCAGAAAATGCAGTTGTAGATAAGACACTTTGGCTCACAACAGACATAGCTAAACAGTTGATTCATATTCTTCAAGCAGGTATTGATAAAATTGAATCATCTGAAGATTCTGTTTCAGACAACACCAAGCATTAATAAAAAGATCGACAAAAAGATAGCGAACGCAAAGCAGGAGTACTATGTACTCCTGTTCTCATTTTTATCATTCCGCATAATCATTTCTTATATACTATCTATTTATAAATTTCATATCATAAAAAACAATTAACAACATTAATAAATAAATCATCATTTAATACAAGAGTAATAATAATTATTTTATTCGATATATCTTGAAAAAAATAATATATATGCCGAATTGACATAAAATGAAGTTATCTTTATTTTAATAAATTAATAGAATAGTAACAAACAAGGAAGTTATTTGTGAAAATATTAATTATTGATGAATGTTTCTTTACTCGTAACGGTATAAAACATTATTTCTCCAAAAGAAATATAAGACATGAAATTATTGATGTATCATCTATACAAGAAGCTAATAATTATATTAATCATTCTATGCCTGATATCATATTCATTGATCTTACCCGATATTGCCGAGAAATAGCACACTGCCAACATTTGCAACTCTTTTTCATTTCAACAAGAAATTGCCGACTTTATCTCTACATTGATGCAAACTATCCTGACAAAGAAAGACCTATCTCTTTGACAAATAACTGTTTTATCCTACCTAAAAGAGTACTTCCTTGGGTGCTTGAAAAAACATCTTTATTCACATCACGATGCCAAGTATTTTTTCCAACATATAAACACTCTATGTGCTCTATTTTCAGCACACAAGAACAAAAAATTATTAATTACTGGATGAATGAATTACCCAATCACCAAATAGCTAAAAAGCTATGTATTAGCAATAGTACGGTATATTCACACAAGAGACATATTACTGAGAAGATTAATGTAAAAAATAGAATTGAGCTATTTTTCATATATAACATTTTAAAGTACATATATGAAAAGTAGTCTTGTGTTTTTATATTATAAAATAAACAAAAGAAAAAAGGAGTCCGATTCCTATTATTACTCTCTGTAAGCATGATGACGAATAGGCGTGTTGGTCACCTTAAATTTATAATAATATTATGTATGTAGGGTACATGTGATATTAAAATAATTAAACTAATATTATATCTATTTTATAATATAAAAAATAAGCTATTTACTTTGTTATCACTTCACTCTCCATTTTAAAGAGTGAAGTGATGGATAAAAACTCAAGATAGATAATTAAGCGATACGTTCAATCTTAGCAGGTAAACCTTGACGAACAGAGGCACCAGATACCCAGTCTAACCAAGTGTTGGTTATCTCTCTTGTTGGATCAGCGAACCCTAAATCATTAAGATTGATACCATTACCAATACCTTTATCCATCGGTAAAGGTTGTTCATCTAAGTAATGTTGACGGGAGCCTAATTCTTGATGCCCATAACCATGCTCAATCGCTAAAACACCTGGCATCACACCATCGAGTAAACTAATCTCAGCTTCAACTTGCCCACCAGGTGTTACAATACGAACCTTATCACCATGGTTAACACCCCATTTTTTACCATCTTGAGGATTAATTGCGACCAAGTTACTCGGTTTCACCATTCGTAAACGTTGTATCATACCCGTTGAACTACTCACCACATGAGACTTAAAGGACATTAATTTTAATGGCCATTGATTTTCAGGATAGTGCTGGTGAATATCGCTACCATCTGAAAGGCGTGGTGGATAATAAGTTGGGCAACCACTATAACGTTCACCCGTTATTGCATGATGGTTTTTTGCAACTTCTTCATTCCAAATTTGTAATGGTTTCTTCCACTGAGGTCCCGTTTCATCACCATTCCATGCTTTGTCATAAGGCGCAAAACGACCGCCTCGAGTGTAAATATATGCAACACGTAATACTTCTTCATTTTTTAATGTGGAAGTCATTACTGGCAAAATTCGATCAACACCACTTAATAAAATATCTTCATTAGTTGCAGGAGCAACCGGCTTTTCACCCATAAACGCCATATTAGCCGCAACACGTAAATAGTAATCTTCTGCACTGTTGATTGGATAAAAATTTCCATCCATATCTTCAATAGCTTTATCACCAAAGCCTGGTAAATCTAAGGCTTTTGCAACAGCAATACAGAATGTTTCCATTGAGATTGGTTGGCCTTCCGCTGTTTTAGCAACACGAGGTTCAATAATCGGCCAACGTGCAGTACTTGCTTTCACTTGAACACCAGACCAAGGCGCGCTAAATCCCCAACTTTCAAAGTTGTGTGTATCAGGCACGATATAATCTGCCAGCGCAGTTGTTTCATTCATAAAGGCATCAATACCGATAATTAAAGGCAGATGCTTTGGATCTTTAAGGCGCTCTTCCATTACTTGACGAATACCAGCAATCCCATAAACAGGGTTGGTCATATTCGTGATCCATGCTTTTAATGAATAAGGATAACCCGCTAATGCAGAACCCAATTGCTCAGTTAATTGCCCCGCAGCAAACGGATACCAAGGCGCTTTGGCAGGATATGGCGATTCTCCTTTCTCTACACGCTCACGATATTCATCGGATTTTTCATAGGCTGCTTTACTACGTGATAGCACCATGCCTTTTGGCTTCACTTTACCTTTAAAGCTATCCATTTTGTAACAAGGGCCATCTGTTGCGCCATTAAATTTACCGCCACCAACCGATACCCCACCTTTAAGGTTTAAGTTACCTATTAGTGCATTGAGCATAATCACGCTCCAAGCAGTATAAAAACCATTTCCTCCCATCATACCGCCATGAGAGATAACAGCAGCCTTTCTCCCATAAGCGGTAAATTCTCGGCCTAATGCGGCAATGGTCGTTTCTGGTACTTTACAGCGCTCGCTATATTCAGCCAGAGTCATACGTTTAGCCGCTTCATCAAGTAATTGAAAACTTGATTTAACAGTCACTTCTGCGCCTGTTTTTAAAGTAATTTTATGCGTAGCAAATAATTGTGCTTTATCGACTTGTGTTGCGGGAACTAATTCACCATCTAGCGATAACACTAAGTTTTGCTCTTCCCCTTCAGCAACATCATTCAAATGTGCCGTAGTGAGCATTTGTCCTGAAAGTGGATGTTTTTCATCACTGATCACAAGGTGAGTGGCATTTGTCCAGCTCTTCTCACCCACATTTTTCATTGAAACTTCGCTTGGTACTGACAGATAGTCTGCATTGTAACGCTTATTTTCAATGATCCAGCGGATCATTCCCATCACTAAAGCAGCATCCGTTCCTGGTTGAACAGGAACCCAATGCCCATGATCGTTAGCTAATGTTGTTGTTAATGGTAAAGCTGGTGCAACAACCACATAATTAAACGAGTCACGAATACGTGCATTAGCTAACTGGCGACCTTGACGTTTAAATGGGTTACCTGATTGTGCTGGTGATGTTCCTAAGAACAGTGCAAATTCAACATAATCCCAATCTGGTTTAACGTGGGCGTTTTTATCTAAATCGTTCATTAACGCACCAGAGCCAGCACGATACGCTAACCCACAATAAGAGCCATGAGCGCCAAAGTTTTTACTACCAAATGAGTTTTGAGCGAAACGACGAATAAATGTATCACGTCCATCATCACCCGCATTTGTCATTAATAATTGGTTAGCTTTAGGACCTAATGAGGGTTGTTTGGGATCAATCAGAGTGTCTAAATCACGGATCGCACGCAAACCATCAACATGACCTTCTCCGAATAAATCACCGCCTTCAACAATTTCTTGGATCAATTGTTCAAAACTGATGCGTTTCCATTTACCTTCACCACGTTTACCAACTCGTTTCATCGGCTCAAGAATACGTGTTGGGCTATCAAGGCTTTCCATCATGGTTGCACCACGCGCACAGGCCGTGGAGCGATTTTCTAACCCACTTTCACCCCCCATTTTTTCAAATGCTTCTTTAATTGGCATGTTGTAGCCAAAATGATGATCATGAGAAAGTGGATGATAAGGGTTACCTGCAATACGTAATACTTTATTGTTTGCTCTATCAACACGGGCACGAACACCGCATTGCGTCCAACAACCAAAACATTGGGTCATACAAACCGATTGATCAGTATTCGCTTGCCATTTGCTCTCTTTAACAACCTTACCTTCAGGTAATAATGAGTTGCCATTGATCCTGTCAAGTGTCACTTTACCTGATGTGCCATCAACTAAACCATCTATGGCACGTTTAGCAACATCACGGTAGCTGGCAGCAAATGCGGCAATACCACCGATAACCAATCCACCTTTAAGCCATTGACGTCTTGTAAACTTAGCCATGCTGCACTCTCCTGACAACCCAACGAATACTTTCTCTAAATATGATGGTTAACGCTATCCACAATCCAAATGTTCCGACGATTGCCATCAGTCCATCATTGCCTAGCGTAAATTCATAAGGATTTGTAATAATGTTATATTTTGGAATATATTGTGCACCCATCAACATTAACCAGCGTAATACCCACGCAAGCCCCATTGATACAAATGCCATAATGGTAATAAATACGATCGAACGGGCTTGTTTTGCCATCAAAAGTCCCATTGCAACAGAGATAACCCATAGTGCGATAACGCCCATGGCACTCCACCAACCAAGACTTCCCATGGCTAATTGTTGTCTAATGGCCTGACCTGAGATCGTATCGCCAGCAACCCAAAAACCCGTACATACTGCTAATAACATTAATGAGCTTACAAACCACATCGCTAATTCACGTTGATGTACAGGTTCACGACGCGTTCCTAATGCCAACAATGTTGGTAGCACTTGCATTGCACTAAAGAACAGTAAGATCGGTAACCAATAGGTATACAACACAGGTCTTGCTTTTAAGATAGAAGCTTCGCGCCCTGTATATAACAGCAAACCAATTGCAGTTAATGAGCAAGCTAATGCAACCCAACGTGTTAATTTATATTCACGTTTCCACACTAAGCGAACAACCATTGCCGCAAAGTAAAGCATGCTAAACGCCGAAAACAATGGCAGTAATATTGAACCCCATGCCATCCACGACCACGGTGTTGGATAAGCATAAAAGTGCCATACACGCGCTGTTTGGTGTAAATCTGCAGTTAAAGCAAGCGGTGCTGTAATACCCGCGGTCACTGCAATAAATACCGCTACGGCTTCTAAACGTTGATTACCTGCACGGCCTTTCCAACACTGCCAACAGGCGTAAAGTGTTGCGCAACAAGCAATACCAATAAAAAAGAAATACTGCACAGCCCAAGGCAACCAAAAATATTCTTGCGGGATCGCAATGACTTCTTGAATTTGAGAGAGTTGCGGGATCATGAGTGAACCTCCTGCTGCCATAATGCTGGTTGTCCTTGACCTGCTAACGGTTGTACAAATGCATCATCGAGGCCGAGATAGAAAACTTGTGGTAATGTGCCACTTTCTGGTTTTAATACTTTCAGCTCTTTTTCATGTGTACGCAGCATTTTACTGATAGTGCTATTAGGATCTTTCATATCACCGATAATACGCGCGCCGCCAACACAAGATTCGACACAGGCAGGTAATAAACCAACTTCAAGACGATGCGCACAGAAAGTGCATTTATCCGCAGTTTGTGTTGAGTGATTGATAAAACGGGCATCGTAAGGACATGCTTGAACACAATAAGCACAACCAACACAACGTTCATTATCAACAACAACAATGCCATCTTTACGTTGGAAAGTTGCTTGGACAGGACAAACTGGCACACAAGGTGGTTCATCACAATGGTTACATAATCTAGGTAGCAAGACGTTGGTTATCCCCTCTTGCCCCTTGATAGCAACCTGATATTGGTTTACTGTCGTCCTAAATTGCCCTTGGGGTGTTTGATTTTCAATATTACAGCTCACAGTACAGGACTGGCATCCTACACAACGGCGTAAATCAATCAGCATGCCATAGCGTTTATCTTCTGAGCCTTCACGACGCTCAGGTGATAATTTAATGCCGGCTTCAGCTAAAGGAACCAGTGAAGCACCTGCAGTAAGGACCCCTAATTGTTGTAGAAATTTTCGTTTTCCAAGATCCATATTTGTCTCCAGCATCACTCAACAACACAATCTCACAATGAGTGAAGGAAATAGAAAGTAAAAAGTATGTGTTTTGTTATAAGTGCATTGTAAAAATTACTGAAGACAACACCTATTGTGGTTTACCACATACCGGGTATGAACTTGATCCAAAACAATATTTAACATTAGATATTTATGACGATAAAACAGACAATTGGGATAAGAAATACAGTAAGTATCGGATTATTACTGCTCTTTTTTGTACTTCCTCTACATGCCATTGCAAAAGAGTGGAATATTGGCGTCTTGGCCTTACGGGGTGATGCTTCAACACAAAGGCACTGGTTACCTCTTGTTCAAACATTAAATGAACAATTACCTTCAGAAAATTTTGTGTTAGTTCCCTTAAACCTGGAAGAAATGAAGCTAGCAGTAGCGAAAAAAAAGGTTGATTTCTTACTAACAAATCCTGCGCAATTTATTCAATTGGATAATGCTTTTCCATTACGCTGGTTACTCTCTTTACGCTCTGGTTATGAGCCTGATAACACGACACGAAATGTGATTGGTAGTCTGATTTTAGTGCGTAATGACAGCCCAATTACTTCTGTTCACGAGCTAATAGGAAAGCGTGTTGGTGCTATTGCACCCGATGCTTTTGGTGGTTATCTTTTAGGTTATAAAACACTACGCGAAGAAGGTATCGATCCCGATAAAGATTTCACTCTACGTTTTACCGGTTTTCCTGCCGATGCCTTGCTTTATCTCTTACGAGATGAAGATATTAACGCGGCAATTATTCCCGTCTGCCTACTAGAAAATATGGATAATGAAGGGTTGATTCGAAAAAGTGATTATCGCCCAGTCATTTCCTATCAAACTAACACTCCGTGCTTAACCAGTACCCCCCTGTATCCTAATTGGTCATTTGCAGCATTAGACACTGTGCCTGATGAGTTAGTTGATAAAGTGACTCGCGCTTTACTCACGGATGACAGTAAACCCATGAAATGGGGAGCCCCTGCATCACATACACAAGTTGAAAACTTACTCAGGGAAGTCAACCAACATCCTCGACAACGCCAACTTTGGCTGGATGCAAAAAGCTGGGCAATTCAACACCAATTTATTATTGGTCTTTCGTTGGCTGCTATCTTTTTTCTTATTTTAAACCAAGTGTGGATTAGCTATTTAGTAAGGCGTCGCAGTCAACAATTAGAGCATGCTCATAATCGATTAAGGCAGCAAAAAGAAGAGTTAGAACACGCTCAACGCTTAAATATATTGGGGGAGATGGCTTCAGGATTTGCTCACGAACTTAATCAGCCTCTTTCCGCCATAAAAAGTTATGCACAAGGTAGTGTCATTCGCCTTAAAAAAGAAAATGAGTCACACCCGCTATTACCTGCATTGCAACAAATAGACAAGCAAGCACAACGCGGTGCTGATATCATTAGAAATCTACGTTTATGGGTTGGAAAACAGGCACCTAACACAGATACGATTACGCTTTCTCATCAGAATATTGCGGAATGTATCCACCATATTTGGAAACTTTTACGTGTAGAAGAAAAATACCCACAAGTTTCACTGAAAACCAATGTTGATGAACATGATACTCTGTGTTTACCCGAAACCTTATTAGAGCAAATTTTATCGAATTTAATCACCAATAGCCTGCAAGCAGGTGCAAAGCATTTAAAGATAAGTTCACACAAAGCACCAGATAGATTGCTTGTTGTTATTGAAGATGATGCAGGCGGAATGAGTCATAGTCAGCTTGAACAACCTTTTTCTCCATTCCAAACAACAAAAACGGAAGGACTTGGATTAGGTTTAGTGATTTGCCAGCGATTATTGCTTTCTCAAGGTGCGGATATTCATATTGAAAATCAACAAAATGAGCAAAATAATGTCGGATTAAAAATCACGCTTATTTTCCCTAATAAAAATAAATAACGGAGAAAAAATGCCCACTATTCACCTTGTTGATGATGATCTTGCTGTCACTGATGCTTGTCAGTTTTTATTAGAAAGCTTAGGTTATTCAGCCCATGTTTGGAATGATAGTGAATTCTTTATCAACAACGTCAATCTCTATCAACAAGGGGTTGTACTGTTAGATATGCGAATGCCAAAACCTGACGGTAGACAAGTTCACCAGCATTTAATTGATAAGCACAGTACACTTTCTGTGATTTTTTTAACAGGACATGGTGATATTCCTATGGCCGTTGAGGAGATCAAAAAAGGCGCTATTGATTTTTTACAAAAACCCATTGATAGCAATGCACTGTTATCAGCCTTAGATGCCGCATTTCTTGAAACAAATACCCGTTTTACTGCGCATGATATTCGTCGTCGCTATGCATCATTAACCCCAAGAGAAAAAGACATTGCTTATTATGTTATTCAAGGTTTAATGAACCGGGAAATCGCTGAAGTTGCTTGTGTTTCAATAAGAACTGTTGAAGTTCATCGAGCCAAAGTGATGGACAAAATGGCCGCTAAAAATATTGCTGAATTGGTGACTGCGTTACAAGGCATTGAAATAATTTCACCTAATTTATGACAAAATTTCTTATCTGCGCCAAAAAATGTCACAATATAAGATATTCATTGGAAAAATAGTAAATAGATAGGCTTATGATAAAGTCACCTCCATTTAAAAAATCATTTTTGCAGCCTAAGTATTGGCTGACTTGGTTTGGGATCGGATTACTCTATATTCTGGTTCTGCTTCCTTATCCTGTCATTTATTGGCTAGGCACACGCCTAGGTCGTTTCTCTAAAGTTTTTTTAAGAAAACGTGTCCAAATAGCGGAACGAAATCTTGAACTTTGTTTTCCACAAATGCCAAAAAGTGAACGCGAAGCTTTAATTAATAAAAATTTTGAATCTGTTGGTATGGGATTGTTTGAGACTGGAATGGCTTGGTTTTGGCCTGAATGGCGAGTTAAGCGCTGGTTTAAAGTCAGCGGACTTGAAAATATTTCAGCGGTTCAAGAAAAAGGACAAGGCATCTTACTTATTGGGATACATTTTCTTACTCTTGAGCTAGGTGCTCGTATTTTTGGTATCTATAACCCAGGAGTTGGTGTTTACCGCCCTAACGATAATCCCGTTATGGACTGGCTACAAACATGGGGTCGATTACGTTCTAATAAATTTATGATCGACAGAAAAGATGTCAAAGGCATGATCCGTAGCTTAAAAGCGGGAGAAATTGTTTGGTATGCACCTGATCATGATTATGGTCCACGTAAAAGTGTTTTTGTACCTTTGTTTGCCGTTGATAAAGCGGCAACAACAACGGGAACTTATATTCTGACAAGAACCAGCAAACCTGCATTAATTCCATTTACGCCCAAACGCTTACCTGAAGGTAAGGGTTATGAGTTAATTATTTCTCCGGCTGTTGCCGATTTTCCTGTTGATAATGAGGAAAATACTGCTAAGGCGATGAATAAAGTGGTTGAACAAGAGATTTTACGTGCGCCAGACCAATATATGTGGTTGCATCGCCGCTTTAAAACCCGCCCAGAAGGGGACGCTTCTTTATATAATGAAATAAAGAAAGTACACTAATCACGAAGTGGCTGTTTTATTCCAAAGCAGCCACTTTGTAATATGACAACACGCTGAAACAACAATAATAAAATCAACAACAGCACAAGCTGTAAACTCCTGCAAAAACACATTATAAGAGCAAGACCTATCGCACTTATTCTGTATCATGGCTATATTCTTATTCACTACAAATAAGAAGACCGATGCGTTGTCACAATATTCAACATCACCACGGTTATGTTCAGCCTATTTTCTTGGTTTACTCTCTCGTTCTCGGCTAAAGGAGTAACATGGATCTCAAGCCCCGAAATAATTCTTGGAAACGTAATCTTTATATTGTCTGGTTTGGTTGTTTTCTAACTGGCGCAGGTTTTAGTTTAATTATGCCTTTTCTTCCTTTATATGTTGAAGAATTAGGTATAACCGATCATGAAGAGCTTAACCTTTGGACGGGTGTAGCATTTAGTATTACTTTTCTTTTTTCTGCTATCGCCGCCCCTTTCTGGGGAAAATTGTCTGATAGGAAAGGTCGAAAATTAATGCTATTACGCTCTGCCCTTGGCATGGCAATTGTCATGGTATTAATTGGTTTTGCACAAAATATATGGCAGTTACTGGTATTACGTGCCTTGCTAGGTGTATTAGGTGGCTTTGTTCCTAATGCTAACGCATTAATTGCAACTCAAGTCCCTGTCAAAAAAAGTGGTTGGGCATTAGGTACTCTTTCAACGGGTGCTGTAAGTGGCGCTTTAATCGGTCCTTTAATTGGAGGAATGCTTGCCGACCTCTATGGTTTACGCCCTGTATTCTTTATTACTTCAGCGGTTTTATTTATTTGTTTTCTAGTCACCCTCTTTTTCGTGAGTGAAAACTTCACACCGGTTTCTAAAAAAGACGCACTAACTACAAAACAGGTTTTTTCATCACTTAAAAACAAAAGACTCGTGGTATGTCTATTTTTCACCACAATGATCATTCAAGTGGCAACGGGTTCAGTTACCCCTATTTTGACACTTTATATCCGTGAATTAACAGGATCAGTCAGTAACCTTGCCTTTATCAGTGGTGTTGTTGCCTCCGTACCCGGTATTGCTGCACTGATTAGTGCCCCTCGCTTTGGTAAGCTTGGTGACCGAATTGGCCCTGATAAAGTCCTTATTTTTACCCTCGGGCTCTCTATTTTTATGCTAATTCCAATGGCACTAGTCAGTAATTATTGGGAACTTGGTGCATTACGATTTTTACTTGGCGCAGTCAATGCAGCTATGTTACCTGCAGTGCAAACGCTTATTCTCTATAACATTACCCCGGCTATTGCGGGTCGAATTTTTAGTTATAACCAAGCACTAAGGGATGTTGGAAATGTTACAGGACCGTTAATGGGTGCTTTTGTTGCTGCAAGCTATGGATTTAGAGCTGTTTTTTATTTCACCGCGGCGGTTGTCTTTTTTAATCTAATTTATTCTTGGTTAAGCTTTAGAACGCCACAAGAAAAGTAGTCAGAAAATCCACAAATAAGATCAGTTAATAGTTTTTTTTCTTCAAAAAATTACACTTTTACATTTAAAGGCCTAATTGTTACTTTTTTTATTCTATTTTTTGTAATTTATTGTTTATTAAGAACATTCTTAACGCCTGTTTGTTAAGACCTCTAAAATTTTCTTGTCCTCTTTTTTCAAAAAATTGCAAGGTTAACTATTGCAAAATGAGATTTTTATCGACTTTTGCACCAAAAAATGGTTTATAAAGTATTAAATATACTTTTAGTCGCTAAATTCTGACAAAAGTATGTTAAAAATATATTAATTAAATGCGGTGAATATTGATAACAGAATGAAATAATTTTGTTTCATCACTTGCTAATATTTTGTTCTTTTTACTTGCAAACGACCTGTAGAGGTTTTTTTTGGGAATTTAAGATGCAATCTACTCACTCAAAATCTAGCCGAACTTTCTTTGGCCACCCATATCCATTAAGCTCCCTTTTCTTCACTGAAATGTGGGAACGCTTTTCTTTCTATGGTATTCGCCCATTATTAATTCTATTTATGGCGGCAACCGTTTATGAGGGTGGCATGGAAATCCCCAGAGAGCAGGCATCTGCTATTGTGGGTATTTTCGCAGGTGGTGTTTATTTAACATCGCTACCTGGAGGTTGGCTGGCTGATAACTGGTTAGGTCAACGCCTAGCTGTATGGTATGGCTCTATCTTTATCGCATTAGGGCACCTATCCATCGCACTTTCTGCGTTTTGGTCAGAAGATCTGTTCTTTATCGGTTTATTACTGATTGTATTGGGCACAGGATTATTTAAAACCTGCGTCACAGTAATGGTAGGAACCTTATATAAAAGGGATGATACTCGCCGTGATGGTGGATTCTCCTTATTTTATATGGGTATCAATATGGGCTCATTTATTGCACCACTCATCACCGGTTTCTTAGTGCGTGATTATGGCTGGCATTGGGGCTTTGGTATTGGTGGAATTGGTATGCTTGTTGCGTTACTGATTTTCCGCTTTTACGCAGTACCGACCATGCGTCGCTTTGATAGTGAAGTAGGTTTAGATTCAAGCTGGGATCGCCCAACGGTTGTTCGTCGTAATGTCGGTCAATGGATTTTAGCGTTATCTGTCGTTCTTATGGCAATTGTTGGCCTTATCATTTCTGGTGTTATTCCTTTTAACCCAGTTGCTGTGGCTAACTTTATGGTCTATGTGATTTCCGGTAGTGTTATCGCCTATTTTATCTATTTATTCCTATTCGCAGGATTAAGTAGTAGTGACCGTTCTCGCTTATTTGTTTGTTTCCTTTTATTGGTTTCAGCCGCCCTTTTCTGGTCTGCATTCGAACAAAAACCGACATCATTTAACTTATTTGCCAATGACTATACAGACTTAAACTTTATGGGCTTTGAGATCCCTGCAGTTTGGTTCCAGTCTGTAAATGCCTTGTTTATTATTGTTCTTGCGCCTGTCTTTAGTTGGTTATGGCCAATGATGGCACGTAAGAATATGAATTTAAGCAGCATCACTAAGTTTGTGATTGGTATTTTATTTGCAGCGGGTGGCTTTACCGTCATGATGTTTGCATCTGAAAGCGTTATCGCAACAGGACAAGGTGTATCACCACTTTGGTTGATTGGTAGCATCTTATTGCTGACATTAGGCGAATTATGTCTAAGCCCAATTGGCCTTGCCACAATGACTATTTTAGCCCCAGCAAGAATGCGTGGGCAGGTCATGGGATTATGGTTCTGTGCAAGCGCATTAGGTAATTTAGCCGCTGGTTTAATGGGCGGAAATATTCGTCCAGACAAATTGGATGTAATGCCTGATTTCTTCTCTCATGTTTCTATCGCACTGGTTATTTGTGCCGTTGTTCTTGCTGCACTAATTATTCCAGTTCGTAAGATTTTACAAAGCGCAGATAGCAAAGAGAAAGCACAAGCTTAATTTCAGTTGCTCATTATTGAAGCCATGCCTCATTTGCTTAGGCATGGCTTTTTGCTTTTATACCCTGTTATTTAAAGGTGATTTTTATATATTGCACCTAGTATTTAAAACACTTAATCTCATTATCTTCTATTGATTGATAATTTATCACTAAGGTAATGGAATGACTGTTCTTCCTATTTATTATGTTAATGCCTTTTCTTCTACACCTTTTTCAGGGAATCCCGCAGCTGTCGTTTTGTTAGAAGAATGGTTGCCAGATGCCACCTTAATTACACTTGCTAGTGAGATTAATTTACCTGAAACCGCTTTTTTAGTGGATGATCACATTCGCTGGTTTACACCAAAAATAGAAGTACCATTATGTGGACATGCCACATTAGCCACCGCATTTGTATTAAAGACGATCAAACACGCTCCAGATAATTTATTTAAATTTCATTCACTTTCAGGTGAGCTCACCGTCTCTTGCCAAGATTCATTTTTTACGCTTGATTTTCCAACCATTCCAGCAACGTTAAATAACGGCATAAAATCACAACTCGAAACACAACTTAATTTAATCATCAATGAAGTTTGGCAAGCACATGATCGTTATGTCTGCTTTTTATCTGATCCAAAAACAGTCATTAACTACCAACCTGATTTCACTCAAATCGCACAGTTAGATTTACCTGGCGTTATTATTACAGCTAAAGGCAATAAACCTTTTGATTTTATTTCTCGTTTCTTTGCACCTGTAAAAGGGGTTAATGAAGATCCCGTTACTGGTACATCTCACTGTGTATTAGCTCCTATTTGGAGTGATAAGCTAAATAAAAAACAATTACACGCAAGACAAGTCTCAAAACGAGGTGGAAATATCGACTGTGAATTAAAAAATGGTCGTATTCTACTTACCGGTGACGCGACTCTTTTTCTAGCAGGTGAAATTACCTTTTAATTACTGACGACATTATCAGCCATTCATCTACTTTGCTTTCAATTTACTCTATTTTATACTGTGGGGAAAATTTCCCTACAGTATCAAAAAGAAGAAGGCTTTATTGTTATGTCTATCTCTGACTTATCTCCTGAACTGCAAGATAAAATCAAAAATTCAGTTACTCGCGTTTCTAAAGTTATCTTTCCAACCACAACTAACCATCACTCCACACTCTTTGGTGGTACTGCATTAGCTTGGATGGACGAAGTGTCATTTATTACCGCCACACGCTTTAGTCGTAAACGCCTAGTGACTGTCTCAACCGAAAAGATTAACTTTAATCATCCGATCCCATCAGGCACGATTATTGAACTAGTCGGTGAAGTTATTCGTGTTGGACGTACTAGCTTAACGGTTAATGTCTCAATTTTTCTGGAAGATATGTACGCTGAAGGACGAGAAGAAGTGATCCATGGCCAATTTAATTTTGTAGCTGTCGATAATGCCGGAAAACCCACGCCATTATTCGACAAATAGCCTCTTATAAAGAGTACTATCTCTCTTTTGACCTGCCTTAATTAAAAAGTACATGATTTTATTATGTCGTAAATTATTCTTAGTAAGAACAAGACATTAAAATAATTAATTCAAATGGATATTTTTCAATCAATGATAAATATTCAATAAAATCAAATAGTAATAAGATTACTAACATGTAAGACAAGAGTTATCCACAGTTAATGTGGATAACTGTATACAACAGAGAATTAGAGAACACAGATCTTTATTACTGAAAATTCAATCTGACAAACTGTTAATTTCATTCCCATTTTTGCACTTTCAGCAATAACTATATCAACAGAGTGTGAATATCTTCGGCCCACTTCAAGCGCCAAATCGATGGAAGGTTCAATGAGCAATATTACGCCAACATCCTCATTATCCCCAGAGAGGTCAGTAAGCGATCTTATTTGAATGAGTGGTTTCATTATATTGTTAGCAATTTCTTGCGCTTTATCTGTTGCGGCTTGATTTACTCTTACTTGCTTTTCTATACAGCCACCACCAGAATGAAGATAGATCATGATAGTCTCATTATAAAAACAAAGGTCGTTATCCTTATTATTCAAATCGACGGCATAAAAGCCAGTCAATCCTATAAGAAAAAACGACCTTATTTCTCATTATTATCCTAAGCAATATTATTTAGTAGACACTTACCAGCCATAAGAAACACCACCACCGACAACACCGCGATCTTCCGTATTCCATGAAGCTGAAACACGAATAATTGCACTTTCTGTTATTTGATACTGAGCACCTGTTGCAAGTGCATTAGCATCTCGATAATTACCAACCCCCACACCTAAACTAAAAGTGTGAGCCGTCACATAGGGAATATTCGCCATAGCTGCAACGGAAGCGATACCAGCACTTGCTCTCTTATCTGCCTTATCAATTTTATTATCCATATTTTTCAGTGCAATATCGTTATCAATAAAGATATTTTTAATTTTATTATTGGTATATTCATTTGCAATAGAGATAGAGTCATGTTTTGATCTTTCTATATATTCCTTCAACGATTCATCTCTCTCACTAATAATGCTATTAGTGATATTAATATACTCATTTCCTTTTTGATTAATATACTTCTCACGCTCCTTTATTATTTTTTCATTATTTTTTCCAATAAGCCCTTCCATACCCGATGCTATTTTACTAATTTCTATATCCGTATAACTATTAGCACTTTTTTCTGATGCTTTAACTTGCCCTTCTGTTGATATTGTAATTTCATTTCTAACATTATCAATATGCTCAACTATTTTTACATCATGCTGATTAACTTTAAAATCAGTATACTCTTTACCACTATTTTCAACTTCAATAAATCTATTGTTTGTGTAATTTTTAATATCCTTTTCAGACTCACTAATTTTATTATCAGTATAAGACTCAACACCGGCTTTCATGTCTGAAAGTTTATCTTCGGTATAAAGGTAGAATTCATTTTTTTCTTCATTGATATAATTAATAATTGTATCTTGATGTTCGTTTATTTTACTATCAGTATATTGATTTGATTTTTTATTTGCATCATCAGCCAATACCTTTGCTTTAGATTCACTTTGTTTTAATACAGCTTCACTTGCTTTAGAGATATCATTTTGTATTACTTTGTTATTTTCATTTATTTGAGTTGTGGTTGCTTTGAGTAGAGTATTTTTTTCTTGCTCAATTTTATCATTGATGACGACATTATTGTCACGAATACGCTTATCAGCTTCAATAAGAATATTATTTTTCTCTTCTTGCAGTTGAGAAACATTCACCGCATCTGTATCTTGTGTTCCTGCTGCAACATTAATAATTTGTCGCTGATTTTTATCACTGCCTATTGATAGCGTATTATCTCGATTATTACTGCTTTTATCACCTAATATAATAGCATTACTTGCTGTTCCTGATGACTTACTGCCAATAAGGACCGAATTTTCAGCGCTATCTGAAAGGCGGCTTCCACTGCCTAATATCACCCCATTTTCCGCATTATTTATTGCACCTTTACCTATACTAATTGCATCCTTACCTTCACTATAAGCTTGAGAGCCAATAGACAGTGAACCTTCGCCAATAGCCATTGCCCCACTTCCTAATGACAATGCATTATCCCCTATTGCCGTACTTTTATGACCGATTGCTGTTGCATTTTTACCTTCAGCGCCGGCATTAGCTCCAATCGCTGTTGATTGGTCTGAATGTGCCCACGTATTATATCCAACTGCTGTCGCCTCATTACCATCTGCTTTACTATCTCCACCTAATAAAGTGGTATTGTTGGCATAAGAAAATGTAGATGAAAATAATATAATAGCCAATAGTTTCATCTTAAAACTTATATTGCAAATCATATTTATATCACTCCATAATTAATAAACTCATACATAGAGTAATATGTATTTTATTTTTTACACATTATATATTTTACAAAATAATTTAATTCCACTCAGGAATTTCATTATAAATGAATAATAACATTGATATATAATTATATAATCAATAAAAAAATAAATTACTATTTTTTTATTTTCAAAATAAAATCAACCACTAAAGAAAAAAGACAAATAATAAAAAAATAAGAATGGTTTTTAATATTAAAAACAAGATCTATTTTAATAAAATTAAAATGTTTTAAATTTTGAGATAAAGATCAAATAATAATAACGCTATTTTTTTATATTTTAATAGCATTATAAATTTATATTACAACAATAACTAAGTATAAATCCCTAAACATTTTTATGTTTAGGGATTTATGTTTATTCAATAAAAGTCGCTTCTGCGATTAATAATTTATCAATTGAGGATTGACATAAATAAGGCCTAAGAGCTTCAAATTTTTTCTCTGACCATTGATAAATTTTTAACGATAAAAGTTGCTCAATCACATTTGGATCAAAACGGAATTTAAGATGTTTCGCTGGCGTTCCACCTACAATACTATAAGGCTCCACATCTTTGGAAACAACACTATTAGCAGCAACAATAGCCCCTTCACCAACAGTGACTCCAGGCATTATCATTGCACGCATTCCTATCCATGCACCATCCTGAATATGAGTATCACCTTTACCTATATAAGCTTCTTCAATTTTATCCATAAAAGGATATAGAGAGAACCAGTCCATACGATGAGTATGGTTTCCGCCCATTAATATAACGGCTTGTGCACCAATACAAACATAATCACCGATATATAATTTATCAATTTCCCATAATGGTTCCCATTGCAGGCTAACTTCATCACCATAAAGATAGCGCACAACAGAAGCTTCAAAACCCTCATCCCAACAATCACTGTAATAACTATGTTGTCCTTTGATGATAATGTTTTTATTTTTTACTGTTTCATGTAGATATTCTACACGTGACCAATGCTTATTTTTCATAATATGACTCGCTATAAATTAATGAGTCATCAAAGAATGCTTAATTCTCTGATGATGTGTTCGCATTCAAAACACATCGCCTTAAGCTATCCTAGGTTGAAGTAATAAAGGATTTTGTTTCATTTTACTTTATTATCCTGTCTCTTTATTCGATAAACTTATACCACTATTGTTATCTGTCATCATAAGCTTTATTGACGAAAAAACCACGGATAATCTACATAACATTTTATGACTATCCATGGTTTAAGAAATGACTATTTAAAAAAATCTTTACTCCCATGAGGCGCACAACGTAAATATTGAGGCGCTACTTTTATGGTTTGCTTCAGTTTTTCTGCCGCATGCCAAGGCCAACGAGGATCGTATAAAATACCTCGACCTAGTGCAATAAAGTCAGCTTGCTCTGTTAATAAAATAGCTTCAGCTTGTTCTGGCTCGGTAATAAGTCCAACCGTAATAACTGGCAATTGTGTTTCATTATAAATAGCCTGAGCAAATGGCACTTGATAATTAGGGCCTAGTTTAATATTTTGCTTATCAGATAAACCACCAGAAGAAACATGAATATAATGGCAACCTAACTCTTCAAGATGTTGCGTTAAAGCAACTGTGCTTTCAAGATCCCAGCCACAGTCAACCCAATCTGTTGCAGAAATTCTCACGCCAACACAAACATTATCAGAAACAGCATTTTTCACTCCAACAAAAACATCTGCTAATAACCGACTACGATTATTAAAATCACCACCATACTGATCTGTTCTATCATTTGATAATGGGGATAAGAATTCATGCAATAAATATCCATGAGCGCCATGAATTTCAATAACATCAAAACCTGCTGATTCTGCTCTTTTCGCTGCCTCAATAAAGGATTGCTTTATCTCTTCAATTTCTTCAATAGTCAGAGCATGAGGCTGATGATTTTTTCCAAAAGGAATTGCTGAAGGTGCAACTTTTTGCCAACCATAAGGATAATCTGGTGCTAATGATCCGCCACCATTCCAAGGTAAATCAGTTGATGCTTTGCGCCCCGCATGGGCGATTTGTATACCAATTTTAGCAGAGGAATATTGCTTAATATTATCAACCAATTTTTTTAATTCACTGCCATGCTGATCAGACCAAATGCCTAAATCTTTATAGCTAATACGGCCTCTCGGTTCAACAGCAGTTGCTTCCACAATCACAAGCGAAGCACCTGATAATGCAAGCTGCCCATAATGCATAATGTGCCACGTTGTCGGATAACCATCTTGTGCTGAATATTGGCACATTGGCGCAACAATAATACGATTATCTAACTGATGGGGGCCTAATTTTTTAGGGGAAAACAACAAACTCATATAAAGCCTCCTGCTACCAATAAGAATTTATGCAAAGAAAATTACTTTGCTTATAAATAAATGGATTTAATATACAAGTTTAAGGCTATCGGATCTTATCCATCAAGGCGATGCCCTACTTCACATTGTGATGATAAATACTTTATTTCTTAGTTATTATTTATTCTTACCTAAACCTTATAGTTATTAAAAAATGTAAAAGTTACTCAATAAACTATCACCTTATTTTAATCTGCTACAACGGAATAAGATATTATTTCAAACGTATAAAACAAGAAATGAACAACATGAAAAAGATCAGCACTAAATACTGATCTTTTTTCTAATTAGTCATTCGATTTTGCAGGCTTAACCAGTAACAGAGAGAAACGTCTTGCGATAGGCAATACAAATAAGACGGTTGGAAAAGCAATCATCCAAGAGATCCCCCAAGAGCTTAACCATGGGGAGATAACATACATACCCATTCCTAACGATTTGACGGTACTAATAAAAGCAACAATACCTGACATAATAAAAGAAAGGAAAAAAGGAACAAGAAAAATCATTGCTCGAGTAGGCAGTTTAGGAATACCTAAAAAATAATTTTTGTCATGAAAAGACATAGTGAAAGACCCCAATAATACGATTGTACAACGGCACATAACTGCCAATACAACAGGCTAAAACTAAGTTATATGCGTTGATTAACGTAAACGCTTACGAGTCTTATTGACTAAACTGTAGGCTAGTTTATTAATAAATATTTTTTTGTCAACTAAATTATTCTATTCTCATCTAGAGAATAAATGATATGAGATAAATATACGTTTCTTTTGTTTTATATAAAATTTATTTATATAATTAAACAATTAAAAATAATAAAAATGAGAAAACATTATCTTGTTTTCTCACACTTTTTTACCAATCTCTTGTTGCAATTAATTCTTCTATATCAGCATCTTTAAAACCATATTCATCAGCAATAATACCAAAATCTTCTGCAATACACTCTCTTGCAACGGTTTCAATCTCACTACCTTCTTCACAAAACTCCTCAGCAAGATCATTAAATTGATCTGTTGTTTCTTGAGTTAAAATATAAAGCTCTGATAAATCTTTAGGTGAAGTCGCTTCAATTTTAAAACACAGTGTTTTAAGTAAATCTTGTCCTTTTTTTACCAGGTGAGCTGGATAATACTCATCATTTTCCATCTCTTTTAAAAAAGAGTGTAAAGCTAAAACTGAATTTTTGATCATGGTGAAATCCTATTTAAGTATTTACCTTAGTGACATTAAATACATGTCCTTTTTCTGGTAAGGATATATTACTTTCTTTAATTAAATGATTCATTTCTGTTACACTGAATTTATACAACTTTAAGAGTAAATAGAATATAGGCAATAAAGTAAAATGACTAAAAAAATACGAATTATTTTTCTTTTTTTGACTATCGCTTTGCTTTCTTTTTTTATTCTTAATTTCTATTTTAAGCACTCCCCTTTAGCAACATGGAAATTTTATGGCAGTAATGGTGAATACATTACAGGTCGTTACTATCCACCAGCAAAAGACAGTGCAACAGATCTCATAATTTCAATTCCAGAAGTTCCAGAAAAAAACGGTTTAAAAATAACAAAATGGGATAATTGTCATTTAAATTTAAACAACGATAACAAAACATTGGATATCTCTTATTTTACAAATGGGCTCATTCAAGCCTCATTTTCCACAGATAATCCAATTTATATGCCTCTAATAGAGCTTAATTTTTATCAGCCTGATGATATGCATTGGTCGATAACTCGTTTAACTGATGGCACTTATAAAGGCTGGATCTGGGATAATGTCGCTAATCAATTAATTCCCATACATTACCAATCTGATAGAACAACATTAATTGAAGGCACTAACTATACACTGATGCCTGGTAGTTATTGGCTATTTCAGCGTTGGGATAATGGAGTATTAGTGGAAGAATACAATTTAGATGATTTACCTGCAAAAGATAACTTTATTCCTGAAAGCGATAAACAACGTCTAGAACACGCAAAAGCAGAATTTCAGAATATAGCGAATGAACTAGCAAAACCGTTAAATTTACCATTTGATTTACATTTATGGGATAACTCATTTTGTGAGTAATAACCACCATGTGAAATGCTCCCAGAGGGATGGGAGCATTTCTGACACAGAATGATTTAATTTATACTAAATAACACCATCTAATTTCATATAAATTCCTTTTAATAAAAATCAAATTCCTTTTAAAACACGAAGTTCTATTGCAAGAGTATAGATGAATAGAGTAAATAATTTAAATCTAATAAAATGTTGCACAACAGGGATATAATAATCCTATTATTTTATTTCAATAAAACAATAAAGCATCATTTTAATAGACATATTAATCAATGAAATTATTTTTTTATATTTATATTATCTTAAATACACCATCACATTTAATCATTCTTAACTAATGTTATATTTCATTTTAAAAAAGCAAGCATCTTAGGTAAATCATTTAAGTTAACTTAGCATAATAATGTGAGAATATACTACCTATAACAAACCAAGAATAGTAATTCTAACTTAATTCGTTTTTAAAAATTAACATTAAATGCCTTAAAATAATAAAATACAAAACAAAACTATCTAGAAACTCCATTCATATTAATACTTTATTTTTAAAGTCGCCTATTTTTAGTAAAAAAAAACATTAAATAAAATCTTATCTTACATTAAGAGTTCATTAATCAAACTTGATTTTACATTTTATTATATTGCTCAATTTTTATTTGGCTCTTATACTTTCTTAAGACGATTTTAGATAGGTATTATTATGAATATTTTATTGGTTGAAGACGATCTACAACTCGGTAAAGCGCTTTGTCGCGGGCTTGAAATTGCCGGTTTTCACCCATGTTGGGTTAGGTTACTTGCTGATGCTCGTGTTCAACTGAGCCAGCGCCCTTTTGATTTAATGCTATTAGATTTGGGTCTACCGGATGGCGATGGACAAGATGAACTTATTGCACTTAGAAAGAACGGCGAAAAAATTCCGATCATCATTTTAACGGCTCGAACTCAAATCGACAATTTAGTACAAACTTTAGATTCAGGGGCTGATGATTTTTTACCGAAGCCTTTCGCTATGCCTGAACTTATTTCCCGTGTAAAAGCAGTTAGCCGTAGAATGGCTGGTTTTTCATCACAAATATGGTCTATTGGGGATTTACAGCTTAATCCTGCAAACCATCAAGTCACCTTAAATGACGAATTGCTTTTATTATCAGGTAAAGAATATCAGTTGTTATACGAATTAATGCGTAATACTGATAATGTAGTGCGTAAATCCGAGTTAGAACAACGCCTATTTGGTTTAGATGATAAAATTGAAAGTAATTCACTTGAAGTCCACATGCATAATTTGCGTAGAAAAATAGGAAAAGAGCGAATTATCACTGTGCGTGGTGTGGGTTATTTATTAAAAAAAGATGCTAACTAAATGAAGATCCGTTCTTTCTTTATTTACACCATTGTTCTTCAAATTATCTCTATTGTTATGCTTTGGGGCGTATGGTTAGCTTGGATACAATTTGATTATCTTGCTGAGTTTGAAAAAATTTATAATAAACAACAAGAAATTATTGCTGAGGGTTTTGCTAATACCTTAGAAAGTGTTGCTGATCAGCCTGAAGTCCTTAAAGAAATCGCTCATAACTTACAAGGTATGTATATAGATGCCATGCTCAATGGCGAAGATGATGAATTACAATATCTGCCGTGGTTTATTGCCTTAGATGCAAATAATACTCTGATTTATACTAACCGCCCTGAATTACCTATTCCAACCAGAGTGCTTTCATTAGCATCCGAAAAAGTCTCTGTGGCGGGTGAAAAGTGGATCCTCTCTTTTAGTTGGGGAGAAAAACACAAAATAAAAGTATTTATTGGTGAATCCGTTGAAGATAGGGGTCATGTTATAGGTAACCCTGTTGAGGGAACATTTGTGCCCTTTCTGTTTATTCTAGCAACAGTTATTTTTGCTATTTTAATTACAGCTTATTTTAGTTTACGTCCGTTAAGGCAAGCTGCAGAACTAATTTCTAATCGTAAACCTCGTAATTTAACGCCGATTAATGTCGGTCAACAATTTAAAGAAATACGTCCAATCTTTAAAGAATTAAACCAGTTAATGGCAAGAATTGATGCAGCTAATATTCGTGAAAAACAATTTATGGCAGATGCCGCCCATGAATTAAGAACACCAATAGCTGCTGTTATTGCTCAATTACATCTACTCTCTTTAGTAGATGATCAACATGAGCGCGAAGAGATTATTGATGATATGAAACAATCACTTGATAGAGCCGCAGCTCTTTCTCATCAAGTAATTGATTTAGCACGATTAGAATGTGATGATTTTCCACTTAAAATAGAAACCCTTGATATCTATAACATCATTGGTAATGCAATAGCACAACGTGTTCCCTATGCAATTAGTAAAAATATTGAACTATCACTAAATGAAGGGCATCCATTGCCCCTTAAAACTGATAAACAAGCATTACTCTCTATATTTAATAATCTACTTGATAATGCTATTAAATATTGTCCTAAAGGTAGCCAAGTAGAAGTTACTATTGAAAATAGATATGCAGAAGGGGTTAACATTTTTGTGCGTGACGATGGGCCAGGAGTGGCAAAAGAACATATTAATGCCCTTTTTTCACGTTTTTATCGTGTTCCTGGTTCAAATGAAACGGGTAGTGGCTTAGGGTTATCTATTGCACAAAACCTCGCTAATAAAATTCAAGCCTCATTAATTGTGGCTGAAGGACTTAATAATAGAGGTATCGGTTTTATTATCACGCTACCGTTAGAAATAAAACCATCAGAAAATGATTAATTACTTGTTAATTAACAAAATATTAGAAAGGAGGCATTCATGCCTCCTTTTTCTTTTATCACCGTAGCGTTAATTGTTGATTTATTCCCAAAGCTTTATTAGCCAACGTAACCCAGCAGTCACTATTGCGGCACTAAGCACAATCATAATAAATGGCTTTTTTTGCCAAGTGAGAACACCCGCTACCCCGACACCAATAATTTTTGATATATCAGCAAGTTGATTGCCATCAAAAAATGTTGAGGTCGTTGCCACTGAAAATAAAATAACAATTGCTGATAATGAAAGTATCTCTTTTACACGAGGCGAAACACCGGACCTATTGTTAAGCAATATTCCGGAAAGACGCATTGCATATGTGCCAACAGCAAGAATAATAATTCCTGTAATAATAGATGCGGTGGACATTAAATTCTCCTTAGCACAAATAACACGCCAACTAATGACAATAAAACGGGGATCCCTACAGGTAAAAATAGTGTTGTTATAAGAGCAATGGCACTACCAATAATCGCAGCATTACGTGTTAGTTTATTTTTTAATGCTGGCAAACTTAGTGCCAAGATAATAGCAGGGAACATCGCATCTAACCCTAACATCTTAATATCAACAATAAATGATCCTAAATAAATACCTATCATGGTTCCTAAAGGCCAAACAAGTAAAATGCTCAACCCACATGCCCAAAATGCAAGTTTATTCTGTTCAGCTGTTCGTTGAGATAAACCAAATACAACACTTTCATCATTTAATATATGAAAGCCTAATAATGATTTAAGCCCTTTTCCGGGTAAATCTTTTACAGCCATACTGAAGGGAATATGTCGTGCATTAACCATCAATCCAGCAAGCGCTGCATAAATTGCACTTCCTCCCATCGCCACTACACCAATAAAAAGAAACTCAGAAGCGCCGGCTAAAACGAAAATGGATAACACTAATGGCACCCAAAAATCAAACCCTTGTGTATGAGCCAAAGCACCATAAGAGATACCAACAATACCATCTGCTAATGAAACAAGCAGAATGTCTCTAAGTACGTTATTATCAAGCCGACTGTTAATTTGCATAGAATATCGTATTTTTTATTGAACATATCGTTCATTATGTTGAACGATTTATTTTTTTGCAAGATGATTTTAAAGGAAGCTATGATGTCATCGCCTTGTGCGCCTATTGAAATTATTTCTCAGGCCCTTGCCCGAGAGAGAAAAAAAGCGGGCCTTTCGCTTGCTGAAATTGCAAGACGAGCCGGTGTTGCAAAATCCACATTATCTCAATTAGAAGCAGGCCAAGGAAACCCTAGTATTGAAACACTCTGGGCGATTTGTGTTGCATTAAACATTCCGTTTTCTCAACTTATTTCAGCACCACAATCTGAAGTCAAAGTTATTCGCAAAGGTGATGGCTTTAAAATTAGCGCAGAAAAAGCGTATTACCATGCTTTTTTACTTTCATCCTGCCCAATGGGGGCAAAACGCGATATATATACCGTAATTGCTCAACCGGGAAAAGATAGGGTGTCAGATCCTCACAGTAAAAATGTGACTGAACATATTATTATTATTAGTGGTAGTGCAATGGTGGGAACGCTAGATAATCAACAAGAATTGCAACCCGGTGATTACATTTGCTATCCCGGTGATGTTACTCATGTATTACGGGCTTTAGAGCCAGATACAACCGCTGTAATGATCATTGAACATCATAATTAATACAATAAATGATAAATTTACCGCACTGTTATATTGCAATAAAAATCTAAAAACAGTGCGATAAATTTTATTAAGTATATTTGTCTATTCAATTATTTTTTAAGTGCTTTATCAAGGTAGATCTCTCGTAGACGTTGAGACAAATGCCCAACTTTCCCCTGATTAATCTCTTCATTATCGATTGAAATTATAGGCCAAATTAACGTGGTAGCTGAGCTAATAAAAGCTTCTTTTGCTTTTTTAGCTTCATCAAGCGTAAATAAACGCTCAATAACTTTAAGCCCCTCTTCTTGCGCTAATTGAATAATTGCTTGGCGCGTGATACCTGGCAAAATGTCCTGACTCAAAGGTCGTGTAATAATTTCATTATCATGATTTACAATAAAAAAATTACTTGAACTACCTTCTGTTATATAGCCATCTTTTATTAAAATAGCATCATCAGCACCTTGTTGATGTGCATAATGTTTCGCTAAACATGCGGCTAATAATGCAACAGTTTTAATATCACAACGCTGCCAGCGAATATCGTCAACACTGACTACCGAAATGCCTTTTTTGGCATTAGGATGATTAATTACTGTGGAGTGCTGAACGAAGGCAACAATTGTGGAAGGAATAGATGAAGACGGAAAATCAAAAAAGCGAGATGAATCAGTACCTCGGGTTATTTGTAAATAAATAAGCCCTTCATGAAGATGGTTGCTTTCAATAAGTTTTTGATGAATATCGATTAATTGTAATTTCGTGATAGGAAGGGATAATCCTAATTCTTTGCACGAACGCTGTAAACGTTGGAAATGTCCGTCAAAGTCAATGAGTTGACTATCAATAACTGCAGTAACTTCATAAACCGCGTCTGCAAATAAAAAACCACGGTCAAAAACAGATATTTTAGCCTGCTCTTTAGGTACAAACTGATTATTTAAATACACAACATCAGACATTTTACCTCCGTTATAACTTTTATTAACATTTAACCTTAGCCACTACCTTACTCCTTCAATTTTATATTTCAAAGATGATTTATCACCTTCCCTACCTCTTTTTAATTATAGTTTTATTTAAAGAAGTCATGTTATATAAACAAAAATTGCTATAATTTAACTTATGTCCAAAATATAAACATAAAGAGGTTGCTATGTTAGATATTAATAAAAATAATTTATCTCAGCTAACAGAGAAACTGGTTAAAAGACAATGTACCTTAATGAATATTATCGCCACATTGGGCTTTATTGCAGGTTTTATCTGTATTATTAACCCTCTCTCTTCTGGTGTTGTTATCAGTGTATTACTCGGTATCGTTTTCTTTGCCTGTGCAATATCCAGCATTATTGGTGGCTTCAATTCTCAAGTCTCTTCAGGCTGGTCAATGCTCATCACATTATTAGCTGGTTTTATTTATCTTTTGCTGGGCTATATTTTTATTACTGATCCGCTAAACGGTATGCTTAGCCTGGCTTTTTTTATCGGTTTTCTCTTTATTTTTGCGGGGATATTGCGCCTAAATATCGGCTTCAAGCAAATTAAAGATAACTTTTATGGGTGGTTTAATATCTTGGTAGGATTTTTAGATCTCGTTATCGCCTATTTTTTACTTGCGTTTGGGCCTGAAACATCCGTAGCTCTGGTAATGGCATTGATTGGTATACAGCTTATTTTAAGCTCACTCACCATTTTATCGATAACCAGTGCAATAAAAAGAATGACTCGTTAATAGGCTATACAATAATCATATTCTTATTAGTTTTTGCTAAGCAAAGAGCCACATTATGTGGCTCTTGAGCAGAAAACTATTCTCTATATTAAGTGTAAGTATTAAGCACAAGGCAAGCGCAGAGATACTGTATACATATTCTCACCACAAAGATAACAATTCCCTGTATTCTCAAATATCATCACTTGGATACCTAATTGCCCCACTTCAATATTCGGTAGTGCATCAGCCAAAATACTTTCTAACACAGGTTCTAGTATTTCAACCATATTTATAGGTTCATTATTTGGTGTTATATCATGCAAGAAGTTACCTAAACGAGGATCATCTGCATAAATTTCCAATGTTGAACGATACACTAGCGTTCTTTCACTGCTATTCATTTTAGAATAACCATTAAAAATGATAACCATTTTCTGGATATGCATTTTTGCAACACGGTTTTTAATTTGTAAACATAAAGAAGGTACAAGCCTAATATTGACAGAATTAAAATAGCGATCACAAATTTGTGGAATAGTGACACTAACGCAAGGTTTAGGTGCAATATTTTTAATTTGCTTATTACACTCTCCCGTTAAAGAGTTATCAACAATAATACGCTCACGGCGAGAAAAACAAATATTATCGAATATATCAACAGTGAAGAAAGAGATGTAATGGATACCATTTGTTAATGCTTGATTTTCCAATCTAACAGAAACTGCAGATTTATCAGTGCAAGGCAACATTTTTAATTGGTCATTAAAATAAAAACCAACCTGAGTACTTTCACTAATATCTCGTCCTAAAATAAGATTTGCATTCACACAATAATTTTCACTGTGATAGCTTAAAATCCCATTTAATGTTGCAGGCACTTTCGGAGAGGGTAGCTTCTCCGTGGTTAATTCAACATAATAATCTCTGGATTTAATGGGCTTGGTAGGCTCGTCACTATTTTCAGATTCAGCATGAAAAATGGCAATTTGTTTTGGCTCACTCTTTTTAAACCTTACTTTAAAATTCGCAATACCATATTTATTCGTTTTGCCAACATTAACCATTTCGCCATCTGCGTTATAAATTTCGGGTTCAACGTCAAGAGTACTATTATCAACATCGTAGACTAATTTAACTTCTTTATTTGACGCATCCTCCCCCTCTTTATCCTGTAAATGCACGACAAAGCTTTTAGAGACACTTTCCCATTTACTTGGCCACTGCATAGACTCAGAACGTATTGTCAATAAATCATCAAATCGCTCACAGTTAGTCGCTGTGCAGTCAGTATTAGGATTGGCTTTTGGCGGTGTAACACGAATTTGTATCGGTGTTGCGTAATATACGATATTTTCATCATCTTCATCTTTTAATATCAATTGTAATGACGCCACACCATTACGATTTCCCGTTAATGAGATCTCTGTTGTATTGTTATCAACTATCGTAATGTAGACATCTTTATTATTGGGTAAAATTAAAATTCCTTTCGGGCTGGTACGCCATTCCGCCAAACGCAAATTAATCCCGGTTACAACAACCTCATATTTAATAACTCGATTTATCTTTACTTCATTATCCACTTCATCAGGCGATGCTTTGATCTGATTAAATTCAATCTTCACATCCGCATCAACAGCTTGAGCCTGAGCACTATGGGCAGGCGGCTGAAACGCTAGCGTTTCTTTCTCACCTTGTAAGATTTTTTGCAAACGTTCTTCTTTTGTTTCGATATCCATTGAGTGATTTCCTTTCTTTTTCCGATTCCATTTTTAGCTTAAAGCAAAAAAAACAAGTGAAAATCACAATAGAAAAAAGTCAACTGAGTATTGTTAATAAACGGAAATAAAAAACAATTAATAAACAATAAGATAAATAGGTTCACCAATAAGGCACCACGGCTTAAATAGGCAGAAAATACCTTTAGCATAAAAAATAATTTAAAATTTAAAATATTTTTGTATAAAGCTATTGACTGTTATGAAAATGTGATTAAAATCAATCTTAGAAAATATTTGTGACGTGAATCACATTTTATTAATAGGATACTTAATATGAAATCAATGACTTCTTTTATTACTCACTTGCACCAAGTTGTTGTACAATTATCATCAACTCGCTTACTGTAATTATTTGATTTAAAATAATAAACAGCTCAAAGCCAGAAATAGCCCCTCATCGCAAAAAAGACTATTTCTGGCTTTTACTCTATATATTTTCTTTTTCCTTACCTTATTTATCCGCGCACCTTTCGTAACAAAAAATTCACCTCCTTGAACTAAGATCTCTTTTCTGTACTCTTAATACACAATACACATTAACTATGAGGATATTTTATGCAGCAGCAACTGCTTACATGGATACGTCAATTCAATGAAGAATACGCTCAAGTCGCTTCTTTATTACTCGTTTTAGTCATTATTTTTCTTGTTGCCCTTGTTCTTCATTTTATTTTACACAAATTAGTCCTACCTCGAATTTCGAGCGCCATCAATCAATATGACCAAAAATGGCAAGTTTCATTAGAAATAAACAAACTATTTAGTCGTTTTGCTTTTTTAATCCAAGGTGTCGTTGTTAATATCCAAGCACTTGTTTGGATGGGTTCAGGTAAAACACAAGAAGTCCTCACCACCAGCGCCCAAGCTTGGTGCTTAATTTTCGGCTTATTGATGCTTTTCTCTATTATGGATCTGTGCATGCAGATCATGAGAAATTCATCCTCCTTTGGCCGATTACCGTTGAAAGGTATTTTTCAAAGTTTAAAACTCGCCGCTTCAGTCCTAATTGGGATAATGATTATTTCCCTGCTCATTGGAAAATCTCCCCTTATTTTACTCAGTGGTTTAGGGGCAATGACGGCAGTATTAATGTTGGTGTTTAAAGATCCCATAATGGGATTGGTGGCTGGTATTCAGTTATCCGCAAACAACATGATAAGCTTAGGTGATTGGTTAGAAATGCCTAAATATGGCGCTGATGGTGCGGTTATCGATATTAGTTTAACAACCGTTAAAGTCCGTAATTGGGATAATACTGTTACCACTATCCCAACTTACTCACTTATTTCAGACTCATTTAAGAATTGGCAAGCTATGACAAAATCGGGAGGACGTCGTATTAAACGAAGCCTTGCTCTTGATATTAATAGCATTCATTTCTTAGATAAAAAACAACTTGATGATTTAGAAAAAGCTCATTTATTAGCGCCTTATATCAAAAATAAGGAAAGTGAAATTAGTGAATTCAATGCGACTTTAGGCAATGAATGTCAAACACCATTAAACCAACGTGGCATGACCAATATCGGAACCTTCCGTGCATATGTTGAAGCGTATTTAAAAAATCACCCTAATGTTCATAAGCAAATGACCATTATGGTAAGACAATTAGCACCAACCTCAGATGGGCTTCCTATTGAAATTTATGCGTTTACCAATACAACTGTTTGGGTACAATACGAGGCGATTCAATCCGATATTTTTGATCATATTTTTGCTATTTTGCCCCAATTTGGTTTAAGAGTGCATCAATCCCCAACGGGAAATGATGTAAGAGCACTGAGATTTCCTGTAGAGAATAATCAGCAATAAATCATTTTTATCGAAAATCAGAAAGGAGATAAATTCTCCTTTTTGACTTTTTGTATTAACAAATATTTTGAATCTCTTATTTTGTTATCATATTAACAATCTTGTTTAATTATAATGTATTTAAAATCGCTATGTTATTTTTTATATATCGATTGATTGTTAAATCCTATTTAATCTATATTTCATTTACCACTAAAGTGGTATTTATCAAAAAATGTAACCATTTGTTTAATAATTATTTTTTTAGATAACGTTATTAACATTTTTTATATTGATATAAATCATTATAGGTAGAAGGGTTATAACTTAACATATATATACAACTTTACTTGTTGTGAAAAATGTTAGGGTAATGTCAATGTCAAAAATTAAAAATAATACTTCTATTACTGAAATGAGTCGGCGTGGATTCATTCAGTCTGCAGCAGTTATTTCTGGTGCTGCCGCTGTTGCAGGAACGGTTTCATTACCATTCGCTGCTAATGCTCAAACCCCCCAGGGTATTCGTCCTGATGAGACTTCAGAAACTATCAAATACAGTGCATGCTTAGTGAACTGTGGTAGCCGTTGTCCATTAAAGGTTCATGTGAAAGATGGCGTTATCCGTCGCATTTCTAATGAAACTATGTATGACGATTCAACATTCGGTCTTCACCAAATTCGTCCTTGTCTGCGTGGTCGTTCTGTTCGTTGGAAAACCTACAATCCAGACCGTTTAAAATATCCAATGAAGCGTGTTGGTAAACGTGGTGAAGGTAAATTTGAACGTATTTCTTGGGATGAAGCCACATCAATCATCGCCGAAAAATTAAAATACACCATCGAAAAGTATGGTAATGAAGCAATTTATTATCAATACGGTACAGGCTCTACCGGCGCAAACTTACACGGTAGAACCGCATGTAAACGTTTATTAAGCACTGTGGGTGGCTTTTTAAGTGATTACGGTACTTATTCTTACTCTCAATTAACAGGTATCGTTCCTTATGTTTATGGCGATATGTTGGAATCTCTGTTAACAGAAATTGAGAATTCAGATCTCGTTGTGATGTTTGGTCATAACCTTGCTGAAACTCGTATGTCAGGTGGTGGCCAGTTCTATGAAACGCTAAATGCGTTAGATAAGAGCAAAAGTAAAGTAATCATCATTGACCCTCGCCGTACTGACAGTGTGACAACACTGGGTGCAGAGTGGATACCAATTTATCCAGGTACCGATGCCGCATTAGTTGCTGCACTAGGTTATGTGATGATCCAAGAAGGTATCACCGATGAAGATTTCTTACGTGAATATTGCGTCGGTTGGGATAAGCAAACACTTCCAGCATCAGCACCTGAAAATGGCTCTTACAAAGATTACATTTTAGGTAATGGTCCTGATGGTATTGCCAAAACTCCTGAATGGGCGAGTAAATTAACCGGTATTTCTGTTGCACGTATTATCCAATTGGCACGTGAAATTGGTGGTGCAAGAGCTGCGTGGATCTCTCAAGGTTGGGGTATTCAACGTACAACCAATGGTGAACAAGCCTGCCGTTCTATTATGATGCTGCCATTAATGTCTGGTCATATTGGCCGTCCAGGTACAAATACTGGCTGTTGGGGCGGTAACGTAGCTTATCCTGTAGCAAGCTTTGCACTTCCTAACCCTGTAAAAACGCTGATCCCAACGTTTATGTGGTCTGAAGCGATTGCACGTGGTGAAGAATTAACGAGTAAAAATGCAGGTGTTAGAAATAAAGATAAACTCGATACTGGCATTAAATTTATGTGGTGTTATTCCAGTAACGTGATTGGTAACCAACACGCTGATCTGAATAAAACCCATGATTTGCTGCAAGATGAATCAAAATGTGAGTTTATTTTAGTGTGGGATAACCACATGACACCTTCTGCAAAATACGCAGATATTCTACTGCCAGACGTAACAACGGTTGAAACAAACGATCTTATCAATAACTCTTACGCAAGTGGTGCTTACCACTATGTTGTCCGCTTACAAAATGCGATTAAACCACTTTGGGAAAACCGCCCTTGCTATGATGTCTTAACCGACATTGCAGAAAAAATGGGTACCAAAGCGCAATTCACCGAAGGTCGGACTTACGAAGAGTGGATTGAATATTGCTATAACCAAATGCGTGAGAAAAACCCTGCATTGCCTACTTTTACAGAAACCAATGATATGGGGATTATCGATCGTAAATTACCTAATCGTAATCAATACGTAGCACTTGAAGCATTCCGTCAAGATCCTATCGCTAACCCATTAAAAACAGCGTCAGGTAAGATTGAAATTTATTCTGAAAAATTAATGCAAGATACTGAAGGCTGGGTTTTACCTGAAGGCGACCGTATTCCTGCTATTCCAGAATATTGTAAGAATGAAGAAGGTGTTGAAAACGTTAAGCTTAAAGAAAAATTCCCTCTGCAAATGACGGGTTTCCACGATAAAGGCCACGTTCACTCAAGCTATTATAACGTTGCTATGTTACGTGAAGCTATCCCACATCAATTCTGGTTAAACCCAATTGATGCGCAAGAACGCGGATTAAAATCAGGCGATATCGCTGAAATTTATAATGAACGTGGTCGCTTAAATATTCTTGTCAAAGTTACTGATCGTGTATTACCTGGTGTGATTGCAGTACCGCAAGGTGCATGGCGTTCACTTGATACAACAGGTGTAGATACAGGTGGATGTATTAATACATTAACAAGCTGGCACCCTTCGCCGTTTGCTAAAGGAAATCCACAACATACAAACCTTGTTGAAGTGAAACGTGCATAAGGAGTTAACTCATGAAGCAATATGGTTTTTATTTTGACTCCACTAAATGCACTGGCTGTAAAACATGTCAAGTCAGTTGCAAGGATGAAAAAGATTTAGATTTAGGCCCTAAATTCCGCCGTGTTTATGAATACGGTGGCGGTAGCTGGGCAAAACAAGACGGGATCTGGACACAAAATATTTATAGTTATTATTTATCCATTTCTTGTAACCATTGTTCAAACCCTACTTGCGTTGCAGGTTGCCCAACTGGCGCTATGCATAAACGTGAAGAAGATGGTTTAGTGGTTGTTAACCAAGATATTTGTGTTGGTTGCCGTTATTGCGAATTGCGTTGCCCTTATGGTGCGCCACAATTCGATGAGAAGAAAAAACTCATGTCTAAGTGTGATGGTTGCTATGAACGTGTAGCACAAGGCATGAAACCGGTTTGTGTTGAGTCTTGTCCTCAACGCGCACTTGATTTTGATGATATTGAAGTGATCAGAGCGAAACATGGCACAGAGTGCGGTATTGCACCAATGCCAGACCCAAGCCTGACTAATCCAAATATCGTTATCAAAGCACACAAAGAAGCAAAACCTTCTGGTGATAAAACCGGCTCAGTTCAAAATGCGGCGGAGGTATAAACCATGCATGAACTTCCTCTAGTCTTTTTTACTGTTTTAGGTTCTTCAGCAGCAGGCCTGTTTCTTATTGCTTATATCAGTAAAAAATTAGGTCAGATTGATGAGAACCAACTGCGTAATGCCAATATTTTAGCTTTAGTCTTAACATTAATTGGCTTAGGTATTGGTGGATTACACGTTGGTCAACCACTGCGTTTTTTCAATATGCTCTTAGGTGTTGGCCGTTCTCCTATGAGTAACGAAGCCTTTCTAAGTGGTGTGTTTACGGGATTTGCTTTTGCAACTGTCGCACTCACTATAATGAAAAAATGGAAAGGTTTACGTGAAATTTGTAATCTGCTTACTGTTATTTTTGGTTTAGCCTTTGTTTGGTCAATCCCTCAGGTTTACCACATTCCAACTATTGCTAACTGGAATACAGATTACACTACCTTGCAATTTTGGATGACTCTCTTAGTAGGTGGCGGTGTACTGGCAATGGCAACAGGCGCAAGACGTTTAGGCGCACTGTCCTTTATTATCGGGGCTATTATCACTTTTGCTACACGCTCAGGTTATGTCAGCTTCCTTGGCTTTACCGGCCCTCAACTGAGTGCTGACCAATCTCTTTTTTGGGGATTCCAATTAGCGGTATTAGCATTGGGTATTGTTATCGTAGGATTTACTTCCCTAAAAGCACAGGCGTCAAAAATGACACTAGTCACTTGCGCCGCTGCGGTGATTATTGCTGAGTTATCAGGCCGTATCGCTTTCTATAACTTATGGCATATTACAATGTGATCAATTTTATGGCTGATTAATCAACCATAAAAAAGAAACCAAAATGCATACCTTTTTAGGTATGCATTTTTTTAGAATGAAGAGCCAGGTTGCTGTAAAAAATCTAATTCTTCAGGTGTCGATGTACGACCTAAAATTTGATTACGGTGAGGATAACGACCATATTTATCGATAATTTCTTTATGTCGTAATTCATATTGATACGTATTTTCGTCGTTAAGTTGAGAAAATAATACGACTGCATCTTGGTGTATTTTAGCTGATTCTGAATGCATAAATGGCATTATCATAAATTTACGCTTAACGGGAGTTAGCGTCAGGTATTCAGGTAAACGAATAGCTTCCTGCGCTAAAATTAAAGCCATATTATCTTGTGCAAAGGCTTTTGGTGTATCACGCCAAATATTACGAGAAAATTGGTCAAGGATAATTATTTCAGCTAAGCGCCCTTCTATAGTTTCACGCCATGATGCAAGTTCACCACGACTTGCACTTAAACATAATTCACCAAACCTACGGCTAATTTCTTTATCAAACTGCAGATCTTTTTTAAACCATTGCTCTGGTGTGCATTCTTCAAACCAAAACGTCAAAGTTGATTGATAAGGGATCATAAAAACCACCACACTTGTTGTTTATTAATCAAAACAGCGTTTATTTTCATTAAAATAAACGTCATTGACGGGTTACTACTTTGATAAGTTACCATTTTAATATAGTGACGGCTATTAACCCCAATCCGAAACAGATATAAAAATAAATCCCCTTTAAACATTGAAAAGGGGATTTAAAATGCTTCCTAGCTAACGCTTAAGTCCATTAAGTCGCGCCATCCATAAGCTAATTTATCTACAAGTATGTATAAATGACATTCATTCCATTTGTTACATTCTGTTGATATTATGATGTAATATAATTAACCCGTACATTTTACAACCATAGAACTTATCTCTGCCTCACTACCCTGCCTTAAAAATCAGCATTTGCAAATTTCATTATTTATAGTGAAGCCACTAAAAAAGATCTATGCCGTCTTGTACTGTTTTTTTAGTGAGTATCATTTCAAGACAATAAAGATTGTTATAAATAATAATTTAAATCAATATCTTACATTTCATTTTTTGATTTTTCGGCTTTAGCCTTGTTATTATCTTGTGTGATTACACCTAAAAGAAACCAGAGATCAAAAGTGAGATGAATGTTTAAAATTTGCACATTAGTAATGACATTTATTGAAAAGTTTGCCCTATTCCTCTGTTTCTTTAACAATTTTGGAGTACAATTGCCACAGTCTATTTACTGAATGATCTGTTATGTCTGCTATCTCTGTTATTGGAATAAGCTACCTTATTGGAGCTGTGATCTCGTTTATTATTACTTTCTTTTTAACCAAAGATCCCAGTTTTGCTATGCGCCTTCTCAGTGCATTATTAATCGCACTCACTTGGCCTCTTAGCTTTCCTATGGCGCTTATTTTTTCTATTTTCAGCTAGTTTTTAATCTTATGTTTAATAAACATAGTTATATTCTATTAAATTAGAATAATAACTATTTACTGTTTTAAATTTAAATAATAAATTAATTACTTTATAAAAATAACACTTTTAGCTTAGATTTTATTTAAAAAAGAATATCTAATTGCTCGTTACTTTATTCAATAAAAACAATATTTACCGAGTTATATCAGTGTGTTATGAATAATGTTCGTTTTTTTTGAAAATAAAACGTTATTTTAAAATCTGATATAAAATAAGTATTTTTATAAATTTACATTTAAGTATAATTTCATTACAGTATTTTATGTAAATTACCTAGATACCGTCTTATTTCATATTATCAATAATAATTTTTTAATTAGAGTTAAAATATGTTTAGTGAAAATGTCATTACAGATATTATCTATTGGATTGAAGAAAACTTAGAGAAAGATCTAAAACTTGAGAATGTTTCACAAAAATCAGGTTATTCAAAATGGCATCTTCAACGTATGTTTAAAGAACAAACAGGGCTAACATTAGCCTCTTATATTCGAGCTAGACGTCTTTCTTGTGCAGCAGTTGAATTACGTTTACAAAGAACCCCCCTTCTTGATATTGCATTAAAATATCGGTTTGATTCTCAACAAACATTTTCAAGAGCGTTTAAAAAGCTGTTCAATATGACGCCCTATAATTATCGTAGAAAAGAGAATTGGCAGGCTCACGGTTTTACATTACCACTAAGAAAATTTAGTGGCTTTAATTTAGATATTGAAATTGTCACTATTGATTCCTTATCTTTAATAGGGATTGAGCATACCTATAAAGCAAATGCAATCGATTGGAATTTCAGTACCGAAAAATCACGAGAATTCTATTGGAAAACATTCTTTCAAAATGCACTATATAAGCATAACCGTGTGTATGCCATACATGATATTTTTTCAAAGAAAAACAATGAACTAACGATAAAATATGCAACAATGATGGAGAATACACCTAAAGTATATAATGCACAATTTGTAAATACTACCCATATTGAGAATGCAAAATATCTAAAATTTAGCATTCCAGAAAGATTACTCACATTAGAGTATAAAGATATTATCTATAATATTTATGGTATTTTGCTTAAAAAGCAAAATATACCGAGAAAGAAAGGATCACCCGATATTGAGGAATATATTTTTAAAGAAAACTATCCTGTTTCTGAATTAATTAATAGGCCAATACCTTTAGTTAAAGATGTGAATTACTATATTCCGATTGAAATTGATACTAATGATAAAAAATAAGATAAACTCACTCAAACCATCTATCTCTAGATGGTTTTGAGTTTAAATACTTTGAAATAATTTATTATTTTTTAATAAAACAATAAATTATTTCAGGATCGTTTTCATCAAGATTTTCAATACAACCGCTTTCAATAAAGCCTAACTTAATTAACATATTTCGCATTGCATGATTAGATTTATTGGTTGATGTAAATAGCTTATCTCCTTGTGTGTTTTCTTGAAAATAAGTGATCAAGCATTTTCCATAACCTTTTTGACGATACTTTTTATCTATCATCACTAGTTCAATAAATGGCTGATTAAAAAAGTAATGATGAATAACACCATACCCCACAATCTGTGCATCCACTTCAAGAAGATAAACAGCTTGGCTATCAAGCCAAGCTTTAATTTCTTCAATACGTGAAGCATCCTGTTGAGCATAGGTATCTAACTCAATAAGCGCAGAAAGATGATGATGTGTAGCGGAGATGATTTTCATGATTTTATTGTTAAACTGTCTCTAATATTTAGAGGTTAAGTTTATATTATCGAATTACTTTTTGCAGAAAAATCTATAACTAGAATTGGTACAGTTTAGAACTTTTTCATAGCTCACAACCACTATAAGATTAGTGAGCTAGTTATAAAAAACCAAAATGAATAATATAGACTTAATTTGGTTTTTCTGGCCATTCTATACTTTCACCATCATTTACATTATATACTTCTATAAAATATTTCATTAATTTATTCCTTCTTACTTTTTCATATGAAGAAATAATTCCCAATTCCATAGAGCAATCTAATAATTTTAATTCATCAATGACCCATTTTAGATTTCTTCTTTTATTTCCTTTTGTAGCTAAAACCAAGTCATCATTATTTATTAAATCAACAAGCACTGGATATCCATTTTCATCTGCTTGAATTTTTTTATTACCATTCTGAGCGATGCAAAGCTCAACATAATATTCATTAGTTATTTTTATTTCATAAGTCGTATAAAAATATTTTCAATTAATACACTCTTGGCGAATATAATCCTGTAAACCTAGAATAATCTGTTCTGACTGTGCAATTCGTTCTCGGAGTAACCAATAATTTCGGATAGCGGTATCAGTAGGTTTGGCGGTGTTTGCATCATCCAAGCTGGAGGAGGAAGTGATTGACGCTTTGGGGCACTCAGCGTTGATGTACACCCGCTCAGGAATACGCTCACTAATATCACGCAATCGGCCAATTTCATTTTTCGCATGAACAAGTTCCTGTGTATGCTGATTATCAAGTTGATTAAGTCGATTAATTCTTAATTGATAATCTTTATTCTCTGCAATTTGTTGAATAAGAGATTGATAGATATCATCGTATTCACTTTTCAAAGATTTATTTTTATCAATTAACCAAACCAATCCTGTACCTAGGCATAAAATAACTATTACCATTATTCTAGATAAAGAAGTCATAATAATAGCCACGCATCTTCAAAAACCTTCTCTGAATAAGGTTGATATCCAAGTTCAATATTAACAATCGCTATTACTAAAGGAATCGTGATATTTTTTAATTGTGTATTAATAGGAGTATTAATTCCGATACCTATCTCTTTTGAAGCTCGGTTAATATAGCCTATTGTATTATTTTCGTTAGGTGGAGCATAACGATTGATAATGGTTTTAATAGTATTTAAGCCATATTTTTTTTGGTACGTTTGCAATAATTTGTAGATGGCTCTTATTCCATATTCTGGTGAAATAAATTGGCAAAAGTCTTTATCTGTTTGTTCAACAGATAACCCTTGCCATTTTGAACCATGCCGGATATTGCCAGGGTTATTATTACGCTCACCTCGCGCTATTTTAGCCATTTTTAACTCCTGCTCTTCCTTTTAAAAGTTTGCTCACGGAATCTACTCCGATATAACCAATAAACACACTGGCTAAATAAGCAAACTCATGATTAATATTAAATAAAATTAAAATATCTTTAATAAACCAAGCAAACATTGCACACATCAGCCCATCTATAGAGGTTTGTTTCCATCCTCCGCCGTTATATAAACCTCGAAGAATAGCCATTCCTCCAGCTAGAGAGGCAGATATTCCTTGTTCTTTCATTGAAGAAAGAGCAATAAATATCTGTTCCCATAAATCTGGATTTTCTTTCATTGTTTCTCATGGCTTACCTCCAAATAGGAGGAAATGTAATAAATAAGATACTCATCTACCGCGCTTAAATTTAAGTACGGTTTTAACATGAGTATGTTTATGTTTTATTTATCTAGTTAGATAAATGGCGGATATAAAAAAAGACCACATTGTGGTCTTCAATTGAAAATAAGCTTTAACAAATATTGTTACTTTGTATTTGTTAAGAAAATGCAGATACAAAAAAGCCCCACCGAAGTGAGGCTCTTTATATTCTGTTGTGAGGTCTTTAGATACAAATCTCTCACTGTGGGGATATAGTATGTTTATTTTTCCTGAAAGTCAACAGCTAGTTTCTACGAAAATAAATAAAGATAGAAAATTATTACTTAACAGTTACTTCTTGAAGAATTTTTTCTGATAAAGACTCTTCTTTAAAGCATTCTTCCACTAAATGTTCAAATAATACCTTGTAGTTACTGTATGCAACTGTTTTAGAAACACTCACCACCGTTTGTACTTGTTCTAATACTTCACTGAATTTTAAACGAGGATATCCGCGTCCTGCACATTTACTAGAAGGTTTAAAAACTGACATGCCCTGTTTTTCACTCTCTTTTTTATCTAAAACTTGACCACAGCCATGACAACGACAGGCCAAGCGAATTTCAGCTTTCCCTTTACAAGTAGGGCAAACAACTCGAGTTGTTTCTCTCACTTTTCGGTAAGAAGTATTACCTATAGGTTTGGCTTTAAGTTCATTTTTAAGGTTTCGCTCAAAGCCTTTAACTGTTTTTGATGTATGGCTTTTGGTAGTGAAAACATCAACGTCAATAAATCCATTACTGCAATCAGGACAAACTTTTTTGCTTGCTGCACTTCTTGCATAATCTTGAAAGGCATAATTGGCAATAATATGTAAAACCTTGGCTTTATCATTTTCAGTTAGTTTATCAATGGCTTTATATTGATATGCCTGAGTTAACGCGTATTGATAAAGACTTTCTATAGCTTCATCTGGGTGACTAATATTATGCTTAGCTAAAAACAACTCTATGCCCATCCGTCCTTTTCGCGTAACTAGGCTAATTGATGTCATCACATCAGTCACAGAAAGCGAATCTACTGCTTTAACAGTTCTTACATCACTTAATACAATGCTTTTTGGTGAAAAATATTTAGGTAAGTCTGCTAGTCTCATTTAATGCTCCTTTTGATTTCCTATCATTACTAACTTGGTCATCCATGTACCACGACAAGGCATGGCATTTATGCATCTAAATCACCCGCATTTTACGGCGTTATCTCAACGTGATTTTTACTTACCACTCTTGCATTGGTTTATTTAGTTACTATTTTGTACTTTTCGTACTTTTATTAACTACTGGTTAATGCTATATTTTAACCAAAGTGGCGTCAAGCGGTAAAGGAAATTAACCAATGGTTAAAAACGATAATAAAACGGAGTTCACAAAAAGGCTTCAAGAAGCATGCTTAGATTCAGGGATTGCTGGTCGTGGGCTGGGTAAAAGAATTGCAGATGCGTTAGCTCAACAAGGTATAAAAGTCAGCGCCCCTGCAGTATGGAAATGGTTAAACAGTGAATCGATTCCTGATCCAACTAACATTTTAGCATTAAGTCAATGGTTAGATATTCGACCAGAATGGTTAGAATATGGGCGAGGAGCAAAAAGAAATGACGGCGTTTCAGTAAATGAAATGACTCCGGTTGATGATTGGGATAATAATACACCGATAGAACGAGATGAAGTTGAAATCCCCTTCTATACTACTATTGAATTAGCTGCCGGTTTCGGAAGTTGTACCACTGATAATCAAAAGGTGGAATTGTTGAGATTTTCTCGTTCTACATTTAATCGCTATGGTGTACAACCTAGTGATGCTGTTGCTTTTAAAGTGCATGGCGACAGTATGTCTCCTGTTATTCCTGATGGCTCTATAGTAACTATCAGCACAGGACATACAAAAATTGTTGATGGTGGTATTTATGCTATTCAACAAGGCGATCTTTTAAGAGTTAAAATTTTACATCGACTCCCCAATAACACTATTATCATTCGTAGTTATAATACGATTGATTATCCTGATGAACGTTCCACATTAGAAGAAGTGAAAATCTTGGGGCGTGTATTTAACTGGTCGGTTATGGGTTGGTAATCATTGTAATGCCTAAAAACACCACCATCTTTTTATTAATGTGGTGTTTTTTAGTACATATATACTTTAGCATTAAGATTTGATCAAAGAAAAAACCCGCTACCTCTTGCGAGATAACGGGTTCTTATATGGTGCCGGCTACCGGAGTCGAACTGGTGACCTACTGATTACAAGTCAGTTGCTCTACCAACTGAGCTAAGCCGGCTAATTCTGGCGGAAGGATAGAGATTCGAACTCTAGGATGGTTTCCCATCGGCGGTTTTCAAGACCGCTGCCTTCAGCCACTCGGCCATCCTTCCATAGCGCGGAATTATGCCTATCTCTGACCCTGCTGTCTAGTCCTGATTGTAAAAAAAATGACTTTTTTATCCGTTTGCTTAATTCTCAGTCTTTTTTTGCTTAAAAAATGCTAAACCACTAATATAGTGGTTAAATTTTGATAATTTAAAATAATAAACAAGAAGGTATTGTGAGATATATGGAACAACAGAGAAGGAAAAAAACTTAAAAAGTTGATGGTAGCAATATGCGGATAAATAAAATATAGGTAAGAAAAAACCCGCTACCTCTTGCAAGATAACGGGTTCTTATATGGTGCCGGCTACCGGAGTCGAACTGGTGACCTACTGATTACAAGTCAGTTGCTCTACCAACTGAGCTAAGCCGGCTAATTCTGGCGGAAGGATAGAGATTCGAACTCTAGGATGGTTTCCCATCGGCGGTTTTCAAGACCGCTGCCTTCAGCCACTCGGCCATCCTTCCATAGCGCGGAATTATGCCTATCTCTGACCTCGCTGTCTAGCTTCTATTGTAAAAAAATCTGTTTTTTTTGTTTGTTTGCTCAAAGTTCATTCGAATATCCCTTTTAAAGCGATAACCTGTTAATATAATGACTGAATAATGGTGATTGTTTATTCAACTTTTCTTTTTTTAACTACATTGTCTCTTAAAGGCTCGCAAACTGAATGCGTACATTGAACCAACTCAAGCCAAATACACTAACTCGCTTATATGTCCTGTTTCTTCTTTTTATGGTCATATCACTTTTTTTATACGCTTACAGTTATTTTGATACTTGGCTCGATAGTAAAAAGAATGCTATCAACAACACGACTCATAAATTTGCTTTGCAGGTTGAAGATTACCGTTATCACTCTAATCAGCTTTTTCAGTTATCAAATAAAATATCAGACACGGCCTTTTTCCCATCCTTACCACTGACTCCAATAAAACTACGCTCTGATGTCTTTTGGCTTGAAGGTCGGGATCAAACTATAGATGCCATTATATTTGGTAAACCTAACGAACAAACGTTCCAGCTAGCACAACGCTTTGCAAATTCACTCGAAATTATCTGGGGTGTACGTAATGATTACAGTTCACTTTATTATCTAAATGGTAAAGGAAATGATCTTATCTTAATTACGACCCACTCTGTGCTTAAACCAGAAATTCGTTACAAAGAAAGCTACCTGACGTTAACCGCTGAGAACAAACGCTCTGAGTTGCTGATGCAATCAACCGCTTTAGATGAAAAAGAGAGTCTTTCTCCTATTAGAAAGATGTCTACAGAAAATATCTATTACTATACCTACCGCATTATGTTTAATGTGCCAGGGCAACTTACGAGCGTGGTCGCTTTTGATTTACCTATCAATAATTTTTTACCTTCAGAACTATCACCACACTACTTAAGATTACTGCCAACAGGCCAACAGTCGGTCTATGATAAAAACAGTATTGAAATTTCAACCGATGGCTCTTCTTTGATTTTTTCTCAACCTATTGCGGGCATTCCCTATTCACTCTCTTATGAATATCCGTTGAAACTCATTATCAAAGAGATTGCTTATAAAAACATCTGGTTGTTAATTAGCCTGCTTGCCTTTATTTCAGTTTCTGTTTTCGGACACATCTATATACGTAACAAATATGTTTTCCCGTACATCTCAATGACTCGTAATCTACGCATCAAAGAAGAGATGACTAATGACATCATTTCTAATCTTCCTATCGGCTTATTGGTATACAATTTTTCCTCTAACCATAAAATTATTAGCAACAGCCATGCTGAAAAACTATTACCTCATATCGATTTATCAAAGATCCGACAGATGGCGATTGAACATAATGGCTTAATCCAAACAGCGATCAATAATGAGATTTATGAGATTAGAACCAGCAATAACAGCAATATTGACAATACGTCATTATTCATATTTCTGAATAAAGACAACGAAGCACTTATCAATAAAAAATTACAACTTGCACAGCAAGAATATGAAAAAAATACCATCGCGCGACGTAAGATTTTATCTAATATGTCATTAGAATTAATGCGTCCGATTAAAGATATAAATGAGATGGTTTATCAATTCAAAGAACTGTTGCCCGAAAGCACGCATCAGCAATTGCTTAACTTATTATTAGAAAAAACAAATTACATTTCCGAATGGATAGAAAATATTACGTTAATTAATAAGTTAGAAAATCAAGAATGGAAAATTCACAAAGATGAATTTGAGCTTTCAACATTAGTTGAATCTATTTTGATAACTGCATCACCATTTATGATAAGAAAAGGCTTAACCCTTTATTTCCATAATAATATAAGGCCTGGTTTACTTTTAATTAATGATGGGCCAGCATTAAGTAAGATTATTTTATCATTGATTAATTATGCCATTAGTACGACTAACTATGGAAAAATAACTGTTAATCTAAATTTAGTTAAAAATAAAGATAAAGAAGAAATACTTATTGATATTATTGATAGTGGAAGTGGGCTAACACCACAAGACATTGCTAATATAAAATACCCATTCCTCGGACAAGCGATGGGAGATAAATATTACTCCAACTCTGGGATTATTTTTTATTTATGTCATTTGTTATGTAATAAAATTCAGGGTGAGTTAACAATTAAGAGCCAAGAAAGTATTGGTTCTCATTTCCGGATTGCACTCCCATACCAGCATATAGATACGGAAGAACGAACTTTTAACATATTATTGGAAGGAATAAGCGCAAAACTCGCCATAAAAAACCCTGAAATAGAAAAAATCATCTGCCGACAACTTGATAAATACGGCGCGACATACTTTGATAAAAATAGAGAGAATCTTTATCCCGAATACGATATCATACTTAAAGATACTCCGGATGATAGTCCAGAGTCTCCAACAATATTATTAATGAGCTCTATTGTTGGATTTGAAAAAATATCAAAAAATTTAATAAAGTGTAACTATAACTTCGGTGATCCTTTAATAGAAGCTATTACTTATTTAATTGAAGAAAATGAGTCATTTTCTCTAGATACAACTGAAGAGAGTATTTTAGATGAAAATAATAACCTTGATAATTACGAAGTAATTCTTAATAATTATAGGAAGAAGTTGAATGGTAGTGATTATAAGGAACTATTTATCAGTACTGTTCCTATTGATGTTGAGAAACTACACTTAGAAGCAACAAATAAAGACTTTCATTCTCTAGCTCAGACAGCTCATCGTCTAAAAGGGGTTTTTGCCATGTTAGATTTAGAATATCTCAGAGAAAGCTGTGAATATTTAGAACATGACATAAAAAATCATAATGAATTAGAGATCAAAGAACGTATCACTCAACTGGATAAATGGATTCAACAGTTGCTGCAGCAAGGTAACAATTAAACATGAATAACCTTAATATTATTATTGCCGATGACCACCCAATCGTTTTATTCGGTATTCGTAAATCTTTAGAACAAATTGAATGGGTCAATGTTGTTGGTGAATTTGAAGATTCAACGTCACTTATCAACAACTTGCCTAAGTTAAATGCAGATGCATTAATTACTGACTTATCTATGCCTGGTGATAAGTATGGTGATGGTATTACACTAATTAAGTACATCAAAAGACATTACCCGAATTTGTCGATTATTGTACTTACCATGAATAACAACCCAGCTATTTTGAGTGCTGTCCTTGATCTTGAAATTGAAGGTATTGTACTTAAACAAGGTGCTCCAACGGATCTACCAAAAGCATTAGCAGCGTTGCAAAAAGGCAAGAAATTTATGCCTGAAAGTGTCGCGAAACTACTTGAGAAAGTAAATGCAAATGGTTATGGCGATAAACGTTTGTCACCTAAAGAAAGTGAAGTTCTGAGATTATTTGCTGAAGGCTTTCTCGTCACTGAGATCGCAAAAAAACTTAATCGTAGTATTAAAACGATTAGTAGCCAGAAAAAATCAGCAATGATGAAACTGGGTGTTGATAACGATATTGCATTACTTAATTACCTATCATCAGTAACTATTGATAAGGAAATTAACGGCCCAGATTAATCTTTTCAAGCGACCGTTTGCAGTACCGATAAAATCAGGAAGCTCAACCTATTTTGGGAGCTTCTCTGCTTTTTTGTCTTTATTCTCTCGCGCCATCCCACCCGCAAAGCGCTAAACGGATGTAATATACCCTACACTCATCTTTTGTCTGATAATGCCCTAGAAGCTATAGGATGTGTTATTTATGGTATCATTCTTTATGTCTATCTTATCCGTGCAGTTAATATTGTTATTACTTAACAAATAGAAAAGAGATTAATAAATTAATCTCTTTTCTATTTGTTTATTTTTATGGTGGCTGCATAAACTACTTTTTAGGTATATGTCCTACCAAAACTTCTCTTAAGATGGAAAGTGATACCGGTTTAGACACACAATCATTCATTCCGGCATCAATACAGCGTTGCTTTTCTTCTGCTATTGCATTCGCTGTTACACCAATTACTGGCATATCACTCCCCATTTCTCGTATGTGAGTTGCAAGCTGATAACCATTCATATTTGGCATATTGACATCAGTTAGAATGATATCGATATGATTTTTCGCTAAATAGGCTAATGCATCACACCCATCTTCTGCAGTTGCTGTGTTAAAACCAATTTTTTTCAGTTGATCGGTCAGCAATAAGCGATTTATTGGATGATCATCAACAATCAAGATGGTCAACGCTTGTAAACCACAATCGGTATTCAACTCAACCATATCAACACAATTTGCTTCAATTTTGTTTTGCGGTAATTGTAGTATTATTTTTGTTAATTCATTTAGTTTATAAGTACTACATACCCATATGTTTTCTGCTATTTTTTTGGATGGTTCGAGATAATGTTCATTAAGCCTAATAAATTGGCAATGATGCTCTCTCGGATAATCATAGTCCGTGATAATAAAATCAGTTGAAGAGAGTGTTGTTTCTTCTGTTAATAATTCACAATTCAACCCAAAGTAATTGAGATATCGCCCAATAAACCCTTCTAAATAAAGGTTTTTGATATCAATAAAACAACGAACGGTACTCTCTTTATAAATATCCTTTTCGGTAGCAAGTTCATTCTCTTCTAACACACCATAAAGTGGTATTCGAACTGTAAATCGGCTACCAATATTTTCTTGTGAAACAACACTGATATCGCCATCCATTAAGTTAATTAGTTTTTCACAAATAGCTAAACCTAATCCTGTACCTTCAGATGCGCTTTCTGTATTTTGTGAAACCTGGAAGAATGGTTCAAAAAGCTCATGTAATGCCTTCTCACCAATCCCTCGTCCTGTATCATGAATATCAAAATACAGGTAATACTCATCTTTATAAAGATGTAAGGTAATACACCCTGTCGTAGTGAATTTAATGCTATTATTCAATAGATTAGAAATAACCTGTTGTACCCGAACAGGATCACTATTTACAATTTTAGGTACATCTGGTTCGATAAAGCAGTAGATAGCTAAATCTTTTTTCGCAATCAAGGGTAAATAGTTAGAAATAACAAAAGAGAGTACTTGGCGACAATTAAACGGTTTAATCTCAATCTTTAATTGTTTAGATTCAATTTTTGAGAAATCGAGAATATCACTAATAATTTTTAGCAGTAATGATGAGGAATTATCCATCGTTTTTAATAATCGACTTGTATCATCGTTTTGTGCAAAGGATTGTAATAACTCTAAGTTACCAATAATGCCATAAAGTGGTGTACGTAATTCATGACTCACCGTAGCTAAAAACATCGATTTTGCTTGGTTAGCTTGTTCTGCCGCTGTTGCCATATTTTGTAGCGAACGTTCCATTTTAACACGAGCGCTAATGTCCACTAAAACACAGATAGCCACATCTTCATTTTGATAGCGTGAATTAACAAAACTGATTTGTAAGTGATTACGGTTATTCGTCACTACATCAACCATATTGCTACTTTTTTCAGCAATAATAGATAAAATATTTTGCTTATCACTGTGACTGAGTAACCGAAAATAGTTATGTGCTAATTCATTACTTAAAATGATCATGCCATCGCGTATTCTCAGAATACTAATTCCGACAGGTGCCGATGCCACAATTTTATGGTTAAACTGTTCATGCTCTTCTAATCGGGAAGCATTATTTTCTGCTGGTGAGAATATTTTTCTTTCGAAGATCCACACAAAAATAAAAATAAAAATGGCAGAAATAATATTTAAAATCAGTGCATTAAAAATCGTGAATTTAAATTCATTTAAAATTTGCTTGAGTGGTAATGAATACACCACACTAAAAGAGGATGGCAATAGTTTTCGTTTTGCAACTAACTCACTGAAATCTTCATCAAAACCAAAATAAGGTGCGCTCACATCAGCGACTTGCTTAACAGAACGATAATTATTTTCTGCAGGGTAGCTTAATACCGTGGTATTTCGGCTATTTAGAAGATGGATAGAAATTACTCTGTCTTTGGCTGGAGAGAAGTATTCAAGGCGAATTGCTCTTTCAATACCAATTAATCCAATAAATTTACCAGAAGCATAAACAGGTGACATAACATATAAAATGCCACTATCCCCTTTTGCATCTGGAACTATCCAATATTGATTAACTTCTTTGCCTTGCGCCCGTTGATTAATGTAGTTACGTGTATTTTCGTAAACCATTTTTTTCAACATCTCAGTATCTACAGGTGATGCGCGCAAAGGGAAGTTAATCATGCACATACTGTGCGAACCTACCATGAAAACCTGGTTTATCCCTTGTAATGCAGGGGTATTATCTTTCCAATAATATAAGATACTGTTAAACGAACGAAAATAGTTATTGGTTTGTCCTTTAAATAATTCACAGTCCGCCGTTTCATTGAGTTTATGAAGTGAAAATGGTCCTTCATAAAATAATGAATTTTTTATACCTGGATTTAAATTAATTTGCTCTTGATGACGTTCTGCGAGGTATTGTAAATCACGGATAGTGCCAGAAGTTTGTCGAAAAAAACTGAGGAGATTAGTGTAGTTATTACTATACTCTTGCCGAATATCTGACTTAGTATCATTAAAGATGTTGATGAGGTAAAACATCGTTAATAATGCCCCCATCGCCCACAACATGATACCTAATACGCGAAAAAGGTAGCGGGAAATTTTTAACGATGTTTTAAAGGACGAGAGATATCTCAAACAACCACCCTAATCAATATTCCTACCGCATAAGAAACTTATTCTATTCTAGCAGAAATTACTGTATGTCTGAATAATATGATCTTTATCATCAGGATAATTATTTCTGATGATACTCTGATCCAACCACATAAAAAAAGCAGGCAATTATGCCTGCTTTCTTTTATTTATACATCACAATAATGATAAATATTATTCTTCATCTGCATCATCGGTTAAATCTGATCCCGACTCTTCAGGTGATGTCTCGTTAATAACCTCATTAACTTCATCATCATCTAATGCGTCATCTTCATCTTCAACACGTTGCAAGCCAACAACCAACTCATCTTCTGTTGTACGAATTAAGGTAACACCTTGTGTATTACGTCCAACAATGCTGACCTCTGAAACACGAGTACGAACTAATGTACCTGCATTGGTGATCATCATAATTTGGTCAGTTTCTTCAACTTGAATTGCACCTACTACTTTACCGTTACGCTCACTCACTTTAATAGAGATAACGCCTTGTGTAGCACGATTCTTCGTTGGGTACTCGCTTTGTGCAGTTCGTTTACCATAACCATTTTCAGTAACGGTTAAAATATCACCGTCACCACGAGGAATGATCAGAGAAACGACTTTATCATCATTACTCAGTTTCATACCACGAACACCTGTCGCAGTACGACCCATTGGACGAACACAATCTTCTGCAAAACGAACCACTTTACCATCAGCAGAGAACAGCATAACTTCGTTCGTGCTATCGGTTAAGTCAACACCAATTAGCTCATCGCCTTCATTTAAGTTGACTGCGATAATACCTGCGCTACGAGGGCGGCTGAAATCTTGCAGAGGTGTTTTCTTCACTGTACCGCTTGCCGTTGCCATAAAGACAAACTTACCTTCTTCATACTCTCTCACTGGCAAAATAGCCGTAATACGTTCATTTTGCTCAAGAGGTAATAAGTTGATAATCGGACGGCCACGAGCACCACGACTTGCTTCTGGTAACTGGTAAACTTTCATCCAATAGAGACGACCACGGCTTGAGAAGCATAAAATGGTGTCATGGGTGTTAGCCACCAGCAGGCGATCAATAAAGTCTTCTTCTTTAATTCTTGCTGCAGACTTACCTTTACCGCCACGTCGTTGTGCTTCGTAATCGGTAAGTGGCTGATATTTAACGTAACCCTGATGAGAAAGTGTAACAACTACATTTTCTTCATTAATCAGGTCTTCGATATTAATATCTGCTGTATTCTCAGTGATCTCAGTACGGCGTGGATCGTTATATTGATCTTTAATCGCATTTAGCTCTTCTCGAATGACTTCCATCAAACGCTCAGGGCTTCTTAAGATATGCAGTAATTCAGCAATTTGCAGCAATAAGTCACGGTATTCATCTAACAGTTTTTCATGTTCAAGACCAGTTAGTTTCTGCAAACGCAGATCCAAAATAGCTTGAGCTTGTTGTTCTGTAAGATAGTATTTACCGTCATGCACACCATATTGTGGCTCTAACCATTCAGGACGAGCAACATTGCTGTCACCAGCACGCTCTAACATGGTAGAAACACTACCTAAATCCCAAGGTTGTGCAATTAATGCTGCTTTTGCTTCTGCTGGGTTTGGTGCTTGGCGGATCATTTCAATAACAGGATCAATGTTCGCCAATGCAACAGCCAGCGCTTCTAAGATATGAGCACGGTCACGCGCTTTGCGTAATTCGTAAATTGTACGACGAGTAACAACTTCACGACGGTGACGAATAAAGGCAGAGATAATTTCTTTTAGATTTAATAGTTTTGGCTGGCCTTGGTGAAGCGCAACCATATTAATACCAAAAGAAACCTGCATTTGTGTTTGTGAGAATAAGTGATTTAATACCACTTCACCCACAGCATCACGTTTGATTTCAACAACAATACGCATGCCGTCTTTATCAGACTCATCGCGTAATCCGCTGATACCTTCAATGCGTTTATCTTTAACAAGCTCTGCTATTTTTTCAATTAAACGCGCTTTATTCACCTGATAAGGAATTTCTGTCACGATAATTGTTTCGCGACTGGTTTTCTCATCAGTTTCAATATCAGCCTGAGCACGGATATAAATTTTCCCGCGACCAGTACGGTAAGCATCTAAAATTCCTCTGCGGCCATTAATAATAGCAGCAGTCGGGAAATCAGGCCCCGTGATATGTTCCATCAACTCTTCAATAGTGATGTCTTCGTTATCAACATAAGCAAGACAGCCGTCGATAACTTCGCCTAGGTTATGTGGAGGAATGTTTGTTGCCATCCCCACCGCAATCCCTGATGAACCATTGACTAGCAAGTTTGGAACACGGGTTGGCATAACTGCCGGAATATGTTCTGTTCCGTCATAGTTAGGAACAAAATCAACCGTTTCTTTTTCCAAATCCGCCAGCAGTTCATGGGCGATTTTCGCCATACGAACTTCGGTATAACGCATTGCAGCCGCCGAGTCACCATCAACTGACCCGAAGTTACCCTGCCCGTCAACCAACATGTAGCGCATAGAAAAAGGCTGTGCTAAACGAACAATCGTTTCATAGACAGCACTGTCACCGTGCGGGTGATATTTACCGATAACATCCCCAACAACACGGGCTGATTTTTTATAAGGTTTATTCCAATCGTTTCCTAGTACATTCATCGCGAAAAGAACTCGGCGGTGTACTGGCTTCAGTCCGTCTCGAACATCGGGTAATGCGCGTCCTACAATAACAGACATCGCATAATCCAAATATGAGCTTTTCAGCTCTTCTTCGATATTAACTGGTGTGATTTCTCTGGCAATGTCGCTCATGGAGCCACTGTCCCTCATACTACGGATTCAAAGGTTTAGAACTATACCACAAATCGCCAATTTTTGGAAAAAGGAAACAACTAAATTAATGATCCTTTCGCTATTCTCTTCGATTTCACCGTCTAACGTTGGTAGAATCATGGCAATATGAAAATAGGAGTAATACTTTCTGATGAATGATAAAACAACCTCTTTACATGCTAACGTGGATCAGCATGAAATCGACAAGTTTGAAAGCGTCGCATCACGCTGGTGGGATCTTGAAGGTGAATTTAAGCCATTGCACCGTATAAACCCACTAAGACTTAACTATATCCAAGAACGCGCTGACGGCTTATTTGGAAAAAAAGTCCTCGATGTTGGCTGTGGTGGCGGTATTTTATCTGAAAGTATGGCGTGTGTCGGTGCCGAAGTTACTGGCCTTGATATGGGCACAGAGCCATTACAAGTTGCACGCTTGCACTCACTAGAGTCAGGTATTCCTGTGACTTATATTCAAGATACCGTTGAAAACCATGCAAATGAAAACCCGCAAGCTTACGATGTTGTCACCTGTATGGAGATGTTAGAACACGTTCCAGACCCTTCTTCTGTTGTAAGAGCCTGTGCAAAATTAGTAAAACCAGGTGGGCATGTTTTCTTTTCAACTATCAACCGTAATAAAAAGGCATGGCTAATGCTGGTGGTAGGTGCGGAGTATATTCTAAATATGGTACCTAAGGGCACACATGATGCTAATAAATTTATTCGTCCATCAGAACTGCTCAGTTGGGTTGATGAAACCGACTTACGTAGCAAAAATATGATTGGCTTACATTATAACCCAATCACTGACAAATTCCGATTGGCGCCAAACGTCGATGTGAATTATATGGTGCACACACAATCGACACATAACTCGAATTCGTGAAACTGAAAGTTTGATTTGGTTTAATAAAACATCAAACGATCACATTTTTTAAAATTGACTTTACATCATTGTCACCTGAATTTGAGTTTCTTACTGCCTGTATTTACGCAGGGTACGGGCAGTTATTAAAAAATTTATCCCCTATTTATCCACAGAAACAATCAGATTTGTACACTTGATCAATCTCTCAATTACCTTTATCTTGTTATCACCATTTGAACCAACCCCTATATATTGTGTTTCCTTAAATTTCACACCACAAGACTCCTTGACACTCTTTGTCATCGGGAGCGTTTTTTTGCGGTATAAAATTTCAGGTAGCACTAATGCAAGAAAGGTGCATCGCTCATGAATCACAGCCTGCTCGTCACAAAACGTGATGGTCATAAAGAACGCATTGACTTAGACAAAATTCACCGTGTAATCGCCTGGGCCGCTGAAGGCCTAGAAAATGTCTCTGTATCTCAAGTTGAATTACGTTCTCAGATTCAGTTTTATGATGGTATCAAAACTGCTGATATCCATGAAACACTGGTAAAAGCTGCTGCAGACTTAATTTCAGGTGAAACTCCTGATTATCAATATCTTGCTGCCCGTCTTGCCGTATTTAACTTACGTAAAAAAGCCTATGGCCAATTTGAGCCACCAACGCTCTATGAGCACGTTAAAAAATTAGTTGATCTAGGCAAATACGACCGTCATCTTCTTGAAGATTACACCCAAGAAGAATTTGAGCAGATGAATAACTTTGTTGTTCATCAACGTGATATGAACTTCTCTTATGCTGCGGTTAAACAGCTAGAGGGTAAATATTTCGTTCAAAACCGTATTACTGGCGAAATTTACGAAAGTGCACAATTTTTATATGTTTTAGTTGCAGCTTGCTTGTTCTCTCGTTATCCACAAGCAACACGTATGGACTATATCGAACGCTTTTATAATGCGATTTCTACTTTCAAAATCTCATTACCAACGCCAATTATGGCTGGCGTCAGAACACCAACTCGTCAATTTAGCTCTTGTGTATTAATTGAGTGTGACGATAGCCTTGATTCTATCAATGCAACATCAAGCGCTATTGTAAAATACGTTTCTCAACGTGCGGGTATTGGTATCAATGCAGGTCGTATTCGTGCATTAGGCAGTGCTATTCGTAATGGCGAAGCGTTTCATACAGGTTGTATTCCTTTCTACAAACACTTCCAAACTGCGGTAAAATCTTGCTCGCAAGGTGGTGTTCGTGGTGGCGCTGCCACACTGTTCTACCCTTTGTGGCATTTAGAAGTTGAAAGCCTGCTGGTACTGAAAAACAATCGTGGTGTTGATGATAACCGTGTTCGTCATTTAGATTACGGTGTGCAATTAAACAAATTAATGTATGAACGTTTAATCAAAGGCCAGGATATTACCTTATTCAGCCCTTCTGATGTTCCTGGTTTATATGATGCTTTCTTTGCCGATCAAGATGAATTTGAACGCTTATATGTACAATATGAGAAAGATAAGAGCATCCGCCAAAAACAAGTTAAAGCGGTTGAGTTATTCTCATTAATGATGCAAGAGCGTGCATCTACGGGCCGTATTTACATTCAAAATGTTGACCACTGTAATACACACAGCCCATTTGATCCGGCTATTGCACCTATCCGCCAATCAAACCTGTGTTTAGAAATTGCACTACCTACTAAACCATTAAACGATATTAAAGATCCTAATGGTGAAATTGCACTCTGTACCTTGTCAGCCTTTAACTTAGGTGCAATTGAAAATCTTGATGATTTAGAAGAGCTAGCTCGTTTAGCTGTTCGCTCACTGGATGCGCTATTAGATTACCAAGATTATCCAATCTTAGCCGCTAAACAAGGCGCAATGGGCCGTCGTACCTTAGGTATTGGTGTTATTAACTTTGCTTATTACTTAGCTAAACACGGTGTTCGCTACTCTGACGGCAGTGCAAATAACTTAACTCATCGTGCATTTGAAGCAATTCAATATTATTTATTAAAAGCATCTAATGAATTAGCAAAAGAACAAGGCGCATGCCCATGGTTTAATGAAACCACTTATGCTGAAGGTATTTTACCTATTGATACCTATAAAAAATCATTAGATGTTCTGACAAAAGAACCTCTGCATTACGACTGGGAAGGCTTACGCAAAGACATTAAAGAGCACGGCTTACGTAACTCAACATTGTCTGCACTGATGCCATCAGAAACCTCTTCTCAGATTTCGAATGCAACCAATGGTATCGAGCCACCTCGTGGTTATATCAGTATTAAAGCCTCTAAAGACGGTATTTTACGTCAAGTGGTTCCTGAGTATGAGCGTTTGAAAGGCGCTTATGAATTACTGTGGCAAATGCCAAGTATTGAAGGTTATTTGCAGTTAGTGGGCATTATGCAAAAATTCGTTGACCAAGCGATTTCAGCGAACACTAACTACGATCCTACTCGTTTCCCTAGCGGTAAGGTTCCAATGAACCAGCTGCTGAAAGATTTGCTGCTCGCTTACAAATATGGTGTGAAAACACTTTATTATCACAACACCCGTGATGGTGCAGATGATGTACAGGGTGATCTGGAAGAAGTCGTTGAGACTGAAGATTCAGATTGTGAAGGCGGCGCGTGTAAAATTTAATTGAGGAAGCTATGTCCTATACTACTTTTTCACAAGTTAAAAATGATCAACTTCAGGAGCCCATGTTTTTTGGGCAGCCTGTTAACGTAGCGCGTTATGATCAGCAAAAATACCCTATTTTTGAAAAGCTAATTGAAAAACAACTCTCCTTCTTCTGGCGTCCAGAAGAAGTGGACGTTTCTCGTGATCGTATTGACTACAATGCACTGCCTGATCATGAAAAACACATTTTTATTAGTAATTTAAAATATCAAACTCTGTTGGATTCGATTCAAGGCAGAAGCCCTAACGTGGCATTCTTACCTTTAATCTCGATCCCTGAGTTAGAAACATGGGTTGAAACATGGTCATTCTCTGAAACCATTCACTCGCGCTCTTATACTCATATTATCCGTAATATTGTTAACGATCCGTCAGTTGTGTTTGATGATATCGTTGAAAATGAAGAAATTTTAAAACGTGCGCGTGATATTTCTTCTTACTACGATGAGTTGATCAGATTAACTAACCTTTATCACATGTATGGTGAAGGTGATCATCATGTTCAAGGTAAAACCGTTAATGTGACTTTACGCAAATTAAAGAAACAACTTTATTTGTGTATCATGAGTGTAAATGCGTTAGAAGCGATTCGTTTCTATGTAAGCTTTGCGTGTTCATTTGCCTTTGCTGAACGAGAGTTAATGGAAGGTAACGCTAAAATCATTAAATTGATTGCACGTGATGAAGCATTGCACTTAACGGGTACGCAACACATGCTGAATCTACTGCGTTCAGGTCAAGACGATCCTGAAATGGCAGAAATAGCCGCAGAATGTGAACAAGAATGTTATGACTTGTTTGTTGAAGCCGCAGAGCAAGAAAAAGAGTGGGCAGAATACCTGTTCTCAGAAGGCTCGATGATTGGTTTAAATAAAGAAATTCTCTGCCAATATGTTGAATATATTACCAATATTCGTATGCAAGCAGTAGGTCTTAAATTACCATTTAAAGCGCGCTCAAATCCTATTCCATGGATCAATGCATGGTTAGTGTCTGACAACGTTCAAGTAGCACCTCAAGAAGTTGAAGTCAGTTCTTATCTTGTGGGCCAAATTGATTCACAAGTTGATACTGATGACTTGAGTAATTTTGAACTGTAATACCGAGAAATAACACTGATACGTTATGGCATCTCATAAAGTGACCCTGCATCAGCAGGGTCTTTCAACACCACTAGAATTTCATACTGACGCCCACCCTTCATTGCTTGATGCTTTAGAGCATGGGAAAGTTCAAGTCGAATACCAATGCCGTGAGGGTTATTGTGGCTCTTGTCGTCTACGTTTAGTGAAAGGCAAGGTTTGCTATCGCAATGAACCTTTAGCATTTATCCAACCCGATGAAATCTTACCTTGTAGCTGTCATCCTATTAGTGACATTGAAATAGAAATTTGCTCTGAATGATTTGAATTATCTTAATTTTCCTTTTTTTCTAACATTGTTGTCCATCATTGACTAGAATTAAATTACATTGATGAAAAAAGGAAAAACATTATGAAATTAAATTCTATTTTCTCAGTTGTTGCTATCTCTGCATCACTTTTATTAGTTGCGGGTTGTTCAACTCCACAAAAAATAGAAACAGTAAATGGGGAAACGATTTTAACAACAGATAAGCCCCAAGAAGATGAAAAAACTGGATTAATTACCTATAAAGATGCAGAAACTGGGCAATTGAAACAAATTAATCGTGAGCAGATAAGACGAATGGTAGAGCTTGACGATTAATATTCTTAATTAATCACCTCTATTAAGCGCCAATTGATACTTATTAATTGGCGTTTTTTTATTCATTTTTTATTTTCCGTAAAGAAATAATTACAGTATACGTAATTAAAATTTGACAGGTATTTACCATTCTTATACTCTGCATTTTATATAAATAAAATAGCTAGCGAGCAGAGGACTTAGTGAAAAATCGCACTATAGGTAGTGTTTTTATTGTTGCAGGAACAACAATTGGGGCAGGCATGTTGGCAATGCCACTGGCTGCGGTGGGTATTGGCTTTGGTACTATTATGCTATTACTCGTAGGACTGTGGTTATTAATGAGTTATACCGCGCTCTTGCTAGTGGAAGTTTATCAATACAACGATCCTCATACTGGTCTTGGTTCAATCGCTAAGCGTTATCTTGGTGTTGGTGGTCAAGTGATCACTGGACTTGCTCTACTCTTATTGATGTATGCATTGACGACAGCTTACATTAGCGGCGCTGGCGAATTGCTTTCATCTACCCTATCCTCTTGGATTGGTCATGAACTCTCTGTCACTCAAGGTATTATAATCTTTACAGTGATTGGTGGTGCTGTAGTAGGTATTGGTACCACATCAGTTGATATGATTAATCGGCTGCTATTTACAGCAAAAGTTTTCTTCTTAATCTTTATGCTGGTTGTGATGCTACCCCACGTTGAAAGTGTCAATTTAACGTCAATGCCAGTCGCTCACGGGCTTATTCTTTCTGCTATTCCCGTTATTTTTACTTCATTTGGTTTCCACGGTAGCGTGCCAAGTATTGTAAGTTATATGAATGGCGATATTAAAAAGTTACGTATTATCTTTATTATTGGTAGTGCAATCCCTCTTGTTGCCTATATTTTATGGCAAATTGCCACATTAGGAGCCATTCCTACAAATACTTTTATGGGAATTATGGCGCAACAATCAGGTTTAAATGGCCTACTTACCGCTATCCGCGATGTCGTTGCAACGCCTCGCGTCAATATTGCAGTAAACCTATTTGCTGCATTGGCGTTAGCTACCTCATTCCTTGGTGTTGCACTAGGCTTATTTGATTATCTTGCTGACCTATTTAAACGCAGTAATCGTGCTACAGGTCGTATGCAATCAAGCTTATTAACCTTCGTTCCGCCTTTACTTTGTGCTCTTTATTTTCCTAACTTTGTACAAGCATTAGCTTATGCAGCTATTGCATTATCTATTTTGGCATTGCTACTACCTGCTTTATTAGTTTGGAAAGTAAGACAAGAGCAACACAGCGCGGATAAATACAAAGTCAAAGGTGGAAAAGGTGCATTAGCCGTTGTCTTTACTTGTGGCTTAGTTGTGATCAGTATTCAAGTCGCCATCACTTTTGGTTTATTACCTCAAGTCGGTTAATCACATTTTTTATACAGACAACAAAAAAGCAGGTGTTGATTGTTCAACACCTGCTTTTTATTTAACGTTACTGCAAGTTTTTGCTTAGAAACTTAAACCTGCACCCACATAGAACCCATCAGCTAATTTATTATTACTTCTATTATGTGAGTTTTCGATTTCAATCACACGATAACCTGCATTGACATGCAATGGTTTAAATACCGTTAATTGCGCGCCCACATCGGCTTCATAATAAGATTTGCTACCAGACGTTAATCCTTCAGGAGAGCCATAAGCCTCACCATAAACACTTAAAGAAGGTAAAATATCCCAATTAAGCCCAACACCACCCGCTAAAGCAGCGCCATCATCACCATTTTTTGGTGATAAATAGAGCGCTTTACCACCAACACTTGCTGAAAAAGGCCCTAAAGGCAGAGCAAACTTCGCACCTAAGCTACCTAACTGACCATCATGATCACTACGAGCCCAGTTACCATTAAAAGAAAGGCCCGCATTAGGATTACCTAGTCCTGCTCGAACGTCCGTATAATGCTCACCCGCTTGAATATTCATTGATACTGCATTGGCATTTGCCGCCATAAATAATGTACTTATAGCGCCGACCAATAAATATTTTTTCATTGTTATTACTCCAGCAAATAATTGTCCTAACTTATAATTATACAACAAATTTATTAAACAACTTGAGTCAAAATTGAAAGCTAATCTGTAGAATTTTCAATCTATGTAAATAAGTTACGTCTATCAATATTATTGGTCTAATCGGTTTTATTAATGAGTTTAATATTGTTAAAGTGGATTTGCAGTCAATATTAACCATAATAAATATAAGGCTGTTCGCTTCATTTTATTCACACATGCTATTTTTTTAGAACGTTTACTATTTCATAAACTGGAGATATGTGATGGAAAAGAAAAAGCTAACAACGGCGTCTGGCGCACCTGTTGTAGACAATAATAACTCAATGACCGCAGGCCCACGTGGCCCAATGTTGCTTCAAGATGTCTGGTTTCTAGAAAAACTTGCTCACTTTGATCGTGAAGTTATTCCTGAAAGACGTATGCACGCAAAAGGCTCAGGCGCTTTTGGTACATTTAAAGTTACTCACGATATTACACAATATACTCGCGCTAAAATTTTCTCTAAAGTGGGTAAAAAAACAGAAATGTTTGCTCGCTTTTCAACAGTTGCTGGTGAAAGAGGTGCCGCAGACGCAGAACGTGATATTCGTGGTTTTGCGTTAAAATTTTACACTGAAGAAGGTAACTGGGATATGGTGGGTAACAACACCCCTGTTTTCTATCTTCGTGATGCGCTGAAATTCCCTGACTTAAACCACGTTGTAAAACGTGATCCTAAAACTAACCTACGTAATATGGCATACAAATGGGACTTCTTCTCTCATTTACCAGAAGCATTACACCAATTAACCATTGATATGAGTGACCGTGGTTTACCACAAAGCTACCGTTTTATTCATGGTTTTGGTAGCCATACCTACAGCTTTATTAATAAAGATAATGAGCGTTTTTGGGTTAAATTCCACTTCCGTTGCCAACAAGGCATTAAAAACCTGATGGATGACGAAGCACAAACACTCGTAGGTCAAGATAGAGAAAGTTCACAACGTGACTTATTTAATGCTATTGAGCGCGGTGATTTCCCACGTTGGAATTTACAAATTCAAGTGATGCCAGAAAAAGAAGCATCAACTGTACCTTATAATCCTTTTGATTTAACCAAAGTTTGGCCTCATGCGGATTATCCATTAATTGATGTGGGTTACTTTGAATTAAACCGTAATCCTGAGAACTATTTTTCTGATGTTGAACAAGCAGCATTTAGTCCTGCTAACATTGTTCCTGGTATCGGATTCTCTCCAGATAAAATGCTACAAGGTCGCCTATTCTCTTACGGTGATGCTCACCGTTATCGTTTAGGTGTTAACCATCATCAGATCCCAGTTAATGCACCAAAATGCCCGTTCCATAATTACCATCGTGATGGTGCAATGCGTGTTGATGGTAATAGTGGTAGCGGTATTACTTATGAGCCAAATAATGGTGGCATGTTCCAAGAACAGCCTAATTTTAAAGAGCCACCATTATCTATCGAAGGTGCAGCAGATCACTGGAACCATCGTGAAGACGAAGATTATTTCAGCCAACCTCGTGCACTGTATGAATTACTGAGTGATGAAGAGCATCAACGTATGTTTGCTCGTATCGCGGGTGAATTAATACAGGCAAGTAAAGATACACAAAAACGCCAAATTGCCTTATTTAAGAAAGTCCATCCTGAATACGGCGCAGGCGTTGAAAAAGCAATGAAAGCTTTAGCGAAAGCAGAAGCTAAGTAACTGCATAATAAGAAGCCTTGTGAGCAACTTGGCAAAACAGAAAGGCGCCTTCGGGCGCCTTCATTATCTCTAATAATCTTTATGATTTACTGTTATTAAAATAAATTATCAAAAATAGGCATTCTTCAAACTAAGTTTATATATATTTTTGAGGGGAAGTTCGAAAAATGCATAGATATCACTTCAACATTTGCCCTTTCACCCATTCTTGCACTTGTTTACGAGAGATTTTAATTCCGCCATTCTTAAGGCTTTCAGGAAGTTGTAAACAAGCAACAGGTCGTTGAAATCCGGCTAATAGAGAGTGATACCACTGTGGTAATTGATTGATTATTTCAATATCAGCATCCACAACTGCGACTGGACGCTGCCCAAATTCAGCATCATCAATAGGGACCACAAAAGATTGGCTAATACTTGGATGTGTATTAAGGATTTTTTCAATATCTTCTGGTTGAATTCCTTCACCGGCACTGAAAAAGAGATTATCCAAGCGCCCTAAAACACACCACTCATCTGCACTAAAACAGCCTTTATCTCGCGTTGAATACCAGCCATCAGCCGTAAGCGATAGCGGTTTTAATTTACCATCAAACCAATAACCTAATGCGACACTATCAGACATTATCTGGAGTTCATCATCCACTAACCTAACTTCTTTACCTTTTAGTGGAAACCCGACTCCTGCTTTACCATCTGCACGTTTTGCACAAACAGTTGATGCCATTTCAGTCATACCATAACCACACCAGCATTGAACTCCCCAATGTTCTGCTTCTTGCGTTAGCTCAATAGGGATCATTGCTCCCCCTAATAGAACCGACTTTAAGGTAATAGGTTGCTTATCTTGTTGCGTTCTACTTTGTAAGAAGCGCCATAATTGTGTAGGAACCAAAGAAGCATGAGTGCAACCTTGTAACGCTTTTTCAAAAGGGTGCATATCACGTACCACTAGAGTTGCGCCACGTAACAACCAACGCCAAAAAACACCTTGCCCAGAGACATGAAATAGAGGTAAAGAAAGTAACCAACTATCCCCTTTTTCAAAAGGTATTAATGACAAAACCCCCGTTGCACTGCAAAGATGCGCATCAAAAGTATGCACCGCAGCTTTGGGTAAACCTGATGAACCTGATGTCAAAATAAGTGTTGCCATACGAGATGGCTCCCATAAGACATCATTTATAGTTTGAGTTTTATATTGACGTGACGTGTTATCTAACTCAATACCTCTAAGATCAAGCAATGTTGCATTTAAATCTAGCGGTATCTCACTCAAATCAGCATAAAAATCAATACCTAAGTGAGGTAATAATTCATCAAGTAAAGATTTTGGAAGCTGTGGATTTAAAGGTAAAACCTTCGCACCACATTGAAAAATAGCGAGTAGTGTAAAAACAAGATTGATATGATTTTTGCCTCGTAACAATACTGTGCTTTGAGTATTAATACCCTGCTTAATAAAATGGTTCGCTAATTGATTAATATGACAACTTAATTGTTGCCATGTAATAGGCGAATTGCCTGAAATGATGGCCGTTTCATTTGGGGTTAATTGTGCCCAGTGATGCCACGGCCATTGTTTAAATGGAACTACTGTTGCCATACTGTCTCTAGCTGTTCAAGAGAGATAAGTGGAATATCCACATTTGGCCAAGGACGAATAAGTTGCTGTTTGATTAAATCAACAGTATCGAGCCCCGGAATGCTATTAGGTGTTAACCACTGTGCAATTCTTGCTAATTGAGTCAGCCCGAAGCTACTCTCAATACTTGAACTGATAATGGCATCTAATCCTAACGCATGCGCTTGTTTAACAAGCAGTTGACAGCGTTCAAGGCTTCCCACCAGCGTAGGTTTTATCACAATCGTAGTGACGCCAGGTTGTGGTTTTACTTCAAAACCGTCATCACGCACTGTTTCATCCCAAGCAATATTAATTCCTGTTGCTTGAGAAAAAGCCAGCGACTCTTCTGGTGTTTTGCAAGGCTCTTCTAAGAATGCAATACGATCACGCCATGCAGGGTTTACATACTTCGCAAATCCTTCTGCTTTGGCTGGTGTCCAGCTTCTGTTCGCATCCAACCTTAATTTTAAGTCTGGAATGGCTTCTAATAGCAGGTTAACAACAATCCCATCACGTACCGCTTCATATAATCCCACCTTGATTTTAGCGACTTTTTCACCTTCCATATCATTAAGGCTTAAAATCAAATCATCAGGGTCGCCATTACATAAAGGAGCTGCGCGATAGTTTGCCTCTAGTGGCAATGTGCCTTCAAGCTCTGCTAATGCACAACTTAGGCCAAAAGCCACGCTTGGCAGTTCACTGTGCTCAGGGTTTTCACCCGCACACCACGCAGTTAACCAAGATTGCGCTGATACTTGTGCTTGCTCTAAAGTTTCACGGCTAAACTCAGGAAGAGGTGAAATCTCACCCCATCCTTGTTTGCCATTTTGCTCTAAACAGACAAGAAAACCATCACGCGTTTTTAGCCTTTGATAGCGCAGAACAACGCCTGCATCTACAGGTAGGCTGAATGAATAGAGTTTGGCGTTTCGCATTATGGGTTACGTTTAAATCGAGAGAAATCAGGTTGACGTTTTTCGTTAAAGGCGTTGCGGCCTTCTTGACCTTCATCCGTCATATAGAACAGCATAGTTGCATTACCCGCTAATTCTTGCAGGCCTGCTTGACCATCACAATCCGCATTTAATGCTGCTTTCAAGCAACGTAATGCCATTGGGCTGTTTTCCAGCATTTCACGACACCAACGAACGGTTTCTTTTTCAAGATCAGCATAAGGTACAACAGTGTTAACCAAGCCCATCTCTAATGCTTCTTTTGCATCATATTGACGGCATAAGAACCAAATTTCGCGCGCTTTCTTTTGGCCAACAATACGAGCCATATAAGAAGCACCCCAACCACCATCAAAGGAACCCACTTTAGGGCCTGTTTGACCAAAAATAGCGTTTTCTGCCGCGATAGTTAAGTCACACATCATATGAAGCACATGACCACCACCAATAGAATAACCAGCGACCATTGCCACAACAGGTTTCGGGCAAGTACGGATTTGGCGTTGGAAATCCAACACGTTCAGGTGATGCGTACCGCTATCATCACGGTATCCGCCGTAGTCACCACGAATTTTTTGGTCACCACCAGCACAGAATGCTTTTTCACCTGCACCCGTTAAAATGATAGTACCAATTGTGTCATCATAACGTGCATCGGCTAATGCTTGGATCATCTCTTTCACTGTCAAAGGACGGAAAGCATTACGCACTTGCGGGCGGTTAATCGTAATTTTTGCAATGCCATCGACTGATTTATGGTAGAGAATATCTTCAAAACCTTCAGAACAATCTAGCCATTCAATCGGTGCATATAACTTTTCTTCGCTCGGGTAAAGCATAATTAGGTTCCTTTAACCAAAGAGGGATAAAACATGATTTATCACCGCAGCATAAGCAGCTGGCTGTGCCTGATGCGCATTATGTCCAGCTTGCGGGATAGTCGTTAATGGTAGCGAATATTGCTGCGCTATCGCTTGAAATTTTTTATCTTTCTCACCACAAAGCCAAATAAATGGCAAAGTGAGTTGCTGCAATTCAGAGACTAGCCAAGGCTGATGACCTAAAGAAAGCATCTCTAAACTTTCTGCAATACAAAACCCCGCATTATGGCGACGTTTTTCAATCAATAATTGTCGGTTTTCATCACTTAGATCAGCAAATACAGGTTGTTGATACCATTGTGTTAATACATCACAAATAGGTTCATTACGAAAACGCTCAGCCCAACATTTATCATGCGCAATGCGATTTTGCCTTTCTGTTGCATCATTTAAACCTGGGTTGCCACCTTCTACAATCAATCCCATTAATCCTGCCGTATCACCAAAACATGCATGATACATCGAGATCCTGCCACCTAACGAGTAACCAATTAACCAATAGTGATCAATACCTTGCTCTTTTAGAGTGTCTGTTAACAAAGTGCTCACTTCAACAAAATCTTTCGCGCTGATAGATGCAGAACCACCATGACGAGGCAAATCAATCACAAGTGATGGATATTCATGGCAAGCCTGAATGACAGGCTCCCATTCACAACCTTCACCTAATAGCCCATGCAACCAAACTAACCAAGGCCCTTCATTATGGGTATTATATCGCTGACATGCTAAAGTCATGAGATGTTACCTGTTTTACCAGCTGATTTAATGTTTTTGCGCCATCAGTATCATCAACAATTAATTCAATTAATGTTGTTGTTGGCGCCCCTGTCCAGCAATCCTGAACAGTCGTTAACAGTGCATCCCAACTTGTTGGTGATACATAATGCAAACCAAACATTGCGGCTGCATGTTTGAAATTTAATGAGTGAGGCATACAGTAAAAACGTTCTCGTTCTGCCTCTGGCGTGGGTAACATAGAAAATATTTGCCCACCGTTATTATTCACTACGATAATAACATTAGGTGCATAAACTTGTTGATGTAACGCTAAACTATTTAAATCATACAATGCCGATAAATCGCCCAAAATTGTTAATGTTGGCTTTTTTGTCGCGCGGTGAACACCTGCAGAGGTTGAAATTAAACCATCAATACCACTTGCACCTCGGTTACTCATTACCGGATAACCTTGTGGTAATCGAGCAAAAGCATCAATTAATCTCACTATCAGACTATTGCCAACAAATAACTGTCCATCACTAGGAAGTAATTTATCTAATTGATGTGCAACCTGTGCTTCACCAAAATAATTCGTTATTTCACTTACCTTTTGATAGGTTTGTGTAGCTATATCTGTTAATGCTTTAGCCCAAGATAAATTATCAACAGCTGGGTGTGCCCTTAACCATTGCATGGGTGATAATGTGAATTTTTCACCTTGATGATGGCCGGGATCTAAGCGTCCCGGAATAGGGTCAACAATCCAATAAGCGTTGGGAGAACATCCCACTTGCCATTGCAATAAACGTTTACCTGTTAAGCTTGAGCCAAATTGAATAACGATTTCGGCATTATTGAGTTTTGATTTTGCTTGTGAGTTATTCAACCATAAATCAGCACAAGGTAACGGTTGCCCTGTTTGGGATAATACATCACCTAATAAAGGCCAACCTAATTGTGATGCCCATTTTGCGACTTCAACACCTTCTTCTGGGCTAATACGCCCAGCGATCACAACACCTTTTTTCTGGCGTAACTCATTCCATTGAGGATGTGTTGAAACTGCATTAAAGCGAGTTTCATGTAACCACGGTTTATCATTTTGCCACCAATTCCCTAAAGCTTCAGTCCATGGTGTTAATGTTTCAACATCATCACCATATAACGGTTCAGCAAAAGGACAATTAACGTGTAACGCGCCATGAACCAATGTATTCATCGCATTATCAAGTGTAGAAACTAACCAGTTTGCGGGAATATCCGCTGTCGGTCGTGGTAAAGAGAGTGTTTGTGAAGGATGCGTTGCAAAAATACCTTGCTGACGGATAGCTTGATTTGCACCGCAATCAATTAATTCGGGCGGTCGGTCTGCGGTTAAAAAGATAACACGCTCCCCTGTTAATCCCGCTTCAATTAATGCCGGATACAAATTAGCGACAGCGGTACCTGATGTCACAATCACGGCAACAGGATCTTTGGTTGCTTTTGCCAACCCCAAAGCTAAATGACCAAGCCCACGTTCATCAAAATGCGTATGACATATTAATTTTTGATTAGCGGCAGCTGCGAGTGTTAAAGGAGTCGAACGTGATCCGGGTGCGATACAGATATGGCGTAAACCATGACGAGTCAAAGTTTCGAGTATAACTTTAGCCCATTGGCGATTAAACGAACTATTAGACATTGATCATCCCAACAACGAAAACCTGCAATTGCTATTATAATATCTGTTCCTAAATACTTTTCCTTAGCCTAGTTCAATGAACAGAAGTTTTCGTTAAATAAATCGTTAAAGAAAACACTCAAAGAGTGCATTATTTAGGCGAGTTGTCCGCCTTATTTTCAAAGCGCTCTTTTTTATCGTTAAGAATAAGAATAAATAACGCTACAGTGCTAAAGAATAGCATCAATTAGTTAACAACTAGCAGTGGTTATTTGAAGAGTAGCACTAAATAACTGACTGTAAAAAAACACTCATCAAATTATGATGATTATTGCTGATGCTATTTATCCTAACTCAGACTTTTAGTAGAAAATTAACTCTCTTTCTCTAGCAATGTTCGTAAACCCGCCGCTTTATTTTCAATTTCTGTCCACTCTTGCTGTGGATCAGAGCCGGCCACAACACCCGCACCTGCATACAGCGTCAAGGTATCATCGTGCAACTCACCACAACGCAAGCTTACTGCAAATTCGGCATGAGGAAGCGATAAATACCCTGCAGATCCGGCATACCAACGACGTTCAAAAGGCTCATGTTTGCGAATAAAAGCGCGCGCAACACTTCTTGGTAATCCACACACCGCCGCAGTTGGCTGTAATCGTTTTAAACAATCAATATCATCTGAATTAATTAATTTTCCATGAATATAACGACGAAGATGTTGTACTTTACGTAAACGGATAACATCAGCTGGAGAGACATCAATACCGTCAACACCACCTTGTAATCGTTGACAAATATCATCAACGACAACCAAATTTTCATGCTGGTTTTTTTTGTCATTCATCAGCCAATCTGCAAACGCTATCGCTTGTTGCTCATTATCCGAACTCGCTACAGTTCCAGCTAACGCTTCGGTATACAACATCAACTCATCACGTTTATATAATCTTTCAGGAGTTGATCCCATAAAGGCATCTGAAGGTGAAAATGCCAGCATATAATGATAGCAATGATGATTGACATCACGACTTGCTTTCATAAATTGAATGGCTTTAAGTGGATTATCTAATGTTAAGCATGTAGCCCTTGCTGGCACTACTTTTTCAAATAAGCCTTGGTTAATTTCATCTAATGCAATATCAAGATAATGAGTCCACTGCTCTTGCGTTAAAGAGTGATTAACTTGAGTCACAGAAACAGAAAGAGGCTCAATATCTAGCGATTGATTTAATGTTTGCAGAAAATCTAAGGTGTCTTTTTTATCAGCGTCATCAAGTAGATTTAAATGAACAGAAAGCTGCTGCTGGTGGCGCCTAATTTCAATTCTAGGTAAAAAAAGATAGGCATCATCCCCATTTATCTCATCTATACGGCCAGGAATAATGGTATCCCACGCATTTAAGCCCCAAATACGCACATCATCAATATTTATATCAGACTGATGAATTGCTAAAAATTGGCGAGCGTCTTGAATATGATTGAAGCAACATAATTGCCCACATGCTGCCACTTCTTCACTCTCATCGCGATGCTGCCAGTAAAATTGCGGATAATACACTTGAGCAGCAAGCCATGAGAGTAATGGGAACGAAACCTCTGACGGCAAGGCGACTTTCAAATGTAAAAGATTACCTTGTGCTGTCAGATTTATTTTTTTAACTTTTTCGTACAGTGTCGAAAACACAGGATTAACCTTTTCCACTCCAAATACCCACAACTAATTAAAAGGGAGATTATACGTCTCTATAAGAATTATCAAAGGGCTGATTAATTATAACCTTTGTCATTTATCAAAGTTTTGTATTTTTCATGTTACAAAGTAGAAGCATTAATCTGTAAATCCTAAATAGTAAACAAATCATTCTAAGAACATGCTGTATAGATAAAAAATTATTATACATAAGAGAGGTTATATGGATACAACCACCTATGAACATATAGATAAAATTATCGAAACGCCCGATATTCCCAAAGAGGCACTCAGCTTAATACTCGGAATAGATAACGAAAATGGGCGCTTACCCGGAATTGTTACTTCTCATGATTTAATTAAGATAAAATCTTATATTAACAAAGCACTTTCACTCCCTTACAAATTAGAAGATGTTATCAATTTTATTGGTTACAATGAAATAAGCATACAACAACTCTCCTCTGATAATATCTTGTCTCTTTTTGTTCGGATCCGAGAACATGCATTTGAATGGAATAAAATTGAATATGCAATAAAACAACAAGCTATTGATTTAGAAATCATGGGAAGGGAAATAACATCTACGGGTGAAAACATCATTTTATTTATTAGCCAAATGCCTTTATTAACCAAAATCTCAACTGTTATCAATGATCTTTCCGATCAAGAATTGGCTAATATTAAATATACCGATCAGGATAAACAAATTTCGACTCAACTTATTCATATATTAGAAAGTATGAAACAAGATATCGAAACTGAACGAGATAAAACCCTTAAAATAAAAGATCTTTTATCTACCTTTAGAAGTAAAATAATGGGTGGGAAAGATAGTAGAAATATACAATATCAATCTATTTATCATGAGGTCATTAACAAAAAAAAACTCATTAATGAATTCAATAATAGTAATAATATCTCTCTCATTGATGAACGAGACTTACTGATTGAGGATATTAAAATATTAAAAGAGGAGTATAAAAACTATGTTGGTCTTGCTTTTACAGGACTTGCGGCAGGTATTATTGGCGTTATTATTACAGGAGGTATTTTTGGCGCTAAAGCTGAAAAAATACGCAAAAAGAGAAATGAATCAATAGAAAAAGTAAAAAGCCTTAATAAGGAGATAGATATCTATACTAACTTATCTCTCTATTTAAATTCTCTTTATATTGAATTGGACGATGTAGAACAACTTATCGAAGATACAAATATAGCATTAGAGCATATTGAATATGTCTGGCAGGCCATAATAACAGAGATAGATGCATCAATAAGTAACTTCAATAAAATAAACAATGCATTAGAACTCATTAAATTTAGTATCTATTTAGAAAAAATCATTTCACCTTGGTATATGGTTATTGGGTATTCAAAAGAGATTTTTATTTCTTTTGATAATGCACTCTCTTCTTTTTACTCATCAAATTAACAAAAGGAAATTGTTATGAATAATAGTAGAAAACAGGTAACGCCTGAAATAAAATTTGAGCATACAAAACTATTTCATGCTTATCGAAACATTCTTTATTTAAGTAATAATAAATGTTACATGAATAATGATTTCAACAACGAATTAACCTTATTCATAGAAAGAAATAATAAAAATATTGAAAACATTATCTATTTCTCACTTGTTTTAAAAACAAGATTAAGGCAGAAATTACTTAATGATACATTTAAAATAGTTAATGAAATTGATAATGAGATAAAAAAAGATTCACTCAGTATCGAATTAAAAATAAAATTAGAAGAGGAAAAGAAAGAGATACTAGATATATTTCTAAATGAAGTCAATGAAACTAAAAAAATCATTGATGAACATTGTCTATTTCTTTCATCAGAAATAAATCAACTCAAAACACAGTTTGTTAGTGATAGGATCATGCCTTTTATTATTGATAAAGAAAATCTCATCAATACATTAACAACTCAAATTGCAACATTAGAGCATGAAAATGAAAAGACAAAACAAGAACTCGATATCATACGCCAAAGTGAAGATATTTTAAACAAACGGAGTTTTTTCGACCTTTTTAATGGCTCTATTCCTTTAAAATCAGAAATTGAAGCACTTAACATTGAAAATAAGGAAAAAAATATTTTATCTTCATTGATAGAAATACTTGATAAATTATTTTCTACATTAAGCCATGGTTTTTCATATGCTAAAATTGTTGAAACTCGTCATCAACTCACAACGCTTTTTCTTTCACAAATAAAACAACTTAGCCAATTAAAAAATGAGAAGCAAAATACTTCATTTACATTAAAACACTACTATATGTTAATTGATATTGACCTTTTTTTAAGGGAATTTATTGAACAATTAATCGTGTTAAATGAGTCTTGGAAAATGATAAATTCACAATTTACAACTTTGAAAAGTAATATGTCATTAACGGAAAAAATTCTTATCCCCCTTTTCCCATTCTTAGATGACTTCACTTTATATTATAGTAATAAAGAACAATTAAAATACACCGAGAATTAACCATAAAAAACGGCTCTATAAAAAGAGCCGTTTTATTATTTGAATTTTTTGTTCTTACGATTAATTTACAGCAGGTGCAATAATCGCAAAATTCGTCAATTCAATTAATGGTTGTGGCCATACACCTAATGCAATCACAACAATCGCACAGATTAATGCAACAAATGTCGCCATATTTTGTGATGTGGTTGCAACCGCTGGCGTATTGTCATTGTCTGGTTTACGTAAGAAAACAATCGCAGCTGCACGTAGGTAGTAGAATAAACCTATCGCACTACCTAACACGACCATACCAGTTAACCACCATAAGCTTGAGTTAATACCTGCAATAATCACATATAGTTTACCAATGAATCCTAAGGTAATTGGTACACCAGCCAGTGATAACATCATCAGGGACATAACTACAGCAACAACAGGACGGCGCCAGAATAATCCACGGTAATCTTCTAGTGAATCCATTTCGCTTTCGCGATAAGGACTTGAAGCTACCGCGATTGCACCAAATGCACCTAAGCTTGCAAACAAGTAACCCGCTAAATAGATTTCGGCCGTTTCTTGCGCCAGCACAGGACTGTATTGCAATACAATTAATGCCACTAGCAGATAACCAAGATGTGATACCGAAGAGTAACCCAGTAAGCGCTTCACGCTTTTTTGCGTTAACGCCATAATGTTACCAAACAGAATAGAGGCAATTGCCATGAAACCTAAGATCATCCGTAAGGTTTCACTATCTGCTGCAGGCGCTTCAAGGAATAAACGCATCACAACTGCAAAAATACCAATCTTACTTGCAGTGGCTAAGAATGCCCCCGTTGGTGCTGGCGCACCTTGGTAAACATCAGGTGTCCATAATTGGAATGGGAATAAAGATAATTTAAATCCAATTCCCACCAACATCATGCCTAAACCTGCAAGCACTAATGGTTTATGGATATTGCTATCACTTAAACTTTGTCCCATAGCAGTAAAGGAAAGGTTTCCTGCTTCTGCATAGAGCAGTGCCATACCAAACAGTAAGAAAGAAGACGCAGCTGCTGAAAGCAGCATGTATTTAATACCCGCTTCCAGTGATGGACGTTGTTGGAATGCATAGCCGATAAGACCAAACAGTGGCAATGTCAGCAATTCAATACCAATAAACATCGATGCGAAATGATGAGCAGATGAGAGTAAAATCCCCCCCACTACTGCAATCGCAATCAGCAAGTAAAACTCTTCTTTGTTATCTTGATAGCCTTCTAACCAAGGATAAGCAAAAGCGATAGTACCAATACCAGAAAGAATAACTAGCGCAGTAAAGAAGCTAGAGTATCCATCAACATGGTAAAGCGTGGTCACGTCAACGACGCCTAATGCATTAACGTAATAGAGTGATCCCAACGCAATAATGAAACCCGTTGCTGTCAAAGTGGCAATGGTGAAATGATCGCGTCGCCACGCAATGGACAGCATCACAACCACCACCGTCAATCCGACGATTAATAGCGGTAGCATTGCGATCAATTGTTCAGGAGTTATTGTCATGGCGAATTACGGCCTTACTGTTGAAATAGAAGCGGAATACCAAGTCTGGAGATTTTCCATCGCTGATGCCGAGGTGTCTAATACTGGTTGTGGGAAGAAGCCCAAAATAACCAGTAAAACCACCAAGGTGATCAGGATAAAGAATTCTCTCAGATCCAACCCTTTATAGGTTCTTTCAGCTGTTTTCGGTGAACCGTAGTAAGCCTGTTGCATCATCCATAGTGCGTAAACAGATGCAAAGACTAAACCAAAGACCGAAATAATCGTGATCAGCTTAAAGTTGCCATAAGTACCAAACAGGATCATAAACTCACCAACGAAGTTACCTGTTCCTGGCATACCTAAAGAGGCAACTGCAAAGAACAGTGAAAACGCAGGTAAGAAACGGATGCTTTTCCACAATCCACCCATTTGATTCATATCACGCGTACCTAAGCGTTCATACAGCATGCCACACATGATAAATAGACCTGCAGCTGACAAACCGTTAGTGATCATCTGAATGATAGCACCTTGATAAGCCAATACAGAGCCAGCATAAATCGCAATCACGATAAAGCCCATGTGAGAAATACTACTGTAAGCCGCAAGACGTTTAATATCTGTCTGACGAAATGCCAGTAATGCTGCATAAAATACGGTAATTAAACCTAACCACATTGCCACAGGAGCAAGCAATGCTGATGCTTCTGGGAACAGTGGTAAGTTAAAACGCAATAAACCGTAAGCTGCTGTTTTTAACAAAATACCGGATAAGTCAACAGAACCCGCTGTTGGTGCTTCTGCGTGCGCATCGGCTAACCAGCCATGAACAGGAACAATTGGCATTTTCACCGCAAATGCAGCGAAGAAACCTAGCATCAGGATAAATTGTAGCTCAGTACCTAATACGGTGTGTGCTTGTAATAAGGTGTCATAGCTAAACGTCCAAATACCTGTTTCACGGTAGAAAGCAACCGCTAAACCGATAATGGCCAGCAACATTAACAGGCCACTTGCCTGTGTATAGATAAAGAATTTCGTTGCTGCACTGACGTGTGCTTTATCACTACTTCCTTTGTGTCCCCATAAAGAAATCAGGAAATACATTGGGATCAACATCATTTCCCAGAAGAAGAAGAATAAGAACAGATCCGTCGCTAAAAATACCCCCATTACACCTGCTAAGATCCACAGCAGGTTAAAATGGAAAGCACCTTGTGATGGTTGATTTTCATTCCACGATGAAAGTACCGCTAAGATACCTAAAATCGCAGTTAATACAGCCATCAGTAATGACATACCATCAAGTGCGAACTGGATGTTGATCCCTAACGCAGGGATCCACGGCACAAAGAAATACTCTGTCCAGCGTGGTGCTCCATCAGCACTGAGTAGTTGATAATCGCCTTGCAACCAAAGTTGCACAGAAATAACGAGTGTTAATCCCATCGTCAGCAACGCAACCCAGCGAGGAACTTGCGAGCCAATTCGTTCAGCCTGCCAACTTAGCAGGCCACCGATGAAGGGAATAAGTATTAGCCAGGGTAATAACATGGCGCAATGTGTCCCTTAATTAAACCAGAAGCAGCAGAGCGATAACCAGCACTGCACCTAAACCGAGAGAAGCCGCATACCAACGTGCTAATCCATTTTCACTGAAACTTAATCCTTTATTGGTGCCTTTAAGCAAGCAACCAAATAAATTAAAGAATTGGTTCACAGGATCATTTTGGATAAGCCACGCCGCCCCTTTATAAGGTTTGACAAACAGCACTTCATACAGAGCATCGAATCCCCAAGCATGGAACCACCATGTTGAGAAGAAACGACCGGTACGAGTATTGGCAACCTTAGAAACACATTGACGCTGTTTCAGGTATAACCATGCTGCAATGGCAACGCCTACAATCGCTACCACACCAGAAAGTATTTCTAACACATACTTACCATCATGAGATGCGCTTCCTTCAGGGAACACAGCACCTAACGGTTGAGTAATTAATGCACCGATAAACGTTGATAACAGTGCTAATACCGCTAATGGGAAAGTATGTGTAAAACCTTTAACTTGGTGTGCTTCGGTTTTGGTTTCACCATGGAATACGATGAAAATCAAACGGAAGGTATAAAGTGACGTAAATAACGCACCAATTAACCCTGCTAGCATTAAGTTAAAATGCCCGTTTGAGTACGCACCCCATAAGATTTCATCTTTACTGAAGAACCCTGCTGTTAACAGTGGTAATGCCGCTAATGCGCCACCACCAATTAAGAAACATGCATAAACAAATGGGATCTTCTTACGTAACCCGCCCATCTTAAAGATATTCTGTTCGTGGTGGCAGGCTACAATTACCGAACCTGCGGATAAGAACAGTAACGCTTTAAAGAAAGCGTGGGTCATTAAGTGGAAAATTGCGGCATCCCATGCTTGAGCGCCTAAAGCCAAGAACATATAACCAATTTGGCTCATGGTTGAATAAGCAAGAATACGTTTAATATCTGTTTGTACTAAGGCAGCAAAACCCGCTAACACTAATGTCACAGCACCGATAATACCAACTAACTCCAGTACTTCTGGTGCCATTAAGAATAGCGCATTACTACGTGCCACTAAGTACACACCTGCTGTAACCATGGTTGCGGCGTGAATTAATGCAGATACAGGTGTTGGGCCTGCCATTGCATCGGCTAACCAAGTTTGTAATGGAAGCTGTGCAGATTTACCTACAGCACCGCCTAATACCATTAACATTGCCCAGTTAATAACACTTGAACCTACTGCTAATTGCTCAGGAGCAAGCACTGCCATTTCACGGAAGCTTAATGTACCTAATTGGTCAAACAGGATAAACATACCGATAGCTAAGAACACATCACCGATACGCGTTACGATAAACGCTTTCATCGCCGCTGCGCCATTAGCAGGATTGCTATAATAGAAACCAATTAACAGGTAGCTACATAGGCCAACCCCTTCCCACCCCATATACATCAGCATCATGTTATCAGCCAGTACTAAAACAACCATACTTGCGATAAATAAGTTGGTATAAGCAAAGAAGCGAGAATATCCTTCTTCTCCACGCATATACCACGATGCATACATATGAATAAGGAAGCCAACACCGGTAATAACACCCAGCATGGTTAATGAAAGACCATCAAGAACCAGAGTGAATGGAATATTAAAATTCCCTGCTGACATCCAGTTCCATAAAGTCAGAACATAAGTTTCTTGCCCATTGGCAAAGAAATCCATACCAGCCCAAAGTGCAACTAAAGCCGATAAACCAACCGAACCTGTACCAATCCATGCTGATACGTTTTCAGACCAACGACCACGTGAGAAAGCGAGCAGTAAAAATCCCAGCAGTGGTAGCAGAATGGTTAAATAGAGTATATTCATCCGCGCATCTCACTGACTGTATCAATATTGATGTTTTGGCGATGTCTATGAAGCTGTAACAACAATGCCAGACCAATACTTGCCTCTGCCGCTGCCAAGCTGATTGCCAGAATATACATAATCTGACCATCTGTTTGACCCCAAAAGCTACCACCGACAACAAATGCCAGTGCAGCCGCATTAATCATAATTTCTAGTCCGATCAACATAAACAACAGGTTGCGGCGAAGTACTAAGCAGGTAAAACCTAACACAAACAGTACCGCAGCCAAGATCAAACCATGTTGAAGAGGTATCATTTTTGCTCCCCTGCGTTTTCGTTTTCGACGAGATCGTCATGGCTCTGATCACGACCAATGTGATAAGCAACTATTAACCCTGACAATAAGAGAACAGATGCTAACTCAACAGCCAGAATATAAGGCCCAAACAAGCTAATACCGACCTCTTTCGCGCCAATTATTTCTCCAGTAATTTCACCGTGAGTGACACTACTAATTGCATAAATAAGCACGACTAATAGCATCAGAGATAAAAGAGCTGGCCCAATCCAAAACTTCGGTTGTAGCCACTTTCTCTCTTGATCAACGACGGATTTACCTAAGTTGAGCATCATCACCACGAAAACGAACAACACCATAATGGCGCCAGCGTAAACGATGATTTCTAATGCACCTGCGAAATAGGCGCCCAGCGAGAAGAAAACCACAGAGAGTGCAATCAATGAAATCACTAAGTACAACAATGCGTGTACTGGATTGGTATGAGTGATAACTCTCAATGTTGCAAGGATGGCAATCAGCCCCGCGATGTAAAATGCAAATTCCATGAATATCGCTCCTTACGGTAACAGGCTTTTGACATCGATAGGTTTAGCTTCATCATCTGCATCACCTTTGTCTTTGCCGTTAATCGCCATACCTGTTTTACGGTAAAAGTTATATTCAGGATATTTGCCGGGTCCAGAAATCAACAAATCGTCTTTTTCATAAACCAGATCCTGACGCTTAAACTCACCCATTTCAAAATCAGGCGTCAATTGTAACGCCGTTGTTGGACAAGCTTCTTCACATAAACCGCAGAAAATACAGCGAGAAAAGTTGATACGGAAAAATTCCGGATACCAACGACCATCTTCATGTTCTGCTTTCTGTAATGAAATACAGCCAACTGGACAAACTGCTGCACACAAGTTACAAGCAACACAGCGCTCTTCACCATCGGGATCACGCGTCAATACAATACGTCCACGGTAGCGTGGTGCAACATTGACAGGTTCTTCCGGGTACATCTGTGTTTCACGTTTGGCGAAGGCGTGTAAGCCAATCATCCAAATGCTTCGTACCTGGGTGCCGAAACCAGTCAATAACTCTTTTAAAGTCATGGTTCAATCACCCCTTATTGAGCGTTGTAAAGTATCACTGCAGCAGTTACCAGCAGATTGATAAGAGTTAACGGTAAGCAAATTTTCCAACCAAAAGACATCACTTGGTCGTAACGCGGACGCGGTAACGATGCACGAATAAGGATGAACATCATCATGAAGAATCCTGTTTTCAGTGCAAACCAAATGAATGATGGTAAGAAAGGACCTTGCCAACCACCAAAGAATAACGTCACGATAAGACCTGATACTGCAACGATCCCGATATATTCACCGACAAAGAACAGACCGAATTTCATACCGGAATATTCAATGTGATAACCATCAGCAAGTTCTTGTTCTGCTTCTGGTTGGTCAAATGGATGACGGTGACAAACAGCAACGCCAGCAATCGCAAACGTAATAAAGCCGAAGAATTGTGGAATGACATTCCACATATTCGCTTGTGAATTCACAATATCTGTCAAGTTAAAAGAGCCTGCTTGAGCAACAACCCCTAAGATTGAGAGTCCTAAGAACACCTCATAACTTACGGTTTGTGCTGATGCACGCATTGCACCTAACAATGAGTATTTATTGTTACTTGACCAACCCGCAAATAACACGGCATAAACCGCGATACCCGCAACCATCAAGAAGAATAAAATACCGATGTTTAAGTCAGCAACAACCCATGTTGAGCTAACAGGTACAATAGCAAATGACAGTAATAAAGATGAAAACGCAATTACTGGTGCTATGGTGAAGATAAAGCGGTCAGCAAATTTTGGGATCCAGTCCTCTTTAAAGAACATTTTGATCATATCCGCAATTAGCTGTGCTGAACCTGCATAACCTACACGGTTAGGCCCATAACGGTTTTGGAATAATCCCAGTAAACGGCGTTCCCCCATACTCATAAAAGCACCACAGGTAACCACGACAAGCAAGATCACCACGGCTTTTAGAACGGTGAGTAAAATCTCTGTAACTTCAGGAGATAACCAGCTCATTATGCAATACCCCGCAGTTGACGAACCGATACACCCACCAGCGATGGAGAAATACCTGCCATACCTAACGGCAAGCCGATTTGACCTTGAGTCAGGTGAGCACTGATTTTCACAGGTAAGGTGAATTCACGACCTTCGTAAGTAAACATGGCTTGCTGACCCTGAGTTAACGCTAATGCTTGTGCATCAGATTCGCTCAATGTTAGATAAGCCGTTTCCATACGAGATTGGATAACTTCTGCACGTTGTGATAATTCTTCACTACCAAATAAACGGTAGCAAGGTGCGACAGTCCACTGATTTTTCTGTGCATTAAATGGCGCAGGAATATCCGTGAAGTAGCCTAGTGTATTATCACCACATTCAATTAGACGCACGCCTGGATCACCAAAGCGTAAGCTGCCACCCACTTCGGCTTGGAATTTATTCCATGCTTGAGGTGAGTTCCAACCCGGTGCCCATGCAAATGGAATTTGCTGGCGAGGCGCTGTTGGGCTGTTATTACCTTCCATTGAGAATGCAAATGGTGTGTCGATATCTTTTGGCTGACGCTGTTCATGAACAGACACATTCGCCAACATAGATGTACGACCACTATAACGATGTGGTTCACGTGCCAGTTTTTGACCGCGAATACGGAATGACGCATTCGGTGCAGCATCAACAATGCCCGCAAACTGAGGAAGACGTGTTGCACAATGCTCAATCACATTGTCTAACTGTGTCCAATCCAGTGTTCTTTCATGCCATTGTGAATCAACCGCACTTAACCAACGCCAGCTTTCATGCATCACGACTTCTTTGTTATAGAAAGAAGGTTCGAAAACTTGGAAGTAACGCTGTGCTCTGCCCTCTTGACTCACCATTGTTCCATCGCTTTCAGCGAATGAAGAAGCAGGGAGAACCAGATGTGCTTTCGCCATAATGTCTGTTTGCTGGTGGTCAATAACAATTAAGTTATCCACTTTCGCAACCGCATCATCAATCACATCAGCATCGTAATGGCGATATAAATCGTTTTCCATAACAACAACGGTGTCTGCTTGACCACTGCGCATGATTTTTAACGCATCATCAAGAGGTTGCGCATTCATCATGGCAAGACCCATGCTGTTTGCATCATCAGCAACGAAAGAAAGTCCCACTTCATTGCCTTTTGCTTTTAATGCAAACGCAATGTTGGCAGCGGCTTTAATAACGTCTTCGCTACCTGCATGACTACCACTGATAATTAATGGTTTTTTCGCTTGAGAAAGTGCTTGAACAACCATCTCGATATGTTTATTCAGCGCTTCATCAATGCCATCAACCGCTGGTGCTTCACCATTAATGTTATTGGCAATTGCAAAACCTAAGCGTGCTTGATCAACAACCGGGGCGCGATAACTCCACGCAGCAACATCATCAAGACGAGTTTCATCAACATGAGTCACAAACAGTGGGTATTTAGCACGTTGCCCGATATTCATAATCGCAGCGATTTGCCAATCAGCCACTTTTTGAGCTGCTGCCATTTCGCGAGCTTTACCTTTCACTGCTTGGCGTACAGACAATGCCATACGAGCACCGGTTTGCGTTAAATCTTCACCTAACACTAAAACTGCATCGTAATCTTCAATTTCACGTAGAGATGGAGTATGAACACCACCTTTTTGTAAAATCTCTAGCATTAATGTCAAACGTTTCTGCTCTGATGCAGAAATACCGCTATAGAAGTTTTCAGCACCCACAACTTCACGTAATGCAAAGTTACTTTCGATACTTGCACGCGGTGAGCCAATACCAACAATACGCTGGCTTTTTTTCAGCATATCCGCAGCAGCTTGAGTTGCTTGAACAGCATTGATCTCTAACCAGTTACTACCTAAACGTTTTTTAGGTTGACGAGGTCTGCTTGCTAAGTTCACATAGCCATAGCCAAAACGACCACGGTCACAGAGGAAATAGCGGTTTACAGTCCCGTTATAACGGTTTTCAATACGACGTAATTCACCATAACGTTCACCTGGGCTTGTATTACAGCCCATGCTACAACCTTGGCAAATACTTGGTGCAAACTGCATATCCCACTTACGGTTATAACGTGATGAGTGAGTTTTATCAGTAAATACACCCGTCGGACAAATTTCGACCAAGTTACCCGAGAATTCGCTCTCTAATGTGCCATCTTCAACACGTCCAAAGAAAACGTTGTTATGTGCACCAAAGACACCTAAATCAGTACCATCAGCATAGTCTTTGTAGTAACGAACACAGCGGTAACAAGCAATACAACGGTTCATTTCATGAGAAATAAACGGTCCCAGATCTTGGTTTCTATGTGTACGCTTCGTAAAGCGATAGCGACGCATAGTGTGACCTGTCATTACCGTCATATCTTGAAGGTGGCAGTTACCGCCTTCTTCACAAACTGGACAGTCATGAGGATGGTTTGTCATATACCATTCAACAACGCTTTCACGGAATTTCTTCGCTTCTTCGTCATCAATAGAAATAAACGTGCCATCAGTCGCTGGTGTCATACAAGACATCACTAAACGACCGCGGGTATCCTCAGCATTTTGATACTGCTTAACCGCACACTGGCGGCAAGCGCCAACGCTTCCCAGCGCTGGGTGCCAGCAAAAATAAGGAATATCTAAGCCTAAATTAAGACAGGCTTCTAACAGGTTATCAGCCCCGTTAACTTCATATTCTTTGCCGTCTACATGAATCGTAGCCATAGTCAGCATGCTTCCCAAAGGCCTGCACAGCAGGCGTTAAACCTAGAATGTGTCGTAAAAAATTACCAGCGGCTTTTCAGCAAGTTAGGCTGAATACCTCTGATTAAGTTGGCATTGGTATAATCTTCTTGAATAATGCCCGCTTCAAATTCTTCACGGAAATATTTAATGGCGCTTTGTAAAGGTTCTACTGCACCCGGTGCGTGAGCACAGAATGTGTGTCCTGGACTTAAAGAACGACATAAATGCTCAAGGGTTTCAATATCACCAGGGCGACCTTTACCGTTTTCTATCGCACGTAAGATTTCGACACTCCATGGCAAGCCATCACGACAAGGTGTACACCAGCCGCAAGATTCACGCGCAAAGAATTCTTCTAAGTTGCGAGTTAATGAAACCATATTAATTTCATTATCTACTGCCATCGCAAGCGCTGTGCCTAAACGGCTACCTGCTTTTGCAATCGTGCCAAAATCCATTGGGAGGTCGAGATGATCTTCAGTTAGAAAGTCAGTACCTGCACCACCCGGTTGCCATGCTTTCAGCTTAAGACCATCGCGCATACCGCCTGCGTAATCTTCAAGGATCTCACGCGCTGTTGTACCAAATGGTAATTCCCATAAGCCCGGAAATTTCACGCGACCTGAGAATCCCATTAATTTAGTACCCGCATCTGGGCTTTTGCCTTCACTTAAGCCGATATACCAATCTTTGCCATGTTCAATAATCGCGGGCACATTACACAGTGTTTCAACGTTATTGACACAGGTTGGTTTACCCCATGCACCTGATGTTGCAGGGAATGGTGGTTTAGAGCGCGGGTTAGCACGACGACCTTCTAAGGAGTTGATTAATGCTGTTTCTTCACCACAGATGTAACGACCAGCACCTGTATGAACGAACAGTTCAAAATCAATACCTGAACCGAAGATATTTTTACCAAGGAAACCCGCTGCTTTTGCTTCCTCGATTGCATGGCGTAAATGCTTAGCCGCTTCAATATATTCGCCACGAAGGAAAATATAACCACGATAAGCTTTTAGTGCGTGAGCACCGATAATCATCCCTTCAATTAACAGATGTGGAAGTTCTTCCATTAAGAGACGGTCTTTATATGTTCCCGGCTCCATTTCATCTGCATTACAAAGGATGTAACGGATATTCATGCTTTCATCTTTTGGCATCAGGCTCCATTTCAAGCCTGTTGAGAATCCAGCACCACCACGACCTTTTAGGCCAGCATCTTTGACTTCTGTCGTAACTTCAGTCGGTGACATGCCTTTTAATGCTTTTTCTGCCGCTTTATAACCGTTTTTAGCACGGTATTCATCCAGCCATACAGGCTGACGATCATCGCGTAAGCGCCACGTTAGCGGGTGCGTTTCTGCGCTACGAATAATCGGTTTTGCTCCTGAAATTGCTGTCATGGATACTGCTCCAGTAACGTTTCAATCTCTTCAGGTTTAACAAAGCTGTGAGTATCGTCATCTACCATCATGGTAGGACCTTTATCACAATTACCTAAACAGCAGGTTGGCAGTAATGTAAAGCGACCATCTGGTGTTGTTTGACCAGGGATGATATTAAGATGCTTTTCAATTGCTGCTTGAATGCCTTGATAACCTGTAATATGACAAACCACGCTGTCACAAAAACGAATAATGTGACGACCAACGGGTTGACGGAAAATTTGGCTATAGAACGTAGCAACGCCTTCAACATCGCTAGCAGGGATCCCAAGAACATCCGCAATCGCATAGATTGCGCCGTCTTCCACCCATCCACGGTTCTTTTGCACAATTTTCAGTGCTTCTATAGATGCTGCTCGCGGATCTTCGTAGTGATGTTTTTCTTGTTCAATTTCGGCACGTTCTTCTTCAGTTAATACAAACGTCGCTTTCTTTGAATGCGTGACATCAACAATTTCAATCTGCACCGCATCATCTTTTTGGTTTAATTCATTTTGCATGATTAACGATCCACATCCGACATTACAAAATCAATACTTCCCAGATACACAATCAAGTCAGAAACCAAGCTACCGCGGATAACCGCTGGGATTTGTTGCAAGTGAGCAAAGCTAGGCGTACGAATACGTGTGCGATAGCTCATTGTGCTGCCATCACTGGTTAAGTAATAGCTGTTAATCCCTTTAGTGGCTTCAACCATCTGGAATGATTCATTAGCAGGCATAACCGGGCCCCATGAAACCTGTAAGAAGTGGTTAATCATAGTTTCGATATGCTGTAATGTGCGCTCTTTTGGTGGAGGCGTTGTCAGTGGATGATCTGCTTTAAATGGCCCTTCTGGCATGTTTTTATAGCACTGTTCCAAGATGCGTAAGCTCTGGCGTAGCTCTTCTACTTTCAGCATTACACGATCGTAACAGTCACCATTACTTGCGACAGGAATTTCAAATTCAAAGTTTTCATAACCTGAATATGGACGCCATTTACGCACGTCAAACTCAACGCCTGTTGAACGAAGACCTGCACCTGTGACACCCCACTCTAACGCTTCTTTCGAGTTATATGAGGCGACACCGATAGTACGACCTTTCAAAATACTGTTTTGTAACGCTGCTTTTACGTAAGAATCTAGACGTTTTGGCATCCAATCTAAGAATTCACGTAATAAGCGTTCCCAACCGCGTGGTAAGTCATGAGCAACACCACCGATACGGAACCATGCAGGGTGCATACGGAATCCGGTAATCGCTTCAACGATGTTGTAAACTTTCTGACGGTCAGTAAAGGCGAAGAACACCGGTGTCATTGCACCAACGTCTTGGATAAAGGTACTGATATACAGTAAGTGGCTATTAATACGAAATAGCTCAGACAGCATGACACGAATGACTTTAACGCGTTCAGGCACTTCAATACCGGCAAGTTTTTCCACTGCAAGTACATAAGGCATTTCGTTAACGCATCCGCCAAGGTATTCGATTCGATCTGTATATGGGATATAGCTGTGCCAAGATTGGCGCTCACCCATTTTTTCAGCACCACGGTGGTGATAACCCACGTCAGGCACACAGTCGACGATTTCCTCGCCATCAAGCTGAAGAATAATACGGAATGCACCGTGAGAGGATGGATGGTTAGGGCCGAGGTTTAAGAACATAAAGTCCTCATTCTCCGTACCGCGTTTCATTCCCCACTCTTCAGGTTTAAATGTCAGCGATTCCATTTCCAGATCCTGCTTCTGCTTTGTCAGCACATAAGGATCGAACTCTGTCGCACGAGCAGGATAATCTTTACGCAGTGGATGACCTTCCCAATCAGGAAGCATCATTATACGGCGTAAATTTGGGTGCCCATTAAAGACAATCCCAAACATATCCCAGACTTCACGCTCATACCAATTCGAGTTAGGAAAGAGAGATGTGATTGTCGGAACATTAAGATCATTTTCACTTAATGCGACTTTCAACATAATATCTTTATTACGATCGATTGATATCAGATGATAGAAAACGGAAAAGTCTGCTGCGGGCAAGCCTTGACGATGCGTACGAAGGCGCTCATCAAAGCCATGCATATCAAACAGCATGACATAAGGTTTTGGTAAAGATTTGAGGTATTGCATTACCTCAATGAGTTGTTCCCGCTTAACCCAAACAACTGGCATGCCAGTACGAGTAGGCTGGAACGTAAACGCATCTGGCCCAAATTTCTGACGCAGTTCATTAACCACCTGATCATCAATATGATCGGTCGTTTCCCACGCTGGCCGAGCGCCTTTTTGCGCTATCTGATCGGTCATTTCTATTCACCACAACTTTGATCAGGGTTACTATGATCGCAACACATTGCTCTGGTTACGTCTTAGGCAAAAGCCTTTAAATTTCGTCAGGAGTACGCAGATTTTTGACTGCGATACGCTCACCGTGTTTTCTTTCTCGTTCTGATTGCATATTGGCACGGTAAACGCCTTGGTCGCCGACAACCCATGATAATGGGCGACGTTCTTTACCAATGGACTCTTGTAATAACATTAATGCTTGCATATAAGCTTCAGGGCGTGGCGGACATCCAGGAATATACACATCAACTGGAATGAACTTATCCACACCTTGCACTACGGAATAGATGTCATACATGCCACCAGAGTTAGCACATGCACCCATAGAGATAACCCATTTAGGTTCTAACATCTGATCGTATAAACGCTGAATAACCGGTGCCATTTTCGTAAAGCAAGTACCTGCAACCACCATAAAGTCAGCTTGACGAGGGGATGCACGTAATACTTCTGAACCAAAACGAGCCACGTCATGCACAGCTGTAAATGACGTCACCATCTCAACGTAACAACAAGAAAGACCAAAGTTATATGGCCATAAAGAGTTTTTCCGTCCCCAGTTCACAACGTCATGCAACGCATGTTCCAGTTTTCCCATATACACGCTGCGATGAACGTGAGCATCTAATGGGTCACTGACAATTTCCTGTGATTGCAGGGGATAACGGTCATTCTCACCGTTCGGATCTATGCGGGTGAGGGTATAATCCATTTCTAATGCCTCGCTTATTACTGCTGCGGATGTTTGCCGCTGGTTAATCGAACATGGCTTTTACTCGCAGTTTCACGGCGAGAGCGAATAGGCGTCCAATCTAATGCACCTATGCGAACCAAATAGAATAATCCAGCTAATAAAATAGCGATGAAGACTGATGCTTCAATAAAGCCTAACCAGCCGACTTCACGAACGGAAACAGCCCAGGCATAAAGAAACAGTGCTTCAACATCGAAAATAACGAAAAACATGGCAACTAAATAGAATTTAGCCGACATGCGCAGACGAGCGCTGCCAACAGAATCAAGACCAGATTCATAAGGAACATGCTTTGCCCTTGCCTGTGCGCGTCCGCCTAAATAGCGGGCACCCAACAACATGAGCGAACATAACCCCAATGCGCCTATGAGGAAGACAGCAAATGCCCAATGATGGGCGATAACTTCGGTGGTTGTAGACATACTCATTGCTTACTCATCAAAGGTGGTGTCAATTAACCAACTCTTATCCGGCGGTTTACACCACATTTCTAATTACGAAAAAAAAGGCGAATTAAACAGGCTTGCTAATTAAAGAAATAATAACAGTCTATTTATACCTTTCTTATTTTTTAGAAAACTTTGTAATAAATTACGCTGTTTTCTATCGCGATTTAACAAATTTAACACTCATTTTTAACACCCAATTACTGGCTAATGCTAAAACGTGTCAGTCAATCTACAAAATTTTTGCTAACACGCTTAGTCTAACCGATAATTCGATTTTACTACACCAGTATCTCAGGAAAAACCTGACTCAACACAGGCAAATGTGCCTTATTTTCTTGATCAAACTCACAAAATAGTCGAAAAAATACTTAATCAGTTTAAAATTTATCCAAATTTTAACAAATTAACTTTCCAATATTGTGGAGGAGGTCAAATATCCGTTTTGATTTGCGTTTTTATTCTCTAAAAACCTAGACAATCTTTTTATTTGTTAACAAATCCTACAACTGATTAACCCAGGAGGAAGTTAAACATTTTTTTAACAAGCAGTTAAGGCGGTTATGGAATGAAATGTCACAAAGATAAATACATAAATCAACATAAATATTAACATAATGTTACTACATACAAATATGACAATAAAAAAACGGAAATAAATGCGCTTAATTGCATCTATTCCCGTTTATCATTATTCATCACTATTCAGTCTTATTTGACTGTTTTTTTAATCTTTAATTTTTGTGTTTTAACACTCAATATTTACACAACGATTAATGTGATTATTCCAGATCAGTAGAGCTAATATCTTCAGGTGCAGTGACGGTATAAGGTGTTTTCTTGTTTTCAATTGCATTGAATACTGTTAACACCGCTTCATTTTGTTCATCAAAGTTACGATATAACCAATATTGTGTTTCAGGTAAACGCGGTAAACCTTCGCTTTCGCCTAAAATACGTAAATCGGCATTTTGCATTTCAAGTGGACGCGCTGTAATACCCACTTCTGCATTTACGGCAGCACGAACAGCAGATAAAGAAGCCGCTTCATAAGCAATACGCCATTGAATGCCCGCATCATCTAGTGTGTTCGTTGCTAATTGACGGAATGGGTTTGTTTCATCCATCACAACTAAAGGGAGCGGCTCATTCATTTGTATTTGGAAATCAGGCGCACAGTGCCATAACACAGGTGCAGTGCGTAACGCTGTACGTGGATGATGACCAATACGGGCTGTTGTTAATGCTAAATCAATTTCATGATTATCTAGCATTGTTTCAATATATTGAGAACGTTTAATACGTACATCAACCGCTAAACGTGGATATACTGATGCGATACGATTTAATAAAAAAGGCAATAAAGTATCAACAGAGTCGTCAGAGGCACCAATACGTAGTTCCCCTTCCGCATCGCTATACGTTAATGATGCAGTTGCATCATCATTCGCACGTAAAATTTGACGTGCATAACCTAATAATTGAAGGCCATGCTCTGTAAGTAACTTATTACGACCATGACGGGCGAAAAGCTCTCTGCCCACCAATTGCTCTAAACGTTGCATCTGCTGACTAACCGCAGACTGGGTTCGACATACGGCAGCTGCAGCGGCTGCAAACGTGTTTAAATCTGCTACAGCTACAAACGTTCTAAGCAGATCGAGGTCGAGATTCATTATCGGACGATTTGCATTAATCATTGTTTATTCTTCACTTATTTTTGATTTTTAAATTACATATACCTGGTGTTTTTTATCAAAAGTCTAAAAAAGACTTCTAATTAGACAGTACTCTACTCTGAAAAGGAGAGCAAAGACATACCGAATACTTTACATTTGTTTCTTATCGTTTACACCTCCTAGATAGAAAGGAATTGCATCTTTTTGTAACAAATTAAATTTTATTATCATTTCAAGCATTCACAAGAAAGAACTGCATACCATCATCACAAGTTAGACTTGGATCATACTATATTGCTTTCTCGTACATAAATTTTAACATTTTGAAAATAATTTAAATTATCTTAACTATACATTCCAATTTAAGTATCTTCCCCTATAAATTAAATTTAAGATTTAAATTTAATTTATACTTAAACTGATTGATTGCTATAGAATAAAGTAGATTTAACCATATTATTTGAAAATTTAATATATTAAGTCAGATAATACAAATCCGATAAAATTATTCAATAATTGATTATGCAACATTCCATCTATCTATGTATCACATCAACTTATTTCTGATAACCACACTAAAAAGCCCTTATTCACCAGAATAATAATCCAGAATTATTCTTGAAACTGAAATATAAATCTCACATAAGCCACACAATCAGTCATCAAAATAACATTCTAAGAATAAACTGACCTTTTACACCAAAAATTACCTAGCATCTTCAAAAGTTTGTAACGTAAGAGTAGAGTGATAGAACAGTTATTTGCTGGGACAGCCTTTTCATTTGTATCTTTCTATATGAATAGCAATTGGCGATAAATGTCGCTAAGTCGCCACAGTAGAGATACACGTCAGACCCTATTAGGTAAACGCGCTATGAATCAGATTAAAAAATCAAACAAACTCGAACATGTCTGTTACGACATTAGAGGTCCGGTTTTGCAAGAAGCAAAACGTCTGGAAGAAGAAGGTAATAAAGTTTTAAAACTCAATATTGGTAACCCGGCACCTTTTGGCTTTGAAGCACCTGATGAAATTTTAGTAGATGTTATTCGCAATCTACCAAGCTCACAGGGCTATAGTGATTCAAAAGGACTGTTCTCTGCGCGCAAAGCAATCATGCAGCATTATCAAGCTCGTGACATGCGTGACGTCACTGTTGAAGACATCTATATTGGTAACGGTGTTTCTGAATTAATCGTACAAGCGATGCAAGCCTTATTAAATAATGGCGATGAAATGCTGGTACCAGCTCCAGATTATCCTTTATGGACAGCAGCTGTTTCCCTTTCCGGGGGAAACGCAGTTCATTATATGTGTGATGAACAGCAAGGCTGGTTCCCTGATCTCGATGATATTCGTAGCAAAATTACAAAAAATACCCGTGGTATTGTCATTATCAATCCAAACAATCCAACAGGTGCGGTATATAGCAAAGATATTTTGATGGAAATCGTTGAAATAGCTCGTCAGCATGACCTAATTATCTTCGCCGACGAAATCTACGATAAAATTCTCTATGATGATGCCGAACACCACTCTATTGCAGCAATGGCTCCTGACTTATTAACAGTCACCTTTAACGGCTTATCAAAAACCTATCGCGTTGCAGGTTTCCGCCAAGGTTGGATGGTATTAAACGGCCCTAAAAAGCATGCTAAAAGCTACATTGAAGGCTTAAATATGCTGGCTTCCATGCGGTTATGCGCCAACGTTCCGATGCAACACGCCATTCAAACTGCATTAGGTGGTTATCAAAGTATTAGCGAATTTATTCTACCGGGTGGTCGCTTATACGAACAACGCAATCGTGCTTGGGAACTGATCAATCAAATTCCTGGTGTGTCTTGCGTTAAACCTATGGGTGCATTGTATATGTTCCCTAAAATAGACCTTAATCGCTACAGTATTAAAGACGATCAGAAAATGATCCTTGATTTATTACTGCAAGAAAAAGTGTTACTGGTACAAGGTACGGCCTTTAACTGGCCATATCCAGACCATTTCCGTATCGTCACCCTTCCCCGTGAAGATGATTTAGATATGGCAATTCAAAAATTTGGACGCTTTATTGTGGGTTATCACCAATAAAATTGTCTTCTATTAGAGAAAACGCAGTATAACAACCCGTTATATTGCGTTTTTTTATTTTCTTTTTTATTGACGTTTACATCTGTTAGTTATCCACTCACAATAATGTCATCAATCACGCAATTGGGAGATATTATGAGTTACTTTTTTGCCCACCTTTCTCGCTTGAAACTCATTACTCGTTGGCCTTTAATGCGTAATATTCGCCAAGAAAATGTTTCTGAGCACAGTTTACAAGTCGCTTTTGTCGCCCATGCTTTAGCGGTGATTAAAAATCGTAAGTTTGATGGTAATGTCAATGCGGAGCGTATTGCATTACAAGCGATGTATCATGATGCCAGCGAAGTGATCACTGGCGATATGCCAACCCCAATTAAGTACCATAATCCACAGATTGCTCATGAATATAAAAAAATAGAAAAATACGCACAGCAAAAATTAATTGAAATGCTACCCGAAGAATTACAAGAAGATTTTCGTCCTCTTATTGATGAACAATTACATAGTGAGGAAGAAACCTTTATTGTCAAACAAGCTGATAGTTTATGTGCTTATTTAAAATGCCTTGAAGAACTTGCTGCAGGTAACAGTGAATTTAATCTAGCAAAAAATCGCTTAGAAAAAACATTGGCAGAAAGACACAGCCCTGAAATGGACTATTTTATGAAGGTGTTTGTACCTGGGTTTAGTTTATCTCTTGATGAAATTAGTGAGTAAATGATCAAAAAACGCCGTTTATAATAACTAAACGGCGTTTCAGAAAAATGCAGAACATTAGAATGGAAATAATAGCGGGATCAAGAATACGCTAATAAACATTACAATAATCGTAAATGGCACACCAATCTTAATAAAATCTGCAAATTTATAACCGCCAGGTTCAAGAATAAGTGTATTAACTGGTGATGATACAGGTGTCATAAATGCGGCTGATGCAGCAACACCAATCACCATTGCAAATGGTAACGGTGAGACATTCATTTGGTTTGCAGCGGCAATCGCAATGGGAGCCATTAATACCGCCGTTGCCGTATTTGAGATAAACAACCCAATTGATGCGCAGAGTACAAATAAACATACCAACATCACTTGAGGCCCTGCACTACCAGCGACATCCATTAAACCATTTACAATAAGCTCAATACCGCCCGTTTTTTGTAATGCCGCGGCAAATGGCATCATACCCACAATCAAGATAATACTTGGCCAATGGATAGAACGATAGGCACTTTCCATATCAATACAACGGAATTTACCCATTAATAAACAAGCAATAAGTGCAGCAATAAAGTTAGGCACTTCATTTGTCACCATTAATGCCACCATTAATGCTAACGAAAATAATGCATGAGGTGCTTGTGATGAAGCTGGCGCAACCGTTTCAATTTCTGCGGCTAAATTTAACACGATAAAATTACGTGGTTTAGTCGATAAAACCCGAATAAGCTTCCAATCACCAATAACCAACAACACATCACCAAGACGTAATGGCTCATCAACAATTTTACCCGGTAACGCATTACCTTCTCGCCGAATAGCAACAACGTTTAACCCGTAGCGAGTACGGAATTTTATCTCTCTTAATGATTTGCCTAATAACTCTGAATCTGGATTCATAGATACTTCAGCAAGACCGACATCGCGGGATTGTTCTGAGAAATATTCTCCTCGTAATACCATCGGCTCTAGCATCTGTTCACGGCAAAATTCGCGCAAATCAACATCACTGGCAGACATATCTATCAATAAAACATCACGCTCTCTTAATTCAGTGCCCCCTGTTGCGCTGACCATCACACGCCGAAACCGCCTCCAGCGTTCGATACCAACAACGTTTGCACCATAACGAGAACGTAGGTGCAATTCATCAAGTGAATGACCTACAAGTGGGGAGCCTTTACGAATGGCTAAACGACGAGCACGTCCTGCTAATTGATAATCACGAATAAGATCACGGAAAGTACGACGATAAGCCTCTTTTTGCTTCCCATTATCGTTATTTCCTAACCAACGACGTACTACCAGCATATATAGAATACCGGCAAACAATACAGCAATACCAATTGGTGTAATGGAGAAAAATTGAAAACTTGGCAATCCTTCTCTGACTAATTCACTGTTAACAACCATATTAGGCGGAGTCGCCACTAAGGTCATTAATCCACTGATAAGGCCCGCAAAACCTAGCGGCATCATTAAACGACCTGGTGATGTTTTCATCCGAGCAGCAACGCTCAGCACAACAGGGATAAAGATAGCTACCACGCCCGTTGAGCTCATGAAAGCCCCCAAACTTGCAACACATATCATTAATAGCACAAGCATTTTAACTTCACTGCTACCCGCAACACGTACAAGCCAGTCACCCATTTGATAAGCCACGCCTGTTCTCACTAACCCTTCGCCAATAACAAAAAGGGCAGCAATAAGTAATACGTTAGGATCACTAAATCCTACTGTGGCTTCATTTAATGTAAGTGTACCGCTAAGAACGAATGCGATGATGACAAGTAAAGCGACCACATCCATGCGGATTTTGTTGGTCGTAAAAAGGACAATAGCTATCAATAGCAGGCTTAAAACCCATAATAATTCGCTATTCAAAATGGCCTCGATCAGCAATAAGTGAAAACAGGTTAAGACATCAATTCACTACATTGATAAGTAGACCATTTTTACATCGATAAGTCTTCTAGTATGATCAAAGAAAAGACTATCTTTTGTGCGTTATTATCACTTTTTCAGCTTGCTTCTCGATTTGAATATCATTTAAAGAATCAATAATTAAATGAATCTCATTACGGCGAGGAAGGGATAAAGGAGCATGAACAGCAACGACTTGACATCCTGCATCTAAACCAGAGTAAATACCGGCCGCTGCGTCTTCAAAAACCACACATTCTTGAGGCAATAAACCCAATTTTTTAGCTCCTAAAAGATAAGGCTCAGGATTAGGTTTACCCTTACTAATACATTCCGCTGTAACCCAATGTTTAGGTTCAGGAATACCAGTGACAGATTGGCGCGTTGATGCGATTGGTACGGTACCTGAAGTCACAATTGCCCACGGAATATCTAATTCATTAAGGTGATTAATTAACTCAATAGCCCCCGGAAGCGGTGCTAAACCTTCTGTTTGTGTTGATTCTAATTTTTCTAACCAACGAAAGGTATCTGTTATCTCTTGTTCGGAAGCATTAGGCATAAAATGGCGAATCGACTCAATGGCTGGCTTTCCATGAATATAGTCATTAATCTCTTGTGTTGATATGCCAACGCGTTCACCAAATAACGCCCAACAATATTCAACAACGGGTAATGAATCAACTAATGTTCCATCTAAATCAAACAGAAAGCCTTTACATGTGATCGCCATAATTTATGCCTACCTTAGAATGATGCGTTACTTATTACGCATTAAGAATTTGTTGGATTTCAACGGCGCTAAGGTGATATTGACGAGGGCAGGCTAACCAAACAGCCAGCATTCTTTGGTATTTTTCCCACATTGGTGTTTGTGAGTTGAAACCATGACTACCGCTATCAAAATGCGTATAGCGCCCTTCTGTATTCACCATAAAACGCACATAACTAAGATAGCGGGATTCTGTCGCCGCATCAAAGCCAATAAATGCAACACGACGAGCATCCGGCATTTCTTGGTCTTTTAAGTTATCGCGAGAAACTTGCAGTGCATGGTACATTTCCATGACGTTAATAATGGTACGGCAAGTCTCCTCTGACATTTCATCAAAATCACGGTCTAGTTCACGTAATTGTAATCCGTAACCGCGTTCAATGATTGTCTGATAGCGACGATAACGTTCAGCGTTATCAGGATCCATCATAGTCATCATTTTATATTGATTAGAGAGGATCAAGCGTTGTGCGTGTGTCATTTCCATCATTAATTCTCCAAAGAAATCATTGAGAAGAGCATGACATTAATCAAAAGTATTGAGTAGTGTTAACTACGCGTTTTTTGATCTCAACGGGGTAATTCTAAAGACAATAATGACAAATGACGAAGGTAGAACAAATGTTCTACACATCATCAAGAAAAGAGCGATCAAGTTGCTTAAAAGCACGTTTTAATAAATGTGCTAGAGAAAGGTAAGTCGGCGTTTGTTCCACAGGTGCTAAAGCAATGCCTGCTTCTTCAAATTTCTCGCGTATCTCATAAAACCAGCGTAATAATGTGCCAGGAAGAGGGGTTGCTGCACGCTTACCTAACCACCATAACCCTTGCATTGGCAGGCTACAGGCAAATAACGCTGTTGTAATTGCAGGCCCTAAATTTCCCCCTAAAGCAATTTGCCATGTCATTGTAAAAATGGCGATCGGCGGCATATAGCGAATGCCAAATCGTGTTGCTTTGACAATGCGATTTTCAGGGAATACGGGCGCTAATTGCTTTTCAACCGGCCAGGTTTTTAAATACTCATTACCCAAACGAAGCTTCTTAAAAAAGCCGGGAGGAGTCACTGTCGGTTCGCTCATAATGACCTCAATCAATTTCTTCTGTAACTTTTAAAAAATATCTATAAAGAATAAAAATCTTTTAGTAGAATTAAGTATATTTTGTCTTTGTTGCCTTTACTCTGTATCCTGTGCCCATTCTAAAGGTTTGTGGCAATAAAGCGCTATATTTTGTTTGCCGGCGTGATTTTCAACCCTTTTCGCCGATTTTAACGCGAAAAGCTAATGGGTGAATAAAAATCGTCCAATTAATGATTGGCAACTATAATTAGCATCAAGTTTTTTACTTTAAGCATGATGCGCGTCATTAATGTCATCATAGTAATGCGATAGGCTTTTATGATTGACGTTTTATTAACCACCGTCTTTATAATATAAAAGACACTACGACAACAAGATAAATAGGTAATTCCATGTCAAGTAAGCTGGTGCTGGTACTGAACTGCGGTAGTTCTTCTCTTAAATTTGCAATTATCAACCCAGAAAATGGTGAAGAATTCCTTTCAGGTTTGGCTGAATGCTTCAACCTTCCTGAAGCCCGCCTGAAGTGGAAAATGGATGGCCAAAAACATGAAGCTGCGTTAGGCGCAGGTGCTGCTCATAGCGAAGCATTAAACTTTATCGTAAATACTATTCTGGCTGAAAAACCAGAACTGTCTGCACAAATCGCTTCAATTGGTCACCGTATTGTTCACGGTGGTGAGAAGTTCACTAAATCTGTCGTGATCACTGACGAAGTTATCAAAGGTATTGAAGCTGCTATCCCATTTGCTCCATTACATAACCCAGCTCACCTTATTGGTATTGAAGAAGCGCGTAAAGCATTCCCTCATTTAATTGAGAAAATGGTTGCGGTATTTGACACTGCATTCCACCAAACAATGCCAGAAGAAGCTTATCTGTATGCACTGCCATACAGCTTATATAAAGATCACAGCATCCGTCGTTACGGTGCTCACGGAACTAGCCATTTCTTCGTTTCCCGTGAAGCCGCTAAAATGTTAAATAAACCTGTTGATGAACTGAATGTAATCACTTGCCACTTAGGCAATGGTGGTTCTGTATCTGCTATCGTTAACGGTAAATGTGTTGATACTTCTATGGGTCTGACTCCATTAGAAGGTTTAGTGATGGGTACACGTAGTGGTGATATCGACCCTGCTATCGTATTCCATTTACATGATACTTTAGGTATGAGCGTTGATGACATTAATAAACTGCTAACTAAAGAATCAGGCTTATTAGGTTTAACTGAAGTCACTAGTGACTGCCGTTATGTTGAAGATAACTATGAAACTAAAGCAGATGCTAAACGTGCAATGGACGTTTATTGCCATCGTTTAGCGAAATACATCGGCTCTTACTGTGCACTGATGGAAGGTCGTTTAGATGCTATTATCTTTACTGGTGGCATCGGTGAAAACGCAGCAATGGTACGTGAATTATCTCTGAAAAAACTGGCTCTATTAGGTTTTGAAGTTGATCATCAACGTAACTTAGATGCACGTTTCGGTAAATCAGGCACTATCACTACCGATAACAGCCGTCTTGCTGTTGTTATCCCAACTAACGAAGAGTTAGTTATCGCTCAGGACGCAAGTCGCCTGACCGCTTAAGTTCTTTGATGTACTGCCAGTGTCATGCTGGCAGTACTGTTTTACATAACGAGCAACCGATATTTAAAGAGGTTTCCGTGTCCCGTACAATTATGTTAGTCCCAACTGATACACGCGTAGGTTTAACCAGCGTCAGCTTGGGTGTTATCCGTTCTATGGAACAAAAAGGCGTTCGCCTTAGCGTGTTCAAACCTATTGCACAACCTCGTGTAAAAGGCGCATTAGATCAGACAACTGCGATTATCCGTTCTCACTCCACTATTCAATCATCAGAACCTTTAAACATGGATTATGTTGAGTCTCTGCTCAGCTCAAACCAAAAAGATGTTCTGATGGAAGAAATTGTTGCTAGATACCATGAAAACACCGCTGATGCAGAAGTTATTCTCATCGAAGGTCTGGTACCTATGCGTAAGCACCCTTTTGCACAATCATTAAACTATGAAATTGCAAAAACATTAGGTGCTGAAATTGTTTTCGTTACTGCATTAGGTAACAACACGGTTGAACAGCTAAAAGAGCGTATCGAATTTGCGCGTGCTGAATTTGGCGGTGTAAAAAACCAAAATATCACCGGTGTTATTGTTAACAAACTAAATGCACCTGTTGATGATCAAGGCCGTACTCGCCCTGACTTATCTGAAATATTTGATGATTCAAATAAAGCGATTATCTCTAATGTCGATTTAAAAACCATTGAAAAGAATAGCCCACTGCCTTTACTGGGTTGCATTCCTTGGAACTTCGATTTAATCGCTACCCGTGCAACAGATATGGCAAAACACTTAAATGCGACAGTCGTCAATAAAGGCGATATTGAAACCCGTCGTATTAAGTCTGTGACTTTCTGTGCCCGTAGTATTCCACACATGTTAGAGCACTTCCGCCCTGGTTCACTTTTAGTGACTTCTGCGGATCGCCCAGATGTATTAGTTTCAGCGTGCCTTGCAGCAATGAATGGCGTTGAAATTGGTGCAATCCTACTAACAGGTGGTTACCAAATCGATGCTCCTATCAAACAACTTTGTGAACGTGCATTCGAAACTGGCTTACCAATCTTTATGGTTAATGCAAACACTTGGCAGACTTCTTTAAATCTTCAAAGTTTTAGCTTAGAAGTGCCTGCTGATGACCATGAACGTATTGAAAAAATTCAGAACTACGTTGCTCAACATATCAATACACAATGGATTGATTCACTGACCGCTAACTCTGAACGCCCTAACCGTTTATCACCACCAGCATTCCGTTACCAATTAACAGAATTAGCACGTAAAGCGAAAAAACGTATCGTTTTACCAGAAGGTGATGAGCCACGTACTGTTAAAGCAGCAGCAATTTGTGCTGATCGTGGTATCGCTACTTGCGTACTGTTAGGCGATCCTGAAGAAATTCGTCGTGTAGCAACCGCACAAGGTGTTGAATTAGGCACAGGCATTGAGTTAGTCAATCCTAAAGAAGTACGTGAAATTTATGTACCTCGCTTAGTTGAACTGCGTAAAAGCAAAGGTATGACAGAAGTTGTTGCTCGTGAGCAGTTAGAAGATAACGTTGTTCTCGGCACATTAATGCTGGAAAAAGGCGAAGTAGATGGCCTTGTTTCTGGTGCTGTTCATACAACGGCTAACACTATTCGTCCACCACTACAGTTAATCAAAACTGCACCGGGTAGCTCATTAGTGTCTTCTGTGTTCTTTATGCTGTTACCAGAACAAGTTTATGTTTATGGTGACTGTGCAATTAACCCAGATCCAACAGCGGAACAACTGGCTGAAATCGCAATCCAATCTGCAGACTCTGCAATTGCATTCGGTATCGACCCACGCGTTGCGATGATCTCTTATTCTACTGGTAACTCTGGTGCAGGTAGCGATGTAGAGAAAGTTCGTGAAGCGACACGTTTAGCGCAAGAAAAACGCCCTGATCTGATGATTGATGGTCCTTTACAATACGACGCAGCTGTTATGGCTGATGTTGCTAAATCTAAAGCACCAAACTCACCAGTTGCAGGTAAAGCGACTGTGTTTATCTTCCCTGATCTGAACACCGGTAATACCACTTATAAAGCGGTACAACGTTCAGCTGACTTGGTTTCAATCGGACCAATGTTACAAGGTATGCGTAAACCAGTGAATGACCTTTCTCGTGGTGCATTAGTAGACGATATCGTCTACACCGTTGCGTTGACAGCTATTCAAGCAAGCCAACAAGAAAACGCATAATTATTGAAGTTCGCTTCAAATAAAACAACGCCAGATGATTAATTTCATTTGGCGTTTTTTATTCTACAGATTTCTTATTTGACTAAAATTCGAGGCAGTCTCAAAACCAACCAACTTGATTCTGTCTCCTTTATAAAAGAGTGTCAAGAGAAGTGACTAAGCTTGCCCTATTAGGGCTGATTACTGTATGTATTACAGTTTGGTGTTTTGCTTTACTGAAACATGAAAGATTATGTTCTTTTAATATCAGTAGTGGCGACACCGTAGTTCAAGCTATTTTATCTTGCGATAAATAGTTTTGTGGGGGAAATTCCCCCACAATTTCTCTCAAAAGTTGTTGAGATTGGTGATCACAAGTACCCTACTTTAATCCACGAGTACACGCTGATTGGTCGCCCCCCACAAAATCGACATCTCTGTAAACAGTGCACCACTAATATCTTCAACCTCTTCAGCAGTGATCTCTGCATTACCTTGCTTACCAAAGAACACGACTTCATCCCCTGAATTGATATTTTTAAGATCGGTAATATCAACAATCACCGTATTCATTGATGTTTTACCTAAAACAGGCACACGTTGACCACCAATTAAAGCATGTCCTGCATTACTAAAGACTCGACGATAACCATCTGCATAGCCAACAGGGATATTAGCTAATACTGAATCACGTTTTAGTGTGTAAGTGCGATCATACCCAACAGTATTACCTTTAGGATAATAATTGATTGAGGCAATATTGGATTTAAAAGTCATAACACGTTTGTAATCTGTACTTGCGATGGTATCACCATAAAAAATCCCGCCTACACGCACCATATCTAACCATGATCCAGGTACGGTAATTGTGGCAAAAGTATTTGCCATATGCAGAGTAACGTCTTTACGGTTTAGCCCAGTAACATCCAATACCTTTTGTGATTGCTGTTTAAAACGAGCGAGATCTTCTCTTACTTTATCCGCATCTTCTTCAGGATAATGAGACATAATGCCAACCACTTTAAGGTTAGCTAATTGAGCAATTTGCTTTGCTTCTTCAAGCCCCGCATTGTTATTAACTTCTAATCCATTACGAGACATTCCACCTGAATTTAAGGCAAGATGAATAGGGATCACTTTATTTTGTTGTTTAGCAATGGCATCTAATTTCTTAGCCATATCTAAGTTACCAATCAATTCTTCCACGTTATAGCTTGTCGCCTGAGCCATTTCTTGCTCTGTGGCATTACGCACACGCATTAAACGACCTTGGAATCCTAGATCACGCACTTCTTTTAGCTCTTGGTTATTCGTTACACCAATACATTGCACATTGTTTTCAATCATAACAGGTGCAACTAACGATAAATCATGGCCATATGCATCCCCTTTTAAAACAGCACAAAGCGAGGATTTATCACCTAAAAGTGATTGTACTTTTTTCACATTAAAATCGAGCGCACTACGTGAAATTTCAATCCATGAGTTATTCACGATTGCAGGCTGAACCTGAGCTGTTTGAGTCGCTGGTGGATTGTGATTAACAGGTTGTTGGCAAGCAGTGATAACAAAAAGTGGTAACAACGCAAGATATCGAATACCAAAAGACATCTTCTTTTTCCTTAGTGATTGTGATGTTAAACCTATTTTTATAATTAATTAGGTACGAAAATATACACATCGTGAATATTCACTCAGGATAATAGCATTATTATTCATAAAATAAACATATTAATTCAAAGTGATATATGTATAGGCTCAATGACGAAGATTAATAGAAAAGGAAAAAAAATTATAGGTGTGATTCCTGTAGGGAACGTTGGTTTATCCCCGTGCATACGGGGAACACTGCGATTAGATGGGCGTTGGCTGTAGATGTTTCGGTTTATCCCCGTGCATACGGGGAACACATTCACAAACATAGTAGAAAAATTACCAATGCCGGTTTATCCCCGTGCATACGGGGAACACTACCCGATGCCTTGTAATTGTCGTTCCAGTGACGGTTTATCCCCGTGCATACGGGGAACACTCGTCCATGTTATTACGCTGTATCTCTAATAACGGTTTATCCCCGTGCATACGGGGAACACTTCAATATATCGATAATCAACTTAAAGAATTGCGGTTTATCCCCGTGCATACGGGGAACACTATTTTATTTTTGAAGTCAGAGATAAATAACTCGGTTTATCCCCGTGCATACGGGGAACACCACCCAAGTCAAGAATGGCATCTAGTGTTTTACGGTTTATCCCCGTGCATACGGGGAACACCATCCCGAATTATCGTTGATTATGGTTGATTACGGTTTATCCCCGTGCATACGGGGAACACACCCTCGCGCCCAGTAGTGAAAGTGACACTGTCGGTTTATCCCCGTGCATACGGGGAACACTGAGAATACTCACAGGAGGGAGTATTATGAGTCGGTTTATCCCCGTGCATACGGGGAACACCGAAACTCCGCTGATTATGAAGACTCTGTGTTCGGTTTATCCCCGTGCATACGGGGAACACGCCTAAAGCCACATCATTTAAAACAGCAGAGACGGTTTATCCCCGTGCATACGGGGAACACGTCGCTATTTTTACATCAGAGGTTGGAGAGGCCGGTTTATCCCCGTGCATACGGGGAACACGTTTTTACTTCAATCGCTTCTTTTGTGCCAGTTGGTTTATCCCCGTGCATACGGGGAACACGGGTGTTCTTAGAAAATAAAGAATCTTACTGGCGGTTTATCCCCGTGCATACGGGGAACACTGCGCCTAACCTATCGTGATCCCCTACCCTATCGGTTTATCCCCGTGCATACGGGGAACACGTACCTATTCCCCCTTTTTCGTTCTCATTATCCGGTTTATCCCCGTGCATACGGGGAACACTTCGGTGTTGCGGTAGGCTCTGGCGGTTTCGGCGGTTTATCCCCGTGCATACGGGGAACACTTAATATCATGCGGATAGTCTGCGTTCGTCCGCGGTTTATCCCCGTGCATACGGGGAACACATCGGCGCAACATTTTACTTTGCGCGAGAAGCCGGTTTATCCCCGTGCATACGGGGAACACGCACCTGGCACATCTTTGGCTTGATTAAAACCGGTTTATCCCCGTGCATACGGGGAACACGATCGGAGGTTTTAGCAAACTCAGGGGTCAGTGCGGTTTATCCCCGTGCATACGGGGAACACTTTCCGTGCCGCCCTGACGTGGTGTCACAATGCGGTTTATCCCCGTGCATACGGGGAACACTGTTATACAGATATCGAAAAATACCAAGCAGGCGGTTTATCCCCGTGCATACGGGGAACACAATTTGAATCTTCCCGTTCTCAAACCAAATCACGGTTTATCCCCGTGCATACGGGGAACACTCTAATTATATCCATTTGATTTAATTAAATAAAAAAATATATTTATTTTTACCAAAATTATTCATCGTCTAAAGATTTAAACAACACTAACCTTAAGCCATCAAAATCAATAGGCTCTCGACGATTTTCACCATACGTTTGAAAATCAAAACCGGATTCAGTATTAGTTCCCCATGCCATAACAACATTACCATCTTCGGCAAGCGTATTAACTTGTTGCCAAATCATTTCCCTTATTCGAGCAGAAACATTGCCGATATAAACCCCTGCTCTAACTTCCAATAACCACACAGCTAACCGCCCTCTTAATCTAGGCGGTACAGCTTCAGTTACAACAACAATCATACTCATTACTATTTTTCTCTATGCCCTTCATCACCAAAAGGGCGAGCTTGAGGAATTGCAGGTGGTTGAGCATCAATAGGTGGTTCAGGAGGAAGAATATCACCAGCAGAAAGGATCTCTTCAATTAGAGGTATAAGTTTATTGAGTGTTTGATGCTTTCGAAACGCTTCTCTACAAGCAACACGTACCTCACGATCGGGTGCAATTGCTTTATATGATGCAACCTTAAATGCAACAGGCACAACTGTGTCAAATTTTATGATATCCGCAATATCATAAACAAACGAAAGTGGCTTTCCTGTATGCACAAAACCAATGGCAGGAGCATAACCTGCAGCTAAAATTGCCGCTTCAGTAACACCGTATAAACAGGCTGTAGCGGCGCTGATACAACGATTAATAATATCTCCAGACTCCCAATCCTTTGGATCATAACGTCGCCCTTTCCAATCAATCTTAAATTCCTTAGCTAACATTTGATATTGCTTTCTAACTCGAGCTCCTTCTATACCACGCAGTTGATCCACGCTCCTTTTTAAAGGAGCAGGCTCACCAAATCTAAGTTCAAACATTTTACGAACAACTTTTAAACGCAAATCACTATCAAGTGCTAATTTTGCTTGATACAACAACTTATCTGATCGCGCGCCACCAGGTTGTCCAACAGAATAAAGTCGTACACCTGCTTCACCAACCCATATTAATAATGTTCCTGCGGTTGCCGCCAACTTAACTGCCGCATGACTAATACGAGTTCCTGGTTCCAGTAAAATACATGCTAATGACCCCACAGGAATAAGCATTCTTTCGCCATTAATTTCATCAATAACAACAAAAGCACCATCCTTCACATCAATTCGTCCCATTCCAATAAAAATCATTGAATGCCTATCTTTAATTGGAATGGGTCTTAAAGGAATAAAGACCATTAGATGCTCCTAATGAGCATCAACCCACAACCAAAGGCCTTTGCTCTACCAAATCCTTGCTGATATTGTTGCCAAAATAGATGCGGGTCTTCAATTGTTAGCACACCTTGATAATCAACTGAAGAAAAAGCCATTATTTTGCCTGACGGTTTTTTAATACGCTCAGGTGTATAAGCTTTAATATCAGGTAGCTGGGTTAATGAAATCCCCCATTTATTTAAACGACTTTCAGAAGTTATCCAATTTAATGCAGCTTGTTGCATCAAATGTTGAATATCATCATGACTAGAATAATTTCCGTTTAATTGAGCTTGTTTCTTAGCATGCATAAGAACATCATGACGATGTTGCTTCCCTTCTTTATCAGTAATACAAACTGTTGGATTTGCTCTTAATGAGAATGCTAATTTCATTTTTGGGGCTAATTTTGGTAAAAAAGGTTTAGTTTCTATCTTAAAAAAAGCGTGTTTAATTGCTGGAGTCACCGAAGAAAGAATATAAAAAATGGGTGTACCATTTTTTTCTATTTCTATTCGATACAAAAATGAGCGTTCTTTTTCTTCAGTAAATAACTGCCATAATAGCTGATGAATCGTATATCCTGCCTGCTGTTTATTCGTCAATAAAGAGTGCAAATAATCAGAAGAACCGCCTATTGTGATCCTTGATAAATACATTATTCGCTCTCCCTTTTTACGCTCATTTGATACATTTTACGTTGACGAAATTGCCAATGCTGTCTATTTATAGGATCATCCCAAGGGTGTAATATCATAATATTTTCACCCTCAATATCTTGATGGCTTCCTTCCCAAAAATACGTCACCCATCCATCCGACCTGAACCAATAATTATCGGCTTTGGTAGATGCTGTTATATTAGGAAATTCAGTATCTAATGCCTCTTGTAATTGCTTTGTTTCTACAATTTTAGGCATCATCGGTAAAGATAGAGGACAAGATTTACGCCCTAAACTCAGAACATAAACAGGCGTTAATAACGCATTTTTTAACTGTTCAAGTGTATATTGTGCATTTGGTGTTAATTTAATCGCGACAACCCATATAGCATCACATCGATAATCACGACTAGATAAAATAGTATTCAACTCTTTTTCAGCTAATTCACTACGACGAGTAGCATGTGTAATATTTTTACGAACTGAAGGCACTTGTGTCGTATGGAAATCTCTTAATAACGTACTTGGTACAAATTGTTTTGCAGCAACTAAAATGCTTTGCTGTAATTGGGTTAATTTGTTTTCATCTTCTCGCTTAATACCTAACGCGGCGCCCAGTAAGCCTAAAATAGCTGAACGTGAAGGAGCTAATCCTGTTTGTCTATCACCACCTACTGCTGGTAGCCCCCAACTAGCAAGTGGTCCATAAAGACGAAAAACGAGATATTGAGCCATAATATCTCCTCATTACTCAGCAACAAATTGTAATAATCCAGAGAGCGAACCTTCAGCTTGCGCTACATTGAGCTTATAGCGAGAATCTGCACAAGCCCCATAAACTTTATCAAAATTCTCCATTCGAGAATTCAATGCATTAATAGATGCAGTTTCCATATCGTCATCATCAATTGGTTTTAGAAACGCAACAGATAAAGAACGTGGCTGATAACTTCCTTTTTCCGCTAAAACGCAGCTCGCATAAGCACGAGAAGCAAAACTATTTTGTTTACCTGTTGGCGAAACTTTAATTGCCACTTCAGTTAATGCTTGAATTGCTTTATTTGCAAGTTCTTCATTACCGTCTAAAGACTCAATTAATTGAGTCTTATTAATGCAGATATAACTATAAAAAAGTGCAGCTGCAAAACCTGTTTCACCAATATGAGCCGATCCCATATCTGTTTCACCATTATTTAAATCATCAATAGCAGTAAAATAATCATCTTCAACAACCGTACTATGAACACTAATAGCATGAGCAACTTGGCAAGCTGCTTCTATATTATATTTCGGTGCTGAAGCTAACATTCTACCAAACAACGCAATATCTACTGAGGTACTTATTTCTTTTAAATTCTCTAGTTCTTGTTTTTTAGGCTCTCTTTGTTCTTTAATAAGTAAATTGATCAAATCAAATGCCAAAGTTTTTTCTAAATGACTAATATGAACAAGCTGTTCTGTTTCAATAGAGCCGTTCTTTATTTTTCCATATTGTTCTATAATTAACTCAGTCCATTTCTTGGCATTTTTTTCAGCAATCCCACCTTCAATTAATGCATCATAAAGTTGTAATCCGAATTTTTTAGTGCGAATACCTATATTATTAGAAAATGCAACATTAAATAACTCTGATGTACGCCAATGACGTTTTAAACTTTGTGAGCTTATTCTTAAGCGTTCAACCCCTCCCATTATTGCCGTTTTTGGACGACCTAAATCATCACGATTTAAATTAGAAGGAGCATAAGAAGTTAAAATATGTAATTGAATAAATTGGCTCATTTCATTTCCTTATTAAATTAATTAAACTGTTAAATGGCTGCTCGATAATATTTCATTGCCCATTCAACAATAACTTGTTCACTTGCTTGTACAGAACGAATTTGTTGTTTTTCTAAAACCCATTTTTCAAGATCTTTACACATAGATAAAACTGAGGATTTTCCTTTAATTTGAATTAAAATCCGTCTTAGTCGCCTTATAAACTCATCATAATTACGGGAAGATTGTAGTTGTAAAAAACGTGATTCACTAATACAAGATTTTTTACTTTCATCTTTTTCACCAGCAATAGTAGCAAAGTGTTTTTCACCATTTTGAGTGATGTAAACTAATACAGCGACAATGACTGCCCAACGTTCAATATCTTCAGTTTTAGCTTGATTAATAAGCTCAGAGGGAAAGCTTAACCATAATGCACGAAATCCTTCAGTCAACATAATAGCAGTAATTGATTCACAACGTTTTAATTCTGCTTTATATCGACTTGGTGCAGAGATAATACCTTTTTTACTTAATTCATCTGATGATAAAAATAAACTTTCCCACCAACGTAATACATTTGATTGTAATTCTGGATATCCATACAAAGTAATATTATCTAATTTATAAGCTCCCATATCACTCTCCATTTCTTTTAGTAATTTTAAAGTTTTCAGTGAATATTTTTACTTTTTTATTACCATAAAGATCATTAATTAAATCATTTCTTGCTTTAATACATCCACTAACTGATTTTGGTGTTCCTAATGCAGATAAAGCATATTCATCAAAAATAGAAAGGCTAATTTTTCTAATTGTATTTAACCATTTTTTTGCTTGTTCTGGAGTTAGAAAATCCTCTTTCTGTGTTTGAACAATAATATTTTGAACAACTTCAAAAAATATATTTTCACTTCTTTGCCAAAAAGTTAAATCAATAAAACTAATATCTCCTTTAATATCTTTAGGACTATTAAACCATGCTTTTTTTATCTGTTCTTTTACTCTCTTCAAACAGTCTATTGTCAATGCTTGGATGATTTTTATTTCATTCACTATTTGATTATGATATTTATCTCTTACATGAAAAATAGGCATTTCTAAGGCGTACCATCCTCGAGGTTTCATATTATCCATATCATAACCAAAAATAAGCAATCGAGGTTTTCTTGTTAACTCTAATAGTTGATATAACTTTAAGTAATGACTGACAACGGTAGCACTTTTTTGCCCATTTTCATCACTTGATAGCAATAATCTGTCCCAAAGATTATAATGAATACCGCCTTGTCTTCCTTTAAGTGAATTAGGAAAAGTTTCTGGCTTCTTAGCATCCCAATAATATGGTGTCAATGGATGCAACCAACCTTCTTGATAATCTAAACCATAGTTTTTAGTAAAATAATATTTAACTGAAGAATGACTCTTTTTATCACTAATTTGACAAATGGTAGGTTTATTTTCTACTTTTAATCTGATTCTACGAGGCATTGCCCAGTACATATGAAGAGGATGAACATCGCCAGGCGAAATTTTTTCACCTTTTCCTTCTTTTAAATCTAGGGGAACTAGCCAAGGAAAAACACTGCCATCATCAAAATTCGGTTCAGCATATTCCCAAAATTCTCTATTAATCACATTTAGCCATAATTTTTGCCATAATGTTGAATGCTCTTCCGTGGGGTATATTAATGTCGTTAAAGGGCCACCTCCTCTTAAGCTAACTAAGTGGCCTTGGCCACCACTTGGGGCATTTATTTGTAAGGTAAATAATGCTAATACTGCCATTTCTAATGACATTACATCAGCAATACCTTGCTTAATAAAATGATCAGTATTTTTCTTTATTCCGTTTTCACCCGGCGCATCAATTAACAACTGAGCTATAGGGATATTTTTTTGTTCTTCTAATTTTGAGAAATCTTGCATAAATAAAGGAGCACTACCCGTTATATTAAAAGCATGAGCCACTTTACTAAAAGCACTTTTTAACTCCTCATCAGAAGGTGGTGATTCAAAATATTCTTCCCATTCATCCTCATTTTTTGGCGCAAATACAGTTTGTAATAACCCAATGGTAAATTGATAAGCTGCACCTTGGAAATCGGCTCTATTTAAAGCAAAGTCGACAATATCAGGATGAGAAATAGCAGAAATAGGAAGCGTTTTAATCTCACCGTTACGAAAATGAAAAGGTAGCCAAGGTTGATTAATAATATTCATGACAATTCCTGTCTTTCACTAAAACCGATTAGAGGATCATACTGATAATAGTGATCTTCTTCTGGGATCCACAATTGTAAATATCGAGTTTGTGGATATTGTTTATTTATTTTCTCCGTTATTTCTTGAGATACTGAAGCTAATTTATCTGCATATTTATTTTTCGAAATCTTAACTGTACTTAGCTCAATAGAGTGGCGCTCATCAGCTATCCAAGGAAGATATATATCTTCCACTCTTTTCAGCAAAAGAATATTAGCTGTTTCCATATCACTATATCGCGTACTTATATCATAATGATCTTCTGTCCAAAATTCTGAGCTCTCTTCACTATAACCCTTATTTAGCTTCAATAGTTGTAGCTTGGCTTTAACCGTTTGTGCTTTACGCTCTCCTAAATCATTATTTTCTTTATAAATTAGAGCCTGTGGAATTTCATTATAAGCGTTATCGCTATAAACAGATTCAATTAACTGCCTAGCATCTTGTGGCATATTAATTTCTCCTAATTGAATTAGGCTTCTTAATGTTAACCACAAACGACCAGGAGAACGGTAAACAGCCTCTGTTGATGAAAAATGTTCTACTAACCAGTTATTTGATGGTGTATCTGTAAATAAAGGTGCATGTAGATATAAAATAGGAGATTGTCGCCTATCGATTGAAGCTGGTATATAATCCCCATTTTCTGTTCTAGTATGTCGATGTAATCGCCCTGAACGTTGAATAAGATCATCAATAAAACAGATATCTGAAATCATAATATCTGCATCTGCATCTAAACTCTCTTGAAATACTTGTGTGGCAATTAATACAGTACCCTTTCTTTGTTGGGCTGTACTGGACTTCCCAAAACGCCTCAGTACTTGCTCTTCACATATTTTTCTATCTTTCAACGTAAAACGACTATGAAATAACAGACAATTATCTCTATTCTCAGGTAAGACTTTATTTATTTCTCGATAAGCATTAATTGCATCATTAACTGTATTCCTTATCCAAACAATACATTTTTCATTATTAACAGCATCGATAACAATATTAATACATTCTTGTTCTTCATTAACAATTTCTACTTTAACTTTTCGGCTAACCTCTTTCCTACTTTCCAGTGGATATTCTTTCAGCGTTACATCAGGAAAATAAGTTAAATGTGTGGCTAATGGAAAATGTTTTGATTTAATTTCCTCTTTTGGTTGATTAAGTGCACTAAACCAACTGTTGATAATCCTCTGCCTTTGCTTTAATGATAGCGTTGCAGTTAATAGAATAACTGAACCACCTTGATATAAATGTGCTGATAATAAATGTTCAATAATTTCAAACATAAACTCATCCGCAGAATGAATTTCATCAAAAATAATGACTTTTCTATTTAGCCCTAACAATCTTAAAGATTGATGTCTTCGCGGTAACATAGCAAGTAAAGCTTGATCTATAGTCCCCACACCAATTGTTGCTAATAATGCCTTTTTTCGTGAATCTGATAACCATTGATAGCATTGTGCTGATGCAGTACTATCCGCGCGATTATATTGTTCATTGCCATTTTGGATCATATTCATAAATTGCTCATTCATAGCACTAGCCCCATGAGCAAGTACAATACTTGGCATATCACTATCTTTATGAAATATATTGGGATAATAATTCGCTATCCTTGAAAACATGGCATTGGATGTCGCCTGTGTAGGCAAGCCAAAATAAAACCCATCCGCTGCATCAGCTTCCATTAATCTATGAACTAATGTTAATGCAGCCTCTGTTTTACCAGAACCAGTCGTATCTTCTAATATAAAAAGCTGTGGATATTTATTTATAGGTACATTTTCTGCCCATTGTTGTAATGGCGTTGGTTTATAGCCAAAACTATGCTCAACGGAAATAAATGACAAGATTACATGATCCTGATTAAAACCACTTGCTAGCGTTGCTTTTTTGGCTTGTTTTAGGGCTAAAAGCCAGTATTCAGATAAAGGTATTTTATTTCTACGATAAGGGAAATAATCTTTATTAGAACCAATCCAATCTGAAAGAGTTGACATTCCGGCGAGTAACCATGAGATTTGTTTTAACCTATTTAGCCAATCATCGTTCAAGAAAAGATCTACAGAGATTTGAGGTTTGAATAATTTTAATATATCAACTGTAAATTCTGACACCGCTTTTTTATTATTTTCATGAGTAAAATTCCCCATATAATCAATATCATTTTTATTAATTGGTTTACCATGATGCCCTAATACGGTCTCAATAATTATCAGGAAACCTTTTGATAGTTTACGGTTATTATAATTCCCATCAGATAGTATTATTGATGAGTAAACTGTATCTTTTATTTCTTTCCAAAAGTGATACCCTAAACAATCATGACGATATTTTTTTCCATCGTAAGAAAATCTACTTTCCGGAATTTTATTATTATCGATAATATTTTTATTAATATACTGAAATGACGATGAAAACTTACCAATATCATGAAGAGAAAGTAGTAATAAAAAAAATTTAGAGAAGTTTTCAGGACTAATTTGTAGGTATTCAGAAATATCTTTTATAATTTTTTTATTTACAGAGAAGAGTGTTGCACCAACTGCAGCGACATCAAGGCTATGATAAGGAAGTAAGTGGTAACACTCATTATTTTCTTCCGACGTGAATTTTCCCCAATAATTATAATAATCGTTATTCATATTAACCCAATCATTATTTTACATAATTTAGAGTCTATTATTTATAGGCATCATTTTCTAAATTTAATATCAAAAATTAGAGCTATATCTAGTTATATTTTATCCGGATATTTATCTAAATCCTCTTAGCAAAAAAATCACCATTAAAATGAAATAACAAAATATTTATATTATTACAATACTATTTATCATTATCCCCGTGCATACTGGGAACACAGCTTGAACATTATCCGCTTTAGCGTCTGCCCCGGTTTATCCCTGTGCATACGGGGAACTAATCATAATATATTGAATATATAAAAAAATTTAAGTGCATTATTTCTACAAAAAAAATGCCCGACTGATTAGAAAGTCGAGCATCTATTAAAGTTCAATAAACAAATACTATCAACGAACAATAATACCTAATAAAATACCGATAACACCGAAGTCTGCATCACTAAATGTGGTGTTAGCAATACCGATGTCTCCAAGTACTGGTAATAGGAATACAGGCAAGAAAGTAATTAATAAGCCTTGAACGAATGCCCCTAAAATCGCACCACGACGTCCACCGGTCGCATTACCAAATACCCCAGCTGTTGCACCCACGAAGAAATGAGGAACCACACCAGGAATTATTACTGTCCAATCTAAAGCATACAGAATAAACATGCCGATAACACCCGCAGCAAAGCTACTTAAAAAGCCAACTAATACCGCATTGGGTGCATAAGGGAATACAACTGGGCAATCTAAAGCAGGTTTTGCATTAGGAACTAACTTATCTGAAATACCTTTAAATGCAGGAACAATCTCAGCAATAACCATACGCACACCTTGCAGAATAATATAAACACCTGCTGCGAAGGTTATAGATTGCATTAACGAGAACATAAACCAGTTTTTACCACCACTAACTTCACGAACAAAAGTATCGCCCGCAAATAAACATGTGATGACAAAAATAATGCCCATAGTAAAGGCAATTGCGACTGGCGTATCACGTAAAAATAACAAGCTTTTAGGCACATTCATCTCTTCTGTTGAATGCTCTTTATTACCAAATTTACTGCCGATAAAGCCCGCAACGACATAAGAAATAGTTGAGAAGTGTCCTAATGCCACATCATCAGAACCGGTAATTTTTTTCATATAAGGGTGTGCAATGGCTGGGAAAAACACCATTGAAATCCCAACAACTAATGAACCTACCGCAACTAATACAGCGCCTTCTAAGCCCGCTGTTGCCAGAATAACTGCCACCATCATTGACATAAATAATGTATGGTGACCCGTTAAGAAAATAAATTTCCACGGTGTTAAACGAGCAATTAAAATATTAATCAACATGGCAAAGAACATAATCAGAGCCATTTCTTTACCAAAGCTTTTTTGTGCAATAGAGACAATTGCCTCGTTATTAGGCACAACACCTTGAATGCCAAATGCATGTTGGAAAATCGTTGAGAAATCACCCAGTGAGTTAATGACAAGACCGGCACCAGCACCTAAAATCACAAAACCCATAATGGTTTTTACCGTGCCTTTAATACATTCCGTAACTGGTTTTTTCTGGGCAATTAATCCAATCAATGCGATCAAACCCACTAAAATAGAAGGCTCTGAAAGCACATCACTCATTAGAAAGCGGAAAAAGTCCATGATAGGCTCCTTATAACGCGCCTAATTCACGTAATGCAACAGAAAGTTTTTCTTTCATCGCAACTTTATCAATCATATTATCCAGTGAAACTACTCTTCCATTTACGGCTTGAGAATTAAGCTGTTCTGCAATATCACGAGTTCCAACATAGATATCACTTGGCGTACCTTTTGCTGAACCCAAATCAACGTGATCCACTTCTGCATTGACAGCGAGATCTTTTAAAATACTTTTGATACTCATTTCCATCATTAAACTACTGCCTAAACCATTTCCACACACAACTGTAATTTTCATGGTATTCCCCTTGGTAATTTTAAATTGTCATTAATAGTTGTTGATAACTGCTAATACATCCGCTTTGCTTTTCGCATTAAATAGCGTTTGAATATCTTTATCGTTATCAAAAAGTTCGACTAATTTCATAATGGCATTAATATGGCTATCGTTATCTGTTGCAGCTAAAACAATCAGTAATTTCACCGGATCGTTTTCATCAGCACCAAATTCCACTCCTTGCTCAACAATCGTTAATGCAAGAGAAAGTTGGTTAACACCATCTTCAGGACGAGCATGAGGCATCGCAATACCCGGACCTAAAACATAATATGGCCCTATTTTTTCATGTGATTTGTAAATAGCATCGATGTAACGAGGTTCAACGCACCCTTTATCAACTAATGGCTGACACGCCACTTTAACGGCTTCTCGCCAATCGCTAACGCTCGGAACCACTTGTACCACATCAGGTGTTAATAATGTTTTAAGCATCTTTGTAACCTCAATAAGACTCTCTTTGAGCTTCGTTATTAAGGATAGTAATCATTAATGGTAGCGCTATCTAGATAGATCGTTCGTAATTGTGATAGCGCTATCATTTTAATAAAATGTTAATTGCAGAAAATGCCAACAATTGACACTGTATTGTTTCAGCATAATAGAAAGATTTCAGGTAGGATCTGCGGTTAATAAAATAGGCTAAGCAAGCATAATCACACATGATCAAAACACGTAAGCGCCGAAATACAGGTCGCGTCACATTACAAGATGTCGCTAAACACGCTGGAGTCGGTTCAATGACCGTTTCGCGTGCATTACGAACCCCTGAGTTGGTCTCTGATAAGTTAAGAGAGAAAGTTAATCAAGCCGTAGAGGAACTTGGTTATATTCCTAATGCCTCAGCAGGCGCGTTAGCTTCGGCTCAAAGTCATATTATTGCAGTGCTGTTACCCTCTTTCACAGATAAAGCCAGTGCTGATTTTATGCAATCTTTACAGCAAATATTAAATCGCCATCAATATCAAATTCTCGTTGGTTGTTATGAATATCAACCACATAAAGCCAGTGATGTGATTAATATGCTATTACAAAGCAATCCTGCCGCATTGGTTGTCTTTGGATCACAACTCAGTCCCACTCATTTTTTACATATTAGTAATGCCAACGTGCCGGTTGTCAGTGTTGCGAGTCAATCTGATGAACAAGCCGCCATTAGTATTGATTGCTCTTATGAGCAAGCTGCATATGATTTAACTAGTCATTTAATCACCCAAGGAAGACGTTGTATCGGTTATATTGGCGCTTTACAAGGCCAGCGTTTACACCACCAGCAAATAACAGGTTGGTCACGAGCCTTACTGAAAAATTATTTAAATGCTGAGCAAAGTGTCACTACACCTGATCCCGCATCTATGGCTTATGGTAGACAAGCTTTAACAGAAATTTTATTGCGGCAACCTGAATTAGATGCCGTTATTTGTAGTCATGAGAGCATTGCGTTAGGAATGATTTTTGAGTGCCAAAGGCGATTAATTAAGATCCCTCAAGATCTGGCCATTGCTTGTTTGGAAGGCTCTGATAATAGTGATCAAATATCACCATCTCTTACGTCAATTCGTTTTGATTATCACAAAATGGGAAAAGAGGCAGGAAAACACCTTATCGCCCTTTTACAACGCTTAAAAGACGAAGATGATAACGCTATATTCGAAGATACCGTTATCAACTATGCTTATCGCTTTGAAATAGGGCAAAGTACCCCTTAATCGACGGTTTCTCGGGTTTCTAAACGTGTACTGTTATTACGTGTTAACCAAAGAGAAAGCGCTTTTAGTGAATCTGGCGTGAATTCATCACAACGCTCTGTGATTTCAGAGGGGGTTAACCAGCACACTTCCTCTATTTCTTCTGCTTGCAGAGCGAAAGGCCCATGAGAAACACAACTAAATAGACTTCCCCATACACGACAGCTTTTATCATCATAATAAAATTGCCCATGTTCAGCGAAAGGAACCCCCGCAATGCCGAGTTCTTCTTCTGCTTCACGACGCGCGCTTTCCAGTAAATTTTCACCTTGTTGGACAACACCACCTGCTGTGGCATCTAACCAACCGGGATAAAAATCTTTTGTTTCTGTTCTACGTTGCGCCAAAATTTTACCCATCCCATCATGAACAACAATATACGTTGCTCTATGTCGTAGGTTTTCAGCTCGCATTTGTTGACGTGTTGCTTGTGCAACGACTTCATTTTTATCATCAACAATATCAACCCACTCAACCAATGCCGTCTTTTCTTGTTCCATCCTCAACAAACCTTTTTTAACCGATACTAAACGATCGTAATTTTTATCCTGAATATACCAAAATCACTATTTTTCACCACTACAATAATCATACGAGACTTGTCTTATCCATCTTGCGCTTTTTTGCTTTTTATGATGTTAGAAGGCAGACTGTGGATATACTAAACATTTCGTGCCTACTTTACTTTGGAGCTTTCAATGATTGATTTATATTACGCAGATACCCCAAATGGCCAGAAAATAACACTTTTTCTCGAAGAAGCAGGCCTACCTTATCAGTTACATCGCATTGATATTAGTAAAGGTGATCAATTTAAGCCTGAGTTTTTAGCAATTTCCCCTAACAACAAAATTCCTGCCATCGTTGATAATTCACCAGCAGATGGAGGCGAACCACTCTCTATTTTTGAGTCTGGTGCTATTCTTATCTATCTAGCTGAAAAAAGTGGCAAATTAATTAGCCAAAATTTACGCGAAAAAACAACACAACTACAATGGTTGTTTTGGCAAGTGGGAGGTTTTGGCCCCATGTTAGGACAAAATCATCATTTCACCCGCTATGCCACAGAAAAAGTCCCTTATGCAATTAAACGTTATACTGAAGAAACACAGCGTCTATATAGCGTATTGGAAAAAAGATTAGCGCAATCACCTTACCTTGGTGGCCAAGAATACAGCATTGCGGATATCGCTACATATACATGGGCCCGTCTTCATGCTCACCACAATATTGATTTGGCTAATTATCCTGCGATAGAAAAATGGCTAAATAAGATCAACCAACGCCCAGCAGCTAAAAAACTCTTTGGTGAATAAAAGCAATTCATAATGTCAGGATGATATTTATTCTTTATTAGGTAAGATGATCAGGAGGATGGTGATGAAAATACTTATCACAGGTGGTACAGGATTAATTGGCAAAGCATTAGTGTGTGAACTTGCACTGTCTAATAATGATATTACAGTGCTTTCTCGTTCTCCTCAAAAAGTCTATTCGCACTTTTGTAATGAAATCACCTGTTGGACTCAACTCAGTGATAAACAAAATCTTAATGGGTTTGATGCGGTCATTAATCTTGCTGGAGAACCCATTGCCGATAACCGTTGGACACCTGCTCAAAAACACAAACTCATTAACAGCCGTTGTGATTTAACTCAAAAATTAGTTGAGTTAATTAAAGCCAGCGACTCTCCCCCTTCTGTTTTCATATCTGGTTCTGCGGTTGGCTTTTATGGTGACCAAGGTGATTTGCAAGTCACTGAACAGACGCCAGCAAACCCTGAGTTTACACATGAGCTTTGTGCTGAGTGGGAGCGTATTGCTCTTGAAGCACAAACACCATTAACTCGTGTTTGTTTGTTACGTACAGGAATTGTACTTTCAACACTCGGTGGCGCACTACCTAAAATGAGTAAACCCTTTAAGTTAGGATTAGGTGGCAAATTAGGAAGCGGAAAACAGTATATGCCGTGGATCCATATTGATGATATGGTCAGTGCGATTATTTTCTTGCTTAAGACTCAAGATGCTAAAGGCGCTTTTAACTTAACTGCACCTAACCCTGTACAGAATAAAGAATTTACTCGCTTATTAGGAAAAGCATTTAATCGCCCAGCCTTAATGACGGTTCCTGAAAGTGTATTACGTTTAGTGATGGGAGAAAGCGCCACATTAGTATTAGGCGGGCAACAAGCCATTCCTGAAAAATTACTCAGTGCTGGCTTTGAGTTTCGCTACCCACATTTAGAAGAGGCATTAAAAGATATTATAACCACAGGAAAATAATCTCTTTTTCTATTTTCAATAATTCGATGTGACTAGTGCGAATAAATATTCTACCTAATAGATACTCTAAATAATTCAAGGTGTAGCTAGACGACAAGTAAATGAGTCACTAGGAGCATACAATAGTATGTGACTAGTGCGAATGAACGCAGTCAACAACGCTACAACTTGAAGTATGACGAGTAACGACGAGTATACTTAGCGGGCAGGCTTATCGCCTTCCCACCTTTGAAACAAATCATCAGGTAAATCAATCTCAAACTGATCAAGTACACGATTAACCGTTTGATTGACAATATCATCAATGGTTTTAGGCTGAAAATAGAATGCTGGTACAGGTGGCATAATCACGGCACCTAACTCAGAAGCTTGTGTCATTAAACGCAAATGACCTAAATGCAGAGGCGTTTCACGCACACACAACACCAATTTACGCCCTTCTTTCAGCACAACATCTGCAGCACGAGTGACTAAAGTATCGGTATAACTATGAACAATACCGGATAAACTTTTAATTGAGCAAGGTAAAATTACCATCCCACTGACACGAAACGATCCTGAAGAAATTGACGCACCAATATCGCGATCGTCATAAATCACATCTGCTAAAGCATGGATATCTTTTAGCAAATAATCAGTTTCTAATGAAATAGTACGGCGAGCAGCTTGGCTAATCACTAAATGCGTTTCAACTGACGGTACAGATTTCAGAATTTCTAATAAACGTATACCGTAAATTGCACCACTGGCACCGGTTAGCCCAACTATCAGCTTTTTCATTATAATCCTCAGAATATATATCAACATAAATCATTATGATGATTAACCCTCAAAAAACAAGCGCCGATGCAGAACACGCTAGCATCGACGCTTTATAAGGGCATTATATTACCGAAAAACTAACCTTCGTTATAGATTTCCAAGTTTTCTATTTCATTTTGATCACGAATTTTGTGTTCATCATCACGACGAAGATTTTCTAAATAATCTAGATAATCTTGGTCGATATCTTTCGTTATATAAACACCATCAAATACAGAACATTCAAACTGACTAATATCAGGATTTTCTTCTTGTACAGCGGCAATTAAATCAGAGAGATCTTGGAAGATAAGCCCATCAGCACCAATTAATTTACGAATTTCATCCACTTCACGTCCATGAGCAATAAGCTCATTAGCGTTTGGCATATCAATACCATACACATTAGGGAAGCGAACTTCTGGCGCAGCTGAAGCAAAATAGACTTTCTTCGCTCCTGCTTCTCTTGCTAACTCGACGATTTGCTCTGACGTTGTGCCACGAACAATAGAATCATCAATCAACAGAACATTTTTATCACGAAACTCTGCACGATTTGCATTCAATTTACGTCTTACTGACTTACGACGTTCTTGTTGACCGGGCATAATAAAAGTACGCCCCACATAGCGATTTTTTACAAAGCCTTGGCGATACGGTTTATTAAGAATATGAGCGATTTCTAATGCGATATCACACGAGGTCTCTGGAATAGGAATGACCACATCAATCTGCAAATCTTCCCACTCTTTCGCAATTTTAGCGCCTAATTTTTGCCCCATACGCAAACGTGCATTGTAAACAGAAATTTTATCAATAAAGGAATCTGGGCGAGCAAAATAAACATACTCAAATAGACAAGGCATTAATTGTGGATTTTCAGCACATTGGCGGGTAAAGAGTTGTCCTTGTTCAGTGATATAAACTGCTTCACCGGGGGCAACATCACGCAAGAACTCAAAGCCTAAAGTATCTAATGCAACACTTTCAGATGCGACCATATATTCATGGCGGCCATCTTCTAATGTACGTTTACCGAGAACTAAAGGACGAATACCAAAGGGATCACGGAAAGCTAATAAACCATGGCCGATGATCAACGCAACGCAAGCATAAGCACCACGTAATTTTTTATGCATTGCTGCGACTGCAGCAAAAATATTATCAGGCTCTAGAGGGAAATGGTCAAAACGGTCTAATTCATATGCCAATACATTAAGTAAGATTTCAGAATCAGAGGTGGTATTGATATGGCGACGCGCTGTTTCAAATAATTGTCGACGTAATAAATGCGCATTGGTTAAATTACCATTATGCGCCAACGTAATACCAAAAGGTGAATTCACATAAAAAGGCTGCGCTTCTGATGCACTAGAACTACCCGCTGTTGGATAACGGACATGCCCTATCCCGATAGTACCTTTTAAACGCAACATATGACGGGTTTCAAACACATCTTTAACCAGTCCATTAGCTTTGCGAAGACGGAAACCGTTGTTACCGTCTATCGTTGCAATGCCAGCTGCATCTTGACCTCGGTGTTGTAACACCGTTAACGCATCATAAATTGATTGGTTTACTGGATTCGCTCCAGCGATACCGACAATACCGCACATGAATAGATCCTCATCAGCCAGACGGAGAGGTTATATTCTCTCCGACACGAAACTTGACGCATTTTGCAGGTAGTCAAAGAACCACCTAATAATATGGTTGAATTGAGGAATAAGTTCAGAACGTTGCCAATCAGCGCTATCTGCCATAGGCGTAAATGCTCCTAAAACAAACAATAATGCTGACACGATCAGCACGCCTCTTAATGCCCCGAAACAGACCCCCAAAACTCGATCTGTACCTGATAACCCTGTGCGTTGAACAAGAGAGCTAATCACATAGTTCACAACAGCACCAACAATCAGTGTCGCAATAAACAGAGTGACTATTGCAATCCCGTTACGAACCAGTTCATCTTCAAACCGGGTAAAATAGACGGCAAGATAAGGATAAAACTGGCTAGCAACAAAGAAACCACAACCCCAGGTGATGAGTGATAATGCTTCACGAACAAAGCCACGGATCAGGCTGACTAATGCGGAAAAACCAATAATGGCAATGATGGCGTAATCTATCCAGACCATAAATTCTTTATCCAAAAATGATGCTCCGCATTAATACGGAAGCATTCTAACAGAAAACGAAAACGTTTGCGTAATGCTAATTTTCACTAATTTCAAAATAATTTACGGCGATATGAAAAATCATAATCGCCGCAATAAGTTAACGCTTTGTTACATCGCTCATCAGATGACTCATTTAGAAAAATTAAGGCTTATATGCCCTTACCTCACCTTGTAAGCCTGTAAGCTCTTTTAAATGAGGCAAAATAGCCTGTAATTCTGACTTAGATGCACTTGGCCCAATGTAAATTCGAGTCATTTGACCAGCAACAGGACGCGCGGGTACGGTATACACCGGGTAACCTGAGAAATGCATTTTCGCAATAATTTCTTCAACCTTCGCCGCATTTTTCAATGCACCTAATTGAACAACCCAAGCTTCACCTTTTGGTGGTTTGGTTTCTTGCACTGGTGGTGCTGGTGGTTGTACAGGTGGCGTGACCACCGGTGGTACAGGCGTTGGCTGTACAGGAGGTGTCGGCGTTGGTTGTACTGGTGGCGTAACAGGAACAACGGTTGGTGGTTGTGGTGCTGTTGCCGTAGATTGTTCAACACCCGTGACTGCTTCAGAAAGCATTGCTTCAGAAGCGCCTTCTGATGGTGTTGAAGGCGTCGTTGTTTGCTCTATAGGAGCGATAGATTCAATTTCTTGTTCATCGCCTGGTTTGGGTACTAAAGGAATAGCGGCAAATTGGTCTTCGTTATATTTCTTATCGCCGTCAAGCAACGCAGGTAAAAAAATAACCCCTACTGCCACTAATACCACGGCTCCGACTAAGCGATTTTGAAATTTACTCGCCACCCACACTCTCCTTTTCCAAAAATTCCATCACATGTGCGACTGTATGAAATGAGCCACAAACCACGACGATATCATTAGGATTAGCATCGGACATAGCTTGTTTCCATGCTGCCTCTACACTCTCAAATACCGATGGGTTTTCAAGATGTTGAGCAAGTACATCCGCTGAAGCGCCACGAAATTCATTAAGTGGCGCAACATACCAATTATCCGCCAATGGCATTAAACACGCTAATGTTCCCGCAATATCTTTATCACCTAGCATACCAACAACAATACGCACTTTGGTATCAGACTTACGCGGTAATTGTGATAATTTTTCAGCTAAATATCCTGCTGCATGAGGATTATGTGCCACATCAAAGATAACTAGAGGATGCTGTGAAATTATCTGAAAACGTCCAGGTAATTGTGCTCGAGACATACCTTCAACAATGCTTTGCTGTGTTATTGCTTGACTGACCTTATCATCAGATTTGAGCAAGCAACGGATGACCCCCATCGCTGTCGCCGCATTGGCTAGCGGAATATTAGGGATAGGCAACGCATCAAATTCACAATCAGCACAACGCCAATGCCAATGATCACCTTCAATAACAAAAGACCAATCCGTTTCTCGACGGAAAAGCTTAGCCTGTTTTCCATTGGCAACTTCAGCAATGGAATGAGGCATATCTGGCTCACCCACAACAGCGTAGTGATTAGCACGGAAAATACCGGCTTTCTCGTGACCAATATGCTCTCTATCTGCACCTAACCAATCAGTATGATCGAGTGCAATACTTGTGATAGCAGCAATATCTGCATCAACGATATTCGTCGCATCTAATCGACCGCCTAATCCTACTTCAAGAATAACAACATCAAGTTGTGCTTGTTGAAATAACTTCAGCGCAGCCAGAGTGCCATATTCAAAAAAGGTCAGCGAAATATCGCCTCTAGCTTGTTCAATTTCTGCAAAAACTTCACAAAAAGCATCTTCGGAAAGTTCTTTGCCTTGAATACGTACACGTTCTGTGTAGCGAACAAGATGAGGTGAGCTATAAACGCCGACTTTCAATCCTGATGCCATCAAGATTGACTCTAGCATATGACAGGTTGTGCCTTTTCCATTTGTACCTGAAACAGTAATGACTTTAGGTGCAGGGCGTAACACATTTAATATTTTTCCTACCTCGCCTACACGTTCTAACCCCATATCAATGGCGCTTGAATGTAAGTGTTCAAGATAAGAAAGCCACACCGACAGAGGCGATGTGGCTTTAGGAGCAGTTATGATATTAGACATCTTCTTTTTTATTCGTTTCGATGTTAATTTCTGGCTCGTTATCAGCAGATTCGATTTCATCAGCAATCATTTCTTCGCCAATAATTTCATCTTCATCTTCGACTAAATCATATTGAGTCAGCTTAGCCAGTAATTCAGCCAGCTCATCACGCATTTCTGGACGACGAACAATCATATCAATCGCCCCTTTTTCTAACAGAAACTCACTACGTTGGAAACCTGCTGGCAGTTTCTCACGTACAGTTTGCTCAATAACGCGTGGGCCTGCAAAACCAATCAGTGCTTTAGGCTCCGCAACGTTAATATCGCCTAACATGGCTAAACTTGCAGAAACACCGCCCATTGTAGGATCAGTCATCACTGAGATATAAGGCAAACCACGTTCTTGCATTTTTGCTAATGCTGCACTGGTTTTTGCCATTTGCATTAATGACATCAGCGCTTCTTGCATACGCGCACCGCCACTTGCAGAGAAGCAAATCAGAGGACAATTATCTTCTAGTGCTTGTTCAACAGCACGAACAAAGCGCGCCCCCACAACAGAAGCCATAGAGCCGCCCATAAACGCAAACTCAAAAGAAGCAGCAACAACTGGCATCTTTTTCAATGTTCCTTTCATGACGACTAATGCGTCTTTTTCCTGAGTTTGCTTTTGAGCAGCGCTAATTCTGTCTTTATATTTTTTGGAGTCGCGGAATTTCAGAATATCTTTAGGCTCTAATTCACTACCTAATTCTGTGGTACTTCCTGTATCAAGGAAAGTCTCAAGGCGACGGCGCGCTGAAATGCGCATATGGTGATCACATTTAGGACAAACCTCCAAATTACGCTCTAATTCTGCGCGATAGAGTACCTGTCCACAGCTATCACATTTAGTCCAAACTCCTTCTGGGATATTGGCTTTACGTGAACTTGTGATAGTGCTTTTATTTAGAATTTTTTCAATCCAGCTCATTAACGGACCTTTTCGTCTGAATCTGACCTTCGCCAGTAAAATTATTGTGAGCGTATCAACCACAATGCACTGGCTGTGTGGTTAGCAAAGTTTATGATGATACCGCTTACTGAATTTCAGCGCATCTCTTTATTATGGCTATTCTACGGCAAAAACTAATGATAACTGCTCAAACCTCTTTGCTATCACTTTCTTTCTTCGCTTTTGCACTCGCTCTGCGATGGCGTATGATCTCAATGACGCCCGGTAAAATAGAAATAACAATAATGGCAACAATTAGCAATTTTAAGTTCTTTTGAACTATATCTAAGTCACCAAAAAAGTATCCCGCATAAGTAAATAACAGTACCCATGCAATTGCCCCAGTAACATTATAAAAGGCAAAATGACGATATGACATTTTTCCCATTCCTGCAACGAATGGCGCAAAAGTTCGGATAATCGGCACGAATCTTGCCAAAATAATCGCTTTACCACCATGTTTTTCATAAAAAGCATGGGTTTTGTCCAGATATTCACGACGGAAAATACGTGAATTAGGCTTACTAAATAGCTTTTCGCCAAAAAGTCGCCCTATAGAATAGTTCACTGCATCACCTAAAATCGCGGCGCAAAGCAACAGTAAGACAATAATATGGACATTCACATCATTGGTATCTAAAGAAGCTAAAGCACCAGCAACAAACAGCAATGAATCACCAGGTAAAAATGGCGTTACCACCAGCCCTGTTTCACAAAAAACAATCAGAAACAAAATGGCATAGACCCATGTACCATATTGCGCGACAAGCTCTGCTAAATGCGCATCAATATGTAAAATAAAATCAATTAGAAATTTTATCAAATCAACAAATTGCGTTAATATTTCCATAAATCCTCAGAGAACTGGGTGTTTTTATGATTGAGATATTTCAATAGGGTTATCCGCTAAAAATAGTGGGCCCATTGCAGGTTTTGGTAATTCAAAATGCTCAGGATAATCCACTGCCACCAAATACAAGCCATTTGCTTTAGCTGTTGCAGCGGCCTTGGTTCTGTCTTTTAAGGCTAATAATTCAGCCATCCAAGTAATGTCCTGATTGCCACACCCTATTTCTAAAAGGCTACCGACAATATTTCGCACCATATGGTGTACAAAAGCATTCGCTTTAATATCCACCACAACATAATCACCATATCGAGAAACGTTAACATGCATAACGTTACGCCATGGCGTTCGTGATTGACATTGAACGGCTCTAAAAGAGGTAAAATCATTTTCACCCAATAAACATTGTGCAGCCTGATGCATACGCTCAGCATCTAAAGGGTAATGAAAATGCGTCACTCCTGATGATAATATCGCGGGACGATAGCGATGATTAAAAATCACATAGCGATAACGTCTTGCCGTTGCACTAAAACGTGCATGGAAATCATCAGAAACCGTTTTTACCCAACGTACAGCGATATCCGCAGGTAAATGGGTATTAACACCCATTGTCCATGCGGGATCTTTACGGTGTGCCGTTGTTTCAAAATGGACAACTTGCCCCGTTGCATGCACTCCAGCATCTGTTCTTCCGGCACAAAAAACTGATATAGGTTCATTAGCCACTTGTGAAAGGGCTTTTTCTAACCGTTCTTGTACACTGCGCACTTCATTTTGGCGTTGCCAGCCATAATAACGACTACCATCATACTCAACGCCTAACGCGATTTTGATTGTTGTGCTTTCAGAAATAACCGTTGACTCAGTCAAAGGTTGTTCTGTTACTTCAGCACTCACTGGCGCATTCATTAGTAAAACTGCTCCTGCATTAATTGTTCTGCCACTTCAACAGCCATTAATGCCCCACCAAAGCGCACATTATCTGCCACTGACCAAAATTGTAAGGCTTCTGGCATACCATAATCATTACGGAAGCAACCTAAATTTAGGCCCACATTCCCCGAAGCATCGGTCACTTGTGTTGGAAAATCATTTTCATCACTGATACTCAGGCCTTCATTTTCTTGCAATGTTTCACGCGCTTCATCACTGCCCATCGGGCGTGATGTTTCTAATTGCACTGATTGCGCATTACCATAGAAAACTGGAGCTTGTAATGTAGTGACTGAAATTGGAAGACCTTCGTCTTGTAAGATTTTACGAATTTGGTCAACCATGCGACGCTCTTCTTGTACTGAGCCTTCGTCATCAACCATAAGAGGTAGAATATTAAAGGCCAGTTGCTTATTAAAACGGCCTAATTCAGGTGGAACACCATTAAGTAAACGAGCACTTTGTCCAGCAAGTTCATCAACTGCTTGTTTTCCAAAACGAGAGACTGACATTAAATTGGTCACGCTAAGACGAGTTAAACCAGCAGCTTCTGTTAATGGATTAATCGCACGTAACAATTGGCTCACCATACTGTCAGCAATAGAAACGATATTACGGGTGCGATATTCTGCAAGCATTGAGCTATTCACGCCAGGGACTATCAGTGGTACATCCCAATCCATAGCAAATATGCCACTACAATCAATGACGATGCAGCCTGAGTCTGCTGCTTGCTGTGCATATTGCGCACTAATTTCTGTCGGAGCAGCAAAGAAAGCTAATTGAATATCTGCCCATTCGATATTGTGAACACCTTGAACAGCAACACTTTTGCTGTTTACACGCACAGATTTTCCAATACTGTCTTCACTTGCGATTGCGGTCAGTTCACCAATGGGAAATTCACGCTCTTGCAACAGCTCTAAAATAGCTTCACCAACAGCACCTGTTGCACCAACAACAGCAATATTCCAACCTTCTCCCATAAGATATCCTCCAATACCATAAAATTTTAAAAATAATGTTGTGCTTTATTTGCGTGTAGCACTTTTGTATGTAGCACTAAAACCAATCGCACTTAATGTATTGGCCGTGGTTTGGTTATCACAAATTACATGTAGTGAAGACCATTCACGGCGTACAGGATAAAGTTTGCGTAATTTATCAAACTCTCCTTTTACACCGGCCACTTTTCGTAATGGTGCATCATCTCGACGCACATCATAAACAAGGTGGATCAGTTGTTTTAATAACGTTTGTGTTAGCTCACCTTGTACTGAAATTGTTGAAATAGTCGGTGCTGGCAACAAGGTTGATAATTCAACTTGTTGAGGCTGTCCAATAAAATCACAGTAAGCTTCAAATACTTGTGTTGTACCGCGCGCTTTACCTTCTAAGGTATAACCCGCAATATGTGGAGTGCCTATATCGACTTTATTTAATAATTCAATAGAGAGATCAGGCTCTGGCTCCCAAACATCTAATACCACACGTAAGGATTTACCTTTCTCAAGTACAGATAATAGTGCTTGATTATCAACAACCTCACCACGGCTCGCATTAATTAAAATACGTCCTTCAGGTAATTTTTCGAGGTTGTTCTCATTTATCAAATGATAACTTTTGTATGGACCTGATTTATTGAGAGGTGTATGGAAAGTCAGAATGTCCGCTTTTTCTAATAGCGTTTCCAATGAATAAAATTCTTCATTATCACCGTTATCTGCTCTAGGTGGATCGCAAAGTAATACATTGACACCCAATGCACGTAAACGTGTCGCTAATCGCCCTCCGACATTACCCACGCCCACAATACCAACAACTTTATCGACTAATTGAAAGCCATCTTGCTCTGCGAGCATCATCAGTGCAGAAAATACATATTCTACAACAGCAATAGCATTACAACCTGGTGCTGATGAAAAACCAATTTGTTGTTGCTCTAACCATGCAATATCCACATGGTCAAAACCGGCCGTTGCCGTTCCAACAAATCTCACTGGCTTGCCTGATAATAAGGATTCATTGACTTTAGTAATCGATCTCACCATTAAGGCATCAGAATCATTAAGTTCATCAATAGGTAAAGGACGACCAGAAACCGCTTTTACCTCACCTAATTGGCGGAAAAGCTGTTCCGCATAAGGCATGTTTTCATCAACCAGAATTTTCACTGTGTTATCTCACTGATTTGGTATTTATGTGTGTAAACAATCAATCAAAAAATAAATTTAAGCGGTCTATTTTGCCACTTATTAACAACAAAGCCTATTATTGACAGTAAAATCTGCCTAGATTTTAAGTAAATATATGAAAAGAAGACTTAGCAATTGGGTAATCGACGAAAACGTTCTGGCGTTGTGCCAGCAAATTGTTGAAACATTGCAATAAATGTAGACGAAGAGCTGTATCCCACATCAAACGCAATTTCATTCACACTTTTTCCTTGTTCTAATAAAGAAATTGCATGTAAAAAACGTAAGCGCTTACGCCATTCACTAAAAGACATGCCTAATTCTTGTTGGCAACGACGAGAAAGTGTTCTCTCTGAGGTATAACGTTTTTTAGCCCATTCTTCTAACGAAGTATTATCAGCTGGGTCCTGCTCTAATGCAGAAAGTATTGGGGCAAGTAATTTATCTTTAGAAGAAGGTAAGTATGTATGATGAATCGGTGAAGCTTTAAGTTGATCTATCAACACTTGCGCTAAGCGAAAATCTTCTTCTGTTTGTGGTTTACAGACACCACGATGAAAGAAATCAGAAAATATAGTTGAAAAAATAGCACTTAATTGAATTAAACACGGTTTATCTAACAAACCTTCACACCAACTTGGTGCGATATCTAGCACCTTAAAAGAGAGTGTCTTTTTATTATAACTAGCATGCCCTACATTTTTAGGGATCCACACACTAAATTCAGGGGGTGCTAAAAACCGCTGTCCTCCTGCTTCTAAATCCATGACACCAGAAATCACATAAAGCAACTGACCAAAGTCATGTTGATGATAAACAAACTCGGTTTCAGCTAATAGCTGCTCATCACGAAATCGCACTGTATCTGGATCAGACAATAACCATTGCATTTTTTGTTGTTCAATTGTCATCTTTATGTTGTTCTCTTGTCATGTTGTCTTTATTGGCCTATCTGTTGTCTGGTTTTCATTATATATATCTAATCAGACAAGCTTACAATAGCAACCTGGTTTAAAAATAGATGTGAGAACAATGAAAAACGCAATATTTCCGTTTTTAGCAGTACTGATCTGGTCCATTAATGCCGTCGTCAATAAAGCAGCTGCGTCTGTTATCGATCCTGCGGCTATCTCTTTTTATCGTTGGTTTCTCGCCTTTTTAATTATGACGCCTTTTTTGATCATGCCTGTTTGGCACCATCGTAAAACCGTCAAACAATATTGGTGGAAATTATTTATTCTTGGTGCATTAGGAATGGTGATGTACCAGAGTTTGGCTTATTATGCTGCACATTATGTTAGCGCCACATTTATGGGCATCTTGAACTCGTTGATCCCATTACTGACGGTTATTATCAGTATTTTTGTTTTACGCGTTGTGCCTACTGTCGGAATAGTGCTCGGTACTGTGCTTTCAATTAGTGGTTTGGTCTGGCTAATTAGTCGTGGAGAACCGACCCAGTTACTTTCTCAAGGATTGGGATATGGCGAGCTAATGATGTTTATTGCTTCGGCATCATACGCACTTTATGGCGTTTTAACAAAACGGTGGTCTATCGCACTACCTAATTGGCAATCACTTTATGTTCAAATTGGGTTTGGTGTTCTGTTATTATTACCAAACTTCTTTCTTGCCGAAAGCGTGGCATTAACGAAAGACAATATTGGATTAGTGATTTTCGCGGGGATTGGTGCTTCTATTCTTGCTCCTTACCTGTGGATCTTAGGTGTGATGAAATTAGGTGCGAATACAACCTCTATTTTTATGAACCTAATGCCATTATTTACAGCAATGATTGCTATCACACTTCTTGGTGAAGAAATGCATAGTTATCATTTAGTGGGTGGTGGTATTGTGTTATTGGGTGTGCTCTTAGTGCAACAACTGAGAACACCACTGAATTTCCGACGTCAGTCTGCAACGAAAAAAGCAGATTGTCATCAGGAGATGTGAGTCAATGTCAAAAAGACAACAATAAAAAAATACCGGCTAAATTCTTAGCCGGTCACATCATGATGTTAGGTTTTATAAATAAAACTGACATAAGAAATCAAAGTATAAAATATAAAGTAATACAAGTATCCGTGGCAAACATTACCAACTTTTATATTAAATAGCTTCTACTTATTTGTAATAAAATAATCCAGATCAATTTTTTTCAGCTCTTTTTGTCCTATTAGTCCTTTCTATTAACCTAACTCCATATAAAACAAAACATTTAATGATTTTAGTTACAATTAAATTAAACGATTGAAATAAAACACGATTAATTTCATTTAATTATTTAAAACAATTAGTTATAAAAAACCGTCTATTTTATTAGAATAATAAAACAGGTAACTATTAGAAGGGGTATTTTTAAAGATTATTTATATAATCTTTTTTAAATAGTTTTTATTCAAAAAGTATCTTTATTAGAATAATAATTTATTTTAACTTGTGAATTTAAAATAAAAAGGCAGTCTCCATTAAAATGAAGCCTGCCTTTTTTAATAAGAAAATATAAGTATAACTAACTAGTTTTTATATTTGCTCATTACTAATGAAGCATTAGTACCACCAAAACCAAAGCTATTTGACATTACAGTGTTTAACTTTTGTTCTGTTGGCTGAGTAATAATATTCATACCCAGTGCTTTATCATCTAATGCTTCAATATTAATGCTTGGTGCAATAAAACCATGCTCTAACATCAATAAGCTATAAATTGCTTCATGTACACCAGCCGCACCTAATGAGTGACCGGTCATCGCTTTAGTGGCTGAAATAGCTGGTGTATGTGTACCAAATACTTCAGTGATAGCTTCAAGTTCTTTTAAATCACCAACTGGCGTTGAAGTACCATGTGTATTGATGTAATCAACTTTCTCAACATCTTGCATTGCCATTTGCATACAACGCACAGCACCTTCACCAGAAGGAGCAACCATATCTGCGCCATCGGAAGTTGCACCATAGCCTACAACTTCAGCATAAATATGTGCACCACGCGCTAATGCGTGTTCTAACTCTTCAACAACCACAATACCGCCACCACCAGCGATAACAAAACCATCACGGTTTTTATCGTAAGTACGGGAAGCTTTACTTGGTGTTTCGTTATATTTCGTTGAAAGTGCGCCCATAGCGTCAAATTCGCAGGTCATTTCCCAACTTAATTCTTCGCCACCACCTGCAAACACAACATCTTGTTTGCCTAATTGGATAAGCTCAACGGCGTGGCCAATACAGTGTGCTGATGTTGAACAAGCAGAACTGATTGAATAGTTAACGCCTTTAATTTTAAAAGGTGTTGCTAAACACGCTGAAACACCCGATGCCATTGCACGAGTCACCATATAAGGACCTACGCCACGTAGACCTTTTGCTCTCATGCCATCAGAACCTTGGACTTGGTTACGTGGAGAACCACCACCAGATCCTACGACTAAACCTGAACGAATATTAGAAACTTGGTCTTCACTCAGACCTGAATCTGCTATCGCTTCTTGCATAGATAAATAGGCATAAACCGATGCGTCGCTCATAAAACGGCGGATTTTACGGTCAATAAGACCTTCAGTATCAAGCTTAACGTTGCCCCAAATGTGGCTACGAAGCCCCATCTCTTTAAATTCTTCTGAGAAAGTTATCCCGGAACGGCCTTCCTTTAAAGAATCCAGCACTTCTTTCTGGTTATTACCAATGCTCGAAACAATACCCAGACCCGTGATCACTGCGCGCTTCATTCATACCTCTTTACAATAATAGTTGTAGCTGCGGGATTTCTGAGTAGCACTCTAGCGTACAGTTGTACGCTGAACAAGTCCGATCAGGATCTTTTTTACAAAAATGCAGATAAGCTGATAAAACAGTTTCCCCTTAAAGGCTGGTACAACCTAGCTAACAGCGCTAAGATATTAGACAATTTTTTGGAGAAATACAGGCAGTTCCGTGAATAATAGCCCGATAAATACCGCATCTTTAAGTTGGAATGAACTTGGTACGCCTATCTCAGAACAATTTGGCGATATTTACTTTTCAAACCAAGACGGCCTAGAAGAAACAAGACACGTATTCTTACAGGGAAATCATTTTCCATTACGTTTTGGTACACATGTACGCTCTGAATGTGTTATTGCAGAAACAGGGTTTGGTACTGGACTGAATTTTTTAACACTGTGGCAAGCGTTTGAGCAATTTAGACAAACATCACCCAACGCATGTTTAAAGCGCCTTCACTATGTTAGCTTTGAAAAATTCCCTCTCACAAAAAATGATTTACAATCCGCGCATTGCCATTGGCCTGAACTTGAAAAATATTCAAAAGCACTTTGTTCTCAATGGCCATTACCTATCGCTGGTTGCCACCGTATTATTCTCGCAGATGGGGCAATCACACTAGATTTATGGTTTGGTGATATCAACACCTTGTTACCGCAAACTCGCCAAGCACTACGCAATAAAGTAGATGCATGGTTTCTCGATGGCTTTGCCCCTTCTAAAAATCCACAAATGTGGAGTGAAACACTCTTTCAATCCATGGCAGATTCAATGAGAGAAAATGGTACATTTTCGACATTTACTGCTGCCGGTATTGTAAAACGAGGTTTGCAAAGTGTTGGGTTTGAGATAAAAAAAATCAAAGGATTTGGGCAAAAAAGAGAGATGTTGACAGGTGTATTCCCTCATTCATCCTCCCCCGAATACCTACCTTATTATGCACGACCTCATGCAACACAAGCACAAGATATCGCTATCATAGGTGGTGGTATTGCTAGCACCTTTATCGCACTTTCTTGCTTAAGAAGAGGCGCTAAAGTCACCTTATATTGTGAAGGTAAACAGCCCGCAACAAATGCATCAGGTAATCGACAAGGTGTTTTATACCCTTTGTTAAATGGTAAGTCAGACGAAATAGAGCAATTTTTTACAACCGCATTCTTATTTGCTCGACGTGCTTATGACAATCTAAACCAAGCTGGCATTATGTTTTCTCACCAATGGTCTGGTGTTGCTCAACTTATTTATAATGATAGAGTGCGAAAAAAAGCAGAACGAATAATTAATCATTCTGCATCTTTTCACGAAATAGCTTGTTACCTTTCTCAAGATGAGATAAATACCCAGTGCGGGTTAGATATTAATTACGAAGGGATTTTTTACCCGCAAGCTGGCTGGCTTTCTCCCACTGAATTAACCACTCAAGCACTAAAATATGCTCAACAATTGGGTTTAATATTGCAATTTAATCATCAAGTTACGCAGATAATGCAACATGACTCATCTTGGAGCTTAAATATCGTTCATCGTAACGATAATCATGTGACACAAATTCAATCACAACATGATTGCGTAATTTTGGCAAATGGACATCGAATTACCGACTTTACCCAAAGTGCCAAGTTACCGATTAGTGCGGTTAGAGGCCAAGTTAGTCATATTCCAACAACAAATACACTATCAAAATTAAAAACAGTGCTTTGTTATGATGGCTATTTTACGCCAGTTGATAATCAAGATCATTTGCATTGTGTTGGCGCAAGCTTTCGCAGAGATAGGTTAGATTTGACGGTTTCCAGTGAGGAGCAAGAAGACAATCAATATCATCTTACGCACTGTTTAGCCAAAACACCTTGGTGCTTTGATGTTGATTTTAGCCAAAACAATGCACGAGTCGGTATTCGTTGTACGATACGCGATCATCTACCGCTATTAGGTGAAGTACCCAACTTTGAAAACTTGCTATTAGCATATACCCATTTAGATAGGTTTAAGCGTAGAAGACAAACGCCCGTTTTAGCGCCTGCTTATCATCAGCTTTATATCATCAGTGCATTAGGCTCTCGTGGATTATGTTCAGCACCGTTATCAGCCGAAATTCTCGCAAGCCAAATTTTTGATGAACCCTTCCCGGTTGAAGATAGTGTGTTGAATGCCTTACACCCTAATCGTTTTTGGGTAAGGCCTTTACTACGCGGAAAACCGATTGAAGTAAAAAAGTAAAAGTAGCTTTTCCCGTTAGTGTATAAGCAACCGCTTTAGGTTGCTTATTTTAACGTTATTATTTTTTAATGTTATGAACTAATAAATCTTACATTTCATTGCACAGCGCGTTTCTTTCACGAATCCCCCTCTTTCAACTTCATCGTCTAAGATTTCTTGCAAAGAGTGTGGAACTTCATTTTCTGGCAAAATAGAAAAACCTAAGCGTTGATAATACGGTGCATTCCAAGGAACATGACGAAATGTTGTCAATGTAACGGTACTGAATTGGCGCGCCTTTGCTTCATCTTTGACTTTTTGAATAAGTAATTTACCAATTCCGTTATTTTGCCAATCTTGGCTGACAGAGAGTTCATGAATAAATGAACTATCAGTCAATGCTTGCGTCATAATAAATCCCACAGGTTCATTGTCGTGATTAACCGCGACCCAATGTTCATGTTGGTTAATAAATTCTAGATGTGTTTCAACCCCTTGGACATCACTTTCGCTGATCCACTTTAAGTCTTCTAATATGCTAAAAAGTTGCCCTGCAGATTGCTCAATCGTAGGTAATTTAATGGCATCATCAATTTGTGTTTGGCGAAGTGTAATACCATTATTTTTTATTTTATTTTGTGTGATCGTCATATCTATTTCCAGTTCTATACTTTAATACTTTGATAGTTAAACTTATTAAAAAGCCATCCTATTGGATGGCTTACATTAACACTAAATTGATGACTACTTTTTCAGCTATTTTAATCTTTCGGTAAAATACCATAAGATTGAAACTGACCACTCGCCTCAATAAAACGTGTGTAATATTTATTATCTTCTACCGAGTCCTTTACAGCCCTATTAGCATACGCATTAGAGACTGCCAATGTCGCCTTATAAAGTTTATCTTTTAATGCGTTGTGGATCTTTGGATCTTCACTTTCCTGAATTTGATTTAAAAGCGACACAAGCTCTTCTGCTTCTGCTTGAATATCGGGATCAGTAAATTCTGCCGTCGGTAGCATGTAATCTAAATTGAGATTCACCGAATCGTTATACTCATCTTCTTGTGTAAATGGATTTAAATCTTTAGCGTACTCAGCAGAAATATATTTAATAAATTCTGGTTTATCAAAACACTTATTTTTTATACCACCGTCATTATTTTTATTGCGTGTACGAATTTCATTAGGAAATGGCTCGCCTAGAGGGTAGGTACATTGAAAGGTATTACCATCAATTAATGTAGCATTAGTGCTACGTACGGGGAGTTCAAACTCGTAACCATTAATAATCAGTGGGTAGTCAACCGTTTTAAATTGGTCTGTTTTTCCTTTCACGGCATACACTTCAGAAAGGGTGTAGTACATGAAATTATCAGGGTTTAATATGCCACCATTATTGTTGTCATAAATCATAAAAAGGGCATTATTGCCTGCACTGTCTTTTAAGTTATGCTCACCAGGCGACAATGTAATATAGCCATTTTTACCAGGTTCAACCTGATATTCTTTACCATCAACACTAAAGCTGATCATATTTTCGCTTGGATTACTGTAATAAAATTTATTTTTTTTATTATCTAAATCAACTTGATCACAAGCAGACAAAAATAAAATGGCGCTTGTAAGTAGGCTTATTTTAAAGAAATTTTTCATCGTATCGTTATCCTTATCATAAATATTCTATGCAAATCATTTGCATCCCGAGAAACATTCCTAAAAAACATTTAAAAGTAATTTTACAGAAATGGCAAGGTGTTACAAAAGATAGCACTATTATGCTTAATCAATGAGAGATACATCGACTTTGAAAAATCAAATAAAAACAATTGATAAATAGTGAGGATTGATTTTTGACTAAACACTCACCTTTTTCAACAGCAAATATCCTAAATATGACTTAAGTGTCATTATGTTAATAAGATTTTAAGAAAGAAAAAACAACCGATTGTGCCGGTTGTTCTCTTAGGTAGACATATAGAATTAATTAATTGAATTAACTAAATCGTGCCACGTAGATAATACTAATACTTGATCAGGTGGCGATAGCTCACCTGCTTTTATTGCCTTTTGAATGCTTTCTTCCACACGCGCTCTTAGCGCTTCTAATTGTGTGTTGTTTTCTTGCTCAAGCTCAGCAATAGCCAGTGTTATATGGCCTTGTAAATATCCACCAGCAAATAACTCATCGTCAGTGGCATGTTCAACACGGCTGTCAATTCTATCTAACAAGTACGTTTCATACTCAGAAAGCATTATTTATCCTCAATATATAATGTTGCTGTATTCAGTATCTACACTGCATTATCAATGCAGAAAACGTATGATACAGCAACCTTACTACATCAGACTCCACCCTATCGGGTAAAACCTTCACAGTGGATAAGCGATAGTTATTCTCGCAATCCTTAATTAACTAAAGGGTTTTCCTGATAAGGAAACATCTCTTCCGTTAGCTCAGGGGTATTGTAAAACAAATGTAACGCATTAATAAATAGCTGAGCACGAGGTGGCGTGTTTTTATCTCGTAAATAAGCAAGCACTTGTTCTCTGACCTTGTTTCTAAACTCATAGCGATCAGGCTCAAAGTTACCTTCTAGATTGTCACAACTGACATTAAAAGGATAACCCGCAGCTTGGCAAAATAACCAATCCAGTGCTTGAGGTTTAATTTCTACCGCCTCAAACTGCCCTTGCGTCGTTTCGTCGCGTCCATCGGGGCAATACCAGTAACCATAATCAACTTGTTGACGACGAGCCGCGCCTGCAATACACCAGTGTGATATTTCATGTAATGCACTCGCATAAAAGCCATGAGCAAAAATGATTTGGTGATAAGGTGTCTCTTCATTTGCTGGCAAATAAATCGGCTCATCATCCCCTTTGATTAAACGGGTTTGAAAACTTTCGCTAAAACATTGATTAAAGATATCAATTAACTGTTGGTAATGATGTGCTGACATTTAAAAAACCATTTATTCCTAATTAAAAAGTGCAGAGAACCAAAGTGCAATAGTATCGCCATGATTGTCATTAATGAGTTTGATGCTCATCAAGAAGGAGATAATGACCAGCATAGGCCTTATTAATTTTTGCCCTTTCGTTAAAACCAAGCCTGCACCTAAGCGAGCACCAATAAATTGCCCACAAAGCATAACTAAACCAAGAGTCCAAATAACTTGCCCACCAATAATAAAAAATAGTAGGGATCCAAAATTAGAGGTGAAATTGAGTAACTTAGCATGGGCAGTCGCTTTTGAGAGATTATATCCAAGTAACATGACATAACCTAAAGCGAAAAAAGAACCTGTACCAGGTCCAAAAATACCATCATAAAAACCCACACCTCCGCCTAATATTGCACCAAATGTATAGTAACCAATACGTTGTTTACTGTCTTGAGCACCAATTGACGGAGTAAGAAGAAAATAAAGACCAATAGCAATAGTGAGAATTGGAAGTGCTTGTTTCAGAACCTCTGGATTAATAAATTGCACCAACATAGCGCCAGAAACCGCACCAATAAAGGTCATTAAAATCGCAAATCGTTGGGATTTTAAATCAATAACCCTGCGACGTATAAAATAGAGTGTTGCAGAAAATGAACCACCAACAGATTGCAGTTTATTGGTTGCAAGCGCTTGTACTGGTGAAATACCGACCGAAAGTAAAGCAGGAATAGTAATTAAACCGCCGCCACCAGCAATTGAATCGATAAAACCCGCAATTAAAGCGACAAAGAAGAGAAGAAGGTAGATGCCATCTGAAAAGAGCCAATCCATTTATCTATCCGAATTATCAGAAATGAAAGGACGTGTTGCTGTCTCTTTCGTTTATTTATTTTGAAGAGAGTAACAGCAACACAGTCTGAGCATAATAAAATTAGGCGCTCACACCTTTAAAGCTAACATCAAACTTACTACAGCTTATCAATCACGTTATTGATGTAGAATGATTACCACTGCATTAAAGGTGGCACAACATCACCACACTGACCACGCTGACGCAATGCATGATCGAGTAATACAATTGCCATCATCGCTTCTGCAATTGGAATAGCGCGTATTCCCACACAAGGATCGTGACGCCCCTTAGTTATCATATCGACTTCCTCACCGTCACGATTAATTGTTTTGCCTGCAATCGTGATACTGGAGGTCGGTTTTAATGCGATATGTGCAACAATAGGCTGACCACTGCTAATTCCCCCTAAAATCCCACCAGCATGATTACTGGTAAAACCATTCTTGGTGATTTCATCTCGGTTCTCTGTACCTTTTAATGTTACAACACCAAAACCATCACCAATTTCAATACCTTTAACGGCATTAATACTCATCAAAGCATGTGCTAAATCAGCATCTAGTCGATCAAAGACAGGTTCACCAAATCCAGCAGGTACGCCTTGAGCAACAACGGTGACTTTTGCACCAATAGAATTGCCTTCTTTTTTAAGTGCGCGCATATATTCATCAAGTGCATCTAAACGCGAAGGATCAGGACAGAAAAATGGATTACTTTCGACAATAGACCAATCAACAAGATCACACGTAATTGGCCCTAATTGAGATAGGTAACCTCGAACTTCGATACCTAATTTCTCTTTTAGGTATTTTTTTGCAATTGCACCTGCGGCAACACGCATAGCTGTCTCACGAGCAGAAGAGCGTCCACCACCACGATAATCACGTAAACCATATTTTTGTTCGTAGGTATAATCAGCATGACCAGGACGAAAAACATCTTTGATTTCACTGTAATCTTGAGAGCGTTGGTCAGTGTTTTCAATCAACAAACCGATGCTAGTTCCTGTAGTGACGCCATTAAATACACCCGACAAAATACGAACTTGATCAGGCTCACGACGTTGTGTGGTATAGCGTGAAGTTCCGGGTCTACGTCTATCTAAATCAACTTGTAAATCGGCTTCTGTTAAAGGTAATCCAGGAGGCACACCATCAACAATACAACCTAATGCAACACCATGAGACTCACCGAAAGTCGTCACTCTGAATAATTGTCCGATACTGTTTCCTGCCATCCCTTTATTCCTATCTTTTACTGTGTGATGTTATCAATATGTTATTTGCAATAAATAACAATCTACCGTCTCATTGCTGTTACATCAACGATTATCAGTAAGACGTGTTAAACTTTTCTGCTTATTTTTACAGCAAGAGAAGCATGTAAAGCAACCTGTTCAACAATGATGGTCATTGATTGATATTAACAATGACCATCAAAGGTCAATTCGCTCTAGAAAAACGTTCTGAATGTTCGACAAGCTGTTCGCGAGTTAGCATAAAGACACCAAGCCCACCATTATCAAACTCAAGCCATGTAAACGGAACGTCTGGGAATTGTTCGATAAGATGAACCATGCTGTTTCCTACTTCACACACAAGAACACCCTTTTCACTTAAATATTCAGGCGCTTTTAGTAAAATTTGGCGTGTAATATCAAGACCATCAATACCTGATGCCAATGCTAATTCTGGTTCAACTTGGTATTCATCTGGTAAATCGCCCATATCTTCAACATCAACATAAGGCGGATTCGTCACAATAATATCGTAAGGCGTTGGAACAATAGCGTTAAATAAATCAGATTGCATTGGGTAAACACGATGAGCCAGGCCGTGGTTTTCAATATTAAATTCTGCCACTTCCAGAGCATCTACAGAAATATCAACCGCATCCACTTCCGCATCTTCAAATTCATGAGCACATGCAATGGCGATACAACCACTTCCGGTACATAAATCAAGAATACGTGTTGGCTCTTGCTGGATTAAACCATCAAAATGGTTATTGATTAATTCACCAATAGGGGAACGAGGAATAAGCACACGTTCATCAACATAAAATTCATGACCGCAGAACCAAGCTCGATGAGTTAAATAAGGAACAGGGATCTTTTCCTCAATTCGACTTTCAATCAGAGTAATAATTTCCATTTTTTCAGAGGTTGTTAATTTAGTCGATAACAGCGCATCTGGAATATCTAAAGGAAGTGCAATAGTTGGTAATACAAGCTGTAATGCTTCATCCCATGCGTTATCTGTGCCATGACCATAATAAATGTCAGATGAATTAAACTGACTCATAGCCCAACGTAGCATATCTAGGATAGTGCTTAAATCAGCAACTGCTTCCTCTTTTAGTGTTATATCCAAAATGGTTGTCCTCTGAAGAAATAGAAAGTCTGTAGTTTGCCATGAAGATGGTGATAAATCAGCGGGAAACCGTAAAAAAACATAACAACGTTATCACTACGGCTTATATCAACACACTTATTATGGTTTTATACTTCAGTCATAGAATAAAAAGCAAAATATACGAACTACTTAAAATTAAAATTTGATATTTTATACTTTTAATTTAACTTTCATTAGCAAGAAATTAAAAACGAACCATACTTAATACATGAAAGAATTAACTGTATACCAATATGCGCCTAGAGATGTTTTTCATTCAATATGCAGTCACTTGATAACAAATACATAATTTTTGAAAACTCTTTTTGATATCTTTTTATCTTAGTTTTACCGCAAGCTTAAGATATAAAAAAGTTTATGTTCCACAGATATTCTGAGCAAAGCAACTTGTTAATCACCTCGTATTTGCTAGCTATGTGACTATTTCGGCAGGGTAGATACCCTGCCTTTTTTTATGCCAAATTTATAACCTATACTTTTTTATCTCTGACACTATTTCATGTACTATTGCCTTATAAAAACAGTAACACTATGAAGAATCATAAAAAATGAATAAAAAATTTTCACTGCCACCTTCTGAAATTGAGTTATTTCAGGAAATGATAAAAGGTACAAAGAAATTACCTCAAGATAAAATACTTCACTCGCCAAAACGTAAAAAAGTGACACACTACGCTATTGAACGTTTGCAACAAGAACAAGTTGATGCTTCATATTATTTTTCTGATGAATTTCAACCTAATTTAGCGACAGAAGGCCCTATGCGCTACCTAAGAGAAGGCGCAAATGCTTATGAGTTGAAAAAACTACGTCGTGGCGATTATGTTCCTGAGTTTTTTCTAGATTTACATGGTTTAACACAACTAATTGCCAAACAAGAGATTGGTGCTTTGATTGCAGCCTGTAGGCGAGAGCACGTTTACTGTGCTTGTATTATGCATGGACATGGCAAACATATTTTAAAACAACAAACACCACTTTGGTTAGCGCAGCACCCAGATGTCATTGCGTTCCATCAAGCCCCAAAAGAATGGGGAGGTGATGCCGCGTTATTAGTGTTAGTCGAAAATGATGATATTGCCCGTCGTTGATATATCAGTTATCTCAAGCATTAACCCTTAAATCACCCGAATGGTGAAATAAGGCGTTAATTATTTTTATTGAACTAATTTATTTCAATGTTGAAGGTGAGACTTGCCATAGCAACTCCCCTGCACCTTTTGACAAATCAAAATCAACACAAGCAATCGTTGATGTTGAAAACATAGGCGCGCACACCGCAGGGCACAATTCAGCCACAACATAGCCGACTAAAGGCAAATGGGATATAACCAAGATATTTTGATATCCTGTATCTCCTAAAGCACGTAAATAATGTGCAATATGTGAAGGATTACCACCAGGAATAAGCCCTTCGTCGGTTTCTATTTTGCTTGGTAGCGCTAAATCTGTTTTTACAGCCTCTAATGTTTGTTGAGCTCGTAAATAAGGGCTAACTAAAACATAATCGATAGGATGCCCTTGCGTTGTCATCCATTCAGCCATCTTTATTGATTCACTTCTTCCACGCTCAGTCAGTGGTCGTAGTGCGTCGCTTGCAGCATCAAGCGCTGCTTCTCCATGGCGCATAATAAAAATTTGCATAGTAAATTATTAAACCTATTTTATTTTTTGTAATTACTGGCATTAACGTTTTTAAGATAATTAATCTAATCAAGATAAAATGAATATATTCTTATATCAAATCGCCAATGTCCTAATTGCAATTGCATAATTCACCTATTTAAAATCATGCCATTGTCTTACAAATTTCATGTCATTTTTCAGGATTTTATTTTAAAAAACTTCATTTTTAAATTTATTTTCAAATAACTATATTGCCATATCTGGCTATCATTAACACTTTCGACCCTTTTTTCCATTAAAAATTCATCAATTATTAATCTGACGCAAAAAGTACAAGAAAAAAGGCGCCTAAGCGCCTCAATCTAAACAAGTGTCACAAAAGGAAAATGCAATGGTATAGAGGTTTAATTAGTCATAAAAACGTTCATTTCGTTTAGCCATTTCAACTAACCGTTCACAAGGACGATATCTTTCACCATATTTATCAGCAAGTTGATTAAGTTTTTCTACTACTTTTGTTGTTCCCATGCTATCCATATAACGGAAAGGGCCACCAAAGAAAGGAGGGAAACCGATACCAAAAACAGCACCAATATCACCATCACGAGGTTGTTTTATAATATTTTCATCTAAGCAACGAACTGCTTCATTTAGCATCAATAACAAACAACGTTCTGTGATTTCAGAGTAAGACAATTGGCTTTTGGGTTTAATTTGTAAAAGACGATAAATAGTAGGATCGGGCTGTTTTTTATTTTTTCCAAATGAAAAAGGCAGAACATGTTTTGTATAAAGGTAAAAACCTCTGCCATTTTTACGCCCTTTTCTATCATCAGCAATAATGGCATCAACAGCAGGTGGAGAAGCAAATCGTTCACCAAATGCATTCACTAATATTGGTGTTATTTTTGTACCAATATCGATACCAACTTCATCCAATAACTGAATAGGCCCTACAGGGAAGCCAAATTGAACGAGTGCTTTATCAATATTTTCAATTGGTTCACCCTGTACTAAACAGGTCAATGCTTCACTAATATAAGGAGCTAGAATACGATTAACATAGAATCCGGGTTTATCACCTACAACTATCGCAACCTTACCTTGCTTTTTAGCGAAAGCCACCGTTGTTGCAATAGTTTTTTCGTTAGTATTATCATGTGGAATAACTTCAACTAATGGCATTTTTTCTACAGGGCTAAAATAGTGAAGCCCAATCACTTTTTCTGGATATTTCGCTGTTCTTGCAATTTCATGAATAGGTAATGAAGAGGTGTTAGATGCAAAAATAATTTTACCTTTCCCCACATCTTCAATATCTGCCACCATTTTCTGTTTTAAAGCAAGATCTTCAAACACCGCTTCAACAATAATGTTGGATTGATGAAAACCGCTGTAATCCAATGAACCAGAAAGTAAGCTCATTTGGCGTTGACGTTCACGTGCAGATAATCTTTTTTTACTGACCTTGGACGAAAGCGCTTTCCAACTATAATTTAAGGCTTGAGCAATTCCCTTATCGCTAATATCTTTGATCCTTGCAGGTAAATTGCCCTTTGTGGCAGTAACAAAAGCAATACCGCCCCCCATTAATCCCCCACCTAAAATACCGATATGATGCAAACCATCAGGTTTTTGAGATGAACCTGTCTCATTTTTAAGTGTTGTTGAAGCAAAAAAGAGATGTCTTAACGACGATGAAACTGGTGTCATCGCTAACTCACCAAAAGCAGTTGCCTCTTCTTTAAACCCTGTTTGAATATCTTTTTCGAGTCCACGCTCTATTACATGCAAAATACGTTCAACTGCAGGATAATGCCCTTTTGTCTTAGCTAATGCGCGTTTTTTCGCTTGCCCAAAAAGTATATTTCTCCCTAATGTGGTATTTGCCCAGAAACGATCCATGATTGAATGTTTTTTCTGCTCTTTTTTACCCGACAAAATCCATTTTGCTGCAACATCTAATAAAATATCTTGTGAAACAACATCATTAACAAGACCTAATTTCAACGCTCGTTTAGCATTGATTTGTTTACCTGTTAAAATTAAATCTAACGCCGACGTCACACCAATAAGACGAGGTAAACGCTGAGTTCCCCCTGAGCCGGGCAATAACCCAAGTTGCACCTCAGGAAGCCCTAAACGTGTTTTGTTATTATCCGAACAAATTCGTCCGTGGCAGGCCAATGCTAATTCAAGTCCCCCACCAAGACATGCACCATTGATAGCTGCAACAACGGGTAATGGGTAATTTTCAAGTTGGGTAAAAAGGTCTTGTCCTGCTTTTGCGAGTGCACTTGCTTCTTCTTTTGTTTTGCAACCCGCAATCATTGAGATATCAGCGCCAGCAATAAAACTATCTGCCTTACCTGATGTGATAATTAATCCTTTTACACCAGAATGTTGTTGCGCTTGTTTCAAAACATCTTGGAACTGCTGTACAAATTCAGCTTTTAAGGTATTCACTTTTTCGCCGATAACATCAATTGTTATAACGCCGACTTTATCGTTACGAACTGAAAATTGGAAAACGGAAGGTTTTTCTAGTGTTGTTTGTTGTTGTTCCATTATTCCACCTCCAAAATCATAGCTGCACCTAATCCACCAGCCGCACATGCAGTCGTTAACCCAAACCCACCACCTCGGCGTTTAAGCTCATGGAGCGTCTGTGTCACCATTCTTGCCCCAGTTGCTGCAAATGGGTGTCCATAAGCAATAGAACCACCTAGCACATTAAATTTATCCATATCCACCTCTCCAATTGCCTTAGATAATCCTAATTGCTCTTTAGCAAATCGTTCACTCGCAAATAACGTCAAATTACTCAACGTTTGCGCAGCAAAAGCTTCATGCATATCAATTAATGTTAGATCACTCAAAGAGAGGCCTGCGCGCGAAAGCGCAAGTGGCGTGGCATAAGATGGTCCTAATAACATATCTTTCCAGACATCTGTTGCAGTAAACGCATAACTACGTAGATAACCAATCGGTTGATAGCCTAAGCTTTTTGCAACTGACTCTTTCATCATTAATACTGCGGCTGCGCCGTCCGTTAATGGCGTACTGTTTGCAGCAGTAACACTACCATGGCGACGATCAAAAGCCGGTTTTAACTTGGCGTAAGAATCAAGAACGGAGTTTTTACGAATATTGTTATCTTGATGAAAACCTTCTTTGTAAGGCGGGAAAAAAGCGGTCATTACCTCATTATCTAGTTTTCCCATTTCCCATGCTTTAGTGGCTAATTGATGAGAACGATGTGCTAATTCATCTTGAGCAACTCTAGAAATATGATAAGTCTTTGCCATTTGCTCAGCGGTATCTCCCATACGTAATCCCGTTGAATACTCAGCCACAGCAGGAGCAACAGGGAGAAGATCACGAAACCGCAATTGACTTAAATAACTTAAACGCTGGCCTAATGATTTTGCTTTATTAAGACTTAACAAGACATCCGCTAATTTTTTACTGACACCAATTGGTAAAACTGATGATGAATCTGCACCACCCGCAATACCTACAGAAACATGCCCTGCCATCATGCTTTCAGCAACATTTGCAATCGCTTGAAAACTCGTTGCACATGCTCTTGTAACGCTGTAAGCGTCCGTTTTTACACTTAAGCCAGCACCGAGTACAATTTCTCTGGCAATATTCGGTGCTTCTGGCATTTGAACCACTTGTCCGAAAACAAGTTGATCGATAATTTCGGGAGGAATTTCATTGCGAGTCACTAATTCTTGAACCACTGAACGCCCTAATTCAACCGCAGGTATTCCTCGATACGCAGTCGCTTGTTTAGCAAAAGGTAAGCGTAGCCCGCTGACAATGGCGATGCGATCTTTCATAGCACTGTTCGTTGATGACTTCATAACGGCTCCTGACAAAATGAGTTCCTAACACCAAAGAGGTCTGACCTGACAATAGTGTTAACAAAAATTTCACCTATCAGAAACATCATTTTATGAGAAGTGGGAGTTAGCGCGCATTATTTCGATAGAATGTCTGAAACCCAACAATAACGATAGAAAGGGTAAAAACACAATGGTGGGCAATAAAAAAGGCTGTTGAATTTCAACAGCCTTAAATCTATTTATTTTCAGCGGATTAACGTAATCCTAACTGGAAGATCAGGTTTTCTGCTTCACACGAAAATGTAAAATCAGCAGTAAGTTGAACACCACCATCTACATCAGCAAATTGTTGATTAATTTTGCAAGGCTCTGAAGCGATAGATTGTGCTTTTGCACTGAGTTGATCCAACATTGCTTGCGCTTCTACTTTATCAGCGAAGACATGCTGATATGACGCAGTGCAATTTTTATTGTCAATAATAGTACCCACATCTACACAACAGCAAGCAGCGGTTTCTTCTGCACTACAACGATTAATTGCGTCTGCCATTTTAGTCTCCCAACGAAAGAAATGTTAATTATCTATCATAATTGCAAAAAAATAAAATAAACTGCTTTAGCTCAAATTATCTTACAATTTTACAAAAATAATTGATTATTCTGTTTATTTAACAATCAAAAATATCTTTATTGGGATATTTTGTGAAAATAATGTTAAGTAAATCCCAATTATTAAATCAAAACGGTAATATTTGTAAAACATACTTGCAACATTTAGGGTGTTCAACTTTATACTTAAACAACTGGTCTGATTTGTCATAGCGACAACCGCACCTAAAATCCAGCGCTTCTAATCAGAAGTAACAACTTAAAAAAATTATGAGGGTTTAGGTCATGAACCGTAAAAACCTGTTTACCCGCACAGCACTAGCTACCTTGGTAGGTGTTATCTCCTCTCAAGCAGGTGCTGCCGGTTTTCAGTTAAATGAATATTCTACTTCAGCACTAGGGCGTGCATTTTCAGGAGAAGGCGTTATTGCCGATGACGCAAGCGTAGGTAGCCGTAACCCAGCTGCACTCACTATGTTTGATCGTCCTGAATTCTCTGTTGGTGCTATCCATATTAATCCAAGCGTCGACATTAAAGGTAAATCTCCACTTACAGGAACTAGCACTACTGCTGGTGATATCGCACCAAGTGCATTAGTCCCTAATATCCACTTTGTTGCCCCTATTAATGATAAATGGGCGATTGGTGCCTCAGGCACAACAAACTTTGGCTTAGCGACTGATTTTAAAAAGGATTATGCTGCAGGCCTTATTGGTGGTAAAACCGATTTAAAAACCATGAACTTAAACTTAAGTGCAGGTTATCGAGTAAATAATCAATTCAGTGTCGGCTTAGGCTTAAATGCCCTTTATGCTGACGCTGAAATTACACGCCATGTTGGTGAAGCGGGTAAAGTTTTAGGTAGTGCTGTATCACAAAAACCGGGCATGGGACAATTAGGCAGTTATTTATCAAGCCTATCGCCAAGTGATCGCTTTGCTCAATTGAAAGGTGATGCATGGGGCTTTGGCTGGAACGCCGGTCTATTATATGAATTCGACGAAGGCAACCGTATAAGCTTTACTTACCGTTCTAAAGTTAAAGTGAAATTTAAAGACGGTGAATACCAAAGTGACTTACGTTCAATTCCACAACTCGAAGGAATGGGAATTGTAGGTACTAACGGCGAAACCATTAAAGGTAAACTTGATCTTAACTTACCAGAGATTTGGGAGTTTGCCGCTTATCATCGTGTAGCGCCAAAATGGGCGGTTCACTATAACTTTGCTTATACAAGCTGGAGTGCTTTCGAAGAGTTAAAGGCCACACGTAAGAGTGATGGTCAACAACTGTTCAGGAAAGAAGAAGGCTTCCGTGATGCATGGCGTGTGGCTTTAGGTACAACCTATTATCACGATGATAACTGGACATTCCGTACCGGTATCGCTTTCGATGATAGCCCAGTCCCTGCTGATAAACGTTCTATCTCCATTCCAGACCAAGATCGTTTCTGGTTAAGTGCGGGTACAACCTACGCATTTAACAAAGATATGTCTATTGATGTTGGCTTAGCATATATGCATGGTAAAAAAGTCACAATCAAAGAGAAATTATCTGAAGATCTGCCATTGCCTGCTTATGAATTCGAGTCATCAGGTAAAGCATGGTTATACGGTATGAACTTTAATTACCGTTTCTAATTTCTCACTGTGCTTTTTATACAAAAAATGGTCTTTTTTAAGACCATTTTTTATTTATACATAAAACTAACCACAAAAATTAGTCAATTGAATCTAAATCATCTTCAATCGCTTTCGCATTAGGGTTCTCTTTTACCGTACCAGCTTTGAAGTCATTACTCTGGAAGTAAGCTTCTCGCATCATTAAGTAAGGATCAGACGAATTTTGCAAAATAGCATCGGAATCGAGCAATTGTGCCCGTGTTTCAATGCCTTCTAATGCCCACTTACCGGCTGACATCCAAAACGTTAAATAACTCAGCATAGGATACGTTAAGTCAGCCCAGTCACCACCCTCTTCACGGACAGTAAAGCTACCATAGCCCGGTACAACCACATAAGGGCCATAATCCATACCATAATGACCTAATGTACTACCAAATCGCATTGGAACTTCTTTTTCCATCGTTTCTTTGGACATACCAGCAACATCAATTAAGCCACCCATACCAAAGACTGTATTGATCCAAAAACGACCAAAATGTTTTGCTCCTTTTTCAAAATCGCCACGCAATACACTATTTAACATACTAGCGGGCTCTTCTAAGTTACCGAGAAAATTAGATAAGCCATTTCTTGCTGGTGGCGGTACATAGTCACGCCAAACAACAGCAACGGGGCGTAGGATATAAGGGTCTAAAACATAGTAGTTAAAATCAAACATCTGGCGGTTAAACCCTTCCAATGGGTCAGAGCGCCCCTCCCCATTATTAGGGGTACTTGCACATCCTGAAAGTAAGGCGACTGAAAGAGCAACACCGCACAGGCGATACTTCATAATGTTCTCCGCTAATTATCTTATGATGAGCAGCATCATAGTTCGCATATTCATAAACTCTATATATAATACTGTCAATGCATAACAAGTGGTACTTTTATTAGGCGTTGATCTTATAAGATAATTCAGTTTTTAGGATTATCCCATTGAGCTAATTTACAATATTAGCCCAATATTATGGGCTAATATAAAAATCTATGATGTTATTTAATTATATTCTTTTATCACTAATCGCTCTTCTGGAACAGGGTACGAAAAATGCTCTGTGATAAAATCAAACTCTACTTCTGTAGTTTTAAACGGGTTCTCATCTGATTGATTACGTAAAGATAATCGTTTTTTACACTCAGCACTTTCTACTTTCAAAACATGAAATAAATAGGGCATTCCCGTATTATCAGCTAATGATTTTAACCATTGTCGTTGCTTCGCTGTATTCGCCGGAAAATCCATAATAACGGTATTTCCAGCTTTAAGAAGAACTGCAATATGTTCGCTTAATACACTCTTCACTAACTCACTTTTTTCAATATAGTCAGTTACTGTCTTTATTTGATTTGGATAAAGTCGCGATAACCATTCATCTTCATTGATTAATACCGTTCTGGGTGATTTAGCAAATGATTTTGCTAACGTTGATTTACCAGAAGCAATTTTTCCACAGAAAAAATGCAAACGAGCATCAGAAGATAATTTTAATAAATCAGTACCATAAGAGTTATCAATAACACAAAGCCATTGGTCATTAATAAGTTTAAAAACATAAGTAGCTTCTCTTACCGTATTAAACTTTCCTTCATTTGGCATATTTGCACTTAAAAGTGTTTGTGCTAAAACAAGCGCACAATCTTCACCAAAAATAACTTTTACTTTACCTTGAGAAACTTGCAGTGAGTGATTAAAAAATTCGGCAATCGCCATAAATGCTTTTTTCAGTGAAGGCTTACCAGAAACATGCAAATCATCTTTAACCACCAACGTGCCATTTTCAGTATAAAAGTTCATTAAATACTCAAAATTTTCGTCAGTAATAGCTTGATCTGCATTTGCAATTAGTTGTGTTAGCGATTGGGTATGTTGTTCAACTTCTTGTGGAGTAAACATTTTTTATCCTTATCTTTTCTTTGTACCAGATAAGGAGTTTAAAATAAAAAAACCCGCTTATCTGGCGGGTTCTTAATACAACCAATCCCCACCACTAAGTGATGGTAATAATAATTGCTGGAGAGGTTGTAAAATATGACATAAAAATAAACCTTATAAATAGACTAAACAAAATCTAGCAGTAATTTATTTTTTAAACAAGAATATATTTTTAAAATCAAACCAATAAATTAATTGATGTTTAATTTACCTTTGAATATAAAACTGTTTTATTTAACTGTTATAGATAAATAATTATTTGCTCTCATGTTGGCAACAACATGATGTTTCCCCAGATAATTTGGCTTCTTGAATAGGTGGGCAAGGTACTGTTCCATAAGAACAAAATACACAACAGTCTCCTTCAAGGGGTTTTAATAAAGCATGACAATGTGTGCATTCATAAAACCATTGGCAAGCATCCGTTGGCATTGTTTCCATTTTTTTCGTATGACAATGCGGGCAAGTGATTTCTGACATCAAGTTAATCTGATTATTTGACATTTTATTTCCACATAAATTTATAAACATCATCTTGTTGTTTAGAATACGCTCTTTTTATTTTTCAATAGCATATAAAATCAATAAATTGTTTATTTATCCATCACTTATTAATCGAATACTTGTTGTTTTATTGCTGAAATATCCACTTCTTCTAAATACTGAACAATATTAGGGAAAAAAAGCTCATGATAGCCATACTCTTTTTTTCTTAATTCAGTAATTGCTTGCTCTTTTGTCCAATTTTCGAAGATTAATCGATACATTGCTATGATAGTTCCTGTACGATCACTACCATGCCAACAATGCACCAATACTGGCCCAGACGTACTTTTTATTTTGCGCAATACCGCAATAATATCCTCATCCGTTATTCTACCTGCGTTCATTTTTACTTGAAAAGCTTCTAGTTGCGTGTTCTTTACATCATCACTATCACTATGATATTCACGTAAATTAATAATCGTCTTTATGCCTTGGGTTTCCAACCATTTCATCTCACCCGGCGTTGGTTGCCCTGAACGATAAACTTTTTCTGAAACTTGGTAAAAGTTTTCAGGCGGCACAAGAATATCAGTTGGCCTTGAATTACATCCCACCAGCAGAAAAAAACAAACAATAAATAAAAATTTTAAATAGCGAATATCATTAGTTGATTTTATATCCATATAAAAACCTAAATTTATTGTTGGTTATTGAATGAGGAAGTAAAACAATAGCGATAATAGCCTGAATTGATAAGCGTGGCTCTAAGAATAATTTCTAAAATGACCGAATGGGCAATAGATGGCGTTCCCTACAGGAATCGAATTATATGAATAACATCATGAATAAAAACATAATTTACAATACAAAAAATATATCTATACATAAAACTATACACATAACTATTCGATTATTTTTTAACATCGTGTATATATTCATATTATTACCAACTACACACCACCACTAATATTTACATTTATTTACAATATAAAAAATATAGTGAGGACTAGTGGTAGTTAGTAGTAGTTAGTGGAAAAAGTATAAAGAATAAGATAACAAACAAAACTAAGAATAATAAATACATATAAGTTACATATATTATATTTTGTACCGCTTTACCCTTTTTAACTTCCATGCAAAAATTGGTTCATCCCGTAAGATGCTGTAACATCTAAAGAGTAGCAAAGATGTCTAAATTAGTATTAGGAAAACCATAAAATGGTACAACTATTAAATTTACATTTTTTTACAAATTTATTTTATTCACATAACACACATAAATATCCGATTATTATTTTAATTCAGTAGTATTCGGTTTTATTCAGTCTTATTCGTGAAATCATCATTTTCTTTATGCAGAAACAGATGATTTAGTTATATTTTTAGCTACTTTACCCTTAGGTAGTTATATGCAAATATTGTTTTATCCAAAGAGATGCAATAGTGCTTAATAAAATTTAGTAATGTCTGACTTGATTTTTAAAAGTTATAATTTAATACATGATTTTTTACATTTATTTACAAAAAATAAATATGCATATTAATTAGCATAAATAAACAACGGTTAACTAAGGTTAACACTATTAGGTGCTATATAGTGCTATTTGTATCTTTAGCAATTTTTTTATTCGTAAAAAAGCCACTGAACAATATTTTTGATGGGTTTACCATTTAGGAATTATATGTAAACATCACCTCATTCAATGAGATTTAATAATATTCAACAAAATACAATAACGTCTAAATTTATATCAAGGAAAAGCTATGAGCTTATTATCTGAGGGTAGCCTTCGCCCTAAAAAAAGTCGGCTAATAAGGATGCCAGATGTTATGTTATTAACAGGCTTATCTCGTTCTTCAATTTATTTTCAAATGAAAACAAAGGAATTCCCACAAAAAATACAAATAGGTGAGCGAGCTATTGCTTGGCTTGAGTCTGATATACATGAATGGATTAATAATAAACTAATGAAAGAAGAAGGAAATAATGAATAAACTTACTTTTTATAAAGATGAAAACTTACACGCCATTGTAAATTACAAATCTATTCCATTTAATGAAACACATGAAGATAATGGTTTTATTATTCGTGTCATTGAATTATTTAAGTTTACTCAAATTAAAAATCAATTAATACAATTGCAAAAGCTTACGGGGTTAACGTTAGATAACATTGATCCTTCAATGGAAGAAGTTATTGCATTAATTGAACGAGGGAAAGCTATTTCAAAACGAAATGAAGAAATCGTTACTGAATTATCAAAGAATTATGATTTAGCTAAAAATATAAAAGAAAGAGCCGAAGAAGGTGGGCTTACAAAACCTAAAAATGCCATGTCGGTACGGGCTTGGAAAGAAGATATTATTGCCGACGTTAGTCACTGTAAAGAAAGACTTAATGATGCAAAAGAAACGCTGACTAACTTTAATGGTGTGTTTGGATTATTACGTTTCATTATTCAATCAATTGAGAATGTAAAGGAAATTAATAAAAAACAGCTTAACTGTATCCCAAATGAAGAATACAAAAGCCATAAATTTAATTCATATTTAAGAAATAATACTTGTTGGGAATTTAAAGATGCTTATAAATATATTGAATTATCTTTTGAAAAACTGAATAAAAACATCTTACATATTCTTAATTCTTGCACACCTTCTAATGATAGATACAAATTGCGAATGTGGGAGCACCAACGAGGTGTAGAGTTATATCAATATTATTACAGTAAGACAGATTGGATTATAAAATCTATTTTGAGTGCAGAAGATTATGTGAATTATATTCTAGCTCAAGAGAAAGAAGTTCACGATAAAAAATACTTAATGACTAAATCATTTATTTAATAATAAGGAAATTAATTATGTCTTATATTGCACCTCAAGGCGCAAGGGTTTTCCACGAGAATTTTACCCGTGGAGTAAAGTATTTATCTTCAGCGCGTCGTTATTTTTCATTATCAGAACCGTCAACGAATTTAATTCGTGTGGCATTAATGGATTCTAATTGGTTAATTAATCAATTAACGCTTGCTGATGTTGATGAAGTTAAAGGGGATACCGTTAATTTAGGGGATAATTCACTGCATACGGGGCGAGAAGTTGAAAGCCGTTTCTATAAAAATGTCGCCTTTGCAGGAACACCTTTTGCGCTAGAAGAAGTGGATACCTGCTGTTCGCTCACGTATCAACAATTATCTTTAATTTGCAATAGTGGCAGTGGAGATGATGACCATATCAATAAATCCATGTCCGACTATATGTCAAAAGCGGTTGCTTTAGATATGTTACGTATTGGCTTTAATGGTCACTTTTGTAACTATCCGACCAATCCGCAAAAATTCCCTAAAGGCCAAGATGTCAATATCGGTTGGCATGAAATCGCCAAAACCACGAATGATGGTGCTCAAATTATTACTGACAAAATTACCTTAGGTAAGGATGGAAAATTTCCTAATTTAGATGCGTTGGTGAATTACCTCATTATGCAAAAAATTCCCGAAGAATACCGCGAAGACCCGCGTTTAGTGGTACTTGTGGGCGCTGAATTAGCAGGCATGTATCGCACATCCTTATTTAATGGCGCTAACAGCCCATCGGATTTAAATGCCAGTCAAAAAATGCTCAGTACCGTTGCAGGTCGTCTTGCTATTGTTCCTCCCTTTATGCCTGGGCGACGCATTGTGGTTACTCGCCTTGATAATTTGCATATCTACACACAAACAGGAAGCCGTCGCTTTAGAGCGGAGTTTGTTGATGACCGTTCAGCCTATGAGCATAGCTATTTACGTAACGAGGGTTATGGCTTAGGTGATATCAATTTGTATGCTGCGATTGATGAAAGTGCCATTGAGATTGAGGAAGGAGTCTATTCCTTATGAGTGATAAAAATACATCTCAGTTAACAACCAGTTGGATATGTGTCGCAACGGCAGGGCTTACAAGTATGGATAAGCGAGAAATTGAGGCACAGTGGCTAACGGATATTGCCGAGTATTACGACCCCAGTTATTACACCGCATTAATTTGGGAAGAGCATAACCGCAATTTGGATAACTTAGGCGAAGTGCTCGATGCCAAAGTGGATACCGTTGACGGTGAAACAAAGCTCTACGTTCGTTTAAGACCGAATGGAAAGTTACTGAGCTACAACGCACAAGGACAAAAGCTATTTTGCTCCATCGAAGTAGAAGAAGATTTTCAAGGTAAAGGGATATTTTATTTAGGTGGACTTGCCGTCACGGATAGCCCCGCCAGTGTAGGAACGGATAGGCTTCAATTTAGTATCAATCGGGCTCATTTTTCCCGAAGAAAACGTAAGTTGAGTTTAAGTTCACCTTCCGTTTTTCATTTAGATAAAGGCTTGAAGCAAGCCAAAAACCTCTGGTTTTCCGCTATCTCTGCGGGTTAATGCGATGCCCAGTTTCAGCTGGGCTTTTCATTTCATTTCCTATTCAACTTTTTTAAGGATAATAAAAGTGTTGCATACCTTTAAATGGATGGGCTATATTGCTGATGCGTTAGCAAAATCTAACGTCAGGCGTGGAAACCTGAATCAGTTACTGGCGACACATGACGCGCCTAGCGTCTTTTTTTGTGTCCATATCAATGCCTACCTTATGGCGAATTACGCCTATACAGATTCTATGGTGGCGTTGTTAGGGCAGTCCTCGGACTGGCTGGATTCCAGTAACTCCAGTATTTCCACCCCTGATAACGTCACCGCCCTTACTGAGCGTGGAAACTCTCGCGGTGACTCCTTAACTAAGTTACTGGAGATCATCATCATGATGGCTATCCCTACCCCTACTCAAATCAAATTCCTCTTTTTGAGCGTTAAACGCGCGGATACCTCGGCTAAACCTTGTCGTCTTGAAGTAACTGCATCTAATGAACATGATGCTCGTTTGTCTCTCTCTCGTGATTATGTTTTATCATTTGCGGGTCAAATTCCTCTGCGCACAGGAGGAAATGCATAATGAAACACATTATTAATCGTAATGTCGTGTTATCTCAAGAAGGTGAAAGAACGCTTATACGCACCGCTCAAGCGACTGCTTTTATCTCCGATTTACTCATTAGTCATAGTATGACAGGAAGCGAGCTAGTTTCTTGTGAGGGTATGACTGCACTGATGGAATGCCTTTCTGAGCAAATGGAATCCATTATTCAAGAAAGCAGTTTAATGAATGAGGAGATCAAGTCATGACTCAGACTCATTTTTCAGCAGAAACACCCTCTGTCACCGACATTGTGAATGCGTCACAAGGACGCTGGCTCTATATCCTAGCGAATCTCGGTATTACCGTACCTGATAATCATAAACATGGTGCATGTCCTAAATGTGGCGGTAAAGACCGATTTCGTTTTGATGATAAGAACGGTAAAGGCACATGGTTTTGTAATCAATGTGGGCACGGTGACGGGTTAGATTTAGTTAAATTGGTAACAGGAAAAGAGACGAAAACGGCGTGTCAGGAAGTGAATAAAATTATTTTATTACCCGCATTTAAAGAAATAGCGCCAACCCCAGTGAAGAAAGTTAGCGCTAAGAAAGGCATTGAACATTATGAAAAAATAAAAGCCTTTTGTTCTTTGGGCAAAAGCCAGTATTTAATCAATAAAGGGTTAGCCAACCATCAATGCTTAATAACTCGCCAACAGTATACACAGGGTGAGTTTAGCTTTCCAGTAGGCTCTTTATTGCTTCCGTTGGTTGATACCGATTCGGTGATTAAAGGTGGGCAACTGATTAGCCTAAACGGTGAAAAAAGTCTGTTATCAGGCTCAACCCTTTCAGGCTCTTTTATTGTTGTTCGCCAGCCAGAGAAGAAGCCTTTAGAACAAATTGTTATTACAGAAGGCTTTGCCACGGGATTAAGTCTCTTAAAATGCCTTGATGCGCTCATTGTAGCAAGTGTTTCCGCGACTAACTTAGTGAAAGTTGCTCAACAGCTACGAGCGCAATACCCTGAAACGAAGATAATTATCGCAGGGGATAATGACTTTGTGGATGGTAAAGACAACACGGGCAAAATGTGGGCGGAGCGTGCAGGTAAAGCGGTTGACGGATGGGTAACATTACCACCAACGCACTATAAAGCCGATTGGGATGATTTCCGACAAGAAAATAGCCTTGAAAAACTCAAAGATGCTTTCTTTGAAGAAATGACGTATTACGGCAAAGACCGTACCCGATTACCACAAGGTTTCCGTCTCACGCAAGAATATCTGTGGTTTGATAAACAAATCACCAAGTCAGACGGTGATATCGAAGTCAGAAACATCAAAATCAGCAGTCCAATAAAAGTCACCGCGATTACGTGTGATGCGGATGGGAGTAACTACGGGCGCTTATTGGAATGGGAAGACACTTACGGTAATTGCCGTAAATGGGCAATGCCCATGGAAATGTTAAGCGGAAGTGGTGAAGAGTTACGCCGTGTACTTTTGGTGAATGGATTATCTTATATCAATATCTCAGGACAGGCGCGCGCCCATTTAATGGAGTATATCTCCCTTTGTCGTCCAGAAAGAAAAGTCACCTGTGTAAATAAAACGGGTTGGCATGGCAATGTGTACGTTCTACAAGATGAAGTGGTCGGCAACGGGGCGGATTCGGTGATTTTACAAACGTCCAGTGTCCAAGGTAAAGACTTTAGAGTCTCAGGTACAAGCGAACAATGGCGTGAACATATCGGCAAATATTGTGTGGGTAATGCCCGTCTTGCCTTTTCGGTGAGCCTTGCCTTTGCTTCCCCCTTATTACGGTTAGTCAGTGTCGGCGGTGGCGGTTATCACTTAAAAGGTGAATCCACAGACGGTAAAACAACCACCATGAAAGTGGCATCGTCAGTGTGTGGCGGTACGGATTATTGGTATACATGGCGCGCTACGGGCAATGCCCTTGAAGGAACGGCTTGCCGTCGTAATGACGCCACGTTGATGTTAGATGAAATCAGGGAAGTAGACGGGCGCGAAGCGGGTAACATTGCTTATATGCTGGCAAACGGACAAGGAAAAGCCCGCGCCAAAACAGACGGTAGTGTCCGTGAGACTAACCGTTGGAATCTCTTATTCCTATCAACAGGGGAACTCTCACTTGTTGAGCACGCCTCAAACGCAGGCGAACGCACTTATGCAGGGGTTGAAGTGCGAATGATACAAATTCCGAGTGACTCTGGTAAATACGGTGTTTTTGAAGACCTACACCACTTTGCTAGCGGTAAAGCGATTGCCGAATACCTTGAACATGCGGTCACGCGTTATCACGGAACACCCTTTCGCGACTGGCTCAAGTACATCACTAACAATTTATCTGATGTGTCAAATACCGCTAAAGCCTTATTGAAAGAATACACCACAAAATTGATGCCTGAAAATGCAGGGAATCAAGTGGGGCGCGCTATTACACGCTTTGCGTTAGTCGCTATGGCGGGAGAAATGGCCACGCGTGCAGGTATTACAGGCTGGAAAGAAGGCGAAGCGTTTATATCGGCAAAGAAATGCTTATCTGCATGGATGAAAGAACGCGGGCACACGGCAAATCAGGAAGATATGACCGCATTAGAACAAGTCAGTGATTTTATTTCTCGACACCAATTTAGCCGTTTTGCGGATTGGTACGATGAATACAGCCGACCTGCAAGCATGATGGGCTTTAGGCGTGTTGAGAAAGACACGGGTAACGGTGAAAGCAGTATCATCTTTTATGTATTACCCACTGCATGGAAAGAAATCTGTAAAGGATTTGATGCCCGTAAAGTGGTGCGTTTGTGTGTTGAAAAAGGGTGGCTTGAAACGGGTAAAGACGGCAAACCACAGACCAGTATTCGCCTGCCAGAAATAGGCGTTAAACGGGTTTATATCTTTAATAGCGAAGTTTTAGGTTGTTCCGAAATAGAGTAAGAAAAACTGACCCTCTTATCTTTTTAATGTAACAAGGGTAACTTGGGTTACAAGATTGATTTTAAAGGGTTTTAGTTGTTACCCATTTAACTTTTTTATGGGTAACAATGGGTAACATACCCGATTTGTTACCCTTGTTACCCTTTTATTTTTTAATTAGGTAACAGAATAATTTCTTTATATTCAACACTGTAACCCATGTTACCCGTGTTACCCATCAAAATAGCAAGAGATGTATTTAATTGGCTTTTTTCTGGTAGGCATAACGCCCGATAAGGAGAATAACGTGAAAGTAATGAAAGTCCTCTGCCCTGAATGCTCCACAAAAGCGAAGATCCATTACATTAAAATGAAAGGCGAAAATAATGGCCCTGAATTATATTGTTCTTGTAATAACCTAGAGTGTGGAATGACGTTTGTTTTAGATGTTACTTTTTCACATGTGATTACTCCCAGTAAATTAACGCAATCTCGTCCTTCCATTGAACAAGGAGAAAATAGTCATGTTATTTAAAACAACACCGTCTATTTCTGTCGAAGTAAACCAAAATTCAATGGTGATTAATTTATCTGGATTTAGTGCTGAAGATGCAATAAAAATTATTCAGGCTCTCGTATCAGAGCGAGTAAAACATTCATTGTTACCGCCCCACTCCTGATTTATTTTTTCATTCGATTTCAGTTTGAATTTTCTGTGAACCCGCATGAATTGGGCATTTCAGTTTTTCATGCGAGGTTTACATTAAAAATAATTCTCACGTAAAGTATGAAAACTCTTTTATTTTCATGGCATTACAAATCTACTTGCTTCTCTCTTTTTTTCGTCAAACTGAAATAACCTGAAATCCTTTTCAATCATTTCAGTTTGATGCTGACGCAAAGAACCCAGTCACCATGCGCTCTCACGATATGTTTTGTAAAAAATTCAAACTGAAATAATTTTAAGATCCAAATTGTGCAGGCGGGTGCGGTGTAGTGCATTTTACGTGCCAATTTATTTTATTTAGCGTGATTTACTTTACATAAAAAGGGATTAAACTTTTGTGAAAAAAATGATGAGTTGGCTTGAAATTTTATTTTTTCAAATACAATATTTGAGTTTTGTCACAAAACTAAAGTTAATCATGAGATTTTTATTTTCTTGTCGGAGAATCCCTTTTAACTAACAGGAATTATAAGTAAGGTAACACTACTTGGTTTATATTAAAAAGGGGTTTATATGTCATTACAACTTTTAAGAAGAGCAATTTCAGACCGCAAATCAATTTCATTTGAATATAATAAGCCAGGAAAAACACCTGGAGAGAGAGTTGGAAATCCACATGCTATTTTTATTATGAGAACTAAGGATGGTAATGAATCCACAAAAGTTCATTTAGTGCAGGTTGATGGAGTAACGGATAGTGAACCTAACTTTCCAGAATTTAGAATGTTTAATATCGAAGAAATTGTAAATGTTAAGATTATAGAAAGTGATAGCCCGTTCGAAATTGATAGCAAATATAATCCAGTTTGGCCTGGTTATGATAATGTAATTGCTAAGGTATAGAATGAGTATTAATCATTCTTATGATATTGGTAATGATGGTGTTTATCAATTAACGTTAAATCTTTCAGGTTTAAACGATGCTCCAATGGGAGCATCAGAGCTCAGAGCTAATATCTACGCCTATTCTTTAACTACAGGATCATCACACTTTACTTGTCAATTACAATTAAGCCATTTACAAAACCTATATAACTATTTATCTCAGTATAGTGTTATACGTGACTCAGAATCTTCCATTACAGGGCGTTTTGTTGAAATACAAAATAATCATGAGGAGATTATGAGAGTTTTGGAGCATTCGGATAGCACTTCTTTAATTCTTGCACTGCAACATATTATTAATAATAGATTAACAGGTTCAGATATTAATACTATTTTAGGCCGGAAAGATGCAATTAACGAGTTTGAATGTAAATTAAATAATAGTAGAGATTATACAGAAGCTGACTGGCAACATTTTTTTGAAAAAAATAATTGGATTTTTGGCTATGGATTAAATTATCAGTTTTTAAAAATTTTACAAAGAGAAGCTCATATATCACACACTGACTTAAATGGGTCTAACGATGTAATTGCTGATTTTCTTTTATCTGATACTCGATATACTAAACTTGTTGAGTTAAAAACTCCAGAAACAGCTTTATTCTCTAATAGAAAAAATCGTTCAGATTCTTGGCGATTATCAAACGAATTAACCGATGCAGTTAGCCAAATTCTAGCTCAAAAAGCAAATTGGGAGATTGAAGGTCAAAAAGAAAACTATACTTCAAAAGGTACACTTATTTTAGAACGAACTTGTGATCCAGAGTGTATTTTAGTAATTGGAAACGCTTCATCTATTACAGGAAATGATAGAGAAAAAGTTATTAAAAAGAAAACACTGGAATTGTATAGAAGAAACCTAAAAAGCATTAATATATTATTTTATGACGAGCTTTTTGAAAGAGCTAAGTTTATTGTTCAAAATGCGGAGGCTCTTGAAGCTTCTATTACCGATATATTATAACCGTAAAAGTTAAAAATTTATTATTTTATTTGTTAGGTAGCGAAAATATTATTAATTACTCATTTAATAAAAAAGTTGTATAAAATTGCAACATTATTTTACGGGATTCAAAATACAAAGCATGATTATAAATTCCACGGATGGAATTTTTATCAACATGAGCAAGCTGTAATTCTATCCATGCACTATCAAAACCTTTTTCATGTAAAATTGTACTCATCATATGGCGAAAACCATGCCCTGTTAATCTGCCTTTATAACCTATTTTTTCAATAACTTTATTAATACTCGCTTCGCTGATTGGTTTTCTTACATCATTTCGACCAGGAAATAATAATGGGTAATATCCTGTAATTACTTTTAGCTCATTGAGTATCGCAATAACTTGTGGGGATAATGGTACTAAATGAGGACGGCGCTTTTTCATTCTCTCTTTGGGTATTTCCCAAATAGCATTATCAAAATCAAATTCTGACCATTCAGCTAGTCTCAATTCAACAGTCCTAACACCTGTCAGCATTAACAGCTGGGTGGCATACTTTGTTATTTTACTGCCTTGATAGTTATTTAACGCTTTAACAAAATCAGGGATCTCATCTTCACGTAAAAATGGGAAGTGTTTAGTTTCAGGCTTATTCATTGCCCCCGCTAAATCAGGTGCAGGATTATATTTTACCCTACCCGTTATGACCGCATAACGAAAAACCTCACCACAGCGCCTACGGATTTTATTTGCTTGTTCTAATGCACCTCTTTTCTCAATTTTTTGAAGAACAGCTAATAATTCTAAGGGAGCAATTTGGTCGATAGGTCTCTTTCCTATATAGGGAAAAATATCATTTTCAAAACAACGCAATATCTCGCTTGCATAACCATCACTCCATGTGGAGCATTTAGAGCTATGCCACTCCATTGCTACCGCATAAAACGTATTTTCTGTTGCGTACCTTAATGCTATCTTTTCTGATTTACGGGCATCACTCGGATTAATATTCTCAGCTAACTGCTTTTTAGCTTCATCACGTTTCTTTCTTGCTTCTGCTAGTGTGACTTGCCCATATACGCCCAACGAAATCATTTTAGGTTTGCCCGCAAAACGATAACGAAAACGCCATCCCTTAGAGCCATTAGGTTCAACCAATAGAGATAATCCGTTACCATCATTCAATGTATACGGCTTTTCTTTGGGGTTAGCTTTGCGGATTTGAATATCTGTTAATGGCATAATGTGTATAGTTTTTCCATTGAACCTAGAAGTACACTCAATTTTATACACATTAGTGGCTGGATTCCAGTAAACATCTTAGAACATTACTGAACACTATTTTTAAATAACTTATTGTTTAAATTATTATTTTAGACATTACTGAACATTATGATATGTATAGATGGCGTTCCCTACAGGAATCGAACCTGTAACTAGCCCTTAGGAGGGGCTTGTTATATCCATTTAACTAAGGGAACGTACGTAACGAGGTAATGTATGACTAATGGATGGACTGTATTTTACCTCCCTCACTCTCTATTAATCAAGTTTTAACGCACTGATATTGGAAGGAATTTTTTTGTTTCTTTTTTGAACAGTGAAATTTACCTTAAAAAAGGAATAATAAATACCATCATCAATGATTGTGTTTATTCTTATATATAACAGTTTTACTAAAATTCTTTCAATTGCTTCAAAAATAATTTCGGTGAGTATCCCATCTCTTTATTAAACATTGCACTAAAGGCACTCGGATTCTCATACCCTAATTCTAAAGCAATTTCGGTAACTGAATGACCTTTCTTTAACGCCGTTAATGCATACATTAAACATGCTTTTTGACGCCATTCTCGAAAAGAAAGCCCTGTTTCCTTATGAAATAAACGCGTAAAAGTGCGTAGACTCTTATTTAACTTTTCAGCCCACATTTCTGGCGTAGTACGAATATTCGGTTGTGACATAAATTCAGTACACAACCCATCTAATAAAGCATGTTGGGGCAAAGGAGTAAAATAAGGTAATGGTTTGGCCTCAGCTAGTTCATGACAAAGTAACGTTAATAAAGCGCTATCTCTCCCACCTAAATCATAAAGTAAAGGAAGTTGATTTGCACAAAGTAATAGCTGATGAAGCAAAGGCGAAACGTGTAAAACCTCACAATATTCCGAATAACGAGGTACTTTATTCGGCTCAATATAGAGACTATAAGTGCTGCTACCCAACATTAATACTTGATGTGTTTTTTCAGCTGGGATCCACACACCACTGTAAGGTAATACAATCCATTGGCCATCTTCTGTTTTGACTTTCATTACGCCATTGGGTGCATATAAAAATTGGGCTCGCCGATGATGATGTGCTTCAAGTAATGTGTCATAAGGATAATCAGAGCCTAATGCTAAAATATCACGAGGAAGATGATCCACACTGTTAATATCGATATTACGCATAATATTAAAATTGTCCTAAATTCATATAAACTTGTCAATATCGCGTGGGTAAGCCATCGTTTTATTCTATATTGTTAATCTCCTGACTCAACAGGAGATTTGAAATGACACTCTGGCTGATTTCTTTTGGTTTAATTTCGGGCATCACAACATGGCTATTTGGCTTTGGCGGTGGTTTTGTCACGGTTCCCTTACTCTATACACTTATTCTGACGCTCTGGGGAATAGACAGTTTACCTGCCGAACATGCTATGCAAATCGCAGTTGCCACCTCTGCATTAATTATGTTGTTTTCTGCAACAGTCACAACCATTAAACACCATAAGGCAAAAAGGCTTGATTGGCATATCATGTTCATCCTTTTTATTGGGATTGCGTTTGGGGGGATCTTTGGTGCCCTTCTCGCATTAACAGTTGAAGGTACTTGGATCAAATGGATCTTTATTGGTTATCTCTTTGTCACTATTTTAGATTGCTATTTTCGCCCTGGTTTTATGGCACCGACTCACAACGCAAAAAAGGTGACCAAAGCACAAGAAAGCATTAATGGCACAGTGATTGGTATTATTGCCGCTTTTTTAGGGGTTGGCGGAAGTGTAATGACAGTTCCTCTATTACGTCGTAGAGGTACACCAATGGCACAATCTGCAGCAATGGCAAATGCCTTAACCTTACCTTTAGCTCTCACTGCAACATTCACTTATGTCACACTTTCCTTTGCATCACCTTTAAATAGTGAATCTGGCTTTATTGGTTATATTTGGCTAAAGGCAGCCTTTATTCTGATTTGTAGCACATGGATAGGGTTAAAGATCTCTGAGCGCTTTTTATCTCGTATTCCCGATAAATGGCATGCAAGAGTTTATCCCTTATTACTGAGCCTTGTCTTAATCGTTATGTTGTTTTAAATCCTTTCTTTTATATAAAAAAGATAAACAGAAAAACAATTTTGACAACACGCAAACAAAGTGGCTTTCAATATTTAATGAGCCACTTTATTTTTAACATTTGCTTTAAACCTTTTCCTACGCATATTTACTTGGCGTTAATATTATTAAGATGTATAAAACAAAAAACAGCTCTTTTTGACAATCAATATACAGCCCCATAACTATTAGCTTTATTAATTAATATTTAAACATAATGAATAATAATTTATAGATTGTCTCATTTTTAGTATCAGTTTGATTACGTTTCACTGAGCATTTTCTGCACAAAATATCATCTCTTTATTTTTCTCTTTTATTCGTATTTATCATCAAAATAATAAGTTAGCTATTTTTTACAAAATATATTTTAAGAAGAAACTGGATTTAAATAACGCTAAAAAATATTATTTAATTTGATTTTTAAATAACAAATTAATTACAATAACGTTGAACTTCGATATATAAATAATTATATATCGATAGGCTTTTTTGTCAATTATTTATTGTATTTAATCATATATTTAAAATACACTTTAATAAAACAAATTAATGTCGTAAGTAAGTGAATTTAAAAGAAGTAAGCATAAATGCCTCAGCCTCTAAGATCCTCTCTTTCTCCTCAAAATCTTTATAACACGAGTTAATAGAAGAAAATAATTATCATTTGATTTTGTCTATTTTAGTTAATTTATTTTGTGACATTTATTAACGTCTTATTCTCTATTATTTATTATTTACAACTAACTCATCACTTATGGATTAATAAACTGGAGACGCCTTCAAATATTTATTTAATCGTCTGTATATAATATTTAGCTATAAGAAGAAACTGGAGGTTATATGAGTATTAGTCGTCGTTCTTTCATTAAGGGGATGGGGATAGGATGTGTGGGTTGTACTGTGAGTAGTTTACCACCGGGTGCACTTGCATTTAATCCTGTAGATTCTCTTAAGGGTCAGTCAACATTAACACCTAGTCTATGTGAGATGTGTTCTTATCGTTGTCCTATAGAAGCTCAGGTTGTTAACAATAAAACTGTATTTATCCAAGGAAACAGAAACGCAGAGCATCAAAGTAGCCGTATTTGCGCCAGAGGTGGAAGTGGCGTTAGTCTGGTTAACGATCCAAACCGTATTGTCAAACCCATGAAACACAAAGGCCCTAGAGGTGCAGGTGAATGGGAAGTCATAAGCTGGGAACAAGCCTATAAAGAAATAGCTGAAAAGATGAATGCAATAAAACAAAGCTATGGAGCTGAAAGCATCTCTTTTTCATCTAAGTCAGGATCGCTTTCTTCTCACCTTTTCCATTTAGCCGCCGCATTTGGTTCTCCAAATACATTTACACACGCAACTACTTGCCCAGCAGGTAAAGCCATTGCTGCATCCGTTATGATGGGTGGTGATCTTGCAATGGATTTAGCAAACTCTAAATATATTCTCTCTTTTGGTCATAACCTTTATGAGGGCATTGAAGTTGCTGAAACGCATGAATTAATGACAGCACAAGAACGTGGTGCAAAATTAGTCAGTTTTGATCCTCGTTTATCTGTCGTTTCAAGTAAAGCAGACGAGTGGTTCTCAATCCGCCCTGGTGGCGATTTACCTGTTCTAATGGCGATGTGCCATATCTTAATTAAAGAAGATCTCTACGATAAAGAGTTTGTTGAGAAATTTACGGTAGGTTTCCCACAATTAAAAGAAGTTCTACAAGATACAACCCCTGAATGGGCTCAAGCACACTCAGATGTTCCCGCTAAAGATATTGCTCGTATCGCTAGAGAAATTGCAGCAAAAGCTCCTCATGCACTGATTATGCCAGGCCACCGCGCGACCTTTAATAAAGAAGAGATCAATATGCGCAGAATGATCTTCACCTTCAATGCTTTACTAGGCAACATTGAACGTGAAGGTGGTATGTATCAGAAAAAGGCAGCAGCAAAATACAATAAATTAGCAGGTATTAATATTGCTCCTGAATTGGCAAAACCAAGTGTTAAAGGTATGCCTGAAATTACCGCAAAACGCATTGATGCGACAGCGCCTCAATTTAAATATATCAATAAAGGTGGCGGTATTGTTCAATCGATTATCGACTCAACATTAGAAGGCGTACCATATCAAACAAAAGCATGGATTATGTCTCGTCATAACCCATTCCAAACAGTCAGTTGCCGTCCTGAGCTAGAAAAAGCAGCGCAGAAGTTGGACTTAATTGTTAGTTGTGACGTGTATTTAAGCGAAAGTGCCGCTTATGCCGATTACCTTTTACCTGAATGCACCTATTTAGAACGTGATGAAGAAGTTGCTGATGTTTCAGGTTTAAATCCCGCTTATGCATTACGCCAGCAAGTTGTCGAACCTATTGGTGATACCAAACCAAGTTGGTTAATTTGGATGGAATTAGGTAAAGCGCTGGGATTAGAAGCTTATTTCCCTTGGGAAAACATGGGGGTAAGACAGCTTTATCAAGTTAATGGTAGCGAAGCGCTATACAAAGAGATGCATAAAAAAGGCTATGTCTCTTATGGTATTCCATTATTGTTACGCGAACCTTCTTATGTAAAAGCTTTTGTTGAGCAATATCCAGAAGCCATCAAACATGTTGATAGCAATAACACAATGGAAAAAGCGCTCTCATTTAAATCACCAAGTGGCTTAATTGAAATCTACTCTGAAGAATTAGAAAGCCGTTTAGAAAATTACGGTATTCCTCGCTTCCACAACTTCCCATTAAAAGAAAAAGACGAGCTTTATTTTATTCAAGGCAAAGTCGCCGTTCATACTAATGGTGCAACACAATATGTACCGTTATTAGCTGAATTAATGTGGGAAAACCCAGTTTGGCTTCATCCAGAAACAGCAAAAAACCATGGTATTAAACATGGTGATGAAATCATTCTGGAAAACAATATAGGCAAAGAAAAAGCACACGCTTTAATCACTGAAGGCATTCGCCCTGACACCGTATTTGTTTATATGGGTTCGGGTGCAAAAGCGGGTGCAAAAACAGCAGCGACTACAACAGGTGTTCACTGTGGCAACTTATTACCTCATGAAATTAGTCCTGTATCGGGTACTGATGTGCATACATCAGGTGTCAGAATTAGTCGTGCTTAAGGAAAAAAATAACGATGAACAATAATGATAAACAATTTGTCATGCTACATGATGAAAAACGTTGCATTGGGTGTCAGGCCTGTACTGTTGCGTGTAAAGTCATCAATGACATTCCTGAAGGTTTCAGCCGACTTCAAGTTCAAATTCAAGGCCCACACAACGATGAAGCGGGTGATCCACATTATCAATTTTTCCGTGTTTCATGTCAGCACTGTGAAGATGCACCTTGTGTTTCTGTTTGCCCAACTGGCGCCTCTTTTATTGATGAAAATGGCATCGTACAGGTAAAAAAAGAGTTGTGTATTGGCTGTGATTATTGTGTTGGTGCCTGTCCTTACCATGTTCGTTATATCAACCCAATGACGCATATCGCAGATAAATGTAATTTCTGCTCAGATACTCGATTAGCTGAGGGTGAATTACCTGCGTGTGTATCGGTATGCCCAACGGATGCACTTGCTTTTGGTCGTATCGACTCACCTGAAATTCAGGCTTGGATCAAACAAAAATCCGTTTATCAATACCAATTAGATAATGTCGGAAAACCAAGTTTATTCCGTCGTAAAGAAATCCATCAGGGGGATAAAGCATGACTAGTATCTGGGGAGCAGAACTCCATTATACGCCAGATTATTGGCCTGTATGGTTAATGGCGGCAGGTTTATTAATTGTTGCCATGATAGCCATTTTAGTTATTCATGGCTTGCTACGCTATGCCCTTGCACCAAAACATTCAGGCCATTACGAAGAAGAGCGTGTTTATTTATATTCTAAAGCGATCCGTTTTTGGCACTGGGGTAATGCTTTACTTTTTATCCTATTATTACTAAGTGGCTTTTTAGGGCATTTCTCTATCGGAAATGTCACTTCAATGGTGCTATTACATAAAATCTGTGGTTTTGTACTTATCGCGTTCTGGATTGGTTTTATTCTGATTAATCTAACAACCAGTAACGGTGTACATTACAAAGTAAGATTTAATGGATTAATTGGCCGTTGTATCAAACAAGCTCGCTTTTACCTCTATGGCATAATGAAAGGTGAACCACATCCTTTTGCTGCAACTGAAACTGATAAGTTTAACCCTCTTCAACAACTTGCTTACTTAGGTGTGATGTTTGGTTTAGTGCCACTGTTACTTGTTACTGGATTATTATGTTTATACCCAGAAGTACTTGGTTATGGCTATTGGATGTTAAAAGCACACTTAGTTTTGGGTATTGTGGCATTAATGTTTATTTGTGCTCACTTCTATTTATGTACATTAGGAGACACTTTTACACAGACATTCCGCAGTATGGTTGATGGTCATCATCGCCACCAAAAGCATGATACTCATGGTTCAGTAACTAAAAAAGCAGAGCATTAATTCCCTCTGGTTACTCCTTACAGAAAGATCATTATCTAAAATGCCCGTGTAAACGGGCATTTTTTTGATCTTAATTCAGAAACAATTTCATAATCTTATTATTAGCAAATATATCATTTTATTTACATGTTATTCGGTGTATAGTCAGCGCCCATCCTCGCTATATAAAAACCTATACAATGATATACATTGCATCACATTTGCGATGAGCATCGTTGTATAAATTTTTTAATATCGATGGAGTTAAATAACTAAAAAATATATTTTGGGAGTCTATCGTGAAGAAATTTATCATTTCGACAATAGCTTGTGCTATAGCGCAAACATTCGCTGTATCAGCAAGTGTAGCCGCTGAAAATGCTGAAAAAATCGTCGTTACTGCACAGCCAGTGAATAATAGTGAAGCCGGTGCGGGATTTGTTACTCGTGAAGTTGATATGGGGCCATTAGGTGAGAAAAAATGGTTAGATACTCCTTATACAACAAATACTTTCACTCAATCCATGATTGAAAATCAACAAGTTACCAGTGTTGCGGATATTTTAAAATATAATGCCTCCTCTCAAATGCAAGCACGTGGTGGTATGGATGTTGGTCGTCCTCAAAACCGTGGAATGCAGGGTAATGTTGTCGCTAACTCTCGTTTAGATGGTGTGAATATTATTTCTACCACAGCCTTTCCTATCGAAATGCTTGAGCGTGTAGATATTATCAATGGTTTAACAGGTTCACTTTATGGGCCAGCAAGCCCAAGTGGACAATTCAATTTCACACAAAAACGTCCAACCTTAAAACGCTTAACATCACTTAATGCAACTTATGTCAATGATAACCAATTTAAAGGCCATCTTGATTTAGGTGGTTTTATTGATGATAACAACACTTTTGGTTATCGCATTAATCTAATGCATGATGAAGGTAAAGGTTATGTCGCCGGTAGCAAAACACGTCGCCAGCTAATCAGTACCGCATTTGATTGGAATATCTCTCCTGATACTGTATTAGAAGTGAATTTTAGTGATTACTGGTTTAAAAAAATGGGTTACCCTGGTGCATTTTCTTATGGACCAAAAGTTACCGCATTACCTGATGCGCCAGATCCAACTAAAGCCGGCTATGGTCAAGCTTTTGCAGGTGTTGATCTTCATACCAGAACGGTAAGTAGCCGACTAAAACATGATTTTAACGAAGATTGGCAAATCAGTGCAGCAATTGGCTATCAAACAGCGGATCGCGGATTTCGTTCTGTTTCTAACCAATTAAGTAATGATGGTAAGCAATTCCGACAAGAATTATCTGTTCCATCAACTTATGGACGTTTTACTGTTTTAAGCCACTCTGTCAATGTTAATGGTCATGTGATGACCGGCGCACTATCTCATGATCTAGTTCTTGCCACTAGCGGTTATCGTTGGGATATTTACGGCACTAATCCTGGAGATCAAAAATGTGGTCCTCAATCACCTCTAGAATGCAATTCACAACCGTGGTTAGATATTGATAATCCATATAGTTATGATGACCCCACACACAAAGGTTTTTACACTGGTGGTAGTCGTACTAAAAATAGCCGCTCACAAGTTCAATCCTTTACTTTAGGTGATACCGTTACCTTTAATCCTCAATGGTCAGTAATGGGATCACTAAGTCAAAACTGGATCAAAGAAACGTCTTATCGTGCTGGCGGTGGAAATCACACCGAAAATGGATTAAGCCCTGCTGTCTCATTAATGTTTAAACCTATTCCTGAAGTAATGACTTATGTTTCTTATGCAGATTCATTAGAAGAAGGAGATTCAGCTCCAAACACTGCCGACAACAAAAATGAAGTGCTAAAACCTTATCGTAGCGAACAATGGGAAATGGGGGTTAAATCACAAATTGGCGATCTTAATTTAAATGCGGCTATTTTCCAATTAGAGCGCCCTTTTGCCTATGTGGGTAACGACAATATCTTTAAAGAACAAGATAAACAACGTAACCGTGGGTTAGAGCTTATTGCTAACGGAAAAGTCACTGATGAGCTTTTCGTTTTTAGTAGCATGACTTGGTTAGATCCTACCTTAACCAATACCGGCAATGTAGAAACTCAAAATAAAGACGTTGTGGGTGTACCAAAATACCAAGCTAATTTATTAGCTGAATACTATTACCCTACTTTACCAAATGTTATTTATAGCGCTAATGTTCACTACACTGGTAAGCGTGCAGCAAATACTACTAATACAATGTGGGCAAAAGCCTATACCACGCTCGATTTAGGGGCTCGTTATCAAACACAGTATTGGGATAAGAAAACAACTTTCCGCCTCAATTTAGATAATGTGACTAATGAACATTATTGGGCGTCTATCTTCTCTGGTAACCAAAATGGTGCAATTGGTGGTGCTAATGCTTTCTTAGGTACACCTCGCCAAATTTCCGCATCTGTCAGTATTGAACTCTAAGGGGATAGTTAAATGTATAAAGGGTTTTTTAAAACCCTGTGCATTGCATTACTGGGGGTTTCGGCCCTCAGTACCTCTTCCAATGTACAGGCACAAAGAGTTATTCAATATTATCAAGATCAATCAATTACTGTTCCTGATTCCCCAGAACGAGTCGCCACGAGTTGGAATGCACAAAATGCAATCCTTGCGATGCTTGGTGCTGGAGATAAAATTGTTTCTACAACCGATTTAGTCAAAACTATTCCCTTTTTTACTGAGATTGTTCCAGCTATAAAAACGGCTTCAATTTCCAGTAAAGGTAATAATGACACACTGAATATCGAAACATTAATTGTTAGCCAGCCTCAAATCTTTTTTGCAACAGGAAAGCTATCTGATGCACAAATGACGACGCTAGAAAATGCAGGGATCAGTGTTGCATTATTAAAGTCAGGCTCAATGGATGCCTTGTTAGAAAGAACCGTGATTACTGGTGAAATTTTAGGCTCAAGTAGCCACCAATTAGCAAAAGATTATTTAGCTTACTTTCAGCGTAATACGGCGCTTGTAAACAGTGCCATAAGCGAGATAAGCATCAAGAAACCAATAAAGGTTTATCATGCTTTTGGGTCGCCATTAAGAACATCTGGCGCACCTTCGCTAAATCATGATTGGATAACACTTGCTGGAGGAGTCAATGTTGCAGAACATTGGTTTGACAATGTACCTAGTCGAGCAGGTGAAGTTTCCTTAGAACAAGTTATTCATGCTAATCCTGATGTCATTGTCACTATGTATGCAAGAGATACGGAAATCATCAAGAATTCACCTGAATGGCAATCAATTACTGCGGTACGTGAAGGTCGTGTCTACACAAATCCCAAAGGTCTATTTTGGTGGTGCAGAGAAACGACAGAAGAAGCGCTACAATTTTTATGGCTTGCAACAATTTTATACCCAGAGCAAACACAGCACATTGATATCATCAAAGAGACAAAACAGTTTTACCAAACATTTTTTAATATCTCCCTGAGCGATCAACAGGTCGAATATATTTTGACACCGCCACTCCAAGACTAAACTAACAGCCTTTTCATCATGAAGGTGAAGAGGCTGTAAGCTCTCCTCTTGTATAAAGACTATCTGTTGCCATTTCTACATTGCTATTAAATGCTTAAATTTGAAAATTTGATCTAATCCTAATTTCTGACCCAGTTCTCTTTTTCAAGTTTTATCGTATCAACGTTTATTCTTTTTAAATTCCTTGGTATAAAGCACACAAGTTATACATTAATAGCTTTAAAAATGTTACCAAAAAGTAAAATCATAGCAGGTAATATAAGAGCTGATTAGTAATAGATTTATATTTATAGGTATCTATCCCCTGTTAATTTACACATAACAATAGGTATGAGAGTATATTTCTACAGATATGTAAATCTCGGATATTCTGCGATAATATTTTTCTTTTTCTTGAAGAGAATTAAAAAATTTCATTCCCATAAAAACGTAAAATGCCCTAATAAGGGCATTAATATTATATAGAGGCTTTATTTCTATAATTAAGAAAATTCTTATTATTTACTAATCTTAAAGATATACATATATAAGAATTATCCTACTCAATTTAGTTATTCTAAAATGAGTTATCTTCTAATTTAAAGATATTTTTAGAAAATAGAAAGAGCCTTACTATCGAAATGAGCTGGAATATGTTGTTCATTATGCTCAATTTCTTGAGTCATTCCACTTGTTACTTCTTCAAAGAAGCTACCAATATTAACGCCTAGTACTTCAAGCACTCTAACTAAGCAATCAATATCAATACGGTTTACACCACGCTCATAACGGAATAATTGTTGCTCACTAATATCAATCTCTTTTGCTAACTGAAATACAGTATAACCCTGAGATTTTCTTAATGACTTAATTTTTTGTCCAACTGCATAAGCGACTGGATACTTGCTACTCATAATATGTTCTCGCTTTTCACTTTGATTGATATCTAATTTATAATGGTGTGTTATCGCGCAATAATATATAAAATTATATATTATCGAGGACACCTTTTTGTTTTAATAAAATATTATTTTTAGTAGATAAGAAATATTACAATTCATAACATGACTTATCATATGTAAATAATATACTACGCATTTAAACACTTTCAACTAGTCGAAAAAAGACAATCAAGGCTTGGTACTTTACTCATACTAGTAAACAATACCTAGGATAGCACTATATATTCTTTGTTTTCATATAGTTAAAATATTTTATTTATAAAATAGCGCTTTTTTTTTCTTAAACTTTACTCATTAATCAGAATAATTATCTATCATCTTCTTAATTTAAAGCGTGATAACCCGAATTGTGCAAAAATAAATCAAGTTGTATTAGTCTAATTTATTTAAAATAATAAATTAACCTCATAAAGAAGGTAATTTTCCTATTTTTCTAAAATAGCTTAAGTAATGTCAATGAAATCTGATGAATTAATAATTTCATATAAATTATTATTTAAAATCAACAAATTACAATTATTACATTAGGATTAAGATATAGATCACCTTTTAAACATTTGTTAATTAATTTATATAAGCATAAACCCTTAGCGTTTCAGCTAAATATATTTAAGATGTAATAAATCTTTATTACATTGGCATAAATAGGCAATACATTTAATTAATCATTTTTTTTGAATTTTTATTAATGAATAATTACCTTTTATTTTTAATAAGATTAAAAATCTCATTTTTACAATAAAAAAACATAATCATTGATATAAATATTTTTTGCTTTATCAGTAAGTTATTCGACACTTGAGCTCACCACAATAAAAATTGAACATTTTATCATCACATTGTTCTATTCTTTCTTTTTCACTCAAATACGCGCATTTGGATAGCGTAAAAACAGAATCTTTATTACAACTTAAATTAAATTTAAAAATGAATAAGCTGTTAAATATCCATTTTGGTATGATCTAATTTTGTTAAAAAACATAAGAAATATTCTTTTTATGTCCTAAGTATTTATACTCATTCTATATAAGAGTTATTCTTAGGCCCAAATAAACATTAATATTTTTATATAATTTATATTCCTGTCAAATGCACAATTTTCTCCATTTTCAGTAAAAAATGAAATTAACCACTTAATGGCAAATCAATTAATGATGAAATAAGTTCTTTTTGCTTCATATCATTTACTACGTAGTTCATTATGGTGCAAATTTTGACAAATATCAATTTTTTATAAAAATAACATAATAATCATTTAGTTATGTAGATATTTTTAACTTAAAGTTTCTTTAAAAGAAGAATGAAAAAAATTAAATATTATTATATTTAATCATTTAATTTCATCACGTTAGTAATAAATGGATGATAATTAAGAAAGATTAACTATAAAATTGTATTTTTTATCTTTATTCCTTCAATTTCCTCATTAGAAATAATCAAATGTACGTTTATTTATAGTTATGAAAAATGTTTTAACCCACTCATTTTATGGAGTTTTTGGCTCACTAAATACGTTAGAGTCATTCAATATACTGTTTTTAAAGTTATTTAATTTTATAAATAAACCGAAAAAACCTATAAATCATCAAAAAAAGAGCAGATCTTTCTTTTAATACTAATATCGTTTTTTGAATATTTCAGGCTAATACGTAGAAGGTATTCAAAGAGTTACTCATCTTTGTTTTAAAGATAGAATGCCAATTAAGATATGAAAGCCCTTATTTTCTCTTTGGAAACACCTCTATTTTCCGGATAAACATAACAAAATGTAAAAAACGTTTTGAAAAAACGCCTTTTAACTTTTGCATCATGTAGAAGGCTTAATGTCTGAATAGGCTAAAACAACCATATAGAAACAGAGTGCATAAGAGGAAAGAATCAAAGAAAATGAAACGAGCTGTGGTACATGAAAATGAATGAAGCCATTAGGATGACTTAGAAAGCGCATACACTTGAAGTTAGTGTAATAGCTAAAACGATGCGATAACTTATGAAAAGCTAATTTAAAAATCAATTAGTTAGGTTGTAGAACAACATATAAAAATAAAACGTTAAATCACTGATCATGATTATTTAAAGAGAATATAGGAAGTAAATAAGAAAGTAATGAGAGAGGATAAAAAGAAGTGGTGGGCGGTATTGGGCTCGAACCAACGACCTCCTCCTTGTAAGGGAGATGCTCTACCAACTGAGCTAACCGCCCGCTTGATTATTAAATGGTGGGTCGTGGGCGATTCGAACGCCCGACCAATTGATTAAAAGTCAACTGCTCTACCGACTGAGCTAACGACCCATTTAATAATTTTGCGTAAATCTGTAAGTAGCTTTGTGAATGGTGGGTCGTGGGCGATTCGAACGCCCGACCAATTGATTAAAAGTCAACTGCTCTACCGACTGAGCTAACGACCCGTCACAATGTTCACTACTTTATGTTGTATTTTTAGGAATGGTGGGTCGTGGGCGATTCGAACGCCCGACCAATTGATTAAAAGTCAACTGCTCTACCGACTGAGCTAACGACCCATACCTAATTATGTGATATTGCGCGAAATAACCGAATGAAGTGGTGGGCGGTATTGGGCTCGAACCAACGACCTCCTCCTTGTAAGGGAGATGCTCTACCAACTGAGCTAACCGCCCACTTCATGATGACTAAATTCTCACTACCACGCTTTAATGTAATTGGTGGGCGGTATTGGGCTCGAACCAACGACCTCCTCCTTGTAAGGGAGATGCTCTACCAACTGAGCTAACCGCCCAATTACATCAAATCATACAACGTATCACAACGAAAATAATGGTGGGCGGTATTGGGCTCGAACCAACGACCTCCTCCTTGTAAGGGAGATGCTCTACCAACTGAGCTAACCGCCCGTCGTGATGGGGTGCATTATAGGGATACTGCGCTATGAGTCAACGATTTTTATCAGATTTTTATCGTGAAAATGACTGTTCGTTTTATTTTTAGTCAAGATGCTTTTTTTAGCACCATAAGTGACACAGCAATTAACCAAAATAATCTTATGAGTAGCCTTCGTCAAACAAAACATCATCAATTTGAAATTTTTATCTCTGTTAAAAGCTTAATGTCATTGAGGAATTAGCATCCAGTGATAAAATAAGGCAACCATTTCGTTTTTTTGATAATCACGATTACTTATCTATATAAGTAAGACGTACTAAGGCAATCCCAATGAGTAAAATAAAAACCCGTTTTGCACCAAGTCCTACTGGCTATCTACATGTTGGTGGTGCGCGCACCGCACTTTATTCCTGGTTATATAGCCGTCACAATAAGGGCGAGTTTGTACTGCGTATTGAAGACACCGACTTAGAACGTTCTACTCAGCCAGCCATCGATGCAATCATGGACGGTATGAACTGGTTAAATCTGAATTGGGATGAAGGTCCTTATTATCAGACTAAACGCTTCGATCGCTATAACCAAGTTATCGATCAGATGTTATCTGCGGGCACTGCGTACCGTTGCTACTGCTCTAAAGAACGTTTAGAACAGTTACGCGAAGATCAAATGGCGAAAGGTGAAAAACCTCGTTACGATGGTTGTTGCCGTGGTGGTAATCATAATCACAGTGCTGATGAACCCCATGTTGTGCGTTTCTTAAACCCACAAGAAGGCTCTGTGATTTTTGATGATAAAATCCGTGGCCCGATTGAATTTAGCAACCAAGAATTGGATGACCTCATTATTCGTCGTACTGATGGCTCTCCAACTTATAACTTCTGTGTTGTTATTGATGACTGGGATATGGAAATTACTCACGTGATCCGTGGTGAAGATCATATCAATAACACTCCTCGCCAAATCAATATTCTCAAAGCATTGGGTGCACCTGTACCTGAATATGCTCACGTATCAATGATCTTAGGTGATGACGGTAAAAAACTGTCTAAACGTTATAATGCTGTAAGTGTGATGCAATACCGCGATGACGGCTATCTGCCAGAAGCACTATTAAACTACTTAGTACGTTTAGGCTGGTCTCATGGTGACCAAGAGATCTTTACTATTGATGAAATGATTGAGCACTTCACTTTAGAAGCTATCAGCAAATCAGCCAGTGCATTTAATACTGATAAATTACTTTGGTTAAATCATCATTACATCAATACGTTGCCAGCAGAAAAAGTCGCTGTTCATTTAGATTGGCATATCAAACAACAAAATATTGATACCAGCAATGGTCCATCATTAGTTGAGCTGATCAAATTATTAGGTGAACGCTGTAAAACATTAAAAGAAATGGCTGAAAGTTGTCATTACTTCTATGTTGATTTCGAAACCTTTGAAGAAACAGCTGCGAAAAAACATTTACGCCCAGTCGCTCGCCAACCATTAGAAGTGGTTCGTGATAAATTATCTGCTATTACTGATTGGACTGCTGAAAATGTTCACCAAGCTATTCAAGATACCGCTGATGAATTAGAAATCGGTATGGGTAAAGTTGGTATGCCATTACGTGTTGCTGTAACGGGTGCTGGCCAATCTCCTGGCTTAGATGTTACTGTTCATGCTATTGGTAAAACACGTAGTATTGCGCGTATTAATAAAGCATTAGACTTTATTACAGAAAGAGAAAATCAAGCTTAATTTACACATTAAACTTGCTGACTAAGAGAGATACATTCCTAAATTACGGAATGTATCTTTTTTTTGTATTCTTTTTCAGCAATCAACAAATAATGTGAGATTAACTGATTGACAGTATTGTGCTTGTTGCCTATTATCAAGCCCGTTCCAGTATGTTGGGGCTATAGCTCAGTTGGGAGAGCGCTTGCATGGCATGCAAGAGGTCAGCGGTTCGATCCCGCTTAGCTCCACCAATATACTCTAGAACAATCCAATATGTGGGGTTATAGCTCAGTTGGGAGAGCGCTTGCATGGCATGCAAGAGGTCAACGGTTCGATCCCGTTTAGCTCCACCAGAATTTCAAGATCCTGAAGAGAAATCTTCGGGATTTTTTGTTTTCTACTCCTTATTCATTTCTATTGTGCAGTGTAACCCCCATCAACGGCATAAAATGCACCTGTTGTGAAACTACTTTCATCTGAAAGTAAAAAAGCAACGGTTTTAGCGACTTCTTCTCTGGTTGCCATACGTTTCATTGGGTGTGTATCTGCCATCCATTCACGTACTTCGTTGGGTAGCATTTGCATCCTTGGTGTATCGACATAACCAGGACCTATTGCATTGATCCTTATTCCTTTATCTGCAAATTCAAGTGCAGCTGAACGAGTGATCCCTAATACGGCATGTTTAGCTGCCGTATATGCTGAAATACCTGCAATACCGACAACGCCATTAGATGAAGAAAGATTAACAATACTCCCTCCCCCACTTTTTAATATTGCGGGTATACCATATTTCAAGCCATAAAATACGCTATTAATATCGGTATCGATTACTGCTTTCCAATCTTCAATCTCATAATCCACAATAGATGTATTATGAGGCCCCGTGATCCCTGCATTGTTAACTAAGCCATGTAATGCTCCAGCTTGCGACATAACAGCCTCAATCATTTTTTCGACCTGAGAAGGTGAGGTCATATCAGCCTGCAAAGCAATGACTTTTTTACCCGTTATATCAATAGAACACGCTGTTTTTATTACTTGATCTAAATGCCTACCGGTAATGAAAACCGTCGCACCACGTTGAAATAGCAATTGTGCAATACCTTCACCTACACCTGTACTTGCACCAGTGACTAAAATCACTTTATCCTTAAAATAATCTTTCATTTTTATTTCACCTATTAACAATGACATCTCGTTTTATCGTACAATCGGAAGGTAATTAACTAAAGTTAACTATACATCATGATATTTGATTAACTTTAGTTAATCAATATAAAGTTTCTTCACGCGGGATGACCTGATAAAATTAACTTTAGTTAATATTATTCATGAGATGACGTATTTATGGAAAAATGTGAATTAGAAAATGCATTATCATTATTACAATGCACATTAGTCGCGCAACGCACTCGTTATACCCCAGAACAAGTCACTTGGGGTCAATATGATGTTTTAGAATTATTGCGCTTACGAGGTGATTTAACCCCATCCCAATTAAGTCATTCGTTAGCGATTTCAAGACAAAATTTATCGAAGTTTATGCGAGGGTTAAAAACCTTAGGATTTATTGCACAGTATCGTTCAGAAAAAGATAAACGTGAGTTTATTACCCATTTAACTGATGATGGCCACGCTTTTTTAGCAAGAGCAGCATTAGGTCGTAAACAAAATGCTGAAAAAATAAGTGAGTGTTTGACATTGGGAGAACAAACATTATTTATTGAATTAAGTCAGAAAATTATTAACGCATTAGCACCTGAAAAATCAGGTCTAGATAATAATTAATATCACCGCTTTAAGGGCTTTAATAGTCCTTCTAAGCCTTCAATTTTAATTGCAAGGGTCATCTCCATGAGTTGCCCTAGTTTTCCTTCAGGGAACTCTCCTTTCTTAGCAAACCATAATAAATACTCTTCAGGTAAATCAACCAACATGCGCCCTTTGTACTTACCAAATGGCATTTGTGTGTTTGCTATATCAATAAGATGCTGTTTTTCTAGCATATTCTATACCGCTGTTATCGAAGGAAAGGATCAATTATAGGGTAATTTAAAGATAAAAAAAGCAGTACCCGAAGGTACTGCTTGATTTTTTATTACCTGATGAACAAGTAATGTGGTTTACATTGTTATTTTATTCACATGCTATCTGTTTTATCTTGAGCGATTAAACAAACAAGCCTGCGATAGCCGCTGATAAGAAGCTCACTAATGTAGAACCGAACAGTAATTTCAGACCGAAACGAGAAACAACGTTACCTTGCATTTCATTTAGGCCTTTAATCGCACCTGCTACAATCCCGATTGAAGAGAAGTTAGCAAATGAAACTAAGAATACTGATAAAATACCCACTGAGCGTGGTGAAATATCGGCTGCGATATCTTGTAAGCTACCCATTGCAACGAATTCGTTAGACACTAATTTCGTTGCCATCACACTACCAACACGTAATGCATCTTGTTCTGGTACACCAATTACCCATGCTAATGGATAGAAAACGTAACCTAAGCAATCTTGGAAGCTAATACCAAAAATCATGCTGAAAATTGCATTCACTGCAGCAATTAAAGCAATGAAACCAATCAGCATTGCAGCTACGATTAATGCAACTTTGAAACCAGCTAGAATGTATTCCCCTAACATTTCAAAGAAGCTTTGACCTTCATGAAGATTACCCATTTGAATATCTTCTTCATTCTCAACAGAATATGGGTTAATCACAGAAAGGACGATAAAGGTACTGAACATATTCAGTACTAGAGCAGCAACAACGTATTTTGGATCTAACATTGTCATGTATGCACCAACAATTGACATTGATACTGTCGACATTGCTGTTGCAGCCATGGTGTACATACGACGCTGAGACATTTTGCCTAAAACATCTTTATAGGCAATAAAGTTCTCTGATTGACCAAGAACTAATGAGCTAACTGCGTTGAATGATTCCAGTTTCCCCATACCATTCACTTTAGAAAGCACAGTACCGATAATGCGGATCACGAAAGGTAATACTTTGATATGTTGAAGAATACCAATTAATGCAGAAATAAAGATAATTGGACATAATACATTCAGGAAGAAGAATGCTAAACCACCTTTCATCATGCCACCGAATACAAATTCAGTACCTTGGGCAGCGTAACCTAATAAGTGATCAAATAATCCAGCAAAACCACGAACAAAACCTTCACCAACATCAGAGTTGAGGAAGAACCATGCTAATGCGATTTCAATAACTAATAACTGCACGATATAACGCAGACGGATCCCTTTGCGATTATTACTCGCAATGAATGCTAATGCGCCAATAACGGCGAGTGCTAAAACGAAGTGAATGATAGAAGACATGCATGCTCCAAAAATAAAAATAAATCTTGAGGAGCATTTTATGTAACGCGTAACATTAGGATGTGACTATTGTCACAATATCATGAAACCGCATACACACTATTTATTAAATAAGATAGGTTGATCACACTTTATAAGTTACTAAAGAAACATTAAATGTAAATTTCACTTAAGTGAAAAATGCTACTGAGAGCGTTTCTCAGTAGCATTTACTAAATAATAGAGTGATTATTTAGATTGATCAAGTAATCTTATCATTTCATCTTCATCAATAACGTCTATCCCTAACTCGTTAGCTTTCACTAACTTAGAACCTGCCGCTTCACCTGCAATCACCATATCGGTTTTTTTAGAGACACTTCCACTCACTTTTGCCCCTAAAGCCACTAATCTATCTTTTGCTTCATCGCGTGTTAATTGTGATAGTGAGCCAGTTAACACTACGATTTTACCAGCAAAAGGATTATCTCCCGCTTCATGAGTGACTATTACTGGTGCTTGCCATGTAATGCCTGCGTCATTAATTAGCTGATCAATAACCGTTTTATTGTGTTCTTCTTGGAAGAAATTCACAACGTGCTTAGCCACAATATCTCCCACATCTGGGACTGATTTTAGTGCTTCAACATCTGCATTTCGTAATGCTTCAAGCGTAGAAAAATGAGCGGTTAATCCACTTGCCGTTGCTTCACCAACTTCTCTAATTCCAAGAGCATAAATAAAACGCGCAAATGTTGTTGATTTTGATTTATCTAATGCAGCAATTAATTTTTTTGCTGATTTTTCACCCATTCGCTCTAAACCAGACAAGATTTTCTCATCTAAACGAAAAAGATCTGCTGGTGTTTTGACATACTCTTTTTCAACCAATTGGTCGATAATTTTATCGCCCATACCATCAACATCCATCGCACGACGAGAAACAAAATGCTTAAGCGCTTCTTTACGTTGTGCACCACAAATTAATCCCCCAGTACAACGCGCTACCGCTTCGCCTTCAATACGCTCTATATCAGATTGGCAAATTGGGCATTGCGTTGGAAAAATAATCTCTTGTGCATCAGCAGGACGTTTCTCTTCAATCACACTAACAACCTGAGGAATAACATCACCCGCACGACGAATAACCACAGTATCGCCAATACGCAATCCCAAGCGTTCGATTTCATCAGCATTGTGTAATGTAGCATTACTCACGACAACACCAGCAACTTGCACAGGCTCTAAACGGGCAACTGGGGTAATTGCACCAGTACGCCCTACTTGGAATTCAACATCTTTGATAATCGTCATTTGCTCTTGAGCTTGGAACTTATAAGCAATAGCCCAACGTGGTGCCCTTGAGACAAAACCCAGCTCTTCTTGCAGCGCAATATCATCCACCTTAATAACGACACCATCGATATCAAAGCCTAAGTTAGGGCGAATTTCTTCTACATGATGATAAAACTCAAGAACGGCTTTACTACCAGTACACAGTTTTACTGCATCACTGACAGGTAATCCCCATTCTTTAAATAGTTGTAAACGGGCATAGTGGCTTGTAGGTAACTCACCACCTTCGAGTACACCAACGCCATAACAGAAAAAGGTTAATGGACGTTTCGCTGTGATACGCGGATCAAGTTGTCGTAAAGATCCCGCTGCTGCGTTACGAGGGTTAGCAAATACTTTTCCCCCAGTGCGACGAGCTTCTTCGTTTAAATATTCAAAGCCTTTTTCATTCATAAAGACTTCACCACGGATCTCAATACGTGCAGGAATATTTTCACCATATAAACGCAATGGAATAGCTTTAATGGTTCTTACGTTTTCAGTGATGTTCTCTCCTGTTGTACCATCCCCTCGCGTTGCAGCTTGTACTAAAACTCCATTTTCATAAAGTAAGCTAACTGCAAGTCCATCAAGTTTTAATTCACAGCAAAAAGTGATTTCTTCACTATTTTTTAAACGATCTCGCAAACGCTTATCAAATGCCTGATAACTGGTTTCATCAAAAGCATTATCTAAAGACAACATTGGAATTTCATGTCTCACTTGCTCAAATGCAGTGAGTGGTAATGCACCAACACGTTGTGTAGGTGAATCCGAGGTAATTAATTCAGGATGTTGGGCTTCTAATGCTTTTAGCTCATTCATTAAGCGGTCGTATTCAGCATCAGGTATTTCAGGCGCGTCCATGACATGATAAAGATATTCATGGTGACGTAAGGTAACGCGAAGTTTATCAATTTTTTGTTGAGTATTTTTATTCATGATTTATCACCAAAGAAGAAAAACCCCCGCAAGCGGGGGCTTTTTTACAGATAGAAACTATTGATTTAAATCCAGCGTCCTGCGAATTCTAGATTTATAAAGCTCGATTTTTTGTGGTGTTAAGAGTTTGCGCTCATCATCAAGTACAACTCCTCCCACATCAGATGCAATACGTTGAGCTGCAAGCAACATCAATTTAAAGTTTTGGTTAGCATCACCATAAGATGGCACCATCATAAACATAGAGACACCTGGTGTGGTTAATTCAGCCATGGTATCTATATCAAAGGTTCCCGGCTTCACCATGTTGGCTAAGCTAAACAAAACAGGACCATTAGCCGTTGGATTTAGATGACGATGGAAAATATTCATTTCTCCAAACTGGAATCCAGCTTGAATAATACTTTGCATCAATATTTCACCATCCAACATTTGACCATGGTGCGCACTTACGTTTAAGACAATAACCAGCTCTTTCTCTGCTTCTTCTACAGGTTCTACAACTGGCGCAGATCCCGTTTTTGGCTCTTCAGCCGGAGCATGATGCGAAGATTCAGTTTCAGCAGGAGTCACATGAGCCGTTGTCTCTGAAATCGAAGGCTCTGAGCTCACCGATGAGCTTGTATTAACGTGTGATTTTATTTCACCCGCTACATTGACCACTGGAGCTTGTCTTGGCTCATCCCTAACAACAGGTGCAGATTCTTTTTCAATAACATCAAATACTCCAAGGCTTGGCTCTTGTTGTAGTGATGTTTCATTAGAATGCCCTTTTGCTTGGTTCTCAGACATTAATGGATCTCTATCTGCCACCGAAAATTCAGGTTCATGTAGAGACTCCGATTTTATCGGTAGCTCACTCTCCCGCTTTTCAGTAGAGGATAAAGTTGATGTCTGATGACTAGTCTCAGCATATTGTGGTTCGTCATCGTTCTCATCTGACTGATAATTCTGTTTCTGACGTTTTACTGGGCGATTACGGAAAAGCTTAGAACGCTCTTTTCGACCAATCCATAAGCCGTGTAATAACAAAGCTATGATTAAAATCGCACCAACAACGATTAATATCAGACGCAAATTTTGCTGCATCATTTCTATCTCTGTTGTCTTGAGGTTTAATAGCCACGTTGGCGAATATTACTTTTTACTAAGAGTATTTGCCAATGCTCATAAGTGCAAGCCAATACTTAATTTTCTTGTCACAAAGATACACACTTCAATCTCTTATGCGCATTTTTTAGACAATTCATGACTAGTAAGGCTGATTATCTCCCTATATGATACTAGCTTGCCCTCATTGGAGAGAATAGGAAGTATGACAAATTTGACAGAAACGAATAAAAATTTAAATGGATTTCATTATTTTGCTCTTGGTTGGCGTTTAATTACACGCAAAGGGCTAAAACGTTTTGTTATCTTGCCGTTACTTGCCAATATTATTATTCTCGGAAGTGCCTTTTGGTGGTTATATGGTCAAATTGGCGATATGGTCAATTGGATGATGGAAAAAGTCCCTGATTGGTTACAATGGCTAAGCTATTTAATTTGGCCATTATCCGTTATTTTTATTTTATTGGTGTTCACTTATTTCTTTAGCACCTTAGCTAATATTATTGCCTCTCCTTTTAATGGTCTGTTGGCTGAAAAATTAGAAGGTCAAATAACCGGTATTGCACCACCAGATACGGGAGTTACGGGTATATTAAAAGATATTCCACGTATTCTAAAACGTGAATTAACCAAAATAGCTTATTATTTACCTCGAGCTATTGTCTTGTTATTACTTTATTTTATCCCTGTTGTCGGACAAACTGTTGCTCCTATTTTATGGTTTGCTTTTGGTGCTTGGATGATGGCAATTCAATATAATGACTTCCCATTTGATAACCATAAAATTTCATTTGCAGCGATGAAATCCTCACTCAAACAGGACAAATGGAATAATCTTCAATTTGGTATGATTATTAATATTTTTACCATGATCCCTATTCTAAATTTAGTCATCATGCCTGTCGCTATTTGTGGTGCAACAGCAATGTGGTGCGATCGTTATCGCAAACAACATACACAACAAGGGCAGTGGTAAGCATTATCTCGTCGCTTATCGATCATGTTGAAAAACCCCGTTTTATTAAAACGGGGTTTTATTTTATAGGTTATATTTAAAATGCTAATTGTGTTTATTTAGCAATTGAACATATTACTCAATGAGTGAACGAATATAATCTTTCGTTTCTTCTCTATCCATCGGCTCACGTTCATTGATGCCCATTTCAAAGATATTTAAAGCACCATCTAATTTTTCAATCAGCTCTTCATCGTCTCGAATACAGAAAATATACGCATTTTCAAACGGTGTGAGATCCACTAACCGTAACCCTTTTTCTGTCAAAAAGTGGTTAATATATTCCAGATAAGGTAATTCATAAGGCAACATATAAGGATCAACACTCACCTCATCCCAATCAATATTTTCAACTTGAGATAAAATCAATGCGCTAGGTGATTCAGACAAAGAAATTTGTTCTAAGGATTTCAAATCAGGAATATCACCAAAATATTCTGTCCATTCCACATAATCCATTAATCCTTGAGCAGAGAGTGATTCGTATAGCCAATTAAGTACATCTTCTTGAGCATCAGACTCAGGTAAATTTTCACGCAAAGCTTGCGCGTCTAATTCAGGTACAGCGAGTTCCAGTGCGCTAATCAACTCTTCAATAGTTTCCATTATGACCCCTGTATTTACAATAAACGTAGTTAAAAATAGATTATCAGCCATCAATATACTGCACATCTCTTGATTTATTAATTTGTGAATCTTCTCACTCACTCTTGATTAGAACCTTTTGGAATAAAAAGAAGAAAAAGTTATAAGGTTATTCATAAAGCTTATTTCCATCTTTGTCTTGATGGCGTATGGTAATTTCATCTGACCTTATAAAAAATCATGTACCGAGGATAAAAATGAGCAAGATTTTCGAAGACAACTCGCAAACTATTGGACACACTCCCTTAATTCGCTTAAAGCATTTCGGAAATGGAAACATTCTAGCTAAAGTGGAATCTCGTAACCCAAGCTTTAGTGTGAAATGCCGTATCGGTGCCAACATGATTTGGGATGCTGAAAAGAAAGGTATCCTAAAAGAAGGTGTTGAACTTGTAGAGCCGACAAGTGGTAATACAGGGATTGCACTTGCCTATGTTGCAGCTGCACGCGGATACAAATTGACGCTAACCATGCCTGACACCATGAGCGTTGAACGCCGAAAACTACTCAAAGCATTAGGCGCCAACTTAGTGCTAACTGATGGCGCGAAAGGCATGAAAGGGGCTATCGATAAAGCCAATGAAATTCGTGATAGCGATCCTAGCCGTTATCTCCTACTACAACAATTTAGTAATCCAGCTAACCCTGAAATTCATGAAAAAACCACAGGCCCTGAAATTTGGAACGACACTGATGGTGAAGTCGGTGCTGTAATTGCAGGTGTCGGCACAGGCGGTACTATTACGGGTATTGGTCGTTACTTGAAAAAGACTCAAGGTAAAGCAGTAACAATGGTTGCGGTTGAACCAACTGGTTCCCCTGTTATTACACAAGCCTTAGCTGGTGAAGAGATTAAACCAGGTCCTCATAAAATCCAAGGTATTGGTGCTGGTTTTATCCCTGAAAACCTAGATTTATCATTACTGGATCGCGTTATTCAGATCACAAACGAAGAAGCTTTTGATACTGCGCGAGAATTAATGACCAAAGAAGGTATTTTAGCGGGGATTTCTTCTGGAGCAGCGATTGCAGCCGCCGTAAAACTGTCAAAAGAACCCGAATTTGCAAACAAAGAAATTGTGGTAATTTTACCTTCTTCAGGTGAACGTTATTTAAGCACACCACTTTTTGCTGACATTTCTGATAGCTAAATCGCATCATCTCAATTGTAAAATATTTATTAAAAAAGCACCTTAAAGGTGCTTTTTTTGTGGTAGAGATCAAACTTTGTCATCCAGACAGGTGATTTATTCCTTCGAGTTTAGTATTTAATCAATTAATTATTTCGAAGGTCGAAATTAATCAGAAAATAACCGAGATGATAAAATCACCCTCTTTTATTTTCCTGAACACTATTTTTATCAGATGACGCTTTACGACTTAATATTATCTGATATAGCTACGCAAAGCAGGACAATTTCATCTACACTTACTAAGTCCTGACTTAATGTGAACAATTGAGTTATAAAAGGAAAAAAATCCTATGTACCAGCAAGAAGTTACTATTACAGCACCAAACGGCTTACATACTCGTCCTGCGGCACAATTTGTAAAAGAAGCCAAAACGTTCTCTTCTGATATCACCCTTATCTCTAGTGGTAAATCTGCTAGTGCTAAGAGCCTTTTCAAATTACAAACCTTAGGTTTGACCCAAGGTACTGTAGTGACTATCTCTGCTGAAGGCGAAGACGAAAAGCAAGCCGTTGAAGCACTGGTAAAATTAATGGCGGAATTAGAATAATTCGCGATTAAGCATTAGCACAGTATTTATTCCCCTGAAACCATTCAGGGGAGTTAACCTCTAATGATGATTTTAAAACAACAGTATTTTGCAATCCTATTCTTTTAAGATTATCACCAGCAAGTCGTAGGATAAATTATGATTTCAGGAATTTTAGCATCACCCGGTATCGCATTTGGTCAAACCCTTCTCCTCAAAGAAGAACCAATCATCATTAGCCAACGTAAGATCCAAAGTGATGAAATTGAGAATCAAATCGAGCGCTTTAAAGATGGCCGTAATAAATCTGCACAACAACTAGAAATCATTAAAGAGCGTGCTGAAAAGAATCTCGGTGCAGATAAAGCCGAAATCTTTGAAGGCCATATCATGTTGTTAGAAGATGAAGAGTTGGAACAAGAAATTGTTACTCTTATCAAAAGCGACAAAAAAACTGCCGAAGCTGCTGTTCAATCTGTTATTGAAGATCAAGCCACCGCATTAGAAGCATTAGATGACGAGTATTTAAAAGAGCGTGCTGCTGACGTTCGTGATATTGGTAAACGCTTGATGCGTAATATTTTAGAAATGCCAATTATCGATTTAAGTGCTATTTCAGAAAAAGTTATTCTAGTGGCAACTGACCTCACCCCTTCTGAAACAGCTCAATTAAGCCTAGATAACGTATTAGGCTTTATTACTGACTTAGGGGGCAGAACATCTCACACTTCTATTATGGCTCGTTCATTAGAAATCCCTGCTATTGTGGGCACATCTAATGCGACACAAACCATTAAAAAAGACGATTATCTGGTTCTTGATGCGATTAATAACAAAATCATTATTAATCCATCTGACGAAGAACTCGAAGCATTAAAAGCCATCAAAGAAGAGTATCTGCACGAAAAAGAAGAATTAGCAAAACTCAAAGATTTACCTGCCATTACACTTGATGGGCACCAAGTCGAAGTTTGCGCTAATATTGGTACAGTTCGTGATGTTGCTGGTGCTGAACGTAACGGTGCTGAAGGTGTTGGTCTGTATCGTACTGAATTTTTATTTATGGATAGAGACTCTTTACCAACAGAAGATGAGCAATTCCAAGCCTATAAAGCGGTAGCAGAAGCGGTTGGAAGTCCTGCGGTCATTATTCGTACTATGGATATTGGCGGTGATAAAGACTTACCTTACATGAATCTACCCAAAGAAGAGAACCCATTCTTAGGTTGGCGTGCAATTCGTATTTGTCTTGACCGTAAAGAGATCCTTCATTCACAATTACGTGCTATCTTAAGAGCATCTGCTTTTGGTAAACTGCGTATTATGTTTCCAATGATTATCTCTGTTGAAGAGATCCGCGCATTGAAAGCAGAACTTGAAATATTGAAAAGCCAACTTCGTGAAGAAAATAAAGCTTTTGATGAGTCTATTGAAGTCGGTGTGATGGTAGAAACACCAGCAGCTGCAGTAATGGCTCGCCATATGGCAAAAGAAGTTGACTTTTTCAGTATTGGGACTAACGATCTAACACAATATACTCTGGCTGTAGACCGTGGAAATGAGCTGATATCTCATCTATATAATCCAATGTCACCTGCAGTACTCAACCTGATAAAACAGGTGATTGATGCATCACATGCTGAAGGTAAATGGACTGGAATGTGTGGTGAACTTGCTGGAGATGAACGAGCAACACTGCTCCTTCTAGGCATGGGATTAGATGAGTTTAGTATGAGTGCTATTTCAATTCCTCGCATCAAAAAAGTGATCCGCAATGCGAATTACGATGATGCAAGAGCACTAGCAGGGCAAGCACTTGCTCAGCCAACTGCAAAAGAATTGATGGACTTAGTAGAAACTTTTACTAAAGAAAAGACACTGTGCTAATCGCATTAGCCAGAGCCCGGTCCCAACTACAATAATTAGGAGAAGATTCATGGGTCTGTTTGATAAATTAAAATCACTGGTTTCAGAGGAAAAGAAAGGCAGTGGCACGATTGATATTGTTGCACCACTTTCAGGTGAAATCGTCAATATCGAAGATGTTCCTGATGTTGTTTTCGCTGAAAAAATCGTAGGTGACGGTATTGCTATCAAACCTGCTGGTAATAAAATTGTTGCACCAGTCGATGGTACTATCGGTAAAATTTTCGAGACTAACCATGCTTTCTCTATTGAGTCTGACAACGGTATCGAGTTATTTGTCCACTTCGGTATCGACACTGTTGAACTGAAAGGTGAAGGGTTTAAACGTATCGCTGAAGAAGGTCAGCAAGTAAAAGTTGGTGATACTATTTTAGAATTTGACTTGGCTGTATTAGAAGAAAAAGCAAAATCAGTTCTAACGCCAGTTGTCATTTCTAATATGGATGAAATTCAAGGTTTAACCAAAATGACAGGCCCAGTTACTGTTGGTGAAACCGTTATTATTCAGATTAAAAAATAATCTTCTGAGATGTTCTCTATTTAAACCGCCACCAATAATGTGGCGGTTTTTTTTATATTCAAAACCCAAAAAATACTCTAACTCATTCGACGATATTATTACTCTAAATAATTCAAGGTGTAGCTAGGCGACAAGGGAATAAGTCGCTAAGAACATACACAAGTATGTGACTAGTGCGAATGAGCGCAGTCAACAACGCTACAACTTGAATTATGACGAGTAAACGCCTGTTGATAAATAACGATCCCCTCTATCACACACAATGGCCACAATCACTGCCCCTGGATTTTCTTTTGCAACGCGCAGAGCGCCAGCAACAGCGCCTCCAGAACTCACACCACAGAAGATACCCTCTTGACTTGCTAAAAGGCGCATCGTTGATTCTGCTTCGGTTTGAGACATATCAATCACACTATCCACCAGCTCTTTTTTAAAAATTCCCGGCAAATAAGCGGGCGACCAGCGACGAATACCTGGAATTTGGCTTTTTTCTTCTGGCTGAAGTCCAATAATTTGCACACTATCAGATTGTGTTTTTAAGTAACTACCCACACCGGTGATCGTCCCCGTTGTTCCCATACTCGAAACAAAATGTGTAATACGACCTTGCGTCTGTTGCCAAATTTCGGGGCCTGTTGACAAAAAATGGGCTCTTGGATTATCTGGGTTATTAAATTGATCTAATACTTTTCCCTCTCCCTGCTGTTCCATTTGTTGTGCGAGATCTCGTGCACCTTCCATACCGACTTCACGACTCACTAAAATCAATTCTGCGCCATAAGCTTGCATTGATGCTTGACGTTCTTTACTCATATTCTCAGGCATTAACAGCTTTAAACGGTAACCTTTTACCGCTGCAATCATGGCTAAGGCAATCCCAGTATTACCACTAGTTGCCTCAATAAGCGTATCACCTGGCTTTATTTCACCACGTAATTCTGCTTGTTCAATCATAGATAATGCGGCTCTGTCTTTCACTGAACCTGCTGGGTTATTACCTTCAAGTTTAACCCAGATTTCAGCGTCTACTTCTTGCGTAAGTCGTTGTAGTTTTACTAATGGTGTATTACCAATAAATTGTTCTAACCCTGCCACAATAAGTCCCTGCTCATTTATTTGTCTGTATTAATGAAGAAATCACATTTAACTTATTAACGCAATAGCATTAACGTATTTAGATAACTTTAGGCTATTGTCAAAACCAAAACACCCATGCTTAAAAATAGGCATGGGTGATAATTAGAAAGTACAATGAGAAATATAATTACGCGGTATACGCCAACGACACGGTTTTTAAGGGAGTATCACCCGAATATAAACGGGCTTGGGCACCTCCCATATAATAGGTGTTTCCTTTTGCTGGCGTTAAAGACATCTCATTCCATACTGCCGTAATTGGCGTTTTACTCCATCCAATGGGTTGTAAAATCAATTGCCAATAATGTCCTTTAGGTGAAACCTCAATGACTTTAACCGGTAATCGACAGACACTATTTTCATGTGTACTTAATGCTATTTCCCAAGGACGTAAAAATACATCTACTTCACCTTGATAAAGCGGTGTCACCGATAATGGCAAGTGATAGCCCCCAATATGTAATTGTGCGCCATTAATCTCACCTTGTAGATGATTAACATCACCTAGAAATTCGAGTACAAAACGGCTTGAAGGTGATTGCCACACTTCTTGTGGTGTACCTACTTGTTCTATTTTTCCATTCCCCATTATCACAATGCGATCAGCCACTTCCATTGCTTCTTGTTGATCATGAGTCACAAAAACGCTAGTAAATTTAAGTTCTTCATGCAACTCACGTAACCAACGGCGTAATTCTGTTCTTACTTTTGCGTCTAGAGCGCCAAAAGGCTCATCGAGTAGTAAAATTTGAGGTTCAACAGCCAAAGCCCTTGCTAAAGCCACCCGCTGTTTTTGCCCACCCGATAATTGTGCAGGATAACGTTGAGCTAAGTGAGGCAATTGGATCATCTCCAATAGTTGGGTCACTTTTTTATGAATAGCATCTTTGCTTGGTCTTTCACGACGTGGTAATACGGTTAAGCCAAATGCAATATTCTCAAATACGGTCATATGGCGAAACAGCGCATAATGCTGAAAAACAAAACCGACTTTACGTGAACGAGCATGTAATCGACTAACATCTTGTCCTTCAAAACAGATTTTCCCTTGGGTTTGATGTTCTAATCCCGCAATAATACGTAAAAGTGTTGTTTTTCCTGATCCTGAAGGCCCTAACAATGCCACCATTTCACCTGAAGCGACATCAAGACTGACATCATGCAACACTTCGGTGCGATCAAAATATTTTGTGACGTTATTAATTTCAATACTCATATTTTGCCTCTACTTTTGTGTCAATAATGATGTCATTGCTGACGCGCTAAGTGCCATTGCAATGCACTTTTAAACATTAAGGTGAATATCGCCATCATGGCGAGTAATGCGGCGGCCGTAAAGGCACCAACGGTATTGTAATCTTGATGTAGCAATTCAACTTGTAACGGCAGTGAATAGGTTTCACCACGAATAGCACCAGATACCACTGAAACAGCCCCGAACTCACCAATGGCTCTGGCATTGGTTAATACCACACCATATAACAATGCCCAGCGAATATTCGGTAATGTCACACGCCAAAACATTTTCCATCCACTCGCTCCTAATAACACAGCGGCTTCATCTTCTTGGCTACCTTGACTCATCATCACCGGCACCAGTTCTCTAACCACAAAAGGGCAAGTGACAAACACCGTAACTAATACCATTCCCGGCCATGAAAACATAAGCTGAATATCAAACTGAGATAACCATTGCCCTGCCCATCCATTACTACCGTAAAAAAGTAAGTAGAGCAGTCCAGCGACAACGGGCGATACCGCAAAAGGAATATCAATTAGTGTCATTAATAGTTGGCGTCCTGGGAAACGAAAGCGAGTAACCAGCCATGCCATACTGACACCAAACAACATATTGACAGGTACGGTGATTAACGCGATTAATACCGTTAACCAGACAGCATGTAACATATCGCCGTCTAATAAGTTTTCAGTAAATATTTCAATACCTTTTGAAAACGCGGTCATAAAGATCCACGCTATAGGCACAACTAAAAATAAAATGGATAACACAACGCCTGTAAGGATTAATCCCCATTTTATCCAATCAATCTGGCGACGATAAATAGAGCGTTGCTGTATAATATCTGACATCAATGCCCCCTCAACCGTTGTCCAAATCGGCTTTGCAATCCATTAATTGAAAACAGTAAGACTAAAGAAACAAGTAAAATCACAGAAGCCACAGCACTAGCTGCAGGATAATCAAACTCTTGTAATCGAATAAAAATCATCAAGGAAACCACTTCTGTTTGCCATGCAATATTACCGGCAATAAAAATAACGGCACCAAACTCCCCCAAACTGCGTGTAAAAGAGAGCGCGGTTCCAGCAATTAGCGCGGGTGATAATTCAGGTAATACAACTTTACGAAATGTTTGCCAACGGCTCGCTCCTAGCGTTTCAGCGGCCTCTTCATACTCTGGGCCTAACTCTTCAAGCACTGGCTGAACCGTTCTTACTACAAAAGGTAAACTGGTAAAAGCCATCGCAACAGCGATACCAATCCATGTGTTAATTACTTTGATATCAAATTTATCTAACACAAAGCCATACCAACCTTGCGTTGAAAACAGAGTAGCGAGCGTCAATCCTGCAACCGCAGTAGGTAAAGCAAAAGGCAAGTCCATTAAACCATCAAGTAGTTGTCTACCTGGAAAACGGTAACGTGTAATGATCCACGCAAGCAACATGCCAAAAATAGCATTAAAAATACTGGCAACCGCAGCCGCAAGTAGTGTGACTTTATACGCGGCAACAATTTGGGGATGCGTTATGACGGCCCAATATTGCGCCCAGCTCATATCAGAAAGTTGCACAACCAGCGCACTCATTGGTAATAGTAAGATCAAGCAGGTATAAAACAGTGTTCCGCCTAAGCTTAATCCAAATCCCGGTAATACTCGTTTACTGGTTGTGGTAAACATTATTGACGTCCTTGCGCTAATAACTTGTCAAGCATGCCATCAGTTGTGAAATGCGTTTTCATCACGTTATTCCAGTCACCAAATATCTCTTCAACGGTAAATAAAGATGTTGCTGGAAATTGTGCTGCTTTTTGAGCCATAACAGCTTTATCATTCACGCGATAGTTAAATTGCGTGATGATCTCTTGTGCTTTAGGACTGTATAAATAATTGAGGTAAGCTTTTGCCAATGTTTCTGTGTCATTACGTTGCACATTTTTATCAATCCAAGCGACTGGAAACTCAGCTAGAATATCTACGGGTGGCACAATAACTTGATATTCATCTTCACCATATTGCTGGCGAATATTATTAACTTCGGATTCAAAACTGATCAGCACATCCCCAAGACCACGCTCAATAAAAGAGGTTGTAGCGCCACGCCCTCCTGTATCAAACACTTCAACATTTTTAAGGAACTTTTTCATTGCTTCTTGGGTTTTCTCATCATTACCATAGGCTTTTTCAAAAGCTCCCCAAGCAGCTAAATAGGTATAGCGCCCATTACCTGATGTTTTTGGATTAGGGAAAACCACTTTGACATCTTCGCGAGTTAAATCCTCCCATGTCGTAATATTTTTAGGATTACCTTTGCGCACTAAATACGCCATAGTGGAATAATAAGGTGAGCTATTATTAGGAAGACGTTGTTGCCAATCCGCAGGAATAAGCTTGCCTTTATCATGCAGAATTTGCACATCGGTCACTTGGTTATATGTCACTACATCAGCAGGTAGCCCTTGCAATATCGCAAGTGCTTGCTTAGAAGAACCAGCATGAGATTGTTTGATAGTCACTTTGTCATCAGGATGCTGTGCATCCCACTGAGTTTTAAAATCACTATTTAGCTGTGTGAATAACTCTCGCGCAATGTCATAAGAGCTATTAAGTAATTGAGCAGCCCCTGCATAACTGCTGACAACCAAAGACAATGCTGTAGTTGCTTGTAATGCAAAGGTTCTGATTGTGTTTTTCTTCATCAAAAGTACCCATCATTGTAAGTTTTATTCTAATGGTTACTTTATCGGCTTTATTTATAACAGTGTAGTTAGCTTTTGTTATTTGATATAACTGAAAGCTATTAAAATTGAGTAAAACGCAAGCTAATTAATTAAATTTACATCAATTGGAATTAATGTGAAAAAAATTCAGACAAAAATGCCTGCGATTAAAGCAGGCATTTTATCAATAAAAAATTATTTAATGCTTGGCAATTTATAGTGCTTTTAAGACTTCATAAGATGGAGCAAAGTAATAACTTCCTGTAACAGGCTTACTCATACGTAATAAGTCATCGTGTTTACCATCTAATTCACCAAACATACTTAGTAATTGCTGTTCAATATTATATAAACGACCACAATAAGCTAAGAAATATAAACCATGTTTACCACTTGCAGTACCGTAAGGGAGGCTGTGACGTAAAATTGCCAACTCTTCGCCATCTTCTTCAATCACAACACGAGAAACATGAGATGTGACATTACGTTCTGATTCATCAAGTTCAACACTGTCTTTTTTAGTTCGACCGATCATTTTTTCTTGATCTGATTCACTAAAACGAGCCCATTTTTTTAGGTTATGCTCATAACGTTGAACTAAAACATAACTACCACCAGCATCTACACCATCATTAATCAATGCAACACCGTAGCGTTCATCATCTTGTGGGTTTTCAGTACCATCAATAAAACCACTTAAATCACGCTCTTCTATCCAACGGAAACCATGAATTTCTTCTTCAACTTTAATCACATTCCCAAAAGCTGCAATTGCCGCTTGTGCCAATGAAAAGTTCACATCATGGCGCATAGATTGAATGTGAATAAGCAGATCACGTTGTGTCGCTGGTGCTAAACCTTTACCTAATGGGCGAAAAGGTTTTAGCTCAGGAGCACTGTTTTCATCTGATAATTTTTTCCAAAGATCAGAGCCAAATGCAACAACTGCGCCTAATGACGCATCAGGAAATTGCTTTTGTAAATCAGATAATGATTGCATAAATTTCTGACATCCTTGACGCAGAAATTCTAATTCACCCACGACCATTGCTTCGATAAAAAGACCAAATTTACTATGTGCGACTAAAATGCCACTTTGTGCATGAGACATATTGCTTCCCTAATCAATAATCAAAACGCTCGGAATAATGTTAATTATATCGAATATTTTTTTCCGAAGATTTGCCTTTTAACAAATATCAGACAGTCTGATTATAAAATCTTCCATATATTATAGAGAATAGCGTGTAGGCGTTTTGTTCTGCCAAATAATTTGCGTTAACGTCCAATTTGATAAAACTTCATCCGGTGGCATCAATCCATCAGGACCATCCCATTGTCCACTAAAGACATAACTCACCGATTTAGCTTCTGTGGATTGACATAAAATTGTTCTCTGTTTTTCATCCTTAGGGCCTTTGCTGCATGCACCAAAGGCTTTTTTATAGATATCTTTAAATGGTGTACCAATAGTTGTACCCCAATCTGTCGTTGCCTTGGCATCAAAGACTTCTATTTTCTCTACTGTGCCTTTTTCTTTGCCGTAGAAAGCCACTTGAATTTTATTATCATCTAGGCCCTGAACAACGACGATAATATCATTGCCTTGCATTTCCATACCTTCACGATAATGAAAGCGACTTCCTAACTCATTCTTAATATCATTTTCTGTAATTTTTGTTGAGTTTGTAATATTACCTAATCCATTAGCGGAAACGGTTAGCGTATCATTTGAGAACCAATTCATCGGATTTAGTGCAGAAAAAGACATTCCTCCCATGGATGAACAGCCACTTAATAGCAAAACGCTTGTGCTTAAACACAAGGGTAACCAAAATTTAGGCATCATTTATTTCTCCGTTAAACTTTTTCATCACTCATTAAAATAGATATTGATGTCATTAGGCACACCTTATCTTACTCTTTACCGCACCTCAATCATCAGACTAAAACACCCACAATAAATTAGCATAACAAAGTATTACCTAATTTAACGTCGAATAATCTCATGAAAAAGAAAGCCTAGTTACGACCCTTTACATCACGGTTTGTTCCACAGAAAAAGCAATATCAGATTTTACGTATAAAATAAGGGAATAAAGTGTGGGATAAAAATAGAGAAACAGAAAAGACAAACACAAAAGTAAGAGTAACCCTCAAAATATTGAGGGCTTATGTCATGTTAGAGATCAAAATCCTGATCGACAATTAATCGTTTAGTATAAGTTGTACTTTCTTGGTTTTGATCTTCATACAACAGCTTTTCAAACATAAAAATCGTTGCATCATTTTCTTCTGGTACAACTAATGTAATTTGTGGGCATCCTTTCGCGATCAGTTTTTTTTCTAATCGAGAGATCAATGCATTCGCAATGCCTCTGCCACGAAAGTCTGGGTGAACCCCTAAATAGTATAAAGATCCACGATGACCATCGTAGCCCCCCATTACACTCCCCACTAGTTCACCGGCCACTTCTGCAATCAGAAATAAATCAGGTGAATGGTTTATTTTTCTTTCAATATCAATTTCGGGATCGTTCTCTGGCGAAATTAAATCGCAACGTTCCCAAAGTGTAATAATTGCCTCAAAATCATCTTGGCGAAATACACGTATTTCCATGGTTTTGCCTGTTATTGTTCATACAAATCTGAATTTATTATCGCTTGTTTGGTTTATGAATCAACTTGAAAATGAGAACATAGACAATATGGAGTTCTATTTTTAATAAATATGATAAAAATTGTAGGTTATTATGAATTTACCTGATATTCATCGCGTTAAAGAATTTTTCTTATCACTACAAGATACGATTTGTCACTCTCTTGAAAACATAGACCAAAAAGCTACTTTTCAGCAAGATAATTGGGAAAGAAAAGAAGGTGGTGGTGGCCGTACTCGCGTTTTAACCAATGGCGCACTTTTCGAACAAGCAGGTGTTAATTTTTCACATGTCTATGGTGAGTCACTCCCTAAATCGGCAACAGCACATCGTCCTGAATTAGCCGGACGCCGTTTCCAAGCAATGGGTGTTTCATTAGTTATTCACCCTCTTAATCCTTATATTCCTACCTCTCATGCTAATGTGCGTTTTTTTATTGCTGAAAAAGAAGGTGAAGATCCCATTTGGTGGTTTGGCGGTGGTTTTGATTTAACACCTTATTATGGATTTGAAGAAGACGTTATTCATTGGCATAAGGTTGCTAAATCTGTTTGTACCCCTTTTAGTGAAGATTATTATCCACGTTATAAAAAATGGTGTGATGATTACTTTTATATTAAACACCGCAACGAACCCCGTGGTGTCGGTGGGCTTTTCTTTGATGATTTAAATACACCAGATTTTGACCATTGTTTCGAGTTTGTTCAATGTGTCGGCCTTGGTTATATTGATGCTTACTTACCTATAGTTGAAAAACGCAAATCAATGCCTTGGGGAGAGCGTGAGCGCCAATTCCAACTCTATCGCCGTGGTCGCTATGTTGAGTTTAATTTAGTGTGGGATAGAGGAACTTTATTTGGCTTGCAAAGTGGTGGAAGAACAGAGTCTATTTTGATGTCTATGCCACCTTTGGTCCGTTTTGAATATGATTATTCGCCTGAGCCAGATACTCCAGAAGCAAAGCTATACAGTGACTTTTTGATCCAAAAAGAGTGGGTATAAAGAAAATAAATCATTAAAGGTACAGCCACACGCGACCGCCAAAATATAACGTGCTGATAATGACCTTAAACTATCAATACTTAAACGTTATATTGATGCGATAGGTAGCATGCTTACCATTGATATCACATTACTTAATGCTGAAAAAAACAACCCTGAATTTATTATAAATTCAGGGTGTTTAATTCATTTTTAACTTGTTTTGTTTAACTAACTAAAAGTCAATTAAACAAAAAGGCCAGTAATCCTGTAACTTTATTTTTATTTTCCCAGCCTTCTCCTCTCATACAGGTATTAAAATAATCCCTACGCTGCCATTCATTCGCATCTGAAGGAAAAGATGTCCCTGCCCCTGAAGTTGAAATATCTTTACCATTTATTTTCATTGGAGCAAAAGAAGGCTGACTTGAAGCCACATATCTCGCAGGATATCGTGCATTGGCTTCTTGCATACACATATTTTTAGCGATATCTAAAGGAGATGGTGTGCTGGTGTTTGCTTCCCATTTTTCAGGTGTTGCACAAGCAGAAAGCATAAAAATTGATGCAATGATAATTGTTTTTTTCAAAATAATAGCTCATTAAGACGAATAGGAATCAATTACATTTTAAATTATTATTTGAAAAATTAAATTAAGTTTTTATGAAAAACATATCATTATATGATAATTAAATTAAAAAAATTAATGAAATCAATATCAAATAAGGAGTAACACCTTGTTTAAATGATGCTTTTTTTATTCTTCAAATAACTCATCAGGGCAATCTGAAATAACATCAAAGCCTAAATAATAATATAAGTGATATTTTTTCAGATTATCTTTATTATAAATATGTATTCCCTCAGAGCTATAGCAATTCGTTATATTCACTTTGTTTTCATTAAAGGTAATTTCAACTTGCTTTAAAACACCTGTGATTTTAACTGCATTTTCTTGCTTAGGGTTATTAGGGTAAATAACAGATACTGACAACTCATCCATAAAATGTGCAAGTTGCATCGTTTTTTTATTATAAATAAATGTATAAGTTATTTTATCGTCAACAGGATCATAAACCACATTGTGCTTGTCTGAAATGGTAAAATCTTCACCTTTTAATGATAAGCAACGATCGTTGTTTTTATCTGTAAGATCATTAAAGCAAGTATAAACAGATTGCCCTGTAAGTATCGCTTTATCGGTGTATAAAAAAAGTCCATCTTCTTTATTAGAAACGAGTCCAATAGAAAAATCATCCGAACCATTGCTACTAAAAGCAACATGTTGATATCCCAAAAGAATAAAAAGAAGAATAACTCTAAGCATAGATATTTCTCAAAAATAAGAAAGGAACACCAGTTTTATAGCTGGCAGTGATAAATATTTTTATAAATAATAGAGACTAAATTATCTTAGCGATGTTAGCACGTCAATAATAGAAAGAAAGCAGCCAAAAATAATGCTTAGAGATAAAAAAAACTGAGTTCATTATAAATTGAACTCAGTTTTTATTTTGGTACTAAATTAACTTATTTTGATTTCTTCAAATGTGACATTAAACGCTTACGTTTACGCAACTGAGATTGTGTTAATTTATTTTTCTTATCCGCATAAGGGTTTTCACCCTCTTTAAATTGAATACGGATTGGCGTCCCCATAACTTGCAGAGTACGACGGAAATAGTTCATCAAATAACGCTTATAGCTATCTGGTAAATCAGTTACCTGATTACCATGAATAACTACAACAGGTGGATTATAACCACCAGCGTGTGCATATTTCATTTTTACACGGCGTCCACGAACAATTGGTGGCTGGTGATCATCTTCAGCCATCTTCATGATACGAGTGAGCATTGATGTACCTACGCGACGCGTTGCACAGACATAAGCTTCTTGAATAGATTCAAAAAGATTACCTACACCACTACCATGTAATGCAGAAATAAAGTGAACTCGCGCAAAGTCAACAAAGCCCAGTTTAAGATCAAGCATGGCTTTTACTTGTTCACGATCGTCTTGTGTCATGCCATCCCATTTATTAACAGCAATCACTAATGAACGACCCGCATTCAAGATATAACCTAGTAATGAAAGATCTTGGTCTGAGATACCTTCACGCGCATCAATAACTAACAATGCAACATTAGAATCTTCAATCGCTTGCAGCGTTTTGATAACAGAGAATTTTTCTACAGTTTCTTTCACTTTGCCGCGCTTACGAACGCCTGCTGTATCGATGATGATATATTCTTTATCATCTCGTTCCATTGGAATGTAAATACTGTCGCGGGTTGTACCAGGCATATCGTAAACAACAACACGATCTTCACCAAGCATACGATTTGTCAGCGTCGATTTACCTACATTAGGGCGACCAACAATCGCCAATTTTACAGGTAATGTAGAAGGATCGAAGTCATCTTCTTCCTCTTCTAATGCTTGTGCTTCTTGCTCAGCTTCTAATGCAGCCCAATATGCTGCATTCTCTTCTTCTTCAGTCAGCTCTTTTTCTTCTTCAACCACTTTTCCTGTAATCGGTAATAATGCTTGTTCAATTAATTGAGCCACACCACGACCATGAGAAGCCGCAATTGGGAAAATTTCACCTAAACCTAAAGAATAGAAATCAGCTAATGCTGTATCAGTATCAATACCGTCTGTTTTATTCGCAACTAGATATGTTTTTTTCTCAACACCACGAAGATGTTTGGCAATGCCTTGGTCTGCTGGCATTAAACCGGCACGTGCATCAACTAAAAAGAGTACAACGTCGGCTTCTTGAATTGCCTGTAATGATTGTGATGCCATATGGGTTTCAACACCCTCTTCAGCACCATCAATACCACCAGTATCAATAATAATAAACTCTTCGCCCTCTAACTCTGCACGACCGTATTTACGGTCACGAGTGAGGCCTGGAAAATCGGCAACTAATGCGTCTCTGGTGCGTGTTAGTCGATTAAATAACGTGGATTTACCCACGTTAGGGCGCCCTACTAAGGCAATAACGGGTATCATTTTTTGATGCCTCATAAAAATACAATCATAATTCTGATTGTATTTTACATGTAATTACTAAAAAGACGAAACGGCTCCTTTAAAGGAGCCGTAAAATAAATAGATTTGTCAGTAATTAATTACCGACTATAAAGATAAAGCTTACCGTCACGAGCTTGGATCATCAGTTTATCATTTACCGCTTGAGGACGACTTAATAAACCAGAGCTATTCACTTCGTTTTGTGCAATGAATTTACCTGTCGAAGTATCAATCCAATGGAGATAACCTTCTGCATCACCAACCACTAAATAGCCATCAAAAATAGCAGGTGCGGTTAAATTACGATGCAATAAATCTTCTTGTGTCCATAATGTCACACCATCAGATTTACGAACAGATAAAACTCGGTCATTTTGGTCAACAAGGTAAAGATTATCACCTAATAGCACCATATCATTGACTGAACCTAAATCGCGTTTCCAAAGAATTTGTCCAGAACGCATATCAAGGCTAACTAAGCTACCGTTATATGCCATTGCATATACTGTATTTTCATCAATAATAGGTGTCATATCCACATCATTTAATCGGCTAATTTCTGTTGAGCCTTTAATTTGTGAAATATTTTGTTGCCAAATCAGCTGTCCTTGAGAAAGGATAACTGCACTGACACGGCCATTATCTGCACCAATAATTGCAGCACCATAAGCGACAGCTGGCGCAGATTCACCACGAAGAGATAATGATGGGGTATCTAAATTAACTGTCCATGATATTTCGCCAGTTAATAAATCCAATCCTTGCAATAAGCCATTGCTGGTATGAATAAGCACTAATCCATCACTAACAACAGGTTTTGAAATGGCTTCCCCTGCAACATCGGTTTCCCAATCAATAGAACCATTATCAGTATTTAGCGCATAGACTTTGGCTTTTTCAGTTCCCACAAAAACACGAGTACCTGAAACAGTCAGCCCACCAGAAAGTAATGCGGATTCATTAGATGAAAGAAAACCGGTTTTAATAGAGAGATCTTGTGACCAAAGCTCTTTACCTGTTTCCAAATCTAACGCTTTAACTAAACCATGGCGATCAGCGACATAGACAACTGGGCCATCCCATGTTGGTGACAAGTGAGAATAGTATTTACCAATACCATTTCCAACTGATTTGTCCCAAACAGCTCTAGGTGTAAATTGGCTCTGCACCTCAGGTAATGGAGACATTGTCACATTATCCTGTTCACTAGAACACCCTGCCAATAAAGCAGATGCTAGTAGACCAACCAGGAGAGTTTTACGCAGTTGCATGTCTGAAGATCCCTTTAATTGGATAAATTATTGAGTTTAAGTTCAACCAGTGAGCGAATAGCACCCGCATTTTCATCTGTTAATGCGCTACGATAAGCCGTTGCTGCACCTGCATTATCGCCTTTTTTCGCTAATACATCACCACGGATATAATTTTTCATTCCATTCCATGCTTTGCCTTTCACTTGCTCTAACGAAATCAAAGCTGCATCAGTTTTATCTAATGCTAATTGTACGCGAGCTAAACGAAGATTAAGCATATCTGCAAATGCATCATTTTTTACTTTTGCAACAGCGGTTGTCAGATGACGCTCACCATTAACTAAGTCATTAGCATCAATAGCAATCTGTGCAAGTTCTAATGACGCTAATGCGCCATAAATATCATTTGTATCTGTAACAAATTTTTCGGCTAACGCAATATTTTCAGGGGTCGGTTTAGCGAGTGCTTCACTCACTGTTGCAAAAGCCCCTGCACTTTCTTGCAGGCGATTTGTTTGATGTGATTGCCAATATTTCCAACCAAACACACCACCAAAACCAATAACTGCAGCTAAAACAATGGTTAAACCGTAATTTTTTATAAACTGTTTAATTGCATCAACTTGTTCGTTTTCGGTGCTATAAACTTCCACAAGTCTCTCCTTAACCTAATAACAGAGTCAATTGCTGAGCTAGCTCATTACGAGCAACGATTGTTTGTTCTCCTGAACGCAAATCTTTCACTGCAACGGTGCCAGCATTAATTTCATCTTCGCCTAAAATCAATGCAATTTTAGCGCCTTGTTTATCGGCACGTCCTAATTGCTTTTTAAAGTTACCGTTACCGTGATTCGTCATTAGACGTAAGGTTGGTAATTGGTCACGAATTTCTTCAGCAAGCATTAATGCTGCGCTTTGGCTCTTCTCACCAAAAGAAGCAAGGTAAACATCAGCCACATTAGTGTCTGCAACAAATTCAGGGTTAACCGCTTGAACTAATAAAATCATGCGCTCCATACCCATTGCAAAACCCACCGCTGGTGTTGGATGTCCGCCAAGTTGCTTCACTAGACCATCGTAACGCCCACCGGCACAAACTGTGCCTTGTGATCCTAATGCGCTGGTAACCCACTCAAAAACAGTACGGTTATAATAATCTAAACCTCGCACTAAGCGCTGATTAACGCGGTAGGTAATACCCACAGCATCTAGTAATGCACAAAGACCATCAAAGTGCGCTCTTGATTCGTCATCAAGATAATCGAAAAGTTCAGGCGCATCATTCAATAAAGTCTGAATTTCTGGATTTTTTGAGTCTAAAACGCGTAATGGGTTAGAATACATACGACGTTTGCAGTCTTCATCTAGCTTATCTACATGCTGCTCTAAGAAAGCAACTAACGCTTCACGGTATTTAGCACGCGCTTCTAATGAACCAATCGAGTTAAGTTCTAATGTTACATGTTCTGCAATACCTAACGCTTTCCACCAGCGCGCAGTTAACATAATTAATTCCGCATCAATATCTGGGCCTTGTAGACCAAAGACTTCTGCACCTAACTGGTGGAATTGACGATAACGACCTTTTTGAGGGCGCTCATAGCGGAACATTGGCCCTAAATACCATAAACGTTGTTCTTGGTTATAAAGCAAACCATGTTCGATACCTGCACGTACACAGCCCGCAGTATTTTCTGGGCGTAACGTCAGGCTTTGCGCATCTTCACCACGATCGGTAAAAGTATACATTTCTTTTTCAACAACATCAGTGACTTCACCAATTGCTCGCTGAAATAGAGGGGTATGCTCTACGATAGGTGTTCTGATTTCACTAAAACCATAACCCGCTAAAATTTGTTTTAGCGTATTTTCGATTTTCTGCCATACACGAGTGTCAGCAGGTAGATAGTCGTTCATACCACGAATGGCTTGGATTTTTTGTGCCACTTTTCTTCTCTAATAGTTATTAGTTGATTGTTAGGCTGATTATAGAAGCGAAATCAATCAGTATTCAACGTGAAATCAATAGTAAAACTGGCTCATTGATTAATGAGCCAGTTTTTTGAGTGTTATTTATCCAATTGATTTATATTTATACGCATGCTGTCATCAAGCATTGACGCTTTAGCGCGGATCTTCGCTTCTAATAAATCAATCATATTACCATTATCAAGACGTTCTTTTTGTCTTACGCCATCTTCATAAAAACCACTGCGTGTTTTAGCACCAGTAACGCCTAAAGTTGATACCTCAGCTTCACCAGGGCCATTAACAACACAACCGATAATAGAGACATCCATTGGAGTGATAATATCTTCTAGACGTTGTTCTAATTCATTAACTGTTCCAATAACATCAAATTCTTGACGGGAACATGTCGGACACGCAATAAAGTTAATACCACGAGAACGAATACGTAATGATTTTAGAATATCAAAACCGACTTTAACCTCTTCAACAGGATCAGCCGCTAATGAAATTCTTAATGTGTCGCCAATACCTTCTGATAATAAGATCCCTAAACCAATAGCCGATTTAACTGATCCTGCTCTTGCTCCACCGGCTTCAGTGATCCCAAGATGTAAAGGTTGATCAATTTTTTTCGCTAATAAGCGATAAGAATCTACGGCAAGGAAAACATCAGAGGCTTTTACACTAACTTTAAATTGTTCAAAGTTCAGTCGATCGAGAATATCGACATGACGCATTGCTGATTCAACTAACGCTTCAGGTGTAGGCTCTCCGTATTTCTCTTGAATGTCTTTTTCAAGTGAGCCTCCGTTTACACCAATACGAATAGGAATATTATAATGGCGAGCACAGTCAACAACTTGACGAATACGCTCTTCACTACCAATATTACCTGGGTTGATACGCAAGCAATCAACGCCATATTCAGCGACTTTTAATGCAATACGATAGTCAAAATGAATATCAGCTACTAAAGGCACATTAACCTGTTGCTTAATTAATTTGAATGCTTCAGCAGCATCCATTGTAGGTACAGAAACACGAACAATATCCACCCCAACACGTTCCAGAGATTTTATCTGGCGAACAGTCGCTTCTACGTCTGTTGTTCGTGTATTCGTCATCGACTGTACAGCGATAGGTGCGCCATCGCCAACAGGAACATTACCTACATTAATTCGGGTCGATTTGCGACGAATAATAGGTGATTCTTTATGCATTGATTAATTCTCCCATGCTTCCATGCTTGCTCAAATGTGTAGTCAGATTAAGCGCTCGGTACTGTTATTTTTGCTATTTTTCCAGTAAAACGACTTAAATCAATTGATTCACCATTAAACTGTAAGCGAGTAACAGAAGGTGCGCCTATTTTTAGTTTATAAGGTTGCTCACCATCAAATTCCAAACGATCACCCGCTTTCTTAATACCATTAAATAAGATTTTATTTTGAGCATTACGAATTTCTAACCAACACTCACCATCAAACATTAACACTAATTGGTTTGCTATCTCAGGCGCTTGTGATGATGTTGATTCTTGTGTTGAATTTGCACGAGAAGTTGTTGATGTTGTTAACGGCGATACCGGTAATGGAACTGTTCTAACTTCTATAGGTGCTGGTGTTGTCGTTTCAATTGTTGGTGACGTAGCAACATTACTCCCCTGAGTATCGACTAATGGCGATGCAGGTACTTGTAAATTATCACCTTCAGATGTTGACGTATTATCTAAGGTTGCTAATGGAGAATCTACCGTATTGGTGTTTTCTTGTGTACTATTTTGCCCTATGTCTTGTGATGCCATAGAGACTAATTCTTGTTGATCCGCCTGATGACCTTGCCACCACCAAACACCAACGAGTGCGATCATTACAATGACAATCACCCATGTGATTTTCATCAGCCAACCCTCACGTTTTTTGTGACGCTTACCTAATGAATAATTTTGTGTGGTTGTCATCCTAATTTGTTTCACAGGCGCTTGTTGGTCGATAAAACCAAGGATGTCTTTTTCAGGAACGCCAACTAATTTGGCGTAAGAACGCATATATCCGCGTAAGAAGGTTGGTGCAATATCAGAAGAAACGGAATCTGTTTCAATTTCGCGAACTGTTGATAACTTCAAACAAAGTCGATCAGCAACAGTTTGTTGTGTTAGCCCTACTTTTTCTCGTGCCTGACGTAAAAGTTGACCTGCTGTTAATTTCACTTCTTCGGTTTTGTTTTCAGTATTCATTAGCAATCTAGGCACTGTGGCTATTGGATGTTTAACATTGATGAACTCGCAAAAGCACAAAGTACTTTAGCGTATCACCGCGAATTTTTTGATATTTTATGAAAACTTTGCTGACAGACCAAATAATCTGGCGGTATATCCTCAATTAACACACTATTATTGTTTAATAGTTTTTGTTCACAAAGGAAATTACCATAAAGCCTTAATACATTAACATTTACTGGCTTCGACTTCATCGCTAATTTGTAATAATCTAACGCTTGAATAGAATTCCCTAGTAACTGCGATGTTAATGCCATTCCTAAATTAGCTTCAGGGTGATTTGGCATCACCGATAACACTTTTTGGAAATGATATTGTGCGGCTTGGTATTGCCTTTCAGCTAAGTAAGCATCACCTAATTGTAAACGTGTCAATACTGCAACACGTTCTTGATTGGCTGATGATTGACAACCTAGTGTCAATAACATCAAGCCAATAGTTATAATTACTGATGATATCCTTATCATCGTCATATTCCTTAAATATATTCATCCTTGTTCTCTCTACTTTGCAATTATGTAATACACTTCACAAAGAAAGAGATATCCAACTGTATCAGACTGCTTTTACTGAAATTAGTTCACCTTGTTGGCGTTTTTTCAGCGTACGTTTTGTGCGGTCAATAACATCACCCGCTAATTGTCCACACGCTGCATCAATATCATCACCACGCGTTTTGCGTACAATCGTTGTGAAACCATACTCCATTAATACTTTAGAGAAACGATCAATACGGCTATTAGAGCTACGTCCATATGGCGCGCCTGGGAACGGGTTCCATGGAATTAAGTTAATTTTACATGGTGTATCTTTTAAAAGCTCAGCTAATTGGTGAGCTTGTTCTGTGCTGTCATTAATATGATCAAGCATGACATATTCAATAGTAACACGTCCCTGGTTCGCATTTGATTTAGCAATATAACGGCGAACACCTTCAAGAAACATTTCAATATTATATTTCTTGTTAATTGGTACGATTTCATCACGAATATCATCGGTTGGCGCATGTAATGAAATAGCTAACGCTACATCAACAGCATCACCTAATTTATCTAATGCAGGTACAACACCTGATGTAGATACAGTGACACGACGTTTAGATAAACCAAAACCAAAATCATCCATCATGATTTCAAGAGCTGGAATAACATTATTTAAATTCAGTAATGGCTCGCCCATTCCCATCATAACAACGTTAGTAATAGGACGACGCCCTGTCTCTTTTAATGAACCAATAATTTTAGCAGCACGCCACACTTGCCCAATGATTTCAGACACTTTTAGGTTACGGTTAAAACCTTGCTGTGCAGTTGAGCAGAATTTACACTCTAAAGCGCAACCGACTTGGGAGGAAACACATAACGTTGCACGATCATCTTCTGGGATATACACAGTTTCGACTTGTTGATCGCCAACTTTAATTGCCCATTTAATCGTGCCATCAGTTGAACGTTGTTCTTCAGAAACTTCAGGTGCTTTAATTTCAGCAATTTCTTTTAATTTATTGCGTAACACCTTGTTGATATCTGTCATTTGATCAAAATCGTCATAACAGTAGTGATACATCCACTTCATAATTTGGTCAGCACGGAAAGGTTTTTCGCCCATAGAGACAAAAAGCTCTCGCATCTGTTTACGATTTAAATCCAACAGATTAATTTTAGTTTTTTGATTCACAGTATTTTCTTTAGAAACAGCGACAGAAGCGCTTGGCGCTGGGGTGGTAGATTGGGTCATGACATTGCCTCGTTGTTACACTATGCGGCCTGCATTAGCATGGATGCTAATGGGATACTTATATATTTGTATAATTAAACAATAAATAAAAACGCCCTGTTAATAATCAAACAGGGCGTCGCATTGTACTGTTTTTCGCGTAGAGATGCTAATAAATTAGCGCGCGCAAACTTCGTTTTCAGTGAAGAAGTAGGCGATTTCACGAGCAGCAGAAGCTTCTGAATCTGAGCCATGTACCGCATTTTCAGTAAAGCTGTCAGCGTAATCAGCACGTAATGTGCCTGCTAATGCATTGTCTGGATTAGTTGCGCCCATCAGATCACGGTGACGTTGGATCGCATTTTCACCTTCTAACACTTGAACCATAATTGGGCCAGAAGTCATAAATTCAACTAAGCCATCAAAGAATGGACGGCCTTTGTGCTCTTCATAAAAGCCTTCAGCTTGTTCGCGAGTTAAATGCAACATTTTAGCGCCAATGATGCTAAAACCTGCACTTTCAAAACGGTGGTAGATAGCACCGATAACATTTTTTTTCACTGCGTTTGGTTTGATAATAGAAAATGTGCGCTGAATAGCCATGTCTTACCTCTAAATTATTTTATTAATGATAACTTTTGTTATCTCTTTTATCGCAGATCATGGAAAAACGAATCAAAAACCGCATTCCCTGCAAAAAATAAGGGCTCGATTATAGGAGGATAAAAATGAATTGCACAGATTGAATAGCCTTTTTTTTTAAAAAACTGTGGCAAAAAAGTTATAAATTATCGATCTAATCACATTTTTAACGTTTCCCATGCTCAAACTGAAAAATGATAATAAAAAAGAACCGTAATGAAACGCTATTAATCATCCTTTTATCTTTATTAAAAAGCGTATTTTAGTTAAAAATCACTCGGTTCTCGTTTATCTCATCGTTTCAGTTTAACGGAATATAAAATTAACCATATCCGTTTGACCACTTAAATCAAGCACCGATAATTGGTATTTACCTCGTTTCTCTAGTAAATAAGAGAACGTTTCACCATTTTCAGTCTTCCCTATTTGTTCACCATTTAAAAACCACCATTGCATACCACTTCCACCTTGCGTAGAAACGGTTATTTCAAGATTAGTTTCACCAGGTAATGGTCTTAGTAAATCACCCGCACGAATACCCGAAATAAACAAGGGAATAATGTCCTCTTTAATTGGTGGACAAGTTTCAGAAATCAGTGGTAGTCGTTTTGCTCTATGCTCTTTTTCAGGCAACCATGCTTCTAATGCTATCGGCCATAAGGCGATATCTTTTAACTCTGCATTAGGGCAATTAGGCCCTGTGCGTTTACCTTCATTATCTAACCAAATTTTTTCGTTGATCCCCAAAATACCTTCTTGGTTATCATTTAATAAAGTTGGTGGAATGGTGTTATCTAAGATCCAACTTCGACGACTGACTCTACAATTGCTATCTTCTTTTGGTAGTGCCTTACCTGTTGGCCAACAAATGGTTGCCGCCGTTACACTACTAGGACGTAGATCTGTCGGTGGACGCTGTTTATTTTGATAGAAATAGCCTGTGAGTAAGTTATTGACTTGATTCATAATAGGTACCGCTGTTGCAAAACCAAATTGTCCTGCAACCGGAGTGCCATCTGGCCTCCCCACCCAGACTCCAATGGTATAACGTGCATTTACTCCAATAGACCATGCATCACGATAGCCATAACTGGTACCAGTTTTCCAAGCCAAAGGAACAACGGGGGAAATAGTACTATCTGGACGAGGTCTGGCTTCTCCAGCCAAAATACGCCTTGTGATCCACGCAGAGCCCGGTGACATTAATACCCGATTTTCGATTATCTGCTCTGGTTTAAAACGTAAAGGTGCTGTTTTTCCTTGCCTTGCCAACGCACTAAAGGCGGAAACAAGTTCATCCATACGTGTTGCTGTTCCCCCTAAAATCAGAGCTAAATTAGGTTCTGAACCATAAGGAAAGCGCATTTCAAGATGATTATGCCGCAATTTTGCTGCAAATTTCTTGGCACCATACACCTCAATAAGTTGTACTGCTGGTAGATTCAAAGAACGACTTAAGGCTTCGCTGGCACTGACTGCACCATTGAAACCAGAGTCAAAATTACCGGGGCGATAATTATCAAATCGACGAGGTACATCTTGTAAGAGTGATTCCGCATGAATAAGCCCTTCATCTAATGCAAGTGCATAAATAAAAGGTTTTAATGTTGAACCTGGCGAGCGCCATGCGCTGATCATATCAACATGACCAAAGCGCGAATTATCATTAAAATCCGCAGAGCCAACATACCCTTTCACACTCATATCCGTATGATCAACCACTAAGATGGCCAAGGATGTTTTATCGGCTAATTGATACTTCCATTGATTGGCAATATCTTCAAGTTGTCGTTGAATATTAATATCAATCGTTGTTGTAATAACAGGCTCTCGCTTTTCGTTATACATACGACGAGCAAGCAATGGTGCCAATTGTGGCGTCTGTCTTGGTGCTAATAAAACCTGTTCTTCTTTTATTTCATCAACTTTTTCTTGTGACCATATCTGATATTCTGCCAGCCTATCTAGCACTTTATCGCGAGCAGCTTGAGCTCGTTCAGGGTATCTATCAGGTCGCAAACGACTTGGTGCTTGCGGTAATACCGCCATTAATGTTGCTTCACCTGCAGACAAATCAGCGGGCGATTTACCTAAATAAGCCCAACTTGCCGCACCAATACCTTCTAAAGTACCGCCAAAAGGTGCTCTATTGAGGTAAATCTCCAAAATTTCGTCTTTTGAGTAATACCATTCTAATTGCAAGGTACGCCAAAGCTGTTTGATTTTTCCACTCAAAGTTCGAGAATGTGGATCAATCAGTCTAGCCACTTGCATTGATAATGTACTTCCCCCTGAGACAATCCTTCCTGAGCTCAAGTCTTGCCATGCGGCTCGTAATATTGCCATTGGGTTAACACCTGGGTGTTGATAAAACCAACGGTCTTCATAGGTGATAAGAGCATCTAAATATTCAGGAGAAACATCTGCAAGTTTGACATGATAACGCCACACCCCCTCTTTATCAGCAAAACGCCAAAGAGGTGTACCATCTTGTGCCGTGACAATAGTTGCTATTTGAGGTTCAGGATCAGGGAGAGGCCAAATTTTGTCTGCCATCCAGACTAAAATGGGGGTCACAAACAGAAAAATAATGATAACAGCAATAAGCCGTTTATATCCTAGTTTCATTCAATCACTCAAAGGAAAAAGCCCTTTCCGAAGAAAGGGCTACAAGATTTAAGGAACAATATCAATCTTGGTTTCTGTTGAACCTATTGCTCGCCAATAAGGCACATACATTGATTCAACTTGTGGAGGTGGTACTTGATAGCTACCCGGTGTAACTGCTCTTGCTAAATAGAGTAATGTTGTCGGACGATATCTATCTACAGAAACTGCGGCAACAAAGCGATCATCACGATATTCAAGGTGCTTAATATTCGCTTGCCCCATATCGTCGATAAACTCCTGTAAGTCGGCAGCACTATCACTCAAGCTTGCACTGCTTGATGCTAAGTTTTGGTTTTCGATTTCAAGACCTGCTGGTAATAAATCAACAACCAAAGCATCAGGTACATCTCTATCTGCTGAAACCTCTAGTTTCACCACCAGCATTTCACCACTTTGTAAACGATTTGGATGAACGCGATTTCCTTTTAAATCGTAGTAACTACGATGAACATTTAACACATTACTATAAGGTGCTGGAGCTACTTTTGGATAGCCTACGATATTCATGCGAGAATAAATCGCAGCACCACCACGGTTGTTTAATTCCAACCCTTCTTGTAATTGCGTTGATGTTAATGTTTCATTCACCGCGCGATCGCTACTGATTGCAGGGACTTGACGATTTACAGCGACTTCCCAAGGTTGCTCAGACATATTAATAAAGAAGCGACCCGCAAGATATAAAGAGTTGCTTTCTTGTGTTGAGAACCATTCACGACTCATTAAGTTATCTGATAACGTAATCATACTTGCATCACGAGATTGTGTTTCAAGATTATTTTCACTTAATAAAGCAATAATTAACGCTTGGTCACGAATAACACTACCGTAATCACCTAACCCATAATTATATTTACGAGTTGTTGTCACACCTTCTGCAATTAAACCTTCTGCACGGCTGTTATCACCCATCAGTTTCAACGCAATACCTAACTGAACTAACGCCAAACCACTACCGGCATCATTTCGTTCAAGGTAAAGACGACGTAATTCACCTAAAGGTGCTTTTTGCTGATTCGCTAATACAAGTGCTGCATATGCTCTGGCAGAGAAACGGGCAGCATCTTGGTTAACCGCATATTCATAGTTAACTAAGCTTTTATCTTGTAAATAGCGTAATAAGCGATCATTAGCACGTTTTAATGGTTCCGCCGGAACAGCATAACCTTGTTGTGAAGCGCGGAATAAGAAGTCAGTAGCATAGGCTGTTAACCAATACTCTTCACGCCCATCTTGGCTCCATAAAGAGAATCCGCCCTCTGCTTTTTGCATTGTCAGCAGGTGCGCAATACCTTTTTCAATTGCCAATTTTCTATCCGCATCAGTTTGCGTTTTAATTCCTAATTGCTTCAACTCTTTTTCTGTTGAATATAAAGAAGGATAAAGCCCACTGACGGTTTGTTCTAAGCAACCATAAGGGTAAGCAAACAACTCTCTTACATAACGTGAAATTTGTAATGGAGGACGACTTGTCAGTAATAATTCACCTTCAAGCGTTGAGTTATTAAAACGATTTAAAACGTCTGTTGGCAAGCGCCACGTCTCACCATCTTGTAACGTACTTGCATAATGAAGTGTTTCTGCCGGATAAGCAGGACGAACGCCTATATTCCATGTGTTGTGGTAAGGCTTAATTTCTTCACCGGGTACTTTAATACCATAAATAGACAGTGAGAATTCGCCTTGACCAAAGCCATGTTTTGCTTTTACTGGGATCTGAACTTGGGTACGTTCACCTTTCGTCAGCGATACTGTTTTACTTTCTGCACCACCTAATCCTACCAGACCAGAAGCGGTGTAATTTAACGTAATAGATTGTGCATCATCCGTTAGATTGGTTAAATCTAAAGATAACAGCGCATTATCACCACCCGCCATAAATCGAGGTAATGAAAGTTGAGTCACTAAAGGTGCTGCAATAACCACTTTACCTTCTTGACTACCGAATTTATCAGCTGTCCAAGCTTGCGCCATTAAACGAACTTCGCCATTAAATTCAGGAATAGGTAAAGAAACTTCACCCTCACCTTGGGCATTTAATTTTACAGGTGCTGTTTGTTGAGCAATGATTTGCACATCAGTTAATGGTTTTTTACCACCACGAGATAGCGCGGCAGCTTCACCACCATCACCACCAAAGCGTAAGTTCGCTAAACGACCCTGCCCTTCAATTAATTGTCCATAAACATCATATTGATCGATGCTGTAACGTTTACGACCAAAGAAAGCATCGTAAGGATCAGGTGTTTTATACTCTGTAATATTTAATACGCCCGTATCTACCGCAGAAACCAATACATTAATATTTTCAGGTAATGGCTGACCTGCAACTGGATTCGCTTTAATGCGGATTTTTAAATCTTGATTTGGACGAATTTTTTCAGGTGCATCAAGTGAAATATCAATACGGCGATTTTTATCCTGTAATGGTAAATGTAAAATACCAACAGCACGTTTTACAGTCGCTTGTTTTGACGTATCACCAGGTCTTACAACAACAGATGTCAGATAGAGATCGTGTCTTGCCCACTCTTTATTAATCGGCACTTCAACATCGAGTCCTTTTTCTGGCACATCAATTTCTTGCCACCATAAAGGCCCATTACTTGATTCTAATAAGATATAACCTTTACCCGGATGAGGTGCAACAATGTTTAACTTGACTTTTTCACCTGGTAAATAACCGTCTTTATCCAGTTTAAGTTTAACTTGGTCTGGTCTTACAGCACCTGTTCCACCAGTGTTATCCATCCAAGAATAACCAGCCCAAAAACGTAGGCTACTGACTAATTCTGTTTTAGGATCGACCACTTCAATACGATAAGAACCCCATTCAACCGGGAAGGCCACTTTTGCAGTGCCATCTTTTGCAATCTTGATTGTTTGCTCATCCATTTGCAGATCTTTTTCGTTATAGCCAGATTCCCAGCCATTCGAACTAGACCAACGCCAGTAATAATCATGACGTTCATAGATAAACTTCACTTTGAGATCATTAGCAGGTAGCTTTTTACCGTCTTGGTCTGTATAGACAATTTCAAATTCAGCCATTGAATTTTCATCAACGCTGTAACCTGATTTATATTTGTCTGTACGGTAGTCATAAACTTCTTTTTTAGGGAATACTGGACGAATGCCAGCAAGATGAGTGGCTGGCCAAACAGCTTGTTGATAACGGCGAGTAACCGGGCGGCCACCCGCTTCGAGCAAGCTTGCTTGTAAAATAATATTAATTGGTGATTTCAGTTCAGCATAACGATCACTATCAACACTTAATTCACCTTGTCCATCAGAGTCTAAATTAAGTTCAAACTCATCCAATAAGCGACTGAAGTTTTCATCTTTTACGGCACCAAATTCATAGCCAGGTAATTTACTGACCGCTTCACGAGAGGCTTTTAAGAATACTTGCCCTTGTAAGCGATTATCGGCCGCTGGCGCGCCATAGAGATAACGCCCTTCAAGATCAAAATAAGCATCATTGCCACTAAGTAAAATGCCTTTTTTACCCGTAATAACTAATGCCATACGTTCTGGCATAAAATCTTCGACCTGAAATTCATAGAACCGAGGAGTACCATCGCCTACATCAAAACGTAAGGTACGTGTACCGGTATTTTCATCAGCAGGAATAGCTAATTTTAACTGGTAAAGTCCATTTTCAGGTTGCCATACAAAACTACGTGACACTTGGCCATCTGTTTTGAGTAAATCCACTTTAACGGGCTGCTCTTTAATTGGATTACCGTCGCCATCACGCAGTAATGCATTAACAATTAAAGTTTCACCTGGACGATAAAGATCACGAGGGCCAAAAGCAAAAAACTGTTTGCTATAACCTTGAGGGCCACCGATATCAAACTCAGAAAGATCAAGCGCAGGTTTACGCAAATCAATCATACTAGTTTGACCATCACGAATAGCCATTAATAAACGCGCTTTATCACTTTTCTCAAGTGTGGCATGTCCTTGGCTATCTGTTTGTGCTTTGGAGATTAAACCACCTTTTTCATCTAATAAGCGGATTTCTACTTTATTTAACGCAGAACCATTTTTAAGTGATTGGGTGAAAACATCTAACGAATCAAGGTAGCTGTGCATCGACAATCCGATATCACTAAAAGTGAATACCGTAGCCGGCACCGTATAAGAGTATTTACCGGCTTGTTGCATTACAGCAATATAGGCGCCTTCTTTTTTCAGGGCATCTATTGATTTTAACGGTAATAATACGTTTTCACGGGTATTTTTTTCTGTATTTAACTCAAAACGACCGGTATAAACCAAATCAGCTTGAGATAAAAATTCATCAGATTCCCAATAGTTAATGTTGGAACGACTTTCCCATTGCGTTAAGAATTGAGCCAATTGCTCGTCCTTTACACGGAAAAAGTTAACATCCACTTGATCTACATTTAAGGCAATAATAGGTAAGCCTTCAGCAGCATCAAATGGTAATAACGAGCCTTTACTGGTAAATCCAACTGAAGGGAAAATTTCTTCTGTGGTTAATTTCTGGCTAAAAGGCGTTGTTAATGTACGCTCATTAATACCTTTGATTTTTTCATCAATGGTCAAATTCAATTCTGTTGATGGTGGTAAATGACGAAAACGCAACTCCATCAAGTTGTCTGATAACTCCCACGCACCTTCCAGTTTTCCTTTTTTGGTATCAACAAGATGAATAACGTTATCAAACTTTTGGTCTGGATCAAGTGGTACAGAGAAAGTCACCACCATAGTACTTGCACCATCACGTTGCAGTTCTGATGCATCTAATACAGTGACATCTTTTCCTGCAAAACGCATAGCCAATTCATCACGAACTTCTTTGCTTTTTAATGCAGTTTCATTATTCGTTTTTGTTGTAACTGCTGATTTTTCGCTAGTTTGAGTGGCAGTATCTGGTGCATTTTGAGCTGTATTTTTTTGCTCAGTTGTTTGTACGTTTTGCACTTTGTCTGTTGATGACGAGCTTTCATCAGCTTTGTCATCACACCCACTCAGTGCCAACGCAGACGCCAATACCACAGCAAGTGAGCACCAACGATAGCCTCTCTTTTCTGTATATTGTCTAAATTGGTTTTGATTCATATCCATTTCCTTTAAATTCAACCCCTGAATAATGCGATGTTTTATGCAGGCCGGGCAGAGATAATATAGATTTTTCTTTGTTCTAATAAGATAAAAAATAACAATATTGACTATATTTTATCGAAAATAATGAAGTTCTTTACAGGCAAAAGTCGCCCTATTTTTACATTAAAAATAAAGATCTGATAAAACAATGCGTTACATAAAAATGCAAACAATTTGCTAAATTAGTCAACTTTCTATTATAGGATAAAAAAAAGCGATATCTGATGAGATATCGCCTAAATTTAAAGGGCAAAATTAACTATCCAAATTCACTATCGGGATGCCTTTTCTTAAAAATCCCCCAAGTTTGCGTTGATAAAAAGGTGATACGTGATGGATCATAAAATGGCTCACACCTTTTTCCTCTTTATTCACAAAACAAAAATCTAAGGATTGCCCTTCTTCTAAATATTCAAAAGCTGATTCAGCCGCTTGTGGGAGTATCTGCGCAATCACATCTTCTTCGCCAGTTATCTCTAAACCAATAAGATAAAATTCCTCTTCATTATCTTGCTCCTGAGCATTAACAATAAAGGCACGGCGGATTGGTTTATGTTCACCAAAAAATTCGCTAAGTGCGGTTGTTAATTTTTCAGGTTGTGGTTCTAAAACACTTAACTTCAACGAAGAACCTTCAACAGAAACAATTTCTTGTGTCTCAAATTGTTCAGATACACCCATTACAAACTCCAAATCCAATAACGTTTATTATTTTGCTTTTGCTAATAACAGATTTGCGATAGAACGCACGCCATAACCTGTCGCACCGGCAGCCCATTGTTCTACAGACGATTTTCTGTAAGTTGCTGAACAGTCGATATGTACCCAACCTTTTTTATAGTTAGTGACAAAATGCGATAAGAAAGCCGCGGCTGTACTTGCTCCCGCAGTATGCGAAGGCGCTGCAATATTATTCAGATCAGCAAAGCTTGAAGGCAATTGGCTACGGTGAAAATCAGCTAATGGTAAACGCCAGAACAACTCATTTTCTTGTTCAGCACTTGTCAGTAATTCAGCCGCTAATTTATCATCGAAACTTAATACTGAATGATAGTCATTACCCACAGCAACTTTAGCTGCGCCTGTTAATGTTGCAGCATCAATGATCAGTTCTGGAGCAATATTACTTGCATCAATTAAGCCATCAGCTAGCACTAAACGGCCTTCCGCATCTGTATTCATGATTTCGACTGATTTACCATTACGGTAACGAATGATATCACCCAGCTTAAAGGCATTACCGCTAACCATGTTATCTGCGATACATAGCAGTAGTTTCACACGTTTATTTAAACCACGAGTAATTGCTAATGCTAAAGCACCCGCTAACGTTGCTGCACCACCCATGTCTGCTTTCATTGAATTCATAGATGATGAGGGTTTGATGCTATAACCGCCTGAATCGAAGGTGATACCTTTACCTACTAGACATGCAAATACAGGAGCATTGCTATCTTGAGTCGGATTAAAATCTAATGCTAAATAGACAGGATCACGAGAAGAACCGCGACCTACAGTATAAATTCCGGCATAGTTTTGATCGCGCAGATCGGCGCCTTTAGTGATCTTATAGCTGATGTCTTCTTTGCCAAGACCACAGAAAAGATCAACAGTACGCTGTGCCAGTTGCTCTGGGCCTAATTCTTCAGCCGGCGTATTAATTGTGTCTCTAACCCAATCAACGATACGAATACGTGATTCTAATTCGTGTTTATCCGCTTCGCTTAATTGTGGCCATTCGATAGAACGAGCGCCTTTAGGTGCTCTAAAACCTAACCAAAAAGCCCAGCTACGCTCTATATCCCAGCCTTCACCAACAAGAGCAACATTACGAATACCTTGGCTATCAACTTTACGTCCACCACGCTGAATCGCGCCTAAACGGTTTTCTTCCGTTAAATGGATTGTCATGCCTGTTTCGCTAGTGCTAATTAGTGCTTTATCACCCCAACATGCTGCTGCAGGTTCATTAGACAGCATGATAGGCATAATTTGTTTATTCATTTATTATCTCACTTATTATTACTGGTGACAGTTAACCTATTCAGACTACCAGATATTTACCTTTTAGCGTGATCAATTTACTGCAAAAATCCAGAGACCACTATCATCATCAATTTATATTAGGCTCTTGCATTGTCTTCTTCGGAATATCTCTCATAACAAAAACCCAAGGCATCCCTCTTTAGAGTTATTTATAACGTGATTAATCTATTCAATGCAGACGCCATAATGCAAAAAGACCAGCAATTAGCCAGTCTTTTCAATTTATAATGCAATCAATTATTCAAATTCATCAAGCCAAACAAACAAAATGGCTTCAAGAATTTTTTCATTAGATTTTTGTGGATCATCATCAAAACCGTCTAAATTACAGATCCATTGATGCATATCTGTAAAGCGCACAGTTTTAGGATCAGTGTCAGGGTAAAGATCAAATAACGCTTCCCCTATTTCACGAGTATCACTCCATTTCATACTTGGCTCCTAAAATTAGTGCTCTCTTGCATGGTTAATCGAATATTTAGGGATCTCAACGACTAAATCTTCGTCAGTCACTTTAGCTTGGCAACTTAAGCGACTTTCAGGCTCTAAACCCCATGCTTTATCTAACATGTCGTCTTCAAGCTCAGAGCTCTCTTCCAGTGAATCAAAACCTTCACGCACTACACAGTGACAAGTTGTACATGCACAAGACATTTCACAAGCATGTTCAATCTCAATACCGTTGCGTAATGCAACATCTAGAATAGACTCACCTTCTGTTGCGTCAACAACAGCACCTTCAGGGCACAGTGTGCTATGGGGTAAAAATACAATTTTAGGCATAGTTATATCTCGTCCACAGAATGACCTGCCAACGCTTGACGAATAGATGAATCCATTCGACGCGCTGCAAAATCCTGAGTTTGCTTATCCAGTAGTTTAATCGCGTTTTCAATGGCAACAGGATCTGTTCCTTCAACGCTCTCTATTAAGGTATCTACAACTTTGTCGATAGCGGTTTTCTCATCTTCATTTAGCAGATGAGCATCTTCTTCTAATGCCGCGGTTAAACTTTCTAACACACGTGCTGCTTCGACTTTTTGCTCGGCTAGGCGACGAGCTTGTAAATCTTCTTGGGCATTTTCCATCGAAGATTGGATCATCTTAGCGATTTCAGTATCACTAAGACCATAAGAGGGTTTGACTTGTACTGAAGCTTCAACACCCGTTGATTTTTCCATCGCACTGACACTAAGTAAACCATCAGCATCAACTTGGAATGTCACACGAATATGAGCACCACCTGCAGCCATCGGCGGAATACCACGTAATGTAAAACGTGCTAGAGAACGACAATCACTAACCAATTCACGCTCACCTTGAACAACATGAACGCTCATTGCCGTTTGACCATCTTTGAATGTCGTAAATTCTTGCGCTCTCGCAACAGGGATCGTGGTATTACGAGGGATCACTTTCTCAACTAATCCGCCCATCGTTTCAAGACCAAGAGAAAGTGGAATAACATCTAGCAATAGCATTTCACTATCAGGTTTATTACCCACTAAAATATCAGCCTGAATTGAAGCGCCAATAGCGACAACTTTGTCAGGATCGATAGAGGTTAGTGGTTCACGTTTAAAATAGTCGCCAACCATTTGACGAACTAATGGAACTCGTGTTGAACCCCCAACCATAACCACTTCTAAAACTTCATCAACGTCAATATCTGCATCTTTTAAAGCACGACGGACAGACAACAATGTACGCTTCACCAATGATTGAATTAATGATTCAAACTCAGCACGAGTAATTTCACCTTTCCAACCATTAATATTGATATCAACAACATCATTATCACTTAATGCAATTTTAGTTTCTGATGCTACATCCAGCAGTTGGCGTTGTAATATCGCATCTTTTTGATGGCCAAAACCTGCGCGCTCTCTTATCCAATCCGCCAACATCATATCAAAATCATCGCCACCTAAAGCGGTATCACCGCCGGTTGCCAAGACTTCAAAAACACCCTTGGTTAAACGTAAAACGGAAATATCAAAGGTACCACCGCCCAAGTCATAAACAACAATGGTGCCTTCTTTTCCTGAATCTAAACCATAAGCAATAGCAGCGGCTGTTGGTTCGTTTAATAAACGTAAAACATGCAACCCTGCACGGCGAGCCGCTTCTTTTGTACCTTGGCGTTGAGCATCGTCAAAATAAGCAGGAACAGTGACCACAACACCATCAAGTTCACCACCTAATGATTGCGTTGCACGTTCTGCCAATGTTTTTAAGATGTCAGAAGAGACTTGAATAGGATCGACAATACCCGCTGCTGTTTTAATTAACGGTAAACCATTGTCATTTTCATGAAAGTGATAAGGAAGATTTGGATAACGGCTTGTCACATCACTTAGTGAGCGACCCACCATTCTTTTAATTGAACTTATCGTGTTAGCAGGATCTTTTTCTGCGTCTTTTTTAGCATTCCAACCAACGTTGATATTATCAACTTGATACTGCACAACAGATGGCAATAAATAGCGACCTTCGTTGTCTGAAAGCGCTTCGGCTTGCCCACTACGTACAGTGGCAACTAATGAGTGTGTCGTTCCTAAATCAATACCTGCGGCAAGTCTACGCTGATGTGGTGCAGGTGTTTGACCTGGTTCACTAATTTGTAATAATGACATAACAATTTCCCTTAAAAACCATCAAACAAGCGTTCTTCAAGTTGCTCTACTTGCTCTTTTAATTTTGCAAGAAAACGTAATTTTCTCACATTATCCGCAGCAATATCCCAAGTTTGGTTATCTAGCATTTTAACCATTTCATCATGGCGTAAAGTGTACATTTTCTCTAAACGCGCAGAAAAATCAGCTAACAAACTTTCGGCATCAGCACTGTGCTCAATGTTATCCAGCTCTTCACGTAATGAGAGTTGCTCCATTAAAAATGCAGTATCGTGCATTGTTTGTTGCTCATTGGCAATGTCGATACCGTGTAATGAGAGCATGTATTCAGCTCTAGAGAGTGGATTTTTTAAGGTTTGATAAGCCTGATTGATAGTCGAGGCAAACGAGATAGCTTGAACCTGTTCTTTATCAGATTTACCAGCAAAGCGATCTGGGTGATACTGACGTTGCATATCTTGATAACGTGTAGCAAGCTGCTGTTTATCAATATCAAAACGATTAGGCATGCCTAATAGTGTGAAATAGTCCATACATCTACTCTTGGATTAATTAACGTTAATACCGTGTTTTAACACAAATTACACGGTGAAGCTTTCACCACAACCACACTCATTGGATACATTGGGGTTGTTAAATTTGAAGCCTTCGTTTAATCCTTCTTTGACGAAATCAAGCTCAGTTCCATCTAAATAGACCATGCTTTTACCATCAATGATAACTTTCACACCTTTGTCTTCAAAAACAGTATCTTCGTCATTGATGACATCAGCAAATTCAAGAACATAAGCCATTCCAGAACAACCAGATGTTCTTACGCCTAAACGCAAACCTTCACCTTTACCGCGATTAGACAGGAAAGAGCGAACACGATTAGCGGCGGATTCTGTAAGGGAAATTGACATGGCACACCTCACTCATAAAGAACGAAAGCGGATACTGAAAAAAAGTTTCAGCATCCGCCAATATTTTATTTTTTTATTATAAAAGACAATTACTTGCCTTGGCGTTTGCTTTTATAGTCTGCAATCGCTGCTTTTATTGCATCTTCTGCAAGAATTGAACAGTGAATTTTCACTGGTGGTAATTCTAATTCTTCTGCAATTGCAGTGTTCTTGATGGATTCGGCTTCATCTAATGTTTTGCCTTTCATCCATTCTGTAACCAGTGAACTTGATGCAATCGCTGAACCACAACCATAAGTTTTAAAACGCGCATCTTCAATTACGCCGTTATCATCAACTTTGATTTGCAATTTCATGACGTCACCACAAGCAGGTGCGCCTACCATACCACTTCCTACAGAAGGGTCGTTGTTATCAAATGAGCCCACGTTACGAGGGTTTTCATAATGATCAATTACTTTATCGCTATAAGCCATGATTTAACTCCTGAAAACGTCTGATTAATGGTGAGACCATTCGATACTGTTGATATCAACACCTTGTTTATGCATATCCCAAAGAGGCGAAAGATCACGTAGGCGACCAATAGCACTGTGGATTTGTTTAATTGCATAATCTATTTCTTCTTCTGTTGTGAAACGACCCAGAGAGAAGCGAATAGAACTGTGTGCAAGTTCATCAGTTAACCCTAAAGCACGCAGTACATAAGAAGGTTCTAAACTTGCTGAAGTACAGGCAGAGCCTGAAGAAACAGCAAGATCTTTCAGTGCCATCATTAATGATTCACCTTCAACATAGTTGAAACTTACATTAAGAATATTTGGCGCAGTGTGTTCTAAAGAACCGTTGATATAAACTTCTTCAATATCTTTAATGCCATTCCATAAACGTAAACGTAATTCGTTTAAGCGTTTAGTTTCATCAGCCATTTCTTCTTTCAAAATACGGTAAGCTTCGCCCATACCTACAATTTGGTGAACGGCTAATGTACCTGAACGCATACCACGTTCATGTCCACCGCCATGCATTTGTGCTTCTAAACGAATGCGTGGTTTACGGCGAACATAAAGTGCACCGATCCCCATAGGACCGTAAACTTTATGCGCAGAAAGAGAAAGTAAATCAACTTTTAACTTAGAAAGATCAATAGGTAACTTACCAACGCTTTGCGTTGCATCTACGTGGTAAATAATCCCTTTGCTACGGCATAGTTCACCGATAGCAGCAATATCTTGTACAACACCAATTTCGTTATTTACATGCATGATAGAAACTAAAATAGTGTCTTCACGCATTGCTTCTTCAAGTTCTTTCAGGTCAATCAGACCATCACTTTTTGGTGCTAAATAAGTGACTTCAAAACCTTCACGCTCAAGTTGGCGACAAGTATCTAAAATCGCTTTATGTTCGGTTTTTGAAGTGATGATGTGCTTACCTTTTTTCTGGTAAAAGTTAGCAACACCTTTTAGTGCGAGGTTATCAGCTTCAGTTGCACCTGATGTGAATACAATTTCACGAGGATCAGCACCGATTAAATCAGCAATCTGATTACGTGCAATATCAATAGCTTCTTCTGCTTGCCAACCAAAACGATGTGAACGAGAGGCTGGGTTACCAAAAATGCCATCAATAGTTAGGCATTGCATCATTTTTTCAGCAACTCGTGGATCAACAGGAGTGGTTGCTGAATAATCTAGATAAATGGGTAATTTCATTGCTCACTAACTCCAAAGACGACGGATCTTCTTTAATAATTTTGTTTTTGCCTACCTAGAGATCGCCGTTAAACTCGCATATTAACAATGGTTTCTTGTAAACGACCATTGATAGCATGGCGTTTTTCATTGTCTTGACGATCGGCGACATCCATAACCTCTTCGTTATTCACTAACTCTTCAAGGCTGATACTGCTTAGGAAACTGGTTATACGATCACTTAAATCACGCCACAAAGTATGAGTCAAGCAACGATCGCCACCTTGACAACCTTCTTTGTTACCCTGACAGCGGGTAGCATCGACAGATTCATCAACCGCAGAAATAACTTGAGCAACAAAAATTTGCCCAGCATCACGGCCTAATAAATAGCCGCCGCCAGGACCACGAACACTTGCAACTAATTCATTTTTACGCAAACGCGAGAAAAGCTGCTCAAGATAAGAAAGGGAAATCCCTTGACGCTCTGAAATATCGGCGAGGGGAACAGGGCCTTGCTGTGAATGCAATGCAACATCAAGCATTGCAGTAACTGCGTAACGCCCTTTTGATGTCAGTCTCATAACAAATACTCCGTGGTGAACAATAATCAAATTGTGTCATTCCCGAGTAATTTAGTCAACTATTTATCCGAGTGTTTTAGTCAAGTATTATACTCAGCCCAAAATTGACTTAAGTTAATCAACTTTGCCCTCTATTTCTTAGCCCATTTCTCAACTGACGTTAGAATACCACGTAAGATATGGAGCTCTTGTGTTTCTGGGCGTGCACGCGTAAATAGACGACGTAAACGGCTCATGACCTGTCCTGGATGTTTAGGGCGAATAAAGCCAGACTCGTTAAGCACCTGTTCTAAGTGAACATAAAAACGTTCAATATCATCTGCTGGTGGATAATCAATCTCTGATGGGTTATTTTCCTCTTGTTTTTCTTCTTGGGCAAGTGCTGCCATACGAATTTCATAACAAACAAGCTGAACTGCCATCGCTAAATTTAAAGAACCATATTCTGGATTAGTCGGAACATATAGATGAAAGTCACATTTTTGTAATTCTTCATTGGTTAAACCTGTGCGTTCACGACCAAAAATAACCGCAACTGGCTTATTTTTAGCTTCCATAACACAACGCTCACCACATTCACGGGGAGCAAGCATGGGCCAAGAAAGCGTACGACTGCGAGCACTTGTTCCAATCACTAAACCACAACCTTCAATCGCTTCATCGATACTATTAACAATACGTGCATTGCCAATAACATCACTTGCACCTGCTGATAGGGCAATAGAGTGTGAATCTGGTTTTTCTTTCGGATTAACAAAATAAAGGTTGGTCAATCCCATGGTTTTCATAGCTCGAGCTGTAGAGCCCATATTGCCTGTATGTGAGGTCTCTACAAGGATGATGCGAATATTTTCTAACATTGATTTCTTGTTAATTGCTTTGTGATCCATCTATTTTATCACAAATGTAGCCAGAAACACGAATGCCTGTTATACTCTCGCACGTTTTTTATCCCCGTTCTTTAACATCTTGTGGAAGATAACCATGCATCCGATGCTGAATATTGCCATACGTGCCGCACGTAAGGCTGGTAATTTAATCGCCAAAAATTACGAAAATCCTGAATCTGTAGAAACTAATCAGAAAGGTACCAATGATTTTGTCACTAACGTTGACCGTGACGCAGAACAAGCAATCATTGAAATCATCCGTAAATCTTATCCAAAACACACCATTATTACGGAAGAAAGTGGCGAGTTACTCGGTGAAGATCACGACATACAATGGGTTATTGATCCACTTGATGGCACGACTAACTTCATTAAACGTCTTCCACACTTCTCTGTTTCTATTGCTGTACGCATTAAAGGCCGTACTGAAGTGGCTGTTGTTTATGATCCTATGCGTAACGAATTATTCTCAGCCGTTCGTGGTCAAGGCGCTCAATTAAATGGTTATCGTCTGCGTGGCTCTAATGCCCGTGATTTAGATGGTGCTGTTCTTGCAACTGGTTTCCCATTCAAAAGCAAACAACATTCAGCCGCTTATATGAACATGTTAAGTAAACTGTTTGTTCCTTGTGCTGATTTCCGTCGTACAGGTTCAGCTGCATTAGATTTAGCTTATGTTGCCGCTGGCCGTGTTGATGGCTTCTTTGAAATTGGCTTAAAACCTTGGGATTTCTTAGGTGGTGAGTTAATTGCTCGTGAAGCAGGTGCTATCGTTTCTGACTTTACTGGTAATCATGGCTATCTCCAAACAGGTAACATTGTTGCTGGTAACCCTCGTGTTGTTAGAGCATTATTAGCTGAAATTCGTAGCGAACTCACAGATGCGTTAAAACGTTAATTTGTCAGTACAAATAACGATAAAAATATAACGAAAAAGGCCATCACTGAAATGTAATGGCCTTTTTTCTCACCTATCCATTTCTTATTATATTAATAATGCATTTACTGATAATTTGCTGATTTCTAGCGCTATCTTGTCCAGTAATTGCGATGTTATTTCTTGCTTATCAATACGTAATAAAAATGCTTTTCGGGCTATCACAAATCCTAGTATTTGCCCAATCATCGCATGAGCACGAATAGTAGTGGTTAATTTATCGCAATCTTTATCTATTAATTCAATAAGATGGGAAAGTCTTATATGAAAAGGTTCTATGAGATTATGATAAATTAATTCATAATTTTCAGTCGGTTCTAACTGTTCCCGTAAAATCAATTGACTATAATAATGGCGCTCTGGTGCTAATAACGCTCGCGCTAATCCCGTCATCAATAAAGGAATTAACTCAGCAAATAATTCATAATTAAGTTTATCTTCTTTTAATATACGCTGAAGTTTATTATCAAATTGGTCAAAATGAATTTCTGAGGCTAATTCTGTCGCAATATATTGAATAACAGCAGTATACACGCCAAGTTTCCCACCAAAATGATAAGGAATTGCTGACTGATTAACACCAGCATCCTGCGCAAGTTGTCGCGTTCTCAACCCGCTAATTCCATGTAGCGCAAAAAGTTTAATCCCTTCTTGTATTAACTTTTCTTGAGTCTGTTCTGTACTTATCGCGGTTTTACTGGTGTTTTTCATTATTTGTTAACTATTTTATATTTGGCTTATAGATCAGCACGCATTAATTGTGTTGAGTTTGAATTTAACTCAATCCCTTTACTTTTACCAACAACAACCGTACCACCTAAGTTACATAAGTGATGACCGAAGCCACAGTTAGGCTCAAACGCAAACGTCATGCCTTCTTGTAATACAAGCTCTCGTCCCGGATTTGGTAATCGTTCAATTTGTTTATAGCGACTCGCTAATGGCAATGATTCGATACCTGGAGCAGTACCAAACCCAATAGGTCCGTATGGATTGATACTATGGATAAGTGGATGCACATGCCATCCTCCTGATTTTAATAATGGTTTTTCCATTAAATCAACCACTTCACCAAAAGTAATCCCCGCCTTTAAATGTTCAACACCTATTTCATAGCATTCACGAGCAACCAAAGCGGCTTTTTCTAAGTTTTCGTGAATTTTACCTACGGCAACAGCAGCCTGATGTTGTGTTTCATACATTCCATATAAAGCAAAAATTTCTGATAACACAATATCACCAATTTGAATTTCACGAGGTGCTTGTGAACGATATTGCCAAGCTGGGGGCCCCCAACCGATATATTCAGAACCTGATCCCATTAGAATTTCAGCCGTAAATCCACCTCTTGATAAGCAAGTTGCAGTAATGGCGGCAGCAAGATCGGCTTCTGTCGCTCCAGGTCTAGTGGTGACTCGCATTGCTTCACTCATTGCTTCACCAATAGCGGCTGCATATCTTACATGTGTCAGTTCTTCTTCACTTTTAACCGATGCGCGCTTAAAGAAATCTCGATACACACAGCTAAATTTCGCATGAGGGAATGCATCTTTAATACCGTTTAGAGTATTAAATGGCATTGCACCATCAAAATAGAATGGAGGATAAGGCTCTAAACCAATAACACCAATATGTGCATTTTGCTGTACACCCATTTCTTTCAGAAATTGAGCAATATTACGCCCTGTTTTTCCTACAACAAGATTATCTTCATCTATCCATTGCAAATCACCGCGTAATTTTGCCTGCATATGATCAGCGATCATCATTGGAGCAAAAGTGGCAATTAAGGGTTTTTTATCTTCATGAAAAATAACAACTGAGCCTAGTCGATCATTTGTAAAATAGTGATCAATACAAAATGGTGCAGGTGCTGCGGATTCTCTATCACCATAGATAATCAATGTATCTAACTGATTATCTTTCATAATATCTCTAGCTAATTGCCAGCGCCTGTCTCTTTCTTGTAAAGAAAAACTCGCTGGGATCACCGATTTATTGTTCATAATAATACTCTCTCTGCATTAATTCATTTGAATGAATTAAATTTAAACCTAATATTTGAAATGGTCAATTATTCTTTTGATCAAAAAATGCGCTTTTAAAAGGAGAAAAAAAAGATCTGCAATATCAGAAACATTACAGATCTTAATTTTTATGAAATAAAAGAATTAGGTATTTTGAGGTTGTACTTTGGGTCTGATAAACATCGCTGGGATCGTTAATGCTGCCATTAACCAAAAGATCAACGATTCTTGATTTGGGAGTTTTTCATATAGCCAGCCCGATATAATCGTCATAATGGCTATACTTCCTCCCATTGCTAAAGCGGAATACACTGCTTGCAGACGAATAATTTCGTGTTCTTGGCGGGCGCTAATAAAACGCATTGCAGCTAAATGACATACTGTGAACGTACCACTATGTAAGATTTGAACGACAATAAGTGCGGGTAATGCGGTAAAACTTCCCATTAATCCCCAACGTAAAAGCCCTGCAAAAGCAGAAAGTAGCAGTAGATCTCTTGCACTCCACCGGCGGAATAAACGGTGACTGAGCATAAAAACGATAACTTCAGAAACCACACCTAATGACCAAAGATAGCCAATTGTTGCAGTGTCATACCCAGCCTTTTCCCAATAAAGCGCGCTAAAACCATAATAGGCTGCATGTGCGCCTTGTAGTAGAGAAACACATAACAAAAAGCGCCAAACAGGCCCATCAGAAATGAGTTTCATAAAAGACACATTACTCTGTTTTGCTTTTTTGACCTTTCCTTGAGGCATGACTTTAGGACGAAGCATCGATGTAAGAAATAATGCAAGGGTACTGGCAATCAACCCATAAAGAATGATGGGATGCCCAAAAGCATCAATTAAAATCCCCAACAATGATGAACTAATAATAAAAGCAATAGAGCCCCAAACACGGATTTTTCCATAATCAAAGGGGAACTGTTTTTGCCAAGTTCCAGCCAAGGAATCCCCTAAAGGTACCATAGGTGAAAAGAATACGTTAAATCCAGTCATCACAAAGAATAGCCATGCCCAATGGCTGCCCATCATAAATGCAACAGTAAAGAGTAATGAGAGAAAGGCGAATAGTCGTAATGCTGTGATAAGTTTTGATGGATCTTTTACTGCAGGCGTTAAGATAAGGCTACCGACAAAACGTGCAGTTAAACCTACACCTAATAACAGACCTATCATCGCAGGATCGACACCCTCTCCTTTTAGCCATATTGACCAAAAAGGTAAAAAGATACCGTATGAGAAAAAATACGTAAAATAATCTAAGGCAAGCCACAGTGTTGATGGAATAACCATCCAATCCCCCATTTTTAAGATGCAAAAAAACCCGCCAAGAACAAGTTCTCGAAGCGGGCTTGTACAACGGGTTTTATTATATCGTTACAAACTTATGCGTAAACTGGAAATTTAGCGCAGATATCCAAGACTTTTTGTTTCACTTTTTCAATGTTCGCTTCATCATTGATATTATCAAGGACATCACACATCCAACCGGCTAATTCACGAGCTTCCGCTTCTTTAAAACCACGACGTGTAATTGCAGGAGAACCGATACGAACACCAGAAGTGACAAATGGGCTACGTGGATCATTTGGTACACTGTTTTTGTTAACAGTGATATTTGCACGACCGAGCGCTGCATCTGCATCTTTACCTGTAATATCTTTATCAACTAAGTCTAATAAAAACAGGTGGTTTTCAGTTCCGCCAGACACTACTTTATAACCGCGTTCTAAGAAAACGTCTACCATTGCTTTCGCGTTTTTAGCAACTTGTTGCTGATAAACTTTAAATTCAGGTTCCATAGCTTCTTTTAATGCAACCGCTTTACCCGCGATAACGTGCATTAAAGGGCCACCTTGAGAGCCAGGGAACACTGCTGAGTTCAGTTTTTTGTAGAACTCTTCATCTCCGCCTTTAGCAAGGATAAGGCCACCACGTGGGCCAGCTAATGTTTTATGCGTTGTTGTTGTAACAACATGTGCATGAGGAACTGGGTTAGGATAAACACCCGCAGCAATCATACCTGCAACGTGCGCCATATCAACAAACAGGTAGGCACCAATGCTATCTGCAATTTCACGCATTTTTGCCCAATCAACCAAACCAGAATAGGCAGAGAAACCACCAATAATCATTTTTGGTTGATGTTTTTTAGCTTGAATAGCGATATCTTCGTAATCAATTTTACCTGATTCATCAATACCATAAGGTACGATATTATATAGTTTACCAGAGAAGTTAACTGGTGAACCATGAGTCAAGTGACCGCCTTGTGCTAAGTTCATACCTAAAACAGTATCACCCGGTTTTAACAATGCCATATAAACAGCCGCATTCGCTTGTGAACCTGAGTGAGGCTGTACGTTAGCATAGTCAGCACCAAATAATGCTTTTGCACGATCGATTGCCAGTTGCTCTACAACATCCACATACTCACAACCACCGTAGTAACGTTTACCCGGATAGCCTTCAGCATATTTATTTGTCAGCTGAGATCCTTGCGCCTGCATAACACGAGGACTGGTATAGTTTTCAGAAGCAATAAGTTCGATGTGCTCTTCTTGACGAGTCACTTCACCTTCCATTGCATTCCATAATTCCGGATCGTAATCAGCAATATTCATTTCACGTTTTAACATTCAGATCTCCTGACTCAGCTAACTTCACTAAAGACAAACTCCCATACGGGAGAAAGAATGGCATACAGTGTAAACTCTTTTTCTTCATTGAGATAGCCCCTAATGAAAAAATACGCAATCGTTTGCCATTCAATTATAACAGCACCTTATTACTTTTTAACAACCTCATTTTATCCTGTGCTTATTCCTCTTTTTGAGGCACATCTCGCCTTATTATGCAAACACCCCGCATCATTCTCTAAGATTTGAGATTTTTTGTTAAAAAATAAAAACAGTTATTTACAAAATAATCAAAAAGCGATAAGTTGCATATAAAATGCAATTTATAAAAATTCACAATAAACTGAAAATTTTTCAGGAGCAATTATGTTAGATGCACAAACTATCGCGACAATTAAATCAACAATTCCTCTTATTGCTAAAACAGGCCCTGCATTAACCGCACATTTTTATGATCGAATGTTCTCTCGTCATCCTGAATTAAAAGATATCTTCACCATGAGTCACCAAAGTAGTGGCGCTCAACGTGAAGCCTTATTTAATGCGATATGCGCTTATGCAATTAATATTGAAAATTTACCTACAATTTTACCGGCAGTTGAAAAAATCGCACAAAAACACGTCAGTTTAAATATTCTTCCTGAGCATTATCCCATCGTAGGTGAGAATTTATTGGCTACAATTGATGAAATGTTTAATCCCGGACAAGAAGTGTTAGACGCTTGGGGCGCCGCTTATCAAGTGTTAGCAGATGTTTTTATTAATCGTGAAGAGCAAATTTATCAACAAAAAGAACAAACAAGCGGTGGTTGGAGAGGATTACGAGCTTTTAAAGTCACACATAAAGTAAAACAAAGTGATGTTATTACCAGCTTTGAATTAGCGCCTGAAGACGGCCTTGATATTACACCTTATCAAGCTGGGCAATATTTAAGTCTTTATATCCGTGATGAACGTCTTGAAAACCAAGAAATACGTCAATATTCATTAACTCAATCTTCAAATAATAAAACATACCGCATCGCAGTCAAACGCGAAGAGAAAGGTATTTTATCGAATTTTCTTCATGACCATATTCAAGAAGGAGATACTGTACAAGTCGCCGCACCAGGGGGGGATTTTTATTTAGAGGTATCACCAACAACACCTGTTACATTAATTTCAGCGGGTGTGGGTTTAACCCCCATGTTATCAATGTTACACACACTTTCTGCTCATCAAGCCAATGTTAATTGGTTACATGCTGCTGAACATGGAGGTGTTCATGCCTTTAAAAGTGAAGTTCATCAAGTCGGTAGTAAACTTCCACATTATCAACAAGCAGTTTGGTATCGCACACCACGACCTGAAGATGTACAAAATCAAGAATATCAATTTGAAGGTCTAATGACATTAAAACAAGTTGAGGATTGGATAAGCATTCCTGATATGCATTTCTATTTTTGCGGACCATTACCTTTTATGCAGTCTGTTGCAAAACAACTTATTGAATTAGGTATTAATCGTGAAAAATTTCATTATGAATGTTTTGGCCCTCATGCTGTTATTATGCAAGATTTATAATCAATAAATAATCAAACCATTAAAACAAAGCTTTAAAATAGAATAATGAAAAAGCGCTGATAGCATCATATTTATCAGCGCTTTTGTTATTTAGATCATACTATTTTTATGGTTGATATTTATTTTCAATCGTAGCAGGAATAACATGATCTTTAGCAGAAAAACCGTACCAAATAACACTAATTAGACAGAGTGTATAACCAAATAATTCAGATCCCTCTTCCACCATGTTTTTAACAGTGCGGTTATAATCCTCACCTAATAATTTAGACCATAATATTCCCATACCAAATAGACGAGAGAACAACAAAATACATAATAGGCCTGCAACTAACATTCCATGGCTTGGATGAGTAATAAAGTGAATTAAGCCTTTTAATGTTCTCTTACCTTCTCTGATCGCAATAGCAATACTAATAAACGTCACCGTTAGAGCAAACCAAACCCAAGAGCCGTGTGCAATCTGATCAAAAACACCATCTAACTCACGAATTAAAATACACAAGAAAAAGCCCATAATTAGAGTGAACGCTCCACGTTGTTCACTGTCTTGATAGGCTTTAACAAAAAAGAATAAGCAAATCATTGCGACAATAGTTTCTTGGCCTAATTCAGTTACTGACGTTTCTGAAATACCATTATCAAAAACAAAAATATCAAGAAATATAAATCCCGTAGTGATAGCGATTAACACTGCTGCACATAAAAATAAAGCAAGACGCTTTAATAAATAATTAAACATTATTTTGCCCATACCTTAATGATTTTTAATGTCGATGATAATAGCTTTACTTAAAAGTTATTGAATAACATTTTGTGCCTTAGAATTTATAAAAAATAGTAAAATAAATTGTTAATAATCATCAATAGACTTGCATAAGATATAAATAGCATTTTAGGTAAAACATAAAAAAATTAATTATGCGCAAGAAAATGAAAAAACCCGATATTTTGATTAAAAAATATCAGGCTTTAATAAAAATAAATAATGTAACTAGTTAGCTTAAGTTTGAACAATAATTAAATAGCTTCTTCGTCTTGCTCTCCAGTACGAATACGAATAACACGATTCACATCAAAAACAAAAATCTTACCGTCACCAATTTTACCTGTTTGTGCTGTTGTCATAATTGTATCTACACAGGTTTCAACAATTTCGTCAGCAACAACAATTTCAATTTTTACTTTAGGTAAAAAATCGACCATGTATTCCGCACCACGGTAAAGTTCAGTATGCCCTTTTTGACGACCAAAACCTTTCACTTCAGTTACGGTCATTCCAGTGATACCCACTTCACCAAGCGCTTCTCTTACATCATCTAACTTAAACGGCTTAATTATCGCTTCAATTTTTTTCATCGTATTATCCTGCTATTACCAGTTGTGGCGACCAAAACCGCTTGTTATTGGGTATCTGCGATCTTTACCAAAATTACGACTTGTAATACGTGGCCCGACAGGGGCTTGACGTCGCTTGTATTCATTAATATCGACTAATTTTATCACTTTACGGACTGTTGCTTCATCAAATCCAGCGGCAACTAAATCAGAAACAGATTTATCCTGTTCAACATAACCTTCAAGAATAGCATCAAGAATGTCATAAGGTGGTAAATTATCTTGGTCAGTTTGCCCCGGCGCTAACTCTGCTGATGGTGGTCTATCAATCACACGTTGAGGAATAGCCGGTGAAAGTGTATTACGATATTTAGATAGTTCAAAAACTAATGTTTTAGGGACATCTTTTAACACATCAAAGCCCCCCGCCATATCACCATACAATGTGGAGTATCCCACAGCGGATTCACTTTTATTGCTTGTGGTGAGCACTAAACGACGACGTTTATTTGACATCGCCATCAAGATCACCGCGCGACAGCGAGCCTGTAGATTTTCTTCTGTAGTATCAGCGGCAGTATCTTTAAACATAGGTGCTAACTGTGCCATAAAGGCATCAAACATGGGTTCAATAGATACCGTATCGAATTCGATACCTAATAAATCTGCTTGTTCTTTGGCATCATGAATACTCATTTCAGAAGTATAACGAAAAGGCATCATAACCGCTTGAACACTCTCTTTTCCTAATGCATCAGCAGCAATAGCAACCGTTAATCCAGAATCAATCCCTCCAGATAATCCGAGAATTGCCCCTTTAAAACCGTTTTTAGTGACATAATCACGCGTTGCAAGCACTAATGCTTGATACACTTGCGCTAAAGGTGAAAGTTCTGGTGCGGGATCTACCATTGGGATAATCGTTAATTCATCAAGCTCTACAACTGCGGTTTGCTCATCAAATGCAGCTAAACGATGAGTGATCGTGCCTCTTTCATCAAATACTTTAGAACAACCATCAAAGACCAGCTCATCTTGACCGCCAATTTGATTAAGATAGATCACTGGAAGATGCGTTCTTTGACAATGCTCTTTAATTAACTGTGTACGGACATGGGGTTTTTCACGGTTATATGGCGAGGCGTTAATAGATAAAACAAGATCTGCCCCTGCTTGTTTTAATGCATCGATAGGCTCATTAATCCAGATATCCTCACAAATTAACAAACCTAAGTGGTAACCTTTAAATGGCACAACACAACGTTCATTTCCTTGTTGGAAATATCGTTTTTCGTCAAACACACCGTAATTAGGTAATTGTTGTTTGAAATAACGTGCTTGTAACTCACCTTTATAGAAAAATGAGAGTGCGTTATAAATTTTGCCGTTTTGCCACCAAGGATGTCCAACAACAATTGCTGTTTTTTTACTTGCTTGTTCTAAACGCGTAAGTTGTGTTTCACAGCGTTGCTGGAAATCAGGACGAAATAGCAGATCTTCAGGAGAGTAACCGCATAACGCCAGCTCAGAAAACATGACCAAATCGGCCTCTTCTTGCGCTTTAACGGTAGATAACATGCGTTCACAGTTACCTTCTATATCGCCAACAACCCAATTGAGTTGAGCCATTGCGAGTTTTAATTTACGACTCATAAAAATTAGTCTCTCCGCTATCTTTCGCATTAAAAGAAAGCTAGTTTAAAAATATATTCGTTATCTGAAAAGGTTATTCTTTAAAATCATTCGCATCTAGCTCATGACGGGATAACAATTTGTAAAACTCAGTTCGATTGCGTCCTGCCATGCGTGCCGCTTGAGTCACGTTGCCTTTCGTCATTTGCAGTAGCTTTCTCAAATAAGTCATTTCAAAATGCCCTCTTGCTTCAGCAAATGTGGGTAAAGCGGTATTTTCACCCTGTAAGGCTTGTGTCACTAAAGCTTCACTAATAACTGGAGCTGTCGTTAAAGCGACGCATTGTTCAATCACGTTAACTAATTGACGCACATTTCCGGGCCAACTTGCTGTCATCAAGCATTTCATCGCATCAGTGGAAAAACTTCGGACAAAAGGCTTATGGCGTTTAGCTGATTCGCGTAATAGGTGATTTGCAAGCACAGGAATGTCTTCAGCTCTCTCACTTAATGTAGGAATTCGTAGATTCACCACATTTAAACGATAGAACAAATCTTCACGGAATTCATTACGCTCCATCGCTTTAGGTAAATCACGATGTGTGGCAGAAAGGATACGGACATCAATATCAATATCACGGTTGCTTCCTAATGGGCGAACTTTTCGCTCTTGCAAAACACGTAATAATTTAACTTGTAATGCCATTGGCATATCGCCAATTTCATCTAAAAACAGTGTACCGCCTTCAGCCGCCTGAAATAGACCTTCACGACTACTTACAGCTCCTGTAAAAGCACCTTTCGCATGACCGAATAGTTCAGATTCTAAAAGTTGTTCTGGTAAGGCGCCACAGTTAATGGCTATAAAAGGCTTTTTGGCTCTAGGACTTGCACGATGAATAGCTTGAGCAAGAACTTCTTTACCTGTACCACTTTGGCCATTAATAAGTACACTGACATCAGATTGTGCGACTAACTTTGCTTGCTCTAATAAACGTAGCATTTGTGGGCTACGCGTCACGATATCTTTTGACCACTCTTCATCTGAAACCGTGGTCACTAATTCCAGCGCTTCATCAATTGCCTTATAAAGTGCATCTCGATCAACGGGTTTAGTTAAAAAGCTAAATACACCTTGTTGTGTTGCTGCAACGGCATCAGGAATAGAGCCATGAGCAGTTAGAATAATGACTGGCATTCCGGGTTGCTGGCGCTGTATTTCAGCAAACAATGCCATACCATCCATTTCATCCATGCGCAGATCGCTAATAACAAGGTCTATTTTTTCTTTTAAGAGAAGTTTTAGTGCTTCTTGCCCACTTTCAGCGGTGAAGATATGAAAACCTTCACTTGTTAACCGCATACCAAGTAACTTTAATAACCCAGGATCGTCATCGACAAGTAAAAGATTTGCTGATTTATGGCCAGCCATGCACATTCTCCTTATTTAGATCCTGCTTCAGTCGGTTTAGCATCCTGTTTTTCTATTTCAGTTTTAACAGGCTCAGGTTTAACCACTTCAGGTTTTGCAGATTCTGGTTTTGAAGGTTCGGGTTTAACCGCTGTTGCAGAAGGTGTTTTTTCCTCACCCTTTGTTTTTTCTGTTATCGATTGTGTATGTGTAGAAGTAGACTTTTCAGTCGGTTTTTCAACGACTGGCTTTTCAACAACTGTCTTTTCTGTTTCAGGGGATGTGGTTGCCACACTCTCCGTTAAGTCTTCATTTTGTGATAACGAATCAACAGAGCCACTTTGTTTTCTATTCGATAACTGCCTTTCAATTTGGGTAAGGCTTTCAAGCTTCTTCAGTGTGATATTCAGTTCATGCTGTAATGCATTATTCTCTTTTCTTAGGGTATCTATTCTATTATCTGTTTCTGTGGTTAAACGACGATAACGATTTTTTTCTTCTGCTAAAGAGAGGATGAGTGTTTGATTTTCAATCCATGTTGATAATAAAACACGCATAGAACTTGGAAATTGTAGCTTATAGCTTTCTAGTAACACTAATTGTGTTCGACGATCAGCAATCGTCATACCAGCACGCTCTAATAAAATGCTTTTATAAAATGCATCATCCCAACCTGTAACGACAACACTATTTGCTTGGCGTTGTGCTTCTGTAGTCATAATGCGATTCGTACATTCAATTGTGCGTAACCAATAAAGTGCATTATTAATGCCTTCATCATAAAAAGCGCTTAATGTTTTACATTCAGCCCAGCGGTAATCAATTGTTCTTTGTTTAACAACGGGTACATCAGGCTCGGGTTCTAACGACGCAGTGAGCGACTTTGGTGTACAACCCGAAAGAACCAGTGGAAGCATAATAAACAAGACACACTGTTTCCAATTTAATGCGATCTTTCTAGTTGATGCAGGAGCCATAGATAACGGTTCAATACCAAGCATCTGTTTATTTATTTTTTTATACTCATGATGAGGAGATGCTTGTATTTGTGACCTGATTTGCATTATTTATTCTCAGAAAGTAGCGGTAATTCAATACGAAAACAGACATCGGCATAGTCAGAAGGAACAACACTTAATTCACCTTCCATTCTTTTGATACAGTCATGAGCAATGCTTAAACCTAAACCACTTCCTTTTACAGCACCTTTGCGTAGTAAAGAACCTTGAAAAAAGGGCTCAAAAATCATTTTTTGTTCAGATTCAGGGATAGGCGTTCCTTTATTGGCTATATCAATCACTATCTTCTGTTCAACTTGATAACTAGAGATCCAGATATTACCTGATTCAGCACCATAGTGCACCGCATTCGAATAGAGATTGTCGATAACTCGTGATAATAATGTCGCTTCTGCTCGACATTTTGTCAGATTAAGTGAAATTATCGTTTTAATCTCTTTTGCTCTAGCAGGTAAGCTGTGTGCTAATACCACATCATTCACTAAATGAGTTAAATCGACCTCTTCAATTTGCTGAGGAACCTCAGAAAGTTTACGATTATAATCAAGTAGTTGTTCAATCAATAACTGTAACTGTTTACTACTATTATCAAGAATAGAAACCACTTCTTTTTGATCGAGCGTTAAAGGACCCGCAACTTCATCAGCTAATAATTCTGTACCTTCTCGCATACTAGCAAGTGGCGTTTTTAACTCATGAGAAATATGACGTAAAAACTCATGACGTTGTGATTCAAGCCATGCTAATCGTTCACTTAACCAAATAATACGTTGAGCTAACGATCGAAGCTCTCTAGGCCCTTGAAAAGAATCCAAATTGTTACTAAGCGTTCGCCCTTCTCCCAATCGATTGATCATCTTTTCAATTCCCTTAACAGGGCCGATGATCATTCGTGTAAATAGTGCGATGAGGATCAAACTGAATACGAACACAATAAGACTTTGCCAGCCGAAATAACGTCCTTTCTCAGCAATTGCCATTTGTAATTGTTCGCCACGGCTAAAGATAATCTCTTTTGTTAGCATTACTATACGATTATTGGCATAAGAGAACTGCTCAAGAGCTTGTTGCATATCTTTCGTAGGTTCACTGCTTTCACACTGAATAGACTTTAGCTTTTCAAGTGAAGAATTAAGCACGTCGGCTTCTTTAGATGAAGAAAGTGGAATTATGGTTTGTTGTAATGTTGAGAAGAGTTTGGTGTATTGCTGATAGCGTTGTTGGTACATATCATCATCAGTCTTATCACGTAAAACACAATAACGACGATAGTTTCCTTCCATCTCAATAGCTAAATTTCGCATAACTTCACTGCGTTCAGTATCAGCTAATGCATTTTTATTAGTAATTGCTGCTTGATTACTTAATTGATCGAGACTTTGATAAGCTTGATAAGCAAGGACAAGTAAAGGTAATAGCACCATCCAAAATGCCATTATCACGAGCTGTCTTAAAGAACGAGGAAAAATACGCCACTTTTTCAATGAAATCATCTCAACACCTATTAGAGTAATGCGATGCTACATGACTTGATAACAAGAAAAAAGTCCGACATTAGAAAATCAGGTGAGGATAACAAACACAAGCGAGAAAATATGACAGGCTCTAGAAGTGGGAGAGCGGAATATCTTACTGAGATATTCCGCCCGTCAAAATTTCATCTCTTTTCTCTCTAAAAGAGGATGAAGGTGGTGCCTCACTCCACGTGTCGCCCTGTGTTTGATAAGGTCCGAAGACGAGTATCATGATGTTGGACGGTAGGCACCTTACTCTGGCGTCATTCCTGGCTTATGTGGTATGTTCCCACCCATATTGTGGACCGACATAAAAAGTTGAATGAGCAACTGATTTATATAATGCACAACGCGTGCCAACTTTTCAAGGATAACATTAAGTAATTGAAAGCAAACAATAAATAAAAATATCTCTATGATATTTTAATTATGTCTCTCTTTTATCTAGTTATAAAGTAACCAAGCTGTCTCCATATCCAGACAGAGTTACCCCATATTTTATAAACGCTTATATTTCAATAAATTAAGTGTCGCCAAAAAGAGACAAGCTAATGACTAAGTGTCGTTGTTTTTATACAATAAAAAATAATGCCTTTATTATCAATACAATAAAGCCTCTCGCTAAGTAGAGGCTTTATGTATTTACTACTAAGATAATTTACTTCTAATTAATCAAACTGCTTCCTTGCATTACGGAATAGTCGCATCCAAGGGCTATCTTCACCCCAGTTATCAGGATGCCAAGAGTTACTGACCGTTCTAAATACACGCTCAGGATGAGGCATCATAATAGTTGAACGTCCATCCTTTGTTGTAACAGCCGTGATCCCTTTTACTGAACCATTAGGATTTAATGGGTATTGTTCTGTTGGTTGACCATAATTATCAACAAAACGTAATCCCACTAAATTTTGTGCCTCTAATTGTGCTAATTGTTCAGCATGACGAAATTCCGCAAAACCTTCCCCATGAGAAACAGCGATAGGCATTTGTGAACCCACCATGCCTTGTAGCAATAATGATGGGCTTTCTGTCACTTTGACCAAACTAAAGCGAGCTTCAAAACGCTCAGAACGGTTGCGAACAAAACGAGGCCATAAATCCGCCCCCGGAATAAGTTCAGATAATGTTGACATCATTTGACAACCATTACAGACACCAAGCGATAAGGTATCTTGGCGTTCAAAGAATTGAGCAAATTCATCACGTAAACGAGAATTAAATAGAATAGATTTAGCCCAACCTTCACCTGCACCTAATACGTCACCGTAAGAGAATCCTCCGCACGCCACCAGCACATCAAAATCACTTAATGAACGTCGTGACGAATGTAGATCACTCATATGAACGTCAATGGCATCAAAACCAGCTCGGTCAAAAGCTGCCGCCATTTCAACATGAGAGTTAACGCCTTGCTCTCTTAGTACAGCAATACGAGGGCGGCTTCCTGTTGCAATATAAGGAGCTGCAATATCTTCGCTTGGATCAAAGGTTAAATGTACATTTAACCCCGGATCATTGATGTCCTGTTTTGCCTGATGTTCTTCATCAGCACACTCAGGGTTATCGCGTAAACGTTGCATTTGCCATGTTGTTTCAGCCCACCAAAGACGTAGCGTACTGCGTTTTTCATTATAAACTTCAGTTTCACGACTTTGAATTACAACGGCATCATCTTGTGTTGCTTGACCTAAATAGTGTAAGCAATCGGCTAAACCGCATTGGGTAAATAATGATTCAACTGCATCTTGATGTTGAGCACTAATTTGGATCACGCCACCTAGCTCCTCATTAAAGAGTCCCGCTAAGATATCTTCATCATAAGCACTAATATCAACATTTAACCCACAGTGACCAGCAAACGCCATTTCTGCAAGAGTGACAAATAAACCGCCATCAGAGCGATCATGATAAGCCAACAATTTGCCTTCATTGACTAATTGTTGCATCACATTAAAGAATTGTTTTAGCTGTTCTACATTACGAAGGTCTGCGGCTTTTTGACCTAACTGGCGATAAACTTGTGCTAAAGCTGTCGCACCTAATGCGTTATGTCCATTACCCAGATCAATCAGATATAAACGGTTACCTGATTGTGTAGATAATTCAGGCGTTACCGTTTTACGTACATCTTCAACGCGAGAGAATGCAGTAATAACTAAAGAAAGCGGAGAGGTAACTTCTTTGTTTTTTCCATCTTTATCCTGCCAACGTGTTTTCATTGACATAGAGTCTTTACCAACAGGAATAGTGATACCTAACTCTGGGCATAACTCCTCACCAATAGCTTTCACTGCATCATACAAACCTGCATCTTCACCAGGATGCCCCGCTGCCGACATCCAATTAGCCGAAAGCTTAATGCGATTAAGTGCTTCTACATCACAGCCAGCCATATTTGTTAACGCTTCGCCGACAGACATACGTGCAGATGCGGCAAAATCTAATAGTGCGATAGGCGCCCGTTCACCAATCGACATTGCCTCACCATAATAGCTATCTAATGTTGCTGTGGTAACAGCACAGTTAGCAACAGGTATTTGCCAAGGACCAACCATTTGATCACGAGCAACCATGCCTGTTACAGTGCGGTCACCAATGGTAATTAAGAAGGTTTTTTCTGCCACGGTAGGTAAATGAAGCACTCGATAAACAGCATCTTTTAAATCAATATCTTTACGATCTAGATACTCACCTTCTGTTTTTTGTGATTTCACATCACGTAACATTTTAGGCGCTTTACCTAATAATATGTCCAATGGCATATCAATGGGTTTATTATCAAAGTGTGTATCGTTTAATACTAATTCACGCTCTTGCGTTGCTTCACCAATTACAGCATAAGGTGCTCTTTCACGTTGGCATAACGCATCAAACAGAGGCATTTTTTCTGGTGATACTGCCAACACATAACGTTCTTGAGATTCATTACACCAGATTTCAAGTGGGCTCATCCCCGGCTCATCATTTAAAACATCACGCAGTTCAAAACGACCACCACGACCACCATCATTGACTAATTCAGGCATCGCATTAGAAAGACCACCAGCCCCTACATCATGAATAAATAAGATAGGGTTATCATCACCCAACTGCCAGCAACGATCGATAACTTCTTGGCAACGTCGCTCCATTTCTGGATTGTCACGTTGAACAGAAGCAAAATCTAAGTCCGCATCAGATTGCCCTGAAGTCATAGAAGAAGCCGCACCGCCGCCCAGACCGATGTTCATAGATGGGCCACCTAATACGATCAACTTAGCGCCAACAGTGATCTCCCCTTTTTGAACATGGTCTTCACGAATATTACCAATGCCACCAGCTAGCATAATTGGTTTATGATAACCGCGAATTTCAACACCATTATGGCTATTAACTTGTTCTTCATAAGTTCTGAAATAGCCTAGTAATGCAGGACGACCGAACTCGTTATTAAATGCGGCACCACCCAGTGGACCTTCTGTCATGATGTCTAATGCATTAACAATACGCTCTGGTTTGCCAAAATCTTCTTCCCAAGGCTGTTCAAATCCTGGAATACGCAGGTTAGATACTGAAAATCCTACTAAACCCGCTTTAGGCTTAGCACCACGCCCCGTTGCACCTTCATCTCGAATTTCACCACCAGAGCCTGTTGCAGCTCCCGGCCAAGGTGAAATCGCTGTTGGGTGGTTGTGTGTTTCTACTTTCATCAAGATATGTACGGGTTCTTGATGATAATGGTAATGCCCTTTTTCAGCATCTGGATAAAAACGTCCAGCAACCGACCCTTCCATAACAGCCGCATTATCTTTATATGCTGACATGACATAATCAGGAGTTTGCTCAAACGTATTTTTAATCATTTTAAATAATGACTTATCTTGCGCTTTGCCATCAATAATCCAATCTGCATTAAATATTTTATGGCGACAATGTTCAGAGTTGGCTTGTGCAAACATATAAAGCTCAACATCAGTTGGATTACGCGCTAAACGATTAAAAGCATCGACTAAATAATCAACTTCATCATCAGCAAGTGCTAATCCCATTTCAATGTTTGCTTTAACAAGCGCATCTTTACCTTTAGCAAGCACATCTATCGTTTTTAATGGTGCTGGCGTTTGCTCTGCAAACAGTGCATTCACATCTTGATGATTTAAGAAAATGGTTTCCATCATTCGGTCATGAATCAAACCATAAAGCTGTTGCCATTGAGTTTCTGTCATCGTATCGCCTTCAATAAAGTAAGCGATACCACGTTCAATTCTGACCACCTTGGATAAACCACAGTTATGTGCAATATCTGTTGCTTTAGAAGACCAAGGTGAAATCGTTCCAGGGCGAGGTGTCACCACTCGCATTTCCCCAACAGGCTCATGCTCTGTTAATGAAGGCCCGTAATGTAATAATTGGCTTAATTTAATCTGGTCATCTTCAGATAACTGCCCTTCCACTTTTGCGAAATGAACAAATTCCGCATATATACCTTGTACAGGAAGGTCATTTTCCTGACATTGAGTGAGTAATTTATTAATACGAAACGCGGATAAAGCGGGGGAGCCACGCAGGATTTCCATAGTATTGAGTTCTCTCTTTTAGCAGCTAGCCTGATCAATCATTCAGGGGAAACGCGCCTAGTATAATAGAATAACCGCTCAGACGAAACCGTTTGCGTGAACAAAATAACGGCATTTAACTTAGTGTGTTTTAATGATTAATTGGTGTAATCAAGTTGCGTATTACCAATATGTTAAGCAAAATGCTCGATTACTGGAAATTTATCCATGTTAAGATAACGACTTTACACACAACAACAAACAACGTTAACGAGAAATAACCTATTGAATAATATAAGGATAAACTATTTCGTTATCGTTATCATAGCGCTCTTTTCAGCGGCAATTATTGCGTTGAATATTACTTGGCCCGATAGGCAAAAAGCGCAGATAAATAAGATTTTATCTCGTGGTGAGTTAAGAATTAGTACGATGCCGTCACCATTGATAACGATGAACGATAAAAAGGACCCCGTAGGTTTCGATTATGAATTAGTGAAACGCTTTGCTGATTATCTGGGCGTGAAGCTTGTCGTTAATATGCGGACAAATATCAACCAAATGTTTGATGATCTGGAGAACAATAAAGCAGACTTTATCGCAGCTGGATTACTTTACAACAAAGAGAGATTAGATACGACACGTAGTGGACCTGCTTACTTTTCAGTGTCTCAGCAATTAATTTACCGTAAAGGAACATTAAGGCCACGTAGCTTTGATGCTTTAGATGGACGCCTTGTCGTCACAGCAGGATCAGCCCATGCAAGCTTATTGCGTACACTAAAAGAAACGCAATACCCTGAGCTTGAGTGGGAAGAATCAGACAATCAAACAACCTCTCAACTACTTGAAGCGCTATCAGAAGGTAAAATTACCTATGTTTTAGCCGACTCAATCAGTGTTGCGGTACAACAACGTATTCACCCTAATGTTGCCGTAGGATTTGAAGTCACTGAAAGTCGTCCTCTGACATGGTATTTACCTGATAGTGAAGATAATAGTTTGTATGCCGCTATGCTAGATTACTTTAACCAATTATCTCAAGAAGATGTATTAGCACGATTAGAAGAAAAGTATTTTGGTCATGTAGGTTCATTTGATTACTTCGACACTATCTCTTTTATTACTGCAATTGATTCCATTTTGCCAAACTATCAACCTCTTTTTGAGAAATATGCGGATACCTTTGATTGGCGATTATTAGCAGCAATGGCATGGCAAGAATCACATTGGGATCCTCATGCAACATCACCAACAGGCGTTAGGGGGCTTATGATGCTAACACGCCCTACAGCATCAAGTATGGGAGTCACTGATAGGCTTGATCCTGAAGAAAGTATTCGTGGTGGTGCTCAATATCTTAAACATCTTCTTTCTCGTTTACCTGAGTCTATCCCTGAAGATGAGAAAATTTGGTTTGCATTAGCCGCCTACAACATGGGCTTTGGTCATATGCTTGACGCCAGAAGGCTGACCGAACAACAAGGCGCAGATCCTGACAGTTGGTTAGATGTGAAATCAAGATTACCGCTACTTAGTCAGAAAAAATATTATGTTGACCTCCCTTATGGCTACGCAAGAGGACATGAAGCTTATCGTTACGTTGAGAATATTCGTCGATATCAACTGAGCCTTGTAGGCTATCTCCAAGCTAAAGAGAGTAAAAACAAGATCCTATCTAAAGACAAAGAAAGCACTGAAGGTGCGGATCAAGAGACATCATCATTAACATTAACGCAAGAATCATCTCGTTATTAATGATGTACTACATACCGTTCAGCCTCTTTTATAGAGGCTTATTCTAGGCTTAACACATTTACCCTGCCATTCCTGATATCCCATAGCAGATTTTTCCCTCTCAATATCTCCTTAATATTTTCTTAATATTAAAAATTGTTACATTTTCCCCTACCTTTATTTAACCAAAGTTGGAAAAAAATCGTGTTAATGAATGGTAACACTCATTAGTTAAATCACTCACTCGATGAGTAAAATGTATCAAAAATAGCCCAACAAGTCTTTTTTTGACTATCAGAATAGGTGAAATATAAGAAAAAATTAACTTAAATACGTAGGAATTATCTCATTAGTTATTGTTCATTTTATGATTATTCTTTTTGGAAAACTTTTTTTTCGATAAAAATTAACCTAATATCTACGTTATTAACATATAACCCTTTGAATTGTATGTATTATGATAATCTATAATTGATTTTATTAATTTTCTTAAAGTAATGTTAATAATATCAATTTCTATAAAGTTAAAACAATGTTAATTATATTGTCTATTAAATTTATCTGCCTGATAAACTTTTTTACCCATAAATTGAGTAATAAAAAGAATAAATCTATATAAAATTCTATTAATGTGGAATAGGCCAGATTAAATCTGAAATTTGCGGAAACTGACAAAACGTTATATCAAATAGAATGCCTTTGTTGATATCATATAAACCAGTCATTATTCGAAACAACTCGAAATATAATGCAAATCAATTTTTATATTCCGACATTAATATTATTTTTTCATAAATAATAATACGCACGATCTTCAAGGGATTATCTATAATGAAACTGAGTAAAATTGCTTTAGCTGCTGCTTTAGTATTTGGTATTAATTCTGTTGCAACTGCTGAAACTTCTACACCAAAAGTTGGCGCAACTAAAGGCGAAATTCAATTAAAAGGTGAAATTGTTAATTCAGCTTGTGGATTAGCAGCTTCTTCAAGTCCAGTTATTGTTGATTTCAGCGAAATCCCAACATCTGCATTAGCAAATATGCAAAAAGCGGGTAACGTTAAAAAAGATATCGAATTACAAGACTGTGATACTACCGTAGCAAAAACAGCAACTGTTAGCTATACACCAAGCGTTGTTAATGCAACAAACAAAGATTTAGCTTCTTTCGTTTCAGGTTCAGCTTCTGGTGCGGGTATCGGTTTAATGGATGCTGGTAGCAAATCAGTTAAATGGAATACAGCAACAACGCCAGTACAATTAGTTAATGGTGTTTCAAAAATTCCATTCGTTGCTTACGTTCAAGCTGAATCAGCAGACGCAGCTGTAACTCCGGGTGAATTCCAAGCCGTTATCAACTTCCAAGTTGATTATCAGTAATCGTTTTATTTATTTAAATTAATTAAATAATAAATTAATTACTGCATTAACGCAGAGGATTTCCTCTGCGTTAAATTTGATAAAACACTTCAATTTAATAAAAAATAAAAATAAAAATAAAAAGTAATTAAATAAATATTCATTATTTAATTAATTAGTTTCTATTTAATTAATAATTAGGCGTTTATTCATGTTAATTTCTTATTTTCACAGCACAATATGGAAAAACATTTGTGCCATTTTGCTATTGTGCTTAGCGTTTTTCGCTCAAGCCGAGCAAGATGATTCTGTGGAATTTAACATTCACATGTTAGATGCTGAAGATAGAGATAATGTCGATCTGTCTCGCTTTGCAACTTCTAATTACATTATTCCTGGTATGTACTATTTGGATATCCGTATAAATGGACGTGATTTCCCTCGCCAAAACATTAATTATGTTGAAGTAAAACCTAATTATTCTGTTGCTTGTATTGACCCTTCTCTTCTAAAAAAATTAACCATTAACGAAGAAAATCAAAAATTTATCGAAGAAATTTCCCCTGATTGCTTCAATATCAATCAATTACCTGGTATCTCCATCAAAAATGATGGCGGTATTCTTGATATTGTTATTCCTCGTTCATTAATGAAATACGAAGATGCAGACTGGACTCCTCCCGAATTATGGGACCCAGGTGTATCAGGGGTGTTACTTGACTATACCTTAACAGGAACATCAACACGTCCTAATAAAGGTAACAATAACAACTCGCTGACAGGCTATGGGCAAGCGGGTATTAACTTTGGTGAATGGCGTTTACGCGCTGAATACCAAGGAAATTATTCATCTGAATACTCATCAAACAATAGCTTTGATTGGAATCAGATCTACGCCTACAAACCACTGCCCACTCAAGCAGCTAAATTAACGTTAGGTGAAACGTATTTAAATTCCCAAGTTTTTGATAGTTTTCGTTTTACTGGCGCCAATATCCAAAGTGATGAAAGAATGTTGCCACCATCTTTGCAAGGTTATGCACCAGAAATTCATGGTATTGCAAATACTAATGCTAAAGTTACCGTCACTCAAAATGGTCGCTTAATTTATGAAACCACTGTTCCTGCTGGCCCTTTTGTTATTAAACATTTACAAGATACGGTACAAGGTCAATTAGATGTTCGAGTGGAAGAACAAAACGGCAAAGTAAACGAATTTCAAGTGCAAACAGCTAATTTACCGTATATGACACGCCCTGGTTCAGTGCGTTATAACACATCAATCGGTCAGCCATCACTCAACAACCATAAAATGCAAGGCCCTATTTTTTATCAAGGTGATTTTTCATGGGGAATGAATAACACATGGTCACTGTATGGTGGTGTTTTATTAACAGCTAAAGATTACAATGCGTGGTCATTAGGTTTAGGTCACGATATGGGGCGCCTAGGTACGCTTTCTGGTGATGTAACTCAATCTTATAGCCAAACCTATGATAATGAAAATATCAACGGAATGTCATTCAAACTGAACTATGCGAAAACATTCGATGAATACCATAGTACAATTACTTTTGCAGGCTATCGTTTTTCAGAGAAAACATTCCGTTCTTTTTCTCAATATATTGATGAGCGTTACAACGCTATCAATAACAATGGTTATGAAAAAGAGATGTATACCATTACTGGTAACAAAACTTTCTGGGCTGATGATACTGAAAAATCAACAACACTTTATCTTTCTTATCGTCATCAAAATTATTGGGATAAAAATACACAAGAACAATATGGTGTAACGGTAAGCCGTAACTTTTCGATTATGGGTATAGAGCAGATTAACACTAACTTGTCTGCATTCCGTACTCAGCATAAAGGAAATACTGATGACAGTATTTCTTTCAATATTTCAGTTCCATTAGGTAGTGGCAAAAATATAGGTTATAGCCTGCAAGACAGTAACGGAAAAGTGAACCAAATGGCCTCTTATTCTGATAATAGCAATTATAATAATTTGTGGCGTGTCCGTGCGGGGTTAAGTTCAGACCATAAAGCCAATACTGATGGTTATTATCAACACCGTTCGCAATATGCTGAAATTAACGCTAATGCAAGCTATCAACAAGATAATTATGTTGCTGTAGGTGCGACAGTAAAAGGCGGATTTACAGCTACTCGTCATGGAGCTGCATTACATAGTAGCAGCATGACATCCAGTACAGCTCGAATGATGGTTGATACAGATGGCGTCCCAGGTGTGCCGTTTAATAACCAAAGTACGACAACAAATCTATTTGGTATTGGGGTAATTACTGACTTAACCAGCTATAACAACGTTGATGCGCGTATTGATGTTGATAAAATGGATTCAAATATTGAAACACATAAAGCCATCACCTCCACAACATTAACTGAAGGGGCTATTGGTTACTACACATTCCCAGTGCGTCAAGGTGAACGTCTAATGGCTATCTTACAAACAGCTGATCAAAAATATCCGCCGTTTGGTGCTGACGTCACTAATAAAGATGGTGAAAATATGGGAATGGTGATGGAAGAAGGCCTAGTTTATATTGCGGGTGTTAACCTCAATGAATCATTAAACGTGATCTGGGGTGGTAAAACCCAATGTACGATTACGATCCCGGCAACCATTAACGATCCACTAAAACGTGAATTGTTATTATGTCAGTGATTTTAATGAACAAAATGAATTACTAGAGATAAATGTATGAACTCATTCAACACACTTAAAACACTTTTTTGCGGTTCACTACTTGCATTAAGCATGGTGAATACAACACAAGCTGGTGTGTCATTAGATAGAACACGGATCGTGTTAACTGGTAGTGAAAATTCAGCCAGCGTAAATTTAAAAAATACTAGCCCTGATATTCCATTTTTGGCTCAATCATGGGTTGAAAATGAACATGGGCAAAAAATTGCCTCTCCTTTAGTGGCGCTTCCTCCTTTACAACGTCTTGATGGTGACCAAAAAGGGGTTGTAAGAATAACTAAAACTGCAGAGATTGGGCTTTTGCCACAAGATAGAGAATCATTGTTTTATTTAAACGTTCGTGAAATTCCACCAGCACCAAAACAAGCGAATGTGTTGCAAATGGCAATGCAGTCACGAATCAAATTATTCTATCGACCTACGGCTATTATTCCTGAAAAACCGGGCATGGTTTGGCAAGATCAGTTGGTATTTAAGAAACAAAATAATCAATTTATCGCAGAAAATCCAACACCTTACTACATCACTATTATTGGTCTTTCGAATAAATTAAATGGTGAAGATAGCGATAAGTTAACCACATTCCCTGGTTTAATGGTTGCACCTAAATCATCACTGGAAATTCCAGTTAAAACCAATGGCGTCAATCAATTTTATATGATGTATGTAAATGATTATGGTGGACATCCTGAATTGAAATTTGTTTGCCAACAAAACAGCTGCAAAGTGGCACCGAAAGAACAACAACCAAAATATTAATCAACTTGACGCCGGTAGGAATAAAATGAAACCAACAACAGCAAATTTTTATTTCAATACGCTAAAATTATTTTTTACTGGCGCAATATTATGTACTCCGATTGTGGCATCTGCTTATATTCATGGTGAAGTTCGCACTGTCGGAGGACCTAATATTTTTAGAGTTGAGTTAAATAACGCAACATTTCCTAATAACAGACCCGGTGAAACTGCCACAGTAAATTTTTCTTTACCTGATAGATATTTAGCAACGGTTTATTGTCCTAAAGATCCCTTAGTTCCGAATTCTCGCACTTATTATATGGCGAATTCTGACCTACGCTATTTAGGCAATAATTACTATGAACTTAATGAATACGTCGATGTTCAGATCAAGTTTTCTATTTGGGGCCCAGAAACACTTCCTACAGTTCCTTTTATTGAAAAGCCGAACAATCGAAATGGGCAACAAGGTTGTCGCGTTCCTGAATCACCAAAACCCAACATGTCATCCGGAAGTAGCGGTGTATTAGTATTTCGTCTGAAAAAACCGATTATTAATGGGGTTTCATTAACAGGGCAAGCTGTAGCGCAAATGTATGCCCGTGTAGGTAATGGCTTATATCAAGAGTATGGCCCTGAACCAATTTCAAAATTAGTGATTAGTTCAGGGATCTTAACCACTGAAGATAGATGCATATTTAATAATGGCTCTCCAATTACCTTTGATTTTGGCAATGTTGGTAATACTTCTGACTATTTAAATGGCCAAAACTATAAAATCACACGCAATATTCCAATAAAATGTGAAGGTGGTAGTTTTACTAACCCTAACAGTCGAATTATGTTTAAAATTCAAACAGGAAGCTCAGGTGTTGCCAGCTTTAATCCTAATTATCTTGGTACAACAGGACCTGTAGATAGAACAAATTTAGGTATTGTTTTAAGAGATAAATCAGGAACGATTGTGCCACCTAATAAATATTTTTCTGTCGGGAAGCTGAATAATTTTAAAGGTAATTGGGAAGTCACTGCTGCTCCGATTGCAAAGGCAGGGAGCAAAATCACAGAAGGTGAGTTTTCAGCACATGCCACATTAGTTGCGGAGTTTATGTAATGGAAAATCCAATAATAAAATCTGCTATTTTTCTTTTATTGTTACTATCACCTTCTACCTTTGCTGCGACAGAGCTGATTGGTGGTGATATGGAGTTTAAAGGCGTTGTGGTTGCACATGGTTGTACCATAGTTGCTGGTGATGAAAATAAGGTAATCGATTTTAAGCAGATATCCGCCAAAGATCTCTATACCTTTCAAAAAAGTGAACCCGTTGCTTTTAGTATTAGTTTAGAAAATTGCAGCCAAGATATTTATAAAAGTGTCACAATTACACTTGATGGGAAAGAGCATCCAACTATGTCGAATCATCTTGCCGTTGTTGGTACAGGATCTGAAGATCCTAAAAGTATCGGGATTGTATTTACTGATGTGCAACGCAATGTTATTCAATTAAAAAAGCCGAGCACAACTCGACTTCTTAATAATAAACGTATTCAGTTTAATTTTATGACGTATGTTGAGGCATCACCCTCTGCACTGAAAAATCAAACATTGCTAACAGGCCCTTTTCAAGCACAAGCAACCTATACCCTTAATTATCAGTAAACAGATATTTATTCTTTTGTAGCTTGTTCTGTATTGACTAAAACAGGGCTATTCTTTTGCTTTTTAAGTTGTTTCTTTTCAGCCCTTCTCATCTTAAAAAATTGGCTTAAAAGCTGTGAACACTCTTCACCTAATACACCTGACGTTATCTCAACTTTATGGTTCATTCCCGGATGCTGTAAGATATCAATAAATGAGCCAGCAGCACCTGTTTTTAGATCGGATGCACCATAAACCACGCGTTTTACACGGCTATGTACAATCGCTCCAGCACACATCACACAAGGCTCGAGAGTAATATAGAGAGTAGCATCAAGGAGACGATAATTTTGTAAATGCTTTCCCCCTTTGCGTAACGCCATAATCTCTGCGTGTGCCGTGGGATCGTTATCAATAATTGAATGATTCCATCCTTTAGCAATGATTTTATTATCAACGACTAATACAGCGCCCACCGGTATTTCACCGATTTCTTGTGCTTTTTGCGCTTGCTCAATCGCTTTATGCATCCAATAAATATCATCTTTAACTTTATTCACAAGGATATCTCTTCATTATCATATAGCGGGATATTGTACCCTGTTTTCTATTGATAACTAAAGAGATTGTCTTGAATTGTTTATGACAAAGATAGCAAGATAAAACTTTAGTTTACGCGCGCTTCTGTGGCTAATTTTATAGCTAAAGCCCCTAAGATTGTCGCCATAAACCAACGTTGAATTAATGCCCAGCGTGGTCTTTGCATAAAGAATCCAGCGATTGATCCCGCAGCAATAACAATCAAGGCATTCACTGTAATACTAATAATAATTTGGATACTACCAAGGACTAATGACTGATTTAATACACTACCATTCCCAATAGTTATAAATTGAGGTAGAAGTGAAAGGTACATCAATGCGATTTTAGGATTGAGAAGATTAGTGACAAATCCCATTACAAAAAGCTTTGTCGTATTACCTGAAAGGAGTTTTTTCGGATGAAAGATAGAGCGTCCACCAGGTTTAATCGACTGCCAAGCAATATAAAACAGATAAATAGCACCACAAATTTTTAATGTATCGTAAGCATAAGGTACCGCCATAAAAATAGCCGTAATACCAAATGCAGCTAATAACATATAAAAAATATAGCCAACAGCCACACCGATTAATGAAATAAATCCAGCTTTTTTCCCTTGAGAGATTGAGCGTGAAATCAGGTAAATCATATTAGGGCCTGGTGTTAATACCAAACCCAAGGACAAAAGCGCAAATGTCCACATATTAAACAGTGTTGGCATAATACACCCCTTATTTATTGCATTATTTAACATCAATAACAGAGTGTTAGGTGTGCGGGATACCACAAAATATGCCCATAATAAAAAATATTTTTTTATAGTCTATCTGATATTTTACGACTCATAAGATAAATTTTACTCTTGCGAGGTTTTTTACTCTGCAAAATATACACCTATTAAATAGGTAAAATAGAATCATTAACAATGCAGATATTTAAGATCAAAATAAATACAATGACTAAATTGTATTAGTAATAATTATACATTTAACATATAAGTGCAAGATATAAGTCACTGAAATTTAATAATTTATATATTAAGTGACTGATATGGCTTTACTAATTACGAAGAAATGCATCAATTGTGATATGTGTATCAATTAGATAAAATATATTATAAATCAATAAATTAATATCTTGTATTGTGATTTACTTTTCTATTATTTTTAATTAACAATGAATATTGTAGTTCTCAGTAATACAGAACAGTTTCACTTATAGCAGATACTTAATATATATGACACAAAAAATCTATATTTTTAATCTATTGTAAACTCTTTAGAGTTAATAACTAAAGATACTGCTCGGTAAGCTAATTCAATCGGAAAATAATCTCCAATATCTTCATAGTAAGTAGTAAATATAGCAAATGGTTTTAAAAATCCTGTTGATACATCTGTAGCGACAATTCTAAAATTCTGCTTGCGCCATCCTGTTTTTTTTGATTTAAATTCGTTTGATGCATCAACTTTTGACGTTACATCAACACACAATCTATCTGCTATTTCCTGCAACCGATTAATATCATTGGTTTTTGCTGAAAAATATAACTTAAATGTACACGCATTATCTGATAGTAGATCTTTATTTATAATATCAGCAAGCAAATCTCTTTCTTCTTGTTCTATGTTACGGCTCATTTAGTTATTGCTCCATGATTTATAGTCAGCATATTACTTAATTTTTTTTAAACAAGTAAGATATATAACAATAGTGAACTTTTTACATTATACCCATTATCTTACACAAAAACTGTATAAAAACACAGCAAAATAAGTGATACCATGATTAAACTGGAAATCAATAATGCTGAATATATTGCTCAGTTAGAAAAGACTCGTTTATCTGCTGATAACCCTTGTGGTTACCTGTTTATGGACATTGTCTTTTCTGATCCAAGGTTTGATAAGAATACGTTTGAAATGAAGGATGTTAGACGGGAACCGATGAGAACGTATATCACAGAGGATGTAGCGAGGGATTTGTTTGAGAAGTTGGAAAAGTATCTCAATCATAAAAATATGGTGCTAACGTTAAAAAACATAAAAAAATTTATGTTGTTTGAGTAATTTAAAACCATCTTTCTCGCTTGTTACTTATGAGTTTGTTAGTAGCTATTTCCATTAAGTTTTCTTTAGTATTTAGATAAAAAGAGAGATCATGATAGATTTAAAACAATTCGATAAAAACAATTAAAAGAAGAATTTGATCGACTTACAGCATTAACAATGCTATAAATTAACGATGAGTGTTTTCGATATTTTCACTAGATTACCTGAGTTATTAAATACTGGTGAAACGGTCTTATGTGTTAATAGTGGCCTTATTAAATCTAATGTTTGGCTAATTATTCCTACAGATAAATGAGTTATTTTTACATAAAAAAGTGGTCTATTTCATAAAAAATTGATTCATCTTCTGTAAATTATGATGCAATTACTTCAATTCCCCCCTTCCGGAATAGCTGAAGGTAAAATAAAAATTAATATTTCAGATACTATTTACGATAGTTGGAACACTGCAAAAAAACTCAGTACAACCATTAGTTGATATTGTCCTATCTAAATAAATAACTCATTATCACAATCCTCAAATAACAATAGTGATGACTTGCTATCTAAATTAGAAAAGTTAGGAAAAATAAAAAAAGTGGCGTACTAACGGAAGAAGAATTTCAAGTTCAAAAAAATAAATTACTTAATTTATATTCTCAATAACGGACTCTAAATATGGTGTCCGTGTAGGATATGTATTAAAAAAGTATATTTTACAACAATAAAATTATTTGAAAAATTATAATCGGTAGTATATCCCATCCAGAGTCACAGAATTCCCCTGTTGATTTTTATAACTGTTTTATTTTGCTTAAATTTGAATGACAGATAAATATACACACCATGATGTAATATCTACTTGTCTTTACCATTGATTACAACTTTATGCCTTAGGTTCTTTAGACTAGTTCAGCATGCTTTATGACTTCAAAATTGTTCGCTTGTTCATCCATCAAATACGCTTAAATCACGTTTTAGAATGGGTGCTAACGGTTGATGAACTGATTGCCTTTGATGAACGAGCAAAAGAAACCACTGTGGAAGCAGTTGTTATCTGCCCAATAGCGGAGTGTGAAGGTGTTGATACGCTGCCAATAATCTGTTTCTCCCCTATTGACAAACAATGTCGCTTTTATAAAGCTAAAAGCGGTTTATGTGCTACCAAAGCACCACAGCGTATCACTATACTTGAACCTTCACAGTTAGCCGAAATTTATAAAGTTCTCGATTTTGTAGCGAACTTCTGTAAGAACTCTCGTACTTATATCGATGACGAACTCAACGCAAGACACACTGTACCAGGCTTAAAACTGGTCACCAATACATTAGGTAGCCGTACATGGGGCGATGAAACCGAAGCTGAATCCACATTAAAAAGCTTCAGACTTAAGCATGAAGAAATGTACAGCATGAAGTTGATTAGTCCAACTCAAACCGAAAAGCTAATGAGGAAGAATCCTTAATCTAGTTCTTTTGTTACATTAGATGGGAAGGAATAACTGTATTTCTTCCCATAACTTGAGCGATAAACCATTTCAACTTGAAAGTTATATGTTTTATTTTTTGTGTATTGCACCATTTCACTTAAGTATTCATTGCACTCTGTTCGGATAATTGGTGGAGTGCTAATCGCAATTAACGGTTCCATTTTATCTACAGCTAACGAATTTCCTTTTTTCGGAAAACCCATTCTTAAACAAGTTTGATTAAATCCAATTATATCTGCTAACGCTGTCGCAGGGCTTTTCTCACTAGTATCGGATAAATCAAATTTTTGGCCATTTTTATTAATAACTATTAGATTTTCAATATAGCCAACACCAGGACCATCATTGTAAAAGTAAAAACCTACCCCGTTATTACTAGGGTCTGCTTGGGGAACAAGAGAAATATGAGGCTGAACTGCTCGAATAAAATTAGCCTCCTGACTTTTATTTCCTAAATAATTAAACGAAGTCGCAGATATAGATACAAGTAATGATACAACCGCAATACCTATCGCTACCCATTCATATTTACTACTCATAACCCATACCCTCTAAACATTATTAAAAATATACTCTGGCTCAACCTCGAAACATTCAGTGGAAAGCTCATTAAATATGATACGCATTCTTATTCTGAAACTTTTGAAATTATACTTTTTGCTGGGGCTTTAAACAGCGATTAGGTTAACGTTTGGGATATTACAAATAAATCATTTATGCCTACCACATTAAAAGAAGCATTAGCAGCTCCTAACATCATTATTTAGCCCTTTTGACCACACGATGCTTATCATAGCAGTATCAAGCAGCTAGCGAGATGATACCATGGCTTAAGCACTCGTACACGGTTTACCCCGTATTTTAGGGGCGTTATGTTAAGTACTTGCGCTCCATTGGATAAAGCTAAAAATAAAAAAGTAAAGTGTTAATACAATTATTCTGTAAACTTCACCCTAAAAACTCAGCATTACACCGCGCCACTAGCAAACCCCATCCTGAAGAGTGGAAACATTTTGTTGCTTACGCTGTGCTTGATATTGAAGCCATGCGTAAAGTACATAAGCGTTAACCAAGCTGGAACTATCGTGATAATGAGTTAGAACACCGACATCATGGCCGACGAATTAACGAACGCTGTGTTTGTATGGATATTAAACTAGCTACTTCCGCAATTGAAGCGGTTGAGATTGAACAAAAGAACTTAGTAAAATTAACCCAAGAACTAACCGATAATGAAGTGTAAACGGCAACACAGCGTGATGCTCTGCTACAATATATTTCTACCGCTTTTAGTGTTGACCTGCCTGACATGCAAAAAAAGTACTTTAGAGCATCGTATCAATGATCCAGATATTTCTTTAGTCTGCGTGAACTATTAGCCATTTGCTACAGACCAGTACCACCAACAACAGTAAATACAAAGTGCTAATGAATGGCATAAGTTCAGATGGTCGTTTGCGTAGAATATTTTGCAATTTTGCGATGCTTCACGTACTGGGTGTTGGGCGGGTCGATTATTTCAGCCGTAAAATTTACCAAGGTCACCACTTGACCAAGGTTGTATAATAGTGCCTGAGGGCAAAAGCTAGTCGTATCTGACCTTTCTAATATCTAGGTCGTATGCTCGCTTGGCTAGCCGATGAAACGTGGATAATTACAGCATTTAGTGATTTTGATAAAGGAATTGGTGCTAACCTCTATAAATTGGCTTATGCTAGAACATTCAATCCGAAGCTACCTTACCTAGTATTCTACCAAAAGTGAAACATGATGCACTTAACTGGTATCACAAGTCTGTTGAAACCAAGAAAACCTATGGTCTCTGTGAAACAGTGTTTATCACCTGCGATTCACTTAAGTGTATGTAGCGAAACACACACCCTGAAATGGTCTCCTTTTTAGTATGAGTTAGAAAGACACCGTCCGTCGTGCAATTGCTTCACCAGATATAACCTTCCCATGTCATAAGCTTAAAACTAGGCGCGATAAAGCATGGTTACATATCGTTTTACCTTCGGGTAATGCAGTCTGTTACCCATCGCCGCATAATGATAATGGTCAAGTCAGTTATATGAGAGTTAATCCATATAGCCACAAATTGCAACGTTTGAAAACCTACGGCGGGAAATTGGTGGAAAATGTAACCCTAGCTGTAGCACGTGATATTCTCGCGGGAAACATACCGACTATTGAAGACCATGGTCATGACATTATGCCCACAATACATGATGAGATGTTGACCGAAGCACTCGATAACCCCAAATTTAACTATGAACATTTATCTGAATTACTCGTGCTAGCCCCAAATAGGCTTTAGCCCTCCCGCTTAGTGCCCGGGAATTTTGAAGCTTATCACTATAGGAGGGTTAAAACATAATAACCGTTAATTCTTAATTTAATGGAGACACCGCAACAATCTATTATTACGGTATCTGAATTAGTTAATCAACAGGATATGCATCATCATAGCAATCATCACAAACGGGATGATCTTGAACATATGAAGTCGCTAAGTTATCACAGAATTCACACTGGATACCCTTAGGGGGGGTTGTTTCATCACAGCGGGGGCAATAATCTATTTCCGAATCATCATACTCATATCCACAAACATCACAATTTACTTTAGCCATGTAGTTATTCTCCTAAAAGCCTCAGTTTGGTTATTAAGACTGCCATAAATACTAGTAATTAAAAATGATCATGATCTAGTTTGATTGCAATCATTGGTAAAATTATATGACATTCAAAAACAACGATAACCCGTTGTATTCCCGCGCGGTTCGGGATGCTATTCGTCTTAAGCAAGCGGGGAAATACTTCGAGACTGCTACAGCTTGGTTACAAGCACACCGATTCGCACCTGCAAGAAAAAATCAAATTTTAAGTGAACGATGCTCTGATTTTTGTCTGAAGCAACTTAAACGCGAAACGTACAAAGGCACTAACTATGAACAAAGTACGTGAAATGTAATCGAAAGGCACTTAGTAAACGAAGTGAAAAAAGCAGACGGTATCACTTATAAATTTACTTCACCTGGTCATAAAAGTGTGCCAGATAGTATCGTACTTTTGCCAAATGGAAAAATCATTTTTGTTGAGCACAAAACTCCTGGAGAAAAGCCTCGACTCGATCAGTTACGGGAACACGTGAGGCTTTTTGCATTAGGTTTTCATGTTGTCGTTTTAGATAGCAAGGATTTAACTGGAATTTAATAAATTAAATAATAAGATAGTCAATATTTATTAATCAAGGATAGTAAATATGACAAAGAATAAGACTGTTGTTGAAACCGAACAGGATATTAATAGCTCCGCTAATTCAGAAAGCGAGGTTGAGTCACCTATCTGTGGGATCATAATGCCTATAGCAAATACCGATGGATACCCTGCTGGACACTGGGATGATGTGTATTCTATCGTGTGTAAAGCGGCTACTTTAGCTAACTTCAAGCCTAATCTAGTAAGCTTTGATGGAGACATTGGAGTTATACAGAAAAGAATTATACAAAATATATACTCAAATCCTATTGTTATATGTGATATAAGCAGTAGAAATGCAAACGTAATGTTTGAATTAGGTATGCGCTTAGCCTTTGATAAACCTACTATAATTATAAAAGATAATAAAACTCCATATAGCTTCGATATTTCCCCAATAGAACATTTAGAATACCCCGCTGATTTAAGATACCAATCAATAAATGATTTTCAAGAAAAACTAAAAAACAAAATAGTTGAAACACTCAAAAAGGCTGAGGATAATCCTCACTTCACTACATTCTTAAAACATTTCGGAACATTTAAAGTTGCAAAATTAGACGAAAAAGAAGTATCTAGTACTGAATTTCTTGCTTCTGAAATTAAAGAATTAAGAAGTTTAATCCTGAGTGATATAAAGGGCAAATCTCATTTAAACCAGTCCTTATCCTCTAAAAATAGTGTTCAAATACCACCGATGGGATATGAATATTCTTTCAAGAAACCTAACGAGCATGCAACATTAGATAAAGTGTGTAATCTATTAAATAAAAATGGCTACTCTGTATCACTTGCAACTCAAGGTGATGCAGATGACGAAATTTTGTTAGTCTTTCCAAAAAAGTTAGAACCTATACAAAGATTTAGACTGCAAGGCATTATTAATAATTTCTTTGATACTAATTAGACATATTGTTTATTGAGGAGAATTTCTATTCATAATAGAAATTCTCTTTTTTGGTATAAAAACGTGAAAAGCCTTTTTGTCGCATTTGTGCAATTATATTACTTTTAAAAAACTTACGGCACATAGTATTAAAAGCACCCGATTTTCCTTTCACGGTTCCTTCATGAACAACCCCTTTGACAGCTCCTTCAGGGCTATATGTTTTAACTAGTTTATCAAGTGAACGTTTAGAAAACGCTAATTGTGGATCTCTAGGTTGTAGGAAAACATATTCTTTATTGCAATTAACAGTGGAATTTTTCCAAGCTAATTGTTCCTCGAGTAAGCTTTTCATTGCCTTTGTAATTGGCACTCTAAACTCTTTTTGCGTTTTCATTGCACCACGCATACCAATTAAACCAGCCGGGTAAGTTATTTCTAAGTTATCTAAATCAACATATTCCCACTTTAAATTGACAACATTGATTGGTCTAACTCCAGTGAGGATCATATATCTAACTGCATTTTTTTGATGCGTAGAGGTGCTTGAAGCAACGTTCATCCATAAAGTGGCAATGGACTCAATATCAGTATATCGTTTCGTTGGCATGGGTTTCTGCACCCGTGATGACACATAATCATCAGGAATGCTCGACGCAATATTTCTTCCATTAGAATAAATGGGGGATGCATATTTCCAAAATCGGCGCATCTCAGCAAATAACTCTAATGCATGATTATTTGATTTTGTTTGTATCCAATTATCCAATATTTCTACTAATCGTGAGTATTTCACATCACTAAAAACTTCACGCGATCCGAACGTTAGCTTCAGTTGCTTTACTCTGCAACGATAAGTATAAAAACTATTTTCACTTAACTTTGAGCGTTCGACTTTCCCTGCTAAATCTTTTTCATAAAGATCTAATAGCTGATGAACAGATTCAGCACTTAGCCCTTCTTCAGCTAATACTTTCGCTTTCTCTCGTGCTATTGGTAATGATAGCTCTGGCCATTCCCCTAATTTCTGACCTTTTATATCCATGTGTTTAGGATATTCCGCGTATATGGTAACCTTACCCGCCTTACTAAAATCAATACGCAAGTAGTGCTCTTTTTCATATTTAGAGCGACGTGGTTTATTGATATGCTTTAAAATGGTTTTGACGGCAGTAACACAGATTCTTATGTGTGTACTTGTGTAAGGTGGCTTACATGACTCCCAACGACTAAGAGCGTCTGTATATTCATCGTTATCTGGTGTTTTTTGCTTTTGTGTTGCTAGATTTGACATTGAAATACTCCGTTATTTCAACACATTAAACTTAAAGCTCACACATTAGGTATTTTAAGAGCAGTAAAAACAGTATGTGTTGCGGTTTTGTGTTACGGATTTGAGTTATTCAATGTAAATCATACTGTATAAAAACACAAGTAACAGACGATAGTAACTAATAGGTGCAAGATATAAGTTACTGATTATTAACTTAATTAAATGTAAATTATTGATATGTCTTTATTAATTACAAAACGCTGTATCAACTGCGATATGTGTGAACCAGAGTGTCCAAATGATGCTATTTCAATGGGGGATGATATTTATGAAATTAATCCTGATCTTTGCACTGAATGTGTAGGACATTACGATAAACCAACTTGCCAATCGGTTTGTCCGATTACTAACACGATCATCATTGATCCTACTCATACTGAATCTCAAGATGAGTTATGGGAAAAATTCGTGTTGATCCACCACGCAGATAAGATCTAAACCTTATATCCATGATTTTGTGGGTGATAAATCTAAGAGAGCTATTTTTCTAAAATAACTGTCGCACAAGCATAGCGCTGTTCATCAGCAAGTGTCACGTGAATAGAGTTTATCCCCGCTTTCTCTGCCATTTCTTTTGCAACCGCTAAAAAATGCAATGTGGGTTTACCTAACTCATCATTACGTACTTCAAAATGATTAAAAGCCAATCCTAAACGAATACCTGTTCCTAATGCTTTTGCTGCGGCCTCTTTTACTGCAAACCGCTTAGCTAAAAAACGTATTGGCTGTTTATGGGATTGGTAAATTTCCCATTCTGCATTAGTGAGAATGCGACGAGCAAGGCGTTCACCAGAACGCCCTATAATTTCTTCGATACGCGATATTTCAACAATATCCATACCTAAACCAACAATAGCCATTAGCGGCGCGCTTCTCGCATTAAACGTTTCATTTCTTCAACTGCTGGCGCTAAACCACTAAATACGGCTCTACCAATAATGGCATGACCTATATTCAGTTCATACAATTCAGGTAAGGCAGCAATACGTTGTACGTTGTGATAATGCAAACCATGCCCTGCATTTACTTTTAAGCCTTTAGAGGCGGCATAAGTCACTGCATCACGAATACGTACAAATTCTTTTTCTTGAGCCATTTCATCTTCAGCGTCAGCATAAGCGCCAGTGTGGATCTCAATAAAAGGTGCGCCAACACGATCCGCCGCGTTAATTTGTTCATGGTCAGGGTCAATAAACAGAGAAACTTTAATACCCGCCAAAGATAAGCGTTTAATGGCATCAGCTATCTTTTCTTCATTAGCAACAACATCTAAACCACCTTCTGTTGTTACTTCTTGGCGTTTTTCAGGCACTAAACAACAAAAATCAGGTTGTGTTTGGCACGCGATCTCGATCATTTCTTCAGTGACAGCCATTTCCAGATTTAATCTTGTCTGAACTGTTTGGCTTATCAGCATTAAGTCACGGTCAGTGATATGACGTCTATCTTCACGTAAATGAATAGTGATACCATCAGCGCCCGCTTGTTCTGCAACAAAAGCCGCTTGAACAGGATCGGGATACGTTGTGCCACGGGCATTACGAAGGGTGGCGATATGGTCAATATTAACGCCAAGTAGAATATCAGACATGCTCTTCTCCTGAAAAATAACGTTGCATTACCTTAGTTTACACATTCCATAGAGAAGAAAAAGACAATATTACTGTTCTACCATCAATGCTCTTTTCTTTGGGGCTTTTTTAATGGCAAATTGTCTAAAAAGTTCTCTACTTTTTAATGGTTTTCCACCTAAATAAGGCTTTAATGCCATTCTAGTAAACCTTTTTGCCGCTTTTAATGTTTCAACAGTAGGAAATTCGCGACTGGCTAAGGATTTTAATTCAAATCCAGTAAAACTATTATGATCAACCACTAAACTCGCAATAAAACCTTTTTCTTCTCGATAACGATAAGTCATCGAATCTGAAACAGGCTCTCCACTTCCTGCACAATGCAAAAAATCCAGTCCATAACCAAGTTGGGTTAATAGCGCCAGTTCAAAGCGTCTTAAGGCTGCTTCTGGTGTAGTGTCGCTAGCTGCAAGAATTTGTAAGCAAGAAAGATATTCAAAAAAAAGCACACTGTAAGAAGTGCCATTTTCCAAAACACGAGATAAGAGTTCGTTAAGATACAGGCCACTATAAAGAACAGAGCCTGTCAGCGGTAAAGCTAAAGAGATAGGTTCAGCATCACGAAGGGTTTTAACTTCTCCTCGCCCACTCCAACGAATGAGCAGAGGAGTAAAAGGTTGAAGTGCCCCTTTTAAGGGAGAACGACGGCCTCGCGCACCTTTTGACAATATGCGTACTCGCCCTTCATTTTCAGTGAAAAAATCGAGTAATAAACTCGTTTCACTGTAAGGTCGAGCATGGATAACGAATGCACGTTGCCAGCCATCCACTTCAGTTACCTACTTTAAATCGTCCACATAGCCAAGGCTACGTAAGGCACGTTCATCATCAGCCCAACCTGCTTTAACCTTCACCCAAAGTTCTAAGTGAACTTTGTTTTCAAATAGGTCTTCCATATCCATACGGGCTTCGGTGCCAATTTTCTTGATTTTTACGCCTTTATTACCAATAACCATTTTTTTCTGGCCTTCACGCTCAACCAGAATTAATCCGTGGATATCGTAACCACCGCGTTCATTAGTCACAAATTGCTCAATTTCGACAGTGACAGAATAAGGTAATTCTTCACCTAAGAAACGCATCAATTTCTCACGAATAATTTCTGACGCCATAAAACGTTGAGAGCGATCAGTAATATAATCTTCTGGGAAATGATGAATAGCTTCAGGCAGACATTTACGAACAATTTTTGCAATTGTATCGATATTCATGTCTTTTTCTGCACTGATTGGCACAACATCAAGAAAATCCATTTGTTGGCTTAAAAAGCCAATATGTGGAAGTAACTTGGTTTTATCAATGACGTTATCCACTTTATTAATTGCTAATAAAACAGGGCAACGCAATGATTTTAATTTGTTCAATACCATTTCGTCGTCAGGCGTCCAGTTGGTGCCTTCAACAACAAAAATCACCAGTTCAACATCACCAATCGAGCTACTTGCTGCGCGATTCATTAGTCTGTTGATAGCTCGCTTTTCTTCAATATGCAAGCCCGGTGTATCAACATAAATCGCTTGGTAAGCACCGTCAGTATCAATACCCATGATACGATGACGCGTTGTTTGCGGTTTACGTGATGTAATAGATACTTTCTGCCCCAATAATTGGTTCAGTAGTGTTGATTTTCCCACATTTGGGCGACCGACTATCGCAATAAATCCGCAATAGGTTTGTTCTTCGCTCATTCAAGCTCCAGTTGTATTAATGCCTGTTCAGCAGCGGCTTGTTCAGCTTTTCGACGGCTTGTACCCATCCCTTTGACAGGTTGATCGATACCGCTTATCTGACAATGGATCGTAAACTCTTGGTCATGGGCTTCACCACGAACCTGTACCACAATATAAGATGGTAGTGGTAGATGGCGCCCTTGCAGATACTCTTGCAGACGAGTTTTAGGATCTTTTTGCTTATCGCCTGGGCTGATTTCAGCCAAACGATTCTCATACCATTTTAAAATAATTTTTTCGATATTTTGAATATCACTATCAAGGAAAATAGCACCAATTAAAGCTTCCACCGTATCCGCTAAAATTGATTCTCGGCGGAAACCGCCACTTTTTAATTCTCCAGGGCCTAAACGCAGACATTCACCTAGTTCAAATTCACGCGCTAATTCAGCAAGTGTATTTCCACGAACAAGCGTTGCTCTCATTCGGCTCATATCCCCTTCATCAACACGAGGGAATTGATGATAGAGCGCGTTAGCAATAACATAGCTTAGAATTGAATCACCTAAAAATTCTAAACGTTCATTGTGTTTACTGCTTGCACTACGATGCGTTAAAGCCTGTAGTAATAATTCATTTTGCGTAAAAGTATAGCCCAGTTTCTTTTGTAACTGGTTTACTAATAAAGTATTCATGTGCGATCAAGTTCCATAACTTAATTTGAAGCACACGCAACAAATCTGTTTAAGACAACGAGAAATTATCGGGTTGGATAACAGAACTGTTGCGTTTGCACTGGCTCCTGTGAATAACAGGAGCCAATCATATTTAAAGAAGTGGCATATTCTACACTGAGATAGAAAGGAATGCTGTAGCTATTTTGTCAATAGTTACTTAATGCCACCGATACGACTGAGACGAACACCTGTAGGCCATTCATTCTCTACTTTTTCAAAGCTCATCCAGATTGTTGTCGCTTTACCGACTAAATTTTTCTCTGGTACAAAGCCCCAGAAACGACTGTCAGAACTTCCATCACGATTATCCCCCATCATAAAATAATGATCTTCAGGAACAATCCAAGTACCAACGGGTAATCCTGGTTGGATAAACTCAGGCATCGTCATATCACCAGGTATTGTCATAATACGGTGAGAGACTTTTCCTATCGTTTCTACGCGTTCTTCTTCACGTAGTTGAGTTGCTGTTGAAATAGGATCTTCAATCGGAATTGATTTCATGCCATTTATACGCTGACCACCCGGTACATTTTGTAACAACAGCGTCCATTCACTTGGATAAGCGGTACCATATGTCACCGAAATCTCATCGTTACAAATCGCTTTATTACAATTTGGGTAGATATGTATTTTTTTCGACATCATATCATAAACAATTTTATCGCCCGGTAATCCAATAACACGTTTAATAAAGTCAGTAGAAGGATCACGAGGATATTTAAAGACAGCAATATCACCTCGTTTTGGCTTTCCTGTATTTATTAACGTTGTTTGTGTTATTGGATCTTTTAATCCATAAGCAAACTTTTCAACCAAGATAAAATCGCCAACCAATAAGGTTGGCATCATGGAGCGAGAAGGTATTTGAAACGGCTCATACACAAATGAACGCAGAACCAAAACAATAATCAATACTGGAAAAAGAGAACCTAAGGTTTCAGCCCAGCTTGGTTTATTAATTGATTTTGCTAACTCTTGCTGATCCTCGGTCCCTTGCGTCATCTCTTGAAGACGCTTTAGTTTTGCTTTTCGGGCTGGCTTGAGCTTAAAGCGCTCAATTCCCCAAAAAACTCCCGTTATTAGCGTTGCCAGCGTTAGGATCAAGGCAAACGTGTTAGCCATGTTTTCTCCTTAAATTATTTATCTTTACCAACATGAAGGATGGCTAAAAACGCTTCTTGTGGTAGCTCTACGTTACCAATTTGCTTCATACGTTTTTTACCATCTTTCTGTTTTTGTAACAGTTTTTTCTTACGGCTAACGTCACCACCATAACATTTGGCTAATACGTTTTTACGTAACTGTTTAACAGTTGAACGAGCAATAATATGGTTACCAATTGCCGCTTGAATAGCGATATCAAACTGTTGACGTGGAATAAATTCTTTCATTTTTTCCACCAATTCACGGCCACGATAAGGTGCATTATCGTTATGTGTAATCAATGCTAATGCATCAACACGATCACTATTTATTAAGACATCAACACGCACCATGTTAGAGCCTTGGAAGCGGATAAAGTTATAGTCTAAAGAGGCATAACCGCGTGATGTGGATTTTAATCGATCAAAGAAATCTAAGACCACTTCAGCCATCGGAATTTCGTAAGTCAATGAGACCTGATTACCATGATAGACCATATTGGTCTGAACACCGCGTTTTTCGATACATAAAGTAATTACATTGCCTAAGTATTCTTGCGGTAATAACATATGACATTCAGCAATAGGCTCTCTGATTTCTTCAATATTATTCAGTGGCGGTAATTTAGACGGGCTATCCACTAATACAATATCACCGCTCGTCATTTCAACTTCATAAACTACGGTTGGAGCTGTTGTGATCAGGTCAAGATCATATTCACGTTCTAAACGTTCTTGGATGATCTCCATATGAAGAAGACCCAAGAAACCACAACGGAAACCAAAACCTAACGCGGTTGAGCTTTCTGGCTCATAGAATAATGAAGCATCATTCAGGCTTAATTTACCTAATGCATCACGGAATGATTCATAGTCGTCAGAGCTAATTGGGAATAAACCTGCATAAACCTGTGGCTTCACTTTTTTAAAGCCCGGTAATGGTTTATCTGCTGGTTTTTGGGCTGCTGTTAAAGTATCCCCAACAGGCGCACCTAAAATATCTTTAATACCACAAACAACCCAACCTACTTCGCCACAATTTAATTGTGTTGTATCAATTTGTTTTGGTGTGAAAATACCAATACGGTCAATGTTATAAACTTGACCAGTACTCATCACCTTAATTTTATCACCTTTACTCACTTTACCGTTTTTAACACGGATCAGTGAAACAACACCTAGGTAGTTATCAAACCATGAATCAATGATCAGTGCTTGTAATGGAGCATCGGGATCACCTTCAGGTGCTGGAATTTCTTTAACAAGGCGTTCGATAACTTCTTTAACACCAATACCTGTTTTTGCAGAACAACGAACTGCATCTGTGGCATCAATTCCCACAATGTCTTCAATTTCTTCAGCAACGCGCTCAGGTTCAGCTGCAGGTAAATCTATTTTATTTAAAACTGGAACGACGGTGAGATCCATGTCCATCGCTGTATAGCAGTTTGCTAATGTTTGTGCTTCAACCCCTTGTCCTGCATCAACGACCAATAAGGCGCCTTCACAAGCAGCAAGTGAACGAGATACTTCATAAGAGAAGTCAACGTGTCCTGGGGTATCGATAAAGTTAAGCTGATAAACTTCACCGTCATCTGCGGTGTAATTCAAGGTTACGCTTTGCGCTTTGATTGTAATACCACGTTCACGCTCAAGATCCATAGAATCAAGAACCTGCGCAGCCATTTCACGATCTGATAAGCCACCACAAATTTGAATAATTCGATCTGATAACGTCGATTTACCGTGGTCAATATGTGCGATAATGGAAAAGTTACGTATGTTTTTCATTCTGAAATTATTTTTCTCTATTGCTTTGCTCTATAAATCTGGCTTTGGAGTCATTCATGGACACAAAGCGAAAACTCTATATTGCAGGAGTTATTATTGATGACGCATTCTACACACTAGAGACATTATACTCAAAGAAACGTTCATCAAACACAAACATTTATGCTAAGACTTACATTTATTTGTGATTTTTTTGAGGTAATTTCCAGATATCGAAACGTGTTAATTTAAGATGAAAACGATAACAAAATTAACCAAGCAAAAATAATGGGGCTAATGCCCCATCTTTTTTATCTGTCAGCTACTCTTGAAATTGAACCTTAAGTTCATGAGGAGGAAGACCTATTTGTAATATAACAGGCTCAAACCCTTCGTCTTTACTCCACCATGTTGCCACTTTTTTTGCTAATAAAAAGCCAAGAAGGCCACCAGCAAGACCACTACAAAAAATAGCAAATTCACTGGAAAACCAAAGGCTCGCAATACCCGCAACAATAAATAGACCAATAAGTGGCGTTAAATACACCAACATAGCCGAAAGGAGTAAATTATTTTCAGGGATCCCTACTTCCACTTTTTGCCCTTCAACTAAAGGTTGTGCAACAGGAAGTTCGAGTTGATGAACAGTTTCGGGCCCTATTTTATTTAATAAATAAGAGCCACACGCGGCACGAGCTTGGCAACTACCACAGCCAGAAGAGGAACCGTAGCGCAATAACGCTCTTCCTTCATGCCAATGTATAACTGTTGCCCACTCTTTAACCATAACTTATACCTTTTACTTTTTCGTAAATACAACACTGTTGACTATCTTCTGTGCCGTAGAAAATGGTAATTGACCAATAAAGGTAATTTCATTGCCTTCTTTGTCATAGGTATAAATTGTATTACGACCATACCTTAACATTTTATCGCGTTCGGGCGAATTTGTTTGCTGACCACTTTTATTAACATAAATAGAGAAGTCAAATAAGCCATCACTAAATAAAATAGACTGACTAAATTCAGTTTCAGAAATCTGATGATTACTACGTTTTACTTCTTTAAAACCATCAGGTAACTCGCTGACTGACCAGTTATAAACTAAAGATTTAGATTTAGGAATAAGTAACACTGGCGGCATATTAACCGTACGTAATGAATTCAATTTAGTTTCAACCTCATTGCCTTCATTCACCGTGATCACCCTAAATTGTTCAATAATGTCATTATTTTTATCTAAAAGATCCACTCTTAAAGGAAGATATCTTTCTTCATCAATAAACAGGACATAATCATAACGGTCATTATTTTTTGATAGCACACGCACAACGCGACTTGGAATATCACCGATATGTGTTCTACCTGCATCGATAAAGTTATAATATCCCGATAACTCATTGAAATCTTGGTAGATAATAGCTGGAATATAATCAACAATATGATCATTTCTCAAGCTAAAGGCATCTAATCCTGGCTCAAAATAACTAATTTCATTACCACGTTGAACAATTTCACGACGTGTACTGTCCATTTGCATTAGTTGTGCAAGGGGTTTGTCATCAATAAGAGTATGACGATAGCGAATAGGGACAATACCTTGAGAATTGATATTGATAAAAGATAATTCATAGGTAGAAGTTTGACTTGTATGACCCATCTTTTGCAACAAAGCCTCGACACTACCCGTTTGAGGTTGTGCCAAGGCTTGTATCGACATTGACAGGCTGCCCACCAATAATAAGGCGGATAACCATGATTTTTTCATTACGACTGTTTCATTCCCACACGTTATTTATACATTTACGTCGTTATTATTGCTGTGCAGCTACTGGTTGAGTGACACCTTGCTCATTCGCAGGTGCTTCATTTTGTGGTGCATTATAAATACGACGATCTAACTCGTACTGTTGCAACATTAAGCCAAGGCGCTGATTGCGCTCTTGTAAACGTGTTTGCTGGTCTTTGCCTAAAGTATCGTTTTGAAGATTTAAACTCACTGGCGCACCTGAACCCATAATAGGTTGGGTATTAAATACAGGAGTGTCTACTTGGAAATCTTCAGAACCATTCTTTCCATTATATTGCTGAACACCAACAATAACAGCTAATGAAACACAAGCCGCGACACCGATTTGAGTTAACTGACTTGCCCAAGGACGTAACGTTTGTAAGAAAGAGTGCTGACGCCATTGTGATGGCGCAGGTTGCTGCTCTCGTTGTTGTTCAGGACTTATGCGGACAGGCTCATTCTCTAAAGCGAGCGCAACGCGACTTGCGATATCAAAGTGGACTACTTCACCTACATCACCACGCATTGTGTCACGAATTAAATGGTAACGTTGCCATGTCTCTTTCATGGAGTCATCACGCGCAATTGTTCCCATTAATTCTTTATCAAGAACTTCGCCATCCATAAATGCAGAAAGTTTTTCTTTTTGCATGTAAAAGTACCCTTCAGTCAATGATGGTTCACCCACAATCAAAACTCTTGTATTAATGGTTGAACCTTATTATCAATAGCTTCTCGCGCCCTAAAAATACGTGAACGTACTGTTCCGACAGGGCAATCCATAATGACGGCTATCTCTTCATAGCTCAGTCCGTCAAGTTCCCGAAGTGTTATAGCAACCCTTAGATCTTCAGGTAATGACTCTATGGTGTGAAAAACCACTCTCCGTAACTCTTCAGACAACATTAAATTCTCAGGGTTCGAAATTTCTTTTAATGCGTTTGGTGATTCAAAATTTTCGACATCACTCGCATCTAAATCATTTGAAGGCGGACGTCGCCCTTGTGCCACCAGATAATTTTTTGCGGTATTCACCGCAATGCGGTAAAGCCATGTATAAAAAGCACTATCACCACGAAAAGAACCTATGGCTCGGTAAGCTTTAATAAAGGCTTCCTGCGAAACATCTGGCACATCACCCTGTGGTACATAACGGGAAATCAGGCTTGCTACCTTGTGTTGATAGCGGATAACCAGCAAATTAAACGCATTCTGGTCACCATTTTGTACCTTTTCAACCAACATTTGGTCCGTTAACTGCTCGCTCATTAGAGATGGACTCTCCCGAAGTCAAGCTTCGCACTATTTTTAAATGACTCCGTCATATTTACTCTCGTTATTCCTTCTCGTTTTTTATGAGCTACATGACTTAGAGCGTAAAAATAGTATGAAGTTCAATTCAATCATTATTTTAAGAGATGAATCACAAAAAAATTATCATGGTGATCACCAGCCAATATGCAATTTGCCAATAAAGAAACGATAACACAATGATATTATTTAGATATATACGATTACTTACAACAATATATATTATCTTAAACAAGGCATTATTAAATATAGATTTAATAATATAAATAAAAGTCAGTTACCCAAGATTGAAACTTATCAGTGTAATGACCTTCATTATGACGAATAATAAGCTCTTCTATATTACATCCAATGCAACTTTCACTTTGTCTTTGAAATGCTAACAATATTCGATGGTAGGGTTTGTCTGCGCTATCTTTGATATTCACTCGCTTGACAATATTCCACTCTTTTTTTTCTGCTATTTCAATAAATTGTTCACCAATAGCATAGGGCAACACAACACAAAATAAACCATCATCTGTAATAAGTGATTGCGCACTGTCCAATAATCCCTCATGCGTTAATGTTTTAGTATAACGAGCTTGTTCACGAACATCATTACGACAAGCAATTGCCGGCTCAAAATAAGGGGGATTACTGACAATTAAATCATACTTACCTTGTGTTTGTTCTGCATAATGATGAATATCACAATGATAAATATGAATTAATGAACACCATTGTGATGCTTGGGCATTGTCTGTAGCTTGTAATGCCGCATTTTCATCAAGTTCAATGCCATCAATACATTCAATTTGGTTAGCCCGTTGAGCCAACATTAAAGCAACTAATCCACTCCCCGTACCGATATCAAGAGCTCTTTTTACATTCTCGATAGGTGCCCAGGCTCCGAGTAAAACGCCATCTGTCCCTACTTTCATTTCACACTTATCATGAGCAACAAAAAATTGTTTAAATGTAAAACCACCTTTGCGTAATCCCGCTTTTTTCACTTTCTTTTGATTCATCTATAGGCTCTATTGATTCGTCTTACTATCTCTTTTTTATTACTTATCATTCATGTCATTGAAAAAGAGATATATGGTATGATAACGCTTCTGCAACCCCTATCTTAACATTAAACTATTTGTATACGATGCGCGCTTATTTAGATTAAGCCTAAAAACAACGAATACCTTCGTCTATCGGTAATATATAATGTGATAGCGGTAAATCCGCTGGCTTTTAGCAGGGGATAATGTCAAAATCCGCGCCCTAAACAGAGGTATACAATGACAGCCACGACATTTTCTAGTCTTGAACTTGATGAAAGTTTATTGACCGCATTAGAAGAAAAAGGATATCAACGTCCTACTGCAATTCAAGCAGATGCTATTCCAGCAGCAATGGATGGACGTGATATTTTAGGCTCTGCGCCAACAGGCACAGGGAAAACTGCGGCCTTTTTACTTCCGGCAATTCAACACTTGCTTGATTACCCACGTAAAAAATCAGGCCCGCCACGTATTCTTATACTGACACCAACACGCGAACTTGCTATGCAAGTTGCCGAGCAGGCAAAAGAATTATGTGCGCACACACATTTAGATATCGCCACTATCACGGGCGGTGTTGCTTATATGAATCACGCTGAAGTCTTCAGCGAAAACCAAGATATCGTTGTTGCAACAACAGGTCGTTTATTACAGTACATCAAAGAAGAAAACTTTGACTGCCGTGCGGTAGAAATGCTGATTTTAGATGAAGCAGACCGCATGTTAGATATGGGTTTTGCTAATGATATTGAAACCATCGCGGGCGAAACTCGCTGGCGCAAACAGACATTACTATTCTCAGCAACACTTGAAGGTAATGCCGTCATTGATTTTGCACAACGTATCCTCAATGAGCCCGTTGAACTGAATGCTGACCCTTCACGCCGTGAACGTAAAAAAATTCAGCAGTTCTATTATCATGCAGATAATCTTGAACATAAAACAGCATTACTGGCCGCATTGCTAAAGCAAGACGATGTTAAAAAATCGATTGTCTTTGTGCGTAAAAGAGAACGAGTAAGAGAGCTCGTTTCTGCGTTAGAAAAACAAGGTATTAAATGTAGCTATCTTGAAGGTGAGATGGCGCAAACACAACGTAATGATGCAATAAAACGATTAGAATCAGGCCAAATGAATGTATTGGTCGCGACAGATGTTGCTTCTCGTGGTCTTGATTTGGACGACATCACCCATGTGTTTAACTTTGACTTACCTCGCACTGCTGATGTTTATTTGCACCGTATTGGTCGTACAGGACGTGCTGGTCGTAAAGGTATCGCCATTTCATTGGTTGAAGCACACGATCACCCATTATTAGGCAAGATTGGCCGTTATGTTCAAGAGCCAATAAAATACCGTGTCGTCGCTGAACTACGTCCAACCACTAAAGCACCGAGTCAAAAAGCAACCTTTAAGCCATCTAAAAAAGTACTGGCTAAACGTAAAGCGAAAAAAGACGAAGAGAAAAAAACAGTCAAAGAAAAAGTACGCGCTCGCGATCGTAAAAATATTGGCAAGCGTCGTAAAACGGCCACCAATAGCGCGACAAAAAGTGCGTCACCAGTAAATTCAGCAAAAGAAACACTGACTGATAGCGAATAATCTGCATTATTTCTTCATTTATTTAGAACCGTAGCGAATTAATATCGCTACGGTTTTTTATTATTTAATAACACTTATTGTGCATAAAAAAAGCCCGATATTTTCATATCGAGCTTTATCATTAACTTATTACTTTAGTGAAAATTACAGGCTTTCAGTGAAAGTACGAGTAATAACATCACGTTGCTGTTCTGGAGTCAGTGAGTTAAAACGCACTGCATAACCAGAAACACGAATAGTTAATTGAGGATATTTCTCAGGGTTGTTAACTGCATCTTCCAGTGTTTCACGGCTTAACACGTTAACGTTAAGGTGTTGACCACCTTCTACACGAACAACCGGTTTAGATTCTACAGGCACTTCACGGTATTCGATATTGCCTAACTCTTTACGGTTAATCACTTGGCCTTCTTCAAAGCCTTTTTTAGCACAGATGCAACGAGCTTCGCCGTTTTCATCATCTAATAACCAGAAAGAGTGTAATAAATCGTCGTTATCAGCTTTAGTAATTTGGATACCAGTAATCATTTCGACCTCCAATATGGGCGCAAAATCAAATTCTAATCTCGTATCAGAACTTGGGTATTTGGTCTAACCAATGTTTCTGTCTACTTATATACCAGTATAAATGGCGTCATTCTTTGACTAATATCAATAAAATTCATAAGCACTTTATCAACCAAGGTGCAAAGTGTTGTTTTAAATCAACAATCGCCCTTTCTTGATTTGCAATTTTTTTTGTAAATTTTAAAAGAAAATTTGAATATTCAATTAATTCTAATTTTTAAACCGTTATATTTTCATTCATTCAATGAAATCTGTAAGCTTAGGCACTATAAGATATCAATAAGGATTTTATGTTATGACTACCGCATTAACTTGGCATGATGTAATAGGTGCTGAAAAAGAAAAGCCTTACTTTCATCAAATTATGTCTCAAGTCGCACAACAAAGAGAAGCCGGAAAAATTATTTATCCCCCTCAAGAAGACATTTTTAATGCTTTTCGTTTTACGCCTTTTGAAAATGTGAATGTCGTTATTTTAGGACAAGATCCTTATCATGGCCCAAACCAAGCTCATGGACTCTCTTTTTCTGTACGCCCAGGTGTACCTGCCCCCCCTTCACTAGTTAATATGTATAAAGAGCTTGAAAAAGAATACTCTGATTTTAAGCGCCCTAACCATGGCTACTTAGAAAGTTGGGCAAAACAAGGTGTTTTATTGCTTAATACCGTATTGACCGTAGAGAAAGGCCAAGCACATTCTCACGCTAATTATGGTTGGGAAATATTCACAGATGCTGTTATTGAGCAGATTAATCAACGTAGAGAAGGGGTTATTTTCCTACTTTGGGGAGCCCATGCTCAGAAAAAAGGTCGTTTTATTGATACAAATAAACACGTTATCTTAAAAGCACCTCACCCATCACCACTTTCAGCACATAGAGGCTTTTTAGGCTGTGGTCATTTTAAACAGGCTAATGATATTTTACAGCAACAAGGCCGAACACCTATCAATTGGTATCTTGACGCGATTGAGTAAGACCTGCCTTTAAAAAATATAAAACCGCACAATAACTTGAAGATTTATAAACTTCGTATTGTGCGGTTTACTTTATCTACACTGAATAAAACGTGTGATAACGAATACTTTTATTAATGCTATTTAGAAACGATAACCATAGCTGGACGTAATAAACGACCATTTAAGGTATATCCTTTTTGCATAACATCAACAACATGATTAGATTCATGTTCAGGACTATCAATCAATGTCATCGCTTGGTGAACATCAGGGTTGAATGCCACATTTTTTTCTTCAACGACTTCAATGCCAAATTTACGCACGGCATCTAAGAATGACTTCAGTGTTAACTCTAACCCTTCAATCATTGGTTTTTGCGATTCATTTTCATGATCAGCAGCAGATAAAGCGCGCTCTAAATTATCAAGTACCGGCAATAATTCATTAGAAAATTTTTCAAGTGCAAATTTATGAGCTTTCTCAATATCTTGTTGGGTACGGCGACGCACATTTTCAACTTCAGCCAAAGCACGAGCCATAGCTTCACGCTCTGTTTTTTGTGATTGCTCCAGTTGTTTTTCAAGAGAATCAATACGCGCTAATGCCTCAACTAATTCAGCTTGAGCATTAAAATCCGCTTGTTCTTCTTCGGTCATTACCTGTTCTTGAGATTCATCCATTACCGATCCCATTCCTTCTTTTTCTTTTGAGACTTGCTCTTCATGTACATTTTGTTCTTTACTACTCATGAACATCTCCGCGTAGTTTTGGTATTCATCTTCATATTTAGTTTATTATGGGGATCAATAAACGGGTTTCAAGGAATTGGCGCAAAACGAGGGTAAAAAAATGCCAGATAATACCGTAACGGAAAAAAAACACTTTAAATGTATTGGCATTGTCGGCCATCCTCGCCATCCAGAGGCACTTTCAACACATGAAATGCTTTATCATTGGCTACAAGCTCAAGGCTATGATGTTATTATTGATACACAAGTCGCTCATGAGCTAAAACTTGAAAATGCACAAACGGGTGATTTAACACAAGTGGGTAAAGTCGCTGATCTCGTGATTGTCGTCGGAGGTGATGGCAACATGCTCGGTGCTGCGCGAGTGTTATCTCGCTATAATATCAAAGTAATTGGCGTTAACCGTGGTAACTTAGGTTTTCTTACTGATCTTGATCCTGATAATGCCTTACAACAATTAACTAATGTCTTAGCAGGACACTATCGTGAAGAAAAACGGTTCTTACTTGAAGCTCGAGTCTGCGCTGAAGGTCAAAGAACACGTATTGGTACAGCAATAAATGAAGTCGTGCTTCATCCTGGTAAAGTGGCTCATATGATTGAGTTTGAGGTTTATATTGATGATCGCTTTGCCTTTTCACAGCGTTCTGACGGCTTAATTATAGCTACCCCCACAGGTTCAACCGCCTATTCATTGTCTGCTGGCGGCCCTATTTTAACGCCCAATCTTGATGCTATTGCGCTTGTACCTATGTTTCCCCATACCTTGTCAGCACGCCCTTTAGTTATCAGTAGTGATAGTCAAATTCGTCTAAAATTCTCACAAACGAATATCGATTACGAAGTAAGTTGTGATAGCCAATTAGTATTACCTATTAAAGAAGGCGATGAAGTTATCATTAAACGTAGCCGTCAAAAACTCAATTTGGTTCATCCGACTGATTACAATTATTTTAATACACTCAGCTCAAAATTAGGTTGGTCAAAAAAAATGTTCTAATTTTTGTGCCTCACTACTTTACTGTATAAAAAACCAGTTTATACTGTATGTAATTACAGATATGTTTTTATACACAGGAGAGGCACTATGCTGACTCAATTAACTATTAGTCATTTTGCCATAGTCCGTGAACTTGAAATCGATTTTTCTGGCGGCATGACGACCATTACGGGTGAAACTGGTGCCGGTAAATCTATTGCCATTGATGCACTAGGTTTATGCTTAGGTAACCGTGGTGATGCTAATATGGTGCGCCCAGGTGCAGCTAGAGCTGATTTATGCGCACGATTCTCACTCTCTGACACGCCATCAGCACAACGTTGGCTTGAAGAACATCATCTTGATGATCATAACGAATGCCTATTAAGAAGAACCATCTCCGCTGATGGGCGTTCTCGTGGTTTTATCAACGGTACTTCCGTGCCCCTTTCACAATTAAGAGAGCTAGGTTCTTTACTTATCCAAATTCATGGGCAACATGCTCATCAGCAACTTTTAGAACCTCGTTATCAAAAACAACTGCTTGATATTTATGCTCATGAGCCTGCTTTATTAAAAAGCATGAAATTAGCCTATCAAACATGGCATCAAAGTTGTCAGACATTGGCCTCGTTTCAACAACTTTCCCTAGAAAGAGAAGCAAGGAAACAACTGGTTGATTATCATTTAAAAGAGCTTAACGAGTTTCAACCAGTACAAGGTGAATATCCTGAATTAGATCAAGAATATAAACGCCTATCTAACTGCGGACAATTTTTGACCTTAAGCCAAAATAGCTTACAACTCTTAAGCGACAACGAAGAACAAAATATTTTAAGTATGCTCAATGTCGTTAAACATGAAATTGCAGAGCTCACCTCTATGGAGAGTCAATTTAATTCATTGTTAGAGATGCTAGAAGAAGCCTCAATCCAAATTAGTGAAGTGAGTGACGAACTTCGCCACTATAGTGATCGTTTAGAAATGGATCCTAATCGCTTATTTGAAGTTGAAAAACGCATGTCTAAATACATTAGTTTGTCACGTAAACATCGCGTAGCACCTGAAGAATTATATGATCTTCATCAGCAATTAATTGAAGAGAAAAATGCCTTACTTCGCCAAAATGATGATTGTGAAACGTTAATCGAACAAGTAAAGGCAGATCATTTAATGGCGTTAGATGTTGCTAAACAATTACATCAAGTTCGCCAACAATATGCTAATGAACTAAGCCAACTTATCACAAACAGTATGCATCAGTTATCAATGCCTCATGGTTATTTTACTGTTGATACTTACTTTGATGACAGTTCACTGCAAATCGATGGCGCCACAAAAGTTGAATTTAATGTCACTACTAATCCAGGACAACCTCACCAAGCGCTTTCTAAAGTGGCTTCTGGTGGTGAGTTATCTCGCATTGCGCTCGCAATACAAGTGATCACAGCGAAAAAAATGGATACACCAGCTCTAATTTTCGATGAAGTAGATGTGGGGATCAGTGGCCCTACAGCCGCTATTGTAGGTAAATTATTGCGAGAATTGGGTGAATCAACTCAAGTAATGTGTGTTACTCACTTACCTCAAGTCGCGGGTTGTGGACATCAACACTATTTTGTTAATAAAGAAACCAACGGTGAAGAGACAGAAACCACAATGAAACTATTATCGAAAAAAGAACGATTACAAGAGCTCGCCCGTTTATTAGCAGGAAGTGAAGTCACCAAAAATACCTTAGCAAATGCGAAAGATTTGTTGGCTGCATAACGATTAACAAACTTTTATTGATATTTAGGGTCATAGGCAGAGCGTGAAAGGTTTTCAATTGCTGCGTTGTCGATTATCATCGTCACTATGACCCTAAAAGGAATGTAATAACCATGCGTTTTAAACTGTTAAAAGTTGCCGCCTTATCTTTAGTCGTAATGACTTCAGGTTGCTCTATGTTCGAGAGACTGGTTTATCACCCAGATATCAATCAGGGAAATTATTTAACACCAGCCGAAGTCGCAAAAGTTCAGCAAGGAATGACACAGCAGCAAGTTCAATTTGCCCTTGGTACGCCAATGCTTAAAGATCCTTTCGGAAGCCAAACTTGGTATTATGTTTTCCGTGAGGAGCCAGGTCACCAGGAAGTACGTCAAGAAACGCTGACACTAACTTTTGATAGCAATGGCATACTGACTAAGATTGACAAGCAAGGTAATATGCCTAATTTCTCAGCACCTGCAACTAAATCGTAATGTGATTACAGTGCTAAGAAAGCTTAGTTTTATATAAGATTGGCAAAAGCGAATTGCACCCCATACGTTAAATTTGACGTTGGGGTGTGTTTTTATAAAGAGAAATTACTTTATAGCAGTGTTATCTTTTATTGTATCTGTCTGTAATCAAGCGCCTATCAATGCAGTATGTAGCGCCCCTATATTGGGCAAAAGCATGGTATTACTCCGCTTTTTGTCGTGCTTTTTCAGCACGCTTACGACGCATTTCTTTAGGGTCGGCAATTAAAGGTCGATAAATTTCAACTCTATCACCGTCTTTCACATTATCACTTAGCTTTGCTGGCCGACTATAAATGCCAACTTTATTCTTAGTTAAATCAATATCATTACAAATAGTTAAGATATTTGAAGCAATAATGGCTTGTTCAACAGTGTCCCCTAGCGTTAGTTCTACAGGGATAAGATACTGTTTATCAGGCAACGCATAGGTTACCTCTACCCATATTTTAGTCACGATAGATCTCTTTCGCTCTGTGAGTAAATGCTTGAACCATATTGTTCGTTAAATCTTTAAAAATACGGCCAAAAGCTAACTCAATTAATTTATTAGTGAACTCAAAGTCTAGCTGAAATTCTATCTTACACGCATTATCATCAAGTGCGGTAAACACCCATCCCCCAGTCAATTTACGAAAGGGGCCATCAACAAGACGCATATCAACACGTTCATTAGTCTTTAAAAAGTTATGGGTAGTAAATGTTTTACTAATTCCCGCTTTTGAGACATTTATTGATGCAATCATTTCTTCTGGTGTGCTTTTGATCAGTTTACTTCCAACGCATCCTGGTAGAAAATCAGGATAAGTAAGAACATCATTAACCAGTTTAAACATTTGCTCTGTGCTAAAAGGGACGAGAGCAGATCGACTAATCTGAGGCATAGTTATTCCTGTACGACAACACTGTGTGGATCATATCATTGAACAGTGACTAATTAAAAATCTAATGGAATATAGCTTAAGTTTTATGCAATTGAAAAGAAAACAGTCGGTTAAATGATTTCTTTCTATTGCTCATACAGTATAATGTGGACATTATGACAAAGAAAAAATCACACAAACCTGGTTCCGCGACCATTGCGTTAAACAAACGTGCTCGCCATGAATATTTCATCGAAGATGAGATTGAAGCGGGTCTGTCGTTACAAGGCTGGGAAGTTAAATCACTGCGTGCCGGTAAAGCAAACATCAGTGATAGCTATGTTATCATGCGTGATGGCGAAGCTTATCTTTTTGGTGCAACCATTACTCCTTTAAATGTTGCATCAAGCCATGTCGTTTGTGACCCGACTCGTACCCGTAAACTATTATTAAAACAACGCGAATTAGATTCACTTTACGGTCAAATCAATCGTGATGGATACACCGTCGTTGCTCTTTCTCTTTATTGGAAGAATGCATGGTGTAAAATTAAAATTGGCGTAGCCAAAGGTAAAAAAGATCATGATAAACGCGATACCATTAAAGATCGTGAGTGGAAATTAGACAAAGCACGTATCATGAAAAATGCTAACCGCTAAATTTCGTTAAGTACTAGCAATTACAAGTATTTTTCTGATATACTCGCTTTCAACAACTTGGGGCTGATTCTGGATTCGACGGGATTTGCGAAACCCAAGGTGCATGCCGAGGGGCGGTTGGCCTCGTAAAAAGCCGCAAAAAAGATAGTCGCAAACGACAATCAGTACGAAGCACTAGCAGCTTAATAACCTGCTTAGAGCCCTCTCTCCCTAGCTTCCGCTCTTAAGACGGGGATCAAGAGAGGTCAAACCCAAAAGAGATCGCGTGGAGACCTAGCTTGGGGTCAAAGCGTTAAACTTAATCAAGCTAGCTTATTCATGGCGCGTCTGTCCGCAGTGGGTAAGTGAAATTAAAGATAGACTAAGCATGTAGTACCGAGGACGTAGAAATTTCGGACGCGGGTTCAACTCCCGCCAGCTCCACCAAATTATCTTCTAAGGACGTCCAAAGAAGACTGAAAAGCCCGCTAACTCAATGAGTTGCGGGCTTTTTTATGTCCTAAACTGTCCTATTTTATCCCACCCAAGCTAATTCTTTTAGGCCCATTGATAGGCCCAACGAAAAGAACTAACATCTTTGTTGGGCCTAAACGCATGGAGATTTTTCATGGCAAGAAAAACTAAGCCATTAACCGATACCGAAATCAAAGCAGCTAAACCGCAGGACAAGGACTATCAGCTGTATGATGGTGATGGACTCACACTGCTAATCAAATCTAGCGGAAGCAAGTTATGGCAATTCCGTTACTACCGCCCGTATACAAAACAAAGGACCAAACAAAGTTTTGGGGCCTACCCTGCTGTCACACTTTCAGATGCTAGAAAACTTAGAGCAGAGTCTCGCTCATTACTGGCAAAAGATATTGACCCTCAAGAATATCAAAGAGATCAAATAAGAAACTCTCAAGAGGCTAAAACCAATACCTTCCAACTTGTCGCTGAACGTTGGTGGGAAGTAAAGAAGTCCACCGTAACCGAAGATTACGGTAATGATATTTGGCGCTCACTTGAACGAGATGTCTTTCCCGCTATAGGTGATATCAGTGTTACCGATATCAAAGCCCATATATTGGTCCAAGCAATACAACCGGTTCAAGCTAGAGGTGCGCTAGAAACGGTTCGTCGCCTATGTCAGCGTATCAACGAAGTGATGATCTATGCTCAAAATACTGGCTTAATTGATGCTGTACCTAGTATCAATATTGGCAAAGCTTTTGAAAAGCCTAAGAAAAAGAATATGCCAAGTATTCCCCCTGATCAGCTACCAAAGCTCATGCAGACAATGCGTACAGCTAGTATTAGCCTATCTACTCGATGCCTGTTCATGTGGCAGCTACTCACCATCTCGCGCCCTGCTGAAGCCGCTGAAACCCGTTGGGATGAAATCAACTTTGAGACTAAGGAATGGAAGATACCTGCTGTTAGAATGAAAATGAACCGTGAGCACACAGTTCCATTGTCTGATGCTGCTTTAGCTATTTTAGAGCTCATGAAACCACTCAGTGGTAACCGTGAGTTTATCTTTCCTAGCCGTATCAAGCCTACTCAGCCAATGAATAGCCAAACTGTCAATGCTGCATTAAAACGCGCCGGGTTTGGTGGCGTATTGGTTTCTCACGGCCTACGCTCAATTGCTAGTACCGCTCTCAATGAGCACGGTTTCCCACCTGATGTGATTGAAGCAGCCCTCGCCCACGTTGATAAAAACGAAGTTAGACGCGCCTATAACCGCAGTGATTACATAGAGCAAAGACGCCCTATGATGCAATGGTGGGCTGATTTTATTGAATCGGCTGATAGGGGAAGTATTATTGAAGGTGGTATAAGAGGGATATCGCTAGTTGGGTAACATGTGTACCAGCTCTAATCTGAGCTGGTACTATAACTACACAGAGTTATATATCATCCAGATGTTGGTTCTGTGCCAAGAGCGAAAGTTGGAGTGTCAGGGATTTTTCTAAACATGAATGATTCATTTTTCAGGGAGACTTACAAGGCAAAAATGGGAAGCCAATAGAACCCTGTGTAACCCAGTGACAACCATGAATCGCCTTATCCTCCATTCCGAAAGTGATAGGGGCACGGTTGACAAGGGCTTTGTTATAATTGTATCAGTTAATAATTCTGAACTTCTACTTTACCATAGGGCGACCACTGTTGCCTGATGATTCGTGGTCTGCCCCTTCAACTCAGCAAAAGTGCGATTTATTCCACAAAGCTGGTCTTAACCTTAACAAGTTGGCGAATGCCTCGCTGCTCTCCACTAATCTCGAAAGGGAACCCAATATTAAGCAGAACTCTGGCGGCTTCGAGACATACAACTACCGTAAGGACTAATATGAAATTACTTAAAATCCCGAGAAAGCATTTGTGAAGCAGCTGAAGCTGTATAAACTCCAGCATGCTTTATTTCAACTGATATTTTGTAACCATCATCTCTAAATTGTGCAAGCATTGAGCTTAAAGAACCAAGTTTTCTAGTATTCAAAACCATTCTAACTATTGTCCCTTCATGATAATGACCTAACTCTATATGTTTTTTCCCTTCTTCATCGAGATATATAGCATGCTCACCGCTACAAATAAGAAAGCTACCTCCAAGCTTACATATACGACTAATCATATAAAGCCCAAAACCTGAATTATGCCATGGGTTTTTTGTATTAATTTTTGCACCTTTGTAATTTTTACTAGAAATAGATGGCATTAATGCTAACTGAATGGCTTCAGAATCATTATTAGCTTCTATATAGGGGTTTTTCGATAGTGAATTTCTCATACCCATTCCATTATCTGAAATTGCTATTTCGACACGGCTATAAGAGGGCCAATACTGTGCACAATACTCAATCACCTTTGATTCGCTATGTTCAACAACATTACGCATTATTTCTCTAATAGAGAATGTCAATGCATCAATAAGGTCACCTTCTTCTTGGCGAGCAAGTATCTTTGCTAATTTTCCGGAGCGTGCTTCAACTATCTCTTGTACTTCAGTGTATTTATCGTTAGCTTCATCCATTACCGTTTGAACACGAAGAATGGTAAAGGGAACGAAATTATTATTCCCATCTGTACATCCTGGCTCACGACCATGCTTTAATCCAAAAGCCCTAAAGAAAGCCATGTTTGAAGCATAATCTTTACTTTCGTGTCCACTACAAAAAATTTTAAATCCATCTATTTTGTTTTTCTGCTTTCTATGAAAATCTCGAATGTGCTTAGCAATATAAATCATTGCAAATGGTTCAACTCTTCCCATATTTGAGAAATCTATAGTGATTTGTTGCTGCTTAGAGTGCTTCTCAATTTCATTACAGAAATCGAATATTTTTTCAGGGCTACATGTAGAAGGAAATAAAATTCGGGACATATAAATTCCTTTGGAGGTTTTTCTATAAATGCTAATCAATAAGTACTAATAAGACAAGCTTATGAAATCCGACCGTGAAAACCTTATTGAAAAAACTCGTAGGCGAAGTTAAAAAGGTTGGTGGAATTGCCTATAATTTTGTCTCACCTAGCAACCGCTTAAGGATCGTATTGTTCTGCTACCCAGCGCCCATCTCGTTTTCGTCAAATGTAAAGATCACAAAAAATCACCACGAGTCAAATAGCTAGGCGAGCATGGACAGCTCCTTATGCTGAACTTTGACGTGGTGATGTTAGGTAGAAAAAATCTGAAGAAAATTATTTAATTCCACTCACATCGAGCGTGCCACTGCCCGGAAGGTAACTACTTATAAACAATGCTACCGATTCGCACATATTGAGAATGCATGCAATTTTGTCCAGCTATCACTTAATCCCAAATGCGAAAGGTGCTAAATCAGTTTATATTCATCAATGGAGATCCGGACGAGAGTCAGGTTGAGCTAGGTGGTATGATTTATTGAAAACTGCATGCCAATCCCTGTATCAGGTAGTTTAAGTATCCCGAGATTGATAGTAATATATTAAAATTCAACGGATAAGTTATTAATGTCTAACAAGCATAAGGAAGCTCCCATTGGACACAGCAGAGCATGATGTTAAATTTGCATGGTCTCGTTTTTATGAGGCTTTTGCCAGCACGTTACTGGATTGGCGGAACCGAAGAAATGAATTAGTCAAAGGAATTCACCTAATTGCCGCAGATGTCGACGGGATGTCCCATCTGCAGGACAGACCCAGCAAGGGAGAAGCTTATCCTTTAAAAGATATTTGTCCGTTTACTACCATGGGTTTGTTCAATCGCAGTCTAACCGACGCCAATCGCAAAACTATTGCCGCTAGGCTAGCGATTTTGTTGGGCGTGAGCGAGCCAGTTCCTGACTCCTTTGCTGGTATCCCGTTGCTGAATAACCAAAAATCTTGGTTCTTTGGTTATGAAAGGTCCCGTGATCCTGATGACATTGAACGCTTGTGGGAGATATTCTCACAGGCAATAATGTTTGCAGATAACGAGAATACCAACTCCACAGACTTCACTTCCGCATATGACATCGCTTCTGCAGTGAGGAATGTAGGCTGGAATCTGACCATGGGGCTGTACTGGGTCCGTCCCTGGTTCTACCCCACTTTAGATAGCCAATCGCAATATTACATCCAGAAAGTGTTAAACATTAAGATCCTTAAAAACGGAGTAAAAGGTCGCTGCAGTGGGCAAAGCTATCTAAGCATTATGCTGGCGCTTAACAAAGCCTTTACCCAACCCAACTATCCTGTTCATTCCTTCCCGGAACTCTCTCTGTCAGCTTGGCATACCGATCTTAGCCAGTCTAAAGATGAAGTAGAAAATCGAACGTGGAAAGCCTCTCTACTGAATAAAATTAAGGCGTTATGCCTGAAAAAAGAGAGTCCTTATTTCACCGCTTCGGAGTTGAAAGAAAACTACCTAGACGTATTCAAGGCAGAACGTCCAGAGAGTAAAACGGTTACAAGCTCAATCTCCTTTTATCTGCAAAAATTACGCGATGATGATGAGTTAAAATTCCATGAGCGCGGAAATTATGAATACCTGAATTTTGAAAAAAACGAATCCCTGACGATAACAGAGGAAACAGTTGAAGAGAGTGCTCCACCACCAAAACTCACTCACATGCCTTACGCCATCAATCATCTTATTCAGGAGGGCTGCTTCCTTGAAAAAGCGAAGATCCAACTCACACTTCAGCGGCTGTTCGACAAGAAAAACCTGATCCTACAAGGGCCTCCAGGAACCGGAAAAACCTGGTTGGCTCGACGTCTGGCATACTGCTTAATGGGAGAACAAGCTCCAGAGCGTATTAGCGCGATGCAATTTCACCCGAACCTCTCTTACGAAGACTTTATCCGTGGCTGGCGTCCAGGAAAAGATGGCCGATTAACGCTAATTGATGGGCCTTTTGTGAATGTAATCAAAACTGCGATCAATAATCCTGCCGCGAAATATGTGGTAATTATTGAAGAGATTAACCGAGGCAATCCGGCGCAAATATTCGGTGAAACACTCACGTTGATGGAAGCCGATAAACGCACACCGACCGAGGCGCTAGCGCTCTCCTACAGTGAAAATCCGGATGAAAAAATCTACATTCCTGAGAACTTGTTTATCATCGGCACGATGAATATTGCAGACCGCTCTCTGGCACTACTCGACCTAGCACTGCGCCGCCGTTTCGCATTTATCGATCTAAAGCCTGCGTTTAATGACGCGTGGAAAAACTGGGTAAATCATAAATTCGCAATTAATTTAGACCTGTTAGACATCATCGCGTCTCGACTGGCTGCACTAAACGAGATGCTGGAAAAAGATGTTACTTTAGGGCCGCAGTTTTGTGTCGGTCACAGCTATGTCACCCCAGCCATCGGTCAGCAAATCAACGATGCTCAGGCCTGGTATGAACAGGTCGTCGATACAGAGATTTGCCCTTTGCTCGCAGAATACTGGTTTGATTCCCCAAACAAAGTCGACGAAGCCAGAAAAGTGTTATTAGTAGAATGACGACAATCACCGTTAGTGAGCAACATAAAGCGTCACGCATTCCCGTGCGAAATCTTTGGTTGCTGATGCTGTACGCTTCAGATCTGTTTCGCCAGTTGGGGCGCAGTCATATTGCGGTTGAAGATAACCCGGCAGAAATACCTGACCTGGTGGCGACAATCCTGCTACATGAAATTGCAGTGCGCCGTCGTCGCAATTTAAGCATAGGATACCAAACCCGTCATGAGGCCTTAAACCGAGTGAGAGGACGCATTGATGCACTGTATACGGCTAGTCATCAGTTGCTGGAGCGGGGACGGATCGCTTGCCATTTTCAGGACATGACCCTCGACACCCCGAGAAACCGCTATGTTCGCTGTGCGTTAGAACGTCTGACCCCGCTCATAACGAAGCCGTCGCTGGCAGCAGATTGTCACATTATGGCAATATCACTTCGCCGTGAAGGAATAAACGGAGGGTATCCTGACAATAGAGAACTTCCCTCGGTGTGGCGTTTCGGGCGTCATGACGCCGCAGATAAACCGATGGTCGATGCCGCAAAATTATCTTTTGAACTGCTGATGCCAACCGAAGATCGTGGGCGACATCTTTTACCCGCCCCCTCAGATAATCTTTACTGGATGAGAAGGTTGTTTGAAAAAGGTATCGCGGGATTTTATCGTGTACACCTGGCCAAAACAACCTGGCGGATCTCTGCAGGGAAAGAGCTGAAATGGGCGATTAGTGGTCAGAGTGCGGGCAGCGCAGCGATTTTTCCGACGATGAAGTCAGACATTATTCTAGAGCACAAGATGGCCCAGCAGCGCATTATTATCGATACCAAGTTTAATGCGATCTTGACAAAGGGCTGGTATCGGGAACAATCGCTACGTAATAACTATATTTATCAATTATATACCTACCTTAGAACACAGGAAAGCAAGGCGGACCCACTTTCACTTAATGCCGCAGGCCTTCTTCTTCATCCAGCTGTTGGCTATATGCTCAATGAGTATGTTACCACTCAGGGACATAAAATCCATTTTGCTACAGTAGATATGGCGGTAGATGCTAAAACAATTAAAAAACAATTACTAAAATTAGCCCATAACTGTGCAGGAGTCACGGCTGATAACTTACCACTTCATAAAGCAATGACTGCAATATAATCTACTATTGCAGTCACTTAGCTGTTATCCAAACTTAATCATCACATAACGCGCTGCGGTATATCATCCTGCCCATATATTGACATATCCTAGGAGCTCGCCCGTTTTTCACTCAAAATCCCCCCGTTAACTCATGTCTACTCAAAAAACAGACTTAACATAGGATAATTTTCGTTTTCCAATTGGTCTCCTGGGTACGTAAAATTTCCCTTAATCTTCACAAGCCTACCTCGATAGAGCCTGTTATAATTAGGTTTTACAATTTTAAGACCTTCTGAGGATAACAAATACCAATGAAATCACCGGAAATCCAGCTCAAGGCGCTGAATAATGCATTACGTCGTTTACGTGGGGCCTGTTCCGCACTTGACAGTGAAGAGCTTGATGAAAAATTACTTGAAGTCATGCGACGACTGCTGCTTGCTGAGGTGCTCGCCGATACCTGGATTGTGGCTATAGGCGGCTCGCAAGGAGCGGGTAAAACGACTCTGATGGCGAGCCTGTATGGCCTGCATCAAGACAGTAGCGGCTGGTTACGTAGCAATGAAGGACGCGGCGAGAAAATGCCAGTCTTAATCCTCGAGAGTTCTAAGACTAAAGTGCCTCAGGGTTATGTCCGCCGCCTAGTCGAAACTGGAAATGATTTGACACTAGAGGATATCAGCGTCGACGTCAACGAGTTTCAGCGAGCGGTCTGCGATCCTGATGCGGGGGATTTACTGCCAGTATTGAAAGTACCGCAGCGTTATTTTACACGCAATAATCAGGCCTGGTTACTGCTGCCTGGCTATGAAAAACAAGAGCGTGAAAATCGTGAATGGCAAGAACTAATGCGTCAGGCAATGATCGCGGCAGGCGGTTGTATCATCGTAACCGACGAAACTCGACTGGCAAACCAGCAGCAGCTCGAAATCGTCAAAGATATGCTGGAAAAAGAGCTTAAGGACTGTAAACCTTATATTGTCATCTCCAAGACAGAAGCGTATCGCCATAATCCACAACGGCAAGCTGAATTAAGAAAAAGCGCGGCTGAAACCTTCAATGTCGCTGCCGAATATACGGATAACAATATTATTTTAACCGGCACCGACGATCCGGAATACATAACAGAATGGATGCCGCACCTGTGCCGAGCCATTGATGACCTTAACTTTTCCGGACAAACCAACCGTTATCTCCAGTTAACCCACCTTACTGGGATTGTCAGTAAGGCTCTGCCCCGCGTCATGAATATGATCCGTACTCAGTCACGTCTATATTACCACAGTGATAAAGGTAGCCAGGATGATGGCAGTCAGGTTCTGGTAGAAGTACTAGAAGTGTTTGACGACGCCGTACAGGAACTAAGAGAAGAGCACACCAAAAAGGTGAAAGCGTGTATCGCTAAAACCTTTGAAGCGGCGAAGGTTAACATGGACCGCAGGCTGGTCAAGGACCATGAGGGATTTGCCAACAGGATATCGAATGCATTTGATACCACCAGTGAAACAAAAGGCAAATTACAGAAACTGGTTCAGGATTCATGGGAGGACGCATCAGCTGGTTTCTTCAATGACTATGTGAACAGCTTGCAACAATTGACGGCGGCAAAACTCAAGCCTATGCCAAACGGCAACAATCGCCCAAACTTGCCTGCATCACCAAAGCTAGAGAAGCTGATAACACTTGGCTATATGAATAGCGCCGGGCAGCCTATACAGCACGAACAGCTGGATGCAGAAAAAATAAGTAATATCAAAATGTTGTTAAATCATGGTGCCACATCGAATGGGCAAAATACCACGGTGATGAATAAACAGCTCAGGAAAAGCGTGGAATTGATCCCAGTGCTCTCGCTGGAGTACACTCGCCTTGTGTACGCCATGCCTGAAATTTGCAAAGAGCTGCGACCTTACGTCACACTTGAGCAGTACGATGGTGAGACATCCGCAGGTAACGTCGCTGCAGAAGGGGTTCAAACCCTCAACGCAGGAGTTGATCTTGGCAAGACCGCAATAAAATCACTGGCGGCAGTGCTGGCGATTGACATTGTCAGCGACGGTGATTCCGATATCCTTGGCGCGCTCTTTGGCCAGGATCAATCTTCTATTGACCAAACGGGTTCACCCCTTCCCCCCGCACCAGTGATAATGCATCCTGCTGCCGTTGCGGTAACCGCCGTTGTGACGGCGGCCTACGTGACCGTGTCTGCGGTAACACGAATGCGCACCTTCGAGAAAAAAGCGAGCTCTCAGGCACACACCATGCTTGCCAGCGTTCATGATCACCATATTGAGCATTTACGCAGTCAGTTCGATGATACGATGAATGCGGCACGTAAGCGGATTAGCGAAACGTTACGTACGCGTTATCACATGGACGAAATACTGATGCGCAAGGATCGGCTCGCCAAAGCCATTGCCGATGTGAATACCCTTATCAACGACCTGCGTACTGAGCTGGGTTCATCGGCTTCGGGTCTACAAGTGTTAATAACCAACCACGGTGAGTGAGATGACGTCCTGGAAGGTTATAAATTATTGGCAGCAGTTAGAGTCACGGCAGTTAGAGTGGGCTTTTCGCGCCTACGATCGGCTGATTAAGAGCTTAAGTCATGACGTTCAGGAAAGAATACAGCTCAGGGAAAGCGATGCCGAACCGTACGTGGTTATCTTTGGTAAGACGCAGGTCGGAAAAACCACCTTACTGCTCGATCTGATGGGCATAGATCTGCAGCAAATGGCAACATTATCGCACGTGCTGCGCGGCGGGCGGGAAGCTGGGAAGTCGGCCACCGCCACCGCCATGGAATATCGTCGTTCAGTGGACCAGCGCTGGGGATTGTTTGTGCAATCGAAAACGCACTGGTTTGCCTCTGACGACGATATGACCGATGCCTTAGCGCAGATCAGAAAGCAGATGGAACGGGGAGAACTGGTTGTCGACTCCCCATGCATTGTGCATATTCCTGGGCGTTTTTTCAGAATGCAAACCACGGGTGTACCCGGCGTGCGTATTCTGGATCTACCTGGTGATAATCCCGCGAATGCGCAAGAGCAAAAGCATGTCAATCAAATGGCGAAGAGCTATCTTCCCTTCGCTGATTTGGTGTTGCTAATTGGTCGTGGCGATGATTTGAGTTTTCTGCAACCGGACGTTATCACGCTGCCGGGTATTGAGGACTGGCAGGCGATGCCGTGCCGATTTCGCATCGTGACCACCTATTCTTACTCAGCACAGTCGGTGAAGACGCTGATTCGCAACGATCCAGCTTTCGATATCACCCAGCTACGTCAGCGCCTTATTGAACAGATCGAACGCTTTAACAGCCTGAGTGACATGGCGAAAGATCTGAACCTCTACTTTCCACTCGAGTTTGGCAGCAGCTGGCTGAGTATGGCCGAAAACGATAGCGCCCTGTATGCCCGTGTTGCCCCCATGGTCAACCGCTTGCGTAACGAACTGTTGGAACAGATTGCGGCATCGACCAGCCCGCTCGGGCGGTTGCGCAGCACCCTAGATACCCACCTCAGCGTTAAATATATTCAGGAGAAAAAAACGGCAGTTGTCGAAAAAAAACTGTCAGCGCTAAAAAAACAGCTACAAGAAACAGAAAATACACTGATGACCTGGGAAAAGGCAATCTCTCGGTCGCTGGAAAAAATAAACCAAACTAACTGGTTATTAAAAGATAACTCGTTAGCTGTCAGCCGAGGTTTTATCGATAAAGCCGCAAAAGAGGCCGCAGTAATTAAATTGTCGGCAGAGTACAAAAGCGAAAAATGCACGACTTTACGCCGTATGATTGCCGACTATTGCAGTGAAATTAAAAAGATCCAGTTGGCCATAGCAAGTCAGTCAACGTACTGGCGAAAAGTAGCCCGTAAGAATATTGAACCTACCAGGCAGGAGGTACAGGATATTCTTGATGAAAAGTTCAATGCTATTCGCTATACGCTCGATGACTATTGGATCGATGCCTATCTTAGTTCTGCGAATTATTTATCGGACAAAAACAGCGTCATCTATGCTGCTGATAATGCAAAAGCGGAAGTCATTCGGTTGTGGACCTCACAATGGATGGCTGCAGCAGAGAACGTCCGGAATGAATACAAAAGTGAACTATCCAAAGAAAGGATGACTCTTGACGTGTTGCGAGTAGAGCAAAATAAATCCTTACGGCAGCAAACATCGCTTGAACAACAGATCGTCTCGCACAAGGATGATTTAAAAAAAATTGCCGCAGCTTCAAAGGAGGATCTTGCCCGCTGTAAGCAGTTTGTCCACTTTCTTGATAAAGAGTATCTCAACACATTAAGTACGCACCTAGATTCAGCATTGCAGGAACGGGATAATTGTGATGCTTTATTACAAATTTTATCCTGCGTTGCGTTGAAAAATCAGCGGGAAGATTTAATGAATTTAACTGAAAAGTATTCTGGATAAGAGATGAACGTGACTAGTGAAATAAAAAATAAAGAAAAATCGCTCGCCGAGTTAATGGTAAAAATACTTAAGGAACCGCTCAATCCCCTTGAGAATTCTTTAAAAAGACTCAATGCAGAGGTTCTGGATACCAAATATAAGGTTGACGAAATCAATGATGCCATTAATGCGGTAGACGCAAACACTGAAGAAATCATTAATCCTCTGAAAAGATCATTACGTGAGCTGCAAGATGAAGATATTCCTGGGATGATAAGTAAGCTGCAGGAGTTTATTTCGACTCAGGTCAACGAAAAAAAACAAGATATTCTCACCGCGCTTAGTCAACAATCGGCGCACTATGATAGCCAACTGAAAACAGAGACAGGCGAGGTCTTTGCAAAACTGTCTGATGTTCTTGGGCTACAAAATGAGAGTGTTCAGACAGCAATACAGCAGTGTCAGCAAGCGGGTATCGACGGCGCTGAGGCCCTGTTGCAGCAGCTACTGGCGATTAACCAATCTATAGAGGACACCAGCGCAGACAATGCCAGCAAGCAACGGTCGACACGAGAGCGTAACCAACGATTGTCTGAACAACTAGAAAGTGTCATGCAAGTCCAGCAGCAAATAAAGCAGTTGGTAAGTGAACTTAACCAGCAACTCAAGGGCGTGAGTCAGAATGTGCAAACGGCGCAGACCACGTTCGCGGAACAGCAAGAAAACGATCGGCGAGAAGTGTTAAGCGGCCTTAAAATGCTATCCACCGACGTCCAGACAGCTCTGGTGCAGCATTTAACGCCACCAACCCATGCTATTGAGTCTCTGCAAATAAGTCAGCAGGCGTTGACTGAAGCTGTTAACCAGCAAAAGAGCCATCTGGAGGCGAAAATTGCTGCAAGTCAGAGTAGATTTCGCTACGTTGTCATCATTTTTGCCCTGTTTGCTACCTCAACGTTGGCGTATATCGGCTATGACATCTGGAAAACTTTAGCTCCCTGACAGGACGAAAGCGCACGGTGTCTAACTCCATAGATCCATTATATTTTGAGTTGTGTATAGAGTTAGACAACCTTTTATTCAAGGTGTAGTTATTGCTCTAAAGCAAACGCCTCTAAATCGGCCTGTTGAAGATTACCTTGATAGAATAGTGGAAACTTCCTCTCCTCGCTCAGACCAGCCTGTCAGGCTTAGTTATGTTCTACCCAACACCTGTTAGTTCAAGTCTGAGCTAATACCTCTCAATTAAACCTGACTGGTTCCGAAGTTTCTAAAGTCAGCAATGAGCTCCTTGGTATTCATTTTAGCCAGATACGTCATGCGTAATAGGAAATCAAAATAATTAGAATGACGGGCCAGAGCATCTCGTCTATCAAATCGAAATACGGGGTTCTCTGGAAAGTTAACTAATGGTGCATAGTCCGGGTACCCTAAGCCAATGGCGCTACACCATGCCCGTTGTATTCTAGTCGCCATATTATTGGCATCATCTTGTAAATAGTTGCCTAAATAGCCGTATATATCACGATTAAATAACAAAACTAAATGGTAGTGAGGATATTCACTTTCATTACGTTCTCTTACCCAAGCATAATAAGGGAGTGCTGGTGTACCTGAACGCCCCGTACGATGATGTGCTGCTCTCAGTTGGCTTTTTAGTGACTCGATAAAACGGGTAATGGCTCGCTCATCCGTGCGTTGAAAACATACCGGCATATCAGGGGCATCAGGACTACTATCCTGAGCGAATCGTAAATCAACTCGGATTGCAAATACTCGGTTATGGTGTTCTAGTGTATTCTCAACCACTGCCAGTAATCGACGAAGGATATAATACGATATCGAGGAATCATAGCGATCACTCGCGATAGTTATCAGTTGATCCAATTCTGTTTTAGTTAATGCATAAGCTGACATTTTTATTACCTTACTATCATAGAAATAGCGATATCTGTATTCGTGTTTAAGTACCTATCGCATCCATAACACAGTGAGTTATAGACACAATAGGTACGGTGATTAAATAAACATTGCTTTGTTGATTGATAGGTGTTACTGTTGTAAATTAGTATTATATTTAATAAGATGGTATATATTACCTATACCGACATCATTCCATTTAATAAAAGACAGACTCCCCCTCCCCAAAACCGCAATAAACCTAGTTTGGTGATATAATCCTACTCACTGATATTATTAAAAATAACTCTGAAGTTATCCTTATTTTGGTGAGTTATTGAGTATGAATACCCCTCTACTACTGAACGGAATATTCAATCGTTCGGCTAGCTCTTCAGGTGTCATTTTTGCACCAATAAATCCCACATAACCAATGCCATCTTGAATAAACCTTTTCAGTTTCCCCTCTCTTTCCAATTGGTTAATAGCTGGCTCTAAACGCTCACTATGTCTAACAGCTCTTGGTCCATATTTAATAATATAATTCGTTCTAAAATTATAAGACCCATTACTCACTAAATGACTCTCAAGCCAATCGATTAATTTTTCAGCATCACTTGACTCCCTCGTTTCATCAGTTTTAGCGATAAAGTGATTGAGATACCACTGTGTAATATAAAATGCCGCATTCAAGGTTTCTTCTGTGATCAGCGTTGAATTCGGTGCCATAAAAACCTGCATCACTGCCGCAATTCTCGACGCATGCTCCATATAGCGTGCAATAAAATCTTCATAATGTGATAATGCCGTGTCCTGCTTCATACAATCTGATATGAATCGTTGCTGTTCATACCAGCGTTTTTGTGCCTCCGCCGTTAACGTGATACACTGACGCTCACTGCCATGCTCTCTTCGCAATGTAGCCTTGTCTAAATGGTCGATCAAAATAGAAGAGAAAGCTTTAAATGCCTGATCGCTCAGTGGTAACGTTTTCAAGTCATCCAGTCGCGTTAAGGAATTGTTCAAATCCACGAGTAAAAAACGGACTAGTCCACCAGAATACCGAAATTTCGTGCCTTTTTTCCTCAAATAATGATTAAGCAATTCCGGTTGTAACATTAACAAGATGCTAAAACGGGCATCTGAAATAAAATAGCTGTCGCGTGAAACACGGCTCACCGAAATACTCTCGCCACACCAGAGTGAATTTAATAACGAAATTTTATGAAATAGATTACCGTCAAACAGAGCTCCAGCTTCATCTGAGGCCAATGTTAACACTGGATACCCTTGACCTAATTCCCGAGTTAATGCCTCGCTGGTGGGATCATTGATAATTAAACGCCGTTCAACCGGCTTAACAGGTGCTTGTTGTAGGCATTCATCTAACTGACGATGAGCCTCAACCACATCACCTTTATCCTTAAGCACTTTTTGATAATGTTTCTCATGAGCTTTTAGCTCTATTTTCCAAATAGCCTCATGTCGTTGATACTCCGCCTGTGCTGCAACATATTCTGCTTTTTGTGTTTTTTCCCACTGAATAACGGGTGCTATCAGCATTCTGAATACCGATGTCTTTTTACTGCCCGACTTGGCAAGCACGAGCGTATAGAGCGAAGTCGGATAACGAAGCCCTTCGATAGGTTGAACATCAACGTTATCCTGACACCCCATCCCCATAACCCCTAATAGGGTGGGTAAAATAATATCTGGGCTCGCCCCTGTTTGAGTGTGTATGTGCCCGATCAGCTGCTGAAAAAATTCAGGTAAAACTTTCAACTGCAAACACAGTTCTGGATTGTCATTTGACATTTTTCTTGCCCCTTAAATTTGATAGACACCTAAACTTCACGTGAAGCAACCCATTTTTCCACCGAACTGTATAGCCATCCAACCGATGAAGCGCCAAGCTTAATTGGTTTTGGAAACGTGTCATCATAATACTTTGAACGTGGATTCAATTTTTCATAAATACTGGAACGTGAAATTCCCAGCGCCTTGGTGAGTTCTGTAATGCGAAGAATACGTAAGGGTTGAATTGATGTTGACATTTTATGTCCTCCAAGTGTGTTTCGTTCGAAGTAGACTTTGCCACAAATTCTGGCAGTATTTCCCCGTACAAATTTGGAAACCAATTTAGGAAGAGCGCATGAGTCATCACAATTTTGTCAGTATTATGTTAACGGTTTGTCGAGTGTTCGAGCTAAATACAAAAGACATCACCGGTAACGCACTGAATATGCGAGATAAATATGAAACTTCAGATTTTTCATTACATCAAAAGTTTTTTGATATCTATTACAATAAAATCATTGGCATGATAGATGCCGAGGCGGTTTATAGTCAGGAAGACAGGCGTGATGTATTCTATAAATACGAACAACTGTATAACGAAGTTGTGCATGCAGTGGTTTATTCCGACTTAGAAAGAGATATCATCACAAAAAAATATATGGAAACAGCGATACCCGCCATTATTGCACTCGATATGTATAAAACTCTCAATCGCCATACTCAAAATGCGCAGCCCCAAAGCTTTTATCACCATATACAGGCCTTTTTATTGAGTGATGACTTCCCCTTTGATAACTCAGATCCTAAACACCTATTTCAAGGTGCCAAGCATTACTTGAAAAAAGTCCTTAAACAACAAGGCATACAACCGAAAGAGAGTTTAATGGGAATTAAATCACTGATTGATAATATCCGGTGTGGCAAAAACCAAAAAACAAGCTCAATTAAACACGCCATTAATATTTGCAAATTTGAAGCGAAGGATTTCGAAAACGCACTTGACGCATTTGAAAAGACCTATACGTCTTTAAATACCTTATTAAGACTTCAAAATACCACAGGATGGGTACCTCTCATTACTCAGCATTATCGTGAATTGATGGAGGAAAATATGCGCTCATCCCATCTATTATCTTCTCTACATATGTATCTCTATCGATTTGATTACGACAAAGGTTTATTAGAGGAATGTGCTAAAACCCTTATTCATTATGCCAATGTGATTACCCCAAAAAAAGATCGTATAGAACAGTACAGCCTGGCGATTAATTATTTAAAATCGATGATATTTAAAGGAGACTTTCCTTCCGCTAATCATACTGAAAATGAATTTAAAAATTTAAAACGTTGGTTTGAAAAAAGAGCGGATATTCCCTTATTAGCTCCCTATGCTAAACTCACTGTAATCATCGATTTATTGCACAATAAAAAACTTGAAGAAGCGTATCAACTGACGCATGAAATGTTATCTGAAGAATTACCTTACGGATATTTAAAAGCAGCCTTTGCAAACATTAACCTCGCATTGAAAATAAAGCTACAGAAAAGCACAATAAAAAATGGGACACTACTACATTTAATTAATCCGATTTTAAATTCGCAAGGTGAGTATGCTGATTTTGCACTGGGTTCAACAGCATCACTAAATAATCCCATCATCACAGACCCAAATAATTTAACAATCCTTCGAGCAATTAAAATCTACAACACACTCATTACCACAATTACCTCCAATGAAGAGGACGAAAAAATTGAATATTATTCTCAAACGATCTCAGGATTATTAAGTGAGGTTAATACCGCTCTTGAAAAACTTGATGACCAGCTCCATTATATTGATGATATTTCTAGCGAACATTTTGCCGATTTAATAATTGAACAAAAGGTACTGACCCGTCGAGAGCTCACTCAAAACCTAATTGGCATCTTAAATCATTGTACCCTAATTAATTGCATTGGCTGCTTACCCGTGTTAATGAAATATCTGAAGGCACCAGATGAAAAACAAGAAGCTATCGCTTCTTTTATGGGAGTATCTGAAGACAGTGAACTCGAAAGAAACGTATTAGTAGAAACGTTACACATTGTGCATGAAAAGTTAGATCAGCAAGTCAACAAACAATAATTTCTCTACAATACACTTATGGGCCCGGCTACAATGGCTACATGTAGCCGTTGTAGCTGGGAGAGAGCATCATTTTTATTGCATCCCATCTTTTTTGCAGAATAATATTTAATTTATACAGGCAACCACAATCCATCATCACACTATTTTTGATGTTATAGATGCACTACTTATCAGTTTTCCAGATTATAGTAACAGAAGATAGATCCATTTAATACTACGTTGGTTCGTTGAAAAATGACGTATTATAACATATCATTCCGTCAGAAACGGAAATAATGTCAGATAATAAAGTATTATATTAATAAAAAATGCCACATAAATAGATTATCTATTCGATTTTAATTTCACCATTAACCTTTCAATAAAGAACATTATTTTTCATCAAATTAGCGATTCATTCAAAAAATAACACTAAAAAGCACTTATGTCGCCTTCACTCCTAATTATCACACAAAAAAATAAGTTTGCTTTGATTGATATTACCGATAAAAAATTAAACCAGTGACCATTATACATATTTTTGTTTTCATAAAAAATAGTAACCTTAGCCTATAAGAGGTTAATAAATACCTAAATATTATTGTAATTCAATAATTACTAAATAACTACTAACGTAATTGATACATTATATTGATAGCGTATTCAAGCCTTACCTCACATAAATTATAAGGGAGCTCTATGATTTGGGAAATAATAAAAAGAAAATAACTTATATCATACAACGATGTCAATCACTGGGGGTAATATTACTCCATCTCAAAAACTTAAATCGAAATATATTAGAACTAGATATCTCTTTAACTCAAATGCTATCTCAATTAAAAATCATTAAATATAATGATGAAAAAAATTAGACAGACGACATAAAATTATATTACAGCAAGGGAAAATATTAGGGTGACTGGAAGGGAATATCTATAATACAGCAAGTTATGAAATGAGGTGCAAAGGATATAAGCAAAGAGAATTGGCTAAACATTTTAATATTAGCCTTTCCACAGTTGATATTTACATTACAATGTAGGGTAAGAGAGCTTTTCATTATAAGACTGGGCATCATCTTCCCAAACTAGCCGAACAACATGTTTTCGTTTCGTTTGCATATGAACAGCGGCTATAAGTTCAACGGATTGATACTTTTCGAGGCTTTCCATCGGAAATTTGTCAGTCACTTCTGATTCAATAACTAAATCGTTACCTTCGGGGAACTCAATTCTGACGTTTCTTGCAGTAGCTGCTCCTTTATTCCAAACTTTCAGCCGATACTTACTGCTACCAAGTTTTATAATTGATGCACCAAGGTCAGCTTGCTTTCCTTTCAGTGCCTCTTCATTTTCTTTTTCCAAAAGAATAGTATTTAGCTTTTCTTGACTTTCGACAAGTGACTTCTGCCTCTTGTTAAAGCTGACCGTTTGCCATGTTGCGTAACCAGATAGAAGGAAAGCTAATCCAGCTATCACATCGCCTGCATCAATAGTTATTGGCATTACTTAATCCTTATATTCTTACTACCAGAAAAAGCCTTTTTCAAAGATTTACGTAGTTCGTCTTGAACGTCTTTCAAAACTTCTTCCTTGATTTCAGAAAGGTGCTCATCAATATTTTCGCTATTCTCTTGAATAAGCTCATCTTTATTGAGCTCTCGGTCACAAGATGCACAAGTCATGACTTGTATTGTTTCATCCCTGCCCTCTTCGTAGGAAAAGTCTGAGCAGCCACAAGTCGGGCAAAGCAAGCTTATACTTCTATTGTATTTTTCAGGATTCATTCTGACTTTCCGTTATGTGAGTGGCCGCATTTAACCACATATTTTCAAGTTCTCTTAGTGCTTATTAACAGTTAAAGACCTAAAAACTAACCAGGATCAACTGTTACTTTTTCAAGCAACTCTTTTTAAACACCTAAGCTAAGTTCTTTAAGCTTATCAGCTAACTAAACACCATCAACCAAGTCAATCGGAGCAACGCCATCACTGCTAGCTTCTTCAATGGCAGCTTTGTAGAGCTACCTGTAGTGATAAACATCCCACGATCAACTCTACCAACGGCTGCGCCCCTAAAATTACGGATCTCACAAGCTCCAACGGAACCTTTGTGCCTTTTACACTGAAAAGCGATATGAAAACTCATCAGACCGTTGATTCGGGCAATTCCTTTGCCATCGATACCACCATCACCCGTGCAACCAGTCACTTCAGCACGGATAAAGCATGATTCTCTCAATAATCGCTGTGCTAATCGCTCAAATGCATCCGGGCTCATTTCTTCAATTAGCACATGATGCAGTTTTTCACGCCAAAGCATAGCCTCTTCCGGAGAGTCATCGGACGACAGTTCGAGTGCCGATGGCGTAGTACTAGCCGGTTCAGGCTTTCAGTCGAAAGCTCTAACAAAGTGGACAAATTCTCTGCTATCAATTTCCGGTTTCTATCTGGCTTTATTTGTGAATGCCCACACGCCACGAGATGAGTTTTCAAGGTATCCAGTTCTTGAGGTAGGTTCTAGCCCAAGCTAATCGATATCCGACCTCAGTTTGGCTACTTTTTTCGGAGTTGTACAGAACAGCCAAAGTATCCTCATAAAACTTCTCAAGCTCTACAACTTCTTCGTATCTCTCGTCGATGCTGCCTGATCCCCAAGATTCACAAATGCCTTTAGTAGAGGTATCATTAATTGATCAAATGTGACCACTTATTATTTCCTTAGTCGTTTATACGCTAGAAAAAGAGCACTATCCTTTTTATAGTAGCCAAATTAGCAAATTTGATAATGGCAAGCTCAACTAATTGAAGAAATAAATTAGTCTTGTTCTCTAAGCATCAGTTCAAAATCATCACAAAGTTTATCAACCAAATCTTCAGTCTCTTTAAAGAAATAGTCACCGACTTTAGAGCGATAGAGCGCACGATACTTACGATAAATTTTTGAAAAGTCATCATAGATTTCATTTTCTGAAACATGCGACTTAATCTTAACGATCAATCGCTCACCTTCAGTAGAATTGTTTACATAGGTGAAAAAGTCAGAAATTTTTGATTCGAATTCCAGAATGAGTGAGCCAATTTTCTCTTCTTGATCATTGCGTGCAGCAATGATTGCTAAAATGTCATATTGCCCACCAGGCCCAGGAGGTGCTCCGGTTGCGACTTCTGTTGGTTTCTTTTTCTTCTTTTTAGGCTCTTCTGCAATTACTTCAACCATGCCTATTTGGTTGTCAAAATACACTTCAATAGGATCTTTGACGTCATCACTTCGATGAAGTGTATTATATAATGCATTGAATTTACACCAAAATAATAGAAAATTTGGTTCGCTATACTTGGCATCCAAGGCTATTACAAATTCAATGCGATTTAATATCGTAAAATATTGTGCTGCTTTAGCCTTGGTGTCTGCTGTACGCTGAGGGTTCGCCCCAATGTATTTTTTAAGACTACTTTCAAAATCAAGATATGATTCAGGCTGATCTCGTTTGGCAGGATCACTAGAAATCCCCATAAACACATTGAAGAATTTATCATACGTATCAGACTTATTGAGCTCAGTGAAGAGAATATCGAGAACCTTTTTATCTCCGAAAGGATCAAAATCGCTGATGACCACATCAGAGAAATGCTCAAACGCATCTTTGATGTTCTGAACGTTTACATTATTATAAGAGAAATCAACAATTTTACAGTCGTTTTTATACTTGACCGTTCTGTTAACACGTGAAATCGTTTGTATGGCGCTAATACCACGAATTTCTTTATCCAAAAACAGTGTATGCAGTTTTTTCTCGTCAAAGCCTGTCTGAAGCTTGGCGACAACGATGATTATGCCATTTTTCTTTAGGGCAAAGTTCTCCAATATTTTTTCTTCAGATAGGCCTTCATTCAAGCCCGTAGCACTTTGCTCGTCCTGATTGCTCGAATAGACAATATGAATTGGAGCCTCTGCATACTTCTCATATTTAGGAAGCTTAACTAACTCGTTAAAGTATTTAGTGACTGCTTCCTTGTAAGCGATAGCCGATTTAATGGAATATACGGCAAGCATAGCTTTACCAGTGCCACGTATTTGGCGGTAAACATCTTTTACCAAAAGGTCAGCAACATACTTGGATATTGCGTCAATACGTTCTCGGTTCTCATACACCTGCTTTTTCTTAGCATCTTTAAATTCCTTCTCTGTGAAACCTTCGAGTGGATTTGAAGGTAAATCAAATAGCATTTTAGATGCCACAGGTACAATGTTTTTAAGTGGGTTTAGGATGAAGCCATCTTCTATCGCTTCTTTCATGGTGAAGCTATCAAATGGCCGCCACAGCTTTTCGCTTTCTGCATAGCTGCTAAATTCACCAAAGCGTGCCAGCGTGTGATCATCCGGTGTAGCGGTGAAACCGACAATTAAGTTCTTCTTCGTTGCTTTACCAGCATAAGCTTCGCCATCAAAAGGACTTTGCAATTCGTCGAAGATACTTACCATTTCTTCATGTTGATCACCACTATTAGAGCGATGTATCTCATCAATGAGAAAAACGATACGCATTTTGGCGAGCTTTGCTAAAACACTCGCATCCATCATCTCTTTAACTGCCCCGAACTTCTGTAAGTTAACAATCACAATTCGGCTGTCAGAGGCTAAAGCATTTTGAAAGGTTTTCTTGTTCGTAGCTTCAACCACCAAACGCTTATCAATATTCATGTTAAGCATTAGTGAGTCTATCTGGCTACGCAGCTGCAATCGGTCAACGACTATCATGACCTTGTCGTACACGTACTGCATATTGCCATTTTCGTCTGGGCGGCGAAGGTCTTTTAGCTGTAGTGCCGACCAACCGATAATATTTGACTTACCAAAGCCTGCTGCATATTGCATTAATAACGAATAAACGTTTTTGTTATTCGAATAGGCCTTACGCTTTTGAAGGAGCTCAGCTTTTTTAGCCTCACTAACACCAACTAGTTGCTTCGTAAGGAGATTGTCAAAATAATTAGGGTCTTGCTCATGGTCTAAAAATTCATCAATCTTAGCCATGATTTTATCTGTACCAAACTTCTGTTTTGGTCTCGGCGAAATTAAGAATCCCGGCTCATTCTTAACCTCTTTAATGCCTTTTTTGACGTGTACGTCGCGTTCAATAAAGTTGTAGTATAGGATTTCTTTCTCAACCATGAACTTACTATAAAGAGCATTGAATAACTCTTTTAGCTTGGACTTTTTATCAGCATCAGGTTTAAGTAGAGGATATAGCTTAAATACGCTATGCGCCTTTTTTTCTATCTCTTCTCTGTCAAACTTGCCTTCACGACAAGTTGTGAGTATTTCATCGAAATAATCTGCAATGGTGCGAATAACGTAGGTTTCACCAATATCTGTTGTGGTGATATGTATAGCTTTTTCGAAGACCTTTAAGAAGTCTTTGCGTAGCGCAAGCTTTTCATTCTCACTCAACATATCATTACTATCGACATGCTGATGATAGGCTTTTACCGCTTCAAAGTAGTCTTTTATCACCTTGCCGCGCCCGTTTTTACTAGCGTTTTGGCTGGTATAATTACTTTTCAGTTCGCTATAACCAAGATAAATACCATTTACAAAAAGCACGATATCAGGACGGAATGAGAATATCTGTTCGCCCTGAAACTTAAACTTATAAGGCAGCTCCTGTACAACCGAAAAGATATTCTGCTCAAATAACTTGTTGCCGTGAATGACACTATCACTTGGGTAGAACAGGTGAAGCTTAACGCCTTGCAGGGTAATCGACTTATTTGCGTTGATAAACAAAGCCATATTACGGCTACTACCGATGCGCTCTTGAATTATCTCAATGAGTTCTTTAAGCAATAGGGCTTTATCACCCTTATACTTTTTTATCAGCGTATCGTAAGCCTTTTTATTGAGATTAGTTTCGCTGATAAAAAATTCTAGGTCTTCTTCAATTATCAAAGAGTTTGTTACTGTGTTGGCTTTGACTTCGCGGTAGCCTAGGTCATCACAAAAAAAAGGGATCAAAAACTTATCTTGCAGGTGTAGTTCATTCATACTGCAGTCCTTTTTTTATAGTATTTTTCAATCTAATCTGCCCTGTAATAACATCATTAACTACGGCTATGCGAAGCTCTTTTAATTTTTCAATTTGCCTTGATAAATTCCCAATAGCCTTGTCGGTTACTTCAGTAGAACATCTAATCTTATTGACAATTTCCAGTTGCTCTTCTAATGGTGGGATAGGTGTTAGAGCATCCGCTATTGCTGATTGGCCAAGCCCAACTCGAGTAATCCCTTTGGCAAAAACAGTAAATCGCTTACCAAATCGTTGACACTGAAATAATCTAAACAGGTATTCACCCAAAATTATTTTTTGATTGCACCTGATTTGTGCTAGATGATAACCACACAAAACACCTTCCAGAGTTTCTGTAGCTAATGCAGGAACAGCAATGTCCTCACAAGTCTCCGAGTCTTTTGTAATAAAAACATCCCCTTTGAATATCTGAAACTTAGCTATTTCACTATCATTAGCAGTTGCTTGCATAAATTCTAAAGACGAGTTTATGAAATCATTCTTGTATACATCCACATAGTTGCATAACTTTACTGTCTTTTCATGATCATGGGACTTTTTGTCTACGTTACTGTTCTGTATATTTGCAACTTCCTTTAGACGGAGCACCTCCCAGTGGCTAGGAATTTCCCCAATAGCGTCATCATAACTATATTTTAATGGCGTATCTTTTCCCATCCCAGATAAAGCAATCTCATCAATAGTCGTAGCTCTCAATTTTTTATATAGAATGACCTTCTTACTTAGGGCATTAATTTTCTTATCAATTAGGGTTACTTTGTTATCGATATAGTCTGCAATATTTTTTTGTTCGGTCGGAGAAGGGTATGGCACAGTTATCGCGCCTAATTTATCGAAATAAAGACGTAGCCTCATATCCATAATTCCACGAGAGTTCTTGCGGAATATTTTTTTTGCAGTTTCAGTCCTGAATAAATATGCAAAGTATCTTGGATCGAGCTCTGGTTGTGTCTGCCTCAATACATCATATGCAGGACTGGTAACACCTTCATATTCAGACAAACCCACGGACCCCATCCATGCCAAAAGCTTGTTCACGACAATATCATTCTTTCTGACAATCCAATATCCATCGGTCGAACTGGCTTTGTTACCTCTGGCTTCCAAATCTTTACGTGGCTTTACCCCAATGCCTGCATATAAAGAAAGTAGCTCGTAATCATTATCTGCTGGTGCAGCGTCGGTTACTAACCTAAAAAGATCTTTTACGCGCTTTTCTTGCCACTCACTAGGTATGGCTTCTGACCATTCGCCTTCGGCGTTTTTATACGAATCATAGGTTTCTGAATGCAACTTCATAGTGCAATAGCCTCATCCAATTGCTTTAACTCTTTCTCAAGCGCTGCTATTTCCTTTAAAACATCTTCAACACTGTGTTGCGCCTCTGGCTTATAAAAAATTTTGTTAAAGTTAATTTCTACACCAACGACATTTTCAAGATATTCAAACGGCTTACTGATGTATTTCGCCATAAAGGCTTCAATAGTTTGCTGATTAAGCACAGGATCTTTGTTAAATGGAATAACTTCGTAGTCTTTTTGATAATCCGGAGTCAACTCAACAGTAATATCAATTCGTTCCGGTAGTTTTTTTGTGGCTTTCTTGAGTGCAGCCTTAATGACAATCTTCCCGCAGCCTAATGCTTGAACAGCCCCTGTTTTACGATCTTCTTTGATTAGGGTTTCTTGCTCGTCATCGTAATAATAGGTGCTTGAATTGGTCATGACCTTAAGCAGCTGCTCTTTATAATTAAGACCTGAAATAAATGGTTTGATATTTTGTTCAAAATACTCGAATAAGGAACTGTAAGATTCTCTACTAAATTCTGTAATAGAAAACTCAGTAAGCTCTCTCTCTCCGTCAGTTAAAGACGTAACCGCTAATGGTTTAGAGGCATCTCTCTTCATTTCGCCAGTTTTTTTATCCTCTTTCATTGGTAGCTGCAATTCAAAAGTTAACCCGTTTTGATCTACATTGGTTAGCATGATCGCTTGTTTGTTGAAGTAGAAGTGTTCCTTTTCAAAGACCTTGGTAAATTCATTATCCTGATATTTAAGCAGTGCTTGTACTATCTCGGCTCTTTGCTCCTCGGCTACTTCACGCTTCTTCGAACCTTTACTTTTCTTGAGTTCAGTCCACTTTTCACTTGCATTAATCAGCAATACTTTATCTTCAGATTTTGGATCTCTATTTTTATTTAGCACCCAAAGGTAGGTGTGAATGCCGGTGTTGAAAAACTCATCAGTTGGAAGCTGAATAACAGCCTCTACTAGTTTGCTCTCTAGCATCCACTTGCGGATGTTACTTTCAGCCGATCCTGCATCGCCACTAAATAATGTAGAACCATTATGAACAACAACACCCACACCATTAGCATCCAATTTCGAGATTAAATGTTGCATAAAGAGCAACTGACCATCAGAGATGGATGGTAAGAATTTGAAACGTTCTGTTTTGTCGTTTTGAATGTCTTTGGCGTAGCCAGACCAACTTACACCATAAGGTGGATTAGCAATTACCACGTTAAACTCTTCGTTGTCGAATTTATCGTCAACCAAAGTGTTACCGTGTTCGATTTTTGAATCAGGGCGAAAACGACTTTCGATCTTTGCCAGTGCATAAAGAGCATCATTCCAATCTTGTCCATACGTTTGAGTTAGACGCTTAAACTTTTTGTTTATGCGGTCCTCAACACCAAATAGCATATTGCCGCCACCGCAGGTACAGTCATAGATTTTAAGAAGCTTGTCGGATTCTTCTATTTTCGAAGCGACAATATCACTGATGAGTGCAATTACATCATCAGGGGTGTACTGTTCCCCGGCGGTTTCTGCTGAGATGTCAGCCCATTTACGTTTGATATGCTCTTCTAGTGTGGTGATCTCAGAGTTATTAAAAGGCTTGAGGTCAATTTCAGCCCAAAGTTTGGTATAGCCAAGCAATACCTTTTTTGCTTTTAGCTTGGCTATTACACCTCGTATATCAAGAAACTTTTCGCCCTCAACGGCATCCACGCCAAGCAGGTCTTTCGTTTCACCATCAAAGCCATGGAGGTAGGCATCGAAGTCGATATCAAAAGATTTGTCATTTTTACAAATATCGGATAACGATTGTTTTTTCTCAAAAATGACGATGTTGTAGCCTTGGCCTTTATCTTTGATGAGATCATAGAGATCTTCTTGTTGAATCTCTTTAAGTGCTTCTTCGCCTATTTCTGCCTTTAGTTCATCAAACATCCGTATAAGTCGGCTTTCAATCATCACAAGAGCAAAGAAAGGCATCATGAACGAAGGCCATTCTGATTCTTTGATACCACTACCACGTAGAAGATCAGCAGTTGCCCAAACTTTTGATTCGTATTGTAAAATATTCATGTTCTTCCCTATGCTGTCACGCTATCGAAACCAGGCGCAATCGCAAGGTTACCGACACCGTATAAAGTTTGATAATTTTTTAACCATAAATGGAATTCGGGTGTTTTTAACTGAGCCTCTTTGGAACAATCGACGTTCCAAAGCCGAAGCAAGTACCCCACAGTTGCCGCTCTAACCTCAACCTTCATTACACCACCCGTCATGCCATAATCCAGCTCAATAGCTTCGCTATGCTCTATGCGTGGGTGCGGCACTAACTCCAGCTCTACAAATCGGTTCCATTGCCGGTCCTGGGTTTCGAGCTCAGCCTCAGATAACGTAGAATCTTCAAGCACAGCCGCTGCTTTAATTCGGGTCAGTACAAAATCACGAAATTCACCATGTTTGCGGTCAAAACCACGTACATACCAACGCAGACCATTGTCCACCAGCGTATGCGGCACAATTTCACGCGTGGTTTCACCACTCGATAACGACACATAGGTGATGATCAAGACTTTGCCTTTGTGTATGGCCTCGGTGACTTTCGCCACTATAGATAGGCTTGGCTTGTTAAGATGATAAGGCGCTTCACACACAAGAGGTGGTTTTACTTTTCCAGTAAAGCCATCGCCGTAACCTTGGCTAATCGTCGCCAGTGTTCTCACAACGTCATAGTCGAAAAGGGGTTCAAATGCTTCACCACGCTTATGCAACTTGAGCTTTTGGTCATACTCAATGTTGCCCGGAGCAAGCTCTCTGTACATTGTGAAGTCTTTCGTTGCTTGTGCTGCAGCTATGCTGAAGCGATCGACTAAGTTCGCCCGTACCGCTTCTCCCTTAAACAATAAGGTGAAATCGATGTGAGCAATGCGATCCCTAGTTGCTTGTGGCAACCGCACTATCTGCGAAGACCTATCGAGCCTCGCCACTACCGTTTGTTTCCGACCATCATTTGTCATGCTTCTTGCTTTTCCAATTCAACCGATTCTTAAAATTCTGTTTATAGAGTAAAGACCGACATCGCGTAATCACATTGAACGGCTTCGCTCAACGCAGCTCTTCATCCGCAATGACTTAGCAATCTCTACTGGTTGAAGCTGGACACCCTCCCGTAAAACACTGAATAGGCCTCAACCTAATTAATTTTATTAGGTGTAATCCTATCATACATTATTTTGTAGGGAAGACTAAGCGACAACTTGATGATCTATAATGAATAACAATCTATCTGCTACTCACGCCATATAGCCAAGTAAGCAAGAATTTTTCTCATGAATGGTCTTATCCTCTGACCTTACAAAAAATCTCAGATATATATTATCTCTTTGAATAATTATACTTTTCTTTTATTTCAAGGAGTAATATGCCTCAGAACTCTCATTTTAAAAACCTGCTATCCACTCTACCTCATTCATTCCAAACCTCTTTTTTCAACCAACTTAACTCCCTAATCAACTACTCTCCCACCATCGGCCTGATGGGTAAAACGGGTACAGGAAAATCCAGCCTTATCAACGCATTATTCCAATCGCTCTTATCGCCTGTGGGTGATGTTTCAGGCTGTACGCGCCAAGCGCAACGCTTCAGTATGTCGATGAACAACCATACGCTCACCTTTATTGATTTACCCGGTGTAGGGGAAAGCCTTGAGCGAGATAGAGAGTACCACCAGCTCTATCGTAACTTATTGCCAGAACTGGATTTAATCATCTGGGTACTCAAAGCCGATGACAGGGCATGGTCTTCTGATGAACAGTGTTATCGCTTTCTCACTGAGCAATGTGGTTATCAACCAAGTCGCTTTCTATTTGTGCTGAACCAAGCCGACAAGATAGAGCCCTGCCGCCAGTGGGATGAACTGTGCCAGCTGCCATCCTCTGAGCAAGCAGCTAATTTAGTTTTGAAGCAACAAGCAGTGATAACAGCATTTAAGCCGCATCATCCTGTGATGACGGTTTCTGCGGCAGAAGGTTTTCAGCTCACTGAATTAGCGGAGCAATTAATACAGGCGTTACCGGCGCAAGCCAGTAGCGGTGTCACTAGGCAACTGAACAGCACTTACCGGACTCATTCCGTGGAAAATTCAGCACGTAACGATTTTGGGCAATGTGTCAGTGATATCGTCGATACCATAATCGATATTATTCCATTACCCACATTGATAAAACATACGATCAGCACTGTCAAAAACAGCATCGTATCCGTCGCTAAATCCTTGTGGAGTTTTTTCTTTTAACTTCTTAAATTAACACAACATTGATGACATCTAGCGCCACTCCTTAACGGGATTGGCGCTTTTTTATTTCTTTATATTGGAGTATCAACTTATGAGTAACACAACTGAATCTACTATCACAATGGAATTAGTCCCTGATGAACAACGCCTTGATTTTTGGTTCAACCATTTTGGTGCAGTGAAAGGCTGGGCCACCTTTGAAGTGGTGATCTTCACCACGATGGGCCAATTCTGCGATGAGTATCATGGCGGTTACTGGGAGTACGGCTCGCTCAATAATGGCGGTGCCTTTATCTACCCCGATATCAACGCAGACACCTTAACCCTATTCAACATGCATAACGGCAATGAAGCCACGGTGAGCCAAGAGGCGGCAGGAATTGCAGTGTGTCTTATCCTGTACAGCATCTGGTCTTTCCAAACAGAAAGCGAAGTGATGTGTGACCGCTTTTATCAGTTGCGTGACTACGCTTCACAGCATCCCGAATCCTCTGCCATTTTCCACTTAATTGATTAATCCGGAGTTTTATCATGAGTTTATTAGCTTCACGTTTTGGTTCTGCTAACAGCATTCGTCGTGAGCGTCCACTCACTATCGAAGAGTTATTCCGTACTGTACCGAGTGTGTTTTCTGAAGAAAAGCACGATTCACGTAGTGAACGGTACACTTACATTCCCACCATCACCTTGTTAGATAGCCTACAAAAAGAAGGTTTCTATCCGTTCTTTGCCTGCCAGACTCGGGTACGGGATGTGAGTCGTCGAGAGCACACCAAGCATATGTTACGCCTGCGGCGACATGACCAAATTACAGGCGTACAAGTCCCTGAAATTATTTTGCTCAATAGCCATGATGGCTCAAGTAGCTATCAAATGTTACCGGGACTCTTTAGAGCCGTGTGCTCTAACGGTTTGGTGTGCGGTGATGTGTTAGGTGAAGTGCGTGTGCCTCATAAAGGGGATGTGGTGGGTAAAGTAATTGAAGGGGCATATGAGGTACTCGATACGTTTGAGCAAGTGGCTGAAAAACGCGAAAGTATGCAGTCGTTATTGTTACCGCCTCCTGCCCAGCAAGCCTTTGCGGAAGCGGCGTTGACCTACCGCTTTGGTGAAGAATTTCAGCCCGTCACGCGAGAGCAAGTCCTACAGCCTCGACGCGTTGAAGATAAGAAAGAAGATCTTTGGACGGTGTACCAACGTCTACAAGAAAACCTGATTAAAGGAGGATTATCTGGTCGCACTGAAAAAGGTAAACGTGCCCGAACTCGTTCGGTGAATGGGATTGATGGCGATATCAAACTCAATAAAGCCCTTTGGGTGATGGCAGATACCTTATTTAACCAACTCGCCCCTCGCCAGCCCAACTAATTTTCCCGCCCTGACAGGTTGTGTCGTTACACCTCACTTTCCTATCGTTTAAATAAACAGCATGGCGTTATTTATCAATGAATTACTTATAGTCATTTTTCACTAAAAAGCCCAATGAGAATTTTTCCCAACAGACATAACCTGTCAATCCCCTAAGTTAAACTCCCTCACTTCTTAATTTCCTAACGTCTGTTATTGAGAGCAATACGTTATGTTTCAGACCAACCGAAAATATGACCGCATGGCTGTGCGACTCTCTGCGCTGATTGCCCGATTAATGGCAGGAGAAAGCCTTGTGCTCTCGTGTTTAGCCCAAGAGTTCAATGTTTCTGAACGCACGTTACAGCGGGATTTACGTGAACGATTGGCTTATCTGGGTGTAGAAGGTCGGCAAGGTTGTTATCGTTTGCCTATCAATACGCTAAAAGCTTATCGAGACAAAGATGTTCTTACCTTTGTGAAACAGATTGGGATGACGCGATTGTTTCCGGGGCTAGACAGTCGCTTACTCGGGTTACTGTTAACCCAGCAGCCCCATGCACCTTGCTTGATTTGGCATCACGCCCATAAGATTTCGGCTTTGCATGCCGACCATTTCTATCAATTGGTGTATGCCATTACCAGTAAGCAATCTATTAGCATACTCACGCCTGAGCGTCGTTTTAATCCGCTACAACCTTATCAACTGATTTACCGTGAAGGCCAGTGGTATTTATTGGCGGAATACCACCAACAAGTGCATGTCTTGTTGTTAGAGGATATCCAGCAAGTTCAGCCGCTCAATACCCCCTTTACACCGAAACACGCAGTGATGCAATTGTCACAACAAAACAGTTTTATCGCAGCCTTACCGCATTTTCGATTGATATCACAAGTACTTACCTCTCTTCCATCACACAAAGAAAGGAGCCGACCATGACGTTATTAGCCCCACCAGCATCGCATCCCACACATTGCCCCCACTGTTCTTCTGAGCAAGACATCATTGCATGGGGCTCGGGCTGGATGTGCCGCGATTGCGGTCACGAATGGGCCATGCCTATTCAAAATAACCATTACATCGTGAATTCATCATCACATAAGGAAGCTTAAAAAATATGAACACCGTTTCACACTTACAATTGGGTTTAGAACGCATCGCTATTGTTATCAGTATTTTGTTATGCCTTTGGATCACGGGCGTATTGTTAACACACTTCCAGCTTATCGCTCTCATCATGAACCCGTATGGGATCACATTGATGTACTTCGTTTTATATCTCTCGGCTTTGCTTATCCCACAACTCTTGGCGCAATTGGGCTTGTGGGTTTTAAGTGCCTTTAAGGGGATTGATTATAAAATCCATTTCAACCCCAAATTAGTTGCCATTATCTCGTCCATCATTATCGGATTAGCCCTCTCTAGCCTACTGATTATCATGTCATCCGGTTGGCTATACGGTTTTACTGAAGGAATCGCCACCACGATATTGCTGGTTGATTTACTTATCGCCACTGGTATTGCCTTTTATCTTTATCGGCGAATTCGTCACTGGGTTTCAGTGCAACTAAACCGTCAGTCATCACATTAACCATGGTCAGCAATTTTATTGTCGATACCTTATTCACCATTCACCCGATAACCACCGAATACGCCATATCAGGGAAAACCAAGCACCCATTAGACGGTGTTCAACAAGCGTCAATCTGACGTTTCTATTTATGTTGATAGGAATTTATAATGAAAAGATATGTAGTTGTAACTGTATTGGCCTCACTGTGGTTGATGACATCACCCGCCTCTGCCACCAGCCAGCCCCCTAAAAATACCATTTGGGAATATAAAGGGAATGACGGTAAAACCTTATGGCAAGTATGTGGGGGCCAGAATAGTACTTGTAGGATTGTGGGCTCAACCAAACATTATGTTGCTGTACTGAATCATAAATCTGCGTCAGGTTGTGCATTTGGTGATTTTTATATCGTGGCAAGAACTGACGGAAACTGGCAACAACGCGATACAGGCACTTGTAGCCCTAATGCCTACGTCCAGAAAGGGACGATTAATAATGGTCAGTACTCTTCGGTCGATATTGGTGTTGGCGGGACGATTGTAGCTCGTTACCCCATTGGGTATTGGAGTATGCAAAAAGAGTTCTCAGGCAAGAATCGACCACGCTGGAAAGAAAAGGACCGTACTAAAGGCGGATTTCAAGCCTACCAACAATAAATCTATATTCTCGCTGCCGTCAATGGCGGTAGCGAGGACGATACAAGATAACTAAAGGTAACGTAATGAATAAGATAAAAAGCCTATTTGCGATGAGTTTATTGGCAGTCAGTACATTTAGCTTGGCTGAAGAACAACAGCGTTATGCGAGCATCACACATACGAGCTCAAATTTTATTAACCAAGGCTACTGTGGTTATTCATTTACCCTCGATAATGGCGGTAACCATATGGTTCTAGACCATGCGGAGTTTGGTGCGCTTGAACTCACGCTGCGAATGAAAGATGGAAAAGGAAAAGTATTAGGGGATACAGTACTGGAAGTGGAACCTTTTGGCGATTCTAGCGCCACTCGTGCCACCTTTGCTGGATTGGAAATTCCTTGTGAAGATGTTGCTGAATTTGAGGTTGTTAAAGCGGTGGAAGATCAGAACGGGCATAAGGTCGAATTGCCGTTATCCATCTTTGAGGCCAATAATCCTGAGTTGGCGAAGATGTCGGTGGCTGGGGAAAAATAATAGTTTTTTAGCTATCTATCAAAGTAACGATTGGCAGATTGAATGATCTGCCATTTTTGTTTTTCCCACTTTTAAAGTGGGAAAGATATAATACCTTCATCAATAATAAAACAATAATTTTGTTCGACAGAATATCTCTACTAGATTTATTGCTCCTCATCTAATAAAGTCTTGTTAGCTTTGAGCTACCAACTCGCCCATTACTGCTAAATGTTTTATCGGCAGCGGCTTAAAACTCACGATATTATATTTTTAATTCAGGATGATCGATTCTGAATACTTCTAACCAAAACTCCCTATAGACTGAGCTACTTAGCAGTGAAGTTTGAGAAGGTACGTTTTGCAGAGACTGTTTTATTCAATCCTAGTGTTCCCAATACACCTTACCAAACATCGAGGTAGTCTGTGCTGATAGCTCGATTATCATTCCGAACGTAATTGCTTGTCCATATCTACATGATAAAAAATGATCAATGTTTATAGCTCCTTAATTGGAAAAATCACGAAAAATACTGCTTTATTTAAAAATCAAGAACAATTCCATTTTTTCCCATGAGTTCAAGCAACGCTTTTGTATTACTTAGCATTTGTAGCTTTACATCATTTTCAGGCATTGACCATGCCTCGCCCAGCAACCTGACTGTAATATTGAAATCCCATGGCATCACCGTTCGATTTTTGAATTGAGCAAATGGCCCGTCGCTCTCTGGTACAACCCTGTCTTTAGGGAGCTTAGTAGCAAGAGCTTTCCCAGCGGCAGAGTTGAAAGCAGCCGGACCAATACTGAACCAGCATCCCTGTGCTGAAGCATTCCTCAACTCCGTAACACTTCCAGTGAACCAATGTAAAATAGGAATTCCATGAGAGGGGAACGCTTTTAAGGTAGCCAGCACATCAGGAACGGCTTGCCTTGAGTGAATGCTCATTGCTCGTCCCCCAACATCGTGGCACTTCCTGACCACCTCGGAAAACACTCGACGTTGCATCGCGTAACTGGTGAAATATCGTTTTGAACCATCCAATCCAATCTCACCTACAGCATCCACGTTTTGAATCAACTCGAGAAGCATTTCCAATTCCTGGAAACGATCAGCGACAATTTCAGGATGAAGTCCAGGACTGATCATTACAGATTCATGTTTTTCTAAAACATGACCTGTAGCCTGAAAAGCCTTTGGGCTCGTAGTAACTAACCAAGTGAAAACATTACGCTTAATCGTACCAGCATAAACATTTCTAGCCTCGGGATACAAATCAACATGACAGTGAAAATCAATCAAAGCAATTTATCCTGAATGAGTACAGTTTCTAACTCTTTTATACCTTCTTGCAAAACTCTACGGTACATGGGACGCTCGTTAATCGGTGCAAAAACCAACGAGCCACCAAGAAATCTATCAAGCCCTCTCTTCCTTACATCAAGGATGGCAAGTGCTACAGCCATAGGATCATCTGGCGCACTAGACTTGTCACTACCAACAACAGATTCAAAGCGGTAAGACGTAGTATCCCCCTCAGGTTTCCATGCAATGAATGCAGCCCGACGGATCAAGCAAGGAACACAACGTCCACAGTGCTGACGATTATAGGTTCGAAAACGGCCACAACTCGTAGAATCAGCAGCCCATTTTTGCAAAAGATCTTGGTCAAGACATTGCCGCATCATTTCGCCCTTAGTTTTGAAACGGTACGGCAACTCAAGCTGCACATGGATGCCCAAATTATCCAGAACTTTTTGCAACATATCGATAAACATAGGATGAGTTGTACGAGTACTCAAACTGGATATGCGCCCTGGGACCAAAGGAGGATTTATGGAGATCACTCCATTTTCGGGAATAAATATTGTTGGTTTTGGTAAGTTTATTTTCGTTGAGGCAAGTAATGCAAATGCATAAAAAGCTAATGAGCGACCACGTGTCGAAGGCTCGCGCGATCCTTTGAAACTGATGCCATGACTCCATTGATAATGTGAACCATTTCCCATCAGCATGGATGCGTATGCCCTTTGTCGCTCAGAATCTTTATGTGCGAGTTGAGAAACAAATAGTGGTTTTCGCCCCTTAGCCACCAAATCAATTCCACCTATTAGACTATCCAGCCCTCCGGATAATAAAGATACGCAATCATTAGTGAGAAAAGCGCCATCTCCTTGAGGAGGTTCCATGCCTGCATTATTGAAATTTAATAACCAATAATCACCAGTTAAAACTTTTAGCATATCTTCAAGATCGGATTTTAGCGGTAGCCACTTATCTGGATTGCACAATCCAACCGTAAGCTGAATATTCCGGGTCCAGCCATCTGCACTTGTTCTTCTAGGGCTTGATAGGTCCGCGCTACATACCGCGAGGCAAAACTGCACAAAATCCCAAATCTCTATTGAAGGTCGAAATCCACCCCGTTTTAATGCACCATGCCATCGATTCGCAATTGTACCAATACCTGCACGCTTAGCGCCTTTAAAATAGGAGAATACTCGCTCATCAGAAGGAACCTGCGCTGGAATCAGTTCTGCTTTAGCACACATAACTTTAATCATTCTGAAAATACCTCTAGGGCAGACAAGAGAATAGACTGAGCCAAGCTTTTCGGTTCTGTATTTTTTGTAGTTTGTTTTTCCAATACCACTCTAACCTCAGCACCGACCCACTCGCGAATATCAGAACGCCGTTCCTGAATTAATAAAGGATCATATTTTAATTTTTCGTAAGTCTGTCCAAGCTGGAGATCTATTCGATTACAAATCTCATTCGCAATGGTCAACCCCATAACTTCAGCTATTTGCGCATCCGTGAGATTAAATATGTCCACGTCAGGATAAAGTTCATAAAGTTGCGCCATAGCCTCCGCGCCAGCATTACGGAGCGATTCGTCATCAACGCTTCCTGTCCCAGGAATAACCTCTTTCAAAATTTCAAGAGTAAGATCTGTTGCCGAAAGATTCTCTTGACGAACATGAGTAAGCCAATCAATCACTCGCTGGTCGTTTCCATCCCTAGCAGACGTCAGGAACTCACCAAGACTACCGACACCACTGGCAACACCTCGCATAGTAGCAGCAGCTCGTCGCGCGCCCCCCATTCCTTTGGAGACCATGCTTTTTGTCGCACCACGTAAATTATCGTGGCTGCCATTTTGCAGATATCCCCCAAGTAGCGAACGAGCAGGTCCAAACCGTCGTTCTGGTGCTATTGCACCATCAGAAATTACATTTCCACCGTTCTCCTCCGATGGTGAATCAGGCGAATCTCCTCCACCTGTTGTAGAGTCACTTTCAGGTTTTAACCATTCAGGATCAAACGGTGAACCTGCGCGGCCTCCCCCACTAGAAGTTGATGTTCCCATTAGCGCCTCCTCCCAAGGTTCACAATTGCATTCCTAGTCGTTTTTGGTAATTCGTTAAGATCTTTCCATCTTTCTAAAAGTTGCTGAGCCCATGACTGAGCACCAAGAGTTGGGATTAAACCTGGGCCAATAAGTTTCAGTGGAGCCTATTCCAGCAAGCTGACGGCTTTATTTCCAATTTCCGTGTAAACCTTGCAGCACTCAATCAGCATTACAATTTCTTTGCTACTCTTCCAGGTACGTGAGGCACTATTACTCTGCCAGGCCTTAGTCATCGCCAACTCTGTCTGTGAAGGTCCTATTTTCCTCATAAGTTCAACTAAGGATTCATGGCCATTAGTTGCAACTTTCAGTGCGTCTCTCAATTTTCTAGAGTCAGGAGTCATATTGTCATCACCGAAGTCACGAGTTCCAGAGTCACGACTGAGGTGAAGAAGCGGGCGTAGATCCTCGGTTCCCAAAGCTGGCTGGAGTTGGAGCCATTGCTGAGTAAATGGTGTATTCTTGAAAGGCTCAGGTAAACTATTCTGACCCGCTGCAGCAGCTTCAGCATCCGCCAAAACTTGTACCCTACCGTCATTATCCGAATGAACACGACTAGCAAGTTCCTCAGCAAGGCTTTCGTCGCACCTTTCAAGGAGATGCCATTTTGCCAGTGCGGCTATATCTAACGTTATTCCCTGAGGCGCAGAAAGAGCTTCACGCAAATAAACAGTATTTAAAAATCTTTTCATTAGCCGGGGATTAGCGTTTACTGCTAAAGAACTATGAAGAAGAGCCGCAAGCCCCTGGGCTAAATCCATTAAACTTTTGAGTGCATTTACATGCTCTACCAGTTCATATAAAAACTCTTGATTGATCGTTTCACCTTTCCAACTATTACGCAGCTTCACAGGGATAACGCTAAGAGCATGATTGAATCTTTCCTTACTGAAATGGCCTGCGTTGGTCTCTCTCTCAAGTAGCAAAAGCACCAGATACGCTTTCGCCTCATTCAAACCAAGGCGAGGAACATGGAGTGGAACCTGTATTAATTTATCGAAATAGTTAGTTGCAACATCGCCCGTAATTCCTGCGCCATCAAAGTGGACCTTCACTGCAGCTTTTATAAAATCATTATCTGCAGCAATAACGAAAGCGCTACAGCGAATAAATAGTAATAAACGAATTGATTCAAGTGTTGAAATTGCTGTTTGTGGCAAACATCTGTCTAAATCATCCACAAATATTACTAACGTAATTTTCAACTCTTCGAGAATACTCTCTAAAGTATCCCTGAAGGCCTGAATATGGGCTGGCATCGAGAATGGCTCACTCGGTTTTAGAAGACCGCTGGTACTTAGCTCGATACTATCTGTATCTGATGATTCATTGCTCGATTTGTCATCTGACGTAAACCAACCAGCCAATTTACAAACGGTTTTTCCAAGAGAACCGATAGGAATGCCAGTAGTTAAAGTCAATGCAGTTTCGCCACTTAATTGAGCGACTCGGAGAAGGTTTATCCTTCGCCACAGTTCAGATACTTTGTCGGTGATAGTCTTATTTTCACTTGTAAGCCGAACAATCTCGTCCCCCACAATTTGTAGCAATGCACTTCTGGCGGACTCAAAATCCTGGTATAGCCATGGATTGAAAGTGAGTACGACAAAGGAATGCTTTTCTTGATTTCTCTCTTCCACCAACGACTCTTCAACCGAAGAGCTCTCTAGGCGTGATGCAATCATTTTCACCAGAGAAGATTTGCCTGCTCCCCAGCCACCAGAGACTCCTATAGAAATAGGTTCCCCATTAGCCTGCTTCAGCAGGCTTGCACATGCGTCAGCAACAACACCAAAATTCAAATAATCGACAGTTGTCTCGTTATCATGCCACATAGTGAAAAATCCATTTAAAATTAATTTATATCAATAGAATATGAAAACTATTGGTTTCTGGTTCACAAATCCACTCTTGTGTAGGGCACTTGGCCTGTGGCCAGCAGATCAACGCAACGCCCTGCAAAGGCGTTTGGTATCGCAAGAGCAACAAAATTACGAGCACGGGTGAGGCCAACGTAGAGTACGCGCTTTGCCTCAGCATCTACTCGCGCTTCCCATGACTCAAAGAGTGCTTCAATTCTGTTTTCAGGGGCTCGATTCGCAGGGACTACGACGCACACTGCATCATACTCACGACCTTTAACTTCATGTATGTTGCCACATGAGAAACCGAGAGCAGCGGGCATTCGAAGATGCTTTGACCATTGCGCATTCGGAGGCTGTCGGAAGAAACGACGTATGCTTACCCCAGCAGGGAGTGGCAGATGCAGCTTCTCCAGTTCCGCATGAACAGAGGCTATCCAGGCAAGCCGCTCTTCATCAGAATCTCTGCACATTTTTGGAAGATTAATGAGAAAACTTAGGGCACATCTCCGATGAGCACGTCGGTCCATACCAAGACGTTCGATGGCTCTAATCAGATGCTCATCTGGTTGACGCATACCCATTAAATCCAGTAATAATATTTCGACTGACTGGACTACATTCTCCTTCGTTCTTGGGGTTGCGGCAGGCGACCAGAACTCTGACACTTTACGAGCCAGCGACTCAATTCGCGAGTTTCCGGTTGAATTACTGGAGGTGACGCCAGCGGCCCGCAACGCAACTTTGCCTGAGTGAGCCAAAATAATCGCCTTGGTTGACTCCAGTCCCAGTTCCGTAACCCGTCTAAGGAATGCCTGACCAATAATTTCCGTTGGTCCCCGGCCACCATAGGTAAGAAGTAAAATTGGATAGTCAACATTCGCACTTTCACCAAGCGACCGATCAACCTGACCTTCTCGCCTTAGGGTGGCTGCTAACTGGCAAATTGCGGGACTACTACGAAAATTCCCCGTCAAGCCCTTATGCGACTCAATAGGGTATGTATCCTTAAATGTCTGTATTCCTTGAGGATTACCATTACGAAATTCGTAGATTGCTTGGTCAGGATCACAAACGAACGTAACATTTACCCCATGTGCTCTGAGCCATGTCAGTATTTGCAGATCGAGTGGATTGCAATCTTGCCCTTCATCAACCATAACCTCTTGAAAACGTGATGCCAATGCGCGAGCAAGTGGCTCACTAATTACATTATCTCTAATCAACCGCAATGTTTGAGCACGTGCGTCCCCTGCACTCATATAGCCAACTTGTAACAAAGATCGTCGCCGATTTGCTGCTGCTTGTTGATATCGAATCTGATGTTGACGTACATGATTTTGCAAACCTGCATGTCCGATCCTATCAGGATCAATAATATTGGTTTCTGGATCAAACAAATCTAGGCTTACCGATTCACCTCGAAAGGCAAATTGACCTAATAAACGAATTTCTACACCAAGGGTATCCCAACTATCTAGGATAATCGGCCGAGTTTGGCTCGATACTGCACAACTTGGCAGTATAACGAAATGCCTGACGAAAGCATCAAGTGTTCCCATGAAACTAGGATATTTCAAAAGCGTATCGAGCCCAGCAGCCTGGCATCGTTCGCGGAACTCGTCTACCGCGGAGTTTGTAAATGAAAGTATCGCTATGCCCTGACGAGAAGGCAACTTAGCAGCGATCCTCGCTAGCCGAGCAATGATAGTCCGCGTTTTTCCAGCTCCAGGACAAGCATTAACGAAGGCTCCGCCAATGTGAGAAGCAAATGTCTCTTGCTCTGGGGTTAGATTGTGGATGCCAGTCATATACGTGAAGCTCCACGAATTGCGTCAATGAGATAAGGCGGAACAACAAATGGTTCACCTGCCTCAATGCGCGAAGCTATAGCTTGTGCCAAATCGCCTTTACGAGTTTTTTTCGCCCCAATTAATTTAAGAAATGCATTGGGACGATCTTGTTCTGGAATGCTCTCTATCTGCGCTTCCCAGTCTCTACGTGAATTACGATGCAAACGAAGAAACACGCCTTTAAGGAAACTTTCATTTCCAGCGACAAAAATTTCGTGCTCCAATGTATGCTGATTGGTTAGCACGATCAGACTATCTGGAGCTCCATGCGTTGCAGCCAGATTTTCCAGATCAACTTTCCTATTTCCTAACACGGTTGGGTCCGCATCAGTGATCACTATCAGCCGATCAGCAATACGTGCATCACCATATGGCCGTAGCAGTACCTCTACATATGGACGGAAGTCCACACCTTCGATAGGCACAATTACAGCCCCCTTGAACTTAAGCCACCCATCTAAATCATCTGCTAGCACAAGCTTTTGTGCTAACACGGGCAACAATAGTGCTTCCGCGATCCCTTCCACCAAGATAGCTCTGTTACCAAACAGCAAAGCGGAACGAGTCACGTCAAGATATCGGCTAATTTTATCTAATGTCTTTGGCTTTAGCCCTATTTCGGCAATGGGCACACTAACTGATTCTGAGATGGCTATTCCGTCTTGTTCACGATGCCGCGAACGCATGACCACTAGGTGACGTGGAGAAACCCATGCTGTCAAGTTGGGGGAATGGGTTGTCACAACAATTTGGATGCGACCTTCAGGCTTTCCTGGCTCAATGATACGTGATGCTGATTGGCGCGCTTGATCCAAGAGGAACTCAAGCACAAGTATCTGTAATTGCGGATGCAAATGCGCTTCGGGTTCTTCAACAAGGAAAATCGTGAGGTCTGCCTCTTTGGCCTTAGTCAGCTCTACAACAACAGTGGCCATGTAGAGTAAATTTGAGTACCCCAGACCAGAAGATCGAATATCTTCGGGTATCAAACCTGTATCGGCCATTCGAAATCTCAAATCACGAGCTACATCGAGTAAGGTTTCGCTACCAAAATCAAATGCTGCTATCTGCGGACGTACTCCATTAGTGAGTAGTCCGAGAGCAGCACTGATATCCGTATTGATTGTAGTTAAGATCTCAGGCCGATTATCCGCACGCCTGACACCAGCGAGGAAATCCTGCTCCCGCTCTTTTGGCAAGAAATTACGCAGCAATGCCATCACTCTAGTGCCGCTGCTAGTACCCAGCATCTGATGTGCGTCCCTTAAAGGAGGGAGATAAACGTGTCTGATCAACTCAGAAGAACCAAGCTCTGGTCCATTAGTGTCGAAACGTCCAGCCCATACGGTAGTCTTACCACGGGGAGCATGTTCAGAACGCGATTCATATCGATAGCCGAAGGTAGCCTCGCTCTTGGTAGGGTCGGGAACTGCAGATATCAATAGACCTTTAAGAGTATCGCTTAGACCTTGGAAAGCCCCTTCGATTTGAAAACTTGGGACTGTCGAATAGCGTCGTACATCCTCATCCTCTGGATATCGTTCGCGGCGTCCACTCAACGGTAAAGTAAGCAATCTGATTGCGTCTACGACATTGGATTTTCCACCATTATTTTCACCAACCAATACAGTTAAATCTGGGCAAAAACTAACAGATACATCATTACAAGACCGAAATCGCAAAATGTTTAGTCTGTCTAAATACATAAATATCCTTTTATTTAAAAATATTATATTTTCCAACAAGACCACATTGAGTGTTTTATCCAAATCAAATTACCACTAACAGTAAATAGCTATTTACTCTGTTACGAATATCTATAAATTTAGTTAGCTTACTAGAATATAATATTTCCAAAATTACCGATTAATTACTCCATAATTTTAATAATATCAAAATGTTCCTTAATCCAATGTGCTAAAGGTATCATTTCCCGTTATTTTCAATTAAAAGCTAATTTAGCTCCTGTATAATAGCAGACTATAGATAAATATATTAATTCTGTACTAATCCGATAGGATATACAGCCTATAAATTGGCTTACCTAGTTAGCTGATGCCATTAATAAGCAATAAAATCGATTAAAATTCATACTTTTCCCCCTGCTATACCAGCTAATTTGTTGACATTAAGAAAGTGGCTAGGGAAACTAACAGTTAATATAGTAATAGTAAGTGAAATAATGAAACGACAACTGATACTACTAGTTTTATTAAGCATCTCTATATTCAAGGTTGGAGACATACAGGCTCATACACCAGAACAAGTCGTAATTGCTTTTCAGTACGATTACAAAATCTGGAACGACCAAAGCTTTCAGCAAAGCCAAAGTCGTGAAACTAAAGATACTACTTTACTGGCACAAAAAAGTTGGAATGAACTTTTAAAAAAATACACAAAACCAGGTTTTGAGGGAGAGCCTATTGCTTTTGGATCTGAATCATCTCATGATCCTGAACAAGAAAAAATTATAGCTACAGAAATTACCGAAAATATTGCCACTGTTACGACCAAAGTAACACAGTTATATTATTCCCCGATTTATGAATATCATTTAGTTAAGCAAAACAATAGCTGGTATCTGTCTCAAATCTTTTTAGTTGATGAAGGTGGCAAATATCCTAGTTTGTAATGAATTAGAACTAAATGAGTATCATAATCTACAATCAAACATGTATGCTCATGATACAAGACAACCTACAAAATTTTATTGGTCGTTTCACCAATCAATCGAGTTAGAATAACAATCTATTTTTTAGCCCACATTACAAAAAACAGTAAAATAAACTTTAGGCCCAACAATAGGCCCAAATCAAAAGTTGAATTGGATTTTATTAATTTAAAATCAATGCACTACAAACTTAATTCAGACTCCGCCAGCCCAAATTTGGTGGGTCAGTGATAGGACAACGGTTTCAAAAACAAGAAGTTAGCGAAATCGATAGGACTACACACTGACAACAGTAGGACTATGAAGTGCACGCGAAATGCACGTGCATTTGAAAATAAAACCCTGAGGGTCATTCCTTGGGGTTTTCTATTTGTAACAAAGTGTAATAAATTATTTCTTTCAATCCCTACATTAAAAAGAACTCTAGAACAATATTAATTCATTAATTTTGAAATAATATGCATGTCATCTAACTCCCTTACTCAACATACTGGAAGGCAGCCTCTTTTATTTATATCTCCCTCCGGCTCCTTATTGTAGGATAGATATAACCCACGATAAGGAATATTAAAAATGAGAATGACTGCACGTAAAAAAGAGATAATGGAATTATTTAAACCCGACAATCTTGAATGGGTAACGGGTGAAATTGGCGCACCACCTTTTGATGTTTCAGGTGTAGCTTATATGCTTAAGGGAATGGATTCTTTTAACAAGAAAAGCATTCTTGAATCTACTCGTAGAACATTAGATAGCATGGTTAAAGATGGCTTGTTAGAAAAGGTATCTAGCTATGAGAGGCGACAAAACAAACACCAAGGCTCAAGCAGTTCTCCTGGTGTTCGTTGCGTCGTCACTCGATATGGTTTATGTGGGAAATGTCGTCTTGTGAAATACGAAAATGACGGAGAGGATTTTATTAAAGGTGAGTGTGTTAAGATTGATTAAATAACCAATTCATCTAAGTCACTAATTAAAAAGATAAAAGCCACATTTAAGAGGCTTCTATCAATTAACAAGAGCAATAGTTAACCTTTTTTAAATCCTGGCTTACCATTCTGAGCTCTCCATTTTTTAACTGTGTTCAAAATCCCTGCTGGTGAATCATCTTCACCATCTTTAGGATAATAGATCAAACCGTTACCACGAGGATGCTCTGATAATTTAACAAAATGTCTAACCCATGATTTATGTTCTTCTTCATTAGAAGTTGTTACATTACAGATTCCCTGTAACAATTTCAAAAACTCAGCTTCAGTATAATCACTGATACTATTTTTCAGTTCCATGATTATTGTCCTCTATGAATGTCAATGTGTCGTTTAGGAGTAATAACATGGATATTATCCATATCATAAACTCCACCATCTTCAATAATAGGCTTAACATGATGAAGCTCAAATGTTTCCCTACCTCCAACTTGCTCTTCAGGGATCGGATAAGGTGCATTACCGTTTTTTATCAATGTTTGATTACTTTTACTAAATTGCTTTAACAATTCGGGATCTTTTGACACTTCTTCCCAGAATTGCTTCCGGAAGTCATCGAAGTTATTAAATTTCTTATCCCGCAGTTTATCCGCAATCCGGTCAGGGATTGGCACACCGGATTCTTTGCTTGCATCATGAAGCCATTTATCACCTACTTTTTGCCCTTTACCCGTAGCCTTTCCTGGTTGATTGCGTTTATTTTCTTTTTTAACCTTATCTTCAGCAGCTTTTTTCTTTTCTTCTGCTTTTTTGCGCTTTTCCACCGCAATTAACAGTAATTTTTCAGCTTCAGCTACCTGATTTTGAATATTAATAAGTTTATTACGAACAAACTCAACATCACTATGCAGAGCTGATACTCTTTGATTAAATTTATTTGCCTGATCTGTATCAGTAATTACTCCAAACCAATTATTTACCACCATGATATAAGCAGATAACGCTTCAACTCCCTGCTCACTTAATATCATTGTTAATTCATCGGGTGTTTCTATATAGGCTTTTTGATAATAATAAGGTGATTTTACTGGATCTAATAACGTTTGATATTCTTTAGTTTGCTTCGCTGAATATATAATTTTTTGATATTTTTCAACTAATTGCTTTTCTTTCTCCAGTTGATTATTTGCTTGTTCTAACTCGTATTTAGCAACTTCAAGTGGATACAAAGAACTCCATTCAGCTAGAGTGGTCTCAATTACATTCTTATTTTCTTTGGGATTTTGCGAAATAGACACATAAACAGGATCATGAGAATCATCAAAATAGACTACAGCATGGTGTGTTTCCACTCCTTTAATTGCTGAAGCAATAGGCAATACATAATCGACTTTCGGTTTTGTATTTTCTTTTGTATTTTTTGTATTATCAGATTTAGTCTGATTAACTTGAATTTGTACCGGTTTCATTCCCGGTATAATTTGTGCTGTATAAACATCACGTTGTTTAGTTTTTTGAGCTTGAACAACAGAAACCATAGTTGAAATTGTCTGTTGTGTAATAGCTACTTCCCGTTTCTTAGTATCTAAGCTAACAACAGGCTCTGCCAGCACGCTAACAGGAACAACTTTGCTCTTTGAAATCTGATTGGCAGGAAGAGTGGTAACAGCGCTACTCGGCAAACTAACAATTTGATAGGGATTTGTCTTATCAAGAAAATTAGCGCCTCGATATTGATCTAACAAAGCCTGCTCTCTAGCTTCTGACATAATTGTTTGGCTAGGATATAAAGCTCCGACTAAAACACCAGCGGTCAACCCACCAGCATAAGGCAATGCTTTACTTAAAACATTAACTCCCTGAACCAAGGCAGCATCGATGGCTCCCCAATTAATTGTGAAACCCAAAACTCCATTAATTGGATATGCTGTCATTGGAATGGCGGCATAAGACATCACAGCCATTGCTTCAGGTGTTTCTTTTAGATCAATGTCAGACCATGACGAGTGATTCCCACCGCTATCTCTATCACCATCTTCATTATCAATGCGCTCTTGTTCTTCATCCCAATCATTACCACCGCCACCAACTTCAATTGGTTCAATTACGATCGGATCACGATCACTCCATTCACTCATATAAATTCCTTTTTATATTTAATAGCACACAACCACTGTATTCAAACACAGTATAATCAATAGTAATCGTAATACAATTGTCTTATTTCGGCTATATTCGGAATGGTTATCATTAGCATTTAACTCTTCCTTGAATTAAATATATTTGATTATTTACCAACTTCTGGTGCGCTATTGGTGTCCTGATTTTCTTCCTCTTCTTTTTGCGCTTCTTCCATCTCACGCATTCTCACGTTATAGATTGATTGCTCTGGCATCTGTACGCGAACGGAAATAAAACGACCATCAGGGATATCAATTGGGTCGCCATCGCTATAACCATCGATATCATTACGAGCAAACTCAGGCGCGTTAGGATGAGTGCGGTGATACGTTTTAACAAGAATAGAGCCGTCTTTGTTAACTTTGGAGTCTACCCAAATAAGGGGTTGTTTATTTACATCGAGTGGAATTTCAATACCGCCATCAACACCGCCCCAGCCAGCGTCTGAGTTAAAACCCAGCACACCTTCAATGAGATATTCACCCTGAGCTACTCGAGTAACCGTAGCGCCCTCGGATTCGTCGTTAGTTGTGAATGAGCCATTAGGATTGATGTCGATAATTGGAGAGGTTTTTTTGATGAAGCCGTTGCTATCTATGGTTGTATTTCTTGTTCCCCATAGAACATTACGGCGTTGATTCCCAGTATTTAAACACTCAGCAATTACAGCGCCATCTCCCATAATAAAAAGTTTAAATGATATGCTATTGTCATATTTAATTGAAAGACCAGAGCCATACCCACCGAAATAATTACTACCAACAGCGGCCTCCTGAGAAAAGAAATTAGTTCCTTTCGAGTTATCTTTTACATCATTATCAGTAAAATAAGGCGCATTCGCACCTATCCCATAATCCCCCCCCTATTCCTCGGACGCTGTTAGTATTCTTTCCGCAGCACCAATATTTCTCTTTATACAAAATAACCTTAGCTTGTAGCTTTGCATTATTTTGTGGGTACCAAGCTAACTTTTTATTTAAAACACCAGTAATGAACTGATCTACTGAAACCGAAAATTGAGGCAGATAGTAATTATTATTTTCGTCTTGCAGCATACCGAACATTGGTAAATCGTTGGATATACAAATATCACGAAAATAAAATTCTTTACCTTTTCTCAATTTGTGTAACCAAAGAACTCTATTAATGCCTGACGCTATGTACTTAGCCTGTCGTTCTTTGAATACTGCCACGCAGTTGATTAGCGATATCCCAAAGGGTTTCTTCAAAGCCTTTCGTCGGTTTTTTCGCGGGTGATTTAGCCATGTAGATAGATTCTCTTTTCTTATCAGTTATTATCGGCAAGCGCAGAGTTAGTGTCAGTTATTTTTACGCTAACTGCCGATAATGTATACAAAATAAGTTTAGGTAAGATTATCGTATAAAAATCAGGTGGGTTTGAGCGGCTAAAGCTAACATTATATCAACCTATATAGCCCAATACTTATTGCTTAAAGTTAGGAGGAGAAAACTGATAATCAACAATGTATGCACCAATAGGTCCTGTTTTTGTTGTAACCCACACTGTTCCCGTATTTTCCTTTGTTTGCGATTTTGGATCGCTAATGCACCATAAACCCCATTCTCCTGTATAGATTTCTTTTATCCGTATACCATATTCACATTGAGGGGATTTAAGGCGCGGAGGCCCTGGCGATACGATGTCATATTCTGTTTGGTATTGAATTGTTTGGTCTAATGATAAATAAACAAGCACATTGAAAGTTGGAATAATAAACATAAGTCCAAGAAAGGCGCCCCAATAATAATCAATGATTACATACTTTGATGGGCGAAAGAAGGGCTGCCATATTCCTCCAATAATCCCTGTAAAAATGGCAAAAACAATAATAATCGTCCATTTAGGAAACCATTCAAATAATACAATGTTATCGCCTAAATAAAACGACAAAAATAGATAAGCTAACCAAGAGCCGTAAAGGATAATAAAAATGTAAGTAGGTAATGATTTTTTCTTACTACCTTTACTGTATGATTTGAATTGATATTCCATAGAAACCTTAATTATTTCCCTAAATTAATTATTTATAGTTCAGATTGGCTACCTATTTACTAACCATAACCTTCCGTGAAAATAATGAGAACCATTATTTTAAACTCTAAAGTGACATCAATTTGCTGATTGATTACATAAATAATACTGGTAAGTATGATTTTTCAATGTCAAATAAAGTAAAAAGTGTGTGACTGAACGCTAAAAACTATAATAAATCAGATGAAGAAACTCTACATCTACTTGTTCGGGAACTACAGTATTTTGGTAGTAGAACATTAGCGAATACGATCCGTCGTAACGGTATTAAATACGCCGAAATTGTAGACGATGTGGCCAAACAGCTTAAGATTAAATGTCCAAAATCCACCACAGTTGAAGAAAAAGAAGTACTGATTATTGACTGAATAGCCACTATCTCATTAGTCCACAACCCAACTAACAGTAAGTATTACTTCAATCAGAATTCATTAACATATGAACTAAACCGAACTGCATTAATGGATAGATTTGGTGGCGATTTAAATCGCCACTGGAACATGGTTATATATTTATATCTACGCTACAAATCGTTAATAACCCCTAAAATTATATTAAAACAGTTCGAGTTCCATTATGATCAGGAATACTTACTAATCCTTGCATTTCTAGCTGCTCTACAATCATTGCACTTCTGTTATATCCAATTCTAAATTTTCTTTGAATACCTGATATAGAAACTCTATTTGTTTCTGCGATAAACTCAACAACTTCATAAAATAAAATATCTAACTCATCAAAATCGCTATTTTTTAATAAATAATCAGTTTTAGAGCTTAAATTAATATATTCAGCCCTTTCCCATTTTAAAGTATGACCTATTGCTTGCCATATATCTTCATCAGTAACAAATGCACCTTGAATACGCTCTAACCTTTCAAGATAAGGTGATAAATAAAGCATATCGCCATTTCCAAATAATTCTTCTGCACCATTTTGATTTAAAATAGAACGTGATTCCTTTTTAGAAGGCATAGTAAGAGAGATACGAGTCGGTATATTAACTTTCAGTTGATTATCTATGCTCGATGATAATAGATTTCTTGTAGATAAAATAAGGTGTATTCCAACTATATTTGCTGATTGACTTAAGGTAATTAACTTACGACCAATTTCATTATTATAAGATATAAATTGAATATAATCGTCCATAACAACCATTATAGGAGTCATAACTTTCAGAAAAGGCATTGAAACATCATTAATATTAGCGGGCTTCCAAAAAGGATCTGGAATTGATCTATTGAATTTTTCTGCTTGGATAATTTTTTCATTATAATTATCAATACTTTTAACACCTAAAGCACTAAACAATTTATAGCGTTTATTCATTTCAGCTATAATCCAATCTAATGCTCTGATAACTTCAGACATATCATCAACTATTGGAAACATTAAATGAGGAAGATTAAAGTAAGGAGTCAGTTCTATTCCACTTGTATCAAATATAATCAGTCTAATCTCTTTAGGAGATAGACGATATATTATACTCATAATAATAGAATGAATTAATGTTGATTTTCCTGAACCAATAGAACCTGAAATTAATAAATGTGGGCATGGGATCAAATCAATACCGATAGGCTCCCCTATAATATTTTCACCCAACATAATCGATAATGGAGAAATATTTTTCTGTTTTAACCATTGATTAAAACATGATGAAAAAGGAATTAATCGACGATATTTATTCGTTATCAGTAATCCGATATAGGGTGTTCCTGGTAAAAAATCAATTACTTTAATATTAATAACATTAAGGGCTCGACATAACTCAGTTATCAATGATTTAACATGCATTCCTCGTATTTTAGCATCAACTTTTAATCTAAAAAGAGTAAATGATGACCCCATGAAATAATCAACCACTGACACATTTACTTTATAAATAAGTAGGCATGATTCGATAGAATGAGACATCTCATCTAATTCCTGACGTGTCCAGCAAGATCCTATTTCTTGTTTTATTAATTGATACATTGCATTATCCAAAAGTATAAATACCATGTAAAACATAAAGTTAAATAAATTAAAAACAACTATTTTTAATCTTATAAAAAGTCTACCATTTATTAACAACAAATGCTTACTTACATTTAAAATAAAAAGTAACTGTTATTATGAAAGAACAAATAAATCATATTGATTATCAATTTACATCAATAACTTCCGATTATGAAGAGAGAAATTTATTTGAAATTCAAGGTGATATTTATAACTATAAAGAATTTGATGAAGACACTATTATCGGGAAATTAATATTATATTCTTAATCCAGAGGAATTAGGCATTTATGCTGGTGATTTATTAGATCTATATAACAATAAATCTGTGTTTATTGGCAATTTTCACAATAAAAATAGTCACACATTAAAAATAAAGAGATTATTGAAGATGGAATTAGACACTTTGGCAAGAATATAAGTCTCCTTAAAGTATCATTACATGTAAAACCATAATTAAGAATTGAATGGTGTGAACTGATAATCAACAATATATGAACCAATAGGACCAGTCATTGTTGTGACCCATAGTGTTCCTGTATTTTTCTGAGTTTTCGATTTTGGATCACTAATACAAAATAATGCCCCTCGTTCAGTATAGATTTCTTTTATCCATATACCGTGTTCACATCGACCAAATCTGTTGGTTCTAGGGCCTGGCGATGTAATTTTATATTCTGTCTGATAGCGAATTGTATTCGCTGATAATAAATACGTCAGCACATCAAATGCAGGTACTATTAATACAAAACCAGCAAACCCAGTCGAGAGGAAATTTTTAAATGCATGTTTTATTGGGCGACGAAAAATACTCCAAATCCCCCCAATCATTCCTAAAAAAACAGCAAAAGTAATAGAAATAGTCCATTTGGGAAACCATTCAAACATCACGACTCTACGGTGTAAACTTATTGACCAACCCATGTAAGCTATCCAGAGAACAAAAGGAATAAAGATAAGGTAAATAGGCAGTGATTTTTTCTTGCTATTCTTACTATATGATTTGAATTGATAGTCCATATAAACCTTATACCAGTTAAAAAATTTTTCGCAGAACATTTATCTATTAGTTTTATATTAAAACTAATTTAGTGCTTAAAAAGCCGTATGCTATACATACTTACTTTCTAATAAATATTAGTTTATAACAATCAATCCTTTATTTCAGTCTATATTTTTTCTCTCGATATTGTATATAGTTTTCATGTTATAAATTATTTTTAATAAAATATTATTAAAGATGATTAAACAACATTAAAGCAATACTATTTATAAATAGAAAAAAGATGCTGTAAATTAGCATCTTTTATTATTAAAAACATTTACTTAATAAGTATGTGAATAGTTTTTATATCTATACCCTTGAGATTTCATACACTCAGCTATTAGTTCTGGCTTTTCATTTATATTTACTTTAGCGATACCAATATCATATTTACACTTCGCCAATATATCTTGAGAGTTTTCATAGCTTACTCCTTCTTTATACCAACCTGGGCCAACAACACACCCACTCAATATAAATATGGATATAAATAAAAAACATTTAGTATTTATTTTCATGATCTTTAAAAAATATATGATAGGCCAATTATATTTACTAATCCGTATTTCTGTTTTGTGATCGGGCTGTCTGCCATATCACCAAACAAGTAATAACCACCCGATTTTAAATTAACAAAAAAACCTTCACTTATTTTATAATTTATTCCAATTAAAATACCGGCATCTTTAATTCCAGAATTTGGTGTATAAATAGAATAATCAGTATTAAGTGCCTGTTTTTCTGTGACACCAAAATAAGCCTGACTATAGTTTTTGTTTACATATCTTGTGGATATATTCGAATCAATAGACCAATTTTTATTTATATCGAAATGTGAATTAATACCAAACTCGAACCGAGTGGCATTATCAATATTTTTACCACCATAATCTCTATGACCAATAGCAGTCAGCGAATTTATATAAAAAGAATGGCCAATAATATTATAACTTAGTTCAACACCTGCACCAGCGGCTCCTTTTAGATCTCCCATTCCTTTTAAATCTTTATTTTTACTACCAGAAAAGCCTATTTCTTCTTTACGACCCTGCATATACGTTCCAAGCAGAGCAATATGAATATTATCAAAAATATTAAATTGCCATTTTGCTCCACTGGTGCCCAGACTAAATAAACCAAAACTATTTGTTTCTGTTGTATATTGCAGCATAGCATCTGGAATTAAAATATACTTATCCGATCCTTCGTATGGCGAAGACATGCCAATGCCTGCGCCTATTTTTAATTCATCTGCATAAGAATTTGAGCAAACAAAAGCACCAAAAATGGGGAGTAAATATTTTAATGACATATATATTCCATTCTTTATTAAAAGTTATTTGTTTAATTGGTTTATTAAGGATGTTCTTGATTTTTCAACATATTGTTTAAGGCCATTAGCATCATAAAATGCCTTTTCATTTCCATTATTTAAATCTTTAATTTTATCTAATAAATTGAATCGATCTCCTTTACTCGCAATAAATATATCCACCTTTTGATTATTTAATACTTGATAACTGTAATGAAGATCATTAACTATCTCTGGATAATTAAGGTTATTAACCAAATAATATCCTGGTGTCGCTAAACTATCCGCATAAATAAGTATGTCATTGTTATTTAACTTTACTTTCCATGACGTACTACCAGGTAAATGCCCTGGCGTTAGTAAAGCTGTAAACATCACACCAGAAAGCTCAAATGATTCATTATCGTTTAATATAAGATCTACTTTCACTGGCGGAAACAATAATGCATCACCTAAAGCAAAATCATTCGCTCCACCTAACGCTAGTTGTTCTGCATTTATTTTATTTGAGATAACCTGTGCACCACTTATTTCTTTTAATTTTGTTATTCCACCAGCTTGATCTAATCTCGCATGGCTATTCAGAATATATTTAACATCCTTAATATTAAATCCTAATTTTTCAATATTACTTTGGATTAGTTCTGCACTTTCATTTAAGCCTGCATCAATAAGAACATGGCCTTTATCTGTAGTGATCAGTATAGAAGTTAAATTCTCTGTTCCTACATACCAAACTTGAGGTGCTATTTTAAAAGACGTTATAGGTTTGGCCCATTGTGTAAATACACTTTTCGGCGGTACTGTTGATAACGGTTGTTCTGGGTGCAATGATGCATAAACCGTAGTTGGCATAGCCAATCCTTGCATACAAAGCAATGCAATTAATGTTAACTTTTTCATATATACCATTATTTGTTTGTCGTTAAGCTGAGATAATAGTATAAGTAAATTGAATTATGCTCATTTATAAAGAGACAAAATGAATCTTGCTCAATTTGATTTTAATCTTCTCAAAGTGCTCTATGCCTTGCTTTTGACTGGAAGTACTAAAGAAGCAGCTCATAAACTGGGTATTTCACCTTCTGCGGTAAGTCATGCACTAAGTAGACTACGCTTAACACTGGGCGATCCTTTATTTAAACGAGAAAATAATATTCAAGTCCCAACACCATTTGCTTTAACACTAAAAGCAAAATTAGTTCCTCTTTTTATTTCTTTAAATGATGATCTATTTACCGATACTTTTGATGGTTCAAGAAGTTTTAAAGTGGTTTGTCCCCCTGCGTTAATGAACATTATTACCCCAACACTCTCTGAACTCTCTTTTGAGTTGAACGTCTATGCGGAATGTATTCCATACCAACGTCGCTCTTGGCGAGAAGAAGTACTTGATGGCACTGTAGACTTAGTCTTTGCTGTTGGTGGAGATCAAAACCCAGTATCGTCTTTAAAATTTGAAACTATAGGTAAAAGTAGGCTCGTTATTATTTATGGAGAGCCATTAAGATCATCTTTAAAAAATATTGACGATTTTAGTCTTGAACAATTGGTTTCTTATAAACATGTTTATTGTTTACCTTGGTCTCAAGATGATAATGAACTTGATAGGCAATTACGTAGAAGAGGACTATTTAGAACGATCGGATTTAAATGTCCTGAATATGCACAAGTTATACCCGCTATTAATAGCAGCCCATATATAGCTGTTGTGCCTGAACCATGGCTAGAATATCAATCACTCAAACATACCGTTTATAAAATTAAGCTCGTTGATAGCCTTGCTGTAGGGCATTTATTTATGATGAATAGAAAATCAATGTTGCCGTGGAAGAAAAAAATTGTATCGTCACTTAAAGCGAAAGTTGCGGTGTACTATAAACCGACTGATCAATAACAATATGTAGAGATTTTACAAAAAAATTCACATACTAGGCAAAAGATAAAAGTCGTTATTTAACGACCTTTATTAACTATAACTACCCATCCTCATTTAATTACTCCTTATCACAATTAATACTATTTGTGTTTATACATAATAAATTTAATAGGCCTTACCACAATCGTCCGACACATCATTTAACCCTTGTTGTCTTTGTTCAAAGATGATACTTTTTTTATCACCCTCTCGGATTATTTTTAAGATATAAATACTATCAAAATCACTACTCTTCCATTTAGGGATTAATTTAGGATCTCCCCCTTCTTTCTTTATGATATCTCGTGCCACTTTGACTAAATTATCATGCTCCCATGCAATAAAAATAACTGAGTTTTCATATTGCTGGCTTAACAGGTCTTCACGTAACTCTTTTATCTCTTTAGCATGATAATGAAGATGGATAGGTAATGACATTTTAATAGCGATAGGAGAGATAGTTTGAAGTGAACGTAATGAATTACCTAACTTACTTTGTTTAGGCGCCGCCGCGAATAATGCGTCAGGTTTGCCAAATTGATTGATAAGTACATCAGGTAAAGCGAGGGCTCTATTTAATCCTTTACAGGTCAGTTGCCCACTTTCATTATCAGGTTTTTCACCATGTCTTATAAAAACGAGTGTTTGATCTGAATACGCCATATGACTAAACCCTAAAATAAATACGCTCAAAAATATAAATACACTGCGCATACAGCGTTACCTTTAAGTCAGTTAAGTAATAGAAGTATGGAGAGTTATATATTTAACACTAGCCATACACTTACCTGTGCGGCTCACTCAGTTTATCATAGCCGAAAATTTTTCAGAGACGATATCTTCTTAATCTTCAAGATCAAATTAACATACATAAAAACAAGGCAAACAATTGTTAACAAAAAATAAAGAATATCTTGAGCTCTTATTAATTAACTCTCAATTTTATAAAATTGAATGAAAATTAAATACTAAGCACATTTAGATAAAAAAAGGGAGGAAATCTCTTTTTCACACTAAAAATAGTGTGTTAAAAATCAATGCAAGTCTTTTTATCTGCCTTTATTTCGTTTAATGACTAAAGTTCTGTCACTGCTTACCGATACTGTCTTTTCTTCAATAAGTTACTAATACTTATTAATTATTATTTATCCAGGGTTAAGCATGTTCTTTAAAAACGTTAAAATTCGTACCAAGTTAACTATCGCATTTACAACATTGGTAATGTTAATTATGTTAGGTTCTAGTTTTGCATTAATAGGATTGAATAGTGCAAATCAAGATATTCATGATGTCGTTGACGATATCTATCCAGCCACAGTAAAAGCCAATTTGCTAATTAATAATTTCAATGAATTTATTATCTTTCAGCAACTCACCATGCTAGATGAGCAAGGAAGTTTAGCCTCTGAACAAGAGAGTAAAAAAGCTGAGATCACCGCCAAAGTTGCTCAATTACTAAAAGAGTTAGAAGAAACGGCTCACGATGATGAGTCAAAAAAAATACTCGCTGAAGTTTATGAGATCCGTCAGAAATATATCACCTCTCAAAATTTTGTAGTAAAAGCATTTAACGAAAATAATCGGCACGCCGCTGTTAATGAATTAATCACCAAAACAGCAGGTATTCAACTTATGTATCGCGATAAACTTTTGGAATTTATTGCGTTACAAAATCAAAAAATGAATGCGGCAGGTGAAGCTGTTGAACGCGATTTTATTGAGAAGAGAGTATTTTTAGTATTATTAACACTTATTAGCATTATTTTGGGTAGTGTTTTAGGGTGGTTTATTACGAAAGGCATTACTCGCCCGTTAGATGAAGCTGTGAACTTTGCTAAAGCGATTGCTAATGGTGATTTAACACAAGAAGTAAACACTAATTATCATGATGAAGCAGGAATGTTATTGCGAGCGCTTGCTGAAATGAAAAAACATCTATTAGATGTTGTGCAAAATGTACAAAACGGTGCTGAAAACATTTCATCTGCCGCTGAGCAGATCACAGCAGGTAGCCAAAATTTAGCAGCAAGAACAGAAGAACAGGCAACTTCCGTAGAAGAAACGGCAAGCTCAATGGAGCAAATGACGTCAACGGTTAAAAATACTGCAGAGCATACTCTTGATGCGATTAATGTTGCTGAAAAAACAGAAATTGCCGTCCATCATAATGGTGAAATGATGCTTCAGTTAACGGAAAAAATGAGAGCAATCAATAATTCATCATCTCAAATGACAGACATTATTAACTTGATTGATTCCATTGCTTTCCAAACAAATATTCTTGCACTTAATGCTGCGGTTGAAGCGGCAAGAGCTGGCGAACATGGTAAAGGTTTTGCCGTTGTCGCAAGTGAAGTCAGATTACTAGCACAAAAAAGTGCTGATTCAGCAAATGATATACGTACACTGATTGAAAATTCATCAACCCAAACACAAGAAGGGATGGATTTAGTGGAACAAGCCGAATTACAGATCCAAAAAATGATCACAGATGTTGAAGAAATCAGTGCATTATTACGAGAAATTGGACAAGCAAGTAATGAGCAAAGTGATGGTATTTCACAAATCAACAATGCCGTAAGCCAGCTTGATTCAACAACGCAACAAAATACAGGATTAGTGGAAGAGTCGGTTGCTGCCGCGGGTTCACTCAATGAACAGGCGCTCAATCTTAACAAATTAGTGAACTACTTCCAGATCACTCGCGCCTAATTCACGTTTATATTAACTTCATATAAAGGTCACTTAACGTCATATTTAAGTGGCCTTTATATCAACGCTCCTCTCAAGCAACCGTACAAAAATAATAAATTATTACTACAAGGCATACTTATTAGACACAACTGCCATGTAAAAATAGCCATTACACAGCTTTGATCCATCTTTAATTCCAATTTACAGTAACTAAAAAAGGAACCTAGCTCACACTTTGGTTCTTTTTTTATTTGTCATTTTATCAACGATGAAATACAGACAATTTTCCTAATATCAGACAGGTTGTTGTTAACTCTCCCATTCTTTTAGAAAAAAAATACGGTCTCAAATGTTAAATCCTAAAACATCACTAACATAATCGCTGATTTTTGTTATCAAAATAGGGCTATTTGATGATGGGTAGAATCTTTTCATCATTAATATTCCCACAATTAATTACCCACAATAATGCCATTAGTTGTGAAACAAATACTGATAACGAAAAAGGAAAAAAAGGAGCTATGGTTACTTTCCATCAAAAGAAAATACCTCATTAGAGATTATTACGTAGTTAACGCTACAATGATTATCTGTACACTCATTTTCGGTCATCTTTTTTCATCTTAATTATTTGTATGACAATTACCAAGGTGAAATTTATATCTCTTCAAAAAATGAGCCCAATAACTTCAAAAACATTTCATTTTTTCCCTTTTCTTTAAAAATCCATTAAAACTCTCTAAAATGGTAAATAAACTGGTTTAATAAGGCATTCCCTATTATTAAAAATAAATATATTGTCTATTTTTTTGTGATAAAAAAATAAAAAATATAGCTATACCTTTTTTTCTATATGATCAAGATCACTCTATCTATACTATTATGTGAGTGAATTTAAAAAGAATCATTCTCATTTATTAATTATTCTTCTCATCAAGTATTTGTTATCTCTATGATTTGTATTACAAATAAAAATCTCATAAAACTGAACAATCATGCGACTTAAGCATCAAAAAGAAGTTAATCATTGATGATAAATTTACATTAAAAATTATTTAAACAGTTAATGCAAAAATATAAAATAAGTATAATTAAAAATAAAATAATAAATTAAAAAAATAATTAAAATAAAAGCAAATAATATAAATAACTTTTAATTTAAAAATTAAACAATATAAAATAATAAAAATACAAATAAAAAATACTAAAAATTAAAAACAAAACAAATAATAAAAATAGAGTCATTAATAAAATCAAAATAAAAAACAATTAATATTTGACTTCAAACTATCACTAATAACAAAAAAAATAAAATAAAAACAAAAAAACAATATTAAATTTATTACAAATGAAATTTAAACACTTTTAAAATAATTAAACAAAGAAAATTTAAAAAACAAAAAACAAATGAAATATAAATAAAAGATAATTTTTATTTTATTTACTAATAAAGTAAACACAATTACAATACATTAATTTATTTTAATATTCAGCGTGGTTATTATAGTTGTTTTTATCATAAAAAATGACATTTACTGTCTACTTTCACTGTTCTGTTACATGACTGGAACCATCAATATCGTTCTTTTTTTCATCAAAAACCAATTTGATAACAACATTAATAACTCAATTACATTGATGAACATCAAAAAACTCGACAATTAACAAGCAAATAATGAGAAAAAAGGAATTTTTTTATATTTGTCACACAATTGATTTTATTCTATTACATCTCAATAAATATTCCCTACAATAGCCAACTAATCTAACCTGACAATTTCCTAAGTAATGATACCTTTCATTGTTTAGGTTAGTAACTATCTTTTTTTATTTATGATTTATCGTTTCAGCAAAGTAGAGCATTAATAAAACCTAGTACCCTACACAATTATATAATGACCAACTTATAGGTTTGCCAACGCAGTTATAAACGATAAAAATTGCAAACTTAAGGATAAAAATAATCATGTCAGACTATCTCTCATTCTTATTAGGTATAGTACCTTTAGCGGTTTTGATTTTTATGATCTTAAAAATGAAATCAGCCGTTCATCATGCCGTACTAGTTTCTTTAGTGATAACTGTTGCACTTGCTATTTTCCATTGGAACAACACCATTCAATTTGCCTCTGTTTCTGTGCTTTATGGCGCAATAAAAGGATTGTGGCCAATCATTATCGTGATCCTTGCTGCTATTTATAGTTATAACCTAATGTTAAAAACAGGGGGGATGGAAGTACTTAAAGATGTGCTTGCAGGAATAAGTGATGATAAACGAGTGCAAGTTTTGCTTATCTCATGGTGCTTTGGGGGATTTCTTGAAGCGGTTGCGGGGTATGGTACTGCAGTTGCCATTCCTATCGGTATTTTAATTGCACTTGGGTTTGATCCTTTTAAAGCCGCTGTTGCCTCTTTAGTTGCCAATACCGTTCCTACTGCTTTTGGTGCAGTGGGTATCCCAGTTTCTATTTTGGCGCAAAACACTGGGCTTGATGTATTAGTGTTGAGTAAAACCATCATTATTCAGTTGGGATTATTCAATATCCTTTTACCTTTTGTCATCGTAGCCATTGCGGGTGGTGGCATTAAAGCAATTAAAGGTGTCGGATTTATTACCTTAATGTGTGGTATCAGTACACTAATCCCTCAATATATCGTTGCAGCCAATTTAGGTGCTGAATTACCGGCGTTTGCAGGTAGCTTAGTCAGCTTAATTGTCGTTATTTTCCTTGCTAAACGCATGAAAAACAGTGGTGACAAACAAAAAAATGTCAAAAAGCACACTGGAAAAGAGTTGTTAGTAGCAAGTTCTATTTATCTGTTTACCTTTATCTTTATTTTAGCATGTTCACCTTTATTTCCTGCGATACAAAGTATGGCGGGGGCTATTTCCACCAAGATCCCGTTTGTATTAAGTGAAACACAAACTGAATATCAAACCATTGCTTGGTTAAGCACACCAGGTGTGTTGATTATTTTAGCTAGCTTTGTAGGGGGAACCATTCAAGGTGCTAGCGTTTCAACACTTATCTCTGTGCTTGTTAAAACAACTATCCAACTGAAAAACTCGATTATTGCTATCACTGCAATTGTGGCAATGGCAACAGTCATGGATTTCAGTGGCATGATTGGCAGTATTGCTGAAACCTTGGTCGATTTTACAGGTGCAGGATTTATCTTTATTGCCCCAGTGATCGGTGCATTAGGAACATTTGTAACTGGTAGTGACACTAACTCCAACGTGCTATTTGGTAAATTACAAACCAGTGCTGCAGCTAAACTTAATATTGACCCATTCATCCTGGCTGCCGCCAATACCTCTGGCGCAACAGGCGGTAAGATGATCTCACCTCAAAGTATCGCCATCGCTGTTTCAGCGACAAAAATGGATGGCCAAAGCAGTGCCATTATGCGTGAAACCTTAAAATATTGTATCGCCTATATCGTTATTCTTGGGGCTAAGATCGGCATTATTTATCACTTAATGAACTAATTAATAAGGAAAAGGGAATGAGCTTATTCCATTCCCTTCTCCTCTTATAACGAAGCAATAAAAAGAATTTTATCTTTAGTAAAAATGACAACATCTGAGCGATGTTTTGGAGTTCGATTAATGAAAGTTAATTTTTATGCGACCTGTCTTGGTGATGTGCTGAAAGCAGATTCAGCCAGAGACACCGTCTTGTTACTTGAGAAATTAGGTTGCGAAGTACTATTTCAAGAGCGCCAAGGTTGCTGTGGTCAACCCGCACTTAATAGCGGTTATGTCAATAACGCAAAACCTGCCATGAAATCGTTAATTGAAACATTAGAAGTAAATGACTACCCGATTATTTCCCCCGCTGGCTCCTGTACTTATGCCATAAAAGGCTACCCAACTTATCTTGCTGATGAACCACAATGGGCATTACGAGCACAAGGTGTTGCCGATCGTCTTATTGATTTAACCAGTTTTATTGTTAATACCTTGGGTGTTGTCGATGTTGGTGCCCGTCTTCCGGGTAAAGCGGTTTATCATCCATCATGCAGTTTAACCCGAAAACTGGGTGTTGTTAGTGAGCCTTTAACACTATTAAAACACGTTGAGGGTCTTGAAATGTTACCTTTTGCTAATTCAGAAACCTGTTGCGGTTTTGGTGGAACATTCTCTGTAAAAATGTCTGAAATTTCAGGCGAAATGGTAACCGAAAAAGTAAAACATATTATGGATGTTAGTCCTGATTATGTCATTGGTGCAGATACGAGTTGCTTAATTAACATACAAGGCCGTCTAAGCCGTGAAAAACGCCCTGTAAAAGTGTTGCACATTGCACAAGTTTTAATGAGCCAATAAGGGAGCCTGCTATGTCTATCAAAACCAGTGATATCGATTTCAGACCTCGCCTAGAACATGAAATGAAAGACACAATCATGCGTAATGCGGTCGTTATGGCACAAGAGCGCATTGGGGCTAACCGTCAAATCATGGTCAAAGAGCTGGGGGATTGGGAAGAATGGCGAGATCGCGCTGAACAAATCCGTAACCATGTTCTTGAAAATTTAGATGCTTATCTCTATCAATTATCTGAAAAAGTAACAGAAAACGGAGGTCATGTTTATTTTGCTAAAACAGCAGAAGATGCCTCTCGTTACATTTGTGACGTTGCCAAAAAGAAAAACGCGAAGAAGATCGTAAAATCTAAATCAATGGTCACCGAAGAAATTGGGATGAATAAAGCCTTACAAAATGAAGGCATTGAGATCATCGAAACTGACCTTGGCGAGTATATTCTTCAATTAGATAACGATCCACCGTCTCACATCGTCGTTCCAGCAATCCACAAAGATCGTTATCAAATTCGCAAAGTCTTAAATGAAAAACTCAATTATGAAGGCAGTGAAACGCCTGAAGATATGACACTTTTCATTAGACAACGTATAAGACAAGATTTCCTCTCTGCTGATATTGGCGTTACTGGTTGTAACTTTGCGGTAGCTGAAACAGGCACAGTCTGTTTAGTCACCAACGAAGGTAATGCCAGAATGACCACCACGTTACCTAAAACCCATATTGCTGTTATGGGTATGGAGCGTGTGGCACCGACATTTGAAGAAGTTGATCCATTAATTACGATGTTATGCCGTAGCGCAGTTGGTTCTCGTTTAACCAGTTATAACACTTGGGTGACTGGTCCTCGTGAAGCCGGCAATGTTGATGGTCCTGAAGAATTCCATTTAGTAATTGTGGATAATGGCCGTTCTGAAATTTTAGGCTCACAATTTAAAGATATTTTACGCTGTATCCGTTGTGGTGCTTGCCTTAATACGTGCCCTGCTTATCGTAATATTGGTGGCCATGCTTATGGTTCAATTTATCCAGGTCCAATTGGTGCGGTCATTTCTCCACTACTAGGGGGTTATAAAGATTTCCACGATCTCCCTTACGCTTGTTCATTATGTAATGCATGTAATGTGGTTTGCCCAGTCAAAATTCCTTTAGCTCAGTTAATTTTAAAACATCGTCGAGTGATGGCTGAAACCGGTTTAACACCGAAAGCAGAGCGCCGAGTCACAGGTATGTTTAACTACCTCAATTCACACCCCGCACTTTGGAAAGTGGGAATGAATGTTGGTGCGAAAATGGCGGGATTAATGATCAAAAATGGTTCTACACCAATCAAAATCAGTGTTCTTAATGATTGGATGGAGTCACGAGATCTCCCTAAACCGGATGGCTATAGCTTCCGTAGTTGGTTTAAACGCCATAAAGCAGAAGGAAAAAAATAATATGTTAAACGAACAAAACCGTAATGAATTTTTGCAAACTATTGCTGAAAAATTAGGGCGTCCAATTGCGCATAAACCGCAACCACAACCAACTCCAGTGAATAATTTAGCTAAAACACGTTTAGCTAATCTGAGTCAAGATGAATTGTGCAAAGAATTTACCGATTTTGCACAAACCCAAATGGTGAAATGTGTTGTTAGTAAACCAGAAGAGCTCATCAATAGCTTAATTGATCTCTGTGAAAGCTATGATTGTAAAGGCTCAGTGGTAATAAGTGGTGATGATCGCCTAAATGCACTAGGTGTAACAAAAGCTATCAGTGAAAAATACGAAACCTATATTTGGAACCCAGAACTTGGTCATGAAAATATTATTCATGCGGAACGCTCTCAAATTGGAATTGTATTTGCAGAAGCGGGTCTGACTGAATCTGGAGGGATTGTCTTATTTTCTTCACCAGAAAAAGGACGTGCTGTTAGTTTATTACCTGAAACATCAATTGTTATTCTACGTAAAAGTGATATTTTGCCTCGAGTAGCTCAAATTGCTGAACGTTTACATAAAATGGCACAAGAAGGCGTAAGAATGCCGTCTTGTATCAATTTAATTGGTGGTGCAAGTTCTACAGCAGACATTGAATTGATTAAAGTATGGGGGGTTCATGGCCCTGTTCATGCGGCTTATTTGATCATAGAAGATTGTTAATTCAATATAAATCAACAATAAAAAGTACGATAACTAAATAACTTAAAGTCATGGTCAAAGGATTGACCAACATAAAAAGGTATATAACACCTTAGAATTACTGATAAAGTTCCCATTTTCAGATGGGAACTTTGATCTACACAATCAATGTGAATAACTTTTCTCAATTTTTTCAGCTCAATACATCACCTTCAACAACCCAATTTTCAAAGAATTTTCAATATTATTGACTGATAAGTTAATATCATATTAATACAAGTGTTACATCCTCCCTTTAATACTGATAAAAAATTCTTTCAAAAAAAGCTTATTATTTTAATATTTATACTATTAAAAAACATAAAATAATGTCTAGTTTGAAATCTGATATTAATAAAAACCACCTATTTATAATATTAATAATACTCTTGTTTTATTTATTCCATCATTAATAAAACATAAAGATATTTTAACTTTCAAAATATAAAAAGGTATTAAAAAATGAGAATATCACAAATAAATCAATCCCCTAGCATCAAAGACCCAGAAACGACAAAAACGACAAATATATTAATAAAAAACACTAATTTAAAAATGGGGAGTAATCAACAAAAAATAGAAACATTACGAGAGAAAATATTGTTAGATACCGAGCTAAGTAAAGAGATAATCAATGTCTTAGTTAATCATCTTATCGAAATTACAAACCAACAAATTAAGAACGAAAAAACAGAAGCTAATCTCTATTCAGAAAAACAAATCAAACTCTTAGGCACCAAAAAAAATAGTATTGATAATAACTTTAAGAAATTAGAAGAAAAACACCAAAAAGCATTTGAATTTACCACACAAAATACAGATGAAATCATACCTAAAATGAATAAAATTCATGACGAAACAATAAAATTAAAAGAAAAAATTATTGAAGAAGTTGATATTTATTTTAGCTCTGATGATAAAACTCTTCCAGATAGACTTGGAATTCAGAACTTATCAATGACCAAAATAAATAATTTATTAACAGCTACCAAAAATAAAGATAATTAATTTAAATAGTCGTTATCTTATTATTTCAATAAAGAAAGGTTAATAACCTTTCTTTATTTTAAATAGTATTTAATAATTTAAGTAATTACTCGACTATTTAATAGTTCAATGTCTTTTCTTTAAGATAAAATAATCTCAATGTAAATTACACCATTTTCCTTATCATACTGATAGAAAACCCGCTTTTTTTGCAGTAATCTCATGTCATTCTTATTGGCAAAATCGCCAGAAAATCATCCAATGGTATGAGCATAATGTTCTACAAATTTACACCTATCATTCTTCTGATAATTTCTAATATTTTTATGACGTTCGCTTGGTATGGTCATCTAAAATATGGCAATAAACCTCTGATCATCGTCATTCTTCTAAGCTGGTTGATCGCATTTGTTGAGTATTGTTTTGCTGTGCCTGCAAATAGAATTGGCCATAATTACTACAGCGCAGCAGAATTAAAGACCATACAAGAAGTGATCACATTAACGATTTTTGCTATTTTTTCTGTCACTTATTTAGGCGAAAATTTCACATTAAATCACTTTATTGGTTTTCTTTTAATTGGTGCAGGCGCCTTATTTATTTTTAAAGGCCCTTTTTAAGTCCCCTCTATAAATAAACAACATAGCTCATTTTTCAACCTTATTTGTCTATGCTTTTTTATGCCTTATCAAAAATGATAGGGCTTCTTTTTATTTAAAACCTCAATTTTTGATTATTTTTAATACTATCTGGGATGTGCTTTTTACAAGTGTTAAATAATAAAATCACTTATCATTAAGTCATATAGTCTACATAGCTATTTTTTACAAAATAATAGTCTATTTTGAAATAAATATATTCTGCATACAGAAACATTTCTCTTGAAAAATATTTTTCATTCGGCGCATAATGATTGCTCTAGGAGAAGCATCGTTTCTCTACCTTTATTTTTGCTTCTCTTAAACGACGGCACCTTTAAAACGTGCTTTTTGTCATTTTAACGTCAGATAAAATGGTATCTGGTATGAGCAAACATTCTAATGATTTTATTTATATGCAGGATAATCCCTGTATGCATTGTGGCGCTTGTTGTGCCTATTTTAGAGTTTCGTTCTATTGGGCTGAAATGGTGAGTGGAGGAGGAGTTGTTCCTGATGAGTTAACTGAGCCACTTACTCCTTTCCTCTCTTGTATGAAAGGCACAAATTCTAAAAAACCGCGCTGTGACAAACTTATTGGAGAAGTGGGTGAGTGTGTAAGTTGTTCTATTTACGAACAGCGCCCTTCCCCTTGTCGTGAGTTTCAACAATCTTGGGTAAATGGTGTTCCTAATGAAGCATGTGATCGTGCTAGAGCTGCTTATGGTCTACCACCATTAACACGCACTACGTTACCTCACTCTGCGTAAGACATCAGAGGGGTTAAGCCCCTCCTGATCATTTAACACTATCCAATCTATTTGTTTTTATAAAAAATAAAATTACATCACAAAAAATCATTATTAAATAATACGTTAGTTTGACTTTATTTTTAAATAACCTAATATATAAGGTAATGAATTAATAACGTGTCTTTTGTGAGGTTTTTTATTTAAAAATAGCAATAAATTTGGAGGGCATTATGATCAGTAGCTCTTTTTTTATCCTTTTCCTTTCTTTTATCTGTTCTACTGCTGTCGTTAGTATGTTACTCGGTGGCTTAGAGGAATAATTATGAATATTTCTGATGAAAATATTCTTTCCCAGAAATAATGCCCATACTTTACATAAAATTAGTATGGGCATTATTTTACTTATCATTTAGTTTTTAGATTTATTTTGTTGTTATTACTTCTATTTTATTTTTTATAAAAATTAAAAGTTTCTATTTTCTCTAATACCTGTTTTTATTTAGTAAACAAAATGCCCCGTTATTTTCCATGAAAATAAAACATCTTCGGCAACTTGTCCAAAGCCAATATTATGCATAACAAGATAACGTTGATTGTCCCAACTTTTTTTATTTACCACGATACCAATATGAGGACGACCGTTGTCTAAACGCCAACTAACGATATCACCGGGTACATAATCTCCTGCATTTTTGGTAATAGGCTTTACTTTGCCTTTTCGTGAGAAAAAAACCTCCAAATTAGGCACTCTACGGTGATCTATATTTGTATCTGGCTTATTCAATCCCCACATCCGTTTACTCGGATAAGCTGAAAAATTTGCCTTAATATCTTCATGCAGTAATTTTTGTAGATCGATATCAATTCCACGATAACTACGAATAATAACGTCGCTACAAACCCCTTTATAAGCAGGAACATCACCATTTGGGTAATCTATTTTGCGATAATCAGAGTCATAGATTACGGCTCTTGGTAAATCAGCGGCATATTCCACCAGCTTTTTATTTTGCTCTGCCGTTATTGCTTTGGCACTTGAAAAAGGAATAATCAATAGAAGCAAAAAGCTGAGTACCGTTATTTTCATTATATAATCTCCATGAAAAGTTAAATCCATTATCTTTAAAGAAGGGATTGGGTGATCTGTTTATACTGATAAAACACAGTATAAAAATATAAGTGGAATCTTAATTCATTTTTAAATATAACATAAAAAAACCGAGCTACTTTTTACAGTAAGCTCGGCTGATAATAAAATGAAAGAGAAAAAGATCAAAGTAAGAGAAATTGTTAGTTCAACACAATATGGCTTTTGCGCCGTAAGCTGGCAAAAAGCATATAAATCGCTGTCACTAATAACACCACAAAGAAGAAGTTCATAATGCCATTATTAGCAGCTTGAGCCATAAACATTCCTGCACCTAAAGGTCCGATGGCAGAACCAATGCTATAACTTAATAACATGATTTGTGTGATTGCAACAATATAGCTTGCATTAACATGATCACACGCCAAAGTGATAGCGATAGGATAAAGTGCAAAAGAAGACATTCCCAATAACGCCAGTGCTATTATAAGCACCATATAATCGTTAGAAAGATAAGTCAGCCCCATAGCAAACACGCCCACTAAACACATCATCGCTAATAACAACGTTTTGCTGATAGCCACAGACAACTTACTAATAACAGGCTGAATTACCATTCCACCTAAAATAATTGCTGCCATCAACACACCTATTTGGTCTGTTGTAAATTGCCCTTGGTTTAATGCTAAGGGCATCATGCCATAAATGCTGCCCATCACCACACCAGAGACCATACAGCCCACTAAAGCGGCTTTATTTAAACGGCGCATTTGTTTAAGTGATAAACTTTTATGGTCATGCCCTTGGGGTTGCCCTTGTTTAAAAAACAGAGGCGGCAATACTGCAATTAATAACAAGGCTAATACCGTCATAAACGGAATTGCACCTTGTGTGCCAATTGCACCAATCGCTAACTGTCCTAATGTTGTGCCACCATACAGCGAGGTCATATAAAAACCTAAGCGTTTAGCCCGCTCTTTAGGATTATCGCCAATTAATAACCATGACTCGACCACAACAAAAATACCAGCAACCGCCATACCACCAATAAAACGAAAAACCATCCATGCTGATAAATAAGGCATTAAAGGTAATATACCGACAGTCACTGCCAGTAATAATAAAAATACGACGAAAGAAAGACGATGCCCTATTCTTGCAATAATAGGTTCTATCATCACTGAACCTATTAATAATCCGATAAAATAAATACTTGCTAACCAGCTAGCATAGAGTGTATCCATTCCAAAACTGTCCATAGACAGTGGAATTAAACTCATTAAATAGCCTGACGCGATAGCAAATACCGTTAACCCAGCTACAGGTACTAGTGTACTGTCGCCTTGATGTACCAAAGTAGTGTTCTGTTTCACTACCCTCGTCTCCACAATCAAAACGGTTGATAATGCGCTGTTTTCTCGATGCCTGATAGAGGCAATTCTTTTATCTAGGAGAGATAAAAGAAACTAAGGTGAAAACAGTGGATGGCGTCCCTAAATTCAGGAGACGCGAATATAGCGCTTAAACTGCCATAAATAAAATTATAAAATCTAATGCCAACAAACAATTTTATTTATATCAATCACGATTATCGTCTTTTCCTACAAAAAAGAAATAGCTTGGTTAAGATATTTATTTTAATAAAAAGATAAGTCTTTCTTATTAAAATTATTACGGATAAATACGTATTAAATAAAATAAGAAATTGTTATAGCTACCCTATTGTTATCGAATAGGATAGCTAAACTTAAAGAAGTTATGGTGTTTATTTCATGCTTTTTTCTAAAGCAATATTGATGGCATCAGGAATTGAACCACCATGGCCTTTACCTTCAAATAGATAAAATTCACACTGTTTTCCTTCATCCAATAAATATTGGCATAACTGGCGTTGCGTTAACCAACTACTGCGCTCTTGATAATTTTTTTGTTGTTCTTCACTTAATTTACTTAAATCTGGTTTTTCTTCTCTTTCACCTAGCGTTATTGCAATGGAAATGTCATTAGGAATAGCCTGCCATTGCTCTTTTTTTACCCACTCACCGTTTCCCCACCATAAAGAAGGGCTTGCTGCTATATAACGTTGAAATGTATCTGGATGATTAAATAAAACGTACAACGTAAATACACCACCAAAAGAGTGACCAAAAAGAGATTGCTGGGTAACTGAAATATTCTCTTTCGCAAGTTGTTCAAACACATAAGGCCTGACTTGCGCTAGGATAAAATGATAAAAACTCTCTGCATTTCCACCACCGCCAAATGCCTCACCTTTTACACTTGGCGTATAATCATGCGTTCTTTCTGTAATAAAATAGGCCTTATCTCCCACATAGCCCACACTAATAATCGCAGGTAATGGGCTATTTTTTTGTTTTATGGCTTCATTGACCATCAATGGAAATTGCGCATTACCATCAACACCATAAATTAATGTGGTCTTTGTTGTATTTTTAGGTACAGCAAGAAAAAGGCGATATTGTTTGCCTTCATAAGCGACTTCTTTTTGTGTGATTTGATAATAAGATTGTGCTTGATCTTCAATCTTAGGCACTTCTTGATTTGGTCTGGCTTGAGCAACCGCAGATAACATAATCATTCCACATAACATTAGTATTCGCATAAATCAGACACTCTGTCAGTAATATAAAAAGGTGAACAGTTAAACTGAAAATAATAGAAAGTGATAAAAAAATAAACCCCATATAAATACGGGGTTTATTTCAATTTAGGCTCAATTAGAAACTATATTTAATATTCGCCCAATAACGACGTCCTTCATCAACTACCCAGTTACCGCCTTTATCATTCACAGCAGGGCCTGTTTCATCTGTAATATTTAATACCGCAAAGTTAAACATGGTATTTTTATTAAAGTTGTAGGTCATCCCTAAATCAAAGGTTGTGTAGCCACTACGATAACGCGCACCTGTGTAACCATTACGTTGAGCTGCCCAAATTTGTTTGCCCGTATAAGCCGTATTGGCATAAAAACTGGTCGCTTCATCAAACTGCCAATCAACACGCGCGTTGGCACTGTGTTTAGGTGTTAAATCTAATGGGTAGCCTTTTAAGGATTCACCTGACAGTAATTTTTCATCATCACTTTTGCGTTCTGAATCAATATAGGTGTAGTTCGCATTAACATGCCAGCTTTCTGTAATTGGGAAACCAACCGCAGTTTCAATCCCTTTAATATTGGCTTTACCCACATTATCGTATTGGTATAGATCTAGGCCAGTTATAGGATCTTTCTCTGATATTTTATAATTAGTTAATTTATCTTTAAAATCAGTATTAAAGAAAGTCACACTCGCAGTCACACCATCCCCATTATCATAACCAATACCAATTTCTTGGCTGACTGATGTTTCAGGTTTTAAATCACGATTACCGTACATAATCGCATTACCTTTATCTGTTGAAGTACCGTATTCAGGGCTAATTTCACGCAAGCTTGGGGCTTTAAAGGCTTTTGCCACGCCCCCTTTTAAGGTGAATTCATCCGTTAAATGATAAACAGCATAGGCTCTTGGGCTCCAGTGATTACCGTAATACTCGTGATCATCAAGACGCACACCGCCGGTTAACGCGAGATTGTCTGTTACGCTATATTCATCTTCAAGGAATAACGCTTTTTGATCCGCTGTAATAGTGGATTGTTTAATGCCTGAGCCAGTAGATGATTCATCTTTTAAGCGCGAGTATTGATATTGACCACCAAAGGTCATCACGTTATCAGGTAAAAATGCAGTAAATTTCGCATCAAAAACGGTGTTAGTGATTTCAGGACGACGATCTTCGTAATACTCTTCACGCTCCTTCGTCGTTTTATCAATCATTTCTGTTTTGGTAATACGCTTAGTTTGTTCTTGATACACACTTAATTCTGAATGCAGAATATCAAACTGATTTTTATAAGTTAATGCCCAGTGATTACGGTCATTATTGGTTTCTAACATTTTATTTTCATCAAGACGACCATTTCTATTGGTAAATTCACTCATGGATTTACCCGGAGTCGTTGTACGCTGTAACGTATTGCGGCCTGCTTCTAATAAAATGGTTTGATTATCAGTTGGTGTAAATGCCAATTTCGCTGTAATGTTTTTATTGTCATTACGACCTTGGCCATAAGTAATTTTATCTTCTGCACGTAAGTAGCTACTGCCATAAAGCTGTAAGCCTAGTTTATCTTCAATTAAAGGCCCTGAAAGATAAAAATCACCATTAATAGAATCGCCAGCATCACGGTTATGTTGCAACGTACCGCCAAGTGCAACAGAGCCATGCCACTCTTTTGTTACTGGTTTGGTGATGATATTGATAACACCACCCATTGCATCAGAGCCATATAGTGATGACATTGGTCCGCGGATAACTTCTATGCGTTCGATCGCATCTGCGGGTGGAATAAAACCACCTTCATAACCACCACTCCCATTTGGGCGCGACTCGCGGCTATTTTGACGGCGGCCATCAACTAAAATAAGCGTGTATTCACCTGGCAAACCACGCATCGTGATTTCTTGTTTATTGGCATTACCGTTAATGCTAACACCTTCAACCCCTTTTACAGCATCAGCTAAATCATGAACCGGTTTCTTTGCAAGTTGTTCTTTGCTAATCACGGTGATACTTGCTGGTGCATCTGTAATTTGTTGAGCAAACCCTGATGCTGATACAACAAGTTTTTCTTCTTTATTTTCTTGTGCATACAGCGGGTAAGAGGCAGATAAAATACAGGCTGTTAAAACACCCATTTTAAAGTTCATAGTGGTTCCCTGAAATTATAACAGTTATAGTAATGAGAATGATTAATATTATCTTAATCAAATATTCATGAGAATGATTTTCTTTTCATATTTAGTGTTTTTTTTTAATCTGTATCAAAGTAAATCAGCACCATTTTCGCTAGGCCATTTTGTAAACAATTTCAGATGTAAAAAAGCAGAAGGTATTAACCCTCTGCTTTCTTCTTTTGTAGGATATTTTTAGATTTAACGGATCAACAAATCATCACGCTGTTATTACCAGAACACAGCATAAAGTACACATAATATAACCATGATGGCATAGGAAGCGATGTTGAATCCGCTTTGTGTTTTAAAGGTCTTATCTGTTAATGCAATCGCCCCTACGCTGTCATCTGTTTTCGTTGAGGTTAAGCTCACTAAACCAATCACGACAGTTGTAAACATAAAGGTGTACATCATTTGATCAAGGAATGGCATACCTAAAGGCATTAATTTTAGGAATAGAGCAAATGGTATAGATAAAACCACACCAATAATTGCACCTTTTGCGTTTGTTTTTTTCCAGAATAAGCCTAATAGGAATACAGCTAAAATACCTGGGCTTACTAAGCCAGTATATTCTTGAATATATTGGAATGCCTGATCGATACCACCCAGTAATGGTGCGATAAAACAAGCAATAATCAGAGCAACAACCGCACTAATACGCCCCACATTCACTAAGCGTGTTTCAGAAGCTTTAGGTCCAACATATTCTTTATAAATATCCATCGTGAAAATAGTCGCGATAGAGTTAAGCATGGATGCTAAAGACGAAACAATAGCCGCCGCAAGTGCTGCAAAAACAACGCCTTTTGCACCTACAGGCAAGAACTGTGTTAACCAAGGATAGGCTTTGTCAGCTTGTGCTAGCGTTGGAATATGCTGTGGAGCCATTGTGCCTAACCCTGCCATTAAGTCTGGATTAGTAGTAATAACAAATGCAGCAATCCCCGGAACAACGACAAGAACAGGAACAATTAATTTTAAGAATGCAGCAAACACTAGCCCTTTTTGTGCTTCATTTATAGATTTAGCAGCCAAAGCACGCTGAATAATGTATTGGTTAAAACCCCAATAATAAAGGTTAGCAACCCATAAACCACCAATTAGCACAGCAATACCCGGTAAGTTCATAAACTGCGGATTATCTTTTTCTAAGATCATTTTAAAGTGATCGGGCGCGGCTTGTGTCATTTTGCTTAAGCCTTCCATGATCCCGCCATCACCACCGATATAGCTGACAGCTAATACCGTGGTAAATAAACCACCGAGAATAAGGAAGAATACTTGCACCACGTCTGTCCACGCAACGGCAGAAAGGCCACCATAAAGTGAATAAACAACGGCAAATAATGCCAAACCAATAATGGCATACATCATTGGTACACCTAAAATGGTTTCTAGTGCCAATGAGCCTAAATAAAGTACAGATGTTAAGTTAACAAAGATAAATAATGCGAGCCAGAATACTGCGAGGATCGTTTTTAGGTTACGGTTTTTAAATCGATTCTCAACAAATTCAGGAATGGTATAAATACCTTTTTCGATAAATACAGGTAAAAAATACTTCGCCACAATAATCAGTGTCAGTGCAGCCATCCATTCATAAGAAGCGATAGCAAGACCAATGGAGAAACCAGAACCTGACATACCAATAAATTGTTCTGCTGAAATATTAGCGGCAATAAGCGAAGAACCAATTGCCCACCAAGGAAGGGTTTTACCTGCTAAGAAATAGTCCTTTGTTCCTTTTTTCTCACCATCCTTTGAACGAGAAACCCACAATCCTAGACTAATAATGATGACAACATAGAGGGCAAAAATTGCATAGTCTATTGTGCTTAATCCAACACCTTCTGTATGCATAATATTTTCCTTTCAGACCCATAGAGAGAATAGATTTTTAATGTAAACGTTTTCACAATCTTTTTCCGTTACTCCCTTCACAATTTTGTCGCTTATGTTACGTAAATGCATCTAAAAATAAAAAACAAACGATTACTATGACGAGTAAAGCCAAATTTTCACTAAAAATCCTCTCTTAATATTTATCCAAGAAGAAAGTATCTTAAAATAAAATTTAAAAAAACATTAAAATGATAACGATTACACAGATTAAGTAAGAATGGCTTTTAAGGTGATGATGATCCTCATTAAGAGGATCGACAATATTATAAAAATAAGTGATGTGGTTAAGAGAGATGGCTAAGATTAAAAACAGAATTACGTTGAACTAAAGTAGGTGAAAAAATACGTTGTTTTTGTTCGAGGACTTCACCTTTAGATAGTCTAATAGCCAACGTAGCAGCCTGTTCGGCCATCATTTGTACCGGATAACGCACGGTTGTTAAGCGAGGATGGATATAACGAGCAATTAATACATCATCAAAACCAATAACAGAGATTTTTTCAGGTACAGGGATCTCATTTTCATCGAGAACAGACAAAGCACCAGCAGCCATAAAATCGTTGTAAGTCACTACGGCTGTAAAATCGATTGATTTCGTTAACAGGTGCATCATTGCTTTTTCACCGCCTTCACCTTCAGGCTCACCATACTCAATATAACTTTCGGGCAATATGATGTTATTGGCTTCAAGAGCAGCCTTATAACCCGCAAGGCGTTGAGTAGTATCCTCAATATGATGCGTGGAAGAGATATAAGCAATCTTGGTGTGTCCTTGGCGAATAAGATGTTCTGTTGCCATCCATGCCCCTTTGTAATTATCTAAAGCGACACAGCGTTCCGCAATTTCAGGAATAAAGCGGTTAATCAGTACCATACTTTTGACTTCATGAGCATAAGCTAGTAATTCTTCATCAGAGAGTGCTTTTGAGTGGATCACTAAACCATCACAGCGACTATTAATTAGCAACTCTATAGATTGACGTTCGTCTTGTGCATCATGATAGCCATTACACACCAAAATATGTTTTCCCGCTTGTCTTGCCACATTATCAACCGCTTTCACCAATGTGCCAAAAAAGGGATCAGAAACATCATGGACTAAGACACCTAAAGTTTGTGTACTTTGACTGACCAACGCTCTAGCCGCTGCATTAGGTCGATAACCTAGTTTTTGCATTGCCGCATTAACTGTTTCTACTGATGTCTTACTTGCTTTCGGCGAGTTATTAATGACTCTTGACACCGTAGCAACAGAAACTCCCGCTTCTTTTGCTACATCTTTGATAGTCGCCATATCCACCTCATGGATCACCTTTCTTCATTATCAAAAAATAACGGGTTGTTAATCTAAGACTAAAGAAAAAAGGAAATAATAAAATTTAAGTGGCTTGATTATCAGCGAAGAAGTGAAATTTAAAAAGTAAAAAGATCAAATAAATAGTGAAAAGGAAAGCGTTTACACTTTCCTTTTATTGTTAAGAGTAAAACTTATAGATAGTTTGGCTATTCCATGGCGTATTCGCAGGTAAAACACCTTGATTTTCATGCCATTCAGGGTGATTCGGCCCATCAGGAAAGTATTGTGTCTCTAAAGCTAATCCAGAATAATTACCATAACGGCGACTTTTTCCTTTTATTCCAGCTAAAAAGTTACCTGTATAGAATTGAACAGAAGGCAGAGTAGTAAAAACATCCATTTTAAGCTCGCCCTCAGGTGCAATGACTGTTGCAATAGGTGCTTTATCGTCGATAACCTGTTTATCTAAAATAAATGCATGATCATAACCACTCGCTGCTTTTTGACACTCATCAACCATAAAATCAAGACCGATGCGTTTTAATTTACCAAAATCAAATCCTGTTCCTACAACGCTCACAAACTCTCCAGTAGGAATATTGCCTTCACCATTTTTCAAATAATGAGAAGCGCAGATTTTTAAATCGTGCTCAAGCGCTGTGCGTTCAGTGTGTTCACCTGCAAGGTTAAAATAGGCATGGTTAGTTAAACTAAGTGGCGTGGTTTTATCACTTATTGCCTGATAATCGATACAAACTTCATTATTATCAGTGAGTGTATAAGTCACACTAGCTTTGAGTGTACCGGGAAAACCTTGGTCACCATCATTTGAAATCAATGAAAAGGTCACTGATTGAGATGATTGTGCCGTGATCCCCCAACGACGATGACTGAAGTTTTGTTTACCACCATGTAATGTGTTTTTACCTTCATTAGCACTAATTTGATATTCTTGCCCTTCTAATACGAATTTTGCACCAGCAATACGATTGGCAAAACGCCCTACTGTGGCCCCCAAATAAGCTGTTTGCTGTTTATGGGTATTCATATCTGCAGAGCCTAACAAAACATCTCGACGGTATCCATTAACAGGTACAATACAAGTTAACCAAGTCGCACCAATATCCATTAAAGAAATCGACATACCAAAACGATTTTTAAGCACGACCACTTGTGCAGGATTTCCGTCTGATGCAGGTTGTGCAGTCATTTGTTCTGGCTCTAGAAATCGAATTTCATTAGTCGCCATTATTTTGCCTCCGAATAGCCCGCCCCTTGGCTTGCAGAGCAGACATAAATAGTTTCTTTCAACCCTGTTAAGGCTTCATATTGCGCTTTAACAGAGTCAACGACCTTATCCACTAAATCTGGTGTCACTAATGCTACGACACAACCGCCAAATCCACCACCAGTCATTCTCACACCACCACGATCACCGATCACCGATTTCACGATTTCAACCAATGAATCAACCTCTTTGACTGTGATTTCAAAATCATCACGCATTGAGTGATGTGATTGCATCATTAATTGACTCAATGTGGTTAAATCACCACGACGTAAGGCTTCTGCAGCATCTAATGTACGACTATTTTCAGTAATAACATGGCGTGCCCGACGATAAACCACATCACTCATTACTGCTTTTTTAGCGAGTAGATCCTCTAATGTGGCATCTCTTAATGCAGTCACATTTAAAATATGAGCAACCTCTTCACACTGTTGGCGACGGGTATTGTATTCGCTATCAACTAAGCCACGCTTTTTATTGGTATTGATAATCATCACAACCATATTTTCGGGCATCGTTACGGCTGACGTTTCTAGTGAACGACAATCGATTAATAGTGCATGATTTTCTTCACCACAAGCCGAAATAAGCTGATCCATAATGCCACAGTTACAGCCAACAAATTGGTTTTCTGCTTTTTGGCCATTTAATGCAATCTCTTTTTGGCTAATAGGTAATTGATAAAGTGTTTTAAGCGTTTGACCAATAGCCACTTCTAACGCAGCGGAGGAGCTTAATCCCGCGCCTTGAGGGACATTTCCTGATATTGCGATATCCATACCATGAAAAGAATAATTGTCTTTTTGTAGAAAATGAATAACACCCCGAACATAATTCGCCCACATTTTATTAGGTAAAAATTCAATGGTGTTATCGAGGCTAAATTCATCAACCTCATTTTGGTAATCAACTGCAATCACTCGAATAATGTTATCTTCTCGTTTTGCTGCGGCGACGACCATTTGATAATTAATAGCACAAGGTAAAACAAAACCATCATTATAATCAGTGTGTTCACCAATAAGATTTACTCTTCCTGGCGCTTGAATAAAATGTGTAGGCGCATAACCAAAAATAGATGTAAATGAACGAGTCACATTATTAATAAGTGCCTGCATAATAAATCCTTAGCTTAAAATTAAGTAATAAAATCCCACCACATCATTATGTAAATAATGAGATGTTTGGTTTAATTTATTTGGTGCGCAAAAAGCAGATTAACTAAAATACCTTGCCATATTGCAGGTTATTAACGTTGCTCTTTATAATGAATGTCACTTAATTGACGTAAATTATTTGCCGCTTGTTCTGGTGTTAGGTCTCTTTGCGATTCCGCCAGCATTTCATATCCCACCATATATTTACGCACAGTGGCTGAACGTAATAATGGCGGGTAATAAAGTGCATGTAATTGCCAATGATCGGTATTTCTGCTGTCTTTAAAAGATGGCGCAAAATGCCACCCCATTGAATAAGGGAAAGAGCAATGAAATAAATTGTCATAACGGCTGGTTAGTTTTTTCATTGCAATAGCCAGATCATCGCGTTGAGCGCTATTTAACTCACTCATTCGACGAATATGCGTTTTAGGTAATAACATTGTTTCATAAGGCCAAGCTGCCCAATAAGGCACTATTGCCAGCCAATGCTCAGTTTCAACAACGGTTCGGCTTGCGTCTTTACATTCAGCATCAACATAATCAATTAATAAATTACGCCCGTATTTTTCAAAATACGTTTTCAAATGTGTATCTTTTTTCGCTAATTCATTAGGTAAGAAATCACTCGCCCAAATTTGCCCATGAGGATGCGGTTGGGAACATCCCATTGTTTCACCTTTATTCTCGAACACTTGAACCCAAAGGTATTCTTTACTGAGCTCTTCTATTTGGTTATCCCAAGTATCGACAATTTTACGTAAGCTACTTAAAGGCAATTCAGGTATTGTTTTTCCATGATCAGGCGAAAAACAGATAACGCGACTAATTCCTCTTACTGCTTGTGTTTGAAATAAAGGATTTGATGAAGGATCAACATCATATTCATCTTGTAATAACGCGGAGTGATCGTTATTAAAGACATACGTTCCGGTATAATCTGGATTTTGATCACCAGAAACACGTATATTATTTGGGCACAAATAACAATGCGGATCATAAGAGGGAAGGGTCACAATCTGAGGTTTTTCATCTTTACCATTCCAAGGTCGTTTCGCTCTATGAGGTGAAACCAAAATCCACTGATCAGTGAGTGGATTATAGCGACGATGAGGATGTTCAACAGGATCAAAAATCAGTTTTGACATAACCTTCTCTCTTATTTATTCAAGATTATCTGAATACTGTAAATCTTATTTCAGATAACCATTTGGGTTTTGTGACTGCCAACGCCAAGCATCAGCAGCCATATCATCAATTGAACGAATGGCTTTCCAATGCAAATCTCTCTCTGCTTTTGCGGGGCTTGACCAACATTCAGCGATATCACCAGGGCGGCGAGCTTGTAGTTGATAAGGGATCGGTTTACCACTGGCTTTACGAAATGCTTCAATCATTTCTATCACGCTCGTGCCGTTGCCCGTTCCTAAATTATAAATATGAAGACCCGCTTTTTTACCTAATGCATTTAACGCAGCGATATGGCCATCCGCCAGATCCATAACATGAATGTAATCACGAACGCCTGTGCCGTCTTTTGTTGGGTAGTCATTACCAAACACAGCAACGTGTTCACGACGACCAATAGCGACTTGAGAAATATATGGCGTTAAATTGTTTGGAATACCTTTAGGATCTTCTCCCATCGTGCCTGATGGATGGGCACCAACAGGATTAAAGTAGCGCAGTAAACTGATAGACCAGCTCTCATCAGCAACATATAAATCAGATAAAATACGCTCAACCATATATTTACTGGTGCCATATGGATTGGTTGTACCACCAACAGGTGAATCTTCATTAATAGGTACAGATTGAGGATCTCCATAAACCGTTGCTGATGAGCTAAAAATAATACTTTTAACACCAGCATCTCGCATACAGCGCACTAACACCAATGTGCCATTAACATTGTTGTCATAATATTCAATCGGCTTTTGAACAGATTCACCTACTGCTTTCAATCCCGCAAAATGAATAACAGATTGAATTGTATGTTTAGCAAAAATTGATGCTAATAATTGATCATTACGAATATCACCATTGTAGAACAGTGGGCGTTTACCGGTTAATGCTTCAACGCGGTTAAGCACTTCTTCATTCGCATTGCTAAGGTTATCTAAAATAATTGGGGTCATACCAGCTTCAATCATTTGAACGCAAGTATGACTACCAATATATCCCATGCCACCTGTCACTAATATTTCCACATTCACCTCTTTTGATTCAATTCAACGGAAAAGAGCAAGACGGTTTCTGTTCACTGACACAGAGTTTAACAAGATCAACAAAATAATTTCGTGATCAAACCGACATTTAGTGTAAACGTTTACACTCTTTTCGCACACGCTTATATTTTATAAAAACCTTAATTTAGAATTGTATTACAGCAAGTTAATAAAGCATGTAATACATCTCACCTCTTTATCACTAAAAACAACACCTAGTAAAAGTAAACGATTACATCCAAATTAATCTGTTAATTACATGATAAAACTGACATTCAATACGTTTTATCATACCTTATTAAGCTCCCCGCTAATATGTTTAAGCGGAGTAAGAACACTCCCCCTCTAGATAATTCGGGGAAAAACGAGTCAACGACTACATACAATAATCACCATTAATAAGCACATTGAATATATACTCTAAATAATTCAAGTCACAGCTAGGCGACAAGTAAATGAGTTGCTAGGAGCATGCATTAGTATGTGACTAGTGCGAATAAACGTATGTAGTTTGAAGTATGACGAGTATTGAAGTATGACAAGTATTGAATGGAGAACATAATGAAACCGATTGTCTTGCTCTACCAAAATCTACCCGAAACACTGTACAAAAAACTGTCTAACTTTGCTGATATCAAACAATTTAATACGCTCTCTTTAGACTCGAATGATTTTCGTTCAGCACTTGCCAATGCTTCTGGATTACTAGGCGCTGGTGGCAATATTGATAAAAATTTTATAGACCACGCCCCTCATTTAAAAGCGGTTTCAACCGTTTCGGTTGGCTATGATAATGTTGATGTTAACGCACTAACTAAACGCAATATAAAGCTAATGCACACGCCAACCGTACTAACAGACACCGTTGCTGACACTATGATGGCATTAGTGCTTGCTGTATCAAGACGTATTCCAGAGCTCGCAGATAATGTTAAACAAGGTTTATGGGTTAAAGGTATCACACCAGATTGGTACGGTACTGATGTTCATCATAAAACCATGGGTATTCTTGGTATGGGCCGAATTGGTAAAGCATTGGCACAACGCGCCCACTTTGGTTTTAATATGAATATTCTTTATCACTCAAGGACAGAATATACTGATGCAAATGACCGTTTTGATGCTAAGTATTGTGATTTAGATACGCTACTACAGCAATCTGATTTTGTGTGTATCACCTTACCATTAACACCAGAAACACATCATTTAATAAGCCAAAATCAATTTTCGATGATGAAGCCCGACGCTTATTTAATTAATGCAGGTAGAGGAGCTGTTGTTGATGAAAAAGCATTAATTAATGCGCTAGAACAAAAAGAAATTGCAGGTGCTGGGCTTGATGTTTTTGAAACAGAGCCACTGTCGCTGTCATCACCTTTATTGAGCATGAAAAATGTGGTTGCCGTTCCACATATTGGATCTGCGACAAAAGAAACTCGCTACGCAATGGCCGAATGTGCGGTAGATAATCTGATTGCGGCACTGAGTGATAACGTAAAAGAAAACTGCGTTAATTTCTAAAGTAGTAAATAGATCTTTTTGAGGTACAAAAAAGGTAATGGAAATTTACCATTACCTTTTTATTATATTTTTAATTTAAGCGGGATCTACGTGAGCCATCACACTTAATATCTGCTTATTTTGCAAAACATTATTGCGAGCACTAACGACAATCTCATGGCTTTCGCTAACAGTAAGATCCCCTTTTATTTCAAGATGTACATCTACCAATAAATAATCACCTGAACGGCGGGTTTTTAAATCATGCACACCTTGCACACCTGGGGTTGTAATCAGTTTCTGTTTAATTTCTTCCAAGGTTTCTTCGTCTGCCCCTCTGTCCATTAAATCTTGCAAGGCTTGATAAGTAAAACGCCATCCCATACGGCCAACAAATAAACCTACAATTAATGCTGCAAGCGGATCGAAGAGCTTAAATCCTGCAAGACTACCAAGAATACCAATAGCAACAACTAATGAAGAGGCGGCATCTGAGCGCGCATGCCATGCATTCGCGACCAGCATATTAGAATCTACTTGTTTAGCGACACCAAGCATGTAACGAAAAAGCCCTTCTTTGGCCGCTAACGCTAATAAAGCAACATACAATGCAACGCGATGGACTTCAGGAATAGTTGAGGGATCTAAAACTTTATGGATTGCAGAAACCACCATGCCTAAGCCGACAATTAATAAAATAGTTCCAAGGATAAGTGAAGCTGCGTTTTCATAACGCAGATGACCATAAGGGTGATCTGCGTCAGGTTGTTTTTGACTGCCTTTATTAGCAATTAAAACAACAAAATCAGCAATAAGATCAGAAAGTGAGTGAATACCATCTGCAATTAAGCCTTGAGAGTGTGAGAAAAAACCTACGGTAATTTGCCAAATGGATAAAAAAATATTAACAAAAACGCTCACTAACGTGCTTTTTTTAGCTGCTTTAAACTTTTCAGACTGCGTATTACTAGCCCGATCCAACTCAATATCATCAATGTGATTATGTGTCATAATAATAATCTTATTTGGTTTTAAATAGCCTACTCTATTTATAATAGCTAAATAGAGTTCCATAGGTTATTTCAGGTTCCATAACTCATTGGTGAGGATAAAGGACGACTCTGAATAACAATCCAGTTTAGGGACTAAGATTGCTGTCCAGACATCATATTGAGATGTCATTACCTATTAATATGCCATATTTAATTCTTTATGTCTCTTATTTTTACTAATAAAATCTTATAGATACAGAACAATAATATAATTGATAATCATTCTTTTATGCATTTTCTCTTTGAGAACAAGGTAAAGATTTTTTATTTTTAAGACGATATTATTAATTGCTTTTCTGTCAGTAAGTTAAGGTGTATAACTTATTTTAATTATATTTTTGATATTATTTCAGCCAGTATTTACTTTTTTATGATTTATAATGTAAAGCAGTAAATAATCATTCTCACTCTTATTTAAAACACAGATCACAGCTATTTTTCACTATTATGTAATAATAGTAAATATTTTAAACTAACGCTAAGTGAGGTTTGTAATGTATAAGAAAATCCTAGTTCCTATTGATATTTTAGAAGATGAACTTTCTCAGGAACTGATCGCTCACATTGAACAAATTGCAAAGGTGGGTAAACCTGAGATCCACTTCCTCACCGTTATCCCTAACGCCGAACTTTTCTTTGGTATTGAATTTGCGGCTATTCCTGAAAAATTCAAAGATTCATCAGAACGCACTCGTCTTGCTTTTGTCGCACTACAAGAAATGATCAAAGATGCGAAAATTCCTGATGAGCAAATTATATGTAATGTGGGTGTTGGTAATGCAAAAGATGAAATTTTAGAATATGCCCGCCACATTGACGCTGATTTAATTGCGATTGCTTCGCATCGACCTAATGTTTCATCCTACTTATTAGGTTCAACAGCATCATCTATTGTACGTCATGCAAAAATGTCAGTTTTAGTTATCCGTTAATCTGTCACTTCAATAATAACAAAGCCCTTTGTTTCAATAACAAAGGGCTTTTAGTAAATTAAGGTCGTTTTAAATAAAGCTAGCTGTTATTTTTTAACTGAATCTTGGACAGTATCAGCAGCAGACCAAATACGGTATTTCACATCAACGTCTTTTGGTGCATAAATAACAATAGGTAATTTGCTGTTATAACGAATGAAGGCATCAGAGCCCATATTGGCCTGAACAAAAGCATCTTTCTTCGTGTTATCCGCACAACCCATCATAGTAGACATTGGGCCATTTAAATCACTAACAACATAATAGCTATAGCCCCAACCTTCTAAATTCTTTTCATCTAGTTCAGCACCAAACCACTGATGATTACAATCTACTTTTAGCTCTTTACCAACGATTAGCTCAACTTGGTAATTACCTTCATTATCTTTTTGTTCTAACTCGATAACATGACGAACTTGATTTTCTTGAGCTTTAGGATAAGGCGCAACTTTATCTAAACTGTCGGTAGCTTGTGCACACGCAGATAAAGACATAGCTGCTACTAAAGATAATATTACTTTGTTCATCACTTTCTCCATTTTTACAGCGAACACTTCGCTGTTAATAAAATTAGTCAGATGTTTTTATTGCTCATTATCTGAATACTAATATTTTTAGTGCTTGAATGCTAACATCTTAGTAAATATCACTATGAGAGGATAATTCTGAATGTTTTAAAAAGAAAAATCATGTTTTTTTATGAAATGTAAATTTGTGATACTCCACCATGCAGATATCCAATCTATGATTATACTGAAATAGAGACCCAATTTCTTTTCATAGGAGGTTATATGTTCTCAGATCAACAAACCCTTGTTTCTCAATTAAGAAACAGTGATCCTCGCTTTCAGGCTCTCTACGATAAACATCATCGACTCAATCAAGAAATTGCAAAATTAGAAGGCCCTAATGGAGCAGGCTATAATGATGAAGTGGTCAAACTAAAAAAAGAAAAACTTCATCTCAAAGATGAAATGCAAAAAATACTTCAGAGAAGTGAAAAATAATGTTCTTTTTAAAGCGATGATAGATGTCATCGCTTTTTATGATTAAAAGCAAAGATATCACCCCATAAAGATGCATAATTAATGTATCTTTTGTTTTTTTAGGGGTTCAACATGTCATCGATCCACGGTCATGAAGTTTTACAAATGATCCTTTCTTCAGATACCGCTTTTACCAAAGCGTCACTTATTGATGCTATTCATCAGCAATTTGGCAATGACTCTCGATTTCATACTTGTTCAGCTGAAAATATGACAGCAACTGAATTAGTTGATTTCTTAGAAAAGAAAGGGAAATTTATTCCTGCTGAAGGTGGTTTTACGACAAGTGAAAATAAAATTTGTCGCCATTGATAAATATACAATTTAAAACTCGATTGCCAGTGATTTCCTTTTCTAGTTAATGTGCTTTTAACTTTAAAAAATAAAAGACCATTATTTCTGGCAATCGTAAGGACTTTATTTATTGAACTTTAATCATCATCTGTTTGTAACCAAGAATCATCTTCCCAAACACTTTGAATAAGTTCCATAATATGTTCGTGCTTAGTTTCATCTTTTATGCCTGTAACTTGAATTGAGTTCATGCTACTAAAAGCGATACGAAACTGCATATCTGGGTATTCTGGAATGATCTTTTTTCTTAGTTCGTGTTCTAAAAGCGGAAATAATGAGTCGGTTATCTTAGATTGTTTATTAAATAAAATTTCCACACGCATTGGTTTCACCATTTAAAGGCAAATAAACTGTATATAAATACAGTATTATATTCTAGGAAAAAAGAAAAGCCTTTTTACTAAAATTTTTTCATCATTGTTCATTAAATAATTTTTTAGCGTCTCTATAGGCTTAATGATAAGATGCATAATAAATACAATATTGCTAAGAGAGAAAGATATGTCAGGAAAAAGAATTTCTCGTGAGAAACAAACCATTCAAAAAATGGTTTCTCTTTATGCAAAATCACACTCTGAAACCGACTCAGATTATTATCAAAAATTAATCGATTACGCCTACAACAGATTAGATAAATGTCGCTATGGTGAAGACAAACCCGCCTGTAAGCAGTGTCCTATCCATTGTTACCAACCTATAAAAAGAGAAACCATGAAACAAATCATGCGTTGGGCTGGTCCACGGATGCTGATTTATCATCCAATTTTGGCAATACGTCATCTTATTGATGATAAAAAACCGGTACCTCCGCTTCCTGAAAAAAAGCGTACTATTCGTTCAACTGAAAAATAAAGTCAGATTTATTCAATCGATATAAAACATGTTCCGCTAAAGGGTGAGTTTTATCTAATGCGGGATGAAAGAAGTTATCAAATTGATGCATACCTAATTTTTGCATCACACCTTGAGACGGAAGGTTTGGAACAGCGGTAAAAGCAACAACTTCATCTAGTTTCAACGTTTCAAAAGCAAATTTAAATACAGCTAAAGCGGCCTCATAAGTATATCCCTTACGCCAATGCTTTTGTCCTATACGCCAGCCAATTTCTACACAAGGACTAAAAGGTAAAGAGGCAGCTGGAATATTTAACCCAACAAAGCCAATAAATTCTTGGATTTCTTTTAATTCAACCGCCCACATTCCCCATCCATTTTGCTGAATAAATTTTTCACGGATAGTCTCAACCATTTTATCGCTTTCTAATTGAGATAAAGTGCAAGGAAAGTAACGCATCACTTCAGATGAGGAGTTAACTTCATAAAAAAATGGCGCTTTATCACTTTCACGCCATTCTCGTAAGTGTAGTCTAGGAGTCTCTAAATTCATCGTTATTCTCTATTTATACAGAGTTAAGGTAATATCGATAAAATAGGACAAGCAAAAAATAATGAAAAGAAGACTTATTTTTTATTTTCTTTTAGTTGGTTTTCTACAGGTGCCGTTACTTTATCTTTATTTACATTAGCACTTTCTTTGATTGAAACCACTCGTTGTTGAGCAACGGATTTAGCTTGATGTTCAACTTGCTCTGATTGCCCTGTAAAAATACCACCACGCTTAATAGACATACTTCCACAACGACTGGTACCACGTAACTCACCATGCTCTAAAATATCTAGATTATTTGCAGCACAAATGCCTTTAACAAAACCATCAATAATAATATCAGGCGCAGTTAATTCACCTTCAACTTGTCCTGCATGCATAACACGAATAACACCATCTTTGACATTAATATTTCCTGATACTTTACCCCAAATTTGGATATCGCCATCGACATTAATATCACCTTGGAATACCGTTCCTTTCGCAATAATAGTATACAGTTTCTGCTCTGGCATCGGTTTTTTCTCTTCTGTTATGACTGGTGTAACAGGTTCTGCTACTTTTGGTGTTTCAGTTTTACGACTAAACATAGCGGTTTTTTTTAACCTCAAAGTCATGGAATAAATAATAATGCTAAAAATTAGGATCAAGATAATCAAAAACTCTCCTGCCATTTTAGAACGCCAAAAGGCGATTAATGCAAGAGTCCAAATTATCCATATCCCACTAAATATAATATTTCGCAGTGTCCGCTTATTCTCCATAATTAGCTATACCCTACCTCCCTGACAATAAATACACTTATGCATTCACTATTTTAATAAATTTACGCTAAGCATGATGCCAGTAATAAGGCTATTATTACCTTTTAGTTTATTGATTTGTCCCTTAAGAGAAATTGCATAAATAGAATAAAGCTATAAAGCTATTTATTTAAATAACCCAAATTTAATGTAAGTAACTTGTGAAAACATCACTCTTTTTTAGATAAATATTTTTTAATACAAATTAACATCATATGTACATACTTATCTTTTTATTTAGAAAAAATATTTAAACTTAACAAACTCTTCTCTATTTGCTTCTACTGAAAATCTGAGACTATAGTCGCATAAATGAAAAGCAGTGAGAAAAAGAACTACCTCTTCTTAATAAGAACAAACTTATTTTTTATTAAATTTTTGTTTTCCATTTTATAGAACTTATAAAAACGCAAGTTATAATAACGGAACGTTATTTAAAATAAATGAAATTAATTTAATTTAATTTAATCTTAAGTTTTCTTACACACAAAAAACGCTCAATTAATCTAAAAAAACAGCAACAAATCGATATCAAATAAACTACAATTAAAAAACAAAGAATATAGTTACATTTTAAATACACTTACTATCTCTTTACACTGTAAAGAAAAACAATAAATCCAACTATTTGTTATACAATACATTTAATAATAAAAAAATAAAGTGTAAATTATTTATTACATAAATATGTTTAGCATCCTTTATTGTTACTGATTAAATTTTTTCTATCTTTAATTTTCTTTTGCAAATCATTAATAACATCTTAAAATCAACAATGCTCCTTATCTTAAATTAGCAATAGAAATTCAATGTCTAATATCTAAAAAAAAACCACATCAAATTAAAGAAAACATTCTTTTTTTTATTTTTAATAGCATTTAAATAATAAAGAAGTGTTTTTATAAATACTATTATATTTATTTTTATAAAAACACAGTGATACTTATATAATGATTTTTTGGGCGAAAAATGAATACCATACAATGTGATAATAAAAACCAATATGATTGCTTGATTCAAAAGAAATCTTATTTTTATCCACAATATCAAATACTAGAAAATGAACAAAAAGCACTCTTTATAATACGAAAAAACACACTTATTTTACAAAACTGCACTGATACAGTAACAGTTAATCAAGATCAGATTATTTTTTTACAGCAAGGTAATTACACAATAAAAACACCCGCTACAGAACCAGCAGAGATTATTTACATACCTCTCTCTGATGATTTTTTAAGAGATTTCACATCAAAATACAATGATATTCTGAGTCAAATAGAAAGAGATGAAGATTTTTCGAGTGCATTTATCTGTTTCCAAAATTCGCCTCTTATACAGTTTTGTAGTAATGGTTTTGAATATATTACTATTCACTCTTGCCCTGAAACATTTACACAGTTACGAATTGAAGAACTTTTAATCCTTTTGCTTTCAACAGAACAAGGCTCAGATTTAATGGCATTATTGCGCCAACTCAGTCACCGCCAAATCGATCGCTTAAAACTGTTTATGGAAAAAAATCACTTAAAAAATTGGAAACTCAAACAATTTGCTCGTGAATTTGGTATGGGATTAACAACATTTAAAGAGCTTTTTAACCATGTCTATGGAACGTCCCCAAGAACATGGATTTGTGAAAGAAGGATCATTTATGCACATCAGTTACTACTTACCACTGAAATGAGTATCGTTGATATATCAATGGAATCTGGTTTTTCAAGTCAATCTTACTTTACACAAAGCTACCATCGTCGTTTTAACATGACACCGAGCAAAGCGAGAAATCTTAGATTAAAATTATAAAAAATCCGGTCGATTATCATAATATAAAAAAGCCATTCATCGTTAGAATGCTTAGAATTTATTCTTATGAGTGAGTTGTATATCGTGATAAAAGAAAATAAATTTCCTCCCCAACCTCATTATTATGACTACTTAGCATTACTAAAAAAAATGATGGCTGGCAATGATAAAAAAACTGTAGATAGACTATTTAACCTACAGTTTTCTTTGCATATCAATGAAAATATTACTAACGAATACAATATAAACGAGCAACAGATAAAAATATTATCTCGCGTACTATGCCGTGAAAGTTTAGATAGCTTATTACAATCCACTTGGTTTTTACGGAAAAAACATTGCTTTATCGCTATTACTAAAGAGGATATTCGCGACATCATTGAGATTTCCCGTTCTTTTCATCCACCGCGGTTATATTCTGCTTTTACTGTAATGGATTGGGATCAGTCATTAAGAGCAACCGTTAATATCAATGAGCATATGCGCTTAATTCAAGCCATTATAAAACCACTTTTTATTTGGTGGGCTCAACATATTACACCTCAATTATTCACCCTTTATGAAACAAAAAAAGAGCTTGAGCTTCAAATTAAGCAATGTGAAAACATTAAGTCATTTGAAAAAAAACAATTATCAAATATAAAAGACTCTTTTCTATCTTTAGATGATATCAATATTAAACTTAGTACAGATAATGTTAGATTGATTGTCATTAATGACTTATTACAAAAAAGTATTCAGTTACTCTTAGAACATTGGGAGACCGAACCAGTCTTTAATATTGAAATAACTAATACATTAGATTATATACGTAATGTGACACCGAATTCTGAACTATTAAAACCTTTATGGGAGATTTTAAATAGTATTCCAGAGGCTCCTGAAAATTGTCATATACTAAAACATTGGTTATTAGAAAGGGATCTTTGTTTAAAGAATGATCTATTTTTATGGAAATAAATAAAAATCAGCTCTTCTTTTAAAGAAAAAAGAGCTGATACTATCATTTAATCATTTAATCATTTATTTAACGTCTAAAACTTCAATTGTCACAATAGACATTGATTCCGGTGGTACTTGTCCAGGAACACCATTTTTCCCATAGCCACCACCTGGTTTTATATAAATTTTAGCTTTACCATTGATACCAGCTTTAGCAATAAAGGTATTCAGTGGTAATGGTAGTTGGCGGTAAGGTAAAGTAAGTGGTTTAGCTTTATCATAATTAAGCGTTACAGTCCCGTCAGTTAACTCTTCATGCATCGTAAATATAACCGTTTTACCTGCAATTGAATCAACAGGTTTACCCTGTTTTAAAATTTTAAAATAGGTATTATCGTCATACTGTATATAATTTTGTTTTTGAATCTCAGATAGAATAGACTTATTGCGTTGAGCATTATCTTTACCAATAATTGAATAAGCATAAGCAAGTTGCCCTGCGATCATTTGCCCTTCACCTGCTATTTTCTCAAGCTGCTCTTTCAATGTTTTATTTTCTTTTAATACATTGCTTGTCTCAGTATTAGCTTTCGCTAATTCAGCTTCTTTTGCCTTAATTTTCTCGTTTAATTGCGTACTCTTTTCTTCTAAAGATTGAGTTAATGCACGTTGAGTTTCAAGCTGTTTAGTGATATCAAGCATCTCTTTTTGGGTGTCAGCTAATGTCTTTTCTTGCTGTTTTGATTGCCCAATTGCTTCTGTTTGCTGTTGCTTTAACACACTAATTTGCTGTGTGCTTTCTATATTTTGTTTTTCTAATTGTGCTTTTACATCAGCTAATTGATTACTTAATTTATCAACAGCATTTTGTTTTTCAGTAAGCTGCTTTTCCAATAATGCAGAGGCCTTGGCACTTTCTGTTTGGCTCACTGTTAATTGTGCTAATGCAATATTACTTTCTTTAAATTGCGTATCTAATGCTTGATATTTAGCTGACAATTCATTTTGTGCTTTTTCTAATTTAGAAATTAAATTATTTTTATCTGTAATTAAATTATCAACCGCTTTTTCACCTGCAGATAAGTTTTTTTTCAGGTCAGCTAATTCTGTTATTTTACTCTCTAATTGTAATTTTAATTCTGGTATAGCTTTCAGCTTTTCATCAGCCTGCTCTTTTTGCTGTTGAACAGCTAAAAGTGATTTATTAAGTTGAGTTTGTTCTTGGTTATTCTTTTCAACTTGTGTTTTTAATTGTGCGATCTCTTGACGTTGTTCATCAACAAGTTTGTTATTAGCATCTTGTTGTTTTTCTGCATCTGCTACTTTTAATGCAAGCTCTTTAGATAAATCTTCACGTTCTGATGTAATTTTCAATAATGTACTTTGTAGTTTCTCTATCTCTTTTTTCGCAGTATTATCTTTTAATAAAGATTGTGCCTGCACAAACTGAGATTGAATATCTTCTTTTTCTTTTTTAATGGTTGCTAATTGGCTCTGTACATCAGCCAGTTGCTTGGCCAAATTAGTTTGTTCATTGGTTATTGTCGATAACGACTTTTCTAATGCTATTATTTCTTTATTTTTTACAGCTTCTAGCTTGGCTAATTCTTGTTCTTTTTGTTCACGACTACCTTGGAGTAATTGTTCAGCTTGTACATATTGAGCTTGGACATTTTCTTTTTCTTGCTCGATTTTAGTCAATAATGTTTGTTTTTCATTTAATTGACTTAATAGTTTTTCTTGTTCGGCTTTCGTACTCTCAAGTAACTTTTGTAACTTATCAATTTCTTTTTTAGCACTATCATCTTTTAGTAGCGCTTGAGCCTGCAAATACTGAGATTGTAATTGCTCTTTTTCTTGCTCAAGTTGAGTAAACTTCACTTCTAAATTTTTAAGTGTTTCTGATTGTTTTTCGAAATCTTGTTGTTGTTTTGCTAGCTCTGTGTTTTTTGCAGTTGTTGCACTTAACACGTTTTCTTTATCGGCTAATTGCTTAATTAATAAATCACGTTCTTCTTTTGTTTCTTTCAGGTCTGTTTGTAGCTTGGCAACAGCTTGTTTCAATGTATCATCATTGAGTAAGTTATTTGCAGTCGCTAATTTTTCTTCTGTTTCAGCCAGCGATAGTTCCAATTGCTTAATTTGGTTATTCGCATTTTGAAGTTTTTCTAAATGTTCCTTTAACGCTAGTGTTTGCTCTGTATATTTCTGATACAGAGTTTGATATTTATTTCTTGTGTCGGCTAAACGATTCAACAACGTTTTATTAAAAAGAGGTTGTTTATGATCGAGCACAGAGCGATTAAATTGATATACAAAATGGAAAGGAATTGCAGTCACAGAATAAAATGTGCCTGGAATAATATCTAATAATAAATTTTGATTTTGTTGAGGTTTTGAATAGCTTTCTTTCGAATAAAGCGCTAATGGATTATAGACCGTCGCATTATTTCTATACTGATATCGATTAAGATCTTCGGGTGTAAACTGAGGTTTAATCGGAACAAATGAGAGTAATGGGGTCAAATAACGAGTATTATCACTCTTAAATTTAGAATAATCTGAAGGTAAGACTGGGCAATTTTCAGCCAGCGTGATATCAGGTGTCTTTACAGGCTCGACAACCTGATTATCTATTTCTGCTGGTGTAGAAGGCTTAACTCGTTGCTCTGGCTTGTTTTGTTGAGATACCGTTGTTGTACGGTTTACTCCACGATTAGCCTGACCAGTTCTCGTTGACGATGAAATTGTAGCAGATGTTTTAGGCTCAATTTTAATTGGCTCTTGCGTTTCAAAATAACGATCAAAATCTTCAATAACAGAATTAAACTCATTATTGGCAAACGACAGTGTTGGAAACAGCATAAAAGCGAGACAAACACTCTGCTTTAATTTCATAGTAATTATTCACCTAGTTTTTTCAATGTCGAATTAACTGACATAATCGACAGATAGCGAACTTTTGCACACAAAACTTCTGTTTTTGATTCAATACTCATTTTTAGTAAATCTAAGCTATCTTTACTTGCAGTACCTTGAACACTACGGTACATCGCATTAATTTCACTAATTTCTTTAAATGAACTCATCATGGATTGATAGTCCGATGGAGAAAAAGTTTTTAGAGAATCAAGTTGTTTAATACAAGCGCTTTGTGGTGCTAATCCTAATTTTCTTGCATCTACGCCACTGTCAACAGCCCCTGCTGTAGGTGTCATAGAAATCGGTTGTGCTGTTGCTACTGGCTGAGTCACAGCAACGGGCTGTGTTGCTGGAGCTTGCGCCTGTGCTGGCGTCTCAACTGGACGTGTTTGATCTGACCAAACACACCCAGACAAAGCGAGAATGCTGGTTGTTATAAATACAGCAAGGACATTCTTTTTATTTTGTAATAAGGACATCATTTTTCCTTAATCCCGATCAGACTTAAATAAGAGCATATGAGTTGTCGCATTTTAAGCCATTTTATTATAATTTTCTATTACCTACTGCATACTAAATAAATAGGCTAACACTCAAGGTTGCAATGAGTGCTCCTATCATTTCATTTATTTTTTCTCAAAACACTACCTACATCACACTAAAGATGTCATTTTTTGAATATCGGATTTATTTAGTAAAAATGTTGTCATATAAACTGGTTATTTTTTATTTCAGTAAAATAATACCAGATAATAATAAAAATAATAATACTAATTTTATCATTTATTTACACCATTTACGTGTGAAAATTAAGCTTATATTTTGTTATCGTTCTTTAACGACTAAGATAAAATCAAGAAATGAATATCAGATATTGTCACTGATATTTTTTCTATCCTTCAATATAGGAGAACTAAAATGAATCATTTTAAAATAGGTATTGTTGTCGGAAGTTTAAGAAAAGATTCGTATAATAAACAAACAGCAAATGCATTAGTTAAGTTATTTCCTAAAGAGTTTAGTCACGAATTTATCGATATCGGTAATCTTCCTCTCTATAATCAAGATGATGACAATAATACACCTTCTGTTGTTATCAGTTTCAAGCAACACATAAAAGAGTGCCAAGGCATTATCTTTGTCACACCAGAATATAATCGTTCTATTCCTGGTGTCCTCAAAAATGCGCTTGATCAAGCATCTCGCCCCTATGGAATGAATGCTTGGGATAAAATTCCTGCGGGTATTATCGGTGTTTCAACCGGTAATATTAGTACAGCTATAGCACAACAGCATCTACGTAACTCGTTATCTTTCTTAAATATGCCGACCTTAAATCAGCCTGAGTGTTATCTGAAGTGGTATGATGGGATGGTTGAAGATGGAGAATTTTCTGAAAAAACAGCACATTTTATGCAAAATTGGGTTGATGCTTATGTCGCTTTTGTAAAACAAAATAATCAATAATCAATACCACTAAAAAGAGCTTTGTTTTTAATACATGGCTCTTTTTATTTTCATTTTTTGACCATTAAAAAAAATAAAGTGTTCTATTTCTCATCTATGAATAAATCACCACTGATAGAAGTTTTAATATTTACTGAATAATATAACCACCTCATTTTAATATTAAACAACACATCAAGACTAATTTAGACCATCCTGAAAAGACACGCATTACAATTATAATGAAAATGCTTACTATATAAACAAAAGTAAAGTAGTTTAAATAAAAACAGAGACAAGATCAAAATACACCACATCGCTCAGTCACATCAAAGTTCGAAAATATCAATAAACTTCTATCGATATTTATTGGTGGAATTTAGGATTTGATAATTATTTCTAATAATTTATATTAGATTAGAATATTAGGCATAATGTGCGATACATCTCTAAATAATATGCTTCCATAATTGTGATAAACAAAAAAATTACCTATATTACTCATCCATTAAATACTGGCAGGTAAACCATGGATAAAAATTTAAAAGAAATTGAGTGTGAAATTGCGGCACTGAAAATTGTTATCAAATCTTTACTTTCCACGCTAAGTGATAAACAACGAAGAGATATGCTCGGCAATATATCTATTGTAATTGAAGATACATCAAATCGATATCCTCAGCTTAATGAAGTTATTAACTTAACAGAGCAATATGTAAAAAAACTCACTCAAGCTTAGTAAAGAGAGTTATTCAAATTTATATTTCCCAAAATATTATAGGGTGCATATTGCATCCTACTTATTTTGTTAAATAGAATATGCTTTAATTTCTTCCTGTTAATATAGCATTAAGTGAAATTTATTAACTTATTGCTCCCTAGCTCAAATATTCCTAATTTTATTTTTCAGCAAAAACATCACAAAACCCTTGTTCTTTTTGACTGATTTATTTTTTCCTTGGTTTTACTTAAACAATTAATTAATATAAAAAATAATTAATCATACAGTAATATAGCATTGTTTTTGAGGGTCATATGGAAAAAAAAGTTATCAATATAGAGTATGAAATTGCAGCATTAAAAGTAGTATTAAAGGCATTGTTATTGACTTTAACAGACAAACAAAAAGAAATCGCAATTCAAGATATAAACAAAACCGTCAATGATGCCTATATCAATCATCCTCAATACAAAGATGTTATAACCAAGACAGAACAATATATAAAAAAAATGATCTAAAAAGTTGGCGCTATATCATCCATACACCTCTTTTTATTATTATTTATTTTGAGGTAAATTATATTAGCGCCTTTAAAAAATTAAAATCATCTTAAAGATAACGTAATCAATGATTGATTGATTGATTATAAAAAACAAAATAGAAAATATTCTGTAATTTATTAAAAATAAAATAAATGAATTAATTCCTTATAAATAGCCTATTTTATAAAATTTTTTTAACTTTCAGATGGATTGAGAAAAATTATCATCATATTGATACTTCATCAATGACTGATTGGTTAGCTGATTGAGTAAATATCTTATCAATATTGAATAAATATAGAATAATATATATACCTTTGTTTATTTCATCTATGCGCCTAACGAGTAAAAACTTACCACCTTAGACACATGATTTATGGACGTATTTTGATATTAATGATGCACTAGATTGAATTTTTTTACTGATAATTGTAGTTCTTCGGTCTGTCTTTCTAACGAAATGGCAGCTGCTGAGACCTGTTCAACCAAAGAGGCATTCTGTTGTGTTACGCCATCCATTTGAGTAATTGCTACACTCACTTGACCAATTCCTTTACTTTGTTCCTCTGATGCAATAGTGATTTCTTTCATTATTGAAGTGACCTGCTTTACTCCAGTCAAAATATCTTCCATTGTTTTTTCCATATCACTCACTAAACTGGCACCTTTTCTTACACGCGTTGTGGAATCAGCAATCAGGACTTCAATCTCTTTAGCGGCTTTTGCGCTATCTCCAGCTAAATTGCGCACTTCATTAGCGACAACCATAAATCCTCGCCCATGAGCTCCTGCTCTTGCAGCTTCAACTGACGCATTTAAAGCCAGTATATTTGTTTGAAATGCAATGTTATTAATGACAGTGATGATATCTGCTATTTTACTTGAACTGTCAGAGATCCCATCCATTGTTGTTACAACTAATTCAGCTAATTCATTACCTTTTTCAACAGTCACTGATGCGACTTCAGCCAATTCTCTCGCTTGATAAGCATGTTCCATATTTTGGTTAACGGCAGCTGTGATTTCTTCCATACTTGCGGCTGTTTGCTCTAGTGCCGTCGCTTGTTCTTCAGTACGAGACGCCAAATCATTATTCCCTTTGGCAATTTCAGATGCACCTCGATAAATACTGTCACTTCCCTGACGGATAGTGCTTACTGCCTCATGTAAACTATTTTGCATTCCATTCAATAATGGTATTAATCGCCCAGCACAGTTATTACCAAAAGGCTCGAGTGGCTGACTCAAATCACCTTCTGTAATTTTCACAAAATGTTGGCGAATACTTTCGAGTGGTTTTTGTAACATTGACACTAAATAACGATCAGTTAGGATCAGAATAATTCCTCCTAAAATAGCGCTAATGATAATAACGATTTGTGTCACTTCGATAAGCTCATCCACTTCTGCAATGGTTCTATCAATTTTTATATTTGCGGCATTATTAAAGTTTTCACTCACATTACCCAATTCACGGCTCAACGTAGGCGTTACATTTTTTGCATGGTGTTCATATTGCTCAATAGTGCCATTGAGCGCTAACTCCATTTGCTTTTTTACTCCTTGCTCAAAAAGCGTTTGCCATACATCCATTAGCTCTTTTGATACTTTTGCATCCATCGGCCCCGGAGAAACAGATTTCATATATTCAATCTGTTTTTCCATGTTCTCCATTGCGATTTGTGCTTGTGCAAAGTCAACTTCTTTACCCTCTGCTTTTTGTTCAACCAAACGATTAAGCCGCGAAGTAAAACGAAAGTATTGGTCATTTCCCTGACTGAGTGCGGCCATTTGCTTTATTATTTGATTATCAGCCCGATTGCCTTCAGATATTTGTGATAGTGACCATGCGCTATAAAGACTCACACTGCCAAATAACACACATAAAGCCCCCAGTATGATTATCATCATCAGACGAATAGTAATGTTACGAAGTTTCTGCATCGAATTTCTCAACTAACAAGATAAAGTAAGCCCAATAGGGCGTAATGTACTCTTATCGACACTTTTTCAATTTATTTTAATTTTTTACTAAAGTTTTTTATAAATTGGTTTTTTATTTTCTATACATAAAAAGAGTTAGTTAAGAGAAGCAAAAATGTTACTTATGTATCATTTTTTATAATTTAATATAAAAAACAAAAAACACCGTAAAATCAACTAACTATAAATTTAGTGACTTAAATAACAAATAAGAAGTGTTAAAGAAATAAAAAGATAATTTGGGGAGGAAATAAATTTTGGAATATTCTTAATTTAATCAATTAATAAAAAACACCTCAAGTTATACGTGACTTGAGGTGTTCGTATTTAATAGTTAGAAAGTGGTTTCTATCCCAAATCTAACAGTACGTCCTGGAATTGGCATATAAATAACCGTACCAGGATCAAATGTATAACGATCCGTTAAGTTATCAATATTAAATGTGAAGTTGATGTTTTTTCTTAATGCGTACTTACCAAAAAGATCGACAGTCGTTGATGAGTATAATTTCTGAACAGGAGCAGCCGCCGTTCCAACTAACCATTTTTGAGGATAATCTTTTCCTGAATTATAACGAACCCTAACACCTGTTTGTAATTTTTGATCAAACATTTTGATACCCGCAATTCCGGAGAAAATTTTCTCTGGTGGTATTCTTGATGGCGATAATCCCCATGCAAAGCCAACAGAATTACAGGCTGATTCAAGACGACCTAATTCCATTTCAGCTTTTGAACATAAATTAGCTTTATTATAGAAAGTCGCATCAACGGAACCGAAAAGATAATTTGAATCATATTTTAATTCAACTTCATAACCTGATAATTTAAATTTATCGTAATTCTTAGTAATAACGTAAGACTCAGGATAATATCCACCATTTGGATTTACCCCTTGAGAAAGATAATTCTTAATATCATTGTTGAAATAAGCAATACGTAATGACGTATTATCTTCATCAAAAATAAGATTATCTTTATCTAAATGGATACCGACTTCGAAAGATCGTGCATTTTCAGGTTTAATCGGATACTTAGGGTTATAAGAATATGTTTGATCTGATACAGAGCTTTCAAATAAACTTGGTTCTCTATAAGTATCTGAATATTTACTATAAAGATCTAAGTCTGGTGTCACATGGAAACGGATCTCACCAAAGAAATCATTTTTAGGCCCATATGTTGTTGTTTTTCCAGCGATATGATCTTCAACTTTAAATGAATGAATACGCCAACCGCCCAATGTATCAATCCATTCACCTTTATAAGCAATATTGGTAAACAATGAGCTCGTTATCCCTTTTGCATTCCGATTTGCAGGAGGAAGCTCTTTACCTGGCGTTGTACCCTCAGGACTCCAATTAGATTCATATCTTTTGGTTAATGGTTTTGTCGTTTGGGTCATATACTCAATACCATAAGTGATATCTATTGGCTGATTCGCAAACTGAGATGTATTTTCTATATTAAAACCAATACGTTCATCATTGTATTTATGTTTATATTGATTTCCATTATGAGCAGTAACATCATCCGTTAAGCCATTTCTTTGATTAAATCTCCCTTTTGTCCACCAAACACCGACATTCATATCCACTAGAATCGATTCTGGTTTATAAGAGTAATTTACAGATGTTGTATCTATTTTGGCGCTACCGAGTGTCCATTGAGACATTTTTCCATCATATTGATACCAATAAGCGGCAAGAACTTCACCCGCCTTTTGTTCATGGTGACGATAATTAATTTCTAGGCTGGAATCAGCATTAAAATAGATATTGGATTTCAATAAAGTTGACTGGCTTTCATAACTGGTATTAACGACTTCCTGACCTGGTTTAATCGGCGCATCCGTCTGTTTATATTTATCATACCCATGTTTACCCGCAATAAAGTTACCTTGCGTACGGTCACTATAAGCGATTAAAAAGTCGAATTTATCATTTCTATATGCCACACCAGCAGTATAAGAACCATTATTAAAATGTGTACTTTTTAAATCTGTTGATGGCTGATAACTACCTTCATTTTCTTCACTCGAACTCACTGTTGGTCGCACATTATTATTATAGAGACTGCCTTTAAACAGAAAGCCGACTTGATCCCCTTGAGGGATAATGCTATTTGCTGAAATCGTTTTTAACTTAACGGTTCCGCCTATCGCTCCCCCAGAGAATTTACTCATGGAAGCGCCTTTTTCTATTTCAATAGAATCAATTAAGTCTGAATCAATATATGTTCGGTCTGCACTTCCTTGATAACCTCGCCAAGTATTGGTTGATTGTAGACTTCCATCAATAATGATAGGAACACGGCCATTTCCTTGTAATCCGCGAATACCAATATCAAGTGCCCCAGCTTCATTTCTAGAGTTATTGCTTTGAAGCGATGTTTCATTAGCAAAGATATCTGAATTAGTCGTTCCTCTTATCGTACTAATGTCTTTTGTATTAATATGCTTAATATCTGTTTTAGTTTTATTTGCGGTAACAACAAGTTTGTCTTCTTGATTTGCTGGCGTATTTTGGCTGGCTAAAGATGACGTTGATGTGCATAAAATAACCAAGGTTATTATATTTTTCTTTGCTTGAAATATCATTTAAGTAATGCCTTTCACTTATCAACTATCAATCGTTTTATATCATCAAGTAATTTGATGAATGTTAAAAACCCATCTGTCATTTATCTAATAAATTTGAATAACTATTAGCTTTTTGAACAATGAATGAAAACAAAATAACTATATTATTTATAGGGTTATATTCCTTTAATGGCTTATTTTGGGAATAGAAATATACTCCAATGATAATAATTATCAATATAATAATAACTATTATTATCATCTAGTTAACATTTAGATTTTTATTCTGAACATTTGGCTTATTGGTTTGATAAAATAAATGAAAATAGGATTTTAATAGTGAGTATTGAGATGATATTGAGGGAAGATAAGTTGGAGCGGGCGAAGGGAATCGAACCCTCGTATAGAGCTTGGGAAGCTCTCGTTCTACCATTGAACTACGCCCGCAGTTGGTTTTTCCAATTATACGCTCACCTAATCGAACAGCAATCCCCTTCTTATTTAAGTGATTATTTAATCATCATGAAAAATATAAACTATTAATAATAAACATAAAAAAGCCACCTATTGGTGGCTTTAAATTAATTATTATTCTAATTAAGAAGTAACAATTATTTATTAGGACGCATTGCCGGGAATAAAATGACATCACGGATAGTATGACTATCAGTAAATAACATTACCATACGGTCAATACCAATACCTAAACCTGCTGTTGGCGGTAATCCATGTTCTAATGCCGTAATATAGTCATGGTCAAAGAACATAGCTTCTGCATCACCGGCTTCTTTTTGACGAACTTGATCTTCAAAACGTTCAGCTTGGTCTTGTGCATCATTAAGTTCTGAGAAACCATTACCAATTTCACGACCACCAATAAAGAATTCGAAGCGGTCAGTGATAAATGGATTATCGTCGTTACGACGAGCTAATGGTGAAACTTCTGCCGGGTATTCAATGATAAAAGTTGGTTGAATTAAGTGGCTTTCTGCAACTTCTTCAAAAATTTCACACTGAACACGGCCTAAGCCCCAGCTTTTCTCAATCTTAATACCAATAGATTGGGCAATAGCAACTGCTTTATCCATATCATCAAGATCAGCCATTACAGTTTCTGGACGATATTTGCAGATAGCTTCTTTCATGGTTAATTTGGCAAATGGCTTGCCAAAATCAAACTCTTGGTCGCCGTATTTCACTAACGAAGAACCCAGTACATTTTCAGTTAATGTACGGAATAATTCTTCCGTTAATTCAATTAAGTCACGGTAATCTGCATACGCCATATAGAGTTCCATCATAGTGAACTCTGGGTTATGACGCGGTGATACACCTTCATTACGGAAGTTACGGTTGATTTCGAATACGCGATCAAAACCACCGACAACTAAACGTTTTAAATATAACTCAGGTGCAATACGCAGATACATATCAATATCTAACGCATTATGGTGAGTAATAAACGGACGCGCACTTGCTCCACCAGGAATGGTTTGCATCATCGGCGTTTCAACTTCCATAAAGCCTTTGTTCACCATAAATTGACGAATACCCGCCATAACTTGTGAACGAATTTGGAAAGTTTTACGTGATCCGTCGTTAGAGATCAGATCTAAATAACGCTGACGATAACGCATTTCTTGGTCAGCTAAACCGTGGAATTTATCCGGTAAAGGGCGCAGTGCTTTAGTTAATAAACGCACTTCTGTACAGTGAACACTTAATTCACCTGTTTTCGTTTTAAAAACACGACCACGAGCACCTAAGATATCGCCAAGATCCCATTTTTTAAATTGCTCGTTGTAGATGCCTTCTGGCAAATCATCACGAGAAACATAAAGCTGAATGCGACCACCCATGTCTTGCAATGTAGCGAAAGATGCCTTGCCCATAATACGGCGAGTCATCATACGACCTGCAATAGCAACTTCCACATTCGCTGCTTCTAACTCTTCTGCACTCATTGCATCATACTTTTGATGTAATTCGTCAGACAGTGCATCTCTGCGGAAATCATTTGGGAATGCGTTACCATTATCACGTAAAGCGGATAATTTTTCGCGGCGTGTTTGCAGTTCGTTATTTAAATCAGGTGCCTGCTCCGCACCTTGTTGCTGTTGCGACATGTTTTTCCTCACAGGCCCGCTTTTAAGCTAGCTTCAATAAATTTATCAAGATCACCGTCTAACACTGCTTGTGTATTACGCGTTTCCACACCAGTGCGTAAATCTTTAATGCGTGAATCATCAAGAACATAAGAACGAATTTGACTACCCCAGCCAATATCGGACTTGTTATCTTCCATTACTTGCTTGTCTGCATTTTTCTTCTGCATTTCTAGCTCGTATAACTTTGCTTTCATCTGCTTCATTGCCTGATCTTTGTTCTTATGCTGAGAGCGATCGTTTTGGCATTGAGTGACAAGACCTGTAGGAACGTGGGTTATACGTACCGCAGATTCTGTTTTGTTAACGTGCTGTCCACCCGCACCTGAAGCACGATAAACGTCAATACGTAAATCAGCTGGATTGATTTCAATATCAATATTGTCATCAACTTCAGGGTAAATAAAGGCTGAGCTAAATGAGGTATGGCGGCGACCACCTGAATCAAATGGGCTTTTACGAACTAAGCGGTGAACACCTGTTTCTGTACGTAACCAACCATAAGCGTACTCACCAATAATTTTGATAGTCGCTGATTTTAATCCTGCAACATCACCGTCAGATTCTTCAATAATTTCAGTTTTAAAGCCTCTTGATTCAGCCCAACGTAAGTACATGCGCATCAGCATACTTGCCCAATCTTGCGCTTCTGTACCCCCAGAGCCGGCTTGTAAATCAAGGTAGCAAGCCGCACTGTCATATTCACCTGAGAACATGCGACGGAATTCTAATTGCTCAAGCTTTTTATTTAACACATCTAATTCAGCAATAGCTTCGTTAAATGTTTCTTCGTCATCAGCTTCAACCGCTAATTCAAGTAAACCAGAAACGTCTTCTAGTCCTTGGTCTAATTGGTCGATAGTTTCTACAATAGCCTCAAGAGATGAACGCTCTTTTCCCAATGCTTGCGCCCTTTCTGGCTCATTCCACACATCAGGTTGTTCTAATTCAGCGTTAACTTCTTCTAAACGCTCTTTCTTGGCATCATAGTCAAAGATACCCCCTGAGAACATTTGTTCTTTCAGAGACTTCTTCAATTTGGTGTTTTACTGGGTTGATTTCAAACATGCTTTTTCGTCTTTATGTTGTTTTCAAAAACAATTGGAATAAATTTTGAACCGCATATTGTAACGGATATATCCACGGGTTTATAGCATTTATATACAATTGTCTACTCAATAGTTGTTGCCATAACAACGTTTTACTTTATATCACAATAAATTGCTTAAATTATTCATATTAACAAGGCCAAATGTGCTCAACAAGCAGTTGCGCATTTCTTTGCCCTCTAAATTCATTCACATCTAATCGATAAGCTAATTCAACGGTTTTAATACTGTTATCAGGCCAAATATTGATATCAACATTAAATGCAATAGCATCAATCATCAGATGACTATTTACAGGCTGAAGCATCATTTTTAAATGCTTACTACCGACAATACGTTGTTGCAACAACGTAAATTTGCCGTCAAATAATGGCTCAGGGAAAGCTTGCCCCCATGGGCCTGCTTCTCTTAGCATTTCAGCGATAGGTAGCGATAATTGATTTTCCGTTAGTTCACCATCAGATAAAATAACACCTTGCAACTGCTCGTCAGAAACCAATTCAGACATTAAAGACGAAAAATGACGCTGAAATAGCGGGAATTTATCTTCTTCAAGTGAAAGCCCAGCAGCCATTGCATGTCCACCAAACTTCAGCATCAAACCTGGGTTTAAAGTATTTAATCGTTCTAACGCATCCCTGAGATGTACACCACTGATTGAACGACCAGAACCTTTTAATAGACCGTCACCGCTAGGTGCAAAAGCAATAACAGGACGATGTAGTTTTTCTTTAATACGAGACGCTAAAATACCCACAACACCTTGATGCCATTCTGGATGATAAATTGCTAAACCATTCGGCAAGTCATGTTGAGTGCCCATAAATTGACGGAAAATAGTGGAGGCTTCTTCTTGCATACCCGCTTCAATTTCACGGCGAGTTTGATTTAAACCATCAAGTTCATTAGCAATTTCACGGGCAGAACCAATATTATCCGTTAAAAGTAGAGCAACACCGACAGACATGTCATCAAGACGCCCTGCAGCATTTAAGCGTGGCCCTAAAGAAAAACCTAAGTCACTGCTTACCAGCTGAGATAGCTCTTTACGAGAAACCTCAGTAAGTGCTTTTATCCCTACACAACAGCGACCAGCTCGAATACGACGTAACCCCTCATAAACAAAAATACGGTTATTTTCATCAAGAGGAACAACATCCGCCACAGTTCCTAATGCAACTAAATCGAGAAAATCAGCCATATTAGGACGAGCTAAATTGTGTTGCTCAAACCAGCCTAATTTTTCTAATTCAGCTCGCAATGCCGTCATTAAATAGAAAGTAACACCAACGCCAGCTAATGATTTAGATAAGAAATCGCAATCAGCCAAATTAGGGTTAATAATCGCATCAGCAGCAGGCAATGTTTGCCCCGGCAAATGGTGGTCTGTTACTAGGACTCGAATACCGTATTCATGGGCAGTCTCCACACCTTCAAAAGATGAAATACCATTATCAACTGTGATAATGAGATCAACCCCTTTTTTTGCAACATCATGAACAACTTGAGGGCTTAAGCCATAACCATCATCAAAGCGATTAGGAATATGATAGCTTACTTGCTTAAATCCCATTTGGCGTAATGCTTTGATAGCCAATGCTGTACTGGTTGCACCATCGGCATCAAAATCACCAACAATCACGATACGAGATTGCTGTTTTAAAGCCTCAATGAGCAATGAAAGTGCCGTTTCAATTCCTGTTAATGCTTGGTAATGAAGTAAGCCTTTTAACGATCGTTCTAGTTGAACTTCGGATGTTATTCCACGATTAGCATAAATCTGTCGTAATAAAGGATCTAAATTATTTGGCAATTGAGTTGCCTGCGCAATTCGACGACGTAGTGTCGGTTCAATAGTGACCATAAAACGTGATTACTTCTCTTTTTTATCTAATAATTCAATAAGGTTTTGAGCAGAAATATATCCACCATAAATACTCGCATTAGGTAACACAATAGCAGGCGTACCTTGAATTCCCATCATGGTGCCTAATTTAAAATGTTCATTAATATTGATTTTTTTACATTCATCAATGGGAATAATTTTGTCACCTTTAAATGCACTGTCTAACGATTTATTAGGGAAACCGCTACACCACACAGCATTCATTTCTTTACTCACAATATTATTGCCAACACCATTACGAGGAAATGCTAAATAGCGTACCGTTATTCCCTGTTTATTCAGTTCAGGTACTTCTTGGTGAAGTTTTTGACAGTAAGGACAACTAATATCAGTAAAAATGGTGATCACATGGCGTTCATTACGCGCTTTATAAACGATCATTTCATTTTTAAGTGAATCTACTTTTTTCATAATAACTTGATTGGCAATACTAACAGGCTCACCGCTGCTGATATTATAAATAGGGCCTGCTGTTAGGTATTTACCATCGTCAGTAATGTAAAAAATACCTTTATCGGATAACACTGCATTTAATCCAACAATCGGAGTTGGTTGAATGCTTTCTGCTTTAATTTGCATTTTAGCCAGTTGCGCTTCAATAGAAGCATTGTCAGCAAGCACAGGCATTGACACCATGCTTAATAGTATTGGCAACCAGAGTAATTTCTTTTTCATTTAAATTCCTATTTAATGCCAGCGTGTTGGTGGCTATCCCCTTGGATGATGTTGCTGATGAAGCACTTTCAAGCGCTCTGTTGCAACATGGGTATAAATCTGTGTTGTAGAGAGGTCACTGTGCCCCAATAACATCTGTACAACACGCAAGTCTGCTCCATGATTTAAAAGATGTGTTGCAAATGCATGGCGCAACACATGGGGTGATAACTTTTCAGTATCAATTCCAGCAATCACAGCATAATGTTTTATCCGATGCCAGAAAGTTTGTCGTGTCATTTTCTGCCCTCTTAGGCTAGGAAAAACAATATCGTCTGTTTTTCCTTGCATTAAAGTGGGTCTTCCATATTGCAGATATTGCTCTAACCAGTAAATAGCCTCTTCCCCTAAAGGGACTAATCTTTCTTTATCGCCCTTACCGATCACTCTTAATACACCTTGCCGTAAGCTGATATCAGAAAGAGATAATCCCACTAATTCAGACACACGAAGCCCACAGGCATAAAGCACTTCAAGCATTGCTTTATCACGTAATTCTAATGGCTCATCAATACAAGGCGCATTGAGTAAATCATCCACTTGCCGTTCACTTAAATCTTTAGGTAAGCGTTTCGGCAATTTTGGGGTTGAGAGCAATGCACTAGGATCATCTAAACGTAATTTTTCACGATAAAGATATTGAAATAATCGACGCATTGTACTGAGCAAACGAGCAGCACTACTGGCTTTATAGCCTTCATCAAGACGCGTTGCGAGAAAGGATTGTAAATCCAAGGTGGTCACAGATAACCAATCCAATTGATGATGTATAAGCCATTGACCTAATGCTTGTAAATCTAAACGATAAGAACTGAGTGTATTGGCTGATAATCCTTGCTCTAACCAAATATTGTCGAGAAATTGCTCAATGATAATATCTGTATCTTCATGAGTCTGCGTTGTTTTTTTTGTCGATAATTTGGTTTGTGGCACAGTCTTACTCTCCTGCTCTTTAGTTTATTACCTTTACATTATGCCTTATAAAACTTTTTTTCTGATACAATAGTGACCTTTATTGGCAAAAATATCCTAAAAATCTTTATGAAAATTGGTCTATTTTACGGTTCTAGCACCTGTTACACCGAAATGGTAGCAGAAAAAATTCGTGATATTCTCGGTGAAGAGTTCGTTGATCTTCATAATGTTCAAGAGTGTGATATCACGCTTATGGAGCAATATGACATTCTTATTTTAGGTATTCCCACTTGGGATTTTGGCGAGATCCAAGAAGATTGGCTCAATATTTGGGAAACATTGCCAACATTAAATTTAAAAAACAAACTTATTGCAATGTATGGAATGGGCGACCAAATCGATTACAGCGAATGGTTTCTTGATGCACTAGGTATGCTTTACCATCATTTATTGCCAAGTGGCGTTAAATTTATTGGGTTCTGGCCTGTTGATGGATATGAGTTTGTCAGCCCAAAACCGTTGTCAGATGATGGTAAGTATTTTGTTGGTCTTGCATTAGATGACGTTAATCAATTTGAAGAAACTGATGAACGTTTATCACAATGGTGTATGCAAATTTTACGTGAAATAGAAGAAAATCTATAAATATAATGCCCGGAGATTAAATATCTGGGTATTGCATTAATAATTGCGAAAAATTACGCCATTCATTTTCAGTCATACTATCAAAAGCGACCCATAACGTGATTTGTTTTTTATTCAAAATAGAGGTCAGTGTTATTCGAGTACCAAATCGACTAATCCAAGGGCGCTTTGTTATTTGCCACTCATGAAGTTTCCATTGCACTCTATTGCCATTCAGTAAAGCAAAATCGCCTTTGATTCGACTAATGTTTTTTTGCGTAAAATACCAGCTTCCAATCAAAAATAGTAATAAAGGCACCCAAATATAAATAAAATCAGGAGGCCATGGATATAGCAATAAGCCTATTTCGAAAGCAACATAAATTGCCGTTGAAAAGAGTTGTGTAAACCATGACACTGTAAGATGCGATTTCCATAAGATCACGAGTTATATTAACTCCTGCTTTAGTTCTATACCGATATAAATAGCGTTAAAGAATAACCTATTTATAATGTAACTTCTTTTTTAACCTTGTAAATAGTTTACCTTATATTTTAGATTTAATTTTTTATTATTTTTGACTTTTTTATACTTAATCAAAAAAACACAATTTAATAATAAGTACGTAATTTTTATTCTTTTTTAATTACTGTTTTAATAAAATGAGCATACCTGATTGACTAAATATTCAGAAGATAATCGTGAAAAAAAAATCATTTAAACGGTAATTTATAGAGATAACACGCATTTTTATCGTAAACTTGTTCTTTATTTCATCACATTTTAGAACATGACTAATATTATTTTTTATATAAAAATAAAAAAACGCCTTTATTGGATAATAAAAGCGCCATTTATAATCAACAAAAAATTATTATTTAGCCTATCGCTGATTTTATACGTTTTTTTTATTAATATTTATCAACGATCTCTGCCATTCTCGCCCTATTACGCTCTTGGATTAACTTCACCATATAATAGAGCGATTCATCGTCAGGACGACCATGGTTCATTAACCAGTTAAATAAATCAGGATCTGCACATTCGAGTAAACGAACAAAAAGCGCTTTATCGTTATCAGATAACGTATCGTACTCATTTTCGAAAAAAGGCATGATAGAAATATCCAGCTCGCGCATTCCACGGCGACATGCCCAGTTAATTCGTGCTTTATTCTCTATATCGATAGTCATACTCTGCTCTTTACATTGTTCAAATCAAGAAATACTACGATTTCTTCCTGCTTCCGATGATAGTCTTATCACGAGATTTTTAACATCAAAATGATCACAGTTTGCAGGTTTCGTCTCATAGACACCATATTGAACACACATTTATTGATTATTTGTCAGGTTCATTTTCTGTGCGTTATAAATAATAATGACTTGCATTGTCTTGTGACTCTTTTACCATAACTGATGTATCTGATTAATTTAATCGCTGGTGACATCATGACTCAAAATTCGACTCAGGCTAAACGCCCTCATGCGGCAATCAATTTACCGTTAACACTGATTTCTTTAGATGAATGGTCACTGATAACAGCAACCGGTGCTGACAGTGAAAAATATCTACAAGGCCAATTAACTACCGATATTACAGCACTTCCTGCAACCACGCATACACTATCAGCACACTGTGAAGCAAAAGGAAAAATGTGGAGTACATTACGCTTTTTCCATATGCAAGACGGCTTTGCTTATATTTTGCGTAAAAATGTCGCACAAAAACAACTGACTGAATTAAAGAAATACGCAGTATTTTCAAAAATAACCTTAGCAGAAAATACACAAGCCGTATTATTAGGATTAGCAGGACAAGGCGCAGCTCAGGCTTTAGCTGACTATTTTCCTAATATTCCTCGCAAAGCGAACGAAGTCGTTAATCACGACAATACTTATATTCTTCAACTGCCTTTACCTACTGAACGTTTCTTAATTGTCACGGACGAAGAAACAGCAAAAAATCTAGCCACGACATTAAAAGCGCAAACAAGTGATAGTGAGCAATGGTTAGCTTTAGATATTGAAGCTGGATACCCTATTATTGATACCCCTAATATCGAACAGTTTTTACCTCAAGCAACAAACCTACAAGCATTGCCACTGAGCATCTGCTTTAAAAAAGGTTGTTATACAGGGCAAGAAATGGTCTCTCGTGCAAAATTCAGAGGTGCCAATAAACGTGCTATGTATCTATTATCTGGTGGTAGTACTGAGTTACCAGAAATTGGCGGTAGTATTGAGTGGCAATTGGGTGAAGATAAATGGCGTAAAACGGGCACTGTATTAAGTGCTGTACGTATGGCTGACAATACTATTCTTGCAGAAGTTATTATGAATAACGACATGGAAGCTGACAGCGTATTTCGTGTCCAAGGCGATAACATCAGTCGCTTATCCATTAAACCTCTTCCTTACTCTTTAGAAGAAGAGTAACGCTTATTTAAATCAGAATGGATTTTTATGACACAACAAACTAATGGGGCTTTTGGCCCCTTTTCAGAAACTATTAATTTCATTATGGAATTAGATAAACTTAAACGTGTTTATCGTAAAAATAATGTATTAGACAATAGCCGTTCTGAAAATACGGCAGAACATAGCTGGCATTTTGCGGTTGCTGCAATGAGTTTCCAACCTTATGCGGGCGATATTGATATGGGCCGTGCTATTCAATTAGCTTTAGTCCACGATATCGTTGAAATCGACGCTGGTGACGTTATGGTGTATGACGTTGCTGCTCGTGAAGCCATCAAAGAACACGAGCAAAAAGCGGCAAGACGCATTTTTGCTTTATTACCTTCTCCACAAAGTGAATATTTCCTCAATTTATGGCTGGAATATGATGCGGCTGAAACACCTGAATCTCAGTTTGCTAATATTCTTGATCGTGCCATGCCAATGCTGATGAACTTACATAATGAAGGTCAAAGTTGGGTAGAAAATAATATCCGCTTAGAACAAGTATTAGCGCGCAATCTGTTTATTGAAAAACAGTGGCCAGAGTTTTGGCAATATCTCTACCCTCAATTATTAGAGGCGCAGAAAAAAGGTTGGTTAAAATAACAACAAAAAATACCGATGGCTAACTTAACCATCGGTATTTTATTTAGGAATATTGTTAGATTAAAGCTTATTCGTAATCACTAATTGGCGCACATGAACAATGTAAATGGCGGTCGCCATACACATCATCAAGACGTTTAACCGCAGGCCAATATTTGCTTTGTTTCGTTGCTTCACTTGGGAATACAGCACATTCTCGGCTATAACTGTGTGGCCACTCTTGCACTAATTCATATTGTGTATGAGGTGCATTAACTAATGGATTGTCATCAATTGGCCATACACCTTTATCTACCTGTGCAATTTCAGCACGAATAGAAAGCAGAGCTTCAATAAAGCGGTCAATTTCTACTTTACTTTCTGATTCTGTCGGCTCAATCATCAATGTACCCGCAACAGGGAATGACATGGTTGGAGCGTGGAATCCATAGTCAATTAAACGCTTAGCCACATCCATTTCACTGATACCGTAATTCGCTTTTAATGGACGAATATCGATAATACATTCATGTGCGACATAACCATCAGCACCAGCATAAAGAATGTCATAGTCATTTTTCAGACGTTGCGCGATATAGTTCGCATTTAAGATTGCCACTTGGCTTGCTTGTTTAAGCCCTTGTGACCCCATCATACGAATATACATCCAACTAATTGGTAATATTGAAGCGCTACCGAACTGGGCCGCAGAAACGGCACCTTGTGTAGTGACATTCTCCATTTCAACAACAGAATGTCCTGGTACAAATGGCGCTAAGTGTGATTTCACACCAATAGGCCCCATACCTGGACCGCCGCCGCCATGAGGGATACAGAAGGTTTTATGTAAGTTTAAATGAGAAACATCAGAGCCAATAAAGCCTGGTGTAGTTATCCCTACTTGCGCATTCATATTGGCACCATCAAGATAAACTTGTCCGCCATATTGATGAATGATCTCGCAAACTTCACGAATACCTTCTTCGTAAACACCATGTGTTGATGGATATGTCACCATCACACAAGAGAGTTCAGCTTGATGTTTTTCTGCTTTGGCTTTTAAGTCTGCGATATCAATGTTGCCATTGTCATCACAACCAACAACCACCACAGTCATGCCTGCCATATGGGCAGACGCAGGGTTAGTACCGTGTGCAGAGCTTGGAATTAAACAAATATGACGTACATTTTCACCACGACTTTGGTGATAACGGCGGATTGCTAATAGACCCGCATATTCCCCTTGTGCCCCAGAGTTTGGTTGCATACACATTGCATCATAACCGGTTAATGCAGCAAGCCAATTAGCCAATTGCCCAATCATCACCTGATAGCCTTTCGCTTGATAGGCTGGGCAGAATGGATGTAGCTCTGTAAATTCAGGCCATGTAATTGGGATCATTTCAGCAGCTGCATTTAGTTTCATCGTACATGAACCTAATGGGATCATGGCTTGATTTAAAGCTAAGTCTTTATTTTCTAAACGATGCATATAACGCATCATTTCAGTTTCACTGTGATAATGATGAAAATTTTCATGTGTTAACACACTGTCTTTACGTTGCATAGACACGGGAATAGATGCTGAAGATAAAGCGACTTGTTTATCAAGTGCATCAATATCACCCACCAATGCTTTACCACTGATGATCTCAATAAGCTTTGATACATCTTCACGAGTTGTAATCTCACTTAATGTGACACCAACGGCACCCACAATATCAGTACGCAAGTTAATTTCAGCGTCTTTTGCACGTTGTAATACAGCGGCTTTGTCTGCTGTTTCAACTGTTAAGGTATCAAACCAAGTTTGGTGGCGTAAGACCATACCATTTTGCTGTAAACCGGCAGCCAAAATATCTGTTAAACGATGAATACGTTGAGCGATGGTTCTTAACCCTTCTGGCCCATGATAAACCGCATACATAGCAGCAATGTTGGCAAGTAAAACTTGAGATGTACAGATATTGGAGTTGGCTTTTTCACGACGAATATGCTGTTCTCGAGTTTGCATTGCCATGCGTAATGCACGATTACCCGCGGCATCACGAGACACACCAATGATACGACCTGGCATTGCTCGCTTATATTCATCACGACAAGCAAAGAATGCCGCATGAGGGCCACCATATCCCATAGGTACACCAAAACGTTGTGCTGAACCTAATACGATATCAGCGCCTTGATGACCCGGTGCTGTTAATACCACCAGCGCCATTAAATCGGCAGCAACACTAGTAATGATTTTACGTTCTTTCAGTTCAGCCAATAACTTACTGTAATCATGAACTTCACCCGTTGTGCCAACTTGTTGTAATAGCACACCAAAAACACCTTCAAGCTCTAATACCTTTTCCGCTTTATCAACAACAACCTCAAAACCAAAGGTATCTGCCCGTGTTTTTACCACATCTAGGGTTTGGGGATGAATATCATCAGCGACAAAGAAACGATCTGCATTTTTTTGTTTGCTTACACGTTTTGCCATCGCCATTGCTTCAGCGGCAGCCGTTGCTTCATCAAGTAACGACGCAGAAGCAAGATCCATTCCCGTATAATCAATAGTGACTTGTTGGAAATTCAGCAGCGACTCAAGACGACCTTGAGACACTTCTGGCTGATACGGTGTATAAGCGGTATACCAGCCCGGATTTTCTAATAAATTACGCAAAATCACTGGAGGTAATACAGAAGGCGCATAACCCATACCAATATAAGAAGTAAATCGCTTATTTTGGCTGGCGATGGCTTTAAGTTCAGCCAAGGCTTCTTGCTCTGTTGCTCCAGCTCCCACATTTGGTGGAGTATCTAGTTGGATATTATCTGGAACAATTTTTTGGGTTAATTCATTTAATGAGGAGACGCCAACAGCACTGAGCATCTCTTTAATCTGTTCTGGTGATGAACCAATATGGCGACGAATAAATTCATCACGATACTCTAACTGATTTAAAGTCTGTGTCATTGCAAGTAATTTCCTGAATTCACGATGAATGGATAGGTAATAGCCATGGCTTAAAGAACGTAGTGATAGCTATAAATAACAAGCTAATAAATAAAAACGCCCCGGCATGGTTTGACGGGGCGTTTAGTTTTATTCTTCGCTATCTACCAGCTCTTGATAACCAGCAGCATCAAGTAGGTCATCTAATTCGCTTTCATTATTTGCTTTAATGCGAAATAGCCAACCTTCTCCGTAAGGTGCGCTGTTTACCAGCTCTGGAGAACCATCTAACTCTTCATTTACTGCGATAATTTCACCTGATAATGGTGAATAGATATCTGATGCAGCTTTTACTGATTCCGCTACTGCACAATCATCACCCGCTGCCACTTCTCTACCCACTTCAGGTAGATCAACAAACACCATGTCACCTAATAATTCCTGTGCATGTTCAGTAATACCGATAGTGTATTCACCATTTCCTTCTGAACGGACCCACTCATGAGACTGCGCGTATTTTAATTCACTAGGTATTTGACTCATTGACCTTACTCTCCATTTAAAATAATTGTGCGTGTTATACCAATGCTTTACCTGAACGAACAAAACCAGGTTTAACAACTTCTACTGGCATTTCACGATTACGCATTAATACAATTGCGCTATCTTTAATACCTGCGGGAACTCTTGCTAATGCAATACTAAAGCCTAATGTGGGCGAGAAAGTACCACTTGTAATCACACCTTCTCTTAATTCCCCCAAATCATCAGTAAAGTGTACGGCAGTACCTGCTCGTAGCACACCTTTCTCTCGCATAACAAGTCCAACAAGTTTATCTGTGCCTGTTGCGCGTAATTTTTCTAATGCTTCTCGACCAATAAATTGACGATCTTCAGGTGCCCACGCAATCGTCCAGCCCATATTAGCTTCAAGTGGATTAATAGTTTCATCCATCTCTTGGCTATAAAGATTCATTCCAGCTTCTAAGCGTAATGTATCTCTTGCACCTAATCCGGCAGGTTTAACACCCACCGCTAATAATTTTTTCCAGAAATTGACGGCTTGCTCTTTTGGCATCGCAATTTCATAACCCGCTTCACCGGTATAGCCTGTTGTTGCGATAAACAAATCATCAAGCTCTACACCATAAAAAGGCTTCATAGCTGAAACAACTTGGCGTTGCTGTTCAGTTAATAAACGTTGAACCTTTTCTTGTGCGTGAGGGCCTTGAACCGCGATTAATGCCAAATCATCACGAACAGTAATATCAACCACGTAATTTGAAGCATGTTGCTCAATCCATGCCAGATCTTTTTCACGAGTAGCGGAGTTCACCACAAGGCGATAGAAAGAATCATCAAAGTAATAGACGATAAGATCATCAATTACACCGCCTGAAGCATTAAGCATACCGGTATAAAGCGCCTTACCTTTTTCGGTGAGTTTAGCGACATCATTCGCTAATAAATAACGTAGGAAATCTTTAACTTGCGAGCCATGTAAGTCAACAATGGTCATATGAGAAACATCAAACATACCTGCATCACGGCGTACATTGTGATGTTCATCTATTTGAGAGCCATAATGCAGTGGCATCATCCAACCATGAAAATCGACCATACGAGCACCGCAGGCTACGTGCTCATCATACAACGGAGTCTGTTTTGCCATTCTTCCCTCTTTCTACTTTTACTTTAGATTATTCAGAGAACGCAATTTGTTAAATATAAAATTAAACTTGATTAGAAATCAGCGTATTAATCACGAGTTTAAGTTTATTTTTAAACAGGGATTTAACAAATACGAGCAATTAACGTACAACGCAAACGATACCACCTTCTTGAACTTAGCATTGTCAGAAAAAATAAACCATAAGTTAAAATAGGGTATTGTGTCTCTCAATCATAATAGAGAGATATGAGTATGCAGAACTAATGATTGCAATTATGCGTATCAGCGCTCATTTTTGGCGAGGAATTCCTGTGAAAAAGGAATTAGTGCAAAGAATAGACTGAAAAAATAGATTTTTTTAGTTCTATTTCTTCAGTCAGATATAAATAAAAGTAATGTGAAATAAGAGAGGAATTAGATTTTTTCAACTGAAGTGAAATTTTTATCACTTAACCATTCAGGTAAATCAGAAAGCCCCATTGCTTGTTCAAGTAACTTTGGTTTTACGCCCGGTAAACTATCTGCTAACGAAAGGCCTATATCTCGAACCAGCTTTTTAACTGGATTGTTGCCAGCAAAAAGTTCACGAAATCCCTGCATACTGGCTAACATCACGGCAGCCGCATGTTTGCGACGACGCTCAAATCGTCTCAAATAGAGATATTCACCAAAATCTTTACCCTCTGCTTTTAAGCGACGGATCTCACCAATTAACTCTGCAACATCCATAAAACCTAGGTTAACGCCTTGCCCTGCTAAAGGATGAATAGTATGTGCCGCATCTCCTAATAACGCTAAACGAGACGCTGCAAATTGGCGTGCATAACGACCAGTTAGTGGTATTGTCATGCGATCACTGATTAATTCACATTGACCCAAACGCATATCAAATGTCACACCTAATGTGCGCTCAAATAAGGTTTTATCTGCATTTTTGTAGTGTTCAGCTAGATGGCTTGGTAAAGACCAAACAATAGAACAAGTATGAGGTTCAGAAAGAGGTAGAAATGCTAAAATACCTTCACCATGGAAGACTTGGCGAGCAACATTGTCGTGGGGTTGTTCAGTACGAATAGTAGCAACTAAGGCATGATGTTCATAATCCCAAAAAGTCAGAGGAATATCTGCATGTTTACGTAACCATGAATTAGCACCATCGGCTCCGACAACTAATCTTGCCGTCAACATTTCACCATCATTAAGGGTAATAAATGCATCATTTTCCCCCCAAACAACACGTTCAATTTGTGTCGATGAATAGAAGGTTATATCACTGTGGCTTTCACATTTTTGCCAAAGCACTTCTCGAATAAGGTTATTTTCGATAATAGAGCCTAAATGGCTGAACCCTTCTTTTTTTGCCGAAAATTCAATACGACCAAAACTATCTTGATCCCAAACTTCCATACCTTGGTAAGGCGTTGCTCGTAAAGCATTTAAGTTTTCCCAAACACCTAATTTTTTCAGCAACATCTCACTGGCAGTATTAATAGCGGATACCCGTAATGAAAAATCATCTTGCGGGTGAAAATGTTTTGTTACTGGGTGATTTTCTATTATCGCTATACGTAATCCACACCCGTGTAATCCGCTGGCTAATGCAAGCCCAACCATTCCACCACCAGCAATAACAACATCAAATGATTTCATAATAAAATATCCTAAAAAGCGATTATTTTAGAGCGCGCTGTTCTTTTCTGCTTATTTTTAAAACAAAAAAAATTTATAAAGCAACCTATCTATTATTTTAAGTATTGATTGATATTAACAATGACCACTTAAAATAAAAATAGACGTTAAAAAACAGCCTTATAGGTTCGATGAAAATTGACCATCAAAGATCAACACGCTCTAGTCTGTCCAGCCCAGTGTTTGATGCGCCAATTTATCTCTCATCATTGGGAGCAACTCCATCGTCATTAATCCTAAGTTGCGAGAAACAATCAGTGGCACACAACGATTTGCAAACACTTTCACCAACCCATCAGTAATAGAGATTGTTTTTTCTCTATCTTGTTGGCGAAGTTGTTGATATTGATAGAGCACTCGGTAACTACCAATATCAGTATTAGTATTAATCGCTTGAGTGAGCGTATTGGCGAGTGCCATAACATCACGTAAACCAAGGTTAAAGCCTTGTCCAGCAATAGGATGGAGTGTTTGTGATGCATTGCCTACTAAGGCTAAACGGTGACTGATAATTTGATTGGCTTTTTGTAGCGCTAAAGGATAGCAATTTCGTTTACCGATATGCTCTATTTTTCCTAAACGCCAGCCAAAATCACGTTGTAAATGTGCGATGGTTGTTTCATCATCCCACCGTGAAATTTCATCCCATTTTTCAATCGGATGACACCACACTAATGAGCTACGTCCTTCACTCATCGGTAGCATTGCTAATGGGCCAAATTCAGTAAAACGCTCGAAGGCTTTTCCCTCTGGGTTTATTTCTGTTTTGACATTAGCAATTACGGCGACTTGATGATAAGGCTCGCGTTGCCATTGAATATGGCATTGGTGGCCTATAGGCGAATTTGTACCATCTGCAGCAATCAGTAAATCACCTGTTAATTGCGTACCATTATCAAGCGTTACCTCAACGCAGTCTATATTACGCTGAACTTGTTCAACTTTAGCAGGGCAATAAAGCGTGATATTAGATTGCTTTTTTAGCTTGGCAAAGAGTTGCCGTCCTGCGTCATGCAGCTCAATCACATAACCCAGTGCGGATATATCATAGTCTTGTGCATGAATATTAACAAAACCACAATGACCTTTATCTGAGACATGAACGTGATTAATGGGGGTAACAAAAGGTTTTAATGTTGACCAAAGCCCAATTTGTGATAACCGCTTTGCGGTTCCATGGGCCAATGCAATCGCTCTTGCATCAAATCCAGGGTGCCCATTATCAGGCTCTCTTGCTTCAACTAACGAAATTGAAATATTGCCTTTGTTTAATGCAGAAAGAGCCAGTGCTAATGTTGCACCCGCCATTCCACCACCCACAATAATCACATTCATACTGATTTTAGCCTTAAATTTTTCCTGCCATCAGAGCTTCAATTTCATCAGGATCTTTAACGACAGATGCCGTTAAGTTCTCATTACCCGTTTCAGTGATAACAATGTCATCTTCAATACGAATACCAATACCGCGATACTCTTGTGGTACATCGGCATCTGGCGCGATATATAATCCTGGTTCGATAGTCAGCACCATGCCTGGTTCTAAAATACGGTCACGATCTGTGCCATAATGTCCAACATCATGAACATCAAGGCCTAACCAATGGCTTAGGCTATGCATAAAGAAACGCTGATAAGCTTTGGTTTCAATAAGATGCTCAATTTCACCGTGCATAATGCCCAGTTTAACCAATCCTTCGACCATGATATACACGACATGCTCAGTGACTTCTTTGATGCTTGTACCAGGTTTGTACAATTCCAAAGATACATTGATGGATTTTAATACAATGTCATAAATTTCACGTTGTTGACGGCTAAATTTACCATTGACAGGGAAAGTACGAGTGATATCACCTGCATAACCTTCATATTCACAGCCTGCGTCAATGAGTACTAAATCCCCATCACGCATTTTGGTTTCATTTTCGGTGTAGTGAAGAATACACCCATTTTCACCACTCCCTACAATACTGTTATATGAAGGGAAACGAGCGCCGTGAGAAACGAACTCATGTTCTATTTCACCTTGCAGCTGATATTCATACATACCCGGCTGACATTTTTGCATCGCTCGAGTATGTGCTAACGCTGTAATTTTTCCTGCCTTACGCAGTAATTCAAGTTCAAAGTCAGATTTAAAGAGACGTTGCTCATGAACGAGAGGACGCCAATCAATAATAGTTTGAGGCGCTTTTAAATTCCGACGAGAGCCTTTTCTTAAGGTTTCTAATGCATTAAAAACGATTTCATCAGCAAATGCATATTCGCCCTGAGCGTGATAAACAACATCTAATCCGTTTAATAATTGGTAAAGTTGCTCACCAACATCTTCATAAGGAAGTGCCTTATCAACACCTAATTTTTCAGGTGCAGCTTCTTGTCCAAGACGACGACCAAACCAGATCTCAGCCGTTAAATCTCTTACACGATTAAAGAGCACACTATGGTTATGTGTTTCATCACTCTTAATCAGTACAAGAATAGCCTCAGGTTCGCTGAAACCAGTTAGATAAAGGAAATCACTATGCTGGCGATAAGGATACTCACTATCCGCATTACGTTGCGCTGGTGGTGCGGCAAAAAAGATGGCGGCACTCGCAGGCTTCATTTGAGCTAATAATGCCTGACGACGGGATAAAAATTCTTGCTTATTCATACCCACTCCTGTCTTTCGTTTATCTTTATGATTATCTAATGAATGATGCCATTAATGTAGTATACGTTGCTCATTTTGTTCATTATTTTCTTTGTCTTTTGGTGCGACAAATGTGATATAACAAAGTTGAACAGATACTTTCACATATTCGCTAACTTCTTCTAGCGCATCTTCAAGTTCTTCTTGGTTTTCATCTTCTTCATAACCTAGCGCACCAATATTACGTAAATCGGTGATAACTTCAGTCAACTCTTTATGCTCAGATAATTTAGGTTGTGCAACACCCAAGCCTAAAAGAAAATGATTAACCCACCCTGCAAGAGCATCTGCTCTTAGAAAAACGGATTCGGATTCATCGGGAACTAACATTGAGAAGTTAAATACACTGTCATCAAGTTGTTCGTAAGTAATGTGATAAAGCGCTTCGAGTGGGTCTGATAACGTTTTAGGGAAAGCTAAACCTTCATTGGTTAAATCATGCAATAAGGTTTTCCAACTGCTATCGCGCACAGCGCCACAAATAAATCCTGTAATCAATCCGTGCATTTCAGCTGCCGTTAAAGGCACAGTATGTTGCTGTAATAAAGCATCAATAGATTGATAATTTGGTAATGTGTTTTGTTTTGACATAAGAATAAACGTCGCATTTAGGGGAATAGTTCAAGATATGCTACCATCAATAGAAGTCGCTGTACCAGTTAAGCCATGTTAATCATTGGAATTTTTGTAGTAATAGCGTTTAATACAGCGTTATAACCGTATACACTACTCAACACGTAGCACAGATTTTATGTCAGGAAGGAATCATGTCCGCACAACCCGTTGAACTTCAAATTTTTGGGCGATCATTACGTGTCAATTGCCCACCAGAACAAAAAGATGCTTTACTGGCTTCTGCTGCTGAACTTGAACAACGATTACAAGATCTCAAAGAGCGCAGTGGTGTTTCCAATACAGAGCACTTAATTTTTATCGTGGCATTAAATATGAGTCATGAGTTGGCAGAAGAAAAGTTAAAAACTAGAGACTATGCCTACAACATGGAAGAGAAGATAAAAATGCTACAACAATCTATTGAACAAGCTTTACACGATCAAGGCAAGCACCACGATCGCACTTTTTCAACTGCGAAGTAGATTTGTTCAGAAAGCATGCGTACGCCACGAAATTCACAGATAATAGGTTGCTTTCTACAATTAAAATAATACAATAGTTCATAGATAAGGTGCTTAACAGCATCCACCAAATTTCTCTGAGATGTTTGCCAGTGGGCCAGTCCCCTGAGCCGATATTCGAAACACATAGAATGTGGTGATCTGTTACTTGTGAGCATACCTGATTCGTTCAGGCAGCCTAATGGTAACAACACTATGTTCACCTTGGACCATGGGTTCAAGGGTTACAGCCTACGGCGGCATCTTGGAGACCTCTACTAAAGTTCTGAATACTGAGTATTTTATAAATACTTAATATTTAGAACTTTTTTTATGCGTCTAATTCCTTAATTCTTCAACTTCTTCGCTTTCTTACCTCTAAAGTGTGATAAATTGACTAAAATGATAATTTCCACTTAATGACCACTACTTATTGATGGATTGATGAATGACTCAGACGTCACTGTTTCAACAAAGAGATGAGATACGTAAAGCAATTCGCCAAAAAAGACGTTTACTCACATCACAACAGCAGCAGCGAGCTGCACATCAATTATGTGAACGCGTTCTCAGTCATCCCAAAATCCAACATGCACACACCCTTGCCTTATTTCTCTCTTTTGATGGTGAAATTGATACATCACCTTTAATTTCACAATTATGGGCAATGAAGAAACAGATTTGTTTACCCGTTTTACACCCTTTTCATCGCCATCATCTTCTCTTTTTACGTTATACACCAACCACTGTTTTAGTGAAAAATCGCTTTGCAATTTCAGAACCGCCTTTAAATGTAAATGCAGTTATTCCCCCAGATAATATCGATATTATTTTTACACCATTAGTGGCTTTTGATGCTCAAGGCCAACGATTAGGTATGGGAGGCGGTTTTTACGATAGAACGTTAGAAAACTGGCAACAAAAATCATTTTATCCAATAGGGCTTGCTCATGCTTGCCAACAAGTTGAACATCTCCCTATTGCAAATTGGGATGTTCCATTACCTGAGATCATCACTCCAGAAAAAATATGGAATTTTTAATATTCTGAACAACTCATTTTAAAACACCGAACATTATCTGTGTTTTTTTATATTTTTTATTTTAGAAAAAACTTTAAATACCTTTTTATACCCCAACCAATCTAAAGGTATTTTTATTTAAATGAAAAATGAAAAAGATGTTCATCTTATAAAATGCATTAACATTATTATCAGCCTAACTAAAAACAAAGAAATAGAAATAAAAAACAATCACACAATAAAGGATTTAGAAAAAGAATATAAATTTAAATTAAAAAAAATAAAATCATCACTTACATTTAAAAAACAACTTAATCATAAAATTATTTTTTATGACGAAAGTAAAAATTTATTCATATTATTAAAACAAAATAAAAATGATTTTCTTATTTATAATTATCAAACTCATAAAATAGAGAAAATTAATAAAGATAAAATCATTAAGATAAATATAATCCATGCTTATCACCTTGATTTTAAAGCACAGCATCATTTTGATATCAATTGGTTTTTCCCTATATTCATACGCTATAAAGCTATTTTTTATCGTGTTTTATTCTATTCATTAATCTTACAGTTATTATCTTTGGCTAGTCCTTTAGTTACACAAATCATTATGGACAAAGTAATTGTACATCAAGCATTATCAACACTTGATGTATTAGTAGTTGGATTGATCTTTATTGCTATTTCAGAAGGAACTTTGAAAGGCATTAGAGAATATATATATCATCATACCGCAAATAAAATTGATATCAGCTTAAGTTTAAAAATGGCTAACCATTTATTAAAATTACCCATAAGTTACTTTAAGTCTCGACAAACAGGGATCATTGTAACTCGAGTAAAAGAGTTAGATATTATTAGAGATTTTATCACCAATACATTATTAATGTTATTTGTCGATTTTTCTTTTATCTTTATATTTATCTTTGTCATGGCAATTTTATCAATAAAGCTAACATTATTTTTTATGGCAACTCTTCCACTTTATTTTATTTTGGCTAAATTGCTTGCCCCAAAGATAGAACTAGCCGTTCAACAGCTTTATCAAAAAATAGCGACCAATACGGCATTTCTTACCGAAAGTTTAAGTGGCATCGAAACCATTAAAAGCCTTTCTCTGGAGCCTAGATTTACACAACAATGGCATACACAAATTCATCAGCTTACCTGTAAAAATTTAACACTTCAGAGTATAGACTCACTCTCTCGCTTCATTGTGCTATTTATCAATAAAACAACAACAGCATTACTGCTATGGCTAGGTGCTTATGAAGTGATTTCACACTCAATGACAATTGGTCAGCTAATTGCCTTTATTATGCTACTAGGATATTGCCTACAACCTTTAGCAGTCGCTATTGATGTTTGGGGAAAATATATCAGAACAAAAACAGCCATTTATAATTTACAAGATATTCTTAATCTACCTAATGAGCAAAATATCATAGGCTCAAACACCAAACTTCAAGGTGACATTACGTTTGATAACGTAAGTTTCTGTTATCAAAATAATACACCACTTATTTTACGCAATATTTCATTACAGATAAAAAAACATGAAGTTATTGGTATTGTGGGAACTTCCGGTTCGGGGAAAAGCACCTTAGCGCGTCTGATTTCGGGTCTGTATACACCACAATCAGGTTGTATAAAATTTGATAATATTCCGCTATCACAGCTTCATTTAAAGTGTGTACGCCAACAAATTGGTTTTGTACTACAAGAAAATTTTTTATTTCACTTAACGATCTTTGACAATATTAAACTGATGCACCCCCAAGCTTCTTTAGAAGAAGTGATTGATGTTGCACAAATCGCAGGTGCACATGAGTTTATTTTAAAATTACCGTTAGGATATGACACCTTGATCACCGAGGGAGGAACTTCCTTATCTGGAGGGCAACGCCAACGTATTGCTATTGCTAGAGCCTTATTAACATCACCTAAAATTTTGATCTTTGATGAAGCTACCAGCGCGTTAGATGATGATTCTCAAACGATTATTCAAAATAACCTTCCACTTATTACACAAAATAAAACCGTAATTATCATTGCCCATCGTCTGTCAACAATACGAGATTGTCATCGTATTATTGTGTTAAATAAGGGACAAATTGTAGAGGAAGGGAGACACGAAGTTTTAATTAAAAATAACGGTGATTACAAAAAACTTTGGCAAATTCAACAAGGATGTTGAGCATGAAACTAAATATAAAACACTTATTATCGACGGTCTTTCAACCTAATAAAAAGTCGCTCTACTATGATTTTTATCCTAATCATATAGCTCTTATAGAAAAACCATTGACCCCTTATAGTCGTTATATTGCTTCTATCATTTCACTCAGTATTGTGGCTTTTATTTTGTGGATTTATTTTGGGAAATTAGATGTGCAATCCCCTGCAATGGGTAAGCTTGTCGTTACTGGTCGTTCCCAAATAATTCAAATACATGAGCCTAGTCGATTGGCTATTCTTCATGTAAAAGATGGGCAAAAAGTTAATCAAGGTGATGCTTTATTAACACTTGATATATTGGGTATTGATGAGGAAATTAAAGGGATAAGAAAAAAAAGGGATGATCTACTATTACTTAAAATTCGCTATCAAGCCTTGAGCCAAGAAGTATCACCTAAAAATCTTTATCATTTTAATAAATTAGATAATAAAATAAAAAAATCAATCTTATTAGGTTATCAGAAAGAAAAAGATGAATTTGATAGCAATATAAATGTATTAGAAACCGAAGTTGAAGTAAATAATAAAAATCAAACATTAACTTACAATGATCTATTGTCTTTAAAAAAGATACAAAAAAACATAAAGCAACGATTTATTATTAGAGAAAATCTTTACAATAAAAAAATAATTAGCAAAATGGAATATCTTGAAAGTGAAAAAGAATTATTAGAAATAAATCGTTCAATAACAATAAAGAATGCAGAATTACATATTATTAAAAGCCAAGAACAACAATTAAATAAAAATTTAAATCAATTAGAAAAACAAAAAAAACTAGAATGGCATGATAAGTATAAGAAATATGAGAGCGAGTTATTAATTTATACTCAAAATCTTAATCATTTCCAAAAGCGACAGCAACTCAAAATAGTACGTTCACCCATCACAGGAACAGTGCAACAAATTTCTATTTATACACTCGGCAGCGTATTACAACCTTCACAAAATGTCATGACGATAGTACCCAATCATCAAGAGAATTTTGCAGAGGTTAATCTTCTCAATAGAGATATCGGTTTTATTCATATTGGACAAAAAGCGATGATAAAAATAGATGCTTTTCCTTATACTCGTTATGGCACAATTGAAGGGAAAATTATTAATATCGCTAAAGATTCTATTCAACATGAACAATTAGGCTTAGTTTACCCCGCTACAATTAAATTAAATAAACAAAACATTGAAAAGAATAATCAATATTATCAACTTACTCCGGGGATGTCTTTAGTCGCTGAGATAATTACAGATAAACGCCGTGTTATTGATTATATTTTAAGCCCAATAGAAGTTTATCGATATAACGCACTGACTGAAAAATAGGATTGGGTATTTAATATCATGAAAAATATAACTAATGTAGCAAAAATGAAACAATATCCTTGCTCTATTATTGATGGATTAATTTACTTTTCTAAAAAAAATAATAGAAACATAAAAAGGGAGAACATTTTTCATTTTCTTGGAAATGATACTTCATTTAATGAATGGAACATTCTAGAAGCAGCTCAATTACTTAATTTAAACTGTAAATTCGATATTATTGATTATGAGAGTAAAAAACATCATCTTATTGATACCCTTATTGAAATAAATAACAAATGGTATGTTTTAAAAGAAAAAAATGAAAAGTTTTTGATAATATTCGATCTCGAAAGCAATATTACCATTGAATATAGAATAGATAAAAAACAAAAATTAAGTATAGTATTAATAAGCAATCAACAACACAGGTCATTGCGTAATAAATTTAATATTAATTGGTTTATTTCTACTATTTTAAAACAAAAAAAATCACTCTTACTGATTTTTATTTTATCATGTTGTAGCCAACTCTTCGCATTAGTTAACCCTTTAATTTTTGAAACATTAATTGATAAGGTATTAACTGGAAGAAATTTATCAAACTTACATCTATTGGGTTATTTATTACTCTTAATAGCAATTACCGAACCTGTTTATCTTTTTCTAAGAGACAAATTGTATACATTTATTTCTTGCCAATTTAGTGCCGATTTTTCAGGAAAAATTTATCAGCATCTTATTCGCTTACCGAGTGCTTTTTTTAATCAGCGACAGTCAGGCCAAATAATTGCTCGTATTCAAGAGCTTTCACATATTCGTCAATTTATTACTGGTTCCGCATTAATGTTAGTGCTCGACCTGATTTTTATTATTGTGTTTATTTCTGTAATGTTTACTTATTCCGCACCATTAACTTGGGTAACGTTAGGGGCATTAATTATTTATTTTACACTTTGGCTGATCCTTGGCCCTCTTATTCGTTATTGGGTTGAACAGGAATATCAAGCTAATGCTGATAATACCAGCCTATTAACCGAAACAATGAACGGTATAGAAACTATCAAAATTACAGCAACAGAAAATCGCTTTATCGACAAATGGCAATATAAACTCACCGACCATATTAACAAACGGTTTTCAGCTACTAAAAAAACTTTATTAGCTCAGCAGCTTATATTTATCATTCATAAAATCACAACGGCGATTATTTTGTGGCAAGGTGTTAATTTAATTATTAATGCACAAATGACCGTGGGTGAACTTATTGCATTTAATCTCTTTACTGCGCATATCACACAACCTATTTTACGTTTAGCACAATGCTGGCAGGATTTTCAACAAGCAACGATTTCTCTACGTCGTATCGGTGAAATTTTAAATACGCCGACAGAACATCAATATTATGGATTAGCAACAGTACCCCAAATCATAGGTCGTATTGATTTTTCAAATGTCTATTTTCGTTATACCGCTCATACGCCAGATGTTATTGAATCTCTCTCGTTTTCTATTCCTGCTGGACAATTTATTGGTATTACCGGTCGCTCTGGCTCAGGAAAAAGTACCGTTACACGTTTAATTCAACGTCTCTATACGCCTCAACAAGGACAAATTTATATTGATGGCATGGATTTGGCTATCGCCGATCCTCTCTCATTACGCCAAAGTATTAGCATTGTTTTACAAGAAAGTTTTTTATTTAGTGGATCTATTATCGAAAATATTCGTTTATCAAAGCCCAATGCAAATGAAAGAGAATTAATAGAAGCATGCCAACTTGCAGGCGCTCTAGAGTTTATTGAGCAACTTCCTTTGGGATTTAACACTCAAGTCGGAGAGCGAGGAGCTAATTTATCAGGAGGGCAACGCCAACGTATTGCACTGGCAAGAGCTTTATTAACAAACCCACGTATTCTTATTTTAGATGAAGCCACATCAGCATTAGATTACATCTCTGAAGCGCAAGTTTTGGCAAATTTACCTCAGATTTGTAAAAACAGAACCGTGATTAGTATTGCACATCGTCTCAATACCTTAGCACATTCAAATTATATTTATGTCATGGATAAAGGACGGATATTAGAAGAAGGAACACATTCGAATTTGCTTGAAAATAGAGCGCTTTATTACCAATTATGGAAACAGCAAATTCAATAATAATGTTTAAAAAACAAAAAAGGCTCGAAATACCGAGCCTTCAATATTTTACTGATGATTACATCAATAATTAGTACAACATACGAGCACGAATAGTACCAGGTAATGCTTTAATTTTTTGCAACACTAACTCTGCTTGAGCCTTGGTTTGCGTTGTAATATCAATCACAACATAACCGACATTGCCTGAAGTTCGCAGGAATTGTGCTGCCACGTTGATGTTTTGTTCAGTAAACACATTATTGATGCTATTCATCATACCTGGGCGGTTTTCATGAATATGCAGTAAACGGTTTACATCATCGCCGTGGCTTGGTAATGAAACTTCAGGGAAGTTAACCGCAGATAGCGTAGAACCATTATCTGAATATTTAGCTAATTTACCTGCAACTTCATAACCAATATTTTCTTGCGCTTCTTGTGTTGAACCACCGATATGTGGCGTTAATATCACGTTATCGAATTTAATAAGTTCAGAGACAAACGGATCGTTAGGATCGTTATTTGCACCTGGCTCAGATGGGAACACGTCAACGGCAGCACCAGATAAATGTTTTGATTCTAACGCTTGTGCTAATGCAGGAATATCAACCACTGTACCACGAGAAGCATTGATAAGAATTGAACCTGGTTTCATGCGCTGAATTTCTTCATGACCAATCATATTCTTTGTTGATGGTGTTTCTGGTACATGCAAGCTGACAATGTCACACATATTCAATAGTTCAGACAGATGACGAATTTGTGTTGCATTACCCAGTGGCAGTTTATTTTCAATGTCATAAAAATAAACATCTAAACCGACACTTTCAGCCAAAATACCTAACTGTGTACCAATATGGCCATAACCAATAATACCTAGTTTTTTACCACGCGCTTCAAAACAGCCTTTGGCTTGCTTATCCCAAACACCACGATGTGCTTTCGCGTTGGCTTCCGGAATACGGCGCAGTAATAACAGTAATTCACCTAGCACCATCTCAGCCACGGAACGGGTGTTTGAGAAAGGCGCATTGAAAACAGGGATACCGCGACGAGCTGCCGCATCTAAATCAACTTGATTGGTCCCAATACAGAAGCATCCTACAGCAACTAATTTTTCAGCGGCTGCAAAAATTTCTTCTGTTAAATGAGTGCGGGAACGAAGACCAACAAAACGTGCATCACGGATAGCTTCTTTTAATTCTTCGTCCGATAACGCACCTTTGTGATATTCAATGTTGGTATAACCCGCAGCTCTTAAATTTTCTACTGCACTTTGGTGCACACCTTCAAGGAGTAGAAACTTTATCTTTTCTTTTTCCAAAGATACTTTGACCATTTACCCTGCCCTATCGTTGTTACATTTAATGAAAAACAAAATCCTGTCTCAACAACATAACAAAAATAGAGTTTGTGGCAATACAACCGATTGCAGTGATGGCAGAATAAGCGATAAAGAAAGCGATTTTCTACCGAGTAAAATGATTTTGACTTTGAAAAAGGCAGGATTTTAAAGAGAGATATAACTATGGTGTGATATATATCACTGAATTTGCAGTTTCTAAAATAATTTTAAAAAGAGGTCGCCATCGCCACCTCTTTTTAGTCATCTTACTTAATAGTTTTAACGCCTTCAGATGTTCCCATTAAAACGACATTTGCACCACGATTAGCAAATAATCCTACTGTAACCACGCCTGGAATACTGTTAATTTTATTTTCCAGTTCAATAGGGTTAAGAATTGTTAAGTTATGAACATCTAAAATAACGTTTCCATTATCTGTTACCACGTTTTCACGATATTCGGGCAAACCACCCAATTTAACCAATTCACGAGCTACATAAGAGCGCGCCATTGGAATAACTTCAACAGGTAGAGGGAATTTACCTAATACATCCACTTGTTTAGATTCATCAACGATACAGATAAATGTTTTTGCCACACCTGCAATAATTTTTTCTCGCGTTAATGCAGCTCCGCCACCTTTGATCATTTGCATATGGTGGTTGATTTCATCAGCACCATCAACATAGATATCTAAAGAATCGACTTCATTACAGTCAAAAACAGGAATGCCGTAACTTTTTAGTTTTGCTGTTGATGCTTCTGAACTTGAAACCGTACCTTCAATTTGACCTTTCATTGTCGCTAATGCGTCAATAAAATGAGAAGCTGTGGAGCCTGTTCCCACTCCCACGATAGTACCGGGTTTTACATATTCAAGCGCCGCCCAACCTACTGCTTTTTTCAATTCATCCTGAGTCATTTAAAAAAACCTTATTTATCACGTTAATGGACTAAGAATAGCATATTGCATTCAAAACTAGCACGAGACACATCAAAAACTGAGAAGCAACATTTTAACTCATTACAACAAAAAATATGGCATAGTAAGCAACAGAATATAAAATCAAAGAGAGTCTGTTAATGAAACGCCCTGATTATCGAGCATTACAAGCCCTTGATGCCGTCATTCGCGAACGTGGTTTTGAAAGAGCTGCACAAAAGTTATGTATTACACAATCTGCCGTTTCACAGCGTATTAAACAATTAGAAAACTTATTCGGCCAACCATTATTAGTGCGAACTGTTCCCCCTAAGCCCACAGAGCAAGGGCAAAAACTATTGGCATTATTGCATCAAGTAGAATTACTTGAAGAACAATGGTTAGGTGATGAAAATAGTGGCTCCACACCGCTTTTACTCTCTTTGGCGGTGAATGCTGATAGTTTAGCAACGTGGTTATTACCCGCTTTGCACCCAGTTTTAACACAACTGCCTATTCGGCTTAATATACAAGTTGAAGATGAAACGCGAACACAAGAACGCTTAAGAAGAGGCGAAGTAGTTGGTGCAATCAGTATTCAGCCACAAGCATTACCAAGTTGCCTTGTTGATCAATTAGGCGCTCTTGATTATCTATTTGTGGCCTCTCCTGATTTTGCTCAGCGTTATTTTGCAAATGGCGTAACTAAGTCATCGTTATTAAAAGCCCCTGCAGTCGCATTTGACCATCTTGATGATATGCATCAAGCATTTTTACAGCAAAACTTTGGTTTATCTCCGGGTAGCGTACCTTGCCATATCGTTAATTCTTCTGAAGCATTTGTGCAATTAGCAAAACAAGGTTCGACATGTTGCATGATCCCTCATCTACAAATTGCTAATGAGCTAAAGAGTGGAGAGCTGGTTGATTTAACTCCGGGACTTTGCCAGCGGCGTATGCTTTATTGGCATCGTTTTGCACCAGAAAGTAGAACGATGAGAAAAGTGACAGATGCACTGATTAATTTTGGCCGTAAGGTTTTAAAACAAGGTGAAGAGTAGCACGGCTATTTCATCTTTTAACACAAAAAATAGGCTTCTCTAAGAAGCCTATTTTTTTTACCGTAACATAATTATTTAGTGCGTTTTAGTTCAAAAACAACATCCACATAATCTTTAAATTCGATACTTTGTTGTTCATAAGTTTCTTGCACTGCTGCTGGTGCTTGAGCTTTTAATGCCATTGCATCCATACGTACTTGTGCGATTGGATAAGGTGTCGCTTCTGGCGCACGATAGCTTACACTATAGACTGCACCTAAATCAGCACCAAAACCTTTTGCAACAGAAGTTGCTTGATCAATGGCATTTTTAATGGCCACTTCTCGTGCTTTTACTTTGTATTGTTCTGGATTATTTACGCCAAACTCAACGTTATTAATTTCATTTAAACCAGCCGCTAATGCGCCATCAAGTAACGTATTAAGCTGTTCTAATTTCTTAATTTTGACATTCACAGTACGTGTTGCTGTATAACCATTAATCACCGAACGCTCTGCTTTTTTATCATACTCATAGTTTGGTTGAGTACGGATATTAGCAGCGTCGATATCTTCCTTCACAACACCATTTTCTTTTAAGAAGGCAAAATACTTTGCAACACGCTCATCGACTTGTTTCTTAGCCTGAGCCGCATCTTTTGCTCTTTCATTAACCTGAATATTTAATGTCGCCATATCAGGAGCTGCTTTAATTGTCGCATTACCCGATGTTGTAATATGTGGTCCTTCTGGCTCCGAAGCAGCTAGCGCAATGGAAGGTAATCCCAGCGTAAACATGGATGCTAATGCAATCGCTCTTAATTTCACAAAAAACCCCCTGACAAAATTAATTTTAATGTCCTGTTTTTAGGACTAAGAAGAACATTAGCATATATGATGTAAAGTTCTTTAAGATTAAAAGAGAGTTTTCCATCCTTGTGCTACTAATTGAACAGCAATAAACCACATCACACATCCTACAAACATATTAATAATGCGTTGAGAGTGTGTTTTGCTTAATATTGGAGAAAACCAAGCCGCAAGTAGTGATAATGCGAAAAACCAACTTATAGAGGCAAATACCGCACCAATTGTAAACCAAGGGCGAAGCTCTGTGGTTAATTGTCCACCTATACTGCCTATCACAACAAAAGTATCTAAATAAACATGAGGATTAAGCCAAGTTACGGCAATTAATGTCACAATCACACGCCAACGGTTTTTTACCTGATTTTCACTTTGTGATAATTCGATATCTTTTGAAAAAGCTGTTTTAAATGCTTTCCAACCATACCAAAGTAAAAATACCACTCCTCCCCATGTGATCAATAATAAAAGTGTTTCTGATTGACTAAGCAATGCACTGCCACCAAAGACACCTGCTGTTATTAATACAACATCACTTAAAGCGCATAAAAATGCGCTCATTAAATGAAATTGTTTTTTACTCCCTTGCTGTAAAACAAAAGCATTCTGAGCACCTATAGGTAAAATCATGGCTGCACTCAATAAAAAACCCTGAAAAAAAGTTGTAAACATGCAAAATACCTTAATAATTATTCGTTAGATATTAGCTGAATAATAGAGGGATTTTGATATTAGAGGAAATGAATCATTCTTATTGATAATAAGAAAAACTAATGGCCATAAAATAGATAAAAATAATAATTTCAGTAAGGTTAATAAGATGAAATAACCATATTCATTAATAGAATAAAAATAAAATTAGACCAGATAGTAACATGAGGTGTTACCACAATTAATGCAGTAATAAATAAGATAATACGTGTTCGCTTTTTAGCTACTTTATGTGAATACCACAATAATAATAGCGCCAAAGAAAAAACAAGATAGCCATCAGCATAATGAAAAACAAAAAAGAAACTCCTTAAGATTATCTCCATTTTTAATACTTAATCCCTTTTATAGTCTGTGTTATCTCATTATTCTTCCTTTCTTATTTCTTATCATACAAAAAAGCCACGCTATTAACGTGGCTCTATATCATCTATTTGACCCGTCCTAAATAAGGTTGACACTTTTCCAATCTGAAATTGGAGAATGTAATGAAACCAATCACTAAACGGACTCAACGCGATTATTCTCTCGCTTTTAAATTACAGCTTGTTGACCAAGTTGAAAAAGGCGAAATAACCTATAAACAAGCCCAAGATCACTATGGTATACAAGGATGCTCTACTGTTTTAGTTTGGCTTCGTAAACATGGTAGGTTAGATTGGTCAAACGGTACCCCTGATACTTTTTATAGAGGTTCAGCTATGACCCAATCTTCTAAACAACAAACGCCGGAACAACGCATTAAGATCCTTGAAAAGGAACTTGAAGAAGCTCGGCTTAAATCCGATTTTTTCGAAGCTGTGGTTAAAGTCATGGATAGAGACTTTGGAGTTCGTTTGTCAAAAAAGCGCAAAGCCGAGTTATTAAAGAAAAAACGGTTAAAAACCTCACCGTAACAATTGCTTGCCGTTTTATGCAGATCAGCCGACAGGCTTATTACAAGAGGCTGGATAGAACTGAGGAACGAAAGAAAGCAGATTCGGCCATTATTGATGTTGTTAAATCTGAACGAGTCTTACAACCTCGACTGGGTGGGCGTAAATTACATTTTATTTTAAAGCAAAAACAGATGGTTATTGGTCGTGATCGGCTATTTTCTTTATTGAAAGAACATCAGTTACTGGTGCCTAATAAACGGGCTTATCATCGAACAACCTTAAGCCATCATCGTTTTCATCGGCATCCTAATTTAATTAAGTCAGGGTTTATCCCCACACAACCAGAACAGCTTTGGGTGGCAGATATTACCTATTTATCGACGCATGAAGGTGATACTTATTTAAGTTTAATTACGGATGCGTATTCACGAAAAATCGTGGGATATCATTTAGATAACAATATGAAAACAAGTTCAGTGAAGAAATCGTTGGTTCAGGCGTTAAAAAAACGGACTTCGACAACTTCGTTAATCCATCATTCAGATCGAGGGATACAGTATTGTTCTTCGGAATATCAGGAGATACATAAAGAGCATAATATTCAATGTTCTATGACTGATGGGTATGATTGTTATCAAAATGCCTTAGCAGAACGAATTAATGGAATATTAAAAATGGAGTATCTACTGATAAAACCGAGTAATCTAGAACAAGCAAGAAAATTAGTAGAAGAATCAATTCAACTCTATAATGAAAAACGGCCACACTTATCGTTAAACTATAAAACGCCCGATGAAGTACATCGAGCGTTTTATGCCTGAAAAGTTGTCAACCTATATCAGGACTAGTCAATTCTTGTGAGACTATTCTGCTTTTGCCGTCGCACTTGGTGTTTGATGCATATAAACATCCATTTGTGGGAATGGAATACCGATATTATTCGCATCTAATGCGCGTTTAAAATCTTCCATCAAATCCCAATAAACAGGCCATGCATCTCCATTGGTTGTCCAAACACGTACCACAAAGTTTAATGAAGACGGTGCCATTTCATGTAAACGGATAGTCACACCTTTATCATGTTGAATACGTTTGTCTTTAGCAACAACATCACCCAGTACTTGTTTTACTTTATCAATATCAGCATCATAAGCCACACCGACAATAATTTGTGTACGGCGATTAGGCTCACGCGTTAAGTTGATAACCTCGCTACTGATAATTTTGCTATTTGGAATAACGATAATTCTGTCATCGGCTGAGCGTAATGTGGTAGAGAAAATTTGTACATCTCTTACCGTACCTTCTACAGAGCCAATCATGACATATTCATCTGTGCGGATCGGACGGAAGATAACAATTAATACGCCCGCTGCAAAGTTAGATAGTGATCCTTGTAAGGCTAAACCAACCGCCAAACCAGCAGCACCTAATACCGCGATAACCGACGCAGTTTGAACACCTAATCGTCCTAATACGGCAATTAAGGTAAAAGCAACAACAGTATAACGAACTAAAACAGATAAAAATGTCACAACAGTAGCATCAATATGACGCAATGTAAGAACTCTTGCGACACCTTTACCGATCATTTTTGCGACAAAAAGACCAATAAATAAGATCAAAAATGCGGCTACAATATTCACAGCATATTGAATAAAGAGATCCTGATTTGCGGCAAACCAACCTGATGCTTCATCTAAACTAACAGGTAATTCATTCATTAGACCACCTTTTAAATCTTAAAAATATAATAGAAGAATAGCAATTCAGTAATATATTGTGGCAGATTTATTCAAAAAATATATAGTATTTGTTAATTTTCTTTATTTTCCAGAATAAATAACCGATATTTCTGTAGCATGGTAGCAAAATCATCTAAACCACAAAAAGAGATACTTTCGTTATCGTAATAGCTCATGCCCTCTTCCATTTCATCTGTTTCAAAATGCAAAGTATTGGCTCTTATCATTACTTCTTCATCATCAATCGAAAGGCTATATTCTTTACCAATTAGCTCCCACTGTCTTTCACTGCCTTTAATACCATCCATCTCTTCAAGAATTTGATCTATCAGACTAATATCGCCCTGAATTTCATCATTTAGCCAATAGCCTATCGCTTCATGATCCATCGAAAAACGGGCTAGAATACCGCCAGTGAGGTCTCGCTGAAATTCATAGTCCATGGTGTACGCCCCTTATTAAGCTACCGCTTTTTTAATAAAAAAATACCTTATTCTTATTATGACAAAAATAACAAAAAACGGGAGGTATTAGCCTCCCGTTTGTTCATATTAAATACGTTTAAAGCAATAAATTAATCGTTATACCGTTGTTTGGAAAATAACTTGGTCTGCTTTATCTGTATATTGAGCAAGTTGATCAAAGTTCAGATAGCGATAAGTATCTTCTGCGGTTTCATCAACTTTATTCATAAAGTCGAGATACTCTTGTGGCTCAGGCAAACGACCTAATAATGACGCAACTGCCGCAAGTTCTGCTGAAGCAAGATACACATTTGCACCTGTACCTAAGCGGTTAGGGAAGTTTCGTGTCGAGGTTGAAACAACAGTTGCACCATCAGCAACACGCGCTTGGTTCCCCATACACAGTGAACAACCAGGTACTTCGATACGTGCTCCACTCTTACCAAAGACGCTATAATAGCCCTCTTCCGTTAATTGTGCCGCATCCATTTTTGTTGGTGGAGCAACCCATAAACGTGTTGGTAATTGACCTTTGTGTTGATCAAGCAGTTTACCCGCAGCACGGAAGTGACCAATGTTAGTCATACAAGAACCAATGAACACTTCATCAATTTTGCTGTTTGCCACTTCAGATAGTAAGCGAGCATCATCTGGATCGTTAGGCGCACATAGAATTGGCTCTTTGATCTCATTTAAATCAATTTCGATCACTGCGGCATATTCTGCATCAGCATCCGCTTCAAGTAATTGCGGATCTTTCAACCAGTTTTCCATTGAAGTAATACGACGTTCAATAGTACGACGATCGCCATAACCTTCAGATATCATCCATTTCAATAAGATAATGTTAGACTGGAGGTACTCAATGATAGGCGCTTTATCCAGTTTAATGGTACAACCCGCAGCTGAACGTTCTGCTGATGCATCAGCAAGCTCAAATGCTTGTTCTACTTTCAGCTCTGGTAAGCCTTCAATCTCAAGAATGCGACCAGAGAAAATGTTTTTCTTACCTTTTTTCTCAACTGTCAGTAAACCATCTTGAATTGCGTAATAAGGAATAGCATGAACTAAATCACGCAGTGTCACACCCGGTTGCATTTTGCCTTTAAAACGAACCAGAACAGATTCTGGCATATCTAATGGCATAACCCCAGTTGCTGCAGCAAAAGCCACTAGGCCCGAGCCTGCTGGGAATGAGATACCAATAGGGAAACGAGTATGCGAGTCACCACCTGTACCAACAGTATCAGGTAATAACATACGATTTAACCATGAGTGGATAATACCATCGCCCGGACGCAGTGAAACACCACCACGATTCATAATAAAGTCAGGCAAAGTGTGATGCGTTGTAACGTCTACCGGTTTTGGATAAGCCGCAGTATGACAGAATGATTGCATTACTAAATCAGCAGAGAAACCAAGGCACGCCAAGTCTTTTAGCTCATCACGAGTCATTGGACCTGTTGTATCTTGTGAACCTACTGAGGTCATTTTTGGCTCGCAATATTCGCCCGGGCGAATACCTGTACGACCACAAGCACGGCCTACCATTTTCTGAGCTAGTGAGAAACCACGGTTGCTTTCTGCAACAGGTTTAGCATGACGGAACAGTGTGCTAACTGGTAAACCTAGTGATTCGCGCGCTTTTGATGTTAATCCACGACCAATGATTAATGGAATACGGCCACCAGCACGAACTTCATCAATTAATACTTCGGTTTTTAACTCAAAGGTTTCCAGTAACTCATTCGTTTCATGGTTACGAATTTCACCTTTATATGGGTAAATATCAATGACATCACCCATATTTAATTTAGAAACATCAACTTCGATAGGCAATGCACCTGCGTCTTCCATTGTGTTAAAGAAGATAGGTGCAATTTTACCACCGAGAACAACCCCGCCACCGCGTTTATTAGGAACGAATGGAATATCATCCCCCATAAACCAAAGCACGGAGTTTGTCGCTGATTTACGAGAAGAACCAGTGCCTACAACGTCACCAACATAAGCTAGTGGGAAGCCTTTTTTATTTAATGCTTCGATTTGTTTGATAGGACCAACACTACCCGGTTGATCTGGTTCAATCCCTTCACGCGCATTTTTTAACATAGCTAAAGCATGTAATGGGATATCTGGGCGAGACCAAGCATCTGGAGCTGGAGATAAGTCATCGGTATTGGTTTCACCAGTGACTTTAAATACGGTAACAGTAATTTTTTCTGCTAATTCTGGACGTTCAGTAAACCATGTTGCATCAGCCCAAGATTGCATAATCTGTTTAGCATACACATTGCCTGCTTTGGCTTTTTCTTCAACATCATAGAAGTTATCGAACATCAGTAATGTGTGAGAAAGCGCTTTGGCTGCAATTGGGGCTAATTTGTTGTTATCCAGAGATTCAATTAAAGCATGAATATTATAGCCACCTTGCATGGTACCTAATAATTCAACGGCTTTTTCTGGCGAGATAAGAGGTGATGTGGTTTCGCCTTTCGCGAGGGCAGTTAAAAAACCCGCCTTAACATAGGCAGCTTCATCAACTCCGGGTGGAACACGGTTAACAATTAAATCAAGAAGAAATTCTTCTTCACCTTTAGGGGGATTTTTTAATAGCTCAACAAGTGCGGCTGTTTGTGTGGCATCGAGAGGTTTTGGAACGACACCTTCAGCTGCACGCTCTGCTACGTGCTTACGGTATTCTTCTAGCACGACTGTCTCCTCGCTTCTTTGTCATTTTGTATAACCCGGCTGTCTGCACCTTGTTAATAAGGTGCCAGGTCAGAGGATCTTTTGCTCGCATAAAACATAATAGGTTGTGAAATTATGCCCAGCTAAGGGCTATCAGCATAGCAAATCTTCAACACGATGTTAATTCGTTCACATAAAAGTAACATTAATCAGATTCAAATATCCACTTATTCAGATTAAAACACTTAAACAAAATATATAACAGAGACTTTTAACCAAGATTTTGGTTAATAACCACACTTTTTATAGTTTTTTTCATCCTCAAATTAGCACTAAAGTAAAATTTGCGGCCAAATAAACATCAATCACACAAAATAACCAGCATCACACAGTAGAAGACGATCAGCATTTCAATAAAAAATATAAAAAAAGAGCCAAGTTCCATAAAGAACTTAGCCCTTATCATTTAAACTACTTTAGTAAACTGTTTTCAGTAAAGCTATTTTCAGCAAAACCGTTTCCAGTAAAAAGTCGCTTATTTTTTCTTTTTCGCTTTTGGATTTGGCAGGTCAGTGATACTACCTTCAAATACTTCCGCAGCCATACCAATTGATTCGTATAACGTTGGGTGAGCGTGGATAGTTAATGCGATATCTTCAGCATCACAACCCATTTCGATTGCCAGACCAATTTCACCTAACAGTTCACCACCGTTAGAACCAACAATTGCACCACCGATAACACGGTTAGTTTCTTTGTCGAAAATCAGTTTAGTCATACCATCAGCACAATCTGATGCGATTGCACGGCCTGATGCAGCCCATGGGAAAGAAGCCACTTCATAGCTAACGCCTTTCTCTTTCGCTTCTTTTTCTGTCATACCAACCCATGCAACTTCTGGTTCAGTATAAGCGATTGATGGAATAACTTTAGGATCGAAGTAATGTTTTTTACCAGAAATAACTTCTGCTGCAACGTGACCTTCATGAACACCTTTGTGAGCCAGCATTGGTTGACCAACAATGTCTCCGATAGCAAAGATGTGAGGTACATTAGTACGCATTTGTTTGTCAACATGGATAAAGCCACGATCATCAACTTCGATGCCTGCTTTACCTGCGTCTAATAATTTACCGTTAGGTACACGACCGATAGCAACTAATACTGCATCGTAACGTTGTGGTTCTGCTGGGGCTTTTTTGCCTTCCATTGTTACGTAAATGCCATCTTCTTTTGCTTCAACCGCAGTTACTTTGGTTTCTAGCATCAGGTTAAATTTCTTGCTGATACGTTTGGTAAATACTTTAACCACGTCTTTGTCAGCAGCAGGAATAACCTGATCAAACATTTCAACCACGTCAATCTGAGAACCCAGAGAGTGATAAACCGTTCCCATTTCCAGACCGATGATACCGCCACCCATAACCAGTAAACGCTCTGGTACGGTTTTCAGTTGCAGCGCATCTGTTGAATCCCATACTCGTGGGTCTTCATGTGGAATAAATGGTAATTCGATTGGACGTGAGCCGGCAGCAACGATTGCATTTTCAAAAGTGATGGTAGTTGTACCTTCACCACCTTCAACAGACAATGTATGAGAACCAGTGAATCGTGCTTCGCCATTAACAACAGTCACTTTACGGCCTTTAGCCATGCCCGCTAAGCCACCGGTTAATTGAGAAATAACTTTGTCTTTCCAGATGCGAATTTTGTCGATATCTGTTTTTGGTGCATCAAAAACAACACCATGTTCAGATAATGCTTTCGCTTCTTCGATAACTTTAGCAACGTGGAGTAACGCTTTAGAAGGGATACAACCCACATTCAGACAAACACCACCTAAAGTAGAGTGACGTTCAACTAAAACTGTTTCTAAACCTAAGTCAGCGCAACGGAACGCCGCGGAATAACCCGCAGGGCCTGCGCCGAGAACCACTACCTGTGCTTTAATTTCAGTACTCATCGTGACCTCATTATTTATTTGTCCGGCGAGTCAGACGAAAATCCATATTTAACACCGAGACTTACATACCGCATGCAGTTTACAGAAATGTTAATAAACTGAAAAGCGCTCTAACATGACGGATCTCACAACCTAAGATGTATGACTGTAAAATCCATCATCGTAATCAGAGAAACCGGCGCTAAGCACCGGTTTAAATAATTACATTACCAAACGACGTAAATCGCTCATGTACTGATTAATCAGAGTGATGAATCGAGCACCATCAGCACCATCGATCACACGGTGATCGAAAGATAATGACATTGGTAGAATCAAGCGTGGTACGAACTCTTTACCATTCCATACAGGTTTCATAGAAGAACGGGAAAGTCCCATAATCGCAACTTCTGGTGCGTTAACGATTGGTGCAAAACCGGTAGTACCGATACCACCAAGGCTAGAAATTGTGAAACATCCGCCTTGCATATCCGCAGCTGTCAGTTTACCTGCACGTGCTTTCTTAGAAACTTCAGCTAACTCATAAGACAGTTCGATAATGCCTTTTTTGTTAACATCTTTGAAAACAGGAACAACTAAACCGTTAGGTGTATCTACAGCAATGCCGATATTGATGTATTTTTTCAGGATCAGTTTCTGTCCATCTTCAGAGATAGAGCTGTTAAAGCGTGGCATATCTGCCAGTGCTTTTGCTGCTGCTTTCATCACGAAGACTAACGGAGTGATCTTAACATCCAGTTTTTTCTTCTCTGCTTCTTTATTTTGCTGTTTACGGAATTCTTCAACCTCAGTGATATCTGCTTCATCGAACAGATTTACGTGAGGGATCATCACCCAGTTACGGCTTAAGTTAGCACCAGAGATTTTCTGGATACGGCTTAATTCAACTTCTTCAATTTCACCAAATTTGCTGAAGTCAACTTTCGGCCAAGGTAACATGCCTGGTAATCCGCCACCTGCATTTGCTGGCGCTGATTCAGCACGTTTAATTAACTCTTTCACGTAAGACTGAACGTCTTCACGTAAGATACGGCCTTTACGACCAGTACCTTTCACTTTCGCTAAATTCACACCAAATTCACGCGCTAAGCGACGAATAACAGGTGTTGCATGAACGTAAGCATCATTTTCAACGAATTCTTCTTTTGCTGCTGGTGCAGTTGCTTGTGCTTTAGCAGGTGCTGCTGGTGCAGAACTTGCTGGCGCAGGTGCGGCTGGTGCTGCTTGAGCAACAGGTGCTGCACCGGCAACTTCAAACGTCATGATCAGTGAGCCAGTTTTCACTTTATCGCCCACTGCAATTTTGATCTCTTTAACCACACCTGCAAATGGTGCTGGAACTTCCATAGAAGCTTTATCACCTTCAACGGTGATCAGTGATTGTTCTTCAGAGATGGAATCACCTACTTTAACCATCACTTCAGTAACTTCAACTTCGTCACCACCGATATCTGGAACATTCACTTCTTTCACAGCAGATGTTGCTGGTGCAGATGCTGCTGGAGCTGGAGCTGCTTGAGCAACAGGTGCGCTACCTGCAACTTCAAATACCATGATAAGAGAGCCTGTGCTCACTTTATCACCAGTTGCGATTTTAATTTCTTTCACAACGCCAGCAAATGGAGCTGGAACTTCCATAGAAGCTTTATCACCTTCTACAGTGATCAGCGATTGTTCTTCAGCAACGCTATCGCCCACTTTTACCATCACTTCGGTAACTTCAACTTCGTCACCGCCGATATCAGGTACATGAACTTCTTTTAATTCTGCCGTTGCAGGCGATGCTGCTGGCGCAGGAGCTGCGGCTTGAGCTGGTGCAGCTTGCGCGGCACCTTCTGCTTCAAAAATCATGATAAGAGAACCAGTTTGGACTTTATCGCCCACAGCAATTTTGATCTCTTTCACTACACCCGCTTGTGGTGATGGGACTTCCATAGAAGCTTTGTCACCTTCTACAGTAATTAAGGATTGTTCTTCCTCAATACGGTCGCCCACTTTCACCATCACTTCGGTGACTTCAACTTCATCAGCACCGATATCTGGGACTTTAATTTCAATAGACATTCACTTTACCTCTTACGCCAGACGTGGGTTTACTTTTTCAGGGTTGATGTTGTATTTATTGATTGCTTCTTCAACAACCTTCACATCAATCTCACCACGTTTAGCTAATTCACCTAATGCAGCAACAATCACATAAGAAGTATCAACTTCGAAGTGGTGACGCAGGTTTTCACGGCTATCAGAACGACCGAAACCATCTGTACCTAATACACGGTAATCATCTGCTGGTACATAAGTACGAACTTGTTCAGCGAACAGTTTCATATAGTCAGTAGAGGCTACAGCTGGTGCATCATTCATAATTTGAGCGATGTAAGGTACACGCGGTGCTTCAGATGGGTGTAGCATGTTCCAACGTTCACAATCTTGACCATCACGAGCCAGTTCTGTGAATGAAGTTACGCTATAAACATCAGAACCAATACCGTATTCAGTAGACAGGATTTGTGCTGCTTCACGAACGTGACGCAGAATAGAACCTGAACCCAGTAACTGAACTTTACCTTTCGCGCCTTCCAGTGATTCCAGTTTGTAGATACCTTTACGGATACCTTCTTCAACACCGGCTGGCATTGCTGGCATATGGTAGTTTTCGTTGAGTGTAGTGATGTAGTAATAAACGTTTTCTTGTTTATCACCATACATACGCTCTAAACCATCTTGCATGATAACAGCAACTTCATAAGCAAATGCTGGATCATAAGAGATACAGTTAGGGATAGTCAGCGATTGAATATGGCTATGACCATCTTCGTGTTGTAAACCTTCACCGTTAAGTGTTGTACGGCCTGAAGTACCACCCACTAAGAAGCCACGAGCTTGTTGGTCACCTGCTGCCCAGCATAGGTCGCCAATACGTTGGAAACCAAACATTGAGTAGTAGATATAGAATGGGATCATTGGCAGGTTGTTAGTGCTGTAAGATGTTGCAGCTGCTAACCAAGATGCGCCAGCACCCAGTTCGTTGATACCTTCTTGCAGAATTTGACCTTTAACGTCTTCTTTATAGTAAGCAACTTGCTCACGATCTTGAGGCGTATATTGCTGGCCATTCGGGCTATAAATACCGATTTGACGGAACAGGCCTTCCATACCGAAAGTACGTGCTTCGTCAGCAATAATTGGAACTAAACGATCTTTGATAGATTTATTTTTCAACATTACGTTCAGTGCACGAACGAATGCGATAGTTGTAGAAATCTCTTTAGATTGTTCTTCCAGTAATTGGCTGAAATCTTCCAGTGTCGGAATATCCAGTTTTTCTTCAAAACGAGGACGACGTGCTGGCAAGTAACCGCCTAAATCCTGACGACGTGCGTGCAGGTATTTGTATTCTTCTGACTCTTTGTCAAAAGTAATATAAGGCAGGTCTTTGATTTGCTCATCAGCAACTGGAATATTGAAACGATCACGGAAATGGTGAACGCCATCCATGTTCATTTTTTTAACTTGGTGAGCAATGTTTTTACCTTCTGCTGTTTCACCCATACCATAACCTTTAATGGTTTGAGCTAAAATAACAGTTGGTTTGTTTTGAGTGTCTTTTGCTTTTTGGAATGCAGCAAAAACTTTCTTCGGATCGTGACCACCACGGTTTAATGCCCAGATTTCATCATCAGTCATATCTTTAACTAATGCAGCAGTTTCTGGGTAACGATTGAAGAAATGCTCACGAACATAAGCGCCATCACGAGATTTAAATGTCTGGTAATCACCATCCAGGGTTTCATTCATTAATTGAATGAGTTTACCAGAGGTGTCTTTACGCAGAAGCTCATCCCAACGATCGCCCCACATTACTTTGATAACGTTCCAGCCAGCACCAGCAAAGATACCTTCTAATTCGTTAACAATTTTGCCGTTACCTGTAACTGGGCCATCAAGACGTTGTAAGTTACAGTTAACAACGAAGCACAGGTTATCTAATTTTTCGCGAACTGCGATGGTGATTGCACCTTTAGATTCTGGTTCGTCCATTTCGCCATCGCCTAAGAACGCATAAACAGTTTGTTTAGTCGTATCTTTTAAGCCACGGTGATTTAAATATTTCAGGAATTTAGCTTGATAAATTGCAGATAGAGGCCCCAGACCCATAGAAACAGTTGGGAACTGCCAGAATTCAGGCATTAATTTAGGGTGTGGATAAGAAGATAAACCTTTACCACCAATTTCTTGACGGAAGTTGTTTAATTGTTCTTCTGTTAAACGACCTTCTAAGAATGCGCGTGCATAGATACCTGGGGAGATATGTCCTTGGAAGTAAACTAAGTCGCCGCCATCAGTTTCATTTTGAGCACGGAAGAAGTGGTTAAAGCACACTTCATATAACGTTGCAGAAGATTGGAATGACGCCATGTGTCCGCCGAGTTCCAAATCTTTTTTGGATGCACGCAGAACCATCATTACTGCGTTCCAGCGAATAGCAGAACGAATACGACGCTCTAATTCCAGATTGCCAGGGTAAGCGGGTTCATCTTCAGCAGGAATGGTATTGATATAATCACTGTGTACAGAGCCGCCTAAAGCAATATTAAGACCGCCATTACGGGCTTGTTTTAATACCTGATCAATCAGGAACTGTGCACGCTCAACACCTTCTTCACGGATGACCGAGTCGATCGCTTGTAACCAGTCGCGAGTTTCGATCGGATCCACGTCATTTTTCAGCATATCTGACATGGTGTATTCCTTATCTGTTATCTGTTTTTAATGGTTATGGGAGTCTATCTTCCCGTTATACCCATTTGATATGACGGGAAGATAGACCCTGCTGTTATTACCGCTATCCCTGAAAATCACAGGGAGATAGGTAGTACAGACTCAGCGGTCAGGATCTGTGCTACTAAAATAAATCAGGGTGTTGTTGGAGCCGGCGCAAAGAGCGCTCACGGCGAGTATGTTCACGACTCATATCCAACAAAACATCTTCAATAAAGGCTAAATGGCGATGTGAAGCTTCACGCGCTACCTCTGGCTCTCTATTAATAATAGCCTGATAAATCTGACTACGATGCTCACTTACGGCAGTTAACATCTCTTTACGAGTGTAAAGAAACTCAAAATTCTGGCGGATATTCTGCTCAAGCATAGGTACCATGCATCTTAATAAATGTAATAGAACAACATTATGAGCAGCTTCCGTGACAATTAATTGATATTGCAATACAGCTTCAGACTCAGCGACCAAATCACCCTTTTCGTGGGCCTTCAAAATACAATCATGGCTTGCCTTGATACGAGCAAGATCTTCATTAGTACCGCGTAACGCTGCATAATAAGCCGCAATACCTTCAAGGGCATGGCGCGTTTCTAAGAGATCAAATTGAGATTCGGGATGTCCGCTAAGCAGTTGAGCTAAAGGATCACTAAAACTTTGCCAGAGATTATGCTGAACAAATGTTCCACCGCCTTGGCGACGAAGTAAAAAACCTTTAGCTTCTAATTTTTGGATAGCTTCACGCAATGAAGGGCGGGATACATCAAATTGCTTCGCCAGCTCACGCTCAGGTAAGAGTTTTTCTCCTGGACGCAGAGTGCCTTCTAAAATCAGATGCTCAAGCTGTTGCTCAATGACATCAGAAAGCTTAGGTTGACGGATTTTTGTATAAGCCATATTGCTGGAAGCCATTATTGGATAACTATTACCTTTGTGATTGAGTTGTCAATTGGTAATACCAATTTAATATAACGGATAATAAAGTAACAAAGTATTCACTAACTGTCCATACAGTTGTTGAGCGAAATCATAAAAACCTGCAAATTTTAACAAATTATTTTAAAAATTCATCAAAAGTGATAACTAGATCGCATTATACTGAAACGTTAAAAATAAATTTTTTAACGTTTTTTAAACACATAAACAGTCAAACTGAAGCGTGACAGCAATAATTAATTGAATAAATAATCATTACAATCAGATTTTAATTCACTCATCTCTGTTATTTCGTTAACAAACTATGAAAATAGTCCCAATCAAAGTGAGGCCCTGGATCTGTTTTTCTATTTGGTGCAACATCACTATGCCCTGTAATGTTCTCTTTAATGGCAGGATAAAGCGTAATAAGTGATTGAGTTATCTTGGCTAATTGCTGATATTGGTTTGGTGTAAAATCACAATTATCAGTGCCTTCAAGCTCTATACCAATAGAGAAATCATTGCACTTTTCTCTACCTTTATATAAAGAAACGCCCGCATGCCACGCTCTATCTGTAAAAGGCACATATTGCACAATTTCACCATCACGCCGAATAAGACAATGAGCAGATACTCTTAAGTCGATTATTTCACTAAAAAAAGGATGATCTTCCTCTGATAACGTATTGGTAAATAACCTATCAATATAAGGCCCACCAAATTGACCTGGTGGCAAACTGATATTGTGAACAATCAGTAAAGAGGGGGCTTCGCCTTCAGGCCTTTTATCATGATTTGGTGAAGGTACTTTTCTTACATCAATAAGCCAACCTTGTTTAATTTCCACATCAACCCTCTTTTACTATGTTTTAGCTATTATCAATAATTTTATTAACTCATATTCATCAATAAATGCGAACTTTCTCTCAATAATAAAGGTTAATTTTGTATAACTCTGTTTTCTTTTCGATATTTTACTCAAATTTTATTTTATCTATTCGCCAATAAAGTCCTTTTTTTTCATACTTCTAGTGTCTATTAATCAAGGAGGACGCTAGATGAACGCACTTAATTATCACTCATCTGAAAATGGCTTTACCCTTATGGAACTCATGATTGTCATTGCCATTATTTCTATTCTAAGCTCTGTCGCTATTCCTGCTTATCAAGGTTATATCCAAAAAGCGGCTTTAACCGATATTTTGCAAACGCTCTCCCCTTATCGTTCAGCCGTTGAATTATGTCGTTATGAAAATGAACTTCACCATTGTGATTCTGACTCAACATTTATGCCACCACAATTTCGCAGTCGATATCTTTCTGAAGTATCCGTATTAAATGGTGTCATTAATGCAACCGGGAAAGCACAACTTGAAGGCCTAACTATTGTTATGTCTTTAGAAAAAAATGCGGGAGATTATCTTCCTATATGGAGGACACAATGCTCCGCCACTAATACTAGGTTACAAAAGCAATGCACTGAAATATTCAAATCATATTAATACATTATGGATATTGGGGAGCATTCGTATCGAATGTTCCTGTATTAAAACAACGCAAATAAAGTAAATATAAAAAGGTGAATAATGGATATCACATACTCAGCAACAGAATTTATTGAACATCTATTACGCCATAGCATTTTAATGCGTGTTTCTGATTTACATATTGAACCTCAACAATTCAATTTTAGAATTAGAGCCAGAATAGATAACCATTTATATTTATTTTCTCCACCTCCGGATGAATTTTCAGAAGAAATAGTGACACGTTTAAAAATATTGGCTAACTTAAATATTACAGAAAAACGATTACCTCAGGATGGTCAATTTACTTGGTCTTATCATGATAAAAACTATTCAATACGAATAGCCACACTTCCCACTCTTTATGGTGAAAAAATCGTTTTGCGCCTTATTAATAACCTCCAACAACCTGAATTAAACCATTTAGGATTTCAACCATCTCATTTAACACTATTAAAAAAATATTTAAATTTACCGCAAGGTATGATTTTAGTCACAGGCCCAACAGGTAGTGGAAAAACACTAACTTTATATAGTTGCTTACATTATTTAAATAAAGATAACCGTAATATAAATAGTGTTGAAGATCCCATCGAATTACCACTAGATGGTATTAATCAAATTCAGATTTGTGAAAAAATGGGGATCACATTTACTACAATACTACGCGCATTATTACGTCAAGATCCCGATATTATAATGGTAGGTGAGATTCGCGATTCCCCCACTGCTGAAATGGCAATAAAAACAGCACAAACAGGACATCTTGTTTTATCCACATTACACACTAACTCCACAGATGCCACCTTAATGCGCCTACATAATTTAGGCATTGCAAAAGATCTTATTCACTCTTGTATTAGTTTGATTATTTCACAGCGATTAGTGCGCTGTTTATGCTCACATTGTAAAACCTGCTTACCCAATAAAAAACAGATTAATATCAATGAAGAAATCATTGAATTACCGAATTGGCAAGCAATAGGTTGCCAGCAATGCAGTTCTGGCTATAAAGGAAGAACGGCAATCTATGACTGTTTTGAACCAACAAAACAAGCACATGCATCTCCCTATAATTTACTCCATTCAGGTTTTCTATTAATAAAACAAGGGATAACAACACTTGAGGAGGTTTATCAAACACTGGGGGATATTGAATGAGATTACAGCAAATTTATCATTACGATGCATTGAGCTATCAAGGCGAATGGTGTTCAGGAAACATTCTCGCATCATCAAATAATGATGTTTTTATTAAATTAGTACAGCAACAAAAAATTCCCATAAAAATACATTTATACAAAATCGTGATATTCCAAGAAAATGATAAAAAATATCGTATTCAATTACTTGAACAACTCGCATTATTACTTCACTCAGGTTTAGCACTTTTACCTGCTTTAACGCTATTAAAAAATGAGTGTCGTTATGTTCATTGGCAATGTGTATTAGATGATATTATTTTTAACTTAATGCAAGGCGGTACATTATCAAAACAGTTAAGCCGTTATCCCGTTTATTTTCCACTTTCATTAGTACGCTTTATTTTTATTGGCGAAGAAAGTGGAAAGTTAAATGAAGTCATAACACTTCAAATAACACAATTAAAAAAACAACAAGAAATAGTTAAAAAAATAAAAAAATCTTTTAAATACCCACTTTTTTTATTGGTTATTTTATTTTCTATTACCAGTATTATGTTGTTATATGTTCTACCAGAATATCAATCCTTATACAGTGCCTTTAATACTGAGCTTCCTGATTTAACATTAGCATTAATTTCTTTCTCAAAATGGTTTTCTAACTATATTTTTATAATGCTCGTTTCCTTTATTGGGCTAATATTGCTTTATCATTTTATCCGGCATTATTCACCACTCTTTTATTATTATGAACAAGCTATTTTGCTTCATCTACCTTATTTCGGTACGCTATTAAAATACCATCAACTCTATCTTATTTTTCAGATAATAAGTATTACACAACAAGCTGGATTACCGTTATTACAAGGCTTAACGATTATTATAGAACAACTTACACATCCCATTTATAAACGCCAGCTATTACAAATGAGTGAACACATTACGCAAGGAAAATCATTAAGTTTATTTATGAAAAATGCGTCTTATTTTCCACCCATTTGCCATCAATTTATCATTTGTGCAGAAAATTCAGGACAGTTACTCTATTTTTGTCAACAATTAAGTGATTGGTTTTATCATCAGCTTGAAGAACAATTAAATACTATCAGTACATGGTTAGAGCCGATGTTAATGGCGATAATTGCATTGATTATTGGTACATTAATCATGGCTATGTATCTTCCTATATTACAGTTAGGTGATACTATACAGTGAATCACAAATTTTATGAGTAATATGCTATTGTGATCTTTCTCGCTAAGTGATTGATTGATGATAATTCTATTACTGATTATGAGGTAGGATGTCAGGGTAGCAGAAAATCATCTATCATAATAACCGAATAAAACCTAAATATTGCGGTTATTATCTTGTGATAAAAACAAAATTAGGCTTTAGAATATCCATACTAATAGCAAATTTTAATTCATTAAAAATAGATAAACACAATGGCTTATACGGTTGCTCTTACAGGCGGAATAGGTAGTGGTAAAACCACTATTGCTAATGCTTTTGCCTCATTAGGTGTACCTCTTGTTGATGCTGATGTTATTGCTCGATTAGTGGTAGAACCTCATTCCTTTGGGCTAAATGCGCTACATCAACATTTTGGTGACAACATTTTATTGCCTGATGGTTCATTAAACCGAGCTCAGCTACGCCAGATTATTTTTCAAAATGATGAAGAAAAAACTTGGGTCAATAATCTTCTTCACCCTTTGATACAGCAAGAGACTCAAAAACAAATACAACAAATTAAAACCCCTTATTTTATTTGGGTTGTTCCTTTATTAATTGAAAATAAATTAACTCACTTAGCCTCTCGTGTTCTTGTCGTTGATGTCACCCAAGAAGAACAAATAGCAAGAACAATGAAACGGGATGGCGTAAGCCGAGAGCAAGTACTCTATATTTTAAAGGCACAAGCTCAAAGACAAGAACGATTAGCCGCTGCTGATGATATTATTGAAAATCACGATAATAGCCAAAATATAATTGGCAAAGTTAAGCAACTCCATCAGCATTACTTAGAATTAGCTCAACAAGCGTTACAGGACAACAGCCATGAGTGATGACATCACAACTATCATCTTCGAACATCCCTTAAATGAAAAAATGCGTTCATGGCTTAGAATTGAAAACTCATTAATTCAAATTAACAGTTTTCGGACAATTGATTCATTACCCACCGCACTCTCTTTTTTCCGCGCGATATCAGAATTTATTGAAGTGCTTGATCGTGGTGAAATTCGTGCTGAACTACTTAAAGAATTAGAAAAAAGACAAAAAAAATTACAACAATGGCTTTCATTTCCCAATGTTGATAAAGAAATTGTCACTCAAATTATTAATGAACTGGCCGAAAATGCAGCGGTATTAAGTCAAGCTCCGCGAATTGGTCAGCACTTAAAACAAGATAAAGTGATTAGCTTAGTCAAACAGCGTCTAAGCATTCCTGGTGGATGCTGTAACTTTGATGTGCCAGCATTGCATTTGTGGTTAAGTTTACCTCAAACCACCCGTGATGAAAGATTACAAAACTGGATGACAGGTTTGTTACCATTACAAAATGCATTAAATAGCTTACTAACGCTTATTCGACAATCAGATATTTTTAAACCAGCGTTAAGCCATCGTGGTTTTTACCAAGATAGTGCTGAAGAAGGTGAATTGCTACGTCTTAAAATTGCCATTGACCACCAGATCTACCCTCAAGTATCTGGTCATAAAAATCGTTACGCGATCCGCTTCTTACCACTTAATAGTGAAAATGGAACAATACCGCTAGAACTACCCTTTGAGATTGCTTGTTGCTAACATTGTGTTGATTACCATGAACACCTATCGCGCCAATGAAATCTAGGAGAGATGATGAGCGAAGAATTAATTGTGAAATGTCCAACCTGTCAAACAGAAGTTATTTGGAATGAAAGTAGCCCTTATCGTCCTTTTTGTAGTAAACGTTGCCAACTTATTGATTTAGGTGAATGGGCTGACGAATCAAAACGCATTCCAAGTCAAAGCGATATCAATGACAGTGACGACTGGAGTGAAGCGCCACAATCTGAGCCTAAAGATTTTTAATGCTCCGATTAAGAATATAAAAAATAGCCACTCATTGGAGTGGCTATTTTATTTATTACTACATCATTTATATACTTTTATTTTTGTAACAACGCCACAATTGTGCGGTTAGCCGGTGGAAAATCATCAGCATTTAATGATGCGATAGAAGTCCATTTTGAATCTTGCCCTTCTTTACCGTATGGCTCATTATCCCATTGAGTCACTAAGAAAAAAGATAATGTGATGTGCCTATCTGGAAAATCATGCTCTACCGTTTCAAAAAGCGAGCACTGTGTTACATCAATACCAATTTCCTCTTGTAACTCACGCACTAACGCCTGCTCCGGAGTTTCTTTATCTTCTAACTTTCCCCCCGGAAATTCCCAAAATCCCCCCATATGCGATTTTAGAGGGCGTTGAGTGATAAAGACATTATTGTTTTGATCACAAATAATACCCGCAGCAATATGTAGCTTTTTTTTATCCATTATAGGCAACCTATTGAATAGTCCAGTTATTATAACAACTTAACGTTATTATAACGTATATCCAATGGCGCTACTCTGGTTTTCTTTCCCTGATTATATCGATTAATTAACGATAAATAGGCAAGAAACCAAACTGTGCTAATGTTTGGCAAATAATACCTACAGCACCAAAAGCGATAACAGAATAAATTAACCCTTTACCACCCCATACTTTAAAACCTGAGTTAGGAAATTTTTCTCGTGCTTTCAGTGCCATAACTGCAGGACAAATAATTGCCCAGACACAAGCCGCCGTACCTGCATACGCAATTGCAATTAAGAAACCATTAGGGAAAAGCAAGCAGAGCAATAAAGGTGGTGTGAAACATAAAACACCTGATTTTAAGCGCCCTGTTTTGTTATCTTTAAATTTCAGTGATGCTAAAATATAGTCAAACAAACCAATCGCTACCCCTAAGAATGAACAGAATACGGCACTAATTGAGAACCATAATAAAAAACCTTCAATATATTTACTATTCAAGACGGTATATAACGAATCAATAAAGGCATCTAAGTTACCGCCTTTTTGAATAATGGTAATAAATTGTTCACGGGGTAGATTCCCCATAGTACCAATCATCCAAAGTAAATAAATCACTAGCGCTAACACACAACCAATCACACAACTCTTAACAACCTTTCTTTCATTTTCATGATAAAGCTTATAAAGGCTACAAACGTTTCCATGATATCCAAATGAAGTTATCGCATAAGGAATAATGATAAAAATAAATGGATAAAGATATAACTGGTTTTTCCCTTCAAAAGTTGCGCTAAATAATAAGTCGCCACTTGCTTTAAAAAATAAACCAGAAAAAGCGAATACAAATAGAACAATTTTAATAAATAAGAAAATGGAAGTTAAGCGACTCGCACAAGCGCCTCCCCACCATATTGTTGCTCCAAGCACGATAGTGAATACAAAAAATATTGCTTTAAGGTTTAGATTAATGCCATATAATAATGACGCCTCATAAATAATCGAACCCGCTGCAGAAATATAAGCATAAATTAATATATATAATACAAATATTAAAGATGCATTAGCAAGATAACAGGCCCATGTTGGCAATAACTCTTTTGATATATGAAAGTAGTTTGTTCCTGCCCCATATTTTGAAATACATTCCAGAATATAAATCCCTGAGTGAAACATAAAAAAACAAACAATAAACAATATAAAGAGTGAGTTAATAAACCAAGCGCCAGACATTATTGTTGGGAGGCTAAACATTCCCGCACCGATCATGGCGCCACCCAACACAAATCCCCCTACAATAATTGAGGGTTCTTTATTTACCGACTTATTTTCCATTTTTTAGTCCTTACTGAAATAAGGATAGGGCTCTCGCATTGCACGAGAGCCATTATTATTGTGGAGTATTATTTATTTGATAGGTTTTAATCTAGCAGTAAAGTGTCTTAATACAGGTGGTTCATATTCGAACTCAAGACCTTTAAGCGTTTTAAACTTCTCTTTTAAGCCAATAAGCGCATCAGCAATATAATCCATATGGTCGTTAGTATAAACACGACGAGCAATGGTTAAACGCATAAATTCCATATCTGCATGTTTTTGTTCACCTGTTGCAGGATCACGACCCAATAAGAACGAGCCAATTTCAACTGCACGGACACCAGATTCTAAATAAAGAGCATTAATTACCGCTTGAGCAGGGAATTGATCACCAGGGATATGTGGCACTAGTTTTTTACAGTCAACGAAAACAGCATGTCCGCCTGTAGGATATTGAATTGGAATACCCGCTTCACGTAGGCGATCGCCTAAGTATTGTACCTGACCAATACGATAGTGCAGATATTCTTCCTCTGTACCCTCTTCTAAACCTTGTACCATAGCAGCCATATCACGACCAGCTAAACCACCATAAGTGACAAAACCTTCCATCGGTACACAACGCTGTCTTGCTAATGTAAAGACTTCTTCATTATCACGAATAGAGACTAAACCACCGATATTTAACAATGGATCTTTCTTCGCTGACATGGTTAATGCATCAGCATATTTATACATGTCTAAAATAACTTCTTTAATTGTGGCATTTTTATATTTCGGATCACGCTGTTTAATAAAATACGCATTTTCACAGTAACGAGCTGAATCCATCACAACAAAAATACCGTGTTGTTTGGCAATTTCATAAACTTCTTTTAAATTATCCATTGAAACAGGCTGACCACCAGCACTATTACAGGTCACGGTTGAAACAATGGCAACAACGTTATCAGCACCATGCTTAGCAATATTTTCTTTTAATTTAGCAATATCAAAATTGCCTTTCCAATCATCATAGGTTTCTGAATCAAATGCTTTTTCAGTAACAATATTAATTGCTTTACAGCCATTTAATTCAACGTGTGCTGCTGTTGTGTCAAAATGGAAGTTAGAAATGAAAACAGGATTTTTCGCTTTTCCATCTTTTTGTTTATATTTTAATAATACTGGGAAAAGAATATTTTCAGCACCACGACCTTGGTGAGCAGGAATAATATAATCGTAATTAAATAGTTCTTTGGCTTTATCTTTTAAATCATAATAGTTTCTTGAACCTGCATAAGCCTCATCACCTGTGATCATCGCTGCCCATTGATGATCACTCATTGCGTTAGTACCAGAGTCTGTTAATAAATCTATATAAACGGCATGACTTGGTAATAGGAATGGGTTATAACCAGCTTCTTTTAATGCAGCCTCACGTTCTTCTCTTGAAGGAACACGGATTTTTTCTACCATTTTAATGCGGAATGGTTCTACAATTCTTTTAGCCATGATAATACCTTTAATATATATTAAATTATAAAATTACGAATAAATAAAATAATCTTTCCATTTAAATTAAACGGAAAAAGAGTATTAAATTATTTTGATAGATATAAAAAAGGATTATTTTTCAGGAAAGAAGAAGGCGAGTTCAGAATCAATATTAAACCATTTCTTCAATCTGAAGAAACCTCTTAATATTATCAAGACATTAAATGATGAGAACATACTTTAACCCTTATAGTCAGGAAATAGTACAATTTACATGCTAATTTATATAACAGTTAAACACGATTAGTAATATAACAATAGTATATTTTGGACAGTTATCACACTATTTATGATAAATAATATATTAACGTGATCACTATCACTTACTTCAATTTTTAATAAACTATTTTTTATAGTTTAAATTTTTATTGATATCATTAAGTGGTAATACCTGTATTTATATTACATTTTCATAATATTGAAATAAAACCCCAATAACCTTACTTTTAATCATGACTAATTATTTAACAATGAAAACATGATGTCTTTACTTTTATAAATCCTATTTTATTCATTAAAATGAAATAATAATTCATAAAATCTTTATTTCATAATACAACATTAATAAACTTGCAAATAACAAATGAAAAGGGATTACTTTAAATTTCTTCATTTACTAGAACTTCCTCTCATTATTTACACTCTCTTAATAAAAAACGAAATTTTATTAATTAACACAGAAAAATTGATGTTAACTTAAACAGAGAGAAAAATAACATGATAGATTATAACTATGAAAATCAATGTTATAGATAGCATTCAATTGAATCATTTGTTTAATTAACACTATTATCAATATTAATCATTTTAGTTATGGCGATATTTTATGTTAAAAGAGATAAAAATTTATCTTTATTTCATTGATTTTTAATTTCTTTTCATATTGAGAGTGACTGGTATTTATTATTTTTAAATTAAAGATAATATAAAAACATTAATTATTATCTTACTATATTTAAGCCATATTATTTATATTTGAATTAATACCTTTATATTGAGGTAAAATGAGAAAAAAAGTTATTTTATTAACACTATTAAGTGGATTTTCAACCAGTGGATTAACAGCAAATGACGCCGGTTATTTAGGCTCGATGGGAGAATCGCGGCGCGCATTACAAGATAGCCAACGTGAAATAAATCAACTTATTGAACAAAATCGCTATCAGCAACTTCAAGAAAATGCATTAGAGGTTTCACCTACCCCCACACTTATTACTGAATCAGAACATTGTTTACCTATTAATGGTGTTTATGTTCAAGGAATTACTTTACTTAATGAAAAAGATCTTGATTCATTAACACCAATACCAGAGCAATGTATAAAAAGTGCAGACGTTAACCGATTAGTCAAAGAGTTAACTCAACGCTACCTTCAACATGGTTATATCACAGCCAGGGTCCAATTTTTACGCCCTAATGAAGAACAACAGCTTGGATTATATGTTATTGAAGGCTTTATTGAAAAAATACAGGGTGGTGACCGAGGTGTTAACACAACTTTACTTTTTCCTCATATTGAAGGAAAACCGCTAAAACTGTCAAAGCTTGATCAGGGACTTGATCAAGCTAACCGTTTACAATCCAATAAGGTCAAACTGGATATATTACCGGGTACACAATTAGGTGGCTCCATTATTCAGCTTACCAATCAACGCCAAGCGCCTTGGCACTTGAATATTTCAAGTGATAATTATGGGCAAAAAAACTCAGGACGCTGGTTAGTTCGAACGAATGCAAGCTTAGACAGCCCCTTGGGGCTATCCGATTTTATCAGCTTAAATACTAGCATCACCACAGACAATCCAAATGCACGTTTTAATCGTGCTTATACTCTACTCTATTCTTTACCTTATGGCGCATTAACATTAAGTGCTTTTGGTAGCTATTCAGAGTACGAATTTCATCAAGCATTACAAACACGTACGATACGTTTATCCGGGAATACCACACAAGTAGGTTTAAGGGGAGATTACGCTTTTTATCGTAGTCAAAAACAGATAGATACCTTAAACATGCAGATAACACATAAACGGATACGCAACTATTTCAGCCAAATCCGCTTAGATCTAAGTAGTCCAGCACTCACAACCGTAGAGCTAGGCATCAACCATTTACACATTATTTCCAACGGCGTTGTCAGTGTTAATTTAAGCGCAGAAAAAGCCATTGGTTGGTTTGGTGCAGACGGCTCACCTCATGTTGCTAATGGTGGTGGTAATGACTATCGCTTTACAAAAGTTAAACTTTTTGCCAATTGGCAACATCGCTTTTCATTATCGGATTCTACATTTTTATTCAATAGCGCTTTCATTGGTCAATATAGTCCTGACACCTTACCGGGAGTTGAATGGCTCAGTTTAACCGATAAAAATGCGATCCGCGGTTTTGATCAAAGCACGCTTTCTGGCGATAACGGAGGGTATTTACGTAATACCCTTTCTTATCCTTATCGAAGAAATACCTTTTCAATCACCCCTAGAATTGGCCTAGATGCAGGTCGTGTTCAACAACATGGCAACTATGAAGGATGGCGTAATGGTTATGGACTCAGTTCAGGCTTAAATCTTCAATATCAAAAAGCACAATTTGATATTGAAGTTGCTAAGGGGCATTTGCTTTACAACCAAACGAATTCCAATAAAACCAAAGACCCTACTCAAGTGTTAGTTAGATTTTCATATTTATTTTGATTCACACTCATAGCAATAAACGGAGAAAACTCTATGAACTCAAAAAATTTCAAGCTCTCTCCTTCGGGTAGGCTTGCTGCATCTTTAGCGATTATTTTCGTATCATTAAATGCATATGCTGGCGGTATTGTTCCTGATTCGGGCAATCAAGGACCGAATGTTTCATCAGTCAATGGTGGCACTCAAGTCATTAATATCGTTACACCAAATAGTGAAGGTATTTCTCACAACCAATATCAAGATTTTAATGTAGGCAAACCTGGCGCAGTATTTAACAACGCCTTAGAAGCCGGGCAATCACAACTTGCAGGGCAATTAAATGCCAACAGTAATTTAAATGGGCAAGCCGCGTCTTTAATTTTAAATGAAGTTGTTAGCCGTAACCCATCATTCTTATTAGGTCAACAAGAAGTCTTTGGTATTGCTGCGGAATATGTTCTGTCTAACCCGAATGGCATCACTTGTGATGGCTGTGGTTTTATCAATACAAGCCGGTCTTCTTTAGTCGTGGGTAATCCACTGTTTGAAAACGGTGAGTTAAAAGGATATAGCACACTTAACAACACCAATTTACTTTCTATTGGTAAAAACGGTTTATATGCTCCGGGTCTTTTAGATTTAATAGCGCCGCGTATTGATAGCAAAGGAAAAATAACTGCTGCTGAAATTTCAGCGTTAACAGGACAAAACACCTTCTCTCAACGTTTTGATATTCTTACATCACAAAAACCAACTTCTGCACTAGATAGCTATTTCTTCGGAAGCATGCAATCTGGTCGTATTCGTATTATTAATACCGCAGAAGGAAGTGGTGTTAAGTTAACTGGTAAATTCATTTCTGATAATGAATTAAGTGTAAAAGCAGATAACATTCAAACAGATAGTCAAGTTCGTTACGATAGTTTCGACAAAGATGGCAGTGAAAATTACCAAAATTACCGTGGTGGTATCGCAGTTAATAATAGTGGTTCAAGCCAAACTCTAACAAAAACAGAGTTAAAAGGTAAAAACATCACATTAATTGCTGATAATAAAAACCAAATCAAAGCCTCTGATTTAATGGGTGATGATATTTTATTACAAGGCGCTCATTTAACTGTTGATGGAAAACAGCTACAACAAAAAGAGACTGATACCGACAATCGCTGGTTCTATTCTTGGCAGTATGATGTCACTAAAGAAAAAGAACTCGTACAACAAGTTGGTAGCCATATTGATGCCAAAAACAATGCCACACTAACAGCAACTCAAGGTGATGTCACTCTTGAAGGTGCAAAAGTTAATGCAGGTAATACTCTGGCAATTAATGCCAATAAAGATATTAATATCAATGGATTAATTGAAAAAGAAAATCGCAGTGAAAATGGCTATAAACGTAACCACACTTCTCGTTTAGAGACAGGTAGTTGGAGCAATAGCCATCAAACAGAAACGTTAAAAGCCAGTGAATTGACTGCAGGTAAAACACTAGGCTTAAATGCTGAAGGCTCAGTAACAGCTCAAGGTACAAAATTACATTCTAATGAGAATGTTGTGGTTAACGCCAAAGAGAATATCAATCTTAATGTTCAAAATACCAACAATGATAAAACCGTGACCGACAATCATGTTGTTTGGGGCGGGATCGGCGGTGGTAATAATAAGAACAATAACAACAAACAAGAAGTCAGCCATTCAACACAATTAACGGCAGATGGACAACTGTTACTTGCGGCAGATAACAGTGTCAAAATCACTGGGAGCCAAGTCAAAGGCAATCAAGGTGCTTTTGTTAAGACAATCCAAGGTGATATCGTAATTGATAATGCAATTAGCGAAACCATCACTAAAACGGATGAACGCACAGGTACAGCTTTTAATATTACTAAAAACTCCCACAAAAATGAAACTAATCAACAACTTTCAACTGGTAGTGAATTAGTTTCTGATGCGCAATTAACTGTTGTCAGTGGGAAAGATGTCAATGTCATCGGTAGCCTAATTAAAAGTGCTGATGAGTTAGGTATTGAATCTTTAGGTGATATCAACGTTAAATCGACACAACAAACTACAAAAATCAATGATGAAAAAACATCATTAGAAATCACTGGCCACGCTAAAGAAGTTGAAGACAAACAATATAGCGCTGGTTTTCATATCACTCATACATCCAATAAAAACAATAGCACAGAGGCAGAACAAGTCGGCTCTACTCTCAGTGGTGGCAGTGTTAAAGTTCAAGCGGATAAAGATGTCACTTTTGCTGGTTCTGACCTAAAAACAACAGCAGGTAATGCCACCGTTTCTGGTGACAATGTTGCCTTTGTTTCAACAGAAAACAAAAAAGAGACTGACAGTACAGATAGAACCATTTCAGGTGGCTTTAGCTATACTGGTGGCGTTGATAAAATCGGTAACAAAGCTGATTTCCAATATGACAAACAACATACAACAACCGAAATCACCAAAAATAAAGGTAGCGAAACTCAAGTTGCGGGTGATTTAACTATCACTGCAAACAATGATGTAACCCACCAAGGTGCATCACACAAAGTTGATGGCGCTTATAAAGAATCAGGTGAAAATATTAATCACCTTGCCGCCAATGATAGTGCAACATCTAAAACAAATACTTTAAATGTAGGTGTCGATGTGGGTGTTAATCTTGATTATAGTGGCGTCACTAAACCAATTAAGAAAGCCGTTGAAGATGGTGTTGATGCTACTAATCCAGACAGCAACAAAGGTATTGATAAAAAAGTTACCTTTAGAGATGCCATTAGCAATCTTGCTAACTTAAGTAGCTTAGAAGCACCTAATGTGGGCGTTGAAGTTGGAGTGAAAGGTGGCGGAAGTCAGAAATCACAAAACGATACCCAAGCGGTTTCAACATCGATTACTGCTGGTAAAATTAATACTGACAGCAATAACACCTTACATGATCAAGGAACTCATTATCAATCAACCCAAGGTGATGTTGCACTAACTGCTAACACTCATACTAGTGAAGCAGCACAAAATAAACACCAAGGCTCCTTCCATGAAACAACAGGTGGTGGTCAAGTAGGTGTCAGCACCAAAACTGGCTCTGACATTACCGTAGCAATTAAAGGTGAAGGTAAAACCACTGACACTAGTTTAACGACAATAAAAGCTGAAGGTAGCCAATTTAACTCAGCAGGCAATATCAATATTAATGTACGCGAAGATGCACATTATGAAGGCGCTAAGTTTGATGCTCAAGAGGGTAAAACTGTCATTAATGCTGGCGGTGATTTAACGCTTGCACAAGCAACAGATACCCACACTGAAAGTCAACATAACGTAAATGGCAGTGCAAACCTGAAAGTAGGTACAACACCAGACAATAAAGATTATGGTGGCGGCTTTAACGCAGGTGGTGCAAATCATCAAAAAGATCAGACAACAGCAAAAGCGGGTTCAGTAAATGGTTCTCAAGGTATTGAGTTAAACTCAGGCCATAATCTGACTTTACAAGGCACTCATTTAACCAGCGAAAATGATGTTGCTCTGACCGCAACCAACAAAGTTGATTTCCAAGCAACTGAATCTCAACGTACTGAAACAGGTAAAAACTTATCAGGTGGATTACAAGCAGGATTTGGCCAAAAAACGGGAGAGAAATCCTCTTCTGTCAATGGATTAGGTGGCGCTGAATTTGCTATTGGTAAGCAAGATGAAAAAACAGTCTCGCGTGAAGGTGGCACAATCGCTAACCAAGGTAATTTAACCGTTAATGGTAGTTCAGTTAACCTTCAAGGTACTAAAGTTAATAGCAAAGATACGCAATTAACGTCTCAATCTGGAGATACTACACTCACATCAGCACAATCAACTGATTACAAAAACAATTGGGGTACTGATATTTCTTTAAATGGCAAACAAACCAATACTACGCCAAAAGAAGTGACTGAAGAAAATCCAGCAACCTCTATCCATAATATTGGTGGCAAAGTTTTAGTAAACGTTGAAGATCAGCAAAAATCTACTCACCAAAATGCCTCTGTAGAAACAGGCACATTAACTGTAAATAGCGATAAAAACCTCGCTCTTTCTGGTGCAAATGTTTCTGCGGATAATGTAACGGGTAATGTGGGTGGTGACTTTACAGTAACTAGCCAGAAAGACAGTGATCGTCATGTTAATGTTGATGTAAATGTCGGTTACAACCACAACAATGATCCTAAATCTAGCCAAGTTGATAAAACAGCCAAAGCAGGCGGATCATTGTTAGAAAATACGATCAAAGAGACTATTGATTCAGGAATTAAATCTGCAACAGATGTTATTTCTGATAAATACAATTCTCTTTCTTCCACTATTGCAGATAAAACCGGTATCAGTGGTGAGACAAAAGCAAAAATTGATAAAGGTGTTGGTACAATAGGTAACGGTATCAAAAATATCGTTACTGGAGCGGAAGGTCATACCGCCAATGCCGATATCAATGTCTCTCATATTGATAATGATGCTGTAGCCCAAACCTCGACCTTAACCAGCAAAAATGACATTTCATTAAATGTAAGTGGCACAACTAAACTTACAGGTGCAGAAGTGAAAAGTGAGCAAGGACAGGTTGATTTAGGTGGTAGCAACGTTCAATTAAATAATATTGAAGGCCATCATTATGAAGCGGGAGCAGATCTTGATCTGAAATCATCAGCCGTTGATTTAGTGAAACAACTGGCAGGTGGTGATTTATCATTAAAATCACCAGTTAAAGTCAATGAGACTGTAAACACAAAATCATCTATTTCTGAAAAGTAATAGATACCTGATAAAAGAGTAATGCCTATTCTTTTATAAGCCAACCCCGCTTGTTATTACAGTAAGCGGGGTTTTTATCTTTTTGTATTTTAGCCTTTTCTTCTCCCATAAATTTACATTTTCTAATATTCCAAATAGCCTTATAAAAACATAATCATTTGAATTAAAGTAAAAAATTACTCAACACTGTAAAAGATAAATAACACACAACCCTTGACCTTCCCCTAATGGTAAAGCCTAAGCTTTATTTCATACCATATTTAGAAGGGGAATTTTAATGAATGCGAAGACAGCATTATCTCTGCCAGCCGGCTGAGCTTACCTGTGGAAGGCATGACATGTGCTTCATGTGTTGGTCGTGTTGAACGAGCATTAAAAGCGCCCTATCATTGCCGTTACTGCCATTGAGCATTCTGGTTATAAAATAGATAGATCACCTCTATGACCAGACTCAATACTATAAAGCGACTATCCTATACTTATAAAAGCACGCTTCATTATTCTAATAAGGAAAATATGATGAATATTGGTCAAGCAGCAAAAAAGTCCGGTATTTCCAGCAAAATGATCCGTTATTATGAGCAGATTGGCTTAATTCCAAAGGCTATTCGTACTGGTTCAGGCTATCGAGATTACACAGATGCAGATGTGGCTTGCTTTCGTTTTATTCGTCATTCTCGGGCACTTGGCTTTTCAATCGAGCAAATATCAACGTTATTAGTTTTATGGAACAACAGAGAGCGAGCTAGCGCAGATGTGAAATCCATAGCCATTTCTCATATTGAAGAGCTTAACCGCAAAATAGCTGAACTTCAGCAGATGACACAAACACTAGAACATTTAGCAAAAGATTGCCAAGGTGACAATAATCCAAATTGTCCGATTATTGCAGGATTAGCGGCGACTGAAGAGACTTCTGAAAAGAGAATAACCAAAAGCCATCTCTCTCGCCTTCGCTCTTCAATCTAATTTATTTGTGATAAAAAAATCCCGCTTATTACTCAGCGGGATTTTCTTATTAAAAGCTCGATTAAATAGCTATTATCATCAGTTCGTCAATTAACCTAATTGACCATGACAATGTTTAAATTTCTTACCTGATCCACAAGGGCATGGTTCATTACGACCCACTTTTTTACCCGCAGCCACTTGACCATCAACCGCTGACATTTGAGATTCTTTTGTCACTTCATGGCTTAACTGCTGTTGTTTAGCTAAACGTTCTGCTTCTTCACGACGGCGACGTTCTAACTCTTCAACTTCTTCCGGTAAACGAACTTGGACTTTGCTTAGTGTGCTGATCACTTCGTATTTCAGTGATTCCAACATATTAGCAAACATCGCGAACGATTCACGTTTGTACTCTTGTTTTGGATCTTTTTGTGCATAACCACGTAAGTGAATACCTTGACGCAAGTAATCCATTGCGGCCAAGTGTTCTTTCCACAATGAATCTAGCGTTTGTAACATCACACCTTTTTCAAAGTTACGCATCATTTCAGCACTAACAATTTCTTCTTTCGCTTTATAGACTTCAATAGATTTTTCTAAAATACGTTCACGTAATGTTTCTTCGTGTAACTCAGGCTCTTTATCTAACCATTCTTTGATTGGTAAATTTAAATCAAAGTCTTTTTGTAGACATGCCGTTAAACCTTCGATATCCCACATTTCTTCCAGTGATTGAGGCGGAATGTAGTTATCGATCATTGTAGTGAAGACATCTTGACGAATACTGTCGATAGTTTCGCTTACATCTGCCACATCCAGTAATTCGTTACGTTGAGTGTAGATTGCACGACGTTGGTCATTAGCTACGTCATCATATTCAAGCAGTTGCTTACGAATATCAAAGTTACGGTTTTCTACTTTACGTTGCGCATTTGCAATTGCTTTAGTTACCCAAGGGTGCTCAATCGCTTCGGTTTCATTCATACCTAATTTACGCATCATGCCAGATACTTTATCTGAAGCAAAAATACGCATTAAGGAGTCTTCCATAGATAAATAGAAACGAGAAGAACCTTCATCACCTTGACGCCCCGCACGACCACGTAACTGGTTATCAATACGACGAGATTCGTGACGTTCAGTACCAATGATATGTAAACCACCTGAAGCTAATACTGCGTCATGGCGCTCTTTCCATTTAGCTTTGATTTCTTCAATTTGCTCTTCAGTTGGCTCTTCAAGTTTAGCCACTTCAGTTTGCCAGCTACCCCCTAACACGATATCAGTACCACGACCCGCCATGTTAGTTGCAATAGTTACCGCTGAAGGTAAACCTGCGTTAGCAATAATATCAGCTTCCATTGCGTGGAATTTCGCATTCAGCACGTTATGGTGAACATTCGCCTTCGTTAACGCATTAGAGATTTCTTCTGACTTTTCAATTGAGATAGTACCAACAAGTACAGGTTGGCCATTTTTGGTACGCTCACGAATATCTTCGATAATGGCAGCAAATTTACCTTGTTCATTCATATAAACTAAATCAGGCAGATCTTTACGCACCATTGGGCGGTTCGTTGGGATAACAATCGTTTCTAAACGATAGATAGAGTTAAATTCAAACGCTTCAGTATCCGCAGTACCCGTCATCCCTGCTAATTTTTCGTATAAACGGAAATAGTTCTGGAATGTGATTGACGCTAATGTTTGGTTCTCATTTTGGATCTTCACACCTTCTTTTGCTTCAACTGCTTGGTGTAGACCATCTGACCAACGACGACCTTGCATTGTACGACCAGTATGTTCGTCAACAATGATAACTTCGCCATCTTTAACAATGTAGTCAACATCTTTAGTAAATAGAGCGTGAGCACGCAATGCCGCTGTCACATGGTGCATTAACATAATATTAGCTGGTGAGTATAAAGACTCGCCTTCTTTCATCATGCCCGCATCTGCTAATAATTCTTCAATCTTAACCAGACCACGTTCTGTGATATTTACTTGACGTGTTTTTTCATCAACAGAGTAATCACCTTCGCCTTGGAAAGTATCTGAATCTTCTTTTTCTTGAGAAACCAAATGAGGGATCACTTTGTTCATTTGGATATAAAGCTCAGAGCTATCTTCTGCTGGGCCTGAAATAATCAGAGGTGTACGCGCTTCATCGATTAAGATTGAGTCAACCTCATCCACTAATGCATAGTGTAATTTACGTTGAACACGCTCTTGTGGGCTAAATGCCATATTATCGCGCAGATAATCGAAACCGAATTCGTTGTTAGTACCATAGGTGATATCAGCGTTATAGGCTTCACGTTTTACTGGTGGTGCCATATTCGGTAGGTTGATACCAACGCTTAATCCTAAAAACTCAAATAAAGGACGGTTATTTTCGGCGTCACGTTGTGCCAAGTAGTCATTGACGGTAACAACGTGAACCCCTTTACCTGATAACGCATTTAAATATGCCGGTAATGTTGCAGTTAATGTTTTACCTTCACCTGTACGCATCTCAGCAATACAACGTTCATTTAGCACCATACCACCGATTAGCTGCACATCGAAATGACGCATACCAAAGACACGTTTACTTGCTTCACGAACAGTTGCAAACGCTTCTGGTAAAATATCTTCTTCTTTTTCACCCTTTTTTAAGCGCTCACGAAACTCATCTGTTTTTGCTTTTAATTCATCATCAGTCAGTTTTTCAAATTCTGGCTCTAGTTTATTAATTTCAACAACTACTTTGCGCATACGGCGGATAGAACGATCATTACGGCTACCAAAAATCTTGGTTACAATTTTACCTAACATAAATCTTTATTCTCATTTATGGCGTGAAAACGCCGAAAAAAGCCTCTGTTTTATGTATTAACAGAGATAATCATAATCTTATTAGATTAAGTGACTCAATTAAGCAGTTAGGTAAGGCCCAGCGCGGATCCCACGGATTTGTGCAAGCCACAATCCGGTATGATAAGAAGTGGTGTTCTGTACTAAAGCATAGCCAGAAAGCGGTAAATGAGTTAATGCGGTTGATGATGTGTTTGTTAGTAACGCATACAGAGTATCAAGCATGACCTCTGCAACATTAGAAACAGGAGACGGCTCATCTTTGGCTTTAACCATCAATTCAGGAGAATTAATGGTGAACGCAAAAGAAAGCTGTTTAATAACATTTTTTACTGCATGCTGTTGCCAGTAATTAAAGGTGAAGGATGAGGCAGGATTCTGTACACTTTGACGTAAGAATAAGTTATCAAATGCAATGAGTGCCTGACTTTGACGATTCTGTGAAGAAGGTGTATCTGTTTGCTGTGGATTTTCGGCATGAGCAGACAACAGCGAAGGTATTCCAATACCTGCTGCTACCATCCCTAAAAGCAGATGCGACCAAAAATATCGCCTGCCAAACTGTCGCCAAAAACTTATAATGCTCATTAATCTTTGTTGCTCATTAATTTTTATTTTGTGGAGTCAAAATCTATGCGGGATAGTTACCCACAATCATTGGAAAAAATCTTCATAGAACTTGAAGGTTCCAATAAGAATACATTACAACTCATACAACAGCGTGCAACGATTTTACTAAAATTAAATCGCGCCGTCATGGCTCTTTTACCTGTTCCTTTACGAGATAAATGCCGTGTCGCAAATTATCGCAATGCTATTTTAATTATTGAAGTAGCAAACGCAAGTTGGTTAACGCGATTACGCTATGAAACTCCATCATTACTTTCTGCATTAAGACAAGAAATTTTACCATCCTTATCCTCAATAGACATCAAAATTAATCCGACTTTAGGAATAAAACCGGAAAAAAGATCTTTAATATCATCATTAAAAGAACAAGAGCCTACAAAGAGACGTCACTTGAGTTTAGAAAGTGCTCAATCATTAAGGTATTTGGCGCAGAAAAGTCCGAAGAAGTTAAGAGAGAAATTAGAACGGTTGGCTGCACTTGCCGGAGAGAGTACAAGTGCAACCAAAGATGAACGTTAATTAGAGATAATTAACGTGCTTTCCATTACTGGAATTAAGCAAAAACCATTGAGGGAGCTTTAAATGCCACTGGCATTTGTGCTTCGTCTTCAAATGTGACGAATTCCCATGCAGATTCTTTTGCTAATACAGCTTGGAGTAATTTATTGTTTAATGCGTGACCGGATTTAAACGCGGTAAATTCACCGATAATGTTATAGCCACACATAAATAAATCACCGATTGCATCCAACATTTTGTGACGAACAAATTCATCTTCAAAACGTAAACCATCATCGTTGAGAACACGATAGTCATCAACTACAATCGCACAATCGAAGCTTCCGCCTAAACACAATCCTTTAGATTGCAGATATTCAATATCACGCATAAATCCAAAAGTACGAGCACGACTAATTTGGCTCATGAAGGATTCAGCAGAAAAATCTAATTTATAACGCTGTGTACTTGCATCAATGGCTGGGTGATTAAAATCGATAGTAAAATCTAATTTGAACCCATTGTATGGACGCATTTCTGCCCATTTATCACCATCTTCTACACGTACTGTTTCTTTGATACGAATGAATTTCTTCGCAGTACGAAGTTCTTCAATTCCTGCATCAAGTAACAAGAAAACAAAAGGTGCTGCACTTCCATCCATTATTGGAATTTCAGGTGCATTCACTTCAATTACGATATTATCAATGCCTAAACCAGCCAGTGCTGCGTTTAAATGCTCAACGGTTGATATACGCACATCATCTTCGTTAACTAAGCAAGTACATAGCATAGTGTCACGAACTGATTTTGCGTCTGCTGGAAAATCCACCGGTGGATTTAAATCAGTACGACGGTAGATGACCCCAGTATTGGCTGGCGCCGGACGCATTGTAAGCGTAACTTTTTTACCCGTGTGAAGTCCCACACCAGTTGCTTGTACAATTCGTTTTAATGTCCGTTGTTTGATCATCATTTTATCTCGCAATGTTATCCGTCCTACCAATCATTATACTTATAATTGGCAGGACAGTTTAGCACAAAAAGCGGAGATGCCAATCTTTTTGGCGATTAATCAGCCTGTTTTCTCAGGAACGCAGGGATATCTAAATAATCGGGCTCTTTATTCGCCTGAGTAGATTGTTCGTTAACTGCTTTTGCTGCTGGCTTGCTTTCTTCTACAGCGGTAAAAGAAGACATGCTATTTTGCATTTGCTGATAACGATTCTCCATTGCGCTTTGCTGATTTTGCTTATTCGTTACCAGCGTAATTTCTGGACGTTTGTCCATGCCGATACCTGTTGCAACGACAGTTACACGCAGTTCATCATTCATTTCTGGGTCAAGGGATGTACCGATAACCACAGTCGCGTTGTCTGATGCAAATGCACGAATGGTGTTACCCACTGTTTCAAATTCATCAAGACGTAAGTCAAAGCCAGCGGTAATGTTGACTAACACACCACGCGCACCAGACAGGTCGATATCTTCCAATAATGGACTTGAAATCGCCATTTCTGCGGCTTCCTCAGCGCGATCTTCACCTTTAGCAGCACCAGAGCCCATCATGGCATAACCCATTTCAGACATCACGGTTCTTACGTCAGCAAAGTCAACGTTCATTAAACCAGGGCGGGTGATTAGCTCAGCGATACCTTGAACTGCGCCTTTTAAGACATCATTAGCCGCGCCAAACGCATCTAATAATGAAATTCCACGACCCAATACTTTTAATAATTTGTCATTAGGAATAGTGATTAATGAGTCAACATGTTTTGACAACTCAGTAATACCTTGTTCCGCAAATGCCATACGTTTTTTGCCTTCAAAATTAAAAGGCTTAGTTACTACAGCAACGGTCAAAATACCTAATTCTTTAGCAACTTCAGCAACAACTGGTGCGGCACCTGTACCAGTACCACCGCCCATACCTGCTGCGATAAAGACCATATCGGCACCTTCAAGCGCTGCACGCAACGCTTCACGGTCTTCTTCTGCGGCATTACGACCCACTTCAGGGTTTGCACCTGCACCTAAGCCTTTCGTAATGGCATTACCAATTTGGATAGTTTGTCCGACCGCTGTTTTACGTAGCGCTTGAGCATCCGTATTGACTGCAAAGAAATCTACGCCTTCAATACGTTCACGAACCATGTGCTCAACCGCATTACCGCCGCCGCCACCAACGCCGATGACTTTGATCACCGCATCGTTGGTTAATTCCATAGGTTCAAACATAATTTCTCTCCGTTTTGTGCCTTCTCAGGGTCGCTTGCTCAAACGACCTCTTTTTAAATTTGTCTGATTATTAAAACTCTCTTTTCAGCCAGCCGGTGAGTTTCTTAAACAAACCACTGACAGCAGAGCGTTTTTCGGTTTCTGTTTCCTCACCAAAGTGGGATTCTTTACCGTAATGCAAGAGCCCAACCGCTGTTGAGTAGTAGGGATCCTGCGCATAATCTGTTAGCCCGGTAATATTTAACGGTTTACCGATCCGTACTTGCGTGTGAAAAACACGTTGAGCACATTCAACAAGTCCATCAATCTGTGCAGCACCACCTGTTAGCACAATACCTGCGGCTAAATGATGCTTAATCCCTTGCTGACGTAATTGTTCTTGAACTTTTAAAATCTCTTCATTAACAAGATTGAGCAATTCGGTATAACGAGGCTCAATCACCTCAGCAAGAGTTTGTCGTTGCAGACTTCTTGGTGGCCTGCCTCCGACACTAGGAACTTCGACATTTTCATCTTTACCAACTAAAGAGCCTAATGCACAACCATGGCGAACTTTGATAGCTTCAGCGTCATTTGGGGGTGTACCAAACGCATAAGCGATATCACTTGTTACTACATTGCCAGCATAAGGAATAACGCGAGTGTGTCTTAATGCTCCACCAGTATAAATGGCGATGTCCATCGTACCGCCACCAATATCAACAACACACACACCAAGTTCACGTTCATCTTCTGTCAATACAGCGAAACTTGAAGCTAGTCCCGCAAAAATCAGTTGATCCACTTTTAACCCACAGCGTTCAACTGCTTTTACAATATTCTTTGCCATATCGTTATGGCAGGTAATTAGATGAACCTTAGCTTGCATACGTACACCCGACAATCCAACAGGGTTTTTGATCCCTTCTTGATAATCAATGGCATACTCTTGCGGTATAACGTGTAAAACACGATGTTCATCTTTTACTTTGACGGATTTCGCAGTGTGAACCACGCTATCAACGTCATCTTGAGTCACTTCTTCTTCTGAAATTGGCACCATACCAATCTCATTTTGGCAGCTGATATGCTTGCCTGATAACGCCAAATATACTGAAGATATTTGACAGTCAGCCATCAATTCAGCCTGATCTACCGCCCGTTGCACACATTTTACGACGGATTCAAGATCGTTAACGCCACCTTTATCCATGCCTCGAGATGGACAACTTCCCACCCCAATAATATTCACAACACCATCAGGCAGGATCTCACCGACAAGGGTGGCTACTTTGGCCGTACCAATCTCAAGACCAACTACTAATTTTCTGTCCGTCGCTTTGATCATTATTGTTCTGCCTTCGCCTTCATCGTGTCATCTGCCACGTCTTGTTTATTCATTCTCAAGTAATAAAGGAGCCCATCCGACTGCACCACCACTGTCATAACGCAGATCAACATAATCAACTCGTTTATCTGTTTGTTGTTGCAGTATCGGATACAACTCAATAAAGCGAGCGATCCGTTTTTCGTTATCCTTACGACCTAACTCCAATCGGACATCATTGTCTAAAACTAATTGCCATCCTTGACGTGCAGACATTGACGCTGCTTTTAAATTCAGGTTACTTGCAAGAAGTTGATCTCTCATTGCTACATAACCTGATAACACCATTTTTTCACTTCCTTGAGGGCCATATAACAAAGGGTAATTACCTTTGGTTTCCAATTGCGTTGGCAGACTGAAAACGCGCCCTTCTTTATCAAGAAAGTAAGTATCATTCCAGCGGGTAAAGGGAACATACTCTACCAGATGGATCTTAAGCTCATCAGGCCACTGTTTACGCACAGTGACTTGCCTAATCCATGGCATACGTTCAATTTGTTGCTGAATGATATTCACATCCTGTGTCATAAATGTGCCTGGCTGTCCTAAAGATAAAATCGCCTGACGCACATCATCATTCGTTGTGTAATGCCTCTCACCGGTTAATACAAGTTTTGAGATAGGAAGACGATTTGCATCTTTCATCCAGTTAACTACTTGTATTCCACCCCAAACGATAGTGGCAATCACACATAAGAAAAAGATTAATCCTGATAAATAAGTACCATTACTCGGTCTGTCAGAATGCTGTTTCTCTTTGTGTTCTTTTATATTTAGCGCTGCTTGTGACATATTAACCCACTAACTCCTGAGCAACGTTTAAACCAGAGAATCGCCCATCCTTTTGTCCGATGTTCCTTCGATTAATACTTTTCCTACATATATATACTTTATGAACACCTTTAGGTTTGATAATTAAATCACTAAATTGTTCAATCTGTTGAGAATTATTTACTTTAAAAGAAGAAATTGCGAATTTTTCTGCGTTTTTCTTGCTTTTTAACTGAAATTTTCTCTCAACACGGTTTTGAGCAAGCGAATTCTTGTTCATTTTTTTCGCCAATACAGTGCTATTTTTCTCATAACACCTCATCATTACAGCGAGTTGATTACCCATTTCACCATAAATGATGTTCACTTGCTCAAACATCCGTCTTAATCCTCGCTTAAAGATGGCTGTAATTTTGTATCTGCTAAGCGACGCGCTATTTTACCAATATTTCCAGCACCTTGAACTAAAACAAGATCATTATCTGTTAATACACCCGCTAATATTGATGAAATATTATCGACATCAGATACCCAGATAGGATCTAGCTTGCCACGCTGACGAATTGTTCGACAAAGTGAGCGACTGTCTGCGCCTGCAATCGGAGTTTCTCCGGCAGAATAAACGTCTGTTAATAATAAAATATCAACTTGGTTGAGAACAGTAGCAAAGTCCTCATACAAATCACGTGTACGTGTATAACGATGCGGTTGGAAAATCATTACAAGACGTTTATCTGGCCAACCGGCTCTCGCTGCTTTAATCGTTGCGTCAACTTCTGTTGGGTGATGGCCATAATCATCAACTAACATCACCTCACCTTCTTGACCGTTAACATGTTCAAGACCGTAATTACCTAAGAAGTCGAAACGGCGTCCCGTACCTTGGAAGTTAAGTAATGCAGCTAAAATATGTTCGTCAGCAATACCTTCTTCAGTAGCAACCGCCACAGCCGCAGTTGCATTTAATGCGTTATGACGACCAGGTGCATTTAATACAACTTGTAAATCAGGCATATCTTCACGAGAAATAGTGAAGAAACCTTGAGCACCTTTTTGTTCATAATGCGTAATACGAACATCTGCATCCTCACTAAACCCGTAAGTCGTAATATAACGACCCACTTTAGGGATGATAGAACGGATAACATCATCATCAAGACACATCACTGCACGACCATAGAACGGTAAATTGTGCAAAAAGGTAATAAACGTCTCTTTTAAATTGTCAAAATTACCGTGATATGTATCCATATGGTCTGCTTCGATATTCGTAACCACAGCCACCATAGGTTGTAAATGTAAAAACGATGCATCACTTTCGTCAGCTTCAGCGATTAAATAACGGCTACATCCTAAACGAGCATGCGTACCCGCTGATTTAACTAATCCGCCATTTACAAAAGTAGGATCTAATCCTGCTTGTGCATAAATATTTGAAATCATTGCTGTCGTGGTGGTTTTACCATGAGTTCCTGCAATCGCCACACCATGACGATAACGCATTAATTCAGCCAACATCTCAGCACGACGAATAACTGGAATACGTGCCTCTCTCGCGGCAATAATTTCAGGATTCTCAGCACTGATTGCAGTCGAGACCACAACAACACTAGCGCCACGAATATTTTCAGGGCGGTGATTAAAATAAACAGTTGCGCCCAAAGCAACGAGCTGTTGTGTAACGGCATTTGGCGCTAAATCAGAACCACTGATTTCATAGCCTTCATTCGCTAGCACTTCGGCAATCCCACCCATACCGGCACCACCGATGCCAATAAAGTGAATATGCTTAACTTTTCTCATTTCAGGCACAAACGATCTTAATTTTGCCAGTTGTTGTGTATTCACTATTTACTTCTTCACTCTAAGTTAATGGTTACAAGTTACGTTTATTTCTTTGCCACTTCGATTATCACATTTGCTACACGCTCTGTGGCATCCGTAATCGCAACACTTTTTGCTTTTTCTGCCATCGCTAACAATGTTTCTCTATCCCACTGCTTCAGGGTTTGTGCAATGACTTCTGGAGTTAAATCATTTTGCTCGATAATTCGCGCTGCCCCCGCTTTTTCTAATGGCAGGGCATTCCAATATTGCTGTCTATCTTTGTGCTGGAAGGGAACAAAAATAGCGGGTAATCCCGCAGCGGCAATTTCACTGACTGTTAATGCGCCGGAACGACATACGACAACATCAGCCCATTGGTAAGCTTGCGCTATATCATCAATAAATTCAGTAACTTTGTATTCAGATTTAACTGAATTTTTCGCTAATTCATTCTGATAGCGTGTTTTTGTATCACTTTCGCCACCTTTTCCTGCTTGATGCCAGATTGTAACATGTTCACCAAGCAAACCAGCGACCACCGGCAAGGTATGATTTAAAATTCGAGCGCCTTGGCTACCACCAATAATCAACACTCGAATCGGACCAGTTCTCTCTTTTAATCGTACCGATGGCGCTTCAAGCGCTAATACATCTTCACGTACAGGATTCCCAACAACTGGCGCTTTAGGAAATGCGCCCGGAAAAGCCTGTAATACACGTTTAGCAATCTTGGATAGCCAACGATTGGTTAATCCAGCAATCCCATTTTGTTCATGCAAAATAACGGGGATGCCACACATCCAAGCCGCAACACCACCGGGGCCTGAAACATATCCCCCCATACCAAGTACAGCATCGGGTTGATAACGTTTCATAATGGCGCGCGCCTGAAAAATGGCTTTAATTATACGAATTGGCGCTGCTATTAATGCTTTAATACCTTTACCACGTAAGCCAGAAATACGAATAAATTCAATATCAATACCGTGTTTGGGTACTAAATCAGCTTCCATTCTATCCGCCGTTCCTAACCATCGGATTTCCCAACCTTGGGATTGTAGATAATGAGCAACAGCTAGCCCGGGGAATACGTGTCCCCCCGTACCACCAGCCATTACCATTAAACGGCGTCTACGCTCGCTCATTTCGGGCTCCTTACAAACGCCTGAGCTTGTGCTAGACGTGTTTCATAATCTATTCGTAACAACATCACGATGGCTGTTGACATAATAATCAAACTTGAACCACCGTAACTAATAAGAGGAAGAGTTAATCCCTTCGTTGGCAACATGCCTGCTGCTGCGCCTACATTGACCAAGGATTGGAATGTAAACCAGATCCCAATTGAACACGCTAAAAAGCCTGAAAAGCGCTGATCGAGTATCAATGCACGTCGCCCAATTTGCATCGCGCGAAAAGCGATGAAGAATACCATTAAAAGCACTAAAACCACACCGATATAACCAAGTTCTTCTGCCAAAATGGAGAAAATAAAGTCGGTATGTGCTTCTGGCAAATATTCCAGTTTTTGTACTGAGTTTCCTAAACCTTGTCCAAGCAAATCGCCTCGGCCAAATGCCATCAAAGATTGCGTTAATTGGTAACCACTACCAAATGGATCCTCCCAAGGCTCTAAGAAAGAAGTGATCCGGCGAACACGATAAGGTTCAACAATGATAAGCATAACCACAGCGGCAATACCTGAACCGATAATCGCTAAGAATTGCCAGATCTTAGCACCCGCTAAAAATAAAAGTGCCAATGTGGTAACAAACAACACAACCACGGTACCTAAGTCTGGCTGCAATAACAGTAAAACAGCCAGTACTAACATAACGCCCATCGGCTTACAGAAACCCCAAAAGTTGTTTCTGACCTCTTCAACTTTTCGAACTAAGTAGCTAGATAAGTAACAAAATAAAGCCAATTTTGATAATTCAGCAGGTTGAAAGTTTAATGGCCCCACAGCAATCCAACGTGAAGCACCATTAACCGAACTTCCGACGCCCAATACCACTAATAAAAGTAGTATTGAACCAAACAGCATTAGACTGCTATAACGTTGCCAAATTGCCATAGGAATACGCATAGTGACTAACGCAATACAAAACGCCACTATAAGGTAAATTCCATCACGCTTTGCAAATAGGAAAGGATCTTCTGCAAGTCGTTGACCAACAGGCATTGAAGCTGATGTCACCATGACAAAACCGATAACCGCTAATCCGAAAGTAAACCAGAGCAAAGTGCGATCATACGGCACAAACGCCGTATTCTCAGTTTGATAACTGCCCACTAACCACTGTTTTAGTCTTCGCATTGCGAATATGCTCATCAGCCAAGCTCCCTTGCCAAGCGCGCAAATTCATCACCACGTTGCTCAAAACATTTAAACTGATCTAAACTTGCGCAAGCTGGTGAAAGCAACACCATATCCCCTGGTTTAACAGTAGGGGCTAATGCACGCATTGCCTCTTCCATTGTCACTGTTAATAAAGAGACATCTGGTCGTAAACTAGCTAGAGCTTGCCCGTCTTGTCCAAAGCAATAGAGGCGAATATTGTCACCACTGATATAAGGCAATAAAGCTGTAAAATCGGCTGATTTTCCATCACCACCTAATAAAAGGTGCAATGTACCTTCGACGTCGAGTCCTCGTAATGCCGCTTCTGTACTTCCCACATTGGTCGCTTTCGAATCATTTATCCAGCGTACATTTTGATGTGAATAAACTAATTGAAAACGATGAGCAAGACCGTGATACGTTTTCAGTACTTCAGTTGCTGCTTGACGAGAAATCTCCACTGCATCTGCAAGTGCTAGTGCCGCTAATGCATTGGTATAGTTATGCTGTCCTGAAAGATACATTTCGGACGTTGAAAGAACTTTTTCACCATTTACTTTTAAGACGCGATTTGTGTTATCAAGCTGATAATCACCTTGTCCTACTCCAAAACTGACACAACGGCCATCTTTACCCATTAAAGGTAATGTGAGTGTGTCATCTTGGTTATAAACGCAGGTATTAGCATTATCATAGATACGTAATTTCGCTTCACGGTACTGTTCCAATCCTAATGGATAGCGATTCATATGATCTTCGCTAATATTTAAGACTGTCGCCGCAGCTGCTTTTAAGCTATACGTGGTTTCTAGTTGGAAACTTGATAGCTCTAATACATAAAGATCATGAGGCTCAGTTAGCAAGGTCAGTGCAGGAACACCAATATTCCCCCCAACACCAACTCGAATACCATCCGCTTTTGCCATTTCACCCACAAGCATTGTAACTGTGCTTTTACCATTAGAGCCTGTAATAGCCACAATAGGTGCTTTTGCTTCGCGACAAAACAGTTCAATATCCCCCACAATTTCGACACCATGACTTGCAGCTTCAACAAGCTCAGGAGTCGAAAGGGCAATACCAGGACTTGAGACAATTAAATCAGCATCGTTAAGCCATGCTTGGTGAAAGCTGCCTGTATGATATTCAACGTCAACAGGAAGCTTATCTAAGCCTCCTGGTTTTTGGCGCGTGTCAATCACTTTAGGTGTAACACCTTGACGGATAAAAAAGTCAACGCAGGAAAGACCTGTTATTCCAAGCCCAACAACAACGACTTTTTTTCCCTGATAATTTGCCATCTTAACGTACCTTTAACGTCGCCAGACCAATAAGCACTAACATCAGTGAAATAATCCAGAAGCGGACAATAACACGAGGTTCAGGCCAGCCTTTTAATTCATAGTGGTGATGAATTGGAGCCATACGGAAAATACGCTGACCACGTAATTTAAATGAACCGACTTGTAAAATAACGGAGAGTGTTTCAACAACAAACACACCCCCCATAATCACTAATAAGAATTCTTGGCGTAATAACACAGCAATCGTACCTAACGCACCACCCAATGCGAGAGAACCAACATCTCCCATAAAGACTTGCGCTGGGTAAGTGTTAAACCAAAGAAAACCTAAACCCGCACCGACGATAGCGGTACATACAATCACTAATTCGCCCGCATGCATTAAATAGGGGATCTTCAAGTAACTTGCAAAATTAACGTTACCTGTCGCCCATGCGACTAATGCAAAACCAGCGGCGACAAAAACAGTTGGCATAATGGCTAAACCATCTAAACCATCCGTTAAGTTAACGGCGTTACTTGTTCCCACAATGACGAAATAAGCCAGTAAAATATAAAGCATGCCTAATTGAGGCATAACATCTTTAAAGAATGGGACGACTAGCTGTGTTGCAGGAGTATCTTTACCAATAGCATACATACTAAATGCAACGACTAACGCCAACACGGATTGCCAGAAATATTTCCAACGTGCAATCAAGCCTTTGGTATCTTTACGAACGACTTTGCGATAATCATCAACAAAGCCGATAACGCCATAACCAATTAAAACCAATAACACACACCAAACATAAGGGTTGTCTAGTCTTGCCCATAGTAATGTGGAAATGGAGATAGAGAACAGGATCATAATCCCGCCCATTGTTGGTGTGCCACGTTTGCTAAAGTGAGACTCTGGCCCTTCACTACGAACCACTTGTCCAATTTGCATTTTTTGTAACCAAGCAATGAGGTGAGGCCCCATCCACAAAGCAATAATTAATGCCGTCAATAAACCAACAATCGCCCTGAATGTCAGATAAGAAAACACATTAAAAAATGTATGGTATTTAACCAAATATTCGGCTAGCCAAACTAACATTCAAAGCACTCCTTTAATGCGTTCACGATATCTTCCATTGCGGAGCTTCGTGAACCTTTTACTAAAACTGAAACAACATCATGCTGCTGTAATAATGGAATTAATTGAGCGAGTAAGTCGGCTTTAAATGTAAAATGCTGACCACCTTGGTTTTCATCACTAATAAAGTGGCTGTGATCCCCTACGGTAAATACACTATCAATCCCTGCATTGTGTGCAAAACGTCCCACATCACGGTGACATTTCTCTGAGTCTTTACCTAACTCAGCCATATCTCCCGCAACAAAAATCTTATATCCCGGCAATTGAGAGAGCACTTGTAAGCCCGCAATCATCGAACCATCATTCGCATTATAAGTATCATCTAACACCATTTTCCCGGTGGTTAACTCCACAGGGTACAATCGCCCAGGTACCGCTTTTAATGTTGATAACCCAAGGCGAACCGCATCAAGCGTTGCGCCTGCTGAAAGTGCCAACGCACTAGCAGCTAAAGCATTGGCAATATTATGACGTCCCGGCAATGGAAGAGTGACTTCAACACAACCTTCTGGTGTATGTAAGGTGAAGTTAGTGGTGAATTGCTTAATAGCGATATCCGTCGGATAAAAATCAGCATTACTGTGAGCTGATAAAGAGAAAGACCATTGCGTTTGACGCGCATTAAAGTGGCGTTCCCATAGAGGTAAGTCATTACTATCAAGATTAATAATGGCAGTACCTTGCTCTTTTAGATGTGTAAAGATTTCGCCTTTTGCTTGGGCAATGCCTTCAAGTGAGCCGAAACCTTCAATATGAGCAGAAAAGAGATTATTTACCAAAGCGCTATCAGGTTTAACCATATCCACGGTATAGGCAATTTCACCAATATGATTTGCACCTAGCTCGATAACGGCAAAACGATGCTCTGGTGTTAAACGAAACAGTGTTAGTGGCACACCAATATCATTATTTAAATTACCGTAAGTATATAAAGTTTCACCACAATGACGCAAAATCGAAGCCGTCATTTCTTTGACAGATGTTTTTCCTGAAGAGCCTGTCAATGCCACAATTTTAGCATTGCTCAGTGAACGGATATGAGTAGCAATCGCCCCCATTGCCAAACGAGTATCTTTCACAATGATTTGCGGACAATCAATATCAATTTCACGGTTAACCAATACGGCAACGGCGCCCTTTTCTTTGACATCAGCGATAAAGTCATGCGCATCAAAACGCTCACCTGCTAATGCAATAAAGAGGCAATATTCATCAATATTGCGGCTATCTGTTGAAATTGATTTAATCGTTAACTGATTAGCTTGGCTTTGAGCAATATGGCTCAACTGACCATCTGTAACTTGTGCAATGATTTCTAGTGATAAAGGGATCATGCTATCACCCCTAATAACCGTGCAACGGTTAATCTATCCGAATAATCAAGGCGGCGTGAACCGACTAACTGGTAATCTTCATGCCCTTTGCCTGCGACTAAAATCATATCATTAGCATCGGCTTGCATAATCACGTTAGTCACTGCTTCTGCTCTGCCTTCAATAGCAATTGCACGGCCAGGTTCCATTAAACCAGAAAGAATATCTTGAATAATGGCTTTTGGCTCTTCACTACGTGGATTATCATCAGTGATAACAACTTTATCTGCTAATTCTTCTGCAACTGCACCCATTAGTGGGCGCTTACCTTTATCTCTATCACCACCACAACCAAACACACACCACAATTTACCAGTGCAGTGTAAACGAGTGGCTTGGAGTGCTTTTTCTAGTGCATCAGGAGTATGAGCATAATCGACAATAACGGTAGGACGATTATCTGCACTAAACACTTCCATTCGACCACAAACAGGAGTAAGTGCAGACGATGCTTTAATCACAGCATCTAATGGATATTCCAGTGCTAACAATGTCGCTAAAGCACATAATAGATTACTGACGTTAAATGCCCCCATTAATGGGCTTTCAATTTCCCCTTCACCCCAGCTTGAGCTAAAGCGAATAGTTGCACCTTCATCGTGGTAATTAATGTTTGTTGTTTTAACGAAGCGACCTTGCCAATTTACAGGCAATTTATTATCCATTGTCACTGCAACAGCGTCAGGCAAACGTAATAACCATTTTTGACCAACAGTATCATCCGCATTAATGATTTTCTCACCACTATGATGTGTGGAGAACAATAACCATTTGGCCTCTTCGTAATTTGCCATATCACCATGATAATCAAGATGATCACGACTTAAATTAGTAAACACACTGGTCACAAAAGGTAAAGCGCTAACGCGACCTTGCACTAAGCCATGAGAAGAGACTTCCATCGCTGTAAATGTCGCGCCTTGATTTAATAGTTGTTGTAACTCTAATTGAATATCAACCGCAGAGCCTGTGGTGTTCATGGCTGGAACAACGTGACCTAATAGCCCGTTACCTACTGTTCCCATCACAGCACTGGTTTCGCCTAATCCTTGTGCCCACTGCGCTAACAATTGTGTTGTTGTTGTTTTTCCGTTAGTTCCAGTAACACCAATTAATTTCAGTTTTTCAGCTGGTTGATGATAAAAATATCCAGCTAATTTTGATAATTCCGCATTGAGATTATCAATATAAATAACAGGTATGCCGTGGCTTTCACGAATTTCACCATGCGTTGCAACATCTTGTGCTTCCGCTAATACCGCAGAAACACCTTGAGCAATTGCTTGAGGAATATAGCGTCTACCATCAGTTTCATGACCCTTAATGGCGATAAAAAGATCACCGCTTGCCGCTTTTCGGCTGTCGAGTGTCATGTCTTTGAGCATCAATGACGGTGCTTGTATCCCTAGTGCCCCTAATAGGTCACTTAAGTTAGGATCGGCCACTTGTATCCTCTTCTTTTTTAATTACAAATTCATTTTTATCGTCTGGCATCAATGCATCTGGTTCTACGTTCATTGTTCGTAAAACCGCGCCCATGATTGTGCCAAACACCGGTGCAGATACTGCGCCCCCGTAATATTTACCCGCTTTAGGTTCGTCGATTATCACAACCAACGCAAAACGTGGACGACTCGCAGGCGCAACGCCCGCCGCATAAGAGATATATTGATTGATATATTTTCCGTCTGGTCCTACTTTTTTCGCCGTACCTGTTTTAATCGCAATGCGATACCCTTTAATAGCCGCACTTACACCGCCGCCACCGGGCAATGCAACACTTTCCATCATATGCACGACCGTTTTCATTACTGGCTCAGGAAATACGCGCGTTCCTGGTACAGGAGGATCAACTTTTGTAATTGAGAGTGGACGGTAAATACCAAAACTACCAATCGTTGCATAGACACGCGCTAATTGTAACGGTGTTACCATTAGCCCATATCCGAATGAGAAGGTGGCCCTTTCAAGATCGGACCACCGTTGTTTTTTTATTGGAAATATGCCACTACTTTCACCAACTAGCCCCAAGTTAGTTGGCTTCCCGAATCCAAAACGTGAATAAACATCCACAAGTTCAGATGCAGGCATCGCTAACGCTAGTCGTGAAACACCAACGTTACTCGATTTCTGTAATATTCCTGTTATCGATAACTCATGATATAACGCCACATCTTTTATTTGATGTCCGTTAAGACGATAAGGAATTGTATTAATAACACTATTTTCTTTAACAATATGATTGTGCAGAGCACTCATCACAACCATCGGTTTTACTGTAGAACCTGGTTCAAAAATATCGGTGATAGCACGATTACGCATCGCATCTTTAGGCGTTCCCGCTAAATTATTCGGGTTATAAGATGGGCTATTCGCCATTGCTAACACTTCGCCTGTATTGACGTCTACTAAAACAGCAGTTCCAGATTCTGCTTTATTCTTGATAACAGCATTGGTTAATTCACGATAAACCACGGATTGTAGGCGTTCATCAATACTTAACATCAAGTTATGAGCAGCTTGACTATCTGTTTGAGCAATATTTTCAATGACTCGATTGAAACCATCCTTACGAACGACACGTTCACCAGGAGCACCTGTTAGCCATTGGTTAAAACTTTTTTCAACACCTTCAATGCCATCACCATCAATATTCGTTACACCAATAATATGAGCAGTTACTTCACCCGATGGATAATAACGTTTGGATTCTTGGCGCATGTTAATCCCAGTAATTTTCAATTTACTAATGTAATCACTAATTTCGGGATTAACTTGGCGAGCAAGATAGATAAAACGTGCGGAAGGTGCGGCAGCAATTTTCTGTTCGATTTGACTGACGGAGATCTTTAGTGCGTCAGCAAGCGCTAACCAACGAGAATCTGTCATATCTGGATTGGCATCCAATACAACTTTAGGATCTGCCCAAATAGCATACACAGGCACACTGACTGCAAGAGGTCTTCCCATTCTATCGCTGATCATCCCTCTTGCTGTTGGGACTTTTTGTACACGTAAAGAACGCATATCCCCTTCACGAATTAGGGGATCTGGATTAATAATTTGTAAATAGGCAACACGGATTAATAGCGCGGCTAAAGCGATACCAATGCCTGTGCAAAGCAACGCAAAACGCCAACTCACAAATCCTGTTTTTTCTTCAGGCTTGCGTAGTTTGGCATTTGACTTTGTCTTTGCTTTCGCTTTTGCCGAACGTGAAAATTTCATACTTGCCTTAATTATTTAGTAACCACGATGTTCTCTTTTGTTGGATCAACATGAACCATCCCCAAACTATCACTTGAAAAACGCTCTACTCGGCTATGATCGGCCAGTGCATTTTCTTCAAGAATGAGGTTGCGCCATTCGATATCCAATACATTTTTTTCCAGCACTAAACGCTCTTTTTCTGCTGTCAATAAACGTGTCTTGTGCGCTGTCGTCACGACATACACCGCAGAAATAATCACGGCTATCAGTAAACATACAGGTAACTTGCCATGACGCAGTAAATCCTGCCCTATAACTCCTGGTAGTGTGTGTCGTTCTGTAGACATTTATTCCTCAATACGTTGTGCTACACGTAATACAGAGCTTCGTGCCCGTGGGTTCTCTTCCACCTCTATACCTGTCGGTTTCATCTTGTGAATACTGGATAAGCGAGCACTTCCTAACTCTTTTATCTGCGCTTCTGTGAGTGGAATACCCGCTGGGACAACTGGCCCTTTGCTCTCATCACGAATAAAGCGTTTTACTAATCGGTCTTCTAATGAATGGAAGCTAATCACAGATAAACGCCCTTCTGGCGCTAAAACTGAGACTGCACCTTTTAATGCTTTTTCAATTTCATCTAATTCGCTGTTGATATAGATTCGAATTGCTTGAAAGCTTCGTGTTGCTGGATGCTTATGGCGTTCTTTTACTGGGCTTGCTTCACTAATTAAATCAGCTAACTGCTTAGTTCGTGTCAACGGCTCTTCTGTTTTATTACGAGCAACAATGGCGCGTGCAATGCGCTTAGCGAAACGTTCTTCACCAAATGTTTTCAGTACCCAAGTAATGTCATCTTCTGCAGCTGTCATTAGCCATTGCGCAGCAGATTGCCCTGAAGTGGGGTCCATACGCATATCAAGTGGCCCGTCTCGCATAAAAGAAAAACCACGTTCAGGATCATCAAGCTGAGGAGAAGAAACGCCTAAATCCAGCAAAACGCCATCAATCTTCCCAGCTAAACCTAACTCTTTGACATACTGTTCAATATTTGAAAAAGGCCCATGAACAATAGAAAATCGTGCATCATCTATTTCATTGGCAACTGCAATAGCTTGTGGATCTCGGTCTATCGCTATCAAGCGACCTTGCTCACCTAATTGCGATAAAATTAAACGGGAGTGGCCTCCGCGACCAAATGTTCCGTCGATATAGATACCTGAAGACTTAATGTTCAGGCCATTCACTGCTTCATCCAGTAGTACACTGGTATGGCTAAAATTATTTGTTGTCATTATTTAAAGTGATAAATCCAATAGTCGTGTCGATAACGGTTCCTGAGAGGTTTGCTCGGCAACAATGTCTTTTTCAATCTGGCTATACCAGACCTGTTCATCCCACAATTCAAATTTATTGAATTGACCGACTAACATGACCTCTTTGGTTAGCCCCGCATGCTGTCTTAGCGTGCTAGCTAGCAAAAGACGTCCTGCACTATCCATTTGGCATTCGCTGGCATGTCCTAATAACAGACGTTGAACTCGACGTTCAGCCGGGTTCATGGAAGACAAAGCCGCCAATTTTAACTCAATCTTTTCCCATTCAGGAAGTGTATAAAGCAATAAACACGGCTGATTGAGATCAATGGTACAAACCATTTGACCTTCAGAAATCTCACTCAGCGTTGTTCGATAACGGGAAGGAACTGTTATTCGCCCTTTGCTGTCAAGATTAACGAGTGTTGCTCCACGAAACATCCTCATTACCCTCAGCTTTGTAATTTACACCACATTATCCCACAAATCCCCACAAATAGAGTTTACGGATGGTATGAAAACGTTGTCAAGCCAGATGTAGGAAGCTTTATTTATATTTACAGTAATTTGATGAGTACACCGAAATGTTGAAATTATTGACAAAAAAGAAATAAGGAATATTAACACTATGATTAATAGCGATTATTTTTCATTTTATATTTTTAATTACGAAAAGTAATTATTTATAACGATAACAAGGAAGAAAACCAGATAAAGAAATCATAATGAGTAAATAATAATTTTAATGATAAAAAACTAATTTATAGCAGTTCATTTACCTTTAGCCAACATAATCATTTGAGGATGCTTTTATATAAATAAAAATAAAAAGGCTTAAAAAAATAATTCAATATCAGGCAGATAGTTATTTATTTTCTTCTCACTTTCTCTAAAGTAAAATCTGTTATTTATTAAAGTTAAGCAATATCACTTATGGGTATGTCAAAATTTAATCTATTAACTTAGAAAAATGAGAGAAATAGTAAAAAAAGGCTTAAGATTAATCTCAAATTTAATATTCTCTAAGCTATTCGACATTCTTAAATCAAATAAAGCATCCCCGTTTTAATTTAATAAAACAGGGATGAGTATAAATGCAGGTAATTATGATAAAGCAATATCAAATTAACGTGCGCGTCCTAAACTGCCTCGGCGACATAAATCACGACGAATACGTGTAATTCCCGCTTGCGGTTTTTGTTCTTCTTCCAGACTAGCAAGAACAAGTTCTAATACACGTTCTGCAATATCACGATGTCGTTGAGCGACAGATAAAACAGGGCATTCAAGGAAATCCAATAACTCATGATCACCGAAAGTCGCAATAACCAATTGTGTTGGTAAACGGCCACTTCGTTGTAACGTCACATCCATAACCCCTTGCAATAAAGCAAACGAAGTTGTGAATAATGCATCTGGCATTGGATTATTGTTTAGCCATTCTGAGAAAGCTGCTGCTGCGGCTTCTCGCTCATAGCTATTAGCATAAAGGTAGGTTACTTCTCGAGGATCATCTTTCCAAACACTACGGAAACCTTGTTCACGTAAAAAACTCACAGAGAGTTCAGGAAGGGCCCCTAAGTAAAGTACAGATTGCGAAGGAAAAGCTTTCAGTTCAGTTGCCAACATTTTGGCATCTTCTAAGTCATCACCAACAACGCTGATAAAATGCTCACTTTCTAATGCCCTATCTAGCGCGATAATCGGTAATGAGCGATTAGCCCAACGCTGATAAAAAGGGTGTTCTGGTGGCAATGCCGTTGAAACAATAATGGCATCAACTTGACGTTGTAATAAATGCTCAACACAACGAATTTCGTTGTCAGGTTGGTCTTCTGAACATGCAATTAGCAACTGATAACCGCGTTGGCGTGCTTGTCGTTCAAGGTAATTTGCGATCCTGGTATAACTGGTGTTTTCCAAATCAGGAATAACCAAACCAATAGAACGCGTACGACCAGCACGTAATCCCGCGGCAACAGCGTTCGGGTGGTAATTATGCTCTCTGACCACCGCCATCACTTTTTCAACAGTCTTGTCACTTACACGGTACTGTTTCGCCTTACCATTAATGACATAACTTGCTGTTGTTCGTGAAACACCAGCCAAGCGGGCGATTTCATCCAGTTTCACATTAGCCTCTTTTAATTATTAAATGTGTTATTTATTACATATTGCTATGAACTTCAGTCATTATGCTGATCTGATTTTGCATTTTAACACAATTTACTGATAAAACCGTATGCGTCAACGTTTCCGTTTATGCCTTTTATCAATTATTTTAATCATCATTATCTATCAATCAGTAATTTCACAAGAAAAAAGCACCTTAAAGGTGCTTTTTCTTGCTTAAATTTAATCTTGATACATCAATTCAATTTCATTTCGATAACGTTCTGAAATAATTTTACGGCGAAGTTTTAATGTCGGTGTTAACTCACCTGATTCCATTGAAAAACCTTCAGCAAGCAACGTAAATCGCTTAACCTGATGAAAACTAGAAAAGTTTTTTTGCATTTCACGTAAACGCTCATCAAACAGTTCTTTAATTTTTGTATGACGTAATAATTCGATGCGATCATGGTATTTTAGATTTAATGCTCGGGCATGTTCTTCAAGAGCATCAAAACAAGGCACAATCAGCGCAGAAACAAATTTACGCGTATCAGCAATCACCGCAATATGCTCAATAAAACGGTCTTGCCCTAAAGTACCTTCAATCATTTGTGGTGCAATATATTTACCATTCGACGTTTTCATTAAGTCTTTTAAACGTTCAGTGATAAATAGTGCACCATCACTATCAAGCGCGCCGGCATCACCAGTACGTAACCAACCGTCTTCTGTAAAAGCAGCCGCGGTATCTTCTGGTTTATTGAAGTACCCTTTCATAACAATGCTACCACGGACTTGAATTTCATTTTCAGCCCCAATACGAACTTCAATACCTGGTAGTGGTGTACCAATAGAGCCTAATTTATACTTATTTTCTTCCCAGCATGAAACAGTGGCACAGGTTTCGGTCATACCATAACCGTATTTAATATTAATCCCTGTTGCTAAAAAGAAACGAATAACAGCATCATCTAAACGCGCACCAGCTGCTGGTAAAAAGCGGACCCGTCCACCTAAAATTTGGCGTAATGGTTTTAAAACCTTCTTATCAGCAAAGCGATAACATAAACGAGAAATGAAACTGAGATTACGCTGATTAAGTTGTGCTTCGCGCTGTTTTTCACCCTGCTTGATTGCCCATTTAAAAATAAATCGACGTAATAGTGAAGCCTGAGACACTTTGTCTTGAATTGCGCTATATACTTTTTCATAGAAGCGCGGAACAGCACACATAACGGTAGGCTTAACCTCACTCATTGCTTCTCTAACAGCATGAGTATCCGTTAAATACACATTGACAGCTCCCGTGTGCATGACATAAAAGCTCCAAGCACGTTCGAAAACGTGAGAAAGCGGTAAGAAACATAATGAAACGTCTTTATCTGATAATGAAAGACGTTCGTCATGCAGGTAAAGTTGAGATGCTAAACTCGTGTAATCAAGCATTACACCTTTAGGTTCCCCTGTTGTTCCTGATGTATAAATCAAGGTAAACAGATCGTCTAAATTACACTCACCAATGCGTTGTACTAACACGTCATCATACTGATATTGAGTGTTATTAATTAAACTATCGAGATAACATGAAGCTGGATTTGTGTTTAATACGACATCAGAGTTAAATACAATAATATGTTCAAGTTGAGGACATAACGCTAATAATTCAGAAGCAATATCGTATTGCTTTTGGTCGCCAACAAAAAGAATGCGAATATTTGCATCATTTAAAATATAAGCGGCTTGTTCAACATTGCTGGTTGCATAAAGAGGAACAGTTACCGCACGTAATTGCAAAGAAGCAATATCAGCCAAAGACCAATCAATGGTATTTTGAGAAAAGATCCCTATATTTTCTTGAACACTCACACCCATTTCTAATAATGCATTTGAGAGCGCGCGTGTTTTCTTTTCAACCTCTGTCCATGACATTTCGATATTGCGCTTAGCATCCCACTGACGATAAGCAATATTATTCCCGCTGTGCAAAAACCGCATCTGCAATCTTCTAATTATATGATAATCTTGAAGATTATTATTAGTTATCATAATTTTCCTGCTATTTATGGAAAAGCGACCGTGTTATCAAACTGAAATGGACAAAATACGCCACTTATAATTTCAGCTTACACTTGTTCGCTGACTCGGATAAAAGTCTAAGTGATCCACCAAAATAAAGGAATTCAATTTTACATAAATTTGTAAAATTGTGAGTTATGAAAAGTTTTGTCAAAAGGAGCTATCTCACCTCAGTGAGGGAGTTCGACATTACAATTCTATTTTTTTATGGAAGATAAAAAGAAAAATAGATGAATAACAACAAGTAACTGTTATTACGTAATCAGTGACAATATATAGAAAAGAGTATTGGTGTAGAAAATCACCGTTGAGCGAGTAAAATGCGAATAATAGTCATTATTATAAATAAAGGGCAAAAATAGTGACAGCAATCCAATTTATTTTATCTAACCGCATAAAACTCATGTTGGTCATTAGTCTAACAACTAATGTTATCTGCCACTATTTCTGCATAATTAGAAATAAAAACTAATTATGAGCGAAAACACTCTAGTTCTGACAAACTTCACTAAGTAAATTTTTCATCCATAAGTGACCTTTGTCACGCTCGGTTGATTCATGCCAAATTAAATAACATGGACGCAGTGTCTTTTCCCAAGGTAACGAAATGGCTTTGATGTCTAATTGCTCAGCATTGCATTCCACTAACCATTTTGGTGCAATAGCAACTAAATAAGTTTTAGAGACAATATTTAATACGCTATTTAAATCAGTTCCCTGATAAGTGATAAGATTTTCTAAATGAGTATCTTTATAATAAGGAGTACTAAATGAACCAACATCATCTAAAGAAACAATTGAATGTTGTTCATTTAATAACATCTCTTGTGTCACACTTTCTTTAATACGTGGATGCTTATTAGAAACAACTAAAACAAGTTCATCATTAAACAATGGCTGTGAATGAAACTCTGCTCTATCAAATTGTTTATAATTAATAAAGAATTCGACTTCTTGATATTTTAATTGGTGTTCTATATTACTATTTAAGTAAGATTTAATATTAACATTAATGTTAGGTGTTTTATTTTTAATTTGTTCAACTATTTTTGGTGCTAATTTAATATCTAGCGGGCTACAAATAGATAAATTAAATATACGTTCACTTTGTTCTGGTTCAAACCCAGCCCCTGGAAGTTCATTATGTACTAATTGCAATGCTTGTCTAACAGGACCAAAAAGCTGTTTTGCTCTTAATGTAGGTTGAATACCACGACCATAACGAACAAATAATTCATCATTAAACATTACTTTAAGTCGAGATACTGCATTACTAACTGCGGGTTGTGACATGCCAAGAACCTGTGCGGCTCGAGTGACATTTTGCATTTGCATTTGCATAACAGCATCAAATACCGTTAATAAATTAAGATCAACATTACGTAAATGCATATCTGCTGATTCTTTACTGGTAACTGTTGCTGATGTGTAATCCGTCATTTCTTACTCCACTATGTTATTATAATGGTTAATTAACTATTATTAACAAAGGCATTATTAATAATAGATATGTCTTAACTATTACTTTAACTATTTATTAAAATTTATTATTCATCGTCCATGCATATAACTAAACACATAAGTTTCATATCAATAAAAAAACATTTTTCATATAAAGATGAAAAATTGATATTAAAATTACATGTATAGAAAATGATTATATCAATATATATTACAACCTGTTTTACCTTCTGCCTTGCAAATAATAAAACAAAGTATGATAAAAATCATAATAAAATGATGTATTTTCATTCCTAAAATAAGTATCCAAGAGCTATCAACTCTAATAATACAATGATTTTTATGCTTACATTCAAAACCTTGCTTACATTTATTAATCTTTACTATCTCATTGATACTCTTTTTCCTTCTCATTTAGCTGATTAAAAAAAAAGCAAACAGTTGTTTAATTTTTCATTTCACTCTTTTTTAAACAATGTACGGAACATTAACCCAATCAATGATTTGCTGATAGTCATAATCATTAGTAAAAATTTAGATATTAGTCAAAATCACTGTGAAAATTTTATAAATAATATGGCTAAATGATTTTATAAATTCCAATGCTTGACATCTTTATTGGTATTAGGTATCAATAAATAAAGATTATTGAGAACTTATCTAAGGGTGTTTCATGTTAAACGCAATTTTACTATCAAGCCTACTACTACTCGCAACTTTTATGCGCGGTCGGCTTATGGGTAAAAAATGAAACACACCTACCCTTAAAGAGAAAACCCGCGCTAGTCGCGGGTTTTTTTATACCTGGGAGAGCGCAAACAGCAAATAAAAAGAGAAAGGAACAGATTATGAGCAACAACGTGATTATTTTTGATACCACATTGAGAGATGGCGAACAGGCATTGCAAGCAAGCTTAAGCGTAAAAGAAAAATTACAAATTGCTTATGCCTTAGAGCGTTTAGGTGTGGATATCATTGAAGCGGGCTTTCCTGTTTCTTCTCCAGGTGATTTTGAATCAGTGCAAACTATTGCACGTGAGATCAAAAATAGCCGTATTTGTGCATTAGCTCGCTGCGTTGATAACGATATTGATGTTGCAGCAGAGTCTTTAAAAGTCGCAGAAGCTTTTCGTATCCACGTATTCTTGGCGACCTCGGCATTACATGCTGAACATAAATTGAAGAAATCGTTCGAAGATATTATTGAAATGGGTGTGAATTCCATAAAACGTGCTCGCCGTTATACCGATGATGTGGAGTTTTCTTGTGAAGATGCCGGTCGTACTCATATTGATAATTTATGTCGGATCGTAGAAAGCGCCATTAATGCTGGGGCAACCACAATTAATATTCCTGATACTGTAGGTTATACAACACCTTATCAATTCGGTGGCATTATCACCAACTTATTTGAGCGAGTACCTAATATTGATAAAGCAGTTATCTCTGTCCATTGTCATGATGATTTAGGCATGGCTGTTGCTAATTCGATTACTGCAGTACAAGCAGGTGCAAGACAAGTTGAAGGTACTATTAATGGGTTAGGTGAACGCGCAGGTAACTGTGCATTAGAAGAAGTTATCATGGCAATAAAAGTCCGTGAACAAATGATGAATGTTCAAACACGCATTAATCACAAAGAAATTTATCGTACCAGTCAATTAGTCAGCCAATTATGTAATACACCTATTCATGCTAATAAATCGGTTGTCGGCTCCAATGCATTCGCCCATTCATCAGGTATTCACCAAGATGGCGTACTGAAAAACCGTGAAACCTACGAAATCATGACACCTGAATCAATTGGATTAAAAGAAGTGCAATTAAACTTAACTTCTCGTTCTGGCCGAGCTGCAGTCAAACATCGTATGGAAGAAATGGGGTATCGAGAAAAAGATTATAACTTAGATAATTTATATGCAGCCTTCTTACGTTTAGCAGATAAAAAAGGCCAAGTCTTTGATTATGATTTAGAGGCATTAGCATTTATTGGTCAGCAACAACAAGAGCCAGATGAATTTGTTATGAACTATTTTAATACTCAATCTGGTTCATCAACTGTTGCCACCGCCAGTGTCAGCATTACACATGGTGATAAAGAAATTACTGAAGCAGCAACCGGTAATGGCCCCGTAGATGCAGTATATCAAGCAATATCCCGTGCAACGGGTTACCCATTAAAGTTAGTAACTTACCAATTAACAGCCAAAGGTGAAGGTAGAGATGCTTTAGGACAAGTTGATATTGTCGTTGAGTATCAAGGCCGTAAATTTCATGGAATGGGGTTAGAAACAGACATAGTTGGTTCATCCGCCAATGCCATGATCCACGTTATCAATAGTATTTGGCGCTCAGAGCAAGTCGAAATAGAAAAACGCAAACAACATACAACACAAGAAGCGGTTTAATTATGTCAAAAAATTATCATATTGCAGTATTACCCGGAGATGGTATTGGTCCTGAAGTTATGGCTCAAGCACACAAAGTGATGGATGCCATAAGTGAGCGTTTCTCACTCAATATCACTACAAAAGAATATGATATCGGTGGTATTGCCATCGATAATCATGGCACACCATTACCAGCAAATACCTTAGCAGGTTGCGAGCAAGCCGATGCTATTTTATTTGGTTCTGTCGGTGGCCCTAAGTGGGAGCATTTACCCGCTAATGAACAACCTGAACGTGGTGCGTTACTGCCTTTACGCAAACATTTTAAATTGTTCTGCAATTTACGCCCTGCTCGCCTATATGAAGGTTTAGAAGCTTATTGTCCATTACGTGCTGATATTGCACAGCGTGGCTTTGATATTTTGTGTGTACGTGAATTAACAGGCGGTATCTATTTTGGTCAACCTAAAGGCCGTGAAGGCGAAGGTGCTCAAGAACGCGCTTTTGATACTGAAGTTTATCATCGTTACGAAATCGAGCGTATTGCCCGTTTTGCATTTGAATCAGCGCGTAAACGTCGCCATAAAGTAACGTCTATTGATAAAGCGAACGTTTTACAAAGCTCTATTTTATGGCGTGAAGTCGTAACTGGTATTGCCAAAGAATACCCAGATGTTGAAATTCAGCATATGTATATCGATAACGCCACAATGCAGTTAATTAAAGATCCATCTCAGTTTGATGTATTACTGTGCTCCAATATTTTTGGCGATATTTTATCTGATGAATGCGCCATGATCACTGGTTCAATGGGGATGTTACCATCCGCAAGCGTTAATGAAGAACGCTTTGGCTTATATGAGCCAGCTGGTGGTTCAGCACCAGATATTGCAGGTAAAAATATCGCTAACCCGATTGCACAAATTTTGTCGGCTGCATTATTACTGCGTTACAGCTTTAATGAAGACAAAGCGGCCCAAGCCATTGAAGATGCTATCACTCAAGTATTAGCAGAAGGCTATCGTACCGCAGACTTAGCGGGAGATGGTAACGCAATTACAACGACAGAAATGGGTGATCGTATCACTCAATATATTCGTGAAGGGGCATAACATGGGTAAAACATTATATCAAAAAATCTACGATGCACATGTTGTCAGAGAAGTGAGTGATGAAACACCGATTTTATATATCGATCGCCATTTAGTGCACGAAGTGACATCACCTCAAGCCTTTGATGGATTAAGAACAAAAGGTCGTCCTGTTCGTCAACCCAATAAAACCTTTGCAACGATGGATCACAACGTATCAACACAGACTAAAGATATTAATGCTTGTGGTGATATGGCGAGAATTCAAATGCAAGAGTTGATGAAAAACTGCCAAGAATTTGGCGTTACGCTGTATGACTTAAACCATCCATATCAAGGGATTGTTCACGTAATGGGGCCAGAACAAGGCTTAACCTTGCCCGGAATGACGATTGTTTGTGGTGATTCACATACAGCAACTCATGGTGCTTTTGGCTCATTAGCTTTTGGGATCGGCACATCTGAGGTTGAACACGTTTTAGCAACTCAGACGTTAAAACAATCACGAGCTAAAACATTAAAAATTGAAGTTCAAGGCAAGACTGCCATTGGGATCACCGCAAAAGATATCGTATTAGCGATTATTGGCAAATTAGGTAGTGCTGGTGGTACTGGTTATATCGTCGAATTTGCAGGTGAAGCTATTGAAGCCTTAAGCATGGAAGGTCGAATGACTTTATGCAATATGGCAATTGAAATGGGTGCTAAAGCAGGTTTAGTGGCGCCTGATGACACCACTTTTGCTTATTTAAAAGGTCGTCAATTTGCCCCTAAAGGCCAATCATGGGATGAGGCTGTTGCTTATTGGAGAACCTTAAAGTCTGATGATGATGCCACTTTCGATGCCACTGTCACGATTAATGCTGCCGACATTGCACCACAAGTTACATGGGGTACCAACCCAGGGCAAGTTATTGCTATTGATCAAATCGTACCGTTATTAGATAGCTTTAATGATCCTGTTGAACGCGCTTCTGCTGAAAAAGCCTTGGCATATATGGGATTAAGTGAAGGCGTTAATTTAACAGATATCGCTATTGATAAAGTCTTTATTGGCTCTTGTACAAACTCACGCATTGAAGATTTACGTGCTGCAGCTGAAATCGCAAAAGGCCATAAAGTTGCATCCCATGTTCAAGCTATTGTTGTTCCGGGATCTGGGCCGGTTAAAGCACAAGCTGAAGCCGAAGGTTTAGATAAAATCTTTATTGAAGCAGGTTTTGAATGGCGTTTACCGGGTTGTTCGATGTGTTTAGCTATGAATAACGATCGATTAAATCCAGGCGAACGTTGTGCATCCACCAGCAACCGTAACTTTGAAGGACGTCAAGGCCGTGGAGGCCGAACACATTTAGTCAGTCCTGCAATGGCAGCAGCTGCGGCAATTAATGGCCATTTTGCAGATATCCGTACATTTGCAGTGGCATCCTAAAGGAGAACATGATGAATAAATTTACTCAACATACGGGTATTGCGGTTCCTTTAGATGCAGCAAACGTTGATACCGATGCCATTATTCCTAAGCAATTTTTACAAAAAGTCACTCGTACTGGCTTTGGTAAGCATCTGTTTCATGATTGGCGATTCTTAGATGATGAAGGTACTCAGCCTAATCCAGCTTTTATTTTGAATCAGCCTATTTACCAAGGCGCTTCTATTTTATTAGCACGAGAAAACTTTGGGTGTGGATCATCTCGTGAACATGCTCCTTGGGCATTAACAGATTATGGTTTTCACGCCGTTATCGCCCCTAGTTTTGCTGATATTTTTTACGGCAATTCATTTAATAACCAACTGTTGCCAATCAAATTAAGTGACAATGAAGTTTCACAATTATTTGATTGGGTGAAACAACACACAGGTACCCCTATTACTGTCGATTTGGTGGCACAAGAAGTCAGAGCCGGTGAATTATGTTTCTCTTTTGAAATCGATTCATTTCGCCGTCATTGCATGATTGAAGGATTAGACAGTATTGGATTAACGCTACAACACCAAGATGACATTAGTGCTTACGAGGCAAAACAACCTGCCTTTATGCGCTAATAAAGACAATTTCTTACCTTCTTCTACTTTCTGTGATGTTTACTTTGTCATTCTTGCCGTAAATTCGTTTACGGTTTTTTTTTATCTCAATAAATAGCCAATAAAAAAGCCAGTGATCAATTATCACTGGCCGGCAATCACCGAATGCTCAAATGGGGGAGTCTGTCAGTATTCATAATTTGTGATAACTAACATGAGAGCTAACTTTAAACACAAACATTATCGGTCTAATATAAGGAAATTAAAATTGATCACTTTATTAAGGGATTTCCTCTTTTATGACTACACCCCGCTTAGAGTTACAATTTATTCGCCTATGGCAAGCCTTTCAGGGAAAAACATCTGAAACTACCTTACAAGAATTAGCACAAACGCTACATTGTACGCGCCGTCATGTCCGTTCTTTGTTAAATAAAATGCAAGAAATAGGCTGGATAAATTGGCAAGCAGAAGTAGGTAGAGGCAAAAAGTCCACATTGAGTTTTCAATCTAATGCGCAGGAAATTCAACAAAATCGTGCTGAGCGATTAATAAAAGAGAACGATATTGAAAAGCTTGTTGCACTAATGGGTGACAAAGACTCCGTGCGCCAAATGGTGCTCTCTCAAATTGAAAAAAGTTTTCATCCTGGTCAACAGTTACTTCGGATTATTTACTATCGTCCTTTTAGAAATTTATTGCCAGGAACGCCTTTAAGGCGATCTGAATTACATTTAATGAGTCAAATATTTAATTCTCTGGTGTATTTAAAAGAGGAAAATGGGGAAGTTGAAGCAGAATTAGCTCACCATTGGCAAATGATCACAGAGCAACATTGGCGATTTTATTTACGCCCTTCTATCTACTTTCATCATGGTCGCGAGCTTACTTTTGAAGATATCAGCACTTCCTTAATGCGTATGAAGCACTGTAATCCACTTTATGCACATATAGAACGTATTTCCTCACCTCAACCTTATGTGCTTGATATTTTCTTAAACGAAGCGGATAAACAATTTGCTACATTATTAGGGAGCCCTCAAGCTGTTATTTTGCCACAAGAATGGGCATCACTCTCAGACTTTGCACAGCACCCAATAGGAACAGGTGCTTATCAAATCATGGCTAATGATCAGCATAAACTGCAAATCAAAGCCTTTAGTCGCTATTTTGGGTTACGAGCATTATTAGATGAAATTGATATATGGGTTGTACCTGAACTGAATAAAAAAATGGTCTGTTCAACCATTCATTTAACAGATGATGATACAAACAAAGATTCACTGGAAAGTCGTAAAGAGGAAGGATGTTATTTTTTACTTTACGATAGTCGCTCAGCACAATGCCAGCAAATAGAAATAAGAGAGTGGTTAAGCAGTGTATTAACTCCAGTTAATATGCTGACACATTGCGATCCTTTCTATCAACGCCATTGGTCTCCTGCTTATGGTTTACTACTTCATTGGCATCACAGTAAATTAATACGTCAACATCCCAAACCTGCATCATTAACCAAACTGACTGTCACACTCTATAAAGAGCATCATGAATACAGCACTATCGCTGAACTCATCAAAAATATTTTATCTCTGTATGGTATTGAGCTCACCATTCAAGTTCTTGATTACGAACAATGGTATTACGGCCAGGCAGAAAGTGATATCTGGTTAGCAACGGTAAATTTCTATAAACCTTTAGAATTTTCTATTTTCGCTACTCTTTATGAATTACCTCTTTTTCATCACTGTTTAGGGCGTTCATTTACACACGAGCTCTCTTTATGGCATCAAAAAAAGCTACCACTAGAAGAGTGGTGTCGTCAGTTAACACACAATATTTGGCTTTATCCTTTATTCCACCATTTACTTGAGTTACAAGGAGAAAGAACCATACGTGGTGTCAAAATGAATACTTTTGGTTGGTTTGATTTCAAATCAGCATGGTTCACACCCGATATTGAGCCACAGTAACCAGAATAAGAGATAACGAACTTTTTCATCGTCATGATTGTGACGATTTAAGTTAATTCACAGAAAACTTGAAAGTTATAAACACCCACATAAATGCTTAGGGGATTTATTCACTTTTTCTGTGGATATCTATGTGAAAAAGAGTGAGATAATCAGGGTATAGTTTTTATATCATAAAAAAGGCTGTTGATATAAATTTTAAAATATCACTTATAATTCAAATTAGTAGCTAGTTTTTAATGCCTATTTCAGCGATTAGATAAAACAATTAAAAGACTCACCGCCTTAAATCGTACAAAAAACAATCACAGGATGTTTTATCCACAGGTTATGCCGATTAGTTAGACAAAATAGGATTATTTTGAGGAATATCTGCAAAAGTCAAGGCTGTAAATCAGAACAGTGATCTCACTTTCTGTGAGTTATCCCATAAAGCTGTGGATAACCTAGTGTAAAAGCCTGTTTATGATTTCAGGATAACCGTGCACAACTTGATATTATAAATTTCAATTGAAGGATTAACTCAAAAAAATGATGATATATCATGCTATTATGATTTAAATAAAATAAAGTGAAATACATTATCAACAACCTTTTTTTTCTGTCTATTTTTTAAACAAGAAGATGATAACTATGTTTACGCCACCTGTAGCACCTGAAAATGAGCAAGTTTTATTTGAGCGGGCAAAAGCCCTAGCAGGTTATACATTTGGTGAACTTGCTGCTTTTGCACAATTGCCTATTCCTGCCAACCTAAAAAGAGATAAAGGCTGGGTAGGAATGTTGTTAGAATATTATTTAGGTGCAAGTGCAGGCAGTAAACCCGAACAAGATTTCAGTGAATTGGGTATTGAACTTAAAACAATCCCGATTGACAGACTAGGTATGCCTTTAGAAACCACCTTTGTCTGTGTTGCTGCATTAACAGGTAATAGTGGTATTACATGGGAAAACAGCCATGTAAAACGTAAGCTCTCTAGAGTCTTATGGGTTCCTGTTGAAGGTGAAAGGGAAATACCATTAGCACAACGTCGTGTCGCTTCTCCGTTACTTTGGAGCCCTAATAGTCTGGAAGAAGAACTCTTACGCCATGATTGGGAAGAGTTAATGGATATGATTGTGCTGGGTAAAGTAGAAAGTATTACTGCACGCCACGGACAAGTGTTACAAATCCGTCCAAAAGCCGCAAACAGTAAAGCATTAACAGAAGCTATTGGTGAAGATGGAAAACGTATTATGACCTTACCCAGAGGCTTCTATTTGAAAAAGAATTTTACCGCCCCGCTGCTGGCACGGTATTTTCAGCTTTGATTTCGTTATAAATCGCTCGCAATAAATAACCCTGTGTCATTCTTTTAAATCACACAGGGTATTGATAAATAACTTTTTATTTTATTGATTAACGATAAACAATACCGCCATCAGTTAAAATTGCTTGGCCTGTAATATAGTCAGAATCATCACTTGATAAGAAAACAACGAGGGCAGCAACATCATCAGGGGTTTGAGCACGACCCAATGCAATACCTTCAACATATTTCTTATAGGTTTCGCCTTTTGGTGCTCCAGTTATCTCAGCAAATCGCTCATCAATTTCAACCCACATATCTGTGCCTACAATACCTGGGCAGTAAGCATTTACAGTAATACCAGCACTAGCATACTCTTTTGCTGCGGCTTGTGTCAGCGCACGTACAGCAAACTTAGTTGCGGAATAAACACCTAACATTGCAAAGCCATCGTGTCCTGCAATAGAAGAAGCATTAATAATTTTACCTTTATGACCTAATGCTTTAAATTTCTCTGATGCTGCTTGGATCCCCCACATGGTGCCATTTACGTTAATTTTGAAGATCCTATCCATATCTTCAGGTGTTACGTCAGCCAGAGGCTTAACTTGGGCAATACCTGCGTTATTGATCATCACATCAAAGCCACCTAATACCTTTTCAGCATGTTCAACAGCAGCAAAAACTTCATCACGATGACTAATATCTGCAGCAAAAATTGTTGTTTTACGTCCGAGAGCTTCAATTTCTTTTGCAACATCCGCTAACTTATCTGCTTTCAAGTCAACCAGAGCAATATCAGCACCTTCTTTTGCTAAACGCAATGCAATGCCACGGCCAATTCCCTGAGCAGCGCCTGTAACTAAAATTACTTTACCATTCAAAGCCATTGTCTTTCTCCTGAATATTTACAGATGAAAAAGCTCTTCTAAAAAAGAACTTTGTTAATAGATTAACAGTAGCAATTAAACAGGCGGGTGACAAAATAACGATCATTCGCTAGTAAACTCAATAATAGCGATCAAACACTCTGTAAATAATTATCATTTAGAATAAGTGCTCGATAAATGATAAAATAAGCACTAAAAAGAGCAGAAAAGGCATTTGAGAAGTAAGTTTATTTATTAGCAAAAAATGCTTAACTTATTCATAGATAGAAGAAAAATAGAAATAGAAATAGAAATAGAAAAAGCGATACCTACAAGATATCGCTTTATCTTTATTTTCTGGGGTTAACAGACATTATTTTTTTGTTGCTTGCAGATATAACATATCAAGTGCAATTGTAGCTCCAGCAAGTGCTGTAATATCAGATTGATCATAAGCTGGAGAGACTTCAACTAAATCCATACCGACGATATTTAACGGTTGTAATGCACGTAAGATCTTCAGTGCTTTATCGGTTGTTAAGCCACCGACGACTGGTGTTCCTGTTCCAGGTGCAAATGCAGGATCAAGACAATCAATATCAAAAGTCAGGTAAACAGGTAAATCACCCACAATTCCTTTGATCTGATCGACAAGATCAGTCACACCACGATCGTTAACTTGTGCAGCATCTAACACGGTAAAGCCGTTATCACTGTCATGCTCGGTACGAATACCAATTTGAACAGAATGATTAGGATCGATTAATCCTTCATTAGGTGCATGGAAGAACATGGTACCGTGATCAAATTTACTGCCATTACCATAAGTATCTGTATGCGCATCAAAATGGACTAATGCCATTTTGCCAAAATGTTTAGCATGAGCACGTAGTAAAGGTAATGTGACAAAGTGGTCACCACCAAAGGTTAAACATTTTTTACCTGCGGCTAATAGCTTCTCTGTATGAGCTTGTAGTTTATCGCTCATATCTTGTGCATCACCGAAATTAAAAACTAAGTCACCACAATCGACAACGTTTAAGCGCTCACGCATATCAAAATCCCAAGGCCAGCGGTTTCCTTCCCACGCTAAATTGGTTGAGATTTGGCGGATAGCGCCTGGTCCATGACGAGTTCCCGCACGACCCGATGTTGCCATATCGAAAGGTACACCCGTAATAACCCAATCCGCATCACTACTATAAGGCTGAAAATTCAGTGGAAAACGTAAAAAACCAAATGCATTAGAGATCAATGAATTATCAGTCTCATTACCTAACGTACTATTTTTCATGCTATTACCTCTGTCACTTATTTTAAATAAGTAACATACAAATCAATATGATAGATAAAGAGTGATGTTTAATAACATCACTCCTGCATTGGAAAATTAAGAATTACTCTTCTTCTTCCAGATACGTATAACCGTATAAGCCACTTTCAAATTCAGTCAGGAATTGTTCTTGCAACGCTTCATCTAACTGTGCATTTTTTACTTGGGTACGGAAACGATCTAACAACACCGTTGGATTTAACTTAACGTACTGAAGCATATCGGCAACGGTATCGCCCTCTTCGCTTTGGACGTAAGTAAGATTACCTTTTTCATCAAGATAAACGTCAACAGCAGCAGTATCACCAAATAAATTATGCATATTGCCTAAAATTTCCTGATAAGCCCCAACCATAAAGAAGCCAATCATAGGCGGGTATTCAGGATCATAAGCTGGCATAGGCATCGTTGTTTCAACGCCATCACCATCAACATAATGGTCAATAATACCATCTGAGTCACACGTAATATCGAGTAGTACCGCACGACGATCCAGTGGTTTATCTAACCCTTCAATCGGTAATACAGGAAATAATTGATCAATACCCCATGCATCAGGCAAAGATTGGAATAATGAGAAGTTAACATAGAACTTATCTGACATACGTTCTTGTAACTCATCGATAATCGGGCGATGAGCACGATTACTTGGATCTAAATCATATTGGATACGACGACAGATATTTAAATATAACTCTTCTGCCCATGCACGCTCTGTCAGGCTTAACATGCCATGAACATATTGAGTATGCACATCATGCAAGTCTAATTGGCTATCATGCAACCATTCACGTAATGAACGACTATGCCCTTTGGTTTGCATCTCTTCCCATGTTTCCCAAAGGCTAGCGATTGGTCTCGCTGCATCTTCCTCCGGTGGCGTAATCGCGGTAAATTCATTACGCTCAACACCAATGACATTAGAAATCAATACGGTATGATGTGCAGTTAACGCACGGCCTGATTCGGTAATTACGGTTGGATGCGGTAAATCATTTTCATCACACGCATCACCAATTGCCCAAATAACATTATTTGCATATTCATTAAGGCCATAGTTAACCGAGCAATCAGATTGTGAACGAGTGCCTTCATAGTCCACACCTAGCCCGCCACCCACATCAAAATATTGAATATTCACACCTAATTTGTGCAACTCAACATAGAAACGAGCAGACTCACGAACACCGGTTGCGATATCACGGATATTCGCCATCTGAGAGCCTAAATGGAAATGCAGTAATTGCAGACTCTCTAAGCGATCAGCTTGACGTAACATATCAATTAATTGCAGAACTTGTGTCGCAGCTAAACCAAATTTTGATTTTTCACCACCACTTGCCTGCCATTTGCCTGATCCTTGAGAAGCAAGACGAGCGCGAACGCCTAAACGAGGAATAACCTCTAAACGTTCAGCTTCTTCAAGTACCATTTTTATCTCAGACATTTTCTCAATCACTAAGAAAACTTTATGCCCAAGCTTTTCGCCTGTGAGTGCTAAGCGAATATACTCACGATCTTTATAACCATTACACACAATCACAGAGCTTGTCATATTGGCATGAGCAAGCACGGCCATTAATTCAGCTTTAGAACCAGCTTCTAAACCTAAAGGCTCTCCTGCATTGACTAATGACTCAATAACACGGCGTTGTTGGTTAACTTTGATTGGGTAAACTAAAAAATAGTCACCTTTATAACCATAAGATTCACGCGCACGATGAAACGCCGCATTAATCGAACGTAAGCGATGCTGTAGAATTTGAGGAAAACAAAAAAGTGCAGGTAAGCGCAGATGTGATTGCTCTTCTTGAACACGTTTAACCAATTCAGTTAAATCAAAAGTGGCATCAGGAACATCAGGATTAGGGCAAACGCTAATATTTCCCCGATTGTTCGCTAAATAGTAACCGCCACCCCAATATGCAATATTATAGGTCTGCTGCATCTTACGAGCGATGTTATCATTCATGACATTCTCCTTAGGGAGTATGAGTTTATACCTTGCCTGTCACTATAGTAGTCAATAATTTATTGAAAATCTGAAACGACTGATAAATAACAGTTGGAAGTAATGACTCACTATATATTTTTATATGATTATCCAGCTATTCGCCGGACATAATAGTAGAAAGTTCTTGAGTTAACCTATAACGAGTTAACACAATCACCTATTGGCAAGTAACAGACAACTTCGCTCTAAAGAGAAAGAGCTCAGAGAGGAAATCACTCTAGATATACTACGTGTATAGTATTGACGAGTGCTGTTTTGGTTTTTGAAAAGACTAACCTGTAGACAATGGATCATTACCCATTCACTCCACACATGGCTTAAACCTATAAGCCATTTCCCTAACAGAGAAACAGAATTAGAAATTCTGCGGTTTACACTGTGTTCAGATTTCACAGTAACCGCGAGTTTATACCTGTAGTTAACATAAAATGCAAAAGCAAAATGCACAAAAACCTTTTTTTTCTTATTTTCGATCTTTTATCATCAGAAAATAGCACACAATAAAAAACAAGATTAACTGTTTGATTCTATTTTATCCCTATATTTGATTAAAAAAAGCTGGAATTAAAGAGAGAAGAGTCATAAAATAGACGTCTAGATGTTAAAACATCCATCCTTAAACCGTTTGTATTAAGGTAACGAGATATAATGACTACACACCTATTTACTTCTGAATCAGTCTCAGAAGGTCATCCAGATAAAATTGCAGATCAAATTTCTGATGCTGTTCTGGATGCAATTTTAGAACAAGATCCAAAAGCACGCGTTGCCTGCGAAACTTACGTTAAGACAGGCATGGTTATGGTAGGCGGAGAAATTACCACCAAAGCTTGGGTCGATATCGAAGAAATTACACGTAATACCGTTCGTGAAATCGGTTATACCAGTTCCGATATGGGCTTTGATGCTAATTCCTGCGCAGTTATCAGTGCGATTGGTAAACAATCACCAGATATCAACCAAGGTGTTGACCGAGCTGATCCTTTAGAACAAGGTGCTGGTGACCAAGGTTTAATGTTTGGTTATGCAACAAATGAAACTGACGTATTAATGCCAGCACCAATTACTTATGCTCACCGCTTAGTTCAGCGTCAAGCACAAGTACGTAAAAGTGGCACTTTACCTTGGTTACGCCCTGATGCGAAAAGCCAAGTTACCCTCCAATACGACAACAATAAAGTTGTTGGTATTGATGCGGTTGTATTATCAACTCAGCATTCTGAAGATATTTCACAAAAAGACCTGCATGAAGCGGTGATGGAAGAGATCATTAAACCTGTTCTGCCAGCAGAATGGTTAAATGAGCAAACTAAATACTTCATCAACCCAACGGGTCGTTTTGTTATCGGTGGCCCAATGGGTGACTGTGGTTTAACAGGTCGTAAAATCATTGTCGATACTTACGGCGGTATGGCCCGTCACGGTGGCGGTGCTTTCTCTGGTAAAGATCCATCGAAAGTAGACCGTTCAGCAGCTTATGCAGCACGTTACGTTGCTAAAAATATCGTTGCTGCTGGTTTAGCAGATCGTTGTGAAATTCAAGTTTCTTATGCAATCGGTGTGGCAGAGCCAACATCAATTATGGTAGAAACATTTGGTACTGAAAAAGTCCCAACAGCACAACTTATTCTGTTAGTACGTGAATTCTTTGATTTACGTCCTTATGGATTAATTCAAATGCTAGATTTACTGCATCCAATCTACCAAAAAACAGCGGCTTATGGCCATTTTGGTCGCCCTGAATTCCCTTGGGAAGCAACAGATAAAGCAGAAATCTTACGTGAAGCTGCGGGTTTAAAATAATCCTCTGCTATTAACATCACGCTATTGACTATTTGATAAAACCACATCTTTTGAGATGTGGTTTTTTATTGCTGTTCATTTTATTTCTAAATCTATAAAAAAAACCCCGCAATCAACACGGGGATCTCAAAAGGAGAAAACGAGAACATAGACTTATAATGAAATGATTTTCTATAACAAGTTAGTTAGGATAATTAATCCACTCACCTCCATTTAACTTGATATAAGACTGACCTTGATAATCAACCACAATGGTAGCTTGGTTTTCTGCAACATTGGCTGTTTGAGGTAATCCGCTGGCTAATGCATTCCAATCAATAGAAGATTGATTAAAAACATCACCATTCACATTACGAGAGATAAATTCAGACAAGGCCAAATAGCTACTTGGCTCTTCAACAATCACAGGTGGATAAAATTGTGCTCTATCTTTGATCCCTGTAAAACGAATACCGACAGGTACTGTGGTAATACTTTGACTAGGAATGTCTCTTAAACCTGACATCTGTGTTTTATCACCTAGTAAAGCGGCGCCATGTTCCGGCACAATGACTACCATCACTTTTCTTCCTTTTTTATCTAACTCATTCATAAAATTATCTAAACTGTCTAATAAAGTGCTGGCTCGCTTACCGTAATCAGCGGTGTTATTTTCCCCTACAAAACGATTACCATCATGTAATGACACTAAATTCACAAACGTCACACTACGACTCTCATTTGATTGTTCACGTCCTTGCAACCAACGCATCAACGTCTCTTTGTCGTTATAAATTTTAGTGCCGTCAAAGGCCGTTATTTGATGAGAAAGATTCTCTTGATCTTGTAAGGCGATATTAAGATTACCAAGTTGCTGAACTTCTTGAAGATAATTGCCAAACTTCCCGTTATGATCGAGCACCAATTTCTTTGCAAAACCTAACGAAGATAAATTGTCCATTAACAAGCATTGTGTATCGGTCGGATCATATAAATCAGAATGGTGAGTTTGACCACAACTAGCACGTAATAATCTTAGTGATGCAGGGCCACTATAAGAAGATACGGTATTAAAGTGACTAAATAGCACATCAAAATTTCCCCAAATAGGATGCTCTTGTAGCCCTACAGCTGCGGCATCCGCTGTTGAAAGTGAACAAATATTAATAATTAAGATATCAAAAGGTTGAGCATCTGCAGACAACTGCACTGGGAATGGCGTTATACGTTTTTTCTCATAGCTATAAAATTGAGTTAACCAATCATCTAATACTTTATTATTAAACTGATGTTTTTGGGGAGGATAAAGTGTTCCCATTACTGTTTGTTCTACAGGTTTCGTAATAACTTCAGGCGCTACAGGTGTCACAGCTGGAGATCCAACAGTTGCGGGTAACACTTCAATTTCACTGGCTCTTTCACTACTTATCTCATTATTGACACTATTTTCTTGGGTAAAGCTATTGGCTGAAACAGCAGGTACCATACCTTGCGAAAAATGGGTAAACCCTCCAATATTTAACCAAAGGACCCCCGCAATGATAAAGACAGAAACCCTTACCCACTGCTCAATAAACAGGTAAGCCACCAGCAAAATAAAGGCAACACCGATCATTTTAATGTTGATAAAATTAACAGATAATTCAACAAGATAATCAAACGAAAACTGTTTAAGTTGTCCACCTTGCGCTAATACCGTTGAAAAGCTGGGCAACCATGTATCATGATAAAATAAAATGGCTCCGATAGGGATAGCAATCCAATTGCGCATTTTATGCCAAATGTTTTTAGGTAATGGAAACAATAAAAATGCGAGGAAAAGTAGATTACTAAAAGCATCAAAATTTAAATAACCATACCAAAGTAAAACAAACTTTAGTAAAAAATAGAAATTCCATGCTCCCAACCCATGCCAGTAATGTAAAAAATCGAATTGGGTTGAATTAGACTTGTTCATTTTGATTTCCTACTTATTAGTATAAATAAATCCAACTCGACAGTTATATGATGATTCATATCTGTCTTTTTATTACTTCTGATATTAAATTAACTACTAAATAAAGATATAAGAGAATATTTATTTAACCACTTAGTAAAAACCCTTAAATAAAAAAAACAAAAAAGAAATTAACCAGACGGATACTGGCCTCTTATATAAAAATAAAGATAATAATAAAAACCAACTTATTTAAGTCGGTATTAAAAGAAAACACTCAAGCTTCTATTTATATAATAGCCACTATTTTTAAAAATGGTGCATTATTTTCATTAATTAATAAAACACAGAGTTATCTTATTTTTATATTTCTAAACAAAAACAAAATAAACAACAAATAAATAACAATTAATAACAATTTAAAAACACCAACTACGATAAATAAATAATTCACTTAATATAAAAACATAAATAATCAAAAAGTGACTATCTAATAATAACTTTTTGATTAAAAATGATTAAGATCAATATACAATAATGAACATCATAATTAAATAATTTAATATATTGTTATAAACAGGCAATTTACAATTCTTTTTCTTTGCCTTATTTTGCAGTTAAACTCATTTATTCATTATTTGAAAAGTCAATTATAAAAAAAACAAAATATAAATTAAAAAGAAAAACCAATAACCCTCCATTACATAAAAAAGATAATAAATATCTATTTTATGTGTTTTTACGTAATTGAAATAATTATTTTTAAAGCATATTCTAAAATGGAAGTTTTAAATAATTAGTAAACAAGATTAATTAAACATTCTTTTGCCGGGAATTTAATCCTGGAAAGGATTTATTTTGTTTTTATCTAGAGGTTATTAATATGAAAAATGAAACTTTTATTAACTCAAATATAAAAATAGAAAAAAATAATCTAAATAAGGACATCGATAAATTAAAAAAATTATTTTCATTAAATAACTATCACTATCAGGATATTAATAAAGAAGAAGAAAATAGTGTGCTTATTTATCGATGGCCATTACTCAATGCATTTCATTACATGACTAAATGAGGCTAACTATGCCACTTATTGTATTAAAAGGGATACGAGGCGGAGTGGGTACAACATCCACTGCAATTGCTCTTGCTCGGCAATTTAACCAACAAAATAAAAAAGTGCTTATTATTGATAATTGCACTGAAAGTATTTTGTCTTATTATTTCCCTGCACAGCAAGAAATGACCACATTAAGTCAGGCATTATTGGCACAAACCCCTATAGAGGAGTGTCTTTTTAGCTATCGATCACACTATCAAGTTTTACCCTTTGGTTTTGTTAACACGAAGGATAATTTACTCTTACAGTTATCATTTTCAGCAAAACAGCATTTCAATCACTTTTTATCATCCTTTATTCAACTGCATCCAGACGCCATTATTTTAATGGACTTGCAACATACACAAGATACGTTATTTACCCCTTGGATAGAAAAAGCAGCTATTTTTTTCACTGTTGCAATGGCTGAAAGCAACTGCCATATCCGCCTAAATCAGCATGAATTTAGTAAAAATGAGTACATACTCATTAATCAATTTCGAGCAACTAGCCAAGTTCACCAAGATTTTTATCAATTTTGGCAAACTACTTCTTTTCCCTTATGCCCAATGGTTCTTCATCGAGATGAGGCGTCATTAGAAGCCTGTGCCTCACGTTTACCTTTATATGATTATCGAGCCAATTGCATGTTAGTTGAAGAAATTACACAACTAACCCAATGGTGTATTCCGTTATTAGAGAGGAAAGAAGGACAGCCATAATGCCATCATCTTTCGATGCCAAGCAAAAAACAGAAAAGAATGTGCCACAACACATTCTTATTCGTTATTACAAATTCTATCGCCATAACGGAGCCTCTCGTAGTGCAGCCATTGTTAACGAGCTATTTATCGGCATTATGTGGATTTTTTTACGGATGGAATCACCTTTTTGGCGAAAAATAGCTAGAAAACAGCGTGAGTTATTTCCTCATATTAACCCTCGTTGCCCTAAAATTTTCGATCCCTTACGCTATTTATTACAAAGTATTTGGCTAACATGTCATTACATTGGATATTTATTGGTAAAGAAACCAACTCAGTTTATTTCCCATATTCGAAATCTATACAAAAAATTCTTTGTTCAGGTTTCACCTATTGCAATTGAAATCATTCAACACAAGAAAAAAAACACTCCCATTTGGCAATATCTGCTTTACTCTGCCATTGCTGTTTTAGCTATTTTCTTTATTTTACTGAGTATTACCCAACCATTTGATCTCACTTTCCAATTTGTTTTTGTCATTGTTCTTTGGTTAGTAGCTTTAGCGATCCGTGAGATCCCTGGTCGCTTTGCCTCCATTGCCATGATTATGTTGGCACTCACCATTGCATGTCGATATATCTGGTGGCGTTATCAATCTACGCTGTATTGGGTTGATAATTTTAGTCTTTTTTGCGGTTTACTGCTGTTACTTGCTGAAACTTACGCATGGTGTGTGCTATTTCTCAGCTTTATGCAATGTATTTGGCCACTGCATAGAAACCCTGTTTCTATGCCTGAAGATATTACAAAATGGCAAAGTGTCGATATTTTTATCCCCACCTATAACGAAGATCTGCAAGTGGTTAAACCCACTATTTATGCCAGCTTAAATTTAGATTGGCCTAAAGATAAACTCTCTATTTATCTACTTGATGATGGTAATCGCCCTGAATTTAAAGCATTTGCACAAGAAGTGGGTATTCGTTATATCGCACGTGAAAAACATGACTTTGCCAAAGCAGGTAATATCAATCATGCATTAACACACGCAACAGGTGAGTTTGTCGCTATCTTTGACTGTGACCATATTCCAACACGTTCATTTTTACAATTTACGATGGGTTGGTTTTTAAAAGACGAAAAAATGGCATTAGTACAAACACCTCACCATTTTTTCTCACCCGATCCATTTGAACGTAACTTAGGCAATTTCCGTGAAACACCAAATGAAGGCACACTATTTTATGGTTTAGTTCAAGATGGAAATGATACTTGGAATGCGGCATTTTTCTGTGGCTCTTGCGCAGTTATACGCCGCACAGCACTAGATGAAATTGGCGGTATTGCTGTTGAAACTGTCACCGAAGATGCGCATACCTCATTACGTTTACATCGCCATGGTTGGCGATCTGCCTATATCCGTATACCACAAGCTGCTGGGCTAGCAACTGAATCATTATCAGCACATATAGGGCAACGTATTCGATGGGCAAAAGGTATGGTACAAATATTTCGCCTCGATAATCCTCTATTCGGTAAAGGACTGAGCATTCCTCAACGCCTCTGTTATTTAAATGCCATGTTGCATTTTTTCTCAGGCATTCCTCGTATGATTTTCTTATTAGCCCCTCTGACATTTCTTATTTTTCACGCCTATATCATTTATGCGCCTGCTATCGCTATCGCCTTATACGTTGTGCCATATTTGATCCACATATCTCTGGCAAGTGCGAAATTACAAGGTGCTTATCGCCACTCATTTTGGGGTGAGGTCTATGAAACAATTTTAGCGTGGTACACCACTAGACCTGTATTAAGCACACTATTTTCCCCATATAAAGGAAAATTCAACGTCACTGAAAAAGGCGGAGTGATGGAAGAAGGGTTTGTTGATTGGAATATTAACCGCCCTTACTTAATCTTTTTCAATCTCAATTTATTGGGCATTTTATTTGCTTTTTGGCGTATAGCAACTGGCGATCCTGACGAAGTTTGGGCTGCTGTCATGTGTTTATTATGGGTTTGCTATAACCTTGTCTTACTAGGTGTTGCAATTGCCGTTTCTGTTGAAACTAAACAACAACGCCGTTTCCCTCGCGTTAGAGTCAAGGTTCCGGCTATGTTGTTGTTAAACAACGGAGCTCTATACAGATGCTATCTCTATGATTTCTCTGATAATAGCTGCGCTATTTTATTGCCTGATAATGTCACTCTCTCTTTACCTCAAAATGAAAATATCACGCTACTGTTGAGCCAAAATCAGCGAGAGCATGCTTTTAAAGCCAATATTTCACGTATAGATGGACAAATTATTGGGTTGCAACTACTTGAAATGACCACGCAAAAAGCCATTGATTTTACAGCTTGTACCTTTGATAGAGCTGATACCTGGGCTGATTGGCAACACGATCTTCCTGTGGATAAACCTTTAAATAGTCTAAAAAATATTATTTTCATCAGCATGCAAGGCTATAACACCTTGTTAAAACGAGCACCTTACTTTATTTATGCCACTTTCCGCCTACTTGGCCTCTTTTTGCTGTGGCTTTCATCTTTACTCCCTCAACACGTTAATGTTTCAAAAATATTGCATCAGTCTTAAAGGAAAACTCCGTTTTTTGGGAATTTATTAATAAACAATAAGATCATTGGGTAACAATAATGAAAAAACGTTTTCTCATACTTGCCTTATTTATGCTGACTTCTTCAGTTCATGGAGATGAAACGCAAGAAGTGCAAACGAATACTTCAGTGCCACCGGTCACAATAACTGAAGCAACATCTGAAATTATTTCTCAAGCAGAACCAGTAAATACACCATTGTCATCTGGTGATATAACACCTTCTGTACGTCAAAAAATACTGAAATTTGCAAATACAGCCCCTAGCTATGGCGCTATTCATTTAACCGGAGTCAGCCCAGATGGCTATTTAGAATTTGGTGTACGGAGTGATGAATATGTTTCAAAGGCGACCCTAGATTTAGAATTCACTCCTTCGCCGTCTTTACTCCCTGTCGAGTCTCATCTTAATGTCTATTTAAACGATGAAATGATGGGGGTTATTACTCTAAAACCAGAAGATTTAGGTAAGAAAAATCAGATTACCCTACCGATTGATCCACTTTTCATTCAAGATTTTAACCATATAAAACTCTCTTTTATTGGTCACTATCGTGAAATTTGTGAAAACCAAGCCAATACTACGCTTTGGCTTGACGTCAGTAAAAATAGTCAATTAAATCTGACCTTTCAGTCACTCCGTTTAAGTAATGAATTAGCGCATTTTCCTGAGCCATTCTTTGATAGTCGTGATTTCGGTTCAATAACTCTACCGATGGTTTTCAACCAATCACCTAACCTCACTCAACAAAAAGCGGCTGCAATACTCACCTCTTGGTTTGGTACTCAAGTCGATTGGCGTCAGCAAAATTATCCTGTGTATTACGATGCATTACCAAATCAACACAGTATTGTTTTTGCGACCAATAAACAAAAACCTGAATTTTTAAAACAGCATGCTGATGTTAATGCTCCCACTATCGAGATGCTGACACATCCAACAAATCCTTATATCAAATTACTTCTTATTATGGGACGTGATGATAATGATTTGATCACTGCTGTAAATGGCATCGCTCGTGGGCAAGTTATTTTTAGAGGAAATGTTGTCACTATCAATGAAGTAGAAAAGCTTATCCCTCGCGAGCCTTATGATGCACCCAAATGGGTACAATTAAATAAACCTATTTATTTTAATACGTTACAAGATTATGAAGGTCAACTGCAATCACGGGGATTAAAACCTAATCCGATTACGTTAAATATGACCTTACCACCTGATCTCTTTATGTTTAATAATACGGGATTACAAATGCAATTGCGTTATCGCTATACCGCACCTGCATTTCAAGATAATTCTCGCATGTCTATTTCAGTAAATGACCATTTTATTAAGTCCTATCCTCTCGAAAAAGATAAAAAAGACAATCTTGTCATTGCTTATTTACCGCTTATTCAAGGTTGGATTGAACATAAAAATTTATTGAATATCCCTGCAGTAAAATTAGGTGAACGTAACCAAATTACATTTGCATTTGATTACACTAATCCAATACCGGGAGGTTCAGCTGACCAGTGTATTACTTATCAACCCGTTCCAAACGCTGTTGCTATTGATGATTTATCCAGTTTTAATTTTACAGGTGATTATCGACATTATATTGCCTTACCTGATTTACGTGTTTACAGCCACGCAGGCTTCCCGTTTAGCCGTTATGCTGACCTTTCTGAAACACTAATTTTTGTCAATCAGCAACCGTCACCGACGCAGTTATCGACTCTTTTGATCTCTACAGGGAATATTGGTGCTCAAACAGGCTACCCAGCGCTTAATGTTTCACTAACTGATTCATTAGAAGAGCTGCAAAAAAGGGATGCCGACCTACTCCTCATTGGGACTATTCCACCCGCATTAAATAATGACAAACAGATGAACGTATTGATTGATAAGGCACGTAGTGAAATTACATTGCCTTCTCGTGAGATCAGTATATTTAGTCATACTAGCTATCAACCGACAGATAAACGTCCTGATAGTCGGATCTCATTGACCTCTAAGGGATCAATGGGCGCCATTATCGGATTCCAATCACCGTTCTTTTCACAACGTAGCGTAGTCGCGCTGTTAGCTGACAGTACCCAAGGTTACAAGCTATTAAATGAAGCTATCAGTGATAGCGGTAAACGTGATGCAATGCATGGCTCCGTGGTATTAGTCAGAGAATCTGGCGTTAATAGCTTACGTGTTGGTGATACATATTACGTAGGTTACTTACCTTGGTGGGAGGAAGTTTGGTATGTCTTTGCTTCTCACCCAATCTGGCTTGGTTTAGCGGCAATCATCGGTATTATTCTTGTCTCTCTTCTTATTTGGCGAGCAATGAAAATAAGAAGCCAACGTCGTTTAGCGGCTAAGGACTAAGGCTATGTGGCATTTTGGTCACTCGCATCGACAATCTATTATTGCTCTCTTTGTGCTGACAGGCTTCTTGCCTGTCACACAAGCCAGTGAAGAAACAACTGAAGCCTTTTTGCAAGAGCAAGTGAGATTAGGGACATCCACAGGAAATGAAGCTTTAGTGGCTCAATCGCTACATCGTTTATCTTTAATTAAACCCAATGATCCTAATATCCTATTAATGCAAATTCAGTTTGCTGTAAAACAGAAAGACAGTGCAAAAACACAACTGTTATTTACTCAATTAGGCACTCAATTTCCACAATCAGAGCAATATCAGCGTGCAATAAAAACGTTATCATTAACAACAGATGAAAATCGGCAAAAACTACAAAGAGCCCAGCTTTATCGCACCGCTGGGCGTTATGATGATGCCTTAACTTTATACGATGAAATCTATCGGGGAATGCCACCTGATGAAACCTTAGCACTAGAGTATATCCAAGTGCTAATGCAATCCTCACTCGAGGATAAAATAGAGCGACTCAATCATGTTTATCGTCAATACTCTCAAAATGCAAAAATAGCGAGTATTTATCAGCAACAAACAACGATGGCAACAACAAGTAGTATGGCAAGCATAAAGCCTAAATCTGATGTTTCGTCATTGCCTCTCGTTACATTGAAGCAAAAAGTACGCCAGCAGCCTGATAATGCTGATATTGTAGGTGCCTTGGGGATACGCTATTCTCGTGCTAATCAACGTGGTGCAGCAATTTATTATCTTTCTCAGGCGTTAAAATTAGCGCCAAATCATGATAATAGTGGTCAATGGCGAACAATGTTGCAGTCTAATCAATATTGGTATTTGCTTTCAAAAGCAGATGATGCCCTATTAAAACAAGATTATGAAACAGCTGAGCGCTATTTCAATCAACTTAATAAATTAAGCCCTTATGAAAGTGAACCTTATCTTGGCTTAGGTGATATCGCTGTCGCACAACGCCAATTGGAGATAGCGGAAAAACATTATTTACAGGCATTAAAATATCAACCCAACCATCCTGCCACTTTACATAGCTTAGCGAAGCTTTATCGCCAACAGTCCCATGAAAAGGCACAACAATTTATTTCCCATTTAACGCCAAGACAATATAAAAATTTAGCGGAAGATTATAGTTATATCATTTCTGGTATCAGACAAGATTTAGCTGCCGATGATGAGCATAAAGAGCAATATCTAAGTGCCATTGAAAAACGCAAGGCGATCGCTAAAGATTATCCTAATGATGTTTGGAATATTTATCGTCTTGCTGATGATTTATTAATGACACAACAAACCACTGTTGCCGAAGAATATTTTAATCAATTAAATCGTCGTCTCCCTAATGACGCATCTCGCCTTTATGCTTATGCGCTATACCTGAACAAAACAGGCCGAGAAACACAGGCTCTTGATACGCTAAAAATGATCCCTTTATCTCAACGTAGTGAAAGTATGAAAGCGTTAGATAGCCGATTACGTTCTGGTGAAATATTTGCACATGCTGAGTCTCTACGTGCAAAAGGACAAGAACAACAAGCCGTTGATTATCTTTTTGCTCATATTCCACCAGAGCAAAAAATACAGACTTATTTACTATTAGCCAATTGGGCTGAAGAACGAAATAACCTTGAACAAGCCTTAAGTTATTATCATACCGCACTCAATTTAGAGCCCAACAATGAAACTGCATTATTAGGCGCGACCGATATTGCCTTAGAGCAAGGGAAGAAAGCACAGGCAAAATATTATCTTGCTAAAATTGAAACCCTTTCACCCAACCAATTTAATAGCAATTCTCTTAGGCGCGTTGCTAATGCAGAAAAAGAGGTGGGTAATACAGAAAAAGCACAACATTACTTTGCGTATTTAACGCAACAAATCGAAAAAGAGCCGGATAGTACTGATGCATTAGTGTTACGCGATATTGCACGTTTTCAGCGTGATGGACAACACCGTCAACAAGCCCACTATTATTATCAACAAGCCATGATCAAAGACGGAATAACAGATAGATTGCCCAACGATAATATTGAATACACCACATTAATGCGTAATGACGAAAAAGATAATTGGTTATCTCGAAGCTTACGTGCCGATGCAGAATCACTCTATCGCCAGCAAGAATGGCGTTTTACACTGGAACATGATTATTGGGGCTCTAGTGGAAGTGAAGGCTATTCAAAATTACGTGCTCACACTACGATGTTACAACTTGATCATCCTGTTTATGATGGCCGTTTTTTTTGGCGGGCAGATTTAGTCAATCTCAACAGTGGTAAACTTGGCACATCACCTTATGACTCTAAATTTGGAACTTGTTACCGTACAGGCTGCTTTCCTCTAGAGCAAAAAGCCTTTGGTGTCAGTCCTGCAATTGGTTGGGAAAATGAACAATGGCAGTGGGATCTGGGTACAACACCATTAGGTTTTGAAGTGACTGACTGGGTTGGTAAAATTGCCTATAGTCATGATCTTTTTAATGTTGGTTGGACACTTGATATTCATCGTCGCCCGGTTAATAGCTCTTTACTTGCTTTTGGTGGGCAAAGAGATATTTGGACAAACCAAACGTGGGGGGGGGTAAGAAGAACCGGTATCCGTTTGAGTGGAAGTTATGATCTTGGTGGAAAAGACGGTTATTGGGGGGAGGTTTCTGTTGATAAACTCACTGGTAAAAACGTTGAAGATAATAGTAGTATCCGAGGTATGGGCGGCTACTATTACAAAGTTATCAATGAAAATAATCGTCGGGTTTCCGTAGGATTAAGTTCGATGCTTTGGCATTACGATAAAGATTTAAGTGGCTATACCTTAGGCCAAGGTGGTTATTATAGCCCTCAAAAATATGTTTCTTTGGGAATACCGATTAATTATCGTGAACGCACTGAAAACTGGTCTTGGGAATTATCAGGTTCTGTTTCTTGGTCCTACTCCCAAACTGATGACAGAAAACGCTATCCCTTACAAAATCTCGTCTCCGTCGATAAGTTTAATCGCTATATGAATGAACTTAGCCCCGAAGATCGAGAAGAAATGATGAAACTTTATTATCAAGAGCGCAATGCGGTTGATGAAGGTGACTCAGGTACTGGCGTTGGTTATACCGCAAGAGCATTAGTTGAACATCGCATTACACCGCATTGGTTTATCGGTGCAGCTATCGATATTCAACAAGCTAAAAACTATACCCCTAGCCATGCATTAATGTATTTACGTTATTCTTTTGATGGCTGGAACGGAGATTTAGATTTACCACCGAATCCGCTGATCCCTTACGCTGACTTTAAATAATGTTCAACTCGTCAGACACAAACGGGAAGCCTAGAGCTTCCCGTTTAATATTTCCACAAATATAGACAGATTACATTACCATTACGGTGCTTTACGCAAAAAACCGACTAACAACCAACCAGCAATCATGGCAAGAACAAATAAAATACCTTGATAAAATCCCGCACCCGCTAATACTAAACTTGGGCCTGGGCAAATCCCAGCTAATCCCCAGCCAATCCCAAATAACACACTTCCCAATACGAGAGGTTTATCAATAACCTTATTGGTTGGAATATTTAAAGGGCAGGCTAATATGCTTTGTTGTCTACGGCGTGTTAATTGGTAGCCAATAATACTGACAACAAGACCCACCCCCATGATTATCAATAAAGAAGGATCCCAGTTTCCTGTAATATCCAAAAATCCTAAGATTTTTTGCGGGTTACTCATCCCACCCACGATCAACCCTGCACTAAATAGAAGGCCACAAAGAAAAGCAACGAACTTTGTCATTTTATTAGCCTCCTATTACATGACGCTGAATATAAACAGTGATAAAAGCCGTCACCATAAACACTATCACAGCAACTATAGAACGACGCGATAATCGAGCTAATCCACAAATACCATGACCGCTAGTGCAACCATTACCTAAACGTGTACCGGCTCCCACCAGCACACCTGCAATAATCAACATCCAAGGCGATGTTTCAATCACTGGCGCTAAAGGTTTATCAAAAAAATAAAACAGTGTCGGGGCGATTAACATGCCAATTAAGAATGCCCAACGCCAACCATTACCCTGCTGTTTTGTTGATAAAATACCACCTAAAATTCCACTTATTCCTGCGATGCGACCATTAAATAACAATAAAATAGCGGCAGCCACACCTATCATTAGTCCACCTATTGCCGCACTTAAAGGCGTAAAGTGAACCCAATCTATATTCATAACTTAACCTGCTATAGGACAATAAAGCTGATAAAGCGTATTAAGAAGCACTAATACTTTTTCATCAGCAATAGAATAGAAGATACGTTTCCCATCACGACGAGTATTCACTAATCCTTCATTGCGTAAAACAGTCAGTTGTTGAGAAAGTGTTGGTTGACGTATACCTAAACTTTCTTCTAATTCACTCACACTTTTTTCGCCCTGACTTAATTGACACAATAATAAGAGGCGATCGCCATTCCCTAGCGTCTTAAGCATGCTAGACGCTTCATTAGCCGCCAATTTCATTGCATCTAATAAATCAGGTTGAACTCGTTGTGTCATGGTAAACTCCATAATCAATATACTTTTTAATAATATGTTAATTTATATATTGTGCAAGTTTTCTTTTTATTGCGTGTTTGTATAAGGCGCTATATGCTCTGTAACATGAAAACGGTAAGAGTCCCCATCGCCTTAGTGCAAAGCGTTATGCGAACACTGCGTGAAAAATTGCAGCAGGCTAATCTTTATCTTAATACAAATTACCCAGAACCTACTCTACATTATAATCAGAGAGGAACTATTGCAGGCAGTGCCTATTATGCAAATTGGGAAATCCGTATTAATCCTACATTATTGATTGAAAATAAACAGAATTTTATTGAGGAAGTTATTCCTCATGAACTGGCGCACTTATTAGTTAATCACCATTTCGGTCGCGTAGCACCTCATGGAAAAGAGTGGAAATGGATGATGGAAACAGTATTAGGCGTTTCGGCTAAACGTACCCATCATTTTGATGTTAGTACCGTTAAAGCCAAAACCTTTCGTTATGCTTGCCAATGTGAAGAAGAACATCAGCTTACAATTCGACGTCATAACAAGGTATTACGTGGTGAAACTCAATATCGTTGCCGTCATTGTCAGTCAATTTTGCAATTTAAAGAACACGAACTCGTGTAGATAAAAATAAAGCCGATGTGTTAGTTAAATCACATCGGCTTTATCTTGAAAATGAATATGTAGGATTGTCTTAGGCAAACTCGCTCATCACATGAGATGCAATTTCAAAGTAAATAATAAGACCTGTACCATCAATTAACGTTGCGATAAACGGTGCTGACACAACGGCTGGATCAATCCCTAAACGCTTTAATACCATTGGAATAACAGACGAAACAATTGCACTCCAAACGGTAATGGAAACAAGTGTTAATCCAACAACAATCATCACTTCCATTCCAACGCCTAAGAACCAAGCTCGTACAAAACCTGCGATCCCCATGGTTAACGCAACCATGATAGATGTTGTTATCTCTTTTCTTAAAACAGACCACACGTTGCGTAAGCTAACTTCACCTAACGCCATCGCACGAACAAGCGTTGAGGTAATTTGTGTTCCGCTATTTCCCCCAGTACCAATCAGTAATGGAATAAAGAATGCCAATGAAATAGCGGCTTCTAGTCTATCTTCAAAAGCATGTAATACCGTACTGGTATACGCTTCTGCCACAAACAGCATCAATAGCCATACAACACGTTTACGCCATAATGTTACTGGACTGGTTTCTAAATAAGGCTGCTCTAATGGTGACGTTGCCCCTTGCATCTGTGCATCAAGGGTATTTTCATCTTCAATCAATTCCGCAATATCTTGAGGACGTAACACACCCACTAATTTTCCAAAATGCATCACAGGCACACTGTCTAAACCGCTATGGCTAATCAATTGATACACATCATGTCGATTCTGTTCAGGTGATACAGAGAAAAAAGTTTGACGCATAACATCAGACACAAACAGATCATTTGCCGCGGTTAATAATGATTTAACAGGTAAAATTCCATTAAGATAATTATCTTTATCAACAACATAGAGATAGGTTGGAATTAATTCATCTTTTAAATCATTAACCAGTTGGGTTTTTACATTCTCAACTGAATCGGCAACAGAAACCGCAATATAAGACTGGCTCATATATGCGCTAACCGTTGTATCATCTTTTAAACGATTGTATTGATCTTGTGTTGAATTATTTTGTGGTGTGTTTAAGGATGCATCTGCAACTAAGACAGCATCCATTTTGTTTTGAGTATTGAAAGTCATTTTTGTGGTTCCCTATTACTGTTTGTGTTTAGCAAATCAGTTCTCCATAGGGGCGAAACCAGAAGCGAGAATGCAAAAGCTATCTACACGTCTCGGTTTTAGCACTATACAACGTATCCGATGAATACTGGAAGTTACATGGAGATATACCTTCGGTCGATATATCCTGTCCTAATCTTGGGCGTCTCTCGACGTCGTCAGATCAGTAACCTGTGTTTGTATAGGAGCCTCGCCTAACGAGATACTGCCATTTTCTTGCGAATGCGGCGCGCATTATAACCACTCACACTATAATGGAAAGCACGATAACGATTTTGTTTAAGTTCTATTGAAAATGACGCCAAGAATATTCATCATACAATTAAATAATATAATTCCATTTGGAACTAATATATAAAAAAGAAATAAACCGCTTCTACGAAAGTGAAAATCGCATAATCAGAGATAATCTGTTTATTAATTGATTATTTAAATGCTAATTTTTGCACTCTTATTTCTTCTGCCTGTAAAAATATCTCTTTTACTGTTTTACCATCTAATGATTGGCACATTTTGCGGGTGATCATATCGCCATTCTTATGACGCCCTGCAATCACTAAATCATTAAAATTAATATCATTAAGGATCGCTAATTCTATTGCTTCATCAAAACGCGCTTGCTCATCGAGGGGGAGAGAATTACGCATTTCAACAATTGACATACGTAATGACTCTACATTAGAGCCATCAAGGGTTTGTTGAGGTTTTTCACAGCCAGATAACATGACACTAAATAAACAAATAACTAACAACTTTTTCATATATCCCCCCTTACCCAATCAATGGTTTAAATAATAGCAGAATGTTTATAAGGAAACTCCACACTGATTAAAATATATTTTTATTAACTCTCCCATTTCAATATTCTTATTATTCTGAATAAATAAAAAGGGAGTTTAAATTAAAATAAAGGGGGGTATTTTCCAGATTAATGCCACATTTAATGGGAAGAATAGACATAAAAAACCCCGTTAATAAATTAACAGGGCAAAAAAATAGAAGAATAGAAGAATAGAGTTTAATAAAAAGCGATTATGCTAGCTCAACATCACCCTTTAAACGGCAACTACACGCTAACACGTAACCTTGCGCAATCTCTTCAGGCGTTAATGTACTGGTGCTGGAAACATCATAATCACCACTAACAATTCTCGTTTTACAACTGCCACAAACACCTGCACGACAAGCAGCAAAAACGGGTACTTTATTCTCTTCCATTGCCGTTAACAAAGTGACACCAACAGGAACTTTAATTTGCGATAATGGATGACGAATAGTCATGGTTAATTGTTCATTTTCATCAACGCAAACGGGTTCATCACCAAAACGTTCCATAAAGATATTCTCAGCAGGTACGCCAAGATTTCTTGCAAAACGTCCTGTATCTTCCATGTAACTATTTGGGCCACAACACATAACAGTGCGACTCGCAATATCAGGTACTAACGCAGCTAATTTTTCTTGAGAAATGCGACCACTAAATATCCCTTTATTGTCAGGTAATTTAGGCATCATAATAAAATTGAGATTATAGGGATACGCATTGGCTAATTCGATCCACTCTTTCTCAAAGATAAACTGGCTTTGCTCACGAATATTAAAAATAACAGTGATATCTGCTTTAGGTTGAGTATTTAGCAACCAGCGTGTCATCGACATCACAGGGGTAACACCACACCCTGCAGCTAACATTAAATAGCGAGCATCTTCTTTTCCTGCACAAGTAAACTCACCTTGGGCATCAGATAACCAAAGATAATCACCAGGTTTTACTTGTGATGTTAACCAACCTGACCCGATACCATTTTCTAAACGGCGGACAGTTAAAGTGACAAAAGGACTTAATCCTGGAGAAGATGAAATGGTATAAGCACGCATTGTTTCATCACTATTATTGATACTAACCAATGCAAATTGGCCTGGTTTGTATGAATAAAAGTCGTGATTAATTAAATTTAGTGTCCACACTTCAGGGGTTTCCTGAACAATTGAGTGAACCTGCATACGATTAGGACAAAGGGAACTTGGCATCGTCATGGATATTTATTCCTTACCGAAGCCCGTAGGCTTCGGCAATGATGATGAATTAAACGATTAAGCTGAAAGGATCTCTTTAAGATCTTGTTCTGGTGTAGTAATAGAGCGCATACCGAACTTCTCATTTAAGACCGCCAGCAGATTGTCTGTTAAGAACGCAGGTGCTGTAGGGCCGGTATAAATGTTTTTTACGCCTAATGAAAGCAGAGTTAATAAAATAACAATCGCTTTTTGCTCAAACCAAGACAAAATTAAGGACAATGGTAAATCATTGACACCACAACCTAATTTTTCAGCTAGATTAACTGCTAGCATAATCGCAGAGTAAGCATCGTTACACTGACCCACATCAAGTAAGCGTGGTAACCCTTCTAAAGTACCAAAATCTAATTTATTAAAGCGATATTTACCACACGCCAATGTCATAATTAAACAATCTTGTGGTATTTCTCTTGCTAAATCAGTGTAATAACTACGCTCACCACGGCTACCATCACAACCACCAACTAAGAAAACGTGACGTAATTTTTTCTGTGAAACTAAATCAATTACTGTATCAGCCGCATTTAATAGTGTTTCACGACCAAAACCAACCGTAATTAAATGCTCAATTTCGCTATATGGGAAACCTTCTAATGATTGAGCTTGTTCAATCATTTCAGAGAAATCATCACCTGTGATGTGTTTTACACCCGGCCAGCCAACAATACTACGAGTCCAAATACGATCACCGTAATTACCTACATTAGGATCAATAATACAGTTTGATGTCATTAGTACAGGGCCTGGGAATTTCGCAAATTCAATTTGCTGATTCTGCCAACCACTACCATAGTTACCCACTAAGTGTTTGTATTTTTTAAGTTCAGGGTAACCATGAGCAGGTAACATTTCACCATGGGTATAAATGTTGATGCCTTTACCTTCAGTTTGTTCAAGTAGCATTTGTAAATCTTTCAGGTCATGGCCTGAAATTAAAATAGCTTTACCTGCAACAGGACGAACGTTAACAGTAACCGGCGTTGGGTTGCCGTAAGCTTGAGTTTCGCCTTTATCAAGAATAGCCATAATGCGGAAGTTCATTTGGCCAATGCCCATCGCATTTTCTAACAACTCATTCATATCAGCAGGATCAGTACCTAACCACGCCATATAACGATGATATTCTGCATAAATTTCATTGTCATACTGACCTAAAACATGTGCGTGCTCCATATAAGCCGCAGCCCCTTTTAAGCCATACAAGCACAGCATACGTAATCCATGAAGATCATCACCAATCTGTGCTTTATCACCATTTAAGGCAAAAAGCTGGGCTTGTTTTTGTAAACTGTCTAAATCATTTCCAGCTAATTGAATTTCAGCTCTTGGATTAGTGACTTGAATCGCTGCATTTTTTGCTAAGGTACGAGATTTCAGACTTTCACGGAAATAGATAGCTTCTTTCGCATAGCCAACAATACGATAAGAATCAAAATTGACGTTAGTTAACGTAGAGAAAAAAGCGCGAGGCGCAAAGCTGTCTACATCATGATCAATAATATCAACACTACGTGCCGCTAATGCCCAGGCAGAAAGTCCTTCTAATACAGCAACCAGTAAATCTTGAAGATCTGAAGTTTCTGCTGTTTTACCACACATACCTTGCGCATAGGCACAACCATTACCTACAGGCGTTTTCATTGTTTGTTCACATTGCACACAATACATATCGTATTCCTTCTAATATAAGATAACGCTTTATTTTTATAAGTTGCATTTCATATGCAACATAAGAATACGCCATTTTTATCAGAGAGAAAGTGCAATATTGAACAATTTAAATGTTGTTTGATCTAACGCAATTTCTAGTGGATCTTTTAATATCTCTTTTTTTATCTATTGATTTCACATAAGTCTAAAGCCTGTTTTTTAAACAGTTTGCTTAATCGCATTACACCTTTGATGAGAAAATAAGAAAGAATATTGAAGAATAACTGATGGGTATTTTTTGTTTAATCATATAAAGACTGAGAGATGAAACGATTAAGTTAATTCATTTTTGTTAAATCAGTAATATTCATTACTATTTTTTATAGTTAATATCACCTATTGCATCAATAGCTAATCAAATTATTTCATTTGATATATGTTATTAGCACGAGTATTACGAAATGAAACTATAAGTTTAAATGATGCTCACCCCTACATTGGAGATTAAAAATGATTAAATTAAATAATGTTCCATCAGAATTTCGCCCTCTAGAAAGCTACAAAATGCTAATTGGAGGAGAATGGGTAACTAGCACATCGCAAAAAACAACTAAAACCTATAGCCCTGCAACTGGTGAATTATTAAGTGAATACCAATCAGGAAGTGCCGAAGACGTTGATCGTGCAGTCACTGCCGCACGTAAGGCATTCAAAACATGGAGTAAAACATCTCCAGCAGAGCGCCAAGCCCTCTTATTAAAAATTGCAGATCGCTTAGAGCAAGAACAAGAACGCTTTGCTTGGATTGAATCATTAGATAATGGTAAGCCACTCAATGAGTCGAAAAACATAGATTTACCAGCCTCTATTGACCATTTTCGATATTTTGCAGGCGTGATACGCTCTCATACCGATGAAAGTGCCATCCTAGACGAAAATACCATTAGCCTTGTTATTCGTGAACCCATTGGCGTAGTTGGACAAATTATTCCATGGAACTTCCCATTATTAATGGCAGCATGGAAATTGGCGCCGGCAATTGCCGCGGGTGATACTGTCGTAATTAACCCAGCAACACTGACTTCCCTTTCATTATTAGAGCTAGGTCGTATTTTAAATGAAATATTACCAGCTGGTGTAATTAATATTGTTACGGGACGTGGATCTGTTGTAGGACAAGCTATTTTAGAACACCAAGATATTGATAAACTGGCGTTTACAGGTTCTACCAATGTGGGTTATACCGTAGCAGAAGCTGCCGCGAAAAAAATGGTTCCAGCAACACTGGAGTTAGGCGGAAAATCAGCCAATATTGTTTTCCCTGATGCAAATATGAAAAAAGCGGTCAAATATTCAGCATTGGCAATATTAATGAACCAAGGACAAGCTTGTGAATCAGGTTCACGTCTGTTCTTGCACAAAGATATTCATGATGACTTTTTGAAAGCATTAAAAACTGAATTTGAGAGTATTCGTGTCGGTGATCCCCTTGATCCTAATACACAAATGGGCACACAAGTTAGCCAAGATCAAATGGATACTATCTTAGGCTACGTTGAACTCGCAAAAAAAGAAGGTGCTACTGTTTTAACTGGTGGTGAACGTATTACGGGTGAAGGTTACGATGATGGATTCTTTGTTCGCCCTACTATCATCATCAACGCAACTAACCAAATGCGCGTTGCACGAGAAGAAATTTTTGGACCGGTATTATGTGTTATTCCATTCGATAATGAAGATGAAGTGATCGAAATGGCAAATGATTCAGAATATGGACTCGGTGGTGGTGTTTGGACTCAAGATATTAACCGTGCCTTGCGTGTTGCAAAAGCAGTAAGAACTGGTCGTATGTGGGTTAACACTTATCATGAACTCCCCGCTCACGCACCATTTGGGGGTTACAAGAAATCAGGTTTAGGACGTGAAACACATAAAATGATGTTAGATGCTTATAGCCAAGTGAAAAACATCTTCATCAGTATGAAAGAATAAGATTTCTCTCTTTTCTAAATTCTTATAAATATAATATCTATACTCATCTCTTCGCCTTCTCCCCAGAAGGCTTTTTATTATCTGTAATTTCTCACACTTTAAGTTACCACCATAAAAAAACCGTATGCCAAACTCTAAATGCATACGGTTTTTTGTTGTGTTTTTTTAGCCAATAAGTAAGAACGAGTTACTCTGCTTCGGCTTCTTTTTTGTTTACTGAATGAGTTTCTTTATCTAACCCGATATTATCAGCATTAACATTTTTTATATGATCTTTTGTTAAGCGATAAACTACTGGGCTCAATAAGGCTAATGCAATTAAGTTAGGAATAGCCATCATTGCATTAAGTGTATCGGCTAATAACCATACAAACTCTAATGATTGTGTTGCCCCTACTGGTAATGCAATCAACCATGCAATACGAAATGGCATAATAGCTTTAGGTCCAAAAAGATATTGCACACATTTCTCACCGTAAAAACTCCAACCTAAAATAGTCGTAAATGCAAAGATAGCTAAAGCAATGGCCACAATATAGTTACCACCCGGAATAGCGATAGAGAATGATGCAGCAGTTAATGTCGCTCCACTTTGTCCTGTTAGCCATTGGCCAGTAATAACGATGGTTAATCCCGTAACAGAACAAACGATGATAGTATCAATAAATGTCCCCAACATCGCAATCAAACCTTGGCGAACAGGATTTTGTGTTTTTGCTGTTGCGTGTGCAATAGGCGCACTACCCAATCCCGCTTCGTTAGAGAAAACACCACGAGCTACACCAAAACGGATCGCTGCCCAAACGGCAGCACCAGCAAACCCACCTTGAGCAGCAACTGGGGTAAATGCTGATTTAACAATAAGGACAATAGCATCAGGAATAGCTGTCACGTTTAGCGCTAAAACAACAATACCAGCACCAAAATAACCGACAGTCATGATAGGAACTAATTTACCCGCAACATCGGCAATACGTTTGATCCCACCAATGAGTACCGCGCCAACTAAGACAACTAACACAATGGCTGTAATAGTAGTTGAAATGCCAAAATTACTTTGTAATACATCTGCGACTGAGTTAGCTTGCACTGTATTACCAATACCGAAACCAGCAAAACTACCAAAAATAGCAAAAACAGTACCTAACCAAACCCAATTTTTACCCAAACCATTTTTGATGTAATACATTGGGCCACCAACATAGTTCCCGTATTTATCAACTTCACGAAAACGTACCGCTAGTACAGCCTCAGAATACTTTGTTGCCATCCCCACTAATGCCGTCATCCACATCCAAAACAAAGCACCGGGGCCACCTAATACAACTGCCGTTGCAACACCAGCTATATTACCTGTTCCGATAGTTGCTGAAAGGGCCGTCATTAGTGCATTAAAGGGCGATATTTGTCCTTCGCCTCTTTTATCATTTTTTTCAAATAGAAGCTTAAATCCTGTACCTAATTTTCGAATAGGTAAGAAACCGAGCCGAAACTGCATAAAAAGACCAATACCTAGAATACCGACAAGCATCGGTACTCCCCACACCACGCCATTTATAGCGCTTAATATATTCGTGATGAAATCCATAAATTACCCTTTCTCGTCCAAAATGTTATATAAATATGTATTTTTTGTTATCAATTACACTAAAGATGAAAAAGTGAAAATATGCTAGAAAAAAAAACGACTAACTCTAAAATTGATTACGTTATGTGAGAAATATCACTTCAATACAAAATTACGCTATCATTATGTTCATTGTTACAATACATAAATCAAAGTTATGCATAACCGTAAATCTATCCAAAATAGCCAAAATGAACGACGTTTTAATTTATTCAGAAAAGCACAAGAAACCAATCTTGCGCCACTGAAAGTCCTGCTACTGTCTGCCATAGTCGGTTCGCTTGCTGGATTTGTGGGTGTTTTATTTGAAAAAAGCGTGAGCTGGGTAATAAACTTCAGGCAAGAAGAACTCGTCAAAACCTTCACCAACCCTTATGTTCTAGCGATTATTACATTGCTCTTTTCCTCTATTTTAGCCATGCTTGGTTACTATTTAGTGAAAAAATTCTCACCTGAATCAGGGGGATCTGGTATCCCTGAAATTGAAGGTGCAATGATAGATATTCGCCCTGTTCGTTGGTGGCGAGTATTACCAGTAAAATTTATTGCCAGTATTGGAACATTGGGCTCAGGCATGGTATTAGGTCGTGAAGGCCCAACGGTTCAATTGGGTGCCAATATTGGTCAATTAGTAAATGATATTTCTCGCTTAAAAGATAAAGAATCACGTCACACATTATTAGCAACCGGCGCCGCTGCCGGATTAACCGCAGCTTTCAATGCACCTCTTGCGGGTATTTTGTTTATTATTGAAGAGATGCGCCCTCAATTTAAATACAGCCTGATTTCAATTAAAGCGGTTTTTATTGGAGTAATTATGTCATGCATTGTCTTTCGCCTATTTAATGGTGAAGGCGGTGTTATTCATATCGGTAAATTTTCATCAGCCCCACTTAATACGCTTTGGTTATATTTAGTCTTAGGTATGTTATTCGGCGTTATTGGTGTCATTTTCAGTAAATTGCTTTTTTATGTTCAAACTCAATTCCAACATTTTTACCAAGATAAAACTTCACGTTTTGTTTTAACCGGCGGTATTATTGGTGGGCTTTGTGGCCTATTGGCACTAATTATTCCTGAAATTACGGGGGGTGGATTTAGCATTATTCCAACACTCAGTGCCGGACAATATTCTCTTATTGCACTGTTACTTTTCTTTATTTTACGAACTATCACATCTATTATCAGTTTTGCCTCAGGTGCTCCTGGCGGTATATTCGCCCCCACTCTGGCATTAGGTACGCTATTCGGTAGCGCTTTCGGATTAATGGCAACATTACTTTTCCCTGATTATCAAATTCAAATTGGTACGTTTGCTATTGCAGGAATGGGCGCTTTATTTGCCGCAACCGTAAGAGCACCACTGACAGGAATAGTTTTAGTCTTAGAAATGACTGATAATTATCAGCTTATCCTTCCAATGATAATCACCTGTTTAGGTGCAACAATGTTGGCTCAACTATTAGGTGGTCGCCCTATTTATACGGTTTTATTAGAACGAATATTGCAAAAGTCTGAGGCAAAAGAACAAACAAACCAAGCCGATGATATTAAAAGTGATAAATTACCACAACAATAAAACTCGCTTAAACAGACAAAAAAATACCCCAATTATTTGGGGTATCTAAAAAGAAACGATTGAACTTAACTATTTTTTACGGGCAATTAACGTCGCAAAATTCAAAGCAATACGATTACCATTGGCATCTGTTTTATGTAAATGCCCAGGGTTTTCATTATATTTAATAATTTCCCAGTCTTTATAGTAATCCGCTAATTCACCTTGACGTAAAAAGGTTTTAAAAGGAATTTCAGCAGGATCACTATTTGCTGTTTCAACCGGACAAACAATCACATTAATACCATTATTATTGGTACATTCTTGCATATTTTTAATAATGCTTTCGATGCGTTCACGTTGACAAAACATCAATACAACGGTTGAAATAATGATGTCATATTTTTCAGTCAGTGAAGCTTCATTTATATCGTATAAACCGCTTTTTACTGCCAAGCCCGTTTTAGCTTTAACGGATTCAATTGCATCAATATGAGAAACATTAATATCTAATGCGGTGACATCATACCCTTGAGACGCTAAATAGAAGCTATTGCGCCCACGCCCTGCACCTAAATCCAAAACCTTGCAAGGTTGAGTCAATGTTGCCATGTAACGAACTTCTGAGTGTGGTAGTGATAAGTCATTTTCTTTAAAAAGTTTATCTTCTGGCGCACATAAAAATGAAAGCTGACAACATACATCATCGCTCGCTTTATCAATCTTATGCCATTGTTGAGGCTGGATTAATGGGGGTTGATTTTCCGTATCACAATCCACCGAAATTTGTGAACCATCATCATTAAATACAACAAATGTCATATTACCTTGCAGGACTCGCATTTGAGCATAAGTGCCTTCCTTTGTATTGTGGCGTTCTAATAACGCCAAAGGAATTGATGTTCGTGTCCACTCTGGCATTGTTTTATAACTAACAAGTTCCATAATCCAACCTCAATTAAGATGCATTTTAAATACATCTTATGGTAATCATTATCGTTCGTAAAGATAGTTTGAACAAAATTATGATTTTAAATATTTGTTTAAAAGCAGATCTGTCACATCTGATGAAGAAATAGATTCACCACATAATACCTTCATCATAATTTCTTTACCTAACGACGCTAAAGAAAACAACATATCAGGACGTAATCGACTGATTTTATCTCTATTTTCATCCTGATTAATAATAGTAATTAACTTGGCATCAACATTAGAACATTCTTGGATAGTGAGTAGGATAAAGGTATTTTCAGCGTCACTTTCAGATAAAGTTGCTACCCAGCTGGCTTTCGCAATATTAGCGGATTCAAGTGTTTTAAGGTTAGTCGGATCACCTTCAATAATATTTGCTTGTGCATCATAAACAGCTTTACTTTTATCAGTACAAATCGCAATAACTGGTTTTCCCTGCTCTCTTAATCCTTTTTCTAATTGTGATGCCAGTGCCGAAGATCCAATAATAATAAAATGATTATGCATTTTAGCGATCCTTTTCTTAACAATCTCACGAGTCCCTCGAGCAAGAAATCCCATGACATAAACAATGGATGTGGTAAAAACGGTTATTCCCAAGATCACAACAGTTAGTGTAAAAATACGTGCATTTGTACTAATTGGCACAATATCGCCAAATCCCAATGTCGTCATACAGACAATAGAAAAATAAAATGCATCCATCAATGTTGTAATATGAGGCCTGAACTCATTCCCAATATAAAGGCTTCCTAACATTGAGAATAACAGCAAAGAAAGGATACAGATAAAAGCCACAAAGCCAGCACTAGTTAAACTATGATGTGGAAAGGCTCGCCAACTGATTAATAATCCAACCACCAAAGCAAAAGAAAAGTAAGCCTGAAAACCAATTTGCTGGTAAACCGCAACATCAAGAAAAACAATGGTAGCTAATAAAATAATAGAGACACACCATGCGATCCTTGCACCTAAATACATAAATATTGAAAGCAAGATCAACGCACAAGCTAACATCACTTTAGGTATATCAAGAAGCTTTAATACACCCAATGATTTAAGCCATGCAGAAAAACCGTGTATTTCCCAATCCAGATAAATACCACGGGACAACAAGATTGAATAAATGATAAATATACCATTTAAGATAAGTAATAAAGACATCATCTTTCTTGTCACTTTAGATGTCTCTATCACATTTAGTATTACGGATAATTTCATATTAGGTATCGTGAATACTCGACTAGTTATTTAAAGGAATATTATCTAATCCTTGAAATTTAAAAGGCTCTGCTGGTTTAAAATGGCTTGTTGCATTAGCTGAATAAATGATTGATTGCTCTTCACCTAATGATAGCACCATGACTTTCCCGCTTTCCTTTGAAAAATCAATTTCCTTTAAATTAACCCAAAAGGTATTTGGTGATAATGCTGATTCGAAAAAATATAATTGATTCTTATGATCAGCCACCGTTCTCCAGCGTGTAGATGAGATTTCAGGCGATTCAACGGTACTTAATCCATAAGGAACAGAAACATTTCTGATCACACCAAAAACACTAGCAAGCGATTTTTTACTCGATTGAGCCTTAGGAATAGCATTCACATAAAAAGAAGCTCTGGCAAAACGATCAGATGCACGATTTGTTCCTGGTAACATCACGGTTCCGCCAATTTGTTGCCAATAACTATTTAATGCTAACTGCTCTGAAAAAATAGGCGAGTTCGTCATCACTTGATACTCTTTGCTGTGATGAATTACTTGTTTGCCGTTGATATATTCAATAATGGCACTATCACCTGTAGCATCCGAAAGAGAAAGATGTAACGTTGCCATTCTATCCTGTCCTGGCACTTTATCCGTTAAAACAATAAAAGGTTCACTTTCTAATGCTGTCACGGCTTCTTCTACGGTAGCAAAATTATCTAGCACATACTGAGCCCATGCTGAAATCGAAATAGCTGGTTTTTCTTTGGTATAAGCTGGGTAATCTGATTCTGCCAACCATAATAAATTAGCAACCAATCCCTTTTCATTCATACCATCTGTTGTTGAAATATCATAACCGGATGCAACAACACTTCCATATTTAGATGTCCATTTAATTGAATTATCACCCGCCTCTCCTGAACGTTGCATACCTTGTGGAAATATCCATAAATTGGTTCCAATATCGTATTTCCAATCCATTGAACGAGCTGTAATAACTTGATTATTATCACCTAAATAGACAAGCCGAGTACACGCATCAACCTCTGACACTCCTGCTGTAAAAAAAGCAGAAATAAGCAGAGTACCCAAAAAAGTATGACGTAGTTTTTTCATTATTGACTCTTTCCCGTTAAATGAATGGATGAGATGGCGAAAATTTTTCTTTTTTTATCCTTACATAAAATAGATTAGCTAATAAATAGACTTTTATTAACTGTATGAAAAAATAAGAACTATTGCCTAAGTATAAAACAACTCACCTTAATTGCGCATAAAAAAACCGATACGCTAAGGTATCGGTTTATAAATTATCTAGGTGATAAGAGGCTTTATTGCCCTACAGAAAGCATTTAATTACGCTTTTTTTACACCTTCAACTGAGATAATTAGTTCAGCTTCTTGTGATTTTGGCCCTAAATCTGATTTAATATTAAACTCTTTTAGGTTTACTTTACCTGTTGCTTCAAAACCAGCACGGTAACCTTTCCAAGGATCAGTCCCTTCGCCAATTAATTTTGCATTTAATGATACTGGCTTAGTCACACCATTTAATGTTAAATCACCAACCACTACATAGTTCTCACCTTCACGAGTAACGTTGGTTGATACAAATCGTGCTTCAGGATATTTGCTCACATTAAAGAAATCAGCACTGCGTAAATGTTTATCACGTTCAGCATGATTTGTGTCTAAGCTTCCAGTTTTGATCACAACATCAACTTTATCTTTTGATGGATCTTCTTTGTCATAACTAAAAGTACCATCAAAATCTTTAAATGTGCCATATAACCAGCTATAGCCTAAATGTTGGATACGAAACTGTACAAATGCGTGCTGACCTTGTTTATCAATAGCATAATCAGCTGCTAAAGCAGTGCTCGCATTAAATAACAACGCACCTGCGGTTAAACCCAATAAAGCTTTCTTAAACATGGCTATCTCCATAATTTTGTTTTATAAATTTAATTATTTAGTTCGCATTCCTAGCATGCGTTTTAACGTTACATCTTTATCAATAAAATGATGCTTTAAGGCACCAGCCATATGTAATAGTGATAACAAAACAACTGACCATGCTAAATAAAGATGAATATCACCTGCTAAATCTGCTTGTTCGGCTTCCCCTGTAAAAATAGCGGGCACAGAGAACCATTCAAATACAGATATCGCTTGACCATCAGCAGTGGAAATTAAATAACCGCTAATGAGAATGGAAAATAAAATTAAATATAAGAGCATGTGCGCGATATGGGCACTAATGCGAGTAAATTTACTGTAGCTTGCTAATGCTTTAGGTGGTGGCGATATCCAACGCCATATCACACGTACTATCAGAATAATAAATAAAAGAATACCGATACTTTTATGTATTTCAGGTGCTGAATGATACCAACTATCATAATAACCTAGCGTCACCATCCATAATCCTAAAGCAAACATACCGTAAACAGTAAGTGCTGACCCCCAATGCAAAAGGAGTGACAAGTGCCCGTAGCGAGAAGTGTTATTTCGCCATTGCATAATAAAAACCCAATAGTTTCTAATTCATTAAAATAATGTTATCTAGTTTAGTGTATTGGGAATAAAATGTTAGTCCATAATTCAACAAATAATTTGCTTATCTTTATCAATAATAATCAATAAGTAATAAGCTCTTATTAGTCACTTAGTTGATTATCTAATCAATAGTATTGTTGAAATCATCGCTTATGGGCAAAATAGAATAAACACATTGCTGATTTATAACACTCAATAACAGAAGAAAATATAGAGAAAAACAATGCCTAAAAATAAGATTTATACAACTATTGTTCAACCTTCATAACAATTGTATATTTACTTATCCTAAATTAGAACTAATTAAACAAAATACAATGATAATTAAAGGTACAGTAAAAAAAACAGATAACCAACGCATTTCACGTACAACACCAAAAATAATTCCCACAATACATACAAAAAAAATAACAGGCATCATTTCTGAGTAGTGATCATGAAAATAGTGCATTAATAAATTAATCCACGAATGATCGTTTTGCATATAAAAATTTCAACCAATATAAGTATATTTAAATTAAGATAGTGATAAATTACTATCATTAACAAATAAAACAAGTGTTGTATTATGAATATCAATCATTGCGCACAAAGATATTAAAACACTTCAATCTTCAATTTACAACAACATCAATAATAAAAAATATCATTCTAAGTTAAATTAACAATAATATGAAATGAAATAGGTTAAATAAAACAAAATCGAATAAATAGAAACGATATTGTTATTACCCCAACCTTAACAAAATGAAATAATAATTTCATTTAATTTCAAATAAAGAAAATTAATTTCGATAAGTGATAATAAAACTAATAAAGAATAAATAAAATAGAGTTTTAAACATCAAATAATTACCTTTAGTTTATTCATTTACTTTGAATTAACTCTATATTTCATTTTAATTGCTATTAGCTAAAAACATTCAATTTCGACTCAAAAAACACTACAATTACAGCAGTATTTTTATTGAGGGCACTATGTCTACTGCAACAAATCTGAATGAACTACAGGAACAAGTTCGCTCCCGCTATAATGGATTAAGTAAAAGGCTACAGCAGGTTGCACATTATCTACTTGATAATAAAAACAGTGTGGCATTTGATACAATTGCAATCCTTGCAGATAAAGCAAATGTTCCTCCATCGACATTAATTCGTTTTGCCAATGCGTTTCATTTCAATGGTTTTAATGAAATGAAACAATTATTTCAACATCACTTGATGAATGAAATGGTAAATGAAAATGAAAATTTAACTTATAAACAGAAATATAAAGAGGAACCACCTAATCTGAATGAGCCTGCCTACATTTTGCAAGAATTTGCACAAGCAAATAGCCATTCATTGCAACAATTGGCAAATCAGACTCACAGAGAAATGTTAAATAAAACATTACAATTACTCGAATATGCTGAAACAATTTATATTTGTGGATTTCATCACTCATTCAGTGCTGCGAGTTATTTTTTTCATGCGCTCTCGCACATTCCTTGTGAAACTGTCTTTGTAAACAGCTTAGGAGGAATGTACAAAGAGCAATTGAGAAATATTACGCATCGGGATGTGCTTTTTGGCATTCATTTCCATCCATACTCAGATGAAATGCAAAAAATGTGTGAGATGGCAACATATAAAGAAGCTAAACAAATTATTGTTACAGACAGTCCCATTAGCCCATTGGCGAGTTTGAGTGACGTTTGTTTAACGGTAAAAGAAGCTCAAATAAAAACCTTTCGCTCTCAAACATCAACAATGTGTTTGCTACAAGCGATTTCTGTTGCTTTTGCCTTTAGGAAAAAACATTAGTTAACATTTATCCAAAACTGCATTTTAATAAAAATGCAGTTTTTTATTTAATAACTTATCAAATATAATTTGATTTAAAAATAATTAATAATACATTAAAAAATATATAATTTTATTTAAAACTATTTTTAAGAGTAATTCCAGAATGTTTTATTTGTGATGAAAAAAACAATCATTTAGCATTGATTTACGCCAAAAATTCCTTTCAAAGGGTTAAATTAAATGTTATTTAAAAAGTTATTTTTATTCTTTATATTATTTCCTTCATTTTCTTATTCAAATGTAGACTCAACAAAAGGAAAAGAAGAAATACCTATTATCGTTAACATCCCTGGTGTTTCATTAGGTGATAATAGTAATGCTTCAGGTAATGGTTCAATTGCCATAGGTGTCAATAGCCAAGCTAAAAATACACACTCTGTTGCTATTGGTCATAATGCATTAGCCACAGAAGAAAATACGGTTTCATTTGGTAACACTGAAAAGAACCATACATCTCGATTAGTTAATATTAGTGATGGTAAAAATAATACAGATGCCGTCAATCTTATCCAGACTAAAAAAATGGTAGATAAAAACAGAATAACAACAAATAACGCCATCAATCAGCTAAAAAGAAGTATCAGTACAGATATTAATGATCTCAAAACTCATGTTAATACGTTTGATCAATATTACAGGAAAAGACAAGCTGAAATCACAGACTCGGTTGCAAATTTAGATAAAAAAATCATCGCATTAGAAAAGAAAGTATTTGCAGGTATTGCCTCATCTGTTGCAATGACGAATATTCCTTATCTTAGCCATCACACCTTAAGTGGGGGAATTGGTATTAGTAATTATCGAACTGGTACGGCTTTTGCCGGAGGCATACAATATAAACCTAATAACGACATTGCATTTAGATTAAATTCGTCAATAAACAGTGAACAAGAAATCATTATCGGGGGTGGTTTAGCCTATGGTTTCTAATTACATCTATTTTCTATAAATAAAGAATAAAAATCATGTTATTAATTAAGCAGTAATAAATATATTCTATTGCTGCTTTTATTACATTTCTTTCAAAAAGAGATTTTTTAGATAGTCAAAATTAAATAACCGCACTTAAATTAATAAATTTATCTTTAGCATTATTAATATGTTTTTGTATTATAAAATATTTTTTATATACTAAGATTATAATTTAGCATAAAAAGGAATAAGAAAATGGATTATATATTTCGAAAAATGACATCTAAAGATATCAGTTCAGTGGCAACATTATTACAGTCAAATTCAGAATCTCAACAAGGCGGATTATATGGTGAATATCCCCAAAACAAAGTTGAGGCAATGTATCAAAGTAGTACAAATACTATTGTTGCACTTAATCAAGAAAATATCGTTGCGGTTGTTTTCAGCTTCCCTGTCACATCATTCTCAATTCCGCCTATTGCTCAAGAAATTAATCGACGCTTTCCAGAGATAACACAAAATAATTGGTTTTATGGTCCAGTCTGTATTGATAAATCACATCGAGGAAAATCACTATTAAGCGATCTTTACCAACATATTTGCGCTTTATATGGTGGACATCCTATTGCATTTGTTAATGGTGATAATATTCGATCTCTAAAAGCTCACCAAAAGTTAGGCATGAAGATAGTTAAAAGCATTGAGTTTAAAGGAACATCTTGGTGGGTCATAAAGGGACAATGAAAACAAACGAAAGAAAAAGACTTACACTTTCTGTTATCCAACTTTCTAGCTAAAAAATGAAACTTTAAGGTATTTTTGCAACCATCATCACAAAACAACAGATATCATTTAAAATCAATTAATTATATTGTTTTGTAAAAAGTTAATCTATTCTTAACAATATTCCAACTCCTATTTTAGCTGTCAAATTGCTTACAATTTGACACCATTCTGTGATCTCCCTTTCAATTCTTGATCTTTCGTTAACTTACTTTTTGATCTTATGTAAAAGTATAAATAAGATAAAAGACACCAATTCGAAAGTAAACGTAAAATAGGAGGAAGCAATGACTGTTTCCCGCAGAACTTTTATAAAAGGGCTTGCAGCCAGCGGAGCAGCAATGACTGTTTCTACCCCTGTTATTGCTAATTCAGGAAGCACTGCCTCTAACACGCGATCTCGTCCGGAAAACGCCCCTAATCTATTAATTGTTTTTCCTGATGAAATGCGGGCACACGCATTACAGTTTATGGGAGAAGATCCCTCAATTACACCAAATCTGAATAAATTTGCGAAGCAAGCCAAAGTAATGACACAAATGGCTTCAAATTACCCTCTTTGCTCTCCTTTCCGCGGCATGTTTATGACTGGGCAATACCCTGTTCGCAATGGCATTACAGGAAATGCACATGATTATGGTGGCAAAGTAGGTATTGATTTATCTCCTTATGCAAAATGCTGGTCTGATGTTTTAAAATCACTCGATTACAGCACTGGCTATATTGGAAAATGGCATCTTGATGCACCTTACGAACCATTTATTGAAAGTTACAATAATCCAATGGAAGGTCGTTATTGGAATGAATGGGCAGCTCCTGATAGACGTCATGGTTTTGACTTTTGGTATTCTTATGGTACCTACGATTTACATTTAAAACCTATGTATTGGGCAAACGATACACCTCGTGATAAACCAATTTACATTGATCAATGGGGGCCTGAACATGAAGCTGACATGGCAATCAAGTTCCTCAAAAATGAAAACAATCAATTTAGGGATAATTCAAAACCATTTGCATTAGTGGTTTCAATGAATCCACCGCATTCGCCTTATGACCAAGTACCGAAGAAATATCTCGATGCTTATCAAGGTAAAACGTCTAAAGAGCTCAACACTCGCCCGAACGTACAATGGGAAAGTGAATACCAAGAAGGCTATGGACCTCAATATTTCAAAGAATACATGGCAATGGTCAACGGTGTTGATGAGCAATTTGGTCGCATCGTCGATGAATTAGAAAAACAAGGCCTTGCAGATAATACTCTCGTTGTTTTCTTCTCTGATCATGGTAGTTGCTTAGGGTCAAATGGGCAGGCAACAAAAAATAACCCTTATGAAGAATCCATGCGTGTTCCTATGATGTTTCGTTTACCGGGTAAAATCAAACCAGGATCTGATGACGCACTAATGTCAGCGCCTGATATTTACCCAACTATCTTAGGGCTACTTGGCTTATCCGAATGGATACCTGATTCTGTCGAAGGCAGTGATCTTTCAGACCGAGTGGTCACAGGCAAAGGCGACACAGCAAACTCGCAGCTTTATCTTTTTATTCCTTATGGAGAACCTTCATTTGGTAAACGAGGTGTCAGAACCAAAACTCATACACTGGTTATCGATAGACAAGATGGTCATCCATTGAAATATACCTTATATGACAATGTGAATGATCCCTATCAAATGAAAAATATTGCCAAAGACAATATGCCTTTAATTGAGAAATTAATTAAAGAAGAATTAACCCCTTGGTTGGAAAAAACAGGAGATTCTTGGCGCGCCTCTGAATTTATTACGGCAACAACCAATAAATTAAATAAAACAATATCGACATGTAAAGAAAAATAATAAAAATATCTGCGCCATTATTTTATGGCGCTATATATAAACCCAATTCGCTTATATAAAAATCCTTTTAATAGAATAAAAGGAAAGACGTCCTACACCTAAAAATTGACATTAATAAAAGCGAATAAAGAATTGGATATATACCATGAACAAACTTCGTATTGCTCTTTTCTTACCTCTTCTTGGCTTAGGTTTAACTTCTTTTCATTCTCAGGCAGCTAATGTCAACGCCATGTTTTCTTGGGAAACAGCAGATTACGACACACCCAATAACTATGCTGGTTATCGTGTTGATTTTAATATTAATCCAGAAAAATCTAACTGGTATTTCGATGTTGGCTTTCGCCAACGTGAACATGATAATAAAAACCGCTACCAACGTTATGATTTACAAGGTAGTTATCGTTTTAAATTAAACAATGGTTGGATCCAACCTGGTTTAAAAATCCGCCAAGATCTCACTAATTATGATAACGGCAGTCGTTTAACTATTGATTTTTATGAATCAAAAACCAATTACCAATTTCCAATTAATAAAGATTGGGTTTTAACAGGTAGTGTTTTATTTGGCTTACAAAAGAAAGAAGACAAACGTAGCAATGGTGTCACAAATACGGATTATTTAGGCTGGGAAATTGAACCTGGTCTACGTTATTTTGTTACCCCTAATATTAATACTACTGTTGCTTATTTTGATGGTGGTAAGCAAGCAATACGACATGAAGAATACGACACAAAAGAAACAAACCATAATCAACAATTACGTATGTATGTGAACTGGACAACACCAATAGGATTAATAGTTTCTCCATCAATGCGTAAATCTATTTTTGGAAAAATAGAAGATAGAACAAATAAAGGCGTTTATATCGAAAAAGATATGACACGTTATACCCTACAAATGGCATATCAAATATCACCTCAATGGCGTGTCATGACGGAATATTATAATGAACGAGTTGAAAATAAAAATGATGGTAGTAAATCGACTCAGGATTATTTCAAAGTTTCATTCCGAGCAACATTCTAATAATTAAAATCATATAATTGTTCATGGAGTTATATTGTGAAAAATAAAAAATTGTTATTTTTGAGCGCTGCTATTTTATCAGCTATTTATGGTTCAGCATGGGCGACAGAATGTGATCCTACTTTAAATATCTGTGAAACGGTTAATGTTAATGACGGTAATACGGCTCAAATAAATAAAGATGTTACGGTTTCTCAAGGTGATGGTGTTGTATTTAATGGCTCATCAACAGAATATAAAGCTCAAGCAATCACAAAAAACATTACTGTTACTGGTGATGGCGCAAGTGGCCTTAAGATAAATCAAGGTGCTTCTTTTAGCAGTAATATCAACCTAAATGGCGCTAATGTGACTAGTGAAAATGGCACAGCCATATTGGTTGAAGGCGATTTTCCTAAACGAGGTACTGGCGTTTATGTAAGAGACGGTGCCATTATTCGTGGAAAAACCGCAGCCATTGATTTTAGAACACTAAAAACAGGTTTTAGAAGTGATGTAAATGGTGAGATCCACGGCGATATATTAGGAAATGGTCACGCAGATACTAAAATAAACTTTGCATATCAAGGTGGGGCTCAAAACGCCTTATTTGATGGATATCAAATCACGGGTGTTCCATTAATTGAAAACCATGGCAATTTAACTATCCAAGGAAAAGATAAAACGATTCATTGGGAAGGTAATTTCATGAATAAGGAAAATAGCCAGTTAATTTTCCGTCTCGATGATAATACCAATACTGATGAAACCATTCTTCATGTTGACGGTGATGTCACTTTTAAAAAAGGCAGCCAAGCCAAATTAGATTTTAAAGGCACCAGTGTCGATAACATTATAAATAAAGATATTATTTTGATTTCTTCCAATTCAGCGATTAAAGATGAAGCTGGAATTACGGTTACTGACGCCAATGCCATTGCACCAGATGTATCTCCTTTATTAGAAAAAACAGATTCATGGTTAGAAACTACACCGCCTAATATTAGTGGTGGTGTTAGCGGTAATCAATTAGTTGCACGTTATGGCATTAGCTATGAAGGTGGTAATAACTTTATTAGTGCTGCTGAACGTGGTGGCGTCAATGAAAATGGATTAACAGCAGCTAATTTTATTATTCCAACTGTTTTAAATGAATTTAATAATACCCGTAGTCAAATTTCAGATGAGGCTTTGAGTTTATTAGTTGCAGCTGGAAATGACGATAATAATATTGCTGCATTATCAAATGATTTAGCCCCTATTGCTGATGGCAGTGATATTCAAGCGGGATTAATCATGGTTGAAGATATGCGCAATAATATCGCACATCGCTATTTACGCTATGATAACCAATTGCCAATTGAAGAAAGAGAAGCTGGCTGGAATAGTTGGGCCAATTTACTGTATGGTTATGGCACACAAAGCAATCAGGGTGGAATTAACGGTTACAACACTTATCGTACTGGTATTCAAATCGGTACTGATTATGAAATTAATCAAGATGCTCTTATTGGTGTTTCTTTTGCTTATAACTACGCAAAGGCTGACGCCAAACAACGTAACGCAAGTAAAGAAATTAACCATTTTGAATTTATGCCTTACACCGGTTGGTATAGTGACACATTATTCCTAAACGGTAATTTAAATATTGGTTATTACACTGTCGATAGCGAACGAGATATTGGTGATAATACTGGATGGGAAGGAAATACCAAAGCAAAAGGTGATTATTCTGGTGTGCAATTAGGTTATCAAATTAACGCTGGAACCTATTTTGATTTTGATTTCATCTATATTAAACCGATGCTGACTTACCAATATCAATGGCTCAATATTGATTCTTGGGAAGAAACAGGCTCCGCCTTATCTATGCGTACTTATGGCCAACGATATGCTGTTAATCAATTAGGTGGCTCTGTTGCTTTATGGAATAGCTATCAAACTGCTTATGGAAAATTAACCCCATCCCTTAATCTTCGTTATTTCAAAGATATCGCAGGTGACAATAATATTAATCAACGCCACAGTCTGACTTATTTTAATACTGGAGGAGATACCTTTGATATTAAAGGAAATACTGTTGGTGGTGACATTATTAGTGCGGAATTAGGTGCCAATCTCGATATCACTCAATCATTAAATTTAGGCACAACGATGGGCTATCAGCGTTATGACAAATTTAATGAAGGACGCATTGGTTTCACTTTTAGCCAGCGTTTCTAAGGAGAAAAAATAATGCCGATATTTCGTTTTACTGCACTTGCAATGACATTGGGGCTATTATCAGCCCCTTATAACGCAATGGCAGCCACCAGCAATCCTGCATTTGATCCTAAAAATCTGATGCAGTCAGAAATCTATCATTTTGCACAAAATAACCCATTAGCAGACTTCTCATCAGATAAGAATTCAACACTGACGTTATCTGATAAACGTAGCATTATGGGAAACCAATCCCTTTTGTGGAAATGGAAAGGTGGCAGTAGTTTTACTTTACATAAAACGTTGATTGTCCCAACAGATAAAGAAGCATCTAAAGCATGGGGGCGTGCATCTACACCCGTTTTTTCATTTTGGCTTTATAACGAAAAACCCATTGATGGTTATCTCACTATCGATTTTGGGGAAAAACTCAATTCAATCAGTGAGGCTCAAGCTGGATTTAAAGTAAAACTAAATTTCACTGGTTGGCGTGCAGTGGGTGTCTCTTTAAATAACGATCTTGAAAATCGTGAGATGACCTTAAATGCAATGAATACCTCCTCTGATGGTACTCAAGACAGCATTGGGCGCTCTTTAGGCGCTAATGTCGATAGCATTCGCTTTAAAGCCCCCTCGAATGTTGGACAAGGTGAAATCTATATCGATCGTATTATGTTTTCTATCGATGATGCTCGCTACCAATGGTCTGATTATCAAGTAAAAACGCGTTTATCGGAACCTGAAATTCAGTTTCATAACGTACAACCTCAGTTACCGGTGACACCTGAAAATCTAGCTGCAATTGACCTTATTCGCCAACGTTTGATAAATGAGTTTGTTGGCGGCGAAAAAGAGACAAATCTCGCACTAGAAGAAAATATTGGTAAGTTAAAAAGTGATTTTGATGCTCTTAATATTCACGCTTTAGAGAATGGCACAATACAAGGGCGACACCTGATCACAGACAAACAAACTATTATTTACCAACCTGAAAATCTCAACCCTCAAGATAAACAACTATTTGATAATTATGTCATTTTAGGTAATTACACAACATTGATGTTTAATATTAGTCGGGCTTATGTGCTGGAAAAAGATCCCTCACAAAAAGCTCAACTAAAGCAGATGTACTTATTAATGACAAAACACTTATTAGATCAAGGCTTTGTTAAAGGAAGTGCATTAGTCACAACCCATCACTGGGGGTATAGTTCTCGTTGGTGGTATATTTCCACATTACTAATGTCTGATGCTCTAAAAGAGGCAAACTTACAAACTCAAGTTTATGATTCATTGTTGTGGTATTCACGAGAGTTTAAAAGTAGTTTTGATATGAAAGTGGGTGCAGATAGCTCCGACTTAGACTATTTCAATACCCTATCTCGTCAACACTTAGCCTTATTACTACTAGAGCCTGATGATCAAAAACGTATCAACTTAGTTAATACCTTCAGCCATTACATCACTGGCGCATTAACTCAAGTACCGCCGGGTGGTAAAGATGGTTTACGCCCTGACGGTACTGCGTGGCGACATGAAGGCAACTATCCAGGCTACTCTTTCCCTGCCTTTAAAAATGCCTCTCAACTTATTTATTTACTACGTGGTACCCCATTTTCAGTAGGTGAAAGTGGTTGGAATAACCTAAAAAAAGCGATGGTTTCAGCGTGGATCTACAGTAATCCAGAAGTTGGATTACCTCTTGCTGGAAGGCACCCTTTTAACTCACCTTCGTTAAAATCAGTCGCTCAAGGTTACTACTGGCTTGCCATGTCTGCAAAACCGTCTCCAGATAAAACACTCGCGTCTATTTATCTTGCAATAAGTGATAAAACACAAAATGAATCGAAGGCTATTTTTGGAGAAACTATTGCACCAGCAGCGTTGCCTCAAGGTTTCTATGCCTTTAATGGCGGGGCTTTTGGTATTCATCGTTGGCAAGATAAAATGGTGACACTGAAAGCTTATAATACCAATGTTTGGTCATCTGAAATTTATAATAAAGATAACCGTTATGGTCGTTATCAAAGTCATGGTGTCGCTCAAATAGTGAGTAATGGTTCGCAGCTTTCACAGGGCTATCAGCAAGAAGGTTGGGATTGGAATAGGATGCCAGGAGCAACCACTATTCATCTTTCTCTTAAAGAGTTAGATAGCCCTAAACCTCATACATTAATGCAACGTGGCGAGCGTGGATTTAGCGGAACATCTGCCCTTGATGGTAAATATGGAATGATGGCATTCGATCTTATTTATCCTACTAACCTTGAACGTTTTGATCCTAATTTCACTGCGAAAAAGAGTGTATTAGCCGTTGATAATCACTTAATTTTTATTGGTAGCAATATAAATAGTAGTGATAAAAATAAAAATGTTGAAACGACTTTATTTCAACATGCCATAACACCAACATTAAATACCCTTTGGGTTAATGGACAAAAAGTTGAGACCTTTCCTTATCAAGCAACACTTAAACAAGGTGATTGGTTAATTGATAGCAACGGTAATGGCTATTTAATTACGCAAGCTGAAAAAGTAAATATTAGCCGTCAACACCAGACTTCGGCTGAAAATAAAAATCGCCAACCAACAGAAGGAAACTTTAGCTCGGCATGGATTGATCACAGTGTTCAACCTAAAGATTCCAACTATGAGTATATGGTCTTTTTAGATGCTACTCCTGAAAGAATGGGAGAAATAGCACAAAAATTTCGTGAAAATAATGGGTTATATCAGGTTCTTCGTAAGGATAAAGACGTTCATATTATTCTCGATAAACTCAGTAATGTAACGGGATATGCCTTTTATCAGTCTACTTCAATTGAAGATAAATGGATCAAAAAAGTTGATAAACCCGCGATTGTGATGACTCATCGACAAAAAGATACTCTTATTGTCAGTGCTGTTACACCTGATTTAAATATGACTCGCCAAAAAGCAGCAACGCCTGTCACCATCAATGTCACGATTAATGGTAAATGGCAATCTGCTGATAAAAATAGCAACGTAAAATATAGCGTTTCAGGTGATAACACTGAACTGACTTTTACCAGCTACTTTGGTATTCCACAAGAAATCAAACTCTCACCACTCCCTTGATTTAATTAAAAGGAACGCTCTTGCGTTCCTTTTTTATTTGCAGGAAATCTGATTATGCTAATAAAAAACCCTTTAGCCCACGCGGTTACATTAAGCCTCTGTTTATCATTACCCGCACAAGCATTACCCTCTCTATCTCATGAAACTTTCGGCGATATTTATCTTTTTGAAAATGAACTACCTAATACCCTTATTACTTCAAATAATAATCAATTATCGCTAAGCAAACAGCATGCTAAAGACGGTGAAAAATCACTACAATGGCAATATCAACCACAAGCAACATTAACGCTAAATAATATTGTTAATTACCAAGATGATAAAAATACAGCAACTCCACTCACTTTTATGATGTGGATTTATAATGAAAAACCTCAATCTTCCCCATTAACGTTCGCATTTAAACAAAATAATAAAATTGCACTAAGTTTTAATACTGAACTTAATTTTACGGGATGGCGAGGTATTGCTGTTCCTTTTCGTGATATGAAAGGCTCTGCAACAGGTCAATTTGAACAATTGGTGATCACTGCCCCAAACCAAGCCGGAACACTCTTTTTTGATCAAATAATGATGAGCGTACCGTTAGACAATCGTTGGGCTGTTCCTGACTATCAAACACCTTACGTAAATAACGCAGTAAACACGATGGTTAGTAAAAACTGGAGTGCGTTATTGATGTACGATCAAATGTTTCAAGCTCATTACCCCACTTTAAACTTCGATACTGAATTTCGCGATGATCAAATAGAAATGACTTCGATTTATCAGCGTTTTGAGCATTATCAGGGAATTGATAGTGATAAAAAAATCACCTCTGACATGCTCAATAAAAATTTAGCACTTTGGGAAAAATTAGAATTAACGCAACACGCTGATGGATCAATCACAGGAAGAGCACTTGATCACCCTAACCGACAGAATTTTATGAAAGTCGAAGGTGTATTTAGTGAGGAGACTAAAAAAGCATTACTTGATACCAATATACTAAGAGATGTAGGTAAAACGCTTCTTCAAACTGCTATTTATTTGCGTAGTAATTCATTATCAACGACTGATAGGCAAAAATTAGAAGATCGTTATTTATTAGGCACTCGTTACGTTCTCGAACAAGGTTTTACACGTGGTAGTGGTTATCAAATTATTACTCATGTTGGTTATCAAACCAGAGAACTTTTTGACGCATGGTTTATTGGCCGTCATATTCTCGCAAAAAATAACCTTCTAGCGCCCACTCAACAGGCCATGATGTGGTACAACGCTACAGGGCGAATTTTTGAAAAAGATAATGAAATCGTTGATACAAATGTCGATATTCTCAATACTCAATTGCAATGGATGATAAAAAGTTTATTGATGCTACCTGATTATCAGCAACGTCAACAAGCCTTAGCACAACTGCAAAATTGGTTAAGTAAAACGATACTAAGCTCAAAAGGTGTTGCTGGCGGTTTCAAATCTGACGGTTCTATTTTTCATCATTCACAACATTACCCTGCTTATGCGAAAGACGCATTTGGTGGTTTAGCGCCCAGTATTTATGCGTTAAGTGATTCACCTTTTCGCTTAACTACTTCAGCACATGAACGTTTAAAAGATGTTTTGTTAAAAATGCGGATCTACACCAAAGAGGCACAAATTCCTGTGGTATTAAGTGGTCGTCACCCAACTGGATTGCATAAAATAGGGATCGCTCCATTTAAATGGATGGCATTAGCAGGAACACCAGATGGTAAACAAAAGTTAGATACCACATTATCCGCCGCTTATGCAAAATTAGACAACAAAACGCATTTTGAAGATATTAAAGCTGAAAGTGAACCGGTTGGTGCATGGGCAATGAATTATGCATCAATGGCAATACAACGAAGAGCATCGACTCAATCACCGCAACAAAGCTGGCTCGCCATAGCGCGTGGTTTTAGCCGTTATCTTGTTGGTAATGAAAGCTATGAAAATAACAACCGTTATGGTCGTTATTTACAATATGGACAATTAGAAATTATTCCAGCTGATTTAACTCAATCAGGGTTTAGTCATGCTGGATGGGATTGGAATAGATATCCAGGTACAACAACTATTCATCTTCCCTATAACGAACTTGAAGCAAAACTTAGTCAATTACCTGCTGCCGGTATTGAAGAAATGTTGCTTTCAACAGAAAGTTACTCTGGTGCAAATACACTTAATAATAACAGTATGTTTGCCATGAAATTACATGGTCACAGTAAATATCAACAACAAAGCTTAAGAGCTAATAAATCCTATTTCTTATTTGATAATAGAGTTATCGCTTTAGGCTCTGGTATTGAAAATAACGATAAACAACATACAACCGAAACAACGCTATTCCAGTTTGCCGTTCCTAAATTACAGTCAGTGATAATTAATGGTAAAAAGGTGAATCAATTAGATACTCAATTAACCTTAAATAATGCAGATACTTTAATTGATCCTGCTGGAAACTTATATAAGCTCACCAAAGGACAAACTGTAAAATTTAGTTATCAAAAACAACATTCGCTTGATGACAGAAATTCAGAACCAACAGAACAATTATTTGCAACAGCCGTTATTTCTCATGGTAACGCGCCTAGTAATGCAACTTATGAGTATGCGATAGCGATTGAATCTCAAGATAATAAATCCCCCGAATACACAGTATTACAACATAATAATCAACTTCATGCGGTAAAAGATAAATTAACCCAAGAGGAGGGATATGCTTTTTTTGAAGCCACCCAGTTAGATTCAGCGAATGCAACATTATTATCCAGTGATGCACCGGTTATGGTCATGGCTAAAACACAAAATCAGCAATTAACATTAAGTATTGTTAACCCTGATTTAAATTTATATCAAGGTATAGAAAAAGATCAAATTGATCATAAAGGTGATCAAATTGAGGTCAGTGTTTATTCTCGAGATTGGCTTACAGCAGAATCTCAACCAATAAACAGCACTATTACCGTAAAAGGAATATGGAAATTAGCAACACCTCAAGCCGGTGTTATTATTAAGCATCACAATAACAACACTCTTATTTCGACAACAACAATACAGGCAGCACCTATTGTTATTAATCTAGTTAAGTATAATTCATAAAATTTAAACTAAAGAGTCTCGATATGAAACATCGAGACTCTTTTATTATTAAAAGATATTAACGAATTAATTAGTTATTTAAAATAACCAGAAGAAATCGATAACTTTATTATTAATAATAAATGTGTTGTCTCATTTAAATAATTTGTTATTCTCTGCGCGGGTGCTTGGATCAATCTGGTTCAAGCATATCGCAAGCACCAGAAAGAGAAAAGCCCCGGATAATATATTCATATTAACCGAGGCGGACTCAAAAACAGACAATTTGATTCTGCCTCCATTTTTAACGGAGTGCAAGAGGAAATGAAAAAATATTCTTTAATCGGACTAGTGATCGTGACGATGATATTACCAACTCACGTATTATTAGAGCGTAAATATCTTATTTACTCATACCAAACAATGGATATTTAATTATTCAGGTTAATATAGCTTTCACTTTATATTAATCTTGTGGGGGAGCATTCCCCCACAGTTTCCGTCTTCAATTATTGTGTGTTTATCTCAGCACCCAAATTTAGAATAAGAGGTAACAGATTATTGTTACCTCTTACTCTATTAACCACACCAGTTAACGAATCAATTAATTATTTAAAATAGCAAAACAAATCGATAAATTTATTATTAATAATAAATGTGTTGTCTCATTTAAATAATTTGTTATTCTCTGCGCGGGTGCTTGGATCAATCTGGTTCAAGCATATCGCAAGCACCAGAAAGAGAAAAGCCCCGATTACGTTATTCAACATTAACCGAGGCCAAATCTTACCCAACAATTTGATTTTGCCTCTATCTTTATCGGAGTGCAAGAGGAAATGAAAAAATATTCTTTAATCGGGCTAGTGATCGTGACGATGATATTACCAAGTCATGTATTATTAGAGCGTAAATATCTTATTTACGTATACCAAATAATGGATATTTAATTATTCAGGTTAATATAGCTTTCACTTTATATTAATTTTGTGGGGGAGCATTCCCCCACAGTTTCCTTTTTCAATTATTGTGTGTTTATCTCAGCACCCAATTTTAGAATAAGAGGTAACAGATTATTGTTACCTCTTACTCTATTAACCACACCAGTTAACGAATCAATTAATTATTTAAAATAGCAAAACAAATCGATAAATTTATTATTAATAATAAATGTGTTGTCTCATTTAAATAATTTGTTATTCTCTGCGCGGGTGCTTGGATCAATCTGGTTCAAGCATATCGCAAGCACCAGAAAGAGAAAAGCCCCGGATAATATATTCATATTAACCGAGGCGGACTCAAAAACAGACAATTTGATTCTGCCTCCATTTTTAACGGAGTGCAAGAGGAAATGAAAAAATATTCTTTAATCGGACTAGTGATCGTGACGATGATATTACCAACTCACGTATTATTAGAGCGTAAATATCTTATTTACGCATACCAAATAATGGATATTTAATTATTCAGGTTAATATAGCTTTCACTTTATATTAATTTTGTGGGGGAGCATTCCCCCACAGTTTCCTTTTTAAATTATTGTGTGTTTATCTCAGCACCCAATTTTAGAGTAAGAGGTAACAGATTATTGTTACCTCTTACTCTATTAACCACACCAGTTAACGAATCAATTAATTATTTAAAATAGCAAAACAAATCGATAAATTTATTATTAATAATAAATGTGTTGTGCTAGATGATTATTTTGTTATTCTCTGCACGGGAGCTTGGATCAATCTGGTTCAAACATATCGCAAGCACCAGAAAGAGAAAAGCCCCGGAAAATATATTCATATTAACCGAGGCGGACTCAAACATACACAATTTGATTCTGCCTCCATTTTTAACGGAGTGCAAGAGGAAATGAAAAAATATTCTTTAATCGGACTAGTGATCGTGACGATGATATTACCAACTCACGTATTATTAGAGCGTAAATATCTTATTTACTCATACCAAACAATGGATATTTAATTATTCAGGTTAATATAGTTTTTACTTTATATTAACCTTGTGGGGGAGCATTCCCCCACAGTTTCCTTTTTAAATTATTGTGTGTTTATCTCAGCACCCAAATTTAGAATAAGAGGTAACAAATTATTTTTACCTCTTATTCTATTAACCACACCAGTTAATGAATCAATTAATTATTTAAAACAGAAAAAACAAATCGATAATTTTATTATTAATAATAAATGTGTTGTCTCATTTAAATAATTTGTTATTCTCTGCGCGGGTGCTTGGATCAATCTGGTTCAAGCATATCGCAAGCACCAGAAAGAGAAAAGCCCCGGAAAATATATTCATATTAACCGAGGCGGACTCAAACACAAACAATTTGATTTTGCCTCCATTTTTAACGGAGTGCAAGAGGAAATGAAAAAATATTCTTTAATCGGGCTAGTGATCGTGACAATGATATTACCAAGTCATGTATTATTAGAGCGTAAATATCTTATTTACTCATACCAAACAATGGATATTTAATTATTCAGGTTAATATAGCTTTCACTTTATATTAATTTTGTGGGGGAGCATTCCCCCACAGTTTCTTTTTTCAATTATTGTGTGTTTATCTCAGCACCCAAATTTATAATAAGAGGTAACAGATCAGCGTTACCTCTTATTATATTAAAAATAAAAAAGCCGACCTTATTTTTTGGTCGGCATCCTAGATAGGAAAATATTGCGCGGAAGGCATGTGAAGCGCAAGAAAAACAACAAAGCGTCAATATCAAAGCGCTAGCAATTTTACAAAAGATTTAAAACTTCACTTCCTGCCAATAAATAAGCACCAGCACCATAATCCATATTATGTTCAAACTTCACTTCACGAGGGTTAAATGCCGGAAGTTGAACCCAACCTATCATGCCATTGTCATGAATACAGGTTTGTAATGCTGACCATGCTCTATTTAATGCAGGAAAATACACATCTTTCTCTAATACTCCCTGATTAATTCCCCATGCTAATCCGTAACAAAATAGCGCTGTTGCTGAACTTTCTGGTGCAGGAAAATTATCAGGATCGAGTAAACTTGTTCGCCAAAAACCATCTTCATGTTGATAATCTAGGATGGATGTCGCTAATTCTTTAAACAGTGCAATATAACGCTCACGATCATGATAATCATCAGGCATATATTTTAAAATACGCGGTATCGAAGCTAAGACCCAACCGATACCACGGCTCCAAAATACTTTTTCACCATTAGCTTCGCGTAATTCATTACCTTGACCATCAGGAATATAGCGATGATCACGGAAGATAAGCCCTGTTTCAGGATCACGTAAATGGTCAATCGCATCCCAATAAGCTGTGTGCATATAATCTAAATAACGTCGCTCATTGGTAATTTCAGCTAATGCAGCAAAGCCTGGAGGCGACATAAAGAGTGCATCACACCACCACCAATCCTCACGACCGCGTTTTGGCTCATTAAGCATAATATCAAACGCTTTGATTGTTGGTTCAACCACTTCAGATTGTTCAAAAAGCGGGCTAATAGCCAGATAAGCTTGTGCACAAACATGATCATCTGCAAAACGTGCGTTGGGGCCTGTTCTAAACCCAGTATGTAAAGTGTAATTCAACACACCATTGAGATACTCTTCATCTTGTGTTGCCTGCCATGCTGCACTTACACAACTCCATAAAACACCACGTTCCCAGTCGGTATCTTTAATAAAACGGGTTTTACCACTACGGCGACGAACACTGCGAACTTGATTAGCCGATTGATAACGATACACTCGCTTCATGTTTTTTAATACAAGCTCTCTTTGCAAAGTATCTGTATTAGCGTGTTCCATCCTATTTCTCCATGAAATTAACGAGCTAACCAACCACCATCAACCGCAATGGTGTATCCATTAACATAATCACTGGCTTTAGACGCTAAGAAAATAGCAGGACCTGCAACATCTTCGGGAACACCCCAGCGCCCTAACGGAATTCTCTCTAAAATAGCCGCATTACGTGCATCATCAGCACGTAGGGCTGCAGTGTTATCTGTTGCCATATAACCAGGAGCAATTGCATTGACATTAATATTGTATTGAGATAATTCCGTTGCCAATGCACGGGTTAATCCCATGACTGCAGATTTACTTGCTGTGTAGGAAGGTACTCGAATACCTCCTTGATAAGAGAGCATAGAAGCAATATTAATTATCTTTCCACCGTCACCTTGTTTTACAAATTGGCGAGCTACTTTTTGAGATAAAAAAAACAATGTTTTCTGATTAATATCAATCACATCATCCCAATCTTTTTCACTAAATTCTAAAAGGTCTTCTCGACGAATAATCCCTGCATTATTCACCAAAATATCAATACGTCCCATAACAGAAACAGCTTCATCCACCAGCGCTTGTAACCCATCTTGTTTCATTAAATTTTGTGTAATGTAATGAAAACGACGACCTAATGCTTCCACTTGCTGACGAGTTTCAGGCGCATCTTGAATGCCCACCCCCACAATATCTGCGCCCGCTTTGGCTAAACCAATAGCCATACCTTGGCCTAAACCTGTATTACAACCAGTGACAATAGCAATCTTGCCATTTAAATCGAATAAATTCATAGCAGTAACCTCTCAGGTGTGGCTTTATTGCCACACCTTTTTTATAAGTAGGGTAAGAAGAAAATGTAACTATTTGTGGTTATTTCAGATCTTTCATTGCCACATGATCCATATCGTGGAAGACTTGATTTTCACCAACCATTCCCCAAATAAAGGTATAAGATGCAGAGCCTACACCTGAGTGAATTGACCAGCTAGGGCTGATGACGGCTTGTTCATTGCGAACAACCAAATGACGAGTTTCCGTTGGTTCTCCCATATAATGGAACACCACGTTATCATCTTTCATATCAAAATAGAGATACACTTCCATGCGACGCTCATGAGTATGGCAAGGCATGGTATTCCATAAACTACCTGGTTCAAGAACCGTCATCCCCATGGATAATTGGCACGTTGGCAGAACTGAAGGGTGTAAGAATTTATAAATAGTACGAACATTACAATTTTCTGCATTACCAATTTTTTCTGGTGATGCTTGTTGCTGCGTTATTTTGCGTGTTGGATAAGTATGATGAGCTGGCGCACAGTTCATATAAAAACGAGCTGGAGTTTCCATATTATCACTCATAAACTCAACACTTTTAGCCCCCATTCCAATATAAATGGCTTCACGAGGACCAATATCAAATACTTCTCCATCAACAACCACTTTACCAGCGCCACCAATATTAATGGCACCTAACTCACGTCTTTCTAAAAAGAAATCAACGCCTAAGGCTTTACCCGCCATTAATGCTAAAGGCTGTGTTGTAGGAACAATACCGCCAACAATAATACGATCTATATGGCTATAAGTGAGATTCATTTCCCCTTCACAGAATAGGTTCTCTATCAGAAACTCCTTGCGAAGTCCTTCTGTATCAAGCCGTTTAGCATGTTCACTATGAATTGGCTGACGAATTTCCATTATAAATACCTCATTTTTACTGATGGGTGCATAACTGAAAAGCTATACATTTTCCCCGGATACAGAGTAAATATGATTTCCTCTGATGAATGTATCGGTGAGATGAAAACACTCATCCACCACAGCAAAGCTGGCTTGTTGCCCTACTTTGATATAACCCAATTTGTCGCCGATACCGAGATACTCAGCTGGGATCGCAGTCGCCATTTGTACAGCTTCCCACTCAGGTATGTGCGCAAGTTGCACCATATTTCGCAATGCACTATCTAAGCTACAGGTACTCCCAGCCAAAGAGCCATCTGCTGTTTTGGCCTGGCCTTGAGTAACACTCACTGTTTGAGCACCCAACGTATAATCACCATCAGGCAACCCACCTGCACGCATGCAATCTGTAATTAACGCGAGTTGTTGGTAACCTTTCATGCGATACGCTAATTGCATCATCACGGGATGAACGTGAATGCCATCGGCAATCAATTCTGCTAATACATCGTGATATAACACGGCACCACAACATCCAGGCTCACGGTGATGAAGTCCCGTCATACCGTTATACAAATGCACACCACAATCAGCTCCATGTAAAAAAGCATCTGAAGTTTGCTCGTAAGTTGCCGCTGTATGCGCCACACTTGGTTTAATACCTCGATTGACCAACCAATCAATCGCTTCTATTGAACCTTGTGCTTCTGGCGCAACAGCGACACGCAATAATGTGTCACCTGCACTTTCAAGCAGTGTTTCTAACTCTGATATTGTTGGTGCTTTTAGATATTTCACTGGGTGAGAGCCTCGATGGCGTTCGGTAAAATAAGGCCCTTCTAAAAAACTCCCAAGCAACAACGCACCGGACGTTTGTGGCTTTGATAAAAACTCACGTACTTGTGATAATGCGAGGCGAATATCATCTATAGGCGCAGTAACTGTTGTACCAACCCACGCTACAACGCCTGTTTTCACTAAAGCATCAGCAATGGTTTGCAACCCTTGTTCAGTCGCATCCATGACATCTGCACCTTCACGACCATGAATATGGATATCCACAAAACCGGGTAATAATGATTTCCCTTTTAGGCGAATAATGGGGCAATCTGTTGGTGCTTGCGAAGTGATCGATTCAATGACATCGCCCCTAACACAGACATAACAGAGATAACGAATTCCTTCAGGCGTAAACGTTCTATCTGCCAAAATGGCGTATCGCTGACTCATAAGCCGTCTTCTTCATCAGTATCATTGCTGTCTATTTGAGCCAATTGCTCACGAATATCTTGAATACTGTCTTGACCTATTTCGCGTAACGTTTGCACTAACTCTGACGTTGAACATCCTTCTCGTTCAAAGGCCGCATTAACAATCATCGGTAGATTCACACCCGCTAACACTTCAACAGCAGGGTTCTGCATCATAATGGCCATTGCCCTATTACAAGGGGTTCCACCGGGTAAATCTGTTAAGAATAGATATTGCTGACATGACATTGAGTTAATCGCTTCACGCATTTTTTCTTCAAGTTCATCAGGAGAAATTGACTCAACAAAATCGATAAATGCGATATCTTCTTGCTCGCCAGCAATCGCTTTTACGGCTGATGCCATACCTGAAGCAAAATTAAGATGTCCTGAAACAATAAGACCTATCATGAGTGTGACTCCTTGCGGGCAACAGAAGACTCTCCTGCCCGTTTATAGCAAGTTAATAATGTATTTCGATTGACGATAACGACGGTGGTAAAGGCTCTCTGTTATAAGAATCCTAATACGTGGCCGACAACACCAAATGCAAGAGTTGAGAAAATCAATACCGGAGGTTTTCCCCAAAAGCCGGTGCTTTTTACCATTTTGTACATCAGGAAAACTAAGCACAGAGGCAGTAAATTCGGCATGATTTTGTCAAAGAGCGCGCTTTGCAATTCGACCACCTTTCCTCCCAGCTCTAACGAGGCGGTGGTTTGCACCTTGATAAAGGTCGCGGAGAGCGCCCCAATGACAAAGATCCCCATAATATTGGCGGCTTTAGCCAGTTTTTCAGTGGCATCACTCATATTGACCATCGCAGCAGTTCCCGCGCGATAACCCATAAACATCAGCCCGAAATACACTAAAAAGTGCACAATTTGATATAAAAAGAAGAAAACAAAAGGTCCCGCAATCGAGCCTTCCATTGCAATAGATGCGCCCAATGCTAATGTAAGTGGCATTAAGGTCATATGATCGATAGCGTCACCAATGCCCCCTGTTGGCCCCATTCCTGCTACTTTCATCACGTTAACAGTTGATGGTTTTTCTTTGTTTTCTTCCATTGCAACAGCTGTACCTAATAAAAAGGTAAACAGCTTAGGACTGGCATTAAAAAATTGCAGATGGTTTTTCAGTGATGTTGCATAATCGCGTTTATTATTCCCGTGGATCTTCTTTAGTGCCGGAATAATTGAGAAGGCAAATCCACCGCCTTGCATACGTTCAAAGTTAAAGTTACCTTCCATAAATAACCCTCGGAACGCACACTTCCAAAGATCACCTTTAGTGATAACTTTTCTGACCGTAGTATCTTGGTACTCATCAATGCCATCAATCAAAGAACCCGTTTCTGGTTTATCTTGTGTTTTCAATGCAGTGCTGTTATCAGATACCATCTTCGAAATCCTCATTTTGCTGACTTGTATTTTTGTTATTACCGCTAAAGAAGAAGTAGAGTGCAGCGGCTGATGCGCCTAAAATAGCGACCGCCATAATTGGGAGTTTTAAATAGGTTGTCATCACGAAACCAATGAAGAACACACCAGCAACTTCTTTTGACCACATGATTTTCAACAACATTGCGAAACCAATAGCCGGAACCATCTTCGCGCCAATACCTAGACCTTCAAGCAACACTTTCGGGGTATTATCATCAATCCACTGGGCCGCATGTTCACCGAAATAGACCGTTACGAAGGCAACTAATGCGTAGAGTAATGAACGTACTATAATCGTGATAATCAGTAGCCGTGACACACCACCAGCATCGGCTCTTTCTGCGTATCTATCGGCTTTTCCCATAGTGAACGCAGTCATTGCAAAGAAGCCAATCACCAACATTTGCATTAACACCGCAATTGGCATACCAATACCCATAGCAACTTCAGGTGATTGATTTGTCATTACTGCAAAAGCAACCGCAGCAATAGTGCCTAATGTTACATCTGGTGGCTGAGCACCAGCGTTAGGAACAAGTCCTAACCAAGCAAGTTCTAATGTTGCCCCTGCAATCAATCCAACCTGCATATCGCCCATAATCAGCCCGACAACAGGCCCTGTAATTAATGGACGATGGATATTTAATGCAACGTCATACTTATCTATACCGCAAAAGAAGGCCCATAAAGCCACTAAAGAAGCTTCAAAAATCATAAATAATCCTCAAACCTGCTAATGCAGGTTTTTTTATTCAGAAATTTATCAAGCAGATGCGAGTGTTAATACATCAACAGGTGTCTGATCGGGAGTGTTTTGAATTGTGCAAGTTACCCCATTTGCAACAAGGCGTTTAAATGCATCAATATCGGTTTCATCAACGGATACTGTTTTTGCAATTTGGCGTTTCCCTTCATGAAAATGCATATTGCCAACATTGCAGTGAGTAATGGGCACGCCACCTTCCACTAAACGGGCAACATCTTTCGGGTTATTACACAACACAAAAATTTTCTGACGAGGTGATGCTTTGCTAATAACATCAATGGTTTTTTGAATAGAGAAGAAGCGAACAGCATATTCACCACCTGCTGATGCTTTCATTCCAGCTTGCATGAATGCGGCGTTTGGGCCTTCTGCTGCGTCATCATTAGCCACTAAAATCAGGTTTGCTTCTGTATGTTTTCCCCATGTAATGCGGATTTGACCATGGAGTAAACGTTCATCAATGCGGGTCCAGACAATATTCGGTGTGTTCATGATTAGCTCTCTTATTATATTTTATTAATTTAAAGCAGACTGTGTGTCGTCTTTTTTGTATGAGAACGGATAAATAGTGACGCCTTGTACAACACGATTGATTTCTCCTGTTGGAGACGGGTTATCAGGCGTATTCCCTAGTGCAATGGAACTGTGAAATGCGAATGATTGCGCCAACATCAAGTAAGGGAACAATAGCGCCACATCAGAACAGTTCTCTAACGCAGGAATATAAACAAAACTCTCAGGCGAAAAAGCTTTATCATTTCGTGCGGTGATCGCGATCACCTTGCCTGATGCATTATCGTGAATAACCTCTCGTAATAAGTCAGTCTCATATTGACGTGTATAAGGATCATTAGAGAAAAACATCACCACTAAAGTTTCTTTATTTACGATAGACTTAGGCCCATGTCGAAAACCTAATGGAGTATCAAAGCTCGCAACCACTTTACCCGCTGTAAGCTCTAACATTTTCAACGCAGCTTCTTGCGCTAAACCTTGCAATCCACCACTTCCTAGATAAATAACCCGTTTAAACTTACCCGCGTATTTATCCCGAATAATTTGATTCGCTTTATTAAACTGTGCTTTATAGTGACTAAAAAAAGGTGCAATAGAATCACTAAAGACGTTATCTCCTAAAAAGATAGTCACTGCAGCCATCATCATGGATGAAAAGCTAGAAGTCATTGCTAAAGAACGGTCATTGGATTCTTCAGGCATCAACAATGCCAATGCTCTACTATTATTTTGGCAATACTGATAAAGCTTGCCATTTGCATTACATGTCAGTACTAAGTGATGACACTGAGATAGACATTCAGTCGCAACATCTAACGCCGCCACACTTTCAGGGCTATTCCCTGAACGCGCAAAAGAAATTAATAACGTTGGGATGTCTTCTGCTAAATATTCTTGTGGATCAGCCACTAAATCGGTTGTTGCAATCGCATCTACTCGACGTTTTGTATGGCCACTTAAAATAGGGGCTAATGCTTTTCCAGCAAATGCGGACGTACCAGCACCTGTTAAAATAATTCGTGCATGAGGCGCTGCGAGCGCTTTATCTAAGAAGGCTTCAATATCAGCACGTTTCTCTTTTACTGATTGCCATGTTTTCTTCCAACATTCTGGTTGTTGCTCAATTTCTTTCGCAGTCCAAAATGCATTCAGTTGCTCTAATTTAGCGGTCTGATAGCTTAAATATTCCATGGTTTCCCTCAATTAATGGACATAGCAGGCATCGGCATACACCGATAACACGTCACGAATTTTCGCAATAACAAAAGATTCAGGGGAGCCGTCAATCATGCCCTCTCTAAATTGGGTAAATTGATAAGGCAGATATTGACTCAGTAACGGCAGTGGAATTGGTTTAACGGATAAGTTATCCATTAGCGTATCTATAGCGGCATTAATTTCAGCATCAGGCCAGTAATAGCGAATACGATCACTAAAACTATACACTCGAGCAAAGGCTTGTTGACGCTCATCACCGTGATAATATTTTTGCCAAAATCCAGGCTCACGGCACATCAGTTGTTCCATCTTTTCACGCAATTTAGAGCACTGTTCTTGCGGAAATAAAGTCTCTTCAATGGCACAAAGTGCGTATAAACCCTCACGCATAGCAAACGTTAGTGCAGGCCCAACTTTTAAAATTGCAAAATGATCGTGAACTAATTGTTTATAAGCCTCTTTGGTTTGATAGTCCGTTGAGTGAGCTTCGAAAACAAGATGAGAATAATCATTTACGACTTGGCTTAATGCTTGTGCTTCTTCTGGTTGGTAGTCGATGATACCTGTATGATCAAACTCGACTCCCGGTTGAACCACCAAACCAATAACACGTTCCCAACAATCACCGACACCAGCATGTTGAAAAGCTTGGCGATGACATTCTAAGGTTTTACGTGCAGCATCAGGTGAAGTCACTTCAACCGTATCAAGCTCTTCAGCGGCACCGCCCGGGACAGGCACTTCTGTGCCAACAACATAAACAATATCACTCGAGCCAAAAGTCTCTTTTGCTGTATTTTCTGCAATAACAGCAAGGCGTGCTGCACGAGATGCCACAATTTCATCGGTTAAAGGAACGGGATCGTCAGCACAAGACATACTGCAATCAAGGTGGATTTTTTTGAAACCTGCGGCAACATAATGTGCAATCAACACATCTGCATTCGCCATCGCTTCTTCAGCGTTTAGATGTTGCCAACGATTAGGCCCTAAATGGTCGCCACCAAGAATAAGCTTCTCGATAGGAAAGCTGACATTTTTAGCCTGTTCAATAACATATTGGTAAAAGTCAGCGGGAGTCATTCCTGTATAACCACCAAACTGATCAACCTGATTAGAGGTGGCTTCAATTAGCAGAAAGGAATCATTATCCAGCGCTTGTAATAGAGCTGCTTCTATTACTAAAGGATGGGCAGAACAAACAGAATAAATACCATTCTGTTTGCCTGATTTGTGTAGCTGAACAATCTTTTCTAAAGGATGCATTAAATACTAACTCCATAATCAACACCGGCGGTGTTGCTAATGGAGTTAGCAAATTACGATGCCTTATCGTCGACGATAATCACTTCGATTTTGTGATCTTTCAGTTCCTGAATATATTCTTCAGGGATACCTGAATCGGTCACTAATATATCAATATCACCAAACTCTCTGATCATATGACAGCTGCGTTTACTGAATTTCGTAGAATCGGCAACCGCAATAATCGTTTCTGAGATATCACACATTAAACGGTTAAGACTAGCTTCCTGTTCATTGTGTGTAGTAATACCAACACGTAAATCGAATCCGTCAACACCTAGAAAAACCTTATCAAAACGGTAATTTCTAAGGCTATTTTCAGCTTGTGAGCCTGAAAAAGACAACGCACTTTTTCGCAATACACCACCGGTCATTAATACTTCCACACCTGAGGTATTTGCTAACTCCATTGCGACATCCAGACCGTTAGTCATGACCACTACATTTTCGCGCGACTTTAAATGTGTCGCGATTTCGCGAGTAGTTGTCCCCGAGTCAAGAATGACGGTGTCTCCATCCTTTATCAGCGTTGCGGCTGCTTTCCCGATTAATGTTTTTATGCCCGCATTTTGTCCACGTTTTTCGTGGATACTCAATTCGGCAATAAATCCTGTGTTAGGAATTGCTGCACCATGAGAGCGAACGATATAACCATTTTTTTCAAGAAAGCTTAGATCGCTGCGGATAGTGACACTTGAGACTTTAAATAATTCAGCGAGATCTTCGACTCTGGCTTTACCTTGCTGGTTTACCATATCGAGGATTTCCATACGCCTCTCAACTGCCGCTTTCACTTTCGTCTCCTTACGAAACCAAAATACTTTCTTTCGATTGATTTCGAATGTAGTTTACTACGCCAATTTTAACCGACAATGCAAAAAAACAAAACTTTTGATCTCTTTCACAAAGTTTCGATTCATCATCGAATGCTTACGATTATTTTCGTGTCATTTCAATGATAGCCTTCAGGCCATCAGTTTCCAATAAATAAAATGATATAACGCAACACTATACTTATGATTACACCATATACAGCTAGGTAAAGCACAATAACATAGATTTAATTTCGCCTTATCTCACAAAATAAAGATTAAAACTTCAATACATTCATTTATTTTCGAAAAACAAATCAAACTAAATAGCTCAAATAGTCAATAGAATATGAAATAGTATCGAATCGAAAGTATTTTTATCGAAAAAAACAGTATTTATCTTTCGAAAAAATCTTTCATTTACTTTCGTTGTTTCGTATTTGTGATTTTAATCTCTTTTGTTTTGATAAATTTTACGTAATGTAACAGGATAAAAAAGAAACTCAGGAAATGACTAATGGCATTAAATCAACCTGCTTATTTTCATATGATGGCAAAACCTACAAGCTACCACTGTAATATTAAGTGTGAATACTGCTTTTATCTGGAAAAAGAAAATATTTTTCAAGATGAAAAAAAAGAGACAGGCCATACCGTGATGCCAGATGGTGTACTTCGTCGTTATATTAAAGACTATATTCAGTCACACGGTGGAGATCAGGTTGATTTCTCTTGGCAAGGTGGAGAGCCAACGCTTGCAGGATTGGCTTTCTTTGAGCAAGTTGTCAAATACCAAAAGCAATTTGCTAACGGCAAGACAATTACAAATAGTGTACAAACCAATGCAATTGCTATTAATCGCCAATGGGCACAATTCTTTGCTGATAATCACTTTCTATTAGGCGTTTCAATTGATGGTATTGAAGCTGTTCATGATAAATATCGTATTTCAGTCAATGGAAGCCCTACTTTTGAACGAGTAAAACGTGCAATTAAGTTACTCAATGAATATGGCGTCGAATTTAACACACTCACTGTCGTTAATGACCAAAACTGGAATAAAGGAAAAGAAACTTATCAAGCCTTAAAAGAATTAGGTTCCACTTTCTTTCAATTTATTCCCATTGTCGAAGTCGATAGACGCTTTCCTCATACTCACGGAGGACATTATGCGCCGGGCCCTAATGCACAATTAGCACCATTTTCTGTTCCGGCTGAAGGCTATGGGCAATTTATGGCTGAAGTATTTGATGAATGGATACGGCAAGGCGATATCGGGAAAATATATATCCGCTTATTTGATAGTTTATTAGGCACATGGATGGGATATCCCGCATCAACCTGTATTCAATCTAAAACCTGTGGTCAGGCATTGATCATTGAAGCCAATGGTGATGTTTACTCTTGCGATCACTATGTCTATCCCGCCAATAATTTGGGCAATATTCATCAAAATAGTCTTGCTCATTTAGCCACATCAAAACAGCAGCAGCGCTTTGGCCAAAATAAATATGATAAACAAACTAGCCTTTGCAAACAATGTGAAGTGCAAAGCTTATGTTACGGCGGTTGCCCTAAACATCGCATTATTGCTATTGAAGGTGAAAAACATCGCCATAACTACCTATGTCGCTCTTATAAAAAAATATTTCACCATACCGCGATAGGCATGCAATTAATGCAACAAGCTATTTCGCGCGGAGGCCTTGCTAGTGATGCACTTCCTGCGATGAAAAAAAACTACTTAAAGTAACTCTTTTTATTTTATCTTGTTTATTCTGGAGACAATCCGTGATCTTACCTTCTGTTAAAAAAAGCTTACTCACTGGGCTGATTGCTACATCATGTTTAAGCATCCCAATCACTACCAATGCAGGTGGTACACCTGAAAAGCCAAATATTTTACTGATAGTGATGGATGATTTAGGAACAGGACAGCTTGATTTTGTACTGGATACCTTAAATGTTGATGAATTAGCACAAAGACCGACACCGCCACGTTATGAAGGCGATATCAATAAGATGGTTGAAGCTGCACGCATTGCAATGCCAAATGTCAGTCAAATGGCTACAAATGGTGCCAAAATGACCAATGCATTTGTTGCTCATCCTGTTTGTGGCCCTTCTCGAGCAGGTATTTTTACGGGCCGTTCTCCTGCAAGCTTTGGTACTTACAGTAATGATGATGCCATTTTAGGTATTCCCAAAGATATCAAACTATTGCCTTCACTTTTCCAAGAAAATGGCTATGCCACAGCCAGCATTGGAAAATGGCACAATGCAAAAGTGATCCGCAAACCGAAAATTAATGAAAGTAAACAAACTCGCGATTATCACGACAACATGATTTCAACACCAGAAGTGGGTTACACACCTCATGAACGAGGTTTTGATTATGACTTTAGCTATTACGCATCGGGTGTGGCTTTATGGAATTCGCCTGCATTTTGGCGTAATGGTGTCAATGTTCCAGCTCCGGGCTATACCACACATTTATTAACGGATGAGACCTTAAAATTTATTGATGAACATAAAGATAAACCATTCTTTATTAATCTCTCCTATAGCGTTCCTCATATTCCGTTGGAACAAGCCTCACCTGCGAAATATATGGAAAAATTTGATACTGGTAATGTTGAAGCAGATAAATACTTTGCAGCATTAAATGCAGCCGATGAAGGTATTGGTCAAATTCTTGCAAAATTAAAAGCAAATGGTGAATTAGAAAATACACTTATCTTTTTCTTATCCGACAATGGTGCAGTTAATGAATCACCAATGCCAATGAATGCAATGGATAGAGGCTTTAAAGGACAAATGTTTAATGGTGGGGTCAGAGTACCTTTCATTGCCTATCAACCCGGCACTATTCCTGCTGGTACAAAAAGTGATGAGATGATCTCCGCACTTGATATTTTACCGACTGCGCTACAAACAGCAGGTATTACTATTCCTGACAATCTAAATGTTGAAGGGAAAAACATCATGCCTTTACTCAAAGGTGAAACAACAAAATCCCCTCACAATTATCTTTATTGGGCCGGTCCTGGCACTAAACATTACAGTGAGGAAAACCAAGAATTTTGGCATGGATATCATCAATGGATAACCTATCAACGTAAAACACCGCCTACAAATCCTAATTTAGAAAAACTCTCTAAAGGTGCTTGGGCTGTACGCGACGGTGAATGGGCGCTCTATTTTTATGATGACGGGAAAAATCAGCCTCAACTTTTTAACGATAAAAACGATCCGTCCGAATCAATTGATCTTGCCAAACAAAACCCACAAAAAGTTACAGAGCTAAAAAATGCGTATTACCAGTGGATCAAAGATAAGCCAAAGCCCGTTATTTGGGGGCAAGATCACTATCAAATATTAGTGGATTCTGCAAAACCTTAATATTCAACCTCCGTTTTGTTTCGCAAGGATGCGTCTTTTTTCTGAGATACGAAAATGGCTATTAAAATTGCATCTTCAGCACGTCCAAAACTCCCTTATGAGCACCCAAACGTAGAAATCTATCAACGCTTATTTAAGGAAAATATCATTCGACGATTAGTCAGAAAATCAGCTTATCGTCGCTATGATAAAACGATCACTCACTTTTTTAATGATGAAAATCAGTCTCTTTTCTCTTTATGCGAAATGTTGACACAGTATGTCACTCAGGCTTTTCATCATTATCAAGTCTGGGGTTATTCCCATGCTTATTATCCCGGAAGTCCCGGGCAACAAACAGCAAGAACGGATGCTCTTGAAGGTGTTAGCAGAGTACTTCCTCTACTTGCAGCATGGATAGTTAGCAGCAAAAAAAGTACGTTGATGGGATTAAATCAGCAAGCATTTAATTTACCATTAATGATCAAACAAAGTTTTATTCATGGTACTGATCCACTTCATAAAGGATATTGGGGGAAACTTGAAAATTACGATCAACGAATTTGTGAAGCATCTGATTTAGCGCTCACACTTTGGATAAGCCGTGAATGGGTTTGGGATACATTAGCACCAGCAACACAACAACAAATTATTGCTTGGTTCGAACAAGTTAATCATTGTGAAATTGTTGATAATAATTGGCATTTCTTCCCTCTTACCGTCCAATTTGTCATTAAAGCACTCACAGGAAAAGACACAATTGCCCATTGGCGTTATGAACGATTAAAAGAGTTTTATGTTGGTGATGGATGGTTTCGTGATGGCGCAAAAGGTAATTATGATTACTACAATGCGTGGGGTTTTTACTATTCACTGTATTGGTTAGCGCAAATCGACCCTCAATTTGATTCGACATTTATTACTCAATCACTTAACACCTTTAATCAGCACTACCTTTATTTTATGACTCCCAAAGGTATTCCTTTCTTTGGTCGAAGTGCCTGCTATCGCCTTGCGGTTTCTGCGCCATTATTAGCAGGCGTCGATTTGCATTGCCCTTCAGTCAAAGTAGGTGAGGCAAAACGCGCCTTTGAAAGTAGCTTACGTTATTTTATTTCTCAAGGTGCATTAAAAAATGGCGCACCAACTCAAGGCTTATTTACTCACGATCCTCGTTTGGTCGATAACTACAGTGGGCCAGCCAGTAGTTTTTGGTCATTACGTGCTGTGATTATCGCGCTCTATTGTGCTGATCGTATCAATTTATGGCAAACGCCTTCACTTCCTTTACCTATCGAAAAAGATAACTTTCGTTTCGAAATTCCATCTATCCAAGCTTTAGTAACTGGTGTGAAAGCAACACAAGAGGTAACTGTCATTTTTTGTGAAGATTATACAACTCAGCAAACCCCATTAACTCGCCGTTTAGAAAAACAGACCTTAGCACAAAAAGTCACTGAAACCGTAATAGGACAGTCAAGACGACCTAAAAATAACTTATTACGCAAAGGGATCACCAGTTATAGTTCAAAAATGGCACATTTTTTCTAACTACCTTTCATTTGCTTTCAGTGCGAAGGGAATAAAAATGTGATTTAGATCTTTTACCTTTCTATTTCTTTCGTTTATTATAATTCGTAATTAAACGAAAGATGAGAGGCAAACATGTATCTGGTTTCTACTCGTAATATGCTCAATAAAGCACAGCGTGAAAATTATGCTGTGCCTGCTTTTAATATTCACAACTTGGAAACTATCCAAGTTGTGATGGAGACGGCTGCTGAAATGGCATCTCCCGTCATTCTAGCTGGTACACCAAGTACGTTTGCTTATGCAGGTAGTGATTATTTGATCTCTATTTGTCAACAAGCCGCAGAGCAATACCGAATTCCCGTTGCACTACATTTAGATCACCATGAAGATATTCCTGATATTTGCCATAAAGTCATTTCAGGTGTGCGCTCCGCCATGATCGATGCCTCTCATTTTCATTTTGAAGAAAACATTCGTATCGTCAAAGAAGTGGTCAATTTCTGCCATCATTGGGATTGCACTGTAGAGGCTGAATTAGGTCGTCTTGGTGGACAGGAAGATGATCTTATCGTTGATGCTAAAGATGCCCTATTCACCGATCCTGATTCAGCGGTACAATTTATTAAAGCAACGGGTATTGATTCATTAGCTGTTGCAATCGGTACAGCACACGGCATGTATAAACATGAGCCTCATCTCGATTTTGATCGCTTAGAGATTATTCGCCAAAAAACAGACGTCCCTTTAGTTCTTCATGGTGCATCGGGTATTCCTGATGCGGATGTGCGCCGTTGTATCGATTTAGGTATTTGTAAAGTTAACGTCGCAACTGAACTAAAAATAGCTTTCTCTAACGCAATCAAGCAGTACTTTTTAGATAATCCTGATGCAAGTGATCCTCGCCATTACCTTGTACCGGGCAAAGCCGCAATGAAAGCGGTGGTTGCGGATAAAATTCGTGTCTGTAAAAGTGATGGGAAACTGTGAAAACAAATAGAACTGTCGCCATTATTGGCGAATGTATGATAGAGCTTAGTGGTCAACCGTTTTTACCACAACAACAGCGCTTTGGCGGTGATACGCTAAATACAGCGCTGTACTTAGCGCGACTTATCCCTACATTACATCCGTACTATATGACAGGTTTAGGCACTGATACTTACAGTGCCTTAATGCAAAAAGCATGGGAAGAAGAAGGAATTAACTGCCAGTCTGTTATTACTATTCCCGAAAAACTTCCCGGCCTATATGCCATTGAAATTGATCCCTGCGGTGAGCGTAGTTTTCATTATTGGCGTAATGATGCGGCCGCACGTTATATTGCAACAGATAGCCGTTTTACAACACATCTCAATGCACTACCTGATAATAGTGTAATTTATCTCAGCGGAATTTCTCTTGCTATTTTAACGCCGGAAGGAAAAGAGTCTCTACTCACGCAATTAATCCACCTTAAACAGCGTGGGATCACTTTAATTGTGGATTCAAATTATCGACCTCGCTTATGGGATTCAATATCTCATGCACAAGAATGGTTTGAAAAACTGTACAGGCTTAGCGATATCGCTTTAGTTACGGGTGATGATGAGCAAATGCTTTGGCAACAACCCATTTTGACAGAACAAGATATTGCACAACGCCTTCATCAATGGGGCAATCAAAACGTGATTGTCAAACTCGGTGCTCATGGCGCTTTCTGGTCTGATGGCATAGATACGGGCTATATCTCTCCCAAACCGATTGATTTGGTTGTTGATACTACCGCAGCGGGCGACTCGTTTAATGCTGGTTTTATTGCTGCTTGGCTACAAAATAATCGCTTACCAACTTGCTGTTTATGGGGAAATACATTAGCCGGACTCGTTATTCAACACCATGGCGCCATCATCCCTCATAAAGTCACCGATTCATTCTATACATTAATCAAGGATAACCATGACACAGTCAATTGTTGATACACTTTCCTCACTGAAAGTGATCCCCGTGATCCAAATTAATCGCGCAGAAGATGCAATCTGGCTGGGTGAAATTCTAACCCAAAATCAATTACCTGTTGCTGAAATCACCTTTCGTACACCTGCGGCAGCTAAAGCTATTAAGTTAATGCATGAGCATTTTCCTGAGCTTATTTTATGCGCAGGAACAGTATTAACGGCACAACAAGCAGACATGGCAAAAGAAGCTGGAGCAAGCTTTGTCATTTCTCCAGGTTATAACCCAAGTACAGTTGATTATTGTCTGAATAATGGCATCAACATTGTGCCGGGAATTAATAATCCAAGCCAAATAGAAGTAGCCCTTGAAAGAGGCCTAACCTTAGTTAAATTCTTCCCAGCAGAAGCCTCTGGCGGTATAAAAATGCTAAAAGCACTTGCGGCACCTTACGCACAAATGCAATTTATGCCAACGGGTGGCATTAGTTTAAATAATGTCAGTGATTATCTCGCTATTCCACAAGTGGTGGCATGTGGCGGTAGCTGGATTGCAACTACTGAAGCTATTGATAAACAAGATAAGCAAACCATTGTTAATCATATTCAAAGTATCCATTCATTACTAAAAATCAATAAAGGATAAATACAATGAAACAGGTTGCCGTTTTATTAGCAGACGGATTCGAAGAAGGCGAAGCCGTTGTTTTTATTGATATCATGCGCCGTCTTGATATTCATGTTGATGTACTTTCTTGCATGGATACATTGGTATTAAATACTTATTTTGAAACTAAAATCAGTGCTGATTTTCTATTAACTGAAAAACTGACACACAGCTATGACGCAATAATGATGCCAGGTGGTCCTAAAGGTACTGATCGTTTATGTGCGAATGAACAAGTTATTCAATTTATTAAACGCCATATTGCTGAAGATAAATATATTTGTGCGCTATGCTCTTCTGGAGCAAAAGTATTAGCGGCACACCATCTTCTTGACGGTCGTAATTACAGCACAGGCGATAAATTGGCAGATAAATATGATGATGGCAATTATCTTGATCAAGATGTAGTTGTCGATGGAAAATTTATCAGTGCAAAAGGATTAGGTGTAAGTTTTGAATTTGCCTTTACTGTGGCTCGCCATTTATTAAGCGACAATACAGAAAAAGTAGACTGGCAAGCTAATCATATTTATTTCAAACACTGGCCGTTAGGTTATCTAAAATAGCTAAATTAATTATTATTTACGATATAAAGGGGATTAACTCCCCTTTATAGTTTTATTTTTAATAACGCTTCAATGATCCAATGGCAAACTGGGTGATCTTTCCATATTTTCTTCCATGCGCTCACAACATCTTGCTGAGACATACGAATTTTTTTCTTCGCATTTTTTATAAGGTATTCCTTCATTTTTTCGGAACCTTTCTTATAATCAGTGCGCATATCAGGCCCTTCCCAATATTTTCCACGCTCTTTAATTAATTCAATAAGATCTTTTTTCAATGCTAAATATTCGGGTGTTCCACTAAAATAATATTTTACACCGTTTAATAAAACTGTTGGTGTTTGTGCAAATAAAAATCGAATTTGCGTGCGTTCTTTACGCCCTTTCTTTTCAGAAAAAGATTTATCAATTGCAGCAAGAATAATTTTACGCTACTCCTCATCAGGGGCATTAAGCGATGAAATATCACAGCGATATAGCATTTTATCTAAGATAGATGTAATAGCCTGTTCAAACTCAGCCTCACGTTCTATCGCTTTTGGCATAATTTCTTTACCAAATGGCATTCCCCATATATGAGGAGTGTCAAAAATCTTCACATAGTTATTTTCTGATATTTCATTGAAGAAACCTTTTAATTCTGTTTTCAATCCATCAATAAGTTTCATAATATTCCTTTATTTTATAAACAGGAAGGCCATGTTATTTAAATAAATATTTAAATAATTAGCTTTTCAATTAATATAGATAAAATGTTTTAATTCCCATAAAAATATGATTTATCAGACATATGATAATTTAATACAATTTTAATTATTTCCACATGATACTTAATCACTTCCTTTTTCATTAAAAATAGAAGGTGATTCAATGGAACCTGATTTTAAATCAGGAGATGTAATCATTGTCGATCCTGAGATAAAACCACATCCTGGTGAATTTATTGTTGCTGCTAATATTGTTGCTGCTAATAATGAAAGAGAGGCAACATTTAAGAAATACAGGCCAACTCGCATTGATGCAAATAACAATGAACATTTTAAACTTGTACTATTAAATAATGATTATCCAATAATTAGCAGTGAAAACACACCATTAATGATCATTGGTACAATGATTGGACATCGCATTTATCGTCGTAAACGATAACTATTATTCCCAAAAGTACCCCAATAATAACTAACTCTATTATTGCGGTTGAACTCAAAAAACAGTTTTATCTGTTTAATACTTTCATCATAGATTTAGTGATAAATAATCGTGAATCCCATAGTTGTCTGGACTTTGCCTTCACGTATTTTTTTCTTCTGTTTAGTAATAGCGCCCAGAAACAGAAAACAGCTAAATATCATGTAATATGCTGTAATCACTCGCAACATCCCACTGAGTATCGCTATCAATACATGCGTAGTTATCACTCCCTCAATATTTTTTCATTACTCATTAATGTCTGACCAATTAGATTCAAAGTGATTTACGCTCATACTCTTCATGGCTTAACTTACATTCTTATTTCTTTACCCCTAATTAATAACTTAACGAAACTAGAAAAAGAGTTATAGTATCTAATGTAAATTATTAAATATATGTTCTATGTACAAATACTGAGTAAGGATGTTTTTTACGACCCATAACAGAATAAAATAAATATTTAAATTATAATTTTTATATAAATACTAAAAATGCAAATAAATATAGAAATATAAAACTAATAAATTATTTACTCCTATTTGTTGTTACATTTTATTTTTAGAGATATCTCTTAAAAACGTTAAGATAAATTGATTTATTTAAAATAATTTAATATAAGTAATCATGCCTTAAATTAAATTTCCTGGTAGTGGATTTACTTATTATTCCCACTCTCAAGAGATCCTTTATTCATTTTAATACAAGGATTTTATTATGTCAGATAGCTTTCAAAATGAAGTTCCTAAAGCGCGGGTAAATATAAAACTCGACTTGCACACAGGTGGTGCACAGAAAAAAGTTGAGTTGCCTTTAAAACTATTGGCCATTGGTGACTACAGTAACGGAAAAGATAAACGTGTTCTTTCAGAAAGAGAAAAGGTCAATATTAATAAAAATAATTTCAATAGTGTTCTTACTGAATTTTCTCCATCGATCAGTCTTACCGTAAAAAACACATTAACGAATGATGGTAGCGAAGAAAATATTAATCTGTCATTTAAAGAAATGGCTGATTTTGAGCCAGAACAAGTTGCTCGCCAAATACCGCAACTGCGCGCCATGCTGGCAATGCGTAATCTCTTACGTGATTTGAAATCTAACCTTCTTGATAACATCACTTTTCGCCGTGAACTCGAAAATATCCTTAAAGATCCTGCATTAAGTGATGAATTACGCGAAGAGTTATCTCAACTCGCACCGAAAAAAGACTAATTGGGTTTTATCATTACAGGATTATGCTTATGTCAGTGAATAGCGAAAGTATTTCAAAAAGTACAACAACTGTACTTGATGAGCCCGCCAATAGCGGTGTTTACGCCTCTCTCTTTGAGAAAATCAATCTCACTCCTGTTTCTCAGGTGAGCGATATTAATATCTTCCAAGACAATAGTGCTCTGGCTGATACAACTGCAAATGAACGCGTTACTGTTGCAGTTCAAGTTTTTCTCGATCGTTTGAAATCTTCAGGCCAAAAGGTTGAACGTTTAGATAGAACTCTACTCGATCACCATATTGCAGATTTAGATAGACAAATTAGTGAGCAACTTGATGAAGTCATGCATCATGCCGATTTCCAAAAAATAGAATCAGCATGGCGTGGACTAAAATTCTTAGTGGATCGCACTGATTTTCGCCAAAATGTGAAAATCGAATTACTCGATGTAGCCAAAGACGATTTACGCCAAGATTTTGAAGATTGCCCTGAAACTATTCAAAGTGGCCTTTATCACCATACGTATATCGAAGAATATGATACTCCCGGTGGTGAGCCTATTGCAGCTATTGTCTCTAATTATGAGTTTGATCGTAGCCCACAAGATATTGCACTATTACGTAATATTGCAAAAATCTCAGCGTCCGCACATATGCCATTTGTTGGCTCTGTTGGTCCAGCCTTCTTTGGTAAAGATTCCATGGAAGAAGTCGCGGCAATTAAAGATATCAGCAACTACTTTGATCGCGCTGAATACATTAAATGGAAATCCTTCCGTGATTCTGATGATGCCCGCTATATTGGTTTAACAATGCCTCGCGTTTTAGGCCGCCTTCCTTATGGTCCTGATACCGTTCCTGTACGTAGTTTTAATTATATTGAAGAAGTAAAAGGCCCAGATCATGAAAAATATTTGTGGACAAATGCAACCTTTGCTTTTGCTGCAAATATGGTTAAAAGCTTTATTAATAATGGTTGGTGTGTACAAATTCGCGGCCCTCAAGCTGGCGGAGCTGTAAAAGATTTACCTATTCATCTTTATGATTTAGGCACAGGAAGTCAGGTCAAAATTCCATCTGAAGTCATGATCCCTGAGACACGAGAGTTTGAATTTGCCAACCTCGGTTTTATTCCATTGTCTTACTATAAAAATCGTGATTATTCTTGTTTCTTTTCAGCAAACTCGGCTCAGAAACCCGCTATTTATGATACCGCTGATGCAACTGCAAACAGCCGTATTAATGCGCGTTTACCTTATATCTTCCTACTTTCACGAATTGCTCATTATTTAAAATTAATTCAGCGTGAAAATATCGGTACTACTAAAGATCGCCGTTTATTAGAGCTCGAATTAAATAATTGGGTTCGTGGTTTAGTTACTGAAATGACTGATCCAAGTGATGATTTACAAGCTTCTCACCCACTGCGCGATGCCAAAGTCGTTGTAGAAGATATTGAAGATAATCCAGGATTTTTCAGAGTGAAACTGTATGCCGTTCCTCACTTCCAAGTAGAAGGAATGGATGTAGATCTCTCGTTAGTATCTCAAATGCCAAAAGCGAAAGCATAAGGTGAAGCACGGATGAAAATATACCGCCCCCTCTGGAGTGATGGGGCCTTTTTGGCTCCTCAGCAATTTCAACAACAAGCAAGATGGGATAGCTATCTCATTAGCACAATCGCCAATATGACGATTGCATCAACATGGGGCGTGATTTGTGCTGAATTTGATGAAAGTGCTTTAACGATTTCACGCCTTAGCGCACAAAAATTAATTGTGCGTTTTCCTGATGGAACACTGATCGATACGACACTGGCTGACAATTTACCGCCAGTCAATGAACTCAGCCATTACTCTCAACATCAAACACTTGATATCGTTCTTGCCTTACCTTTATTGCAAGCCAATGGTGGCAATCTTATGCAAGAGGGTCGCTCTGATAGACCACAACAGTTCTATCAAGAGTGGATGAAAGTCCAAGATTTAGTTGGTCAAGAACAAACGGATATTGCCGTATTACGCCACAGTATTACTTTGCGCTATGCCCATGAAGAAAACAGTGCATATATGACTTGTCCCGTTGCTCGATTAATTCGCAATGCACAAGGTGCATGGGAAATAGATAAGCATTTTATTCCTCCATTATTAAGTTGTAGTGCGAGCGCTGAATTAACCATATTGTTTTCAGAATTCATGCATCGCTTAGTCGCAAAGCGCCGTCGCCTAATGACTATGCGTCGCGAAAATAATGAGCAAATGGCAGATTTTGCGGTTGCTGATGTCTCGCTTTTTTGGCTACTAAATGCGATTAATAGCGCTGAACCAGTATTAAGCGAATTACTATCATCAATGGGTCGCCACCCAGAGCTTCTTTATCGTGAATTAGTACGTTTAGCTGGGGCACTACTGACATTTTCACTCGATCATGAAAATGGTGATATTCCTCTTTATCAACACGCTTTTCCTGAACAGGTTTTTCCACCATTATTCAATTTACTTAACACCTTATTAGAAGCAAGTTTACCTTCTCGTGTGATTAGTATTGTGCTTGATAAAGAAGGGCCTTTCTGGCGTGGTGAATTGCATGATCCTCGCCTACGCGAAGACGCTGATTTCTATCTTTCAGTACGTTCTGCATTGCCAGCTCACTTGTTGATCACTCAATTTCCATTGCTTTGTAAAGCAGGCAGTAATGACGATGTTGCTAGTGTCGTTAACGTGGCGCTTAACGGTATTCCATTACAACCATTAACGCATGTTCCTGCCGCTATCCCTCTACGTTTAGAAAACCACTATTTTGCGCTTGAACTCAATAATTCAGCAGGCCAAGCCATGTTGTCTTCAGGTCATTGCGCCTTTTATGTACCGGGAACATTAGGTGAAATTCAACTCGAACTTTTTGCGGTGCTTCGATCATGATGACTAATTCAAGAACAGTTAAAAATAACCTGATTGATGTGCTTTTTGCTGATACTTGGTTAATGGTATGTCAACTACGTCAAGGAGCTGAAATTACTGATGGGAAAACCTTCTATCGACGCGTTTGCGAACATATTGACAAAACACGCCAAAATCTCACTGAAAAAGGTTACTCACAATCTGCCATTGAAAACATGCTTTATGCACAGTGTGCCTTAATTGATGAAAGCGTGATGAATCGGACTGAGCGTGATGATGGCTACTTACAGTGGATACAATCTCCATTACAAGCCAAATATTTCAATACGTTAGAAGCTGGAGATAAGCTTTGGGATAGATTACGTAATCTATTAAATGAACCAGCACCAAACCATGATGTGCTTATCTGTTTTCATCGTGTTATTACGCTTGGTTTTGTTGGCAAATATCGCCAAACCGATGCTCCAGAGCGAGAAAAAATAATTGAGTTACTTAATACCCAACTTCCCACTTATGCCCTATCAAGTGATTTACCTTTAGTAATGAAACCCAAAAACCGAATGAATCGTCGTCACCTATATTGGCTAGGGTGGTTAGGCGGATTTATCGTGATTGCAGCATTGTGGTGGGGCTTTTCTGTGTCATTAGAACATTTACTTCAACAATGGGTAATTCAAGGAAAGTGATGCAAAAAAACAGGATAAAACAGTGTATTACATTGTTTTCAGCAAGCTTACTATTATGGTTAATTTGGGGATTTTGGTCTTTTGGTAAAGAGATCTCTTTTTTCCTGACGGCGTTTATTTGTATTGTCACACTCTCTTTATGTATTTGGTTTTTCCGCCAACAAAAAAGTATACCTTATCTTAAAGATACTCAAACAAACCAACTTCCCCCTGAAAACTACCAAGGTGATGTTGTTATTGTTTGTGGACAATCACAAGCTCTTTTTGAAGAAAATCAAACTTATCGAGAAACAGCTAAAGGCTGGTATATCCGTGCGTCATCGCCAATTGATTTGATTAACATTACTCAGCATATTAGTGATGTTTCACCTACTCAATTTAACCGTTTATCGCTGTTATATTCTCTCTTACCAGAACAGTTATCACAATTAGAGGAAGTTACCCAAGACACATTAAATTGGCGTAGAGCTATTAATGAATGTAATAAAAAAGCGAGCAAATCCCTGCCATTTTGGGTGACTCTTTATCTTAATTCTCCCATTGATTATCTAAATTCACATCTTGATGACACTACACCATGGATCATTCACTTAAAAGATCAGCAAGAATTACTCGTTGTTTCTGATAACTTAGCAACACAGCCTATTTCAAAATGGTTATCACAAAACATTAAGCACGTTGAACATCAACTCACTATGGCACTCTGGATTGATCAATTACTTGCTTGGTTAAAAAATACGTTTATTCCTCTGCTTACCATTGCTCAATCTGGTGCTCCAAGTCTTATTCCTGTGGCCTGGGCAATGCAATTTACGACCGTACCTACCATTTCAGATAACAGCTGGGCTCAATTTATTCATCATAAAACCACATTATTCCCATCTATTACTAAAGCCCCCAATCAAAGTGAAGAATTACCATTACCTGATGTTCTAATTAATAAATTCACCCACGATGTTAACTTACTGCAAATAGAAAACACCTTTGGTGTTGTTGGCATGATCTGTGGATTATTTCTTATTGGAGCAATATCAGGAAGCTATCATCATAACAAACAGCTAATTTATGATATAGGTAATGATATTCATCACTTTAAAAGTATTACTGATGAAAACTTAGAACCTAAAAAAGTAGCTTATAAACAGCTACTTTCAGATGCAGCTTTTCTTTCTCATTGGCAACGAGAAGGTATTCCTGCTCGTTACTCTTTAGCGTTATACCAAGGTAATAACATATTGCCTTATTTGCATACTTTACTCAGTTCATGGTCCCCACCACTGCCACCAGCTCCCATTATTGTGCAAGAAGTCCCTGAAATGGTGACTTTAGATAGTCTTGCTCTCTTTGCTTCTGGTCAATACGAATTAAAAAATGAAGCCACCAAAGTACTTGTTGATGCCCTTATCAATATCAAAGCGAAACCGGGTTGGTTAATTGTTATTTCAGGGTACACCGACAACACAGGTAACCCCGATTTAAACCAAAAACTTTCTCTTAAACGAGCTGAAGCTGTGCGCGACTGGATGATTAAAACCAGTGATATCGCACCTTCTTGCTTTGCAGTGCAAGGATATGGTCAGCGCCAACCTGTTGCAGATAACTCAACACTCGATGGACGTGCTCGTAATCGTCGAGTTGAAATTCGCCTGATACCTCAAGCCGATGCTTGTCAGGTATTAGCTGATGACCTTACGCCACTGAAGGATGGTGGCAACTAAACCTTAGAAAGGAGATGTAATTATGGCTATTCCTGTATACCTCTGGTTAAAAGATGACGGTAATGCGGATATCAAAGGTTCTGTTAATGTTCAAGATCGTGAAGGCAGTATTGAAGTCGTCGCTCAAGATCACAACTTGTACATTCCAACAGATAACAATACCGGCAAATTAACCGGTACACGTATCCATACTCCATTTATCTTCGTAAAAGAAATTGATGCATCCAGTCCGTATTTATACAAAGCAGTTACAACTGGGCAAACCTTGAAAAAGGCAGAGTTTAAGTGGTATCGCATCGATGATGCAGGCCAAGAAGTTGAATATTTCAACACTACGCTTGAAAACGTCAAAGTCGTAAAAGTGGCTCCTAAGATGCACAACATCAAAGATCCAACTAAAGAAAAACACAATCACCTTGAAGAAGTTGAATTGCGTTACGAAAAAATCACTTGGACATACAAAGACGGAAATATCATTCATTCAGATTCATGGAATGAACGCGCCACTGCGTAAAACCAAAACAAACAGGCGGTTAACCGCCTGTTTTAACAGCAAATTATTGTAATAACACTATTTGAAGCACAACGAGCAAATACTCTAAATAGTTCAAGGTGTAGCTAGGCGACAAAGGAATGAGTTGCTAGGAGCATACAAAAGTATGTGACTAGTACGAGTGAGTGCAGTCAACAACGCTACAACTTGAAATATGACGAGTATCAGGAGTATGTGGCTAGTGCGAGTGAGCATAGTCAACAACGCTACAACTTGAAATATGACGAGTATCAGGAGTATGTGGCTAGTGCGAATGAGCATAGCCAACAACGCTACAACTTGAAATATGACAAGTATACCTTATGAGCCTCGGTCTATGGCTAAGGGCGGTAGCGTACCTAAATTCCCTCAATAGGGACTTCATTACTGGGAGAAAATATGGAAAATCAATCTGTCATGCTATTACGTCGCTTAAATCCTTATTGTGCAAAAGCGCTAGAAGCGGCGGCCTCATTATGCCAAACCCGTGCCCATGCAGAAGTGACTATTGAACACTGGCTATTAAAAATTCTAGAACTTGGCGAAAGTGATATCACTGTATTGGCACGTCGCTATGAATGGGATTTATCTGCACTTTGGCAAAGCTTACTTGATGCGATTGATAAATTGCCCCGCTCTGTACGTAGCCGACCTCAATTATCCAAATCCTTACTAGAATTAATTAAAAATGCATGGGTAATTGCTTCTCTTGATGAAGATATCGAACAAATTCGCAGTGTACATTTATTACACACAATGACAAAACAACCTGCATTAGTTCCACTCGATGCACTTTGGCCTTTAATGACATTAGGTGAGACACAACTACAACGATTAAGACCTCTACTTGATGCTCAATCTGATGAAAGACCAGAAATTCAGCAGTTAGCTTCACATAATCATTTACCTGAAGCCCCTCTTACTCAACATAATGAAACCAATACTCCATCCTCAACGACAGATAACGCCATTATTGGTCACACTCTTAGTGATGCATTACAAGCAGTATTAAATAAATTCACTCTTGATGTGACAGAAAAAGCACGGCTGGGTGAAATTGATCCTGTCTTTGGTCGAGATGACGAAATTCGTCAAATGGTCGATATTCTCTCTCGTCGTCGTAAAAATAACCCTATTCTTGTTGGAGAGCCTGGTGTAGGTAAAACCGCACTTGTTGAAGGATTAGCATTACGTATTGCTGAAAAAAATGTTCCTATCAGTTTACAAACTACCTCATTACGCACTCTAGATTTAGGTCTATTACAAGCGGGGGCGGGAGTAAAAGGTGAATTTGAACAGCGGTTAAAAAACGTTATCGATGCCGTTCAACAATCACCCACACCAATTCTACTTTTTATCGATGAAGCGCATACAATTATTGGTGCAGGTAATCAAGCCGGTGGTGCTGATGCAGCTAACTTATTAAAACCCGCATTGGCTCGCGGTGAACTACGAACTATCGCCGCAACCACTTGGTCTGAATACAAACAATATTTTGAACGTGATGCCGCATTAGAACGTCGTTTTCAAATAGTTAAAGTTGACGAGCCTGATGATGAAAAAGCCTTTTTAATGTTACGAGGATTAAAATCTCGTTATGCCAAATATCATGGCGTACACATCACTGATGATGCAGTAAAAGCCGCCGTCACTTTATCTCGCCGTTATTTAACAGGTCGCCAACTTCCTGATAAAGCGGTGGATTTACTTGATACAGCAAGTGCGCGTATTCGAATGAGTTTGGACACCTTACCTGAAGAACTCACTCGCATTAAAGCCAAGCGTTATGCACTTGAACTAGAACAAAAAGCAATACTTGATGACATCACTATTGGTAATTTAACCAATCAAACCAAGTTATCTGATTTATCTTCTCAAGATGCCCAATTAGCACTTCAACTTGAAGCCTTAGAACAGCGTTTTGAGCAAGAAAAAGAGATTATCTGTCAGCTAATTGAAAGCAGACAAGATCCCGAAAATACCGAAACATCGGCACAGTTACAGCAACAACTCTCACAATTACAACAAGAAGCACCACTTTTAAACCCTGATGTAGACGTTCGCACAGTAGCAACGGTTATCGCTGATTGGACAGGTGTTCCACTTTCAAGTCTTCTTAAAGATGAACAAATCGGCCTATTAGAGCTAGAAAGTAACTTATCAAAATATGTTGTTGGACAAGACAGTGCTTTACTCGCGTTAGCACAACGTCTGCGTGCATCGAGAACAGGATTAGTGTCTGAAAACGGCCCTCAAGGGGTATTTTTATTAGTGGGTCCAAGTGGTGTAGGTAAAACAGAATCTGCCATTGCGCTGGCAGAATGTCTGTTTGGCGGTCAAAAATCCCTAATCACTATTAATATGTCTGAATATCAAGAAGCACATACTGTCAGCCAATTAAAAGGCTCGCCTCCAGGTTATGTCGGATACGGTCAAGGTGGCGTATTAACTGAAGCCGTAAGAAAACGGCCTTATAGCATTGTGTTATTAGATGAAGTTGAAAAAGCACATCGCGATGTGCTCAATCTTTTCTATCAAGTATTTGATAGAGGCTTTATGCGTGATGGTGAAGGCCGTGAAATTGATTTTCGTAATACCGTTATTTTAATGACTGCAAATTTAGGCAGTGATGATTTAATGCAACAACTGGAAGAGTCACCATTAAGTACAGATAGCGATTTACAAGAAACGCTTCGCCCTATTTTACGTGACCATTTTCAACCCGCACTACTGGCTCGTTTCCAAACATTAATTTACCGTCCTCTTGATGCAACGGCACTACGTATTATTGTTGAGATGAAATTAAAAAATGTGATCAAGCGACTTTACACTCACTATCGATTAACAGGTATTGTTGAAGAAACCCTCTACGACACCATTGTAGATGCCTGTTTATTACCCGATACAGGTGCGCGAAATATCGATAGCCTGCTTAATCAACAAATTCTCCCTATTCTTAGCCAGCAACTCCTTTTACGCCAAGCCAATGCTGAAAAATCACAATATGTCATTTTAGATTTTAATGAAGAAGAAGGTATTACGTTGAGTTTTAGTGATGAGTTGCCACATTGATTAATGCATATCATTAAGGAATAGAGAAATCTAAGTATGTCCCCAAAAATAACCCGCAAAAAAGTTATTGTCGTTGGTGTTATTCTTGCCATTGTTGCCGTGAGCTCACTGCTTTTCCCAAAGAAAAAACCACAAGATGACTACCTAGCAGGAAATTTACACGGCTTTAACCATGTCAAAGGTACCTCGGTGAATTGGTTTATGGTCAATGGCTATTATGGCAAAGGGGGTGGCGGGACTTGTTGTATTGTCGTGCCCGCCAAGTGGACGCCGAATCAATGGGTCAAAGTGGAATGGGAAGTCGATCCCAATGCTTACCCTACAGATTCACCGGGTGTGACAGATCCCAAATTTGATGCTTATATGAAAAAATACGAAGCAAATTATCGTCGCTATAGCAAAATGGTAGAAATCCCCGAATACGATGAGCCTTGTAGTGTCAAAGTCCATTTTCTTCCCTGCCAAGAGGTTCGGATCACATTATCTTGTTATTCCCCAGGACACCCTAATTACCCCATTTCGGTTCCAACAAAGATGGAGGAGCCTGCAATATGCTCGAAAAAATAACCCGTAAAAAACTCATGTTTGTTGGGATAATCATTGCTCTTCTTACGATCTATTTGCTCTTTATCCGACAACCGAAAGTGGAGTATTTAGCCGGTAGTATGAGTGGTATTAACCATGTGAAAGGCACTGCGGTGAATTGGTTTAAAGTCAATGGCTATTATGCCCAAAGTGCTAATGATACTTGTTGTATTATGGTACCGGCAAAATGGACACCTAATCAATGGGTCAAAGTGGAATGGGAAGTTGATCCCGACGCGTATTCAGATAAATCACCACCTTTAGGTACTGATGAATTTCGCCAATATATGGAAAAACATAAAGCCAATTATCGCCACTATCAAAAAATGGTTGAAATCCCTGAATATGATGAGCCATGCAGTGTCAAAGTCCATTTTCTCCCTTGCCAAGAAGTAAAAATTAGCCTGTCTTGTTATTCCCCTTGGCTTCCCGAATATCCAATAAAAGAACCATTAGAAATGGAGGAGCCTGCAATATGCTCGAAAAAATAACCCGTAAAAAAGTTATTATCGTGGGTGTTATTCTTGCCATTGTTGCCGTGAGCTCACTGTTTTTCCCCAAAAAAAAACCACAAGATGACTACCTTGCTGGGAATTTACACGGGTTTAATCATGTCAAAGGTACTTCTGTAAATTGGTTTATGGTCAATGGCTATTATGGCAAAGGGGGTGGCGGAACCTGTTGTATTGTCGTGCCCGCCAAGTGGACGCCGAATCAATGGGTCAAAGTGGAATGGGAAGTCGATCCCAATGCTTATCCCGGTGATATTCCCGAGTTTAGCGATCCTTACTACGATGAATATATGAGGCTACATGAGGCCAATTACCGTCGTTATAGCAAAATGGTAGAAATTCCCGAATATGACGACCCCTGTGATGTCAAAGTGCATTTTCTTCCCTGCCAAGAAGTCAAGATCACCTTGTCTTGTAAATCATGGGGACACCCTGACTATCCAGTCAATGAACCCGATGATATGGAGGAACCAGAAACATGTCCAAGCAAATAAACTCCATTTTTATTGAAACTATAGAAGCAGAAGCCACTAAAGCTATTTCAACCATAAGATCTCAAGGTGATCCTTGTTGGGCTCCCCCCTTATTTCCTAAAGATGGGCGCTTAAAACTTACTCAGAAACAAATTCGTAATAATCATGAAAAATTAACAAATAAAGAAAAGGAATATTATCAAAACGCTAAAAAACAAAAAAAAGCGTTATGTTGTAAAACATTACACGTGAGTTTATTTTTTGATGGTACTAATAATAATAATTACAATGATACTAAAGCATCAACTCCACCACATCCCTCTAATGTTGCTAAGCTTTATCATGCCTCTTCTCCTGAAAAGAATGAAGTTAAGAATAAGGGTTTCTATAGTTATTATATTCCTGGTGTTGGTACCCCTTTTCCAGATATCGGCACTGATGAGTACTATTCTGATGGATTAATTTTTGCAACCGGTGGCGAAGCTCGAATAAGTTGGGGATTAATTCAAGTTTGTGATGCAATTTACCATGCAGTAACAGGTGATGGTCTCTCTTTAGCAGATAAACGAGACCTACTTAAAGAAATGAGTACAGATTTAAATTTTGAATCAATGATAAATACCGATCTAGACTCTACGGATATTTTTTATGGCGTGACTGGAGCCGTCGCTATGGGTAGTCTAGGGTTAATCGTTGGTTCCGCATATAGTAAATTTAATAAAACCTATAATCCCGTCAAACCGTTAAACGATTTACTTAAACCGCTAAAATGGAAAATATCTAAAGTAAAACCGCATATTGTCGCTTTAAAAATTTACGCTTATGGATTTTCTCGAGGTGCAGCAGAAGCACGTACTTTTGTTTACTGGCTTAATCAATTTTTAAATTATCATTTTGAAGAGTTACCTCACGCATGGAAAAAACCGTGTCCTTTGGGAACCATTTATAGTTTACCTGTTTCCGTTGAATTTCTAGGCTTATTTGACACTGTTGCTGCGGTGGGATTAGCTAATGTTATCCCTGGCGCTACGGGACATAATGGCTGGGCAAGTGGTACACAACAGTTGCCAAAGTCATCACTTGTCAAAAATATTTGTCATCTTGTTGCTGCCCATGAACAGAGACAATGTTTTACTGTTGACTCAATTAGAACACCTGAAGGCCATTATCCCTTGAATTCTGTTGAAGTCATTTACCCAGGAGTACACTCTGATATTGGTGGAGGTTATCCACCAGGCGACCAAGGTAAAGCAAGGAATCACCATAAAGAATTATTATCACAAATCACATTACATGATATGTATGCAGCAGCAATCGATGCAGGAGCACCATTAGCGATTAGAGAAGATATTCTTATACAATTACCAGAAATTAAAAATGAATATTCTTTCCGGATAATATCTCCATCAGCTCTAAAAGAATTTGCAATATCAGAAGATTTAGTAGATAAATTTAACTCTTGGCGAAACTATACTTTACCTGAACAGCCTGCTTTATCTAATCATATTACTGCTACTAGTAATGAAACCTTATGTTTTATACCTCCACGTTTTGTAACGAGTACTTTAGAATATGCTATGGAAATTCAGCTTATTTTAATCACAGCCTGGAGAATTGGCCGCTATGGTACAAAACAAAGTGAAAAAATTAATTTAACGTATCAACCATTTTTTACAAATGCACCGCAACACCCTGACATTTCAGTCGAACCTTATGATGCTAAATTTTCAAGACAAGCTACAGCGGTGTTAGCTCTAGAATATGAGAAAAAAGCAAAAGATATCGCTGAGAAAACATCACTCAGAGATAAAGAAAAAAAGACAATAACTGGCCTTTCTAATTGGAAACCAAGTGATAAAAATATAGGGCCACCACTTTTTGATGCAACAAATGCTAGAGGTCAGTTATGGGAGGCATCTTTAGAATTTAAATTTGAATTAGAAGATTTAAAAGGAGTATCCAGACCTACGCCTCTAATAAAAATAAACCAAAAATCAAAAGTAGAATGTCAACAAGAAGCACAATGGTTTAAAAAAGTGCATGGTGAAGGATCATCAATATATCAAACACATTTAGAAAACTGTAAAAATGATCCTGAAGTTATTTTTCCATCTGATGTTATATCTCAAGCAAATTTACTAAACGCATTACAATCTGCTAATAAGTATGTCTACATAGCGACAACTCAAGATGAAAGACAAGAATATCTAAGTTTAAAAGCGATTAGCAGTACCATATTTAGAAAAATAATGTCTTTATCAATGAGAAAAATAACTCAAGATGTAGACCTTAAAAATGTTATTAGTTTGCTTGATGATCAAATACATGATTCCCGTGCATGGTTTATGCACTCAGAGAGTGGACTTCGAGAACCTTTTAGCAGTTATTTTTTATCAAGAATGATCTACTTTGGTCATAAATCAAATAAATCTATGCAATTAATTATGCAACCTGAAGGAACATCTAGTTATTTAGATACAATAATACTACTAGGTATAGCATATAAACCTTTATATGGAATTATATTTGTAGATTTATCGACAGGAAAAGAAGCTCCTATAGATATAGCTAAATTTCCCCCTCCAACATATTATTTAGTTGATCAAATATCAGAACTTATTAAGCAACAAAAAAAAGAAGAATTAAATAATACTATGCAAGATTTACAAGTAATTATTGAAAAATAATATCTACAATTATTAAACGTTATTATATCAATTAAAACTCCTTCACAAGGATAAACACCGAAAGTTTGTTAATAATAAACAAACGGGATGTGTTTGTATAACTCAGCTATGAACTTAAAAAAAACAACTCAGACTCTACTTAATGGACACAATCGCTATCATCTTACTGTACAAGAGTGTGATGTTTTACTTGATGTAGAACACTTCACAGGACGCGAAGCAATAAGTGAACCCTACCATTATCAAATTACCTTTACTTGCCAAGCTCAAGATTTACAGCCACAACAACTCTTGCGCCGTAGTGCAACGCTATCCTTTACCCCACCAATTAACAGTATTACCGATTTGGCAACGCAAGAGCCTATCACCAAACACGTTCATGGTGTAGTCACACAATTTCGACGTCTATCAGGCTCGGTTGATGAAGCGCGTTATCAACTCGTCATTGAGCCTGTTTTTGCATTATTACGTCATCAAATCCGCTCTCATCGATTTTTCCTCAATCAATCTGTGCCCGATGTTGTAAGCCAAATTTTACGTGAGCATAATTTTAAAGATTGGGAGTTTGAATTTACGCTTAAAAACGAATATCCCAAGCGTGAACAAATCAACCAATACAATGAGAGTGATCGCCAATTTATTGAACGACTATTAAGTGAAGTCGGTATTTTTTACTCTTTTTATTTACAAGACCAAACACAAACCGAAGTCATCCGTTTTGCCGATCGCCAAAGCGCTTACACCTTTGATAAAACATTGCCTTTAAATAGCCCATCGGGCATGAATGATAATCACCAAGAAAGCGTATGGGGATTATCATTACATCATCAAGTAGTCGAACAGACTGTCTTTACCAAAGACTATAACCATCGCCAAGCACAAGATACCTTGATTTCAGCAGTAACGGATATGACCCGTGGTGAAGGAGATGAAGTTCACTATGGTGAAGTTTATCATTACCAAGCAAGACACCTTGCCCGTGGCGATAAACTCACACCTGAAGCAGAAACTGCTAACTTTTGGGCAAGACTCGATCATGAACGTTTTCTCACTCGACAAACTCGCTTAAAAGGTGAAAGTAATGCCGACTTTTTATCACCGCTACAAGTCCTTTCAATCACTGATAACGCAATACCTTCATCATTACCGTCTGTGTTTCAATCACCGATTTTAATCACTCGCTTACGCTTTAGTGGTGGTCGAGAAAAAGCACTACAAGTGCGGTTTAATGCCATTCCTTATAGTGAAACACTTTGTTGGCGTCCAGTTATTAAACCTCGTCCAATTATTACAGGCACACTGACTGCGCGTATTACGAGTGCAAAAGATAACGATATTTACGCTCACCAAAATGAACACGGTTTTTATTGGGTAAAATTTGATGCTGACCGTGATGAAAAACCCATGGGCTATGAAAGTATGCCAGTACGCTTGGCAAAACCTTATGCAGGTGACACTTACGGGATGCATTTTCCGTTAATTCAAGGTACTGAAGTCGCTATCGCCTTTCATGAGGGCGACCCAGACCGGCCTTACATCGCCCATGTATTGCATGATTCGCGTCATCCCGATCATGTAACGGATAGAAACAACACTCGTAATGTGATTCGTACCCCTGCAAATAATAAATTGCGAATGGAGGATAAACGTGGACAGGAGCATATTAAACTCAGCACCGAATATGGTGGTAAATCTCAGTTAAGCTTAGGTCATATTGTCGATGCCAATCGTGATAAACGTGGCGAAGGTTTTGAGTTACGCACTGACAGTTGGGGAGCAATAAGAGCAGGTAAAGGATTGTTTATTAGTGCAGATAATCAAGCCAAAGCAGGTGGTGAAGTGCTGGCAATGGACCCTGCAATATCTTTAGTCAAGGGAGCAATAAGTCAGTTAGATGATTGTAGAGAAATCACACAAGCACATCACAATCTCCAACCAGAAAAAGAAGGGTTAGATAATCTTTTAAAAAACACCGATAAACTAGCATCACCTTCTATTTTAATGCATGCACCAGAAGGAATAGGTATTGTTACCAATGAAACACTACTTATGCAAAGTGTTGAAGCACTCTATGCTCAAACAAAAGGTGAAATGCACCTATCAAGTACACAGAAAATAGCGGTAAATGCATATCAACAAATCTCGATGTTGTCTCAAAAAGAAGGAATACGCATTGTCTCTGGAAAAGGACCTTTTGAATTAGAATCACATGGCGATATCTTCGAAGCAACGGCACTTAAAGATATTACGGTACAATCAACTCAAGGTCATATTCAATTAACTGCTAAAAATGGAATTACTTTAGGCTGTGGCGGTGGATATATTAAAATAATGCCTGATGGCCAAATTGAAATTCATACACCGAGTCGTTTAAGCCTCAAAGGGCAACATATTTGGAGTGAGCCAGCGAGTGAAGATTTCCCATTACCAGACCTTCCTCAATCTGTTTGTAAAGAGTGTTTAAAGAAAGCCCAAGAAAATGCTATGGGAGTCGCCATCCGTGAATAATACATTACAATCCCCCTCAAAAGAAATAACAGATCAATGGATAAACCAATTAAAATTGATTTCAGAAAAAACACATCTAGATTATCTTGATATAGTTATTGACCAAGCTGGGTTAGAAAATCCCATCGTTCCAGCGTTAATCAAGATGGATAATGATATTAGATGGTTTTCGCTTTTCACTAATATGCCGGAAGAAGGTTTTTTAGAACAAGCTCCTCTACTTATTCGTATTGAATGGAATAAAAGTACACATTTAATCTTATTAGAAGAGCTATTTGAATTACTTTATTCAGAGCCTCGATTATTAATAACATCATCCCCTCTTCCATTTAATATGTTATCTACATTTCTACTTTCTCTTGCAGAAATTGAATGGGGCTTTAAATCTTGCTTACTTCGCTTTTATGATACACGGGTATTTCCAACACTAGTAAAAGATATTCTTACACCTGAGCAAAAAAAAAGATTCACTGATATTACTTTTATTTGGGGCTGGCTAGATAGAGACAATGATATGAGTTGGTTATTAGGAAGTTATCATCCAGAGATTGAAGATAAGTCATTTCCAATAATGCAATTTAACGATGAACAAATTAATAAAATTGGCTGTATAAGTGATGCAGAAGAATTAAGATCATATTCTGAATTTAATAACACATCGATAACTCAAGAAGAAAATTTCAATCATTTATATGCTCTTGCTATTCAAGCCAATAATAGTGACCATTTGGGCACAGTAGAAGAATATATTCGCAAATACTATTCTAATAATTAACTTACTCAGATTACTATTTTTAAAATTCACACTTAAAAAGATCATAAAATGAAAAAAATAATTAGAGTCGGAGATACTTTAAATCCTTATGGTGGACAAGTGATTACAGGAAGCTATTTAGCATATGGAAAGTCTGTTGCTTGCGTTGGCGATAAGGTTATTTGTAATAAGCATGGTGAAAATAGAATTATTGAAGGGGCAAAAAATTCAACAATAAATAAAAGAGCAGTTGCATTAGAAGGGTACCATTGTGCTTGTGGTTGTACTTTAGTAAGTTCACTTTCTAATATAAGTATCAAATCATAAATTAATTATTTATATGTCATTCTTATTTTATAAAAATAAAGTTGATAAAATGATTAAATTAGAACTAATATTATTAGTTCTCGCCTCTTCTCTGTTGCTTTCCGGTTGTGCTAATGCGGGCTCTTGGGGCGCAAAACCGGAAAACGCCATCTTGGGAGCAGGACTTCAAGGCTATAACCACACTCAATTTGAAATTTCAGGTTTTTCAATTAATGAGGGTTACGGCAGTATTGGCGGAACCGTCTGTTGTGTGATGATCCCCGAAAAATGGCGCCCTAATTTAATCGCACATATTCGATGGGAAACTGTCGATACCACAAAATTTCCACCAGCACCTAAATTTAGTCAAGTAGAAGCTTATCAACGTTGGAAACAAGAGTTACGCGATAATACCTCCAGTCACGAAGCTTGGGTACCGATTCCACAATATGATGAACCTTGTAGTGTTAAAGTGCATTTCTTACCTTGTAATGAAGTGAAAATCACTACCTCTTGTAAAGGATATGGTCATCCTGAATACCCAATTAATGAACCTCATAATATGAAGGAGCCTGCTGTATGTCCCCAAAAATAACCATTTGGCAAACTTACCCTAAACTTGCCACGCTCTTGATCATTTCTCTGTTACTTTCTGGTTGTGCCAATGCGGGCTCTTGGGGTGCAAAACCAGAAAACTCCCTCTTGGGAGCAGGACTTCAAGGCTATAACCACACTCAATACAGTATTACCGGTTTTTCGATTAATGAAGGTTATGGCAGTATTGGTGGCACGGTCTGTTGTGTGATGATCCCCGAAAAATGGCGTCCTAATTTAGTCGCTCACATAAAGTGGGAGAAACTCGATAAAAGCAAAATACCTCTTGCTCCTGATTTTGATCAAGTCGAAGCCTATAATCACTGGGAAAAAGAATTAGACCGCTATACGACCTATCATGAAGCTTGGGTGCCGATTCCACAATATGATAAAGAAGTGTGTGGTGTCGACGTTCATTTTTTACCTTGTAATGAGGTGAAAATTACCACTTCTTGCTATAGCTATGGTGATCCTGAATACCCAATTAATGAACCTCATAATATGAAGGAGCCTGCTGTATGTCCCCAAAAATAACCATTTGGCAAACTTACCCTAAACTTGCCACGCTCTTGATCATTTCTCTGTTACTTTCCGGTTGTGCTAATGCCGGCTCTTGGGGTGCAAAACCAGAAAACTCCCTCTTGGGAGCAGGACTTCAAGGCTATAACCATACTCAATTTGAAATTTCAGGTTTTTCAATTAATGAGGGTTACGGCAGTATTGGCGGAACCGTCTGTTGTGTGATGATCCCCGAAAAATGGCGCCCTAATTTAACCGCACATATTCGATGGGAAACTGTCGATACCAGCAAATTTCCACCACCTCCAAAATTTAGCCAAGTAGAAGCCTATAAACACTGGAAACAACAACTCCGCGACAATACCTCCAGTCACGAAACTTGGGTGCCAATCCCACAATATGATGAACCTTGTAGCGTCAAAGTGCATTTCTTACCTTGTAATGAAGTGAAAATCACTACCTCTTGTAAAGGATATGGTCATCCTGAATACCCAATTAATGAACCTCATAATATGAAGGAGCCCATCGTATGTTTGAAGAAATAAAAGCAGAACCAGTTTGGGTACCTAATCATTTCCCAGATGATGGGCGACTAGAATTAACTCAGCAACAAATAGAGAATAATTATAAAACACGAGAAGAAGAGAAACGAAATCATAACTCTAGCCTTGCTAGTGTAAAAAATAACTGCTGTCGAAATTTACATATTAGTTTCTTTTTTGATGGCACCAATAATAATCGAGAAAAAGATATGGCGGCTGAGCCTAAAACCGCCACCAATATTACGCGATTATTTGAAACAACGTATGAAGATGAAAATAACCCAGATAAAAAACAAAGAGAATATTTTAAATATTATATGCCCGGTGTTGGTACTGCCTTCCCTGAAATAGCAGAATATAATTTTACTAATATGGGCTTAATATTTGCAACAGGGGGAGAAAATCGTATTAATTGGGCATTATTAATGTTAGCCAATACATTAATCATTTCATCTAACTTAGATGAGCTAACACTTACTCAATTACGTACTCACTTAAAAGATATGGCAACTCCAACATATCTTCCTATTAGTGGTAAAGGTCGTCGCCGTGCGGTTATCCATTCTTTAATTAATAAAAAAGAGATTATTGAAGGATTACAACTTAACCCTAAAACACTGACGATTAAGCTTTATGTTTACGGTTTCTCACGTGGTGCAGCGGAAGCAAGAACCTTTGTTAATTGGGTAACACAGTTATTCGATACCCCTGAAGGTGCTGATAAACCCACTCAGCAATTATGTGGTATTAATGTAAAAGTTGAATTTATTGGCATTTTGGATACGGTGCCTTCTGTGGGTATAGTGCATTTAGCACCTTTCTTTTCAGGTCATATGGATTGGGCAAATGGCACTCAACAACTCCCCAGTGAAAAAATTTTTCCTAACTTTATTAAGTGCTGTCGTCACTTTGTTTCTGCTCATGAGCAACGTTTCTGTTTTCCTCTAGATACAGTAAGACGGCCTTCAGATTGGGAGAATGAAAAAAATAAAGCAGATACATCTGTGAATAATAAGAATATTAATGGTAATAATTATGGCCGTTATCCCAAAATATCCGATATTGAAGAAGTGGTTTATCCCGGTGTTCACTCCGATATTGGAGGGGGATATTTGGTAGGAGATCAAGGAAAAGCCTTTAATGATCCTTCAATGTTAGTTTCACAAATTGTCTTACATGATCTTTATCTTTCAGCATTTCTAATAGGAGCCCCATTAAATATTACTGGTATATCACCTAAAAATAGTAATGGGAAAATAATGTGTAATAGTATTACAAGAAAGATCTATGAACTTTTTGAAATCAACCCAATTCTAATTCAACGCTTTAACGCATGGCGAAAAATTACTTTAGGGTTACCTCAAGTGGCTACTACTCATTTTTCGGGAACTTTCAATGCTTGCCGTGCAAATACAACATTAGAAAAAGTCGTCGAAAAACAAATGGCATGGATGACAGCTTGGCGTATCGATAGATATGCCGATATGAATCTTTTTAATCAAGATTTTTATAAAAATGCATTACAGCATGGCACTGAAAAGATCAAAGAAGATAAAGAAAAATGGGAGAAAACTAAAGAGGAGATAGAAGAACAACAGAAAGAAAAAATAAAACAAGGTACAGATACCATTTCACCAGGAGATCTTATGGGGCCTCGTATTTATGAGCCCATGCTAGGTAAAACACAATTAAGAGAAGGTGCTGAAGAATTTAAAGCGGACTATTACGATGAACGAAGAGAAGTTCGAAATTGGAAACAGTTTTCTGTCGATAATTTATTAACTAATATAATGTGCTTAGTAAATACTGACGATGAGAAAGCTGAATATTTTCATATGAAACAAAGTGGTGATGATATTTATAAAAAAGGTTATGGATTTCCTTTATTTAAAGAAAATAACACTCCTGATCCTGATGCATTATTAACAAGAGATTTATTTGATAACCAATTTCATGATTCTCGTGCTTGGTTTATGCATGATGCATTACAATCTAGAGAACCTTGGGCAAGCTATTTTAGTTATAGAATGATCTATGCTGATAGTGAAACAAATAAATTTTTATCACCTGTCGCAATAGCGGGAAAATTAATTGGCATAGCCACATTTATTGGTGGTATGGCGTATGTAGTGAGGCAAAAAAACATTAAAAATGCACTAGGTGCTTTTGCAGGTACATTAGGCGTTATGTCAATGGAATATGAAGTCGTAAATGCAATAACAGGATTAGCACTTCCCTTTAATCCTGAAGATGTTAAACCTACTAAAAATGCGGGCCCTGTACAATCAATTGCCATAGCTCAATCTATTGTTGAAAAAACAGGAGGTGTTATAAATAGTTTAACTCAAGTTATTGATACTAAAAAAGTCTTATCAATTGCTTAAATTAGCATTAATCCCATTTATTTTAACTTTATCTCTAAAAGATCAGGAGATATATCGTGAGATATCCTCCGCGTTACCCTGAGTTTACCCAAGACAAACCGATAAATTGGAAAAAACTATTAAAGTGGTTATTGATATTTATTGGTTTCTCTCTTTTTTTCACTAATATTATTTTATCAAATAGTAAAGTAGAGAATAAATATTTTATTTTAATCTCTAGTGTTATCATTCCTATCTTTATTTCATCATTTTTATTTTTAATTTATTTATTTTTAAAAGTATTAAACAATCATAATAATGAGTTATTTAAAAAACAATTTGATGAAGACAGTAAAAAATGGTGGTTATACCATAGTGCTTCAATACCAATAAAAAATTCAGTTGTTATTGGCTCTTTGGGTGAAAACCAATATAAATGGCATCAGGCTTTAAAAGATAAACCGATACCTCCATCTTCTATAATAGAGGAGGAGCAAGAGTGCATTCCCTGTTCAGCACTCATCGGAGATAAAAAAAACAGAGAAGAAATGATTGCTAAATTACTAGCTAATCACTTTATAAATACTGAAGAAAACAATATTGATAATATCAAAATAGATAATTTTTACTGGAAAGGTAGTCAAGGTAGTCTAAATAAATTTATTGAGCATCTAAAAGATCATCATATATTACCACCATTAAAAACCATATTTATCGATTCAATAGATTCTTTAGATATCATTATTGATAACTACTATCTTCATTATAAGTCAGAACATTACAACCTTGTTGGCGGTTCTAATATTTTTGATGATATCAATGCAGGTAAATTAAGTGAAACTGGTTTTTTATGGACAATATTTCCTGATAAAGAAGCCTATCATTTACATCGTTGTGAAATATCAAATAATGAAAATGCTAATGAATTAGCGTCTCAAATTATTAAATACTCAGGGATGGAGAAATTACCAGAAATAAATATATCGATTAATACTCAAGCATCTTATGCTTTTTTATCAACATCACTCTATTCAGCCGACAATATTGTACAGGATTACTTCGGTGATAGTACTTGCTCATCACCATTTATCGCTATTTCATTTGCTGCTCTACACTGCATGCATAACGATGTTAATAGTTGTGGATGGATTTCTGGATATTGTAACGATCAATATATAGCAGGGGTTATTCTCAAAGATGAAAATCAATGATAAGCTTTCTTCAACTCGGGATTTATTTATTATTTATGCTGTTGTTCTTACAATATCCCTTTTTACGTTAAGCATACTTTATTATCTTTTTGGTAATGAAATATTAGAAACAGACTACTCACCTAAAGAAATTGTATTTTTTACTTTTTCCAGTTGGGCTGCTTTATTATTAGCTTTTCCTTTTTTTATTTATGGTTGGAAAAAAGTCATTCCATTACTCAGTAAGCCTTTCTTATATAATACAAAAACATTACCAGAAATAAACAAACAAAATAATTCATTTATTGATGATATATTTAAACAATATGGTCAACGTAATTCAAAAAATTTAATACGCATACTCCTCATCGGCACCTCGACATCTATCGAAAAACTCACTCCTAATCTAACAACGGATATCTGGCAAGAAAACAATGGAACGTTACTTATCTATGGTGGCGATATCCATCAAAGTATTGATGAAAATTTAATTCAAGATTTAAAACAACTGCGCCGACGTCGTCCGCTCGATGCGGTTATTTGGGTGTCAGAAAATAACTTATCGCAACAACCGCTGGGTCATTCCTTATTTAATCACTTAAATCCGACCAATACAGACACAGCTAGCCGTTATTTCCACCAGCTATTTCGTCAATTACGCTGGCAAGCCCCCATTTGGCTTTGGAATATCAGTAATCACGGTGAAATAACAACAAATGAAGTACCCACAGTCCTTTATTCAGCCCCTTTAAAAGCGACATCTGAAATAATTTCCAATGACTTAAAAACGCTTTTACCGGCACTAGTGGAACAAGGCACACTAGCTGTCTTGCATAACCCAACACAAACTTACCTATTAGCATTAGCGCGTTTTCTTCAACATGAAGGATGTGAAAAACTCGCCAATACTTTGGCACCGCTTTTATCGGGTTATCGCTCGTTGCCGTTCGCTGGTGTGCTCTTTAGTACGGCTGTTAACAATAATGTGTCTGCAACTTCATCACAAAATAATCAATGGACATCCAATCCCCATTGGAAAGCGCTTCTCACGGCAAATTCACACCTTCCCCCTCAACTAAAGGCATCACCTTTAGGGCTAAACTCAAAACGTATTTTGCAATATACCGTTGCAACCGCCATGACACTCTGGGGCGTTGGCATGGTTGTTTCTTACTTTATGAATCGCCAATTAATTACCCAAAGCCAACAACAAGCACAGTTGGCGACAGACAATCATCAATCTGAGTTTGCCCGCTTGCAGGCACAATATGGCTTACAACAAACCTTAGGTTTATTAAGCCATCGAGAAAAAACTTCTGTTCCATTTTGGCTACGCTTTGGCTTAAGCAGTAATAACGCATTACTTAGTCATCTATGGCCGGTTTATAGCCAATCTATGTTGCCGTTATTGCGCGATTCAACCCAACAACACCTTGAAAATTACCTTCACGCGTTTATGCAACTCCCACCAGAAAGCGCAGAACGTATTGAAGGTGCTCAATCCGCTTATCAAGCATTAAAAGCCTATTTAATGATGAGCGATCCATCCCGTATTGATCCTGCATTCTTCACTGAAAGTGCATTACGCATTTGGCCTGACTATAACGGATTAAAAGAGGGGGAATGGCAGACATTAGGCACCGAATTATTAACCTTCTATGCCTCTCAATTGCCTTATCACCATGAATGGACAATCAAGCCTAATCGTACTTTAGTGGCAGGAAGCCGAACCATTCTTATTCGCCAAATTGGTCAACGTAATGGCGAATCTGCGCTTTACCAAAAAATCTTACAACAGGCACAGCATAACTTTGCAGATATGAGCTTAGATGATATGACGGGGGATACTGATGTCAGCTTCTTACTCAGTACCACTGAAACCGTACCCGGTATTTTTACCCGTAAAGCGTGGGAAGAGTCGATTGAGCCCGCGATTAAAAAAGCCGTTTATGAAAGACGAGAAGAAATAGATTGGGTATTAAGTGACACACAAAAAGAAACCGATATTGATATTTCACCTGAAAAACTCCAGCAAAATCTCACAGAACGCTATTTTAATGATTTTTCAGGCAGTTGGTTAAGCTTCCTCAATGGTTTGCAGTGGCGAGAAACACAAAGTCTTTCAGATACCATTGATCAACTCACCTTAATGAGCGATGTCAGACAATCCCCCATTATTGCTCTAATGAATACGCTTTCTTATCAAGGTAAAACCGGTCGCCAACAAGAAAAATTAGCAGACTCTTTTGTTAACTCAGCCAAAGATTTATTAAACAAAGAACAACAGCCGGTTATTAGTCAAAAAGCGGAATTTACCGGCCCTCTAGAGCCTGTTTTTGCACCAATACTTGCCTTCACCGATCCTCAATCTTCAGCGCAAAACAGTGATGCGTTAAGCCTACAAGCCTACCTCACACGCGTGACTAGAGTTCGCTTAAAACTTCAACAAGTTGTTAATGCCCCCGATCCACAAGCCATGTCTCAAGCATTGGCTCGAAGTATTTTTGAAGGAAAAACCGTCGATTTATCAGAAACGCAAGATTACGGCAGTTTGATTGCAGCAAGCTTTGGGCAAGAGTGGAATAGCTTTGGTGATACATTGCTTGTGCAACCCATGTCTCAAGCATGGCAACAGTTATTAGCGCCCACTTCGCAAGGTATTAACACTCAATGGCGAAATGCCGTTGTTAATGACTGGAATAGGGCATTCGGTGGTCGCTATCCACTCAAAAATACGCAAAGTGAAATCTCATTACCTTTAATGGCGCAATATCTACGCCCTGATAATGGTCGTATTCAGCGCTTCCTTGAAACTCACCTTAACGGTGTTTTACATAAAGAAGGTACGCACTGGGTACCCGATACCACAAATGCACAGGGCTTAACCTTTAACCCTGAGTTCTTAAAAGCCTTAGACAAACTAAGCTATCTCGGAGATGTCGTTTTTGCGAATGGTGAAGCGCGTCTTTACTTTGAATTACGTCCAGGTACATCACCTGACATTATGCAAACCCACCTAATGATAGATAAACAATCTCTTATCTATGATAACCAACAACCGCAATGGCAACGCTTCGTTTGGCCAGCTGATACCGTTGCTTCAGGTGCATCGCTGAGTTGGATCACCACCAATACAGGTACACGTATTTATGGCGATTATCGTGGCGTCTGGGGCATCATTCGGTTATTGGAGGATGCCAATATCGCCCCTTATGCTGGTAGCACCAGCAGTTACTCTGTCAGTTGGAAAACCTTAAATGGACAGTCACTCAATTACACTTTAAGAACAGAAATGGGCGATGGCCCAATCGCACTCTTGCAACTACGCAATTTTGTTTTACCAGAAAAGATCTTTTTAGATTAAAAATTTAAACAAATAAAAAGATGATTAAAATGGATTATTGATATCTCAGTTATTTTTACACCAAGTATTCTCCATTATATTGGAATATTAACTAGTCACCGCCCTATTTAGCCAAAAGATCTCTGGAAAGCTTTCTTTTAAGTTAAATAACAAACTAACATTTAAATAAATCTTAATTATTCTATGTCATTAAAAGTAATATCATTAATTCTCACTTCTTCTCTGTTACTTTCCGGTTGTGCTAATGCGGGCTCTTGGGGTGCAAAACCGGAAAACTCCATCTTGGGAGCAGGACTTCAAGGCTATAACCACACTCAATACAGTATTACCGGTTTTTCGATTAATGAAGGGTATGGCAGTATTGGCGGCACGGTCTGCTGTGTGATGATCCCCGAAAAATGGCGTCCTAATTTAGTCGCGCATATTCAATGGAAAAAGGTGGATAGAAATAACTTACCTTTCCCGGCTCCTGACTTTGACGAAGTAGAAGCCTATCATCAGTGGAAACAAAAGCTACGCGATAATACCTCCAGTCACGAAGCTTGGGTGCCGATTCCACAATATGATGAACCTTGTAGTGTCAAAGTGCATTTCTTACCTTGTAATGAAGTAAAAATCACTACCTCCTGTTATAGCTATCACGATCCTGAATATCCAATAACCGAGCCAATGAAAATGAAAGAGCCTGCTGTATGTCCTCAAAAATAACCTTTTGGCAAACTTCCCCTAAACTAGCCACGCTCTTGATCATCTCTCTGTTACTTTCCGGTTGTGCCAATGCGGGCTCTTGGGGCGCGAAACCGGAAAACGCCATCTTGGGAGCAGGACTTCAAGGCTATAACCACACTCAATACAGTATTACCGGTTTTTCGATTAATGAAGGGTATGGCAGTATTGGCGGCACGGTCTGCTGTGTGATGATCCCCGAAAAATGGCGTCCTAATTTAATCGCTCACATAAAGTGGGAGAAACTCGATAAAAGCAAAATATCTCTTGCTCCTGATTTTGATCAAGTCGAAGCCTATGATCACTGGGAAAAAGAATTAGACCGCTATACGACCTATCACGAAGCTTGGGTGCCCATCCCACAATATGATAAAGAAGTGTGTGGTGTAGATGTTCATTTTTTACCTTGTAATGAGGTGAAAATTACCACTTCTTGCTATAGCTATGGTGATCCTGAATACCCAATTAATGAACCTCATAATATGAAGGAGCCCACCGTATGTCCTCAAAAATAACCTTTTGGCACACTTACCCTAAACTTGCCACGCTCTTGATCATTTCTCTGTTACTTTCCGGTTGTGCTAATGCCGGCTCTTGGGGTGCAAAACCAGAAAACTCCCTCTTGGGAGCAGGACTTCAAGGCTATAACCATACTCAATTTGAAATTTCAGGTTTTTCAATTAATGGGGGTTACGGCAGTATTGGCGGAACCGTCTGTTGTGTGATGATCCCCGAAAAATGGCGCCCTAATTTAACCGCACATATTCGATGGAAAAAAGTCGATACCACAAAATTTCCACCAGCTCCTGACTTTGACGAAGTAGAAGCCTATCATCAGTGGAAACAAAAGCTACGCGATAATACCTCCAGTCACGAAGCTTGGGTGCCCATCCCACAATATGATAAAGAAGTGTGTGGTGTAGATGTTCATTTTTTACCTTGTAATGAGGTGAAAATTACCACTTCTTGCTATAGCTATGGTGATCCTGAATACCCAATTAATGAACCTCATAATATGAAGGAGCCCACCGTATGTCCTCAAAAATAACCTTTTGGCACACTTACCCTAAACTTGCCACGCTCTTGATCATTTCTCTGTTACTTTCCGGTTGTGCTAATGCCGGCTCTTGGGGTGCAAAACCAGAAAACTCCCTCTTGGGAGCAGGACTTCAAGGCTATAACCATACTCAATTTGAAATTTCAGGTTTTTCAATTAATGGGGGTTACGGCAGTATTGGCGGAACCGTCTGTTGTGTGATGATCCCCGAAAAATGGCGCCCTAATTTAACCGCACATATTCGATGGAAAAAAGTCGATACCACAAAATTTCCACCAGCTCCTGACTTTGACGAAGTAGAAGCCTATCATCAGTGGAAACAAAAGCTACGCGATAATACCTCCAGTCACGAAGCTTGGGTGCCCATTCCACAATATGATGAACCTTGTAGTGTCAAAGTGCATTTCTTACCTTGTAATGAAGTGAAAATCACTACTTCCTGTAAAGGATATGGTCATCCTGAATACCCAATTAATGAACCTCATAATATGAAGGAGCCAACCGTATGTTTGAAGAAATAAAAGCAGAACCAGTTTGGGTACCTAATCATTTCCCTAATGATGGGCGATTGGAATTATCTCAACAACAAATAGAAAATAATTATAAAACACGAGAAGAATAAAAAATTATAACTGCAGTCGAAATTTTCACATATCTTTATCCACTTTATTATTAAAGTAATACAATAAAATAAATATTTATAAATTTATTTTATAAAAATTGTAATCAACAAAAAATAAGTTTTCTTAATAAAACAATGAGTACTTAATGAAAAAAATAAAAATATTATTTTTAATTAGTTTGGCATTTGTTATTTCAACACTTAGTTCTTGTGATAACAAACAAGCAGATATTAAAAAAATCATGCATGGTTTTAAATGGCATCAATCAATGGATGATATTAAAAAATTAGATTTAGCTAATTTAAAATGTACATCTGCACCCGAAGGATGGGCATGTTCTTCATGGTCATCTCCTTATGGCATAAAGGGCAGTTATTATTACTTTTTTGTGGTATTAAGAGATAAAGGTCTTGCATCTCTTCTTATTCTAGAATTAAAAAATCAAAATAACCAACAAACACTATTAAATAACTACAATAAATTAAATCAGTCATTATTTAATATATTTGGCCCACCTAGCTATCAAATTGATAATATCCCTCGAGATAATACTTTTTTCCAATGTCTCGAAAATAAAGAGTGTGGTGAAATAAAAAGCCAATATGATACCAATAACGTTACCACTATATTAAATATCATAGGTGATAATAATGGAGGAAGACTTAGTTTACTCATGGCAATAGATAATAATGATAATATTAATTATTACTAGGAAAATACATGTCTATATTAACATCTCTTAGAACTGCTTGTTTCAATAAAGACGCATCCTTAGAAACACAACTTGCTCAACAACAAATCGCTTTGTGGGATCGTTGGTTATTACCCATTACACCCAATCACCCCATTGGTGATGATCCCAGTTATGAAGATGACTTTGAGCGAATGAAAGAAGAAGTCAATAAACTCTCTGGCGCAGATACTGAACTGATTTGCTTATTGGCTGAAAAATTATTGCTCAATTCCTGCAAAGATGTGCGTGTGGTGACTTATTATATTTGGGCACGCTTACACAAAGAAGGTGAACACGGACTTGCCGATTCTTTAGGACTTTTAAGTGGATTGCTTATTCGCTATCACGACACGCTATTACCTAGCCGAGCCACCAGTAGAAAATCGGCCTTAGAGTGGTTATCAGGGCAACGCGTTTTAGATAGCTTATCGCTTTATCCCGAAGTCGATCATAATGAATTTTCTCGGATTATCGCCCTATTAGCCACCATTGAAACTGAGCTTGAAACATGGAACGAAGCTGAAAGGCCACAACTTGCGGGATTACATCAAGCACTCGAAAAACGCCTTGCTCAATCTGGTGGCACAAGCTCATTAGTACCACAAAATATCAGCAGAAATGAATCTGCTTATAACTCTTCTTCAAAGCCATCTTCTTTATCACAAAACACGCCAATAGAGACAATACAATCAGGTCGTGAATTATTAGATCAATCTAAAATGCTTGCTAACTACTTACGCAATCAGCCTAATGGCTGGTTAGCAGGACATAGATTAATGAAAGTAGTGAGATGGGATACGCTTCATCAACTTCCACCACAAGATCAACAAGGTTGTACTCGCCTTTCCCCCCCAAGAACGGATGCAAGAGCACAACTTAAACGCCTCTATTTACAACAAAGCTGGGGTGAACTGGCAGAACAAGCTGACAAGCTTTTTGCTGAAGGTGTTAACCATTTTTGGTTAGATGTGCAATGGTATTTATATCAAGCACTCAGCAAATCCTCTGCCCCTTGGAATGCATGGTCTGATGTTATAAAAAACGATTTAAAACAATTTCTTACTCGCCTTCCTGATTTAGAAAAACTGTCATGGGAAGATGGTACTCCCTTTGCTGATGAAGTAACCTTAAGTTGGATAAAACAGCATGTTATGGAAGAGAATTTTGATGCCATGCAGGGATTATCAAGTTCATCATCTCACCAATCCGAAGACGAGCCTATATTAGCACTAGAGCCTGAAGCCATTACTCAAGCAGATAATGAAGGCATTGAGATTGCCTTAAAATGGCTACAACATCGTCCTGATATCAACACGCCAAGACAAAAATGGCTATTAAACCTAGTTATGGCAAGAGTAGCAGAACAATTTGCTCGTCACGATCTGGCATTAAATTTATTACGAGAACTTGATAAAAAAGCACTTTCAATGCCATTAACACAATGGGAGCCTAACTATATTTTTGAAGTGAAAGCACGACAACTTCACCTTTATAGAGCCAAAATTCAACGTAATACTTCAGATAAAAACCGCATTGAACAACAAATGGAACTGTTACTCAGTGAATTGACAGCTATCGATCCTGTACGTTCTTCAATTTTATATTCTTAATATTTTACTCAAAAAATCAAGGTATCAAATTAATGGATGATTTAACCCTTCGCTATTTTGATGCGGAAATGCGCTATCTTAGAGAAGCCGCAAAAGAGTTTGCACAAGCACACCCCGATAGAGCCGCAATGCTCGATTTAGATAAAGCAGGTACACCCGATCCTTTTGTTGAACGCTTATTTGAAGGCTTTGCTTTTTCAATGGGGCAATTAAGACAAAAAATTGATGATGATTTACCTGAGTTAACAGAAGGCCTTGTTAGTTTATTGTGGCCTCATTATTTACAAACAATTCCTTCATTATCAATCATTGAATTAACACCAGATATTCAGAAAATGAAAATGACAGATAAAATATCGGCTCAATTCGAGGTACTTTCTCGTCCTATTGGCCCGAAAAAAACAATTTGTCACTATCGAACAACGCAAGATTTAACACTTAATCCAATAAGAATAGAGACCGTTAATTTAACAACTGAGCCAGATGGACGCTCAGTTATTCAGTTAAAATTTACATGTAGTGAAATTATTAACTGGTCTGAGGTTAACCTTCATAAGCTTTCATTTTATTTATCTGGTGATATTCCAACAACTAATGCACTGCATTTAGCATTAACCAAACAAGTTTCAAAAATCTATTTAAAACTTCCTCAATCAAAAGACAGAATAGCGGTGCCCCTCTATTTTTCACCAGGAGGATTTAAGGATACGGATGCCCTTTGGCCTAAAGGTGATACCACATTTAGTGGTTATCAATTGCTACTGGAATATTTTTCTTTTCGTGAAAAGTTTATGTTTGTGTCACTTAATGGATTAGGTGATATCCATTTTCCTGAAGAAACATCAAAATTTGAGTTAGATATTGTTCTAAATACTTTATGGGATAGCTCACTCACATTAAGTGATGAAAATATCCGTTTACATTGTATTCCTGTTATTAATCTTTTCAATATAGAAGCAGATCCCCTCACAGTTAATGGATTGGAAAGCGAATATTTACTACGCCCGCGTCGTATTCAAGATGGGCATACTGAAATTTATAGTGTGGATAGCGTACATGGTTCTCAACGAACAAATGAATCTATTTATGTGCCATTTACTAGCTTTCGTCATCGTGGTGGTATGTTACGCCATAATGCCCCCGAACGTTATTATCATACCCGTGTTAAACGTGGTGTAGCGGGACTTCATGATACTTGGCTTATTTTTGGGGGTGAAAAACAAGATCTTGATTTAGCTACCGAAACAGAAACACTTTCATTACAACTCACTGGCACTAATGGGCAATTACCTCGTAAAGCACTGCAAAGTACATTGCTTGATAGAACAGAACAAACCTTACAAATTCCATTAACTGTTCGTAATTTATGTAAACCCACTTTACCGCTTTATCCACCTTCAGAAGATCGCTTTCATTGGCGAGTACTCAGCCACCTTGGTTCAAGTTTTCTTAATATGATGGACAATGCCGAAGTGCTCCGAGGTACACTCGCACTCTATGACTGGCGAGATGATGATATGAATCATCGAAAACTCGATGCCATTATTCATGTTGAACACCATTTAATTGAGCGTTTTGAGAAAGGTTTTTTACAACGAGGCATTGATATTGAAGTGACATTAGACAGTAATGGTTTTAATGGTGAAGGGGATATGCATTTATTTGGTGAAATGCTTAATCGCTTTTTTGCACTTTATGCCGATGTTCATCTGTTTAATCAATTAACACTGATTATCTTACCAACAGGAAAACGCATTCAATGGAAAGAGATCCACAATCCACAGCTACCCCGTTAATTGAGGCTTTAGGCGAAAAATTACCTTATATAAATTTCTATCGCTTTTGCCAACTACTTGAAAAATCCAATGCTAAGTTCTATGAATTAGGGCGTTCTCACGACCCTAAAGATGATCCTATTCGTTTTCGCCCTCATCGAGGTATGGGTTTTCCAGTGACTGAAATCAAAGGGATTGACTCCCTTGATAAATATCGTAAAAGTACAGTACCAAGCTTACGTACTACCTTTCTAGGACTTTATGGTATCACCTCACCTCTTCCAACATCTTACCTTGACGATATTGCACAATATAGAGATGGTACGGATTCACTCACTGATTTTTTAGATATTTTTAACCATCGACTTACTACACAATTTTATCGAATTTGGCGTAAATATTCGTATCCTGCAACCTTCGATGAAGGAGGCAGTGATAATACATCACAATATCTTTATGGTTTAATTGGTTTAGGTATTCCAGGTTGTGCTAATCAGGTGCAGTCTCCCCTATCTCGCTTTTTAGCTTTATTAGGAATATTACGCTTACCTACACGCACGGCGGAAGGAATTAGTGCATTAGTAAAATTATTAGCACCATCGACAAAGGTCAATATTATTCCTCATGATCCACGAAGAATAGCGCTAGAGATCCCCACCGCAATGTCGTGTACATCCCCTATTACATTAGAAAACAAACCCGTTTTAGGGAGTTATGCGATAGACGTAAATAGCCAAGTATTAATAAAGTTACATACTGAAAATAAAGATGAAGCAAAAGGCTGGCTACCTGATGGCAGTATTTATCAAGATTTTATGGCATTGCTTCGTGTTTATTTAGGTTCTCGCGTTAATGCACGATTGCGTTTAACACTACCAAGAGATTTATTACCTGATGCAACACTGAGCACCTCTAAAAGCCAAGGTGTGCAACTGGGTAGAACTGCAGTTATGCGACCTCATAACATTATTGAAAAACCATCAACGCCCTCTTTTATCACCATCGGCCTTGGTTTTTATCAATATCTAACACTCCGCACTCAACATTATAAAAGTGATGAATATGGCAATTATCAATTCTAAACCTCAAATATTTTTCTCCCATACTTACCGACTAGCACTATTACTTATTGGTGTTTTTACTCTTGCAGGATGTGGTCTAACACAAACTATTAGTGATGGTACAGTCTCTTTAACTAAATCTATTTTCTATAAACAAATTAAAGTGCTACATTTAGATTTTACTGCACGAGAAGCACTTAATACTGACGATAACGGTTCTTCACTTTCCGTCATTGTTAGAGTATTCCAACTGAAATCTGCTGACACCTTTAATGATAGTGATTATCTTTCGCTGTTTAATCAAAATAACGATATTTTAAAATCTTCATTGCTAACACAAAAAGACTTACGTATTCGTCCTGGAGAATCTATTTCTTTAGATATGCCAATGGAGAAAGAAACAGAATTTGTTGCAATAGCAGTAATGTTTCACACTCCTGATGAAATTAAAAATAACTGGCGTATTGTTATTCCTAAAAATGAACTTGATCCTGATAAAGCACGAAAAATTGAGTTAGCTGAAAATACACTAACATTACAACCTTTGGATAAAAAATAACGATGCCACAACCCTCTCTTTATGAAATGCTAACGGGATATTTTTCTGGAGGATTGCCTGTAGATGCCATCTCCGAAGAAGACCAAGTTATTTTATCTGTTATGGATAATATTCGTCGAATATTAAACTCACGAGCAGGAACATTAAAACATCTACCTGATTATGGCTTACCCGATATGAGCAAACTTATTCAAGGATTACCAGGAAGTTCACATAAAGTAATGGCAATATTATCAAAAACATTACTCAAGTATGAACCTAGAATAAAATCAGTAACACTAGGTATATTACCTGAAAATGAATTTGGAAAATTATGTTATTCTTTAGATATTGAATTACATGAAAGAGGGCTTATACGTTATGGCACTGAATTTTCTCCTGATGGACGAATATTTCTCCATCATTTAAAAAAACAATTTAACTTATCGTAAATATATTTCCATTCATTTTATTCTTAGCCTATTTTCCTTTGTTTAACTTTATCTTATAGCATTTAGACCTTAAATTAACTTGAGGCTTCTATGAACTCTTACTTAGACTCACTTCCTGTTGGAGGTGATCCTCGTGTATTTAATCAATTTCTTAATATTAAAGAGGAACTTGATAAACGCTTTCATCCAGCACGCCCTGATATTAATTGGCAATATGTCCATGAATTGTGTATTTCTTTATTTAATCAAAATGGTGTTGATCTTCAAACAGCAGCTTGGTTTGTTTTATCTCGTCAGCAACAGTCTGGATTAGATGGTTTAAATGAAGGCCTTTATCTAACCCATAAAATATTAACTCAGTATTGGCAAACATTATGGCCTGTACAAACACATACTCGTATTAATATTCTTTCTACATTAAGCCAACAATTAATTTCTGGCATTCGAGGAACAACATTTGTTTATACTGACTTACCTATTCTTTATCAAATTGAAGAGTTATTAAAAAATATTAATCATCACCTTCAAACATTAGAAATAAAACATCTTATCCAGTTTGATTATTTACAAAATTTAATTATCACCCAAGCGAGACAACTAGAAAATGCAGATACATTAGATAATAATTTTTATTCACCTGATTTATCACCTATTATTAATAAAGAAGAAAACAATCAACCTCAAATTGCTGAATCAGCATTATCTACATCCCCTCATTTAACTGAAAAGACCATACCACCTAAAACCTATATCTCCCCATCTATTGCATTACAAACACCAGCTAAAAAAAACAACCATCAAGAATTATGGAAAGGTATTTTAATTGGCACATTAACCAGTAGTTTATTTTTTGTTATCCTATTTTATTTTTGGTTATCTGAATTAAAAAATAACAATCTGACAGATGCTTTTCCTTATATTCCAACTATTAATGCACATGCAGGCTCTCTTATTGAACAGCAAACTGCAAATGGTAAAAATATAACAAAAATACTCAATTCTGAGCAGATTGACGTGATACAACAACGTTTAGATGAACTCGCATTACTTTCTCCCACATGGGCACAGAGTTATGGACTTGAAGTAATCAGTTATTTGAATGAGCAGTATGAAGATAATCCAGAGCTTTTATCATTTACGCAGCTTTGGAAAAATAATTTAAAAATAAATGCCACCACGGATGAACAACTCAATCAATGGTCTAAAGGCATGGCTGAACTCGACGGATTAAGCCAACGATTAGATAGTTTTGATGGTAACCCTAAAAATTATATTACTGGCTCTGAGTTAAAATCTATCATTTTCAAAGCTCGCCAACATTTCAATCAAGCTAAGCCTTTAGAGGAAGAGTTACGCTTACTTGAAAAACAACCAACACAAAATGCAGTTTCAGACTATGAATATCAACAAATAGACAATCATTTTAAACAACTATTAAATCGATATTCGTTATTACACTCTAAATAAGAATATATCACTATATTTTTATAAGAGATTAAACTCTAAAATAAAGAACATAAAGAAAAGAATACTCACTTTCTATAATGACTCCCCCTATTTTATTAAAAGGGAGAGTCATTAACGGAAATACTATTATTATATTAGAAAGAATAACCGATATTTACCCATCCCGTATAATCTGTTCTATCCGAATTCGCTTCACCACTAATACGGACATCAGAAGTAAAACCATTCTCACTGACTAATGACATACCTGCATCAAATGAACCTGACGTTGATTTATCTTTCGTTGTCACTCGAACAGAATTAGCATTAGGAACTTGCTGATCGATTTTAATTTCATCTCCATATAATGTTTGGTGGATACCTAAATTTAAATAAGGTTTAAGCAATGTTTCGTTTGTTAGCGGATAACGTCCATCAAAACGTAACTTAGCATTAACCATCAGCGCTTGCCCATTATAGTTTTTATAATGAGTATCTATTAAATCATAATCAGCATTATGAGAAGATACTGTATAACCTTCACGTTGTTGCCAAATATGAGTTACCCCTAACATTGGTGTGATTTTATAGTTACGGTTTATATCCCAACTTTTACCTGTTGAAATATCGGTATAAAGGCCATTACTAACGTAATCTGCACTTTGACTTCCTATACCTGAATAGTGATTACTATCGGTATAATCGGTCTTACTTCGAAACCATGTTGTTGTTGCTGTTGCAAATATGTCATTTTCAAATGTCATTCCACCTTGCATACCTAACATAAAGGTATTTACATCTTCTTTACGCCCATCGGAAGTACCATTAAAGCTGGTCTTTGCTTTTTCATATCCACCATGCCAGCCAAGATTAAAGGTTTCAAATTGATGGTCTTGACCTAATAACACACCATAACGATGACCGCTATAACCAGATGAAACTTGATCTCGACGATAATCTCCTGCATAAGGTGTAATAAACATACAGTTATTAGCATCTATTTTTTCATTACATCCTTCTCGAATAAATTGTTCATTTAAACGCGAAGAAATAATATTTGAAGCTTGTGTCATTGAAGAGCGCTGTACTAAAGCAGAAACACCTGCATGAGAAACATTAGGGGCATAAACTAATGTGGCTGTTCCTAAATCACCACTGCCATTACTGGTATGAATGACTTTAAAATCTTGGTTAATACCTGAGAACGTATTAATTTCACCGTTTACCATTTCAGATTGATTATTAGTGATATCATAAGCTAAAGAATCAAGCGCATAGCCTTTGCCATATTCAAATCCGTCCTCTTTTTGCCCTGGCATAAAGATAAGATCCGCCCCTTTATTACCATTACCTAGAACAATAGATCCTCCGTTACTTACTGCCCACGGATTTTCTGAACCTAGCGTCATCATGTAGCTTTCTATATTCACGACAGAGCCATCAGCCATCACTTCATAAGCGTGTTCAGTACCGTTAGCCGATGTTGAAACAAAAATACGCCCTTGAGATTGAATAACGGCTTGACCATTTACAACATTAATACCATATGCCTTTGCATTATCTTCAGCTTGGGCATCCACATTAATAGTGCCATTATTACGAATAATAACATTATCACCTTCAGTATATATACCACTTGCTACTGATGTTTTGCCTGATGCAGAAACATTCATTTGGCCGTTATTTGTCATTACATGGGTTGGATTACTGGGATTATTATGATCAGGTGCAACATTAGGATTGCCTTTAATGGTATGTAAGCCTGATGCATTCGCAATACCTTGTTCACTTTGTGCATGAACGTTTAATTCACCATTATTAGTCAATCCATTTGCTGAATTAGTATAAATTCCTTGTGCTGTTGCACTTTTTTTAGCGTCGGCAACAACGGTCATTTTACCTTCATTAATTAATGCCATATGATCACCATAACGATCATATGGATTATCAGAAAAAGATAACCCCGCATTAATCCCTGTCGCTTGAGCATCACCTTGATGGCTTTTGCTTGTTACATCAACACTCCCCTGATTGCGTATTGTTGACCAATAAGCATCCGAAGCTTGTAACCCATTTGCCACAGACAGTTCATTTTGGCTCGTGGATGAAACGACAACACTACCACCACTTTTATTGGTAAATGTTCCTGATTTAACTAACACACCACTGGCTCTGGCATCACCCCTTGTGGGTGCTATCGTTAACATCATTTTACCGCTATTAACGGCATCAACAGGGTGACCTTCTGTATTAGCCGTTAAATCTGACAATTGAAATTCATTCGTATTCTTATCCGTTATAACTTCAATTGTGCCACTGTTATTTGGCTTTTCAGAAAAATGATACGTTTGATTTGCGTAAGCGTTACCACTAATAATAAGAGCTGTAGCAATTGCAGACAAACGCCACATAGTTTGGTTCTTCATCATTTACCTCTAAATCAAGATATTTATTGTTTGATTAAAATATTTTTACTTCATTAGAAATTAATAACGAAGCCAACTTTGGCGAAAATATCTTCTTTATCTCCCCAAGACCATTCGTTTCCTTTATGTGCTTTTTGATCTTTAAATTGTAAATCAGCTAATAAAGAGAATGTTGGGTTAAATGGAATTTCGGTATACAGTGCATAGTTATTATAGTTATAACCACTACCATCATGAGTACGAATACTGCCTATTTCCCAACGTAATTCAAGATAAGTATTATTAGCAAATCGATATTGTACTAATGGACGAACAGCAGATTCACGCCATCTAAAATCATTATCTTCAGCGTGATAATAAACTTTAGCTCCCATATTAAAATTATCGGTTAAACGATAAAGATATAAAGGTTCGGTTTCAATATAAGCACCACGATCTGCTCGATCAATCCAGCCTATTTCTGTATTTAGATGCAAGAAGTTACGACCAAAACCTAGATTAATTTCAGGACGGATGTGATACATCTGTTTTTCAGCAGAATCTTTGGCATCACCAATATGTTCATAACCTAACTCTACGCCATAACTAAAATTTTCATTAATCCAATTTATATATTTAGGTAAAAGTTGAATTTCGGTAAACGTATCACGACGAATACGATTGCCTCCTGAACCGACATATTTGTTATTATCAGCCGTATCATAAATCGTTGTTTCACGAATAACATAACCCATACTTAATTTATCAGTGATACGAGTAGAACCATCAGCAATAACAAAAGTACTTAATAATTGTCCGGGATGTTTTGAGAATTTAATATTCTCATATTCATATCCTGTAAATACACGAGTTCTTTTTGGCGCTGAATTTTGGCGTGTTGCATCATCATCAACAAATATAATATCGCCAAAACTACGAGAAACACCAAATAAGTCTAAATTGGAATTTCGAATACTCGTTGTATTTTCTTGATTATTGAGGATCGGTTTTTCTATTTGCTGTTCTGCTAATGCTGTATTTGATGCCATCAGCAACGCAACAGGAAGAATGATCTTTTTCATGCTCTGGTAATCCTTGTCAATTCATAACTAACTTCCCCTAATTCTTCAATAATAAGACGGAATCAAGGGGAGTTATCGCGTGTTTTACTGCATGGAAGAACTATTGATGACATTCATATTTTTGTAATTATTCGGTACAAAGCCTTGATATAACATTTCTAAATCTTTGAGATGCCCCTGACTTTCTAAATAAGTTTTAACATCATCATTAATTTCTTTAGACATAATCGCGGCAACAAACATCCCAACATCCAGTGATAAGATGTTTTGAGTCATATTGCCTTTATTATCAACAGCGTCATACCATCCGTATGGAGATTGAATATTAGGATAAACTTGTTTGAGTTTTTTCAGCGCACTAATTGCACCTTCAGGATCGACAATATAAGACAACGCAATAGCATGAGGTGTTCCTGTATTACCATCTTCAATAACATTATTAAAACGAACTTTACTTTCTGAAAGTGCCGGAACACCAAAAGAGTGGTAACCATTATCAATTCGAGCTGATGAGGAAACCATTGGAATACCGTGTTTAGCAGCGTAGATCTTTTGAATTAATGTATGATCTTCAACAATCTTATAATCTGGCATGAGTTCTTTTTCATTTAGCCAAATTTGGGGCATCATCATTTGGAAATAGGCGCCATCCCATGTTAACAATGGATTATATATTTTATCGTTAATTTTATAATGCTGAGTATAGAGCTCCATTTTATGGAATGCACTTTCAGGGATAGCATTAGCACCTAAATCTTTGGTATCTAAAATAGCCCAAATAACAGCCGCACGACTTTCATTTCCTTTTCTATCAAGATGATAACCTAGAAATGCATTATTCTTTGTTGACCAACCTGACGACATTAATCCTTTATTTTCATCATATAACGCAACCCACCCCTCTCTTTGCCCATCAAGAATGGCTTGAATACGTTTTACAATTTCTTGTTTATCTGGATCTGGCGAGTTCATAAAAGCCCCAGCCACTGCCATCAACGCAAAAGAAAAGTTGCCATTATCTACTGCAGGTACAATCTCATCAGGGTTTTTAACTAATTTATTATCACGAATATCATAAGGCCAATAAAACAAACCTTTCCATTTAGGTGCTTGTTCCATGGTGGTCAATGTCTCTTTGATTCGCTCTACCGCATCTTTATTCCCAGTTTTAGCTGACTGAGTTAACACATTGAGATATAAACCAATCTCTGTCGTATTTGTATAATATCCAGGAACGACAGTATTACTTTCAATTCTTATGGTGTCATAAGGTACTTTGACATATTTATCAACACCGACTCCATCACGAAAAAAATTAAGATTATTTTGAAATTCTTCTTCAAAACCCGCTGGGTATAAATGTTCAGCAACTTTGATTTCATTAATAACAACGTTATTGGCTAAAGATTGCGTGCTAAAAGCCAGCAATAGGGAAGCGAGAAGCATCGAACCATTCTTAGTCATATCATTTTGCCTTCTAAGCGAAACTCATTATCAAATCGTAGAAACGTTTCTATAATCATCTCACTAATGATGCTTGGTCAAGTCAATTTATCATCATTTATTTAAAATGTGACGAGTAGTGTATTTTTATATATATTTCAGATACCAAAATTAACAAATAAAAATTAATCAATAAAATACAATAAGTTACATTAGATCATCATTCTTAATGTGATGAATATCCCGAATTAAATCGGTCAAGTAAATTACAGTTGACAGGATTTATTAAGCATTCATAATCTATAGAAACGTTTCAATGAAATGCGGAGTGTAGTGATGGCAGGCGTCACATTAACCAACGTCAATAAAATCTATCCAAATGGTACACATGTACTTCATGATATTAATTTGGATATCAAAGACGGTGAATTTATGGTCATCGTTGGTCCATCTGGTTGTGCAAAATCCACAATGCTAAGAATGATCGCAGGGCTTGAAGCAATATCATCCGGTGAGCTGCGTATTGCTGATAATATCTGTAATGATATGCCTCCTAAAGATCGGGGGATTGCAATGGTTTTTCAAAACTACGCACTCTACCCGCACATGACTGCTTATGAAAATATGTCTTTTGGTCTACGTGTTTCTAAAAAATCAAAAGAAGAAATCACCAAACGTGTTTCTGAGGCAGCAGAACTACTTGAAATAACAGAACTTTTAAAACGTAAACCTAAAGAAATGTCTGGCGGTCAGTGTCAAAGAGTCGCATTAGGTAGAGCAATGGTGAGAAAACCGGCTGTATTTCTTTTTGACGAGCCACTATCAAACCTTGATGCTAAGCTCAGAGTGTCTATGCGATTACGAATAAGTAAATTACATCAACAACTTCGTGAAGCTGGCAAGCCTGCAACGATGATTTATGTTACTCATGATCAAATAGAAGCCATGACAATGGGAGAACGTGTTTGCATTTTACGTAAAGGACGTATTATGCAAGTTGATCATCCTTTAAACGTTTATCACCATCCCAAAAATAAATTTGTTGCTGAATTTATTGGTTCTCCACCAATGAATATTATATCAGGACAAGTTATTCAACATCAGAATCAACTCGCTATTCAATGTGATGGAAATATCTTCATTTTACCGACAGAGAAACAAGAAAAAGCAAAAGCCTATATCAATAAAGAGATCTATTTAGGAATTAGGCCTGAAGATATTAAAGTCATTGAGAAAATTGAAAATAATTGTTTATCAACTTCAATTCTTCGTGTTGATGCTATGGGTTCAGATGAATTTATTTATTTTCATCTAGCAAATAATGAAGTTATTTGTAAACGCCCTAATCCAGAAATAGAAATAGATAAATCAAAAAACTGTAGCTTCCATTTTAATATGGATAAATGCCATCTCTTCGATAAAGAGAACGAACAGAATATTTTTTACACTTAGTATTATCAGGATGAGTAACATGACAATTAAGCCAGTTAATAATGTGGTCTATAGTAAAAAAAACGCACTGCTCACATTTAATTTTATGCCAGGCCAAATGCTTAAAAATATTATGGCGGGTAATATTATGCTCAACCTCTTTGAGACACCAAGATTAGATACCGCAATTAGCAATATCTATCTTCGTGAGTTGAGCGATAATCATATTATTTCTACTACGCCACTTTTAACGAGTCATGCTAAAACTCAATTAAGTAAAGATACACAAGATAATATAACTTGGCATATTGAAACTGAGAAATTTATTGCCTCGGTTACACTTTCTTTATCCGAAGATCCCGAAAATATTTATTATTACTCTGTTAATGTAAAAAATATCAGTAATACCTCCCTTACTTTCGATCTAATTTATGGACAAGACCTTTCCTTATCCGATAGTGGTGCAACAAAAACAAATGAATCATATTGCAGCCAATATCTTGATCATAAAATATTTAATGTAGAAAATTACGGATATATTACGTCTTCACGCCAAAATTTGCCTCAAAGTAGTGGTAACCCGTTACTACAATTAGGAAGTTTTTCTCCCGTCGTTGCTTATTCAACTGATGGCTATCAGTTTTTTGGTAAGCAATCTAAATTTACGCATCAGCCAATCATAACAAAAGAGCTTACATTAGCGAATGAGAACTATCAGTATGAAATGGCCTTTATTGCCTTACAATTAAAACCCCTAGAGCTAGCCCCTCAAGAAGGATCTGACCAAGTATTCTATGGCTATTATGTTGCCAATCAGCCTGAAGCAAATATTGAACAACCTATTAGCATAAAGAAAATTACAGACAGCTATTACAAACCAGAAATTGATAATTCGACAAAATTTAGCGAAAAAACAGACGTTATATTTAATGTTCAACCATTATCAGGCGATAAACTAACACCTCAAGAACTTGATATTTTATTTCCTGGTGAAAAAAGCTTTGAGGAAAATGAACAGGATGAATTACTCTCATTCTTCCAAAAAGAGGGACGCCATTACATTACGCTCGCTGATAAAGAACATTATCAAGAGCGAGCAACAGGACATATAATTTCATCAGGCAATAATCTTAATTTTAAAAATTCAATTATGAATTCAACACACTATATTTATGGTGTTTTTAATTCACATCTGACACTAGGAAACACTTCATTTAATAAATTACTTGGTACTAATCGTAATTTTTTAAATTTCTTTAAAAGTAGTGGTCAACGCATTCAAGTTAAATTGAATAATCAGTACCATTTACTTGCTATGCCTTCTGCCTATGAGGTTGGGTTTAACTTTTCCCGTTGGGTTTATAAATTATCAGAAGGGATGATTGAGATCCTCGCTTTCGCTAGCCATGATGAACCTATTATCCAACTTGATATTAAACTTCACAATTTTGCTCAAGCTGTAGATGTTATTGTGAGTCACCCGCTTATTATGGGAAATCAAGAAGAAGAGTCTATTATTCAAGTTTCCGCACCAAGTGAAGACAACAATATACTCATTACAAGTGCAAATAATCCTAATGCCCCCCTCTTTAGTTTGAGTTATAGCTCAGAATTTACGGATATTGAACACTATATTGATGTTGAAACCAATTCTGTTCAATATCTTATGCTTAAAGGCCAAATTCACCACCAAGCTAGCCTTGTCTTTGGCGGTAAAAATAATCAAGTTGACACATTAGGTAAGTGGTTATCGTTTGCAACAGAAGTCGTCAATTACGAAAACCAGCAAGATGAGTTATTAAACCATTTCTCCATTGAGTTTTCGAAAAAACCAAGAGATGCACAGAGGCTAAATCATACACTACATTGGTTTACACATAATGCATTGGTTCACTACAGTTCACCACATGGGCTTGAACAACCATCAGGCGCAGCTTGGGGAACTCGTGATGTATCACAAGGACCTATTGAATTCTTTATGTCATTAGGTCGCTATCAACATGTTGAGCACATTTTATGTGAGATGTATAGCCACCAATATTTAGAAACAGGTAATTGGCCACAATGGTTTATGTTTGATAATTATGCACATATTCAACAACAAGAATCTCATGGTGACGTCGTTATTTGGCCATTAAAAGCATTGGCTGATTACCTATTAGCTACAAATAATGTCGATATCCTGAATAAAGAATTACCTTATACCAGCATTGACAATAAATTTACTTTTACAACTCAAAAAGAGACGTTACTACAGCATATTTATCGTCAACTTGAACATGTTATTGAGCATTTGGTGCCAGGAACTCATCTGTCTAGCTATGGTGATGGTGATTGGGATGATACCCTCCAACCAGCAAATAACTCATTGCGTAAAAATATGGTGAGTGGTTGGACTATTCCGCTGACATTACAAACATTTAAATTAATAATGAAAGCGCTCGCAAATCATCCTTCATTTGCAGATTTACTCAAAAGAATTAATGACCTCTTTATTAAGATGGAAGCGGATTATCATAAATACCTAATTAAAGATGGTGTTATTAGTGGCTTTATTCATTTTAATAAAAATGATGTGGAATATTTATTACATCCTTCTGATGTTAAAACAAATATTAAATACCGCTTATTACCGGCTAATCGTTCAATTATTTCTGAATCATTTGATAAAGAAATGGCACAGAAACATATAAAAATTATCCTTGATAATTTACTTTATCCTGATGGTGTTCGCCTTATGGATAAAACAGCACAATATAAAGCAGGACGCCAAAGTTATTTTAAACGTGCGGAACTGGCTGCAAATCTAGGTCGTGAAGTTGGATTACAATATTGCCATGCTCATATCCGTTTTATCGAAGCACTTTGTAAGATGGGAATGGCAAAAGAGCTATTTGAAAATCTCTTTAAAATTTCACCAATTGGTATCAAAGAAAACGTGCCGAATGCAGAACTACGACAAGCAAATAGCTATTTCTCTAGCTCTGATGCAAAATTTAATGATCGTTACCAAGCCTATGATAATTTTGAGCAATTAAAATCAGGAAAAGTTGCTGCAAAAGGTGGTTGGCGTATCTATTCCAGCGGTCCTGGGATTTATATTAACCAAATTATTTCTAATGTTTTAGGCCTTCGTTATGAATTTGGTGATTTACTGTTAGATCCTGTTATTAGTAAAGAATTTGGTGATATTAGCCTTAATTTCCAACTGTATGGAAAAGCGGTTGTGATTAATATTTATCCTAACGAAGATGAATACACACCTAAACGCGTCATACTTAATCAACAAATAGTAGACTTTACATTACAAAATAACCCTTATCGTACAGGTGGCGTTTTAATCAAGAATTCAGATGTTATGGCTTATTTATTGGATAACAACACACTTGATATTTATCTATAAATATCAAAGTAAAGCTTAGAATTTGGCTCTTGCTACTCATCGCAAGAGCCGACTAAGTGGTATATTTACGTATTGTGTGTTTATTTTTTGAGGGATGAAGATGAGTGTTACCATAAAAGATGTCGCTAAAAAAGCAAATGTTTCAATCTCTACAGTATCTTACGCTATAAATGGCAGCCCAAAAATTACTGAAAAAACACGCCTATATGTACTGAAAATAGCAAAAGAGATGAATTACATTGCCAATAGCAATGCCAAAATGCTTAAAACTAAACGTAGTGGTGCTATAGGCCTCTTTTTTAACTCTTGGTTTGGGCCTATCTACAGTGAATTAGTCCGAGGCATTCAAGAGCAAACACACAGTGAACAATATGATTTAGTTGCATGCAGTCTTTATGGTGGTGAACAATCAACCGCTCATAAATATTTACGTGAACGTATTGTTGATGGTGCCATTATTTTATCTAGCTCATTTGATAATGAATTTATAAAATCTATCGCATCTGAAAATTTGCCAGTAGTTGTATTAGATAGAGAATTAAAAAGCCCCCATATTTATAGCGTATTGATTGATAACTTTGGTGGTGCCTTCAAGGCTGTTAACGCATTAGTAAATGCAGGTGCAACAGAGATTACCTTTTTTAGTGGCCCTGAAGGTTCTTATGATAATCAAAAACGTTTAGACGGTTTTATTGCTGCACTAGGTTATAACCGTATACCTTTAAATCCTGGTCTTATTATTCATTCAAATTTTACCGAAGCAGATGCTTACCAAAAAATGAATGCATTAATTGAGGCAGGTAAAATGCCTTCTGCCATATTTTCTGCTAATGATGAAATGGCAATCGGTATTTTAAGGGCGGCGAAAGAACATAACATTCAAATTCCTGATCAATTAAAAATTGTAGGTTTTGATAATATTTATGCATCAAATATTTTAACACCTGCACTAACAACAATAGATCATCATAAATATGAAATGGGTGTTCTCTCAGCAAAGGTTTTATTAAAAGCAATTAGAGAAGAAAGCAATATTGATGAAGTCACTTTTCTTCCTACAGAATTAATAGAACGTGAAACGCTTTAATTTATTTTAATCTCATCAGGATCACAGTTTATGAAATTAGTTTGTTTAATTACGGCTGCACTATTCTCTTTTGCAACGGTTGCAGCAGAAAGATTAGAAATTATGGTTCCAAGTGGGAATTATGTTTCTTTTATTCGTAATACTGTTGTTCCTGAATTTAAAAAACAACATCCAAATGTTGAACTTGTTGTCTCTAATGATGAGCAACTTGATACACGAATGGCGGCGGGTGATAATCCCAATATTTATATTGGTGTTTATGGTTATCAGCCAGCCCATTTAGCCAAATTAGGAAAACTTGCCTATTTAGATAAATTTGATGGCTTCAATGAATTAATAAGTCGTATTGACAGTCATTTTTTACATCAAAATTTTGGTCGTACTTATTATATTCCTTGGAATGCGACCACTCAGATGATGATTTATAATAAAGCACTATTTATTGAGGCGGGATTAGATCCAAACTCCCCACCCGAAACGTGGGATGAATTTCTAATTGCAGCAGAAAAAATATCTTCTCTTCCTACCAGAAAAGACGGTAATAAGGTTTATGGTACCGTTTTTTGGAATGATGTATTGTCCTTTGGTAGCTGGTATTGGAACCTACTTGCACCTATTTATTACAACGTTAATCAGGGCAATTTTCAGTTACTCAATAAATACGGTACTGATGTTGTTTTTGATAAACCTGAAGCACATATGGCTGAATTTATTACCCTGATGCAACGAGCACAAAAATATGCGCCGCCAACAATGGAAAAGAGCTTTTTTTCTCGAAATATCGGTATGTGGTTGCAATTTGGTTTTGGATGGAAGGCATCATTAACTACAGCTGCAGGAAACCCCATGGTAATTGGTGATGATGTGGGTATTGCTCCTATTCCCGTCATGAAAAAAGGAGATATTCATTATTCAATCCTAGATGGTAGAGCAATTATGGTTTTTAAAAACACATCAGAGAAAGAAAATTTAAGCTGGGATTTAATTAATTTATTAATGCGTGATGATATTAATTTAAAAGCCAATATTGAATTAGGTCAGTTGCCAACGTTAAAAACATTAAAAGAACATGATTATTTTCAAAGTGATGAAGCAAAACCCTTTGTTAAACAACTTGATAATGCATTATTAAGTGAACCTCATGCTAAAGTTACTGATATTGCAGAAATTTTCTTATCAAACTATGCAAGAGTTGTATTAAAAAATGAATTAACACCAGAGCAAGCTGTTAATCAATCGGCCAAAACTGCACGTGAAATATTAAACGACAAATAGAGTATTCTATTTTTATCAAAAAAAAATTTAAACTATTACGATAATTTAAATAATACAATACTAATAACTTAGTGTTTTTCTAAGGAATCGACATGAAAAACAAGAATATTTTAGTGGGATATCTATTCCTATTTCCCTGGATAATCTATTTTGTTGTCTTTATTTTATATCCATTTTTCCTATCTTTTCAAAATAGCTTTCTCGATATTAATGTATTAACACCAGAAAACACCCAATTTGTTGGAATAAAAAACTGGGTAGAAGTTTCAACCGATGGCTTATTTTGGAAATCAATATTTAATGTTATTTTCAATCAAGTTATTTTTGTTTTTCTCACGTTTATTGTCGCAATGGGAATGGCACTACTTCTTCATGAAGTCACTCATTTCGGTGGTGTTTTTAGAACGATTATGTTTATTCCTGTTATTACATCTATCACAGTAGCAATGATAATTTTTAATTTTATTTCAAGTCCAACGGGGCCAGTTCAAAGCCTCATGCTCGATTGGAATATTATTAACGCACCTGTTTTTTGGAAATTTGATGAATGGCTTCCAATGCCAATGATTGCTGTTTTTAGTACATGGAAATGGTTTGGTATTCAAATGATTATTTTTCTTGGCGGTATTGCTAGTATCAATCGTTCTCTTTATGAGGCAGCAGATATTGACGGAGCATCATGGTTAAGAAAAATGTGGAGTATTACGTTACCTTTATTAAAACCCCAAATTATTTTTGTGATGACCATTAATATTATTAACGGAATGCAGATGTTTGTCGAAGTCTTAATGAATTTTGATTTATCTGGTGGGCCTTATAATTCTGCTTTAACACCAGTGCTGTATTTATATAAAACAGGATTCTCTGATGTAAAAATGGGAATGGCATCAACAATAGGATTATTGCTAGCAACAATTATCTATATTTTCACTATGTTACAATTAAAACTAACTCAAGATAAGGAGCATAGATAATGCGTTTTAGTAAAAGAAATCTTATTATTTATAGCTTACTTATCATAGCAAGCTTAGTTGTACTTTATCCATTCTTCTTTATGATTATGAATTCATTTAAATCAGGAAGTGAGATAATTAATACCCCTAATGCCTTACCTAGTAAGTTCTCTTTTGATGGCTATATTGAAGCATTTAGAAGTTTAAATTTAGGACGTATCTTTTTTAATACTTTATTTATCTCTCTGACTGTGACGGTATCTAATACGCTTCTTTCATCAATGGTTGCATACGCTATTATTAAAATGAATTTACCTGGAAAAGAGTTCTGGCTAAAGTTAATCCTCACATCAATGATGGTGCCTGCAATTCTGTTTACCATTCCGACGTATATGATGTTGTATTCTTGGGATTGGATTAATACATTTCAAGCACTTATAGTTCCTGGAATGATTAGTGCCTATAATATCTTTTTATTAGTTCAATTCTTAAAGCAAGTTGATAATGCCTATATTGAAGCTGCACGTATCGATGGTGCGGGCGAAATAACAATCTTTTTTAAAATAGTATTACCGATGATCCGCCCTGCTCTCGCCACTGTCGCTATTTTAACCTTTATGGGAGCCTGGAATGATTTTATGGGCCCTCTGCTTTATGTACGTGATGATTCATTAATGACGCTTCAACTTGCACTTTTTAAATTTGTCAATGATGTTCCGACTGAAAATCTTGAACAACTGTGGGCAATGACAACCATGATTGCTATTCCCGTTGTTTTCATCTTTTTCTTTCTACAACGTAATTTCATTAAAGCTTTTACCGGTATTGGAGTTAAATAATTATGAGTGGAAGAAATAGCATTATCATATTAATCGCGCTTATTTTTATTGCCTATTTTACCGGTTGGTACAGTGTTTATCAAAAATCTAAACTTTATTATCATTTTGCTGAGCAACAATATGAGAAAGGTAATTATGTTTTAGCATTGAAAGGTATTAATAAAATTGAGCTTTATCCTGAAGATGATTATTTTGGTGGTTATCAAAATGTCATTGAAGCATGGAAAAATGGATTATTCGTTTTTTATCCTGATTTTTATTATCAAGCGCTAGAACGAAGCCAATCTATATTACAAAAATCAAGCAATAAAGAACTAAAGGATTTTATTTATACCTATATTGAAATTGATATTCGTTATATTCCAGAAGCTGCAACATGTTTATTATCTCGCTATAAAAAAGATAATAATAAAGAGGGTGAACATGAAATGACTCAATTTTTAAATGATGCATTCCCAGCTTATAAATGGCAAGCATCACCATTATTAATAAATGGTTGCCAAATAACTGAATAGTTCATATTCACTTAATCATAAAATGGAAAAAGCGATGAACAACATTTATCGAGATCCCACACAGCCAATTTCTGTTCGTATTATTAATTTATTAAACCAAATGTCATTAATGGAAAAAGTTGGTCAACTTTGCATGAATCCAATGCTAGAGTTTAAACAACACCAAGATAAATATAATGACCTTATTCGTCAAGGGCGTTGCGGTTCACGTATATTAGCTGACACAGCATGGGCAGGTAACGCGCCAGCTGAAATTATAAACCCAATAGAATTAAATGAAATTCAGCGAATTGCAATCGAAGAAAGCCGCTTAGGTATTCCTATCATTTTTGCCCGTGATGTTATTTATGGACAGGCAACGGTATTGCCCATTCCTTTAGCTCAAGCTGCATCATGGGATCCTCTTTGTGTCTCTGAAGCTTATCGTTATATTGCACGTGAAGCATCATCCCTTGGTATCCACTGGACATTTGCTCCAATGCTTGATATTGCTCGTGATCCACGTTGGGGCCGTGTTATTGAAACATTTGGTGAAGATCCTTATTTAACCAGTCAATTTGCAAAAGCAGTAGTAACGGGTTTTCAAGGAGCCGACCTTAGTCAACCGGATTCACTATTAGCATGTGCCAAGCATTTCGTCGGTTATGCGGCGGTTGAAGGTGGACGTGATTACGATACAACCGAGCTTTCTGAAAATACCCTACATAATGTGCATTTACCACCTTTTGAAGCCGCGATTAAAGCTGGTGTAGGTTCTGTAATGACAGGTTTTTGTGATCTTGGTGGCACACCTGTCAGCGCATCAACTCCACTTATTCGCCATTGGTTAAAATCACAACAAAACTTTAATGGATTAGTTGTCAGTGACTGGGGTTCAATTTCCGATTTAGCCTATTTTGGTATTGCAACTGATGCAACTGATGCAGCCAAACAAGCCATTATTGCAGGTATTGATATGGCAATGACTAATGAAGCCTACGAAGGTCATCTTGAAAAATTAATTGAAGATCAAAAAATCGATATTTCATTAATTAATGATGCCGTTTATCGTGTTTTACATTCAAAATTTAGTTGTGGATTATTTGAAAATCCTTATGTAGATGAAAATAAACATTTGACTACATTACGTCATCCTGAACACGTTAAAAAAGCACAAGTTTTGGCTGAAAAATGCATCGTGATGCTTAAAAATAAACATAATATATTGCCTCTAAATTCAACCCATAAACAAACTATTGCTGTCATTGGCCCACATGCCCATTCTCAACGTCAGCATTTAGGATCCTGGTGTTTAGATGGAAACGCAAATGATGTAATTTCTATTTATCAAGGCATAAAAAGTATCGAAAATAACTGCAATGTGATAACGGATAATAGCGAATTTAGTGATGAGATGATCGAATGTGCTCATCGTGCCGATATTGTTGTACTTTGTGTAGGTGAAAGCCATCGACGTACAGGAGAAGCTCGTAACATTGCCCAATTGCAACTCCCTCCAGGACAAGAAGAACTTATTAATGCGATAGGAGAAATAGGCAAACCACTTATTATTGTGCAATGCACAGGGCGTCCTATTCCATCAAAAGCGATAGAACAATATGCCGATGCTTTATTAATGAGCTGGCAACTAGGAACAGAAACAGGAAACAGTATTGCAAATATTTTATTTGGTCATACTAATCCTAGTGGAAAATTACCTATTACTGTGCCTAGAACAACAGGACAAATTCCAATATATTATGGTCGTAAGCAGTTAGGTAAAATGCGTGCTTATCAAGAATATCAACCGTATAAAGACAGTAGTGATACGCCTCTTTATCCTTTTGGCTTTGGGTTAAGTTATTCACAATTTAGTTATAGTCAACCTCACATTAAACATGCAGAAGTGAGCCAAGATAAACCACAACAAATTACGATTACACTATCAAACACCAGTAAAATTGCAGGTGCAGAAATAGTACAATGTTATATACGTCAACATGTTGCTTCAACATCGCGGCCTTTACGTGAATTAAAAGGCTTTGAGCGCGTATGGCTTGAACCTGGTGAATCAAAAGAAGTAATATTTACACTTACCGCTAAAGAATTATCATTTTTCAATATAAATAAAGTTATGGCCATGGAGTCTTCAATAATTACGGTATATGTTGGCAATGATAGCAATACAAACAATAGTATTGATTTTAAATTAATTTAAATTTCAATATTTCATGACCTCATACAAGATTTAAATATGATGTTTACAATAAAAAGATCACTGTTATCAACGTGATCTTTTTTATTTATAGATATCTCTCAATACTATCTCCAACATCATGATTTATTTAAATTTAAGCTCAATTAACCCTTATTAAGGGTAAGTTATTTTTCTCACCATAAGATGTGATAGATTAAATTTATAGTACATTATTACAATGCTATAAGCGTTAACACTTGAATTTCTTTATTAAAAATAAAATCCCTTAACTTGAGTTATTTATCACTATTCAAGCCAATATGGTATTATTATTTTTATTACTAATAAGTAATTAGTATATATTACGATAAAAATAGTAACTTATTGTTACGTAAACCCTCTGTAAATATACATATTATTTAATATAGTATTTCCCGTAAAAATTTAGACACACATAATAAGTACTTTATAAAACAATCATCTAATGATGATTTTATAACATAACTTTATATTTATAATAGTAAAAATAAGTATAACCACATAAAATAAACATATATTAAAAAGTAAATATTTAGGTTTATTCTTACTGAAAACTCATATCTGTGAAATATCATTATTTACATTCTGTTTCAATTATCAACACTAATAAATATTAATTTTTAATAAACTAATTGTAGTAGATTTTATTAATTATTTAGATTGTAAGGTGTTTGAATGAATATAAAAATGTTTGTTATTTCATTATTATTGGTTTCTTTTGGCGCACAAGCATTGATTATTAATGAAAATAATCCACCAGAATATCAATCTTTTAAATCAAATTATTCTGATATGATTGAGTTGGCTAATAAATCACGCTTGCCACATCGTGTTTTCTATACTTCACCAAGTACAGGTAGAAATGCGCTATGGTTTGATGCTGTTAAACACGGTGATTTAAATGAAGTTAAAAAGATGCTTGCTAATGGTCAAGATATTGAAGCAAAAGATACAGGTAGCTTAGACCAAACAGCACTAGGTTGGGCCGCATTTATTGGTGATGAGGAAATGGTTGATTATCTTATTTCTCAAGGTGCTAATTTATGGGCTACAGATAAAGGCGATGTTTATAATGTCTTTAAGTCAGCTGTATTAGGAAACAACGTTAATGTAGTCAAAAAAATTCACGCCCTAATGAGAAGTGATATTGAAATTAATAATCAAAGAGTAGAAAGTGATGGTGAAACCTTTATTATGATTGCTGCAAGCAATAATCGCATTGATACTGTAAAATATCTTATTTCTCAAGGTGCAGATGTTAATCTTGTTACCACAACACAAGATACATCACTATTTTCTTATAATCATAGTGCATTAAGCTATGCTTGCCAAAATAATCTTAAAGATATGCAGAGGCTACTGATTAGAAACGGTGCTATAAATCATAGAACCGGTACAACATCCTGCCATTAAATACATAAATGCCATCTCATAATAAGATGGCATTTATGCTATTATTTATTAAGTTTTAATGAAGTATAACTTTAATTAAAACAATTAAAAATACAGTTTAATATATTTATCTGAACTCAATGTTAATAAAGATATTATAATACTATTTCTTCAAACTACCTTTTTCTTTCTAAATATTACAATCTCACTAGGTTGTGTTATTGATTCTCTATCTTCAAAAATCATAAAATCTGTTTTTTTAGCCTCTAAAATTAAGCTTTGAGGTGTAACACCCAGTATAAAAGAAATAGTAATCAATTGATCTACCGTTATTTTTAAATGCCCATCTTCTAATTGAGAATAATGTAATATGCTTATTCCCAACCTTTCAGACATTTCATTCTCTGTTATTTTCAATTGTCTTCTTATCATTTTTATTCTATTTCCAACTTTGGTGTTAATCATCCCATTGTTCTCCTTCTTTTATTAGATGATCATATCGATAAAACACCGAATTACAGTTTAAAAACGATCAAATCATAAACTGAAAATACTTAACCATTTGTTATTGAACACTCGTAACAGTACTTACTTTCACGAACTCTGTTAATAAGGTTATTCCGATATTTTAAATTTAAAGTAATTTACATTTCTATATGTTATTTTAATCTACATCATATTTAGAGTAACGCAATAGTATTAAATATCGAATTCGTAATCGACATGTAACTCAATATGTTAGATAGTTTTTATCTATTTTTTTCTTAGAAAAAAGGGCTTTATTCTAAAATAAAAACATATGGATATAATCAATAATTTATAGATGGATGTTTATCATTAATATAGAAGCTATAATACATCATAAAGATATCTCTATGTTATTATTTTTGTAACAATTTCATACTATATTAAAAAATTATAACTCAACAAATAAATAATAATTTTTTCAAATAACAACAATTAAAAACTGAATTAAAAATATTATAAATTAGTACAAACCTATCTAATATTTTTATTTTCATTTTTTATATCTTTACATTTTATTATATTCTTTATTTAACAGCATGATAATATTAACTATTATTAGTTTTATATCACTATTAATAATATTAATTATTTTTATTTTAAAATAAAGAAAAACAAAATATGCAATAGCAAAAATATCTTTTATAAAACTAGAAAACTAGAAAACTAGAAAACTAGAAAACTAGAAAACTAGAAAACTAGAAAACTAGAAAACACACTATCATAAATAGTTTTTATTTAAATTAATATTAATTAATAAAATCCCCCCAACAATCTACTTTTAGATTATTGGGAGTGCTTATTATTTATTTTCTTCGAATTCTTTTTTATTAAGCAGATAATAATATAATTCATTACTCCAATAAGACAACCCTAGAGGCTCACCGCAACGAATATGATCGTAAGTTTCATCTAATCGAATATCAGAGAAAACATAAAGCTCATTCGCTTTAGGTTTTATTATGGCTGATTTTATTATCTTCGCTGCTTCTTCAATATTATCAGGTAACTCATCAATAACTTTCCCTATAGATAAACAGCGTTCAACCTCTTCATCGACAGCATCTCGTAAATTATCAGCACCTGAAATTAACATCATATCAATTTCAACAGTATCTAATATTAAATAAGGCAATTTATTTTTTTCTAAGAAACAAATTGTTTCCTGAATATCTTCGACAATATGACTTTTTACATCAGAAAAGAGAACTTCAAGAATGGATAAAAATTTCTTTAATCGTTTATATCCGGGTTCAAAATGACTGGTTACTGCATATAAAGGAAGATCTTGCTCTTCATCAATTTCGCATTCATCTTCATCAAAATCATCACTTTCTAATCCAGAGAAGATCAAAGACTCACATCGTTTAGGATCACCAGACATCAGAATTCGATGTATTAGAGGAACAGAGTAAGCCCATTCAGATAATCCATAAACAATATCAGGTCGATCATTATGATTACTAGGTTGATTAGAAATACTATATAAGTAAGAACGGTTAGCCATATAAATATCCTTATTCTATTATTAATTAATAATCCTTTATATTGAAGCAACAATAGCAGTTGCTCTTATTTTTATCAACTTACATTTTATTTAGAATAAATAGATAGTTATTTATTTAAATATCTAACTTATAAAAAAACAATATTATTTCATAACCCAAATAATATTTTCAATTAATTAAAACAATAAGTTTAATTATGATTAAGTATATACAAAAAAAGCCCTCTACTAGAGGGCTTTTTAAACTATATGGATTAGAATCTGTAAAGACTAAATGGTTTTGGATCTAAAACAGGTTTTTTACCAAGTAACAAATCAGCTGTTAATTCTGCTGATACTGGGCTTTCTGTCATACCCCAACCTGTCGCTGTATTAATCACTAAGCCTGGATATTCTTTAACTTCTGAGATAATTGGATTTTCATCTGGTGCGATAGCCATTGCACCACTCCATTGATCAATTAATTTCGATTCTTTAAAGGCTGGGAATTCTGCTTTTAATTTTTCTAATGAAGCATTTAGCTCAGGTAAATCTGGCAGTGCTGTCATATTTCTAAATTGCTCAAACGGAGAAACTTCATCTAAATTCCAATGTGTTGATTGCATAAATGAATTGATTAATTGTTCATTTAAAGAAATATGCACAGGGAAATCAGGTAGTGCTAATAATGGCAGATATTTATAACCATAAGTGAAGGATTCTTTCACTACTGGTGCCACAATAACACGAGGAGAGGTTGCATAAGTACCATCAGCTTGTTCACGGAAGAAAATACTTCCCGGTAAAGCGACGTTGCCACCCGGTGCTGTTGGTGATCCACTAATTAACTGTTGAGACTGATAGGCAGGCAGTGTTGGCACATCAACATTGAGATTTTGCATAAATAGGCGTGACCAAACACCACCAGCCACAACAACTTGAGAAGTTTTAATTGCACCTTTCTCTGTTACAACGTCAGAAATCACACCCGCTTGTGTTTCTAAGCCACGAGCCGCACATTGAGTGTAAATTCTAACGCCCATTTTTTTAGCGTATTCAGCCATAACGAAGGTTGCTACTTCAGGATCGAAGCTACCAGAATCTTCTTCAAAGCCAGCAATTTTCCAATCTGTTGTCGCACCACGAAGACGTTGATTTAATTCAGCACCTTCAATAATTTTGGTTCTAAATGGAATATCTGAGCCAACATTCTTACTTCTTTCATCAATCCATTTTCTTACGTTTACTAAATCTTCTTCATCAAGAGGAACTTCTACACGGCCTTGTGTACGATAAGTGGTATCAACACCTACTTTTGCATTCATTTCACGCCAGCGATATTTACCTAAATGGTGTAATAAGAATGTTTCGTCAGGCATTTTATAGCTAATTGCTTGACCGTAGAATCTAGAAGATTGCTCACCCGCGATATTACCTTTTTCTACAATCACAACAGATAAACCACGTTCCACAAGATTAATGGCCGTCATAATACCGAGAATACCCGCACCAATAACAACAACATCCGCTTGTTTTGGTAAAGCCCCTTCCGTACCTTCAACAAAACCATGTCTTGGTGTACCCGGAACAAAGCGCCCTTCGCGAGTTAACATTGGTGTCAAAATACCAGCACCAGCAGCGACAGCCACTACTGTTCCACCAATGATAAATTTTCTTCTAGATATCGCCATTTTACACGTTCCTTTTACTCAATGAATTATTAGCATTAAAACAATAACGATATCTTATTTCATTTGTAAACTATTAGTAAAGTATTTGTAAACTTTTTCATCTGTTTTTTTCTTAAAAATCCGTACTATTTAATTTACTTATACAAAGAAGGGGATTAATTATCATTTTGTTTTTTATCGATTATTTAAGTCAATTAAGTAAGATTAGAGCATATCAAACTAGTTGTTTTCTTGGTTTTTTCATCAATATATAAAATTTTCCACTATTAAAGTGCTACAACCCACTTGTTAAACATCACGTTATTACACATTCAAATTACAAATAAATAAGTTGAATTAAATAAATTGATTAACAAATAATCCACAAAATTACTAATGTTACTAAGATAATAAGTTGGGTATATAAAAAGGAGATAATGATAAGAAATATAACAATGGGCTGGTTATTTGATAGTGATTCAGAAGAAAATAAGGAGGTAGTTGAAATGACCATACTTAAGATTATATTTATCTCTTTGTATAACCAAATTTTAAGTGTTCATTTTTAAACCAATAACAAGATAAGTCTTTTTTTGATTATTTTTGTAAAATAGACCTTAATTTTTCCTTATAAATCAACATTGTTACAATCTGAAACAAAATACACATTTTGTTACATATTAAAAATCCATGTACATTAGAACGGACTGGCTTTAGCGAGATTTCGGACATTTACGAAAGGGAATTGTATAAGTAAATACGCTTATTATAAGAAACGAAAGCAGTAAATATCGTGTGAACAATTATTTTACGCTAAGTCACTTATCCTACGAGGATACAATGCCCTTTCTCTCTGCCCCTTTCTTTACTTCCTTCCAAAATTACTTAAGCTACTCTTATCAAATCGCTGTGCGCACTGGCTGATTTTTATCGAAAGGACATCAACAAAATAATTTTGTTGAGAAACGATTACTCACTGTAAATTAAGGACTTGCCATGCCAACTCCATGCTATATCTCTATCGAAGGGAAAACCCAAGGTAACATCACTGCGGGTGCATTTACCGCAGAATCCGTCGGTAATATTTATGTTCAAGGCCACGAAGATGAAATGCTGGTGCAAGCATTCTCTCACGTAGTCACTGTGCCGACTGATCCACAATCGGGTCAGCCTTCAGGTCAACGTGCCCATAAACCATTCCGTTTTACGGTGGCGTTAAACAAAGCCGTTCCCCTGTTGTATAACGCATTAGCCTCAGGCGAAATGCTGCCAAAAACCACCTTAAAATGGTACCGCACTTCGGTTGAAGGGAAACAAGAGCATTTCTTCACCACCACATTAACCGATGCGACTATCGTCAACATCGATTGCCAAATGCCACACTGCCAAGATCCGGCAAAATCAGACTTCACACAACTGATCGAAGTCTCCCTGTCTTATCGCAAAATTGATTGGGAACATACGGTTGCAGGTACTTCTGGCTCTGACGACTGGCGCGCCCCTCTCGAAGGTTAATCCTTCTTTTCACCTGCACACCAAGGTGTGTGGGTGTTTCTTTGTATTTTCTTAATGGATAAAACAAGCGGTAGCTTGCTCAGTGGATATTGGAGCGAATGATGTTTGCGAAAGATAAAAAAAATAATCTCACCTCTCAGCTTGGTGGATTAAAAAAGAAGGCGCTCGATAAAGCGCAGGATCTAGCGATTGCTAAAGCAACATCGACACTTTCGGCCTCTACTCAGCAAACGCTCGCCACAGCTCAAACGGCACAACAAGGGCTTTCGCAAGCCTCGTCAATGGCCTCTCAAGCCTCATCGCTTATTCCCGGTGGCGGTTTTGCCGGTGGAATAAATAACGACGATGTACCGGGGCTGACCTTCTCTGAAGGATTGGCTAAAAATAAAGCCTATGCACAACTGTTAGATTCGCTATTAGGCGCAGTATCACCTTCTGGTTTGGTTTTTACCTGTCAAATTGCTGGCTTGCCTGAAAGCACCTTTCAAGTCACTGAATTTAATTTAAACGAAGGGTTATCACGTTTATTTTCGCTGTCAATTAGTGCGGTCACCACTTTGCCTTTTATCGATTTTCAATCGCTATTGGGTGTGGCTTCATCGTTAACGGTTAAGCGTAATGGCAAAGAAGTTCGTACTGTACGTGGGATCTTAGCCGGTGCCGTACAAGGGAATACCGATGGTGTAAAAACGTGGTATCACTTCGATATCCGTCCTGAAATGTGGGTGATGACGCTTAATCAAGACAGCCGTATATTCCAGCATAAAAAAGTGCCTGAGATTTTAAAAACACTGTTAGAAGAAGCCCATATCAAAGCTGACAGTAAATTTTACCGTGATGATTTACACCAGAAACGCCCCTATACCACGCAAAAACGAGAATCTGCCTATGCGTTTTGGTGCCGTTTAGCCTTTGAGGAAGGGATTAACTTTTGGTTTGAAGAGAACCAACTGTTTTATAGCGATGAACATATGGGCATGACGGCAGGCATTCACCTGACCTATAACCCGCAAGCTGAAAGCGATATTACAGATAGTACCGCGACTACATGGCAATACGGCGAATATCTCTGTGTGGATGAAACCATTCAGAAAGACAATAATTTTATTCGCCCTTCTTACCCATTAGCGCATCAAGCCAAATTAGAAAAAGGCGGTCAACATAGTGTGTTCGAAAGCTATGGACGCTTTCAAGAAGATGCACAAGCAGCCCCTTTAACCGCCATTCGTTTTGAACAACTGCGCAACGGTAGTCGTGTTGGACGTGCCAGCACCAATTGTTTTGCCTTAATGCCGGGCAAGATTTTCTCGCTGAGCAATCACCCTAGTTTAATGATGAATGATAACTGGCAAGTTATTCAGGTTTCGCATCATGGCGTCCAACCCTTGGCAGATAACAGCGGAGGCGAAGGTACACAGCTTTCTAATAGCGTCGAATTTATTCCCGGCACGCAAGAATGGCGACCGCCGCATCATTACAAACCGACGGCTGATGGTGATGAAGTTGCCACGGTGGTAGGCCCTCCGGGTGAAGAGATTTATGTCAATGAAGTGGGTGCCGTGAAAGTCTATTTTCATTGGGATCGCTATGGCAAGCCCGATCACAGTGCCTCGTGCTGGGTACGTGTAGCAATGGGTTGGAATGGCAATGGCTATGGTTTTTCTGCTGTACCGCGTATCGGGCAAGAAGTGATTGTCTCTTATCTTAATGGCGATATTGATAGACCGATTATCACAGGGTGCACCTATAACGGTCGCAACGCACCCCCGCTGAAATTCCCTGAAAATATGACCCGTACAACAATCAAAACCAAGACCCATAAAGGCGATGGCTTTAACGAACTGCGCTTTGAAGATGCCGGTGGCAAGCAGGAGATTTTTATTCATGCGCAGAAGGATATGAATACGGTGGTACTCAACAATCGCACCACGCATGTACTCAATAGCCACGCTGAGATCATCGATAAAAATCAAGAGATGCAGGTAAAAGGTAATCGCACTGAAACCATCAATGAAAATAACACCGAAACCGTCGGTCAGCATAAAAAAATCAGTGTGGGTAATACGTTAGCCATCGATGCAGGTGATGCCCTTGAGCTGCGTTGCGGTGCCAGCGTGTTAAGAATGGATAGTGCAGGCCATATCACTATTAATGGTACGGAATTTAGTTTTGAAGCCTCAGGTCCGGTGCAGATCACGGGCAAAGATATTGACTTGAATTAAGAAGGTGAAAATGGAATTTCGCAACTTAACCCCGTTTTCAGTCATGAACTATAAGATGTTAGATACCTCTGATATCGAGCATCATGTTGTCGTGATGAAAGTGGGTTACGACTTACTGCCCACAACAGAAATGGGGGTTTACCAGCCTCATCTTTCAACAAAATTTCCGCTGATTTTACAGGATGAGTATGTATCAACCATCAATACGTCTTCTGTTTTTTATGAAAGTGATTTAGCGCCCTTTAAACCTTTTTGTGATGTGATCATAAAAGGAATGGCGTATGCACCTAATGGCATTCCTAGCGAGTCGATTATCGCATCTGTCACCTTAATGGATGCAGAAAAAAACACCTTACTTTATAAACCATTACGTTGCACAGGTGTTCGGCAATTCATTTACAACGAGCAAAAAAAATCGTGGCAATTAACACGACCTAAACCAATACGACAATTACCAATAGATTATCGTTATGCTTTTGGGGGTGAAAATAAGATCTATGCCGATGAACAATTACAACACACATTAAATAAAGAAAATTTATTACCTGAACCTGTACGTATTAATCATCCCCAGGGTGTATCAGCGCCTATTGCACATGCTGCTTATGAATATAATCCATTAGGCCTAGGATTTATCACTCCGTGGTATCAGCAAGCAAAAGGTATTACCTCATTTTCAGCTCCTCAAATTGAATCATTAAGCACTCCCATTACAGCTGATTGGATTAATCAGCAACTCAATGCTAGCACTTTTCAACAGCAGCCCGCTGGTTTTGGTGTTATTGGTCGAGCATGGTTACCGCGCCGTTTATTAGCAGGTACTTATGATGATGAATGGGTTAATTCTCGCCATCCGTATTTACCTTATGATTTTGATTTTCAATATTGGAATGGTGCACCCGCTGACCAACAAATTCCTTACCCAAAAACTAATTTCACATTGAAATTAGAGAATTTAACCCCTCAAGGTTATTTGCAAACCACATTACCTGAGCATCGCCCTTTTGTTTTATTGCGTATGCAAGATGGCTTGTTTATTCCTATCAAATTGAATTTAGACACGCTTGTTATTGATGCTGAAAAACAGCAACTTGCACTGACTTATCGATTAGCTTTTGAAGTATCACTTCCTATTCGCGTTTGTGAAGCGCGTTTTGAAATCAATCCTGATGCACCTTTAGTGCGTTTTGCCCAACCACAAGAGGCGCAAACTCATGGCTGATAATTATATTGCAAGACAACAAGATGCTTGGTTCGTTATTAGTCTAGTTCCCGATGTTTGCAAAACACCAATAGGACCTTCAACTCCTCCGATCCCTTATCCCGTTGTGGCAAAACTCGAAACCGCTGTCGGCTCAGTGCCTACGGTTAGAGCAAATAACCACCCTGTTGTTGTTCTTAATCAAAGTGTTATTCCCACCACAATGGGTGATGAAGCAGGTGCAGCAAAAGGGATAAAAAGTGGCACCGTGGCGGGTAAGTGTTACCCCAAAGAGCACTCGAAAAGCGTTAAGGTCAATAAAAAACCCATTTTACGTCATGGGGATAAGTTTTGGATGAATGGGAAGTAACAAGGAAGATCGATTATGAAAACTTATCTAGTCTATGAAGTACCAGAAGTGGGTAAAAAAAATAATTACACTGATATTGATACTTTTGATAAACAATGGGGTAGTGCTTTAAAATCAGACGATAGCCTCCCCCAAGGTCATGCAATATCCAGCACAAATGACGATATTCATAGTGCTGGTTATGTTGGTTTACCATCAGGTCAAGAAATGTATTTTCACGCTACTTTATCGAGTGATAATGTAGCAATAAAAGTACTTGATAGTAAAGGAAATTTACCGCCAAGCCACCCTATTTACTATGTTGATTACGAAACATATGATGAAATAATTAAGAAATACCATCTTGATAACTTACCTCCCTCTACACAATTATTTAGCTCAGTATCAATAGATGAAGTTCAGCCTAATGGTAATACTGAAGGTATTATTACACATGTTCCTTCTTCTAATGGAAAGACACCTGAAGAAGCCAACACTGTCATTTCTGCTGAAAATGATGATGAAAAAATAGCAGCAACAGTAGCGGGAAGTATTACTCACTCATCACAACAAAACTCCCCTCCTTCAGAAGCTACCCAGCAAGTTTATAAAGCCTTTAATAATATGGGAGAGGCTATTGTCCATCCCGATGAAGGTGCTAAAGGTGCCATAAAGCAATTTTATAATGATGGCGTTGAAATGGCGGAAGGTTTAACGTCAGTCTCCTATTTTTACTCAGCGATAACATCAGCAAGAAATGCAATTGTTGCTAAAGTATTTGGTTTTGATGATATAGCGAAAAATCAAGCTCAGCAGGCAATAAGTCAAACTGAAAAAGCAAAAAATGTCGACTTTAGTGAAATTAAAGCAACGCTAGAAAGTGAAGCAGAGAAAGGCGGAGCTCTGCTTTATGAAGGTGCCAGCTTAATGACAGGAATTTTGGGAGTATTTAAGCATGGTTCGAAAGCTGTTTTTTCAAAATCTAATCAAGCACGTAGAGATCTTGATGCTACCATTGGAAATATTGATTTAACAACAGCAAAAACAGCTTCAAAAGAAAAACCAATCACCAACGTAGATAATATCAAGCCAGACACAACACCAATAAATAAAGCACCAGAAAAACCAGTTGATCCTGTTGATAATGTAAAACCGTCCACTGAGGTTGCACCTAAACCCACAGAAAGTGCAAAACCAGACTCAGGTGCAACCATCAAAGAAAAGCCTGCAACAACGGATACGCCTAAAACAGAAACACCATCAACGAAAGTTAATGATGAAAAAAGCAATACCCAGAGCTCTGATACAGGGAAAAGCCAAGATAACCAAAAGAAAAATACTGAAGGTGATCCCGTTGATTTAGTGAGTGGGGACTTTATCCAGATTTGGCCTGTTATTTCGATCCCCGGCCTTTTACCTATTGAACTCAATAGAGCTTACTATTCTACCCAATCACCTAAAGGGCTTTTTGGCAGTAAATGGGGAGATAACTGGTCAATGTCGTTAACACTGCATCATGGCAGTGTTGATTTTCAAGATCCAGATGGCAACCATTATACCTTTTTGACTCCTTCCGATGAAGTGTGCTCACGTAACCAACGTGTTCCTCATTACTTACTGTTAGGTAATAAAAAAACGGGATTGTGGATACGTGATAATCGCCATCAACGCCTTTATTACTTTGAAGCACAAACCGCAAAATCGTCACATTATCGGCTGATAAAAATCAGCAACTTGCAAGGATTATCACTTCATTTCAGATATAACGATAAAGGACAATTAAACCAACTTATTCGTTATGATGGTTTTCAAATAAATCTGCATTATCAATATGATAAATTACAATTTATTGATTACACCTTCGATTCAAAAGTCCAGCGCTTAGTCTCTTGTCAATACGATAAACAGGGCTATTTAAGTGAATGTGATGCCTTTCAGCAAAACCACTTATTCCATACTTATACCGCCCAAGGTTGGATGACAAGTTGGCGCGATACTGACCAAACTGAATTAACGCTTGAATATGATACGCAAGGCCGTGTCATCAAAACCTATTCAGAAAGTGGTTATTGGTGTGATCGTTTTTTATATGACGATACCTTAGCTATCAATACTTATATTGATAATGAAGGTGGTCAAACTCGCTATTATTACAATGAAAATCAGCAAGTTATTCGTGTACTCGATCCTTTAGGTCGAGAGACTCGAACACAGTGGCAAGATCACCGAAAAGTCAGTGAAACCAATGATCTTGGTGATACAACAAAATATGTTTATCACGCTGATGGGCTTCTAGCACAAATCCATCTACCTGATGGCCGTAAAGTGGGTTATGAATATAATGACGATGGGCAACTCACCTGCTATGTCTCCCCCTTTGGCGATAAATGGCAACTGACCTACGACGACAAAGGTAATTTAACCGCAGTTACCGATCCGCAAGGTCGCCAACAAGCCTATGAATACAGCCAACATGGCGAGTTACTTAAAGCTATTCAGCCGAATGGTGCACAGTGGCACTATGAATATAACCAAGCTAATCAATTAATAAAAAGCACCAACCCTTATCAACATAGCTCGGAATACCAAAGCGATGAGCTAGGTCGATTACTGCAAGTCACCAATGCACTAAACCACACCACTCGCTATCAGTACAGCAAAGAGCATGATGGTGTTAACGGCAGTCTCAGCGATATTTTACTGCCTGATGATATTCATCAACATATTGAATATGACAGCGAACGCCGTGTTGTCGCCGTCACCGATGGCGAAGGCAAAACTACGCGCTATCGCTATGGTGCTTTTGATTTATTACTTGCCACAATACGCCCTGATGGGACGGAAATTCGCTTTGAATATGACTCACTCACACGACTGAAAAAAGTCATCAACGCCACAGGGGATGTCTATTCTTATGAGCGTGATAAAGCCGGTCAAATCATTCGTGAAGTAGATTTTGCAGGACGTGAAATTCAATACCGTTACGACCGCTTAGGGCGACGTATTGCAACTCGTTATCCAGATAATCATGAACTCCGTTATCATTATGATGAGACAGGATTAGTTACCGAACAAAGTATTTGGCTGGCTGATGGCATTGAGCATAAATGCCTTTCTACCACCACTTATCAATACAATGAACGTTTGCAACTTATTCGTGCCACCAATCCTGATTCGGTGGTGGAATTTGAGTATGATGACCAAGGGCATTTGTGTTGCGAGCGCATTAATGGGCAAGAAATTAAGCATCAATGGGATGAAGAGCACGATACCCTCACCCAAACCCGCTTTGGTGAGCGTGAGCTTAATTATGCCTTTGGTCAACTTCATGAACTGACCTCACTGCAAGTCAATCAACATGCACCTTTGCAGTTTAGCTACAACGCATTAGGACAAGAGTTTTTACGCCAAAGCCAAGCGGGTTTTGCTAACTCGAGCCATTACACCGCCACTGGCTTATTAGCCCATCAACGTGCAGGACGGGGAACGGAGTCCTTTTTACAATCGCTACACGATAATCCGCTTCAACCGCCAATATCGACCGATGTTCACCGAGGTTATCAATACGATAAAGCTTTTAATCTGGTCAATATCGACGATGCTCGCTGGAACCGTACACAATATCGCTATAACACCAACGACCAAATTGTTGAAACCCAATACAGCAACCAGTTTGAACGTCAAAGCGAGAAGTTTCAGTACGATAGCAATCTCAATATCACCGAGCATCAGTTTATTCCGTCTGATGCGCATGGTGCGTTTTTACAACTGGCACAACAGCAACAAAAAGGCCGTGTCACTCGCCGTATCACCGCTAAAGGCTACCAAGATTACCATTACGACATTAATGGTCGATTAACGCAAAAAGTGGTTCATCAACACGGTTTTCGAGCAAAAACGTGGTATTACCAATGGAATACGCTGAACCAACTTACCGCCTGTTTTAATCCTGATGGGGAATGTTGGCGTTACACTTACGATGCCTTTGGGCGACGACTCAGTAAAAGCAAGGTGGTCGATAATCGCCCTATTACACCGCCCAATTCACCCTTTAAAAATAAACGTGTTCAGCGTGTTGATTATCTGTGGTCTGGCGACCAGATGGTGCAAGAAACCCCGATTTATGCCGATGGTACTCCCGCTTATGATTCGCAAATTCAGTGGCTTTATCAACCTGGTGAAATTACCCCAACAGCCCGTTATCAACGTGGAAAACTGCATTATGTCGTCACTGACCATCAAGGCACTCCACGCGAAATTTTTAGCGAAAAAGGCATTGTTAGCTGGGCAGGACGGTTAAATACCTGGGGACAAATGGCGTTTTGGCAATCACATGATGATTATGCCGATAATGACCCTGAATATACCGAATGTCATTTTCGTTTTGCAGGTCAATATGAAGATAAAGAAAGTGGTTTGTATTACAATCGCTTTCGCTACTATGATAAGGACACCGGGCAATATATTTCGCCAGACCCTATCGGATTATTAGGTGGCTTTAATCCGTATGGGTATGTGTATTGTCCAACGGGTTGGGTTGATCCATTAGGCCTTAGTGGCTTATTTACAGGATCGACTTTTACAGGACCTTCAGGCATTACTTATACTGTCTATCAACAACCTATTGACTGGGATTTAAACGTTAATACACGAGATGGTGTAAAAACTAACCTTCAAATAGTTCTTGAAGATGGTCGAAGTCCTATGGTGGTGAAAAATGGTAAATATGAGATCGTGAGTCTACATCACTCTAAACAAAATGGCTTAGGGCCTTTATTTGAGTTATCAACACCAACGCACGAACAATATAGATATAGTAATGCTTTACATCCACATTTACCGGATGCTCACCCTATCAATCCTGTAGATCGTAACCTTTTTGATGCAGATCGGAAAGCTTACTGGAGGCAAAGAGCTGAAGAAGAACTCAATCGTAGAAATCTGATTAATTGCTGTAAAAAAGGAGGGTAAATGTTAACCCCTAAATTGATTGATTATTTTAAAAATAAAAATTGGTGGTTTGATGAACCTTCAAGTGAATACCGCGATGCTTTGTTGAGTATTAATGTTGATATTAACTCTGATTTCGCACAGTTTTATTTACATGTTGAAGATTGCCCAACATTTTTAGGCCGAAATAGAGAGATTTATCAAATTGGTTGGTTTTTAATTAATAGTAATAGTTATCCATTAAGTATTGAAAGAACACATAAAGCATTAAAAATGCCAGAAGAATATTTGCCACTAGATAATTTTGAAGGTGAATACGGCTATTTTTATAATCAAAAAACTGGAGAAGTTATTGGATTAGGTTTAGGCAAAGAAATTCACGATTTTATGTCTGGTACTTTGAAGCCGCAATGGTCTAGTTTTAGTGATTTTTTAGAGTTTTTCTTTGATATTTAAACGAAGAGGCCAGAAAATCATCCAATCTTCTGGCTTCTTCGTTGTTAAGAGCCGCTCAGTTTACCCTTTAACCGCTGATATACTCTGCCATCAGCTCGCGCATACTGTGCCGTATGGCGGTTAACTTCGCTGGATGTTGTTGGTTTTCTTGATAAATTTGGTAGATACGGAGCTCATACAACATATACAGGGGGAGTATAAAAATCATCTGCTCAAGCACATAGACAGTTAATTCAAATGGCAAAATTAGCTCAAACCAAATCAGGCTATTTTAATGCTATAAAAGAATGGTCAGGAAGACACCTTCCTTTTGGACAATATGATTTACCTCGAGGTTTTTGGGAATGAACGAATATACAACTATAGCTGTATGGGTTGCTGAATCTATTTCAAATAAAGAAATAAAAGATCTTTTTAAAATTAGCAATAATGATATTAAATTAAAGATAGATTTCAAAATAGATAATGGTAGTGATTTTTTTGATGATGAACACCTAATTATCTTATCTACAGAAGAATTAGATTACACAGGAAAAAAATAGATGAAATTGGTAATAACGAACTAGTTTCGGATTTTTGACCTCAAGTTGAAAAAAAATTACGAAAAATGAAAATTGATAAAATAAACTTTGTTCTTGCTGTTCCTGATTTTAACTATAGGGGAAAAATAAAACTTGTAGATAAAATTATTTTTGTTGGTAATTTTAAATATAAAGAAACCATGGATGATGTTTTGGAATATTTCACTAAAGGATTTTAATTATCTATTAGCTTATTAATCAAATTATTTGAAAATGGATTATCTCTTTAACACGACTCAAAAAAGTCATTAACGCCACTGGCGATGTCTATTCTTATGAGCGTGATAAAGCCGGTCAAATTATTCGTGAAGTGGATTTTGCTGGACGTGAAATTCAATATCGCTATGACCGCTTAGGGCGACGTATTGCGACTCGTTACCCTGATAATCATGAGCTCCGTTATCATTATGATGAGACAGGGTTAGTCACCGAACAAAGTATTTGGCTGGCTGATGGCATTGAGCATAAATGCCTTTCTACCACCACTTATCAATACAATGAACGTTTGCAACTTATTCGTGCCACCAATCCTGATTCGGTGGTGGAATTTGAGTATGATGACCAAGGGCATTTGTGTTGCGAGCGCATTAATGGGCAAGAAATTAAGCATCAATGGGATGAAGAGCACGATACCCTCACCCAAACCCGCTTTGGTGAGCGTGAGCTTAATTATGCCTTTGGTCAACTTCATGAACTGACCTCACTGCAAGTCAATCAACATGCACCTTTGCAGTTTAGCTACAACGCATTAGGACAAGAGTTTTTACGCCAAAGCCAAGCGGGTTTTGCTAACTCGAGCCATTACACCGCCACTGGCTTATTAGCCCATCAACGTGCAGGACGGGGAACGGAGTCCTTTTTACAATCGCTACACGATAATCCGCTTCAACCGCCAATATCGACCGATGTTCACCGAGGTTATCAATACGATAAAGCTTTTAATCTGGTCAATATCGACGATGCTCGCTGGAACCGTACACAATATCGCTATAACACCAACGACCAAATTGTTGAAACCCAATACAGCAACCAGTTTGAACGTCAAAGCGAGAAGTTTCAGTACGATAGCAATCTCAATATCACCGAGCATCAGTTTATTCCGTCTGATGCGCATGGTGCGTTTTTACAACTGGCACAACAGCAACAAAAAGGCCGTGTCACTCGCCGTATCACCGCTAAAGGCTACCAAGATTACCATTACGACATTAATGGTCGATTAACGCAAAAAGTGGTTCATCAACACGGTTTTCGAGCAAAAACGTGGTATTACCAATGGAATACGCTTAATCAACTTATTGCCTGTTTTAACCCTGAAGGGGAATGTTGGCGTTACACTTACGATGCTTTTGGTAGAAGGTTTAGTAAAAGTAAGGTGGTCGATAATCGCCCTATTTCACCGCCCAATTCACCCTTTAAAAATAAACGTGTTCAGCGTGTTGATTACCTGTGGTCTGGCGACCAGATGGTGCAGGAAACTCCGATTTATGCCGATGGCACACCCGCTTATGACGCTCAAATCCAGTGGCTCTATCAGCCCGGCGAAATTACTCCAACAGCACGTTATCAACGTGGAAAACTGCATTATGTCGTCACTGACCATCAAGGCACACCACGCGAAATCTTTAGCGAAAAAGGCATTGTTAGCTGGGCAGGTCGATTAAATACCTGGGGACAAATGGCCTTTTGGCAATCCCATGATGATTATGCTGATAACGACCCAGAATACACCGAATGTCATTTTCGGTTTGCCGGACAATATGAAGATAAAGAAAGTGGCTTGTATTACAATCGCTTTCGCTACTATGATAAGGACACCGGGCAATATATTTCGCCAGACCCTATCGAATTATTAGGTGGCTTTAATCCGTATGGGTACGTGCATTGCCCGACTGGGTGGGTTGATCCGTTTGGGTTGGCGGGTGAGGATTGTGATAAGCTACTCAAACTTAATTCAGCACAACGGAAAAATATTTCCAATCTTAGAGAAGGTAAGGATGTTACAGTTAGAAATGTCGAAGAAGCAAGACAATTATTAGATAACATGCCAGAGCTTCGCCCTCATATAGATTTATTCCCCGCTAAATCAGGTGAATTATATCGTGGAACAGTATTTGGTGATGTATGGAAACAACCAGTTGGTACTTATCGAGGTGATTTATATAATATAAGAAATCCATTGTCTGATGTTGTACATGAATCGAGTAATAAACTGCATGATTTAAATCCTCATTATAATATTTTATTTAAAAATGGCACCAAAGCAGGAATAATAATAGTTCCATAGAAAGGAAAAGTGAAAAATGAAAGAAATAATAGATAATAGAGAGTTAAAAACCCTCCCTTTAGTTGAGAGAACAATATATCTTGATGACAATATAGCATCTATTGAATTTTCTATTATTGGAGATTTAGATTTCAACATTGAATTTAAAAAAAAATATAAAAACAAAAAAGAGGCAATTAAAAGTATAGAGACATTTATCAAAAAAAGTGATCTTGACAAAGAAAAAGGTATTGATTTTATATATGAGACTCAAATGAAAAAATCAAAACTATTAATTTTAAATAGCGTTATAAACAATACCTTATCACTACCTGACCATGGAGATGGTTACTTATATCTTGGTGATATTGAATATATTAAGGAACTCACTAAAAAACTAAGAACTCGGTTACTCTAATTATATGTAAAAATAAAATTAACTTTTCATATATGGTTATACCCAAGTCCATATGTTACTCAAAAATTTTGAGTGACAACCTACTACATGAATAAATTTTTATAATACTAATAATAAAACTTAATCATTCGTGAATGTGCGTTTTATAGAACATGAAGTTCGATATCGTTAGAACCATTTATGGCAACTCTATTATGAGCAGATAAACAGACAAGAATTTTACGCCAAAGCCAAACCTATTTTTCTAATTTTAGCTATTACACTGCAATTGGATTATTGGATAGCTGCAATAAAAAGACTGTATTACCGCCAAAGGTTATCAAGATTATCACTACGACATTAATGGTCGATTAATACAAAAAGTGGTTCATCAACACGGTTTTCGAGCAAAAACGTGGTATTACCAATGGAGTTCGCTTAATCAATTCATTGCCTGTTTTAATCCTGAAGGGGAATTATGGCGTTACACTTACAATGCTTTTGGGCGACGTCTCAGTAAAAGTAAGGTGTTCGATAATCGCCCTATTACACCGCCCAATTCGCCCTTTAAAGATAAACGAATTCAACGTGTCAATTACCTTTGGTCTGGTGACCAGATGGTGCAGGAAACTCCGATTTATGTCGATGGCACACCGGCTTATGATCCGCAAATTCAGTGGCTCTACCAACCCAATGAAATCACCCCAACAGCACGTTATCAACGTGGAAAACTGCACTATGTCGTCACTGACCATCAAGGCACGCCACACGAAATCTTTAGCGAAAAGGCATTGTTAGCTGGGCAGGACATTTAAATACCTAGGGACAAATAGCATTTTGGCAATCTCACGATGATTATGCCGATAACGACCCGAATATACCGACTGTCATTTTCGGTTTGCCGGACAATATGAAGATAAAGAAAGTGGCTTGTATTACAATCGCTTTCGCTACTATGATAAGGATACAGGGCAATATATTTCGCCTGATCCTATCGGATTATTAGGTGGCTTTAATCCGTATGGGTATGTGCATTGTCCAGTTGGGTGGATAGATCCGTTTGGGTTAAGCGCTACTTCTTCAATTAGAGAAAATGTTCTCAATAATATTGCTGAAAACAAAGCTGCAAGAGAGTCATCTAACTTTATTAAACCTGTCCAAACTCCGTGGGGACCTGCGATCCAATCTGGAACACCTGAAGCTCTTGCTGCCAGAGCAAAAGTAGAGAATGGAGCCACTCTGTACCGAATAGGAACAACAGGAAGAAGTGAAACTACGGGTGCTCAATTCTGGGCTTTAGAACACCCATATAACCCAGGATATGCAAGCAGGTATGGAATTCCTCAAGAAAATATCACAAGAAGTAATTTTATTATGACTGCGGAATTAAAACCTGGTTCTAACTTTGTAACTCGTCCTGCACCTGGTATAGGTGAAAATATTGGTGGGGGTATTGAAGTAGTAGTGCCTCCTGACGCTATTAAAATGAAAACATTTAGCATATTTTAAAATGAAAATTGACATCTATACAGAATCTAGAAAGTTAGCCACTATTTTAGAAGCAAAAGGATTACATCAATATCACGAGACCATTATTGATGCTATTGAATATAGTTCGACTGCAACTGAAATTTTAATGAAACTTCAATTTATACTAAAAATCATAAATAACAATATATTAGATGAAAGTGATAAAGAACTAATTGAAGAAATCCTAAGCCATATTAATCATTCATTATAATTAATACGATAAGCCAGAAGATCTTTCAATCTTCTGGCCTCTTCGTTTTTAAGAATCACTCAGTTTACCCTTTAGACGCTTACATACTCAACCATCAGCTCACGCATGAAATTTTTTTATTTCACTCAATTGCGTTTGCTGTTGGTAGTTTTATTGTTTAATAATTTGAATGTCTTAATTACAATAATATAGCTCATATCTAAATTTATTTATTTTAACTATAGCTCTTTTCTCTTCATAAGATATCGACGATGCCAGTTTGAACGCCAAAGTGAGAAGTTTCAATACGATAACAACCTCAATATCACCGAGCACCAGTTTATTCTGTCTATCAACACAGTTTTCGGGCGATTTACCAACCCAATGAAATCACCCCACAGCACGTTATCAACGTGGAAAACTGCATTATGTCGTCACTGACCATCAAGGCACACTGCGCGAAATCTTTAGCGAAAAAGGCATTGTCAGCTGGGCGGGACGGTTAAATACCTGGGGGCAAATGGCGCTTTGGCAATCTCATGATAATTATGCCGATAACGACCCTGAATACACCGAATGTCATTTTCGGTTTGCCGGTCAATATGAAGATAAAGAAAGTGGCTTGTATTACAATCGCTTTCGCTACTATGATAAGGACACAGGGCAATATATTTCACCAGACCCTATCGGATTATTAGGTGGCTTTAATCCGTATGGGTATGTGCATTGTCCAACGGGGTGGGTTGATCCGTTTGGGTTAAGTGGAACGTCGAAACTTGATGGCTCTTCAGGTGAAGATAAAACCCGATTCTTGATTGATTCAAAAGGACAAGTTCTAGATATTGAATATTTTAGAAACTTGAAATTTAATGGGCAAATTCTTGATGCTGGGCGAGGTGGAGGCAAGTTACCTATGATGGGTGAACCTGCTACATACTCTAAAACTACAGGTGGACATATCATTATTTTTGGTCCTGATGGTCGCCGAATTGCAGATATAAGTAAAGAAAGAATAAAAATAGTTGAATGGAATCGCTCACCCAAAGGACAATATTTTATTCGAACGGGTAGTGATACAAAATTTGCAGGTAGAGAAATACCTAATGAAATAAAAAAATTATGGGGATTAGAATGAAATTACATAAAAGCATAGTGTCTAATAAACTTATTGGTCAGTTCCCATCTGATTTTCCAACAGAACTTAGCTTAACCAACTTTGTAGCGAATTGTGTTGGACTAGAAGCAGTTATTGCCTGCTCTGCATTATTTTGCCCCGAAATCATAGAAATAGATGGCGTTATTTATCGAAGTGAAAATAATGACCAAAAAGTATACCCAAATGACTCATATGGAACAGATAAAAAAACATTAGAAATGGCAAGTAATGTTTTTCCAATTAGTCAGTTTTTTTTGATGGAAAATGATAAAGCTAGTGATGACTATATGCTGATAACTGTATTTAGTGAAGTTATTAAGTATTTCTGGAATATTAGATTAAAAAGCCTATACCCAAATAAAATATTTGAATTCATTATTACGGATGATGGTTTATATGGCGAAGAAGGATTTTGTATGACCTTTTATGAAGTTGAATAACTTTAGTCAGCTAGAAGAACCTAGAATCTTCTGGCTTCATTATTTTTAAGAGTCCATGCAATTTTTAGGAACTGATAACTTCCAACATTAACTTACGTATTGTTATCAGTTTCTGTTGTTAACTTTATAATCTAATTATATTCATATATCTTAGTAATTCAATACCAAGCAATTATTTAATAAAAATAGAATACCTTCTTACTTACAATAGTTGACTAGTCCTGATATAGGTTGACAACTTTTCAGGCATAAAACGCTCGATGTACTTCATCGGGCGTTTTATAGTTTAACGATAAGTGTGGCCGTTTTTCATTATAGAGTTGAATTGATTCTTCTACTAATTTTCTTGCTTGTTCTAGATTACTCGGTTTTATCAGTAGATACTCCATTTTTAATATTCCATTAATTCGTTCTGCTAAGGCATTTTGATAACAATCATACCCATCAGTCATAGAACATTGAATATTATGCTCTTTATGTATCTCCTGATATTCCGAAGAACAATACTGTATCCCTCGATCTGAATGATGGATTAACGAAGTTGTCGAAGTCCGTTTTTTTAACGCCTGAACCAACGATTTCTTCACTGAACTTGTTTTCATATTGTTATCTAAATGATATCCCACGATTTTTCGTGAATACGCATCCGTAATTAAACTTAAATAAGTATCACCTTCATGCGTCGATAAATAGGTAATATCTGCCACCCAAAGCTGTTCTGGTTGTGTGGGGATAAACCCTGACTTAATTAAATTAGGATGCCGATGAAAACGATGATGGCTTAAGGTTGTTCGATGATAAGCCCGTTTATTAGGCACCAGTAACTGATGTTCTTTCAATAAAGAAAATAGCCGATCACGACCAATAACCATCTGTTTTTGCTTTAAAATAAAATGTAATTTACGCCCACCCAGTCGAGGTTGTAAGACTCGTTCAGATTTAACAACATCAATAATGGCCGAATCTGCTTTCTTTCGTTCCTCAGTTCTATCCAGCCTCTTGTAATAAGCCTGTCGGCTGATCTGCATAAAACGGCAAGCAATTGTTACGGTGAGGTTTTTAACCGTTTTTTCTTTAATAACTCGGCTTTGCGCTTTTTTGACAAACGAACTCCAAAGTCTCTATCCATGACTTTAACCACAGCTTCGAAAAAATCGGATTTAAGCCGAGCTTCTTCAAGTTCCTTTTCAAGGATCTTAATGCGTTGTTCCGGCGTTTGTTGTTTAGAAGATTGGGTCATAGCTGAACCTCTATAAAAAGTATCAGGGGTACCGTTTGACCAATCTAACCTACCATGTTTACGAAGCCAAACTAAAACAGTAGAGCATCCTTGTATACCATAGTGATCTTGGGCTTGTTTATAGGTTATTTCGCCTTTTTCAACTTGGTCAACAAGCTGTAATTTAAAAGCGAGAGAATAATCGCGTTGAGTCCGTTTAGTGATTGGTTTCATTACATTCTCCAATTTCAGATTGGAAAAGTGTCAACCTTATTTAGGACGGGTCAAGTCCATAAAATGAAACAAGAAAAAATTCATCACTTTTTTTTTAAAAAACATCTACATTTTTCCTTAGAAAAAACAACAAATATTATTTTTATTAATGATGAAGAAGGCAAAAATATAGATAATGTATTATTTCTTGATATTGATTCCAAAAATGTTGATGGATTTTATAACAACGAGAGCGCCCCCTTTATCTCTATAGAGAAAACAAATGAAATTGATAGCTTCAACTTATATTCAACCTATAAAGAGCCACATAAAATCAAGGAGAAAATCACTCCTCACTTATAGTGGAAAATATAAGATTATTTTTAATTAAAATTATAATTAAATTGTAGAAATTTATTTAGCATCAATAATTTACACTTGTCTTTATTTATTATATTTTCACAAGGTGAAATCCCATTCATATACAAATAAAAACTTAGATAAAATAATAAAAAACAACTTAATACAATTCAAGAATAAAAATTTTTAGTACTCAAAAAAACATGGAGAATAAATAAAATGTATTTAAAGGATTTTTACCAATTATTTAATAGGTAAAAATTCATCTTTATTATTAACTTGAAGTATATAAAATCATAAATCTCAGTCTATTCATGATGTAATTTGCATTATTTAGATTGAGTATAGCATTCCTAAATATATGGTAACAGATAAAAAATTGGATTAGCTATAGCGCCAAAGTGAAAAGTTTCAGTACGACAACAACCTGAATATCACCGAGCATCAGTTTATTCCTCCTGATGCACAAGGTGCCTTTTTACAACTGGCACAACAACAACAAAAAGGCCGTGTCACTCGCCGTATCACCGCGAAAGGCTACCAAGATTATCACTATGATATTAATGGTCGATTAACGCAAAAAGTGGTTCATCAACACGGTTTTCGAGCAAAAACGTGGTATTACCAATGGAATACGCTTAATCAACTTATTGCCTGTTTTAACCCTGAAGGGGAATGCTGGCGTTACACTTACGATGCTTTTGGGCGACGCCTCAGTAAAAGCAAGGTAGTCGATAATCGCCCTATTTCACCGCCCAATTCACCCTTTAAAAATAAACGCATTCAGCGTGTTGATTACCTGTGCTCTGGCTATCAGATGGTGCAAGAAACCCCGATTTATGCTGATGGTACACCCGCTTATGATCCGCAAATTCAGTGGCTTTATCAACCCGGTGAAATTACCCCAACAGCCCGTTATCAACGTGGAAAACTGCATTATGTCGTCACTGACCATCAAGGCACACCACGCGAAATCTTTAGCGAAAAAGGCATTGTCAGTTGGGCAGGACGTTTAAATACCTGGGGACAAATGGCCTTTTGGCAATCGCATGATGATTATGCCGATAATGACCCCGAATATACCGAATGTCATTTTCGTTTTGCCGGACAATATGAAGATAAAGAAAGTGGCTTGTATTACAATCGCTTTCGCTACTATGATAAGGATACAGGGCAATATATTTCACCAGATCCAATAGGGCTATTGGGAGGGTTGAATCCTTATAGTTACGTACATAGTCCGACAAAATTTATTGATCCTCTAGGTCTTGCCGGAGGAATTGGAAATAAGGGCGAATATTGTAAACCTGATTTTTATGTTGGACCGGCTGGGTCTAGTGCGACAATGCCTTCCAAAGCCTATAGATATATGAATAGCCAATCTGAATGGAGTGCCGCTACATTAGAAAATAAAACTGCACCATTGAGCTATTTTGGCTATACAAAATATGGCTCTGGTAAAGAAGCTCGTGATGCCTATCAAATATTTTATGAAAAAGGCAATCCTGCATCTTGGAGTGATGCTCGACTACTGGGTGAATTTGATACATTGCAACTTTATAAAAATGGGGTACCACAAGTTAAAGTTCCTCTTGCTAATGGTGGTAAAGGACCTGAACTTGAACTATTCACTAGTGCGTATCCTCAATATGGTAAAGGTGGTGCAGTCCAGTTATTACCTGTAGAGAAAAATTTACCTGTAACTTTCGATAAAGTTACAATTATTCCGGAATAATTATATGACAGAAGATGAATTACGAAAAAACCTTAGATATTTAGCCGATAAATACGTAGTCGATAAAAATAAAAAAGATGAAATATATAATTATATTGATAGAGATGATGTACCTGTAAAAGGAATATTAGCAGATATTAATGATTTTGGAGTAAAAATAATTAGTCAAGATGATGGAGGCTTAATTCGCGCTATTTACTTTTATTATTGCTAAATTAGTTTATCAATATAAAAGAAGCCAGAAGATTGAAGGAGCTTCTGGCTTCTTCGTTTTCAAGAGTCGCTCAGTTTACCCTTTAACCGCTGATAAACTCTGCCATCAGCTTGTGCTTGCTGTTGTTGGTTCTGTTGCTTCAACGATCGAATGTCTTCGCTGTCCAATATCAATTCCCCCGTTTAATATCCTCACTGCAGACGTGAAACCCGTTTCAATACCCACTTCCTTCAGCCAATACCCTGTTAAGTGGATTGTGAGTGGTGAACCGATTTTACCCCCACTCGAGGCATACCCGACCGTGTAATAACACTCTATTTTTTAGAGAGAGGTATTTATCACTTGGTTTTACTTAGAATACGCCTTAGTCATAGTAACTATCCCTTACCTTTAATTGTTTGGTTAATGGTATTGGTGTACTTGATTACCTGTAGTCTGGCGACCAGATGGTGCAAGAAACCCCGATTTATGCCGATGGTACTCCCGCTTATGATGCTCAAATTCAGTGGCTCTATCAACCCAGCGAAATTACCCCAACGGCACGTTATCAACGTGGAAAACTGCATTATGTCGTCACTGACCATCAAGGTACCCCGCGAGAAATCTTTAGCGAAAAAGGCATTGTCAGCTGGGCAGGTCGGTTAAATACCTGGGGGCAAATGGCGTTTTGGCAATCTCACGATGATTATGCCGATAACGACCCCGAATATACCGAATGTCATTTTCGTTTTGTCGGACAATATGAAGATAAAGAAAGTGGCTTGTATTACAATCGCTTTCGCTACTATGATAAGGATACAGGGCAATATATTTCACCTGACCCTATCGGATTATTAGGGGGCTTTAATCCGTATGGGTATGTGCATTGTCCTACTGGGTGGGTAGATCCGTTTGGGTTAAGTGGGACGTCAACAATAGACCATATTGGAGATGGAAGACCAGTTAGTGGACATACTGGATATTTAAATAGCCCTAGACTTTCTAGACGAGAGCTAACAGATATCCGGAATGAATTGAGCGAATTAGGTATTAAATTTGTGAAAAATGCAGATAGGCTATTACCACCTCATACACGCGGTGGATTCGATTATACTTCTGGAACAGTCTATTTAAAAAGAGGAGCTACCCGATATGAAGCATTTCATGAAATGACGCATGCAAAGCAATACGCGGCTATTGGTAAAGAGGCCTATATCGCTTTGGGCACTTATGCAAGAGAATCTCATGTGTTTAACACGATTATAGGAAATAGAACAATATTTTCTTCAGCAGAGCTTAAACATGCCGTTGGTTATATGAGAGAACTTAAAAGGAGATACCTTAGAGGAGCAATAAATTAATGTCTATTAAAAAAAGAAGTGAACAGGATATTATTAATGTTGCAATAGATGCTCTAAATAGAGAGAAAACATCATTTGATATCAGATCATTAGACGCAATTTATAGTACTAGATTAAGTTTTAAAAATAATAAAAAATCAGGCTGGTCAGTTTCTGCTAAATTGAATGTACCAGAATCTTTTGAACCTAATATGGTTTTCGTTTATGTGTCAGAAGATGATGATGAAGTTTATGTTCCTGATATATTATAAGGTGTGAATTCACCTGCTTTTAATAAATATGAAGTGGTCAATAAAAGCAGGTAACTAACATTACCTTACTAGATAACTAACGGCAGCAAGCGTAGCTTAATCTCATTCAACTGCGCTTGCTGTTGTTGATTTTGTTGTTTAATGGCTCTTGTGTCTTCGTTATCGGGTATCAACACCAAATAGTCGTTTAAGATTTTGACGATAAAAGTGAAACCCGTCTCAAAACCTGCGCTTGGGACATAGCCTACGATGCAGTGACTCTCGATTTTCGGGAGCTTTATTGCAATTCACAATTTTTTAGTGCCCCCTGTTTTCTCTTTTTCTTACATGATCGCGATATTTAATACATAGACGATCACATCATGATTTTCTACTATTCCACTCACTAACTGATTACTCGCCACAATCCATTCTGATGGCACTGAATTTCGCTTTGAATATGACTCACTAACGCGACTCAAAAAAGTCATCAATGCTACAGGCGATGCCTATTCTTATAGGCGTGATAAAGCGGGTCAACTCCATGAACTGACTTCCCTGCAAGTCAATCAACATGCACCCTTGCAGTTTAGCTATAACGCACTGGGGTAAGAGTTTTTACGTCAAAGCCAAGCGGGCTTTGCCAATTCCAGCCATTACACCGCTACTGGCTTATTAGCGCATCAACGTGCAGGACGAGGAACGGAGTCCTTTTTACAATCCCTACACGATAATCCGCTTCAACCCCCGATGTCGACCGATGTTCACCGAGGTTATCAATACGATAAAGCTTTTAATCTGGTCAATATCGACGATGCTCGCTGGAACCGTACACAATATCGCTATAACACCAACGACCAAATTGTTGAAACCCAATACAGCAACCAGTTTGAACGTCAAAGCGAGAAGTTTCAGTACGATAGCAATCTCAATATCACCGAGCATCAGTTTATTCCGTCTGATGCGCATGGTGCGTTTTTACAACTGGCACAACAGCAACAAAAAGGCCGTGTCACTCGCCGTATCACCGCTAAAGGCTACCAAGATTACCATTACGACATTAATGGTCGATTAACGCAAAAAGTGGTTCATCAACACGGTTTTCGAGCAAAAACGTGGTATTACCAATGGAATACGCTGAACCAACTTACCGCCTGTTTTAATCCTGATGGGGAATGTTGGCGTTACACTTACGATGCCTTTGGGCGACGACTCAGTAAAAGCAAGGTGGTCGATAATCGCCCTATTACACCGCCCAATTCACCCTTTAAAAATAAACGTGTTCAGCGTGTTGATTACCTGTGGTCTGGCGACCAAATGGTGCAAGAAACCCCGATTTATGCCGATGGTACTCCCGCTTATGATTCGCAAATTCAGTGGCTCTATCAGCCCGGCGAAATTACTCCAACAGCACGTTATCAACGTGGAAAACTGCATTATGTCGTCACTGACCATCAAGGCACACCACGCGAAATCTTTAGCGAAAAAGGCATTGTTAGCTGGGCAGGTCGATTAAATACCTGGGGACAAATGGCCTTTTGGCAATCCCATGATGATTATGCTGATAACGACCCTGAATACACTGAATGTCATTTTCGTTTTGCCGGACAATATGAAGATAAAGAAAGTGGCTTGTATTACAATCGCTTTCGCTACTATGATAAGGATACAGGGCAATATATTTCACCTGACCCTATCGGATTATTAGGTGGCTTTAATCCGTATGGGTATGTGCATTGTCCAACTGGGTGGGTTGATCCGTTTGGCTTGGCGGGTGGTCAGGGGAATAAAGGAGAGCCAAAAACCACAATAACGAAAGGAATAGATGTAACCTCTGAGGTCATCCAGAGCGCCTTAAAAGGTGATACTATGCAAACAGCTCAAGGGTCCGTTTCTTTACCTATGGTTCAACGCTATGTGGATCGATTAGCGAAAGGAGATGTTGCTCCACCAATAAAAGTTGATGGCAATATTATTGTTGAAGGAAATCATAGATATGTTGCAGGTAAGGTATTTGGTAAATTGCCTGAAACAGTACCTGGAACATTATCTCCTAGTCAGGCCGCACGTGTTAAACCAATGTCTGAAACTAAAGTTGATAGTTTTGATTGGGGAGGTAAGTAATGGTGCAAATCCAGTTTGAATCAACAGAGGCAATCAGAGAGATAAACGTAAATAGTTTAGATGGTTTTGATTTTACTAATGATTTATTACATACGGCCATTTTTGAAAAGTTTTCATTAAAAAGAGCCATCTTTAAACAAGCTAATTTACGTGGTGCAAACTTTGCCTATTGCTTATTAGATGAAGCTAACTTCACTAATTCATTATTGATGAACTCTAATTTTATGGAAGCTTCTATGGTAAATGCAATATTAGTAGATTCCAAACTTGCAGGCGCCTTCTTTTTAAATGCTAATTTAAAAAATGCAAATCTTAGTGGTGCTGACTTATTTGCTACAAATATGAATGGTGCGAACTTGAAAGGTGCAAATATGAATGTGAGTAGAATCAGTGATGCTACCTTTGTTAATGCAGAATATGACAATGATACAATGTGGCCTGATGATTTTTCTCCTATAAAGGCTGGTGCTAGACTTACTATGTGACCACATCATATCTATTTAACATCCCTATTCGATAACCAACGCCTGCAAGCGCAGCTTAATCTCTCTCAGTTGCGCTTGCTGTTGTTGGTTTTGTTGTTTTATTGCTCTGGTCTCTTCGCTGTCCAGTATCAAAACCAAACAGCTGTTTAAGATTTTGACGGTAAACGTAAAGCCAGTCTCAAAACCTGCCGCTTTTAGCCAGTGCCCTGTTAGATGAATTCCGTTCGAAAGTGTGCTTTTGTTGCCATTTTGGGAATAGCCCACAGTGTAGTGCATCTCGATTTTCGAGTACTTTATTTCAAGTCACACAATTTTTTTAATGCCCTCCTGTTTTCTCTTTTTCTTACATGATCGCGATATTTAATACACAGACGATCACATCATGATTTTCTACTATTCTACTTACTAACCGATTACAACTACTATCCTCCCCCAAACCCGCTTTGGTGAACGTGAGCTTAACTATGCTTTTGATCAACTCCATTAACTGGCCCCCACAGCCCGTTATCAACGTGGAAAACTGCATTATGTCGTCACCGACCATCAAGGTACACCACGCGAAATTTTTAGCGAAAAAGGGATTGTCAGCTGGGCAGGACGTTTAAATACGTGGGGACAAATGGCGTTTTGGCAATCCCATGATGATTATGCCGATAACGACCCCGAATATACCGAATGTCATTTTCGTTTTGCCGGACAATATGAAGATAAAGAAAGTGGCTTGTATTACAATCGCTTTCGCTACTATGATAAGGATACAGGGCAATATATTTTGCCTGATCCTATCGGATTATTAGGTGGCTTTAATCCGTTTGGGTTAAGTGGCGGTAAAGGTAATAAAGGTGACCTTTTCCAATATGATATGGTGAATAACCCAGGTCCATTAGGTGAACATCCAAGTAATATTCGTTGGACTCCTGTTGGTAATTTTGCGGGAGGAAAATATAATTCACATATATTACAAGAAGATATCATTCTCTACCGTGGAGGAAATGGTGGTGGCGGACAAAATGGCTTAGGCCAATGGTTTACAACATCACCTCCTTCGTCTGTTACTCATGTGAGAATTGATACAGCTGTTAAACCTCAGTGTCTTAATGAATCGGGTGAGCTAATAGGTAAGTCACCAATAAATGCCGTATATCAAGTAAAAATACCTAAAGGTACTGAGGTATTTGAAGGTCCGGTGGGTTACCAAGGTGGAATATATTTAGGTGGGCAAGATAAGACGCAAATTTTTATTAAAGAGCCTTGGAAAATAGATGGTGTTCAAGTATTACAAGACTGGCCTTTGAGGTAGCATATGTATTCAATTGAACAATCAGAAAAGCTTAGATCCCTGTTTTACTCACTTTGGGAAATTATGCATGATAACGGTGGAAAAAATTGGATAAAGGGTATTAAAAATATTTTAGCATTATTAACCCCACCTACATATGGTGGAGTTAATAATGCAAGCTTAGCGATTAAAGAAGCTAGAATTGCATATAGCTCCATGTTTGGTGGCTATGGTGGTTTTTCTGAATATTTTATTTGGAGAGATGACTTTAATGAAAGAATTAAAGTTAATGAGGCATTAGACAAGATTAAAAATAATATTAATCAATTACTTAATTACCAATAAAAGCTAAGTTTTTCACAAACAAGCCAGATGATCTTTCAACCTTCTGGCTTACTCATTTTTAAGAGCCGCTTAGTTTATAGTCTTTATCCACTGATATACTCCGCTATCAACTCACGCATAGTGTGTCTTATGGCGCTGAGAACGCAAAACAGCAACCAGTTTGAACGCCAAAGCGAAAAGTTTCAGTACGATAACAATCTCAGTATCACAGAGCATCAGTTTATTCCATCTGATGCACAAGGTGCGTTTTTACAACTGGCGCAACAGCAACAAAAAGGCCGTGTCACTCGCCGTATCACCGCCAAAGGTTATCAAGACTATCACTACGATATTAATGGTCGATTAACGCAAAAAGTGGTTCATCAACACGGTTTTCGAGCAAAAACGTGGTATTACCAATGGAATACGCTTAACCAACTTATCGCCTGTTTTAATCCAGAAGGGGAATGTTGGCGTTATACTTACGATGCTTTTGGCAGAAGGCTTAGTAAAAGCAAGGTAGTCGATAATCGCCCTATTTCACCGCCCAATTCCCCCTTTAAAAATAAACGTGTTCAGCGTGTTGATTACCTGTGGTCTGGCGACCAGATGGTGCAAGAAACCCCGATTTATGCGGATGGCACACCCGCTTATGACGCTCAAATCCAGTGGCTCTATCAACCCGGTAAAATTACTCCCACTGCCCGTTATCAACGTGGAAAACTGCATTATGTCGTCACTGACCATCAAGGCACGCCACGAGAAATCTTTAGTGAAAAAGGGATTGTCAGCTGGGCTGGAAGGTTAAATACCTGGGGGCAAATGGTGTTTTGGCAATCTCATGATGATTATGCCAATAACGACCCGGAATATACCGAATGTCATTTTCGTTTTGCCGGACAATATGAAGATAAAGAAAGTGGCTTGTATTACAATCGCTTTCGCTACTATGATAAGGACACCGGGCAATATATTTCACCAGACCCCATAGGATTATTAGGTGGCTTTAATCCGTATGGGTATGTGCATTGTCCAACGGGTTGGGTAGATCCGTTTGGGTTGGCGGGTAGTCCTTATATTTTTGATTCAAAACAATTACAAAAGAATTTTAAACATGCCATTAATCTTGGTGTTACAGATAATACTAATAAGATAAATATAGCCAAATTTGAAATTGCGATGAAAAATCATATGAGCTTATCTAGCACAATAAAAATAAAGAGACAATATAGATGGGTTCAAGATGTTTATCATTATTTTAATCTAGAAACTAATCTTAATGTTATGATCGATATGGATGGGAGTTTTATATCTAGATGGAAATTATCAGAAAAACAAACAACTGATTTATTGGAGAAAGGAAATGTGTTCTAAAAAAGTTACAACTGAATTATTAGAACTAATTGATAATTTAATCTCTGGTAACATATCAGCAACTAAGTTTGAAGATAATTATATTGTTATGTGGAGAATTTATAGAGACTTTAATGCTCAAAATGAAATTGATAATAATACAAAAATATATATTGATCGTGTTTTTACAGCTGTTGATCTTTATTGTTCAGATCCAGAAATCAGAGATGAATATGATTTTGATGAAGATAACTTATTAGAAGAAATTATTAAGATAAAAAACGGATGGGAACTACTAAAAAATAATAAATAATAATTATACAAAATAGATTGAGGTTATTATTTGAATTATCTACATTAACATATAAACAATATAGATATACCAATTCATTACATCCATCTTTCTCTAGTGTACATATAAAGCTGCTGGTATAGAACACACTTTAAGTGGCAAAATTTACTATAAGCTCAATATCATCAGGAGCAATATATGCGCCCTATCAATGAAACCCGTTGGGATTATGACTTACGCCATAATTTAATCACCACACAATAAGAAACAGTACCTTATGGTTGGAAGTATTATTAATATGATATTTATGGTAGGACGATTGAGAAACGCACCGATACTGGCTCTTGGACTTATTCCTATAATGCTGAGCACCGTTTAAAAACCGTACTTCATCATCCTGTTAATCCAGAAGAAAAACGGTATTTTGTCCAATTTGATTACGATCCATTAGGGCGTCGTTTACATAAAACTGTCGAATATCTTCCTGCGCTACAACTACCACAAGCACAACAACGTTTACCTTTAAAAGCACACACTTGTGGTACAACTACCTTTTTATGGGAAGGCTTGCGATTATTAAGCGAATATCGACACGGCATTGACATGCTCTATATCTATGAAGATGTGGGCAGTTACTCTCCCTTAGCGCGCGTTGATACATTAAAAAATAAACAAACTGTTTTTTATTTTCATTGTCAGCCTAATGGCTCACCTGATGCATTAGTTGATGGTAACGGTGATATTCAATGGCAAGCCCGCTTCACCTCTTGGGGTAAAACAGAAATTGAATTAGGGGAGTTTCATTATTATCCCCAAAATCGTGATCAAAACTTACGTTTTCAGGGGCAATATCTCGATAGAGACAAATTTGTCGGGAACAAATTTGAACAGCATTTACGCTGGCCCGTAGGGCGAGTATCAGGATGATACGAGTATTCAGGTTTACACTATAATACCTTTCGCTATTATGATCCTGATATTGGTCGATTTACCCAGCATGACCCGATAGGGTTAGCTGGTGGGTTAAATCTGTATCAATATGCCCCCAATGGATTAGTGTGGGTTGATCCTTGGGGATTATTAAAAGAAGGTGAAGTTGCTGGATATGGTTCTAAACTTCATGCCCGAGATGGACTAGAGGCTCATGAGATAATTAGAAATAAATATTTCCAAATCTCAGGTATTGGTACAGGAAGAAGAGTTAAAGGAAATCCATCAATAGCATTAACACCTGAACACCATGATTGGGTTCATGCGGCTGAAAATACATTACGTAAAGCTATGAAATTAGGTGTAAATGATATGCTTAGTTCAGCTAGATTAGAAATAAAACTAATGTCTAAAGCTATACAACTATCACTTATTGATACCAATATAATTTCACAACAACAATTGAGAACAGCAAGAAGATATGCAAAATCCTTTGCAAAATCTAAAGGTTGTTATTAAATAAGGTATATCTAATGGGATTTAATAAAATTACTATAGACAGTGTAGATCATAAAATAGGCTATATTGGTGGTGGAGCATACCTAGAAAATATAGCAGATTGGCCTATGGATAATAATAAACGACCAATGTTTCCTTTTATTAGCTTGGAAAAAAAATTTTTTCCAACAAATGCTTTTCCAGATCATATGATGATAACTGTATTTTTACCTTTACCTAAAAAAAATATATTTTCCATAAATTACTTTAGAGATATTTCTTTAAATCTAAATATTGATAATATTGATATAAAAAAATTAAGTGCTAAAGTATTAATTCATCGGAAGGGAACTAATGAATTGATTATCCCTAATGAATTTGCTTTACCTAAAGGATTTATTAATTTGAAAAGCTTATCAAGCGATGAACTCAAAGAAGAAATAGAAGATGAAATAAATGGTATTGAAATTTCCAAACAATTTGGAAGACCAGCTTGGTTACAAGATCAAATAAATATAAATTCCAGATATCACTTTATAACACAAATAAATGAAACGGATCTAAAAAATTTCAATAAAGCATATGAAAATATATTTAACGATGGTATGGGATATATTTTCTTAGATTATAAAATAAAGAACACAAATAAGACATCTAATGCTGGTTTTTTCTTCATACAATATTTATAAGCTTTAATAATCAGCTGGTTATTTTTATAACTAGCTGATTTAAATCGGGAACATGATATTTATTTATAAAAAATAAAATAGATGATATCTCTTATCTAAACAGCTTAAATATATCTATATTTCACATTAAAATTTACAAAAAATAAATATTAGCATTATTCCTATTATACAAAATACTGTTTGAAACACCGTACTTCATCATTCTCTCTGCAACTACCACAAGCACAACAACGTTTGCCTTTAAAAGCACACACTTGTGGTACGACTACCTTTTTATGGGAAGGCTTGCGATTATTAAGCGAATATCGACACGGCATTGACATGCTCTATATCTATGAAGATGTGGGCAGTTACTCTCCCTTAGCGCGCGTTAATGCCTTAAAAAATAAACAAACTGTTTTTTATTTTCATTGTCAGCCTAATGGTTTACCTGATGCGTTAGTTGATGGTAACGGTGATATTCAATGGCAAGCTCGCTTCACCTCTTGGGGTAAAACAGAAATTGAATTAGGGGAGTTTCATTATTATCCCCAAAATCGTGATCAAAACTTACGTTTTCAGGGGCAATATCTCGATAGAGACAAATTTGTCGGGAACAAATTTGAACAGCATTTACGCTGGCCCGTAGGGCGAGTATCAGGATGATACGAGTATTCAGGTTTACACTATAATATCTTTCGCTATTATGATCCTGATATTGGTCGATTTACCCAGCATGACCCTATTGGGTTAGCTGGTGGGTTAAATCTGTATCAATATGCACCCAATGGATTAGTGTGGGTTGATCCTTGGGGTTGGGAAAAATGCCGTTTATCTAAAGAAGATCTAGAAAAACTAGGGTCCGCACCTGACGGAATGAAAAACCCACATAGACACCATAAGTTAGAGAGAATGCACCTTCAAATTGGTCTAAAAAAATCGAGATTATATACTCCAAGCACAAGATGTTCTTAAATACTATGGCATTGATCTAAATACAGATTTAAGAAATTTCACTTGGGCTAGAAATGGTGGTGGTGCTCATACAATAAAAGCGGCACAACATGTTCACGAAAAAATAATAACTGCGGCACCTCAAGGAAAAAATGCTGTAGAGGAAGCTTTAAATGATTTAGGGAAAGAAATGATAAAAGGTAAGTTTTATGAAAGAAAATAACATAGATATATATAAAATAATAAAAGACGAGAATGTAGAAAAACTATCAGAATATCTAAAAGATTTAAACTTATCTGAGATTAAATTTGATAAATCACTATTACATAGATTTTCAGAAGAAGGTAAATATTTATTATGTGACTTCATAATAAATAAAGGTTTCAATACTAATGTGATAGATAGTAGCTATCTAACACCTCTTGTTGAGGTCGCATTTGAAGGATATATAAATATATTAACTCTTTTGCTTAATAATAAAGCATGGATTGATGGAGATCCTCGAGGGATCACTACACCATTAATTGAGGCATCATGTGGTGGTCATTTAGACATTGTCAAATTACTTATCAAATCAGGCGCAGAGATTAACCGCTTACAGATGAATTTTAATCGTACTGCTTTAGATCTCGCTATATCCTATGGGCATACCGATGTTGCTCAATATTTACAATCGATAGGAGGACGAAAAGCATTCGAAGAAATGCAAGCTGGCGTCATTGAAGGCGATGGTATTCTCTCCCATATTTATAAAAATGTTGGCCCTATTCTAACTGATGAATATTCTTCTGATAATATTAGGTTAATGACATCATGGGTAAGAAATGGTAATTACCATAAATTATTTTTTACCTTCGGCAATTTTAAAAGATTACCTCACACTGAATTTTTAATCTGCTTGCCTTATAATTGGCCAATTAATCGGGCAATACTCCAAAGTAATTACAAAGATAATTTCCCAATGAAGTTACTTTTCTCACTCTCTGAATATTATAAAAAAAGTGAAATCATTAAAGAAGGTTTCATTTTAGATAAAAATGACGAGCAATGGAAACACCTTCATTGGCCTGATGAAATCGATGCACTCGTTACCGTTGATTATTCCTTCGATCATCAAGAAAAAGAAATATCTATTCCTGAAGATGAAGAGGTTAATTTATTACTATTAATCCCAATGAAATATACTAAAACAGGAAAACCAGATGGGGACAAATTAGAAAAATGGCTAAAGAGAAAAAGAACAGCATCATGGAAAAGTATTTCATTTAAAAATGATTGGCTCTCAGATAAATAATTTATTTTTTATTTATAAAATAGGCATTGTATTAACAATGCCTTTATAATAATTAATCAAGATATACAATAAAAACCAAAAAGTATTATAATAAAAAAGTGAGTGTTAATATTCTATCTGCAATATTCATAATTCAATAACTAAATAAAAATAAATACACTAATATCCTCTTTCTTCATTTTTAGATCCTCCCTTTAAAGATAAACGTGTTCAGCGTGTTGATTACCTATGGTCTGACGACCAAATGGTGCAGGAAACTCCGATTTATGCCGACGGCACACCGGCTTATGATCCGCAAATTCAGTGGCTTTATCAACCCGGCGAAATTACTCCAACAGCCCGTTATTAACGTGGAAAACTGCATTATGTCATCACCGACCATCAAGGTACACCGCGCGAAATCTTTAGCGAAAAAGGGATTGTTAGCTGGGCAGGACGGTTAAATACCTGGGGACAAATGGCATTTTGGCAATCTCACGATGATTATGCCGATAATGACCCTGAATATACCGAATGCCATTTTCGTTTTGCAGGTCAATATGAAGATAAAGAAAGTGGCTTGTATTACAATCGCTTTCGCTACTATGATAAGGACACCGGGCAATATATTTCACCTGACCCCATCGGATTATTAGGTGGCTTTAATCCGTATGGGTATGTGTATTGTCTAACTGGTTGGATAGGTCCGTTTGGGTTGGCGGGTTGTCCAATTAGAGAAGTAATAGCTAACAAATTAGCAATGAGTGGTCAATTTAAAGCTATTTATTTAAATAGATCATATTCTTTTGCTTTAGGAAAAAGAATATCTGCAAGACGCCCCGATGTTATGGCTATTGATATACACGATAAAATTCATGCCATAGAATTAGCTTTCAAAACAGACATAGGAACAAAGTTACCATTGCTTACATCACGAAATCATGAGGTAATAAGTAAGTTACCAAATAAAAAACAAGGGGAAATCCTTATTCTTGAGCATGAATATAAGCATAAAGATATAAAAGAGATATTAGATAAATTAATTCTGGATATATTAAGAAATAATAATTAGGAGAAAAAATGTACTCAGGAATCGCTTTATACAATACTGAAAAATTGAATTCAAAAAATGCTCTTGATTTAGCTGAAACCTTTTTTAAAATTTTCAATCTAATAATAACATCAGCAGGATATTACAAAAAGATAGAATATGGTGCATATAAAGGTGAGCATGATATAGTTATGGGTTCACTTTCAGATTTAAAGAAAAAAATAGAAGAAAACAATACTATTTCATTTAGAATATATTCAGAAAAAAACGATATAAAACCATGGCATGCTTCTTTTGGTTATACAACAGAGCAACTTCTAGGGTTTTCTTATATTGATATCCAATACCCATCTATATGCAATGAATCCAAACTCATTACTAAATATATTAACTCATTCGACCCTAATATAACTTTTTCATATGGAATTAATTATTCTTGTGAAAAGGTTACTACAGCATTTTACTATGCAACAGATACTAATTTATCAAGCATATATCTTTATGAAAAAACGTCATTATTTGAAGAGGAATGTCCTGGTAGATTTAAAGGAAAAGCTAGATACAAAGCCTCTATGTTAAGAATGGCCTATCCAGCTAATATTATTAACTCAAATCACCTTTATATTATTATTAATAATATAACTTTAAAAGAATGGATTTTCAATAATAAAAAAAATGGTTCTATAATAAAAATGAAGAATAATATGTGGTTATGGTTAGTTGATAGTAATCAAATTGACAGAATTAATAAAACTCTTGGTGAAACTGGAGTTTTAATATCATGGTCACCACTGCATTTAGAAAAGAAAAAACGAAAATTACCATAACTATAACTATAACTATAACTATAACTATAACTATAACTATTTAAAAGTATGTTATTTTAATTTTAAAAGAATATAAATTAACTATCATAAATTATGGTTATTCCTATAAACACTATAAAAAACCTAATCAATATATTATTATTAGCAGGCTTTAATCCGTATGGGTATATGCATTGTCTGGTAGGATTTATTGATCTGTTTGGGTTGGCAAAATGTCCTTATGCAAAATTGGCATCAAAGCTCCAAAAAAGGGAAAATTAGGAAAAAGCACCTAAGATCGCCCCAAAAAAAGTATTTCCTAAAGGTTATCGCGGTAGATTGTCTGAAGAATGAGTTCAAAATATCGTTAAGAAGCCCGATGGAGTTTATGTCTCTAGTAGTGGAAATAATAATACTATTTTTGCTGGTAATAAAACAGGTGCATATAAAGGTCAAGCTATAACTACTTATGGCCCATTGAGTCCGAAAGGCTACAGTGGTACTGCTATTCATGGAGGTTCACCGAATGATCCGAGCTTACCAATTACAAGTAATATGATTATTAATGGAAAGATTTCTAAACCTGATGGTGTTTTTTTACCTGTGGCACATCCTGTAAGCCTAGGAGGATAATTCAATGGATGATATTCGTTGGGATTTATCTGGGTTCAATGTCTTTATGACAAACCAATATACTACTATATATGATTTGGAGGAGGATACTGATTCATTATATGGTAGTAGTAATTTCAGTGAATTAGATTCATTGGATTGGTTTTTGCTTAATAAAATTGATAATAAATTATCATTTTTATTGCTCAGTATTCCATCATTATTTTTTAACAACGAACCAAAATTTAAATTTTTTGATATTGAAAAATTAAAAAAAATAGAATTGATTGATTGTATTGATCATTTTATTGATAATATTGTAATGCAAGAAAAGTCTTTTTTTTCGATAAAAAAAAATCAATTAATCGTATCATCTGATTTTTTATCTGTTTGTTATAAAGTAAAAATATCTGATAATTTTTATTTTCTATTAAATTCTTCTCGTAATTATATTGGTTTTTTATTAATTAATGCAATTGAAAATATAGTTGGTTTTTCTAATTCAAATAGTTGTCTATTTTTCAATGAGTGTTTAATAAGGATGCTTGATTTATGTACTGACGAAGTCTATGATGCAATGGATGATCAAGATGAAAAATACTTGTTAATGCTCAATGAATTGGAAAAAGATTGTCTCCGCGAACAAAGTAAAGATGCTAGATTTTCTGAAATTCTTATGTTCATAAAAAATGCTAAATTCACTTTTTATGATATTGTTGTGGATGAAATCACTAGATAAAAAATAGATATAATTGTCCGTCTAATTAACCTTGCCGGACAATTTATTATTCTGCTTTTATCCCACATTATAATCTCCAATCAGTTCCCGCATTTCGAAGCTTAATTTCACTGAGCTGGTCTTGCTGGAAGAGGTCGGTTTTTTTACCCTTAGGGGTATAGCCCACGGTGCAGTACACCTCGTTTTTCGGGGGCTTTATTTCAAGTCATAATTTTTTAATGCCCTCCTGTTTTCTCTTTTTCTTACATGATCGCGATATTTAATACATAGACGATCACATCATGATTTTCTACTATTCCCCCTTAGCGGATTACAACGACTAATTCACTACAGCATGGCGAAGGCAAAACTACGCACTATCGTTACGGTCCTTTTTATTTATTGCTCGCCACAATACACCCTGATGGGACGGAAATTCGTTTTGAATATGACTCACCCACTCGACCCCAAAAGTGGTTCATCAACACGATTTTCGAGCAAAAACATGGTATTACCAATGGAGTTCGCTTAATCAATTCATTGCCTGTTTTAATCCTGAAGGGGAATGCTGGCGTTACACTTACGATGCTTTTGGGCGACGCCTCAGTAAAAGTAAGGTGTTCGATAATCGCCCTACACCACCCAATTCGCCCTTTAAAGATAAACAAATTCAACATGTCGATTACCTTTGGTCTGGTGACCAGATGGTGCAGGAAACTCCGATTTATGTCGATGGCACACCGGCTTATGATCCGCAAATTTAGTGGCTCTACCAGCCCAATGAAATCACTCCCACAGCCCGTTATCAATGCGGAAAATTGCATTATATCGTCATTGACCATCAAGGTACGCCACGCGAAATCTTTAGCGAAAAAGGCATTGTTAGCTGGGCAGGTCGATTAAATACCTGGGGACAAATGGCCTTTTGGCAATCACATGATGATTATGCCGATAATGACCCTGAATATACCGAATGCCATTTTCGTTTTGCGGGTCAATATGAAGATAAAGATAAAGAAAGTGGCTTGTATTACAATCGCTTTCGCTACTATGATAAGGATACAGGGCAATATATTTCACCTGACCCCATCGGATTATTAGGTGGCTTTAATCCGTATGGGTATGTGCATTGTCCAGTTGGGTGGATAGATCCGTTTGGGTTGTCTTCTAGTATCAATGATTCTGGATTCTATGTTTATGCCTTATATGGCCCTGGTGCCACTAAGCCTTATTATAAAACCTTGAAAGAAGAACAGTTGAACACAGAGATACAGGGAGACTATCAACTAGAGGAATAATGATGCCTATTGAAAATAATATTAATTATGGGCAATCTCGTGGATATGAGCAATTTTACATAGAACATTATAAAACAAAAATAGGAATAATTGGAGAAAATATATCTTTAATCAATAGAGGAAATAAATACAATTCATTTGATCATAATAGAGAAGATGATCGAGCAAAAGTCTTTAAAGAGGCTTATAAAAGTAAAATAATACAATTAGGAAAAAACTTCAAATGAATAATATTATAATTAGGAAGTGGAATAAGAAACCTCGAACTATGATTAGATTTATAAAAAACGGTGATGTATTTTGCTTTACATTTGATAAAGAAAAGTACTATTTTGGTAGAATTATATCGAAATCTATAGTAGGCCACGTAGCTGAAATACTTAACTTTATTTCTAAATCTCCATCTATTGATGAAAATAAAATAAAATCAGCAAAGAGCTTAACTCCTCCTTTTATAATTGATAGCTATCTTTTATTTGACAAAAAATATGAATCAGATTCAGATTGGCAAATTATTGGTCACCAAGAAAACTACAAACCCACAAATATGAATGATGTATATTTTTTGTATGGAGCTGAAAACTCTCGTAAGAAAATAGATATATGGGGGAATGAATATTCAATAACTGAAAAAGAATCAATGAACATTCCTATTCTAACGCCTTATTCTAGTTACCATATAAAAAAAATACTAGAAAAGCTCAATACAGAATAATTAAGTAACTATAAAGATAATAAAATATAAATACAATAAACACTTACAACTTATTCGTGTCACTAATCCTAATTCGGTGGTGGAATTTGAGTATAACGACCAAGGGCATTTATGTTATGAACGAATAAACGGACAAGAGATTAAGCACCAATGGGATGAAGAGCACGATATTCTCGCCCAAACCTACTTTGGTGAACGTGAACTTAATTATGCCTTTGGTCAAACTCCATGAACTGACCTCGCTACAAATCAATCAACATGTTCCATTAGATTATTAACGTATCAACGTGCAGTCGCGGAACGGAGCCCTTAGTAGCTCCTATGCTGATCAAATATTTATGGAAAAAGGTAATTCTGAATCGTGGAGTCATGCTCGACTACTTTTAAAATATGAAATTTGACATTTATACAGAATCTAGGAAGTTAGCTACTATTTTAGAAATACAAGGATTACATCAGTATCATGAGACCATTATTGATGCTATTGAATATAGTTCGACTGCAACTGAAATTTTAATGAAACTTCGATTTATTCTAAAAAACATAAATAACAGCATATTAGATGAAAGTGATGAAAAGTTAATTGAAAATATTCTAAGCCATATTAATCATTCATTATAATTAAGATGATCAACCATCAACTTGAACATCATGGCACTGAGTTGCTCTTTCTGTTGTTGGTTTTATACTTAATCACGCAGATATCTTCGCTGTACAGCGTCAGTATCGAACAACCGCTTAATATCTCCACTGCGAAATTTATTCCAATGCCACGTTATCAACCTGGAAAACTGCATTATGTCGTCACTGACCATCAAGGCACGCCACACGAAATCTTTAGCGAAAAAGGGATTGTTAGCTGGGCAGGACGGTTAAATACGTGGGGACAAATGGCGTTTTGGCAATCTCATGATAATTATGCCGATAACAATCCTGAATACACTGAATGTCATTTTCGGTTTGCCGGACAATATGAAGATAAAGAAAGTGGCTTGTATTATAATCGCTTTCGCTACTATGATAAGGATACCGGGCAATATATTTCACCTGACCCTATCGGGTTATTAGATAGCTTTAATCTATATAGGTATGAGCATTGTTTAACGGGATAGGTCGATCTGTTTGGATTGACTCCCTTCCCTATTAGATAAGTAAATGGCACAAAAATATGTGGTAAAGGGATCTCGATAAGGCGACCCGATGTTATGGCTATAAATATACAATTCATGCAATAGAATTAACTTTCAAAACACACATGGGAACAAAACTACCATTGCTTACATCACTAAATCATGAGGTAATAAGTAAGTTACCAACTAAACACCAAAAGAAATTTTTTCTTAAGCATAAAAATATTAGATAATTAATTTTTGATATATAAAAATATAATTATCAGGATAAAAAACGTACTCAAGGATAGCTTTATACAATACTGAAAATTAGACTCAAAAAATGCTTTTAATTTAGCTTAATTTTTTCAAAACATTTAATATAAAAATAACATCAGTAGGATATTATAAAGAAATAAAATCTAGCATATATAAAGATGGGCATGATATAGTTGTGACAACTCTTTCAGATTTAAAAGAACAAATAGAATAATATAACTCCATTTCTAATATATTCAGAGAAAAAAGACATAAAACCGTGGTGCGCATCTTTTGGTTATACAACAGAACAATTCCTAGGTTTTTCTTATATTGATATACAATACCCATCTGTATACAATGAATCCAATCTCATTGCTAAATATATTAATTCGTTCAGCACTAAGATAAATTTTTCATATGTAATTTCCTATTATTGTGAGAAAGTTAGCACAGCATTTTATTATGCTACAGGTACTAACTTATCAAGCATATATCCTTATGAAAAAACTTCATTATTTGAAGAGGAATATCCTAACAGGTTCAAAGGAAAGACTAGATATAAAGCATCTATGTTAAGAATAATCTATCCTGTTAACATTCTTAATTTTAGCCACCTTAAATTATAGTTAATTACATCAGATTTATAAAAAAACAGCCAATAAGTTCTTTTCAATCCTATTAGGACATTGGGATTTTAATTCATATGGATATGTGCATTATCTGGTAGATTGGATGGATCCGCTTGAGTTGACTATTTTTCCAAAAAGGTATGCACAATATAGGGAGTTTAGAAAACAAGAAAATAGCGTATTAAAAACAGGTATATCAATAAAAGAGACCTTAGCTGAACTAGGTGAGCTATTCGTAAAGGAAAAAATATTATAGTGTGAGAGGATTTTTATGGACTTTAAAAAATTAGAAACTGATATAGTTTTTAGTATTACAAATACTATAAATCATATAAAAAAACAAAGTTATTGGGATAATATCAACTCATTTTGTTTATATACAGATGAAAGTTTTATATCTATTTCTTTATTATTTAATACAAATACATATTTTGAAGAAAAAAAAGATGATACGTATCCTCTAACCAACAAATACAGCCCAGCCGAATGGTTTAGTGAAACAATATCTAAAGATGATGATGAATATTTATATAATAATGTTGCTTTTTCTTCCGTGTCATCAATGATGATGAAATTTTCTTTAAGTGATGAGCACGAAGAGGATAACGATAAAAATAATATTGCTAAAGTATGTATAAACGCAATGAAGTTTTGTATTAAAAACAACCTATTTCAAAAGCCAGAATCAACTATATACTTATTTATGTTAAGTGATGGCTATGGTGAAGAAGAGTTATTGAATTGGAATAAAGATTTAAATATACAAGCTATCCAAAAAGAAATTTTAAAATGGATTAATGAAGAGTTATGACAATTAAACATTAACATTTAAACCAAAAATTAAAGGTTGGTGATTTAATACCTCCTCATGCAAATATTGTGATACATTACTAAGAATTAATATTATTGATTCTATACAATTTTATTATTTACACATTGAAAATGGGCCAACATTTTTAGTCCCAAAATAAAACAAATGTTATTTTCGTTTTGCCTAGCAATATAAAGAAGCTTTTGGCCATGCATCTGATGTCATAATTTGCAATTAATTTGACTGGTATAGCTAAAAGGAAGGCGTTAATCCCTTCAAAATTATCCAACTAAAACAGAATTTGATAGAGATGAGTTTACTATGGCTATGTATAAATAAGGAGGAAAAGGAAGCTAGTGTAAAGTATATTAGTATTAATGATTAATAGAGGCTCAATTCAACTATATTTCATTGATTATCCTCTCATTCTGATGGAAAATGATAAAAATTGTTGTTGAATAAAGAGAGAGTAATATGAATTTAAATAGCTTAATAAAGAAACTAAATGAAGATGATAATTACATAAACTTATTATCACAGAATGAAAGAAAAACAAAGAAAAGTTATTTAGAAAATATTGTAAAAATGGCTTATAATCTATATTTCAAAGACAATGAGAAATACAAAAATTTGTTAAATTTATTATGTGAAGTTGATTTTGAAAATAACTACAACTATTGGACTTGGATTGAATATGCTCTGCTATTAAAAATATATGATAACGAAATGAAAGGTAATATTAATAGCATCTACATTGAAAAAATAAATCACGCCATTAACAGTGGAAGTGAACTAGAAGTTTCTGTTAGAAAAAATGTAATAGAAAGAATAAAATTAAGCTCATTTGAAGACATCTCAAATAAAATTAAAGATATTTCAATTGAAAATCTAATGAGGCTATTAAAAATACGTTTTTTCTCACTTAATGAAAGATCTAAAGTAGATTTAATAATCTCCTCTATAAGATTAAATATGTTATAAATTTAAATAATTGAACCCCTGCAAATAAAAGCTAACTTGATGAGCTTAGAAATATATTCCATAATTATGTCAGTTTTAAAAGGGGAATTTTTAATATATTTATTAAAAAATAAAAATCCATCAGAAACGCTAAATGAGTTTGAAATTAATATATCTGAAGATAGGATAATTATATAGAGTCATATATAAATTATGAATTAGAAAACACTATGGACACTAGTATTTATGATATTTCTGACTTCAAAAACAAAGAGTCATTGAACAAAATTAAAAAAGATATAATTTCAACATTATAATTATTATACGTATAAAAAACTATTGCCTCTACCTTGTTTAAGACTAGAAAATAGACACTTTATACCTGAAGAACTATCATAGATTGGAATTGATATTAAAAACTTTAATACTTAATAAGTATAACGAGCTAATAAAAATATTTTAAATCTGCTTGTATTTTGAACTAAAAGGATACTCAATGTGAATTACTTTGAGTTTAGCTATCCAGATGGGAAAATTTCTAAAATTTTTCACCTGGAAAAATATAGTCTTTTTTTTCTATCCTACCCAGAAAACAAACATATTTGGACTAAGTCTCACACAACTCTGGCTAGTCGTTACTTTTCTGAGAATGGAAAGATTATTTCCACTTTATTTTATTCTCATAATGTTGCGCAAGGAAGCTTTTCATTGCTTTATAGTCATAGGGGTTCAGGTTTTTATTCTTTAGGAGATAAAAACAAGATGAATCAGTTAATTGATTTGGATGGTCAACTTGATCTTATTTTTACAGGATCTTGTATCTCTCCAGAAAAAGTATTCTTAGCAATAAAAGATTTTTCTAAAAAACCGTTAGAACTATCAAAAAAAATTAATTGGATTAATGCTAAAGATGTAGATATGACAGAAAAATATAAATTACTAGGATTAGAAGACTAATACTAATATTAACTTTAACTTTAACTTTAACTTTAACTTTAACTTTAACTTTAACTTTAACTTTAACTTATAATAAAAACATGATTGGTTTTCATACAAGCCTCATGTCAAAAATTAAGAATCGTATCAAAAAAGATGGATTAAAACAGAAGGAAGAATAAAATGATAAATAAAAATAAATTATCAGTTACAGTAAGTGAGATATATAACTATAAGCTAAAGATGCTCTTTAATCCAAGGACATCGCCAATAGGTGAATGTAATTTTATTTATTCTAATTGGGATGATGATTATGAAAAATTATTATCGTTGAGAGGTGATGGTGATTCGTTATATCTTTCATGGTGGTGCGATTTGTTTAATTTTGAAAAGGCAAGAAAAGAAATTTATCAAGGAGGATATAATAATCATGATATCTTCTTCTCCTTTTTAAGAATTATTCCTTCTGTTTTTTTAATAGATACTAACGCTTGCTATGAAAATAAAAACATATTTATAACTTATTTTGTGAATCAACTTAAATCTAATTTAAGTGCTACTGGTGTATTAAATGAAGATGAGAGCAAGTCTGATTTTTTAATTATTTAACCTATGAGCTAGGAATTGGGGATAGATTTTCAAAGTATTTTATAGTTAGAGGTGAGACTTTATTATTCAATATTGAACGTGATAAATTTACTGATGTTAAAGAATTAATAAAGACAGTACATATAGTAGCATCTAAGTTTTCTGATGATAGTAATAAAGAAAAACTAGACACTATAAAACAGTTTCAATTGGCAACGATAGATTTTTTACTTGATACCAAATGTGAATATAAACTTCCGTATGATGATGTATACATAGATTATTCCCACCCTAACTTATTTGTCAATCAGTATCATAATGATAAAAAAAAGATATTTTCCGTATTAATAGATTGTGTTAATGAAAATCAATCAGAGTGTAATCTTTTTATATCCAACATCATATTTATGAATTATATTTATTATGTCATAAGGAAGTGCCCTGCTGAAGTGTTAGATTTAAAAAAATATTGCGGTAAAAATAAAAAGCTATTTCTTAAAATTATTAGTAAAATAATAAACCGTAGTTTCTATATAAGAAGTGAGGATTTTAAAGGATTAAATCTTGGGTATTACTTATCTAAAATATGATGGTATGGTAGATATAATTAACTAACATATTAATCTTATTATTCGTATGAATGCCATATTATACTGAAATGCCAATTATGATGCTTGTGGGGAACGATCCAGCAAAACAAGGTAATGCACTGGATTATTAGGCTATTTAAAACTATTTTAGTTAATGATAAATAAATTATTGAAACTATAATTTTAGTAACTGTTATATTTTTAACATAATAGCAAACAAAAAATGGTCAGGAAAACACTTTCCTTTTGGACAATATGATTTATCTTGAGATTTTTTAGGAATGAACGAATATACAACTATAGCGGTATGGATTGCTGAATCTATTTCTGAGAAAGAAATTAAAGACCTTTTTATAATTCACAATAATGATATAAAATTAAAAATAGATTTTAAAATAGATGATAATAGTGATTTATTTGATGATGAACACCAAATTATCTTATCTATAGAAGAATTAGGTTATACAGGAAAAAAAATAGATGAAATTGGTAATAACGAACTAATTTCTGACTTTTGGCCTCAAGTTGAAAAAAAATTACGAAAAATGAAAATTGATAAAATAAATTTTGTTCTTGCTGTTCCTGATTTTAACTATAAGGGAAAAATAAAATCTGTAGATAAAATTATTTTTGTTGATAATTTTAAATATAAAGAAACCATGGATGATGTTTTAGAGTATTTTACTAAAGGATTGTAAAATCCTATTATCTTATCCTTTAACACTACTCAAAAAAGTCATCAACGCCACAGAAATTATCTATTCTTACGGGGGAAGAAGGTAAATTTACTCATAAAGTAGATTCTTATATCAAATAGCCCGTAATAAAACAGATATTAATCCTGCTACAAAATAATATTTTAGATAGGAAGGAATTGCTCATAACGGGAATTGGTATTATATATCAATATTGAGGCCTAATAATTATAATTAAAATCCAATAGAAGATAATAACGCTCATATACTATAGCAAGATATATATGACTAAAAACTACAATTTAATTAACATGATAAAAAATAATTAAACCAAGTATAGAACAAATAAGGTAAACGATATGGCATATGTAAAAAAAGATTATTGGGATAAAGAATTTAAAACTTGGCTAATCACAGGATGTGCAATTCGAGATAAAAATATCATTTATCTTTGTTTGCGAAAAGATATTCCTTATGATGAGGCCTCTAAATTATGGGATAATGAGATCCCCTCAAAGTTAATATCAATTTATTTGGATACTCCAGAAACATCTATTGGTTCTACATATTTAGAAGGATTTGACAGTCCTATAGTCGGTGTTAGTTTAAAGCCCAAAGCTCAAGGATTATTAGCTTCTAGAGGACATGATGGTGATGTTCTTTGCGTTGGTAGTGGAGCCAATTATCCACTAGAAAAAGTCACACCTAATATTTTTTCAGGTCTTACTAATATAAAATGTATTGATTAATATTCTTATCATGTGGGACTCGGAAGAAAAATATACAAACGTATAAATATTGGTCAATGGCATCTACTTGACAATGGCTTGCCTGATGGAAAAATAAACACCAATATGGGTTTTTCTGATTTAGATGGATTTTCTGAATTTGACATGTATGCAGTTGGTGGTGAAGGAGATGTCTGGCATTATACCAACGATAAATGGATTTCTTGTGGATTTCCATCTAATGAACAATTAAGTGCAGTGCTCTGTGCCCCTGATGATTACGTCTATATAGCAGGTGAAGGTGGAAACCTATGGCGAGGCCGAGAATTCCTCTGGGAGAAAGTTCATAGTGACAATTCAACTGTTTTGATTCATCAATTACGTTGGTTTGATAATAAATTATGGGCATGTGACACCTATCACTTACAATGTTGGGATGGAGAAAAAATGATCCGCCCTGAACATAATGGAAAAAATGTTGTTTACTCAGGCCATATAGATGTACGTGATGATATTCTAATTGTAGCCGATTTACATAATGTGAATTTATATGATGGCTTCACTTGGCAAAATATAGTTTCTTCTTATTCAGAATAAATTTTAGATCAAACTGCTATAATATATTATCGTTTGATATTGAGCGATTTACCTAGTATAACCCTATAAGGTTAGTTGACAGGTTAAATCTATATCCGTAAGGTTGGAAAAATTTCAATATAATGAAAATAACACCAACATCGTTAAAATAAGAAGAGTTTGTGAATAAAGTAGAATTAAAAAACGCTTAAAATAAAATAATATTTCATTATCTTATTATTCTTTTGAAGGGGTTACCCTGATGACAAAATTTGCCTTGTTTATGAATATGATAATTGGCTTGTTTATCATTCAGAAAGAGGGAAACGAAGTTGGGTCGAGCCGTTTAAAAAAGAAGATGATGCATGCCAACGTTTTGGGGAATATGTATCCAATTTAAAAATATGTATGGATGAAAATACATTTTAGAGATTGTGAACCTAATCGGATGAAAAAACAACTAACATTCCATCAAGGTAAATATAACCATATGAATAAAAAAGAATTAATGTATTTAATAAATGAAATAACCAATGCATTAAATGAGTTGAAAAAATCTAAAGGTGAGGACAATTTAGATTCTATTTTGATACTTTATAAAAAAGCACTTTTATCTTTAGAATCAGGGAAATTAAAAAATAATATCGTAAAAAATATGACTCGAGGATATCTAGAAATTTATAGTGACTATGATAACCCTGTACTCAAATTAATGTACCAATGTGAGAAAGAAATTATTCTATACTTATTAGCATCAAATCAGCAGTAAGTCATCAGTTCAGTATCCGATATAGAAAATTAAATAAAGGTAAGAAATGATAAACAAACTCAAATTTTTAAGAGTAAATTTTATATCCATTGACGTAAGTGAAAAAATCATCCTTTTAGAAAATCTTGAGAGAAGAACAGGTATATTACCTAAGGATTATCATGATTTTTTATTATATTTTGGTAGTAATGTAAAATTTGATGCAATAGTAATTTTCAAAGGTATTGAATCTTCACCATGGGCCGATGATAAAGGATTTGATACTATCGATTATTTTTATGGTTTAGATAATATCAATAAAGACTATACTATTTTTGAAATGATTGAAACATATAAGAATGAACTTAAAATGAAATTAATACCCATTGGTTGTTCATCTGGTGGAAATCAAATATGTATATGCACTCAAGGAAATATAAAAGGAACCATATGGTTTTGGGATCATGAAATACTCCCTTCTTTTAATAATGAACAAATTGCTTCCGGACTAACATTAGTTGCTCATAACTTTAAAAATTTTATTGATAAATTTGAAATGGAAAATAACAATTCCCTCTCAAAAGCTATAGGTGGTTATCTTGATTTTTAACTTTAAGCTAACAAAACAACTTATTATAATAAATATCTAGTGCAATATGTATTATATTATAGAAGAAACATATGAAGATAAATACTATACAGATGCTATAGTCGAAAATATACAAGAGATTTTAGACCATAAAGTATCTTTACCTGAAAAATTAGGAAATAACTTTCCTAGATTAATGGTAAAAGTAATATCTAAAAATAAGCCCACTGATTTTTTTATGAGTGGCCCAATATTAATAGTTTCCAAAGAGTTAAAAGATATATTTGATAGATCTAACTCTAAAATAGAATACTTTCCTGTTTCTCTTATCCATAAAAAAACAACATATGAGAATAGTTTTTATTTTGCTCATGTACTGTGTGATATAGATTTTATTGATAAAGAAAAATCCATCTATACGATGGATCGTGGTTATTTTGATGAAATAGAGAAACTAGTTATAAACGAAGATATACTAAATAATGAACCCATCGTAATATTGACTAAATCATTTTTAAGAGTTTTGATTATAAATGAAGAGCTTTTTAAATAAATAAATTAAGCATTACAGGAGTTAATTTTTCAACAACATATTAGCCTACATTTAGACGCAAGCCGGAAAAACTTATTGGTCTATCCGGCCTTGTAACATCATCTAATTTTACTCTATTTATAATTATCAATACGATAAAGCCTTTAATCTGGTCAATATCGACGATGCCCGCTGGAACCGCACACAATACCGCTATAACGCCAACGACCAAATTGTTGAAACCCAATACAGTAACCAGTTTGAATGCCAAAGCGAGAAGTTTCAGTACGATAACAACTTAAATATCACAGAGCACCAGCTTATTCCATCTGATGCACAAGGTGCGTTTTTACAACTGGCAAAACAACAAAAAGGCCGTGTCACTCGCCGTATTAACGCCAAAGGTTATCAAGACTATCACTACGACATTAATGGTCGATTAACGCAAAAAGTGGTTCATCAACACGGTTTTCGAGCAAAAACGTGGTATTACCAATGGAATGCGCTTAATCAACTTGTTGCCTGTTTTAATCCTGGAGGGGAATGCTGGCGTTACACTTACGACGCCTTTGGGCGACGCCTCAGTAAAAGTAAAGTGGTCGATAATCGCCCTATTCCCCTCCCCCCAATTCACCCTTTAAAAATAAACGTATTTAGCGTATTGATTACCTGTGGTCTGGCGATCAAATGGTGCAAAAAACCCCGATTTATGCCGATGTCACACCGGCTTATGATCCGCAAATTCAGTGGCTTTATCAACCCGGAGAAATCACTCCAACAGCCCGTTATCAACGTGGAAAACTGCATTATGTCGTCACTGATCATCAAGGTACACCGCGCGAATTTTTTAGCGAAAAAGGCATTGTCAGCTGGGCAGGACGGTTAAATACCTGGGGACAAATGGCATTTTGGCAATCGCATGATGATTATGCCGATAACGATCCTGAATATACCGAATGCCATTTTCGATTTGCTGGTCAATATGAAGATAAAGAAAGTGGCTTGTATTACAATCGCTTTCGCTACTATGATAAGGATACAGGGCAATATATTTCACCTGACCCTATCGGATTATTAGGGGGCTTTAATCCGTATGGGTATGTGCATTGCCCTACTGGGTGGGTAGATCCGTTTGGGTTAAATGGGACGTCGAAGCTTGATAATGAGAATATTAGCCCTGTAGATAAACATTATATTCCTCGTGATTCAAATGGCAGACCAACACCTTTAGATAAGCAAAGAGTCAATGGACAAGATATTCCTTTACCAGATCCTATAGCGGAAGCTAGAGCTCATACTGTTTTAGGTGGGAAAATAAGTAGCGAAAATGGCCAGTTATATAGACAATCAGCCACCTTTCCATCATCAACATGGCCGACAGCAAACGGTAAATCAGTTCCATTTAGTGAAGTGTATTGGGGTGATTATGGAAAGCCACACCATCACCTTAATCTACATCAGCATCAGTTTATATATAAAGATAAATTTAGATGGAAGCGACAGAATCAAGTACCTTATTACCCACTAAAAAATGACTAATTATTAGCAGAGATATTTATGGAAATATATTTTTCTATTTTACTTAAAAAAAGTTTAAATATAAAAGAGTTAAATTTAAATGAAGAATTAGTTTATTGGGGAGAACAATCTTTCTCTCAGGAGCCAAAAATATTTAAATGGGAAACTTTAATTACATTAACTCAGTATGAGTGTGAAGGTTTTGTTATCGACTATCTTTTTGGTAACACATTAAAATTAAATGATTTTTATTCATACAAATTAGAATTAAAAAAAACTTCTAAAAATATTAATACCATTATTGAGTTTTTGAAATTGATAAACAGAAATTTAAATGAGTGGTACTTTTTTACATTTAATGAGGATTATGAATCTTACACACATAAAACCATAATGAATGAAAAAGATATACTCATTTCATTAAGTGAGCTATCAAATAATGAGTTCAAAAAAAATCTTGTTTTAATGAAGAGAAAAATATAAGTAAGCCAGAAATCTTAATAATTATGACTTACTCATTATTAAAGGCTGCTCTATTTATAGCTTTTAGCCACTGATATAATCAGCCATCAGATCGCGCATGGTGTGCCGTACGGCAGTTAGCTGGGCAGGACGGTTAAATACCTGGGGGCAAATGGCATTTTGGCAATCTCATGATGATTATGCCGATAACGACCCTGAATATACCGAATGGCATTTTCGTTTTGCCGGACAATATGAAGATAAAGAAAGTGGCTTGTATTACAATCGCTTTCGCTACTATGATAAGGACACAGGGCAATATATTTCACCTGACCCTATCGGATTATTAGGTGGCTTTAATCCGTATGGGTATGTGCATTGTCCGGCTGGGTGGGTTGATCCGTTTGGGTTAAGCTGTAAACCAACACCAAAACAACAAAAACAACAAAAACAACAAAAACAAATTAATGAACTCAAAAGTGGAAAAGATATTTATGTAAAAGACGCTAACGAGGCGAGAGAGTTACTGAATTTTATGCCCGAACTAAAACCACAGCATGATATTCTACCAATTCCATCTACATTTCCGAAAGAAAGTGGTTTGAGTTCTTTATGGAAACAAAAAAGAGGCACATACAGAGGAGATACATATAATACAAACAATCCATTTTCTGATATTGTTCATAATATGCCAGGGAATAAAATTCATGATACACATGCACACTATAATATATTATTTCATGATGGTACTAAGGCTGCGATTTTAATTAAAAACCAAGAGATTTTATGAGCATCAATAAATATTTAAATTTATCAACACCATATACTTACATTGAGATAAGTTCAAAAAAATCAACTTTATTCATTGAATATGGTATTGTTGGTAATAATGATTTTAACATACCTTATTTTAAAAATTATTCTTCTATAGATGATATGTATTACTCTTATTCTAATTTCGTTGAAAATATTGAACACCAAAATAAAGAAATGGAATGGCCACCATTATTAGATATTTATTCTGGAGGTGACAAAATACAACTTAAATCAATGATAACACTTATTAATAACTCATTAGAAAATGAGTTATTATTGCCAGATGACGGTATTGGATATACGTTATTAACTGATAAAGATAATTTACAATATTGTCTAAATGGAGCTATATCCGCATTACAGTGCTGTAAATAATAAAGATCATATTTAAGCACCTTATCACCAAACTGATCTTATTTCTCCTAAAATAGGGAAATATTTATTTCCCTAAGTAATACTTTTATTTGAAGCCTAAATTAATCAAATTGTTTTTTTATAATCTATTGACCTGTTCTAAATAAGGTTGATACTTTTCAAATCTAAAATTAGAGAATGCAATTAAACAAAATACTAAATGAATTCAACATGATTATTTCCTTTCTTTAAAATTATCGGTTTTTAACCAAATAGGAAAAAATGAACTCACCTATATAAACAAGCCCAATATCGATATGGCATACAAAGCTGTTCTACCATTTTAATATGGCTTCGTAAACATGGTTGATTTTATTCTCTACTTTCGTTCCTACATTTTAGTAACCCAATACAGTAACCAGTTTGAATGCCAAAGCGAGAAGTTTCAGTACGATAACAACTTAAATATCACAGAGCACCAGCTTATTCCATCTGATGCGCAAGGTGCCTTTTTACAACTGGCACAACAGCAACAAAAAGGCCGTGTCACTCGCCGTATCACCGCGAAAGGCTACCAAGATTATCACTATGATATTAATGGTCGATTAACGCAAAAAGTGGTTCATCAACACGGTTTTCGAGCAAAAACGTGGTATTACCAATGGAATACGCTTAATCAACTTATTGCCTGTTTTAACCCTGAAGGGGAATGCTGGCGTTACACTTACGATGCTTTTGGGCGACGCCTCAGTAAAAGTAAGGTGGTCGATAATCGTCCTATTTCACCGCCCAATTCACCGTTTAAAAATAAACGTGTTCAGCGTGTTGATTACCTGTGGTCTCGCGACCAGATGGTGCAAGAAATCCAGATTTATGCCGATAACAATACTGAATATCATTTTTATTTTACTGAGTAATATGAAGATAAAGAAAATGAGCTATATTACAATCATTATTTCTACTATGATGAGGACACGAAAAAATATATTTTACCTGATCATGCAAATTATTAAGAAACAAACAGGGATTTAAATTTAATGGACAAAATAAATATATATATTGACATGCTTAACAAGGTATTATCCTATATAAGAAACATTCAAACCCTGTCTGCCTTAAAAAAAGCATTAGACAAGACTTGTTATCAAGAAGCAGAATTGTTGCATGATATTGTCAAATCACTATCCTATCCACAAATGACTGAGCATGATGTATATTTTCTTAATCACCATGCTCGTTATTATTTAGAAAATGCTAGCCCACAACATTTCAACAACTACAATTCTCATAAAAAAAACATTAAATTATTATTTAAATTAGTTCCGGAAAATTTAAAAGATAAACTTGAATGGGATGGGCCAGAATGATTCAACTATAAACGAATATATTCATGCATTAAATTATCATTTGATATATGATAACTTCTTTGCTTAAGATTAAGCGTAGAAAACAGTAGTTATAATATTTTACCGCTTATATATCTTATTAAAAATATTGTTGATATTATGAATATAGAAAAAATAAGCTCTATTTTAAAAAAAAATGATTGGTGTGATATGGAAATATGTGGCTTCCATAAAAATGATCTAATCGTTAAAGGATGTTTGGATATAACAGACCAAAATTATTTTATTGAATTAAAATTTGGAAATGTAAGCTATATTGATGCACCGCTGTCATGGACGATAGATACAACAAATGGAGAATTTATAAAAGTTACTGATAGAATACATTTTCTAGAACACTCGCCAAACTACCAAAAATATTTTCATCTAGGTGGAAAGTATTCATTTTCATTTTTAGCAGAGTTTTTTTCTTCAAAAGAATGGGTACATATAATTGCAGACTCTATTGAATATAAAATAATTGTTCAGGGATAAATTTTCATGTAAATTAAAGAAATTTAATAAAGAAAATAATAAAATACACAACTAGGATTTTTACATGAACAGTGTAATTTTATAATAAAAAACCATTATAAGACTTGATTTTTATAAAAATCAGATGAACTTAATAACTTTAACTTATCGGACTATTATCTAGTTATAATACAGCCTGTTCTTAATTAGTCACTATTGGATTAATATGGAAAACAGAATTTATAAGATTAAAGAAAAATGTGATGAAATTCTTTCATTTAATTTGTGGTTTAATTTAAATGAATCTTTTTTTTGGCCGATTATAGAATTGATAGATATTGATAGCGATTTCCTTATAAATTTATACAGTACAGTTGAAGATAAATATCTTGAAATTTTATATCATGACACTATTATCATCCCTGTTATAGAATCCGTTCAAAGTGAAAGTTTTGTTAATTATATTAAAAAACTAAAAAACAAACTTACTTTAATTGATGATCTTTTCATTTATGATATAGAGTCAGCGTTATTTATTAATTACGATAAATCAAAAGATCCTCTAAGTGTAAATAAATTTAATAAAATTTATATGAAATTAAAAAATATCATTGTACAATCTTATAATGAGGTTTTTAGTGAAAAACAGATTATAGAAACATTAGAATCTATCATAAATTTTTCAGAAAATAATCCACATGAGTATTTTAATTACATTCATGCTTACTGGTTAAGCCAATATTTTAATAGAGCATGTGGGATCATCAGTCATTCTAAAAAAATAGAATTTTATAAAAAAAGTTTATCAGAAATTTTTCCAAATGGTTATTTTTAATATGCTATAAATTATGAAAAATCCAACTAACCCCATCCAAAAAAAATGGATAAATAATCAGCTAATCGGGCTGGATCTTGTTTATGAGCCTTCTGGATTGATAAGATTTATCGACATTGATTTTATTGATAATCCTCAATTAATACATTCCTATCAAAAGGAATATTTCCTTTCATATAAAGGTGAAACAACTGTCGATAACTTGCTTCAAAGTGATGATGATCTTTGGTCTGAAATTCAGATAAATAATAAAATATTGATTGATAATAAATACATTCTATTATGTGGTGAAGGTGAAATGGGTAGTGATGGTTTTATTGTAAAAACAGATATAAATAATAATATATTATGGTTTTTATATTCAACAACTTCAAACCCATTTATAAGTATAGAACGAAAAGAAAATATAGTTTATTTTCAATCAACTTCTAATTTTTTTGTTAAATTTAATTTAATTAATAGCAATGTTTTTATAGAGAATTAAAATAAAATATTTTGTTTTAATAGTAATATAAATTATTTATCAAAGGTACCATTATGATGCTATCAGAAAGTATAAAAAAAGACCTAATTGAAGAAAGAAAAAGAATACTATCTCCCTGTTTTGAGAAAGACAATAATAACTTCATTATGAGATACACAACTTATTGTAATGAAAAAAATAGCAGCCAAATAGCTAACATAGCAAAAAATATATTATTATTAATACAAAAATATAGTTTTTCAAAATGGCCAACAATTGATGAATGGTATTCTATTCTACCTAAAGAATTTATTAATTCTTTTTTAAATTCTACTACCCCCGATGATTGGAGCCTAGATGATTGGTTATATTGGTTAGAGCCTGAAAATAGATTTTGGTTTTTATGGAGAATAAATGAAATTGATATTGAAAACTTGGAAATAGAGATTATCATTTATGAGCATCCATATCCTTGGGAATCATTAGAAGTTTTATTTATGAAATTGGGTACTAGTGAATTAAAAGAAGTGGATAGTGTACTCTGTTTAAAAAATAATCTTTTATAAAGTTTTCATTACATGATACCTTGTATTACTTTAGAGTTGGATTTTAATTAAAAAACAATGAAAGAAATTAATAGCATCTATTATATACATATCAATAATATAAGAATAACCTCTAGTGATAACCTCTATTTTTATAACTTAAGTGAAGAAAATAACCAAACATTTCAAACTTTATTAATTAAACAACCAAACCTAAAAGTAAATAGGGATATAATAATAAGAGAAGAAGATATCATTGATATCTCTTTTTATATAAATAACATCTGTATTTATGAGTTAAGCGGTTATATATTAGAAAATGAAGTAAATTTAAAGAAAGAAAATCCTTTTTTATTATTAATGAAAACAACAGATTTTCCACCATTAACTGTTTCTACCATTTTGAAAGAGTGGGCAGATGGAAATGAAATTTTTTACTGGAAAGATAATAGATGTAAAGAGGCTAAAAGCTTATGGTTAACCTCATGTCTATATTGGCAACAGCTTTTTCCTAAGAACAAGCAAACATCTATTGATGTTAACTTAAATTTAGATAACGTTAATAATTATCTTGATTTTTTCTGTATGCTAGGAGAAGAATTCTGGGGAAGAAAAGGCTATATTGGTAGAGATTTTCACGGATTTGATGATCAACTAAGTGAGTTACATGCTAAGACGAATATTTATATCAAAGATGAGAAAAAATTAAAATTATTTTTAGAGAGAATAAGCCCTTGTAGTTATAATTATTATGATGTCTTTATAGAGATTTTACTAAAAAATAATTGTAATATAATTAAAATTAACTAAATACTAAACCAGTGGAACTTAAAGTGCCAGCACTGTCTGAATATACTAATGTTTATAATACTGCTTTAAATATTTTAGATAAAAAATGATATCGCGCTTAGTATGATGAAAAAGAGGGATGGGATTTTATTAGTAATACTCCTTGTGGATTATTGGGAGTTGTTGCAATTTATGAATTTAAATCTCTGGATAAATTTCAAGTTGATTGGTGGAAAGATGATGAAAAAAATTCATATCGAAATATATCTAAAGAAGCACCAGAATATACTTCTATTATTTATGAATAAGTTATAAATAACTTTATAGTTTAGGATATAAAACACTTGGATACTTTATATTGCTATGATGATGATTTATTAATTATACTCTATGCTTATCTTCGGCAAACAGATTTATCTATTGCTAGGGGATTATGTGATAAATGGGAAAACGCAACAATATTTCTACAAGAAAAATCATTGACGGATAAATTAATACTTCAATTAGAAGAAATTGAAAAGAAAAAACATAATAATACCTTCTCTTATTTATATATAAAAACAGTTAAAAAAGGATATTTAACTCATACAGAAGTATTGAATATTCTTTGTTTATTAAAGAGTACTAAAGAACTTATCTATGATAAATCATGCAAAATATATACATTAAGTCGATTGAGAATGGAATTAGCTAATTATTCATGCTTAGTTAGAAAAAGAATACAAAACAAGCAACTACGCACATTAGCAGATCATGTAGAACATTATAATCAAAGCTATTACTATACTTTTTATTCTATTGATCAAATTATTAGTACTAGTAAATAACAAAAGGCTCAACAATTATTACTCTTTAAGACTCATCCTCATAGCAACTTTATTCTCAGTTGATTAAATTATACTAAGACTATTAGCAATAAATACCTTATTATCCCTATGATTAAATACGAAAAAAATAATACAATTATCATAAATAACGATATCTACTTAACTCCTATCTGTACCCTGAAAGATATCATCACTTCCCTTTATTCTTGGGAAAAATGGATAACCAACTCCCAAGGCGAAACTGTTGCTTATCGGCTAGTTTTAGGTAAAGCGAAAAACCGATATGGTCGGTTATTTTTAGTCACTCATTTTACATCACCCGCAAATGAAAACGCCTTGCTAAGTTCATGGTACTTGGCACCCGAAAAATTAATGGATGGAATACAAAATAGCCCTAAAGGAAAAATAACCCACAATCTAAAACAATGGTTTCATCAAGAAACCAGAATGAAGCTCCCGATTGCAAGTCAAAAAATGCATATCGGCGTATCTTACGATCCGTGGAATTGTTCAGGCTCTATCGTCTGCCACTATCGTTCAGACTTCAATAGTGATATCGAATGGAAAACATTCCATAAACAAAATAAAAGATAATGGTAACGGGTAAATTACCTTTATTTAAGTTAAATATCATATTTTCAATAAATCAGAGATAAGTAATATATCATTTAAAATCTTACCAATTATATTCAAAATGACTTAAGAATTCTTTCTTGTTTTTATCAAACAATTTCACTTAATATTATTTCCTTATATTAAATTTAACTTTCAACCATAACAATAACGCTAGGTTACATTATTTTTACTTATATCACAGTTCTATTTTTCATCAAAACAAACATTAAATATAAAAAAATAAAATAAATAACCAACCAGAAATTAAAGTAAAATTAACGTTAAATTTCTTATGGTTATAGAGATTCGGAATAAATAATTCATAGTGAAATTTATATTTTCCATATTTGCAATTTAAATTAAATATAAATTAATTTATCCCTATCGAGTTGCATAATATGAGTAAAATAGATGAAAAAACTTACTTATAAAGTTAAATCATTATATTTAAATTAAATACGATACTAATTAAATGTAATGAAAAGTAAAAAACATTAAATATTTCTTATTGACTCAAGGACGGTTTTATATAAAACTAAATGCATATATTAGAAAAAATTACTTATTATTTTATTTTTAGTTATTATTTTATTTCTACCAGGAAAATTAAACTCATATAAGGTAATTACATTATTGCCTAGGATAGGTATTTCTTAATTTAAATTATTCATCAATACGCTGAGTATTTAATTAAGAACTTAAGCTAAATAAGGAGCTTAGTTTAAATGAGTAAAAATACTCTTGGTAGTGTTGCGCCCAAAGAACGTATTAATATTAAATACATTCCTAATGATGGTGGTGTTCAATCTGAAGTCGAATTGCCTTTAAATATGCTTATTGTGGGCGATATGAAAGGAAAGACGGAAGAAACCCCCATTGAAGATCGTAAAACCATTTCGATTAACCAGAACAACTTTAATTCTGTTATGGAAAGCGCCGGTATTAATCTAAATATTGCGGTTCCAAATGCATTAGATGAAAAAAGTGAATCTGATCTTAACGTCAATTTAGAGATTAAATCACTACAAGATTTTTCTCCTGATAATATCGCACGCCAAGTTCCTGAGCTAAAAAAACTATTAGAACTAAGAGAAGCGCTCGTTGCGCTAAAAGGTCCTCTTGGCAATATTCCTGCTTTTAGAAAACGTCTGCAAGAGCTTCTGGAAAATGAAGCCACACGCGAACAGTTACTCAAAGAGCTCGATATTGCTAGCCAAAAATAATATTTACAGAGGATTATTCTATGTCTTTAGTTAATGAAGCCCAACAAGAGCAGGTAATAACATCTGGTGGCTCTTTACTTGATGAAATTATGGCGCAATCTAGAATGTCGCCAGAAACCGAAGCTTATGATATTGCCAAACAAGGTGTTGCAGCCTTTATTAGTAATATTTTTGCTAACCCATCAGAAGAAGAGCCGATCAATAAACTGCTAATTGATAAAATGCTTGTTGAGCTAGACACTCAACTAAGTGCTCAAGTCGATCAAATTTTACATGCGCCAAAATTTCAAGAAATTGAGTCTTCATGGCGTTCATTAAAATTACTTGTTGATCGTACTGACTTTCGTGAAAACATTAAAATCAATATCTTACATGCGACAAAAGAAGAATTATTAGAAGATTTTGAATTTTCACCTGAGATTGTACAATCAGGCTTTTATCAGCACGTTTACTCTTCAGGCTATGGTCAATTCGGTGGTGAACCTGTCGCGACTGTGATTGGTAACTATGCCTTTAATAACACCACGCCTGATCTGAAATTAATGCAGTACGTCAGTGCTGTGGGCGCAATGGCTCATGCGCCATTTATTTCATCTGTTTCACCTAATTTCTTAGGCATTAATAGCTATGCTGAATTACCAGCTATTAAAGATTTGAAATCAGTATTTGAAGGTCCTGCTCACACAAAATGGCGTTCATTGCGCGAATCTGAAGATGCACGTTATTTAGGTTTAACAGCACCTCGTTTCTTAGTGCGCTTACCTTATTCACCTACTGAGAATCCAATTAAGTTATTTAATTACTCTGAAGATGTGAAGCAAGATCATGAGCATTACTTATGGGGTAATACTGCTTTCTTATTAGCAAGTTGTATTAATGATAGCTTTGCAAAATATCGCTGGTGTCCAAATATTATTGGTCCTCAAAGTGGCGGAACCGTAGGTGATTTACCTGTTCATAACTTTGAAGCGATGGGTGAATTACAAACTAAAATTCCAACAGAAGTTTTAATTACTGATAGACGCGAATTTGAATTAGCAGAAGAAGGTTTTATCACTTTAACCATGCGTAAAGGTAGTGATAATGCCGCATTCTTCTCTGCAAACTCAGTACAAAAACCGAAAAACTACCCTAATACGCGTGAAGGAAAATTAGCAGAAACTAACTATAAGTTAGGAACTCAGCTTCCTTACATGTTTATTATCAATCGATTAGCTCACTATATTAAAGTACTACAGCGTGAACAAATTGGCTCATGGAAAGAGCGTCAAGATCTTGAGCGAGAGCTTAATATCTGGCTAAAACAATATATTGCAGATCAGGAAAATCCACCAGCAGACGTTCGTAGTAGACGCCCTCTTCGCTCAGCTCAAATCCAAGTTCTTGATGTTGATGGTGATCCAGGTTGGTATCAAGTGGCTATTCAAGTTCGCCCTCATTTTAAATATATGGGTGCAAACTTTGAATTATCACTTGTTGGTCGCTTAGATAAGGAATAAGTGCAATGACAGCTCTATATAATTTGGAAGATAACCCCGCTTCCAGTTTATTTGAGCGCATACAAGGGAAGAGCGTAGGCTCTTCCCAACGCGCCAAAATCCAAGCGTTGCTCATGTCAATTAAGCAAAATTTAAATCAGGTTTTAAATAGTAGACCTTTAGGTTGTCAAAGTACTCCCGCTTTAGGCGTTCCTGATTTAAATGATGCGACATTAACAGGAGTCGATTTCAAGGTTCATTTATCCAATATTATTGCGGATTGCATTACTACTTATGAACCAAGAATAACTAATGTCACAGTTCATTTTATAGAAAATGAAGCAGAACCATTGTCACTGCAATTTAGTATTACTGCTTTTATCTTATTAGAAAATCAAAAGCAATTTATTGAATTTAACGTGCAATTAGACAGCAACCGTAGATACCAATTGACGCAATTTTAATATGTCTTCAAATCACTATTTTGATAATGAATTAAGCTATCTCGATAAGCTTGAGCAGTATGTTGCAACTGAAAAACCGCAACTTATTAATCAAATATCTGAAAAAGTGCGTGATCCTGATGCCGCACGCCTTTTAGATGGTATTGCTTATTTATCAGGTAATTTACGAGAACAGATAGATAGACAATTTCCTGAACTAACAAACAGTTTAGTGAATATGCTATGGCCTGCTTACGCACGTCCATTTCCTAGTATGACAGTTATGGAATATCGAACAGAGCCATCTCAAGAACACGCTATTAAAATAGCCAAAGAGCAAGCGTTTATTAGTCGCCCATTATATGTTCAAAATGACTTGGCTCAAAATGATGATGATAATTGGCATCAATGCCAATTTACACAATGTCGCGATTTGTGGGTTCTCCCCATGCAAATAACACGTATTACTCAAAATAAAGATACATTGGATATTCATTTTTCTCTAAACCAATTACAGTCGCTAGTAGCAGTTGGCTTAGAGAAACTGTGTATTTACCTTAATGGGCTCTCTTATACAACGACCCAATTATTTTATTTATTAAATAGCAAAATCAAGAAAGCAAAAATAACTACAGTTAAACATCAAATTACATTAGAACATTTTTCTGTTGAGCCTATTGGCTTTCATGCTGAAGACTCCCTTTTACCTTATCCTAAAAATAGCTATGAAGGATATCGCTTATTACAGGAGTATTTTTGTTTTCCTGAAGCATTTTTGTCTCTTGCCATAAAGGGATTAGACAATCTCCCTCCTGCCTTAAGGTCGGATGCTTTTACATTATCAATTCAATTTGAATGTGATATTCCAGAAGCAATGCTTATCACTGAAGAGAGTATCAAGATTAATTGCGTACCTGCAGTTAATTTATTTAAATCTGAGAGTGAGGCAATTAATTTAACGGGAAAAGAAACGGAATATGTTCTGAATAAAAGCCATAAAAAACAAGATTGCTATGATATTTTTTCAATAAATACCATTCAAGGTTGGCGTTATATTCCTAATCAGAAGTCCTATATTACTCGTTACACTGCTTTTGAAAGTTTTCATCATCAAAATAATCACGAAAACCCAGAAAGAACAGGCTATTATCGCTTAAAAATCGCACACCATAAATCTAATTATGGTTATCAACATACCTTGTCTTTTGTACGAAATAATGAAGAAAATTTACTCAACTGTGAAGAGAGTATTTCAGTCTCAATGAACTGTACTAATCGTACTTTAGCCTCTTCATTGTCGTCTCATTCAATAAAATTTGATGAATATACTGCTATTGCTGGCATTTCATCTACCAGTAATATTATTAAGCCAACAAAAGCGCTTTATCCTTTATTAGGAAATACGCTGTATTGGTCTGAGTTGACTAATTTATCCATTAATTATCAATCTTTATTAAGTTTGACGGCACTTAAACAAATTTTACAATTGTATGATTTTAAAGCGAGTTTTTTTCAACAATCTGCACGTCAGTCTCAAAAGTGTCTTGATGCAATCACTGATTTAAAAACAGAGTCTATCGAATACTTATATAAAAGTTTGCCTGTAAGAGGTGTGAAAACAACATTATCGATACATCAAAATGCCTTTATTTCAGAAGGCGCCATGTATCTATTTTGTTCTGTATTAGCACAATTTTTCACCCTTTATACCAGCGTTAATATGTTTCACGAATTGGAAGTTATTAATTTAGATAATAAGGAAATTTATCTTTGGCCAGCGAAAATAAACCAGCAAATACTCAAATAATAGATATTGATAAAATACAAAGCTGGCTAAATAAAAAAGCGGGCAAATCTGTTACTGAATATAGTTTCTATCAATTAGTTGAGTTGCTTAATAAATTGCATTCTCAAAAAACAGCATTCAATAATGAAAATTTTATTCAGTTTAGATCAAGTGCTAATACGGCATTTCCAACTCGAGATGTTGTTTCCTTGCGCCAAGATGAACAAGGTAAGTTTGATTTAGAAGTCTCTTTTTTAGGATTACATGGTAGTCAATCACCATTACCCGGTTATTACCTTGATCATTTCGCGTGGGAAGAGGCTCAACAAGCAAATCAATTAACGGATTATCTTAATTTATTTAATCATCGCTTAGTCACATTACTTCATCGTATATGGCGTAAATATCGCTATTACATCTGTTTCGAAGATGGTGGCCATGATGCATTTTCTCGTTATATGTTTTCACTTGTGGGATTAGGAAGTGAAACCAATCGTGGCATGATGAATATCAACCACAGCAAAATGCTTGCTTATGCCGGATTACTTGCGAGTCCAAGTCGTTCTCCTGATGTTATTTGTAGCTTAATTTCTCACTGTTTTGATTTAGAAAAAGTTGAATTGATCGGATGGGAAATACGCAAAGTGCCTATCCCAGAAGATCAACAAAACCGTTTAGGGATTATTGCTCGTCATTCAGGGCAGAAATCACGCCCCAAAATGGTTTTAGGTGAAAATTTTAATATTGGCTCTCACATCTATGATTGTAATGGAAAATGCACCATTGAAATCAGTGAATTATCTATTGAACGCTATATGTCATTTCTTCCCAATGGCAAAGATTTTTTGTCACTCATTACTTTTGTTTCTTACATCATGCACGAGCAACTTGCGTGGGATTTACGCCTACGTATTGCGGACAAACAAACGAATGGTATTTGCCTAGGTAGAGCGCAACACAATCAATTAGGTTGGCAAAGCTTTCTAGGAAAACCTGAAGCCAATCCCAGTGTGACAATGACTATTTTGGAATAATATTTATGGATAATTATTTACCCACAATCTCTTTTCGCTTAATCAATAGTGAGTTGCTTGAAAGTGGCTATGTGCCAAATAGTCAATTTACCCAGCTTGGTGGCACAATTGGTAGTAGTAAACAATCTCACTGGGTAATACAAGATACTCAATCTTCTATTGCTGCCACACAATGCGCTATTGTTTGGCAAGATAAGCAGTTTTGTTTAAAAACGCTTTCAGAGCCTATTTATATTAATAATGCCCTGATCCCCATAGATATTGGCGCTGTTTGTTTATCTCAAAGCGATCAAATCAGGATCGGTCAATTAGTCTTGTCCGTTAATATTAATTTAACGCAAAACGACAAACAGGATCTTATGGCAATGACACCACAATCTTTGATTGTGACTGATGATAATCCGCTAGATCCCTTACTACAAAAGAACACGCCCCCTGCTTATAAAACAGAAAATTATATGCCTTTAGCCCCAACGGTTTCAGGTGCTATGACGCATGATCCATTAAAAGCCCTTGAAAGCGAAAGCCTAGAGCTTATTCAGTCATCATCTTCTAACTCACACCACCACTCGCTTTCTTCGCCTCATTCAGATAATCAGGGAGCTTTTATGGTTCAAGAATTTATGGATTTACCCGAAATGACATCCCAGGATAATGAGATAAATACAGATATTGACTATGTTGCAATTAATCCATTAATGAAAGGGTTAGGTGTACACCTTAACTTGCAAAACTCTCAGCAAGCGAATGATTTTCTCATTGAGTTAGGAAAAACAACGCAATCAGTAATTAAAGGTTTATTGGCATTACAACAGCAAGAAAATTTACAAGATAAACAATTGCGACCAATCGAAGATAATCCTCTTCGTTTAAATAACCAATATGACAGTGTAATGCGCTTAATGTTTACGGACGAACGTAGTCCAGTGCATTTATCTGCACCTTCAGCAGTGGCGGAAAGCCTACATAATGTGCAACTACATTATCATGCCAATCAAGAGGCTATTTCAGCTGCATTAGCTACCTTACTAGATGCATTTTCGCCAGAGCATTTATTAAAACGCTTTTCTCATTATCGCCGTAGTTACGATAACAATCCGAATGACAGTGCTTGGGCTTGGGATATGTATACCAATTATTACAATGAGTTAGCATCATCTCGCCAAAAAGGTTTTGAGAAGCTATTTTACGAGGTTTATACCCACGCTTATGACCGAGCCTTAAGAAAAGGGCTTGATGAGGTGTGATATGTCGATAAAAACACTCACGACTTATCTCTTTCTTATTTTTGCAAGCACTCAACTTAGTGGGTGTAGTGGCCCTATTGAAGCAATATCAAAAATAGGCAAAGTCATGTGGGATCCTTCAACGCCCGTAGGAGCAGAAAAAGAACAACCTTCAGTCGTTGCATTCACATTATTAGCGGAGCCTGAAATCAATCCTAACGATCAAGGAGAGGCAACCCCTGTTCAATTACAAATTGTTTATATGAATGAAGATTCGATCTTTGCCTCTTTAGATCAAGACCAAATTATTGAAGAAAATTGCGATCTGAAAAAGCTATTAAAAAGAAATTATATCGATCACCAAGATTACACTCTTTTGCCTGATCAATATAAGCCTCTCGATCTCATTGAATTGGATAAAAAGAATAAGTATATCGGGATCATTGCTTATTACTCTGATGTCAATATTACTCAATGGAAAAAAGTATTGAAAATCAATGGAATTGGTCGTCATTACAATCTACTAGTCCATATCAAAGAAAATGAAATTGAATTTAGAAAAGAAGAGGAACAATAACAGTGTCAACAAAAAATAAAGTGATATGGCATGAAGGGTTGTTTATTAAACCTCAACATTTTCAGCAACAGCAACGTTATCAAGATTATATTATTGAAACGCTGATAAAAACCTATCACGCTCATTACTATGGCCTGAGCCAACTAACGCTAAATACTGAATTATTAAATCTTGGTCGTATTGGACTGAAAGAAGCCGCCGGCATTATGCCTGATGGCACGCTATTTTCTATTCCACAACAAGATAACCTTCCTTCACCTATTGATATTTCACAAATTCATGAAGGCAGTGACAATGTTGTTTATTTAGCATTGCCATTACAAAACAGTACAGTCAGTGAAATCTCTCATTCCCATAATGGCAATCATTTGTTAGCCCGTTATAGCGAGGTGTTAACACAAGTACGTGATTTGCATACTGAGAATGGGGATATTAGCCAGCTTAATATTGCGAAGCTCAATCCTATTTTAAAATTAGGGAAAACAGAGTTAGACGCTTATGTAATGCTTCCAATTTGCAAAATAAGAGAAATCAGTGCTGATGGGAGTTTAGTTCTAGATAAAAACTTTATTCCTACCTGCTTAAACTCAAGAATTTGCCCTATTTTATCGGAATTGCTAGCTGAAGTTGAAGGCGCATTATTTGAACGAGGTCGCCAAATAGCCGAAAGAATTGGCTCTCCAGGTCAGCAAGGAATTGCCGATGTGGCTGAATTTATGATGCTACAGCTACTTAATCGCGCTTATCCTCAATTTTCACATTTATCTAAACAGACAGTGGTTCATCCAGAACAGCTTTTCAGGGAACTATTGCAATTTAGTGGCGAAATTCAAACATTTACTAATGGCTCCCGTTTGCCTGATAAATTACCGATTTATCGTCACTATGATTTAGCATCAGGCTTTTTGCCTCTGATTAAATCTATTCGACAAGCATTAAGTGTTGTTTTAACACCAAGAGCCGTGCCGATCCCATTACAAAAACAAGAACATGGGATTCGAGTTGCGACAATTCATGATAGACAACTTCTGCAAAGTGCTGAATTTATTATTGCAGTGCGCGCTCAGTTACCTCAAGAGCAACTGCGCCGACAATTCGCACAACAGGCTAAAGTGACTTCAGTGAATCAAATCCGTGATTTAGTCAGTGTTCAGATGCCGGGAGTTGGTTTTATTGCTCTATCAACAGCACCTCGCCAGTTGCCTTATCATTCAGGCTATACCTATTTCCGCTTAGATCCACAAGGTGAGTCTTGGGCTGATATACAAAAACACGGAAATATTGCATTTCACGTATCAGGACAATTCCCTGAACTTGATATTCAACTTTGGGCAATAAGAAGTGGAACCCAACATGAGTGATCAATCATTAATCCAAGAGATCGCTGAAAAAAAAGTGAGCCATAAATCATATCAATTGCCATTACGCGGTAACAACATCAATCCAATGATTGATGTCGCGACACCGTTGCTGGGTATGGTGATCAGAATGAAATCAATGTCAGCAACACCATTATCAGACAAACTTTTTCAGCAAGTTGTGACTGACATTCAAGCCATTGAACAACAACTTCAAACTCACGGTTATGAGCCTGGCGCCATTGTTTCATTCCGCTATGTGTTATGCACATTTATTGATGAAGCAGCATTAGAGTTAGGCTGGGATCAAGATAACGATTGGGTAAAACAATCCCTGTTAGTTCATTTTCATAATGAATCATGGGGTGGTGAAAAGGTTTTCGTATTAATAGAACGCTTATTAGGTGAGCCTAAACGCTACCTCGATTTATTAGAGTTTATTTATCTCTGCTTATGCCTTGGCTATCGCGGTCGCTATAAAGTCAGCAATGGCTATGGGGATGACTTTAATAAATTACTTCGCCAACTTCAAAAACAAATCCAACAACTTAAAGGCGATCCTCAGTCTGTTATTTTATATAAAGAAAATGGCAATAAATCACATCAATATCGTTTAGGACAACGCTTTGGTGTTCGTTATATCGCCATTGGCTCACTGATCTTCGCCACCATTATTTACACTATTTATGCTTCTAGATTGAGACATCAAACTCTCAATATTTTGGAACAGCTTAATACACTTCTTAGCTAGGACGCCATTATGATCCAGATTGATCTCTCAACATTAGTTAATAGACTTCACCCTATTGCTAAACATGCTTTAGAAAATGCGGCTACGTTTTGTGTAAGCCACCAGCAACTCGAAATTACAGTAGACCAATTATTACAACAACTGCTGGAAACACCACTAACGGATATCCGTACTATCTTTAATAAAGTTGATATCAATCCCACCGAATTAACTGAGCTTTTAAATCTCCACACAGTACAACAACAGAGCGTGACACAAAGTTATCCTAATTTTTCACCTCTATTAGTCGAATGGCTAAAAGATAGCTGGCTATTGGCTTCAGCAGAACTTAGCCATAATGAATTACGCTCAGGCGCTTTGTTACTCACTTTATTGCAAATGCCCCATCGTTATCTCTCAAAAGCAGCAGTTGAATTACTCTCTCAAATCAATAGAGAGCAACTCAAGCTCAACTTTGATGAGTGGACTCTGACATCAGTAGAAGCACCAATAACAGAAGCTAATAAATCATCCAATCGTCATGTTCAATCGGACTCTATGCTTGCGCGTTTTACACAAAACATGACGCAACAAGCAAGAGATAACCAGCTAGATCCTGTTTTATGTCGCGACCATGAAATTGATTTAATGATTGATATTCTCTGTCGTCGTCGGAAAAACAACCCCGTAGTAGTTGGTGAAGCAGGTGTGGGTAAAAGTGCCTTAATTGAAGGGTTAGCTTTGCGTATTGTTGCGGGTGATATTCCCGAAAAACTCAAAGAATGTGAGTTGTTAACACTAGATTTAGGTGCATTACAAGCAGGCGCGGCTGTTAAAGGGGAATTTGAAAAACGCTTTAAAGGCATTATGCAAGAAGTGGCACAATCACCGACTCCTATTATCTTATTTATTGATGAAGCCCATACTTTGATTGGAGCTGGAAATCAGCAAGGTGGCTTAGATATTTCCAATTTGCTAAAACCTGCATTAGCCCGTGGTGAATTAAGTACCATTGCCGCAACCACATGGAGTGAATATAAAAAATACTTTGAAAAAGATGCAGCGTTAGCGCGCCGTTTCCAACTCGTTCAAGTCAAAGAGCCCACCGCAGACGAAGCCATTATTATTATGCGTGGATTGCGCTCTATTTATGAAAAAGCACATCACGTCTTTATTGATGATGAAGCACTTTGTGCATCAGCACAATTAAGTGAACGCTATCTTTCAGGACGCCAACTTCCAGATAAAGCCATTGATGTACTTGATACCGCTTGTGCTCGTGCTGCTATCAACCTTTCAACTCCGCCTAAACAGCTATCAGCATTAAAAACGCAACGCCATCAGATCAAGATAGAGCGTGATGTATTAACCCGTGAACAGCAAGTAGGTTTAAAAGATCATTCAGAGCGTTTGGCGATATTAGAAAATCAGTCTATTGAGATTGAAACACAAATTGAAATGCTTCAACAAGCGTGGGGAAAACAGAAAAATATTGTTCGTGAAATTATCAAATTACGGTCAACTTTATTATCAATATTAACTAAATCACTTGAAGAAGAAACAAACAATGAAAGTATTGAAAATAACAATGATGAGCTGAAATCTCGATTAAATGCACTAAATGAAGAGCTAAATGAATTACATCAACACTCTCTATTGGTCTCTCCTCATGTCGATAAAAAACAAATTGCTGCCGTGATTGCGGAATGGACAGGAGTACCTCTTAATCGCTTATCACAAGATGCATTACAAGTAGTGACAGAGCTACCAACCTACCTTGAACAAAGTATTAAAGGCCAATCACTTGCAATCAAACATCTTCATAAGCATTTATTAACAGCGCGTGCCGATTTACGCCGTTCAGGCCGTCCATTGGGGGCATTCTTATTAGCCGGGCCAAGTGGTGTTGGTAAAACAGAAACAGTAATTCAAATTGCTCAGTTGATGTTTGGCGGAACACAATATCTCACCACGATCAACATGTCAGAGTTTCAAGAAAAACATACTGTTTCTCGCTTAATTGGTTCACCACCAGGTTATGTAGGTTATGGTGAAGGCGGAGTATTAACCGAAGCTATTCGCAAAAAGCCTTATTCCGTTGTACTACTGGACGAAGTAGAAAAAGCACACCCCGATGTTTTAAATCTGTTTTATCAAGCCTTTGATAAAGGAGAATTAGCCGACGGTGAAGGTCGTGTTATTGACTGTAAAAACGTTGCATTTTTCCTAACGTCTAATTTAGGTGATCACGTCATTATGGCTAATGCCGACAAACCGGATGAATTGCATGATGCGCTCTATCCCGAATTAACCACCTTCTTTAAACCCGCCCTTTTAGCGCGTATGGAAGTGATCCCATTCTTACCGCTAACGCAGATTATTCTCAAAGAAATTATTGATCACAAACTAACACGTTTAACTCAATTACTTACGCAACGTTTTCATGCAGAGATCAAGCTGGAAGAGACCGTTTCCGATGAAATATTACAACGCGCTTCACGAGCAGAAAACGGTGCAAGAATTTTAGAATCCATTATTGATGGTGCGTTATTACCCCCTCTTTCACTTCTTCTGTTGCAACACAGTGCAAAGAATGAAGATATCAGGACGATACGGTTATCAACACAAGATAACCAATTCATTGCAGAGGTAAATGTAGAACTATGAAGCACAGACTGAAAAATGCGCTCTCTCTCTTAACTTGTTTAGATGTGGACTCACTGACCAGCCAATTTCTTGAGCTGAGTATGCCTCGTAGTCCATTCAGCGCACTCATTGTTTCAATGATTAATAAATCAGAGAATCGCTTAGAGAGCTGGAGTATTGATCTTAGTGAAAAAGTAGAGAAAAAACATTTGGATGTCGATATTACAGAAGCGGATCACCCGTTGATCCAGCTTCTATCACAACCACAACCTATTCTCTGGAATGATCTAAAACAAGGCAGTTATATTAGCGATCATGCTTTACAGCAATTTATCGCCAAACAACCCGTGCATTGTGGGCTATTTAGTATTCCCTTTGTTGATCTTAATAATAAACCTTACGGGCTAATTATTATGTTAGGGGAAGATCTCGATGAAATGGTTTATGAGCAAGGTATTTTTTCTATTTACTGCAATGTATTTCATCATCAATTAAAAAGCATTTTGGCATTTTCTCAATCACAACAGAAAATTGCTGATCTGCAATATCTATTGAAATTACAACAAGAAAAAGAAGAGAAAATTAACCAGACGTTACGTTCATTATCTGTATCGAATTTAACTCCAACACAGATTCCAATTCATTCTTTTGCTGAGGTAAACGATCTTACTTTAGCTACTGAACGTTATGAGGCGTCAATTCTGCGTTACCAACAAGAAAACAATAATGATGATCTCAATTTAATCGCTGAAAATTTAAATATTTCAAAGCGTTCGCTTTTATATAAATTAAAAAAATATGGGTGTCTTAAATGATTTATTCACAACCAGTTTATTTCATTTTTCTCGCTCTCTTCTCAATAAGTCACGTTTTTGCACAAGAGCAAGAAAATAAAACCAACCTTACTGAACACGCTCTCTTTGAGTGTCGTGAAGAGACATCTCAACTTATGCGTTTATCTTGCTATGACCAAATTAACGTTGGAAATAAACCCATTTCTACTGTTGATGTAAGTGCGATGGGCGATATTTGGCGTTTAGCGCTAGAGCATGAAATGAAACGTGAAAATCACACCGCTGGGTTTATGGTCACAGCTCATAATAAAGGTACTTATCCCGTTATTATGACCATCCCAGCAATGGGATATCAGCCACCTCGCCCTATTTTAATGCTCAGTTGTATCGACAACATTACTCGTATGCAAATTGCGTTACCCAAAAAACAAATCGCAGGAAGTATCCAACTCATCACGGACAAAACACAACTAAGTAGCGAATGGTTTCTACGAGAAGACGGTTATTTGCTTGAAGCAAGTCGCGGCATACTCGGCATTGATGAAATCAAACAACTACTTTCCAGCACAAAACTAACCATCAAATTAGCGAATGATGAGCAATTAACCTTTAATATTTCAGGCATTAACGAAGAGATAAAACCTCTGCGTTCCGCCTGTCATTGGTGATAAAAATGACAACAAAAACGCTTTGTACATGGCGAGAACAACTTTTAGCACCTTTGGATGAGGCTAAAATAAGTAGCCAGCTTGATGAAAATAACGCCGATTGGGAATATATCGAAAGTGAAATGATAAAATTTGGTTCACTAAGCCACAGCACTTTAGATATTGATGATATTCAGCGTCGAGCATTACAACTCTTTGCTACACAAACTAAAGACTTTCGCCTATTGGTACATTTTCTAAGAACGCTACAACATGCTGCGGTTCCTGAAGGGCTAGTCATTGCTGCCACGGTTGCCAGCGCCTATATGCAACATTATTGGGATACAAGTTCTCCCAGTAATCCACGTTTAAAACTACGCTTAGCACAGCAAATTATTAAACGTTTTGAGTCAGTCAAAAACAGTTTTTGCCAGCAAGCCTCATCTGAACAACGTGATGATATTTTGGGTGAATTTGCCTATTTAGCTCAATTTTGGCACACCAATCAGCCTAATTTATCCACGCAAATGGATGAATTAAGCCAAGCGTATCAACATATAGAAAACACACAAAAATCGGCCATTACAGTTGAAAAAAGTATAAAAGCAGAACCCATTAATGAAGTAAAAATATCGCCTCAAACCTCAGTAAGCGTGACTTCACAGGCAGAGCAACCTTATGTTGAAATTAATCAAAGTGATGACCGCCAATGGAAGCAGACACTATTAAAAGTCGCTGGCATTCTTTGTGAACAAACGCCTAATGATGCGGTCGGTTATCGCCTACGCCGATATGCTATTTGGCACAATATTCAAACACTTCCCATAAGCGATAAACAAGGTAAAACCCCTTTAGCTGCCGTGGCGATTGATAGAGTAACTGATTACAAAGCACAACTCTCACAGCCGTCTATCTCATTACTCAATGATATTGAGCAAAGCTTAACGCTAGCACCTTATTGGTTAGATGGGCATTTTATGGCAGCTCAAACCGCACAACTATTAGGGCTAATTGATGTTTCATCAGCCATTGCTCAAGAGCTTTCACTATTTTTAATAAGATTACCTCAGCTTAATCATCTCTATTTCTCTGATATGACTCCCTTTATTTCAGAAGAAACTCATCTATGGCTGGGGAGTTTAAAAAACCAAGCTAATAATAAAGTAAGCCCTTCGTTATCACTACACAATGAGCAACAAGAAATTATGGATTGCTTTGAACAAGAAGGACTTAATGCCGCATTATTAATGATTGATAACGCTATTTCAGTAGCGACTGAACCCCGTCAACGGTTTTATCTACAATTACTTTCTGCACAACTTTTTGAAGCGTCAAAAATGAGTTCCATCGCAAATGTTTATTTTGATCAGCTTTATCAAGATGCACTTCGATATTCATTATCAGAGTGGGAACCCAATTTATTAAATCAATTAGCATCAAAAATGGAACATCAACAGAACTCGTTTTCTCATAGGGAATAATAATAATGAATTGGTCTTTTCTTTCTGGAAAAAAAATAGCAGATTTTATAAAAAAAATTTTCTTTTCTGATAAATCAAAAATTAAATCCCTATTTTTACTTTTAGTTGCTTTAATTCCTGCATTGTTTGTTATTTGGATCTGGTGGTGGGGAGCAAACTATGAATTTAAAGGTGATTATCCATTACGCTCACTTAGCGCACGTTGGTTAGCTACTGTTATCACTATTTTAGTGGTTGTCAGTTGGGTTGGAATTGCAACATGGCTTCGAGTTAAAAAACTTGAAGGGCTGAAATTAGAGGTAGAATTAGCCATTGTTGACCCTGTCCGTAATGATATTGAACACCAAACTCGTTATTTAAATTACTGGAAATCGCAGTTTATTAAACATCAAAATGGACACACCAATGCGCTTTATCAAAAACCTTGGTATTTTGTTTTAGGTACTGATGAAAGTGGCAAAAATACCTTATTAAAAAATAGCTTAAATACCTTAGATATTGCGCCTATTGAAAATATTGTTAGCGAACAAAAACTGCCTTTACATATAAAAATGCGACTCGCCGATCAAGCGATATTATTAATACCTGAAGGGAAGCTAATTACACAGCCTAACCTCATTTTAGAAAAACCAAAACTTTATCACCGACTATGGAATGAATTACTAGGTTGGTTGAATGAACATCGTGCTCGCCAACCAATGAATGGCATTATTCTTACTATCGATATATTACAACTACTGACAAACAACAAAGAAAAAAATAGCCAATTTATTGCCTCATTACATATGCGGTTACAAGAAATTCGCATCGCATTTAATAGTCAATTACCTATTTATATCGTATTTACAAAACTCGATTTATTACAGGGATTTGATGCGATGTTTCAATCATTAGAAACGAAACAACGTGATGAAATTTTGGGTGTGACATTTCAATTAAATAACAAAAATAGCTGGGAAAAAGAGCTGAACACATTTTGGGAACAATGGGTAAGCCAAATGAATAGCGCCCTTCCTGAGATGATGATTAATCGTGTAGATGAAAGCCAGCGCACTAAGTTATTTAGCTTTATCAGACAAATTCAAGGGTTGAAAATCAATGTAATCAATCTAATTGATGCTTTAACATCTAGTGATAAACAACAAGATATTCAATTACGTGGTGTATATCTCACATCAGCAACACAAGTCGGGCAAGTTGATAATATCTTTAGCCAAACAGCATCTGTGCAATATCATTTACCAACAGCACCTTTAGCCACTTGGCCAATTGCTGAAACTCACAGCTATTTTACACAATCGCTTTTTCAAGATGTTTTACTATCAGAGCCCAACTTGGCTGCTGAAAGTCAATTCTGGCTTAAAAAGCATCGTAGAAGAGTCCTATTAGCTTCTGTTATCAGTTTTGTTGGTATTATCGCTTTGTGGAATGGCTGGAGCCACTATTACAGCAAGAACTATCAGTCTGGTGAAAATGTACTTAATGAAGTAAAAGCCTTTCGCGCTTCTGATACCACAATAACGACAAATACGGCGGGAAAAGAGCAACTTGCTGTATTAAATCCGTTATTAGATGCCACATTAGCTTACGGTAATTATCGTGAGAAAAGTGACCTATTTTCTGATCTTGGGTTATATCAAGGAAAGAATGTCGGCCCTTATGTCGAAAATGTTTACCTTCAATTAATAACAGAACATTATTTGCCTTCAATAATGAATTCTTTACTTGTTGAGTTAAATAAAGCCAAAGCAGGGAGTGAGGAAAAATTAGAGATATTACGCATTATGCGCATGCTTGAAGACAAAAGTGGACGCAATAATGAGATTGTTGAAAACTTTATGGCTAATTATTGGAGTCACTTATTTACAGGCCAGCGTGATATCCAATCTCAATTAATGTCACATTTACAATACGCATTAAAACATACCGATTGGCAAGCTCAACGTAAAGCTGGAGAAACAACGGCAATTAATGCTTTTGCGCCTTTTACTCAACCCATTAATACAGCACAAAAAGAGTTGAGCCGTTTACCTCTTTATCAACGTGTTTACCAAACATTACGCCTTAAAGCAAACCAAGTGCTTTCATCACCATTAAATATACGTCATCAAGTTGGCCCTAGTTTTGACAGTATTTTTGCTGCTATAAATGAAGATAAACTTCAAATGCCTCAGCTTCTTACACTGTATGGGTTAACAAACTACTTTACTCAACATAATGATGAATTGGTGGATCTGACCTTTTTAGATGCATGGGTCTTAAATTTAAGTACAAACACTCAATATAGTGAAAATGATCGAAAAGAGATCCAACGCCAAATCACTGAACAATATCTTAATGATTATACAGCTCAATGGCGTGCTGCCATCAGTAACCTTGAAATAAGGGAGTTTGAATCACTACAAGATGAAATTAATGCATTAGAACAAATTATTAGTGGTGAACAACCAATACGACGAGCATTACAAGTATTAAGAGATAATACAACATTACCAAAAATAGATAGTTCACTACCTGTTGCTGACCAAAAAGCATTAATGGATGAATTAAAATATAAATTACTCATACGGCTAGATAAAGAATTTGCTCCTCAAACTGAAATTTTAGTCAGTAATAATGGTGAAAACCTGCAAAATCTTAATCAAAAATTAAATGAATTACATCGTTATTTATTAGGCATTTATAATTCACCCGTCCCAGGTAAAGCCGCATTAAAAGCGGTGACATCCCGTCTTGACGATAATAATCGTGACATTATCTTTGAATTATCTCAATCAGCTAAAACATTACCTGAACCAATGAATCGTTGGGTAGGTCAATTAGCAGATCAAGCTTGGAATGTTGTAAAAAAAGAAGCAATTCGCTATATGGAAGTTGAGTGGAATGAAACCGTTGTTAAGCAATATCATACCTACATTATAGGTCGTTATCCGTTTAACGCAGCGACTACACAAGATGTACCTTTAAGTGAGTTTGAACGTTTTTTTAAGCCTAACGGTACATTAGATAGCTTCTACCAGCAAAATCTACGCCTTTTTGTTGAAAATAACTTAATTGAAAACAGCGATGGTCAATCACTTATTCGTCCAGATGTATTAGAACAACTTGAAATAGCAAATCGAATTAGAAATACATTCTTTAATGCACAAGGCAATTTAGAAGCGCAATTTGCTATTGAAGCGCTATCACTAACAGGTAATAAGCGTCGTAGTGTTTTAAATCTTGATGGTCAATTGCTTGATTATTCACACGGCAGAAGTCATACCGTGCATATGGTTTGGCCCAACTCAATGCGTTCAAATGTTGAAAGCAAACTCACCTTAGTACCCATTTCTGGCGATAAATCACCGCGAGCTATTTTATTTAGTGGTCCTTGGGCACAAATGCGACTGATTAATGGCGGCAGACTTACCAACATAAAACCGCATTCTTTCGATGTGAAATTCACTCTTGATGGTGGTGATATGACATATCGGATCACAATCGATGAATCTAATAATCCTTTCTTTGGTGGATTATTTACGCGTTTCAAATTACCAGAAACTCTTTATTAACTGATTTCCCCTCATATTTATGAGGGGATAGGATCTTTCATGAATACGCCAAAAGAAAAATTTGTGATAAAAATTGCAGGCTCTCCTTTAGATATCCCTGAATTTATTGCATTAAAAGCGGAATTTAATAAACTCAATCATCCTTCTCAGCCTGAGATCAGTTGGACACTTATTGAGTCTCTTTCATTAACGTTATTTAAAACTCACGGTATCGACTTGCAAAGTGGCGTTTATTACACGCTTGCTCGCCTTCATCTTAATGGGCTAAATGGTTTTACTGAAGGATGTGAATTACTTGCCAATATTGTGGTGAGTCAATGGGATAACCTTTGGCCTTTCCAATCAAACCATCGATGTGATGTATTGAATTGGTTTAATACCAAAGCAGGGGCTTTATTACGTCAATTAACCTTTTCTCCTTCTGATTTACGTTTAATTTATCGTTCAGAAAGAGCTCTACAATTAATTATTGATCAAATTGCTCATACAGATTGGCCGAAATTACCAAAGCTAGAAAATTTACTCTGGTTTTTCCAAAATGCAGCAAAAACCTTAGAGCAAACAACAAAAAATACAACACAAAAAAGTAATAATGCTACGGTTAAGATCCCCCCTATTGTCTATATCAGTCCATCTGATGAGATAAAAGAAAATAATACGTCTAAACCTAATCCCATCACCGAAGTCGTTTTATATGACGATCCTCCTATTGAGAAAAAATCAATGAGTGCAAAAAAAGGTTTTTTTATTGGATTATTCACTAGTAGCGCTATTTTTTTTGTTATTGGTGTATCGCTGTATTTGCCGATGCAAAAAGAGTTATCTGCCATTACATCTCAACCTGAAGGTGCCATTACACAGTGGTTATATCAACCGAATATTAGTTCATACGCAAATAACCTTATTTTAATGGAAAAACAGTCTCCTCTATTTGCTTTAAGAAAATCAGATCATATGCTGGAGGTAGCTAAAAAGCTTTGGCCTAATAATGCTGATCAATCTTACGCAACACGACAATGGCAAAATATCCTCACTACACGATTAGAAAATGCGCCTATTGACAGCAGTTGGTCTGATACCAATAAATTAATTCAACAACTTTCTGACAGAATTGTTCAACAAGAGCGTAATCGAGGCAGTTTCACTCTTTCTTATTTAAAAACTGCTGTTTACGAAATACAAAAAAGTCATAATAAAGCTATTCCAATTGAAAACAAACTGTATGAATTTTCACAGACAATAAATAAAGAGCAGAGTATTTCACCCGCATTAATTAATAACCTTGATGCAGACGTTAATGGATTATTAGCACGATATTATTTTCTTCAAAAAGAAGCAGAAGAATTAGGATTAAAGCCTTACTCTTATTAAAAACAACAAAAAATCATGGCAGATATTATTTATTATTAATAAGGTAGATATTAGATTAACATGAGTGAAATTAAATACTTAAAAGAAAGACAATACCTACAAAAACTGGCAAAAGCCTACGCACAAAAAAAACCATACTTAGCAGAAGTCTTAGAACCAGACGATCCACAAACAGGTTATTTAATGGAAGGATTTGCTTTTCTTTCTGCTCATTTGCAAGAAAAAATTGATGATGCATTCCCTGAAATTACACTTCCTTTATTACAACGATTAGGCTCTCAGGCAATTAAAGGTGTGCCATCAACATCAATTATTCAAATTAGCTGTGAAAAAGAAATTAATTACAGTTATTTTATTCCTAAAAATAGCAGTGCATTAGGTGATAATAATACATGCTTTTCAAGTTGTCGTGATTTATATATTGAGCCTTATTCTCTTACGGAGAAAAAAGTGACACATCAACCCAATAAAAGCTGTATCTCTTTAACCTTTAAATATCTTGGTAATATCGAACATACACAATCTTGTTCTCTTAATTTATTTCTCAGTCCAATAAAAAATATTGCAGACACTTTGTTGCTTGGATTAACTCAATATTTTGACTATATTGAATTAAAACACGCAGGTCAAAATTATCATGGTGATAACGCAATATTTTGTTTTAATACTCAAATAGGTGAAAAATATCCTATTTTTTCACAATCAGAAAAAACCCCAAAAGCACCACAACAATTACTTGAAGGATTGTATCTTCCTCATGTTCATCACTTTATTAGTTTAGATATTCCAACTATTATAAAGAACTTAGATTGGCAAAAAAGCACTAAATTTACGATTAATATCTATTTAAATAAGCAAATTTCACTAACAGAAGAGCAGTGTAAAAACTGCTTCTTACTTAATTGTGTTCCTTCCGTTGATAAAGAGAAAGAACATACTGTTATTATTGATTTTCAAGAGAATAAGTCGTCTTATTTATTACCGATCCCTGATAACCACTATCTTTCAAGTTTATCTGAAATCATGCTATCACTTGAACCTCATGAAAAAGAACGAGGTCTTTATTGTCATTTTTATTCAATAACAGAGTTAACTTCAGCATCTCGTCTACTACCTCAATATCAAAATTCTCTTTTTTATTCATTAACTATAGATAAAGATATTACTGGACGCACATTTTACATTATTCATTTTTATGATAACAAAGGTGAAGCACTTATCTCGCCACCTAGTTTACATTTTTCTTGTACCTATATTGGCTTTGAAAAATATAAAGATAACAGTATTGGTGTATTAAATGCACATAGTGAAAATATGCCTGATAATTTATTACTCACAAATATCACACCATTATCAGAATGTTTCCCTCCTATTGTTGATGATAAATGTTATTGGCATTTATTATCACATTATAGTGCTAATGCCTTTATGCTAATGTCTATCTCAACAATAAAAAATATGCTGAGTGATTATTTAATTTATACGGAACTAGATAAACAGATCACAAGAAAAATAAAAAGTTCATTAGACGGATGTATTGATTTAAATAGTTATACTTATGATTATATTTTAAAAGGCAAGCCACACCGTTGCTTATCTTTAACCTTAACCATTGATATTAACTATTTTGACAATGAAGGAGATGCATTTGTTTTCGTTTCACATCTTTATCATTTTTTCCCATTTTGTTTGTCAGAGAATATGTTATTGGAAATGAAAATTAAATTTAATACTGATGATAATTTAAAATGGTTTTTATCACCATCCCCATTAAATGGTTACAAATCATTATTGTGATCATAAGGAGCCTTTAATAGGGCTCTTTTTGATTTTATTTTTTAAATCAATCAAAGCAATATAATGAGTTATATTATCTTTTTTATTTAAATATGTTCATTTATTTCAATTAAGATATTACAACAACTTTATTGCGTTAACATGAATATAAAGATGATTTTAAAAAATAATTGACATAATTAATTACTGGATAGAAATATAAGATATCAAAAATATAAATTGATAATAAAAAACCTGAATCATTGAAATCTAGCTTATTAGGCATAAACACAAAATAAGTGTATTTTTTTCTCCATCTCATCACCACAACTCTATAAAAGAGTAGTTTCACTTCTCATATCAAATCCACTTAAATAATATTATTCTTATTTAATACTCTTATTTCGTCATTAACAAACGAAAAAACCATTAAATGCTGACATAATTTATCTAAATAGTTGTTTTAGGTAAAACGGTTTAAATCTTTTAATAAGCAAATATCAATAGACAACAGCTATCAATAATTGATTTTTGATCGCTAATATCGATCTTTAAGTGTTTTTACGCTACTATCTTTTAAAAAGGAGAAGTAAATATGAACGCAATTAGTATTGTGGTAGGTCAACGAATTAAGCAGAAAAGAAAACAATTAAAAATAAGCGGTGTTGAAATGGGACGGAAGCTCGGAATAAGCCAGCAACACTATTCACGTTTAGAAAATGGCCATATAAAAATAACGGTAGATCAATTAATTACCATAGCCCTAATATTAGGAGTTTCTCCACAAAGTTTATTGATCCATTCTGAAGTAATGTCCCCCATGATAAATACATGGGCTAAAACAGCCTTATCATCAAGTGATATTGTTGTCTCAAGAAATAGAAAACGTCGCAGTCTTAAATAAAAAATAAAGAAAATTTTCTAGCGTTAGCTGATTTAACATCTAAGCTATTTTAACGAAAAAAAACGTCGCGACTTTTTGCTTTCTTTCAATTAGATAAAATATTATCCACTTACACAATCAATCGATTGATTTTTTTGTTAAAACAAAGAATCAATTGTTAATATTTTTAGAAATTGAATGTTTTAATGGAATTTCTAGCACATGAGATAATTTTCTATTAGAGCCTTCTATCAAATAAGCTACTATTTCTTCTGATGATAACTCATCGACTTCTCAATATTAAAATACTCACCTAGCCAATAAATAAGCTCTGAAGGAAAAATTTTTAATTTTATCTTGCCACCATAAATCGGATGACTTGATATTAGAGTAAAGCTCCCTTTCGCGAGATTTGTTATTTCTTCTCACCCACCTCAATTATTTCTTGAGCTGTTTTACCATTTATTTTTCTATAAGTAGTTTTTTCAACTTATCCTTATTATTATCTACAACAAAAGTCACTGGCATTTAAATTTTAGCTCGTATTTTTTTGTAACTTAGCATCATCTTCAGGATTTAAATTTTTTCTCATTATAGCGCTAATTTAATTATTACAATCTATTTTATTGATTTTATTGTATTAATAAGAGGAAAGTGTGTGTTTTCTGGGCGATCCCGTTGACACCACACTTTTAGTGAATGGTTATATTTACTGCTTAAATAGATGTTAATCTACTCTAGTATTTCATTAACCGTATTACAAGAGATCAGAGACTGGGAAAGTATCGAAATGGTTAGAAGGTATGCTCACTTAGCACCACCATTTGACAGAACATGCACGACAAATTGATGACGTTTTTAATGAGAACGACATAAATACGACACAAAACAAAAAACAAGTTGGATTAAAATTAGCGCCCTACAGGATTCGAACACGAGTCAATTAACATTGTTTTATAATGAAAATATCGTGTTCGATAAATTTTATACCAACAAATATACCAACAATTATTTTTCTATCATAATGCCTAAGCTTTTCTACTTCCCTGAAATCGACATCTTCGCCAACTCAGGATTATTCGCCTCAAAGATCGATAGCGGTAATTCAACCTTACGACCATTTTGATCTTCCACCGCTTTAACCACTTCAAACTCAGCAACATCTTCACACGGAATTTCCAATCCTGCAAACGTGGCACGCGTTGCGCTAGAATCGCCAAAAGGTTCCACTTCCAGTATCGTATCCCCTAATACTTTTCCTTGCCCATCTTTCATTCGCAGCGTGAGTTCAAGCGCACCAAACTCCGCATGGTCTAGAACCATATGGTTACCGCCATTATCGAGGGTAAATGAATAACCACAGTAACCTTGGTTAATAAAATTTGAGCTGGTATGTGTGATGCTCGCATAACGCTGTTGTTCTTCAGCCAAGCTAAATGTACTGACTGCCAATAAACTCATCGCAAAAATGCTCTTTATCTTATTCATTACGTTACCTTTAGTTATCTTGTATCGTCCTCGCTACCGCAAGTAACGGTAGCGAGAATGTTATTTATTATTGGTTGGTTTGCAATCCACCTTTAGTACGGTCTTTTTCTTTCCAGCGTGGTCGATTCTTGCCTGAGAACTCTTTTTGCATACTCCAATACCCAATGGGGTAACGAGCTACAATCGTCCCGCCAACACCAATATCGACCGAAGAGTACTGACCATTATTAATCGTCCCTTTTTGAACGTAGGCATTAGGGCTACAAGTGCCTGTATCGCGTTGTTGCCAGTTTCCATCAGTTCTTGCCACGATATAAAAATCACCAAATGCGCAACCTGACGCAGATTTATGATTCAGTACTGCAACATAATGCTTGGTTGAGCCCACAATCCTACAAGTACTATTCTGGCTTCCACACACTTGCCATAAGGTTTTACCGCCATCGCCTTTATATTCCCAAATGGTATTTTTAGGGGGCTGGCTGGTGGCAGAGGCTGGTGATGTCATCAACCACAGTGAGGCTAATGCAGCCACAAATACATATTTTTTCATTATAAATTCCTATCAACATAAATAGAAACGTCAGATTGACGCTTGATGAACACCGTCTAATGGGTGCTTGGTTTTCCCTGATATGGCGTATTCGATGGTTATCGGGTGAATGGTGAATAAGGCATTCACAACAAAAATTGCTGATCATGGTTAATGTGATGACTGACGGTTTAGTTGCACTGAAACCCAGTGATGAATTCGACGATAAAGATAAAAGGCAATACCAGTGGCGATAAGCAAATCAACCAGCAATATCGTGGTGGCGATACCTTCAGTAAAACCGTATAGCCAACCGGATGACATGATAATCAGTAGGCTAGAGAGGGCTAATCCGATAATGATGGTAGATATAATGGCAATTAATTTGGGGTTGAAATGAATTTTATAATCAACCCCCTTAAAAGCACTCAAAACCCACAAGCCTAATTGCGCCAAGAGTTGTGGGATAAGCAAAGCCGAGAGATATAAAACGAAGTACATCAATGTGATCCCATACGGGTTCATGATGAGAGCGATAAGCTGGAAATGTGTTAACAATACGCCAGTGATCCAAAGGCATAACAAAATACTGATAACGATAGCGATGCGTTCTAAACCCAGTTGTAAGTGTGAAACAGTGTTCATATTTTTAAGCTTCCTTATGTGATAATGAATTCACGGTGTAAGGGGAATTTTGAATAGGCATGATCCATTCGTGACCGCAATCGCGGCACATCCAGCCCGTACCCCATGCAATGATGTCTTGCTCAGAAGAACAGTGCGGGCAATGTGTGGGATGCGATGCTGGTGGGGTTAATAACGTCATGGTCGGCTCCTTTCTTTGTGTGATGGAAGAGAGGTAAGTAATTGTGATATCAATCTAAAATGCGGTAAGGCCGCGATAAAACTGTTTTGTTGTGACAGTTGCATCACTGCGTGTTTCGGTGTGAAGAGGGTATTGAGTGGTTGAACTTGCTGGATATCATCTAACAACAGGACATGTACTTGCTGGTGGTATTCCGCCAATAAATACCACTGGCCTTCACGGTAAATCAGTTGATAGGGTTGTAGCGGATTAAAACGACGTTCAGGCGTAAGTAGGCTAATAGATTGCTTACTGGTAATGGCATACACCAATTGATAGAAATGGTCGGCATGCAAAGCCGAAATCTTATGGGCGTGATGCCAAATCAAACAAGGTGCATGGGGTTGTTGGGTTAACAGTAATCCGAGTAAGCGACTGTCTAGCCCCGGAAACAACCGAGTCATTCCAATCTGTTTCACAAAGGTAAGAACATCTTTGTCTCGATAAGCTTTTAGCGTATTGATGGGCAAGCGATAACAACCTTGCCGACCTTCTACACCCAGATAAGCCAAGCGTTCACGTAAATCCCGTTGTAACGTGCGTTCAGAAACATTGAACTCTTGGGCTAAACATGAGAGCACAAGGCTTTCCCCTGCCATTAAGCGGGCAATCAGTGCAGAGAGTCGCACAGCCATGCGGTCATATTTTCGGTTGGTCTGAAACATAACGTATTGCTCTCAATAACAGACAGTTAGAAATGATAGGGATAAGGGAGTTTAACTTAGGGGATTGACAGGTTATGTCTGTTGGGAAAAATTCTCATTAGGCTTTTTAGTGAAAAATCACTATAAGTAATTTATTGATAAATAACGTCATGCGGTTTATTTAAACAATACGAAAGCAAGGCGTAAAGACATAACCTGTCAGGGCGGGAAAATTAGTTGGGCTGGCGAGGAGCAAGTTGGTTAAATAAGGTATCCGCCATCACCCACAGAGCTTTATTAAGTTTGATATCGCCATCAATCCCATTCACCGAACGAGTACGAGCGCGTTTGCCTTTTGCGGTTCTGCCTGATAATCCCCCTTTAATCAGGTTTTCTTGTAAACGTTGGTACACCGTCCAAAGGTCTTCTTTTTTATCTTCAACGCGTCGAGGCTGTAGAATTTGCTCTCGCGTGACGGGCTGGAACTCTTCACCAAAGCGGTAGGTCAAAGCCGCTTCAGCAAAGGCTTGCTGGGCGGGTGGAGGTAACAATAACGACTGCATACTTTCGCGTTTTTCAGCCACTTGCTCAAACGTATCGAGTACCTCATACGCCCCTTCAATCACTTTACCCACCACATCCCCTTTATGGGGTACACGCACTTCACCCAATACATCACCACACACCAAACCGTTAGAGCACACGGCTCTAAAGAGCCCCGGCAACATCTGATAGCTGCTTGAGCCATCATGGCTATTCAACAAAATAATTTCAGGGACTTGTACGCCCGTGATTTGGTCATGACGACGCAGGCGTAACATATGTTTTGTGTGCTCTCGACGGCTAACATCGCGTACCCGAGTTTGGCAGGCAAAGAACGGATAAAAGCCTTCTTTTTGTAGACTGTCTAACAAGGTAATGGTGGGAATGTAGGTATAACGCTCACTGCGAGAATCGTGTTTTTCTTCAGAAAACACACTCGGTACAGTACGGAATAACTCTTCGATAGTGAGTGGACGCTCACGGCGAATACTGTTGGCAGAGCCAAAACGCGAAGCTAATAAACTCATGATAAAACTCCGGATTAATCAATTAAGTGGAAAATGGCAGAGGATTCGGGATGTTGTGAAGCGTAGTCACGCAGCTGATAAAAGCGGTCGCACATCACTTCGCTTTCCGTTTGGAATGACCAGATGCTGTATAGGATAAGACATACGGCAATGCCTGCCGCCTCTTGGCTCACGGTGGCTTCATTGCCGTTGTGCATGTTGAATAAGGTTAAGGTGTCTGCGTTGATATCGGGATAGATAAAGGCACCGCCATTATTGAGCGAGCCGTACTCCCAGTAACCGCCATGATACTCATCGCAGAATTGGCCCATCGTGGTGAAGATCACCACTTCAAAGGTAGCCCAGCCTTTCTCTGCACCAAAATGGTTGAACCAAAAATCAAGGCGTTGTTCATCGGGAACGAGTGTCATTGTGATAGCAGATTCAGTTGTGTTACTCATAAGTTGATACTCCAATAAAAAGAAATAAAAAAGCGCCAACCCCGTTAAGGAGTGGCGCTTGATGTCATCAATGTTGTGTTAATTTAAGAAGTTAAAAGAAAAAACTCCACAGGGATTTAGCGACGGAGACGATGCTATTTTTGACCGTACAAATCGTACTTTTTATCAGTGGTGGCAACGGAATGATGTCGATTAAAGTATCAACAATATCACTGACACATTGCCCAAAATCGTTACGTGCTGAATTTTCCACAGATTGAGTCCGGTAAGTGTTGTTCAGTTGTCTAGCGACACCGCTACTGGCTTGCGCCGGTAACGCCTGTATTAATTGCTCTGCTAATTCAGTGAGTTGATAATTTTCGACAACAGAAACCGTCATCACCGGATGATGCGGCTTAAATGCGGTTATCACGGCTTGTTGCTTCAATTCTAAGTTAGCCACCTGTTCAAGGGATGGCTGGTGGTTGTGTTCATCCCACTGGCGACAGGGCTCTATTTTGTCGGCCTGATTCAATACAAACAGAAATCGTTCAGATTGGTAGCCACATTGCTCAGTAAGAAAGCGATAACACTGTTCATCAGAAGACCATGCACGATCATCTGCCTTGAGTACCCAAATGATTAAATCCAGTTCCGGCAGTAAGTTACGATATAGCTGGTGGTACTCTTTATCTCGTTCGATGCTTTCCCCTACGCCGGGTAAATCAATAAAGGTGAGAGTGTGGTTGTTCATCGTCATACTGAATCGTTGGGCTTGCCGTGTGCAGCCTGAAACATCATTCACAGGCGACAGGGTTGATTGGAATAGTGCGTTGATAAGGCTAGATTTTCCAGCTCCCGTCTTGCCCATTAGACCAATGGTGGGGGAGTAGTTGATTAGGTAGTTGAGTTGGTTGAAAAACAGATTTTTAAATGAAGCAGGAAAGGCAGAAATAACCCTTCCTAATTCAGGATATTCGTTCATATTGCTTCCTTGAAAATAAATTCATCATCATTCAAGGTAATAATATATATTTGAAATTGTTTTAATTTTTCTTTTCAACTAACGATATGAGTTCTTTAAGTGGATCTCGTGGCAAAACAATTTCTTCAATCATCGCCTCGATAATTTCGTTAATATTTTTATTATGATTTTTAGCTATTTCTTTTAATTTCAACATAGATGGTTTTGAAATATACGTATTGAGTACAGCCTTATCTTTAACTCCATCACGATACTTTTTTTGGCTCCATGCCTTCCTTGTTTGAAATAAAAAAAGCTTTACACGTTCTACGGTTGAAATAACAGCCCAATAATCAAAACAGGAAACAATTATTTTCCATTTCTGATTTTTAATAAGAACATTAACATCATCATCAGCAGCAATATTTTCGCGCATCATCCTCTCTCCTATCCATTTTAACGCTTCAGTTTTTTTTGACAAAAATGAAAAAGGATCTGGATATTCTTTGGTAATAGATGAAGCTTTATCTCTCATTTGAAAAACTATCGCATTAAAATCTTTAGGGGTCATAAATAAAACTACAAAATCCAAAAAACAAACAATATAATGAAAAGGTATATTTTTACCCATCATTGGCATCAAATTTAAAGGTGAATAATTATACACTCCAGCCATAATTGATTTATGACCCATTTCTATAAGGTATTTATTATACGACTTCATGAGAAAGTTTAAGATAACAAATGATATTCTTTCATCCCTTAAAAAAGATAGTTGTTCTATTGGAATAGTTTTTCTCTCCACCTTTCTTAAATAATGATCAACATTATTTAAGACATTCCCGACATGCTGATTCAACTCACGAATTAACGTATTAACATTCTTACCTCTTGCCTCGATAATCATTTTATAAAAATCTTCAGGTAATAGTGTTTTTTCTGAAAGCATACAGAATAGGACAGCATAATATTGTCTACACTCCAAATAATTATCATTTACATCTACACTTATCATACACTCTCTCCACCTAGTATTTTTTGCAGACCTTTACGCTGTATTTTACGTAGTATTTAAGATGTTATTATGCTACATAACAATCAGTATTTATGTGTTGAAAATCACTATAACCACACAAATTATTATTAGAATGAAGACTAATCTTTAGATAAGCTAATATCAGAGTTGAACTACTTGAAAAAGTATCAGTTCACCTTTGTTCAAAAGCGCTCTGTCACGGTCATCGGTGATGAGATAGAGAAGAGCCTTGCCGTGTTGGTATAGTATTATCTTAATAAAGAAAACCTATCCCATAACTACACCTAGAACATTAATCATTACCCTGTCACTGACTCACTAATTCATATGCTCATCATTTTTCTAAAGTGATGAATTCTTATTTTTAACAACATCCATTCTAGATATGAAAATAAAACCAACCAAAGGTATCAATCATGTCTAGAAACACCTACAACGAGCATTACATTCAAAAGATAAACCACACCATCCGTAAATCACTCTTAACCTATAATCGAGTTACTGCTATTCGAGTGGACTTGCGATTTCCTTCATCGGATATAATTCACTTAAGTGACTCCAATGCCATCACCCGATTTTTTGAATCGTTAAAAGCAAAAATAAATGCTGACCTAAAACGTAAAAATAAAATATGGAAGCGCAACCATTCATGCCCTTTGTTTTATGTATGGGTCAGAGAGTTTGGTGAGATAAAAAACAAAAAACACTACCATGTACTTTTGCTATTAAATAAAGATGCTTATTGGAACCTAGGTGATTTTATTAAAACCAAAGGGACGCTCTATGCATTAGTACAACAAGCATGGTGTAGTGCTATTGGTGTAAACCATCCTGATGAGCGTTATTTAGTTCATATCCCGGACAACGCCGTTACTTGGCTAGATAATAATGAAACCCACAATGAAAGTGCGATATTCAAATTAAACCAGCGTTGTCGTTACTTAGCCAAAGAGCATACAAAATATTATGGTGATGGCGAGCGTTCTTTTGGGTGCAGCCGTTAATCTACCAATAAAAAACATGAGGGGGATATCTTTTGGAAGAGAGATATCCCTAAATATTCATCGATATCCCTTCTGCCTTTTAACTTTAAAGACAGGAGTTCAATAATGAGCACTCAAGCGATTCCCTTACTAGATGACCAATTCGTTGATATGAAATTTATAACCCGCTTAACCGGACTAACAGATAAATGGTTTTATAAATTGATCCAAGATGGGGAGTTTCCAAAGCCGATAAAACTGGGGCGTAGTTCTCGTTGGTTAAAGAGCGAAGTTGAAAATTGGTTACAAGCACGTATTGCCGAATCCAGAGTCTAACCATCACATCACTCCCCTATTCTGCGTTAGTAACACCAACATTTAAGTCACACTGAAAACTCAACAATGAGAAAGTATCATGCTCTTTATGAGACATTGCTACGCCTTTACCAACTCTGACTGAAGGGACTTACCAAACTTACTGTCGCTCACGGAATGCTTCATCCCTATATCAAGAATAGTTACCAGCTGGTGGAGAGGATCATTGGCAAGCAGATGGAGAACCAGGGGCTGGAGATAATAATGAATGATTATGTATTATTCACAACAACATATTTTATTTAGTTAACAGCATAAACACATACAGAGTGTTGAAGTTGCCAGCAACACTCAATCCCATTCACTTTCTTAGGGTTTGTACTTAACTGGCCTCTTCATTTGCATTTTTACATCGTGTACTACCAATCACTATTTGACCATCTTCCTTGATAAATTCACTTTGTTGCTGATTAGGCAATATATCTAATACGACCTCTGATGGCCGACACAACTTTACGCCTAGCGGCGTGACAACAATCGGCCTATTGATCAGTATTGGGTACTGCAACATAAAATCGATCAATTGCTCATCGGAATAAAGGTTATTTTCTAAATTTAATTGCTCATAGGGCTCAACATTTTTGCGGAGTAATTCGCTGACTGTGATTTTCATATCGGCGATAAGTTGCACTAGCACATCCTTAGTCGGAGGTGTTTCTAGGTAATAAATAATCGTTGGCTCAACACCACTATTGCGGATCATGGCAAGGGTATTACGCGAAGTGCCACAATTGGGGTTATGGTAGATAGTGATCTCATTCATGGGGTTACCTTTAATTTAACAGTGAAAGTCGAAGTACTAAAGCAACGAGTGTGACAATGAGCACTGGGATAGTCATGATAATCCCGGTTTTGAAATAATATCCCCATGTAATGGTCATGTTTTTTTGCGATAAAACATGCAGCCACAACAATGTCGCCAAGCTACCTATTGGTGTGATTTTTGGACCTAAATCGGCGCCAATCACATTCGCATAAACCATTGCTTGCTGAATTAACCCTGATGCTTCACTTCCTTCAATGGACAGGGCACCAATCAATACCGTTGGCATGTTATTCATTATTGAGGATAAAAATGCAGTTATAAATCCCGTACCAATTGTTGCAACCCATAACCCTTTATCCGCAAGGTAATTGAGCGTTTCAGACAAATAGTCAGTCAGCCCAGCATTTCTTAAACCATAAACAACCAAGTACATACCTAAAGAAAAAATGACGATTTGCCACGGTGCACCACGTAACACTTTTTTGGTATTAATCGTATGGCCTCTGGCTGCAATCACCCAAAGAATTAAGGCGCCAATAGCCGCAATTGCACTCACTGGAATACCTAATGGTTCTAAGACAAAGAATCCGATGAGCAACAATACTAATACAAGCCAACCGGCTTTAAAGGTTGTCATGTCCTTAATGGCTAAGGCGGGCTCACTCAATTTAGTGATATCATACTGCTTAGGAATATCTTTACGGAAAAACCAATGCAACATCACGAGCGTTGCAACAATTGCTGCAATATCCACAGGCACCATAATCGAGGCATATTCAGTAAATCCAATATTAAAGAAGTCCGCAGAAACGATATTCACGAGGTTCGAAACGATCAGCGGCAAACTTGCCGTATCTGCAATGAACCCAGCAGCCATGACAAATGCTAATGTCGTGCCTTTGTTGAAACCAAGTGCCAATAACATCGCAATCACAATGGGCGTTAAGATCAATGCTGCGCCATCATTGGCAAATAAGGCCGCAACCGTTGCGCCAAGTAACACGATATAACTGAATAACAGTTTTCCTTTACCCCCGCCCCACTTGGCAACATGTAATGCAGCCCATTCAAAGAAACCACTTTCATCTAAAAGTAGGCTAATGATAATGACAGCAACAAATGTCGCCGTGGCATTCCACACAATATTCCAAACTATCGGAATATCTTGAAAGCTAATGACACCAAAAATAAGTGCTAAAACTGCCCCTGCCGTTGCACTCCAGCCAATACCCAGTCCTTTAGGCTGCCAAATAACAAAGGTGATCGTTAAAATAAAAATTAAAGCGGCAATAAACATAACAACCTCATTTAAAAAGTGCTTTTCCGCACCTTTTATTTTTAGAAAATAAAACTTACTCTGCAAGCTGACTTAATGCAGATATCCCCACAGGCTCTGTTTCAAGCAAAGGAACAATAGCAACACGTTTTGCCAATGTTGATGTCACTTTTTTAATCTGAGCGACTTCCTGTTCAGCTCTTGAAAGTAACAATGGTGATGTTGTTTCTGTGATAGATAGACTGTTATTGATTACCCACGCCCACGGATGTATATCTGCCCGTATTAAATCATTTTGTAAGTTCTCCGCCTCAAGCACAGGCGTAGTTTCAGCGAGTGTCGTAATAATAACTTTGGTGCGTTCAGGATCTTGTAATTGCATCATCGGCGTTAAATAATGACCTTTCTCGCCCATTTTTTTAGCAATTTCTTTATGGTATGCCCCTGTTGCATCCAGAAGTAATAATGTATGCCCAGTCGGCGCAGTATCCATGACGACAAAACGTTTACCCGCATCTCTAATGATGCGAGAAAAAGCCTGAAATACCGCAATTTCTTCTGTGCATGGAGAGCGTAAATCTTCCTCAAGTAATGCACGCCCCTCTTCATCTAAACCTTTCCCTTTTGTTTCTAAGACATAATTACGATAACGCTCAGTTTCAGCGATAGGGTCAATTCGGCTAACTTGAAGGTTGGGTAAAACACCATCGAGGGTTGATTCAATATGCGCGGCTGGATCAGATGTGGTCAGATGTACATCAAGCCCTTTTTCTGCCAATTTAACTGCGATTGATGCCGCAATCGTTGTTTTCCCTACACCACCTTTGCCCATTAACATAATCAGCCCATGCTGTTGCTGAGATATTTCGCCAACCAGTTCTGACAAGGTAGGTAAAGAAATAGGTTGTTTTGTCGGGGTAATAGTTGGAATTTGTGGCATGTCATTAGATAACAACTGCTTCAGTGCATCGACACCCACCATATTGATCTTTTGTAAATAAAGAATATCGACAGGTAACGAGCGTAGTGCTTCAGGCATAGACTCTAATGCCGCTTGTTCACGAGAGTAGAGCGCATGGGATAACTTATCATTTTCAGTCACCGCAGTTTCAGGGAAAACACCATTGACAATCAATTGCTGATTTTTGATACCCAGAGATGACAACTCGCTATAGGTTCTTGCGACTTCCCTCAATGCGGCAAACTGAGGTCGTGCAACCAAGACTAGCCTTGTTAGTGATTTATCACTCAACGCTTTCACCGCCATGCTGTACTGCTCACGTTGTTTATCAAGGCCAGACATTGGCCCTAGACATGACGCACCATCAGGATTGTCACTAATAAAATCACTCCACGCACTCGGGAGTTGTAATAAACGGATGGTATGCCCCGTTGGTGCGGTATCAAAAATGATATGGTCAAATTGCTCTGTAATTTCGGTATTAGTTAACAATCCAGTAAATTCATCGAAAGCTGCAATCTCTGTTGTACAGGCACCTGATAGTTGTTCCGTAATACTTTGAATTACCGCTTCAGGTAAACTTTCTTTGATTGGATTAATAATTTTGTTTCGATATTCTTCGGCTGCGGCTTGAGGGTCTATTTCAATAGCAAATAGATTTGGAACCAATGTTATTGGCTTAATCTGATTTCCTATTGATTGAGAAAATACCTGTCCGACGTTAGATGCAGGATCTGTACTCACTAGCAGGACTTTTTTTCCATCCTCTGCCAGCTTGATTGCTGTCGCACAGGAAATTGAGGTTTTACCCACACCACCTTTTCCAGTAAAAAATAAATAATTAGGTGTGTTATCTAAAAATTTCATTTTATTGCTCCTGTTAACAACACGTTTTACCATTACCACAACACGATTTAACAATTTCGGCTTTTTCAATATTCAGGCGAATACCAAACCATCTGGCTAGCTCATGTCGTTTTGGGTATCGACCAGTCAACACAATCTCACCATCCAGAATCAATAGTGGAAGTGACTCGGCACCTGCGGTTTCCAAAAATATTTTTGCTTTTGTGTTGTTAACGAACTCCATAGGCTCTTGCGCTAAATTAAAACGCCTTATACTTGCCCCTTGTTTTTTTAACCAATCCACATCTGTTGCGAAGTCTACCAATGCTTGATCGACTTCGGTTCCGCAAACACCAGTGCTACAACATAATGCGGGATCAAATACTTCTAGTTTTTTCATACCTTAACCTTATATATGATTTTTCGAATATGTTAACTTAAAAATTTTTATTTTTATATAGAACAGCTACTCGCAGACTCTTTTGTCTCTAGACTCTTAAGCAAACCTGCAACTCTATTTTTCTCTGTGGCATAGGTGACATCAATGATACTTTTCACCCAAGCTAGTAATGCCGGAGATAAACGATAATGAACCCATTTACCATGTTTTGAATCGAGCAAAAGACCTGATTCTCTTAGCATTGCTAGGTGTCGAGAAGTCTTTGGTTGCGATAAATTCAAGGCCGTATAGATATCACAGACACATAGCTCACCAGATGCTTTCAAAAGCAACACGATATCGAGCCTTGTTTGATCACCTAAAATTTTAAACAGTTGTAATGGTTCCATGTGTACCTCTTTAGCTATCTATGACCTCAAATTACCCCCAAAAACTACATACGTCAAAGCATATATGTATTGTTCTATAAAACTATTCAATAATCACTTATAAACTGTGGGAAAAACAAGTTTTACGCTTCATTATACTATTTTAACCTACTTAACGTCTTATCAGCCGTAGCTTTGAAATGAAAATTATATTGCAATTCATAAGTTAAATGGCATTAGTGCCTAATGAAACGACATAAGCTATGATAGTGAGAAAAATGTACCTCATGTGCACAATGTTAAGGATAGGAAATGGTCAATATCCCTGAAGGTCATATATCGTTTTTACCCCCCGGCAGTAATGAATGGAAAGCATTAGATTTTCAATCTTATATTTGGAATCGCGACTTTATTGAAAATGAAGCATTAAAAAATGCAGGTTCCCCTCCATTGACACCACAGCCTCTTAATGAAGCTCAAAAAAAAGAATTGCAAGATAACCAACATTACATTAACGATCTATTATTAAAATCGCTGCAATTTCCCAACCTTTCTTTTTTTGCTGGCAGTGGTACTTCACTTGGTGATGTTGGTGGACCAAGCATGTGGGAATTATGGAAAAATGCTATGTGGAGTGACCCAACAGCAACTAGTAATGGTGAGCTAAAACCTGAGGCGCTTTCAGTATGTCAAAAAGTTAAATATTCTGAACGAAACTACCCTAATATTGAACATTTTCTTTCAAACTGTGAAGCTTTATTAGCATTCCAAGATGATGAAGAAGTATTACAGTTTCTAAATAACGTTAAAACGATTATTTTAGATAAGTGTCGTTCTTTTTTAGAGAAGGATAGTAGTGACCTTTCCTCATATATTAATTTATTACAAAAAATGGGGAGGAGAAGAGTTAGAGACCCAAGGCTTAAAATATTTACCACAAATTACGATCTCACATTTGAAACCGCGGCTTCTGAATTAGGAATGATGGTTGTAGATGGATTTTCATACACAGGCATTAGACGGTTTGATGGTAAATATTTTAATTATGATGTGATAAAAAGAGATGAAAATGATCATGACTTTGTTGAAGGTGTATTCCAATTATTTAAACTTCATGGTTCAGTTAGTTGGCTAAGAAAAAATGGACAAATATATGAAGACCAAAATCCAATAGCAACAAATGCATGCCTTATTTACCCTGCTAAAGGTAAATACCAACAAGCATTCATCCAGCCGCATCTAGAATTGCTCTCTCGATTTCTAGATTTTTTACGTAAAAAAAATAGCTGTCTAGTTATTTCTGGCTTTGGTTTTAATGATGACCATATTTCAGAACCTATTTATTCTGCAATAAAATCAAATCCTAGCATGAGATTAATTATAGTAGATTTCAAATGCACATCACATATTTTGAATAATGGCAAAAATGGTTCTAGTAAATACTGGACGCTATTTAAAGAACTATCTTTATCTGGTCATGACATTCATTTTTTAAATGCATCTTTTAAAGATTTCGTTAATTTAGTGCCTAACCTTAAAGCATTAACCCCAGCGGAACAATTAGCCAATGTAATAAAAAAAATTGGAGTAAATGATTGAATATGATTAACCAAGCTCTCAAAGGTGGAATATTAAATAGTTATTTAAAAGTTGGAGTCGTCTCCTCCATTTATTCACAAGCCGTTAGAGCCAATTTAATTTATGTAGGAGAAATTAGTGGTACGTACATGAATGGAGATCGATACGGTATAGGAGAAGTTGGTGAAATTCTATTAATTGAAGGACAACAATCAATTGTTTTGGGACGATTAATTGAAGTTAAAGTACCCGAATATGAGCGTGGGGATATATCTAATGAATCAATACATAATAAAAAAATTGATGCTATTGGTATTATACAGCTTCTTGGTACTATTGATCCATCTAACTTACGTATTGATTCAGGAATTAAAGCATACCCTAGATTAGGTGACATCATCTATTCTGCTCCATTAGAATTTATATCTTTAATACCAGAACTCATTAATAAAGGTATTAAGGATAATAATGATGAAAAAATTGGAATCGTTCTAGGTCATATTGCTGGTGGAGAATCAAGCATTGTTACAGTTGAACCAGATAAATTATTTGGTAGGCACTGTGCTATTTTAGGTGCGACTGGCGGAGGCAAAAGTTGGACCACTGCAAAATTAATAGAAGAATGCTCTAATTATGAGAATTCAAAAACAATAATTATCGATGCAACTAGCGAATATAGATCATTCGCTTCTGAATATTGCTCACACTTTCACTTAGGTGATCCTATTAATAAATATGAATCATCTCTTGAGTTTCGCATACCCCCAACTGATTTCATTGAATCAGATTTTATTGCTATGTTTGACCCATCAGGAAAAGTCCAAGGTCCAAAACTAAAAGAAGCAATTAAAAGTCTTAGGTTAGTATCTATAGACCCTACAATTGCAACCAATGGTATTTTACGCAAAATAAAACAACCGAAGGCTGATTATCGGAGAGCTATGAATACCGGAGATAACTCTAAACTTGTTGATGACCCAAGCCAACCATTTGATGTAACAAAACTCATACAGCAAATAGTACAGGAGTGTAATTATGATAATGGAGATGACTCGTGGGGTAATGCTGCAACCCAAGATCTTAGTTACTGTTCCTCATTATTAACAAGAATTCAAGCAGTAACATATTCAAGTTCTCTAAAATCAGTATTTCATGGAGATGAAAAAGTATTAAAACTTGGTGATATATTAAATGATTTCCTAATTTCCAATAAACGTGTTCTGCGCTTATGTCTAAGTGATATCAGCTATGAATTTTTTGCTAGAGAAATTTTAGCCAACGTTATTGGAAGAAAGTTATTAACTTTAGCAAGATGTGAAACATTTAGAACACAACCATTATTAGTAATAGTTGACGAAGCTCATAATTTTCTAGGAAAAAGAGTTGGCTCAGAGGATCATTCTATAAAACTTGATGCTTTTGAAATGATCGCTAAAGAAGGACGTAAATATGGGTTAAATATTTGTTTAACAACCCAACGCCCGAGAGATATTACAGAAGGAGTTCTTAGTCAAATTGGTACACTGTTAGTACATAGACTCACAAATGATAGAGACCGTGAAGTTGTTGAACGGGCATGTGGAGAAATTGATAAATCAGCTGCTTCATTCTTACCAAGTCTAAAACAAGGTGAGATCGCATTAGTTGGTGTTGATTTCCCTATTCCGATGACTATTCAAATAGGAAAACCGATCTACCCTCCAATATCTGACTCTCCCGGATATGGTAATATATGGAAAAGAACAGTCATTTAAATTTAACACATTAATAGACATCTTTACATCTAAACATAAAGATGGCTATTTATCACTTAAAATTCACACTCACCACATTCCCTACCCCACACTCCAACTCATCAATATAGTCCGCATACCACTGGATCATCTCTCTTCTGTTTTCAAGGTACTGAGCATGGTTATACGTACCACGGATGGTATTCTTATCAACATGAGCGAGTTGAAGCTCAATCCATGCAGTATTGAATCCCTTCTCATGCAAGATAGTACTCATTGTGTGCCTAAAACCATGTCCAGTCGCTTTTCCATGATAACCAATACGTTTAAGGACCTGATTAACACTCGCTTCGCTCATTGGCTTGGTAATGTCATTTCTACCGGGGAATACCAACTTATAGCGTCCTGTAATAGCTTGAACTTCACGTAATGCCGTGATGACTTGAGTCGATAATGGAACTAGATGTGGGCGGCGCATTTTCATTCTTTCTTTGGGGATCTCCCAAATACAGCGTTCGAAATCAAACTCACCCCATTCTGCTAAACGTAGCTCAATAGTTCTCACACCTGTTAACATCAGGATTTTAGTTGCTAGCCGAGTAATTGGGCTACCTGAATAATGATTTAATGCATTAAGAAATTCAGGTAATTCGTTAGCAAGCAAATGTGGATAGTGTTGTGCTTTAGGAGGTGTTAATGCGCTAGCAAGTTCAGAGGCAGGGTTGTATTCCGCTTTGCCCGTTACAATCGCATATCTGAAGACTTGGTTGCATGCTTGACGGATCTTACGTAACTTGTCTAGCACTCCCCTTTTTTCTAGTTTACGCAACGTACTGAGTACTTCTAGTGGCTTAATTTCAGCAATTGGCCTTTTACCTAGATCAGGAAAAATGTCATTTTCAAATGACTCCATCAGATCTTCTGCATAACCTTTAGACCAGTTTGGCTTTTTATATTCGTGCCACTCAAGGGTTACTGCTTGAAATGTATTATTAACCGCCGATTTGCGTTCTATCTTTTCAAGCTTTTTCTGTTCTGAAGGATCAATGTTGTTAGCTATTTGACGTTTTGCTTCATCTCTACGCTGCCTTGCATCAGCTAAAGAAATTTCAGGGTAAACACCAAGCGCTAATGTTTTTTGTTTTCCGTCGAATCGATATTGTAGCCGCCAGTATTTAGAGCCATTAGCATGCACGTAAAGGTGCATTCCTTCACCGTCAGTGAGTTTGTATCCTTTATCGGCAGGCTTTGCCGTTCTTACCTTCACATCTGTTAGTGCCATATAGGAACTCCCATGAGTTTGTGTTGGTATAAAAATTCATTGAACCTGTATGTACCAACGCATATACCAACAAATATTACTTGATGTAGGTTGATATAGGTAGACGTCAGTTGAACGAAGAAAGGTTAAAATCAGCTAATCCACTGAATTTTAGGCATAAAAAAAGACATCGGTTGATGTCCATTGACTTCGAAATGGTACGCCCTACAGGATTCGAACCTGTGACCTACGGCTTAGAAGGGCGTTACATACTGATTTCATTGAGTTTTATATAATTTCATGAGATTTCATCTTTTTGATTTATAAGGATTTATATATCTTGCATGATTTCAGCTAGTTTCATATCATTTCTTCGTTACTTGACCCGTTACTTGACCCGCAAACAACCCGTAAATGGAAATTAGTTATGGCTAGCGTATTACTGACTGATAGTAAAATACGAGGACTGAAACCAAAGAAATCTGCGTATTATACTTGGCAAGCATCAGCGACTAGAGGAACCGGACGCCTTGGTGTAAAAACATATCCATCTGGAAGAAAAGTTTTCGTCTACCGCTACTTCAAAGATGGAAAAGAGAAATTTATATCGCTTGGTGATTACCCTAATTTATCACTAGCTGATGCTGCAGTAAAATCCGTAGCAGCTGCTACCGAATCATCATCCCCAGAGAGAATAAAATATGAACACGCCACAGTAAAACAGCTTTTTGATGATTACATTGAAGATCAAAAACGACAAGGCAAGCGTTCATATGATAAAACTCAAAACAGACTAAATCAGGTTCTAGATAGTAAGCATATTGATGCCTCTATGCCTGCAAAAGATGTGACTCCAGATCATATAAAAAGAATACTTTCTGAGTTTATCTCCCGAGGTGCTTTGGCAGGTTCAAACAAAGTAAGAGCAAATCTACATGCGGTATTCAACTTCGGTTTGTTTGCCGATAATGATCCAGCAAAAATAAACGAGCGCGTTATTTATGGATTGGAACGAAATCCTGTCACTGTGGTTCCTAGACAAAAAGGTGCAGATAAAGCGTTAGATAGATTTTTATCATGGGATGAGTTGAAGCTATTATTAGAGCTATTCAATAAGCCCACCATCGAATGCCCTATTAACTCAGATTATGCGCGTCTATTTCTATTTTGCGTTTATTCCGCAGGACAAAGGCCATGGGAAATTCTGGCCAATACTCGCGACAATTGGGATAAAAAGAACAATACATTAACGGTTCCACCTCATATTTCAAAAACAGGCGATTATCATGTCATTCCACTGGTACAGCCTGCTATTGATATTCTTAATATCCAAGAACTATTGTATCCAACATCAAATTATCTTTTCCCTGCTGATACTAAAGAAGGACACTTGCTAACGTCTGAATACGCTAAACAATTAAATAAATTTTGTAAGAAAAATGAGTTTGAGAAATTTACACCTAGAGATGTGAGAAGAACATTCAAAACATTGGCTGGAGAAATGGGAATAAGTTCTGAGTTAAGGGATATGGTACAAAACCACAAAAGACCAGGAGTTTCTCAAAAGCATTATGATAGATATGATTATTTAAGAGAAAAACGAGAAACGCTTGATACATGGTGTGAAAAACTATCGTCTCTAAAAGAAGCATAGTATTTATATATCATTTAAATTCCTTATTGTAGGATAGATGTAACCCACAATAAGGAATATTAAAAATGAGAATGACCTCACGCAAAAAAGAGATAATGGAATTATTTAAACCTGACAATCTTGAATGGGTAACGGGTGAAATTGGCGCACCACCTTTCGACGTTTCAGGTGTAGCTTATATGCTTAAAGGAATGGATTCTTTTGATAAGAAAAGTATTCTCGAATCTACTCACAGAACATTAGATAGTATGGTTAAAGATGGCTTGTTAGAAAAGGTATTCAGTTATGAGAGACGGCAAAATAAACACCAAGGCTCAAGCAGTTCTCCTGGTGTTCGCTGTGTCGTTAGTCGGTATGGCTTATGTGGAAAGTGTCGTCTTGTGAAATGCGAAAATGACGGAGAGGACTTTATTGAAGGTAAGTACATCAGAATTGATTAATCCAAACAGCCCATTACAAAAAACACAAAGAACTTATAATATTACGGCCACTATATACAAAGCTCTTTTCTCAAATGATAAGTTTGTAATAATAAAAAATCTTATCAGGTGCGCCGTAAAAACCCATCCTTCAGAGCGGGGAAGATGTCAAATCAATACTAATATTAACTAGTAGCTATTTGAATTTTAAAATACAATACCATGTCATTTTCCTCTAACCTTCGTTCCTCTTTATATTCTTCTAGCACATACAGATGTACTGTATGCCTACCATATAAAAAGTTTTATTTTAATAGATAAAAAAATATTTTTATCTATAATAGAATAGCCTTGTAACTCTTTGCTTTATAAAAGCTAATTACAAATTATCTATAACGGAAATAAAAAATCATGGATACGCTAGATTTCATCATCGGGCATAAAATAAAACAAAAAAGGATGGAGCTAAAATTAACAGGTAAACAAATGAGCAACAAGCTCGGAATAAGCCAACAACATTACTCTCGGGTAGAAAATGGAGGCGTGAAAATTACCGTTGAACATTTATTCTCTATCGCGTTTGTTTTAGGGGTTAAACCTCAAAACTTACTACCTGATTATTATATTTCCGATGAACAAACAATAACAAAGCCAACAAGCCTTATCAGCAGAAACCATTCTGCCAATAAGGAAAAATAAAATATGAATCCCATAATTACAGGAAAATATTGTTTTTTTATTTTGATTAAAAACAATGTGAGCAATTGAGTACATAAAAAGGAATTCGTTGCTCTACATACAAAATACAACTATAAACTTTTGGAAAACACTATTTCTGGTGCGCTATTGGTGTCCTGATTTTCTTCCTCTTCTTTTTGTCTGCGTTCCTCTTCCGCTTTCTGAGCTTCTTCCATCTCACGCATTCTCACGTTATAGATTGATTGCTCTGGCATCTGTACACGAACGGAAATAAAACGACCATCAGGGATATCTATCGGATCACCGTCATTGAAGCCGTCAATATCATTACGTGCAAATTTAGGTGCATTAGGGTGAGTGCGGTGATACGTTTTAACGAGAATAGAACCATCCTTGTTAACTTTAGAATTAACCCAAACAAGAGGCTGTTTATTAACATCGAGTGGAATTTCAATACCACCATCGACACCGCCCCAACCCGCATCTGAGTTAAAGCCTAAAACGCCTTCAATGAGATATTCACCCTGAGCTACTCGAGTAACCGTAGCGCCTTCGGATTCGTCGTTAGTTGTGAATGTGCCATCGGGATTGATGTCGATAATTGGAGAGGCTTTTTTGATGAAGCCTTGGGGGTCTGTTATTGTATTAGAGTTAGAATAAAATTCACTGAATCCTGACGGGGTTCCGCTTGAGTCCGATGTTCTTCCCGCTAATCTGAATCGACCACCTCTTGACCAACACAAAACCCCCTGGTACACATTACTAGTCGCTGGGCTATTGAGTTTAAATCCACCCACCTCATTGAACGGCCAATCTGTATTGTTTGCAGTTGATTCAGTAAATGAAACGTAACTACCAACGCCATGATCACCCGTTAACATTATTGTGCCATTTCGTTTTTTTGGTAATTGAATGACATATCCGATATCATTGTAGCTACAATAAAAACTAAATGGATCTACATCTGTTGGGCTCAGCATGCCAAAATAGGTTTTAACATTATTATAATTAGAAACATAAATTCCTTTATAAGAAATTATCTGCCCATTAAATCGTTGAGAGTTAGCGCTAGATAAATCAGCTTTATTACTAATATCCCCCTGCATCTTTTTAATGCTATCAAGCGTGACAACCTCGCCGTTTGGCATCTCAATTTTTGTCTGGCCCGTTTGAGTCATCCATGTATTCATTGCATTGAGGAAATACTCAACATAACTATTAATAGCGACCATTGTTCTTGCTGCATCACTATTATTATCTGGCTCAGTAACATGAATTGAGAATGTGGTGTTAGTTGCTGTGGCTAATGCCGGTTGTGCTAATACCAATTCAGTGTCGGAATTAACGGATTTAATCATATACGGAATATTTGTTGTTCCCGATTTAATTAAAATAGTCATTCCGATATTAATGGCTGGATTATTATTTTTAAATTTAGTGCCAGTTCCGCGGACAATAGCAGACCCTGACACTGTGTTAACAGTGCCTGTTGTGTATATCATGATTTATTTCCTTATTGCTTGCAGGCTAATAGTGTTATTTTGAAATATCTATCTTCGCTGTCATACCTAAATACGCCCGGCGTATTCGCTTTTAACGTTGTTGATGGAGAATTCCAATAAGTAAATTCTTCATAGTTCCCACCATTTTTAATTTCAAAGAACTTATTATCGTTTAACCACAATCGGCACCACTTACTATTATGAGTCGTCGCTATGGTGACTACTTGAATAACACGGTCAAAGGATTGTGCTGGTATTGTAATTGTTTCTCCATTACCAAGAGAATAAAACTTAACTATGTCACCTTCGATATTCTCTACTTTTAAAGTGCCCTTAATTTCACAATCCTTTTCAATGGTCACATTATTCATTGTGCCGTGAGTAGCTTTAATTTCTCCTCTAAATTTTGCATCATCAAATTCAGCGTATCCGTTTTTATTAATTATCCAGCCTGATTTTCCAGCCACATAATTATTTGATTGAATAATATTCCCTATTTTTGCATTTGTAATAGAGCCATCTTCGATAAATAAATCTCGAACAAAGAACTGCCCGTTCTTGGCATACATGAATAATTCCATCTTGCCATTTGCAGGATTATACCAAGCGAAATTATTCGCGTTATAACCAAAGAATGATTCAAGCTTGCCATTCTTAACTTGAGCACTAATCACTTGCCCTGCTGCGTTATATTTAACTTTGTCATGAACAATCGTGATATTAATTGAATGCGTGACAACACCATCACCAGTCTGCTCAAACGTAGCCTGCATTTTCTCCTGTATCATTCCCTCCTGCTCATCAAACTTAGCTTGAACTTGCGTTTTGTTTTCAGCAAAAGCCTTATCTGTGTTAGAGATAGCCGTTGAGTTTGAGATGATATCGGCCTGAGCTTTATCCATTTCCGTGCGAATTTCAGTAAATCGCTGACCAAAAGCCTCATCTAGTTTGGTAATTGAAGTTTGAGTCTCTTTAATTGCAGATTTGTTGTCACCAACAGCGGAGTAAATTTCTTTAACTTCCTGTGCCCATGCTTCGTTATCCGTGGCGCGGACTTGCCATAGCTCGCGAATACCCGCTTGTGATTGACCGTGTTTCACTAACAAACTGCGTGATAGTTGAGAGTCAGCATTACTAAGAATAATTGCTGTCTCAGCATTCCAATCCAAGCGTTCACTAAGTTGCTGGCCAGCTTCTGATGACATGAAGTGTCCATCAAGCTCTGGCAATATTGTACCTACATCAAACTCCGATTCCCCTCGTATAAACTCAGTCCACTCAGATTGATTGCCAGTTTTATCCACCAGCCTTGCTCTAAAATAAAACGCTACACCAGCTGATAAACCCGCCATTTCATACGTTTTAGATGGATAAGGAACATCAGATAACAGCATCAGTCCTTCACCGTCATTCGTTTTGCTGTACTGGATTTCAGTTTTTAACGTATCACTGGTGTTTTCACCAAATCCCCAGTCTAACTTAATGCCAAAGACTAATGGTGACGCTCTAAAGTTAACTGGTTTAGGTGGATTACCCATTTTGCCTGTTAACGTTTTTTCGTCAGAATACCCCCAACCGCTTGAGATCTCAGAAGCATTAATGGCTCGGACACGGACTAAATATCGACCAGAATAAACATTAGGAACCTCAATAGAATTAATGGAGCTACGAGGCATATTGACCCAGTTACCTTCGTTTCTACGCCATTGCGCTTCATAAGAGATTGCATTTTCAACTTGTGGCCACTGTGCTCGCATCGTTTCAATGCTAACGCCTTGGCTTACAATTGAGTAAGAGTCGATGACAATATTTTTCGGGGCTTGCTGGTTATTAGGAGGAATAACACTAATGGGCCTTTCATCAATCAATGCACCAGAATCAACGTGTTCATATTTACTGGGATCATGCTGAATGGCGGTAATAGTAAATTGATTAGACTCATTTTCTGTAACACTGACAACGCGATATTGTTGCGCATACAGCTCTTCTGATTCGACAACCCAAACACATTCTGTCTCTGGTGTCTCACTGTATTCCGTTGTAACCGTGATCACTTTCCCTGATACTGTTTGTATCGTTCTTGCTTGCGATTGCCCTGAAGGAAGATTGAGAATTAAGCGATCACCACTTACAGCGCTTGCAACACGATCTAACGTGATATTTCTGCCATCGATGGCACTTACTCGACCGCCAGTGACTTTACCTGACAACAGTTCATCAGCAACAGCGATAATGTAACCAGGTTGCGGAATGTTCCCATCTAACCCGACAGAAAATGTCACCATTCTATCTTTATTGTTTGTCAGTATTCCCCAGCGCCCCTTTCTGTTGGCTTCACTTTGTCGAGTACAGCCAATCGCAGTAACTTCCAATTGATTAAACCCAAACCGAGAAACTAAATCAGGTTCAAACACCGGCTCCATTGCATCAGCATATCCATTTTGCGGATCTGAATACGAAACCAATGCCGTGGAATACTTTTCTTTACTGCTACTGCTTGAATAAATAAATTTGCCATCAATCACATTAGCTCGGGTATAGCTATAATCAATATCACGAGGCATATCCGCTAATATCACAATCTGACCGCCACCCCAATAGGTCATTCCTCGAAAGATGGCTGCAAAGTCACGTAGCACGTTATACGCTTCATTTCTATCTTGCACATAAACATCACAGACATAACGAGGTTCTGTGCCGTCACCACCTTTTCCATCGGGTACCAATTGATCGCAATACTGCGCTATACGGTATAACTCCCATTTATCAATCTGTTGTTGATTTATTCGTTGTCCAAGACCAAATCTATCGGAGATAACAATGTCGTAAAAAACCCATGCAGGATTATTGGTCCATGCCCATTTAAAGGAACCATCCCACACGCCCGTATAGGTACGATCAATAGGATTGTAATTTGAGGGTATTCTGATTATGCGCCCTTTCGGTTTGCACGTTATTTGCGGAATAGAACCGTTGAATTGTTTAGAGTCGAATTCAATATAAAGTAACGCTGTATGAGGATAGGTGAATTTAGCATCAATGACTTCAGTGTAACTTTGCAAAACAACCGTATCACCGATTTTACTGCTATTAGCATCATTAGATACCTTTCTAACACGTAGTGACCATGATGTTTTCGACTCAGGTAAATCAATTCGATGCGCGCGCTCATAACCCGAAGTCGTTTTTCCTTTCACGGCACTGTCAATAATAGTTTTCCAGCTACCACCGTCGGTTTGTAAATCAATGGCGTATTTAACCTCATTACCCACCAGATCCCCATTATCTTCTTGCTTGAATAATGAGGGCCACTTTAGACGAATCCGAATAGCCGATAATTGTGAATTAGTAAATGTATGAACCCACGGTGTTTTACTCGAAATCGTTGAGCCAACATTGATTTCATTTTCAGCGCTAGGCAATCCTTGAATGTAAGTCTGTGCTTGTGTGCCTGATCTAAAATCCCACGTTACACCACTAAAATTTGCATTTCCTTCAGTGTCTTCTAACGGCGTACCATCAAGAAAGATATTTTGCGCTGTTAACTCTCCAGCAAATTCTCCCTCACCCAAGGCAATGAGTAACTTTGCTTTAGCAATAGATTGTAAATCATCGGGTTGCTCAACAGGCACACGAGGATTACCACCGCCCCCTTTTTGGCCGTGAATTGTTTTTCTCATTAGATTATTCCAAATAGATTTATTGCTGATCTTCTACATAAATACCGGCAGAAATGATGGCACCACCAATAGTTCTTTCGCCATAAAGCACTGGCACAGGGTAACCTTGAGAAACAGTATTAGTAGGAGAGCCAAACGCATACGAAGGTTTGTTTTCACCCTGATCTTGCATTGCAAGACCTTTCGGTTGAGGTGAAAGCATTTGGATAACACCGCCGATAGCTACTGATGCGCCAACAGCAAATAAAAGGTTACTGGCCCATAATGCGGAACCCCAAGGTAGCCATATAGCGGCAGCAACAAGGACGGCACCAAAAATAGTCTGAAAAACACCACCTTTTTTGCTCCCCATCACAATGGGAACGATACGAATAATTTCTTCTGATATTGGGAAATTAAGATCATCAACACCAATATTCTTTTTCCCTTTAAATACGGCGTATGTTAATCCTCGTGATTTACTGGTATTTAAATACTGTTCAAATCCATTTAAGGTACAACAAAGTGCTCTGATTGCTTCTGATGTTGTCGTAATTATGCGCTGATGAGTTTTACCAAATGTTTTTCCTAATATTCCGCTTAACTCTATTGTTACCATCTTTTCTTCTTGCATAAAAACTCCATAAAAAAACCCGCACTTGGCGGGTTATATTTAAGATGTTTGAATGATTAATGATTTACTTTATTTTCAAAATCTTCAGTAAATTTTGATCTTAATGATTCTGGAAAACCGTTTGTTATAGCGTTTATATCCATCTTATAAAATGCTATTAACTGTGCTCCGTTATATGTAGGTTTTGATTTTTTCATTTCTTCGACAAACTTAGTTACTGCTTCTTCATCAAATTTCAGTCCATCACTTCCTCTAATGACAAAATTAGAAGCAGACCATTTACCTATATCAAAAAATTCACTTTCAATTGATTGATTATTTATTTGTTGATTATTAGTAAGAGATGATTTACCTCCTCTAATTTCTTCAACAATAGCGCCACAGCCTGCAAAAATAGAGCCTATTAAAGTTAAAAAACAACCGATTGACATAGAAACTACTGCATTAGGAAATAATCTAACAGAATCATATTCCGTTTTAATATTCATTAATATTATCAATCCGATAATTATACTGATAACACCAATAGCAAATGTAAAAAAACCAAATTTTTTCATTATCACTCCATATCAGTTTTTATAATTAAACGTGATCATGTTAATAATTTGATAATAAGAATGAAAGGCAAATATAGAAATAAATACTTTTTATTTAATTAATGATAAATGACGCAATATAATAATTGTTCTATCTCGCCAATAACCACCATAAGGAACTCGTTGGCTTAGTCTCCCATAAAGGTGATGCAATAACATACCATCATCCAGAATAATACCGGCATGATTTGCAACATTGGATTGAACCTGCATAACTACCATATCACCTGTTTGTGGTTCACCTTCTACTTTTACAAAGCCCGCTTCTTGCCAATTATCCATATAGAGATCCTCACCTTGCTCCCACCACGGATAATCAACACGATAATCAGGTAATGCAATATTATGTGTCTGCTTAAAATAACTCATGATTAGGCCCCAGCAATCCGTAAAACCAAGTACAAATGGGCGACCAATAAGAGGAAGTTCGCTTCGAGGAAGTATTTCACGAAAATCCCCCTCGGGGTAACTGACAATATACCAAGGGATACCCAGTGCATCACATTGAGCCTGATCTAACTCAGAAGGTTGAGTCGTGGCATCTGGATGACTATGAACAATACCAATAACGACACCTTGGTCTTCACATAATGCATATTCTTGAGGAGAAATAACGAAGTGCTCTTGAGGTGTTTTAGCTACATTTACGCAAGGTAAATACGTCTTTACTCTGGATTTTTGTACGATAACGCCACATGCTTCTTTGGGATATTCCTTTTTTGCATGAGAAAATATCGCCTCTCGTATTTTCTTTTGCATCATTATTATTTCCGTAACAATGAAGTTCCGACAAAACCACCAAAAGGAAGAGGATTATTTTTACCAAATCGTGGTACACACCCCGTTTTCAATAAACCACTGCACTTATCTAGTGATGGATCATCAACAGGATTACCTTGTTTATCAAAATAACCATTTTGCCCTGCATAATCACACCCATCTCCCGATTTATATTGCCCTCGTAAACACCACGTACACATTGAATGTAGTTGCCGAGTGGGTATCATCACACCTTGTAAATCCATTGGGCTTGCCAGTGTAAATTCAACAAATTCATTTGTTTCTGCGCTTTTACTATCAATATAAAAGACAGATACTCGCTCTTGGGTGGGATCTGCAGAAGCATTCCCATCACTAAAATTTTCCGCATCGAGATAATGAGAAAGTGTATCGTGAATAATCACTTTCGCTTTCAACATATCATCATAATGCAGACATAATGCGGTTATTGAGCTATCTAAATTAGCCACTGATAATTTAGGATTAGCACTAGATCCCGTTGTAGAGGACTCTAACCCTTCTATTTGAACTGGCCATGCCCCATATTCATTCCCTTGCCACCAAATGGACTTAGCCTCTATTTCTCCTTTAGCCTTTTGCATCTCCTCTTCCGTGATGGGAATATTGTATGCATGGAATCTCAGAATATTAGGAACACCAAATTCTGTACCATCAACTTCAAAAAGCCGGACAGTATTGCCCGGCTCTAATTTTTGATAATCGGCTGTGATCATGATTTAAATGCCTGAATAAAAACCAAAGAAAGGGTGTAATTTCCTGCACCGTTCGGAATGAGTTTGTGTTCATCACAACGATACAATCCAAGTGGCTCAAGAGGCGGTTTCCAGAAAAATGACTTTATTCCTGCGTGTTTATCAATAAAGTGACGAATAGCTGAAATGTAATCTTCATCACCCACAAACTCCATTGACCATTTCTGACTGCGTGAATTTAAACCATTACCAGAAACTTGTTCATAACCATCCCCAAACTTGACTTTCCTTATGTTGTAAGAGACATCTTCAGTCGGATTTACACGCGGACACCAAGTGAATGTTTCCATTTTTAACGGCCTCCTCGAGTTGCATTCCAAATTAAACCACCCGGCCTAATATCTTTGGACATTAACTCTCGGTAACGGCTATCAACAAATCGGCCAATCTCCGCACCAAACTGCTCGAACCCATTCGTCGATTGAGTTTCTGAATTACCATTACCGTCAATGGTAATGTAAACCTGTGGTGCTGAAGTAGTGCCCTGATTATTACCACCAACAACTCTAACCCCTAAGTTGCCATCTGCAGTTCGAGTTAATGGCATTATAGCCTCACTCCCTGCTTCGCCCATGAGTCCGAGATTAGGCGCGCCCCCCTTAGCGAAGGCAAAATAAGTAGGTGAGCTAACGATTTGATTACTATAAGAACCAAGGCTTTCTGAACTATGTACCCCACCTTTAGCGTGGGCAACACCACCTAAAAATCCACCAACAGCGCCCATCCAACCACCAGCACCTGCCATTGTATTCAGGCTATTCACTATTGCCGCATTAATGAGTACATTCTGAATAGATTTCAACACGCTAACAGACCAATCTTTCCAGCTGGCTTTATTACCATTTAATTTATCGCTAATAGTATCAACCATTCCTCCCATTGCATTTTGAACAACAGAAGCTGTTTGAGTAGCGTAGTTACCGCTTTCTTGAACCCAATCTTTCATTCCACGTGTTATACCTGCAGTCCAGTCAGATTCAGCGAGCGCTATATTTCGATACTTAAGATCTAATGCATCTAATGCTTTAGATCTGGCTTCAATATCTTCTGTTTTCTTTGCAGATTCATTGTAGATACGGTCTATTTGCTGGCTTTCTTCAAAGTAGCTTTTTTCTCGCGAACTCATGTTATTGGTTTGAGCCGCTAACGTAGCTTCATCGTTAAATTTGACTGTGGCTTCTTGCAGTTTTTTGCGAGCATCTTCCATATCACGATGCTTTTTCACGGCATCATCTGCTTTTTGTGTCCATTCTGCGAGAGCGACAGATGAGCGTTCAATCGCTTCTCTTTGCTTATCAGTCCATTTAGCCCCATTTTCATGTGATGCCGCATAAAGAGAGGCGGCTTTTTCGCCTTGTGAAGCCCTAACCTTCTGAACCTCTGTTGCCACACTTAAATCAGCTATCTTCCGCTCATATTGTTCTGCGGTTCTTTCAGCTTCTTTTTGCGCTTTTTCATAGGCGCTTTGTGTTGCCTTTCCTGTTTTAAGAGATTCATTTAGCTTTTCTCTATTTTGAAAAGCTGTCACTAGGTTATTAATATATTTCTGGCGATTTTCGGCATGCTCTGGCGTGTTGGTTAACCCCACATCATCGGCAGAAAATTCGGCCTGTTTAATAACTCTAGCTTCACCCGTTAATGAAGAGAGAATTTTATCTCGCTCAGAGTTATTTATTAGCGTCTGCTGTTTATCATCTAGTGGTGCATTAGGAATACGCATAGGAATATTGACTAATGCCTGCCGAGTAGCGAGCATGTTGTTACCAATATTCATGATCTGATTGAACTTCGTTTGCTCAGCATTCATAAACAACAAGGCTTGATGAGCTTTGTTTTGCTCTGAAGCCTGTTGTCGAATTAAGAATACTCGTTGTTCTTCAATGTTTTTTAATGCAGACTGAATTCCCGTCGATTTCTCTTGCATTTGAATGAGGCGTTCTTTTTCTGCTGCAAGATCTTTTTCAGCTTCAGCTAATTGATTAACAACATCAGCTTCACTAGTTAGATGATTTATCATGAAATCACCCATCTTAGGCCCAGGTGATGCAAGCATCTGCTGGTAACCTCTAATTTGTTTCTCTAGATCATCAACTTTACCTTTTTGCTCTGTAACCAGCCTATTTTGTTCAGTGAGTGAATCGTTCGTTTTATCGTAATTGTCAGATACATCAGGAAGAGACATCTTTCTTAAATTCTCTTGTACCTGATTAATAGTTTCGGCATATTCACGAGCAGAACGCCTCGCTTCCTCTTGATTCTGATACATAATGTACCAAGCAGAAGCACCTGCCATAACGAGTCCGGGTATCCCACCTATTAGCCCCATGGCACCACTCATTAATCGAGATCCTGTCGATGTGATTCGATTAAGATTCTCTTGAGCAGTGCGCCTTGCTGATATATTTCGATTTAATGTTGCCTGCGCGGAAGCTAATCGACGTTCAGCTAATGCTTGTTGCTCGGCACTTTGTGCCGCTAACCTTGCCTGTTGAGCACGATAGACTGCCGCCCTTGCTCTAGCCGTTGATATTTTGATACCTTGCAATTGAGCTTGAGCATGTGCTATTTCACTTTTTGTTGCACGCGCAACCCCAATGGTTGCATTCGCCACACTTGTTGTTAACCCACCAAAATAACGCGCCAACCCCAAACCAATTAACACACCAGAAACATAGGCTATACCATCAATATTGTTAGCGATCCCCTCCATTGCGGTTGATAGTGTGCGAGTAGCACCTGATGTTTCATTAACATTGCCGATCCATGCCATGAACGCATTTTCAATCTTCTGCGCAGACCCACTTACCGTAGCTGGTAATTGCTCAAATTCGGCTCGTAACTGTTGCGTATTTGTCAGGATAGGAACAATTTTATCCATCGTGAGTAGTCCGCTTTGCGACATTTCACGCAGACCACCAATCGTCGTTCCCATACCATCAGCCAGCATTTTTGCTAATCGACCACCATTCTCCATGACAGCATTAAACTCTTCACCACGAAGAACACCCGAACCTAATGCTTGGCTTAGCTGTGTAATAACAGAGCTGGTTTCTTCAGCACTGGCGCCAGAGAGCTTTAATGAAGTTGCAATGGTTTCGGTGACTTTCGCAACATCGCTTGAAGCATAACCCGCATCACGCATGGATTGTGCAACACGGCTGTATAGATTCGTATTCGCTGCAATCGATGTGCCCGTTCTTTGGCTCAGCGTCATTAACTCTTGCTGTGCTTGCTTAAAATCTTCCATCGACGTAGACGCTAATTTTAATCGACCGCTGAGTTGACTCCATATGTCTGCATAATTGATAAGTTGCTGTGTTGCAAAAGCCCCTGCAAATGCACCCGCAACGCCTGATACGGTATTTTTAATGGAGGATAACTCACCATTTAGATCATGGATAGCGCGTTGCATTTCACGAGACGCACCACTGGCGCGTCGCCCGCCTTGCTCAATGATCCGATAATAGTTTTCTCCCATACGCGAAGCCCGCGCTATTTCAGATTGAAACGAGGAAGAATTAGCAGAAATTTTAATAATCAGTTCACGCAGTTTTGCCATTTTATCCTCGCAAAAATAATTAATTTTCTGAAATAGACTGAAAGAAATTCTCTAACCCATTAGAACTATCATCACTTTCTTGGGTTGCTTTGGGATCCCACCGTAAAAGCACATCAGAAAGCGTGCATTTACCGCCTTGAGAGTGATAAATAGAAGAAACGATATGCGCTGTTTGAATATCACTACGAATATCACCAATGGGATTAATGCGATCAAAAGCCATCCACATCCGAAGCTCACTCAAACTCATTTGGCGAGTGAGTTCATCAAGAGTGCGCCCCATGCGGAGCGCCAATGTCATTAAAAAGAAAGTATCAGGCTGGGCTACTTTTTTTCTGCATCATCAACCGAAATAGTTAAATCGAGCGCTTGTTTTAATAAACGAGAATGCACTGGACCATAAATGGCCATTACATCGTTGATGTCTGATTCATCAAAAACGACATCCCCGTTTTCATCACGCAACACATCAATAAACATCACAACATCGGCACGTAAATTACGTTGTGCAATTTCAATGTCAGATAACGAATGTTCATCTTCAGCATTATCATGATGAATAATTTCACGCCATTTCATCCATGCAGGTGATGACGGCTCACGAAGCATGACGACCGCATTTTCCCATTCAGCAACATTCACTTTCTTTGTGCGAAAGGCATTCTTTTCACTTAAAGCCAGTGATTTTAATGACGGTTTTTTCATGGTTATTCGCTACCTTTATTTAACTTAACAGTCCCGTTTTTAATCGGCTTAGATTTACCTTTTAAACGTAGGGTAAATGAAGCAGAAACCACACCCGAAGTAGAAACACTCCAACTGTTTTGACGCACTTCGGCTAAAAAGGCATAGCCAATACCCGAAGGGAACTCCACTTTAAAGGCATGAACTTCATCATTTTCATACGCGGTACGTAATGTTTCTTGGCCTTCATCATCAGTGAAATTGCCATTAATAGTGAGCTCTGCAGGTGCGGATAATCCATTGGTAACTTCTTGCTCCTCAGAACAGAGCGTGGTGACATCAATATCTGATTTCTGCCCACCGGTATAACTGATCTCTTTTGTTGAACAAGAAATCCCTAAAAATACCGCATCAGCTGGGTTAACTTCTGTTGCGGGTAATTTCGAGACACTGATTTTAGTGCCTTGTGTTTTTTCATATTTACTAGACATGATCATTTCCTATTGGCATAAAAAAACCACCCGAAGGTGGCTTTAGTGTGAATAATAAGGCGATGCTATTGCCAAACTTGGCACTCAAATGTTGCTCTAAACAATCCTGTATCAGGCTCGTAGCCTTGTTTCTCTGAAATTTCAACAGGGCTTAATTTTGTTAATGCATTAGCAAATAACAAGCGAAGCGTTCTCGCCTCATCAATCGTATCGGCATAAACATCAACCTGAATATTTGTCATCGTTTCGGCTTGCCCCTTCAGTACATCGCCTTTGACATCGTACAAAGAGAATACACACCAAGGCGCTGTTATTGCAGGGCTTGATTGTGGAGCAACATACGGAAAAACTTTATCAGGTAATACGGGTGATAAAATTGCGTAGATATCCGCCTCTGTCATTTTCCTAGCGCCTCATCAATCGCTCTATTTAATTCGCTAATGGCTAAATTGGCTGCCTTATCCGATTCACGATCAAAAGTGGTACGTATAAAAGGTCTTGGTGCCATTTTAGAAGTACCCTCTTCAAGAAAGCGCCAATAAAAGGCATTATTAGGATGATCACTTTTCATAGAGGTATCACTGTTTGTGCCTGATGCGTTACTTCCTCGAATATAAACGCCAGAAGAAACCTCACCTTTATTGCGCATTCTGTGATTACGGGTCACTATATTTCGTGCTAATTTTCCCGTCTTTCGTGGTGCGGACGTTCTGATTTCATCACGTAATAACGTTGCGGCCGCATTGGTTGCTTTTCGCATCGCTTGATGACTTTCAGCTCGGCTTAAAACATCTAACTCTCTTGATAAGTCGAGTAGCTCGGAGAAATCCAAATTCATGATTGTTTAACTCCTTGTTTGCATAGCAATTCTAATCGAGTCAATTTCTCATCAGGGATGACTGACTGAATATCATAAATTTGCTCACGCCAAACCATTCTACAGGTACTGTTAATGTCGGGTCGATAACGCATCCACACTCTAACAGTAACCTCTGACATTTCAGCATTAGCGGATATCAGTTCACGACCAGAAAGATGTTTTACTTCGCATCGCACTGAAGCGATATCAATCCACTCTTTTTTAAATTGCCCTGAAGGTAATTTAATGGGTACGTTCTGTTGAAATATGACAGTTTGGCGCAATCTTCCTGCTTTCATGATTGCCCTCGCATAGGTCTAATACGATATTCACGCAATGCATTACATAGTGACTCGGGGAGTGATTGACCTTCACGATTCTCATACCAAAAACCAACCATTTGCATGAGCCTTATTTTTATATCTTCGGAAAGAAGTAAGCCATAATGATCATTTTCAGGTATTTCATCATCATACAATTTTCGGTTTGTTAATCTTTCCACTTCGGCTATCGCTGATGATAGATTTTGTTGAAGTAAATCATCATCCTGATCACCATCGATATAACATTGGCGTTTCAATTCATCGATTGTTGGAAATGCCATGAAACCTCCAATAAATCCTGCGACCTATCCCGATCGCAGGCACAAAAAAACCGCAATTAAGCGGTATCTATGAAACTGAGATACATAAACTCAGATTATTTAGTGGCTCCAGCTTTCAGTAACTTCACAGCATTACTGTCAACCAACATAGAGCCAACACGTTTCGTCGTATAGAAATGGACAAACGGTTTGTTGGTGTATGGGTCACGTAACATACGAACACCAATACGATCAAGAATCATGTAACAGCGGTTAAAATTACCAAAAGCAATCGGCACAGCGTCAGCAGAGACATCAGCAAATTGCTCATTTTCTGCAATGCCATACCCTAATAATGCAGAAGGTTGCCCTAATTGCAGACCGGGTTGCCACAAATAATTACCTTGAGCATCTTTCAGTGTGCGAACTTGAAATAATGTATTGTTATTCATCATAAATTTAGCACCTGTACGATAAACCTTTCGCATGGTGTAAATCAATTTCATGACTTCATCCGCAGTGATTTCTGTCGGTTTTTTCAATAACAAATGCTGTAACTTACCCCACTCACGCTCTTTATCGCCTTTATCGTCACTGCCGTATGCCAACAGACCTTTAGGCTTTTTAATACCGTCACCGTGGGTAAATACCGCTTCTTCCTGCTCCGCAAATTCTGTGGCTAACTCACTGGTGATGAATTGCTCAACATTAAAAAAGGCATCATCAAGCATAGTTTGAGTAGCAGCAGGGTTGCCGTAAATTTCTCCCCATACAGGCTCAATAGAGGCGAGTTTTGATGTGTTGGTTTCAGGGCGTTTGTCCACTTCCCCAACCCAACCACTATTTGTGCCACCTTGATTAATAAGGCGTTTAAACTTTTCTGTGCCAACCGTAATCACATTACACTCTTGGCGCATAACCACTTCATCACGCAATGCCGTAATGATATTACGATCCAATTCTTCGGGTACAGCATAACCGCCGTCAGGATCTGAACCGACCTGCATTGCTTTACGTTCTAATTCCGCAAGCCCATCATCGGTACCTTTACGCACAAATAATTCAAACGCAGTTTTATGCTCAGAGACATCTTTATTCGTCACGTTGCCATCTGGACGTTTTACCGAAGCAAGTTCCGCTTCTAAATTGCTTTTTAATTCATCCAGCTCTGATAATTTGCTATTTAAGGTATCAACCGTTTCTGATAACTTACTTTTTTCAGCTTCAATCGCATTGATGCGTTTATCATTCGACTTTTTAAATTCGTCAAACTGACCTTTTAATTCCTGCGCAACTTCACTGACGTCTTTATGATCAATAGCCATAATTTTTCCTTTATTATTTAAAAATAGATTTCAATGTTTCTAATGCTTCTTGCTCAACATCACGCAGAGAAAGTGCATCGTAGCCTTTGGCCATAAAAGCCTTGGCTTGTGTTCGCGAAAGCCCAACATCGCGCAGGACTCGCTCAATACTTTTTTGTGTGGGTAATTCACCACGAGCAAATGCTGACTTCACATCACTGACTCGCGCTTCATCATTGGAAGGAAATGTCACTAAGCTGACTTCCCATAGGTCGATTTCTTTCAGTAGAAAGGCATCTTTACTGCGGTCATATTCATAATCTTTAAGAATGTAACCAATAGAAAGGCCGGAGAGTGATCCGGCCTTCATATGAGCATGTGCACGTTTAGATAACGGGTCGTCATCAATTAACAGACGACCTTTTACATAGAGTCCGGTGCTGTCTTCTCGCATCTCGGTATAAATACCAATAGGCTCAGCCATTTGGTGTTGCCAAAGTAAGGCGGGTAATGAACCTTTTTCTTTCCACTGACTCAGGGAATTAAGAAAAGCCCCCGGCATCACAATATCGGCATAACTGTCTTTTACCCCGAAAACGGAGCCGTAGCCTTCAAACTCGCCAGAGTCACTAACAGACTTAATTTTCAATGGCACATCAAGCCGTTGTTTGGTCGTCATCGGCATGCGCTTTCTCCTCTTGTTTTTGGGTTTCTGGTTTAGTGGTCATGTTCATCGGTGTGAGATAAATATCACCACCCTCACGAGGATTTAACTCTTCGAGTTCACGACATTCATTAGGCGAATAAATCCCCCAGTTAATGCCTGTTGAGTAGGCTTCAAATCGCGATTTCATATCACCACGTAATAAAGCGCCAGTATTAAATTTGGCATAAAAAGTCCCTTGCTTACTGGCTTTTACTAGCCCTGCATTAATACGTTGCTCTATACGAATAAGGTAGGGAACAAGTGAGTAGTTAATAAAACCAATACCCAAGTTTTCAATGTTATTGAATGTGGCGCGATCGGTGTTTTGCACCATATGAAGAGGAACGCGAAAAATACGGCAAATTTCCTCTAACTGAAACTTTCGTGTTTCAAGAAATTGCGCATCTTCAGCCGATAAACTAATTTGTTGCCACTTCAACCCCATTTCTAAAATCATAGGCTTGTGTGCATTGGCTAACCCTTGGTGCCGTTCACCGAAGTCAGATTTTAGTCTTTCATAAGCATCATCTTTTAGATATTGATCCGTTTGCAATACACCACTTGTCACCGCACCGTTTCCAAATAAACGCGAACCATGCTCTTCGGTGGCTAATCCCAAACCAATAGCCTGACGTGCATAGGCGATCGGACTTAATCCCACTAAACCATCAAGAGTAAAAATCCGCACATGCCAGATTTCTTGCTGTGTCAGTGTTTCACTTTTACCATTTGGAAATGTCACCTGATACTCAGGCTCCCATTGGCTATTTAATTTTGGCGTGACACAACTAGGATCGAGAGGTAGTAATTCAACCACTTCGCCTAGGGCGTACACCTTATAAGCATAAAAATTCCCCCTTAAACACAAACAGGCAATTAATAGCTCCCAAAGCTCTTGAGGTGTCATGTAATTATTGGGCTTAACCGCCAGTAATTTGTGTAACCGTTCTTTGGTGGCGCGTTTATTTCCTCTTTCTAATTGTTCATATAAAGAGCATGGCAACATCCCTACCGATTCTGCAAGAACACGAATACAACTAAATACAGAAGTCAGTTGCATAGCGAGTTGTGTACTCACTCTTCGACCAGAATAAGTGTCATAAGACAATCCAATTAACTCACTCAGTTCTGATGAGGTCATCTCTTTCTGAGATTTCTGAAATAACCCAGGAAAAAACATTATTCCTCCTTGTTATTTCTAGGTTGTCCAAGCGCTCTTGAAACAAGGTATGACCATAAAAGGCACAATAAACCCGCGCAAATATAGCCCATCGGTGGGTAGATTAACCAAGCGCCCCATGACAACAAAAAGGCACCCGCAATCCCAACCAATAAGGCTGTTATTGTTAAAAATTTCATTAAATTTCCTTAGAGAGAGCGTAAGCCTCGAGAAGCGAGGACATCAGAGAGGTTTTGTTCCTGATCTCCACCATTCACCAATAATCGACTCATGCCTGTAAATAGTGCAACAGGACCGTCTATTTTGGCTTCAGGGGTTGATTTATTAGGGAAAATATTGTCGTTTTTATCTGGTTTAACCGTGACGTTCGACATCATCCAGTTCATAACCGGGTGTTGACCATGATGAAACTTACCCGCATAAACCAGTGCTTCAATCTCTTTCATGGATTCAGAAAAGTTACGCACCGTTTGTGCGACTTCTACAAGTGGAAGCCCTTCTTCAGCCAGTGATAAACTAAATTGTGTCGCACTCCACGGGTCAAAACCCAGTTCGTTTAAGTTCTCGCCAGTCACCCATTCAATAATTTCTTCTTTAATTTGAGCATGATCGACAACTTCACCATCGGTTAATGTGAGATGCCCCATATCAGCCCATTTGCGATAGAGTTCTGCCATTTGTTTAGAACAACGCTCAAGCCGGTCTTCGGGTAACCAAAACTTAAAATCAGCATGAACATGACCGTTATCGGGCTGTTTCCATACTTTAGCTGCCGCACAAATATCAATTTTATTAGCAAGGTCAACACCGACCCATAACGGATAAGTTTGTAATTCCTGTTGTGATGCGAGTTCAGGCGCACTATCCCACTTCATCATATCCATCCATGAAGATTCAGCCGTGACCCAAATATTCATGTGTTTAGTGAAGAAGTTAATCCGTGCAGAAACCTGCTCTTTGGCTTTCTTGGCTAGACGGCGTAAATCATCCCAGCGCTTACAAACACCGAGACCCGGATTCGCTTTCTGCCATACGGTTTCATTAAAGGGATCATCGTCTTTATCTAAGGTGTAAATAATCGCGAAAAACGAGTCATCATCCACTTGGCCACGAAGCACTTTAATACCGTAATCCCGTAGTTCGTAACAAATCCCCTCCTTATTAAAACCCGCAGTGGTGATCCCAAAAAGAAGAGACTGCAGACGCGCACCAGTGGCGGTTTCTAATACGTCCCACACATCACGAGTTTTGTGTGCATGTAATTCATCAACAATGCCACAATGAATATTTAAACCATCAAGGTTGTTGGCATCACTGGAAAGCGGTTCAAACTTAGAGGCGGTTCTTTCTTGATAGATAGCGAGTTTATTAAACTCAAATAAACGACCCAATGTCGCTTTGGACTTCTTCAACATGTTCTTCGCATCTTCAAATACGATACGAGCCTGATCACGCGTCGTAGCTGCTGAGTAAACTTCGGCACCGCCCTCACCATCAGCACCAGTCATATAAAGCCCAATCCCTGATGACAATGTGGATTTTGCGTTTTTACGTGCAACTTCGTTGTAAGCTGTGCGAAAACGACGGACAAAGACAACATCACCGTCTTCATCTACAACTTCTTTACCCGTTTGTTCATCAATTAACGGAATAACAAAACCAAAAATATTAATTAAGATAAATACATGCCAAGGCATTAAATCAATGGGTTTACCAGCTAATGCTCCTTTGACATGAGGAATAAAACTATAAAAATCAAGTATGTGCTGTGCGCGACCTTCAATGAAATAGATGCCACGTTCAGGCCCATGCTCTAAATCATTCAAAAACCGTTGGCACGCTAAACGTACCAGTTCGCACGCAACAATTTCTCCAGCAACCACCTGTTCGGCGTACTGAATTCCATCTGCTACGATTGCCATTCATCATTTGCGCTTTTTCAAAAATGCCTCAAAAGGATCTTCTTCGGCAGGAGTGTTCATAGTGACTTTTGCTCGAGAGGCGGGAGTCATACCAAATTCACTTAACATGGCACGAATACGTTTCCATGCGTCTGCCTTCATTGCAGCAGATGGATGCGCCTTTATCATCAATCCACTTTCTGTATTGTTTTTGTAGGTATAGCCTTCTTCATCGAGAACATCACAATGATGTCGATATTCAGTGTAAGCTTCGACGAGTAACTCCAATGCCTTGGCATCCATCTGACTCATGACACCCATTGCATCAAGTTCTTCAGCAATACGCTTAAACCAATACTTACCTTGCTTAGTGAAATGCTTCGGAGTTGGGGGTACCCCTTTTGGCGGTTTTGGCTCTTTTTTATTAATCGGTCGTTTTGATGGGTTCCCCCTCACCAATTGCAGATGTGACGGGGTTTTAGGCGGTCCAGCCATAATAGAAATCTCCTATCAATAATCGCTTGGGGTTCCCCAAAAAAAGTTTTCTAACCTGCGGTGATGTGAAAAGAGGTAAGGGGGCGGTCCTAGGTGGCGAGAGTGGTAGGGATTTTACCCGCCCCTCCCCTATGAATAATAGGGTTGCTTTAAGCTACGGAATTATTTCCCTTCCTTTGCGGTCTTAGTTCTATGACAGGGCCAGCACAGGCTTTGTAGGTTATCTTCCGCATCGGTACCCCCATGTGCTTTAGCAATGATGTGGTCAACTGTTTTCGCTTCGGTGGCTCGTCCTGACCTTAAGCATTCTTGACACAGATACTTATCACGTTTGAGTATGCGTGCTCGTAACTTATCCCATTGGGTACCATAACCACGTTGATGACGAGACTTACCACGCTGGTGGGTTTCCCATCCTAAGTTCTGATGGTCTTCACAGTAACCGTTACGTTCTGTTGTTGTTTTGGCGCATCCCTGTTTACGACATGCGCGAGGTATGCGGGGTGGCATATGATCTCCTATAACCTAAAGAGGATTATTCTCCTCTTTGATTTTAAAGGTGGGATTTCTCACCTTTACTTCTGACTGCACCACGTTTTGTTATTTAACTCACTCACAGCTTGTGCCCACGCTTGATGCTGAGTTTCCATTACTCTTTTTAACTCAGTGATAGCAATATCTTGACTATTGGCTCGCATGCGTAAATCTGCCAACTCAGCCTTAGCGTCCTGCTCTAGCTTATTACTGACAAGCACACCATTGAACACAGCCGAATTAATAAGGGCATCTTTAATAAAAAACTCACCTGAGGATTGAATGAAGAAAGGTGGAATTGATTTAGGTTTCATACCTACATCTTGCATCAGTTGTTTAATGCGAGTGAGTTGTTCTTCTAACTTATCTAACTCAGTTGTATCTACTGAGACTTTGTAAATCAGCTCATCTATCTCTTTTTTATCTGACATAATCTTCTCCAATAAAAAAGCCACCAGCTATTAACTGATGGCTATCTCTATAAACTCTATCAACGCCTCTCAATACATGATATTTATTGAATTTAATTACTATAATTACATCTATTAATTTAATAAAAAATCAATTCTTTGTAATGGATAATTACAGCATGTTATTTCATTGTAACCAAATGATTAATAAATAAATAATTTACACTCATGATATAAATTAGACTCACATCACTCTCGATAATTACTTTTAATGTTAATATATAGGCTTATATTCTTATGTGAGAATGCTAGTTTTTTGTTATAGATGTTTATTTCCCGAATGACCTTACATCAATAATAAAGCCTCTCTGACACACATTCAAACGAGGAGGTATTATGTATTTTTTATACACAATTATCGCTATTGTATTCTTGATTTCCCTCGCCACTACAAAATCTGACTCAAAGAACAAACGAAAATAAAATCCATTAAAATAATTAATTAAAAAAATAATCATACCCAATATAGCTGAATAACCTGTGTTAACTTATTATTTTTACAGAATATGTCTAAATAACAACGCGCTAGATATAAATATTTTTATCATATCCTTAGCAAATTTATTCGCCCATACTTTGGCAATATGTAAGCAGTCGTCAAACATTCGCCCTTTTCTACTTGCTTGAGAACTTCGACGATAATGATCTACCGCCATGTAACTTGCTCTACGACAAACAGGCAAAGAAAGATTGTTTTTTAAAAACTTACGTTGATTATTAACAGATTGGCTTACTAAATATTGGTAATCTATTGTTTTCTCACATACTAGTGAAAGCCCTGTGGGCGCCCAAACTCACAGGGTTATTTTTATATTGCGCTGTTTATTTAGGTAGGAGATAGATAAGAATAATCAATCTGGTATATATATTTACCTAAGCTATACTAAGTAGCTATCGCTACACTTTAATTGATATCTTGTTAGTATTGCCCAGCCTCCCGTGCTGGGCTTTTTTATTCTTTTGGAATGCTTTTATCCAGTTCTTCACGGAATTTAACTGGATTATCTGAACCTTCTACTGCCATGATATTTCTCCATTAAAAAGCCCCGCTATTGCGAGGTTTGTTTTGTTCTGCCTTATTGTTTGTCACTTAATTAGTGAAGCTGCGTATTCGATTAGATATAACTTCGGAGCTATTAGTATTTTCAGCCAAAAATTTAAGCTCACAACTGAAATGAGCACACCAATAAAAAGCAAGCCAAGTGGAAATGGTGTTCTAATGAAATCATACGAAATTGAACTCAGATTAAATCGAGCATCTCCATCATAATAAGTCCATAAAGCACCTTTTCGACGCTGGCGACCAGCCCATACGGGAATAAATATAGCGAATGCAATAGTCGCCAAGCCAAAAGCAAACCAAATGATACCCATCGCCATCTTCCATGCTAATAACTGACTAATAACTTCAGGAATTTGCGCCTGACTAAATGCCACCGCAGAATCGATACCACTAGATGCCTTTTCCAGTAAATCAATCAGCACCTTTGATGCTTGCTCGCTCATCGTAAACACTCCGTTTTAATGTAATCCTGTAAATACAAAGTTTGCTGCTCGTTCTCGACTATCATTTCTCTGAGACGTAGATAATCTTGTTCAACTGCTTTGCTAAGTCGTGCGGTGGCTTCATCGCTTCCGCTTTCGGTGGAATTCTTGGTGACTGCTGGACACTCGGCTTTGACATACACCCGCTTAGAACCAGAGCGAACAGCATCACGCAGACTATCAATTTCATTCTTTGCACTGGCTAACTCCTGTGAGTGACGAATATCGAGTTGATTTAATCGGGTGATACGTGCCTGATAGTCTTTGTTGATTTCGACTTGTTGAGATAACTGATTGGTTGCTGTGCTGTAATCTTTACTTAATTTGTCGTAGTCATCCATTACCCACCAAAGCCAGAATATAAGAATGAGAAAGCCACCAGCTAAAAGTTTAGTTAACATATTCATGGTTATTTCATCTCCTTGAAATCAAGGACACCTCTTTTCAAAAAAAAGAAAAAGGAGACTCTAAAACCGGAGGCTCCTCATATCAGTGCATGCAACCTTGCAGGCTGAATGCTTTTAATCTTCCCTTTTTTGTATCTGTTTCCATTTGAGCTAAATCTTCTAGGAGTCCTGATATTTCTTCTACAGCTTCATCCGTTAAGTTATGGTTAGGGAATAGAGAAATAATGACACTAGGTTCTGCCTCTGTGTTATTTTTCAACATGGATATGAAATGCATTGCGATATCAAAATCAGATAACATTCCTGCGCTATAGTAAGAAAGAAGGAAGCTCTGTAATGATTCTACGCCAAACCTAATGTCTCCTAATGAGGTTCTAAAAATAGGGCGGCAGTGCATAGCTACCTGCCTGATTAAGAACAATTCACAGACGATGTAAGAAACCGTTTTAATTTTCTTATCTAGATCATTTCCCCACATATCGCTCATTACTCTTCCCTTTCCATTAATGACACCAAATCAGGATCCATTTGAGCAATAATATTCAGCCTTGCCGTTTCAAGCATTTTCTTGCGTCCACCGACCCCCCAATTATTCATTCGTTTACCGCAGTAACTAAGCTCCCCCTTTTCATTACTAATTTGTAAATCAAGACGATTTAGCTTAGTCATATTTGAAATTCCATTAAGCGTTGCCTCACGGAATGTTTCATACACACTGATTTCAAATTCGGGCTTAATCCATGCGGCATAACGGATGGCAAGAAGTTCAACAGCCCAGACACCTTGTTCATTACCACCATTAACAACCTTAAGTGACTGATTTTCTTTCAGACGACTTTTTTGTCGTCTGGCATCAAGAGCCAAAATAAAGCGCTTAACTGATGCACTTCTAACAAATTTATTCGGTCGTTGAGATTCATCTGCCTCTCCTTTTAGCACAGCAGCTGCATGCAGATCATTTAGGTTATATCGACCTACGTTATCAACTCGTACTGACACACCATTAATTATGACTTTTGGGTGTTTCATTGCATATTTCCTATAGAAAGGGAGCCTGTTAGCACAGAAAAGCCGCCCCAAGAGAGCTTGCCAGCTATAACGGCAGTTCTCAGGCTCACTTTCTGTAGGCTCTTGGTTATTTAAATGTGCGTGCTATGCACAGAACGTAAACGTAAATACAAAAAAGCCCCGCAAATGCGAGGCTAGGAGATAGGATTAATTATTGAGTTAAAGTAACAACCAAGCATCTTCAAAGACTTTATCTGTGTAAGGTTGATAGCCCAACTCAACGCCCACGATTGCTTTTGCTAAAGAGATAGCAACTGACTTTGATTGAGTATCTATCTTGTCATTAATACCAACACCAATCTCTTTTGATGCACGGCTAACATAACCATTCGTGTTGTTCTCAACTGGCGGTGCATACTTATTAATAATTGCTGATACTGAGTTCAAACCATATTTACGTTGATATGTTTGAGTTAGTTTATAAATTGCTCTGATGCCATACTCAGGCGACTCAAAGACACAGAATCGAGGGTTAGGAACTCCCGTTTCAATTCCGACTAAACCTTTCCATTTATTACGTGGGTTATAGTCAATGTTGCCTGGGTTGTTATTGCGTTCACCGCGTGCTGGTTTAGTCATTTTTCAGTCCTGCCTTACCCTTAATGAGTTTACTTAATCCATCCACACCGACATACCCAATGAATACACTAGCCAGATATGCCAATTCATGATTAAGGCCAAGTAGCGTCAAGAGGTCTTTTACAAACCATGCAAACAACGCACACATAGCACCATCAAATAACGTTTTCTTCCAGCCACCGCCGTTGTACTTACCACGCAGAATTGCCATGCCAGTTGCTAGTGACGCGCTAATTCCTTGCTCCTTATGAGCGGCGATAACTTGGAATACTTGATCCCAAAACTCAGGGGTTTCTTTCATATGATTCATACTCACCCCCTATTTGGAGGAATTAGTTAATAGAACGCCGACTCACAGCTCTTGTGTGAATGTGATAACGAGGGTAATTGTTCTGTGGTCGGCATATACGAAAAAAGACCGCCTAAGCGATCTTCAAAATGAGTTGCTCGGAATAACCGAACATGTGAAATAGCGTTATCGGAATTCCGACATCGGAACAATATCAATAACTTAAACTATGTTACCCTCATCAATGAAGGTAACACCCTCGAATTCGGGGGAATTAAAATAGAAAGCCCCAAGTGTATCGCAAGCCAGATTTCTCCGTTCTGCGTAGTGACTATGAGGGCACTATTATGAGATTGTGGAGGAAGGCTATTTAATCCTTCGTCGGTTTCCAGATACTCTCAGGGGCTTAGCCTAATCCGCAAAGGCCGCCTCTGGATGGTGTGCGGTACATCCGACAGTCCATACACTGCCGATCAGTCTCGGCGTTCTCCACAATGGTTAAGGCGCCTTCTCCATGCAGTGCAAGGGTGATTTTACTCACCAAAAGACACCTTACCATTGCAGATAACAAAAAACCCCGCCGAAGCGAGGTTTTAAAAAAAACTATCAATAATCTCACGATATATGGAGTTTTATGAGTAATAACGTTTTCAGTCTGTGGGATTAATATTTCCAGACTTCTTGAGCAATCTCTTTTACTAATGCAATTTTATCCCATTGTTGCTCTTCAGTTAATGCATTCCCTTCTTCAGTTGATGCAAATCCACATTGAGTACTTAAACATAGTCGATCTAATGGTACGAACTTACTAGCTTCATAGATTCGCTCTATTACTTTTTGTTTACTCTCTAACTCTCCAGTTTTTGAAGAAATTAATCCCAGAACAACTTTTTTATTGCCTGAAACATAAGATAACGGGGAGAAATCACCAGCTCTATCTGTATCAAACTCTAAATAATATGCTGATACATTTTCTCTTCCAAAAAGGATCTCAGCAATCGGTCCATAGCCACCACTAGCGGCCCATGTAGAACGATAATTACCTCGGCAAACATGTGTTGTTAACACTAAATCTGATGGTGCGTTTTTAATCGCTTCATTATTCAAATAAACAAGCGTTTCCGCTAATGAGTTTATATCATTGCTTATTACAGTATGATCTGAATGGCATGAGCAACTATTTACACTTTCGCTCTCAGCAATACCTGAGTTGTGATATCGAGAATCAACCATCATACCCCAAGTACAATCATCTAATTGCAAATTGCGACACCCTACAAGATATAACTCTTTTATGAATTCTTGATAAGCACCAATAATATCGTTAATTAACTCATCTTTTGAAGGATAAATTGCATTAGTGCTATCTAAATTCTCTGGTCGATAAAGCTCTTTGAAAAATTGAGCTGGTGCAGGGATCGTTAAACGAGGAACAATATTATCCTCAGCAAATTTCAACAAAAATGAAAAATGTTCAATAAAAGGGTGGTTATTTCCAGATATTTTTCCTGTTAATCGAGCCGTCTCTGGACGAGTTTCAATACCATCGAATGAATATCCTTTAGATAAAAAGGCTTTTTCAACGCCGTTTAATCCCCACATAAAGTCTAAATGCCACCAGCTACGACGAAACTCACCATCGGTAATAACATGTAATCCGGCTTTTTTCTGCTTTTCTACTAACTCAATGATCGCTTTATCTTCTATTTTTTTTAATTCATGGCTAGAAATAGTGCCATTAGCATAATCGCTACGCGCTTTATGTAGATATTCAGGTCGAAGGTAACTACCAACGACATCAGCTTTAAATGGAGGGATGTTAGTGCTCATTCAATATATCCTATATTTTCTTATTAAGAATTTTGCTACCAAACATAGCATTAATAAAAAAAATGGATATTGAAACTATTTCATATTTAATATGAAGCTATTTCATTTTAAAAATTAAAAGCGCAGACAAAGAGAATAACCAATAAAAACACAAAACCTCACTTTAAATGAGGTTCATAAGCTAGTTGACCTTGACGTCAGTCTTATCACAATATCATCATTTTTACGTACGTAAAGTTTTTATATGATTTTTTCTACATATCGATCCATTTCTAAGGAAACATCTAGCATCATTAACATACCTTCTATTATTCCTTCTGCCTTTTGTAATTTTTTACCTATATGCCCATCAGAACAATTGTGCTTGTTAGCAAGTTGCATAAATGTCATTCCGAATAAGTAATAATCAAGCAATAGATCATGCATATCACTATTCTTTTTATTCAATTGCGCCATACAACTAGAAATAATTATTGCATCGTCTTCACAGCATTGAGGACGAGCTTTAACCTTGCTTGGTATTAATCCACTAAATCCCGCAGCAATCGAATACCATTGAACCGACTCTGTATTATCTGCCGACCATGCACCCCATCTTTCTAATACCTGTTGTATATCACGCATTACGCCACTTCCTTATGTTGTCTTGAAAATACTAACTCTCTTACCTCACAAGCTTCTGTTAGCATGTCATTAAAATCACCATTATCAGGCCATCTCACACTGACCGTTTCTACATCATTATTAGAAAGTAGGTTTTTATGTGCGCACTCCATAGCAGCTGCATGACCTGCCGCATTCCAATCCATATCTGTAAAGATAACAAGGTGGATAACACCTTTTGGTGCTTTGAACTTTTTCATGAAGTTAGTATTGATGACCGACCAAGTATTTACACCATAGAGTTGCTTACAAGAAAGTGCGGTCTCTATACCTTCAGCAATGCCAAGTGTAGTATCGACAGGAAACATTCTTATCGCGACAGATTCTGCATACTCTAAATAATTGTCATCCTGCACAGCAGTCATTTTCTTCACAATATCAAGAGGTGCTTTTTTATCCCCTTGTAAATACGTTCTATGTAAATAACAGAGTTGCCCTTTAGCATCAGTAGCTAGTGACCAGATAGCTTGAAATTTGTCAGAACTATTACGAACAGGTTGATGATCACAATAACGGACGTTATCAAGTGGTAACTCAAAAACACCTCGATTCTGCAAATACTGCATGGCTGGTGTATTTTTAAGTATGGGTAGTTTGGAATAACAGCCCGTAATACGTTGGAATAAATTATTCTTATTTATTTTAGTTGGCAAAATAGCTTCTTTTTCTCGCTGATTACCAATCAACACATCAATTTCATCTGCTAATGTTTTAAAGTCTTTGCCTTGTGTTCTTTCTAACAATTGAAAACCGTTACCCGAACCACACGTACAGATGTAGGTTCCTCGCCCGTCTTTATCATCAATACGAAACTTTCCTTTTTGTCCGCAGATAGGGCATTTCCCTTTAAAGTGCTTACGCCCTGTTATAGGAGGTAACCCATAATGTGCAAATATTTTTGCCCATTGCCCTTTTACGGCATCAATTGTATTCACAGTAAACCTCCTTGCTGTGGCTGGTGGCTAATTTGAGTGCGTAAATTTTGAATATTGACTTGCGCCTTCTTGCGAGACTTAGCAAAGGCGATTTGTTTGTATTTAATGAAATTACTCACTTCAGGTGTGATTTCTTGTGGCGTATTGTGAAAACCTTGTGGCCATACACCAAATTTATCCTTGAAGGTATTAGCAACCCAGCCATCACTGATGGGCTTGCCCTGTGTCGCACGCTGATTCTGGTAGTATTTCAATTGAGACCACCAGCTTTGCTTATCTTCTCGAGTGTAAGTGCGCTCTTTTTTATTCAGTTTTTTAATGTTTCGGCTAGTATCAACATCGATATCTTCACCCACTAAAGGTTTAAACCCACATTTAGGGCAAACATAAACACCTGCAGGTTTCATGTAATGGCAAGAGGAACATTCTTTCGGTTTCTTCTCTCGTTTTTCTTGCTCTCTGCTAGACGAAGATTCACTCATACCGTCGTTTTTGGTAGGCAGTTCGTCATATTCAATATCATCGGGATAACCTAAGCGGTGAACTGAGCCGGAGTGATCAAAAATAAGGCAAGTCTCTTTTCCTGGTGCGGTACGTAATCCCCTTCCAATAGCCTGACACCAACGAATCTCTGATTTAGTTGGACGGGCGTAAATAATGCAACGGACATCACTATCAAAGCCGGCAATCAATGTTCCCACGCTCACAAGCACCTTGGTCGCGCCTTGCTCAAACCGATGAATAATGATCTGACGCTCATCATGTGGCGTATCTGCAGTGATCACCTCAGCATTCACACCTGCACGATTAAATTCGACGGTGGCAAAATTGGCATGACTGACTGTGACGCAAAAGCAAATCGTAGGTAGGTTTCGACCATTCACCAACCAGTTATCAACAATATCCCCCACCAAATCAGCACCACTCATAATTTCAGCAATCTCAGCTTCTTTGTAATCACTACCAAACTCTGCGTTGCTGGACGATTTCACTTTTGATAAATCGGGTTTAGTTGGTGCATAGAACTCGTATGAGCTTAAATCACCACGTTTGATTAACTCTTTCATGGTGGTGGGTTTGATTAGTGTTTCGTAGTAATGACCAAGAAATGGCGCAAAAGGCGTACCGGACAAACCAATTACCTTGAATTCACTTTCACTGATCACTTCTAATATTTTCTTACGACGCAAATGCGCCTCATCGATTATGAGTAAATCAATGTTGTCTGGAAAATCTCTACGAATAATAGTATCTGCTGACGCTATCTGAATTAAACGGGTCGGATCGTAATTAGGATGATCGCGCCATACATAGCTAATCTCTTCGGCTGGCAAGCCATACTCAATAAAACGACTGGCTGTTTGATCAATCAAAATTGTGTAAGGAACAAGAAACATCACTCTCATTCCACGCTGAATATGTCCATCAGTAATAAACGCAGCTAATGCCGTTTTTCCGCTTCCTGTTGGGCTATAAATCATGAATGTTCTATTTTGCTTCCATGCCTGACGTAACATCGTCAATCCGCGTTCCTGTGCAAAATTTGGTGTGATTGTTAACATGGCATCACCTCTGCTTTGCTTTTTACTCTGCGAAAGGTATAACCTCGATGACTTTTCATTCGTCCAGTTACACATCCGTAAACTGCCGAATGATCAAAACCAAATTCAATCAGTGATTTTTTGCCTTTAAAGCTTAATGTTTTAAGTGTTTTTTTATTTGTAGCGATTATGGTGCCTTTGAATTGCTCATTATCAGCACCTCTAACTACCTTCATCAGACCAGTTTTTATCGCGTGTTGAATATTTTCTAAGGGAGTAACCCACTCTAAATTATTAGCGTTGTTATCTGTTTTCACTCCATTTTTATGATTCACATAAGGTGCTTCATTTGGATTTTTAATGAATGTAAGCGCTATTAGACGATGTACAGCAAATTGCTTTGCAATCCCTTTAAAATGGAAATTTACAGTTAAATACCCATCCTTTCGCATTCTAGTTTTTAACAGCTTACCTTTTATTTTTCTTACCTTAATAACGCCTGATGTACAGCGATCTACACTACGAACCCGCCCGAAATTACTTACTTCATAACTCTGACTAAAATCAGGAATAGCGACAGGTAACCATTTCTCCAATGATAAATTCATGTCATAATGCTTTCCGGTGATTTGATTATTCATCATTTCCCTCCAAAGAAGCCGAGTCTGCATTCCCGTCGAAAGTTGTGCTACTCGGCTTTTTGCTGTCCCCAACTGGCTCAAATGTTGCGGGTAAGGTAAAAGATCCTTTCTTGTGTGAAGCCCCTGCATTCAATCTAAAGCGAACACCTTTAGTTACAGTGCTATTCTCAGCCATAAACAAGGCATTCTTTTTCCCATCAGCATAACCACCCCAAAAGCCTTCTGGATTAATTTCATAAACTTGCTTAACTCGGCAACGCAAATGCCCCGCCTCTTTTAGCGCAGTGATTGAACGATACACAGCACTACGAGAAAGCCCTGTATCAGCAATGATTGATTTAATATCTGTCATTGCTGCGCCTGAACTGCGATCCATAATTTTGATTAAATGGATATAGAGTCGTATCGCGCTAACATTTCCTTCTTCAGCAAGTTTTGAGATTAAATCTAAGCCTGAATCGTATGCCTGAATGAAGCTCAATCCCTTGCCTTTAGGAAGCTTTAATGATTCAATACGTTTACCAACCTCAGATTTACCCATTCTTAAAACTCCTTGTAACTTCTTGTTTTTAATAACATTCCCAGCTATGACACTAAACGTCCCGTGTGGTGGGATTTTTGGGGTACTTAAGTTATTGATTTTATTCATTTTTTAAAGTCTCCCTTTTATTATCTATATGTCTATGTACTCGTAGACTCGATCTTGTGTTGACCTTGACCTTTGTTTTTGTTGTTTAACTCATTGCAAACATTGAGATTTTTCCACAGCCAATGGACAGAGCCATAAAAACATTGGTTAAATTTAAGCCTCTCCCTTGGCATTGCTTACTAAATCGATAACGGCTTTGCTGTATACCCTTGCATTGGTCTCTGATAATGCTCGACAAACTTTCTCAGTCTCACATTGGCTTCATGACGAGCTTTGTTAGCCTTACGGTAGGGAACTTGTTCACGTTCCCATTCCGCTTGATATACTTCCGAATATTTAATTAATGCCTTCTGCCGATTAGTTGCTTTTAACTTCATCAGTTGTTCCTGAATCCATTTGGCATCATCAGGGAAGTAGTGATCAGGCATCGGCATGTTGATTTGGTGCATGAGAGTTTCCTTGATTCTTCATGGCATTAGACTCATAACCATATTTAGAGGGGAACAAATCATCCAGGGAGCAATTACTACCTAACTCATTAAAAGCAGCTACGATTGAACGACAGTCACAAAGGCTTGGAGTCCTGATACCTAGTTCATAATTGGATATTCTTGACTGTCCCCAGCCTAAATGTGAGGCAAGTTTTGCTTGTGATATTCCAAGCTTTTTACGTTGCGTTGAAATTTTATTCATATTTTCCATCCATTATTTTTATATACATTAAACACAAAATGTGTTTATTATGCAATCACATTTTGTTTGATTACTTTATTCACGTTTTGTGTTAAATAATGGCTATGAAAAAGATTAATGAAATTATCGGGGAGAGATTGAAATCTATCCGCGAATCTAAAGGTTTTAGTCAGGCTCAGTTGGCAAAACTGTGTGGATATTCGTCTGCGTCACGAATAGGAAATTATGAGCTTGGTGAGAGAAAAATTAGTGCTGACGATGCATTAAGAATTAGTGAGATCCTAGAAGTATCCCCTGCAGAGTTGATGTTTGGCTCACAAAGCGAACAAGTTATAAGTAATTATCAATACCCTCTCTTCACTAAGGTACAGGCTGGAGCTTTCTCAACAGAATTTAACTCATACACTCAGAAAGATGCTGTGTCGTGGATACCGACAGCTAAGAAGGCCAGTGAGCGTTCTTTCTGGTTAGAAGTTGAAGGTCAATCAATGACAGCACCACCAGGAGGTAAGCCAAGTTTTCCTGAAGGAATGCTAATTCTGGTTGATCCTGAGGAAGAAGTAGAGTTCGGTGACTTCTGCGTTGCTCGTTTACTAAATGATGAGTTCACATTCAAACGACTGATTAGAGATGGTGGAGTTGAGTACCTAGAGCCATTAAACCCTCGTTTTGACCTGATCCCTATTAACGGGAACTGCACAATCATAGGTAAGGTAATCAAGTCACAATGGCCTGACGACACGTTTTAGGAGGAAATATGGCGTTTAACAATATTGAGATAGCAAATATTAGACGGTGTATGGAATTTTTCATGGAAAAACGCCGCCCAGCAGAGCACCTAAGGGATGAATTAGATTTACAGTATCGTATCGAGGACGACTCAGTAATTATCTTTGAAATTAGGCAACTAATATGGAGTGATGGCAAAGTAGAAGAACCTATAGCAAAAATCACACATAATAAATATTCGAATTCATGGTCTCTGCTTTGGATGGATAAAAATAGTAACTGGCACAACTGCGATGAAAAAATGTTAGGTAGTTTCTCTGACGCTATTAAGCTCGTCGAAGATGATGTACAAGGCTGCTTCTTTGGGTGACGACACGTTTTAGGGTGAGCCCCATTAAAATAAATAAGGATATCAATTGGATAACAATAAACTAGCAGTAATCAATCCCCAAGGGGAATTAGAATTATTTCCAGTGAAAGAAGTTGAGTTCGATGGTATCCAGATGGGAATAATGAATGATGGCACTCCGTATTTAACATTGAGAGGGCTTTCTAGATTATGTGGAGTAGATCATAGAGCTCTTGGTAGGTTAACAACCAACTGGCTTGAAGAAAGAACGAAACCGAGAGGAAAGAAAATTGACTCAATCCTTAGAGGAAAAGGGTTAACGCTCTCCAGCCTATATACTGTTCTTAATAATAATACCGGTGAAGTATATGCATACTCCGATCGCGTATGCATGGCCATATTGGAGTATTACGCCCTTGATGCAGATTCATCTGCATTTGATAATTCTGTAGCTAAGAAAAGATATAGAGACTTAGCCGAATATAGCTTAAGACGCTTTATTTTCCTCAATCTTGGTATTGACCCAGAAAACCCATTACGTAGTGCATGGAAGTGCTTTCAAGAGAGATTGCAGCTAAATGCAAATATACCATTCGGGTATTTTTCTATTTTTAGCGAAATGGCAGATCTAACACTGCGGATGATCAATACAGGGTTCAACCTTGGGCCAGCCTCAATACCTGATATAAGCATTGGAATAACCTGGGGAAAACACTGGGTAAAAAATGACTTATGCAGTAAATACGGAGAAAGGACAAAGCACCCGCACCATTATCCTGATTGGTTCCCTCAACACAAAGCAGGAGCTATAGAAGCGTGGATATATCCAGATGACGCATTAGGTGAGTTTAGGCGCTGGTTACAGAAAATATATTTACCACAAAAATTCCCTGCATACATAGAAAGCAAAATAAAAGATGGAGCAATACCGAAGGTGAATGCAGGAAATTTACTGACGCAAGTAAAAAAACCAGAGCTGCCAAACAAACACTAACCTCCCAGCCCTCCTCGCGAGGGCTTTTTTATGCTAAAAATATATTATTCACAATAGCCATTCGCATCTGTAAGGACAGAATAATGAAAAAATTAACAGTTTTGGCAGCTACCATTATACTCGCTGGGTGCTCTACTACGGGAAATAAACAGGTAGGAATGGCAAACCCTGCCTCTGTGTACTGCGGTGAAATAAGCGGAAAGCTGGAAATAGTTAACACAGATAAAGGTCAAGTAGGATACTGTACATTACCTTCTGGTGAAAGAATTGAAGAGTGGACTTTGTATCGAAGAGATCATAAGTAATACCCTATAGCCCCTAACGGGGCTTTTTTGTACTCTCCCCTCCAAAGAAGTGATCTGCATTCCAATCTGAGATTTATTTGAAAATAAATTATCTGAAAATACAATAAATTAAATTAAAAACCGCAATAAAAACACAAAATGTGATTGCAATAAAAACACAAATATGTGTTAATAAAAACACAAAACGTGATTAAAGGATTTAAATATGTCCATTTTACATTCTACTGCAATCCCTAATTTACCGAAACCTGACATGCATACAGGCGTAATGTTACCTATGTTCTTGTTTCGTTTTTGGACTAAAACAGAGCATCCAGAGAAAAAGGAAGTTATGGCCACCAGCGCAGAACAAGCTAAAGAATTACTCGGTGGTAACGTTGTTTTCTCTGCACAATTTCCTTGCGAGGCTTAATTATGGCTCACGAACTCAACTTAGAATCTGTTGCAAAAAAAAGCTCTCAATTAAATGCACTGTTATTTCAACTAAATAATCTTCGAATTCCTGAAAGCCCTGATGTTGAAACTTTAATAGAACTAGCGCATGAATTATCTGGTGATGTTGTTAACTGGATTCTTGAAGAAAATGCACAGAGAGATAGCAATCATGGCAAAAGAAATTAAGTCTGATTTAGGTAAGTACGAAGATACATTATACAGAGTCAAATCATTTCTAGAAACGGCGCAATTTCTCTCTCGTAATGAGGAAGAACGAGCAATTCAACTTAGCTTATTATCTCAAGCAGAAGATGAAATTAGAGAGGCCCTAGGTTATGAATAACACTGAACTAAAGCAATCCGCTTGTGATGAATTACTTTATGCAACTTCTATTTTAAATCTCATTATCAATGATAACGTAACACCTAGCGATAATATGTTTAATGCGATTGAATCAGCAGTAGCCAATATAGAAAGAGCTAAAGAAAGTGTATCGAATATTAATACTGATAAATCACCAAAGCCTATCGGTGAAATTAAAATCAGTGATAACGATACAATTGAAACGGCTGTCGGGTGCATTTTAAATACATTAGAAACTGCAATTAATTTAAAAGTCTCTGAAGAAAGCGGTCACATTAAAAATTACGATATTCAAATTACAAATTTAATCCAGTCAGCCAAATTAAATTTAGAAACCATTTATGAAAAAGTAAGTTTCACGGAGGCTTAATGAATATTGATGACTTAGTTACTCTTCCTGATTTAAGTAAATTAACAGAAGGTGAACTGGGTAACTTAAGAGGTAATTTAGATTTAGCTATCGATTCACTTGTTACAGGAATGAATATATTCGGTGAGTTTATGTTTTGGGCTGATGCTAATGAAAATTATCCCGATGGTAAAGATCATCTTGGGGATGTGGGATTATTTGTAAGTCAGCTATCGTCATTTATATCAATATTAAATGACAGACTTGGTGGAATTGAATACGAAATATCAAATCGAAAAATAAAAGGAACAAGAAAATGAGCAGACAACACGAAGCTATTGAGAAAGCAACTGACAATCAAATTACTATTGCTATGCGCCCTGTTTATATTATTTCAGGTGCTAATCGTGCTTACTTAAGTGAGCGTTCAGCATTAAATAAGCTAGCAAATATCCTCACCGAGCGTGAACTTCATAAGGCAGGCATTGAGACTAACTATGAAGGTGAACAATGCGAACTTGAAAATGGCACAATCGCTTTTAAGCGTGGCGAACCTACCGAACACTTTATGGATCGCAAGGAAGCTAAACTAACCGAACTCCAAGAGCGATTAAAGCAAGAGCGTAATATTGAACGATTACAAAAAGAATATGCTAAAGCTGTCGCTAAATATGATGATGCAGAAAAAGAAGCTGATAGACTATATTACGAATTAAATAATGCTTTAACCAATAAATAAATTATCCACTAAATAAAAATTAATTATAGCGTTCATGCTAGGGATTGCTGCGCTCTAAATCAGGAGTAAGCAACATGGATAAAGTTAATTTACTTGAAGTAAGAAGAAAGCGTTTTATCAACTCAGTGCTTATTTATATTAAACAAAATGGAAAGAAAGCTGAGTTTAAATCAAAGTTAAATAATAAAACTGTTATTACAGAAATTAGCTTTGAAAATTTAAATAATTTCTTCCGTGATGTCTATGAAGAAAAAGATTGCCGTCAACGTTGTAAGTGGAGTGATAAAGATATCTACAATACTTATGAATGGTTATATAACTTAAATGGCTCGATTTCTGATATGGGTAAATTCATGATTGATTATATTGTTGAGTATTTACCTCCTTACTTAAATGGAGAGGAATATAAATATCATGACGTATTCTGAATTCATGAAAAAAGGTAAGCAATTAGAGGGGAAAGGATTTTATAGACGCGCACTAGAGCAATATAACCAAGCTTTTATTATCGCAGATCCACCAGCTAAAGGCGCAATGAGTTATCAACAAAAAATAAGTAATCAATCATCTAAGCGTTGTTTAGATAAAGCCAAAATTAAAATACCGGGTGGCATGTTATGAATAGTAAAAAAATGACAACAAATGAAATCATCGAATATTTAAAAGAAAAAGGTTTCCCTGCTTCCTTATTAGATAAAGAAGCTATTAAGTCAAATCGTAAATTAACACCAGAAGAACAAGAGATATTTGTTAAGCACATTGTTGATAATTTAAGAACGATTGTAGCAAATAAATATTTAATCTCCTGTGTAACGCGATTCGGTCCTGGTCTTAATGAGCAGTTTTCATTTAGACACAAAAATATTGTTGTCGATTTGGATTTAAAAATTATCGAGAAGCTACTCATTGTAAAAGTTGAGTCAGTCATTCTCGATCAGTCAGGCGATGGCGTATTCGCCCTGTTCCGTTTTTACGAAGGTAACAAAGCAAAAGGCGAAGAAGGTGATAAATGGATGCAAGACATGCTTGATCAACTACTCATCAATAGCGCCACTTTGCTTATCTCACAAGGTAAAAGTCAATTAATACACTAAGGATAGTCAATATGAATAATTTAATTAGCACCAATGCGTCAATGACCTCTAAAGAGATCGCCGAATTAGTTGGTAGCCGTGAAGATAGTGTTAAAAGAACTATCGAACGGTTGGCAGAGAAAAATGTTATATCCGAACCACCAACGGTGGATGGGATTAAAGCAGCAAACGGAACCACTCCACTACATTATGTTTTCACAGGTGAAAAAGGTAAACGAGACAGTATCATTGTCGTTGCGCAACTGTCCCCAGAGTTTACAGCTCGGTTAGTTGATCGCTGGAAAGAACTTGAAGATGAACGAGTCAAACCAAAATCACAAGCAGAAATTATTGCTGCTATGGCGCTGGCTAACTTAGAAAGCGAACGCCGTATATCTCATGTAGAGCAAAAAGTTGAACAAGTGAATGAAGTCGTTGAGCAAATAAAACAAGGAACGATCCCTGTAGGTTGGATTGGGTACTCTCTGGCGAGAACTAAATCAGGTATGACGGTGGATAAATGCAAAACACTCACCAAACAGTTCAATGTTCGCAAAAATAAAATAACTATTCTTACGCCCGAAGGTATGCCTAGGCCTATGGCCATTATTCATGAAGCTGATTTTATATCTGCATTCAAGGCAATGATGAGTGAAGCCGAAAAACGTGGCACTCGCTGGCATCATCCTAAAATGGGATTGTTTCAGGCAATTGGCTGGGAGGGTAAATAATGGCTTATTTTACTGATACTAGTAATGGCGTTATTTCTGATGATGGTGCTTTAATATCTTACTCTGAAGCTGTAACAGCCCTTGAATCAGGTCAATACGATAAAGAGTTATTGAAAGGTTTATATTTAGCCGCTGCAGTCATGGGTAAGTTAGCTGATGAACCTGAAACATTAACACCTGAACAGAGAATTTCTGTCTGGCGCTGGGTGGTAGCAACTTGCTTTATTCGTGAACTACAAGAAAAGAATGGCACCACTGAAATTCGTAATGAAGAAGGCGGTGTTGATCTTGCCACTATTTACAGTAACGGAGAAAACGCTTTAACCATTTACCCAACTTCTTTGCGCCTTTGTCTTGCAAGCCATTTTGAAAGCATTCTTATCGAAGAGTTAGGGGGTATCTATAAAGATTATTGTCCTGACTTCATCATAAAAGCCTATATCGGCTTTCTGGACATCTCCCTTGAACATGGTCCTCGCCTATCAGAAAAAGGACGTGAAGGGCTCTGTATTCTTCATGATGATTATATTCGCGAGTTAGAAGCTAATAACGGATTTCTAGCTATGCCAACTATGCACTAAGGACGGTAAAAAATGACAACTAAATTACCTTACATCGAGACAAGCCAATTAAGAGCTGCACTTACATTATTAAAAATGAGTGATGATGTTCGTCTTGTTACTAACTGTGTACATATCAACGCTGAACATATCGAAGTGTCTAATGGGCATGTAGTATTACGCATGAAACACAACTCTGAATTCAGTGATGATATTGTTATTCAATTTGATGAAGCAATTCCTAGCGATGCTGAATATACACATATTAAATCATATGACGATGGTTCTTATGTCGCTATTCATTATAAGCAAGAGAAGGATGAAAATTTCTATCCCTACTATAAAACAAAACTCACTTTAATCAAAGATAAGTACCCGTCATTTAATCGTCTTTTTGAGCAGGAATTTATTAAAGGTGAAGCACCTTTATTGCAGTCCATGTATTTAGCCTTGCCTTATCTACTATTTGGCCGTGTTATTACGGGAATGCTGAAAACAAAAGATAGCAAAAGTGTGCTTTTCGATTTTTCACTTCTGACAAAAAAATCATTTGGTGATCCTAAATTACTTGTATTAGCAGTGGCTGATAATGCTTTTGATATTGCTGATAAAGTTTACAGCTTAATTAAGGATGATGATTAATGACAACTTTAGATTTCAATCTCGTTAGTGTCATCAAAAATGCAGGTAGTGATCCCGGTGATATAACTGATGCAGTCTGGAAAGCCGGTTATCGTAAAACAGATTTTACCACTGAGCAGATCATTGATATTGCAGTAAGCATGACGGGTGATTCTATTTGTTTAAAATTACCCCATGACACCTTACCTAAGACTTTAGATGACATCAGTAAATATCATTTAAACGATATCATTTTTGATGCCCATTGGGATAACCCACCAGCGACTATCGCACAGTGCATTATGGAGAACGGGTATAGGGAAGGAAATAAAAAATGACAACTGTGACTCGATACATTAAGTGGAAGGAAATGATCCAGTTAACTGGCAAAAGCAAACCTACAATTTGGAGAATGTACGCAAAACGAAATGAGTTTCCCAGACCAGAAAGAACAAAAGGTGGTACGTTTTTAGGCTGGCCAGAACATGTCTATGAAGAGTGGGTTAGAAGTGAAAAACTGTAATGCTAACTTGACCCGTTACTTGACCCGCATCTCTTGCGGGTTTCTTTTTAAAATCTTGTAACTCATTGATTTTAAATGGTACGCCCTACAGGATTCGAACCTGTGACCTACGGCTTAGAAGGCCGTTGCTCTATCCAACTGAGCTAAGGGCGCCTAGAAGAAATTAGACGTCAGCAATCACTGCTGATAACGGGTGTGAATTATACGTTCAACATTCTGAGAGTCAACGATTTTTCAACGATATCAAACTATATGGTCAAAATATGGCAAGTATTCGACTGACAGATTGCTCTTGATCTGACAAAATAGAGCAATACCGTAATTGAATAATTTGGATGTATAGATGTCAGCAAGAATTATAGATGGGAAATCGATTGCGCAGACCATCAGAAGCGAAGTTGCCGAAAAAGTAAAACAACGTATTAATACAGGAAAACGAGCGCCTGGTTTAGCTGTTATTTTAGTGGGTGATAACCCAGCATCACAGATTTATGTCGGAAGTAAACGCCGTGCTTGTGATGAAGTTGGTTTTATTTCTCGCTCTTATGACTTACCTGATACTACCAGTGAAGCTGATTTATTAAACCTGATCGACCAGCTTAATGAAGATAACACGATTGATGGTATTCTCGTTCAACTCCCCTTACCTGCCGGAATTGATAACGTTAAAGTACTAGAACGTATTCGCCCAGATAAAGACGTGGATGGTTTTCATCCTTACAATGTTGGTCGCCTATGTCAACGTGCACCAAAATTACGCCCTTGTACGCCTCGCGGTATTGTCACACTGCTAGAACGTTGTGATATCCCTATGAATGGTTTAAACGCGGTTATTATTGGTGCGTCAAATATTGTGGGTCGTCCAATGAGCCTAGAGCTCTTACTTGCAGGCTGTACAACAACGGTTACTCATCGTTTCACTAAAGATTTACGTTTTCATGTTGAACACGCTGATCTTGTGGTTGTCGCGGTAGGTAAACCTAACTTTATCCCCGGTGAATGGATTAAACCTGGTGCTATTGTCATTGATGTCGGTATTAACCGCCTTGAAAGTGGTAAAGTGGTGGGCGATGTTGAATTTGAAGTCGCTTCACAACGCGCAGGTTGGATTTCGCCAGTCCCTGGTGGTGTCGGTCCAATGACTGTTGCCACACTTATTCAAAACACTTTACAAGCATGTGAAGAGTATCACGACCCTGAAACAGGAAATAATTAATCAATGGAAACATTTCAATTAGATGGGCACGACTATGTCGAGCTTTGTGATTTATTAAAACTTCAAGGTTGGACAGAAAGCGGTGCTGCTGCTAAAAGTGTCATTGCTGAAGGCTTAGTTAGCGTTGATGGCATAGTTGAAACCCGTAAGCGTTGTAAAATCGTTGATGGAAAAATTGTCACCTTTGGTGAGTTCTCGGTCAGTGTCAGCAAATAATCAGCAAGTCAGTTAAAATTAAAAAGTGCTGCTACCCTAAGTGGCACTTTTTTTCTTTTGAACACTTTTCTTCTTTTTTCCTCTGTTTTTCCTTATTTAATCATCTTTAAAAAAAAGAGATAATCATAACTAATTGAATTAAAATCAAAATAACAAATTTAGTTTAATTTAATTAAATTCAAATCATTATTTTTAGGTATATCTCTTGGTATAATCTCTCCTAGATGTTCAGCACATTATACATTTCATCAAGAAATAGATAAAAAAAACTATGTAAGTTATTATTTTATATATAAATAACACTTTTTAACCATTACTGTAAAACTTCAGCAACAAACCTTTTTGCTGACACTTTTTACTCATTTGTTCATGTTTAAATGCACTAAAATGTGATTTAGATCTAATTTATTTCTACTTTTATTAGGCAAAAGAACATTGTTTGTACTAAATTACACGCTATAACTTGAAACGATTCAGCCCAATGATACAATCTTAGTTGTTATTTTGTGATATTTAGATCTTTTTTGCCCTTCATCTAACAGGAGATTTTATGCTCGGCCTACCCACTCAAGGTATCTCTATCATTGCTAAACAACAGCAAAAAATGATGCCTATTCTTTTATTTAAGGTAAGGAACTAGCATGAAACGCAGAGTTGCGACCATCACACTTAACCCTGCTTATGATCTTGTTGGTTTAAGTAATCCTATTGAACTTGGTGAAGTTAATCGTGTTAAAACAGCAGGCTTTCATGCTGCTGGTAAAGGTATTAACGTTGCTAAAGTCTTAAAAAGTCTCGGCGTTGATGTCACTGTTGGTGGATTTTTAGGTAAAGAAAATCAAGATGGGTTTCAAAAAGAGTTTAGTGATTCGGGTATTGCAAACCGTTTTCAAATGGTTGAAGGCCGTACTCGCATAAATGTGAAACTTACTGAGCCTAATGGCAAAGTCACTGATTTTAATTTTTCTGGTTTTGAAATTACAAAACAAGATTGGACTCGTTTCGTGAATGACACACTAAGCTGGGCTGGTCAGTTTGATATGATCTGTGTCAGTGGTAGTGTACCTTCAAGTGTTGATCTTAATGATTTCACTGCATGGATGACTCGTTTACGCAGTGAATGCATGTGTTTGATCTTTGACAGTAGTCGAGATGCTTTTGTCGCAGGATTAAAAGCCTCTCCTTGGCTTGTTAAACCTAATCATCATGAATTAGAAATTTGGGCTGGCCGGCCTTTACCTGAACTTTCTGATGTTGTACAAGCAGCCCAAGCATTACGCCAACAAGGTATTGCTCACGTTGTTATTTCATTAGGTGAACAAGGTGCAATGTGGGTAAATGCATCTGGCGCATGGATGGCAACGCCTCCTAAATGTAATGTTGTCAGCACTGTAGGTGCCGGTGATTCTATGGTTGGCGGCCTAATTTATGGACTGATGATGAGACAAACTAGTGAGCATACATTACGTCTTGCAACTGCCGTTTCTGCTCTTGCAGTAAGTCAGACCAATGTTGGTATTCGTGACCGTGAACAATTGGCAAAAATGATGGCAGAAGTAGAATTAACTCCTCTAAAATTATAAGTAATAATACCAGTGGTATATCGAATGATATTAAATAGAGTTACCACTGTTCCAATTAAATATATTAATATCATATTTATAGAAACTCTAAAATAGAATCTCTTAAATTGATTAATATTTATTTATTATTAAATCAAACTTTATTTTTTCTATTTATTCGATAAACTTCACTTTAATAAAAGTTAATAAAGATATTCTAAAGCTAATAAAAACTTATTTTGTTTTTAGGAGAAATTATGGAAAGGCCCATAGTACTTTTATGGATCCAAGTTATTTCAGTACTATTTTTAGGTATAAGTTTGTTTATATTGGTTGCTGGAGCACCGATTTATTTATTAGCAATGGCGATGGGCGGTGGTCAAACGATGCTTCTAGGCCTATTTATTATGCTGTGCCTGATTATTACAATGATAATACAAGTTATTGCATGGATAAAACTCGCAAGAAACAGTAAAAATGCTTACTCTTTTCTAAAAATATCATGGGTATGCTTATCTATTTCGCTATTTTTTATACTAAGTGTTTCGATGTCATTAACCAATATGTCTGAATTTGGTTTTGTTGCTTTTTCTATTATAGTTATCTTAACTCATAGACTCTTTTTTTCTGAGAATGTCATAAATTATTTTAAAGACAAACAAAAAGATAATGAAAGAGAAACCAGTATTATTAGTCAATAAATAAAATACTAAATAATAAATAGCAAAAAAAATATCGGATAATAAATATCCGATATTTTTTAGAAACACGTATTAAGTGTAATGGTACGTTAATTATATTAATTATTACGGCGCCAAGTTGTACCTTGAGGGCCATCTTCTAACACAATTCCCATCGCAGTTAATGCATCACGCGCGACATCGGCTGCAGCCCAATCTTTATTTTTACGTGCATCGTTACGTTGTTGAATTAAAGTTTCAATTTTTTCAACTTCACCAGCATCGTCTGCTTTAGCACTACTTTGTAAAAAGGCTTCCGGATCTTGCTCTAACAGACCTAATACTTTAGCTAATTTGCGTAACACCGCAGCTAAACCATTAGCTTTATTCATATCCACGCTTTTTAAGCGATTTACTTCCCGCGCTAAATCAAATAATACTGAATACGCTTCTGGTGTATTGAAGTCATCATTCATTGCTTCTATAAACAGTGCTTCAAACGCTTCGCCGCCAATAGGTTGTGCATTAGCATCAGTACCACGTAATGACGTATAGAGACGCTCTAAAGCGGTACGTGCTTGTTTTAGATTTTCTTCTGTGTAGTTAAGCTGGCTACGATAATGACCGGATAATAAGAAATAACGTACCGTTTCAGCATCGTAATAAGCTAATACATCACGAATGGTGAAAAAGTTATTAAGTGACTTAGACATTTTTTCTTTGTCTACCATCACCATACCTGAATGCATCCAGTAATTTACATACGGGCCATCATGAGCACAGGTTGATTGAGCAATTTCATTTTCATGGTGTGGGAACATTAAATCTGAACCACCACCATGAATATCAAAATGGTGTCCTAACTCTTTACCGTTCATTGCAGAACATTCAATATGCCAACCAGGACGACCGGCTCCCCATGGAGACTCCCAGCTTGGCTCACCCGGCTTAGACATTTTCCATAAAACGAAGTCCATAGGATTACGTTTCACATTAGCCACTTCAACACGAGCACCTGCTTGCAGTTGTTCTAAATCTTGACGAGAAAGCAACCCATAATCAGGATCGGTATCAATCGCAAACATAACGTCACCGTTTTCAGCAACATAAGCATGGTCACGTTTGATTAACGCTTCCGTTAATTCAATGATTTCAGCAATATGATGTGTCGCACGAGGCTCTGAATCAGGGCGAGCAATATTTAATGCATCAAAATCTTTATGCATTTCAGCTAACATGCGAGTTGTTAATTGCTCACACGTTTCATTGTTCTCGATCGCACGTTTGATGATTTTATCATCCACATCCGTTACGTTACGCACATAATTAACGTCATAGCCTAAATAACGCAGATAACGGGTTATGGCATCAAAAGCCACAAATGTACGTCCATGACCAATATGGCACAGGTCATAAATAGTGATGCCACACACGTACATACCTATTTTCCCTGCATGGATAGGTTTAAATTCTTCTTTTTGGCGAGTGAGAGTATTAAAAATCTTTAGCATCGGTGGACGTTCCCGTTTTCAACTGTACGTGTTTATTACGTTTTTATATAAAAGAAAATAACGACTACTATAGCACGATATTAATTAGGATATTGGATCTTGGAAACAAAGCAAACTCAAGATCTACGCTATTATATTACTCTGCTTAGCCCTTATTTTCACTGTTCAATCGTTGATAGTGAACAATCAAACTTATGTTATTAAGCTAAATTTTGGCGAAAAGTGTTTTTTCCCTATTTTATATGCCCGTTTAATTAGAAAAACCGTGCAAAAAAAAGATGAATACTGACTAAATAAGGCAACTGTGATATAAAAAACGGGACTATTGTTTATGCCCAAATCTGGGTAAAGCTAAAATTATATTAGGATCTGAATATGGTTACTTTTCATACCAATTACGGCGATATCGTGATTAATACATTTGCAGACAAAGCGCCTGCAACCGTAGAAAATTTTTTAGACTACTGTAAAGAAGGATTCTACGATAACACTATCTTCCACCGTGTCATCAATGGCTTTATGATCCAAGGTGGTGGTTTTGAACCTGGTATGAACCAAAAAGCAACCAAAGCACCTGTTAGAAACGAAGCAAACAATGGACTTGCAAATAATCGTGGTACATTAGCAATGGCTCGTACTAACGATCCACATTCCGCGACTGCACAATTTTTTATCAACGTTGCAGATAACGATTTCTTAAACTTCCGTGCTGAAAACGCAAATGGTTGGGGATATTGTGTCTTCGCTGAAGTTGTTGAAGGCATGGATGTTGTTGATAAAATTAAAGCTGTTTCCACAGGTCGTAGCGGTTTCCACCAAGATGTTCCTCGTGAAGATATCATCATTAAAAGTGTAACGGTTAGCGAATAAGCATTACTCTTTATGTGTACGCTTTTTATTGCAGACCTGCATTTAAGTGAACATGAACCGGCAATCACTGCCGGTTTTCTTCGCTTTCTAAAAGAGCAAGCCATTCATGCTAAAGCGCTCTATATCTTAGGCGATTTTTTTGATTTTTGGATAGGTGACGATGATCCTAATCCATTACATCAACAAATTGCTCAAGCACTAATGACACTAAAAAATGCGGGTATTCCCTGTTATTTTATTCATGGAAATCGTGATTTTTTAATTGGCTCTCGTTTTGCAAAAGAGAGTGGTATCACTCTACTTCCTCAAGAAAAAGTGCTCGAAATAGAGAAACATCGCATCCTAGTTTTGCATGGTGATACACTTTGTACGGATGATGAATCGTATCAACGTTACCGTAAAAAAGTGCATAATAAATTTATCCAGCGCCTATTCTTATTACTGCCTCTATTTATTAGACTGCGTATCGCTGACAAAATGCGATCACGTAGCCAGCACGAAAATCAGTACAAATCAGATGCCATTATGGATGTTAACCCTCAGGCTGTGATTGATACTTTTAAACACTTCAATACAGAATGGATGATCCACGGCCATACGCATCGTCCGGCAATTCATACCGTCAACATTGATGATAAAACACATTACCGTGGTGTATTAGGCGCTTGGCATACCGAAGGTTCTATGTTTAAAGTCACCGCTGAAAAAATAGAACTGATCCATTTTCCCTTTTAAGTTGCTTCACTTATTTTCTCTATAAAAAGCCTTTTTTTTCTTTACGCAAACGTTTTCCTTGGCGTGTTAGCGTGATACTATCATTCTCAATTTATTAGGCTATATCCGTTTATACTTACAGGAGCAGTTAAGTAATGTCTTCTCACGTTGGTCTAAATACCGCTATTCCTCGTATCGCCATTGTAATGGGATCTAAAAGTGACTGGGCAACCATGTCTCATGCCGCTGATGTATTAGATACACTACACATTCCTTACCATGTTGAGATTGTCTCTGCGCACCGTACCCCTGATAAGTTATTTAGTTTTGCTGAAAAAGCAAAAAGTAATGGCTTTGATGTCATTATTGCTGGTGCTGGAGGAGCAGCTCATTTACCAGGAATGCTTGCAGCTAAAACATTAGTACCTGTATTCGGTGTTCCTGTTCAAAGTGCAGCATTAAGCGGTGTTGATAGCCTCTATTCAATCGTACAAATGCCAAAAGGTATTCCAGTAGGAACCTTAGCAATTGGTAAAGCAGGTGCTGCCAATGCGGCTTTATTAGCAGCTCAAGTTTTGGCGTTACATTCTCCTGCTATTTTAGATGCACTGACTACATGGCGCACAGCACAAACCGACGATGTATTAAATAACCCAGATCCAAGAGAGGCACTATGAAACCGGTTTGTGTCCTTGGAAATGGCCAATTAGGTAGAATGCTAAGACAAGCGGGTGAACCTTTAGGCATTGCTGTTTACCCTGTAGGATTAGATGCAGAACCTGAAGCAGTTCCCTATCAAAAGAGCATTATTACTGCAGAAATTGAACGTTGGCCAGAAACAGCTTTAACAAAAGAGTTAGAACGTCATACTAACTTTGTTAACCGTGATATTTTCCCTTTACTTGCAGATAGATTGCCTCAAAAACAACTTCTTGATGAACTAAGCCTAGCAACCGCACCTTGGCAAGCCTTAACATCTCCAGCACAATGGCCTGATATTTTTGCTCAGTTAGGTAATTTTATTATCGTGAAACGTCGTGTTGGTGGTTATGACGGTCGCGGACAATGGCGAATTCACCCTGGTGAAGAGCAGCAATTACCCACTGAAATTTATGGTGAATGCATTGTAGAGCAAGGTATTCCGTTTTCTGGTGAAGTGTCCTTAGTTGGAGCCAGAGATAAAAACGGTCATTGTGTATTTTATCCTTTAACACATAACCTTCATCAAGATGGCATTTTGCGTATGAGTGTTGCATTACCAACACCAACCCCAGAATTACAACAATCAGCAGAAAAAATGCTGACATCTATCCTTGATAAACTCAATTATATCGGTGTAATGGCGATGGAGTGTTTTATTGTCGGTGATAAATTACTTATCAACGAATTAGCACCCCGAGTTCATAACAGTGGGCACTGGACACAAAATGGTGCCTCAATTAGCCAATTTGAGTTACATTTACGTGCAATCTTAGATTTACCAATGCCAAAACCTGAAGTTTGCCAACCTGCGGTGATGGTTAATTTGATTGGTACTGATATAAATCCTCAATGGCTTTCATTACCTTTAGTGCATTTACATTGGTATGAAAAAGAAGTTCGCCCCGTGCGTAAAGTGGGTCATCTCAATCTTGTTCATCGTGATAACCAACCGCTGAAAGAGACACTTAAATCATTGAGTCTTATGCTTGATGATGACTATCAAAAACCCATCCAATGGGCTTTAGAAAAATTAAGCTAGCAGTCCGACTCATAAAGTTAGAGAATAATAGCCTTTAAACGAACAGACCTTGATTAAAGAGGTCTGTTATTCGCTATTTTCTCCTGATTATTCAGGTTACTGCACCCGTTTAATGGAGTCAGGATGCAAGCCACACAACAGAGTTTTGGGCCCATTTATCAGTGGAGTATGCTGATATTACTGGGTTTGGTCTATTTTTTAGCTACCGCTACCACATTTACATCTTTGGGTGTTGTTCTTCCTAGCATGATAAATGAGCTAGAGTGGAATTGGACTCAAGCGGGCCTTGGTTTTACGTTATTAGGATTAACCTGTGGTCTTGCTAGCTTTTTACCCACCTTACTTATTCGTAAATTAAGTGTTCGCTTTACCCTTCTTATTGGACTGATGATTTTCGTCAGCGGTTTTTATTTTCTTTATGAAACCTACACCATTGCTCGATATTTCCTTGGTACTGCACTATTAGGTATTGGTTTTACCTTACTTGCAACAGTACCCGGAACTTACGTAATTTCTCGTTTATTTGAAAAACAATCTTTTGCCTTCGGTGTTTATTTCACTATTGGCGGATTAGGTGGTGTGGCGGGGCCTTGGATCTACTTTTTAGCCACGCATTTATGGCATACATGGCGTATGCATTGGCTTATTTCAGCGATCACTCTTACCGTTGTTACTCTTTTCACTATTCTCTTTTTACGTGAAGGAAGTAAAGAGCAAGAGCATGCCAAAAGAATTAGCCAACTCCAAAGCACAAAACGTATCTATCAAACTAAAGAAATTTGGACGGCACGCCATGCTTTGAGAACATGGCAATTTTATGTAATCGCTGCCACTTATACTGCTTTTTTATGGTGCGGTATTACCGTTAATAGCTTTGCAGTTGCTCATATTATTGAAAATGGCTTTGGCGAAACCATTGCCGCGACCTTATTAAGTAGCATGGCATTTATCAACGCTTTCTCACGCTTAGCCGGTGGCGCGATTGGTGAATGGCTAGAGCCTAAAAAATTACTTATTGCTAGTTTAAGTATTATCATTATTGGGCTGTTAGCACTCAGCATGGCAAACTCTTGGGTTTATCTGATCCTGTTTACAGTTTGTGTCGGTATCGGTTATGGAATGACCTTTTTAGCATCAAGTATATTACTGGCTAACTACTTTGGTCGCTCTCCTTATCTCGAACTCTTTTCAGTCATGAATTTAATTTCGACGCTTGCTTGTTTAGCGCCGTTCTTTGCGGGTGCAATAAAAGACATCTCAGGGAGTTTCACGCCTGCATTCTTAATTTTAACTATACCTGTGCTATTGATCCTTGCGGTAACACTCTTTATGAAACCACCGGCTTACCCTAAATTTCAGCATGCTAGTGAACAGAAAAAATAACGATTAAATAAACATGGTAATAGATCACGTATTATACAAACGCATTTTCTAAGGAGATGTTAAGCTGATGAATGATGCATTAATAATAAAATACTCAATAGGTGTAGGCATTGCTTTAGCCTGTTTTATTGGTTTTGTCGCCGTCTCTCTTTTTCATGACAAAAAGAAAAAACGTCGTAGAAATATTATTATTCATATTAGCCAAGCCATCTTCCTTTGTAGTTTAGTAATTATCTTAAGCCAATACTGTGAAATGGCTGTTGTTGATTTTAATCTCCATTTTATCTCTTTTAGGATGATTAATTTCTTTACTTACGTTGGCATAGCCTTAGTTTTAATGCGTAAGTTTTTCTTACTTATTAATAGATTAGAGCAATCACAGATTAGAAAAGGTAGTGATCCCACTTCTGCCCGTATTATTTCTCGGATATTTAAAATTACCCTTTTTGTCATCATCATCTTATTGTTTGGTGAGCATTTTGGTATGAGCTTATCTGGCTTAATGACTTTTGGCGGATTAGGTGGTATTGCCATTGGTATGGCAAGTAAAGATGTACTCAGTAACCTTTTTTCTGGTGTTATGCTCTATTTCGATCGCCCTTTTAATATTGGTGACTGGGTGCGCTCACCTGATCGTAATATTGAAGGTACGGTAGTAGAAATTGGTTGGCGTATTACTAAAATTATTACTTTCGATCATCGACCACTTTATATCCCTAACTCAATTTTTTCCTCTATTAGTGTAGAAAATCCGGGCCGAATGACTAATCGACGTATTGAAACTGAACTCGGTTTACGTTACGAAGATTCAGATAAAATTGGTGTGATTGTTGAAGATATCCGCACCATGCTAATGCAAAATGACAAAATTGATACGCAACAAACCTTGTTAGTCTATTTTAATCAATTTGCAGACTCTTCACTCAATATCATGGTGTATTGTTTTACCAAAACAACTGTCTGGGCGCAGTGGCTTGAAGCTCAGCAGGAAGTTTATTTGAAGATGATTGAGATTGTGCATAAACATGGCGCTGATTTTGCATTTCCATCTCAAACAATTTATATCGAAAAATCGTCTTCTATCCCACAATAATAGAAATGGATAAGTTTAGCCTCTTATAAACTTATCCATTTGCCAATCACCAATAACGGTAAGTTATGCATTTATTATGCATAAAATTATCAATCTTATTGCTTTAATTTATTTCAATCATATTCACAACCAAGTATATTGTTCGCCAATTCTCCGATTGATTAAACACGAGTGTAATGAAAAAAATGAAGTTGGCGTGTCGCCCCTCGCTTTCACACTATTTTTCGTGTGAACGCCCTATTATTGATATTGTTGATGCAAATTTAACGCAAGTATCAGCGGTGATATTGTCATTGCCAGATATTGAGTTAGGTGAATTAGCACGTATTCAACAAACAGGCTTTGAATTACCTATCTTTATTGCTGTTGATCTTAACGATAGCATTGGTGCTGACTTACTTAATCAAGTTTCGGGTGTTGTCATTACAGATGAAAGCGCACATCAAAAGAATAGTATTTTGATCAATAAAGCAGCTCATCAATATGAAGAAAATCTAACTACACCGTTTTTCTCACGCTTAGTTAATTATGTTGCTGAAAAAAATGTTGCTTTTGATTGCCCTGGGCATCAAGGTGGTGAGTTTTTCCGACGCCATCCTGCCGGTGAGCAATTTTATCAATATTTTGGTGAAAATCTATTTCGCTCTGATCTTTGTAATGCTGATGTGGAAATGGGAGATTTACTTATTCATGAAGGTGCACCTTACGATGCACAAGCCTATGCAGCACAAGTATTTAATGCAGATAAAACCTATTTTGTCTTAAATGGAACTTCCTCTTCCAATAAAGTTGCCTTAAATGCATTATTGGCACCAAATGATTTAGTGTTATTTGATAGAAATAATCATAAATCTAATCACCATGGCGCACTTATTCAAGCGGGTGCAACCCCTATTTATTTAGAAACAGCTCGCAATCCTTTTGGTTTTATCGGTGGTATTGATGCACATTGCTTTGAAGAAAGCTATTTACGCCAACAAATTGCAGAGATTACGCCTGAACGCCAATTCGATAAGCGTCCTTTTCGTTTGGCCGTTATTCAACTAGGCACTTATGACGGTACTATTTACAATGCCAGACAAGTTGTTGATAAAATTGGTCATCTTTGTGATTACATTTTATTTGATTCTGCTTGGGTCGGTTATGAACAATTTATCCCAATGATGAAACAGTGTTCGCCTTTGTTACTGACGCTCAATGAAAACGATCCTGGTATTCTCGTCACTCAATCTGTCCATAAGCAACTAGCTGGCTTCTCACAAACCTCGCAGATCCATAAAAAAGATGCGCATATCAAAGGACAATCTCGATATGTTAATCATAAGCGTATGAATAATGCCTTTATGATGCATGCATCCACCAGCCCTTTTTACCCTCTTTTTGCAGCTCTAGATGTCAATGCAAAGATGCATTCGGGCAAAAGCGGTGAAGCTATGTGGATGAATTGTGTTAAGCAAGGCGTTGAGGCCCGTAAATCCTTACTTAGACAGTGCCAGTTTATTAAGCCATTTATTCCTGAAGTTATTGATGGTATTGCTTGGCAAGATCACGACACAGATGAAATCGCTCACGATCAACGCTTTTTCAACTTTGTTCCTAATGATAATTGGCACTCATTTGAAGGTTATGCCACCAATCAATACTTTGTTGATCCTTGCAAATTAATGCTTACAACGCCGGGGATCGATCCTCATACTGGAGAATATGAATCCTTTGGTGTGCCAGCATCTATTTTGGCAAACTATTTGCGGGAACATGGCGTTATTCCTGAAAAAAGTGATTTAAATTCTATTTTATTTTTACTCACCCCCGCAGAGCATAATGATAAATTTGAGCGCTTAATTTCATTAATTATGGGATTTGAAAAACGGCTAATTGATGACTCCCCATTAGAACAGGTATTACCTTCTGTTTGTCGTCGTTATCAATCTCGTTATCAAGGTTATACCTTGCGTCAACTCTGTCAGGAAATGCATGATATTTGTATCAAATACAATATCAAATTACTGCAAAAACAGATGTTTAGAAAAAATCATTTTCCTAAGCGAGCGCTAACCCCTCAACAAGCTAATATTGAATTTGTACGTGGCAATGTAGAGTTTTTACCTTTAAGTCAATTAGACGGCAGAATTGCTGCAGAAGGTGCTTTACCTTATCCACCGGGTGTTTTATGTACAGTTCCTGGTGAAGTTTGGGGAGGTGCTGTGTTGCGTTATTTCCAAGCCCTTGAAGTAACCATTAACCAGCTTCCGGGTTTTTCAACGGAACTTCAGGGTGTTTATATTTATAATGAAGATGATGGTAGTAAGCGTATTTATGCTTATGTTATAAAAGAATAATGCTTTATTTTCCCCATAAAAAAATGCTGATGTTTGATGGCATCAGCATTTTTATTTAACTTTATTTATAGCTCTTGTTTCTTTTCACTACTCACCTTGGATCCGGCGGTATTGCCCTTTATCTTGCAACAGCCTTACACCTAAAATACTACCGCACAGCGACAATAGAAGTGCCGCGATAATAGGTACAGTAAGCCACATTCCCCATTGAGGCTGCCAAGAAAAATTAAATACAAATTTCTGCAATAGACCTAATGCCATCTCAGCGCCAATGGCTGCGGCTAAACCAGCCATTAAGCCTAATAAAGCAAACTCCGCCCAAAGAGTGCGTCGTAATAATAATTTACCCGCACCCAGTGTGCGATAAACCACCAGCTCAATGCGTCGTTGTGTCATTCCTACCTGAATTTGAGCAATTAATAATAATGCACCACAAATCATCACCAACCCAACCATAATCTCTAATGCGCGACTGACTTGCTGTAAGATTTGTTGCACTTGCTGAATTAATGCGCCTGTATCTAACACGCTTACGGTTGGGAATTGCCGATTAAGCGCCGTAATTAACGCACCATCTCCATTATAATAAAAACTACTCATCCATTTTTCTGGTTGATTATTTAATCCTTCTTCAGAAAAAATAAAGAAGAAGTTAGGGCGCATATTTTCCCAATCGACATGGCGAATACTCGTCACAACTGACTTAAACTCTCGAGTATCTCCCACAAAAGTTAATTCATCGCCCAGTTTAATCTCAAGTTGTTTGGCAACACCTTGATCAAGAGAAACACCATTACCCACTGGTGGCCATGTTCCTTCTACAATCACGTTATCTTTTGGCAATTCGCTATGCCACGTTAGATTAAGTTCTCGGCGAACGGTGTTATTACCCGCATCATGTTTATCAGCCCACTCTTTGGCATTATTCTCATTAATCTGCGTTAAGCGCGCTAATACTACAGGATAGGCGTCTGTAGGTTCGACGTTATATTGTGCCAATAAGGTGTTAATTTCTTGAACTTGAGGTGCGGACATATTAATCAGAAAATAATTAGGGCTATCTTCTGGCAACTGTTTTTGCCATTTATCTAATAAATCACCTTGGATCAGCACCAATAGCGTTAACAGCATAAATGAAAGTGCAAAAGCAGCCAGTTGAGTCATGGTCTGAAAAGGCTGTCGCAACAAGCGAGTTACTGCCAACCGAGCACTGAGTTGGCGAAATTTAAACTGCTTTAATACCCACAACCCAAGCCAACCAATAATCCCCAGTAAAAAGGCGATAACAACGATACCAAATAGAATTGACCACAATAAAACCCCTGTTCCAGCAAAAAGCGTTAAAGCACCAATGACAATTAACGCTACGAGTGGTAAATAGTAACGCAGAGGCCAGATAGGTGCTGTGGTATCACTTCTTAATACACGAGAAGGTTGGGTTGCCATTAACTGATAGTAAGGCCTTAACCCTGTTAATAAGGCGATTAACAATAAAGAGCCTACTGACCAAAACCACGGTAAAAAACTCGCTTCAGGCAAACTTTTAGGTAAAACAGGGGCTAAAATTTGTAACAGAATGCTTTCAAAGAGAAGCCCCGTCAATGAGCCAACAATGACGGCTCCGATAAGAATAACGCCCCATTGCCCTACTATCCATTTTCGCAATGCGCGTTTATCTGCACCTAAAGTTTTTAGTACCGCAATTAAGGTATGACGACTGCGGCAATAGTGTGCCATTGAAACCGCTACTGCCGATATTGCGAGTAGTAACGTTAATAGAGCTGAGAGTAAAAGAAAGTTTTTTGCTCTTTCCATAGATTGTGAAAGCGCACCACTGTCTTGTTTTAAACTATTCCAACGTTGATCGGGCTTTAATAAAGGATCAAAGCGTTGTTGATAACTATCAATTACGGACTCATTACCCGCTAACATATAGCGATAAGTTAGGCGACTACCGGGTTGTACTGCACCTGTTGATTCGACATCATCAAGATTAATTAAAATACGTGGCGCTATTTGGAAAGGGTTGAATCCGCTATCAGGCTCTTGAATTAATACGCCACTGATTGTAAATGTAGCGTCACCGACATCAATTTTATCACCGGCTTTTATATCCAATAGTTCCAGTAATCTGGCGTCAACAAGCGCAGTTCCTTTTTCTGGTTTCAAACCCGCTGGCTCTGTTTCTAATTCACCATAAAGTGGATACAAATTATCAGCTGCTTTAACTAATGCAAGCTGTGGTGTATCTCCTTCTGGCGCATAAGACATTGTAGTAAATTGCATTTGGCGACTGAGGGTTAACCCCATTTTTTTCGCCTCAGTAAGCCAGTTTTCATCAACGGGATAAGATGCTCGTAGCACTAAATCGCCCGCAATTAAATCTCGACTTTGGGCATAAATACTTTTATCAATACGATCACCTATACGCCCTAAAGCAAGCACACAGGCGACCGCAAGTGCTAAAGAAAGCCAAACAATTAATAATGCAGGAGAGCGCCATTCACGCCAGAACCAACGCCAAATCATGACTCCTCCTTAAGTTGTCCATCAACTAATCGTAAACGCCGCTGACAACGAGCAGCAAGCTCATTGTCATGAGTAACTAAAATCAATGTTGTTGCATAATCTCGATTGAGAGAAAACAGCAAATCAGCAATTTTATCTCCAGTTTTACGATCCAAATTTCCTGTTGGTTCATCAGCAAAAAGAATAGCAGGCTGAGTACAAAACGCTCTAGCCAATGCCACACGTTGTTGTTCACCACCCGAAAGCTGTGCTGGCATATGGTGCAAGCGTTCCCCTAATCCTAACAGCTTAAGTAAATCTACCGCACGAGCATAACTGTGTTTTTCGGACTCACCTTTTAATAATGCGGGCAACTGCACATTTTCGAGTGCATTCAATGTCGGAATTAACATAAATGATTGAAAAACAAAGCCAACATGTTGAGCACGTAATTTAGCACGCTCTTCTTCATTCATTTTTGTGAGATCTTGTCCCATTAATTTCACACTGCCAGCGCTTCCATCATCAAGTCCGGCAATAATTCCTAACAACGTCGATTTACCCGATCCTGATTCACCAATTAACGCAATTGTTTGTGCAGGCTCGACAACTAACTCAACACCCTGCAATATAGAGATCTGACTATCACCTTGTCCTACTTGTTTGGTTAACTGATGAACTTCAAGAACCTTTTCCGTCGACATACATTTTTCCTTATCGTTATGATGATGTTTAGCTTTAAGGCGATTGCTGCTGATACCTTTTTAATCTTTGGTGACAGCTTGAGTGCAGGCTATCGTCTTCCTCTTGAGAGTGCATGGCCACAGCGCCTTGCCGATAATTGGAAAACGACCCACCCTGAAATTAACGTGGTTAATGCAAGTATTAGTGGTGAAACTGCATTTCAGGGGCAAAATCGACTTCCTGATTTATTAAAACAGCATCAACCACGCTGGGTTTTAATTGAATTAGGTGCAAATGATGGCTTACAGGGATACCCTGTTGCACAAACAAAAGACGCGCTACAAAACATCATTGCACAAGTTAAAGCGTCGGGCGCAACTCCACTTTTTATGCAAATTATGATTTCACCTAATTACGGGAAACGCTATACACAATCATTTTCAGCGATTTATCCTAAACTTGCAGAAGATAATGCGATCCCTCTGCTTCCTTTTTATATGGAGCAAATCGCAGATAAGCCTGAGTGGATGCAAAACGACAGTATACATCCCAATGAAGATGCTCAGCCTTTTATTGCGCAATGGATGGATAAAACATTATCCCCTTACTTAACACGTTAGACTATTCTGACAGTAGTTAACGTAGATTAAACGAGATTAATTGTAAAATTATGCAAAAAACGGTATTGATTACAGGAAGTTCTAGTGGAATAGGGCTTTGTGCAGCTAAAGCGCTTAAGAAAAGAGGTTATCGAGTCCTTGCCGCTTGCCGTAAAGATGAAGATCTTAAACGCATGGAAACACTAGGATTAGAGCCTATTTATCTTGATCTCGATGATGCGCAAAGTGTTGAAAAAGCGGCATTAGAGGTTATTCATCTAACAAATGGTCGTTTATATGGATTATTTAATAATGGTGGGTTTGGTGTATACGGCCCACTAGATGCGATTAGTCGCCAACAAATGGAAAAGCAATTTTCCACAAATTTTTTTGGTTTGCATCAATTAACTACCTTACTATTACCAGCTATGTTGCCCCATGGTGAAGGACGAATTATTCAAACCAGTTCAGTGATGGGCGTTATCTCAACACCTGGCAGAGGCGCTTACGCAGCTAGTAAATATGCCGTAGAAGCATGGTCTGATGCCTTAAGAATGGAATTAATACATACCGGTGTTAAAGTGAGTTTAATAGAGCCAGGTCCAATACGAACTTGTTTCACTGAAAATGTTGCTCAAGCTGAGAAAGATAAACCCGTAAAAAATCCGGGGATTGCGAGTCGTTTCACATTAACACCTGAAGATGTCGTGAAAAAGCTTGTACACGCTTTAGAAAGTCCAAAACCTAAGATACGTTATCCCGTAACGCTATTAACTTATGCTGTCAGAATATTAAAGCGTTTTCTACCTGATACCTTGATGGATGCAATTTTAAGTCGCCAAAGTGGCAAGGCTTGATTTTTTTGGTTTCACCCTTACTTATTAATGAAATAGCGTTATAAATCGCATCTATATTTAAAACTCTCAAAAAGGGACAAGTTAATGTTAGCAACTGCACATATTGTTGATGTAAATGAATCAAATATTCAACAAGTTATAGAACAATCCATGACCAAACCCGTCATGATGTATTTCTATTCAGAACATAGCCCTCATTGTGCAGAGCTTGGTGCAACATTGAATAAACTGGCAGCCGAATTTGCCGATCAATTTATTTTGGCAAAATTGGATTGCGATGCAGAACAAATGATCGCCTCACAATTTGGTCTACGTGCGATCCCAACTGTTTATATTTTACAAGAAGGTCGCCCTGTCGATGGTTTCCAAGGTCCTCAACCTGAAGAAGCAGTCCGCCAAGTTTTAGCCAATGTATTGCCAAAACCTGAAGAGCTAAAAGCAGCACAAGCAGCGCAACTTCTTTCAGAAGGAAAAGCGGATGAAGCTTTACCTCTATTAAAAGAAGCACATCAACTCGCGCCTAAAAATAGTGAAATTACACTAGCTTTAGCTGGTGCTCTTGTTTCTTTAAATAAAAATGAAGAAGCACAAACACTGTTAATCACTATCCCATTACAAGATCAAGATAGTTATTATCATAGCTTACTGTCACAAATTGAATTACAAAAACAAGCGGCTGATACCCCAGAAATTCAGCAATTACAAAATGATTTTAGTCAACAACCTGCAAATACTGATATTGCCATTCAACTTGCACTAAAATTACATGAAGTCGCCCGTAATGAAGAAGCATTAGAATTGCTATTTAGCTTTATCAAAAAAGACTTAAATGCAGGTGATGGCCAAGTTAAGAAAACACTGATGGATATTTTATCTGCCTTAGGCACTAATGATAATTTAGCGTCTAAATATCGCCGTATGGTGTATTCTTTACTTTATTAGTTTTATTTTCTTATAAAAGCAGACTTAGGACAGATATATGGAAATAGTCATTGGTATTATCATCTTATTCGCTATTATTTTAGTTTTAAGCGGTGTTAAAACCGTTCCACAGGGTTATCAGTGGACTGTCGAACGTTTTGGTCGTTACACACGAACACTCACTCCAGGACTTCAAATTCTTATTCCTTTCATCGATCGTGTTGGTCGCCGTATTAATATGATGGAACAAGTACTTGATATTCCTTCTCAGGAAGTCATTTCTCGTGATAACGCCAACGTCAGCATCGATGCAGTCTGCTTTATTCAAGTAATTGACCCAGTAAAAGCTGCGTATGAAGTTAATAATCTTGAACTTGCGATTATCAACTTAACACTAACGAATATCCGTACAGTATTAGGCTCAATGGAACTTGATGAAATTCTTTCTCAACGTGACCAAATCAATAGTCGTCTTTTACTGATTGTAGATGATGCAACAAACCCTTGGGGTATCAAAATTACCCGTATTGAAATTCGTGATGTTCGCCCACCAAAAGAATTGATTTCTGCAATGAACGCTCAGATGAAAGCTGAACGTACTAAACGTGCAGATATCCTTGAAGCTGAAGGTATTCGTCAAGCCGCTATCTTAAAAGCCGAAGGTGAGAAACAAGGACAAATTCTGAAGGCTGAAGGTGAGCGTCAATCAGCATTCTTACAAGCAGAAGCCCGTGAACGTGCCGCAGAAGCTGAAGCTAAAGCAACACAAATGGTCTCTGAAGCTATTGCTAAAGGGGATATGCAGGCTGTTAATTACTTTATTGCTCAAAAATATACTGATGCACTCGCACAAATTGGCTCAGCCAACAACAGTAAAGTTGTCATGATGCCACTAGAAGCCAGTAATTTAATGGGCGCAATCGGTGGTATTTCAGAGCTCCTTAATACCAAAAAAAATGACTCTGGTAACAAGAGTAATTAATGATGATTGAATGGATTAGTGCTCACCCCGCACTTTTCTGGCTTTGTCTTGGTGGCTTGCTGTTAATTACAGAAATGTTAGGAACAGCAGGATATCTTTTATGGTCAGGAATGGCGGCGCTGTGTGTATCGTTGATCACATGGATACTGCCTATTAACTGGCCTATTCAAGGTGTGTTATTTGCGATATTAACGGTTATTAGTGCTGTTCTTTGGCACCTTTGGCTTAAACGCAGAAAACAATCAAAAGAAGCTGAGAACTTAAATCAGAAAAGTCATCAACTGATTGGTGTTCACGCTGTTCTGTCATCAGATACAGAAAATGGGTTTAGCCGCATAAAACTAGCCGATGGTAGTTGGCGTGTTTACTCAGACACGCCATTACAAGCGGGTGATAAAGTCGAAGTCATTGCTATTGATGGCATTACTTTACACGTTATTCCACTTAAACCGACTGCTTCTGATGGTGGCAACACCCTGACAAATGATTGATAATGGGGCAATCAGCACCATCATCGCCAGGACATTCACTGGCTAACAAGAGAAGACGTTGACGAATTGCATTAAGTTCGTTAATAGTCTTCTCAATTTCAGCCACCTTTTTTAACGTCGCTTCTTTCACATCAGCGCTATGTCGTGATGGATTTCTTAATAGCATTAACAATGCACGACACTCTTCTAGGTTAAAACCAACCTCTCTAGCTTGTCGCAATAATGTTAACTCTTCAATATGTTGTGCCTGATAATAGCGATAGCCGTTTTCACCTCTTCCTGGGGGTGTGATCAAGTCTTTTTCTTCATAAAACCGAATGGCTTTAGCTGTTAATCCTGTTTTGTTTGCGATTTCACTAATATTCAAAATTCCCCCTTGACCTTCCCCTTGCGGAAAGGTTTAGCCTTTATCTCTGATAAGAAAAAACCTTTAAAGAAAGCAAGTTACCGGATATTGCGCAATAATAGAGGTAACGCTTTTTATTTCGGAGATAAACTAACATGGCAAAAACTACGCTACTCGCATTACAAGGACTTTCATGCTCCCACTGTGTTAACAGTGTAAAAAAAGCACTTGATGCTCGCAATGATATAGAACAGTCAAATGTGACTATTCAATACGCTAAAATTGACAGTGATGCAACTGCTGAAAGTTTAATCAAAACGATTGAAGACGCGGGTTATGAAGCTAAAATTGCAACTCAGCCTGATGTAAAATTAAGCCTAAGTGGCCTTAACTGCATGAAGTGTGTAGGTAAAACCGAAAAAGCATTATTAGCCGTTGAAGGTGTGGCTGCGGTTAATGTGACAAAGGAGTCTGCTGAAGTTTTTGGCGATGCTACTGCAGATACCTTAATTGCAGCAATTACGGCTGAAGGTTTTCAAGCCAGTTTAGCCCCCACAGATAACACAATTTATTTAACCCTTTCAGGCTTAAATTGTGGCCATTGTGTCGGCTCAGTCAAAAAAGCACTTGAAGCGACAACAGGCGTTGATAGTGCTGAAGTTGAATTAACTCATGCAAAAGTAATCGGATCTGCTACCACAGAGACATTAATAACAGCTATTAAAGATGCTGGTTTTGAAGCACAACTAGCAGGTACTGATTTCCCAAAAACTGAGCCGCTGACGCAAATGCATGAACAACTGGAAGCATCGTCAGCGGCTGTTTGTGACATTCCAGTTGAAAATGCAGACATTGAAAATAGCTCAGAAATAGACATTGATGATGACAGCAGTGTTCAGCTTTTAATTGATGGCATGACCTGTGCAAGTTGCGTAAACAAGGTTCACAAAGCATTACAATCCGTTGATGGCGTTGAGAATGTACGTGTAAACCTTGCTGAACGTAGCGCATTAGTGACAGGTGAAATTGATCATGATGCACTAGTGACTGCCATTGAAAAAGCAGGTTATGGCGCTGAAATTATTCAAGATGATGTAAAACGTAGAGAGCGCCAGCAAGAAGTCGCTGTTGCTAATATGAAGCGTTTTCGCTGGCAAGCTGCATTGGCCTTAGTTGTTGGTATCCCTGTCATGATTTGGGGAATGATTGGCGACAATATGATGTTAACCGAAGCTAACCACAGTATTTGGTTAGGTATTGGTATTGCAACATTGTTTGTTATGGTTATTGCTGGTGGTCATTTCTATCGTAGTGCATGGCAAAGTTTAAAAAACCGCAGTGCGACAATGGATACCCTCGTTGCGTTAGGAACAGGAACAGCATGGCTCTATTCCATTACCGTGAATTTATGGCCAGAAGTGTTCCCTGCTCAAGCTCGACATCTCTATTATGAAGCCAGTGCGATGATTATTGGTTTAATCAATCTAGGTCATATGCTTGAGCAAAGAGCGCGTCAGCGTTCATCTAAAGCACTAGAGCGCCTATTAGATTTAACGCCACCTACAGCAAGGGTCATCACTGAAAACGGTGAAGTTGAAATGCCATTAGCTGATGTTAAACAAGGAATGACATTACGTTTAGCAACAGGTGATAAAGTACCGGTTGATGGTGAAATTATCCAAGGTGAAGTGTGGATGGATGAAGCCATGTTGACTGGTGAGCCCATCCCACAGCAAAAAACAGTGGGCGATACTATTCATGCCGGAACCACAGTTCAAGATGGTTCAGTTTTATTTAAAGCGGCGGCTGTGGGAAGCAAAACAACACTGGCACGTATCATTAAATTAGTTCGCCAAGCACAAAGTAGTAAACCTGAAATTGGTCAGCTAGCGGATAAAATTTCAAGTGTTTTTGTGCCTATTGTTGTCATTATTGCCTTAATTGCAGGTGCTATTTGGTATTTCTTTGGCCCTTCGCCACAAATTACCTATGCACTCGTAATTATCACAACGGTTCTTATCATCGCTTGCCCTTGTGCCTTAGGCTTAGCGACACCAATGTCCATTATTTCAGGTGTAGGCCGTGCGGCTGAATATGGTGTGTTAGTCCGTGATGCGGATGCGCTACAACAAGCCAGTAAGCTAGATACTTTAGTCTTTGATAAAACAGGAACATTGACAGAAGGTATGCCTCAAGTCACTGAAATTCATACTTTCAATCAAGTAGATGAAATTCAAGCACTTGCATTGGCAGCATCACTGGAAAATGGCTCTAATCATCCATTGGCTAAGGCAATTTTAACACGCGCTGAAGGCATTGATTTACCCGAAGTAAATAAGTTTCGTACATTAGCAGGTATGGGATTAAGTGGTGAAATTAAGGGTAAAATAGTGCTTTTAGGTAACCCCAAATTGATGGTTGACTCTGGTGTTGATATTAGTGAAGTTAATTCGCTAATTGACTCTCAGGCAGCCAAAGGGGTTACTCCGGTTTTATTAGCACAAGACGGCAAAATTGCGGCACTACTTTCTATTCGCGATCCTCTTAGAGAAGATACTGTAAGTGCGTTACAACGTTTACATAATCAAGGTTATCGACTCGTGATGTTAACGGGAGATAACCCAATTACAGCGAATGCAATTGCAAAAGAAGCAGGCATTGATCAGGTTATTGCGGGTGTGATGCCAGAAGGTAAAGCACAAGCTATTACTGAGCTTCAAGCTGAAGGACGTCGTGTTGCAATGATCGGAGATGGTATTAACGATGCCCCTGCATTAGCCAAAGCTGATGTCGGTATTGCAATGGGGGGTGGTAGTGATATCGCTATTGAAACAGCCGCTATCACGTTAATGCGTCATAGTTTGCATGGTGTTGCTGATGCCGTTGAGATCTCAAAGGGTACGCTACGTAATATGAAGCAGAATTTATTCGGTGCCTTTATCTATAACAGCTTAGGTATTCCTATCGCAGCCGGTATTTTATACCCATTTACAGGCACGTTATTAAACCCTGTTGTTGCTGGTGCAGCAATGGCATTGTCTTCAATCACTGTAGTAAGTAACGCAAACCGTCTATTGCGTTTTAAACCCAAACAATAATACTTAATAAAGTATTTTCCTAAAACCTCTTTTACTTATCTGTAAAAGGGGTTTTTTATTATCTTATTTTTTGTTTTCTATTAATCATTATTAGCATTTTCAAAAGGTTAAAAAAAAGCCGATATTTCTATCGGCCAGTCAAAGAGGAATTTCTCATTATACAAGAGAGTCATTACTCCGCCCTCTTAACGCTAGGATAGCAATATATTATAAGTTTTTCATTAAAATTTAGTGGCACAATAAACTTAAATTATAGTTTTAAAAAAAGAACAAATTTTCATTTAATTTCTATTTATTATTGTAGAAAACCATTATTTAAATAAAATAAAGAATCTCACACAAAAATGATGTTTTTAAAAGGATTTAAAAATGAATTTAAATAAGACTATTATTATAATCTTACCTTTAATTTATTCATCTCATGTATTTTCAGATGAAACATATTATATAACACCAGATAAAACTCCATTTATCGCTATTGAGCCAGATACGATAATCACATCCCCCTCATCTTTTGATCAAAAAATAAGTAACCATTATGTTAAGTTAGAAAAAAATAAAATATCATTAACTGATGAGATAATAGAAAAGCTCAACAAACACATTGGGAATATAAAAACAACATTCGGAGAAAGTATTACAAAGGAAAATATTAAAATAAAAAATAGTTTAATTATTTCACCGAAAGATATAGAGATAAGATCAAAAATTGCTTCTTTTTTTTATAATAAAATAAAAGATAATCTACTAGAATCAAACGATGCCCCACATATTTCATTTAATAAAAAAGCCGTTCTTCACTTTCTAGCCGAACATACAAATGATGATATACAGATTGCACAAACGACATTACCTAACCTCACCATTAAACAATATGATGATATTGTTCATGGAGAAAATAACAATGAAATAAACCAAGGAGATTTATTTTCAATTGAAAATGAATTCAATAAAAAGATCATTACGTTAATCAAAAAGAACAATATTGAACTGAGTAAGTTTGATAATCAAATTAAGCTTAATAAAATGATGAGCAAAGTTAATCAATCTGGTCACGCAATGAATTTAGAAAGAATATTAGCAAATGAAGACAATTTTGGTGCTAATAAAAAAGACATTGATACCAATAAAAAAGACATTGATACCAATAAAAAAGGCATTGATGCCAATAAAAAAGATATTGATAACAATAAAGAAAGTATTGCTGCCAATAAAAAAGACATTGATACCAATAAAAAAGGCATTGATGCCAATAAAAAAGATATTGATAACAATAAAAAAGGCATTGATGCCAATAAAAAAGATATTGATACCAATAGAATAGGCATTGATACCAATAGAAAAGATATTGATATAAATAAAGAAGACATAGATAATATTAAAGATAACTATATCGATAATCTAAATATTAATGGAAACAATATTTCATTAAAAAACCATTTTGCTACTCTTTATATGGAACAATCAATCTCAAGAAGCGAAGTTAAAACATTAAAAAATGATTTTGAACATTTTAAATCTGATACTCAAAATCGCTTTTATAAAGTTGAAAAACGCGCCAACCAAGGTATTGCTTCTGTGGCAGCAATGAGTAATTTACCTTTTACCGATTCTGCTACATTTAGTACCGCTATCGGCATAGGTAATTATCGTAATGCCACTGCTCTTGCTTGGGGTATGCAATATCGTATTAATGAAAATATTAAAATAAGAGCCTCTACTGCATGGAATGAATCAAGCTGGGTCTCTGCTGGCGGTGTTGGGGTAAGCTGGTAAAATAACATAAAAACAACGAAAGCTAAGTAAAGCTTGGCTTTCGTTGTTTCATTCCATTACAAATCCGTTATGCTAAAACCTTGTGATTTTATATTCAAAGGAGCATATCAATGACGGGTATTTTTCAGAAAATCAAACACTGGGTTGGGATAAAAAATACTACCCATTACCCTTATCCCGCTGTCGATATTATGCTACCTAATAATGTCTCTTTGCACCTTGTGGGTAGTATCCATATGGGTGTTCCAACAATGACACCGCTATCTAATGTACTTACAAGCGAAATAAAAAAAGCAGATGCTGTTATTGTTGAAGCCGACATTTCAACTGATGTACAACCTTTTGATCAATCGTCTCTTTTTAGAGGCTCATTAGAGACGCGCTTAAATAGCTCTCTTTTTTCTCAAATAACACAGCATTGTGAAGATCTTTCCCTTTCTCTTTATCAGCTCGACAATAAGCCACTTTGGCAAATCGCCTTAATTTTACAATCTACACAAGCGATGCAACTTGGATTACAACCTCAATATGGTATTGATTATCAAGTTATCCAACATGCTAATGAATATGAAAGAAGTATTATTGAACTCGAAGGTATTGAGAGTCAGGTCGCATTGTTATTAGATTTCCCTGAAGATGGCCAGCAATTACTCGAAGATACACTAAAAAATTGGCACGAGAACGCACGTACATTGCAAATCATGATCAATTGGTGGTTAAATTATAATAGTAGAGAGAAGCAGCCACCGTTACCAAATACTTTTAGTAAAGCTGTATTTGATATTTTAATGCAAAGCCGTAACCAAAAATGGGTAGGTATATTATCTAAATTACCGGCAGGCCGCTACGTAGTGACTGTAGGTGCCCTTCATTTATTTGGTGAAGAGAATTTGATCGATTTATTAACGCACCAAGCATAAACATATTGTTCTAACCTTGTAAGTAGGAATAACTATGACTCCCGCTGTAAACTTATTAGAAAAACAGAAAATTAAATTTATCCTCCATCCTTATGAGCATGATGCTAATGTTCATAATTTTGGTGATGAAGCCGTTGAAAAACTGGGTTTGAATAATCGTCAAGTCTTTAAAACATTGTTAGTTTCTTTAAATGGTGATGCTAAAAATCTTGCTGTTGCAGTCACTCCTGTTTCTGGTCAGTTAGATTTAAAACTTGTCGCTAAGTGCTTTAAAGCGAAAAAAGCAGATATGGCAGATCCACAAATTGCACAAAAAGTGACTGGTTATTTAGTGGGTGGAATAAGTCCATTAGGTCAGAAAAAACGGTTACCCACTGTAATTGATGAACAAGCCCTTGAATTTAACACCATTTTTGTTTCTGGCGGTAAACGCGGCTTAGATATTGAATTATCAGCAAAAGATTTAGGTTCTGTATTAGGTGCTCAGTTTGCACTAATCCGTAAAGAATCATAATCATTAATGATTTTTTATTTTAAGGCACATCCTCAAAATAAAAAATTAACGTGACTTAAATCAAAAATAAAAGGCGACATTAATGTCGCCTTTTGTCTATATAAGCGTTATTGATAAGACTTATTTTTTGTAAACAATTTCGCCTTTAGGTTCGAAATCAGCAGCTTTCAATGGAGAGTGTGATTCGATATAGCCTTTTAATACTTCAGCATCAACAAAACCGGTATTCACATAACCAGGGTGTGAATCAATCTTAGGATATCCATCACCACCAATACCGTTAAAGTTTAATGTCGCCATACGATAAGATTTGGTTTTATCTAATGGTTTACCTGCAATTTTAACATCGCTGACTTTACAATCGGCATCAACTGTTAAGCTAACATTGTAGAATTGTGCGTAAGCACCGGAGTCTACTTTCATGCAAGCAACGGCTGACAAATAAGGCTCTACCTCTTCACCTTTAAAATCAACATAAACCAGTTCATTTGCAAATGGTTGAACTTTCAATACATCTTTGTAAGTGATATCACCAGATTCAATTGAATCACGCACACCACCACCACTCATAATGGCAAAGTCTGCATTAGCACGTTCAGCTTGAGCTGATAGTAATAAACGCGCCATATTGGTTTGAACAAAGCGAACTTTACTACGATCACCTTCTAATTTACCAACAACCTCACCAACTTTAACATTCAGTTGCTCGCCACCTTTTTCTTGGTAAGGGGTTAGCAATTTCATCATATCTGGGTTATGAGGAATTTCTTCTGTGTAGTAGACAAGTTCAGTAGTACCGTCGTCTTTCTTCACTTTTTGATTTAAGTTGATTGGGATGAGTTGATAATGCTTTAACGTGAATTCACCATTACGGAATTCGAAATCTGCACGACCAACATATTTGCCCCATTCATGAGCCTGAACAATCCATGTACCATTTTGATTATCAGGCGCACAAGGCGTTCCTGGTACATAATCAGCTTGTTTGTAGTTTTTGTTCTCTTGAGACATACAAACAGGATCTTGTGAGTGACCACCCACAATCATATCAAGGTAGCCTTTTGGTAAGGCACGCGCCATTTCCACATCACCTGGTGCGTTAGAACCGTGATTACCATCATCATAGTGACCCATATGGGTTGCAGCGATAATAATGTCTGGCTTTTCTGTTGTACGCAGTTCTTCTACAACTTTTTTAGCCTCATCAGAAGGCTTACGGAATTCAGTATCAGGGAAGTTTGCTGGGTTACCGATACGCACAGTATCATCAGTCGTTAAGCCCAACACTGCAATTTTCACGCCTTGCTTATCAAAAATGGTGTAAGGCTTAAATAAACGCTCACCTGTACTTTTCTGATAAATATTTGCAGACAAGAACGGGAATGTTGCCCATTTCTCTTGTTGACGTAAAACATCTAACGGATTGTCGAATTCATGGTTACCCAGTGCCATTGCATCGTAACCCACAAGATTCATACCTTTAAAATCAGGCTCTGCATCTTGTAAGTCAGATTCTGGAACACCTGTATTGATATCGCCACCTGATAACAGCAGTACGCTACCACCTTTTTTAGCCACTTCATCACGGATATTATCAACAACGGTTTTTTGAGCTGCTAAGCCGTACTCACCACGATCGTTATGCCAGAAATGGCCATGATGATCATTGGTGTGCAAAATAGTAATTTCGTACGTTTTATCCTTTTCCCATGCCTGAGACAACGCCGGCGCCATAGCTAAAGAAACGGTCAAAGCGCATGCCGATAATTTAAAAGATAAGCTCATGGTATATCCCCATGTATATTATTTATTGAGAAGGTTCTGCCATGCATCTACTGTAGAAAAAAAAGACAGAAGTTAAATACTTTTGCTGTATTTTATGACGTAGGTTATATAATTTTTTAATTATTTCATTGATCCAATAGTTTTTTTGAGACATGAATCAAACTCTATTTCTCACAAAAGCACTCAACTCCAAATAGATGTAAACTAGACTAATAAAAATAGAAACAATTCATTAACAAAATAATATGACAGGGAATTAAAATGAGTAATGCTGACCCAACGCTTCCCATAGAAGAAACTGATGTTTTACAACGAAAAGCCAACAAGCGTAATACGGTTTTTAGTATTTTAACTGCCATCAGTTTTTCACATCTTCTCAATGATATGATCCAATCATTGATATTAGCTATTTACCCTATGTTGCAATCTGAATTTTCTCTCAGTTTTGTGCAAATAGGGATGATAACGTTGACTTATCAAATTACAGCATCCTTATTACAGCCATTTATTGGCCTCTATACTGATAAATATCCTAAGCCTTACTCATTACCTATTGGTATGGGTTTTACTCTAACAGGGCTTATTCTCCTTGCCTTTGCTGATACATTCCCAATGTTATTATTTGCTGCTGGGTTAGTGGGTACTGGCTCGTCTGTTTTCCATCCTGAATCATCCCGTGTTGCTAGAATGGCATCAGGTGGAAGGCACGGACTTGCACAATCGCTCTTCCAAGTAGGCGGGAATCTCGGTAGCTCATTAGGCCCTCTTTTGGCTGCATTACTGATAGCACCTTATGGCAAAGGAAATGTCGGTTGGTTCTCCCTTGCTGCATTGCTGGCTATTGTCGTGTTATTACAAGTTAGCCGTTGGTATAAAATTCAACAAGAAGCTCAGAAAAAACAACCTAAAAGACTCAGCAATAAAGTAATATTGCCACGCAAAGCCCTTTTGGGATCTTTAGCCATTTTACTTATTCTGATTTTTTCTAAGTATTTTTATCTTGCAAGCATCAGTAGCTACTATACTTTCTATTTAATACATAAATTTGGCGTTTCAGTACAAAATGCACAAATTCACCTATTTGTTTTTCTCTTTGCTGTTGCTGCTGGCACCATGATTGGTGGCCCTGTAGGCGATAAAATTGGTAGAAAATACGTTATTTGGGGATCTATTCTAGGTGTTGCACCTTTTACACTGATACTCCCTTATGCCAGCTTGTACTGGACTGGCGTACTTACTGTATTCATTGGTGTAATTTTAGCTTCAGCATTTTCTGCTATCTTGGTTTATGCTCAAGAGTTAATTCCGGGTAAAACAGGTATGGTTTCAGGGCTTTTCTTTGGACTTGCTTTTGGAATGGGAGGGATTGGTGCTGCAGTCTTAGGGTATATTGCAGATCAGAAGAGTATTGAATATGTCTATCATATTTGTGCTTATCTCCCACTGTTAGGTATTTTCACCATTTTTCTTCCTAATATTGGGGTAGATAAAACTGAATAAGCTGTAATTAACCCTGTTATTTAAATGAACCAATAACAGGGTAACTCTTACCTTAAAAGACAAGACTTATTAAAATAACATAAAAAAACGCATTTGCGTCATAAAACTCAATCAACTTGCTATTTTTATAAATAATCGATAATTTTTAGCGAATTTATTGCATAAATACGTTAAACTATCCGCCTGCTATATACTCGCCCCCCGATACATGTAGTTTTATAAAAAGAAGGAGAATTGATGCCGCATTCAACACCCCTCATTACCACCATTGTTGGTGGGTTAGCACTTGCTTACATTTTAGGCATGATCGCTCAACGGCTAAAAATCTCACCTTTAGTAGGATATCTTGCTGCGGGTGTACTCGCTGGCCCATTTACCCCAGGCTTTGTCGCTGATACCTCTCTCGCCCCTGAACTCGCTGAAATCGGCGTCATTCTGCTAATGTTTGGCGTGGGTTTACATTTTTCTTTAAAAGATCTTATGGCTGTAAAAGCTATCGCTATTCCGGGTGCTATTGCGCAAATTGCAGTCGCAACACTATTAGGATTGGGATTATCGGCATTTTTTGGCTGGGGTTTATTTAGTGGCATTGTATTCGGTTTATGTCTATCAACAGCAAGTACCGTTGTTCTTTTACGAGCACTTGAAGAAAGAGGCCTGATTGATAGCCAACGAGGCCAAATTGCTATTGGTTGGCTGATAGTTGAAGACCTAGCAATGGTATTAGCCCTTGTGCTACTACCCGCTGCCGCCAATATGCTGGAAAGTAGCGACCAAACCAGTGTTTCTCAACTGATGATTAATTTAGGGATCACTATCGGTAAAGTCGTTGCCTTTATCTTAATCATGATGGTTGTCGGCCGTAAGCTTATTCCTTGGATTTTAGCCAAAACCGCAGCAACGGGCTCTCGTGAACTCTTTACGTTATGTGTGTTAGCTCTAGCCTTAGGTATCGCTTATGCCGCTGTAACCTTATTTGATGCTTCTTTCGCATTAGGCGCATTCTTTGCCGGTATGGTACTCAATGAGTCTGATTTAAGCCACAGAGCTGCTCAAGATACTTTGCCACTGCGTGATGCCTTTGCTGTACTGTTCTTTGTGTCTGTAGGTATGCTGTTTGATCCTATGGTCTTAATTGAACACCCACTCGGCATCTTAGCAACGTTGGCTATCATTATTATTGGTAAATCAGCAGCAGCGCTGGTACTTGTACGAATGTTTGGGCATTCTAGACGAACAGCCCTAACTATTTCTGCTAGTCTTGCTCAAATTGGTGAATTTGCCTTTATTCTTGCTGGTCTTGGTGTTGCTCTAAACGTTTTAGAGCCAGATGCACGTAATCTTGTTTTAGCCGGCGCTTTAGTTTCTATTATGCTAAACCCAGTATTGTTCTCTTTATTAGACCGTTATCTGGCAAAAACAGAGACAAAAGAAGAAGTGGAACAACTACAACAAGAAGAGCTGGAAGAAGAGATGCCAGTTCCTGTTGATATCTGTGGCCACGCTATTATCGTTGGCTATGGACGCGCGGGAAGTATGCTTTCTGAAAAATTATTAGCTAAATCTATTCCATTGGTTATTATCGAAAATAGCCGTAATAAATTCACGGAATTAAAAGAGAAAAGCTTAAATACGGTACTGGGTAATGCTTCAACAAAAGAATCACTTGCTTTAGCCCGTATTGATTGTGCTAAATCTTTACTACTGACTATCCCTAATGGTTATGAAGCCGCTGATATTGCCGAAACAGCAAGAAGTATGAACCCTGATTTAAATATCATTGTTCGTGCTCATTTCGACGATATTATTGTTCGGGCTAACTACGATGAAGAAGCATCTTTTATCCTTGAAAAAGGTGCAAATCACGTCATTATCGATGAAGATCAAACTGCATCTGCAATGGCTGATATGTTAGTGAAGGAAGTAGAGTTTGGTTGTGCTATTGATGATACTCCTGAAAATGGTCAGCAAATTATTGCTCCAAGTGCAGCACAATAACCAAATATAGATAACCTGTTAACGCTACAAATTTAAGTCAATAAAAAACCTATCAAAATTGATAGGTTTTTTATTTCACTCTGATAAAACAAAACTGAGAAACAATATAAACTTAACGTTCCCAATAGGCTTCTTCTAAGCTGTCTTCTTTTTCAGGTAAACCACGCGTTAAACGAGGTGAATGCTGACTTAACACTTGATAACTCACTCGATTAGCATATTTACACACTTGTGCTAATGATGAGTAGGTTAAATAAGTTCGAGGATGCTTACTCGAATTCGGCACATTAATTCGATGATAACTATTTGCTGTAATATCATGCAGTAATGCCGATAATGCTGCATCACCCGCACCATTTGTATTCATGATTTTCTCAGGGCCACCCATATAAGGCTCAATATGGGAATAAACTTTTTCTGGCTCTTCACAATCTTTGTAGCGCATTGCACGGCTAAATTCATAACGGTTAAATTCAGCAATTGCACCAGGTAATAAAGGATGCGTTGTTTGACGTTTAAAGCTTTGTTCCGTATACCCCCCCATATAAAGCCCTGCGGGGCCTGCGGTACAAAGAACTAAGTCAACCCATTCTAATGCGACATCAGAGGCAAGGAGAGGATCAGAATGCCCTGTTAACTCAAATGCTTCATCTTCATTCATTGCCACAACAGATACATGCTCTTTTAGGAAATCACGCCACCATTGTGGATCATCTGCAATAACATATTTAGTACCTAATGTAAGCACTACGGGTACGTCATACTTTTTCGCATATTCAATCGCTTTCATGGTAGCCAAAGGCATTGGCTCACCAGGTTTACAACGCACTAAATAAGCGGTTAAAACCAATGCAGAAGCTTCTGCAATCACCTCTTCTGGAATACTCTCAGGCTGAAGTTGGTTCATTTGGCCTGGGCTAATTGCAAAAGTACGTTCACCATTTTCTGTGATCAGCGTAAAACAGCGCCCAATAGCACCATCAACACCTTGAAGATAATTCAAATCAGTGCGGCTAGACGTGTTACATAAATAGCGATAAGCATAGCTACCAATCTGAATGTTATTACACATAGTACCTAATAACACAGAACGGTCATCAGCCAATACAGAGTAATTATGCAGTGTATTACCAATAGTGCCACCCGCAAATTCGTGAGTGATTAAGTTATTATCTGTTAATTCACGATAAAGCGCTTCTGCGACATCATCTTCAATAACTAGAGAGTGTCCCTGACTCAAGTTATAACGGGTAATAAATGCCTCATCAACTTTCGCTTCGATATCCACCAATGTTTGGTCAATGCCGACAATATAGGCGCGCGAAGATTCGCTCTCCGTCATATTGATGATGGGTTGTAGTAAAGGATCTCGTAAACTAACGGGAAAATAGTGTTTGGATTTTCGTTTGCCAGGGAATTTCATTGTGAACGATGCTACACAGCTAAAAAAGATGCGCAATGTTAACACAATATTATGGGAGAGACAGTAGGTGTACGTCTGTACACCTACTTATTTGGCGATATTTTTATGCGGCTTTACGACGGCTTCTTGCCATATAGCTCAGTAAAACACCCATTACAGAAAGGATAAAACCAACAAAAGCAGCACCGACTAAAATCAGAGCACGTTTAGGCGCATCTTTTTTAGTGGGTTCATAAGGCTTCAACATATATTTGAATGGTACAAATTGAAGCTCATCTAATTTCACTTTTTCTAACTGCTTCATGTTATATAAACGGTTTTTCAGATCAGCACTCACTGTTGTTGGATCAGTGATAGCTTCTGTGATAGCCAATTTACTACTTAACGCATCAGAACCCATGGCAATAGAGTAATCAGGGTCATCTTTAATTTGTGCGCCTTCACTTGAAATTGGTTTTTTTACTCCTGCCGCATTAGCAATCTCTAACGCATATTTTAAGCGTTGAACATTTACATTACGTGCATTAGCAATACGTTCTAAATCCATTTCATACGCTTTTTGAGCAAAGCTTAATTTACGTTCAATTTGATCATCAATCTCGTCTTTCACTTCCATACGTACTTTGGTGGAAATAAAACGAATATAGCCTGAAAGTAAATCGTAAGCCTCTTCTGAGGTTGGTGCCGTAAAGCTTAGATTAATTTCGCCACTAAACTCTTCTTCACTTTTTTTATCATCTGAAGCTTTTAAATTAATATCTTTCGTTACAATAGATTCAATTAGTCGACGTTTATCGAGTGGCGTTGGCTCTTCCATTTTAGCCAACAAGCTTTTGTAATAATCTGTGCTTATCAAATACTCTTCACGCAAAACACGAGAGTTATAGTTATTGATAAATTTTTGATAAACAGAAGAACCATTAACACCCGTATCAACATCCACTAGGCTTAGTTCAGTCAATGTCGCTCTTAATTGCTTCATTTCATCGAGCATTGGCTTGGTAATTGCAGCTTGGCTTGTCCATTTTTGGGGTAAAAAACTTGCAACAGTAAAGCCAACGATAGCAAATAATAACGTGATACCAATAATGACAAATTTTGATTTATAAATAACAGAAAATAATTCAAAAAGATCGATTTCATCGTTCTGTTTTAGATAAAAGTCATCAAAATTCCCTTTATCAATTTCTGAAGATTGTGGTTTTGAAAGCTTACTATTCATTTTCCTGCCTAAATTTATGTAATGCAGTGTCCGTTTATCAGCATTTTAGTGATTAACACTAAAACACTTAAAAAATGAGAAAAGATAAGTTTATATATAACTGAAATATGATCAAATTAATATATCATCAAATCCGATAATTTTATTTATAGAATTCAGTAATTATTTTTTGCATATCTCACGGATCATCACCTCTAGCAAGTCAATATGCCCAGGTTCATCATTTAATGCAGGGATATATTCATACTGTTTTCCCCCTCCATGAATAAAGAATTCACGGTTCTGTTCGTTAATTTCTTCTAATGTTTCCAAACAATCAGATGAAAAGCCTGGGCATACAACTTGAACGTGTTTAACACCTTCACTTCCCAACTTTTCCATTGTTTTATCAGTATAAGGTGATAACCAAGGCTCACGTCCGAAACGTGATTGGAATGTCAACATGACCTGCTCTTTAGGGTAGCCTAATTGTATTTCTAATTGTTCTTTAAGCTTTTCAGTTGTAAGGCAACATTCATCATAATAAATATCCCCTGTTTTAATAAATCGCTCTGGAATACCATGGAAAGAGAGAATTAAACGATCAGGTTTTCCATATTGCTGAAAGCTCTTCTCAATAGAGGTAACAAGTGCTTTGATATAAAGCGGATGTTCAGGGTAGCTACGAATAAAATTTAAGGATGGAATAGTGCGCATCCCTTTCAATATTTTGCTTACACCATCAAATACCGCGGCAGAGGTAGAACAAGAGTATTGAGGATAAAGTGGTAACAAAATAAGGTTCTCAACACCTTGTTGTAACAGTTTTTCAATCCCTTCATTTAGCGATGGATTGCCATAACACATCCCTAATTCCACAGGTATATTAGGTAATCGCTGAGCAAGCGCGCGTTGTTGGGCGCGACTATAAACTAACAGAGGGGAACCTTCTTTCATCCATATTTGTTGATAAAGTTTTGCTACTTTAGGAGAACGAAACGGCAATATCGCGCCCTGTAATATTGGTTTCCAAATTAAAGGAGAAACATCAACAACACGAGGATCGCTAAGAAATTGTGCTAAATAACGTCGGACAGCACCCGTTGTCGGCGCATCAGGTGTACCAAGATTAACGAGAAGAACGCCATACTTAGCATGATTCATACCATGACTCCTTAGAGTTATTTTTATTAGGATAACCAAAGGGTAGAAGAATAAAGGAAAATAATGAATTGTGCTTGTCAATTTATTGGATCGAATTTTTTAACTTATTTTATACCGGTTAAATAAGGTAAAAAAAATCCCGGCTCAACCGGGATTAATCATAGCGATGACAAATTAGCCAAGGATACTTTTCAGTTCAGCATTAATTTCGCTAACTTTTTGTGTACCATCAACTTTGAAGTATTTTGCATTGCTTGCTTTAGCTTCATTCTGATAATAAGAAACTAACGGTGCCGTTTGAGTATGATACTCAACTAAACGTTTACGAACGGTTTCTTCTTGGTCATCTTTACGTGTTGTTAACTCTTCACCTGTCACGTCATCACGATTTTCCACTTTAGGTGGATTAAATTTCACATGATAAACACGACCTGATGGTGCGTGAACACGACGGCCAATAATACGTTCTACAATGATGTCATCTGGTACTGCGAATTCCAGTACGAAATCCACATTGATCCCTGCTTCTTTCATTGCATCAGCTTGCGGAATTGTTCTTGGGAACCCATCCAACAAGAAACCATTACGGCAATCGTCTTGTTTGATGCGCTCTTTAACTAACGCAATAACTAATTCATCAGTAACTAACTGACCATTGTCCATCAGTGCTTTTGCTTTCAGTCCTAGTTCTGTACCTGCACTTACTGCCGCACGTAACATATCACCAGTTGAAATCTGTGGGATACCATAGTTTTCTTTAATGAATTGAGCCTGAGTGCCTTTACCAGCGCCTGGAGCGCCTAGCAGAATGATACGCATCGCGTAAATCCCCTTGCATTTAATTTTTTATATTTAAACTCGAAAACGCATTACCATACCATTTTGTGAGGTCATCGCTCAAGAAATCACGGTAGCGATTGCATTTTATTTTTGTCGAAAAAGAAAAAACCACGCTCTCTTTTCAGAGAAACGTGGTTTAAATGTTTGAAAACGAAAACAGTTACGCTTTTTGAACTAAAAGTTGATTCACTAAGCGAATAAACTGGTTTGGATCTTCCAAAGAGCCTCTTTCAGCAAATAATGCCTGATCGAGTAATAAATTAACCCAATCAGCAAATAAAGCGTCATCCGTTAACTCGGCTGTTTGTTTCACTAATGGATGATTTGGATTTAGCTCAAAGTTATATTTTACTTCTGGCACTTCTTGTCCTGCTGCTGCAAACAATTTCGCCATTTGTGTGGTCATTTCATCCGCACTGGTTGTCACAATCGCAGGGGTATCTGCCAAGCGATGTGTTAATTTCACCTCTTTAACTCTGTCGCCCAACAAAGTTTTAATGCGCTCAACGAAAGGTGCTAATTGTTTATCTGTTTCTTCTTGTTCAGCTTGTTTTTCTTCATCAGCCAGTTTATCAAGAGATTCATCTGCTTTACTGACAGATTGGAATGACTTGCCATCAAACTCTGTCAGATAATTCATCATCCATTCATCAATACGATCTGATAACAGTAATACTTCGATACCTTTTTTGCGGAACAGCTCTAAATGAGGGCTATTTTTCGCAGCAGCGTAGCTATCAGCGGTGATGTAATAGATTTTTTCCTGACCTTCCACCATGCGGCTAACATAATCTTCCAATGAAACCGTTTGAGCATCACTGTCGTTATGTGTTGATGCAAAACGCAGTAACTTAGCAATAGTTTCAATGTTAGATGAGTCTTCTGCTGGACCTTCTTTTAAGACTAAACCAAACTCTTTCCAGAATGCTTGATACTCTTCAGGCTTATTCTCAGCCAGTTTTTGTAACATTTGTAATGCACGTTTAGTTAATGCACTACGTAAGTTACGTGTAACAGAGCTGTCTTGTAGAATTTCACGCGAAACGTTTAGTGGTAAATCATTAGAATCAACTAACCCACGAATAAAACGTAGGTAATTAGGCATAAACTGCTCAGCTTCATCCATAATAAAAACACGCTGTACATACAGTTTTAAACCATGGCGCTGTTCACGATTCCATAAATCCCAAGGCGCTTTTGAAGGCACATATAATAAACTTGTGTATTCTTGTTTACCTTCAACGCGGTTGTGTACCCAGCTTAATGGATCAGCAAAGTCATGAGAGATATGCTTATAAAACTCTTTATACTCATCATCACTTACTTCAGCTTTATTACGAGTCCACAGCGCTTGCGCCTTATTAATTTTTTCCCACGTTACTGTGCCGTCTTCTTCATTTTTCGTTTCAATTTCAACAGGCAAAGAAATATGGTCAGAATATTTACTAATAATGCTACGTAGACGCCAATCATCTAAATACTCATCTTCGCCTTCACGCAAATGAAGCGTTATTTCAGTACCGCGATCCGCTTTTTCAATATCAGCAACGGTGTAATCACCTTCACCTTCAGACTCCCAGAAAACGCCTTTATCGGCTGTTTCACCCGCAGCACGAGTGCGCACAGTCACTTTATCTGCAACGATAAAAGCTGAATAGAATCCCACACCAAACTGACCAATTAACTGGCTATCTTTAGCTTGATCTTGTCCGATAGATTCTAAGAATGATTTGGTACCTGATTTTGCAATAGTACCTAGATTATCAATGACTTCATCACGAGTCATACCAATACCATTATCACTGATAGTCAGAGTTCGGTTCTCTTTATCAGTGGAAATGCGCACATGCAATTCACCGTTATTTTCATAAAGTGCTGCATCTGATAATGCACGGAAACGCAATTTATCAGCCGCATCTGATGCGTTCGAAATCAATTCGCGAAGGAAAATTTCTTTATTGGAGTAAAGAGAATGGATCATTAATTGAAGAAGTTGTTTAACTTCTGACTGAAATCCTCTTGTTTCCTGACCTTTCATACTCATTTTTACCTCAATTAATCCTAATTTGGCGAAAAAAATCAATATGAGTAAAAAGTGGGGATAGATAAGCAAGTTTCAAGGGTTGAGTAAAAAATTAAGCTTATAAAATTAATTAACTACCTTATATGATTAAAGTTTGAGCAAAAATAATACTTGCTGTATATTTTTAGCTGTATATTTTATTATATAGCGATATTAACTTAGGTTTATGACTATGAAAGCTTTATTACAGCACTGTTTATTAGGTATTGGCATACTCTCCCTTTCTTCCTTCTCTTACGCAGACAGACAAATCGTAGACCAAATTGGTCGCACCGTGACCATTCCAGATAAAATAGAAAGAACGGTGGTTTTACAACATCAAACACTGAATTTACTAGTTCAACTTGATGCTACAGATAAAGTTGTTGGTGTAATGTCTAACTGGAAACAACAATTAGGTGATGGCTATGCACAATTAGCGCCCTCACTGGAAAATACCCCAAAAGTGGGCGATCTCACCAGTTTTGATGCTGAAAGCTTAGTAAAGCTACAACCTCAAGTTGTTTTTGTAACCAATTACGCCCCAAAAGAGATGATCGATAAGATCTCTGCTCTTGGTATTCCTGTTGTGGCGATTTCATTACGCAAAGAAGCTAATGAAGATAAATCAACACTCAATCCAACATTACAAAACGAAGAACAAGCCTATAACGAAGGGCTAAAAGAAGGCATTTTGTTGATTGGGGATATCGTCAATAAATCAGAAAATGCAAAAACCTTAGTAAATGATACTTTTAAACAACGTGAGCAAGTAAGTCAGCGCTTACAAGATATTCCTAAAGAGCAACGAGTGCGGGCTTACATGGCAAACCCAGACTTAACTACTTATGGTTCAGGTAAGTATACAGGCTTGATGATGGAGCACGCTGGCGCATTCAATGTTGCGGCATCAACCGTCAAAGGATATAAACAAGTTTCTCTTGAACAAGTTATTGCATGGGATCCTGAAGTTATCTTTGTTCAAGACAGATACCCACAAGTTGTGGATGAAATAAAACAAGATACACGTTGGCAAGTCATTAATGCTGTTAAAAATAATCGCATTTATTTAATGCCTGAATATGCAAAAGCATGGGGATACCCAATGCCAGAAGCCATGGCAATTGGTGAGTTGTGGATGGCAAAAAAACTATATCCTGAAAAATTTAGCGATATTGATATGCAAAAAGCGGCTAATGATTGGTATCAAAAATTCTATCGTACTCAATATCAAGGGAAAGAGTAGGATATAACACAATGACATTTTCCCTTTTTGCAGCAGGTAGCTTAAAAGCAACGCTACCTGCTTTTATTGAGCATTATCAGCAAAAAACTGGTGAAAAGTGGGCACTTACATTTGGGCCTGCAGGATTATTACGCCAACGTATTGAACAAGGAGAAGTTTGTCATTTATTTCTTTCTGCTGATAAAAATAATCCACAGCAATTAATCGATAAAGGTTTAGCACTACAATATGCCCCTTTTATTGCAAATCAACTTTGCATTACAACTCGTCGTAATGATATTAATGAGCTGGATACTTGGCTTACTGTATTATCAAATACCGCATTAAAATTAGCGATATCCACACCAAAATCTGATCCATCAGGTGATTATAGTTGGCAGCTTTTTGATAATATTGCACAAATTGATCCTGATTTAAGCCAGACATTAAAAATAAGAGCGCTCTCTTTAGTTGGCGGTGAACATTCACTTACTATTCCTAAAGGTAGAATGGCAGCCCATTACTTAATTACAACTCATCAAGCCGATGCCTTTATTGGTTACCAGCACTATCAAACACAATTAAGTGAATTTCCTGAACTAAAAACATTCACTATTCCAAAACCTTTTAATGTCACAGCACACTATTGTGCAACACTCATCCATTCACAAGCTTATAGTTTATATCAGGAAATTTTATCCCCTTATGCAAAAGACTATTTTATTAAAGCCGGATTTTTACCGCTAAGCTGATAGTGTTCACTTAGCAGTAAAATGGATAACTAATGATATAAAATTATTTAGCATCACCCACAACAATGGCTTGAGCGCCTTCTTTGGCTTCATCAAGCGCGTGTTTTATTGTATCAGCATGGGCAAGTACAACACCTAAACGGCGAGAGCCTGCGATTTCAGGCTTGGCGAAAAGGCGAATTTGACGGTTCGCCTTCAACGCTTTTTCAATACCAGAATACACAATATTCGTACTATAAAGCTCTGGTAAAATAACCGCTGATGCACAAGGGCCTAATTGGCGAATTCCACCAATGGGATAGCCTAAAAAAGCACGAACATGAAGCGCAAACTCTGATAAGTCTTGAGAAATTAGTGTCACCAATCCCGTATCATGAGGGCGAGGTGAGACTTCATTAAAGAATACCTCATCACCTTGAACAAACAACTCAACACCAAATAAACCATAACCCCCTAAGTTCTCAACCACTTTACTCGCAATATGGTGTGCTTTAGCAAGTGCGATGTCACTCATCTTTTGAGGTTGCCATGATTCACGATAATCCCCTTTTTCTTGCCGATGACCAATGGGAGCACAAAAATGGATACCATCAACAGCGTGAATAGTCAGTAAAGTAATTTCAAAATCAAACGGGATCATTTTTTCAACGATAACGCGTCCTTTTCCTGCTCTCCCGCCCTCTTGTGAGTAAATCCAAGCTTGAGCTAAATCGTTTTCATTACGAATAACACTTTGCCCTTTCCCCGATGAACTCATGACAGGTTTTACAATACAAGGGAAACCGATATCTAAAGCGGCTTTTTTAAAATTCACTTCATCATCAACAAATTGATAATTTGATGTTGGTAAAAGTAATGTCTCTGAAGCTAAACGACGGATCCCCTCTCTATCCATTGTGAGCTTTACAGCACGGGCACATGGAACAACTTTTTGCCCTTTTTGTTCTAATTCAACCAATAACGAGGTTGCTATCGCCTCAATTTCAGGAACGATAAAATCAGGTCGCTCTTGTTCAATAATGAGCTTTAATGCATTGCTATCAAGCATATTCACCACATGATGGCGATGTGCAATATGCATCGCGGGTGCATTGGGATAGCGATCAACTGCAATCACTTCAATACCTAGGCGCTGGCATTCAATAGCCACTTCTTTACCCAGTTCACCTGCACCTAATAGCATTACCTTTGTTGCATTAGCTGTAAGAGCCGTACCCAACACAGTCATTCTTCATCCTCACTATTTATAAAAAACACAATGACGCAAACGATTGCTTTTGAGTAGCATAACGGATTTTACTTGATAGAAAAATAGGCAGGCAAAAATAATCACTCAAAGAAAGAAAACCATTACAAAATTTGGCTGCGTTTTCCTTTTTGGATTTTTAGATAATTAAGACGTTTTCGAATAAGTGCCAAGATACAGCATAAAAGCCCCAGCCAAATTAGAGAAAAACTGACACCTTTAACTTCATCAAAAGCTTCATGGAATAAGAAAACAGCCAGTAAAAATTGAATAGTAGGTTCTATATATTGCGCTAGCCCAATAACTGTTAGCGTAGTTCGTTTCACGGCTGCCGTAAAAAACAATAATGGCAAGATGGTAACAGGTGCAGTTAAAACATAATAAAAACGAGTCAGATTATCTGCAGAAGGTAACGCGCTTTTATCTGTCATAAACAACCAAATGGTCGCGCCTATTGCTAATGGCATTAGCCAAAGAGTTTCCATAAATAAAGAGGTTATGACATCAAAACGAATAAATTTACGAATTAATCCATATACAGCAAATGCGCCTCCCATCATAATAGCCAGCACTGGTAATTCCCCGTACATCCACAGCTGGTATCCCACCCCCGCACAAATTAAAGTAACCGCCCACTTTTCTGCAGGATTAAGCTTTTCTTTCAGAAAAATGACACCTAATAAAATCGAGAAAAGTGGATTAATAAAATACCCTAAGCTCGCTTCTAATACTTGTTGATGCGTTAATGCATAGGTAAAGGTACACCAAGAAACCGCCATTGCCATTGAGCTAAATAAACACATAAAAACAGAACGTTTATCTTGGAAAACCGCACACCATTGAGTTCTATTCTTGATAAAAAGCCGCACTAGCAATAATAAAGGAATAGACCAAATTAGACGCTGGGCTAACATTTCTAATGGTTGGGCACCCGGTAAAAGCCGATAAAACAGAGGAGTGATCCCCCAAAGAATATAAGAAAAAATGGCTAATACTGCGCCCGATTGAGCCCACATTTAATGTTCCATCAATAAAAGTTGATATGTTTTAATATCATACGCTTAAAACAGACAGAACAATATGATCAACATCGCTGATTGATTGATAAAAAATAGAAGCGTCTAATCAAAAAGATAAAAAAATCTCCACTAATAATGGCTTCGAGAAAAACCAGTATTAATGGAGGGTAAGGAAATACCATTAAGAGAAAAGCGTGGTAAAAACCACAACCAGAAAAAATCAGTGAGCTATCAGAAAATCTCCCGAACATGCAAAGGAGGTTGTTGTTGAACAAAATCATGTAATTTTTTACGACTTGGTGCCGCTGCTATCGCCCCTTTTTGAGTTGTGGCCAAAGCACCACAAGCAGCCGCTTGCGTCACTATTCTTGATAAGTATTGTTCATCTTCAGCAAAACCATATTCTGCAAGTGCCGCCAACAAACCAGACATAAAGGCATCCCCTGCTCCCGTAGTATCAATACACTCAACGGTAAAAGCACTAAATGCAACTTGAGTATTTGGTGTTAACACTAAACATCCTTTAGAGCCTTGAGTGATCACTTTTAAACGCGCGGGATAACCTTCTAATTTTTTAAGGGCATTATTCAATGTCACTTCTTGTGTCATCCACGTAAGTTCATCTTCTGATAATTTTAATATGTCGGCCTTATGCGCATAATTATCGATAACTTCGCGCATTTCTTCGTGATCACGCCACATTTGAGGGCGTAAGTTAATATCAAAACTCAGCAATGAATCCGTCTCTTTAATACTCTTAATCGCTGTATCCAAAGTTGAGCGACAAATGGGATTCACTAATGCTAAAGAGCAAAAATGCAAAATATCTTTTTCGAACGCTGGTAAAGATTTTTCTGTTAAAAATTGATCTGCAGATTCAGCGACTAAGAAAGTAAAATCACGTTCACCATTTTCTTGTAAAGAGACAAGAACTGTACTGGTACGGTGAAACTCATCAAATTCCATTGCTCGAGTATCAACCCCCAGATCAAACAATGTTTTTTGCATAAAATGGCCGAACGCATCTTCACCTACACGCCCAATAAAACCACTTTGTTGACCAAGCTTAGCCACACCCGCAGCAACATTGACAGGCGCGCCACCAGCACATGCTTCATATTGCATATTTTGCAATGGGATCAGGTCAACAACAGCATCACCTAAAGACCAGACTTTCATAATCTCTCCTGAAGATAAGCAATTATTTTTCTTCACTATATTCTGTTTTTATAACTATTCATAACGATTAAAGGAAGATATTGCTCGTAAATCCACTCTGATAACGTTAACATAATGAGATATTATGATAAAGTCAATCTTATGAAAAGTGTTTTTTTGCCCTCTAATGTTATCGTTAACAAAGAAGGGAAACGTATAGTTTAATCTGTTTTTTTATTCTTTTATAACCTAAAAACGTGGGCTAACGACACTGAAAATATAATAAGGATAATGATATGAAACACCGTTTAGAACAATCAACAAATGCCTTAAATACCTTGATTGAAAAGCGAGGTAATACTTTTTATCCCCAATTTCATTTAGCTGCACCTGCGGGGTGGTTAAATGATCCTAATGGTCTTATTTATCATGATGGTTTATATCATGCTTTTTATCAGCACCATCCTTATTCTCAAGATTGGGGTCCAATGCATTGGGGACATGCCACAAGCACCGATATGATCCACTGGCAACATCAGCCGATTGCGTTAGCTCCTGGTGATGATTACGATAAAAGTGGTTGTTTTTCAGGTTCAGCTATTAGTCATGACGGTAAACTCTACCTTTTTTATACTGGTCATAATTGGTTAGGCGAAGAAGGTGATGATAGCCAAATTTATGAAGCACAATGTGTGGCTATCAGTGAAGACGGTATTCATTTTGAGAAAAAAGGGATCGTTTTAGAACCCCCTAAAGGTTATATGCATTTTCGTGATCCTAAAGTGTGGTATCAAGACGGGAAATGGTGGATGGTTGTCGGTGCCAGAGATGAAAAAGATCAAGGGCAAGTTTTACTTTTTTCTAGTGAAACCTTATTTGAAGAAGGAAAAAAGTGGAGCAACGATTACACTATTTTGGGAAAAACTGACGATAAAAACGTCTATATGTGGGAGTGCCCTGACTTCTTCCCGATCAGCCAAGACAATCAATTCGCGATTGTCTTTTCGCCCCAAGGAAAACGCGCAGAAGGTTATCAATACCGGAACCTCTTTCAAGCTGGCGCATTAATCGGTCAATGGTCACCAAGCCAACCTTTTAAACCACAAGGTCACTTTGTTGAGTTAGATAATGGCCATGATTATTATGCCCCCCAATCATTTATGACTCCTGATGGTCGTCGTGTTTCTATGGGCTGGATGGATATGTGGAATTCACCCATGCCATCAAAAGCGGAGTTTTGGTCTGGTTGCTTCACATTACCTCGCGAAATTACCTTTGATAAGAGCAAAAATCGTTTACGTATGGTGCCAGCCAAAGAAGTTGAATCATTACGCCAAGAAAAAAACACCATTAAACCTCTTACATTAAGCCATCAATCTATAGAGTTAATTGATAACACATCAGCTATCGAACTCGATTTAACATGGTCTTTAGACAGCCAAGCCGAAAAATTTGGCTTATGGCTAGGCGAAGGGCTTGAGCTTTTTGTAGATAATCAATCAAATCGTTTAGTGCTTAATCGTCATTACCCTCAATACAAGATCAGTGGTGCTCGCAGTATTCCATTACCTGAAGGCTGTCAATTAAACTTGCGCATATTCATTGATCGTTCATCAATAGAAGTCTTTGTTAATCAAGGTGAATATACATTAAGTAGTCGATATTATGCGCCACAAGACGCACGCTCTTTACGCCTTTTTGCAATGAGTGGTGAAGCAATATTGTTATCAGGTGAATATTGGCGATTAAATCATATCGGCTAATTTTAAAAACATTCATTCTATTTGAATGATGATAAAACGTGAGTCCTTATAACGACTCACGTTCAACTAATTGGCAAGGTACGTGTACTGTATTTTGATGATTTCGTTCTTGAATAATATGTAATGTTGCTTCTTTACCTAATTCATAATGAGGTAGTTGAACCGTTGTTAATGGAGGATAAAACAGATCTCCTGTACCAATCATATTGTCATATCCTAAAACAGCAACCTGATCTGGAATACGCAATCCCATAGACAACAAGACTTGATAAGCCAAAAAAGCAATACGGTCATTACCACAAATCAGAATATCAAAATCTGCTTTTTGATGAGTGCAATGCTTTTTCAATATTTCAATCACATCACGATAATGCTCATCACCAAACATCATCGTATATTGGCGTAAATGCGCTAATGGTAGTCCAGCTTCTTGCCAAGCATCTTCAACCGCTTTACGGCGAATAGGCCCCGCAACCGATTCTTCAGGTATATAGAAGCACAAAGGATGACGATATCCCTTTTCAATGACTTTTTTCATTGCATAATATTGCCCATGATAATCATCTGGAATATAAGTTGGAAAAGAGCGTGCCTTATCCAAACAGTTCGCTAACACTAGATTCTTATCATGCAATTTTTCATGCACAGAAATTTCACGTAATCCCATTGTCGTGTAGATGATCCCATCTGGGCGCTGGGCTAAAAGCTGCCAAATAGCATTTTCATAACAATCTTGTGCAGTCAAATTGACCACAAATGAACTCCATCCAAATTCTCTTGCTGTTTGTTCAATAGATAAAATCATTTCAACAGAAAATGGTGTCGTTGCGGTATCAATTGCTAAAACGCCAATTGAGGAAACTTTTGTTCCTTGTCCACGGATTTTTCGTGCAGAATAATCTGGAACATAGTTAAGTTGATCAATAGCACTTTGGACTTGTTTCAGTGTTTCTGGTTTTAATAACTCAGGGTTATTAATCGCTCTTGAGACTGTCATCAAAGAAACGGATGCAAGTCGAGCTACATCTTTCAGTGACGCCATAGTATTGGCTCGATTGGTTTATTAAAAGGAATAGGTATAAATAAAGTGCTATTTTACAAGAAGTAAAGTCAAAAAGCCACAAAGGGAATTTTATTGTAACTAAATATAACTATTAATTTCCTCGCTAATAGACACCTAGATATATTATTTTTTTTACTTATTGAGTGTGTTTAATATAGTTAAAATCACTTACGGTAAAAAACTTAGTTACAATTAATAATAGTTATTCGAACATCCATTATAGAAATAAATTATTCTTATCTTTAAAATACAAATATTGAAACAAAACAAAGTTCTGATATTTTATCTATAATATAATACAGAAGTATTAATCATTTTTAATTTGATATATTCTGAATATGGCTCCGTTACGTGAATGTTACCCTACATAAAAAACTTATAAATTAGTCAAATTTCGTTACTCATTCACTTTTAGTGAACGAGCTGAGTAAAACCAGGAGCAACATATGGAATCAATAATCCACTTAATCACATTTGAAGATGACAGTACAAAAGTTCAACTTAAAGCTGTTCTTTCTTCTTTAGCTGCTAATGTGAAAACCTATTCAAATGAACAGGCTTTCTTGAAATACTATTTTTCTTCAACAAAAGGAGCACATAAAGAGTGCATCATCATTAATACAAAAAGCAGTGCAGCACCATCAATTGCACTGATTAAAGAACTCAACAAATTGAAAAACATCATCCCGGTTATTATTATTTCTGGGGATAGTTCTATTGAGAGTTGTCGTAGTGCATTTAAATCAGGTGCTTTTGAATATTTAACTCGCCCTTTAAATGTAAATGAACTTCTTAATATTGTCTCAGAATCATTCCTTCATTATGAAAGTGAAGTTGAGCAATTCCGAACATATATATCTTTAAAAGATAAGTTTGGTAAGTTATCAAATAGAGAAAAAGAAGTTATGGAAATGATCCTTGAGGGAAATACGAGCAAAGAAGCGGCAGAAAAACTTTCGCTATCACCTCGTACAGTTGAAGTACATCGCTCAAATATGTATACAAAATTGAAAATAAGATCACTACCACAATTAGTACAAGAGTATGATTTCTTTAAGAAATATGACTTAAGAATAAACTAATTTCCTCAAGTGATTTTTATTTATCAATAGGTTGTATTATCTAAAGATATAACGATATGACCTGTTTAATTTTCATTATCTTTTATTAATGAGAGAAACCTATACTTCTAAAATATTCTATTTGGGATGATTTGCACCTAATATGGGAATAATTAATACGTTAGACTCCATTCTACGATAGAAGGGGCGGCAACTTATTTTGATGCCACCCTTTCATTATGGTTCGTTTAATTTCGATTTAAAACATTCGTATATTTTATTTTCATAATCGCTATTATTAATCACTATAATGACTATTTTTTATTAACCATGCAATATAAGAATACATGAAGCATTTCATTTGATATAAATCATTTTTTACTTTTTATAAATATGAACATTCTCATTTTAAATTTCCATTTTCTTTTATTCTTATTTTACGATAGAAATTATTAATGATTAAAAAATAATACAAAATGGATCCTGGTCTCTTTTTCTTATGTTCATTTAGAGATTGTTTTTGCGATTTAACTTTCGATTTAAACGAAATTTTATTAATAAGAATATTCTAATTAACGTATTTAAATTGTCGTAAATTTAGTCGTAAAATAAGAAAGAATAATAAGTATTATCCTTTATACTCCCTTTTACTTAAGAAATTTATTCTTTTTATAGTTTAATTAATGTAATACATTATTTATCATTTCTACTCAATAACACTCCAATAAAGATAATCATTAAATGAATATAGCAAGTAAGTATAATGTACTACCATCAAATAAGTATTAACCCCTAGAAAAGTAAATATTTATTGATACTTATTTATAGTCTTGATTTGAGCATCATAAGATGGGATAAATATTCACTTTTGAAATATAAGATAAACTTATACGTTTATTCTTATTCTCACCTTGACCAAATAGCCTTATGCTATCCCCTCCTAACTCGCTTTTTTACAAAGAAAAATGAATAATCAAGATAAAAATCGCCGTCCTATAAAAGCAAGACAAACAAACTGGGCAACAAAGTCAAGTCGCTATTTACAGCAAAAAGGGGCTACGCCCAACGGTATTTCGGTGTTTAGCATTGTATTTGCATTGCTTGCTGCCCTATCACTCTTTTTTGCCCTTTCTTATTCTCATGGCTTATTACGCTCGTTCTTATTGATCCTTGGTGCTTTAATGATCCAAGGTCGCCTTATTTGTAACTTATTAGATGGCATGGTTGCGGTTGAAGGCGGAATGAAAAGCCCTGTTGGAGCGGTTTATAATGAATTACCAGACAGAATTGCAGATACACTGATCATTTTAGGTATCGGTTATGGTTTATCCAACGACTTTTCAATGGCTATTACTTTAGGTTGGGTAGGTGCTTTTTTTGCAGTAATGACTGCTTATGTTCGTGTGTTAGGTGGGAGTTGTGGATTAGAACAACACTTTACAGGCCCTATGGCTAAACAACATCGAATGGCTTTACTCACTTCAATTGCTGTAATTGCTGCTTTTATTCCTAACCTTTGGGGAGTGTGGCTCTTTTTTATCGCATTATGGATTATTATTTTAGGTTCAACGCTAACCACAATTTTCAGAACCCGTCGAATTTTACGGGATTTAGCACAAGGTGTCTGATTAATGAAAAATGGAAAACTTGCTTTAGACGCAAAAGTGGTGTCATCCGTATTAGTCTCTATCTGTCGTTTTCTAACGGGAATTCGGGCCAAACAAACGTCTCCGATAGCGAAAGATACACCTTGTATTTATTACGCTAACCACTCTAGTCATTTAGATGGTTTGGTAATTTGGTCTTGCCTTGCGCCTGATATTCGTCCTTATGTACATCCCGTTGCCGCTGAGGATTACTGGAATAAAAATCGCCTACGTCGTTATTTATCTCGCCGTATTTTTAGGGCAATCCTTATCCCTCGCCATGCTGCTAAAATGAATATTGCTGAAGAAAGTCACCTATGCGAAAAAATACTTGAACAATCAACGGACGAAACTGCATCATCAACATCGAATAAAGTAAATGCACTAGCTATCATGCAAGATATTTTAGACCAAGGTGAATCTCTAATTATTTTCCCAGAGGGCACTAGAGGCAATGGCGAATCTATTCAAGATTTTAAAGCGGGGCTTTGGCACCTTTCTCGTAAAAATCCGAATGTTCAATTAGTCCCTATTTATCTTGAAAACTTAAATCGAGTACTCCCTAAAGGCTCTCGCTTAGTTGTTCCCGTTATTTGTAGTGCAATTTTTGGCGCTCCCATAGTGCCTACTCACGAAAATGAAAGTAAACAAGAGTTTCTGATAAGAGCCAAAAGCGCGTTAGAGGAGTTACACAATGGAACGTATTAATAATGAAGTCCTCTGGATATTTATCGGACTCTTCTCTTTCTTAATTGTTGCCAGCATTATTGGCGCTATTCTTGCAGCAATTAAAGGCCCTACATCAACAATTACTAACCTTAACTCAAGGATCAATGCTTGGTGGGTAATGTGCATTATTGCGGGTGTTGCAATCGGTATTGGTGCAATTGGCTCAGTGGTACTGTTTACTATTATTTCATGGCTTGCTCTTCGTGAACTCATTACATTAACCCCAACACATCGAGGCGATCATGAAGCCTTGTTTTGGTGTTTCTTCGTGATCTTGCCTATCCAATACATTCTCGTTGGTGTGCAGTGGTATAATTTAATGGCAGTATTCATTCCTGTTTACGCCTTTTTATTAATCCCAACACGCATGGCACTTTCAGGTGATACCCGTCATTTCTTAGAGCGTATGGCAAAAGTGCAATGGAGTGTGATGATAGCCATTTATTGTCTAAGTTATGCGCCTGCACTATTAATGTTACCTATTGAAGGTTTTGAAGGCCGTAATATCAACTTACTGCTCTTTTTAATGATTGTGGTACAAGTTTCTGACGTACTCCAATATGTCTTTGGTAAATTATTTGGCAAACATCCTATCGTGCCTAAATTAAGCCCAAATAAAACAGTCGAAGGATTTTTTGGTGGCATTATTTCTGCCAGCCTGATTGGTATGATGTTGTGGTGGGCAACGCCCTTCTCATGGTGGGCAGCCTTTTTACTCTCTTTAGTCATTACATTGGCGGGGTTTGCCGGTGGTCTATGTATGTCAGCGATAAAAAGAGACAGTGGTGTAAAAGACTTTGGCACAATGATAGAAGGCCATGGTGGCATGATGGATAGAATGGATTCACTCTGTTTTGCGGCCCCTATTTTCTTTCATGTTATTCGCTATTTTTACGTTTAATTTTTACACTATTTAGTCAAAAATAAGCGAATTCAAGACAAACAAACATGCCGATATCCACATTATCGGCATTTTTATATATTCACTTTTATCCGATTACTCATACTAATTTAATATCAGATATTGATTATCAACATAATAATTAAACAATTGTTTTGATTTTAGACTAAAAGTAAATTTCATTATTTTTATAATAAAATCAAATTATTAATTAATAACATTCTTAATCAAGAGGTCTGATTTCTGTATTTTTTATTCATTATGATAGCCTAAATGGTAGCTATCTTTTACCCTAACGCCCCTTTTCATTCTGAATATCTATAATTATGATCACTTGGCTACTTCTCGCTGCTTCTTTATTATTTTTAGGTTTTAATCGCATACTTGCACTTATTACACTTGCAGTCACCGCACTTAGCGCATTTATAACAGGCATTATTACATGGCAAGCTTTGCCGATTATCTTTAGTATTCTGTTATTAACGTTTGCTTATTCCCGTTATAAAACACAACCACTGCTCCGGGCAATTATCATTCTTGCTCTTATTATCATTGCTAGTGGCTTAGCCTTTCATCTTATTCCTGGCTTTAACAATTTACGTTACCTTTCACACACCTCTATAGGAGTAAAAAGCGTCCCTTTTACGTTTTATTTCAATGCGGATAAAGCATTGATACCCTTTATTTTTCTCATTTTCATTCCCACCCTTTTTGTCTGTCCTCCATTAAAAAAAGCGAATAAATTACAATGGATAATGTTGATTATCGCTATTCCTGCATTGTTACTTATTGCCGTAAAATTAGGGGGATTAGCCATTGAGCTTCATTTACCACACTGGTTACCTGCATTTATTTTGGCAAATATCTTTTTTGTCTCTCTTGCTGAAGAAGTTTTATTTAGAGGTGTTATTCAACAAACCTTATCACGTTATCTTCCTCCTTATGTTGCACTATTAATTGCGGCCATAATTTTTGGCCTTGCGCATATTGCAGGAGGAATATTGTTAGTTGTTTTCGCTTCGTTGGCAGGGATTATTTATGGTTTGGCTTGGATGTGGAGTGGTCGGCTTTGGGTTTCAACCGCGTTTCATTTTGCACTTAATTTAACTCATCTACTCTTTTTTACTTACCCATTTAAAATAGCCTGATCTCTTTTTTACATCTTATTGAAGATTTTTTATCCTGACTTTCACCACCTTTTACTGATATCTTAACTTCATCGGTAAAAGGATGAGTGAAACGTGAAAGCAATCACACAAATGGAATATAGATATTCTTATTTGCGCCCATCATCCGATGAAATTTTTGTTAGTATGCTTTATCGCTTATCTATAAATAATCAAAACTTCATACGGTACACAGTATCAAGCCAATAATAATAACATCCATTAACACGATAAGAAGTTGTCTTACTTTGCAGTATAGACCTTAGAAAAAATAGGTAAGCTTTGCTTTGTTTGCTTTTTTTAGTTCAGCATTATCTGCTGAAATTTTGCCTCTCTTATTACCAGGACAAAAGATATGTTAGACCAAGAAATGATCCGTACTTTTATACAGGTCGCCGATTGCCAAAGTTTTACCAAAGCAGCTGATATGCTTCATAAAACATCCGCAGCCATTAGTTATCGAATTAAAACATTAGAAGAAAATATCGGCACTCAACTTTTTAATCGTACAACCAGAACCGTAACGTTAACCCCTGCTGGTGAATATTTATTAGAAAAATGCCGTCAATGGATTGTATGGTTAGAATCAATGCCGGTGGAACTTCAGCAAATGAATGCAGGTGTCGAACATCAAGTGAATATTGTCATAAATAATCTTCTTTATGATCGCACTGCGGTTGCCAGTATGCTGGCTTGCCTTCATCAACGTTTTCCTTCAACACAATTTCATATTACTCGCCAAGTTTATATGGGTGTTTGGGATGCACTTATTAACGAAGATTATCATTTTGCTATTGGCGTTACGGGGAATGAATCCCTTAAGAATAATATTAACATTTGTGCGATGGGTGAAATTCAATGGCAATTTGTTGTCGCACCTAATCATCCTTTAGCCAATATCAGTGGGGTATTAAGTGATGACCAAATGCGCATGTATTCTGCGGTTAACGTCGAAGATACGTCTCGCCATCTTTCTAAACGCACTGCATGGCGCTTATCGGGTCAGCACGAAATTCGCGTACCTGATTTACACACCAAATTAGCCTGTCATTTAAAAGGCGTCGGTATCGGATTTTTACCATTAAGTTTATGCAAACCTCTTATTGATAGTGGGCAACTAATTGCCAAGGAAGTAAGGAATCGTCGTCATAATTCACCACTTTCTTTAGCGTGGTGTGAAGATAAAAAAGGTGCGGTAGTCAGTTATTTAGTGGAATTATTTAAGCAAAATCATCCCAGCGTGCAATCGTTTTATGATCCTTTAAATTAAAAGGGCAAACCGAAGTTTGCCCTTTTGCTGCTAATTCAGTAACTATCTGAATAAATAATTATGCTTTTGCTTCTTCATTATTATTGTTGCTTTCTTTAATAAAGAGGCTTGCCACAATACCAATACAAATCAGAATAGCGGCAAAGTAGAAACCTGAGTCCATACTTCCTGTTTTATCTGATAAGAAACCCGTTAGTGTTGGCGCAAAAACAGAACCTAACATACCAATACAGTTATAAACACCAAACGATGTACCTAACGCATGACGCGGTGAGTTATCAGCAACTACAGCAACTAATACTGGGTTTGTACTGATTTTACCTACAATACCGTAAAGGATCAGTGCACCAATTAACACAGGCATTGATTCTGACATTGGTACAGCCAAAATAGCGACTAATGACAACGGTAACATGATCAGTAATACAGGTTTACGACGACCAATTTTATCTGAAACCCAGCTAAAAATAAGTGAACCAGGAATAGCAAACCATGGCATTAATGATGCAATAGTTGAAATTTGTGTCCCTGTAATTCCACGTTCAGTTTCTAAATAGTACGGTAACCAAGTAACTAGTACAAAGAAGCCATAGATTGAACAGAAGATAGTGACATACGCAAGGTTGATATTGCGATTACCAAATAAATCTTTAAATGTCAGTTTAACTTTCTGTTTTGGTGCTCCAGCTTCTGTCGCAGGTTGTGCTTTTGGTTTATCTTTAATGATCCATAACATCACCAAACCAATGATGATAATAGGGACACCAATAATATAGAACGGCGCACGCCAGCTCATTCCCATCTCACCAACAGAAATACTTGAGATGTAATAACCAATAGACAGACCAAATGCCATACCACTATTGATAATCGCACTACCTAGCGTAATACGATGTTTCGGTATCGCTTCTGAAGATAAGCCATACTGAGGGCCATAATAGAAGCCTTGGAAGATCCCCACCATGACCCATGCAAACATAAAGGTCACGTAAGTTGGCATCATCCCCGCAATAATGGTGAATCCACCAAAGAGCACAACCCCAGTTACTAATACTTTTTTCTTACCTAAATAGTCACCAATCATGCCTGATGGAATATTGAGTGCAGTATATCCGATAAAGAAAATACTCATGATAGAACCAAGTTGAGCTTTAGTAAGATCAAACTCAGCACCAATATTTACCATTAATGGGCCGACAATGGCGCGGCTACCATAAAGTGCAATCCAACCAAAGAAGAAGATAATGGTCAGTTTGACCCAATAAGGGACTTTGCCTTTCTCATTCACTTGTGCATCGTTCATAATGACGCTCCTGAAAGAATTTTTATTAAGACTTATAAATTAAAGTGCCAGACTGACCTTCAATAACTTGTTGAATATTTTGTAATGCACCAATATGTGCTTGTTGCCCAGTTGCATTAACAAAATCACTCACCGCCATAATTTTTGGTCCCATTGCGCCATCAGCGACAGCCATTGGTGCAAGTTCTTCTGGTGTTGCTTCACGAATTGCGGCTTGTTCTGGTGTACCCCAATTTTTATAAATAGCATCAGCCTCTGTTAAAATAACAAAGTGTTCTGCATTTAATTCACGAGAAATTAAAGCCGCTGTTAAATCTTTATCAATAACCGCTTCACTACCAATAAATTCATTATTTGTGTTGTTAACTGGAATACCGCCACCGCCACCACAAATAACAACATGGCCTTTATCTAATAAAAGTCTTACCGCTTCGATATCAATAATCTTTTTCGGTGTTGGTGATGGCACAACACGGCGGTAATGTTTACCATCTTGCTTAAATGTCCATTGATACTTCGCAATTAATTCTTCTTTATCAGCTTCATCATAAATAGGGCCAATAAATTTACTTGGATCGTTAAATGCTTCATCATTAATATCAACAGAAACTCGCGTCATTACCGTTGTAATAGCTTGATCTGGGTTATTTTGATTAATTTTTTGCATCATCATATAACCAATCATACCTTGGCTTTCAGCCACTAGAATATCCAACGGATATGCAGGAACATCTTGATATGCCAGGTTTTGTAGTGCAAGCAATCCAACTTGAGGCCCATTGCCGTGTACTAATACAACACGGTACTCTTTTGCTAACTTATTAATTGTCTCTGACATTAATTCAATATTTTTATATTGATTCTCAGCAGACAAAACTTCTCCGCGTTGCAATAATGCATTTCCGCCTAAAGCAATAACAATTGTTTTCATAATTATCCGTATCCGAATGTTTATATAAATTCTTTTATTAAAGAAATTTAATCAATATGCTGTTGTTGTTTTTTAGTTTGGTAACCAATCCATAATCCCAGTAATGTATCTGCACCGGAATGATGACCAATAGAGAGTATTTCCAACATATCCTTAAAAATAATCTCTTTATTCTTTATTTTTTTACCTAGTTGAATGAGATAGGTAGAAAATATTCCCTGGGTGGCATATTCCAAATAATGCTTACTGACGACGGTGGTCAATTCAGATAAAGGAGGTGTGTTATTAAAAAAATAATTAAGTTTTTTTTCTGGCTCTGCTAAATAATGTGCAAATAACATTCCCACTAGCATATCATCTGAACTTGGCGTTAATCCTGGGCCTTTCCCTGTAAAAATGGCCCAGTTAACAGCATTGCCCACTAACTGATTATGAAATAGCTTAATTAATAACTTAATTTCACTGAGTTGCGCGATTTGGCGATAATTTTTTAATGGTCCATATAACCCTGTTGCAATTGAGGGTGAGAGTAGAGAAAAAAAACTTTCTAACCAACGCAAATCTAATTCCGCTTTATCTTGTAAACGTAAATTTTCACTCTGACCTGCGAGTAGAGTGAGTTTATTTGCAAGTATTGCTTGATGATCTTTTAGACTCATCATGACCGAGGGATGGCACTGTTTAGCAAAATAATCGAAATCATCTTGTTTCAATAACCATCCCATCGGGCTTAATCCTCTCCCTTCGCGATGAAAAGTGATTAAGCGTTGTTGAGGGCAAATGAAATTCAAAGCATGGTCATAAATGCCCACACATTTAATCTCACCTTCAAAATCAGTGATATGCTGGCTGGTTTGAAGTGCTTGAATTTGCATAATGCCCCCTTTATTGCTGTGATTAATCGTTACAAAGCACGATTAAGCGTCGATGCCTAATTCTTCTGCCAATGCAACAATCGCTTTTTCAAAGCAACCTAAAGGTGCGCGTACAGTACCTGCACCAATCTGGCCAACACCCGGCTCTTTATGTGCAATACCCGTGTTAATCAGCGGGGTAATGCCCGTTTCAACAACGCGACGAGCATCTAATCCTAAACATGCACCTTGGAAATCCCAAGTTGGAATTTGCAACATCATGTTACGAGCAAGGTAGATCTCAGCCATTTCTTCAGTCACTTCACGTGCTGCATCCATACCACCTGATGCACCAACAAAGCGTGTTACACCCGGAGCTGCAACCATTGCTGCGCCACCAATACCGAAAGTTTCAGTAATCGCACTGTCACCGATATCTGGATTTGCATCTGCTTGACTAAAACCAGAGAAGAACAGACCTTGTGGTGTATTTACTGGGGCAGTAAACCATTGGTCGCCCATTCCACTGATTTTGATACCAAAATTGCTACCATTACGGGTCATAACGGTAACGATAGTGCCTTGTTTGATTTGAGCACCTGCATCCATCGCAGCTTTACAGTAAGCCATTGCTAAGTTCAGGAAGAACTGATCTGTAATGCTCAGGAATTTAGTCACTTTTGTGATTTCAGCATCTTCAAAATCTAATGTACTTAATACTGGAGCTAATTGACGCAGTAACAGGGCTGAAGCTGCGATATTACGTTGGTGGAATTCATCACCCATAGTAATTGCCTGCCCCATAATTGCAGTCAGATCGATACCATCTTCAAACGTTGCTATTGCGGCTTTTAATACTGGCGCTAAGCTATTTTGCATCCAATGTAGACGCTCTTGCACATCTGGGCCGTAAGCACCAAAACGCATCACTTTGCCGATGCCTTCGTTCATGTTGCAGTAAGCGTAGTTACCATGAATGTGGTTTTTGATAACTAGCATTGGCATATGAGCAGAAGTAATACCGCCCATTGGGCCTACTGCATTTACGTTGTGGCAAGGAATAAACTCAATTTCACCCGCTTCTAACATCGCTAATGCTTGTTCTTCAGTTTCTGCCCAGCCTTCAAATAAAGAAGCACCGATACATGCACCGCGAACAGGACCACTCATTTCACCCCAAGTTACAGGAGGGCCTGCATGAAGTAATTTTTTGCCTGTTTCTAAAGCCGGTACAACTTCTTTTGCTAAGTTAACATCACACCAGTGAGGACGGGCTTCACGGATACGTTCGATAACTGCTTCATTCGCTTGTTCGATAGTTGAATACATATCTGCAATTCCTTATTTCAATTTCTTTAATATTTCAGCCAGTTTTTTATTACCACCTGCGACAGGTGCCCACTGATAATGCACAACAGGAGTCCCACTTGATTGCAGATCATCTGCAAAACTACGTAGACCAGCGTTGATCACGGAGATCCCGTTAAGCAGTGGTGACACTTCAGCATGTGCTTCTGCTGGATGTGGCTGGATTAATTCTTTTGCTAATAAAACCGCTTCTGGCAACGTATCCATGACAATAATGCCCGCTTCTTTTAGCTGTTTTTGCTGTTCGCTACGGTTTTGCGGATCGTCTTCAGTACCAGTAATGGTTGCGATGGTAATTAATGGATTGGCTTCGCCACGTTTTTCATTCAGTTTTTTGATTTCTTGAATTAACGCACCGGCAGGATCTTGAGTTGCACCATAACCAATAACAAAATCAACCAGTAACACGCCAGCTTCTGTTTTATTGCTTAGCTCACTGATAAATTTGTTACGTGTAGATGGGTCAATCATTGGGTGTGGTTTACCCTGTGTATAAAAATCATCACCCATATCGATGATTTTGTGACCATCAGCATCTAGCATTGTGCCTTGTTTATGCTCGTTATCGACTTCAACATTAAGTTTTTCAGATAACAACATGGCGCATTCAGCCGCTAGCGTACCACCGGCATAAAGACCAATGATTTTCTTACCTGTAACTTTTGGTAATTCCGCTGCGATATCTTCAACACGCGCTAGTTCAGCCGCAATGCGCGCCGTTTCATCTAACGTGCGAGTAAAATAGATATTGTCGTCTTGGAATTTCTCAGGTGTTGTTCCTAAGAATTGCGCCACAATCGGTTTATTATGGCGTTTCATTTCGGCAATAATTTTTTGGCGAACCGCTGGCGCTGGTGGCTTAGAAACAAAAGCAATAACACGCGTATTAGGATCTGCCGCTAGCATATTGATAGCAGTGATTGCACTGATACCACCAATTTGCTCTGTTAAATCACGACCACCTAGGCCAATTGAATGAGAAATACCTTGGCGTTGTAAAACGATTTGAGAGGTAATTTCTTGAATACCCGTACCTGATGCGCCAACAATACCAATAGAGCCTTTAGGTGCAATGTTAGCGAAAGCAAGAGGTGCACCTGCAATATTTGCAGTACCACAGTCAGGCCCCATCACAATCAGACCTTTTGCTGCTGCTTTTTCTTTTAGTGCTTTTTCATCTGCAATAGAGACGTTGTCAGAGAACAGCATGACGTTACAACCATCTTCTAAGCCCGTGTCAGCCAATTCCGCGGCATATTCACCAGCAATAGAGATAAGTAACATATTGGCATTAGTGCTTTTTTGTTTAGCGGTACGCCAGCTACGTACTGTCGTTAATTTGTTACCGCCTTTCTGGCCACTTGCAATTTCAGCTAATGCTTCTTCTAAAGCAGTAGAAATCATATCGATAATGGCAGGATCGTCTGATTCTGCTTTAATCGAAACACAAATGTCATTCGGCGTTGCTTCGTTAAACATGTCATGCCAAAAGCCGGTGACATCAAGAAGAGATTTATTCGCTGGTGTTCCCATCATGACGGAAATTTCTTCCACCTCTGGGGCTTCACTTAATTTTCGGGAAATAATCATCAGGCTAACTGAATCCTGAAAGCTCCCTTTTTTAATAAAAGCATGGATCATTATGATATCCTTAACGCATTTAATATATGTAACAGCACATATCTATTTGCATTTCGTTTTTTTGATAATAAGAAGCCTATTTGCTTAAACTGTTAAGCAATATAAATAAATGTCTGATTTATTAATTTTGAATCTCTGCGTATAAACATACTGAAGAAATATCGAAATGTAGAGTGATTGAAGTCACACTTATTTATTGTAAAAAATTTTTATTTAATCGGATGATATTTATTAAATAAATTATGATGAGGAAAGTTTATTAATTCAGAGATAAAACCAAAAATAGAAAGGTAAAATTTAACGGATAATAAACAAAACAATAGTGATAAAAATCATATAAAACAATAGGAAATAAAAGTAAAGCAACATTTCGATAACATACAACATTAAATCATTATTATCAACGATTAAAAATAAACTCTCTTTTAACTCTATTTTTAGAATTTAACGCCTAACTTAAATTATATTTATTATTATATAAAAACAGGAAAGGCCTCATATTTAATAAGGCCTTTTCTATAAAATAAAAATAAAATATGACTTAATTTATTGCTTAATAGCTTCAACTTGAATTTTTAATGTCATATTATCCGCCATCCCTTCTTTGACCAAAAAATCCACCCCCCAATCTGAACGTTTAATGGTTGTTTTAAAATCACCACCACAGACTGGCGCATTAAACACAGGGCTTTCATAACAATTAAACTTGGTTGTTGTTAATTTAACTGGCAATGTTTTTCCTTTCATCGTTAATAGCCCTTCAATGGATGTGGGTTTATTATCAGAGAAATACCATTTTGTTGAAGAAAACTGAATTGTTGGGTATTTATCTGCATCTAAGATATCTGCACTTTTCACATGATTATCAAATGCCGTTAATCCCGTATTTAGTGTTTTAACTGGAATAGAAACGTTTATTTTTCCTATATTCTTTTCTGGTGAGTATGTTAAATCACCTTCAATTTCATAGAAACCACCACTGTTAGTTGAAGTCCCAAAATGATCAATATAAAACATTGCCTTAGTATGCGTTGGTTCAAGCTTATATTCATTAGCTTGTACTGCTGGCACAAGTAATAATGAAGATAATACGGTAGATAAAATAAATTTCATTATAATTTCCTAATCTATTTTTTATAAAATAATGCCCATAAAGAAAATACTTTATAGGCATTTTTAAACACAGATAATATAAAGTACAAAGAGAGTTGAGAATTAATTAACGCTGAGAATCTAATATCTCGTTATTTTTTAATACATCTTGAGCTTTGCTATAGCTTTCAATTAATAATTGATAAGCTGGGAAAATTTGGGTGTATGCTTGCGCCCATTGTGCTGCATCATCACGATTCCATGTCTTCTGAATTTCAGAAGCAACTGCCGCGGTATCCATTGGTACAACCCCTGCTTGAACGATACGAGCTAAGGTAATTTCTTCAGCCATTTTACTGTAAGTACCTGATGCATCAATCACTGCAAAGACTTGATAACCTTCAGCAACGGCACTAATTGCAGAGAATGCCATACAAACACTCGTAATAGTACCAGCAATAATTAATTGCTTTTTGCCTGTTGCTTTAACGGCTTCAACAAACTCTGGATTATCCCAAGCATTAATTTCACCTTTACGTGCAATATATTTTGCATGCGGTGCATTTTGGTGAATTTCAGGAATTAATGGGCCATTAGGGCCTTGTGGTACAGAAGCTGTTGTAATAACAGGTATGTTAGCTAATGTTGCTATTTTTGCTAATACTGAAGCACGCGCTCGTAATTCAGTCATTGGCATATCACCAACAGTTTGGAATAAACCACTTTGGTGATCAATTAATAACATAACAGCATCTTCTGGATTAATTACAGGGCGCTGACCATTAAAATTTGCGGGAGTGCTCATTTATTTATTCCTTTTAATTAATAAATATTGATTATTAACTAAGTTAAGGAGAAATATTAAAAAATGATATCTTTATATCGTTTCCCCTCGTTGTAATAAACAATAGTCAATTAATTAAAATATCGGTAGAGTCAATTATGATAAACACTATTCCAAAAATAGAACACTGAAACATATTATTATTGTTCTATATTCAGAATAATGAAATCTATTTTTAATACTACTTAAATATATTAATCACTTTAAAATACACCTATAGAAATTTTATAGGAACATTATGATGAAAAAGATTATTGGTATTTATAAAGCACCTCGTCAACATTGGGTTGGTGATGGCTTTCATGTTCGTTCACTCTTTAGTTATAGCAACCATGGTAAATATTTAAATCCATTTTTACTATTAGACCGAGCTGGGCCTACTGATTTTCCTGCATCTCAAGGCCATAACCGAGGGGTAGGTGAACATCCTCACCGTGGATTTGAAACAGTGACCATCGTTTACAAAGGTGAGGTTGCACATCATGATTCAACGGGTGAAGGCGGTGTTATTGGTCCCGGAGATGTCCAATGGATGACTGCGGCATCGGGTATTTTGCATCAAGAATACCATTCTGATGCTTTTACCAAAGAAGGTGGTGTATTAGATATGGTGCAATTATGGGTTAATCTCCCATCAGATGCCAAATCAGCACCTGCTGCTTATCAATTACTGAAAGAAAGTGCGATCCCTGTATTGCCTTTATCTGATAATGCAGGGCTGCTTCGCGTTATTGCAGGGGATTATCACGATACGAAAGGCGCAGCAAAAACCTTTTCGCCTGTTGATGTATGGGATATTCAATTAAAGAGTGCAAAATCGACCACATTACTAACGAAAAAAGATCGTTATGTTGGTTTAGTGGTTTTACATGGCAGTGTTTATCTTGATAATCAAACCCAATTACAAACTGGAGATTTGGTTATTTTAGATAATGAAGGAGGCTCTGTTAATCTTGAAGCCATTGAAGATGCCGTTATCTTATATCTCAGTGGTGAGCCTATTAATGAACCTATTGTAGGTTATGGCCCTTTTGTAATGAATAGCGAAGCTCAAATCAGACAAGCCATTGATGATTTTAACCAAGGTAAATTTGGTCGTATATCTAACGAATAACGTTTTTATTTTATACAAAAACAATGAAATCAAACGGCTCCCTATTCTATTCGGAGCCGTTTTTATATCAATCTTACTCTTTCATTGGTGACATATTATCAGCAAGGTATTCCAACAAGACTTGGATTGCAGGTAATAGCCCTTTTCTTGATGGATAAACAGCATGAACCACATCTTTAGGAAAACGCCAAGATGGCAATACCTCAATTAACTTGCCATCCTGTAACTCTTTTTCAACCACACTTAAGGGTAATCTTGTTATTCCCAATCCCTTTAATGTTGCTTTATAAAGAGTCAAAACATCGGTTGTGGCTAATTTAGGCATAACATGTTGTGTAGAAACCGCACCATCTTCATGAGTGAGTGTGAGTGTATAATGCTGGGAATGTTCGCTATTTGCCAAAATGGGATAATCTGTAAGTTGTTCGGGGGAATTGGGGATCTCTCTCCCTTGAAATAACAATGGGCTAGCAACTAACACTCGCCGAGAATAACCTAGAATTTTCATTGTTAAACCTGAATCATCTAGTGGCAATGCTCTGACTCGTAATGCAAGATCAAGGCCTTCACTAATCACATCAACTGGGCGATTAATGGCTAATATCTGAATATTAATATCCGGATATTTTTCCATAAAATCGACCAAAATATCTTGAATATATATTTGTAATAATGCGACAGGACAAGAGAGTTTAATTGTGCCATGAGGATGCCCTTGTGCTGAACAAATAACCTCTTCCGCAATCTCAGCTTCAGCAACCACATTTTTACATTGTTGATAAAAAGTTTGCCCAATTTTGGTGACATGAAATTGTCGCGTAGAACGATAAATTAAAGAAACATTGAGCTTTTGTTCTAAATCAGCAATACGGCGACTCAGCTTAGATTTAGGTATTCCTAATGTTTCAGCCGCTTGAGAGAAACCACCAAACTCAACGACTTTCACAAAATAGTAGAGGTCATTTAAATCATACTTCATTGTGTATCACCCATTAGGTTATTTAACATATTAAGCTGAATTGTTTCAGTTATTGATGTTATGGAGAAAATAATTGTAATTACTATTTTCCATTATTCAACTTTTGTTAATAACATTATAATCACATGGGGTAATAAAATAAAGACGACCTAAAATAATATCATAATTCAAAAAAAACCAATTAAATTAATATTACAAATGTGACATTGAATTAATTCACTTACCATAATTGAATTTTATTACCACCTATCACTGAAATTTGTTTTTATTATTAAATTTTGATTGATTTAGTAAAATTTATTATAAAACATAAAGATAGATAATTACTTTGCATATTAATAACATCAAGTTACATAAAAAAACTTATTTTAAAAACAAGTTAATAAATAATTTTATTTTTATGACATTAATCAATGAATATTTAATAATATGTTAATAAGATCATCCTTAATAAAAATACTTATTAGCTTTATTTTACTTCCGATTATTTATTTAACCTGCAACCTAATGGAATAACCTGATGAACAAATTAACTCCATTACGACCCATACCTACCTTAATCGCTATTTCTATTACCCTTATTATCTGGTTTTTTATTCCCGTTCCAGAAGGCGTTGATCCCAATGCTTGGCATTTATTAGCCCTTTTTGTTGGTACTATCGCTGCTATTATTGGTAAAGCACTTCCTATCGGTGCTGTTTCTATTATTGCTATCGCATTAGTGGCTGTTACAGGTGTCACTAACCCTAATTCAACTAAAGCTGCTATCGGTGATGCATTAAGTGGTTTTTCCAATGATCTTATCTGGTTAATTGGTATTTCCATTATGGTCTCTATGAGCCTAAATAAAACTGGGCTTGGTGCCAGAATTGGTTATTATTTTATTTCGTTATTTGGTAAAAAAACGATTGGAATAGCCTATTCATTAGCCATTGCCGAAACAATATTAGCGCCAGTAACGCCCAGTAATACCGCACGGGGTGGCGGTATTATTCACCCAATTATGCGTTCAATTTCAGACAGTTTTAACTCTAAAGCAGAAGATGGCACAAGTGGAAAAATAGGTCGTTACCTCTCTTTAGTGAACTACAATATAAATCCAATTACTTCTGCCATGTTTATTACGGCAACAGCTCCTAACCCACTTATTGTGAGTTTAATTATCAGTGAAACTGACCCTACACATGAACTTAGTTGGTCTATGTGGGCAATTGCTGCGTTTGTGCCCGCTATCGTTTCATTAATATTAATGCCAATTGTTATCTACCTTCTTTATAAACCTGAAATAACCAGCACCCCGAATGCTCCACATTTTGCTAAAGAGCGTTTAGCACAATTAGGCCCTATTTCGTTACCTGAAAAAATAACCCTTGCAGTCTTCGCCTTATTATTAATTATGTGGGCGGGTGTACCTGCATTGTTATTTGGTGATGGATTTAGTGTTAATGCCACAACAGCCGCATTTATTGGCTTATCGATTTTATTATGTACAGGTGTTTTAAATTGGGATGATATTTTAAAAAACAAAGGTGCATGGGATACCGTTGTTTGGTTCTCTGCCTTAGTAATGATGGCATCCTTCTTAGGAAAATTAGGATTGATTAAATGGTTGTCACTCAGCGTAGGGGCAAGTATTGATAGTATGGGAATAAGTTGGGTCAGTGGCATGATATTACTGGTACTAATTTATGTTTATTCTCACTACTTTTTTGCCAGTACCACCGCGCATATTACCGCAATGTTTGCCGCTTTCTATGCCGCAGGCTTAGCCCTTGGCGCACCACCAATGTTATTAGGGCTTATTTTGGCGTTCTCATCTTCATTAATGATGTCATTAACACATTACGGCACTGGTACTGCGCCAATTATTTTTGGTTCAGGTTACGCCACATTGGGCGAATGGTGGAAAGCTGGCTTTGTGATGAGTGTAGTTAACCTTATTGTTTGGATAACGTTGGGTAGTGTATGGTGGAAAGTATTAGGATATTGGTAAGATTTAAAAAAAATAGCCTTAAATAAAACAAATATAAGATGCCTAGTTTATTGTTAGGCATCTTATAAAGTTAACGCCAGATATCGTTACTTGCGATAATTGACTCTGATTGATAATGACTTTTTTTATTCTCTATTTTATCTTTCTCAACGGTATGTTGAACGCCATCAAAAAAATAATTTAAATCAACATCAAAAAGATAGGATAAAATATAAATACTTTCTGCATGGATGTTTGACTCACCATTTTCAAAACGAGATTGATGTTGCTGGCTTATTCCCAATAAAGCACCAAACTCACTGCCACTCATACTGTGTGTTATTCTTAACTCTCTAATTTTAGCGCCAACTAATCTTGATATTTCTTTATTCATAACATCTCCAAAAATAAAATTGATAATATCAAAAATACACTCATTAATTATTCATACAAAATATTTACTGTAGCAATTGAGTTTGCACTTCCTGGTGTTATAGTGCTTCCTGTTTTTATATAGCGCGCTTTCCAACCAAAAATATAATCGCCAGATGCAACCTGATTTTGTAAACTATTTTTAGTATTTAATTTAATAGGATTATTATTTTTATCTAATAACTGAATTCCAATTCCTGTTGCTGGATTTGTACCCGATAATTTTAATTTACCTGTATTTACATCAATATATCCAGCACTACTCGTTACAGTAGCTTTAATATTGGTTCCGGCAGCACAACTTAACGTAATAGGAATACTTATGTCTTTACTTACATCACCAATATTTTTAAATTGCGTATCATACCAAGTGCCCATATTAACATTATAACTCGATGATTTAGTTGTACATTTTAAAGAGTTTATTCTTATTGAATTTAACGGTAGAAATAACGATGTTAAATTCCAAGTAGTATTTCGAGGTGCAGTATTATTCTGCACAGCTTTAGCAACCTCTCCTAATTTTAAGCTTCCTGACTGTGTTACTTGGCCTGTTTTTATTATTTGCACTCTCCAATAAGGATTGGGCATATGAAATGTTTTACCAACTTCATTAGAATTACTAACCCAGTTAAAATTAATAGCACCTATATTATTAAAATAAACTTTCATTCCAATTCCAGGAATATTTGTCTGTACAATTTTATTTACATTAGGTACCCATCCATTGGTATAGCTTGCAAAAATTGATGCATTACCACATTGTCCATCGTTACCAGAATATGTATTTATGGGTCCATTTTTATAATTGATCTTTATTTCTTCTAATACACGTGTCCCCATATCATCATATTGAATTGAATAAACTTTATTCGGTATATCCACTCTAATATTTCTTAGATTTGGATTTTGAATACAAGCGGAAAAAGTGTATGTTGAATAAAATAAGACTCCACTTAATAAAAGAATAGTTTTAGTGTTTACATGGCGCATTTTTATCTCCTAACTTATCTATTATTTTAGTTTTCATCTCTTTTTGTTCTTCTTCATCTAAAATAAAAAATTGACTTAAACAAATATCAAAAGCACGAGCATATTGATAAAGTCTATCCAAACTAACTCTATTAATACCTCGTTCATATCTTGATTGCTGTTGTTGACTGATACCAATTATTTCTGCCAGCTCACTTAAAGTGTACCCATTCATAACTCTATAATAAGCTATTTTTTTTCCAATCATTTTTGAGGCAGGATAAATATGACTCATTTTTATTTCCTTCATTATTCGTTAATTATAAAGAAGCGTAAATTCAAGATGACTTTTAAATGAACCCACAGTGATATTACTTCCATAACCTATAATTCTTGCCGATAAAGGAAATTCAGCATTGTGTGTCTGCTGATTAACGTTCACTATTAATTTTTCATTATTTTTTATAATACTTTTATTTAATTGTGTCGCGATATTTAATGCCGTACTTTTTGCTGTGCCACTATTAATAAAATATTCTGGATAATTAGGATCAACAATCCCTTTTAAGGTCATTGTGATTTTATTCGTTGTTATTGGGCAATTTTTAAACTTTATAGAGAAATTAACCCAATCTGATTTTTGATTGTTTTTAATATTTCTAATATTTATTTTGTTAAGATCAATCAAATAATTTTTTGTTTCTAATTCACAAGGTGATGCAATCACAGATCCATAAACATTAATATTAACAACACTTCCTACTGCAAAAGGAGAAAATAAAAAAATAAGGATAAGAGTATGATTTTATACATAATATTCTGCCTCTACCTATAGACTATGGTTGCTGTGATCTTTGCAGATACCGTACCTGGTGTGGCATTTCCAAGCTTACTAAATGCCCGTGTTCTTAAAGGAATATTCACTGATGACTGACCATTAACCGCGATATACAGTGATTTTTGATTGCCTAATGGTATTAATCCATTACTATTTTCATTCTGCAATTGCACAGCAATATTCTTTGCAGTTCCTTCATTTTTATATAAATTATCGACATCAGCATGATCTGGTGTACCGGTAAATGTTAGCTTTACTTGATTTATTGTGGGTGAACAATCAATTAATTTAATCGTGAAATTATTCCACACCGAACTCGAATTTGTTGTCTTAAATAAATTTGCAGGCATCTCTTTTAAATCAATATTAATATTACTTCCTCCAGAAATATTACAAGTTGCTGCTTTAATATTTCCAGAAAAATTAACCGTAACCGTATTCCCAGCGAGTAAAGGAAAACTTATTATTACACTGGTTATTAAAACAAAAAATCTTATTAATATAGTCATTTCACTTTCCTACGCGTAGCAAATATCGACAGCTATAAAAGAAATAACTGGGTTTAATATATTAACTTTAATGCTATTTAAATTTACTACTGACAAGTCACAGTGATTTTATAGAGTCCTAAATAATCAAGAACACTTGATAAATCATAATTTACATGACATGTTTCATTGTTGTATTTAATAGTTAAGTTTCCGCGTTGTTCTAACCCAGATAAATAAACCTCTCCATCATTACCAACAATACTATTCAATTGGCTGTTATCTTTAAAAATAACTTGAGCACCAAATGGAACTGGTTTTTTATTTGCAAGATTAACCGTCATCAATACGCGATAACCCACGTTAGCAGAAAAATCAGCTTTGACTAAAGCACCTCGACTAGGTGAAATCGTTTGGCTAGTCAATTCCATTTCTGTATTTTCAGGCAGCATTAATGTATCAATTTCTAAGGTATTCTTGCGATATGGTGTAACATAAGGCACTAATGCATAACCCATGCTATTAGTTTTGACACCCGCTTGGTTTAGTATCGCAACATCACCTGCATTGGGAATATCAACAATTGCAGACGTTTCACCCAGTTGTTGTCCAAGGACTATTCCTCCAGAGTGAGCAACTACGCTACCATTGACCCCATAATAAAGATTATGGTTATCTTTGCTATAACTATACCCCCCCGTAATATCACCTAGTTGACCTTTATAGGATGCATTGATATTTCCAGAAGATCCTTGATCTTGGTTGGTAAATCCTTGCTGTGCGCTCCAATTTAATTGATTATTGAGCTGAGACGCAGAAATTCCGACACTTCCTGTACTTGCATTGTTACTACTACTATTTGTATTAAAGTTATAATAGAAAGTATCGTCAAATACACTAAAAGGTACACTTACTGAAAAGGCGAATTGATGTTCATCATCACTTTGTGTTTTGTCTCCCGTCACATAAGAGTAACGATTAGTATTTTTATTATAGGTATAGTTCATCCCATAACTGATACCTTGCCAGCTATTGTTATAGCCTAACGTTGCTGATTGCGTTTTTTTATCACTATTCCAGTAATCTTCTTTTATATAGCCTATGGCTAAAGAACCATTTCCTTCACCTAAATTTTGATTAATCGTAATTTCAGCACGATTACGGCGACGTTCAACTTCTGGACTATAATTTGTACGTCGAAAACTATCGAATACTTCAGATAAGCTATAAAAACCGTTTGTAGAATAACGATAACCCGCTAACGCTATATTTGTGCCCACATCGTTCAGATTTTTATTGTATCTAAAACGGTAAGATTGCCCTTGCTGCTTAATACCATTATCAAAAGCTGAACTTGCATGTGTAATATCGACAGATATTGCACCAAAAACACCTAAGTTTTTTCCTGCACCCAAAGAATAAGATTGATAGTCTTGGCTTAATTGACTACCACCATAAGTTGTCACTCCATAAGGTAGGCCATAAATTAATGTAAATTGCCCAAACTTAGTTTTATCCACATTCTTATCATAAGAGCGATATTCACCTCCCGTCACACTATAAGATAAATAGCCTTCACGTTGTAAAACAGGTAAAGAAGCAAATGGCACGATTTGATGCTGTTCACTCCCATTAGATTCTTTTATCGTGACGTATAAATCCCCACTACTCCCTGTGGGATATAAATCATTAATCTCAAAAGGCCCTGCGGCGACTTCTGTCTGATAAATAATATATCCATTTTGCTTAATAGTAATTTGGGCATTACTGCGCGCAATACCTCTAATAACGGGAGCATAACCTCTTAAACTTTCAGGATACATATCATCATCTGTTGATAATTGAACACCTCTAAATGGCACACTATCAAAAATAGCAGATGGAGAAACACCATCACCTAACATTAATTGGCTTTTTATCTTATTTATATTACGCGATAAATAAGTGTAAACAGTATTCCACTTTCCTGATTGATTATCTGAATTTGACCATGTGGTATAATTGCGCAATCGCCACGGTCCAAAGTTCAATCCAGGTCTTAAATTTATATAATGAGACGTTTCACTTGAATTATTATCTTTGCGATCGTAATTTCTCGACCCACTGTAGCTATAATTAAGCAAAAGTGCAGTGATACCATTATCTATCTTATTTAAATCTATATACCCTCGAGGATCCTTAGATAAAGCAATTTGAGGAATACTCAAATATAATCTTTGAGAATCAAATTCTAATTCACTTTTAGCATCAGGTATCGCAGATAAATTCACACAGCTATCAGTCATTGTATACAGTTTTGGATAATCCGTTGTTTTAACACCAAAATCATTAAGATCTTGCATTGATAAACAGGGAATAAGTTGGTTGTTTTTATTTTTTTCAAATCTAATATTTTTAGTTAAAATCAAGTTAGTATTTACATAAATATCAACGTAATAATTCCCCGCTAATTGTTGGTTATTTTCGAAAGGAGATAAATCGATACTTTCTTTATCCGACGATTCAAGGAAATCAGGATCAAAATAAATATTATCTGACTTGTCGTTTTCCGCATATGATAAAGCCGTATAGCCCAAATATAAAATTAGGCTAATACATATTTTGCTAATTTTCATATTAAAACCTAAATTTATAATTTATTATATTTTAACTTCTGATAAGTTAACGCTAGCACCATAATCATTAATAACTTCCCAGTTTATCGTGCCATGTTCATTACCATCATTTATATCAAATGATTTTGTTGAAAAAGGTTCAACATAAGAGACATCATTTACTGATTTCCCATTAAAATTAATTATCTGAAAATTAAAATAATAAGGTGTTGGATTATTCACACTGATTTTATTTCCAACTTTTGACCATATTAATTTTTTCTGCTCTTCCTCAAAATTCACCTTTTTTAAATTTTCAGGTCGGTAAATTAATTTCATTTGAGTCTTAAAAGCAATCTGCAATGAATTTTCTGTTTTTTCTGTAGCAGGTATTGTTTTTATATTTAGCCAAAATAGAGACTCTTTATCACTAGGCAAATTTCCTTCAGTTAAAAAAATCCTCAGCGTATTCGCCTTATCTGGATTTAATCTAAATAAAGGTGGAGTAATGGTAAATTTTGACTGTTTATTTTCATTAACATCATCTATCCAAGACTGGATTAAATAGGGAATTTTATCTGGATTTTCAACATTAATACTAACGTTTTTATTCCCTTCTGTATAAATAACTCTAGTTCCACCAATAATAACGCCAGCAGAAGATTGATTAATAAAAAAAAGAATAGAAATTAAAAAGACAATAATAGACTTCATATTATCACCACTGTATTTTTATAATAAGGTTCAAGTCCTTTTAAACCTTAATTTATATTTAATCTTATTTAGTTATAGTTAATAGTAAATGTTGCATTACCATTTGCTAAACCCGCAGTAACAGAATCTGTTTTAGCAATATAACGAGCTCTAAAATCTAAATTATTTTCAATATTTTCTTTTAATGGATAGGCTTTAGATGCTGTAAATAAAGGTACTACAACATTCGCATCATCCGTAATTTGAATACCCACTCCAGTTGCTACACCCGACTCTTTTTTCAGGGCAATAACACTGTCATCACCTACATATGAATCTGCGTCAAATTTAACAGATGCAGTGGTCACGGTTTTAGGGCAATTAATTAATTTAATTGTGAATTTTGTCGCTGCGGCAGTACTTCCGGTACTTGGTAATGCTTTTTTAGAGACGGTACCTAAATTAACTTTTAAAGCATCAGAACCCGCAGCTAATTCACATGCGTTATCTATAATTTCCCCTGTAAAATCAATAGTACCATCCGCTGCTAATGCATTATTAGTGACAAAGATAGTCGCTGCAGCAATTAATGTTGCAAGTAAGCTTTTTCTCATTTTTTTCTCCGATTAATTTTTATTAATAAAACCAAATTAATTAAAAAACACTTAATTAACTCAGTATGTGAGTATTATCTAATTGTTTTTTATAATAAACAAGTTTTGGTTATAGCGGTATAATATTCATTTTTTTGATTTAAATCAGGATTTAAAACCAAGCAAACCCTTTATTAGTTAATCAATGAAGTTTATTTTTGATTATTTTAAATTTTCATATATTGATACAACATTGTTAAATCAAAATAAAAGTTAAATACTATTTTTTATTAATAAACACATCTTTTATTTCATTTTATAACGCATATGGTGTGAATAAAAAAAAGTATTATTTCCTCTTAATAATAAAAGCTACTTTTTATTCTATTTGATTAAAATAACTCTTTAATGTGTTATTTTTGAACAAATTCCGACTTAACCTATCAGTTACAAATTGAATGAAAAAAGAATAAAAAATATTATTTATAAAATGTATGGCTTTATTGTCATAGACAAAAAAAGAGCAAGGTTTCCCTTGCTCTGATTTAATATCGGAGTGCTTTTTAGATAGTTACATAATCTCAATTACAACGATTAATTTGAAAACCACTTCTTATTAATCTTAATCAGCGACATTCTTATCTGGCATATAGGAACCAATATTATAAGCTTCTAATTTTGGTGCTTTATCAGAATTTAAGTCAAAATTTAATATTGTTATTGTTCCTGGTGTTGCAGGTAATAAAAACTCTGGAGATAGATTTAAAAAGACTTTGCAAGCTGCGCGGATCACACCACTATGCACAACAGCTAATAAATCACTATCTTCTTTACGTACCCATCCTTGTAATGCCGCACCAATACGATCGCAAAAATCAAACCAATTTTCGCCTTTAGGTGGCGTATATGTACCTGCTCGCCAATTTTTATATTTGTCTGCATGGTGTCTTATAAGTTCTGGTTTTCTTTGTCCTGTCCATTCCCCCATATTTAGCTCACGCAATAACGGTTCTTTAACTGCTTCTGGATGACCGACAATCTCTGCGGTTTGTACTGTTCTGCCTAAATCTGACGTAATAATCCGAGTTGGCGATAACAATTTAATGCTCTCTTTTATCGCCATTGCTTGATTAATACCTTTTGGTGATAAACATGAATTAGCATGTCCTTGTAAGCGCGATTCCATATTCCATAAGGTTTCACCGTGTCTTAATAAAATTAGTCTCATTATTATTCCTTAATTTAATGGTTTAAAGACCATATCCAAGAATTTGGAACCAAGTAAATATCGCAATAGAAATTACCGATGCCCCAACAAAACAAGTAATTAATCCATATTTCATTTGCTCTAACACACTAAAGTAGCCGCTTGAGAAATAGATAGTATTTACTTTCGAATGTGGTGGTAAGGTAATGGTATAAGTCAGTGTAAATGACGCAGCTAATGCCAATGTAACCGGATCCATGCCCAATGTTTTAGCAAGTGCAATAATGGCTGGAATTAAGATGGTTGTTTTTACTGTTTTACTGGTAAAAATTAAATGGCTATACATGCAGATAAAGACAACCACAATATAAACCATTGTAGTGCTCATATTTTCTAGCCCAAGCCCATAAACCATTTTACCAATTAGCCATTGTGCGCCTTCTGTAGATTCTAAGGTGTTACCAGCCGCATAAGCACCTGCTGCAAATATCATTAGATCCCATTTGATATTGGCTTCATTCCACGTTAATAAGCCAATACGAGGCATCAGGCAAAGAATGGCAGCAATAACAGCGGTCATATAAACGCTAATCTTGAAGCCAAACATATCTTGGTGATAGCTTTCGGTTGCCCATAAGAACACTGCCATTAAAAAGATATACATGGCTTTTTTCTCATTCTTAGTAAGCGCACCAAGCTGAGAGCGTTCTTGTTTTAATTTTCCCAGTGAACCTTCGAAATCCACCTCTCCTTTGAAGGAAAATAATTTTAATCCAATAAAAAAGGAGATAGTCATACCAACAATTGCCAATGGGAAAGAGGCAATTAGCCAATCCATATAACCAATAGAACCACCTGCTTGTGAATTAATAAATCCAACCGCAATAATATTGGCAGCAGTTCCTGTCATAACACCGGATGTTGCTAAAGCGTCAGCCTGTACCCCTTGCAACATCATTAATTTCCCGTAATTGCTTTTTCCAGGGATCGCCTTATGTATCTCTAATAAGATCATACAAATCGGCACCATTAATGTCGCACGTGCTGTTGTTGAAGGTACAAAGAAAACTAAACAGAAGTTAATTAATATCAGGACAAATAATGCTTTTTTGGGTGTCTGACCAAAGTTTGTGATCATCCATAAAGCAAAGCGTCTGGCGATATTCGATTTGATCATCGCTGAAGTTAAAACAAAAGCTGAAACCATCAACCATATAACGTCATAACCTAACGTCCCAAAAACAACTTTCTCTTTTGCTACAGTGCCTGTTATTGGTAATAACACAATGACTAGCATCGAGGTTAAATAAATAGGCAAAGAACCACAAACCCATAAAATTAACGCTGCGCAAAAAATAGCAATCGCTTTTTGCCCTTCAATACTTAATCCATCTGGCGTTGGCATAAAAAATAGAACTAGCAATACTAATAGAGCTAAAGGTATTCCTATTGTTTTTAACGTTATTTTATTACCGTTTTGTTTTGGTGATGATGGCGCTGGTTTAGCGATATCATCTCGCTTCGCAGTCTTTTCCATAACCGATTCCTCTTAATATGTAGGGTAGGAAAATTCAGTATAGAAATATTGAGGTATAAAGATAATTGTATTAATATATTATTAATATAAAAATAATTTATGGTTTTGATATGAATTTAAGCCAATTAGATGCCTTTCTATTACTTGCTAACGGTTTTAATGTGACAGAAACCGCAGAGCGCCTATTTTGCACTCAGCCTAGTGTCAGTATAAAAATTCGAAAATTGGAAGAGGAGTTACAAACAACATTGTTCGAAAGGATCAACAATCGGCTTTATTTAACGCCTCAAGGTAAGGTATATCAACAATACGCAACCCAGATTATTAATTTAGTAAAATCCTCTTCTGAGCATATGCGACAATTTGATGATCCCTCTAAAGGTGAAATTAAGTTTGGCGCTAGCCATTTTGTTGGTGTTTACCTATTACCACAAATTATGGCGCAATTTAGAGAACAGTATCCTGACGTAAAACTCAGCATGGATATTTCCAGTTCGACACAACTTATCCATAAGCTTGATACCCAAGAATTAGAGTTTTTAATCATGTCAGATCATATCTATTTAGATCCGACTGAATATCATCTTGATACTTTCCTTATCGATCCCCTCGTGCTTATCTGTTCTCCAACACATTGGTTAGCCAAAAAGAAACGTTGCAGATTTTCTGATATTGAATCTGAAGTTTTTCTGATCAAGCCAGAGCACTCTGCCACTCGTGATTTTTTATTAGACAGGATCAAAGAAAATAATACAGAGATCAAAAATATAATGGAAATAAATAGCTTAGAGGGGATCAAGCAAGGTGTTATTCATGGATTAGGAATTTCTGTTTTATCTCGCTTATCTATTTTACAAGAATTAAAATCAGGCCTTTTATGTGAGATTTCTTTTGATGATATTCAATTTAGCCGAGGCATTCGTTACTTTCATCATAAAGAAAAGTATATCTCTCCTGCTACTAAGAATTTTTTATCCGTTTTACAATCTCAAGCTCAGATTTTAACTAAAGATATCAATAAGTAAATTGATTATCCAATCTCTTATTTACCTTGTTTTAGGGATATTCGCGTATCAATATCTCTGTTAAATCGTTATGATACATCCTCAATTTTCTACCTTTTCTCTAATACCGTTTAAAAGGATTTTATGCGTAAAACACTCTCATCCTATCACCCTATTCTTTATACTTTGAGAGTGGCACAACGTCGTTTATTTCGTTCGCTAAGCTGGCGATTTTCAGGCCGGAAATACAGTAGAGACATTCAACCAAAACAACGACTTTTATACCGTTATCTGAAACATACATCTAAATTAATTAGTCGCCGTGGCGAAAGTGATATTCAATTACAATACAATAAAATAACAAATCTTAAATTAGTTGAAACAGCACTTGATGGCGTCATTATCCATCCTGGTGAGTATTTCTCTTTTTGCTATCTAGTTGGAAAACCTAGTTATAAACGAGGTTTTATTGACGGCATGCAACTTTCTTACGGTGAAGCTAGAAAAGGTGTCGGCGGCGGAATTTGTCAGGCAAGTAATTTAATTCATTGGCTAGCACTACATTCTGAATTAAAGGTGATTGAAAAAGCTAATCATAGTTTTGATCCTTTTCCTGATGAGGGAAGAGTTCTTCCTTTTGGATCTGGCGCTGCTATTTTCTATAATTATGTGGATTTAGTTTTATATAATCCAACACCTTATGATTATCAAATTAAATTACATGTAGCAGAGCATCAATTAGAAGGAGAATTGCTCTGTAGCGAAGCGAGGGAGTATCGCTATCATATCTACGAAAAATCCTCTGCGTTTATCAAAAAAGGAGAGCATGTGTATCGCTGCAATGAAATTTGGCGAGATATTTATACTAAAAATAATGTAGGTGCTTTCCCTAAATTACTGAAATCTGAATTACTTTATAAAAATAGTGTTGTCGTAAAATATGATATTTCAGATGAACAATTGGATTAATCACAGTAATTATTTTTAATATTCTAAATTAAACTTCCTATTATCAATAAAAGATTACATTATTCTTAAAATTAAGACTTTATTAAAATATAGCCTACTTTTTATTTGGAAGTCATTGAATTATCAAATAGAAACTATATCTATTTATTAGAGTCAAAGAATGGTAATTATGCTTCTATTTAATAGGTAATATAATGATGATAAAACTTGATTATCCACAAGAATTAGAAGTTGGTGATATTGTATTTACATGTATTGGTACCTCTTTATTTCGTCAAATTTCCTCCGCTTCTTTATGCTGGAGTAATCATGTTGGCATTATTGTTGGCCATAATGGTGAAGATTATTTAGTGGCAGAAAGCCGTGTTCCACTATCAACAACAACGACATTAACTCGCTTTATTAATCGTTCATCAGGTAAACGCTATGCAATACGCCGTTTATCAACACAATTATCAGATGAACAAAAAAACGCACTTATCGCACAAGTCCCTGAAAGATTAAATAAGCTTTACCACACAGGATTTAAATACGATTCTTCCCGGCAATTTTGCTCTAAATTTGTTTTCGATATTTATAAATCAGCACTTTCTATTCGTGTAGGTGAAATCGAAACCTTCCAAGAGTTATTAAGTAAAAATCCCAATGCTAAATTACAATTCTGGAAATTATGGTTTATTGGGCAAATTCCTTGGGAAAGAACGACCGTCACTCCAGCGAGTTTATGGCAACATCCTCATTTATCTTTAATTTATCGTAGCCATGAAAGTATTAATTAACACATCACATTAATATGCTACGAAATAAAAAGAATAACATAGCCTTCCATTCTTTTTTTATAAAAATCAGGACAAAAAACTCTCCCTTTCTTTGTAATAGGGAGAGTTTTGGTGTAAAACTAAAAAACAATATTTTGTAAATATGACTTAATTATTATTTATCTATTATTCGTCATTTAGGGATCACCATGAAATACCAAGATGTTACGAAATCACCCTGTGAGAATGCTTATTTTTTAGTTTTTAACCTCACCCACTCACCTGAAAATCGCGAAATTCTGATCGATTTTTGTAATAATTTTTCTGGCCTAATACGTAGTATGAGGACACGTTTTCCTGAATTGGAAACAAGCTGTGTAATGGGATTCGGTGCAAATGCATGGACAACATTATTCCCCAATCAAGCAAAACCCAAAGAACTAAATACCTTTAAAGAAATCAAAGGTGATACTTATACTGCGGTTTCTACTTCTGGCGATCTCTTTTTCCATATTCGTGCTCTCAAAGTTTCTGCTTGTTACGAATTAGCCTCTATCATCAGCCAAAAGCTAAAGAATATTGTTACACCTGTCGATGAAGTACATGGATTTAGATATTTTGATGGGCGTTCTATTATTGGTTTTGTCGATGGAACTGAAAATCCTGAATATGAAGATGAGCGTGCTTCTTATGCCGTTATTGGTGATGAAGATCCTGAATTTACAGGAGGTAGTTACGCCTTTGTACAAAAATATATTCATGATATGGAAGCATGGGAAAAACAGCCTCTTATCGAACAAGAAAAAGTCATTGGTAGACATAAGTTCAACGATGTTGAATTAACCGATGAAGAGAAAGAGCCCGGTTCTCATAATGTTGTCACTAATATTCAAGATGAAAACGGTGATGATTTGAAAATTGTCAGAGCCAATATGCCTTTTTCCAATCCATCAAAGAATGAATATGGTACTTATTTTATTGGTTATGCACGTTATTTTTCAACAACCCATCGTATGTTAGAAAATATGTTTGCAGGCACACCTGAAGGTCATACTGATAAATTACTTAAATTCAGTACCCCTGTAACAGGCACATTATTCTTTGTTCCATCACCCGAGTTTATGGATGATCTAGCGTAATTTTCATTGCAAGTAGATATATAGGGCGGTATTTATATATCTACTTTTTATTCTCAGATAGCAGTTCTATTTCTTGGTTTATCTTGTTCAATAACAATTCAAAATTAGAGTAAACCTGCCCATAATCATCGATATATTTCCATCCATACCAATAATTTACTCCTATTTTATAAGAGGTATCAAATACGTTATTTAATAGTTTAGCAATTTCTTCATTAAGTCCTGGTTCTTTATAAGAATGAACTTTCACACCAATATAAATATTCGAACTATCTTTTTCGATAGCAACAGAAAATTTATTTTTATTATAATCGATTAAAACACCAACATACTTTTCATTTATCTCACAGTTGTCATCTGAAAATTCTAACTGAGGATAATCATTTTTTATTTTATTTCCCCATAAAGTAAAAACTCTTTCTATTTCTCTAATTAAGAGAGTATTTAAGTTTTTTCTTAATGATTCTGTATCATTAATGATCTTTTTTATTTCATCAATTCCGTCATCAATGTAATTATCAGATACATTTATTGCATTAAGAATATAGTCATTTATTTCATCATTCATTTTGTTTTTTTCTTTTTCATATTTATTTAGAAATTTAATTTCTAAGCTATCTTTATATTGATACACAAAAGAATCAAAAACTTTATTATTTTTATCAGTTTTATTTATCTGAGGGTAAACATCTTTTTCTAACCACATTAATATTTCACATTCAAATGAAGAAAGTTTAAAATAAACCTTATTACTCTCTTTATACTTACCAAGACTCTCAGGCAGGTAATCTTCTTTCTTATATCCCGTTAAATACAAAACAAAAATATTCTCTTCTTGATACCCATCAGAGATAAATTTTTCAATATATCTTTCTAATTGTCGTTCTTGATCTGGCGCATTACAAACTTTACTTTCTATTATGATTGCATAAAATCCATCTTCAATACTAATATCAACTCGATTCTTTTCTGTTTTGATTTTTAGTTCTTTATAATTAAAGATAATTTCTTTCTTTAAAACCCGTTTTAAAAAAGAAGGGATAAATTTATACTCATTACCTTTTTTATTATTTAATATTTTCTTTAAAATAATACTATGCTTATTTTCATTAATATTAAGAACATCGACTAAATTAGTAGAGCATAAAAGATTATCTTCTAATTCATCATATTTTAAAACCATATTTCTTGCTAAATTTATGATGGCTAAGTATTTGTTTTTTACTGATCCATCACAAAAATCTCCCTGTTTATCAAAAACAGTCATATACCCTCTTAAGAAAAAAACCATCATAACGATGGTTTTTTATCTGAATCAATTATAAACCAAATACATTGACATAAAATTCTTTGCCATCATCCGTGCTTTCGATGGTATAAGTAATTGGAATAGAGTTCTTACCGCCTTTACCTTCAAAAGAAAGTTCAGCAGCACACGAATAAGTATCTCTTTTTTCGTCATGTTCACGTGTACGCACACTTTCCACTTTGATCTTAATTTGATCGATCACTGCTGCCATTTTTTGGTCACGTAATTCGTCTTTTGTAATATCGACCACTAAGTTCTTTGCTTCAGTACTATCACAATTAGGTGTTCCATCACCACACCCAACCAAAGGTAATGTTAATGCGCCTAATAATGCTAATTTTAGAATTCGAGTTTTCATGCTGATTATTTCTTCCTTGCTGACAAGATAAAATATTTTTCAATATTTTACCTAATAATTATCTTGCAACAATATCGAGTTATAATAGTTAGAATAAGATCACGATAGAAATTAATATTAAAATTTTAAGACAATCATTAAGTAAAACCAGTGGTTTTTAACACTAATATTAATCTACTTCTGCCACTTGTGTTTTCATTACACCAATAATATCAACTCGAATATTACGAGTGTCTGCCCGTCCTTTATCATCCACCGCACGAATGCGGTAACGGCCACTTTCTTTTGGCTGCCACTCTATTGAACGCTGATTGGTACTGTTACCCAAATAAGCATCGTCAACAAACCAGTAAATTATATTACTGTCATTATCTGCTGTTGCATTAAATACAATGGATGTATTCGGCGTTGATGTTCGTCTAAAGGTGTAAGTTGTATTTCGTAATGGCGATAATATACGAGGAGGTGTTCCTGTCACTGCCATATCCCCATTTTTACAATGAGCAGTAGAAGGAGGGGTTCGCTTCGGTAGCCCTGCTTGAGCAAATACTTTAGCTAAATCAGAAGGCCAATATTCAAAAATTTCGATATTTACCTGATCTTCATTATACGGGGGACAGACAACCTCTCCCGTCGTTTTATCAATTGCTAGAGGCCGATAAATAGCATCCACTTTAATCGGTGATTTTCCTGGAATAAACCATGTTTTACCCTTACGTTGACACCATGGTGTAGGTAAATTACCACTCGCCAGACAAATATCGACTTGTTTAATATTTTCAGGCAGTTTAAATCGAGGCTCTTTTAACTTCGGATAGTCTGCAACTATATTATCTATAATATTAAAAAATAGAGGTGCAGCAGCTTCGGCACCAATTAATGCGCTGTTTCCTTTACCATCAAAGTTACCTATCCAAACCACTAAAACATAGGGGCCAAAGATCCCACTACTCCATGCATCACGAAATCCCCAAGAGGTGCCTGTTTTCCAATAAATGGGTAAAGCCATAGATTTTTGCGCCAAAGTATCATCAGGTCTTCGATGTTGCCCTAACATATCTAGCGTGATAAAACTTGCTTCTTCACTTAGCAATCGAATAGGTTTGGCAATAGTATCCGTACTTTGCATTCTTAATGGTTTAAGCTCTCCTTGATTAGCTAATATTCCATAAAGCTTTGCTAACTCTTGTACCGTAATTTCACCGCCTCCAAGCACCAGCGATAAACCATAATGTTTTTCACTGGCCATATTACTAACACCTGACATTTGTAAAAACTGATAGAGCGTAGGCTGTTTCAATTGCGAAGCTATGGCTACTGCTGGGATATTTCGGCTGTAATTGAGAGCTTGAGTAGCAGAAATAGGCCCTAAAAAGCGTAAGTCAAAGTTCTCTGGCGCATAACTGCCAAAGGTTGAAGGCACATCTTTTAAAATTGTTCGAGGATGTAAAATGCCTTGCTCTAATCCTAATGCATAGATAAAAGGCTTTAATGTTGAACCCGGTGAACGCTTTGCATTGGTGCCATTAACTTGCCCATGAATATCAACATTATAATAATCAGCCGAACCAACTAGCGCTTTAACGCCCATATCTCGTGTATCAACAAGGATCACTGAGGCATTTTTAACACCAAGGTGTTTATTTCGTTCAATAAATGCATCAACTTGTTTCTCAACTAATTTTTGTAATGGGAGATCAATTGTTGTCACTATGGTTGTAGGCTTTCTTGGATTAAACCTTTCCTGCTTTTCAATTTGTTCAACTAAATGAGGCGCTATATAAGGCATCTTCTCAGGCTGGCGTAGCCGAAGCGGTAATTGAAAGAGTGCTGATAAATTGGCATCTTTAGGATGCTCTTTTAACCAATAATCATAAAGCTGGTTTCGCGTTTTCATTAAAGAAAGGCTAATGCCATCACTATTTGGCTCGATTCGGTAACTCGGTGATTGAGGTAATACGGCAAGTGTTAACGCCTCAGGTAACGTTAATTCTTTAGGATTTTTATTAAAGTAAATCAGGCTTGCTGCCCCAACACTCTCTATATTTCGCCCATAAGGTGCATAGTTAAAATACGCTTCTAAAATATCATGTTTTGAATAACTAAGTTCTAATTGAATAGCGCGTAATACTTGAACAAGTTTTCCCCCTACATTTCGCGTATTTAATTGCCAATGCATACGCGCTAATTGCATTGTAATTGTAGAGCCACCTTGTAATCGTTCACCATAAATATAACTGACGAAAAAACCACGAATTAAACTGTAAGGGTTAAAACCTATATGATAATAAAACCAGCGATCTTCATATCGCATGGCGCTCTCAACCATTAAAGGCGAAATGTCGTCTAAATCTGTCCATAATCGATAACGCTCATCATTAGCAAGTGTTAAGCGAAGTAGGTTGCCATTGCTATCATAATAAGCTGTTGAAGATAAGAAACCCTCTGAAAGTGCTGGATGAGGAAATAATCGAAATCCTACACAAAAAAGGGCAACTAAAAAGCCACCCATCAAAATATTTTGTAAAACACGCTGACTTCTGACCATCTTAGAATAACCACAAATCAGCGTTAGAAACCCAACTTAATTTCATTTTACACTGCCATTATTTAACGTCGGTTTATTAACAGTCATAACTCCTTTACCAACAGCTAATGCTTGTATTTCTCTATCATACATCGCTTCTGCAAATGCTGGCGGTATTGTAAATACCCCAGAATTAGTCGCTTTAATTTGATAAACAAATTCTTGTACCTGTTGGTTAGCCCTACCATAAATAATGACTCTGTCTTCTCGAATATCACTGTATTCTGGTGACCAGCGTGTTCCTTTTGATCCCGTTGGTGACAACCATTCCACTTCAGGGTTATCAACATCATCCATTGATTGCTGTACAACCTCAAATCCTCCCGGAAGTAAGTCCACCAGCACAACATTATCAACACCCTGCTTTGCATTGGCTCTGACTTTTATATGTACATAAAGCTTTTCACCTAACGTTGCACTATTTACAGACTCACCTTTTTCATTCACGTAATCACGAGAAATTTCTAATCCTCGTGAAAGCGCTTCTTTAGGTTGCTCACTATCAAAACCAGACTGTGTAACAACATACCAAGCAGGATTATTTGTTGAGTTATTAAATAAAACTTCGTTAATACCTGCACCAAACTGGCCAATCGCAGTTGCATTTGTCATTGATGAGATCACTATTGGCGGATTTTCACCTTTTTTAACGCTCACTGTTAATGGTTGTGCTGACGCTGTGGTGCTTTGGATCTGTTTAGTGTAATGCTCTAATGCCAAAATACTCATCGCTGATGATTGTGTGGTATAGCGCTCCTCTTTAAAGCGCAATACCATATTCTCTAAGAGCTGCGGTGGAATATCAGCCGCTTTTTCAGGAAAATGTTTCACAATCAAATACAATCTTGTACTGTCTAGAACCAGCGGATCTAAATAGTTTTGCGACCACCATGCTTTACTATAAGCCTTGCTTAGCTCTTGCCATGTGGGCTTTAACAACTCGTCAGCTTGCTTATCCATTTTCAGCATTTTGTAAGAAGCAGCTAAATATAAAGCACCTAAATCACTCTGCCATGTTTTTGGATAGTTCTTTTGCATACGCGTTTGAATAGCAGCTATTTCACTGGTAGTAACTTTGCCTTGACGCGTTAGCAAATAGACTGCAAAAGCACGCATTCTAAGTTCATCTTGATTATTTAACCCTACATTGACGGCAAGCTTAGTTAAATATTCATTAGATGATCGTAATAATGTATCAGATACAGGGTAATTTGCTTCTTGTGCCTCTAGTAAAAATTGAACCACATATAAGGTGACAAAAGGGTCTGTCGATGGTGTAGAGCGCCATGTTCCTATCGCCCCTTGCCCATTTTGACGAGTGAGTAATGTCGCCATTGTTTGTTCAAGCTGAGAACGAATTTTATCTTGTGAATAGATCGCCTTCATTTCAGGGTTACGTTGATGGAATAACAACGGTATTGCCTGACTGGTTATTTGCTCTGAACAATTATAAGGATAATTAGCTAGATATTGAGCTAATGCACTACTGAGCACCAAAGGAGAGTAAGATACACGCGCATCTCTTTGCGCATACTCATCATACATTTGACGAATATACGTGACACTCTGCTCTTTTCCATCCATACGACCTAAGCTTGATTGAGTTCGATAAGCTGAAGCAGGGCGAATAGAAAGATTCATCGTTCTTTGAGTCACTTTGCCTTCATTATTCACTGAGAACGTGATAGCGCCATTACCCAATTGCGATTTCGCTTTTACTCTAAAGGAAACTACCGTTTCTTTTTTCTCACCTAATTCTAGTTGATAACTCTTTTGTCCTATTACCTCTAATTGAGCTTCTGGTGTTATCGTGACATCCAGTTTTGTTTTAACACCATTAAGATCAGTGAGATTATTTGCAATACCTAAAGTCACATCAAATTCATCATTTGGTGCGACAGTCGTCGGTATATGTGGGCTTAATACAAAATCATCACGCACTGTAGTATAACGTTGTGCATTCCCTATACGATTTTGAGTAACAGATATCGCCATTATGCGGATCTTGCCATTAAAATATTCAGGCACTTTATAATTAAAGACAGATCCACCCTCTACTTCCGTAATACCAGACCAATAGGCCACCGGTTCTTCTTTTTTACGTTTGAATGGGTTTAAATAGAGATCAACTCCTTCTCCCGCATCTCCACCCGGTGCCGATGTCAGTGACATCATTTTGCTAAACTCAGGCAAGATAAGATCGAGTATTTGTGTACTTTCAACTTCTAATGATCGTTTACGGAAGAAGTAATCCAACGGATCTTTTAATTTATATCGTGCAACTTGTAAAATGCCTTCATCAACAGCAAATACAACAACTTGTTGTGGAGTTTCTGTTTTTACGGTGATCGGCAAAGTCTCGCCTGGCTTAATAACCTCTGGTGATTGCAATTCAATATTAGCTTGGAAATTTTCACGACTCACTTTAAACGGTATAACACCATAGCTAAGTGGACTCATAAATATTTCATCAGAGTTAATATCTCGAACAAATTGGACATTGATATAACCATTACCTTGTAACTCATCAGGAACACGGATCTTTTGTACTGAACTTGTTGTTGATGATGTAAACCACTGCCAATGATAAACCTTATCTTTTTCTATAGTGATAATGCCACTGCCGATATAAGGCGCATTAATGGCAATTTCTATCTCTTCACCAGCTTTGTATGTGTCTTTGTTTAAAGTGAGTTGTAGCTCTGCTTCCCGATCAAGAGATCGCGTAACATTCGCGTTTCCTGCGACCGTATAATTGATACGGTTGAGCACATTACCTGCTTTATTTTTGACTAATAATACAAAATTACCCGGTGTTTGCGTCTCTAATAAAAAGTGGCTACCATTTTCATCAATAGAAAATGGTACTTCATTAATAAAAACTTCTTTTAATTTAGATTGATATTTATAAACACCCGAATTTTGGCGAGTTAAAACAGAAAGGTATTTTTGCTCATAACGTTCTAGTGTGAGCGCCTCTTGGGTGACTTGTTTTAATGTTGGATCAATGGCGATGAAATTGAGATTACGTTGTGCATTTTGATTGATATAGTCAAGTGTTCCGTCTGCTTTTACACCAACGAGATAATCGTGAGGAGATACCATTACACGGGCCGCTGCAGTGACTGAGCGACCACTTCCTGCATCAAAAGCCTCAGAGATAAGTTGTAATTGATAAGTTGCATCATCATAGGACTCTAGCCCTAAATCAATATCAGCTATCCCTTCATCATTTGTTGTCGTCTCTTCTAACTCTGTTTCAAAGCTATCATGATTACGGCGGTTTTCATAAAAACGATAATCAGAATAACGTGAGAAATTAGGATAAATTGGTCGTAACGTTAATTTAGATACAACACGTCTATCTTGTGCTGGTGTACCAAATAAATTTTGTACGTCAATTGATGCTTTTAATTCAGAAGGTTTAACCCACCCTTGTTGCCTATTAGGTTTCAGATTAAGTGCAACTTTAAGTAAATCAGGTTCAAATTCTTTAACGACAATGCTCGTACTGCCTAATAAACTGGCATCTTCATTATTCTTACCCACCAAGTAAAGATAAATATTCCAATCTCCAGTAGGCGAATTTTCTGAAGTAGTATAATTCAATTCATTAAAACCAAACTCGTTTAATGTCATGGAATTATTTAACATTAATGTATTACGAGGATCACGAATTTCAACACGTAGAGGTACACCTTCAATAGCCGTTTTCCAGTCAAATGTCCGTGTAATTAGCCCAATATTGAAAGTTTCACCAGGTCTATAAACACCTCTATCAGAAAAGAGAAAACTATCAAGAGTCCGAGGATCATTGGGCGTTTCATCACCATAAACATCAAAGCGAGAAAGATTTAGTTGTCTATCGTAATAAGCATTTGTCGGTAAAAATGAAATATCCCCTTCTTTTTCCACTAAAAAAAGAACCGCAGTTTGTTCATTTCTAAAGTCTTTAAGCGTTGGAAAAGCAACATGCCCATCAGCATTAGTTATTTTGCTAAGTAACGTTGTTCCATTTTTAGCAATGACAGAGACTTTCGCGTTACTAACCGGTTCACCACTATAAATAGATTGTACAAAAACATCTCTTGAACCATTAATCGAGGATTTCGCGATAATGCCTAAATCAGTGACAACAACAAAGCGAGCATCAGAAACCTCTTCATCATCGTCATCATCATCTTCATAATATTCTTCGTCTTCATCATCTGTTCTTGATGCTTTGTTCGGATCCCAAGAAGTCAGTTTTAATAAAAATATGCCACGTTTAGCATTAGGATCAGCAGATAAATAGCGACTTAAATCGATACCCTTATATTGGGTTTCACCTTTATTTTCATTGTTAAGCGCTGTTTGATAAGTAAAATGCTCTGTAAAATATTCATCATTCAGACGGTTAAAATTTGTTGAAGTAAAATATTTATCTTTAAAAGAAACGATATGTTGTAACTGATTTGGAATAACTCGCTTAATATCTAATTGTAACCCCGGAAGATTACGAGCAGAAACGGTGATCCGTTTATCTCCTGTCATAGAAAGTAAAGCGCCTTCAGATACAAAACTCAGCATTTGTGGGTAATCAGGGACACGGACGATTTGATAACGATCTTCTTTTAATTGGTATCCTCCAACAGATGTTATTCCACTTGAAATTTTAACCAATAAGGAGCGATAAGCAGGTGCATTATATTTAAAAGCAAAGGTAGCCTGATTTTCTTGCTCATTATCACTTATCTCAAGTGTTAATTTTTCTGACTGTTCAAGAATAGTGTTACTAACATCATTCAAATTCCAATCGTAATAATCATCTTCACCTTGGTTAAGGTCAGCATTTTGTATTTCTAAATTATGTTGAGGTAGTAGCCATGCACTAACTTCATTTTTTATCTCTTTCTCATTCAACGCATCATTTAAAGAAACAATAAGCACACGCGCATCTTTACCATTTTCAGACTCAACAAGCTCACTTTCTATATTGGAAACACTAAGGCTATATAAGCTTGGAACATCCACGTTATAGGTTTTTTCTTTTGATGTTGAATTTGCTGTCACTGCACTCACAACACCAGGTGCAATTTTAAGGAACACTTTGCTACTAATATCTTTTAGTGCTAACTGTTCAGAATGAACCCATGCCGTTAATTTCTTATTATCATAATTAATAACATATTTTAGTTTCTCATTATCGCCATATTTCATTGAAAGCCGTTTTTCAAAGCTCTGAATATCGACAGGGGCATTAAATGCAATTTTAATAATGGCGTGCTTTTGAGCAGGATTCTGAGGATCTTGATAAAACTCACCACTCCCTAAGCGATAATCAAAAATGGACGTTTTAAATTCATATTTTTTTAATTTAAGTGAAAACTGAGGTGCTAACAACAGAGATTCATCGAGTTCTATTTGATATTCGCTTCCCATTGCAAATGGTTTTTTCGCTGTAAAAACAAGGGTTGAACCATTTTGCCAATGCCAATTACCCTCAATCGCAGGTGTTAATGTCACACCTTCAGTGACTTCTTTATCAATAAGTGTAATCGGTGCGGCAGAACGTGAAAAAGATAACGTTATTTTCTGTGACTGAGGATTGTCACTGGCATAATTGATTGGCGTAGGGGCAGTCAGTTTTATATCAACTTTTTGCACAACAATGGGAGCAACATCAATAGGAACAGGGCGATTAAGATAACTGTGATAACCGTAGTAACTACCGAATGATGCGACTAGAAGAAAAATAATAGAACCTAATACCGTTTTCGGGTGGTCCACTATACCCTTTTCAATATTTCTCAAATGCCGAGCAACAAAACTAATCCATATAGGTGTACTCCATTGTATTTGTCCTATAAACGGGCTAAGTATTTTTTCAAGAAGACGAATACAAAAAACAATAGCCCAACCCAATAAACGGATCAGTTTAAACGGAAGGCTAAGTAAAAAGCGCAATACATCCATATAGATAGTCCTAGATTGCTCTGATAAAAATACATTTTTTTATCAGTAAAATTAAGTCAAAAATTGAAATAATTAGGGTTTCTGTAAGTAAATAAGCATTAGTACTTATTAATAAATAAGTATATAAAGACAGATTACATTCTTAATATTTTTTTCCTAGCATTCAACTCTATTTCAAGACTCTTCTGAACTTTAGTTTGAGTCATCTTTTTCTAATAATCATTTTATGTTTAATAAAATACAGAATAAAAGGCAATTTTTGCGAGAAGAATCGCACTATTAAAGTGCGATTTACATTTTCTCGGCGCAAATATTACTTCGCTATTAAAGAGTTATAATTCTCTATCAAATATTTATATTCATTTGAAATCGTATTTATGCTACTCGATATATCTTTATTCTCATTGAGTTTTTTCTCTAACACTTTTAACTCAATAACAAGTTGTTGGTATAATTCTAAATATTTTTTAACTGAATAATCAGAGCCTTTCATATTTTCTTTATTCAGCAATGTTTCGTCACCAAATATTTTTTCTAATTCAATTGATTGAGCTTCAATTTTGGTAATTGCAGCAGAGAGTATAGCCACATCTATTTTATCTGGGTTCATTGAATCAAGTGTGTTGGTTACTGTATCCAGTGATTGCATAATTTGATAGCGAACAACCAGACCTTCTTTTTTCACTAATTCAAGCTCTTCAATATGCATTGCTTGATAATAGTTTTCATATGCATCAGCAGCTTTTTCTTTCTCATCGATTAGTTTGGCATAAGCATTTTTCACTTCTTCATACAAATTACTGGCTTGAGCAAAATCATCTAAACGATAAGTCTCTTTTACAACCAGATAATCACCCAGCTTTAGCAGTTTTTCATATAAATCAACATAACTTTCACCATAAGCATTACCTACAGCATCTAATTCTGGAAGTGTGGGAGGAAGAGTTTTCATAAATTCAAAAGATTCTTTAGCACGCTCTGCTCCTGAAGCACTCAAATGCATAGAGAAAGCGCTTCTAACAGGCATTATCGCACTACTCGCTTTCATTTTTTTTATTTGGTCTGTTTCAGTTTCGAATATTTTGAAAGGTGTTAAATCAATGCTTTCACCATTATCAGAACTTAAACTTGTTAAAACTGTTTTCGTATTATCTAAAAGATTAACGTTAATTGTGCCTGAAATTCTGCCCGTTTTTTTCTGTATAATGGTGCCAAAATCTTCGTTAAACGTTGCTAACCACAAATTACCTTTTTCAATTTTTTGACTAAACTGAACTTCATCTGATTGGATATTTTTTGAATCAGGTTGAGATTGTGTTGTTTGCTCTGTTTTATTTTTATCTTGCGAGGGTGTTCCTGTATTCGAATTTTCATTTGAATTATCACAACCTACTACTGATATTAATAAAAGACTTATTATCGATGCTAATATGCTCTTTCTCATAATCCCTCATTATATTATTAAGTAATTAACTCGCTATAGACTATAATGAGTTTAATAATTAATGACTATTATTTATTAAATTAATTTTAAGAAACATAATAACACTCTTAATAAGAGTATTAACATTTGATTAACGACGTACATTTACTTAAACATAATATTATATATTTATAAGTATTTTTTAAAGATTTTATAGATATCTATATTAACTATTTTCAATTCCTTCTTTTAACGCCTGAGCAATAAGCTTTAATATAAAATCCATAAAGCAGGTACTATCACTCTGTTTATCAACCTCACCTAATACTCGATAATAATCATCTTGATGTTGCTGGATAAGTGTTTCAACTGGCAACCAAACTAACCCTGTACGCGATTTACTTAAAATAACAGATTGCCATAATCGTCCCATTCGGCCAATTCAAAGTGTAGCTAGGCGACTAGTAAATGAGTCGCTAGGTGTGAGTTCGGTCGGTGAATGAAGACCTTGTTTATCGGGAAGGTTAATCTGATTAACCCAACATAAGCATAAATGATGAAGTTGACCAAAAAATAAGTTATCAATACACTGTCGCTACCGCTTGTATTGCCCAGCCCCCACCTGATGTTCACGCTGCTGATAAAGGATTACGAACAATTCTAAGCACCAATAAATGGGGGCTGGCTAAGCTGCTTGACCGTGAATTACTTCCGATCCTCTTCAAGTACAATAGATTTTATTAGCAGAAACGGATTCGATGAATAATGCTGCTGTGAGTACTGCGACATTATGAGGCTGCTAGTTCTGCCAGTCATTTAAAACAGGAGGGAGGAAAGGAGACTCATGGGATGTATACTCAAACAAGCTGCTCCTTGCGTCATTTCAAGCCTGAATGATTTCCTCCGAACAATGCATCTTCCTTAATGTGTTTATGATGTGATCATATACCCTTATTCATTCAAACCGCAGGTTCGTTGGCTGCGCTCAGCCTGCAGCTTGAATTACATTGGGTATATATACCGGATTAAAATATCAATTAAGTAAGGTAAGTATTGTATTTTGAATAAATAACTTTTTAAGATTTTTAGTATTGGAAGACATATTGAGAATAACGCAACATGCAGAAATTTAAAGGGAAATGCGAAGGTTTATCGGTGCCGGTTAAATAACCGGCACCAGGGAAATTAACGCCAGCGTTCTGTCGCCCAAGCGACCTGCTGTTGTGCGTCGTGGAAAGTCCAGGCCACGAAGCGACTGATTTTTTGCCCCTGCGCCATTTCAATGGTACGGACTTCGGCCGCACCCACCAGCTTCAACGCGTGATAAATCGAAGGCAAGGTAGTGTTTTTAGAAATCAACGAGGTGAACCACAGGCAGTTTTGCGCCAAGCTAACGCTCTCCTCTACCATTTTACGCACAAAGGCTTCTTCACCGCCTTCACACCATAGCTCTTTATTTTTACCGCCAAAGTTCTGTACCGGCTTGTCGGCTACCTCGCCTTTACCCAGCTTGTGCAGTTTGCGGCGGGTGCTGGCTTGCGCTTCCTGTTCTGAGCTGTGAAACGGTGGATTACACAGTGTAGCATCAAATTTCTCCGCCACGCCGATGATGCCGTTCAAAATAAATTCGGGTTGTTTTTGTAAACGTAGGCGCACGCCGTTTCTCAGTGTCGGATTCATCTCCACGATCATTTTGGCCGTATTGAGCGATACCGGATCAATCTCCGAACCGGTAAAACGCCAGCCGTATTCACACAGGCCAATAATCGGATAAATACAGTTGGCACCAACACCCACATCAAGGATCGCCACGCCTTTACCGCGAGGGAACTCACCGCCGTTGCTGGTCGCCAGCAGGTCGGCCAGATGGTGTAAATAGTCGGCACGCCCAGGGATCGGCGGGCACAGATAATCGGCGGGAATGTCCCAGTGTTCGATGCCATAAAAATGTTGCAGCAACGCACGGTTGAGCATTTTAACCGCCGCAGGATCGGCAAAATCTACCGAGATATCGCCCCAGGCATTCGGCTTGACGAACGGCTCCAGTGCAGGGCAACTGGCGATCAGCGCCGGAAAATCATAGCGTGAGCGATGACGGTTACGCGGGTGCAAGCCGCTTTTCTGCTGTAGGAAGGTTTTCTTTTTTTCCACCGTGAAGGGCTCTCTTAAAGGTATTTCTGACGCGTACGATACCATATACCCTATAGCTTTCAAATTGCAGCTAACAGCTCAGGATGAAACCGTATTAAGCCTGCATTCAGAGTTTATGCCGGAATGCCCTGCTCTTTATACCCAACGTCATTCAAGATGCAGGAAGGCGGCAAGGGAAGATAGACAGGGAACATACATCAGTATGTGACCCAGCTGATTAGGTACGGCCAACGAACCTGCAGTTTGAATGAATAAGGATATATACCATCCGTTTTAAGCAATAAACTACCTAAATGTAAGATTTAATAAGCTGATTTGACCAAATTGAATACATTAACGCCAAACATGGAACAACTAACACAAAATGTAAATCGTCCAACTAATAATATCTGCACATAATTGGATTATATTCCATTATTAAATTGTCCTGTTTGATTAAAGCAGATCATTGTTCCTGTTTTTTATATTGCTTTTCTTCTTTTATCTCAGTGACAGGGCATCAGCCAAATTGGGCGTAACTGGGCTACTATAGTTTTAATGCCTGTTGCACCATAAAATACACGTAACCTGTATTCTCACTCGTATCAGCCCTAACTTTACTATTCGGTTTCATGGCCTCATTTTGCTGGCTACTTTTGGCTCATAAGTGCTACCTTGTTTAGTGCTGACTATAAGATAATTAAAACAACAGACTGAAACCTTGTGATATGATCACACAATGCTTGTGAAATAAAACGACATTCAGTGTAACAATTGATTTTCACAAATAAACCAAATTTCAATACGTTAAGACAGACAACAACATGACTGACATTCAACATTTAGACTCCCACACACCGATGATGCAGCAGTATCTGAAAATTAAATCAGAGCATCCTGAAATCTTACTGTTCTATCGTATGGGTGACTTTTATGAACTGTTTTTTGACGATGCTAAAAAAGCCTCTCGCTTATTAGATATTTCATTAACAAAACGAGGTCAGTCTGCGGGACAACCTATTCCTATGGCAGGAGTTCCCCATCATGCCGTTGAAAATTATCTCGCTAAATTAGTGCAATTAGGTGAGTCTGTCGCTATTTGTGAGCAAATTGGTGATCCTGCAACAAGCAAAGGTCCCGTTGAACGCAAAGTTATTCGTATTGTGACACCAGGTACTGTCACTGATGAAGCCTTACTTGAAGAACGCCAAGACAACCTTTTAGCCGCTATTTGGCAAGATAAAAATGGCGCATTTGGTTATGCTACATTAGATATCACATCAGGACGTTTTCGAGTTACTGAAATGCCTGATAGTGAAAGCATGATAGCTGAATTACAACGTACCCATCCAGCTGAATTACTTTATCCAGAAACCTTTGAATCAATGGCATTGATTGAGCGCCAGCAAGGCTTGCGTCGTCGCCCAATTTGGGAATTTGAACCTGAAACAGCAAAACAACAGCTCAATCTACAATTTGGTACTCGCGATTTAACAGGTTTTGGTGTTGAGAATGCACATCTCGCGCTCTGCGCTGCTGGGTGTTTATTGCAATATGTGAAAGATACACAACGTACCTCTCTACCTCATATCCGTAGCATTACCATGGAACGTCCTCAAGATTCGATTATTTTAGATGCGGCAACTCGTCGCAATCTTGAATTAACACAAAATCTTGCAGGTGGTACTGATAACACACTGGCATCTGTACTTGACCTTTGTGTTACCCCTATGGGAAGCCGTATGCTAAAACGTTGGATACACACACCATTACGCCAACGTGAACAACTTATTAAACGTCAAGACGCAATTAGCGCATTGCAGCCTCTCTATTTTGAGTTACAACCTTTTTTACGTCAAATCGGCGATTTAGAACGTGTATTAGCACGTTTAGCGCTACGTTCAGCACGCCCTCGTGATCTATCTCGTATGCGTCATGCTTTTCAGCAATATCATGATATTCATCAAGTGCTTGAACAAGCTGATATGCCTTACATTAAAGAATTACAAAAGCGTATTAGCCAGTTCGATGAATTATGTGAACTACTTGAACAAGCCATTGTTGAAACACCGCCAGTATTAGTACGTGACGGTGGTGTTATTGCCTCTGGTTATAATACTGAATTAGATGAATGGCGAGCATTAGCCGATGGCGCAAGTGATTACCTTGATAAACTTGAAATTCGTGAACGTGAAAAATGGGGTATTGATACACTTAAAGTTGGCTTTAATGGTGTACATGGTTATTACATTCAAGTCAGTCGCGGACAAAGCAATTTAGTGCCTATGCATTATGTTCGCCGTCAAACATTGAAAAATGCAGAACGTTATATCATTCCTGAGCTAAAAGAGTATGAAGATAAAGTCCTGACTTCGAAAGGTAAGGCGCTGGCAATTGAAAAAATGCTCTATGAAGAAATTTTTGAAAAATTATTGCCACACCTTACTGCATTACAAATCAGTGCAGAAGCTTTAGCTGAAACAGACGTTCTCTCTAACCTTGCAGAGCGCGCTGAATCATTAAATTATACTCGCCCAGAATTAAGTGAGAAAACAGGTATTCAAATCTCAGGGGGACGTCACCCTGTTGTTGAACAAGTTCTTAGTGAACCTTTTATTTCTAACCCATTACAATTGGCACCTCAACGTCGCTTATTAATTATTACTGGCCCGAATATGGGTGGTAAAAGCACTTACATGCGACAAGCTGCATTAATTACTTTACTTGCCTATATAGGTAGCTTTGTTCCCGCAGAAAAGGCATTAATTGGCCCTGTTGACCGTATCTTTACCCGCGTGGGGGCTTCTGATGATCTTGCTTCTGGTCGCTCTACCTTTATGGTGGAAATGACCGAAACAGCCAATATTTTGCACAATGCGACTGAAAACAGCTTGGTTCTAATGGATGAAATTGGTCGAGGTACATCAACTTATGACGGGTTATCTTTAGCTTGGGCTTGTGCTGAAAACTTAGCTAATCGCATTAAAGCAATGACACTCTTTGCGACCCACTATTTTGAATTAACCACATTACCTGAAAAACTTGAGGGTACTGCAAACATTCACTTAGATGCTGTCGAACATGGTGACACCATTGCCTTTATGCATAGCGTTCAAGAAGGTGCTGCAAGTAAAAGTTATGGTTTGGCTGTAGCCGCACTAGCGGGTGTTCCTAAAGAGGTTATTCGTCGAGCCAAACAGAAGTTAAAAGAGCTCGAAATGTTATCTGGTCACTCTGGCTCTGGTCATGTTGAAACGTCACAATTGATGTTATTAACAGAGGCTGAACCTTCTGCGATTGAATTAGCTTTAGATAAAATCGATCCGGATGCTCTAACGCCACGACAAGCTTTAGAACAACTTTATCGATTAAAAGAGATGTCCAAATAGGACATAAAAATCAAATGAATGATCAAAAATGGCGTGGTGTTTATCTTCACTGCGCCATTTTTATAACAGTTTTTCTATTTCTATCACAGTTAATTACACTATTTCACTTATGTGATTCGCTGTTATATCGTTTTTTATTTGTGTCATTGTCTTTTGAGACTGCATTTTTAAGCTAGAATAATCAGAGATAAAGACCACTTCAATTGATTGAAGCATGACTATATTTCAGTCGCTCACCCAATAACAATAAAGTGTCATCATCACTATAGTTGTCAAATAAACGAATAAATGAAGATAACGCAGGATTAAACATCATATCGTCAGTAATTTTATCATAAGAAGTATAATTTTTTGTTTTTAATGAAAAAACCAATGTAACTCTATCATCATTACGACCTTTAGTTAAAATCAAGTCATTATTACTTATCATCAAATCATTTAGATATTTATAACCACTTTCATAGAAAGTTTCTATATTTCCATCAACTTGGCGCTGAACAACAGAATAGAGATCACGAGAAGCATGTTGAGCAATAAAATAGATATCACCTTTGTCATTTTGAGCAACTTCTTTTACGCGCACAGGAAGCCAACGTGTTTTTGTCACTTCTTTATTAACTAAATTTAATGTAATTTCTAATGTATTTGTTGTGTAATGATGATTATAAAAAATAACGAGAGAATCACCCGATAAAGCATAATGGAATTGTGTAAACTCACCAAAATCCTCTGCATAATACTGCTTAACGAATTCTTCTGTATTAATGGAATATTCCCAACTCTCTCCCTCATCTAAACTTGTCATTATCGTTTTATTGTCAACTAATACTAATTGCGATGTCGCCTCTGAATATAATAATTTGCCTCCAATAAGTGCTAAAGGAAAACGGTAATAGCCATTATTACTCTCTTGCCAAGGAATTAAATCATCAAGCATAAACTTAGCTAAGTTCACCACTTGCCGTCCTTGCTCTGTAAATAAAACACACTTTTCAGAAATACAATAGGCGTTATAAAAACTCCCTTGCCCCTGAGACATAAAACGAGTGCCTTCTTTGTCAGAAAAATAGAGTGTATATTTTCTCTGGTTATCTTGCCTATAGAGTCGGCCATAAAGATCAACATCATATCACCCTTGATCCGATTCTGTTTTAATTAAGATACCACTTGGCGCATTAAACGTATTACGCCAATCATAACGAGAATAAGGATAGGAAGATAAATCCGCGTCTTTTTCATTTTTCCATTGCCACTTAGAAGCAAAACCGTGAAAAAGTACGCCATAAAAAAGGAATAGGCTTAAAATAAATAAACCAGTGATGATAATGAAGGGTTTACGGAAAAAAGGATTCATTGGCTTAACTCCGTAACATAAAGCGGCTTTTTATTTTCAACACATTGCTGTTGAAGCAAAAAATAGGTTTGAAAGCTACAATTTCCCTTTTGTGATAGTAAAATATAAAGATTCGAAAATAAGGCAATTAAAAAAGCAAATCCTGTCATTATTGAACCGTAGATGATCCCCAGACCTAAAAAAGTATCACCAACAAAAAACCAGTCCCATTTATCCCAATAATTGCCATTATCGTAAACATCTGAAATAGAAAAAATGGCGAACAACGAGAAAATAAAGGTGCTGATTAGTCCTGTAATTAACAACGATAATCGTTTAGTTCGCTGGTGTCCAAGGTACAGCTGTCCTGAAATTGAATAAGCACCATTATCAGTATGATTATAAACACCTAAGACAACAGGCCCAGAGTTGTTATCTTCTGCTTGCCAAAAGAACAATTCAACATCATCACCATCAGTCAAAAATAAATTATGATCAGAATAAAATAAACGTTCTTTATAACTAAATATAAAAGGATGTTTATCAATCTGACAAGATATTTGCATCACCACATTCTCTGCATTGCGGGAGTGTATTTTAATTTTATCAACATGATGGAGTTTTATTTTCCCTCGTACTCGTTGCACTTTACTTTGTTTGATATGAAAGGTTGGGTTTTTACGTGTTATATGCTTTAACAGTGGTATTGTTTTTATTTCGGGAATAATCAGTTGTTCACCATCTGGAGCAATAATATCTTGTTTAGCCATTACTTTATCCAGCGCTTTGATTCTTTTTTTATGCTTAGGTCTAATACGCTGAAAAAAACGATAGGCTTTTTCTCCTAGATAACTCACTCCAGCCATTACAGCACCAAATGAAATAACCATGGAAATGATGATAAAGAAATTAGCCTCTAGATAAAGCAGAGAATAATAGTTCCACCCACTCCCAATTACAGTAAGAACAAAAGCAAGCAATAACCATTTTTTCTGTTTAGTGGTAAGTGTAAAGGTTCTTTCTGGCTCAAGCCTTCCTTTGCAATCATGATAAATCCATTGTACCCATAAACTGCCGTCATTAAGCAATTCGGCACAAATTTTAAGTTCATCACCTTGTTTTAAACGTTTCAGAAAATCTTGAGAGTGAGTGAAATCATCTTCATTGAGATAAAATACTTTGCCTGATGCTATTAATCTCACCATTCCTTTCGGTGAGGTTTTATTTTGGTCAAAATGGCAACTCTCTAATTTGACGTTTAAAAAATAATCTTTCATATCTTCCTTTATCTCTTTTACCCGATTTACGAGATGCAACATCACACGCTTGTTTTATCTTGTTAAATCACATAATACAAGATAAAGAAAAGCCGACTAGCAACTCACTAATCGGCTTTGGTAATAACGCGGTAGACAGAAATAAAGGCTAGTTATGCTTTGAAAAGAGCTTCAATACATAACCCCTGACTTTGCAGAATGTCTTTTAGTCGGCGTAATCCTTCAACTTGGATTTGACGAACTCTTTCTCTTGTCAGACCAATTTCTCTACCAACATCTTCTAAAGTTTCAGCCTCGTAGCCTAATAATCCAAAACGGCGTGCTAGTACTTCACGTTGCTTAGGATTTAATTCAAATAACCACTTTATGATATTTTCCTTGAGGTTATTATTTTGAATTGTCGCCTCAGGCCCTTCTTCATTTTCGTCAGAGATAATATCGAGTAAGGCTTTATCTGAATCGCCCCCAATTGGGGTATCAACAGAAGTAATACGTTCATTTAAACGCAACATCTTACTCACATCTTCAACTGGTTTATCAAGTGTTTGCGCAATTTCTTCAACACTAGGCTCATGATCAAGCTTGTGTGCTAGTTCTCTCGCAGTTCTTAAATAAACATTCAGCTCTTTAACGATATGAATAGGCAGACGAATGGTACGAGTTTGATTCATAATGGCACGTTCTATGGTTTGACGTATCCACCATGTCGCATAAGTTGAAAAACGAAAACCTTTTTCAGGATCGAATTTTTCAACTGCACGGATCAGTCCCAAATTCCCTTCTTCAATCAAATCAAGCAGGGCAAGACCTCTGTTTGTATAACGACGAGATATCTTAACAACTAAACGAAGATTACTTTCTATCATTCGTTGTCTTGAAGGAATGTCGCCACGTAACGCTCTACGGGCAAAAAAAACTTCTTCCTCAGCGGTCAGCAACGGAGAATAACCAATTTCTCCTAAATAAAGCTGAGTTGCATCGAGCGCACGCTGATTGACTCCTTCAATAAGTTCAATTTCGTCTTGAGCATCAGACTCATTTTCTGCTTCTTTTGCAGCAACTTCATCGAACTCTTCCATGTTCTCTTCAATTTCATCTGTATATAACTCGTCTACTCTTAGCGTACTTTGGCTCATCAGCTGCTCCTACCCTTGATAATTTAGGTAAACGACGTTTGATATTAAAGTCTATTTACCAGTTTATCGCTGTGTCACGACACAACGGGTTTACTGATTTTCCCTTGTAACGAATTACAAAATAAAAGATAACATAATCTATTTTACTGTTAATTTTATCTTTCTTTATTCAATATATAACTTAGCTATTGAGTGCAGGTTATTAACAGTTTTTTTATTATATTTACGTATATTTATCTATACGTAAAATTACTTCATTTAATGCGCTAGCTGTAACTATTTGTATCTAAAAAAATAAATAAAAATCCAGAATAATAAAGTAATACCAAATAATTTTTATTATTTACTATTATTAAAAAGATAATCTAATAAAGAAAACACCCTTTCAAACAAGGGGTTATTTTATAGTTCATCCTTTAGCAATGACGAATCTTTATTCATTTTTTATATAACATTTTTTAGCATACGCATTCATTGGTTGAGAATCAACCGTCTAATTTAACGTTATCTATAATTTTATATCGACCTCTCATTTTTACTTATCTTTAATTAAGCAGTTTTACTTAGTTAAAATGTATTTTTTTTCAATATTTTAATTAATTACAGATAACAAAAAGCCCTCTCTTTGTTATAAAAGAGAGGGCTTAACTTTAGGATTATTCACAATACGAGTTAAAAATCACTTATTTATTTTTTAGGTAAATAGCTCATTGGGTTAAGTGATTTTTCTTTATAACGGATCTCAAAGTGAAGTCGGACAGAGCTTGTTCCTGAGCTACCCATCGTCGCAATTTGCTGACCTGCATTTACATTTTGTTGCTCACGCACCAAAATGGTATCGTTATGCGCATATGCACTGAGATATTCATCATTATGCTTAATGATAACAAGGTTACCATAACCACGTAATGCGCTACCGGCATAAACTACTTTACCAGCCGCCGTTGCAACTATTGGAGAGCCTTTAGTACCACCAATATCGATACCTTTATTGCCTCCTGGTGCACTTGAATAACTTTCGATTATCTTACCTTGTGCTGGCCAAATCCATTTACCAGAAACCGTTGTTGGTGCCGGTGTTGCTGCCGTTGTGGTATTCGTGTTGGTTGTTGGTGGCGGAGTTGTTGTTTTCGGTGGCGGAGTTGTTGTTTTCGGTGGTGTTGTTGCCGGTTTAGTGATCAATGGCCCCATTGATGTGTTATTTGTCGGTTTCGTTTGAGCTGTTTGAACACCAGCACTACTTGGTTGATTGATAACGGATGTGTTCACATTTGTATTGGTTCCCGTATTGACTTGACGGTTACCAATATTCAGCACCTGCCCCACATTTAAACTGTAAGGCTCTGGAATATTATTCATTGATGCCAGCTCTTTTACATCGCTATCTGTTATCCACGCGATATAGAACATGGTATCTCCACGTTTTACTGTATAGGTATTACCGCTGTAATTCCCTTTAGGAATACTGTCATAATTACGGTTATACACAATGCGACCAGTACCATCTGTACTCACATTTTGAGTCGCTACTGATGTTTGTGGACGAGGCTGATTTTGGGGCTGATGTGTGCCTCCATTAGATGAAGCACTATTCACCTTAATTGAAGGAGGAGGTGACGATTGTAAAGGGGTCGTTCTTTCAACCGGTGTCGCATTACTGTTAGTCATCACAGGCGCAGTTGAAACCGTGTTATTTGAAGAGCTATCATTTACAGAGGTAATGGGTGCAGGACGATAAGGTGTGTCTGCACAGCCTGTTAATGCAAATCCAATTACCGAACACATGATTGCCCAGCGGACATGCTTAATTGGGCTTTCTGAATTCATACTTCCTTCTCCCTTTAAAAAGGCATTAGCGTCTAGCAATTTGTCGAGTTAAACAAAAAGACTGCAATTTTTTGAAAATGTTTCATTTATTAGTGCAGATTACGACAAGCTATTAAAAAGCAGTAATAAAAAGCGGTCAGATTTATCTGGAAGTTATGCTAACTCACCTGAAATTAAAGGAACAAACCTAACTGCTTCTATAGATTGATAGTGAAAATCATTACCTAAACGTCGGATAAACTTCAGTATTTGTTGCTGTTCGCCTACAGGTATTATCATCCTGCCACCATCAGCTAATTGCATCAATAACTGTTGTGGTACTTCTGTTGCACATGCTGTCACTATTATGGCATTAAAAGGCGCTTTTGATGACCACCCTTCCCATCCATCACCATGACGTGTAGAAATATTATGTAAATCAAGATGCTTAAAACGTCGTTTAGCTTGCCATTGCAATATCTTTATACGCTCAACAGAGCTGACATGATGGACTAAATTTGCTAAAACGGCCGTTTGATACCCTGATCCTGTTCCAATTTCTAAAACAGAATCTGTACTTTGTAATTCTAGTAGCGTTGTCATTTTAGCAACAATATAAGGTTGTGAAATAGTTTGGCCATTACCAATAGGTAAAGCCGTATTTTCATAAGCCTTATGAGAGAGCGCTTCGTCAATAAAGAGCTCTCTGGGTACTTTACTCATTGCTTCCAGCAGGCTTTCATCCTTGATACCATGCTGCTTTAACATTGTCAGTAAGTCTTTCATTGACCGACTTAACATGTTTTTTTGACCTCTGCTTTATTTAACCAATTTTGTAGTAAATCTAGTGCCTTGTATGCTGTTAAATCGACATGTAAAGGTGTAATCGACACATAACCTTCGTCAACAGCAGCAAAATCTGTATCAGGGCCTACATCGTTTTTTTCGCCTGGAGGCCCAATCCAATAAAGGCTATTCCCTCTAGGATCAGTGTGAGTATAAACGTGCTGTGAAGCATGACGACTCCCACAACGTGTGATACGAAACCCTTTTACTTCATTTAGTGGAATATCTGGCACATTAATATTGAGAATATTCCCGGCTCTTAAAGGTACTTGTTGTAACATTGCCAGCACGTCACAAGTTACTTGAGCCGCTGTCTCAAAGTGCGTTTCACCGTCTAATGAGACAGCAATCGCAGGTAAACCTAAAAAACGCCCTTCCGTTGCTGCAGCCACAGTACCTGAATAAATAACATCATCACCTAAATTAGGGCCATGATTAATACCAGAAACCACAATATCAGGACGAGGACGCAGATTTACACCAAGATAAACACAATCTGTTGGTGTTCCTTCAACAATAGCGATATCGCCATTTTCCAGCTCTTGCTTGCGTAATGGCCGATCAATAGTTAAAGAGTTAGAGGCAGCACTACGATTACGATCAGGTGCAACAATTTGTACATCATAGCGCTGGCGTAATGCTTTAGCGAGGGTCTGTATCCCTTTCGCCATCACACCATCGTCATTACTCACCAATATTTTCAGCATCATCATTCCCTAATAAAATTAATTCGCGTACAACGCTAGTTGCAAAGCTTCCTGCGGGTAAAAAGAATGACAGAGAAACAGTGGTGTCGTCTACCCAATTCCATGACATATTTTCTGGTAACACATTGATAGCACGCCTTGTATTATCAACACGCTCTTGTCGGGCCAATGACCATAATGTTTCATATTCTGCCAGATTTTCAGTTTCAAAATCCAATGCTTGTGCTTGTGTACCTAAGTCACCCTTGCCCGGTAAAGGTGCGGTAATATGAACATCATGTTCTTCATAGCGAGTTTGTGTTGAAGTGAGTTCAGCTTCATCGACAACAAACCAACTGCCTCGTCCATGAAGTTGCATTGCATCACCGAGTATTACTTTTGAATATAAATCACACTCTAATCTTTTACTGACAAGATGATTGAACATGGCACTGCGTGCTGCTGAAAGATAAAAACTGCGTTTACCACGCTCTTTAACACGAATTTCATCGGTTGCCCAACGCATTGCTTGACGTAAGTTTTCACCATTACGCCCAAATCGTTGAATACCAAAATAGTTGGGAATACCTTTAGCTTTAATTTGAGCTAATCGTGCATCAACAAAGGTACGGTCTGAAATTTCTCTCAACACCAATGTAAAGTGATTACCTTTTAGTGTTCCTATACGTAATTTACGTTGTTGGCGAGTTGTTTCTAAAATTTCACAACCTTCTAAAATAAACTGGCTGAAGTCGGGCATCTCTTTACCCGGCATACGCAGGCAAAACCATTGTTCAGTGACCGCATTTCTGTCTTTTAGTCCAGCATAGCTTGCATCTTTAGGGTGAATCCCCACAAATTTTGCCAGTTTTTCAGCAACAAAAGCGGTGTTACATCCTGTTTTCCTGACTTTCACCATGACATGCTCACCTTCACCATCAAGGGTGAAACCAAGATCTTCACAGACAATAAAATCTTCAGGAATTGACTTCAATAAACCTGTTGCTTGTGGTTTTCCATGTAACCAATGGAGTTCTGGTAATTCACTCATTCAGGTAATAACTCTTTTATTAATAAAACAACCGCTTCACAGGCAATACCTTCTTTTCTACCCACAAATCCAAGTTTTTCAGTTGTTGTTGCTTTCACATTAATATCATCAATATGACAATGAAGATCTTCTGCAATATTGACACGCATTTGTGGTGTATGAGGTAACATTTTAGGAGCTTGAGCAATAATAGTGACATCCAAGTTACCAATTCGGTAACCTTTGGCTCTTACGCGTGAAAATGCTTCACGAAGTAATACTCGACTATCAGCACCTTTATATGCCGGATCAGTATCAGGGAACAATGTACCAATATCACCCATTGCCACTGCGCCTAAAATAGCGTCAGTTACCGCATGTAATACAACATCACCATCAGAGTGAGCTAATAAGCCTTGTTCATAAGGAACTCTGACTCCGCCAATAATAATAGGACCTTCACCACCAAATTTATGTACGTCGTAACCGTGTCCAATTCTCATTTTATTGTGTGTTCCTTATATTGGTGATTTGGCGTGAAAGAAAAAACTCTGCAAGCGCCAAATCTTCTGGCTGAGTTACTTTGATATTGTCTGCACGCCCTTTCACTAATAGAGGTTCATATCCAGCATATTCCATTGCTGATGCTTCATCAGTAATAGTTGCTTTTTCTGAGAGTGCATTTTCTATATTTTGTTTTAATAACAAGGCTGGAAAGAACTGTGGCGTTAAAGCATGCCATAGTGTTGTTCTCTCTACTGTTTGTTCAATATGATTATCTTGTTGATGGCTACGTTTCATCGTATCACGTACAGGAGTTGCAAGAATACCACCGCAAAACTGTGGATCTGAAAAGTTTTCATCAATTAATTTAATAAGATGATCAAGGTCGCCAAAATGCAAGCAAGGCCTAGCTGCATCGTGGACAAGAGCCCAAGTCTTATCAGAAAAATGCTGAGTGACGTACTCTAAACCCGATAATACGGAGTCCGCACGCTCCCCTCCGCCATTAACTGTAATGATCCTTTCATCTTGAGCTAAAGGCAAAGCTTGAAAATAATGATCATCCGGGCTAATTGCCACAATAATTTTCATTATGCGTGGGTGTTTTAATAAAGCATTAATGGTATATTCAAGAATAGTCAATCCACCAATCTTCAAATATTGTTTTGGGCAGATTGATTGCATTCGACTTCCGATACCAGCAGCCGGAATAACGGCAACAATAGGAAGAGTAGAGTTTGTTATATTCATTATGGTATTTGTATCAGGACACACTATTAATTCAATAAATTAACGACGTGGTTGAGACTTATCATTCACAATACGGAAGAAGGTCTCATTAGGCTTAATCATCCCTAATTCACTACGAGCGCGCTCTTCTAACGCTTCTTGCCCGCCATTGAGGTCATCAATCTCTGCAAATAGACGATCATTACGCTCTTTTAACTGCGTATTTTGCGCCAATGCAGATTCAACTTCTTGACTTACTTTGTTGTAATCATGGATACCATTTTTACCTAACCACAATGAATATTGTAGCCAACCAAGTAAAATCAGAAGTAAGACTGTTAATTTCCCCATTACCACCCCCAAGATTAATGGGCTAATCATCCCACAACTCAACCACAGACGCCACAAAAGCGCTGGAATATATTACATTATTATTTGTATTCAGCTCACTATAAACGTGGGGCACTTTTATAATATTCAGATTAGGGCTTAATTGATAAATAAATCCATTTCAGATGAAAAGACTTAATGATATTTAAGCAGATGAGATGATAAATGTGTTTTATACATATAACACATTGATAACTCTACACATCCCTACTTTCATAGGGTATTTGTGTAGAGATAATTGAATTTTACTTCAAAACTCACGGTAGATTTGATGTTGCTGTAGGTAAGTGAGAATTTGCTGAGTAAGTTTATTAATAGAGAGTGTACCATCTAAATGTAATTCAGGATCAACAGGGCGTTCATAAGGTGAATCAATACCTGAAAATTGTTTTATTTCACCGCGTCTTGCCTTTTGATAAAGCCCTTTCGGATCACGATCCTCACAAATATGAAGGGGAGTATCGACAAAGATCTCAATAAATCGACCTTGCTCAAAATGACGTCTAACTTGTTGCCTATCTTCTCGATAAGGTGAAATAAAAGCAGTTAAGACAATAAGCCCCGCATCTACCATCAATTTAGCGACTTCACCCACACGGCGGATGTTTTCATGTCGATCTTCTTCGCTAAACCCAAGATCACGGCATAATCCATGACGTAAATTATCGCCATCTAATAAATAGGTGTGAATTGGCGAATCGGAGTGTTGATAAAGTGCTTGCTCTAATGCATCAGCAAGCGTGGATTTACCCGATCCTGATAATCCAGTAAACCAAAGCACACATCCTTTGTGTGCTTGCTGTGATTCACGATCGTTTAATCCAATTTTATGCGAATGCCAGACAATATCTTCACTTATCATCTTTATTTTCCTCCAAGAAGATCTCTTGCTCCCCAATGAGGAAAATGACGACGGATAAGCTGATTAAGCTCAACCTCAAAAGCATCGTATTGTGTCGTAGCTTGTATAAGCGTATTGCGAGTTTCTCGAATAAGCCCCGCTCCTACCGTGACATTGCTTAACCTATCAATAAAAATAAGCCCTCCCATATCGGCATTGGCTTGATAGTTATCAAGCACCAAAGGCTCTTCGAATGAGACTTCAACACTACCTATTGCATTTAAACTTAAATTATCTGTAACTTGTTGAGTAAGCTTATTCACATCTACTTGATAATGAATATTCTCTATATTTGCTCGACTCTTTTTGCCTGCAATCTTGATATCAAGTATATGCCCTTGAACTAAGGGTTGCTCTGACATCCATACCACATCTATCAATGCATGAGTGCTAATATTGGCAGTTGTATCACTACTATCAACAATAATATCTCCACGACTAATATCAATTTCATCAGTTAAAACAAGTGTAATAGCTTGTCCCGCACTCGCTTGGGTTAAATCACCATCAAAAGTAACAATACGTTTGATAGTAGAACGTTGCCCCGAAGGTAATACTTTGATTTGTTGTCCTTGGTAAATAACACCAGAAGAAATCGTGCCACTGTATCCTCTAAAATCTAGATCAGGGCGATTTACATATTGCACTGGGAAACGTAGCGATTGTGTAGATGATCCCAATTTAACTGGTGCGTCTTCTAATAGTGAAATCAAAGTTTTCCCTTGATACCAAGGCATATTCAAGGAAGGTAAAACGACATTATCACCATCAAGCGCAGAGATAGGTACAAATTCAATGGTTAGATCTGTAGGAAGTTGATCGGCAAATTTAAGATAATCTTGTTTGATCGAGTCAAAAATAGCTTGTTGGTGATCCACTAGATCCATTTTGTTAATCGCCACAATCAGATGGCGTATCCCCAAAAGTGTGCTGATAAAACTGTGACGTCGCGTTTGCTCTTGTACGCCTTTACGAGAGTCGATCAGCAGAATAGAAAGTGTACTGGTTGATGCACCTGTCGCCATATTACGGGTATATTGCGCATGTCCAGGTGTATCAGCAATAATAAATTTGCGTTTTGCCGTTGAAAAATAACGATAAGCAACATCAATCGTGATCCCTTGCTCCCTTTCCGCTGCTAATCCATCCACCAGCAAAGCCAGATCGAGCTTTTCACCTTGAGTACCTATTTTTTTACTTTCCGTTTGTAATGTAGAAAGCTGATCTTCGTAGATCTGCCTTGTATCATGAAGCAAACGCCCTATTAATGTGCTTTTGCCATCATCAACATCACCACAGGTTAAAAATCGTAATAATCCTTTGTTTTGTTGCATTTTAAGATAGCTTTCCACGCCACCAAAATGTGCAATCTCACCAGCAATAAGTTGATTTGTTTTCACGACTGCAAGTCCCATATATCCTCCAATTAAAAGTAACCTTGACGTTTTTTCAGCTCCATTGAAGCGGACTGATCACTATCAATTAAACGCCCTTGTCGTTCACTGCTGGTGGAAATCAGCATTTCCTCAATAATGGCAGGTAGCGTTTCGGCTTGTGAAGGAATGGCTCCTGTTAATGGCCAGCATCCTAAAGTTCTAAATCTCACTTGTTGCTGAGTGATAACTTCACCCGGCTTAAGATCAATTCTGTCGTCATCAACCATAATTAATGTGCCATCACGCTCAATAACAGGTCTATTTTTTGCAAAATAAAGAGGAACAATATCGATATTTTCTAAATAGATATATTGCCAAATATCGAGTTCAGTCCAGTTAGATAATGGAAATACTCGAATACTTTCACCTTTATTAATTTGGCCGTTATAGTTTTTCCATAATTCAGGTCGTTGATTTTTTGGATCCCAACGATGAGATCTATCTCTAAATGAATAAATACGTTCTTTGGCTCGTGATTTTTCTTCATCACGACGAGCGCCACCAAATGCCGCATCAAAACCATATTTGTCTAAAGCTTGTTTTAACCCTTCTGTTTTCATGATATCCGTATGTTTTGCACTACCATGAATAAACGGATTAATTCCAAGCTCTTCACCTTGTGGATTGCGATAAACCTTAAGATCAAAACCATACTCTTTAGCTGTTTTATCTCGAAAATCATACATTTCTCGAAATTTCCAGCCAGTATCAACATGTAGCAAAGGAAAAGGTAATTTAGCGGGATAAAATGCCTTGCGTGCTAAATGCAACATCACCGAGGAATCTTTGCCTATTGAATAAAGCATGACGGGATTTGCAAATTCAGCGACAACTTCACGCAGAATATAAATACTTTCTGCTTCTAATTGCTGGAGATGCGTTAACTGTGTTTCATTCATAACAACCTCGTTTAGGCAAAATGAACCAAAGATGAATGGTGCGAAGGTAAAGACGGATAAGCGTGTCTATCGCCAAACCACGCAAGTTGATGGTGCAATGCAGCCACCTCTCCTACAATTAATAGAGCCGGAGTGGGCGCTTTTTCTGCCAATTGCGCTAATTGCGTTAAATCACCCGTGAAAACTTGCTGATCACGGCGTGTGCCACAACTAATAACAGCGATAGGTGTTAATGGAGAACGTCCGAGTTTGATTAAACGCTGACTAATCAGTTCTGCTTTTGTCGTTCCCATATAAATAGCGAGTGTGTGATTAGCTTGCGCTAACGATGCCCAATCTGGTTCTATTCCATCAGCTTTACAATGTCCTGTCATAAAAGTGACACTTTGAGCATATTGTCGGTGAGTTAACGGTATCCCAGCATAAGCACTTGCTCCGCTGGCAGCGGTGACTCCTGGTACAACCTGAAACGCAATACCATGCGCGATAGCAATTTCGATTTCTTCGCCACCACGTCCAAAAATAAAGGGATCTCCCCCTTTTAACCGAACAACTCGTTTACCTAATTGCGCATATTTCACAATCAGTGCATTTGTTTCCTCTTGAGAAACACTGTGATGTCCAGCTCTTTTGCCCACACAAATAGTGTCAGCATCGCGTCGTACCAGTTCTAAAACTTCTGGGCTTACTAAACTGTCATAAAGGACGACTTCAGCTTGTTGAATAACCTGTAAACCACGCAATGTTAATAAACCTGCATCACCAGGGCCTGCCCCAACTAATGCGAGTTCACCTTGTTGGCTCTCTTTTTGTTTTAGCTGTTGTTCAAGTTGGGCCTCGGCTTGAACCAATTGATCACTCGCCACTAGAGTGGCAAATTTACCACCGAAGGCTTGCTCCCAAAAACGACAACGCGCTTGAAAAGTATTTAAGTGTTGTTTCACTTTATGGCGCCATTTTCCTGCAATTGTCGCCATTGTGCCTAATGAACTTGGCAATAAAGCTTCTAACTTCTCACGTATCATACGAACTAAAACAGGCGCTTTTCCCGCCGAGGAAATCGCAATCAAAATAGGGTTTCTGTCAATAATGGCAGGAAAGATAAATGAGCATTGAGGCTGTGAATCCACAACATTGACAAAAATATGTCGTGCTTGTGCATCAAGATAAACTTGTTGATTAAGTACACTGTCATCTGTAGCTACAATAACCAGCATCATTCCTAATAGATGTTCAGGTTGATATTTTGCTGACACCCATTCAATTTTATCTTGCTGATAAGCAAGATGTAATTCGTCACATAATTGAGGAGCTATCACTTTTAATTGAGCACCTGCTCTTAATAACAGCAAAGCTTTACGCGCGGCAACATGACCACCACCCACCAATAACACCGGGCGTTCTTTTAATTCCACAAATAAGGGTAGGTAATCCATACGCGTATCTCACCTTCATTGTTCACTTTATGAGTAACGACTATAAAAGGTGCTTTAGGGCTTATGAAATGACAAAAAGCTATGTGATGGAACAGAAAGGAATAAGGAAAAATAAAATAATTTCAATGAGTTATTTTTTTTCAAAACGACAAATAGGGCAATAGATTGAACTATTACCCTAATTATTTTATTGATAAATAATGGCGTTATTCGTGTAACCCACACTCACGTTTTAAGCCAAAAAAACGAGTTTCTTCTTCACTCATACCTTCTTCCCATTTTCGGGTTGTATGAGTATCACCCACAGAGAGATAACCTTGCTCCCATAAGGGGTGATAAGGTAAATCATTTTCTTTAAGATACTGATGAATTTGCTTATTATCCCAATCTACTATCGGTAAAAACTTAAAGATCCCTTTTGAGATTGAAAGCACTGGTAAATGCTCACGGCTTTTAGATTGTTGTCGGCGAAGACCTGCAAACCATGTTTGAGCCTGTAACGTTTTTAATGCTCTCTCCATCGGCTCAACTTTGTTTATTTGGTTATAACGTTCAATCCCCTCAATGCCTTCTAACCAAAGTTTGCCGTAACGGGCTTCTTGCCAAGATGAAGATATTTCAGCTCGATACACCTTTAAATTAAGTTGTAACTGTTGAGTCAATGTATCAATAAACTGATAAGTCTCAGGAAACAAATAACCCGTATCTGTCAAAATCACAGGAATATCAGGATATTGCCTTGTAATTAAATGCAAACAGACTGCAGACTGAATACCAAAACTAGAGCTTAATACATAAGCTTTAGGCAAATGTGTTAAAGCCCAAGTAATACGTTCAATAGCGGTAAGTTGCTCAAGTTTTTGATTAATTTCAGCTAACGTTTTTTGTTGTTCTTCTATCGATAATAACCTTAGTTGTTCAAGCTGAAATATATTCATACCGCCTCCTGCACTTCATAAAAATCCACGGCAGAATTGAGTACAGGTTTAACAACATCGGTACGAATAAGGAAATCACCAAACCCTTCATTGTTATGGCGAGAAATGGCCCAATCACCAATCAATGAATCAAGTATTGCTATAATTTCTTGCGAGGTAATATTTTCACGATACATTCTAGGTATGCGTGTACCAATACGATTACCGCCTAAATGTAGGTTATAACGATCGGGGGCTTTCCCCACCAGTCCCACTTCTGCCAACATAGCGCGACCACAACCGTTCGGGCATCCAGTTACGCGCACAACAATGTGCTCATCACTGACGCCATGTTTTGTCATTAAGCTATCAAGTGTGTCGGTGAATGAGGGTAAAAAACGCTCTGCTTCAGCCATTGCCAATGGGCAAGTTGGAAAAGAGACACAGGCCATTGCATGTTCACGCAGTGGGGTCACCTTGTCATCAATTAATCCATATCGACGAGCAATAGCTTCAACATTTGCTTTTTCATTTTCAGGTACACCCGCCACAATCAAATTTTGATTGGCAGTAAGACGAAAATCACCTTGATGAATTTTAGCAATTTCAGCCACACCCGTTTTCAATGGAGCATCAGGCTTATCAATCAATCGACCACTTTCAATAAATAAAGTAAGATGCCATTTATCATCAACACCTTTTAACCAACCAATTTGATCGCCTCTATGTGTAAATTCATAAGGTCGAATAGCATCAAAAATAACACCTGAGCGACGTTCAACTTCCTGCTTAAATGTTTCTATTCCAACACGTTCTAATGTGTATTTTGTTTTTGCATTTTTACGTTCAGTACGATTTCCCCAATCACGCTGGGTCGTCACAATCGCCTCAGCAATTGCTAAGGTTTTTTCAATAGGGATATAGCCAAATTCACTGGCTAAGCGAGGAAAGGTATTCTTATCACCATGAGTCATCGCAAGACCGCCCCCCACCAGTACATTAAACCCGACAAGACGCCCATTTTCAGCAATTGCAATAAAATTCATATCATTAGCATGAAGATCGACATCATTATGAGGCGGGATCACCACCGAGGTTTTAAATTTCCGCGGTAAATAGGTTTCTCCTAAAATAGGCTCTTCATCTGTTGTTGCAACTTTTTCTTTGTCTAACCAAATTTCAGCATATGCATGAGTGCGTGGTAATAAATGCTCTGATATTTTTTTTGCCCACTCATACGCTTCTTGATGTAATGAAGATTGCACTGGATTTGAAGTACATAAGACATTACGGTTAACATCATTCGCTGTTGCTAGAGAATCAAGTCCTGTGGCGGCTAACATTTGATGGGCAGGTTTTACATTACCCTTTAAAATGCCATGAAATTGAAAAGTTTGGCGGTTAGTAATTCGAATACTGCCGTAAAGTGTATTTTCTGTCGCAAACTGATCAATGCTAAGCCACTGTTTAGGTGAGATAATACCACCAGGTAAACGACAACGTAACATCATCGCATGGCGAGGCTCTAACATTTGCTCCGCACGTTCTGCACGAATATCTCTGTCATCTTGTTGATACATGCCATGAAAGCGGATCAATAGAAAGTTATCGCCTTCAAACCCACCCGTTAAACCATTTTGTAAGTCTTCTGTAATAGTACCGCGTAAAAAATGACTCTCTTTTTTCATGCGTTCACTATCAGCCAGTTTCCCTTCAACCACTAAGGGCGCTTGAGTATGTGATTTCATTTAATAGACATCCCTCTGATAACGCCGTTCTAGACGTAGCTCACTTAAATATTCATCTGCTGCTTCACTATTTTTATTGCCATACTCCATCACAATATCTAACAACGCTTGTTCAACATCTTTTGCCATATGTGATGCATCACCACAGACATAAAGATAAGCGCCTTGTTGTAACCATTGCCAAATATCACTACCACATTCACGTAATTTATCTTGTACATAAATTTTATGTGCTTGATCTCGTGACCATGCTAAATCAATATGGGTTAACAGGCCGCTTTTGACATAACGTTGCCATTCCACTTGATAGAGAAAATCTTCAACAAAATGAGGGTTACCGAAAAATAACCAGTTTTTACCTGTTGCACCGTCATTTTCACGCTGTTGCATAAAGGCTCTAAAAGGTGCAATACCTGTACCTGGCCCAATCATAATCACGGGTGCATCGTTATTGTTTGGTAAGCGAAAATGTTCATTCTTTTCAATAAAAACATTGACGGTATCGCCTTCTTTCAAGTTATCCGCTAAAAAGCCAGAAGCTCCACCAGTATACGCACGCGAGTTTACGTCATAACGCACAACGCCTAATGTAAGGTGTACTTCGTCTTCCACTTCTTGTTGTGATGATGCAATAGAGTAAAGGCGAGGAGTAAGAGGACGTAAAATATCCACAAAATCTTGTGCCGTTGGCTGAGCACAATATTGGCGCACCATCTCATTAATAGGGTGTTTTTGTGCATATTGCTGAAGCTTTGTTTTATCAGCAATAAGTGACAATAAATCTTCATGGCGTGTAAGTTGCGCATAGGCCTTGACGATAGGCGCGCTATTTTGAGTCAATTCACAATGATGTAATAAGGCTTCTTTTAAGGTGAATGTTTGAGATTTTAACGTGACAGGTTCATCACCTTTTAGCCACAATAACGTGATAAGTTCATCGACTTTTTCAGGCGAGTTATTAAACCAAACACCCAGTGCATCACCGGGTTGATATTGCAAATCAGAACCTTCAAGACTGATTTCAATATGGCGAATATCTCTATCTGAATTTCGACCTGTGATTTTTTGATTAGTCAGTAATGTGGCAGTAAAAGGCGCATCACGATGATAAATAGAAGTTTCTATCGTATCTGTCGTACCTGACTGCGTTTGCTGTAATACTTGCGTACTCTGTGCAGGTACTTTTACTTTTAAGATTTCTGTAAGCTGTTTTATCCATTCATCCGCAATGGCCTGATATTCAACATCAGCATCAACTCTAGGTAATAAGCGCATTGCACCAAGTTGGGCAATTCTTTCATCAAAGTCTTTGCCTGCCTTGCAGAAATGTTCGTAAGAAGTATCGCCTAAACTGAATACCGCATAAGACGTTTCCTTCATTTCAGCTGCTTTTTTAGAGTGCAGATATTTATAGAAAGCAATCGCTTCTTCTGGAGGCTCACCCTCTCCTTGTGTAGATGCAATAATAATTAAAGTTGTCGCTTTATGGATCTGCTTAAATTTATATTCACTAGCAGAGTACAACTCAACATTCAATTTATGAGCAACTAGATTATCTCGTAATTGTTCTGTCAGATGGCGGGCATTACCAGTCTGAGAAGCAGAGATTAATGTAATAGTCTCTTGTTCAGGAACTTGTGGTGAAACAACCGCTGTTGACACGGGTACAGCAGCATGATCCAACTGCCCCCATAAATACCCAGATAACCACGCAATTTGCGCTGTTGAGAGATCTTTTGTTGCATCTTGTAATTTATTCAATTGCTCTGGTGTTAATGGAAGCATTGATAATAATGGGGGTTGATTGCTCATTTATCCTGCCTTAAAAAAGCGATGCACTTATCTGTGCTTTATTGTTCTTTGATAATATTTCTAATATTGAGAGGGTATCTCACGACTAGAAGGTGAATTAAAGACCTGTTGGCTCTATCTAATAACCTTAAATGCTAAATTTATTTATCGGTTTCCTTTACCAATAAAATTAATAAGCAAAAAGGAACATAACAAGTCATTAAGATTAAGGGAGATTAGGCGTGATACGCTAAATCGGCTACACTGGTAGACTTCGTTCTATTTGTGTCTTTTTTTTACTAATTAAGTCAAGAGAGTTTTGATGACAACCACCATCTTTAAAGATTTTCAGTTTGAAGCCGCCCACCATTTACCGCATGTTCCTGAAGGCCACAAATGCGGACGCCTGCACGGACACTCCTTTTTGGTTCGATTAGAGCTAACAGGTGAAGTTGATACACAGTCAGGTTGGCTTATTGATTTTGCTGATGTTAAAGCCGCATTTAAACCCACTCTTGAGCGTCTTGATCACTACTATCTTAACGAAATTGAAGGCCTTGAAAATCCGACCAGCGAAGTGCTCGCAAAATGGATTTGGCAGCAAGTAAAACCGGTATTACCATTATTATCTGCGGTAATGGTGAAAGAGACGTGTACAGCAGGATGTATTTATCGCGGTGAATAGCTCTGTATTAAGATTAAACCGTTATCACCTAAAAGAAAATCAGCCTTTTATTGGCTGATTTTTTTCATATTAAAAATCTGATCACGCAATATTTAAATACTTATGCGTTTGCATTGAGAAACGCCAATTACGTTCAATACAAGTTTTAATACACAATGCCGTTGCACTCTCTTTACAACTAATGGGCTGTAAAGCAACAACAGGTGCAGGTTGTTCTGTGCGTAATGCCAATAATGTATCCAACGCTTCAATATCTTTTTCACGTCCAACAGGGTGTTTTATTTCATTAGCACGATTGATAGCGTTTGATAAAACACTAAAACCGCCTCGCATTCCCACTTTAGGTGAGAGTGTGACCCATGTTTTTTCACTACATAGAATGTCATGAGTACCGCTGGTTTCTATCTGGCAGGCAAAACCCGCTTGCTCTAATCCTTGCGTTAAAGGACGCAAATCATATAAACAAGGTTCCCCTCCCGTGATAACAACGTGTTTTGCACTATAACCTTGTTGCTGAAAAAGTGATAAAATTTCAGCAACACTGGCTTCGCCCCAAGTATCGCTTTCTTGCGTTTTAATCGGGATATCACCAAGAGGAACTTTTTTTTCGCCCTCTTTTTCCCAAGTATGCTTTGTATCACACCAACTACAGCCGACTGGGCAACCTTGTAATCGAACGAAAAGCGCAGGAACGCCAGTAAAAACACCTTCACCCTGTAAGGTTTGAAACACTTCATTAATGGGGTATTGCATAAGAAACTCTGATATCCAATGAATGCTGATGATTATTACAGATAACTATCTCACCGTAAGAGGCTTTATGATAAGGTACATGGTTTGTTTTGAATAGCTAACGTGCGAGAAGACACTGAAAAAGAGGATAGAGTTCCTCCGTTGGACAGAGATGGGAATACTTTAGATGCAAAAAGAGAATCAACTTTCACGAGGATTATCAGGGCGGCACATTCGTTTCATGGCGCTAGGCTCTGCGATCGGGACAGGTCTATTTTATGGCTCAGCTGCAGCCATTGAAAAAGCAGGTCCCGCAGTATTATTGGCTTACCTTATCGGTGGTGCTGCGGTATTTATGGTTATGCGTGCATTAGGGGAAATGGCCGTTCATCATCCTGTTGCGGGCTCTTTCTCACAATATGCTAGCCATTATATGGGACCTTTAGCAGGCTTCTTAACCGGTTGGAACTACGTTTTTGAAATGCTGATTGTTTGTCTAGCTGACGTCACAGCATTTGGTTTTTATATGAAACTTTGGTTCCCTGATGTCGATCAATGGATATGGGTATTAGGCATAGTTTGCTTTATTGGTGCCTTAAACCTTTGCCATGTGAAGATATTTGGGGAAATGGAGTTTTGGCTTTCTATTATTAAAGTCACCGCTATTATCGCAATGATCATTGGTGGTGTTGTTATTATGATGTATGGCTTTGGCCAACAAACTGAGCATCCTATTGGTATCTCTAACTTATGGGAGTTTGGTGGTTTTATGCCAAATGGTATTGAAGGGGTTATCGCCTCGCTTGCCATTGTGATGTTTGCATTTGGTGGGATTGAAGTCATTGGTATTACTGCCAGTGAAGCTAAAGATCCTGAGAAAACCATTCCTAAAGCTATCAATGCTGTACCGTTTCGTATCTTATTATTCTATGTTCTAACAATATTTATTCTAATGTGTATTTTCCCTTGGCAACAAATCGGCCATAACGGTAGTCCATTTGTACAGATTTTCTCAAATCTAGGGATCAATTCAGCTGCAAATATCTTAAACCTTGTGGTTATTACAGCCGCAATTTCTGCAATTAATAGTGATATCTTTGGGGCAGGTCGTATGATGTACGGTATGGCTCAAGAAGGGCAAGCACCTAAATCCTTTATGAAGCTTACCCGTAATGGCGTGCCTTGGATGACAGTACTAGTAATGTCAGTGGTACTGTTACTTGGCGTAGTGCTTAATTATCTTATTCCAGAGCAAATCTTTGTTTTAATTGCCTCTATTGCGACATTTGCAACAGTTTGGGTTTGGTTAATGATTTTACTTTCACAAGTCGCTATGCGTCGTAAGATGAGCGATGAAGAAGTAAAAACACTTAAATTCCCAGTACCACTATGGCCTGTTGCACCAGCACTAACTATCGTCTTTATGGCGTTTGTTATCGCAATCTTAGGGTATTTTGAATCAACTAGAATGGCATTGATTGTGGGTATGGTATGGGTAGCGATTTTAACTATCGGCTACTATGTGGGTATCAAACCAAGAATGAACCAGAAATAAATCATATTTCTGAGTTAACCAATATTTAAGTTGGGCAATAAAGGCTGTGGATAATTTCACAGCCTTTTTCTTTATTAGATAATAGCGATTGTTACTAAGCCAGTGCTTGTTCTAGATCTGCAATTAAATCATCCACATCTTCTAGGCCAATTGATAAACGAACCAAACCGTCACTAATGCCATGTCTTTGCCGTTCTTCTACACTATAAGTAGCATGAGTCATTGTCGCTGGATGTTGAGCTAAAGATTCGCAGTCTCCTAAGCTCACAGCTCGACTAAAAAGATTTAAGCGATTGAGAAACTCTCTACCTGCTTTAATGCCTCCTTTTAACTCAATAGCTATCATACCTCCAGCTAACCGCATTTGACGTTTGGCTAGTTCATATTGAGGAAAAGAAGTCAGCCCAGGATAATAAATAGTTTCGACTTTAGGATTATCTTCAAGGTATTGTGCTATACGTTGTGCATTTTCGCAGATCTGCTCCATTCTTATGCCTAACGTTTTTATACCTCGTAATATTAACGAGGCATCGTGAGGAGACAAACAAGCCCCTGTCATATCCTTTAAACCCTCAACACGTATTTTATTGGTTAATTCATGTGTAGTAATAATTGCACCCGCAGTCACATCGCCATGGCCTGATAAGTATTTGGTCATAGAATGCACAACAATATCTGCACCAAGTTTTAAGGGTTGTTGTAAATAAGGTGAACAGTAAGTGCTATCCACTATCACTAAAATATTATGCTGATGAGCTATTTCTGATATGTTTGCTATATCACTGACACGCATATTAGGATTAGCAGGAGTTTCAAAAAAAATTATTTTTGTTTTCTCAGTAATCGCTTCTTTCAGTTTTTTTAGATTAGTTAAATCAACGTGTTTTATTTTAATGCCAAACTTGGCAAGCCCATGATTAAAAAAAGTAAAAGTACATCCATAAAGTGTCATATCTGCAATCAATTCATCACCAGGCTGAAGTAACGACCAACAGGTTGATGTAATCGCGCCCATTCCTGAAGAAAAAACAACTGCACCTTCACCATCTTCTAATTGTGCTAAACGTTTTTCTAATAAATCTAATGTAGGATTAGAAATCCGTGAATAAAAATGTCCTTTTTGCCGCCCTGCAAAACAATCAGCTCCATATTGAGCCGTCGGAAAAACAAAAGTAGACGTTTGAAAAACAGGAGGCACTAACGCCCCCTGAGAGTCTAACGGAGAATAACCATAATGTATTGCTTGAGTATTAAAATGTTTATTACCTTGCGTCATTACATCTCCTAATTATTAATTAGTTTTCTATTCGTTGGTTATTTTCCCCGATAATTTGAACTGTTCTTAGAATAATAGAAATTCCTTTAAGCGTATCAGGATTTCTTAATAACGCAAAAGTTGATCCTAAAGTATATTTTTTATCTTGATAAATAGATTCTTTCTTTGCCATATTATAAGCGGCACTTAATTCCCATACTGGAATTAATGTTTCTTCAAATGCGACCGACAGTTTTTCAACCGTTGCGTTATCCATAATATCTATTGAATCTGATATTAAAGATAATAAATCGACAATATTATCAAACCGCTTTAATGCTAATAATGGTCTTGCTTTTTCTAATAAATGTTGAAGATGTAATTTATCTTCATCCGTTAACAGTTGAATATCTGCTGGGCTTAAATTATTTTCACTCATTATTGTATCCCCTATAATAATCCTCTAACTGTTGCCCAATATAAACCTCTGTTATAACTATTACGTAATAATCCCCCTAACTTTGTTGGCGGTGTAGGTATTACGTCGTGCTTATAATCATATTGTAATGGCATTCCTGCTGATAGCCCCATTTGTGCAACGGCTTGTACTCGACCATCATAAATAGTGGCAGGATAACCATAGCGCAGTTCACCACAGATATTATTAGCAATTACACCGGCTTGGTTATGACAGCTACCACCGGCTTTACTGATCGGTAAATCAACGGTATCACCAATAACATAAACTTGGTTTAATCCATAAACTTGTAATGTTTCAGGATCTGTAGGTAACCACCCCTCACCGTTATTATGTTCACTTAAACCCGTGTTACGAATAGCTTCAACCGCAGTAATTGGCGGAGTACTCATCAGAATATCAAACGGCTCTGCTTCACCCTCTTTTGAGTAAGCTATCTTTTTATCTGGATCAACATGGCTTAATGTAAATCCACGTTTAGCTTTAATATCGCGCTCTGAAAATACCGCAGGAAGGACTTCGCAAACCTCTTGTTGCATAAACAAACAGTTTCTTAAAAGTTGAGCAACTGTAGGATAGGTATAAACAATTTCAATATTGCTTCTTACTCGACGTTGACGTAATAGTTCATCAAGCATCAAGGTTGTTTCCATTGGAGCAATACCACATTGATGGGGCACATTCGGCGTTTCAGGAAAACTCACTGTAATAAATACACGCCCTTTTTCAATTGTCGCAAGTTTATCAGCGAGCGCTCTTGCTGCTTCATATTGATAAAAATGACTACCTGCTTCTTTTAAACCTTCAATTCTATGAGGGCTAGGAACACAGCCAGTTGCAAAAACTAAGAAATCATAATTATATTTTTTCTTGGACTCGCAATAGATAACTTTATTGTTAAAGTCAAAACGCTCAGCTTTATCTATAACAAATTCAATTTCAGGTCTTAATAAACTTCTTTCTGATCGCATTAACTCTTCTTTTAAAAAGAGATTAAATGCAATATACATAAATGCAGGCTTGTAATAATGATGAGGGTTATCTGAAATAAGTGTTATTTTAATTTTATTTGAAAATATTTCTTCATTTAATTTTTTAGCCAGGATATTAGCAAGAATAGTTCCGCCGGTACCACCGCCAATAATAACTATATTTTTTGTTGGCATTTTATTTCCTATATCTAGTGATATTAGATAGACAAAAAAAGTATAGTAAAAGGCATTAATATAACAAATAGATTAAATAGATAAATAAACTATCTTTAAAATAATTATTCTAATTGATAATCGTTATAATCATATCGAATTTAAATATTTAAATTTAATATTAACTATCGTTATCATCACTCACTAATAAAATGTTGCAATTAAAGGATGATGATCTGAAGCATCAGTGATCAGCACTTCTGCATTATTTAGCGATAATCCGCGATAGAAAATATAATCTAACGGTTTACCAAATGCTTTAGTACGCCAATCATTATCAAAAATAACCTCTTTAAGTCTTAACCTTCTCGCAAAACGCTTTAATACATTCACTCTAGGACGACTCCATGCATTAAAATCACCTGCAAGAATAATAGGGCCTTTATGATGCATGATATGAACAGATAAATTACTTAATTGACGCTGATACACATCAACACCAAAACTAAAATTAATCGCATGCACATTAATCACCATTAGATGATCACCCGTGATCAGCGGATATACCGTAATTAATGCTGATTTTGATAAACGTAGAAAAGGTTCTTTTTCTCTTAAAGGACAACAATAGATAGGATGAGAACTTGATAAAGTCATTACCCCCGCTGGATGTTGCTGAAAAGCTAAGGCAGGTACTTGATCTGCGATTAAATGATGGGTTCCTGCAAAACGAACAAGTTCAGGCGTAGTTTGAGCCTCTTGCAATAAAAGTAAATGCGTATCGGTTGATAAGATCTCTAACATATTGCGCCAATTGGGTCGTTGCTGTTTATAGATATTCCAAACTGCAATTTTTAGCGTGCCTTCTGTATAAAGAGGCATTCCAATAGGTAACGTATCCTTTCTTTCACTTAAAGGCGGGCTTGGTTCAATCCTTTCTACAGGTTGACCTGCCACAAAACGTACTGAATAAGTCGGTTTCTTCGCCATTAACAACCTCAGATAAGCAGCAAGATTTCTTGCTATAACTTAAGTATACCAAAGCCTAGCGCTACCCTCATCTTTTAAAAGGACACCATAATCAACAAAAGTAATTATTTTTATATAAATTAGTTATTTTTACTTAATTTTAGAGATTTAATGTCTGTTTATTCTTAAATTTTAAGCAAAAAAAAACCTAAGTCATTAGACTTAGGTTTCTTAATGTTGGCGGAACGGACGGGACTCGAACCCGCGACCCCCTGCGTGACAGGCAGGTATTCTAACCAACTGAACTACCGCTCCGCGTATTCTTTTCGCGATTAATGTTTTCCAACACTAATGCTTTAATTTAATGCCTGGCAGTTCCCTACTCTCACATGGGGAGACCCCACACTACCATCGGCGCTACAACGTTTCACTTCTGAGTTCGGCATGGGATCAGGTGGGACCGCTGCGCTATGGCCGCCAAGCAAATTCTGTTTAATCACCCGTTATTTTGTATCTCTACGCAATAACCAGCAATATTCAATCTTAAACAAGCTTACTTCATCTACTTTTCGTCTCTCAGACAAAACACCTTCGGTGTTGTCAGGTTAAGCCTCACGGTTCATTAGTACTGGTTAGCTCAACGTATCGCTACGCTTACACACCCAGCCTATCAACGTCTTAGTCTTAAACGTTCCTTTAGGTCACTCAAGGTGACAGGGAAGACTCATCTCGAGGCAAGTTTCCCGCTTAGATGCTTTCAGCGGTTATCTCTTCCGCACTTAGCTACCGGGCAATGCCATTGGCATGACAACCCGAACACCAGTGGTGCGTTCACTCCGGTCCTCTCGTACTAGGAGCAACCCCTCTCAATCTTCCAACGCCCACGGCAGATAGGGACCGAACTGTCTCACGACGTTCTAAACCCAGCTCGCGTACCACTTTAAATGGCGAACAGCCATACCCTTGGGACCTACTTCAGCCCCAGGATGTGATGAGCCGACATCGAGGTGCCAAACACCGCCGTCGATATGAACTCTTGGGCGGTATCAGCCTGTTATCCCCGGAGTACCTTTTATCCGTTGAGCGATGGCCCTTCCATTCAGAACCACCGGATCACTAAGACCTACTTTCGTACCTGCTCGAGCCGTCACTCTCACAGTCAAGCTGGCTTATGCCTTTGCACTAACCGCATGATGTCCGACCATGCTTAGCCAACCTTCGTGCTCCTCCGTTACTCTTTAGGAGGAGACCGCCCCAGTCAAACTACCCACCAGACACGGTCCCCGATCCAGATTATGGACCTAGGTTAGAACATCAAACGTTAAAGGGTGGTATTTCAAGGTTGACTCCATGCAGACTGGCGTCCACATTTCATAGTCTCCCACCTATCCTACACATCAAGGCTCAATGTTCAGTGTCAAGCTATAGTAAAGGTTCACGGGGTCTTTCCGTCTTGCCGCGGGTACACTGCATCTTCACAGCGAGTTCAATTTCACTGAGTCTCGGGTGGAGACAGCCTGGCCATCATTACGCCATTCGTGCAGGTCGGAACTTACCCGACAAGGAATTTCGCTACCTTAGGACCGTTATAGTTACGGCCGCCGTTTACTGGGGCTTCGATCAAGAGCTTCTCCCTAAGGATAACCCCATCAATTAACCTTCCAGCACCGGGCAGGCGTCACACCGTATACGTCCACTTTCGTGTTTGCACAGTGCTGTGTTTTTAATAAACAGTTGCAGCCAGCTGGTATCTTCGACTGGCTTCGGCTCCGTCCGCAAGGGACTTCACTTACCGCCAGCGTGCCTTCTCCCGAAGTTACGGCACCATTTTGCCTAGTTCCTTCACCCGAGTTCTCTCAAGCGCCTGAGTATTCTCTACCTGACCACCTGTGTCGGTTTGGGGTACGATTGTTGGTAACCTGAAGCTTAGAGGCTTTTCCTGGAAGCAGGGCATCAATTGCTTCACCACCTTAGTGGCTCGTCATCACACCTCAGCATTAAGTGACCGGATTTGCCTAATCACTCTGCCTACATGCTTGAACCGGGACGACCGTCGCCCGGACAACCTAGCCTTCTCCGTTCCCCCATCGCAGTTACCACCAGTACGGGAATATTAACCCGTTTCCCATCGACTACGCTTTTCAGCCTCGCCTTAGGGGTCGACTCACCCTGCCCCGATTAACGTTGGACAGGAACCCTTGGTCTTCCGGCGTGCGGGTTTTTCACCCGCATTATCGTTACTTATGTCAGCATTCGCACTTCTGATACCTCCAGCATACCTCACAGTACACCTTCGCAGGCTTACAGAACGCTCCCCTACCCAACAATACATAGTATTGCTGCCGCAGCTTCGGTGCATGGTTTAGCCCCGTTACATCTTCCGCGCGGGCCGACTCGACCAGTGAGCTATTACGCTTTCTTTAAATGATGGCTGCTTCTAAGCCAACATCCTGGCTGTCTGAGCCTTCCCACTTCGTTTCCCACTTAACCATGACTTTGGGACCTTAGCTGGCGGTCTGGGTTGTTTCCCTCTTCACGACGGACGTTAGCACCCGCCGTGTGTCTCCCGTGATAACATTCTTCGGTATTCGCAGTTTGCATCGAGTTGGTAAGTCGGGATGACCCCCTAGTCGAAACAGTGCTCTACCCCCGAAGATGAGTTCACGAGGCGCTACCTAAATAGCTTTCGGGGAGAACCAGCTATCTCCCGGTTTGATTGGCCTTTCACCCCCATCCACAAGTCATCCGCTAATTTTTCAACATTAGTCGGTTCGGTCCTCCAGTTAGTGTTACCCAACCTTCAACCTGCCCATGGATAGATCACCGGGTTTCGGGTCTATACCCTGCAACTCATTCGCCCAGTTAAGACTCGGTTTCCCTACGGCTCCCCTATACGGTTAACCTTGCTACAGAATATAAGTCGCTGACCCATTATACAAAAGGTACGCAGTCACCCCATCCTCAAATGTCCCGCTTGCTTTTACTGTCAAACTGGCTCGATTTTTTAACTTCCGTTGCTCGTGTACTTCTATGTACACTGCGCGACGGCTTGAAATAATCAATCCATTTTGTAGGTAAACGCTTCGCTGTTTTCGAGTGGTTTGTCCAATCACTCAGTGCAAGGCACTTGAGTGATGGGGCTCCTACTGCTTGTACGTACACGGTTTCAGGTTCTTTTTCACTCCCCTCGCCGGGGTTCTTTTCGCCTTTCCCTCACGGTACTGGTTCACTATCGGTCAATCAGGAGTATTTAGCCTTGGAGGATGGTCCCCCCATATTCAGACAGGATAACACGTGTCCCGCCCTACTCGTCGAGTTCACAATAACAGCATCTTCAGATACGGGGCTATCACCCTTTACTGCCGGACTTTCCAGACCGTTCTCCTGATGCTGCTATTGATTAAGACTCTGGGCTGTTCCCCGTTCGCTCGCCGCTACTAGGGGAATCTCGGTTGATTTCTTTTCCTCGGGGTACTGAGATGTTTCAGTTCTCCCGGTTCGCTTCATGACGCTATGTATTCACGTCATGATAATATCCATTGGATATTGGGTTTCCCCATTCGGAAATCGTCGGTTATAACGGTTCATATCACCTTACCGACGCTTATCGCAGATTAGCACGTCCTTCATCGCCTCTGATTGCCTAGGCATCCACCGTGTACGCTTATTCGCTTAACCTCACAACCCGAAGGTGTCTCTTCTTGAAGACGTCTGGGTGGTGATGGCTATGCAGATTACATTTCGTCGTTGGGCAGTGCTCGCCATGCTCACATACTCATGTATGTTGCGCTGGCTGTGCGCTGGCCGCCTCGAACTGTAAATTGCTCGCTCATCCCACTTCGATGTCGAAAAACACATTCAAAGTTTGAGATTTTGAGAGACTCATCAATATACCTCGGTGATATATTGATTTGTTTTCAATTTTTCAGCTTGTTCCAGATTGTTAAAGAGCATAATAGTTAAAATAACTTACTAAAATTATCTTAACTATTCTCTGACTTTCATCAGACATAGTGTGGTACGCCTTTCACTCATACCGCGCAATTGGCGTCCCCTAGGGGATTCGAACCCCTGTTACCGCCGTGAAAGGGCGGTGTCCTAGGCCTCTAGACGAAGGGGACTTCAGTCAGCTTCGCAGACGCGCTTTTGCTCGTTCTTCATCAGACAATCTGTGTGAGCACTACACATAACACGTATCTCTTAGGTAAGGAGGTGATCCAACCGCAGGTTCCCCTACGGTTACCTTGTTACGACTTCACCCCAGTCATGAATCACAAAGTGGTAAGCGCCCTCCCGAAGGTTAAGCTACCTACTTCTTTTGCAACCCACTCCCATGGTGTGACGGGCGGTGTGTACAAGGCCCGGGAACGTATTCACCGTAGCATTCTGATCTACGATTACTAGCGATTCCGACTTCATGGAGTCGAGTTGCAGACTCCAATCCGGACTACGACAGACTTTATGAGTTCCGCTTGCTCTCGCGAGGTCGCTTCTCTTTGTATCTGCCATTGTAGCACGTGTGTAGCCCTACTCGTAAGGGCCATGATGACTTGACGTCATCCCCACCTTCCTCCGGTTTATCACCGGCAGTCTCCTTTGAGTTCCCGCCATCACGCGCTGGCAACAAAGGATAAGGGTTGCGCTCGTTGCGGGACTTAACCCAACATTTCACAACACGAGCTGACGACAGCCATGCAGCACCTGTCTCAGAGTTCCCGAAGGCACTCCTCTATCTCTAAAGGATTCTCTGGATGTCAAGAGTAGGTAAGGTTCTTCGCGTTGCATCGAATTAAACCACATGCTCCACCGCTTGTGCGGGCCCCCGTCAATTCATTTGAGTTTTAACCTTGCGGCCGTACTCCCCAGGCGGTCGATTTAACGCGTTAGCTCCAGAAGCCACGGTTCAAGACCACAACCTCTAAATCGACATCGTTTACAGCGTGGACTACCAGGGTATCTAATCCTGTTTGCTCCCCACGCTTTCGCACCTGAGCGTCAGTCTTTGTCCAGGGGGCCGCCTTCGCCACCGGTATTCCTCCACATCTCTACGCATTTCACCGCTACACATGGAATTCTACCCCCCTCTACAAGACTCTAGCCAACCAGTTTCAGATGCAATTCCCAAGTTAAGCTCGGGGCTTTCACATCTGACTTAATTGACCGCCTGCGTGCGCTTTACGCCCAGTAATTCCGATTAACGCTTGCACCCTCCGTATTACCGCGGCTGCTGGCACGGAGTTAGCCGGTGCTTCTTCTGCGGGTAACGTCAATTGACAAAGGTATTAACTTTATCACCTTCCTCCCCGCTGAAAGTACTTTACAACCCTAAGGCCTTCTTCATACACGCGGCATGGCTGCATCAGGCTTGCGCCCATTGTGCAATATTCCCCACTGCTGCCTCCCGTAGGAGTCTGGGCCGTGTCTCAGTCCCAGTGTGGCTGATCATCCTCTCAGACCAGCTAGAGATCGTCGCCTAGGTGAGCCATTACCTCACCTACTAGCTAATCCCATATGGGTTCATCCGATAGCGCAAGGTCCGAAGAGCCCCTGCTTTGGTCCGTAGACGTCATGCGGTATTAGCCACCGTTTCCAGTAGTTATCCCCCTCTATCGGGCAGATCCCCATACATTACTCACCCGTCCGCCGCTCGTCAGCAAGAAAGCAAGCTTTCTCCTGTTACCGCTCGACTTGCATGTGTTAGGCCTGCCGCCAGCGTTCAATCTGAGCCATGATCAAACTCTTCAATTAAAAGCGTTTGATGCTCAAAGAAATCGAAAACTTAGCTATTCATAAATGAATTTACTTTTGTTGTTCACTCTTCAAGACTTGATACATCTAATATTTTAGAAGATATCGTCTCTGCGAGTGCCCACACAGATTGTCTGATAATTTGTTAAAGAGCAGTGCAACATTCGCTGCCGTTTCCGGTCTTCTGCGTTGTTGCGAGGAGGTGCATTCTACATCTTCCTCATTCAGTGTCAAGCGTTTATTTTCAAGGCTTTTCACTTTTTTTCTTTGTTCTCTCAGTCAGTTCGCTTAGCGCCCTGTTCCGTGACAACGAGGACGCATTATAGGGAGTTTTCTGAGGCTGGCAATAGTTTTTTTTAAAAAAATGATCGTTTGTTGGTAAATTAAACGAAGTGCTTATTTTTTGTGGCTTTTTAGCCATTTTGGCAAGTCTGCAAGGCTATCAAGAACAAAATCTGCACACTCTTGTGCTTCTTCTGTTATCTCTTTTCCTGTACGAACTAGAATTTTATGACCAACACCTGCATTTTTTGCTGCCAACATATCTTCTTTTTTATCACCGACCATATAAGAAGAAGCCATATCGATATTTAATTGCGCTTTAGCATCCATAAACATACCAGATGCAGGTTTACGGCAATCACATGCTTTCTTATATTCTTCTACACTTGCATCAGGATGATGAGGGCAATAATAGATACCGTCTAAATCAACGCCTCTATCCGCTAAAGACCAATCCATCCACTCTGTTAAGTGTAAAAATTGATCTTCACTATAATAGCCTCGACCAATACCTGATTGATTGGTGACTAATACTAAGGCATAACCCATAGCTTTTAATTCAGCCATTGCCTCAATAACACCATCGATAAATTCAAAGTTATCAATTTCAGATACATAACCATGGTCTATATTAATAGTTCCATCGCGATCTAAGAAAATCGCTGAAATCCCCTTACTCACAGCACATTACTCCATTTAGATATTTTTATTAGTATCGCATGTTTTTTCTTATATAGAGAATGATATCCATGGCTTTCTTTCTTTATTAGTCTTCTACTCTTTTTTATTGACTTGGCCGTCTAGACGCCTTAACATCTATTTTAACTCGGGCAGAATAGTCTTTATGTCCCATATCTACTTATATAAAGAAAAACATGATTAAACTGACGAATATAAACAAAGTATTTAAGCAGGGAGAGCGTTCTATACAGGCGCTATCAAATATAAACCTGCATGTGCCACAAGGGCAGATTTTTGGTGTTATCGGATCGTCAGGAGCGGGTAAAAGTACACTTATACGTTGCGTAAATATGTTAGAGAAACCAACTTCAGGTGAAGTATTGGTTGATGGACGAGATCTCACAAAATTATCAAATAAAGAATTAACAAAAGCACGCCGCGGTATTGGCATGATTTTCCAGCATTTCAACTTACTGTCCTCTCGTACCGTATTTGATAATGTCGCATTGCCATTAGAACTTGATAATACGCCACGAGCTGAAATCAATAAGCGTGTTAATGAATTACTAGAATTAGTTGGTTTATCTGATAAGAAAGAGTATTACCCAGCTAACTTATCTGGTGGACAAAAACAACGTGTTGCAATAGCACGCGCATTGGCAAACTCACCTAATGTTTTATTGTGTGATGAAGCCACTAGCGCACTAGATCCGGCAACAACACGTTCTATTTTAGAATTATTGAAAGATATTAATCGTCGCTTAGGCCTCACTATTTTATTAATTACTCATGAAATGGACGTTGTAAAACGTATTTGTGACCAAGTTGCGGTTATTAGTGGTGGCGAATTAGTTGAAAGTGATGCCGTCAGTGAGGTTTTCTCACACCCTAAAACGCCTGTTTCACAAGCTTTTATTCAATCAACACTACAATTAGATATTCCTGAAGACTATAAAGAACGCTTGAAGCCAGAGTGGGAGGAAGGTTTATTCCCATTATTGAAACTTGAATTTAACGGTCAATCTGTAGATGCACCATTGATGTCTATCGTTGCACGTCGTTTTGACGCTGATATTAATATTTTAAGTTCTCAAATGGACTATGCCGGTGGTGTGAAATTTGGTGTGATGTTAGCAGAACTACACGGTAAGAATGGTAACACGGAAAAGTCGATTGCGTTTTTAGAAGAGCATCATGTGAAAGTAGAGGTTCTCGGTTATGTCTGAAGGAATGATTTATTTATTAATTAGTGGGATCTGGGAAACCTTAGTCATGACCTTTGTTTCAGGCTTCTTTGGTTTTGTTATCGGATTACCTTTGGGGGTTTTACTCTATGTTACGCGTCCTGAACAAATCATGGCAAACCCACCTGCCTACCGGATTATTTCAGCACTCGTCAATATTTTTAGGGCAATCCCTTTTATTATCTTATTAGTATGGATGATCCCTTTTACACGTATGGTCGTGGGGACGTCAATTGGCTTGCAAGCAGCCATAGTGCCATTAACTGTTGGCGCAGCACCATTTATTGCACGTATGGTAGAAAATACACTATTAGAAATCCCTCAAGGATTAATTGAAGCATCCCGATCTATGGGTGCAACGCCAATGCAAATTATTAAGAAGATTTTATTACCCGAATCTTTACCTGGCTTGATTAATGCAGCAACCATTACTTTAATTACATTAGTGGGTTACTCCGCAATGGGAGGTGCTGTTGGTGCCGGTGGTTTAGGTCAAATTGGCTACCAATATGGTTACGTTGGCTATAACGCTACAGTAATGAATACAGTCATTGTTCTACTCGTTATTCTTGTTTTTATCATTCAGTTTTTCGGCGATCGCTTAGTGAAGCTGACAACACATAAATAAATAGATTGAAGGTTTCTATTATTAATAACGAAACCTTTTAATTAACAGATCAATAAGGGTAAATGTATGTCATTGAAATTTAAATCGCTCGCAGTTGTAAGTGCTTTAGTTGGTGCATTGGCATTAGCTGGTTGTGGTGAAAAAGAAAAAGATCCAAACCATATTCGTGTCGGCGTTATTTCAGGCTCAGAACAACAAGTCGCTGAAGTAGCGAAACAAGTTGCTAAAGATAAATATGGTCTTGATGTAGAACTCGTTACTTTCAATGACTTCGTCATGCCTAATGAATCATTAAGTCGCGGTGATATCGACATTAATGCATTCCAACATAAACCTTATTTAGACCAACAAATTAAAGATCGTAATTACAAAATAACAGCTGTAGGAAATACATTTATTTACCCTATCGCGGGTTATTCTAAAAAGATCACTGATTTAGCCGATTTACCTGATGAAGCACAAGTGGCTATTCCTAATGATCCAACAAACTTAGGTCGCTCACTGCTGTTATTAGAAAAAGTTGGGTTAATTAAATTAAAAGATGGTGTAGGTCTGTTACCTACCAAGCTTGATATTATTGAAAACCCTAAAAAATTACAATTAGTTGAATTAGAAGCACCACAATTACCTCGCTCATTAGATGATCAAAAAATCTACTTAGCGGTAATTAACACTACTTATGCAAGCCAAGTCAATTTAACACCAGCAAAAGACGGTATTTTTGTTGAAGATAAAGACTCACCATACGTAAATATCATTGTTGCTCGTGAAGACAATAAAGACAGCGAGAATGTGAAGAAATTTATTCAAGCCTATCAAACTGATGAAGTGGATAGTGCTGCCAATAAAATTTTTAACGGTGGTGCAGTAAAAGGCTGGTAATACGTCAATATTTAACTTAATTATAAAAAAGGCGGACATTTGTTCGCCTTTCTCTTTTTTACTTGGCTAATTTGCATTAAATTATAGCCGTTTAATTTTTGTATAGACAATAATAAAGAGGATATAACCCATGCACATGCGCTTGCTACTTATTGGCATCATGGCGCTGTTTATGACAGGTTGTTCAATGCAGAATTCATCTGATGTTGATCAGTCTAAATTTACGGATATGCGTTTAAATAAACCAGGACAACCCCAAAAACCAAGATCACAAACATTACCTTCAGTGCGTATTGTTGAAAAAACAGAAGACCTTTTAGGTGCTCCGTTTAAAGATCTCGGTATTGTTGCCGGTGAATCTTGCCGTCAAACATTACAAGATCCACCAGCAAGTTTACCTATTGCTAAAAAAAGAATGGCGACCAAAGCAGCTTACAAAAATGCCAATGCTGTTTTATTGCATGAATGCCAAATTGTCACTGGTTTAGGTTGCTACCAATCTGCCATTTGTGAAGGCACCGCATTACTCATTACAAAATGAATACCTACCAAATGAATCCTATAGGGCATATATCAAGTCCTTATAAAGAAAAATTTGCCGTTCCACGCCAACCTGGGTTAATCCAGGATGGCGGCGGCCAACTTATTCTACATGCACCTTATAATCACCCAGATGCAGTTCGAGGCTTAGAACAATTTAGTCATCTTTGGCTGATTTTTGTTTTTCATCAAACAGCACAACAGGGTTGGCACCCTTTAGTTCGCCCCCCAAGGCTTGGTGGGAATGCCAAAATGGGTATTTTTGCAACCCGCTCAACTTTTCGTCCCAATCCCATCGGCATGTCTTTAGTCGAATTAAAAAAAGTAAACACACAGAACCAGTCTGTTATTTTAGACTTAGGCAGCCTTGATTTAGTTGATGGAACTCCTGTTCTTGATATTAAGCCTTATTTACCCTTTGCAGAGTCTCGACCAAATGCGATTGCTGGTTTTGCACAAGAAGCACCAGCTAATGAAATGCCGGTCTTCTTTTCACAACTCGCTTTAGAACAACTGCAACATTATGCGAACGAATATCCTCATCTTTCGCGTTTTATTACTCAAGTATTACAACAAGATCCTCGCCCTGCTTATAAAAAAAATGAGCAAAGTGATAGGATCTATGCGGTGCATTTGCTTGAATTTAATGTTCGCTGGCAAGTGAATGGGCAACAGACACTTGTTCTTGATATTGAACCGCGGTAACTTGCTACTATCTTCATTGATATTGCTATCATGAATTATCCAATCTGAACGTCATTCTCGTTGTCTTTAAACAAATCAGATTGAAAAAAATGCTTTGCCCCTTTTGGCAGACCTAAGTCACTGGTAGACTAAAGTCTTTCTCTAATTATATTGATGTAGACTGGCGTGACAGTCAGCCTAAGTATTTTTGTTCTAATGGAACCTAATAATGCGTACTAGCCACTATTTGCTCTCTACTTTAAAAGAGACACCTGCTGATGCAGAAATTGTCAGCCATCAACTTATGCTTCGCGCAGGCATGATCCGTAAACTCGCTTCTGGTCTTTATGATTGGATGCCGACAGGGGTTCGTGTTCTGAGAAAAATTGAAAAAATTGTTCGTGAAGAGATGGACAATGCAGGATCACTTGAAATTTCAATGCCCGTTGTTCAACCCGCTGATTTATGGTTAGAAAGTGGTCGCTGGGAGCAATATGGCCCTGAATTACTGCGTTTTGCAGACAGAGGCGAGCGCCCATTTGTTTTAGGCCCAACCCACGAAGAAGTTGTTACTGATATTGTTCGTAATGAAATTACCTCTTATAAACAACTTCCACTGAACTTATATCAAATTCAAACTAAATTCCGCGACGAAGTACGCCCTCGTTTTGGTGTTATGCGCTCTCGTGAATTTATCATGAAAGATGCTTACTCTTTCCATATCTCTCAAGAGTCTTTACAAGAGACTTACGACAGAATGTACGAAGCTTACAGCAAAATTTTCTCTCGTATTGGTTTAGATTTTCGTCCAGTGCTTGCAGATACAGGCTCTATTGGTGGTAATGCCTCTCATGAGTTCCAAGTTTTAGCGGACAGCGGTGAAGATGATATCGTCTTCTCTACTGGCTCTGACTATGCAGCTAATATCGAATTAGCAGAAGCAGTAATGCCTGCAACTCCAAGAGCTACCGCGACTGAAGAATTACGTTTAGTAGATACACCAAACGCTAAAACAATTGCTGAATTAGTTGAACAATTCAATTTACCAATTGAAAAAACAGTTAAAACACTGATTGTTCATGGTACGAAAGAAAGTGGTCACCCATTAGTTGCATTATTAGTTCGTGGCGACCACGAGCTTAATGAAGTTAAAGCAGAAAAATGCGCTATCGTTGCGGCACCTTTAACTTTCGCGACTGAAGCTGAAATTCGCCAAGCTGTAAATGCAGGTCCAGGTTCATTAGGCCCAGTTAATCTGCCACTACCAGTTATTATGGATCGTTCTGTCTCTGTAATGAGTGATTTTGGTGCTGGTGCAAACGTTGATGGTAAACACTATTTTGGTATCAACTGGGAGCGTGACCTGCCTGTTGCTGAAATTGCTGATATCCGTAATGTTGTTGAAGGTGATCCAAGCCCAGACGGTAAAGGAACATTACTGATCAAACGTGGTATTGAAGTTGGTCATATTTTCCAACTTGGCACAAAATACTCAGAAGCATTAAAAGCAACGGTACAAAACGAAGAAGGTCATAACCAAATCGTGACTATGGGTTGTTATGGTATCGGTGTAACTCGTATTGTTGCTGCCGCTATTGAACAAAACCATGATGCTCGCGGTATTATTTGGCCTGATGCGATTGCACCATTCCAAGTCGCTATTTTACCAATGAATATGCATCGTTCTTATCGCGTTAAAGAAGTTGCTGACAGACTTTATGACGAATTACGTGCTCAAGGTGTTGATGTTCTGTTTGATGACCGTAAAGAGCGTCCGGGTGTGATGTTTGCTGATATGGAACTTATTGGTATTCCACACACTATCGTGATTGGTGATCGTAATCTAGACAACAATCAAATCGAATATAAAGCGCGTCGTAGTGATGATAAATCACTAGTCAATGTTGACGATGTTGTTGCCTTTATTAAAGAGCAACTCGCTTAATTATTAGGCTCCTTATCTTTAAGGGGCTTGATTGATAAATAACAAGCGTGTCCTCTCAGACACGCTTGTAACTATAATCAGAATAATATATCAATCGCCGATTACATCTTTTTTATACGTTTCCTTCCAGCCCTAACTTCCCGAACAAAGTCATATACCGCTGATAATCACTCATTTCAACATATTGAGGTTCTTTGACCCAAATCATTATAATAGCGTAGTTAGCTGTTTTTATCAGAATGATCTAGTAATAAATAGAAATTAAAACGAGTATGTTATTTATTATTTCGTTATATAAATGGCGATTTTAACTCACTATTTTTCTATTATTTTAAATTTACATAGGAAATATTATGAAAAGACTTGGAGCAATAGTTGGTATTATTTTTATATTATCTGGATGTGGAACAATAAATAGAGCAAGGAGTAGTAATGATTATTACCGAGGTACTAATACTGATGTCGAAGTTATTAATGAACCTTATATTTGGTTAGTTACTCTGGGAATGTACCCTATATTCTCAATTATCAGTTTACCTATTGATGTTGTCCTTGATACCGCCCTTCTTCCCGTTGATCATGTGATAAAAACCCAGAAAGAAAAGGCACACACCGAAGAGCGCAATAGACATAAACAAGAAACTGAAAGTATCTCAGATGATCAGCAACATTTAACGTTAACGCCTTCCACTCCCCCCTCTCCAGTTTCTCCTACTCATGAGCGCTGGCTAGAGAACAATACAAAATAAGTTATTATTGTAATATCTTTAAAAATAATAGGTTATTTAAAATACATTACGAAAAGGAAATTATTTAGATAATGCAGTAATAGGAAATTTCTTTGATATATTAAAAATAAAATTTTTTATACAAAGTAATTTAAAGAGATAGATGAGTTAGAAAAATACTTTATGAATATATCAAGCACAATAATACTGTACAGATAAACTTAAAATGAAAAGACTGAGTTCAGCTCAATACCGAACTCTGTCTTTACTCAACTCATTTTAACTGTCTAATAAACGCAAGGCTATTCAATAAGCGATTTTTTTATTAAAACAAAACCGCTAAAACTTAACTTCTGCCACCACGATGGTTTCCGCAAGAGCCATGGCGATTAAAACGAGGTTTTTCATCAGTAACCACTAAAGCTCGATCATATTTACCATCTTCCATTGAAGGACGAATGCTGTAATAACCATTAACTTCGAGGTAAACAGGTGTTCCACCATCAACACCGGTTGAGAAATAGCCTTTTTCTAATTCAATACCATTTGCTGCGTAAACACGTCCTGATTGGCAATCTTTAAATGTTCCAGCATCAGCAAAATAGGTAAACTCGCCAGCAAGCTGTTTAGGCTGAACCTTAGCTAAAGTATAATTTAGTTCTGAATTAATGACGTTGCCATCAATATCAAGCATGACTAATTTATCTTCACGAGGTAAATAATAGCTCTTTTCACCGTAACTATTAGTCAACGTCAGCTTATCTTTACCTAATACCCATGTTCCTGATTCAAAGAAACTACGTTTATCATCAGGTGAACCTTGGTAGCTTTGCTCCATGACATAAGAGCCATCTTGATTAACAAGAATTGTGGTGTCGATACCAGAACAATCGGCACACGGCAGAATACTGTTGTAAGTTTGGTCTACAATTTTTCCATCAAGTGATAAGCCAATATTATTTTGGCAACCTGATAGTACAAATAACCCAGCAGCAACGGCTGCAAATAAAAATTTTTTCCCCATCATCGACTCCCTACATTCTGGGTACTTTTTAATAAATCATTCTCAATATGATTCTAACATTTTTTAAAATAAAAGGGGGTAATAAAATACGCTTTAAGATAAATGCACCTATAATTGTCAGTTATTTCTCAAATCACTTCGAATAAAGAACTATTTCAGAAAATTATTATAATAACTATTGTGCTCACATCGAATAACAGCATAATGATTTTATTCTGAATTATTCACTGGCGGCTACACCGCCACGAAAGAGTGGTGAGGGAATATGTCAACAAATACAGAATATCAACCAATTAACTGTGATGATTACGAGTATCTGGAGTTAGCATGCCAACGTGGTTTAGCACTCCATATTGAATTACATGATGGTAAGCTTATTGAAGGCATTGCTGATGATCTTTTCTTAAGCAAAAAGGTTGAATACCTAAAAATTAAGACGTCTGAAGGCTCTAAAGATTTACGACTGGATATCATTGCCAGTTTTTCTAATCCCGAACTTGGGACTATTGTTATAAAATCGGAATAACCGAATAAGGAACAGCCGCCAACCGGCGGTTGTTCGTTAATGAGCCTCTCGCCACTCAATAGTAATCGCATATTCTGATGTTGCTTTTCCCTCAAAAGTCACAAATGTATTAAGAGCAGCAATTAACGTGTCATTATAATAAATCAAAGGAATTCGTGTCCTACGCCAAGGTGCAACGTCAAGCTCTTGCCAAATCTTTTTACTATGCCGAGCATGTTCTCGTCCAACAATACGCAAAGATGTTTGTGTCAAACCAAAACGAACGGTAACTTTTTCATCCTTTGAAGGCGCTCTAACAGTATTTTTGCCTGTTGCAGTTGTTAGTGATAAAACCCCTAATCCACTAGGTAAAGACAGTGATTGAGTAAGTGACCATTCAATAATTTTATTAACAGGATCATCAATTATTGGTACAAGATAAAGGCGTTGTTTATAACGTCTCACTTCATCTTGATAAAATTGTAACTTAGGCTCTGCATCGGCTTTGGCTAAAGCAACTTCCTGCCATAATCGTAAAATTTGTTGTCTAGAAGGCATAGTTTTATTATGTTGAGCAAACCAACGTCTTAATAACGCATTACGCTTTATCACACTACAAAGAGCAAGTTGCTTGATGTCTAAACTGTACTCGCTATCCATTAAAGCATTAAGTTCTGGCTCCAAAAGCTCATCCAATAGGGCTTCTTGCTCACCACACAGTGCCGCACTGCGAGTCACCGATTGCGAAAAATGGGGCCATCGCTGCGTTAATAATGGCATAACTCGTAAACGTAAAAAATTACGATCATAACGGTCATCTTGATTACTATCGTCTTCTATCCAATCTAGTCCTTGTTCAGTAGCATAAGATTCGATTTGCTCACGCGTAATATTGAGTAATGGTCGAAGTAAATAGCTATTTTCAAATACCATTTTTGCTGGCATTGAAGAAAGCCCTGATGGGCCACTACCTCGCTTTAAAGCCAGTAAAAAAGTTTCGGCTTGATCATCTTGATGTTGAGCAGTCACTAACACTTGTTGTGGCTGTAAATATCGACGAAAGGCTTGGTAACGCGCCTCTCTTGCACCATTTTCAAGACCGCCTTCTTTAGGATCTACATTTACTTTTTCACTGATAAAATCGACACTCCATTGCTGACAACATTGTTCACAATGAGCAAGCCAGTCATCTGCTTTGATGTTTAATCCATGATGAATATAGATAGCGGTTAATTCTAAAGGTAATTGGAATTCATCACGTAAACGTACAAGCCCTTGCAATAAAACGGTGGAATCTACTCCGCCACTAAAGCCCACCAAAATTTTAATGTGAGGATCAATGCGCAGTTTGATTTCTTTAAGAAGTGAGTCATATTCCTGTTTCATCGCTTTATCATTTATCAGTGAATTCAGGTGATTATGTTAAGCTTTTCTCGCTGGTTTTGCACGAATACAAAGTAATCCTATAAATAAAACAAGGTGTAGCTCTATTACACAAACAACAAGAAAAATTAGAAATAAGATAAATACGAGGTTATAAAGAAATTAAAGAAGTAAAAAGCAGAATAATCGTTATTCTGCTTTTTATTAAAAACACCATTAAGCAGTAAAACCGCCATCAACCAAATAAGAAGCCCCAGTCACAAATGAAGCCGCATCGCTGGCCAAAAATGCGACAACATTAGCCACTTCCTCTGGTGTACCGAGACGTCCAATAGGATGTAATGCCGCTAACTTTTGTTTATCTAATTCGCGACCATCCAGCAAAGGTGTATCAATATAACCTGGGCAAACCGCATTAATACGAATACCTTTGTTTGCGTAATCAATAGCAAGTGTTTGTGTCAGTAATTTAACCCCACCTTTTGATGCACAATAGGCAGGAAATTCATGTTGCCCAACAAAAGAACAAATTGAACTACAATTAACAATTGCACCTGATATTTTGTTTTTTAACCAATATTGAATTGCTGCTCGATTAATCAAAAAGAGTCCATTTAGATTAACATCTAAAACACCCTTCCACTTTTCATACTCTAATTTATCAGCAATGTTATCTGTTAAAACCCCCGCATTAGCAAACACAAAATCTATTCGCCCATACTTATTTACAACATAATCAACAAGTTGTTCATTTTCTTTCTCGCTCGTCACATCCATTTGCACGAATTCACCGACAAATCCTTTCTCTTTTAGATATTTTTCTGCTTTTTGTCCTCGTGCTAAATTACTACCTGTAATAACCACAGATGCACCCAAGGATAAAAATTTTTCCGCAGAGGCTAAACCAATACCGCTATTACCACCTGTAATAATTCCCACTTTGCCACTAAACGATATCATCACTTTATCCTCATTAAAGATTTAATGCCCTATAAAATGATAGATATGACTTATTATTCTTTTAGTAAAAAAGTGAATTAATATTAGTTTTGAGATCGAGTTAACACATTGATATATAATATATTATAGTTAATATCACAAATTCTAATTGTTTCGATAGAGATAGTTTAAAATGGACCAATAAAAAAGCCCCATGTAATCAACATGAGGCTTATTAGAATTTATTGACCCGTCCTAAATAAGGTTGACACTTTTCCAATCTGAAATTGGAGAATGTAATGAAACCAATCACTAAACGAACTCAACGCGATTATTCTCTCGCTTTTAAATTACAGCTTGTTGACCAAGTTGAAAAAGGCGAAATAACCTATAAACAAGCCCAAGATCACTATGGTATACAAGGATGCTCTACTGTTTTAGTTTGGCTTCGTAAGCATGGTAGGTTAGATTGGTCAAACGGTACCCCTGATACTTTTTATAGAGGTTCAGCTATGACCCAATCTTCTGAACAACAAACGCCGGAACAACGCATTAAGATCCTTGAAAAGGAACTTGAAGAAGCTCGGCTTAAATCCGATTTTTTCGAAGCTGTGGTTAAAGTCATGGATAGAGACTTTGGAGTTCGTTTGTCAAAAAAGCGCAAAGCCGAGTTATTAAAGAAAAAACGGTTAAAAACCTCACCGTAACAATTGCTTGCCGTTTTATGCAGATCAGCCGACAGGCTTATTACAAGAGGCTGGATAGAACTGAGGAACGAAAGAAAGCAGATTCGGCCATTATTGATGTTGTTAAATCTGAACGAGTCTTACAACCTCGACTGGGTGGGCGTAAATTACATTTTATTTTAAAGCAAAAACAGATGGTTATTGGTCGTGATCGGCTATTTTCTTTATTGAAAGAACATCAGTTACTGGTGCCTAATAAACGGGCTTATCATCGAACAACCTTAAGCCATCATCGTTTTCATCGGCATCCTAATTTAATTAAGTCAGGGTTTATCCCCACACAACCAGAACAGCTTTGGGTGGCAGATATTACCTATTTATCGACGCATGAAGGTGATACTTATTTAAGTTTAATTACGGATGCGTATTCACGAAAAATCGTGGGATATCATTTAGATAACAATATGAAAACAAGTTCAGTGAAGAAATCGTTGGTTCAGGCGTTAAAAAAACGGACTTCGACAACTTCGTTAATCCATCATTCAGATCGAGGGATACAGTATTGTTCTTCGGAATATCAGGAGATACATAAAGAGCATAATATTCAATGTTCTATGACTGATGGGTATGATTGTTATCAAAATGCCTTAGCAGAACGAATTAATGGAATATTAAAAATGGAGTATCTACTGATAAAACCGAGTAATCTAGAACAAGCAAGAAAATTAGTAGAAGAATCAATTCAACTCTATAATGAAAAACGGCCACACTTATCGTTAAACTATAAAACGCCCGATGAAGTACATCGAGCGTCTTATGCCTGAAAAGTTGTCAACCTATATCAGGACTAGTCATATTCAAATATCACGAGATCAGCAATAACCGTATTCCATTAAACGTTGGTAACGGCGATTAGTCAGCTCTTCTGAATCAAATGCATCTAATTCTTTTAAATCAGATTGGATTTGTGCTTTTAATGAAGCTGCAATTTCGTCATAGTGACGATGAGCGCCACCTAAAGGCTCAGAAATAACGTTATCGATCAGCTTAAGCTCTTTTAAGCGGTTTGCAGTAATTCCCATTGCCTCTGCCGCTAATGGTGCTTTGTCTGCACTTTTCCAAAGGATAGAAGCACAACCTTCTGGTGAAATAACAGAATAGGTGCTGTATTGCAACATATTCACTTTGTCACCCACACCAATAGCTAATGCACCACCAGAACCACCTTCACCAATGACAGTGCTGATGATTGGCACGCTAAAACGTGACATTTCACGTAGGTTACGTGCGATCGCTTCTGATTGACCACGTTCTTCTGCACCAACGCCTGGATAAGCACCTGGAGTATCGATAAAGGTGATAATAGGAAGATTAAAACGTTGTGCCATTTCCATTAAACGAAGCGCTTTGCGATAACCTTCCGGTGCTGGCATACCGAAGTTACGGCGGATTTTCTCTTTTGTTTCACGCCCTTTTTGATGACCAATAACCATAACAGGACGGCCATCTAAACGTGCAATACCACCCACAATCGCTTTATCATCAGCATAAGCACGATCGCCTGCTAATTCTTGGAAATCAGTAAAGATACGATGAATATAATCCAGTGTGTAGGGTCTTAATGGATGACGTGCAAGTTGTGCAACTTGCCATGCACCAAGATCAGAAAAAATCTTACGCGTTAGCTCTAGGCTTTTTTCTCTTAAGCGTGAAACTTCTTCATCGATATTAATATCAATTTTTTCATCATGTTGGCTAACTGCGGTTAGCGAATCAATTTTCGCTTCTAACTCGGCAATTGGCTGTTCAAAATCCAGAAAATTAAGACTCATAACATTCCTATTTTAGTCAAATTCTAATTCTACCTGCTCATTACCCAGCAGAGTTCGCAGATCTGTTAAAAGCATATCAGTTGGCGTTACACGCCAAGACGCACCAAATCGTAAACGTGCGCAGGCATCATGCTTTTCAAAATAAAGATGAACCGGTATCGTGCCTGAACGATGAGGTTCTAAAACGCCGCGAAGACGATTTAATAATTGCTCATTAATTTGCCTGTCTGATAATGAGATAGCAAGTCCTCGTGCATATTTTTCACGGGCTTCGTTGATATCCATAAGTTCGCGGACTGTCATTTTAAGCCCACCATTGAAATCATCAAAGCTGACCTGCCCAGTAGCAATTAAAATCTTGTCTTGTTCTAATAAATGTTGGTATTTGTCCAATGCATCAGAAAATAACATAATTTCTAAGCGACCTGAACGATCATCTAAGGTACATATGCCAATTCGATTTCCTCGTTTTGTCGTAAATACTTTAGAAGCGAGCACTAAGCCCGCGACTTTCACCATTTGACCGCGTGGCGTTGGTACTAAATCTTTTAGACGCGTTCCTGCTGCATATCGTTCAATTTCTTTTAAATAACGTGTGATCGGATGACCTGTTAAATATAAACCTAATGTCTCTCGCTCACCTTCTAAAACAACTTGTTCTGGCCATTTAGGTATATTGGCATAAGAACGCTCAACTTGTTCAGGAGCTTCTGCTAACACGCCAAACATATCTGATTGCCCTATTGCTTCAGCTTTGGCATGTTGATCAGCAGCTTTTAATGCATCTTCTAATGAAGACATCAATGCGGCACGATGAGGCCCTAGCTTATCGAATGCGCCTGACATTATCAGTTTTTCCATCACTCGGCGATTCAATTTTTTCGTTTCTGTTCTAGCACAGAGATCAAAAATATCTTTAAAGTGGCCGCCTTGCTGACGCGCTTCTACGATTGCCTCAATTGGACCTTCACCCACTCCTTTAATCGCACCAATACCGTAAACGATTTCACCTTCATCATTTACGTGAAAATGATATAAACCACTATTAATATCAGGAGGAAGAACTTTTAATCCCATTCTCCAACATTCATCAACTAATCCCACCACTTTTTCTGTGTTATCCATATCAGCCGTCATTACAGCAGCCATAAATTCAGCAGGATAGTGGGCTTTTAGCCATAACGTTTGATAAGAAACTAAAGCATAAGCAGCTGAGTGCGATTTATTAAATCCATAACCGGCAAATTTCTCCACCAAGTCAAAGATCCGCATGGCAAGTTCGCCATCTACACCGTTTTTGATAGCCCCTTCTTCAAATACAGAGCGCTGCTTTGCCATCTCTTCAGGTTTTTTCTTACCCATTGCGCGTCGTAACATATCCGCGCCACCCAGCGTATATCCAGCAAGAACCTGCGCAATTTGCATAACCTGTTCTTGATATAAGATAACGCCATAGGTAGGTTCTAAAACAGGCTGCAAGCTCTCGTGTTGCCATTTAACATCTGGATAAGAGATCTCTTCAACGCCGTGTTTACGGTCAATAAAGTTATCCACCATACCTGATTGCAATGGACCTGGGCGAAATAAGGCCACTAACGCAATCATATCCTCAAAGCAGTCAGGACGTAGACGCTTGATAAGATCTTTCATACCACGTGATTCTAACTGGAATACCGCGGTCGTTTCAGAACGTTGCAGCATATCGAAACTACGCTGATCTGTTAATGGGATCGCAGAGATATCAATAGGTTCCAGTGATTTTTTTTCACGGCGGGCATTAATCATTTCTAATGCCCAGTTAATGATAGTGAGTGTTCTTAATCCCAAGAAGTCGAATTTGACAAGACCTGCATATTCAACGTCATTCTTATCAAATTGTGTAACTGGGTTATTTCCTTCTGCGTCACAATAAAGCGGCGCAAAATCGGTAATTTTTGTTGGTGATATAACTACACCACCCGCATGTTTTCCGGCATTACGTGTCACCCCTTCTAATTTACGAGCCATATCAATAAGAGATTTAACCTCTTCATCAGCTTCATAAATTTCAGGTAACTGAGGTTCTGCTGCAAATGCTTTTTCTAGCGTCATTCCAGGATCAGGCGGTACAAGCTTCGAAATTCTATCGACAAAACCGTAAGGATGTCCTAAAACACGTCCAACATCTCGGATAACCGCTTTTGCCGCCATCGTACCAAATGTAATGATCTGAGATACCGCATCACGACCATACATATCTGCAACGTGATCAATTACCCTATCGCGTTTTTCCATACAGAAATCGACGTCAAAGTCAGGCATTGAAACACGTTCAGGGTTAAGAAAACGTTCGAAAAGTAAATCAAATTCCAGAGGATCAAGGTCAGTAATTTTGAGTGAGTAAGCAACTAATGATCCAGCCCCCGAACCTCGTCCCGGCCCTACAGGAACACCGTTATCTTTAGACCACTGAATGAACTCCATCACGATAAGGAAGTAACCAGGGAATCCCATCTGGTTGATTACTTTTAGCTCTATATCAAGACGTTCATCGTATTCAGGACGTCTTTTTTTTCGTTCTTCGGGATCTGGAAACAGAAAAGCCAAACGCTCTTCCAAACCTTCTTGAGATTTTTTAACGAGAAAATCTTCAGTACTCATATCCCCTGTTGGGAATTGAGGAAGAAAGTATTCCCCTAAACGAATGGTAACATTACAACGTTTGGCGATTTCAACGCTGTTTTCTAATGCTTCAGGTATATCAGCAAATAATTCACACATCTCTTCTTCTGTGCGCATATATTGCTGAGGGCTATAATTTTTTGGACGCTTGGGATCTGAGAGTGTAAACCCATCATGGATTGCAACGCGAATTTCATGTGCGTCAAAATCATCACTATCAAGAAAACAGACGTCATTCGTTGCAATAACGGGTAAACCTTTTTCAGAAGCGAGAGCTACAGCTTCATGCAAATAGCTTTCTTCGTCAGGGCGACCAGTTCGGATAAGTTCTAAATAATAACTATCAGGAAAGTGAGTTTGATAATACTCAAGACATTGATCAACTAAGGCACGATTTCCACGAAGCAAGAACTTGCCTACATCGCCCATTCTTCCACCCGAAAGCAACAAGAGCCCTTCTTTATAGGTTGTTAGCCACTCTTGTTTAATAATCGGCCCAGCAGCACCATACCCATGTTTGTAAGCTTCTGAAATCAGTAAGGTAAGATTTTGATAACCTACATTATTACGGGCAAGAATAGTGAGGTGTGCATATTCATCACCTAATAATTCTGTTTCGAGGTAAACATCGGCACCAATGATAGGTTTAATGCCTGCACTATGTGCGGCACCATAAAACTTCACTAACCCACATAAGTTAGTGAAATCAGTAATCGCAAAAGCAGGCATTCCCAGCGAAGCCACTTTCTTCACAAGAGGCCCTGTTTTTGCCAATCCATCGATCATTGAATAATCGCTGTGTACCCTAAGATGGATAAAACGAGGATCTGCCATAATATTTAATTACTCTGTGGATTACTTTAAATTTAATGCTCGTTTTACAGGCGCAAAACTTTTTCGATGATAAGGGGTTGCCCCTAATAAGGCCAGTTTTTCCATATGGAAAACTGTTGGATACCCTTTATGTTTAGCAAAACCATAATCAGGGTAAAGCTTATCTAACTCTTCCATTTCTCTATCACGAGTGACTTTAGCAAGAATAGACGCTGCGCTAATTTCTTGAACTAAGCTATCACCTTTTATAACAGCTTGAGAAGCCATAGGTAATTTAGGGCAGCGATTACCGTCAATCAAAACCATATCAGGTGTAATAGATAATCCTGCAACCGCACGTTCCATTGCTTTCATCGTTGCCCAAAGAATATTTAACTCATCTATTTCCTCAGGCTCTGCACGACCAATTGCCCAACATAATGCTTTTTCTTTTATTTCGTCATACAAGGCATTACGTTTTTTTTCTGTTAGTTTTTTAGAGTCTGTTAATCCTTCAATCGGGTTTGCCGGATCAAGAATAACAGCGGCCGTCACTACAGCACCAACCAGAGGTCCCCGGCCGACTTCATCAACTCCAGCAATAAGATTTGCTTTTGGATATACAAATTCCATTATTTCTCTGCCAATTCTAATACTGCATTTGCTGCTTGCTCATCCGCATTACAACGAATAGCACTATGAAGTTGTGAAAATACTTCTTTTAATTGATGTACTTTTTCTTCATCCGTTAAAAGAGGTAAAAGTTGTTCTGCCAACGCTCTTGGCTCACACTCTTCTTGTAATAACTCTTTAATTATTTCTCGACCAGCTAATAAATTGGGTAATGAAACATAAGGTGTTTTCACTAACTTTTTTGCTAACCAAAAAGTAAATGGTTTCATGCGATAGCCAACAACCATCGGGCATTTTGTCAGCATACATTCTAATGCTGCTGTACCTGACGCTAACAACGTCGCATCACTGGCTGTCATTGCTTCTCTTGCTTGCCCATCAAGTAACTGAATGTCGAGTTCAGGAGCGATATCTTGGTGGATCTGCTCAAATTGAATACGTCGTTTAGTATTCACCAGAGGCACAACAATATGAAGTGTTGGTATTTGTTGTTTTAGTAACTGTGCTGTTTTTATAAAATCAGCGCTCAACATCTCAACTTCTGCATGACGACTACCAGGAAGGAGAGCTAAACAAGAGACATTTTCAGGTATACCAAGATGTTTACGAGCTGCTTTTTTATCTGGATTTAAAGCGATTGCATCCGCCATTGTATGGCCAATAAAACGGCAAGGAACCTGATATTTATCATAAAACGCTTTTTCAAAAGGCAGAAAAGCTAAGACGAGATCTGTCGCTTTACCAATTTTGAAAACACGTTTTTGACGCCAAGCCCACACAGATGGACTGACATAGTGAATAGTTTTGATCCCTTTTTGCTTTAAACGACCTTCAAGTGTGATATTAAAATCAGGCGCGTCAATTCCCACAAAGACATCCGGCTTTAATGCTGAAAATCGTTGAGTGAGATCTTTTCTGATCTTTAATAATCTAGGCAAGCGTTCAAGAACTTCAACGATCCCCATGACGGCAAGCTCTTCCATCTCATACCAAGCTTCACAGCCTTCAGCTTGCATAAGAGGCCCTGCAACACCGACAAAACGGACATTGGGATGCATTTGTTTTAGAGCGCGGATTAATCCCGCGCCCAAGATATCACCGGACGTTTCACCAGCGACTAAGCCGATAACTAACGGACGCTGAACAGTAGATAATTGGCCTGACAAGGTCATATCCTAATTAGCGAATGATGCCACGGTTAGATTTTGCTGAGTTTTCCAGAAAATCACTGAACAACTTAACATACGGATTATTATTATCAGTAACCAGTTGCCCAATCTCTTCACGTGCTTCTTCCAGAGTTTTACCATTACGGTAAAGAACCTTATAAGCATTGCGAATTGCATGAAGATCTTCTTTAGCAAAACCTCGGCGTTTTAATCCTTCAATATTCAGCCCATAAGGGGTTGCGTGGTTTCCTTGTGCAATAACAAAAGGAGGAACATCTTGTGCCACACCTGAACATCCGCCCACCATAACGTGAGAGCCAATTTGACAAAACTGATGAACCGCACTCATACCACCGATAATCACAAAATCACCTAAAGTGACGTGACCACCAAGTGTTCCGTTATTAGCAATAATACAGCGGTCACCAATAATACAATCATGTGCAACATGCGTATTAATCATCAGTAAGTTGTCATTGCCAATTTTTGTGATATTGCCACCTTGGGTTGTTCCACGATGAATAGTCACACTTTCACGAATAAGGTTACGATCACCAATAATAACTTGTGTTGGTTCACCACGATATTTCAGATCCTGATTAGCTTCACCAATAGAAGCAAATTGATAAATCTGATTTTCTCGACCAATACGCGTATGCCCATTGATAACAACGTGAGATTTGATATCAGTACCTTCACCAATTTCAACGTTTGCACCAATAACGCAAAAAGGGCCAATGCGAACATTAGCACCAATTACCGCACCCTCTTCAATAATTGAGGAAGGGTGAATGACTGCGGATTTATCTATCATAGGCTAGACCTCACGGCGGCGAGCACACATCATTTCAGCTTCGCAGGCAATTTCCCCATCAACTTTAGCGACGCCTTTAAAGCGAGCAACACCACGGCGTTCTTTAATGAATTCTACCTCTAGGATCATTTGATCCCCTGGTAAGACAGGACGTTTAAAGCGAGCACCATCAATAGCAGCAAAATAGTAGAGCTCACCAGGTTCCAGCTTTCCTACACTTTTGAATGCTAAAATACCCGTTGCTTGTGCCATGGCTTCTAGGATCAATACACCTGGGAAAATAGGTTTTCCTGGGAAGTGACCTTGAAAGAAAGGCTCATTAAAAGATACATTTTTTACTGCTCTTAGAAATTTCTTTTCTTCAAAATCAAGGACACGATCAACCAATAAGAATGGGTAACGGTGTGGAAGTAAATCTAAAATTTCTTCGATTTGCAGAGTATGATTCTCACTCATTGCAATACTCTTCCTGTCTAATAAAACTGCGTCTAATTAATAATAACACGACCTGCTGTGACTCAAAAAAGTGAGTTAACCCGCAGGTCGCAAAATAGGTAACAACCGTCGATGACGTACTTTGTTACTTGTCGCTACTTTCTACTTGACGTTCAAGCGACTTAAGTCTTTTTTGCATTTCGTCAATTCGCAACACAAGTGCTGCGGTTTTACGCCATGCTTTGTTCGGTTGTAGCGGGATACCTGAAGAATAAACTCCCGGTTCAGTGATAGGACGCATTACCATACCCATTCCTGTTACCGTTACTTTATCACAGATTTCCATGTGACCATTGATAACACTTGCTCCACCAATCATACAGTAACGGCCTATTTTTAGGCTGCCCGCCATGATGACGCCTCCCGCAACAGCGGTGTTGTCACCAATAATGACGTTATGTGCGATTTGGCACTGGTTATCAATGATAACACCATTACCGATAACTGTGTTATCTAATGCGCCTCGGTCAATTGTTGTACATGCACCGATTTCTACACGATCGCCAATAACAACAGAACCTAATTGTGGAATTTTGATCCAATTACCACGTTCATTGGCATAACCAAAACCATCAGAGCCAATAACTGTTCCTGATTGAACTAAGCAATCTTTACCAATAATAACTTCATGATAAATAGATACATTTGCCCATAAACGGCTATTATCGCCGATATGCGCTTTTTTACCAACAAAACAACCTGCACCGATCACAACATTATCACCAAGGATAACGTCTGACTCGATAACGGCATTTGCACCCACTGACACATTCTTTCCTAATTTAGCATCAGGAGAAATCACAGCGCTTGGGTGAATATTTTGTGCTGGTTGTGGGGTTGTATCCATAATCTGCGCCATTTGAGCATAGGCAAGATACGGATTTTTTACCACAAGTGCGGCAACTGGGCAGAATGGAAGATCAGCTTCTGTTAATACAACGGCAGCTGCTTTGCATTCAGTCAATTTCTCACGATAACGACTATCAGAAAGAAATGTAATTTGTTCGCTATTTGCTAGGCTCATTGAAGCAAGACCGGCGATAGTGATATCACCATCGCCGTGTAACTGTGCATTCAATTGCTGAGCAAGATCAGCTAATCGAATTGAAAACATCTATTATTTAACCTGTTTTTGAACCTGAGCAGTAATATCTTTACCGTCTGCGAAATAAGGTACAGTGTTAGCATCTAAAATCACATCATAACCTTCTTTCTTCGCTACTGCGTCAACTGCATCTAATACACGTTTCATGATTTTATTACGTTCTTCAGCTTGACGACGGCTAAAGTCTTGCTCAAAAGCTTGTGCTTTTTGTGCATATGCTTCACGTTTAGCAACCAGATCTTTCTCTGTATTTGCACGTTGTGTTGCATTCATGGTTGGTGCATCTTTTTGATATTTTTCAACAGCAGTCTGTAATGCTTTACCTAAGTTTTGCAATTCAGTATCACGTGATTTGAATTCATTTTCCAATTGTTTCTCTACCGCATCACGGTTAGGAATTTGTTGGAGAACTTGACCGATGTTCACAACACCTACTTTATCTGCGGCTTGAACACCTGCTGACATGGTCAATGCCATTCCTAGGGCAGCGGCACATAACAATTTTTTCACGATTAAACTCCTTAAAACCAAAAATAATTTTTTGTCAGAAATCGGATGCCTTTTTCAACAAAGTGAATCAGGCATCAACCTTACTTACATCGCTACCACGTTCTACCAATATTAAACTGGAATTGCTCTGATTTATCGCCTTCGTAATCTTTTATTGGTTTAGCATAAGAGAATACTAACGGACCTAACGGTGATAACCATTGTAACGCAACACCCGTTGAAACACGTATATCACTTGCACGGCTATAATCAGGCATACCTGCAGTCCAAGCAGAGTTTGTACTACTCCAATTGGTATCCCACACTGTACCCGCATCAACAAACACCGACGTTCTAACTGAAGATGAATATTTATCATCTACGAATGGCGTTGGTGTGATCAGCTCAAAGCTTGCCACGGCCATAGCATTACCACCGATTGCATCGCTAGATAAAGAAGGATCAATTGTCGTATTTCCTTTTGAGTCTGTAACTTTTTTCAAATAAATCGCTTTAGGACCGATATTATTTGAACGGAAACCACGAACTGTACCAGAACCACCCGCATAGAAGTTTTCATAGAATGGTAATTCTTTACCACCTAAACCATCACCGTAGCCTAAACGACCTTTAAATAGCGTTACCCAAGATTCTTTTTCATCAATTGGATAATACGCCATACCGTCCCAAGTCACTTTATAGTACTTGTTGTCAGAGCCAGGTACAGTCACACGCCCACTTAAGTTACTTCTCACACCCGAAGTTGGGAAGAAACCACGGTTTAAGTTATTAAAGGTCCAACCCAGGCTGACAGTATAGTCGTCAGCATTAAAGGATTCACGCTTATCAAAGCCTGGGTTTTCACCCATACTTTCAAGATAACGCCACATAGCAACCTGAGGTTCCATACGTGACAGACCATTATGAGTATAGCCTAAGCCAAGACGGGCTGAGTTATATTCATTAATTGGGAAGCCTAACGTACCATCTACACCATAAGATTTATTGGTATAACCTGATAAATCAGCATCATTTGCACGGAAGTCATTATAGAAAACTCGACCACCTAAACTCACACCATTAACGGTAAAGTATGGGTCAGTAACAGACAATTCTGCGTAAGTTGAGTAATCATTTTTACTCGCATTAATCGCGACTGCGTTACCTGTACCTAACCAGTTATCTTGAGTAACCCCCACTTGGAAGCTCACACCACTTTCAGTACCGAAACCGACACCAAAGTTAAGAGAACCTGTGTTACGCTCTTTTACACGATAAACAATATCAACCTGATCAGGTGAACCCGGAATACGTTGCGTTTCTGTTTCAACCGTTTCGAAATACCCCAAACGATTTAAACGCTCTTTACCTTGTTCAACTAAATCGCTACCTAACCATGCACCTTCCATTTGACGCATTTCACGGCGTAAAACAGAGTCTTTCGTGATGTCATTACCTGCGAAACGTACTTGGCGAACATAGAAACGGTTTCCTGCATCTACGTTTACATGCAGTTTAACCGTTTTATTTTCATCATTAATTTCAGGGTTAGTCATAACACGAGGATAGGCATATCCATAACGACCTAACAGATTTTTAATATCATTTTCTGTTTTAGTCACTTGTGCGCCATTATAAAGAGAGCCTGGAGCAATTTGGATAAGCTCTTCAATATCTTTGGTATAGCCTGCCGTATTACCATTGATTTCGGTATTTTCTACCGTGTATTTATCACCTTCTTTCAGGTTAATGGTAATGTAAATTCCTTTTTTGTCTGGCGTTAAGCTGACATTAGTTGATTCAATATCAAAACGAGCGTAACCACGATCGAGATAGAAACTTCTTAATGTTTCTAAGTCACCAGCTAGTTTTTGTTTCTGATATTTTTCATCCGCAGCTAAGTTCCACCAAGGCACATCGTCACGTAATTGGAAGCGGTTAACGAGCTCAGCGGTAGAAAACGCTTTATTACCAACAATGTTGATTTGCTGAATTGTTGCTGATACACCTTCTGCAAACACGAGTTTTAAATCAACACGGTTACGAGGAAGAGGTGTAACAACCACTTTTACAGTTGCATTATATTTACCAACACTATAATAGAAATCTTCAAGCCCTTTTTCGATGTTCGCTAACATTGTACGGTCGAGCGTTTCGCCGATACGAATATTAGAAGCCTCAAGATTCTGTTTTAGCATATCTTCTTTGATTGCTTTGTTACCAGAGAAAGTAATGCTGGCAATTGTTGGACGCTCTTTTACTTGAACAATTAATGTACTTCCGTCACGTAGAACACGGACATCATCAAAGTTTCCTGTCGCAAATAACGAACGGATTGTTCGACTGATATCATCATTGCTAACCGAGTCTCCAACCCGGACAGGCATGTTCAGTAATGCTGCACCAACGGCGACGCGTTGAAGACCTTCAAATTGAATGTCCTGAACTACGAATCCGTCTGAACCGTATGCAGTGGCGCTGCCCAGCAGCAGCGACGCTATAAGCAACTTTTTCATCGCCATCGTTGTTTTGTGTTTTCCTAACCGGTCCCTGCTTACCAATTATAAGCGAGAGAAATCATTGAAAAGTGCAAGTCCCATTAAAAGCATCAGTGCCATAATACCAATACGATAACAGAAATCTTGTACACGCTCAGATACCGGCCCTCCCTTTATCTTTTCGATAACCAGGAAAAGCAGGTGCCCGCCATCTAAGACAGGCAGGGGAAACAAGTTAATGATCCCCAAATTGACACTAATAAGCGCCATAAACATCAAATAATAAACAAACCCAGAATCAGCAGACATTCCTGCGCCTTTCGCGATAGAAACAGGTCCACTAAGGTTAGTTAGTTTGACGTCACCAACCACTAACTTGCCAATCATTTTGACAGTTAAACCCATCAACTGCCATGTTTTATCAGAAGCTTCATACAGTGCTGAAAATGGGTTGTATTGTTGCATTATCAAGTATTGCTCATCAGGAGGTAATACTTGTAATTGCGCACCAACTTGCCCTACTTCAGTGCCGTCTTTCAGTGCAATAGCTGTCGGTGTAATCATTAATTCCAATGACGAGCCATTGCGTTCAACAAGAAGCGCCAATGTTTTATTTGGGCTTTGTCGAACAAAATAAGTAAATGGATGCCATGTATCAATTGGCTGACCATCAACTGTAACGATACGATCCCCTGCCTGTAAACCTGCTTTTTCAGCAGCAGAACCCACCGTTACTTCAACAATTTTCGAGTCCAATCTCGCGCCAACAGGCATAATCCCTAAAGATAAGATGGGATCTTGTTTCTCAGGATCAAAATTCCATTGCTGTAAATTCAGTATATTCTCACTCTCTGAGAGAGAATTTGGATCTGATACAACGAATGAAACCTCTTTGGCACCAATTTTACTGACTAATGCTAAACGAACTGAGTTCTGATCAGGCGTTTCGATACCTGCAACGGATTTTAGTTCCATTCCAGGCGTTAATTTTGCTTGTTCTGCGATAGAATTCGGACGAATGTCTGCAATTACAGGTTTTAATGCAGGAACACCTATCATAAAAACAATCCAATAGGCGACGATTGCTAACAAAAAGTTAGCAATAGGTCCTGCAGCAACAACGGCAGCTCGCTGCCCTACCGTTTTATTATTAAAAGCTAGATGACGTCGCTCAGGAGGAACCTCACCAACACGTTCATCTAACATTTTTACATAGCCACCCAAAGGTATCCATGCGATAACAAATTCAGTGCCGTGTTTATCTACCTTTCGCCAAATAGCTTTTCCGAAACCTATAGAAAAACGCTCAACATAGATCCCACAACGCCTAGCTACCCAAAAATGCCCAAACTCATGTACCGTAATCAAAATACCTAAAACGATAATAAATGCGGCAAGATTCCACAGGATACCCATTACTTACCTTTATAGTTTAAAGCCAGAAGAAATCAGGAAGACCAATCCTGCAAAAACTGGGATAGCTGCAGTCAAACTATCAATTCTATCAAGCACACCACCATGCCCAGGTATTAATTGGCTACTATCTTTTATGCCTGAAACACGTTTAAACATGCTTTCAGCCAGATCACCAAATACCGATACAATGACAACAACACCTGATATTAATAATAAATTATTGGGAACTTCAATTACGGGTGCAAAATGGGTAAATAACCACGAAGCCACACCAGCAGTAATCAATCCACCAACCAACCCTTCAAGGGTTTTACCTGGCGACACTTTAGGGGCCATTTTATGTTTCCCCATTAAGCGTCCAAATGCATAAGCACCAGAGTCAGCAGCCCAAACTAATATCATGACATACAATAACCACCATGCGCCTGTGTAAGTATCAGTGCTATACCCCAACATGCGTAATGCCATCATGCCACAATAAAAAGGAACAATCGTCAATATACCGAACAATAGCTTAATAAAAACTGAATTTTTCCACATATTGGCTGAATTAGGATAACTTACAACTAATAAAATTGCGGCTACCCACCAAATTAAACCAGCCCACAAACCATTTTTTATCATTGGAGTGTCGAGTAGGTGGTCATAATTGGGTAAAGATAACTGCATAATTAACAACAATGCAGCAAAACCCATCCCTGTTGCAATACGTTTACCTTGAGAATGCCAGCCAATAAATTGCGCCCACTCCCAACCTGCTAAGCCTGATATTGCAATAATCACTAACCCAAAACCTGCCGGAGGCAGTAGAAATAGTGCTGCAATAACAATAGGGATTAAAATTAATGCGGTGATGACACGATACTTAAGCAAGTTATCCTCCCAGATTTATAGTATCTGTTTCTGATGTAGTACCACCGAAACGTCTTTCCCGTTTAGCAAAAGCATCTAGTGCATTCTGAAAAACTTGTTCATCAAAATCAGGCCATAAAACCTGTGTAAAATAAAGCTCAGCATAAGCTATCTGCCAAATAAGAAAATTACTTATGCGATGCTCACCACCTGTACGGATCACAAGATCGACACAAGGTTGATTATGCAAGCAAAGATGTGAAGATATGGCATTTTCATTAATATCTTCGAGATTAATTTCTCCTTTTGAGAGAGAGGTCGCTAATTGTTTTACGCTTTGAGTAATATCCCATCGTCCACCGTAATTAGCGGCAATATTTAAATTAAGTCCTGTATTATTCGCAGTTAGTGCAACAGAATTTTTAATTCTGTCTTGTAGACGACGGCTAAAACGACTGATATCGCCGATAACCGTAAGTTTAACATTGTGTTTATGTAGGCTTTTCACTTCGTTGTCTAAGGCGAAGACAAATAATTCCATGAGAGAACTGACTTCTTGCTCAGGCCTATTCCAGTTTTCGCTACTAAATGCGTATAACGTCAGTGATTCAATTTTGTGTTTTACGGAAAAGCTAACCGCATCCCGAACTGCTTTAATTCCCGCGCGATGCCCCGTTACTCGGAGTTTCCCTTGCTTTTTAGCCCAGCGTCCATTGCCATCCATAATGATAGCAACATGCTTTGGTTTTGATGCGGATGAATCGTCACTGGATAAGTTCACTCAATTTAACCCTTTGCTAATCTGATACTGATACAGACAGTCCTCTTCGGATAACCCATGCACAAAAAAAAACCGTGTCACCCACGGCCTTTGGCAAAGCCTCAAAGTTGCTAAAGCAGTAGCTTTAGTAATGAACTGTTAATTTTCATTATTGTCTTTAGTGATTCGGCAACTATACCATTAGCCAGAAAGACGAACAAACACCCTATATTAAATATAATCACCATTATACAAATTGAGTGATTATCTGATGAGTTTCTAATCTGGCTAATTTATCAATTTCTAGAACATCATTAATACTTTGAGGCTCTGATAGGTCAAAATGTTCAACAACTTTGCGATTAATTTTAGCAATATCAGTAAACTTCACTTTTTCGTGTAAAAAAGCATCAACAACGACTTCATTAGCCGCATTTAACACTGTTGTTGCCGCTTGCCCACGCTTAGATGCTTCAATGGCAAGTGCTAAACAAGGGTAACGTTGATAATCTGGACGAATAAACTCTAGCGATTGAATCTCAAAAAAATCTAATGCTTTTGCACCTGATTGAGTACGATGAGGATAAGCCATTGAGTACGCAATCGGAGTTCTCATATCAGGTTCACCAATTTGAGCAATAATACTGCCATCACGGTAGCGAACCATTGAATGAATAACGGATTGAGGGTGAATAATTACTTCCATTTCTTCTTCTGAAGCATTAAAAAAATAGCGAGCTTCAATATATTCCAACCCTTTATTCATCATTGTTGCTGAATCAACTGAGATTTTTCGCCCCATCGACCAATTTGGATGTGCACAAGCTTGGTCTGGCGTCATTGCCTCTAGTTCTTCTAACGGGGTATAACGAAAAGGCCCACCTGAACCCGTTAGTAATATACTGGTCACGCCTTCATCAGCTAAAGATGCATGGCCTAAATTTTCTTGGATAGCTTTAGGTAAACTTTGATAAATCGCGTTATGTTCACTATCAATCGGCAATACAGTTGCACCATATTTAGCCACCGCATCAAAAAAAAGACGCCCACTGGTTATCAGTGATTCTTTATTGGCTAATAAAATTCTTTTACCTTTCTCTATAGCTGCAAGTGTTGGTTTTAGTCCAGCAACACCGGTTATCGCAGACATGACTTGATCAGCTTCATCGAGTGCTGCTATCTCATTAATTGCATGGGAGCCGGATAAGATTTCTGTTTTACAGGATGTATTGGCGAGTAACTGTCTAAGCTGATTTGCGCTTTGTTCATCAGACATCACAGCATATTTAGGTTGAAAAGTGACACATTGTTGCGCCATTTTATTTGCATTTTTTCCTGCTGCTAGGGCAAGAACCTGATATTCACCAGGATTATTTTCAATAACGGAAAGTGTGCTCGTTCCGATAGACCCTGTTGAGCCTAATATAGTTATTTGTTTCATTTATTAATCAATCAGTATGTCTACAACGTTTTAATTAAAGAGAATTATATCAGTATGACAAGGTAAATGAGGGAGAAAGATGAAAACTTTAATAAATAATGTGACAAAAAGAAGATATTAAGCACGAAATTTCAAATAAATAACCAAAAATAATGCCGCTAAAAGCGGCATTATCAAAAAAAGATATAAAATTAGAATTCCATTAACTCTGTTTCTTTCAGTGCTAATGCTTCATCAATTTTTTTAATGAACATGTCAGTTAATTTCTGAATGTCATCTTGAGAACGGCGTTCATCATCTTCGCTGATTTCTTTATCTTTCAGTAATGCTTTTATTTTATCGTTAGCATCACGACGGATATTACGAACAGAAACACGGCCTTGTTCTGCATCACCACGAACAACTTTGATTAGGTCTTTACGACGTTCTTCTGTTAATGGTGGCAGTGGAACGCGAATAATCGTACCAGCAGATGAAGGGTTTAAACCTAAATCTGATGCCATAATCGCTTTTTCGACAGCTGGAGCTAAAGTACGGTCGAAAACCGTAATTGCCAGTGTACGGCCATCTTCTGCAACAACGTTAGCAACTTGGTTTAATGGGGTTGGCGCTCCGTAGTATTCCACTACAATACCGTCTAAAAGGCTTGGAGACGCACGACCAGTACGAACTTTATTAATCTGGCTTTTTAGTGCTTCAACGCTTTTATCCATGCGTTCTTGAGCATCTTTTTTGATTTCATTAATCACGTTATAAACCCTTGGGAACTGGTTATCTTCCAGTCGATATCAAACTATATCGACATAAATGAATTGGCGTACTCTTGATGTTAACGCCAAATTATACCGTTGTCTCTGTGTATTAAGCGTGAGAAATCAAAGTTCCTTCACTTTCACCCATTACAACCCGACGTAATGCACCCGGTTTATTCATATTGAATACGCGGATAGGTAAATTATGATCTCGGGCTAATGTGAATGCAGCAAGATCCATGACTTTCAATTCACGTTCTAATACATCCTGATAAGTTAGTTGTTCATAAAGTACTGCATCAGGATCTTTGGTTGGATCGGCTGAATAAACGCCGTCCACTTTCGTTGCTTTTAATACAACGTCAGCTTCAATTTCAATACCGCGTAAACACGCAGCTGAATCGGTAGTAAAGAATGGATTGCCTGTACCAGCCGAGAAAATAACGACTCGACCATGGCGTAATAAGCTAATTGCTTCCGCCCAACTGTAGTTATCACAGACACCATTTAGTGGAAATGCTGACATAAGCCGTGCGTTAACATAAGCACGATGCAATGCATCACGCATTGCTAAGCCATTCATTACTGTCGCGAGCATTCCCATGTGGTCGCCCACAACACGGTTCATACCTGCCGCCGCAAGACCTGCGCCACGGAACAAGTTACCACCGCCAATTACGACACCGACTTGTATACCCAATTCAACGAGTTCTTTGATTTCTTGAGCCATGCGATCAAGTACGCTCGCATCGATACCGAAACCTTCTGCGCCTTGTAGAGCTTCGCCACTCAGCTTTAGTAAAATTCGCTGATATACGGGTTTTGCATTGGTTGCCATGGTGTTCTGTCCTAAGCAGATTAGTTAATTGGAGGTTTTAGATAGCTTCTCTTTTTAACAAAAAAAAGCAAACGGTCAGTGGAGATTAAAACAAAACAGAACCGCCATTAGGCGGCTCTATTAACGCTAAGCGTTATTATTTGCTCATTGCAGCAACTTCTGCTGCGAAATCAGCTTCAACTTTCTCAATACCTTCACCTACTTCGAAACGAACGAAGTTGATAACATCAGCATTGTTTTCTTTCAGCAGTTCACCAACAGTTTTGCTTGGTTCCATTACGAAGTGCTGACCAGTCAGAGAAATCTCACCGGTGAATTTGTTCATGCGACCGATAACCATTTTTTCTGCGATTTCGCGTGGTTTACCTGATTGCATTGCGATATCCATCTGAATTTGGTGCTCATGCTCAACAACGTCAGCAGGAACATCTTCAGGACGAACATATTCTGGTTTGCTTGCAGCAACGTGCATAGCAATGTGTTTGATCAGTTCTTCGTTAGCGCCTTTAGCTGAAACTAAAACACCGATACGAGCACCGTGCAGGTAAGTACCTAATTCTTCAGCTTCTAATACAGCAACGCGACGAATGTTGATGTTTTCACCGATTTTAGCAACTAATGCAGTACGAGCTTCTTCAAATTTAGCTTTCAGAGCTTCGATATCATCAGTTTTGTCTGCTAATACAGTAGCCATAACTTCTTTACCGAAAGCGATGAAACCAGCATCTTTAGCAACGAAGTCTGTTTCACAGTTCAGTTCAACCAGCGCACCGAATTTACCATCAGCAGCAACTTCTGCAAGGATGATACCTTCAGCAGCAACACGGCCTGCTTTTTTAGCCGCTTTTGCTTGACCTGATTTACGCATATTGTCGATTGCTAATTCGATATCACCATTAGCTTCAACCAGCGCTTTTTTACATTCCATCATGCCTGCGCCAGTACGTTCACGCAGTTCTTTTACCAATGCAGCGGTAATTCCAGACATTTGTTTCTTCCTCGACTTTTCTATGGACTAGCCATAGATGTTCTCATAGCAGATGTGTAAAGGGGGCCTATTGAGGCCCCCTAACCAATATATAGCAATACCTGGTTAAATAAGGGCTCTTACGAGCATGCCTTATTATTCAGCTTCGACTAAGCCTTCTTCAGCCTGAACAGCCAGATCTTGAGAACGACCTTCACGAACAGCTGTAGCTGCAGCGGTCAGATATAATTTAACCGCACGGATTGCATCGTCATTACCAGGGATAATGAAGTCGATACCATCTGGATCAGAGTTAGTATCAACGATAGCAAATACTGGGATACCCAGGTTGTTTGCTTCTTTGATAGCAATGTGTTCGTGTTCAGCATCGATAACAAACAGAGCGTCAGGTAAACCGCCCATGTCTTTGATACCACCCAGGCTGTTTTCTAACTTACCAAGTTCACGAGAACGCATTAACGCTTCTTTCTTGGTCAGTTTGTCAAAAGTACCGTCCTGAGACTGAGATTCTAAATCTTTCAGGCGTTTGATTGACTGACGAACAGTTTTCCAGTTAGTCAGCATACCGCCTAACCAGCGGTGGTTTACAAAAAACTGGTCACAGCTTTCTGCTGCTTCTTTAACAGCTTCAACGGCAGAGCGCTTAGTACCAACAAACAGGATTTTGCCTTTACGAGAAGCAATTTTGTTCAGTTCAACCAGAGCTTCATTGAACATTGGAACAGTTTTTTCCAAGTTAATGATATGAACTTTGTTACGCGCACCAAAGATGAATGGTTTCATTTTTGGATTCCAGTAACGAGTTTGGTGACCGAAGTGAACACCGGCTTGCAGCATATCGCGCATTGAAACAGTTGCCATTTTAGACCTCTATAAATTTAAATTTGGGGTTATTTCGTCCACAAATCCCATACGACCGACTCATCAGCTGTAAAGGTTTAACCTTTACATAAGAGCACCCCGGCGTTATGTGCCGATTTGTGTGTGTAATTAACACAATTGAATGTTCAGATTTACTGTTACTGCTCTAGATGTGATGCAATAACAGAACTCCGGCGCGCTTTATACCATAAATAACCTTAAGAAACCACTATTACTTGTGTTTGATAATGGCGAATTTGACATAAAACTGGCGATATTAAATAGAGAAAAAAAGAGATTATTAAAGTGATTACTATGAATATTGCTCTAATATCAAATCTCTATAAAAAATGCCAAAGAGAAAAGCGCAATATGTAAAGACAATCAGATTCAGAAGGCGTAATGTTCGTAATTATTCTCGATATTAGACAGATTACACACATCCTCTTTATTGGCATGCCTACTTTCTGCTGATATCATAAATGGTAATCAGAATTATTTCTCATCATCATTCATTTAACCTGCAATACAAAATATGAAACAACCAACTTGTGTTATGTCATGCGTATTGTGGCCTTAATCTAGACGAAGAACTCAAATGGCTATTGTAATCAAGACAGAAGAAGATATTCAAAAAATGCGCGTCGCAGGTCGTCTTGCGGCAGAAGTTCTTGAAATTATCGCACCTTTCGTAAAACCTGGCGTAAATACCGCTGAATTAGACCGTATTTGTCATGAACATATTGTTAATGTACAACAAGCAATCCCTGCTTGTCTGAACTACCATGGTTTCCCTAAATCAGTTTGTATTTCTGTTAACGATGTTATTTGCCACGGAATTCCTAGCGAAGAAAAAATCCTTAAAGATGGTGATATTGTTAATATTGATGTCACTGTTATTAAAGACGGTTTTCATGGCGATACCTCAAAAATGTTTATCGTAGGAAAACCGACCATTCAAGGTGAGCGTTTATGTCGCATCACCCAAGAAAGCCTATATTTAGCAATTAAAATGGTAAAACCAGGTATTCGCTTACGTGAACTGGGTAAAGCTATTCAAAAATTTGTTGAAGGGCATGATTTTTCTGTTGTTCGTGAATACTGCGGCCATGGTATTGGCGAAGGATTCCATGAGGAACCACAAGTCCTCCACTATGATGCAGATGATAGTGGTGTGGTGTTACAAAAAGGGATGGCATTCACCATTGAACCTATGGTTAATACTGGTGATTACCGTATTCGTACAATGAAAGATGGCTGGACTGTTAAAACCAAAGACAGAGGCTGGTCTGCACAGTATGAACACACCTTAGTCGTTACTGATAACGGCTGTGAAATCATGACATTACGCAAAGAAGAAGAACCATTTATTTCTGCGGTTTTAATTAACGAATAATACTCTTCAGTTTACAGTGTAAAGGCGACATATTCTTTCGAGATGTGTCGCTTTTTTTATTTTATTTATAATGGAATAACAGAATTGCTAGTCAGGTTATCGTTTTAACATTAGTCTTAATGCTATAAGCAAACATTGAGTAAGAAGACGAATGATGACCACTAATAACGTATTTCAAACACAGCCCCCTTCCCCTTTTTTGCTGACGAAAAACACACAAAATCACACTGAACTAAAACAATCTATAGAACAATTTCAGTCTTGGTTAGCTGATGCTTTTCACCACAATGTCGATGTAACTTTATTGCTTCAAGCCCGTAGCCATTTCATTGACCAACTCTTAACTCAATTATGGCGTTATACTCAATTATCTGATTATCCTGACCTTAGTATTATTGCTGTTGGTGGTTATGGTAGAGAAGAGCTACACCCCCTTTCTGATATTGACCTTCTATTTTTAAGTGATTCAGCTTTATCACCAGAAATAGCCGAAAAAATCAGTAAATTAATTACCTTACTTTGGGATGTACGTCTTGAGATCGGTGTCAGTGTTAGAACAATGGAAGAGTGTCTTTTAGAAGGTCTCTCTGACTTAACGGTAGCGACAAATTTGCTAGAAGCTCGCTTGGTTTGTGGTAATCAATCACTTTATCAACAGTTAATTAATCATATTTTCAGCCAAGGATTTTGGCCATCACCTGATTTTTTCGCAGCCAAAATAGAAGAACAAAAACAAAGACATCAACGATTTCATAGTACCAGCTATAACCTAGAACCAGATATTAAAAGTAGCCCTGGCGGTCTTCGCGATATTCATACTTTAATTTGGGTCGCTCATCGACATTTTGGTGCAACCTCCATCTCAGAAATGGTGAACTTTGGCTTTTTAACTCCCGCAGAAGGACAAGAATTACTAGAGTGCCAATACACTCTGTGGAAAATTCGTTTTGCATTACACCTAGTGCTTTCTCGCTACGATAATCGCCTACTATTTGATAGACAACTTAACGTTGCTCAATGCTTAAATTATCAAGGAGAAGGCAATCAGCCGGTTGAAAAAATGATGAAGGATTATTATCGCGTTACTCGCCGTGTTAGTGAGTTAAACGATATGCTGCTTCAGTTATTTGATGAAGCCATCCTTGCTTTACAACCCAATGTAAAACCTCGACCATTAGATAATGAATTCCAGCTAAGAGGCTCTTTGATTGATGTTATCGATGATAGCTGTTTTCTTGATGATCCTATCGCCATTATGCGCCTATTTTTGCGTATGGCAGAGCATAAAGAGATCACTGGAATTTATTCTACAACATTACGCCATTTACGTTATGCGCGCCGTCATTTAGTTCAGCCTTTGTGTGAGTACCCACTAGCACGCCAAGTTTTTATGCAGATTTTGCGTCATCCTCATGCTGTTTCTGGTGCATTTATTCCTATGCACAAACACAGTGTACTCGCAGCTTATTTTCCACAATGGAATAACATTGTAGGGCAAATGCAGTTTGATTTATTCCATGCCTATACTGTTGATGAACACACTATCCGTGTTTTACAAAAGCTCGAAAGCTTTGGTTCCCCAGAAAATCATGAAAAACACCCACTCTGTGTTGATATTTACCCACAACTGCCACAGCTTGAATTGCTCCGTTTAGCTGCACTCTTTCATGATATAGCTAAAGGTCAGCATGGTGATCACTCTGTGCTAGGTGCTCAAGATGTTGCCCACTTTGCCCAACAACATGGTTTAAATCAAAGGGAATCAGCATTAGTTGAATGGTTAGTTAGTCATCACTTACTTATGTCTGTCACAGCACAAAGACGTGATATTCAAGATCCCGACATCATTTTTCAATTTGCATCAGAAGTAAAAAATGAAAGTCGATTACGTTACCTTTTATGTTTGACTGTTGCTGATATCTGCGCAACCAACAGTAGTCTATGGAATAGTTGGAAACAGAGCTTATTACGTGAGCTTTTTCTATCTACAGAAGCCCAATTACGCCAAGGTATGCATTCTATTCCTGATTTACGTGAACGCATCCGTCATCATCGTTTGCAAGCACTAACTATTTTACGTACAGAGCATGTTGATGAAGAAAAATTGCAAGCAATTTGGGGGCGTTGTCACGCCGATTACTTTTTGCGGCACACACCAGAACAGATTGCATGGCATGCCCTTGCTTTAATTAAACATAATAGTGCTGATCCCATGGTATTAATCAGCCAACAAACAGAACATGGTGGCACAGAAATATTTATTTGGTGCGCAGATAGACCCTCTCTTTTTGCCTCCGTTGCAGGTGAACTTGATAGACGTAATTTAAGCATCCATAACGCACAAATATTTACTAACCGCGATAATATGGCTATGGATACCTTTATTGTGTTAGAGCCTAATGGTAAGCCTCTAGCTACTGATAGATATAATGCTATCCGCAACGCTTTGATCCAAGTTGTATCAGCTCCTTATAACAACAACGCGAAAACACGTTCTCTGCCTGCAAAATTACGCCACTTTGATGTTCCAACAAAAATTAACTTTGTTGCGTCTAATCATAATAAACGCACTTATATGGAATTATTTGCACGAGATCGCCCAGGATTATTAGCAATTATTGGTAAAGTTTTTGCTGATCTTTCATTGTCACTACATGGCGCAAGGATCACCACAATAGGTGAACGTGTTGAGGATTTCTTCGTATTAACCGATAGCGAAAATAAGGCATTAAACCAAAAAATGAAGGATGAAGTCGTAGAAAGGTTGACAAAAGCCCTAGTTTCAAAGGATAAAATATAGGAACCCACGACAATACATATAGGAAATACTATTGATGCAAGCATTACAATCTATTATTGATAACGCCTTTGAACAACGTGCCGATATCACTCCAAACAACGTTGAGCCTCATATTCGTGACGCAATTAATAACGTTATTGCACAGTTAGACAGCGGGAAACTGCGAGTGGCGGAAAAAATTGACGGTCAGTGGGTGACTCATCAATGGTTGAAAAAAGCGGTTCTACTCTCTTTTCGTATTAATCACAATCAAGTGATAGATGGCAGTGAAAGTCGCTATTTTGACAAAGTACCTATGAAATTCGCTGACTATGACCAAGATCGTTTTGAAAAAGAAGGTTTTCGTGTTGTCCCTCCAGCAGCCGTTAGACAAGGTGCTTATATCGCCCGCAACACTGTTTTAATGCCATCTTATGTCAACATTGGTGCTTACGTCGATGAAGGTAGCATGGTCGATACATGGGCAACAGTAGGTTCATGTGCTCAAATCGGTAAAAATGTTCACCTCTCTGGCGGTGTAGGAATTGGCGGTGTTTTAGAACCACTACAAGCAAACCCAACCATTATTGAAGATAATTGTTTTATTGGCGCACGCTCTGAAATTGTTGAAGGCGTAATTGTCGAAGAAGGTGCAGTTATTTCAATGGGCGTTTATATTGGCCAAAGTACCAAAATTTATGACAGAGAAACGGGCGAAGTACATTATGGCCGAGTACCCGCCGGCTCTGTCGTTGTGTCAGGTAATTTACCGTCTAAAGATGGGAGTTATAGTCTGTACTGTGCAGTGATCGTAAAAAAAGTGGATGCTAAAACACGCGGAAAAGTTGGTATTAATGAATTGTTAAGAACTATCGACTAATATAAGAACAGCGGATAGAATTAATTCTGTTCGCTATTCTTTCACCCATTTTTCTATCAGGTGCCAATATATGTACGATAATTTAAAAAATTTAGGGATCCCGCATCCTGAAGATATTGACCGCTATACCCTACGCCAAGAAGCTAACAACGATATTTTAAAAATCTATTTTCGCAAAGATAAAGGTGAATTTTTTGCAAAAAGCGTAAAATTTAAATATCCGCGTCAACGTAAAACGATTTCTGATGGTCAATCAGGGCAAGGTTTTAAAGAAGTAAATGAAATCAATACTAACTTACGTTATGTTATTGAAGAATTAGATCAAATTTGCCAACAAGACCAAGTAGAAGTCGATTTAAAACATAAAATTCTGGACGATTTACGCCATCTTGAACATGTTGTTGCAAATAAGATTGCTGAAATTGAAGCTGATTTAGAAAAACTAACCCGTCGTTGATAATATGACACAAAGGCTAATTAATTTTAGTCGATTTAAGACGTTAGTTTTACATAAAATACCGCTTATTTTCTGATAAAATAGAAATAAGCGGTATTTAAAATATGACACTTTACTCATTTTCATATTGACCAATTAGATTTACTAAATTGTTTTCTCAATTAACCTAATTGACTAACCCAATTCTCTATCCAATCTATTGCAAATACTTCTGGCTCTGCGACATCCATACCGTCTATTTTTAATATTTCTCCAATACGCTTGGCTTGATGTTCTTGTAATAGCGCTTCAAATTGCATACCTGCACCACAAAAATGGTCATAACTACTGTCACCTAAAGCAATTAAGCCGTAACTTAAGTGTGGCTGATACCCCAAATTATCACGCAGTTCATGAAATAAAGGTGCGATAGTATCAGGTAAATCCCCTTGCCCTGTACTCGACGTTATTACTAATACGGTCGAATATTTTTTCCAATCCGCAAGAGTTCCTTCTTCATAAACATTAGCTTGGTGTTTATGCTCAAGTAAAATACGTTGAGCCTCTTCAGCAACCGCTAATGCATTTCCGTAAACTGTACCTACAAAAATACCGATTTTAGCCATAATATCCTCTATTCCATCTATCAACAAACATAGAAAGTCACATACTACCGTTATCAATATACAAATTATGCACCTTCTTTCTCAAGAATAAATTCTTTATAAATTTTATTCCATTCTGTTCGCTCTTTAGATAATTGCCAAAAAATATCATTCATAGGTATAGATTCATTTATTGTTTTAGCCACTAATTTACATGCCCATTTAGGTACTGAATTATTTTTAAAATCTTTAGATTGCAGCAAACAGAACAAATTTTTATATAACATATTTAATTTATTAAAAGCATTATGACTTTTCTTTTGTTTTTCTAGATACTTATTAGGAAAAAAATATTTATATATTCTAAAGAAGAGTCCCTTAGGGTTTTCTAATGAACCATGATAAAGGTACAATTGAGAAGAAACGTCTCTTATTTTATCAAAAAAATATTTTTTAAAATCAACGTCATTCTGATTAATTGTAAAGAGTTTATATGAACTAATCCCTTCATAAATAATGTTTAATTTATGTTCTTTAAACATAGCTATTCTTTTTTTATTTTTATCAAGCTCACTAACAATTAAATTTAATTCATTTAATTTCACTTTCAAATCTTCAATGCTTAATTTAAAGAAATCACCATTTAAATTAACATTATCACTTCTATCTCTTAATTTATCGACATCAATATCAAGTTCATTAATAAATTTCTCGTCAATATTTTTATCATTACAATTAATAAAATGAGATATATGAATTATAGATCTAATAACATTAAGTGCCCCTTCATTTAAGATGTCTAAAAATTTATTTAACCTTTCTTTTCCTTCATTAACTTCTTTTATTATCTTTGATTTTTCATTATCTACTTTTCTTATCTCCCTTAAGTCATCACTACATTCTTCTTTTTTATTATGCCTTATTTTGTTACAACCCCCAGTATCTATTGGTTTACTAGTGTAATCATTTTCGGTTCGCATAATTTCAGGCTTTATTGATTGAACCTCCAACATTACTGACATCTTTTTATCATATATTTCTGTTTTTTTTCTACTTTTAAATAATGATAAAATCCCATTGCTATTTATATTATTTGCAATTTTTTCAATATTATGAAAAATTTCTTTTTTATCTTTGGAGATGAAGTTATTAATTAATATATTATTATCACTAAATAACATTTTAAAGAGTGTACTATGTTTACTTTTATTCCTCAACAATGAGGAAAATAAACGATTAAGATCATCACCACTATTTAAGTTTAACACATCTACTTTTCCATCAAAGATCTTTATTTTATCAACCAACCCCTCTTTAATAATAATTTTATTTAATTTTTCCAATCTATTTTTATTATTTAAAATATACTTTTCAAATGTACTTTTTAATTCACAACTAAATTTTGAAAATATAAACCTCTTATCTTTATTGAAGATCTTTAGTTCTTCATCTCTATATTTTATAAAAGAAAATAAATCTTTTTCTTCAAAATAGGCCCCTTTACTATCTTCTAGTAAGAGTACAAAATTTTTATTATTTGCTATTGATAATGTTGAATTCATACTTCCTCCTAGATTCAGATTAATACCTAAGAGAATTACATAATTATCATCTATATTATTTCAATAAAAAAACACTCTTTGTTTACACATAAGAGTGTTTTTATAATTCAATCAAAAATAATTTATTCTTGTTCAGTCGTGTCCAAAGACCGGATATATTCATCCATTTCAGTTTTTAGATTATCTGACTTAGGACCAAAAATTGCTTGAATACCAGAGCCGACTACAACTACACCAGCAGCGCCCAATCTTTTCAATTCATCACGATCAACCTTATCGATCTCTTTTACACCAATGCGTAAGCGTGTGATACATGCATCTAAACTACTGATATTGTCTTTACCACCAAAAGCAGCAACTAAAGATTGCCCCATCGCGCTTTTATCCGCTTGTTTGGCGTTTTTATCTTCAACTTCTCGACCTGGTGTTTTCAGGTTTAGTTTCACGATTAAAAAACGGAAAATTGAGTAATAAGTTATGGCATAAAGTATGCCAATAATTGGGAATAAATACAGCTTACTGCTATTACCACTTAATACGATAAAGTCGATCAAGCCATGAGAGAAACTTGTACCATCACGCATACCTAACAAGATACAAATAACAAACGCTAAACCAGCCAAAATAACATGAATAACATAAAGGATTGGAGCGACGAACATAAATGAGAACTCAATAGGCTCAGTGATCCCTGTTAAGAAGGCAGTTAATGCCGCAGAAATCATGATCCCTCCCACTTTTACACGATTCTCAGGGCGTGCTGAATGCCAAATCGCAATAGCGGCAGCAGGTAAACCAAACATCTTAAATAAGAAGCCACCAGACAACATACCAGCGGTTGGGTCACCTGCCATATAACGAGGAATATCACCGTGGAATACTTGTCCTGCACTATTTACATATTCACCCACTTGCATTTGGAACGGTACATTCCAGATGTGGTGCAAACCAAATGGTACTAATCCACGCTCTACAACACCGTAAATACCAAAAGCAACAGCTGGGTTTTGATAGGCTGCCCATTCAGAGAAACGTTGGATAGCGGTACCGATAGGAGGCCAAATAAAAGCTAAGATAATCCCAACAAAAATAGCAATTAATCCCGAAATAATAGGAACAAAACGCTTACCAGCAAAGAATCCTAAATACTCAGGTAATTTGATGCGATAAAAGCGGTTAAACATGGAGGCCGCAATAATACCTGCAATAATCCCCCCTAACACACCAGTATCAGTAAGATGTTGAGCCTCAATTTCAGCTGGTGAAAGCCCTAAAACCCAAGGAGCAACCACTATCATGGTTTTAGACATAATGCCGTAAGCCACTACGGAAGCTAGCGCTGATACCCCGTCATTATTGGTAAAGCCTAATGCAACACCAATGGCAAAAATAAGTGGCATATTAGAGAAAACTGAACCACCAGCTTCTGCCATAACTTGAGAAACAGAAGAGGGGATCCATGATAGATCTGCGGAACCAACCCCTAATAAAATACCGGCAATAGGCAATACAGATACCGGTAACATCAAGGACTTTCCGATTTTTTGTAAAACAACAAATAGGTTTTTAAACATCAAGCAGACTCCCGGAGTGTGGGTTTTATATGTTGTAAGTTTTTTATTTGTTTAAAGTAGTGTGGGTTTTATTTCATAAACTTATCTAATGATAAGCCTTATTTATTTCACATCATAAAATAAATCGCTTAATGAATACATGATAGCTGTCACGTTTCAATGCATGTGATCAGATCAATTTATAGAATTATATATTTTACAAATAGTTAATAGAGATTATAAATTTGCGCAAACCATCAAGACTTAAGTAAAAAAGCCTTGATAGTCACATATAGAAATCAATATTTTGAATAAGAAAGGAATTAAAAGTGATGAGATAAATCTTCGCCATACTGCTCTAATTCAGATCTTAATCCACGCCAACCAAATTGATTAATAAGGTGTTGCCAAGGGAGATCCCATTTCGCCGTTAAATTAAGCGGTTGCAATGTGATTGGATGAATTAAGTTTAGATGGCTTGCATGTAACATCAAGCGATGAGATTGAAAATGATTTACAACACCACGGTTTTGACGTAGATCACCATGAGCAGTATCGCCGATAATTGGGTGGCGAATGTGAGACATATGGCGACGTAATTGATGCTTACGACCTGTTTCAGGACGCAATTCTAATAAACTAAATCGAGATGTAGGATAGCGCCCAATCGCAACCTCTTTTTCAACGGTTGCTAATGGCTGGCAATGTGTTACACATTCTTGAATTTGTGGTGGTTGAGTTGCAAATTTGTCTGCAATTTTATCTAACTCTTCCACTAAAGGACTATCAATCACTAACGCTTCTTCAACATACCCTCTGACAACGGCATGGTAAATTTTTTCTGTCTTATGTTGTTCAAAAGATTGAGAAAGAGCCCTAGCAACATCTGAAGAGAGTGCCATTAATAGAACACCAGACGTAGGTCTATCTAAACGGTGTACAGGAAAAACATGTTGCCCTATTTGATCTCTCAGTGTTTGCATCACAAACACCGTTTCATGTCTATCGAGCCAACTACGGTGAACAAGCCAGCCCGCAGGTTTATTCACCGCAACAAGATATTCATCTTGATAAATAATATCTAGCATTGTCAGCCTTATGATTTAAACATTGCGTCAAGTTCACGCAGATGATTAAGTAAATCAGTAAAGTCGCGACTTTCATCATCTTTGAATGCTTCTTCGTAATAAGGCGCGATTGCAAATGAATTAGGTAATGGCATCTCATTTTCAATCATTGATGACAATCGTGGAATCAATACCCACTGTAACCATTCATGAGCACTCATTGTATCAATACAAAAAGGTTCAATACTTTCAAATGCTTGCTCAGTCGGTGATCCTAATTGCCATAGCTCAATGTTCTTCATCTCTTTTTCGATTAAGAGCAATTTCGCTAAAATACGTTGTTCTGCTGTCATCATGTGTTCCTTATATAAAACTTACGAATAAGGATAACATTGGGATGGAATAGCAGAAAACAAATAAAAAAATAAAAGGAGCCGAAACTCCTTTTAGACAAGAAAAATAGCTGTCTGTACAACACATGCATCCAAGCAAGACCGTTTTATCTATCCCTGTGATTAAGTCTGTATCCACATTAATGGAAATATCCTATTTCCTGTGCCCTTGATTACTTTACATTATATCGGCCACCAAGCAGTCCTTTAGTTGGTGAACGTAGAATGCCAATAATTGATTAGTTAAACAACCCACAAAATAAAAGCAATCAAATAGAAATAACCATAAATAAAAACAATAGGTTATTAAGTTATTGCTCTACTTAAATAAATCAAATTTACTCTTATACAAGGACCCATTATCTAAAAAAACAGACTCTTTTTTGTAAGATATGTCTCACACAAAGAATAGTTTTAAGACTACATCATTCACTATACACCACGACTAATTCTGATAGAAAAACAAATAAATTTTCCGCTAAAACTTTTCTTTTCTTTTGACCAAAAGTTTCAAGAATAACTTCGCCAGAAACATTACATACAGAAATTATGTCGTTTTCTGAATCTGTTGTGCCAATAAATAAAGTTGGCGTTAATTTCAGCCGCTTTTGTGTCACCAAATGCCCAATAATATTTTCTTGTAGGCGGATAAAATCTTCTTCGCTCCAAACTTGGATTAAGCTCAAGTGTGTATCTCTAAAGCGAACTTGCATATCTCCCGCATACTGAGTGGTAAAGTAATTATGTAATTCAGGGCGAATAATAATCCCCATCGCTTTTTCAACTTTTTCTAGTTTATCCGTTCCCACAAAAGGTTGAGGTAGCCAATAAACGACTTCATCACCTGTTCTTGAAATACAAACGGAAGGAACACCATAGAGATCTTCACTCGCAGGAGGTAAACCTGATTTTTCTTGCCATAACTCAACATATTTTTGGGTGAAGGCTTTTAATTCAGAGGAAATATTTTCAATCACGGTTATCAGCTTTATCTATTAAATAAAAATTAGCCTTTATGTTACCTGATTATGTTATTAATTCAGAGCATCAAAAATAAAGCATTCGTATACTATTGATGTTTCAATAGTATAATTAACCTTCTTTTATTTTCAGTTAAAGTTAGGATGTAAATTATGTCTTTATATCAAGGTGATAAATCTCTTGAAACATTATCTTTAGGCAAAAAGACTCAATATCATGATCACTATGATGCCGAATTATTACAAGGCGTTCCTCGTAGCCTAAACCGAGACTCACTTTCTTTAACTGCTGAAAATTTGCCATTTCATGGTGGTGATATTTGGACTATGTATGAACTCTCTTGGCTTAATAGCAAAGGGTTACCACAAGTTGCAATTGGTCATGTTGAATTAGATGCAAAGACGGAAAACCTCATTGAATCTAAAAGCTTTAAACTATATCTCAACAGTTTTAACCAAACTCGCTTTGAAAGCTGGGATATCGTTGAAAAAACCTTACTTAAAGATTTAACCTCTTGTGCTAAAGGTAAAGTGAATCTGACTATTTACCCACTTTCACATTTTACATCACAATCTATTGTTGATTTTGCTGGAGAGTGTATTGATGAACAAGACATTGAAATCGATAATTATCAGTTTGATGCACAATGGTTAAACGGATCGACAACCGATACACTGGTTGAAGAAACTCTAGTCAGTCATCTGTTAAAATCAAACTGCCTTATTACCAATCAACCAGATTGGGGATCTGTCGCTATCCAATATAAAGGCAAAAAAATTGATCGTGAAAAATTGCTACGTTATTTAGTCTCATTTAGGCAACATAATGAATTTCATGAACAATGTGTTGAGCGAATTTTTCACGACATCATGCAATTTTGTGCGCCAGAAACATTAACTGTTTATGCAAGATATACGCGACGTGGTGGATTAGATATCAATCCTTGGCGTAGTAATTGTGAGTTTGTTCCAAAAGTCAGTCGATTAGCCAGACAATAATAGGAATAATGCCTGTATGTTAATATGATCTGTGTTATACCAAGATCAGTTGCACTTCAGTTTGTTATTTCAGGAGAAAAAGGAGTCCTACGTGATAACTCATGTCAGCCCATTAGGTTCCATGGATCTGCTTTCACAGCTAGAAGTTGATATGCTAAAGAGAACCGCAAGCAGTGATCTTTACCAACTGTTTCGTAATTGTTCTCTTGCTGTCCTCAACTCTGGTAGCCTTACTGATAGTAGTAAAGAACTGTTATCTAAATACCAAGATTTTGATATTAACGTACTGCGCCGTGAACGTGGCGTTAAATTAGAGTTAGTCAATCCTCCTGAAGACGCCTTTGTTGATGGAAAAATTATTCGTTCACTGCAAGCTAACTTATTTGCTGTACTTCGTGACATTTTGTTTGTTCATGGACAAATCACAACAGCCAAACGTGACCTGCACCTTAATTTAGAAAATAGCACTCATATCACTAACACTATTTTCTCTATTTTGCGTAATGCTAGGGCCCTTCATATCGATGAAGATCCTAATATGATTGTGTGCTGGGGTGGCCACTCTATCAATGAAACTGAGTATCTTTATGGCCGAAAAGTGGGTAACGAATTAGGGCTACGAGAACTTAATATTTGTACAGGTTGTGGTCCAGGAGCGATGGAAGCACCAATGAAAGGTGCTGCGGTCGGCCATGCTCAACAACGATATAAAAATAGCCGTTTTATTGGTATGACAGAGCCTTCAATCATTGCGGCTGAGCCACCAAATCCATTGGTTAACGAACTGATTATCATGCCAGATATTGAAAAACGTCTGGAATCCTTTGTTCGTATTGGACATGGTATTATTATTTTTCCTGGTGGTGTGGGAACTGCCGAAGAATTACTGTATCTACTTGGTATTCTTATGTCTCCAGAAAACCAAGATCAAGTATTACCACTGATTTTAACTGGCCCGAAAGAGAGTGCTGATTACTTTAATGTACTCGACGATTTTATCGCAAATACATTAGGTGATGAGGCTCGACGCCATTACCAAATTATTATTGATGATGCGCCTGAAGTGGCTCGCATTATGAAAAAATATATGCCATTGGTAAAAGATAATCGTCGTAGTACTGGTGATGCTTATAGCTTTAACTGGTCAATGAAAATCAATGCTGACTTACAGCATCCTTTTGAACCAACACATGAAAATATGGCATCACTTAACTTAAGCACCGATCAATCACCTGAAAAATTAGCCGCTGACTTACGTCGTGCATTCTCTGGTATTGTTGCAGGTAACGTAAAAGAAGTAGGTATGAAGGCGATTGAAGCTTACGGCCCTTATAAAATTCATGGTGACCGTGAAATTATGCGGCGCATGGATATTTTATTAGCGGGCTTTGTTGAGCAACATCGTATGAAACTTCCAGGCGGTACAGCTTACCAACCATGTTATGAGATTATCAGCTAATTTATTATGATACATTTGCTGATTATTGATGCTTTAAACCTGATCCGCCGCATTCATGCGGCATCAGGTTCTTCCTGCCAGACTGTGTGTGAACAGAGCGTCAACCAACTGCTTGGTCACACCCAACCTACTCATGCCGTAGCGGTCTTTGATGAAGATGACAGAGACGGTAGTTGGCGACATCAACTCTTACCTGATTATAAAGCAGGTCGCACACCAATGCCTGATGACCTGCGTCAACAATTGCCAGAAATTAAAGCAATGTTACTCAATTTAGGAATACAAAGCTGGCACTCTGGCGGTGATGAAGCGGATGATGTTGCTGCAACATTGGCAACAAAAGTGGCGAGTGCGGGTTTTCGAGTCACGATTATTTCAACGGATAAAGGTTATTGCCAATTACTTTCACCCTCTATTCGTATACGCGATTATTTTCAACGACGTTGGTTAGATTTAGAATTTATCAGAGCAGAATTTGGTGTCGAGCCATCTCAGCTTACTGATTATTGGGGATTAACAGGCGTAAGCAGCAGTAAGGTTGCAGGCGTTCCTGGTATTGGACCTAAAAGTGCCACCGAGCTTTTACAAATTCACCCAGATCTAGAATCGCTCTATCAGCATATTGATGATGTTCCTACTAAATGGCAAAACAAACTTATTACCCATAAAGAGTCTGCATTTATCAGTCGGAAAATCACAACATTACGCACTGATATTCAATTAAACGGTAATCTACAACAGTTACGTTTAAAATAGCTAAGCTCTCTATTATTAAAATTCAACGAGCAGATATCCTTAAATAACGAGATCCCATTAAAAAAGCTAAGCTTCAATTTATAAGCTTAGCTTTTTATTGTCATCAATAAATCGATGTGCTTTGAACGTTTTTAGAATTCACGATCGGGTCGATAAGCAGCCCAAATATTTTGAATATGAACAGTTATTTCTTCTCTATCATGATAAAGTTGCTTAGCTTGGATCTTAACGTTAACCCCTTTTTCAGCTAACTCTGACTTTATTTTTTCAAGGATATGAGAGACTTCCTCATAACGCTTTTTCATTGGCAATTTTAGGTTAAAGATAGCTTCACGACACCATTCATTGGCAACCCAAGTTGTCATTAACGCAGCAACTTTAGCTGGCTTTTCAACCATATCACAGACAAGCCATGTGATATTTTTAGATGTAGGTTCAAATTTAAAACCATCAACTTGGTGATGACGAACTTGCCCTGTATCCATCAAAGATTGTGCCATTGGACCATTATCAACAGCATGTACCATCATACTGCGTTTCACTAATTGATATGTCCAACCACCGGGGCATGCTCCTAAATCTACCGCTTTCATTCCACTAGCTAAGCGCTCTTCCCACTCGTCATAAGGAATGAAGATATGAAATGCTTCTTCAAGTTTCAGTGTCGAACGACTTGGTGCATCTGATGGGAATTTTAATCGAGGAATACCCATATAGAATGCGGAATTATTAAAGCTATAAGAATAACCAACATAACAACATCCCGGTGCAATGAAAAACACATGGATAATAGGACGGCTAAAATTCTCTACTTTCAGCAAAATTTTTTCATTACGTAAATGATTACGTAATGGCACCGTAAATTTACGGCAAAATTTTAATAGCTCTTTACTTTCGTTAGTATCAGCAACTTCAACTCGAAGTTCACCCGCTTTTTCAACAGCACCTTTTAGCATTCCAACAATTGGTGTAATTCTATCTTCTGGCGGTAAATCTTTAAGTAATTCACCTGTCACAAACATCTGACGAGCAAAAATTAATTCACGGAAATTTACTTCACGTGCAATTTTGTCTGCTTCACCTTCTTGGTAGCATTCAAAAATCACATAGCCACTTCCCTCTTTAACACGAGGAAAGCCATAAACGCCGATTTGACCTGCTTTATCCGTAATCTCAGCCGCGCACTCTTTTTCAAAACCTTGGCGACAATATAATGCAACTTTATTCATGGCGAGACGCCGGTGCCCTTAGACGCAAAGCGCCAATAAAAATTAAAGTCCAACCAATAAGAAAACTAAACCCACCAATTGGCGTAAAATAAGATAACAATCTAACTTGTGTTAGCGCCATACAATAAAGGCTACCACTGAAAAGTAGAATACCAACACTAAAGAAAATACCTGCCCAATAAAACCATAAGATGGTTTTTCGCATTAATATTGCTGCGATCCCGACAAGTATCAAGGTATGTACAATCTGGTAACGCATCGCTAACTGGATGTATTCCCAATGTTGTGGCGATAAATGAGGTGCTAGCTTATGTGTTGCAAATGCACCAAAAGCGACATAAAAAAAGCCACTAATCGCGGAAAACATAAGCAATGTACGACTATTCACTGTTTATTCCTTCCTAATTTAGAAGATATTTTGCCAATCATAATATTAAGATGATGTCAGTAAACCCAGCTTTTCTTGTTCATTCGCTGCTTGTGATAAAATCCATTGGCGAAAAGCCGCAATTTTACCCAATTCAGCCTGACTATCTTGGCAAACTAAATAAAATGCATTTTTACTGACAAGGACATCTGGAAAAGGTCTAACTAGCCGACCTGATTCTATTTCACTACGTGCCATGACATTATTAACTAATGCAACACCTTGCCCATGTACAGCGGCCTGGATCACCATTGAACTATGACTAAAAATGGGGCCTTGCTGCACATTGATCTGATTTTGTATCTCTAATTGGCGAACATAAGCTTGCCAGTCTCGACGAGATGTATCATGTAGTAGCGTATGATAAATCAGATCTGATGGGGTTTTTAGTGGTTTTTCACCTGTAAGTAAAGATGGCGCACAAACAGGAATTAAATATTCAGCATAAAGACGGTCTGTTCGTAGCCCTGTCCAGTTTCCTCGACCATAAAAAATTGCCACATCAACGTCATCAGCAAGCTTATCCTCTTCTCTATCAACAGCCTGAATTCGTACATCAATCCCCGGATAAGCTTGATTAAATCCAGATAACCTAGGTACTAGCCATTGAATCGCAAAACTTGGAGACAGGCTAACAGTCAGTGCACCTTTCGCGCTTCTCGCTAATAATTTGCGAGTTGCCTCGTTAATTGATGAAAAAATTTCCTTGATATCGAGATAATAACTTTGCCCTTCTTCAGTCAATAAAAGCGAGCGATTACGTCTTCTAAATAATTTTAGCCCAAGGAATTCTTCTAGTGTTTTAATTTGATGGCTCACTGCTGCTTGTGTCACAAATAATTCTTCAGCAGCTTTAGTAAAACTTAAATGACGTGCAGCTGAATCAAAAACCCTAAGCGCATTTAATGGTGGTAAACGTTTAGACATATTCGGCTCTTAAACCCCTATTTTGGCTATTAGTAGACCCTAACTCTCATCATTAGTTTTTTTTATGCGAAGCATTATAATTTGTCCCTTGATGATTAGCCAGTAAATACCTATAGTAAGCGCACTTCCTAAGCCGGAACGAAAAGTTGTGTAGTAGTAATACTGCAAAACTTTTGGCTTTGTGGTTGTGATGTTGTGTTTGCAAGTTGTCTGGAAATTCCAGACTTAGTAGCTGATGCTACTGTTTTTTTTCACTTCCTGTACATTTACCCTGTCTGTCCATAGTGATTTTATAGTGCACCGCCAAGGCGGTGCTTTTTTTATTCCCTATTTTTATCTAACTTTTCATCTTCTATACACTCACTTTTGATGTTTTCATCTTTTCTTTACAATAAATTTATTGTCAATGTTCTGAAAAATGCATCATATTCTCTTTAAAATGATTAAATTAAAGAAAAAATACATGATAAATCTGCTATCTGTGATTTTTTATTGAGTGAACTTTCGCCATCTTTGTCGTGTTATTATGGGCGCACTATCATGCTATAAACGGATGTTCTTAGTTTTTTATTATAAATAAATATAATTAACCGTATAATCTATACGCCCTATTTTTACTACAAATTACGAAACATTATTCATCTACTAACACAGCATAATTATGAACGTATTTTCCCCTGAATTATTTCGACAACAATTTCCTGCTCTTGAAGCAAACACAGTTTATCTTGATAGCGCAGCTACGGCATTAAAGCCTCTTGCAATGATAGAAGCCTCAGATAATTTTTATCGCCACAATTTTGCGACGGTTCATCGTAGCCAATATCAACACGCTAAAGAAACTACACAACAGTTTGAAGCGACTCGTCAACAAGTTGCCAAATTAATTAATAGTGCTGATAGTGATACTATTATTTGGACAAAAGGCACCACAGAATCACTCAACTTGATTGCTCAAGGCTATTTTCGTCCACGGTTACAGGCAGGTGATGAAATAATAGTGAGTGAGCAAGAACATCATGCCAACCTTATACCTTGGTTGATCCTAGCAGAACAAACAGGTGCACAGGTGATCCCTTGGGCTATTGAAGATGATTTTTTGCCTTCAATTGAGGATCTAAATCGCTTGATCAGTGAGCGAACTCGTATTGTGGCAATTAGCCAAATGTCGAATGTAACAGGTGCTCAAATCGCATTAGATAAAGTGTCTCAATGTGTTCACCAATATCATAATTGCTTATTGGTTGTTGATGGCGCACAAGGTATCGCACACCACTCAACGGATGTGATCGCACTTGATATTGATTTTTATGTTTTCTCCGCACACAAGCTTTATGGCCCTAATGGATTAGGTATTTGTTATGGTAAACGTGAGCTTTTATACCAGATGGCACCTTGGCATGGTGGGGGGAAAATGCTAACAAATGCAACCTTTAATAGTTTTACACCTGCCGCTATTCCTCATTGTTTTGAAGCCGGAACACCTAATGTTGCGGGTGTTATCGCTTTCTCAGCAACATTAGCATGGCTAGAAACACAAGATATGTATCAGGCTAACCAATATACATTGGAGCTTGCTGATGAAGCTGAAAGGCGCCTACGTGAGTTAGATGGATTTATCAGCTATCGCGCACCAAACTCATCCGTCATCTCTTTTAATTTTGCAGGTATCCACCATAGTGATTTAGCAACATTAATCACAGAGAAAGGCATAGCATTACGTACAGGACAACATTGTGCACAGCCTCTTATTGATTCATTAAATATTTCAGGCTGTTTACGTATTTCTTTTATGCCTTATAATCAACGTGCTGATATTGATGCTTTTATTAATGCCATTAATTTTGCTTTAACACTCTTAAAAGACGAATAATCATAATGAACAACACACATCATCTCACCACGCAACACCCTTTTGGTCATGAAATTACCTTAGAGGTATTGCTTAATGATTTTCAAAAATCAAAAGCATGGGAAGATAAATATCGTCAATTAATTCAGCTCTCACGAAAATTGCCCACATTACCTGATGCATTAAAAACTACAGAAAAAGAGATCAAGGGTTGTGAAAATAGAGTGTGGCTTGGTGTCGAGTTAAATAATAACGGCAAATACCATGTTTATGGCGATAGTGATGGTCGTATTGTAAAAGGCTTACTGACGATTATCTTAACGATAGTTGAAAATAAAACGGCACAAGAAATAGCTGATATCGATATATTAGCGATTTTCGATCAATTAGGATTGGCTAATCAGATTAGCCAATCTCGTACAGACGGAGTTAATGCGATTATCGCACGGCTAAAATCACTCACATCCCAGTATTAAGTTTGATACTTTAAATAATTCAAGTCACAGCTAGGCGACAAAGGAATGAGTCGCTAGTCACATACATAAGTATGTGACTAGTGCGAATGAACGCCGTCAACAACGCTTCAACTTGAAATATGACAAGTACGTTGAGCCTTCGCTAACATCTTCTTCAACGCATGAGACACCGCAATAAAACCAAAAGAAGCGGTTACCATCGTTACTGCGCCAAATCCTGCAGAACAATCCATTCGCTTTACACCGTCAGCAGTACTTTTCGCTGCGCAAACTGTACCATCACCTTGTGGATAAACCAGTTGTTCAGTAGAAAAAACACAGTCTATACCTAACTTACCTTTGCTATTTTTTACAACATTAAAATCAGATTTTAAACGTTCTCTTAATTTAGCAGCTAAAGGATCTTGAATTGTTTTTGCTAAATCGACCACTTGGATTTGGGTTGGATCAATTTGCCCACCAGCCCCTCCCGTTGTGATCACAGGAATTTTATAACGGCGACAATAGGCTAATAACGCAGCTTTTGGTCTAACACTATCAATCGCATCAATCACATAATCAAAATCGTTATTCATCATCTCAGCGACATTATCAACCGTGACAAAATCATCAATACTAGTGACATTACATTCTGGGTTGATTTCTAAAATACGCTGTTTCATAACGTCACATTTAGGCTGACCCACATTTTCTTTTAATGCATGTATTTGCCTATTTGTATTAGTTACACAAACATCATCCATATCAATTAAGGTGATAGAACCAATACCACTGCGTGCCAGCGCTTCCGCAGCCCAACTACCTACTCCACCTATACCCACGACACAAATATGAGCCTGAGCAAAATAAGACAACGCTTTTTGCCCATAAAGTCGTCCTATTCCAGAAAAGCGTTGTAAATATGAATCTGATAATGAATTTTGCATAATGCGATAACAACCTAAATAACAGAAATAATCATGGCTATTAATATCAATAGCCATGTCGTTTGCCTGATTTTATCGTTAATAATAACCTGATAAATAGTAAATCGTTTTATGACGAAGGATTTAGCAAGTTAAGTTGTGATTTTTTTAATACCCAAACACGTCCATAATGATTATAAAAACCTGCCATATGACCTGCATCTTTACCAATCCCATGATAAATATCGAAATGATGCCCTTTAATTGCGCCACCTACATCTAATGCCACCATCAAACGCATTTGATATTCGCCTGTAAACTTACCTGAATTATCAAGCACAGGAATTTCAGCCAGTAATACAGTTCCCGCAGGAATAATACTTCTATCAGAAGCCACTGATGCAAGTGCAATTAATGGAATAGCACTTGCTCCTCTTACTGGTGTAAAAGGCTCAGGTTTAAAAAAAACAAATGAAGGATTTTCTTCTAATAATTTTCTCACTTCAGTGTCGCTATGTTTATCAGCCCATTCTCTGATAGCAAGCATCGACATATCTTTTCTTTCTACTTCACCATTGTCGATTAGCACTTTACCTATGCTTCGATAAGCATGCCCATTTTTCCCTGCATAACCGAAAAAGGTAAGTGGTTTTCCATCACCAAAATCAACGTAACCACTTCCCTGAACTTCCATCATAAAATTATCCATAATGGAATTACTGTAAGCCGCAATTAAAGATTGGCTTAATGCACCATTATAGATAGCTGCACGTGAAGGAAGTTTCGAGCGACTATTGGCGGGCATTTTATAAAGAGGATATTGGAATTCACCTTGTCGTGTTAAACGAGCTTCAAGGACTGGCGTATAATAACCTGTAAACTGAACATTACCATAGTTATCAACACCTTCCATTTGAAAGGCGGAAAGATTAAATTGACGTAATTGGCGAGTATCAGCCCCTGAACGTAGCCAGTTTTCAACTGCTTGATAAGTCTCTTTGTTACTATTATACAAACGAGATGATGTTTGATTTATCTGATTAACTTGTTGCAGATAATCTGGGCCATTAATCGGTGTACCTTGTGTATTTGGCGAGCTGACTTCGATCAAGTCTTGTTTAAGTTTCCCATCTTTATATTGCTGACCTTGCTCTGTAGGACGATGACATCCTGTCAAGGCAAGCGCTAACATACCTAAAATTAACGATTTTCGCCAAGTAATCATTTTTTGCCCGCTTAATGACTAAATTTGAGTGTTGATTTTGAATTAAAAAGATACCAAAGCCAAATCAATAAAGATATGAATATGGATATACTGATAGTTAAGGTTTTCTATTATCCCCTAATCAATATGACTTTTAAACATTAAGTCACAACAAGTGGAAATAGAGAGAGAAACATAGATAAACGATGTGACTCCAATGAGTATAGTCAGCTCCTACAACTTTAAGCACCACGAGTATAACTGCCTAAAATTGCATCCTCATGTATTATTTCTGACCGTTTTTAAAAGAAAACGATAAAAATTTCATAAAAAACTTGCAACTCAGCAGATCCTGAGTATAGTGCCCCTCTGTGGAGACGCGGGGTGGAGCAGCTTGGTAGCTCGTCGGGCTCATAACCCGAAGGTCGTCAGTTCAAATCTGGCCCCCGCAACCAATTCACAAAGCAGTAAGTTTATAGTATCAGTCGCGGGATGGAGCAGCATGGTAGCTCGTCGGGCTCATAACCCGAAGGTCGTTGGTTCAAATCCAGCTCCCGCAACCAATTCTATAAATAACAATTCAGTCGCGGGATGGAGCAGCATGGTAGCTCGTCGGGCTCATAACCCGAAGGTCGTTGGTTCAAATCCAGCTCCCGCAACCAATTTTTCTTCAAGATTTCCTCTCATTTTTACTTTCTCTTTTAATTCAAAAAGCTGATCTTATCAATCATAGATTTACTACATCAATTTTCTTTTATTTCAATAACGTATTGGATAAATTTATTGTGCTGAAAATACAATAGAAATTCCAATAGAAAACACATGATCTTAGCTTTCTACTGGAATATAAAAAAGGGTATAGGAAGAGATTAGCTACGGTCAGCTAAGGTTAATTCACCGCCATTAGCGAAATAAGCTTTGATCCCTTTAAAAATAGATTCTGCAATTTGTTGCTGGAATTTAGCCGTTTTCAGTTTCTTCTCTTCTTCGATATTACTGATAAAGGCAGTCTCTACTAAAATAGAGGGGATCTCAGGGGCTTTTAATACCGCAAACCCTGCCTGATCAACTTTATTCTTATGTAGTTTATTAATCCCTCCCAACAACTTAAGCACTTCACTACCAAATTTTAAACTGTCATTGATAGTTGCCGTTTGTACAAGATCAAGCATCGCATGATCAACATAACGGTCACCACTTTTGCTCACACCACCGATTAAATCAGACTCATTTTGTGTTTGTGCAAGATAGCGTGCAGTATTACTGGTCGCCCCTGTTTTTGATAACGCAAAAACAGATGAACCTCTGGCAGAACGATTCGTAAATGCATCAGCATGAATAGAGACAAACAAGTCAGCTTGCATTTTTCGTGCTTTAGCAACACGCACCGTTAATGGAATAAACACATCTTCATTACGTGTCATATACGCCTTCATTTTGGCGTCTTTATCAATTAATGTTCTTAAGCGACGTGCAATTTGTAATACCACATCTTTTTCACGTGTTTTGTATTTTCCAATGGCACCAGGATCCTCCCCACCATGCCCAGGATCGATCATGATAATGATAGGTCTGTCTCTCCCTGCCCTACCCGGTTTTCGGGTGTCTGTTTGGGCTGGTACCGCTTGTTGTAAATCACCATCATTATATTCACGTAACAGTGCTAAGAGTGGATCATCTTCAGCATTTGCACCATGGCTTGGGTAGAAATCTAACACCAAACGGTTTTTAAATTCTGCAACAGGTTTTAGAGTAAACATTTGTGGTTGTACTGGTGTTTTTACTTCAAAAACTAATCGCACTGTTTTAGGCGTATTTTGACCAACACGGATCAACTTTAAATAAGGATCGCTAGTCTGAACTTGATTAGCCATACCCTTTAATACGCTATTAAGCTGAATACCTTCTAAATCCACCACAATACGTTCTGGGTTTGATAATGCAAACTGACGATATTTCAGTGGTGTTTTTGATTCTATAGTCACGCGAGTATAAGTCGAGGCTGGCCAAACCCTGACAGCAACAATAGATGCTGTCGCAGCAAAGCCAACAGGACTAACACTTAACAATAATAACGCGCCAATTCCTTTAATAAGACGACGACGAGTTTGATTGTGCTCAGAATGACTCATGAAAATATTCCAAAAAAACGATTAACGTCAATAAACTCTAAAAAGAGATAAAAAAAGTTAAGAACGAAAAACTTTACCCAATCCACACTCTACTGTCACTTAAAAACAGCACAATTACTCACATTTACACGAATATTCTGCCCTCATGCAAAACAATAAGATAGGATTTTACTTGCCATTCCTCATCAAAAAGAATAAAAATACATTAAATGCGAATAAAAATTCACTTGAGAGGGTTTTATGAAAGAGCGTAGCACCGAATTGGTCGATGGATTCCGCCACTCGGTTCCGTATATTAATGCACATAGAGGCAAAACATTTGTCATTATGTTGGGTGGCGAAGCTATCGCACATGAAAATTTTCCATCTATCATTAACGATATTGGATTACTACACAGTTTAGGTATCCGTTTAGTGGTTGTTTATGGCGCAAGACCACAAATTGATATGGCACTTGAAGTACAAAAAGTTTCACCAATTTATCATAAATATACTCGTATTACTGATAGTAAAACCTTAGAAATTGTTAAACAAGCAGCGGGTACATTACAGCTCGACATCACTGCACGTTTATCAATGAGTTTAAGTAATACACCATTACAAGGTGCGCATATTAATGTCGTTAGTGGCAACTTTGTCATTGCACAACCCTTGGGAGTTGATGATGGCGTGGATTATTGTCATAGCGGAAAAATTCGTCGTATTGATGAAGAAGCTATTCACCGTCAATTAGACAGTAACGCCATCGTATTAATTGGCCCTGTTGCAGTGTCTGTTACTGGTGAAAGCTTTAATCTCACATCTGAAGAAGTAGCGACACAACTTGCTATAAAACTTAAAGCGCAAAAAATTATTGGTTTTTGCTCTTTCCAGGGTGTTGTCGATGAAGATGGACACATTGTCTCTGAATTACTACCTAATCAAGCCGAAGATAAAATCCAAGAGCTACAAACCGAAGGCGATTACCACTCAGGTACAGTCAGATTTTTGCGAGGTGCCGTTAAAGCCTGTCGCCGAGGCGTAGAGCGCAGTCACCTATTAAGTTATCAATCTGATGGTGCGCTTATTCAAGAGCTATTCTCTCGCGATGGTATAGGAACTCAAATCGTGATGGAAAGTGCAGAAAAAGTTCGTAGAGCCAATATCAATGATATTGGTGGCATACTCGAACTTATTCGCCCATTAGAGCAGCAAGGTATTTTAGTCAGACGTTCAAGAGAACAATTAGAAATGGAGATAGATCAATTCACCATTATTGAACGCGATAATATGACTATAGCCTGTGCTGCTCTTTACCCTTATCAATCAGAAAAAATTGGTGAAATGGCTTGTGTTGCTGTTCATCCTGATTATCGTAGCTCTTGTCGTGGTGAGGTATTACTACAACGAATTTCTGCCCATGCTAAGCAATTAGGATTAGAAAAACTATTTGTTTTAACAACGCGCAGTATTCACTGGTTTCAAGAAAAAGGATTTGAACCTGCTGAAATTGATAAATTACCCATTGAAAAGCAGGCGCTCTACAATTATCAGCGTCGCTCCAAAATTTTGATTTTAGATTTACATAAAGAGTAACTATCAAATATAAACAAAAAGACAGGTATCCCTCTCAATATCTGTCTTTTATTGTTTTTGTCTTATCTGATAGAGATTAGTAACGTAACTTATCGACTAAACCACTTCGACGCTGAATACGTGTTTGAATAGCCATTTTCACCATATATTCGCAGGCATAAAGAGAAAGTTTTTGTTTAGCGCGAGTTAAGGCGGTGTACAGTAATTCACGGCTGACCACTGGCGAAAATTTTTCAGGTAATACTAATGCTGTATGTGTAAATTCAGATCCCTGTGATTTATGCACTGTCATAACATACGCCGTTTCGTGTTGAGGTAACCGGCTAGGTTGAATGGCTTTTAAGGTACCATCTGGCAATTGGAAAAAGGCTTTCATTTCGCCTTCATCATTATTGAGCATAATACCAATATCACCATTAAACAGCCCAAGTGTACTATCATTTCTCTGGATCATAATCGGACGTCCAATGTAGTCACTCTGATAGCTATTTGTAGGGCGACGAATTAATCGTTGACGGTGCAATAGCATTTCAATTCGATCATTTAACCCACTTACACCAAATGGCCCTTCTCTTAATGCACACAATAAACGATACTGGTTAAATGCGTTAAGGATCGCATCAGGAGTGGCTTTTTCTGCTATCAATGAGAGATACTGGCGATAGGCTTGTGCTGCATCTTGTATCATCAGTAAGTAGTTTTCATCACTCTCTAATGGGATAAAATTCACATCTTGAGTATCTAGTGCCATTTCAATTTGTTGAGGCGTAATTACTGCCTTCTTCAGCAATGTCAGTGCTGTTTTGGTCTGTCCTTGGTTTACAGCAAAAGCAAGTTGACCAATTCCTGAATTCGAGCCAAATCGATAGCTTTTTCGTAATAGGCAAAGTGAATCACTAACAACTGAAACGGGTGTGTTAGAAACAGAGATAATATCTGCAGATTTTGATAACTCACCTTGTGTTAAATAATCAATTTTATCAAATCGCTTTTGGCTCAAACCATCATCCGCAAAACGGCAAATATCCCCTAATACAGCTCCAGCCTCAACAGAAGCGAGTTGGTCTTTATCTCCCAAGAAAATAACGTGGCATTGCTGTGGGAGTGCATCAATTAAGCGAGCCATCATAGGTAAATCAACCATTGACGCTTCATCAACCACTAAAATATCAAGTTGTAATGGATTATCTTTATGGTAACGCACTTGCTGGCTTTCCGGCTGAGCCCCTAACAAACGATGAATAGTTTGTGCTTGCTTTGGCATCCACTTATTTTCTTCTTCACTTAAAGCAAGTTGAGCAAGTGCTTTACCTAGGGATTCTGTTAATCGGGCAGCAGCTTTTCCAGTTGGTGCTGCTAATTGAATAATGGGTTTCTCATTCGAAGTAAGCATCACAAAAGCAGCCAAGATTTTTGCCACCGTTGTGGTTTTTCCTGTTCCTGGGCCGCCAGAGATAATAGAGATAGGGCTAGTGATAGCAACACTGGCAGCTACTTTCTGCCAATTAGTTTCTTTATTTTCTTTTGCTGTTGGAAAAAGCTGATTGAGTGCTTTAATTAATGCATTTTCATCAATATCAACCACCGGATGTTCTTGCCTAAAAAATTGAGCCACTTTTTCTTCATAGCTCCACATTCTTTGCAGATAAAGAAGTCCATTATCTAAAATGATAGGTGATGGAGAATTATCACCACCTTGATTAACACAATGACTATGTATTAACGCTTCAATTATTTGATCAGTAGAAGGCTCTCCCATTCTTTGCCAAATAGCGCGAGCAAGTTCGTCTTGCCTACCATCAAACAATTGATTTTCTTTGATAATATTTAATGGCAAACAAACATGTCCAGCTCCTGTTTGAGTGCTTAAATAAGCAAAGATAAACAGTAAAATCGGATTTTCATCTTCCACCAGCATTTGTGCAAATCGAAGATCTAACGGTCGTAATACATTTTGTGTAATCGCTTGTTCTAATAGTTTGATCATTTTTATTTCTCATCGACTACATCAGGAGTGCTACTTTTCATACTTTTGCCTGTAAATAACGCATCTAGCGCCAAAACAAACGCCTCATCAGGTAAATAAGCATAAACTCCATTTCCAGGGTGTGCTTTATCTATACCACGTAAGAAAAGATAATAAATTCCCCCAAAATGGCTTTTGTAATCATAATCTGGAATGCGTTGCTGTAAAAAACGATGTAATGCTAATGTATAGAGTTGGTACTGCAAATCGTAACGGTGATCTATCATTGCATTGACCATCGCTTCTTGAGTGTAATCTTCACTCGATTCACCTAACCAATTTGATTTGTAATCCACCACATAGTATTTCCCTTCCCAGCAAAACACTAAGTCAATAAAACCTTTTAACATGCCTTCTACTTGCTGGAATTGTAAAGCAGCACAACGTTTTGATAAGGGATCAAACTGACTTATTAATTGAGTCAACTGAGATGATGTTATTTCTTGTTCAATTGGCAAATAAAATTGTAACTCATCAAGTTGTTGTGTTTTAGGGATATCAGCAAGGCATAATCCATCATCATTAAGAGGGGTATAAAACAGTGTTTCCATCCATGTTACTAATAATGGCGCCCACTTTTCATCAAATCCTTGAGCCGTTAATTGCTCTTGCATCCATTGTTCATCAATGGGTTGAGAAAAATCTAAGACTTCAAGCAAGCCATGTAAGAATGTTCCCGCAACCGCACCACGAGGAAAATGATGAATCGAATTTTCATCGGTTTCTTCTCGTTGTTTCTCACCTTTGGCATCAGTATCCAATCCAGGAGCAATAGATTGCACTAAAGCCTCAATATCGCCCAAATCGAAATGGTATCCGCGATTTGAATGTTGATAAGTTAGTCCTGAATAACTGGTTATACGCCAATTATCATGGATTTTACGTTTAAATACTGCAGCCTCTAATTTTGCCTCATTGACTAACTGAGGTTGGTAACGTTGTGCTGAAACTTCATCGAGCGTGATCACACTAATATTTTCATCGAGTAATGCATGGATTGATTGATGTAATAATTCGCTATTCCCTTCTTCACCTTGCTGTAATAAATACCCTAAAGCATTTTTATGAAGATCAGTCAGTCCCGATTTACGTTTATTCCCTTTCACCAATGGCGCAGCGCCCACATAACAACAAAATTTAGAACGAGTTAATGCTACATAAAGTAGGCGTAAATCTTCTGCTAAACGTTCTTCATCCGCTAAACGCAAGCTTTCAGGCCTGCTAAAAATATCTAACTTAGCGTAAAATTTTTCTCTGTCATGATAAAGCGCCCCTTTTTGCTCTTGATAGTTACAAGCAAAAGGTAAGCAGACAATAGGATATTCAAGGCCTTTGGATTTATGAATAGTACAAATTCGCACAAGATTTCGGTCACTTTCCAAACGCATTTGTTGGCTTTCTGATTGCGCATCAGGATGAGAAATTTGTTGTGCTAACCAACGAATAAGCGCATGTTCACTATCAAGCTGTAACGAGGTTTCCTGCAATAATTCGCCAATATGCATGATATCAGTGAGTCTCCTTTCACCATCAATACTGGCAAGTAGATCCTCGGCAATCTGATTATCCATCATAATCTTACGCAACATCGGTAAAACGCCACGTTTTTGCCATAATACATAGTAGTCAGCAAATTTCTCTACATAACTATTCCAGCGTTGTTCATCACGATTTAGGCTATCAATTTCTCTTGCACTAAAACCAAATAACCGACTAGCTAAAGAGGCTCTTAAAACACGCTCTTTCTCTGGCGTTACAACTGCTTGCAGTAACCAAAGCAAATCTTTAGCTTCATTCGTTTCAAATACACTTTCACGGTTTGATAAGAATACAGATTGTATAGAGAGTAAGTTTAGTGCATCACGAATAAGTAATGCTTCTCTACGACTACGAACCAGCACCATAATATCAGCCGATGTCAGTGATTTTTTTTCACCTTGCTCTAAGAGCCATGCTTGCTGTTGATCGCCTGCTGATAACCAATCACGAATTTGAGCTGCACATTGCGTTGCCATAATTTGCTCATAATTTCCCGTTGATAGGCTTTCACCTTCAGCAAGCCAAAAGTTAAAAGGTGAGATCGATTTACCATGGTAAATAAAAGCCATATCTTGGTTTTTTTCAGCAGAACTCACCTCAATAAAAGGGATATGCTCAAATAAAAACGGAGCACTAGAACGCATAAAAAGTTTATTAACCGCATTCACCATTCCCGGAGCAGAACGCCAGTTAGTATTTAAAGTGTAATGGTGTGTTGTTTGTTTTCGCGCTTGAATATAAGTAAAAATATCAGCACCACGGAAAGCATAAATTGCCTGTTTAGGATCACCGATAAAAAGTAACCCACTGTTTTGATGCTCACCATAAATAGCATCAAAAATACGGTATTGTTGAGGATCGGTATCTTGAAATTCATCAATCATTGCAACGGGATAACGCTCACGAATAGCCTGTGCTAATGCTTCTCCCCCTTCACGTTTTAATGCTCTATCTAAGCGTGTTAAGAGATCATCAAATCCCATTTCACCCCGACGCATTTTTTCATTTTCAATACCTTGGCGTATTTCGGGAATAGCATTCACTAAAATAACATCACGCAGTGTTAAGCTTTGTTTTGTTAGACTCTCAATTTCAACAAAAAGAATATGCTCAGGAGCAGGGCCTTTGGTCGCTTTTTCATTTAAAATTTCTTGAGAAAAACGAACCAAGCAATCAGGTAACTGATAGCTTTTTGTTTCAAGCGTTGCGGCCCATAACGTGATTTCTTCAATCCATTTAGGTAAAAAACGGCTACTATAACTTCGTTTATCCACTCCTGAGGCCGTTATCCACGCTTCAACTTCATGATGATGTTCATTCCAACGCGCTTTCACCTTATTAATGGCTTCAATAACAGCTTGATGTCGCTCTTTTACCGACTCATTTTCGCTGTCTAATGCCACACCTTCTATTTCTGGCATTTCACCTTGTAAATAAGGCTGTATTTCATAAAGTAGCTGCTCTGGACCAGACCAAATCTGGCTAACCGCATTAGCAACATCATAAGAAAGGGGATAACAGTGGCGACGCCAAAAATCAGCACAAACACGTTTTTTCAGCTCATATTCATCTTGGATCAAGACTTGTTCAAACAATACACCTGACTCAAATGCATTGTTTGCCAGCATACGCTGGCAAAATCCATGAATAGTGTAAATAGCAGCTTCATCCATTTGACGCTCAGCTTCTAATAACCACTGCGCGGCTAACTCTTTATTAGGAATTTGTTTGAGTAATTCTTGGTATGTTTTGTCACCACTATCAACATCATGACGGATACAGGCAAGCCTTAGCTCATGGATATTTTTACGAATACGTGCACGTAATTCATCGGTTGCCGCATCTGTAAATGTCACAACCAAGATCTCTTCAACGCTTAGAGGTCGATAAAACGCAGAATCTCCCCCTAAACCAAGAAGTAATCGCAAATACAGTAATCCAATGGTATAGGTTTTACCTGTACCCGCAGACGCCTCAATAAGGCGTCTTTGGTACAAAGGAAGTGTATAAGGATTTAATGGCTGTGCCTGTATCGCTTCACTCACTCTTTAATTTCCTCAACTGGTAACGTTTTTTGTAATTCACTGACTGTCGTATAACGTTTCCATTTTTTATTTTGCGCGTAATCAGCATCTTTACCATCTTTGCCAATTATTTGAGAAACAAACACAAAACCATTTGGTTTTATTACTGCTTTTTCATAAAACTCAATAGCTTGTTTTAACGTCACTTTATTAAGCTCAGCTAAGAATTTCTCTCGTCCATCATATTTTAAATTATTACGATGGAAATCATTTCGATAAAGAGAGACTTCTTCATAGAAAGTTTGAGGTGGTTGTTTAACTTCAGTAATAATTGCTTGCTTATACTGATTAAAATCAGCCTCACTCATTTTTTTCAAACGTTCGTAGGCTTGCTGATAAAATGCATTATAACGTTCATTTAAGTAAACCGGAGGTTTAGCATTACTTTGTAATAAGAAACCTAGGCCAGACTGTTCACCCATAGTGCCTTGATAAGCAAATACAGCATAACCAAGTTGCTCTTCTGTTCTTAATTGATCATAAAACCAAGGTTTAATAACTGAAGCTAACACAGAAGAAATAGCCTGACCTTCAAGGCGGCTATACCCAGTAGGGATATAAAGTTCGCCTAAAGCATTATCTGTACTGTTTGATTTATTTTGAAATTCAACGGCATCTAATTTATTGAATACTAGTGTTTCACCAATCCAGTATTCTGTTCCTTGATTACCTAATAACTCATGTGCAGATTTCGCTATATCACGGCTTTGCTCTGGCGTTAAATTACCAACAATCAGTGCTTGAAGTGCTGCGTTTTTAATCACTTCACGGCGGTTATCAATAATATCTTGCAGTGTAATTGACTCTAATGCTTTGAGTTTGTCAGCTTCTTCATAATACGGAATAGTATTTAATCGGCGAGCTGGCAGCATAGCTGCTTCAAACGCTTTTAGGTTATGAGTTACTTCAAGTTGTTCACGATACCAAGATTTAGCCTGTTCAAGCTCTTCTTGCGTTGATTCAAAGCTCATATAGCTTTTTAATGTTGCATTAACTAATTCTGGTAAATGTTGTGTATAACCATTCATTGAAAAATCAATACCTTGTCCTGATGAGGATGAGATATTCATACCTGCAACAGAAGCTTGGTAAGATAATTCACTGAGTGCTAAACCAGCAAGATAATCAGTTAAGGTTTGTGTAACTTGCTGTTTAACCGTAATGTCTGATTTCTTATTTACTAAACTTAATGTCACGCTGGCTTTTGGCTCATCAGAAAAATAGTGTGATGGCATATAGAACAAGCGAGCACTTTTATCTTGCCACAATAATTGTGGTTTAGTGATTTTACTATCAGCGTCAATCAACGACAGATTATTAGGAATATATGGGTTAAGTGTCGGTAAGGATAATGAAATATCATCCGACAACTTCTGCCATGTTTCTAATTGTTTAGCTGTAATTTTATCAACTTGATAAGGTGCATTAACAAAATAAGCTTGTTTATTAGACGGTTCATTAGGACTTATCACCCAAATACGTGCTTTTTCTGGCGTCAGTGATCCTAGGCGAGAAAGAATTGCTGAAGGTTCATAATTATCGGCAATATAATCAGCATTCAGGATATTTTTGATTGGATAACGCAACATCATATCTGAAATGCCTTCTATGTAATTCATATCTCTTACAATAGAACCATAACGAAATGAGAGATCTAAAACATTCGCAATTTCATCAAAATAGCGCTGACTAATGCCTTGTGACTCAATTAAACGAAGATATGAAAAGATGGCTGAGATAACTTTATCTTTTTGCGCTAAACCTTTATCTGTTAGTGCAACATAAATCGTAAAGGAGCCTTGGTTACGATCGATATACGGCTCTGAAAATGCGCTAATACTTTCAGCTAAACCTTGATCTTGTAACCATGTTGCAAGTGTTCCAGAACTACGATTACCGATTAAATAACCGATATATGCATCAGATTTACTACGAAAATCGGCAACGTTATTATCAATACCGAATTCAATTTGTAAGGTTTTTTGCGGTAAAGCAGGTACTAGATGGATCATTAACCCTTTTTCTTTATCCGTCATCGCAGGCACTGTGGTTACAGGGATATCTGCTTTTTTATTTGGAATACGAGCAAAGGTTTCTGCGGCTAATTTAGATAATTCATCAAGTGATTTATTACTATAAATCACTCCATTCATTAAGTTGCCAGAATAGTGTGTTTGATAGAACTTGATGAGTTCATCTTGAAGTTTGCTGTTTGGCTTGTCACTCAGCGTTTCTAAATTTCCGCCCATAAAGCGAGAACTTGGATGTGCTGGGTTTAAGGTTTCTGCTCTAACTTGCCAAAAACGCATACCGTCACGCGCACGCGCCATGGTTAACTCGGCATTAACTGCATTACGTTCACGATCGGCATTTTTAGGATCAAGTAAAGGTTCAGCTAAAGCATCTGCAAGACGATCGACCGCTTCATTAATGGCGCTATTTTCTACTTCTAAGTAGAAAGCTGTACGATATGTAGTGGTACTCGCATTATGAGATCCCCCGTTCTTTTGTAAGAACTCTGACATACTGCCAGATTGAGGATATTTAGCCGATCCCATTAACACCATATGTTCTAAATAGTGCGCAAGTCCTTGCTGACTATCTGGATCTTCTAATGCGCCAACAGGTAACGCAACTGCCGTTAATGATTTAACGGCTTTTTCGTCAGAAACCAGTAATACAGTCATATCATTAGGCAATTTAATCGCTTGATATTGTCGAGGATCGCTTTCACTTTTTTCAATGCTATCTGGCAATACTTGCCAAAGTGGATCAGCAGCAAAACTGTTGATACTCACTAGCATCAATAGCAACATGATCCATAGTTGCGATAAGTATTTTCTCATCTGATATGAGCTCCCTTATTTTTTTAAAAATGGAATTATTGGTTTAAATATCGTTAATGTCGTCTGTTTTACTGTTTGTAAAAAATGCTCGTCTAATTGAGAGAATGCACGCTGAACATACATATCACTCATTTCGCCATCTCGATTATAGCTATCCGTTAAATGTTGTAGCAGCACTAACTCCGCTTTTGCGAGTGTCTCTTCATCATCAAGTAAAAATTCTTGTGTTTTTTTATCATAGCAAGCTTGTAACCAAGCCCAGCCACTCTTCGCAAATAACGCTAATGGGCTATTTAGCCCTTGTTTATAATCGTGAATTAAATTATCTAAAGTCGAATAAGCAAATTCAGGATCAACTGGCAATAAACACCATTGCGTCTCTTTTCTGCCATAAAACCGGCTTTCGCCAGTTCCCTCTTTTAAACAATAAACCAGATGTTCAATCCATAGTTGCAATAAATCATTAGCCGTTAAACTCGCAGGTCGCCAACGTAATAAGCCATCTGCTTGCACTTCATTTAAACGTCCAATCAATGGCATCGCACTAAAACTTTGCTCTAATGTGACAGAATACGACGCTAATCGTTCACTTCTCACTTTTTCAGCTAAAGGGAGTAGCTCTTCTATTTGTTGTTCCCAATAAATTTGACCAAATGCACTTGCTGGAAGTTGCCCTGCTGCTTTAATACGTTCAAAGAGTGCTCCTGTTGACGTTTCATCAATCAATGCTTTCAATAGCCATTGATTTAATAGATAGCGTTGAAGTGCGTTTATCACAAAAGGCTCTTCTTCGGGTAATTCTGTCTCTTCGATAACAAAGTTTGTTTTTAATCTTTGTTGGAAGAATGCACGGATCGGATGACGATAAAAACGAGAAAGTGCATCAACGGAGACTTTATCTATTGATATATCATCATCTAATGACTCAGTAAAACCTTGATGAGCCTCCCCTTGCCCACTGGCAGCTGGTAACCATTCTGAGGCATAAGAACGAGAGGAAGCCTCAATGTGGAAGTTTTCTTGAGCAAAAGGAACACGACTATGCTGTGTTAATAAATGCTGATTAATGCGAGTTGCACTATCATCAACATTAAGTTTTCCATCATCAGGTAAACGGAAATTTTGACCGATATAGTCTTGTAACTCTTTAATTAAGACTGATGGATTACATTCTCTATCATCACGTATCGATTTGCCGATATAACTGATATAAAGATATTTTTCGGCCGAACTAAGTGCCTCAAGGAATAAATAACGGTCATCATCTCGACGTTTCCTGTCACCACGACGTCGTTTTTCTGCCATTAAATCAAAGCCTAATGGCTGAATATTACGAGGATAAATGCCATCATTCATTCCCAACAAACACACTGCTTTAAAAGGAATTGAGCGCATAGGCATTAGCGTACAAAAGTTTAGGCTTCCCGCCAAAAAGCGCTGACTGATTTTTTCATCATCAAATCGTACCGTTAATTCATCTCGAATAAGCACTAATGGAATTTCATTTTGATATTGCGCTTTCAATCCATTTTCAATCACTTTTTGCCACTGTTGTGTGATCAACGCTAAAACTAACTCAGTCTCTTCATCAGCTTCAAAAAAGGCATCAACTAATTGCTGTCCAATCTCTAACCATGCTTCTAAGGAACGAGTTTCACTTAAACGTGTACGCCATTCACTTAATGTGTAAAGAAAATCAGCAAGATGCCCTGCAAGTTCTGCGACTAACCCACTAGATTCATCATAAGGAAGCACTCCTTTCCAAGGACCATTGTCGCTTTCCATCGCATAACCAAGCAGCATACGCAGTAAACCAAACTCCCAGGTATTTTTACCAGTGATAGGAAGTAAAAATGAAGCTACATTTTCATCATCCAATCCCCAACGTATGCCTGATTCATCCACCCATCGGCGTAGCAGTTTTAATTCACTTTCAAAAATAGAAAAATGCCCAGCTAACGCAGGCACTTCAAGTAAAGCTAATACTTGTTCTGCTGTAAAACGACTTTGAGGAAGTTCTAATAACGTAATAAAGGCTTGTAATACTGGGTGTGCTTGACGTGCTTTTCTATCAGAAATAGCAAAAGGGAGATAGCGTTCAGCTGGTGCATTACCAAAAACGGCCTGAATATAGGGCGTATAATTATCAATATCCGCAACCATCACAATTATATCCCTTGGTAGTAATTCGGGATCTTGCTCAAGCAAATGCAGTAATTGATCTTGTAATACTTCCACTTCGCGTTGTGGGCTATGGCTTGCATGAAAGGTCAACGAGTGATCATCTAGTGAAATAATACGTTTTTTTTCACTACATTCATAGGTTTTAAGTGTTGTACCTAGTTGTGAAAAATCTTCTAAATCAAGAATGTCTGCTTGCAATTGATGAAGTAAATTATCTCTTGGAATATCAACAAAAGCATCCAATACATCGGTATACTCAAGTTCAGAAAGAAAATAGAGGTTATCTTTACCCAATTTTCCCCATGAGGCTAATAGAGGATTACCGATATTTTGCTCTCCCTCTTCATTAAATAACGAAGAAGCGTTTTTTTCATCTTTAAACCAAGGTGATTCATGTAATTGCTGATAATGGCGAGGTTTTCTACTATTAAGACGAGCAAGAAATTTAGGATCTTGAATATCACCCCAATAGTAACGGCAAGGATTGGTAAAGAGTAAATAGATCTCTGTATGACGCCCGATAGCTTGCAGAGCCTGCAAATAAACTTGCGGTAATGCCGAAATACCACAAATAAAGATACGGGGCGGAAAACAGTGCTGAAGTTCTCCTTCTTTTGCACCATTTAATGTCGAAATAAATTGCTGATAAAGATTAGAACGATGCCATTGAGGCTGATTGAGATCTTTCGTGTATTGCTGTAATGCTACCCACAATATTTTCTGCCAACGCTGATTTTCACTCAGCCCTTCTATCAATTCATCTTTTTCCCACGAGGCTAACCAATCTGAACGATATACCAAATATTGGTCAAATAAGTCGGCAACACGCCCTGCTAATTGGTGTAATTTACGTTTATCTTCATCATCATCAAGATAATGAAGTAGCGGTTTAAATTCTTCATGGGATAAATATTCAGGCAATAATCCCATTAATTTCCATGTCATGGCATCTTTAGAAAAAGCACTTTCTTTAGGTATACCTGATAGCACCCGCGTAAACATTTCCCAAATAAATGTTGCAGGTAATGGATAGCGAATATTTGCTGCAATTCCTAAACTTTCAGCAAGCTGAATTTGCAACCACTGAGACATGCCAGGGCTTTGTACTAAGATCACTTCTTGTTCAAAGGGAGAAGACAGTGGTCTGGTCTGCATAAAGTGCACCATAAGTGACTTTAATAATGACAACTGATTTGAGTGATATATATGAAACATCAGATCCTCATCTTATGGATTGCATGACCAATAGTATAAATTTATCGTGGGTAAAATATTATTAGCAGCATAACCTTCCATTTGCTGACAGCCTTCAGAATATGAAAGAGAATGCATCATTATTTTCTGGCTATCAGCAAAATAGTAAGGTGATTTATCAGGCAATTTTTCAAATAAAACAAAAATCCCTTGCCCTGTTTGCTGTAATTGAATTAACCGCTGAAAATCAGCTTTTAATGATTGACTATACCCTATAATAGCGACAAAACTAATATTAAAAAATAGTAATACAAACATTGTATTAAGTAAGATAGAACCATTTTCTGATCTATTTTGACCTTTTTTTATGATACACACTCCTTATGCACGAATGGGCAATAATCTAGCCATCCATTTGGATCAGACACAATAGCTTTCTCTTTTCCTTTTTTAAAACCAATCCATTGATAATGATATATTTTATAACCTAGTAAGCTTTCTGCTTGACCTTGAAGTAAGGCCTTATCTGCAGAGATTAAAAATAAGCAGCTCTTTATTTTGGGATCAGCATAAAAAGGACGGCATTGCCATTTGTTTAATTGTATTGATGAAAGGTCCCAATCCTGTGTTATCCCCCATTGCAGTGCAGATTCAGCAAATAAAAAGGCCTGTCTTGCTTGTAACTCTTGCATCACTATTTGTTCAGATTGCCTGTAATGGTAAGAAAAATTTCCAAGCATAGATAAGCTCATGCCAATAAAACCTATCACGACAAATATACCCGCTAAGCCTTGTTCATTGCTCCTGAGAGTGAAATAAATATTCATAGTGCAGTCACATTCCTTAAACGGATGATATTTTGATAATGTGATTTTATTTCAGGCTTTTGTTTTAAATGAAATTTTAAAGAAATAGAAAGATAAAAATACAGATTTTCTTTCACAGAATACGTTTTAGCATAAGGCTGTAAAATAAACTCAGTTACCTCAATCTCGTTATTTTCGAAAAATTGTTGCCACCCTGAAGAAGCACAATCTTTTACTCCTCTTAATTGCTCTAATTGCCCCTTTTTAAGACGGTATCCAAAATAATCACTCTCTTTTGACAAAGGTGACTCCCATCGACCATTGCTATTTATGTCGTAAGCAAAAATAACGCAGGAATTTTTTTCTTGATTAGGATACTGCCCTATTTTTAAAGGCGATATTTGCAGGCCATCTGCCTTCAACGTATTAACACAATCACCATAACAATACCCTGTACGCCTTAATTGCGTTTCTAGTACCAATAATCGTTCTCTTAAAAAAATATCTAATTGATATTGCTGATAAGAATGGAATAGCATATTTATTATCTAGGGGTAAGCTCTGCTGATGCAGAGAAATAAAATCCCACTTATCGCAATAGCAAAGAGACATTCCATCAATATCATTCCTGATGAAAAAGAAAATACAGATCGTTTTAACATGATGAAAACACCTTTATATTCTGGCTACACGCTCTTATTCTGCCTAAAGATGAAATAATAATTTTCACTTCATCCTCTTCATTTTTAAGCACAAAACTCATAGGTTTTAACGTTTGGCGAATTCCACCAAACGTAAAATTTGAGACTGTTGATTGCTTAAGTTGAATACCTAGGGCTAATTGATAAATCGTTTGTTTTTCAGGTAAGTATCGTAGAGAAAAAGGAATAGCGACTATTTTGTTACTGGGCGATAAATGAAGTGATATTTTAATTTTGACATTAAACAGCAACGCTTGCTGTTGCTGGTAAGAAAGAAAAACTATGGTTTCTCGCACACTCTGTATTAAATGGCGTTGCTTAATAAAATGTTGATAAGAAGAAATTGATAGATAACTTAAAATAGAGACTATCAGCATCACGATAAGTATTTCGAGTAAACTGATACCTTGCTCACTTTTTTTCTGAAACTCCTTATTTAGGCTTAATTCCCTATTATTGTTCATTTGTTTCTCCTTTTTAGTCGGTAATGAGCATGCAGACCACAGCCTTAAAGGTAAACAAAGATAAGCGTTTTTCTCGAATAGGTACGCAATAACAATACTTTCAGAGCAAATACAAATAAAACGTATTTATGATTAATAAATACTGACAATGCTTTAAATTTTAAATAAAAAACCAATAAAAAAGCCCCTGTTTATCACTAAACAGGGGCTTTAAAAGCAAAGGAGAAATTACACCGTAAATGGATATTTTATTGCTTCATGACATTGATAGCCTTCAACAGTAAAATCATCCGTTGTTACCCATGTTTCGATATCTTCCAATGTTTTTATTTTTGGGTTGATATGCAACGTTGGTAACGGTAAAGGCTCTCTTTTTAACTGCACATCACGCATTAGAGGTAATTGATTTTCATAGATATGTGCATTGATTATCTTATGAAATGCTTTACCCGGTTTATGTCCTGTAATTTGAGCCACCAGCGCTAATAAGACAAAGCACTGAATTTGGTTGAAATTCAAACCTAATGGCACATCACAACTACGCTGATAAGAGGTTAAATAAAGGGTATCACCAACAAGTGAAAAGGTATGCGTATGCATACAAGGGCGTAAGCAACCTAGTTCCGTTTCACCTGGATTGTAAAATGTAATGATTTCACCACGATCATCTATACCTTTAGTCAGGTTATCTACTACTTTACGCAGTTGATCAAAATGAGAACCATCAGGGCGTTGCCATTGGCGTCCTTGAACGCCATAAACACGCCCCATATCGTCTTCACCTTTTCGATGAGGGTTATTCAACCATGCACTATTTTCATTCGCATTGGCATTCCATGTATTACAACCAATTTCACGAAATTGTGCTGCATTATCATAGCCTCGCAGATACCCTAACAGTTCTGCTATTGCGGCTTTATAAAAACTTTTTCGTGTCGTTATTAACGGAAATTGGTTATTCGCAACATCATATTCCAGATCGGCATTAATCACCGTTAAACAACGGGTTCCTGTCCGTTTATTATCAATCCATTGTCCTTCATCGATAATGCGTTGACACAATGCCAGATACTGCTTCATGTTGTCTCTCTTGTTAATTAGCTAATAATAAAAATTTATCTCACACTATTTGTGAGTTGGTGTTGGGTTTTTTGGTGTTTTTTTATCTTGGCGATAAGCCCATACCATAAAAATAATGCCCAACAAAATCATTGGAATTGAGAGTAATTGTCCCATACTCACACCACTAAATAGTCCTAATTGCGCATCAGGTTGACGGAAGAATTCAACAATAATACGGAATGCACCATAACCTATCAGGAATAGACCTGATACACTGCCTACGGGACGATTTTTACGCACAAAAATATTAAGAATAATAAATAACACTACCCCTTCTAACAACATTTCATAAAGTTGTGAAGGGTGTCGAGGTAAAACCCCATATTCTTGAATAATAGGTAGCAGCGTTGATGGATCTTGAGCAACAAGCTGAAGATCTTCAGAACGAGAGTTTGGAAATAAGAAGGCCCAAGGTGTATCTAATGTGACGCGACCCCATAACTCACCATTAATAAAGTTACCAATACGACCTAATCCTAAACCAAATGGGATTAAAGGCGCGACAAAATCAGCCACTTGAAAAAATCCACGTTTAGTACGTTTTGCGAACCAAATCATGGCACAAATTACCCCAATTAAACCACCATGGAACGACATACCGCCATCCCAAACTTTAAAGAGGTAAAGAGGATCATTTAAAAATACTGGCAGATTATAGAATAAAACATAACCTAAGCGACCACCGATAAACACACCAACAAAACCGACATAAAGTAATGTTTCAACTTCATTTTTATTCCAACCACTATTCGGTTTTGCGGCTCGTCGATTTGCAAGCCATAAGGCAAAGACAAATCCAACTAAATACATCATACCGTACCAGTGTAATGACACAGGCCCGATAGAAAACATAACGGGATCAATCTCTGGAAATTTAAGGTAGCTTATACTCATTATTCCCTACTTCACTTAATTAATAATTTCTGTGTTTGCTCTTTATCACCAACACAGAAAAGGCTTATACAAAGGCATGTCAGATACCTCCGCGAATTAATCCACCTAATCCCTGCCTTTCCATAAATTCAGAAGACAATTTTTTGATTTCTGTTGCTGTTTCAGCTTGCAACACTTGTTGCATAAAAGGCTGTAACACCACAGGATCAAGATGGCGTAATAAGTATTTTACCCTAGGTAAACTACGTCCACTCATGCTTAACTGCCTAAAACCAAGCCCTATTAACAGCAATGCCCCGATAGGTGTTCCTGCCATTTCGCCACAAACACTGATTGGTAACTGGTAATATTGGCATTGTGTCGCAATCAAACTCAATGAACGCAATAATGCAGGATGCAAATTATCATAGAGTGATGCAACATGGGTATTATTACGGTCGACTGCAAGCAAGTATTGAGTTAAATCGTTTGTTCCAATAGAGATAAAATCAACCCGATTAGCTAATTGTGACAACATAAATACCAACGAGGGAACTTCAAGCATAATACCTAACGGTGGTAGAGCACATTCACATTTTAACTCTCGACTCACTTCATCACATGCACGTAATAGCAATGTTCTCGCTTCGTCAATTTCATCAATACTTGTCACCATCGGCAACAATATTTTCAAATTTTTAAATTCGAGGTTTGCTTTTAGCATAGCACGAAGCTGAATAAGGAAAATTTCAGGTTGATCGAGTAATATTCTTATTCCTCGCCAACCCAAGCAAGGATTTTCCTCATTAATGGGCATATAAGGAAGTTGTTTATCTGCACCCACATCTAATGCACGTAACACAACGGGTTTATCAGGGAAAAAAGAGAGTATTTCACGATAGCGATTTTTTTGTTCATCTTCTGATGGAAAACCGCTTTGTAGCATAAAAGGAATTTCTGTCCGATATAAACCAACACCGTCTATTCCCACGCTAATACGTTGCTCGTATTTAATATTTAATCCCGCATTCAATTGAACACTAACCGATTCACCATTTTTGAGAACAGCTTGCTGTTCTAATTGATCTTCTGCAATCTGGCTTAATACACTTTCTTCATCAATAATCTGTTTATATTCTTGAGTAATAAAAGGCTCTGGTTCAATAAAAATCTCACCACGATAACCATCAAGAATAAGCATACGATTATGTAAAAGCTCAGGTTGAATATCCGCGCCCATAATCGCGGGAATTCCCATTGCTCTAACAAGGATCGCTGAATGAGAGTGTGTTGCACCATCTCGCACAATCACACCCGCAAGTTGTTGTTCAGGTAATTCTGCCAATAAACTTGCGCTTAATTCATCTGCCACCAAAATAAAGCGCTCAGGCCAAATATTGGTTGAACTGACTTCATCATCTAAATGAAATAATAAACGCCGTCCTAATGCTTTTAGATCAGAGGCTCTTTCTCTCATGTAGCCATCTTTCAGGCTAGAAAATTGTGACGAAACTTTCTCAACAACCACTTTTACAGCCCATTCTGCGACATATCCCTGAGTAATAATCGCTGTCATTTTGTGTTTAAGTTGGGGATCATTAAGTAGATGCGAGTAGAGATCAAAAATGGCGGCACTCTCTTTTTGTGCATTCGCCATAAAACGTTTACTAAAACGGCGACATTCTGCCGTAGCATCTTCTAAAGCCACAGTGAGTCGATTTAATTCCGCCTTAATATCAAGCGCGCTAGCTTTAAATACATTTTCAAGAACTGGCTGGGAAATTTCTTGCCAACCATAAGCCATTACCACTCCGGTCGAAACCGATAACGCTTTAATGCGACTTTGACGGTATTGCCCAAATAGCCCTTTAGTTTGTACTTGCGATAATGTTGCGCCTAATTGTGTTGCTAATGTCACCATAAAAGACTCTTCGCTCTCGTTAAATAAGCGACGCTCTTTTTGTTGAACAACTAAAACACCAAGGAGTTGACGACGATAAACAATAGGTACACCAAGGAAAGCACGCAGATCGTCTTCTTTTACTTGAGGAAGGTATTTAAAACTAGGATGCTCACGAATATCCGCGAGATTGATAAGCTCAGAAAGGCGTCCAACTTCACCAACAACGCCTTCATCAAACGAGAGGCTAACAGCACGTCCTCTGGGTTTTTTAAGCCCTTTTGTGGCCATTAGATAAAAACAACTACGTTGCTTATCGGCAAGATAAATAGAACACACATCCGTGTGCATTGCCTGGCACGTTTCCTTGACTAAGAGTTCAAGTGCTTCTGGAAGCCCTGCTGCCATAGCCACTTTTTCTACAATTTCTCGCAAACGTGTCAGCATAGTGTTATCTAATACCTTTTACGCCGATATCCATACGATGGACGAGGTAAAGACATTTGTTCTTGCAATGGCATGACTACTGGTGCGAACTCTTTCATTACACGACGATAAACATCGCGTTTAAAAGAGACGACTTGTCGAACGGGATACCAATAACTCACCCAACGCCAGCCATCAAATTCTGGCGTTTTGCTTTGTTGAACGTTAATGTCCTTATCATTACTTGTTAACTGCAAAAGGAACCAACGCTGTTTTTGTCCAATACAAACAGGTTTTGTGTCCCAACGCACCAAACGCTTAGGCAACTTGTAACGTAACCAGTTACGTGTGGAGGCAAGAATTTTAACATCCTTGCGACTTAACCCAACTTCTTCGAACAACTCTCGGTACATTGCCTGCTCTGGCGATTCTCCAGGGTTAATTCCTCCTTGAGGAAACTGCCATGAATGTTGCCCATAGCGACGAGCCCAAAGCACTTGCCCTTGCCGATTACAAATTACAATCCCTACATTCGGGCGGTAGCCATCATCATCGATCACTAGACTACCTCAATAACCAAATTTGAAAGATAACTCATTGTTTCATACTACTCACAGACGGTAAACCTCTATCAACAGACTTTGCACAACGCGTGGATTTATCTACAATGGGAAAGTCTCAACGGGGTGCCTTTTTAGGCTGAGAAAAACCCGTGGAACCTGATCCAGCTAATACTGGCGTAGGGATTTGAGTCAGGATGATGCAATATTTTATAATTTGCAGTCCTCACTCCTCAGATCCTTCCTGACTTTTTACTGAGGAACTAAATGTGTTAACTAAATCGCTTCGCTTTACTTTCCTACTGGGTGCACTGAGTGTAATAAGCACGTTCTCAGCGCAAGCTAATACTCAAAAACCGACACTCACTGTATATACTTATGATTCTTTTACCGCAGATTGGGGCCCAGGACCTGCCATTAAAAAAGCATTTGAACAACAGTGTGATTGTGAATTAAAGCTTGTTGCCCTTTCTGATGGTGTTTCTTTGCTAAATCGCTTACGTATGGAAGGTGGCAAGAGTAAAGCTGACATTATTTTAGGTTTGGATAACAATCTGATACATGCGGCCAAAGAAACTGGGCTTTTTGCACCAAGTAATATCGATACATCAAAACTCGCCTTACCTGAAAAATGGACTGACGACACCTTTGTACCTTATGACTACGGTTACTTTGCGTTTATTTATGATAAAAACCGTATTGCTAACCCACCCAAAAGCATGGATGAGTTACTAAATAGCCAAGAAAAGTGGAAAATACTGTATCAAGATCCTCGTACCAGTACACCAGGCTTAGGCTTAATGCTATGGATGCAATCACTTTATCCTGAAAACACCGCCTCTCAATGGAAGAAATTATCTGAGAAAACCCTTACCGTTACAAAAGGTTGGAGTGAGTCTTATGGCTTATTCTTAAAAGGTGAAGGTGATTTTGTGCTAAGTTATACTTCATCTCCGGGTTATCATATTTTAGCGGATAAAAAAGATAACTATGCAGCGGCTATTTTCTCTGACGGACACTATTTACAAGTCGAGGTTGCAGCTAAACTCAAATCGAGTAAACAACCTGAATTAGCTCAGCAATTTATGCAATTTATGCTCACTCCGGCTTTCCAAGAAACAATTCCTACCACCAATTGGATGTATCCCGTAATAGATATGCCATTACCAGATGTCTATTCGGTGATGCCTAAACCAGAAAAATCATTGCAATTTGATGCAGATGTTGTCGCTAAAGAGCGCCAAACATGGACGCGTAATTGGCAATCTGCGGTTAGTCGCTAATGAGAAGATGGCTTATCCCGGGGCTATGTGCCTCGGGTTTACTGCTTATTGTGGCTTTATTGTCATTTGGTGCATTATGGTTTAATGCGCCAAGTGGCGAATTATCCTCTATTTTTGCTGATGACTATTTATGGCATGTCGTGCGCTTTACTTTCTGGCAAGCCTTTTTATCTGCCTTATTTTCAATATTACCTGCCATTTGGCTCGCTAAAGCACTTTATCGACGCCAATTTAAAGGCAGAACACTTTTCTTACGTTTATGTGCCATGAGCCTTGTTCTACCCGTTTTAGTGGCACTTTTTGGTATTTTAACGGTTTATGGAAGAGTCGGTTGGATTGCTCAAATTTGTGAATGGCTGGGGATTAATTACCAATTTACCCCTTATGGCTTACAAGGCATTTTATTGGCACACGTCTTCTTCAATATGCCATTAGCAACCCGAATGCTGTTACAAGCTCTCGAAAGTATCTCGCCAGAACAACGCCAGTTAGCCTCACAATTAGGCATGAATGGTTGGCAGCGTTTTCGCTTTCTGGAATTTCCCTATTTATGGCGACAAATACTTCCCACTGCGTCACTGATTTTTATGCTCTGTTTTGCAAGCTTTGCTACTGTACTGGCGTTAGGTGGAGGCCCTGCGGCAACAACCGTTGAGCTAGCAATTTATCAAGCATTAAGTTATGACTACGATTTACATCGTGCTGCACTTTTAGCACTGATCCAGCTCTTTTGCTGTTTAGGCTTAGTGCTTATCAGCCAAAAACTCAAAGGTACACTCTTTGTCGGAGATAGCCAAAAACAGCATTGGCGTGATCCCAATGATCCTCTCTTTAGCAAAATAACCGATACTCTGATTATTATGCTCGCGATCCTTTTTTTAGTCCCCCCTATTTTAGCGGTGATAACAGATGGTCTTAACAGCGAATTAATACGAGTGATACAACAACCCATACTTTGGCAGGCTTTTACAACGTCTCTCATTATTGCGATTGGCGCAGGTATTGTTTGTGTTGTATTAACAATGATGTTGCTATGGAGTAGCCGAGAACTTCGCCTACGTCACTTTAAAAAAGCGGGGCAAGCTATGGAAATGAGTGGGTTGATTATTCTGGCAATGCCGGGCATTGTATTGGCAACAGGTTTTTTCTTGTTATTAAACAATACAATCGGACTCCCTGAATCACCATATACATTAGTGATTTTAACCAACGCATTAATTGCCATTCCTTATGCTTTAAAAGTGCTCGAAAATCCAATGAATGATATTGCTTCACGTTATGGACTTTTATGTCAATCGCTTAATATTCAGGGTATCAATCGACTTCGTTGGATCGAGTTACGAGCATTAAGAAAACCGATTTCACAAGCACTTGCTTTTGCTTGTGTTATTTCTATTGGTGACTTTGGTATTGTTGCTCTATTTGGTAATGAAACATTTAGAACACTTCCTTTCTATCTTTATCAGCAAATTGGGGCTTATCACACGCAAGATGGTGCTGTCACAGCCATGATCTTATTACTACTTTGCTTCTCTCTTTTTAGCCTAATAGAACGATTGGCAGGAAAATCTCATGATTAAATTAGAGCACCTTGCTTATACCTATGAACACCAACACCTTATGTTTGACTTAGCTGTAAACACCGGTGAACGTATCGCCGTATTAGGCCCAAGTGGCGCGGGGAAAAGTACCTTACTCAGCTTAATTGCTGGATTTTTACCTTCTGAAAAAGGAACCCTTTTTCTTAATGGTTGTGATCACACTAAAACTGCGCCCGCAAAACGCCCTATCTCTATGTTATTTCAAGATAATAATTTATTTCCTCATTTAACAGTTAGACAAAACATTGGCTTGGGATTAGATCCGGGGTTAAAACTCACAGATACACAAAAAATACTGTTAGAAAACCGAGCCAAACAAGTTTCTTTAAATGAACATCTTGACCGTTTACCTTCACAATTATCAGGTGGTCAGCGCCAACGTGTTGCCATTGCTCGTTGCCTCGTACGTGAACAACCTATCTTATTGCTCGATGAGCCTTTTTCTGCACTCGATCCCGCTTTGCGTATTGAAATGTTGGCTTTACTAGAACAACTTTGTGAAGAAAAAAAACTGACCTTATTGATGGTTTCACATAGCTTAGAAGATGCTATCAAGATTGCCTCAAGAGCAATTGTGATTGATAACGGAACAATTGTGTATGATGGTAATACACAATCGTTGATAAATGGTGAAGTGGATCAATCACTTATTTTAGGTATTCCCTCTAATTAAATATGCCCTAAATTAACTGTATAAATAACCACTATTTTGGCTATAATAAACACATCTTTAGCGAATTTTTGTGTGTATTAGGTGCCCATGGTTGACCATACTGAACAAGGCTTTATTCTCACTCGCCACTGGAGCGACACCCCAAAAGGTATCGTCGTCTCCTATTGGTTAGCGACAGAAAATGGCCCTCGTAAAGTCACAGTTCCTTTGCAACAAGCGATTGGCTTTGTTGCTCGTCAACATGAAACCGTTTTACGTTCACTTGTGAATAAAAATCCTGATATAGAAATTCGCCCTCTCGATTTAAAAGATTTTGAGAGGCAGCCTGTTTTTGGCGTCTATTGCAAACAATACCGACAACTCACTCAACTAGAACAGCAACTCAAAGAGCATCACATACGTCTTTATGAAGCCGATATACGTCCTCATGAACGTTATATGATGGAACGTTTTATCACCGCACCAATTTGGTTTCGTTATCAACAAAACAATACCGTGACACTAAAACCCGCACCTGATTATCGCCCTACACTGCGAACAGTGTCTTTAGATATTGAAACCAGCGAATTCGGTGAACTTTACTCTATTGGACTTGCGGGTTGTGGCGATAATGTTGTGTTTATGCTGACAGATAATTTATCTACAGAGAATGAGAGTCAGCAATCCAAAGGTTATCGATTATGTTATGTCAGTAGCCGATTGCGTTTAATTGAAAAACTTAATGAGTGGATACAACATTACGATCCCGACGCCATTATTGGCTGGAATTTAATTCAATTCGATTTACGTATTTTACATACCCATGCGCAACGTTATGGCGTCAATTTGCTACTAGGCCGACAAAACAATCCATTGGAGTGGCGCGAGCATGGATTTAAAAAAGGACATTTTTTTGCCTCTGCACAAGGCCGTTTAATTATTGATGGTATTGAAGCACTGAAAATGGCGACATGGAATTTTCCCTCATTTAGCCTAGAATCAGTCGCGCAAAGCCTGTTAGGGGAAGGTAAAGCCATTGATACACCTTATGCCAGAATGGATGAAATTAATCGACGTTTTAAAGAAGATAAACCTGCGTTAGCCTACTATAACTGGCAAGATTGTGTTTTAGTAAACCGCATTTTTGATGCCACATCTCTTATGGCGTTTTTATTAGAAAGAGCTTGTGTTACAGGACTTTCTGTTGATAGAAGTGGAGGCTCTGTAGCTGCATTTACACACCTTTATCTCCCTTCAATGCACCGCATTGGATATGTTGCGCCTAACCAAGGAGAAAAACCCGAAGAACATAGCCCCGGTGGTTTTGTTATGGATTCAGCTCCCGGCTTATATGATTCGGTTATTGTGCTTGATTACAAAAGCCTTTACCCCTCAATTATTCGTACTTTTTTAATTGATCCTGTTGGAATGATTGAAGGAACACATCAACCCGATGAAAAACTGGCTATTCCAGGTTTTCGCCAAGCGTGGTTTTCGCGAGAGAAGCACTGTTTACCCACTATTGTGTCGCAAATTTGGCACGAAAGAGATAACGCAAAATTACATAAAAATGCCCCACTTTCTCAAGCACTCAAAATTATTATGAATGCTTTTTATGGTGTTTTAGGCTCCGTGGGATGTCGTTTTTTTGATCCTCGTCTAGCGTCTTCAATTACCTTACGTGGTCATGAGATTATGAAAAGAACTCGGGCATTAATTGAAGCTAAAGGTTATCAAGTTATTTATGGTGATACAGACTCTACTTTTGTTTGGCTTAAATCGCCACATACTGAACAACAAGCCCAACAAATTGGGCATCAGTTAGTACAAGAGGTTAACCAATGGTGGAAAACACACCTTTTTGAAACCTATCAACTTGATTGCAAATTAGAGCTGGAGTATGAAACACACTATCGTCGTTTTTTAATGCCAACGGTTCGAGGGATGGAAACAGGCAGTAAAAAGCGTTATGCAGGATTAAGCAATGATAAGATGGTGTTTAAAGGATTAGAAACCGTCAGAACAGACTGGACTCCCCTTGCTCAGAAATTTCAACAAGAGCTTTATACTCGTATTTTTCATCAACAACCTTACCAGCAGTTTATTCGTGATTATGTCGCGGATACGCTTGCGGGAAAACATGATGATAGATTAGTGTATCGTAAACGGTTACGTCGAAAATTATCAGAATATCAGCACCACGTTCCCCCTCATGTTAAAGCTGCACGTAAAGCTGACGAATATAATTTATCCCAAAATAGACCTCAACAATATCAGCAAGGCGGTTGGATTAGTTATATAATTACCCTCTTGGGACCTGAACCATTAGAGCACATTACCGCTGCACCTGATTACGAACACTATATCAATAAGCAGTTAATGCCGATTGCAGATGCTATCCTGCCTTTTATACAAGATGATTTTTCAACCTTGTTAAATGGACAAATGACGCTCACATTTTAAGATGTGTCATTTTGCAGGTGACGGTTTGCTTTGCATCTATTAACATAACGCCCCTTTGGTGATAATTAACTTTTCTTGTTTCAAGAATAGGCATTTTTATCCCACAAATTTTAATGACAACACCGCAATACTGCATTCATTAATAATTCCTAAATTATATATTTGAGAGCTGAGTTTATATATATGCCTTTTACTCTTGGTCAACGTTGGATTAGCGATACTGAAAGCGAGCTTGGACTGGGTACTGTTGTGGCAGTTGATGCCCGCATGGTGACCTTACTTTTCCCTGCCTGTGGCGAAAACCGCCTTTACTCCCGTCATGATGCCCCAATAACGCGGGTGATGTTCAATGCGGGGGATACCGTCACCAGTCACGAAGGCTGGAAACTCGCCATCGATAACGTTGTAGAAGATAATGGCCTTCTTATCTATCAAGGTGCACGTTTAGACACCGAAGAGCCCGCACAATTACGTGAAGTGTTCTTAGATAACAAACTCACTTTTAATAAACCACAAGATCGCCTTTTCGCAGGCCAAATTGATCGTATGGATCGCTTTGCCTTACGCTATCGTGCACGTAAATTCTTAAGCGAACAATTTAAACAAGCACAAAGCGGTTTACGTGGTATTCGTGCAAGCCTTATTCCTCATCAGCTTTACATTGCCAATGAAGTGGGTAAACGTCATAACCCTCGCGTTTTATTAGCTGATGAAGTGGGTCTGGGTAAAACCATTGAAGCCGGTATGATTATCCATCAACAGTTAATGGATGGCCGTGCTGAGCGTGTGTTAATTATCGTGCCTGAAAGCTTACAACATCAGTGGTTAGTTGAAATGTTACGTCGTTTCAATCTGCGTTTTTCACTGTTTGATGATAGCCGTTATAGCGAATCCTTGTTAGATAGCGATAACCCATTTGAAACAGAACAGATGATCATCTGCTCTTTAGATTTTGTGCGTAAAAATAAGCAACGTTTTGAACATCTCGTTGAAGCAACATGGGATATGCTAGTTGTCGATGAAGCCCATCACCTTGTGTGGAGTGAAGACGCACCAAGTCGTGAATATCAAGTAATTGAAGAATTAGCTGAATCTATTCCTTCAGTGTTGCTATTAACCGCAACGCCTGAGCAGTTAGGCCAAGAAAGCCACTTTGCTCGTTTACGTCTGCTTGATCCGAGTCGTTTCCATGACTACAACGAATTTATCAATGAGCAACAAAAATACCGCCCTGTTGCCGATGCTGTCACTATTTTGCTATCAGAAGATGATTTAAATACCGAACAACAAAATATCATCAGTGAAATGATTAGTGAGCAAGATGTTGAGCCATTACTGAAAGCAGCAAATACCCAAGGCGAAGAACGCACTAAATCTCGCCAAGAGCTTATCCATATGTTAATGGACAGACACGGAACGGGTCGTCTGTTATTCCGTAATACACGCTCTGGTGTGAAAGGTTTCCCTAATCGCTTACTTCATGCGATTAAAATGCCACTGCCAACACAATATCAAACAGCGATTAAAGTTGCTGAAATTATGGCAGCGAAAAAGAGTCTCGAAGTTCGTGCGAAAGAGATGCTCTACCCTGAACGCATTTACCAAGAATTCGAAGGTGAAAACGCAACATGGTGGAACTTTGATCCTCGTGTTGAATGGTTGCTCGGTTTCTTAATTGCAAATCGCAATGAAAAAGTTCTGGTTATTTGTGCGCAAGCGGCAACTGCATTGCAATTAGAGCAAGTTTTACGCGAGCGTGAAGCTATTCGTGCGGCTGTCTTCCATGAAGGAATGTCTTTACTTGAACGCGATCGCGCTGCAGCTTATTTCGCGTCCGAAGAAGAAGGCGCGCAAGTTTTATTGTGTTCTGAAATCGGCTCAGAAGGACGTAACTTCCAGTTTGCAAACCAACTGGTTATGTTTGATCTGCCGTTTAACCCTGATTTATTAGAACAACGTATTGGTCGTCTTGATCGTATTGGTCAAAATCGTGACATTGATATCAGCATTCCTTATCTGGAAGGTACAGCACAATCTGTATTGTTACGTTGGTACCATGAGGGATTAGATGCATTTGAACATACTTGCCCAACTGGCCGTACTATTTACGACAGTAAATATGATGCGTTAGTTAATTATCTTGCTCAACCCAATGAATTAGCTGACTTTGACGAGTTTATTGCGGCTTGTCGTAAACAGCATGATGAAATGAAACTTAAACTTGAGCAAGGCCGTGACCGTCTATTAGAAATACACTCTAATGGTGGTGAAGTGGGCGTTGAATTGGCGGGTGAAATTGCAGCTCAAGATAATGATCCTGAATTAGTTAACTTTGCGTTGAACCTGTTTGATATCGTCGGTATTAATCAAGAAGATCGCAGTGATAGCTTAATTATTTTAACGCCATCCGATCATATGTTAGTGCCTGATTTCCCTGGCTTACCACAAGATGGTTGCACTATCACATTTGATAGAGAGCAAGCACTATCTCGTGAAGATACCCAATTTATCAGTTGGGAACACCCCATTATCCGTAATGGCTTAGATTTAATTTTGTCTGGCGATACAGGAAGTTGTGCCGTTTCTTTATTAAAAAATAAAGCATTACCAGTGGGAACATTGTTAGTTGAACTAATTTATGTCGTAGAAGCGCAAGCGCCTAAACATCTTCACTTAAGTCGTTTTTTACCAGCAACACCCGTTCGCTTATTACTTGATCTAAAAGGTAATAACCTAGCCTCTCAAGTTGAGTTTGAAAGTTTTAATCGCCAATTAAATGCGGTTAACCGCCATACTTCTAGCAAACTGGTCAATGCGGTACAAAGCGAAGTACACCATGTACTCAAAGCTTCTGAACCGTTAATGGAAGTCGAAGCGAAAGGACTTATTCAAAAAGCAAAAGAAGAAGCTGATCGCGTATTAACACATGAATTATCACGCCTAGAGGCTTTACGCGCTGTAAATCCAAATATTCGTGATGATGAAGTTGAAGCGATTGAAAATGAGCGCACCCATATTCTTAATCATTTAGATGAAGCAAATTGGCGTTTAGATTCAATACGTTTAATTGTTGTTACCCACCAATAATTACCATTAAAGCGGGGAGTCTTTTACTCCCCGTTGTTTTGATGAGATACCCACCATGATGGAAGTTTATAACCCGCCGACTGATCCTTGGTTACATATTTTATATCAAGATGAGCATATTATTGCCGTCAATAAACCCAGTGGATTACTGTCTGTGCCGGGCAAAGCGCCAGAGCATAACGACAGTATTATGTCGCGCATTAAAGCTGATTTTCCTAATGCCGAATGTGTACATCGTTTAGATATGGCAACCAGTGGCGTCATTGTTGTTGCACTAAATAAAGAAGCTGAACGTGAGCTAAAACGTCAATTTCGTGAGCGTGAGCCGAAGAAAACCTATATTGCTCGTGTATGGGGCCATGTCGAAAAAGAAGAAGGATTGGTTGATTTACCATTAATTTGTGATTGGCCAAATCGACCAAAACAAAAAGTCTGTCATGAAACAGGGAAAGCCGCGCAAACTTTTTATGAGGTGCTGGAGTATGAAGAGAATGCGACAAGAGTCAAACTCTCGCCAATTACGGGGCGTTCACATCAATTGCGGGTACATATGTTAGCGTTGGGGCATCCTATTTTAGGGGATCGCTTTTATGCACATCCGCAGGCAAGAGCGATGGCACCTCGCCTGCAGTTACATGCTCAGGAATTATTTATTACGCATCCTGCTTTTCGATCCCCGATACATTTTGAATGCCTTGCCGATTTTTAATGTCTTATGACACTAAAACAGTCACTGAACTCAATGAAGCAAGGAGCAGGCAAAGCGCTAATCCCATAACCCCAACAAGAACACGGACGTTTGACATGGATATAGTTCCTTTTTTAAGAGAAGAGAGAATGAAATAATTAAATTTCACTTATATTTTACCGTGATAAATAATAAACTCAACTCAACCTAAGTTATCTCTATCACGAAATAATTCTCTCTTTTCTCATCTTCTTTTACAAGATGTTAACGAAATCCTTTTTCTTTTTTAATCAAATCGTAAGCAACTTGTATAGACTGTGCTTTTTGTTTTGCAATTTCCATCATTTCTGGTGGCAAACCTTTCGCTACAAGTTTATCTGGATGATGTTCTCCCATTAATTTTCTATAAGCCCTTTTTATGGTTTTAACATCATCGGTCTCATTAACACCAAGTACCTTACACGCATCAGCGAGTGTTGGGCCTTGAGGTTGAGGCTGATATCCTTGCCTATTTTGATAGTGGAAATTTTGACCAGCCTGCATCATTGCTAATATATGTTCAAAATGCGCACGCGAAAAACCCAGCTCATCAATAATGATAAACAACATTTTTCTTTCATTCGGGTGCAATTGGCCATCGGCAAAAGCCGCTTGTAACTGAATTTCCAGAAACATCTGAAGTAAGTCACGACGACCAGCACAAATTTGTCGAACACGTTGCAAGGTAGCTCTTAAGGGAAAATCGGGTGATTTACCTTCTCTAAATGCTTGCTGAGCTGCTTGACGCCCCACTCCATGCAAATTCATCCTATCCATCAATTCACTTGCAAGTGAGATATCCGTTTGAGTGACTCGCCCTTTTGATTTTGTTAGGTGTCCTAAAACTTGAAAAGTTGCAGCAAAGAAAAAAGCTTGTCTATCACGAGTATAGCGACCACCACTTCCTAATTTACCTCGTTGCATGTCATAGAGGTGTCCAAGAAAAACACCAATAACAATGCCCCAGAAGCCTACCCCCGCAAAACTACCGATGATAAGGCCTAATAATTTTCCCCAATAGCGCATAGACTCCTCAAATCTTCAATGCTCTGCCTGCAATTTTGCATTATCATACTATTCATTTGCTTGCACACCTAACACCAAGCGACGTCTAAATAGACTTTTTCTTAAAATGAAGATATTTACTGTTTCTCTTTGGACAGAGGTAATGCTGTTTTCGTTTAAATTGTGTTAAAGTAAAATGAGTGACCAAACGAATAACTTTAGCGTTATTAGACCGCACGAAATACCGCATCAGCGCGGTGTTTTTTTGTTTCTAATAAGGCTATAACCCTATTTCAACACAGAAACATCGAAAAAATGAGGTTTACGCCTACTTTTCGGTTACCGTTAGAACAATGTTCAGAACGTTGGGCTGGTGTCGCATAACTCCCTGCGTTAGTTTCTGGCTGTTTATCAGCATGAAGCCACTGATGACGGAAGCACATAAATACTTATGAAAAAAAGTTATCCCACACTGCTGGCCACCTTAGTTTGGGCCACAATATACGGTCAGCCTGCTTATGCTGATCTTGCCTCCCAATGTTTACTGGGAGTTCCCGTTTATAACAAACCATTAGTACAAGGCGATCCTAATGACTTGCCTGTCACTATCACTGCAAATGATATGCAAGGTGAATATCCTCGCATGATCAAATATAAAGGTGATGTTGATATTAAACAGGGAAACCAAACCTTAAGTGCAGACAGTGTTGAACTGACACAAACTGAGGGAGAAACGCCATTAAGAATGGTGACCGCGACAGGAAATGTCTCTTATGATGATCCTCAAATCATCTTAAAAGGCCCTCGTGCTTGGTCTAATCTTAATAATAAAGATACGGATATTGAACAAGGTGATTACCAGATGGTTGGCCGCCAAGGCCGTGGTTATGCCGATAAGATGCAAATGCGTGGCGAAAACCGCTATACCATTATGGATAAAGGGATGTTCACCTCTTGTTTACCTGGCGATGATAGCTGGAGCGTTGTCGGCTCTGAAGTCATTTTAGATCGCGAAGAACAAGTTGCTGAAATTTGGAATGCACGCTTTCGCGTTGCTAATGTTCCTATTTTCTACAGCCCTTACCTTCAATTACCTATCGGTGATAAACGTCGCTCTGGTTTCTTAATTCCAAACGGAAGCTATTCTCGTAGTTCAGGATTTGATTTCCAACTCCCTTACTATTGGAATATCGCCCCTAATTATGATGCCACTATTACAACTAACTATATCAGCCGCCGTGGTTTAAAATTAGATAACGAATTCCGTTATTTAACAACACCAGGACGCGGTACGATTGCTGTAGATTGGATTAATCACGATAGCCAATACAATAAAGACAAAGAAGAAAATAAAGCAGGCTATCTTCCTCGTGATACCGCCACACGTTGGTTATTCTACTGGGGCCACAGTGGTGTCATGAACAATGTATGGCGATTTAATATCGATTACACGAAAGTAAGTGACAACAAATACTTCACTGATTTTACCTCTCAATACGGTAATACCACTGATGGTTATGCAACTCAGAAATTTAGTACGGGTTATGCACAACAGAACTGGAATGCCACATTAACCACTAAACAGTTCCAAATTTTCTCTGATAATAAAGATGCAAGAGCTTATCGTGCCGAACCACAGCTTGATCTGAATTATTATAAGAATGATATCGGGCCATTTGATTTCCGAACTTATGCTCAGTTTGTGCGTTTTACCAGCGTGGGTGAAAATACACCTGAAGCAAATCGTTTCCATATCGAACCAACGATTTCACTCCCTGCATCTACAGGTTGGGCTAGCTTTAATAATGAACTGAAAGTGATGGCAACCCATTACGATCAGGACATTCCTGATGCTTATAAGAAAAGATACCCTAACCAATTAGATGACAGTGTTAATCGTGTATTACCACAGTTTAAATCTGATATGAAAGTGGTTTTTGAGCGTCAATATCAAACCAATGATATTACACAGACCCTTGAACCTCGGGTTCAGTACCTTTATGTTCCTTATAAAGATCAATCCAATATCAATAACTTTGACTCTGCGTTATTACAGTCAAACTATGGCGGACTTTTCCGCGATAGAATGTATGGTGGTTTAGACCGCATTGCATCTGCAAACCAATTAACAACCGGTGTAACTTCTCGTTTTTATGATAGCGAATTGGTTGAACGTTTTAACATTTCTGTAGGTCAAATCTACTTCTTTGAGCGCCCGAGAACAGGTCCTTCTTCTACTGGTAATGAAATCATTAATAGTAAAGATGAGACAGGTTCAATGGTCTGGGCGGGTGATGCCTACTGGCGGATCACTGATACCGTAGGTATGCGTGGTGGTTTACAATATGACCGTCGTTTAGGTAGCGTATCAATGGGTGATGCGATTATGGAATATCGCGCCGATAGCGATCATCTTCTACAGTTGAGTTATCGTTATGTTGATCGTGATTATATCCAAGCAACACGTGTTCGTCCTTACGATGGTGGTATTAATAAACTTCCTGAATACCAAAAAGGTATTTCGCAAGTTGGTGTTGTAGGCAGTTGGCCATTAGCAGAACGCTGGGGTCTTGTGGGTGCTTATTACTTTGATACTAAAGAATCCGAACCTGTTAGCCAGATGGTTGGTGTGCAATATAATACCTGTTGCTGGGCTGTGAACGTCGGTTATGAACGAAAAATTGTTGGCTGGAAAGTTGACCACAGTGATATTGACAATAAATGGTCAATCAACGTGGAACTCAGAGGCCTAAGTAACAATCATAGTTTGGGTAGCCAGAAAATGCTTGAACGCGGTATCTTACCTTATCAAAGAGCATTCTGATTTAATCAGACTACGGAATTGGCTGAATAAATATGTCATCCCGCAACAAGATGCGGAAAACACATAATGGGAAACTTATGAAAAATTGGAAAACGCTGTTTATCGGCTTAATGATCACGGTCGGTGCAGCTACCAGCTCAACAACATTTGCTGCACAAGAATTAAACCGTGTATCGGCTATCGTCAATAACGGTGTCGTTCTAGAAAGTGACGTCAATAGAATGCTACAGACTGTCAAAATGAACGCAAAAAGTGCGGGCCAGGAAATGCCTGATGAGCAAGTTCTTCGCCAACAAATTCTAGAGCGTTTGGTGATGGATAACATCATTTTGCAAATGGCACAGCAAATGCAAATTGATATTCCTGATGCTGCGGTAGAATCTACCATTCAAGGTATTGCTGCTGAAAATAAAATTTCACTTGATCAAATGAAAAAACGCCTCTTAGCTGATGGCATTTCTTACAACGAATATCGCCAAGATATTCGTAAAGAAATGATGCTGGCAGAAGTACGTAACAATGAAGTTCGCCGCCGTATTACTATTTTGCCTCAAGAAGTTGATTCTCTTGCTAAGCAAATTGAAAGCCAAGCAAGTCAAAGTATTGATCTTAATCTGAGCCATATCCTAATTCCATTATCAGAAAACCCAGCTCCAGCAGAAATGGAAAAAGCAAAGCAAGTCATTACTCGCATAATGAATCAACTTAAAAATGGTGCTGATTTTGGTAAGTTAGCAGCAACTTATTCGGCTGATCCACAAGCTTTAAATGGCGGTAATATGGGTTGGGCATCTATTGATGAATTACCAACACTGTTTGCGAAAGAGTTAGCTAATGCACAGAAAGGGCAAATTGTAGGGCCTCTTCACTCAGGTGTTGGCTTACACATTATCAAAATAAACGATATTCGTGGTGGAACTAATACCCTTTCTGTTACTGAAGTTAAAAGTCGTCATATTCTGCTGAAAAGCTCTCCAATCATGAATGATGAGCAAGCCTATGCCAAATTACAGCAAATTTCTGCCGATATTCGTAGTGGCAAAATGAGCTTTGCTGATGCAGCAAAAGAGTACTCTGAAGATCCTGGTTCAGCATTACGTGGTGGTGAGTTAGGATGGTCAATGCCTGACGTTTACGATCCAGCATTCCGCGATGCGTTAATGCGCTTAAATAAAAACGAATTAAGCCAACCTGTTCGTTCAAATTTTGGCTGGCATTTAATTGAATTAGAAGACACACGTAGTGTTGATAAAACAGATGCCGCTAATAAAGAACAAGCATACCGTTTACTCTTTAATCGTAAGTTTAATGAAGAAGTACAAAACTGGATGCAAGAGCTACGAGTAGGGGCTTATGTGAAAATAATGAACGAGAATAATGCAAACTAAGCAAATAAAACCACTTGTTATCACCCCCGGCGAACCAGCCGGGGTTGGTCCTGACCTGATTATCTCATTAGCACAAATGAGTTGGGATTTACCTTGGGTTGTTTGTGCTGATCCTCAGTTACTTAAAACAAGAGCAGAATTATTAAACCTGCCTCTTTCATTAGTTGAATACGATCCGGCAACACCTCCTCAAGCACACACACCAAGCCAAATTTGTGTACTCCCTATTGCCCTTCATACCAATGTTATTCCAAGTACATTAGATGCGCGCAATGGATTATACGTTGTAGAAACATTAGCTCATGCTTGTGATGGCTGTCTTAATGGCGAATTCTCTGCATTAGTAACCGGCCCCGTTCATAAAGGAATTATTAATGATGCGGGTGTGCATTTCACAGGACACACCGAGTTCTTTGCCGATCGTAGTCACTGTGAACGAGTGGTCATGATGTTAGCAACAGACACATTAAGAGTCGCATTGGCAACCACACATTTGCCTCTACGAGATGTCGCTGATGCAATTACAGGTGAACTACTGCATGAAATTATCACCATTTTAAATCATGATTTAAAAACTAAATTTGGCATAGCAGAACCTCAAATTTACGTTTGTGGCCTTAATCCTCATGCAGGGGAAAGTGGTCATATGGGGCGTGAAGAAATTGATATTATTGAGCCTGCATTAACACAATTACGTCAGCAAGGTATTTGTCTCCATGGACCTTATCCTGCTGATACCCTTTTTCAGCCTAAATATTTAACACATGCTGATGCTGTACTTGCGATGTATCACGATCAGGGATTACCTGTGCTAAAATATGAAGGTTTCGGTCGTGCAGTGAATATAACACTCGGTCTTCCCTTTATTCGTACCTCTGTTGATCATGGCACAGCCCTTGAGCTTGCAGGTACAAAAAGCGCAGATGCTGGCAGTTTTTGCACCGCATTAAATTTAGCCATTAATATGATACAAAATTGTAATGAATAATAGAGTCCATCAGGGGCACTTTGCCCGCAAACGCTTCGGGCAGAACTTTTTAACAGACAGCTATATTATTGAAAGTATTGTTGAATCTATTTATCCACAACCCGGTGAAGCCATTGTTGAAATTGGCCCCGGTTTAGGTGCTATCACAGAACCAGTTGGCGCGAGAATGGATAAAATGACAGTAGTTGAAATCGACCGTGATTTAGCTGCTCGTTTAGAAGTTCATCCTACATTAAAAGACAAGCTGACCATTATTCAGCAAGATGCAATGACGATTGATTTTGCACAATTAGCAAAAGAACGTCAGCAGCCTCTGCGTGTCTTTGGTAACTTGCCTTATAATATTTCCACACCACTTATGTTCCATCTTTTCAGTTTTGCTGATGCCATTTCTGATATGACTTTTATGTTACAAAAAGAAGTGGTTAACCGCCTTGTTGCAGGTCATGGCAGCAAAACTTACGGTCGCTTGAGTGTGATGGCACAATATTATTGCCAAATCATTCCTGTACTTGAAGTTCCACCAACTTCATTTAAACCCGCACCCAAAGTTGATTCAGCCGTTGTTCGCTTGATCCCTTACAAAGAAAAGCCATATCCAGTTACGGATATTGCAATGCTAAGCCGTATTACTTCACAAGCATTCAACCAGCGACGCAAAACGTTGCGTAACAGTCTAGGTGGATTGCTAACAGCAGAAGATATGGTTGCTCTGGGGATCGATCCGACTGCTCGCGCAGAAAATATTTCTGTTGAGCAATACTGTAAAGTGGCAAACTGGTTATCGCAAAAGCAAGATACACAGGCATAAGATAAAGCCAGAGACAGGAGGCATTATGTTCACCTCATCAAAAGTGGCGATACAAGTACAAAGTGTTTACATTGAAAGCCAATCATCTCCTGAAGATGAACGCTATGTGTTCGCTTATACGGTATCAATTCATAATTTGAATAAATGTGCAATTCGCCTCCTGCGCCGTTACTGGTTAATTACCAATGCACAAGGTAATACGACAGAAGTTCGGGGTGAAGGTGTTGTCGGTGAGCAACCACTGATTGAACCTGGTACGCATTACAGCTATACCAGTGGTGCCGTTCTTGAAACACCGATGGGAACAATGGAAGGCCATTATGAAATGATTGATACTGACGGTCGATTATTTCAAATAGAGATCCCTGTTTTCCGCCTTGCACTTCCAACATTGATAAATTAATTATGGCAACTTATTTAATTGGTGATATTCATGGCTGTTACCATGAACTGCGCCACCTTCTTGATAAAGTGAATTTTGATCCTACACAGGACACATTATGGTTAACCGGTGATCTTGTTGCTCGAGGACCAGACTCACTTGAAGTGCTACGTTTTGTAAAAAGCTTAGGCTCTTCTCTAAAACTTGTTTTGGGTAATCATGACCTTCATCTTTTAGGTGTATTTGCAAAAATTAGCCGGAATAAACCAAGAGATAAACTTAATGAATTACTCAATGCCCCAGATGTCGATGAGTTAATTAATTGGTTAAGACGCCAACCTGTGCTTCAAGTTGATGAAGAAAAGAAAATTATTATGGCACATGCAGGGATCACACCACAGTGGGATTTAGAAACTGCAAAAATGTGTGCTCGTGAAGTCGAAGCCATTTTAAGTAGTGATAGCTATCCTTTATTTATTAATTCAATGTATGGCGATCTACCCAATAATTGGTCACCAGAACTTACTGGCTTAGCACGATTACGCTTTAGTACCAATGCATTTACTCGAATGCGCTACTGCTTCCCTAATGGTCAATTAGATATGATTTGTAAAGACAAGCCATTAGAAGCCCCTGCACCATTAAAACCTTGGTTTGATTTACCGAGTCAACTTCCGGAAGGTTATAGCATTATTTTTGGCCATTGGGCCTCTCTTGAAGGAAAAGGCACCCCTAATAATGTTTATGCTCTCGATACTGGGTGTTGCTGGGGAGGAAACCTCACTTGCTTGCGCTGGGAAGATAAACAATATTTCACTCAAGCTAGTCTATCTGCACCTAAGTAACCCTTTTCATTATCTTCATTTCAAGCGCAAAAAGTAAAAACTCAATTTTTGCGCTTTACTCATTCCACCCTACTTATTTTTACCTAATTTATTTTTTGATACTAAAAAGAACATTTCTTGTATAAAAACGAACACCATAAAAAATAATAAAAACTAATCGTTATTAATCAATATGTTATTTTTTTTCGATGCGAAATAAGCAGGGGAAACCACAATATTGAGAATAAAAAATCTATATATTGATTAATGTCTCATATATTATTCTTATAAAGTGAGTTTATTAAAATATAAATAATGATTACTTTTAAATAATAAACTTTTATAAATAAAATTCTTAGTTAGTATAATAACTCTTATTTTTTATTATTCTTATATTAATAAAATAGGAATAATAAAAAGGGAGATATTTAATCTCCCTTTTTATTTAATTCTTGTTATTTTCTTCTTTTTAATATTTCAAAGCAGTAGTTATGAGAGTTGTTTTCATCAGCTTCATGATATTCCATAAAGGTAGAATTCCATTCATCAGGCTCATAATCAGGGAATGTTGTATCACCAATTACTTCAGCATCGATGTGTGTTAGATAGAGTGTATTAGCCATAGGTAAAAACTGCTCATACACTTTACCACCACCGATAACCATAATTTCATCATGATTTTCAGCAGCTTGCAAAGCTTCTTCTACAGACTTCACCCAAACAACTTCACTATCTGTTCCTGGTTGGCTACTTAACACAATATTGAGACGATTCGGTAAAGGACGCCCAATAGATTCATAAGTCACCCGGCCCATAATAACGGGTTTATTTAGCGTATTCTTTTTAAACCATGCGAGGTCACCTGGTAATGTCCAAGGCATTGCCTTTTCCATACCAATAATGCGATCCATCGCTAATGCTGCGATTAAACTAATATTCATTTACACACCTACGGGTAAAGATGGGAAAAAAACTGCTCACACTATACGTAAAGCTAAAACCTGAGTCGATACAAATTATGCTTCCTAGATAATAAATAATTGCTTTATACTCGAAGTGTTAACTTAATCATATAAGATTCAATCATTATAATATTGTTATATACAAGGCGCTATTATGCTTGAAACTTCTTTAGTCGTTTTTACAATTGCTTTACTTGGTATGATCTCACCGGGCCCAGACTTTTTTCTCGTTGTAAAAAATGCGGCGCGTTATCAACGATCTGCTGCAATGATGACTGCAATGGGAATTGTGGCAGCATTACTTGTGCATATGTCATATTGTGTTGCAGGTATTGCCGTTCTTATCACAACAACACCTTGGCTCTTTTCCATTTTGAAATATGCTGGTGCTGCTTATTTGCTATGGATTGGTTTTCAGAGTTTGCTGTCAAAATCTAATCATTCGATTGATGAAAACTCAGATAAGCATTCGCAGATCAGCTTTAAAAAAGCCTTTATGCAAGGCTTTCTCTGTAATTTACTCAATCCTAAAGCTACTTTGTTTTTTCTTGCCGTTTTCACTCAGGTATTAAGTGTTGATTCAAGCATTGGAGAAAAGCTGTGGTATGCCTTTATTATTTGGGGCTTAGCCATAGTTTACTGGCCTTTATTGGTTTTATTAATCCAAAGCGCACCTGTCAGAAGAGTGCTTAATAAAATCCAAAAAGGAATTGATAAAGTGTTAGGTGTAGTACTGATTGGTTTAGGCATTAAAGTCGCATTGAGTTAAATAAAAAACCTCTTTAATAAAATTTATTAAAGAGGAATAACTTATTTATAGTAAATTTAAACTTAAATCATTATCACTCTTTAAATAATCAATAATATCCAGCAAAACCATTTCATTCTCAAGACGATTAGATTTATTTCTCATTTTATCTAAAATTGTTTCATAATTATCTCTAATAACATTGGCAATATTATTTTTTATTTCATCATCATAGTTATTCTTACTAAAAAAACTTTTCATTTTTCGATTAAAGTCAGATATAAAATATTCATCCCCTGCTGTTTTTTCTTCCGATTTAATAATATCATTGGACTCTAATAATCCTGACTCAAGCATACTATCCACAAATTCTTTTACGCTCTCACTATTTTTCAATTTATTTTCCAAGAGATTTAATATTGATTTTATAAAACCATCATTATTATAATTTCCAACATTATACTTTTTTGCTTTATCAATAAAAATTTTAGTTATATTTATAATTAGATTTTTCTCCATTTCCATCGAGTAAATATCATGTATTGTATTAACTAAATACATTATTGAATTACTCATTTTATGGGATATTTTTCCATCAAGCTCTTTACAAACATAATCTATTGCAGTGTCAATACATTGTCTATAATTAAAGTTAATATAATTTAACATACTAGAGCATTCTGGATTATGTATATTCAATTGTTCAAATTGTTCTTTTTCGTAATTATTAATCACATCTAAAGAGATACTCATTATAGTAATGAAGTCTTCTTTTGTTTTGGATTTTTCATAAAGATATTTTTGTATTATTTTTTTAGCTATATCATAAGAATCATTTTTCACTGCTATATTTAAACTTAAAAAGAATGATTCTAATGTCTCTTTCTTAAAACTAACAAAGTCAGATTTTATTAGTCTACATTTATTAGTTTTTATTTGCCCATCTCTGTCAAAAAGAGTGGATAAATTATTTATCTTAGCATGTTGTCCTTTATCTAACAAAAAAGTCAAATCAGTCTTTAAATTAAATATTTTCTTTATAAAAAAAGACAACTTAGATAAAAAAGTTTTACTCTTCTCTCCCACATAAAAATTATTGAAGTTATTTAAAATACTATTAATTTCATTTTTTATTTTATGATTTTCTTTTTTATTTATATCGATATCTTTTATTAAATTAGTTTGAAAACGAGTGTTGTTTACTTTCATGATGACTCCTTATCTCATAATAAAACAATCCCTTATTTATCTATATTTTAATACAAAAAAAAGCCCTTATTACTAAGGGCTTTAAATATAAAAAAACAAATAAATTTTAGAAATTAATTTTCAGTGTTGCATTAATACCACTTGAGCTTACATCACTATTATATTGACCTTGGTAAGAAAGCCCGAAAGTTGTTGATTTGCTTAATTGTGCATCAACACCTAGACCAACACCAAACAGATTATCCAGTTTGCCACCACATAAAGTTACATCACCGGAATTAGATAAGAAAAGACGTGATTCAGGGCGGTTATCACCAAATAAATGACTTGCAGAAATATCGCCTTTTAATGCCATATTAACGCTACCAGCCATAAATGGATATCCACCACGTAAACCGATAGTACCTACTTGAATATCTTGTGAATCAGTCTTAGTGATAAATTTCATATTACCGACATTTTCATTGATATCATCAGTTGATACACGTAACCAACTGAATCCTGCATATGGCTCAATAGAGTACTGATTCGTATTAAATTGAGTATAAGCACCTTCTAAGAAAATTTGAGTAATTTTTGCATCATAACTTGTAGAGTTATAACCTGCATTTTGTCCTACCCAGAGTGTTCTTTTAGCATCTCTATCTTGGTTAGTATGTGTAAAACCATAGTTTAACGAAGCCACATCAAATAAATTAGACACACCATAAGCACCAATATGGATATCGTTGCTATCTATTTTGCCGTGTTCATTCCCTTTATATTTGGTTGAACCCGCACCGAAGAAGAGGCCTGCTTTGGTATTTTCGGTCACATCTATTTCTGCGCCTAATAAACCGACATAAAAATCAACATCCATATTACTATGACCATAATCGATGTTGCCCCATTGTCCAATACCCGTCATCCAAATACGTGCATTACTATTATCCAATTTAGCATAACGGCCTTGTCCAATACCCATTGCTTGATCTTTCACTGTGCGTGTTAAACCTAACACATTCACTACACTTGCACTGTTAGCATTAAGGTACATATCACTGCCCAATGATCCATAAGTCTTATTCAGATCTCTTTCATTCATTGGTAATACAGCATTGAATAAATCGCCACGACCTGTGCTATCTAAAGTATTAGCAATAGAACGGCCATTTTCATTATTCGCAAATGTGGCTAAAGAGGTATTTTCTTTCTTACTTAATGTACCTGTAATTGTGTTGTCTTTTACAGAAACATTTTTATCAAATAATGCATAATCACTGTCTGGATTGTTATTCGCTAACATTTTAGTTTTAGTACGATTATCAACTAAATTGTCTGCATTAACGGTACCTATTGTGACGGTATTATTAAGGTAAATATCTTTTAATTGACCTTCACTATCAGCACCAATATCTAAACTTGCCCCTTTATTTAAGGCCATATCTCCGACATTAACATCATGCCCAACGGTAACTAAGTACGTGCCTTTATCGTTGATATTAATATTAGCTTTGTGGCTTTCGTTTGATGCTAGTTGGCCTTGTTGTGTAAAGGTATCGTTATAGCGATCAATAACACTTAATTTACCACCATTAACGTTAACAGCTTCAGTGCCAAACGATTCGGTAAAGCCATATAAAGTACCTTGTTCGACTGTTGTACCGCCACGATAAGTATTATCGCCAGTCATAACCAATGTACCTTCGCCTTTCTTAACTAAAGCCCCATCATACAAACCAGCGTTAATTTTAGCTTGAATAGCATCAGCTCGTTTTTGGTAATACTCTTTACGCCATTTTTCAGCATCTTCTTTGCTAACAATATGGGAAGTTGGATCAGGGTTACCATCGTTGATAACAAAATCAGTACCTAGATTGTAATCACCACCAGCTGCAATGCCTTTATCTGTATATTCCTTCAACCATGCGAGATCTTCTTGTTCACGTAGATCTAACGCAGTTTGTGAAATATCATTTGTCCAAACATCAAGTGGAGTCATGCTTAAGTTATATTCAAATTTACCTAAGAACTGACCCGGACCATACATCCCTTTATCTAAATCCGGCGTACCCCAACCATAACGCACATCAGGCGTTCCTTCAGCCGCAGTCCAGCTATCATATAAAGAGCCATCTGGATTACGGTGATTGGCTGTTGTAAACATCACATCACGTATTTGCATCGCATTCATTGATTGATAGCGTGACATCAATACGCCCATGGCACCTGTAACATGAGGAGCAGCCATTGATGTACCACTAAAGGTATTCCAACCTGCATTTCCCTCTTCATCAACAACTGACGAATAAATGTTGCGACCTGGTGCAACAACCGTCCACCATTTCGCATTGCCCGCTTCATTAAAGATTTTTTCTAATTCATAACCTGATTTGTCCGCATTCTGTTTCAGCCCCGCAACCGCAATCCAATGTTTTTCTGCTTCAGGATTAAAGTAAGGATAAAGAGGACGATAATAAGGCTGAGCAAAGTCACGGTTACCGGTTGTAAATACTTGTACAACGTTAGTGCCTTTTACTGCATCATAAGCCGCATCAACAAAGGAAGGTTTATCGCCATAGACTTTTTTAAAGTAGAAATATTCATATTCAGTTTGTGCAGTGGTATCTACTGGCATATGCACTGTTGTATTACCGCCATCAGGGCCTACCGTTTTATCTGCGTTAATAATACGAGGGTTTGTACCCCAGCTATTATTAATTACCTGAGCCCCTGCATCGACCATGGCTTTCCAGCCAGTGTAGAAATAGGTGTAATCTTGATATGGCCCGTAGTTATTGCTATCTGTTGCGCCTGTATTTCCTAAATAAACATCAGCTCTCCACGCTACCCCATGCATACCATTGCCATCACGGCTTGCGCCTACGGTGCCTGTAACATGTGTTCCGTGTGTATCATTCACTCCTTTGATCCAACCTCCATCAACATCAAAGGCCTGACCTTTTTCATAATGTCCCCCCATTTCCTGAGGGTAACGCATACCCGTTGAACCATATTGGCCTTTGGCTTTCACAGCATGAAACCGAGCATCATTCAATTCTGGATGTGATAATAATGCACCAGAGTCCATTACACCGATTTTGGCACCTTGCCCATGGAAACCAAGTGCATAAGCACTAGAGGCATTCATAGCCGCCAAGCCCCAGTCTTTTTGATATTCTTGGCTTTCCCAACTTTTTGTATCACCTAATTGTCCAGCTTCTGAATATGCAACGGAATATCCAGAAAAAAATAACGCGGATGCAACAAGGGATAGTTGGAATATATTTTTATTTATTCTATTATTTTTATTCATTTTGTGATGGTGACTTAAAGCTATTTCTTTGTTCATTCTGTACCTTCAGTTATATTTAAATTAATAACATTTATTAAGGATCAAAAATAAAAGACGCAAAGATTCTCTTGTTTCTAGAGAAATAATTACTTGAAGGGCATCTCAAAAATATGATTTCATGCCAGAAAAATAGATAGATTGACTATGTAATCACAAATTAACAGATAGATTAAACAGATTTAGATCGCAATACATTATATTACAAAAAGTTAAAACCAACTTTAATCAACATTGTTTCTATTAATATCAATATTTAAATCAATTTAATAAAGAGAGTGTAGATAAAAAAACAATTACTCTAAATTAATTAACAAATTAAAAATGAGAATATTATTCTCTATTTAACTTTAGTCGAAAAAATATAATCTGCATTATTTAGATATAAAAAAAAACAGTATTTTTATTTTAAAAATACTGTTTTTATTTTAATTTAGCACTATGACTAAGCTATTATTCTACAGGCGTGATTTCCATTTGTCCTACCATTCCTTTATCTGCATTTTCTAGTAACTGGCTGTAATACAAGAAAGGAAAGTGGGAATAAGAAGGTTGTTTTAGCTCCACTAATAACTCACTCTGACTTTCTATCCAAACCGTATCTTTCCAACCAAAATCCGCAGGTGAAGGTTTTTGCCCATTATGATTAATGACTTTAAAACGAGCGCCTTCAATATGGAATGATTGAGGCGTTGGTACAGTGACAAGCCAACGTTCCCAGCCATTTTGTTTACCCACCAAATCAATTCTTGAAAGCTCCCAACGAGCATTATTGATACCTGGAGGACTGTTATGAAGTTGAATGGTTCTAGGTTGAATCGAGGTGGTAATTTGAGTGTCATCCAGCGCTAATTGCTGTGGTGCTTTATCAGTAACTAATGACATTAATCCTGTCGGTCTAATCGTCAATATATTGGCATTGCGTAATAAGTCGGAAGGCTCAAAGATACCACGAAGTCTGTCCATAAATCCGGCACTTTGCCCTGCTGTAATGATGACTTCACCACCTTCAGACATATCAACAAGTATTTCACGTCGTTCACCCGGAGCCATTGGAATTGATTTCAACTCTACGGGGGATGTTAATAAACCTTGATCAGAAGCGATAAGATAAAGCGATCGACCATCATTTGCGGTTAATTCATAACGACGAGCATTAGACGCATTGACCAAACGTAAGCGGATCCATCCTCTAGAAACTTCGATATAAGGATCTTCACGCCCATTCACGAGCAACGTATCACCATAAAAACCGTCACTTGCAGCTTCTTTGTCGTATTGCGGTGTGCCAAAATTATCAATTCGTTTATCTTGGATTATCAGCGGAAAATCATTTACACCATACTCTTTGGGTAAAGGTAGGGATCGACTCTCTTCATCTTCCACAATCCACATTCCCACCAGCCCGTTATAAACATGAGGCGCCATTTTAAAGGGAGTATTGGCGTGATACCAACACGTTGCTGCTTTTTGGCGAATGGGTAATACCGGCGACCAATACGCGCCTGGTGACATTAATCTAGCAGCCCCCCCGACTTGTGTACCAGGAACTAATAAACCACTTACGGTCATAGATACAGCTTCACTAAGACGGTTACTATAAATAAGTTTTATATCATCGCCACTTCTAACTTTGATTGTCGGTCCCGGTGTTGAGCCATTGATCCCCCAAACTTCCACTTTTTGCGTACCATTAAATGCCCAATGCACATTTTGCAAAGTCAAAAACAGAGGCTGGCCACGACGAGATTCCAACAATGGCGGTATAGGTAATTGTTTATCATTGACTGATCCAGCACGAACAGAAGAAGATATTGAGCCCAGACATACCGCTAAGCCTGAAGCCTGAATAAACTGGCGACGACTAAATGACATACTTTCTCCGCAACAAAATACAAATATTCCTACCGCATAATCAAAAACATTGGACAGGAAAAAAAGCTGCTGTGATTTAAAGACAAAAGGACTTAAATGAAATTACGGGAGCATAATAGCGCGGATGTGACATAAATCCTAAAAATAGTTGATAACTATACTTTAAATAATTCGAGATGTAGTTAGGGGATAAGTAAGATACATACAAACATATACTTTAAATTATTCAAGATGCAGCTAGACGACAACGCTACAACTTGAAGTATGACGAGTATAAGCCTGAAAATCAGGCTTATGTCTCATATAGATAATGTGTAGACGTTAATTTAATTTGCCAGGAAAATCACGCTTATTCATCTCTTCAACTTCTTTATCTAGCTCTTCAATTTTCTCTTTCATAATTTGGCGGCAATCTTCGGCTAATTCCCGAACTTGATCTTTGGTGTATTTTGAAACATCAATCGGAGGCAACATTTCAACAATCACGTAGCCATTATTCCAGCGATTGATTTTAATTTTACCTTGTGTTGTCGACACGCAAACCGGAATAATAGGTACACCAGCTTGAATTGCAGCATGAAACGCTCCTGTCTTAAACGGTAAGAGTCCACGACCACGACTACGCGTTCCTTCAGGGAACATCCATACTGAAATTTTCTTCGATTTAATTTGATCGGCAACTTGTGAAATTGTGCCATGTGCTTTAGAGCGGTTTGCTCTATCAATCAAAATATTACCCGTGATCCAATATAATTGACCAAAAAAAGGAATAAAGATTAAGCTTTTTTTGCCCACAGTCACTGTATTAGGTTGTACTGCATTCGACATTGTTACCATATCAAAATTATTTTGATGGTTTCCAATATAAATACTTGGGCCATAGCTTTTTGCATCTTTTGGAAAACGTTCAACAAGTTTAATCCCAAAAATACGAGATAACTTGCCAAATGCTCGTCCATAAGTCATTACATGTTTTGGATTTCTTGGTGAAAACATGCAATAAATTATTCCAAACGTCACCACAATAATGGTGTAAAGAATGACAATAATGCCTCGAATAATGGCTAACATAAGTTTTAGCGTCCTAAATAGAAGTGGGTCAATAGACCCACTAAATATCAATTAAGTATTAAGTTTAATTTGTTTCAATATCAATATGATCGATAACTTGAGCACCACGAGGTAATGAAGTTCCTCGGCGTCCACGTTTCGCTTTAAAGCTAACTAGCTCATTCATCGACATTGTCAGTTTACGCTTGCCAAAATGCAGTGTTACTGAAGCATTTTCTGGTAATACACGTAACCAAGCGACATTATCCTCACCACTTGCAGCTTGTGAAGCTGGAATAGAAACCATCTGGTTTCCTTTTCCTTTTACCATCGTTGGCAATTCTGCCGCTTCAAAAATCAGCATTCTACCGCCTTTAGTAATGATCATGATGAGATCAGTTAACTCATTATTCAAACGTTGTGGCGGTAAAGGTAATGCATTTTCAGGTAATGTTAGTAATGATTTTCCTGCTTTATTTTTAGAAGTTAAATCATCAACTTCGCAGATGAAACCATAACCAGCATCAGATGCCATTAAGATCTTATCGGTGCTTTCGCCCATAACAACATGGCGTAACTGGGCACCTTTCTGAATTTTTAATCGTTCAGTCAGCGCATCGCCTTTGCTACGACCAGAAGGCAAGGCATCAACATCAACGGTATAGCTTTGACCTGTGGTATCTATTAAGTGTACAGGCTGATTGCTCATTCCTTCAATAGCAGCGAAATAATCATCACCTGCTTTAAAACCAACAGATTGAGCATCAATATTATGGCCTTTCTGGCAACGAATGAGTCCTTTTTCCGACATAATGACCGTAACAGCTTCAGGATGTAGATGTTTTAATGGAATAGGTTCATCACCTGCATTACCACTAAAATAGCTAATCTCTTCGGCTTTAAGCACTTCGTGCTGACCATCTACAGTAAAGATTAATGCCTCATTTTTAGGGGCAAACAGCATTTGTTCAATGACATCACCTTGCTCTTTACCTAACGCAACTAAGCGAGTTCCACGTCCTTTTTTGTTCATTTCATTCAGTTGTTCTGCTGAAATAGCTAAAATGCGTGTTTTATCCGTGATGATAATAAACCAATACTGATCATTCTTTTTCTGTGGATCAACTAAGAAAGGCTCTAGTAACTCTGTTTCTTCTGAAACTGTCAGTAACCCTTTACCCGTTTTATTTTTTGTTTCCATCTCATCATAAGAGAGAACAGAACCATAACCTTCTTTTGTTGCCAGTAAATATTCTTGCCCAGCACTGCCTGCTAACATGTATTTCACGCTGGCTTCAGGTGGGAAAGTTAATTTTCCTGTTAGTGGTTCCCCCTGACTTCTCCCTGAAGGCATATCATTCGGGCTTAACGTATAGCTTCGACCAGTAGAATCAAGGAACAGAACAGGTTGATTACTCATGCCTCGGACTGCACTGTGATAACTATCCCCGGCACGGTAACTCATACCACTAGGATCAATATCATGTCCTTTTGCATTACGTACCCAACCCATTTCAGACAGCACAATGGTCACAGGCTCTGATGGCAACATATCTTGTTCATTAACCACTTTCGCCTCTTCCTGAGGGCGAATAGGGGAACGTCTGTCATCACCAAATTCTTTCGCGTCTGCTTCAATCTCTTTTTTCAGTAGCGTATTTAAACGGCGTGGTGAACTTAATAATTTTTCAATACTGTCACGTTCTTTTTCAAGCTCATCACTTTCACCTTTTAGTTTCATCTCTTCAAGTTTGGCTAAATGACGTAAACGTAACTCTAAAATAGCTTCAGCTTGAATATCAGATAACTCAAAGCGGCGCATTAATTCTGCTTTTGGCTCATCTTCATGACGAATGATCTCAATCACTTCATCAATATTAAGATAAGCAATTAATAAACCTTTGAGAATTTCTAAGCGACGCAACACTTTTTCTAAGCGATGATTTAGACGATTTGTGACTGTTTGGCGACGATACACCAGCCATTCATTTAAAATCGTCAGTAATCCTTTTACTGCTGGACGGTTATCTAACCCAATCATATTCAGGTTAACGCGATAACTTTTCTCTAAATCGGTATTTACGAACAAGTAGTACATCACTTGCTCTAAATCAACACGATTACTACGAGGAACAATCACAAGTCTGGTTGGATTCTCGTGATCGGATTCATCACGCAAATCTTCAACTAAAGGCAGTTTTTTTGCTCGCATCAAGGCTGCAATTTGCTCAAGTACCTTGGCGCCAGAAACTTGATGAGGTAACGCTGTGATAACGGCGCATCCCTCTTCTTTTTGCCAAACAGCTCGCATTCTGACCGAACCGCGACCCGTTTTATAGATTTTTTTAATATCGTCTTGAGCCGTAATAATTTCAGCTTCAGTTGGATAATCAGGGCCTTGAACATATTGCATCACCTCAGATAATCCCGCATCAGGATTATCTAAAAGCATCACTAAGGCTTGTCCAATTTCACGTGCATTATGCGGTGGAATATCCGTTGCCATCCCAACCGCAATACCTGTTGTGCCATTAAGCACGATATTAGGTAAGCGGGCAGGCAACATTTTCGGCTCTTGCATTGTGCCGTCAAAGTTAGGGATCCAATCTACCGTACCATGTCCTAATTCACTTAATAGAGTTTGTGAATATTTTGAAAGGCGGGATTCGGTATAACGCATTGCAGCGAAAGATTTCGGATCATCCGGCGCCCCCCAGTTACCCTGTCCGTCAATTAACGGATAACGATAAGAGAAAGGCTGAGCCATAAGTACCATGGCTTCATAACATGCACCATCACCATGTGGATGATATTTACCTAGCACGTCACCAACAGTACGGGCTGACTTTTTAAATTTAGCGTTATTACTTAAACCAAGCTCTGACATCGCATAAACGATGCGACGTTGCACAGGTTTTAGCCCATCTCCAATAAAAGGCAATGCACGATCCATAATGACGTACATGGAGTAGTTGAGATAGGCATTTTCTGTAAATAAGTGGAGCGCTTGGCGCTCTACACCATCATGAGTCAATTCACTCATTCAATTTTTTCCTCAGACTCTTGTGGTATCCATTACACTTCGATGTCAACTTCATCGCCTTTCTCTTGTAACCAATTTCGGCGATCTTCAGAGCGTTTCTTCGCTAACAACATATCCATCATGCCTAGGGTTTCTTGATAATTTTCATCATCAATTACCAATTGCACTAAACGGCGCGTATTAGGATCAAGCGTTGTTTCACGTAATTGAATTGGGTTCATCTCACCCAAACCTTTAAAGCGCTGTACGTTGGGCTTTCCTTTTTTACGGCTTAAACGTTGTAAAATGGCATTTTTTTCTGATTCATCAAGGGCATAATGAACTTCTTTACCTAAATCGATACGGTAAAGCGGTGGCATCGCCATATAAACGTGCCCTTGCTTAACAAGCGCAGGGAAATGGCGCACAAATAAAGCACACAGTAAGGTTGCGATATGTAAACCATCTGAGTCCGCATCCGCAAGGATACAAACTTTACCGTAACGTAATTGGCTTAAATCATCATTATCAGGATCCATACCAATCGCTACCGAAATATCATGGACTTCTTGTGACGCTAACACTTCATCTGAAGAGACTTCCCATGTATTTAGAATTTTACCACGTAGTGGCATAATCGCTTGATACTCACGATCACGCGCTTGTTTCGCTGAGCCTCCTGCAGAGTCTCCTTCAACTAAAAACAGTTCGGTATACCGTAAATCTTGAGAAGTACAATCAGCCAATTTACCCGGCAATGCTGGCCCTGAAGTGAGTTTCTTTCTCACCACTTTTTTGGCAGCACGCATACGACGTTGAGCGCTACTAATTGCCATTTCAGCAAGTAATTCACCGACTTGAACATTCTGATTTAGCCATAAGCTAAAAGCATTTTTTACAGCATTTGCAACAAATGCACTGGTTTGTCTTGAGGAGAGTCGCTCTTTAGTTTGCCCTGCAAATTGAGGATCTTGCATTTTCACTGATAATACATAAGCACAACGCTCCCATGTATCATCGGCAGTTAGTTTAAGACCTCTTGGTAGTAAATTACGGAATTCACAAAATTCACGCATTGCATCTAACACACCTTGGCGTAAACCATTTACGTGTGTACCACCTTGAACTGTCGGAATTAAGTTAACATAGCTTTCAGTGAGTAGATCGCCACCTTCAGGCAGCCATAACATAGACCATTCAACCGCTTCGTTATCCCCTTCAAATTTTCCAGTAAAAGGCTCTTCAGGAAGGCGAATAAATTCAGCGACAGCTTCACTTAAATAATCGGTTAAGCCGTCAGCGTAGCACCAGTTTTCTTGTGTGTTATTCACTTTATCAACAAAAGAGACATTAACACCGGGACACAATACGGCTTTGGCTTTTAATACGTGAGATAAGCTTTTGGCGGAAAAGCGAGGAACATCAAAATAAGAGCCATCAGGCCAAAAATGCACACTTGTTCCAGTATCTCGCTTTGCACAAGTTCCAATTTCGTGTAACTCTTCGACTTTGTCGCCATTTTCAAAAGCAATTTGATAAATCTTACCATCACGACGAACGGTCACTTCAATACGCTTAGAAAGTGCGTTAACAACCGAGATCCCTACACCATGTAGCCCACCGGAAAATTGATAGTTTTTATTAGAGAATTTTCCTCCGGCGTGGAGGTGAGCAAGAATTAACTCGATAGCAGAGACCTTAAGTTCAGGATGAATATCGACAGGCATTCCTCGCCCATTGTCGATAACTTCGATAGATTGGTCTTCATATAAAATGACATCGACCTTCGATGCGTGTCCCGCAAGCGCCTCGTCCACGCTATTATCTATCACTTCCTGTGCCAAATGGTTCGGTCTAGTCGTATCAGTGTACATGCCAGGACGGCGACGTACTGGTTCTAGACCATTAAGAACCTCAATATCCTTTGCGTTATAACTTGATTGAGTCATTGTTTTAATCTGCGGTTCGCTGTTAGAAAATACTGTTTATAATAACAGGTGTTTGCGGCAATATGATATTAATTTTCGGGTAGATACATCAACCTACGTTTTACAGGTTAATTAACCGAAAGGCTAAATTATCTTTAAAAATTGAATAATTTTCGGAAAAAAACGTTCAAAACCCACAAATGCGTGATTTCCATCCGATTCTACGGTTTGCCTACACGCGCCAAGATATGAGACAGCTTGACGATAATCAAGTATTTCATCTCCGGTTTGTTGAAGCAACCAAATAAGTTCGGGTGATGTAATTACGGGAATACGTAAGGCAAGTAACTCATCCATATGATGAGGTTCTAATTTATACTTTTGATGTGTATAGGGATTTTCGTTTTCACCCAAGAAATTTTGTAAGAGATCAAAAGGACGAATAGCGGGATTAACAACAACAGCAGGTAAATTAAAACGCTGAGATAACCAGATCGATAAATAGCCCCCTAATGATGAGCCAATTAATCCAAGCTTATCATTTGCACTTTCTTTGACTATTGTTTCAATTAATTGAGCCGCTTCTTTAGGATAAGGTGGCAATTGAGGCACTATTAATTCAATTTCAGGATGCGTTGCTTCTAACCATTGCCGAAAAGCTTGGGCTTTAGCGGATTTTGGTGAGCTATTAAAGCCATGTAAGTAAAGAATACGAGACATGACTTAATAGCCATCCGCATCAAGATCAGGACAGAATTCAGTGCCTGATAAACGATATACCTGTGTTTCAACTTTACCTTTTTCATCCGATGAAAGAGACATTTCTAAATAGCGCCAACCTGGAGAAACCGTATCCAAGGTAAAATTTGTGCAATGAGGGCGAAATTGAATACAAGTCGAAGGCGTTGCCAACATACGAATACCATTCCACATTTCATCCATTTCTTGATGAATATGACCACAAAGCATCATTTTCACCTGAGTATGGCCTTTTAAGCGCTCAGATAATTCTTGAGAGTTTCTTAAACTATGTTGATCTAACCATGTACATCCAGAAGGCATAGGATGATGATGTAACAAAATGATCGTATCCCTGTGTTTTTGGCTTTCAAGGCAACGTGTTAGCCAATCTAGCTGACAATCTGATAACTCACCATGAGGAACGCCTTGAATTTGGCTATCTAATAACAGCATTTGCCAACTATCACCAATCAACACTTGTTTTGCCGACAAAATACCTGCCTGATTTAAAGCATCAATCATGGCAGGTTGATAGTCATGATTACCTGGCAACCAAACACAAGGTGGTGTTAGTGTTGCAATACCATCAGCGAAATGCTGATAAGCTTCAAAGGTTTGATCTTGAACTAAATCACCTGTCGCAACAATCAAGTCCACCTCAAGCCCCTGCTCTCTAATTGCATTTAATACCGCATGGTAGCTACGATAGGTATTAATGCCCAGTAGAGTATCCTCCACATTAGCGAAGAGGTGGGTGTCTGTGATCTGTAATATTCTTACGGTGTTTTTGTGTTTCACCGATAATTCAAGCTGGCTTTCCAAAAGGTTTCCTTGTTTCACTCTCATTAGCCGTTATGTTAACGTATTTTCGTAGTAAAGATCTGCCAACCAATACACATTTCAAAAGATTAGTGAGAAATATTCTCGCTTTCAGTCACGTTTTTTTCACTTCATTTTACAATTTAATTCATTTGATATCGTATACTTAGAGATAGTTACTCTACTTGATAATATCGTTAAAAACACCCTTTAACCGTTTATTAATGCATTAAATTACTGACCAACGCTCTCTTAGTGCAATATGATGAAGTTGTAACCATTGCAGAGCAATAACAGATGCTGCATTATCAATAACGCCTTCTTCAACCCAACGATAGGCTTGTTCTCGGCTCACTACATGAACACGAATATCTTCGTTCTCACACGCTAACCCATGAATACCTTTTGCCGTTGTTGCATCAACTTCGCCAACATAGACATGCATTCTTTCACTGGTGCCACCAGGACTAGAAAGATAACTAATAATTGGCTCACATCGCCCAACAATAACGCCCGCTTCTTCTTGGGCTTCGCGCCTAACAACGTCTTCTGGGCTTTCCCCTTGTTCAACCATACCGGCAATCACTTCTAGCAACCAAGGTGTCTCACTGGTTTCATACGCAGGAATACGAATTTGCTCAATTAATACGACTTCATCACGTTTAGGATCATAAGCTAACAAAACCCCCGCATTGCCTCGCTCAAAGACTTCACGTTTAACTTCTTCACTCCATCCACCTTCAAAAAGGCGATGTTTAAAGCGGTACTCAGTCATACGGAAAAAGCCTTTATATAAATCTCTTTGAGAGAGCAATTTCACGTCTTCACGACCGTATAAAAATGGTATATTTTCCCTTTTCTTCATACAATGTTCCTTAAGTTACATTTAAGAGTCTTTTTATTGCTTACGTTTAATACAGATTTAAAGAAATTTGCCAACAATTCATGTAAAGTTAATCTAAAATAAAAGGATATGGCACAAATGGCCACCCCTACTTAGGGAAACAATCTGCTAGAATTATCCCCAATCAAGATTAACAGAGGCAACTCAGCGAAACTGTTGCAACAAGGAATTAAAATGAAAAAACTGCTCTCTCTTTTGGTCACGATGAGTTTGGCAGGATTCAGCACTGCAAGCCAGGCTGAGGATCTGCTTCAAGTTTATCAAAAAGCAAAGGACAGTAACCCTGAGTTACGCAAGTCATTAGCTGAAAGAAATCAAGCTTTTGAAAAAATTAATGAAGCTCGTGGATCATTATTACCACAATTAGGATTAGGCGCATCCGCAGATTATAAAAGCGGCTACCGTGACGCAAGAGATACCGAATCCAATTCTATTGGTGCAAGTTTAACGCTAACTCAAAGTGTGTTTAACATGGCGTTATGGCGCCAATTAAACATTCAAGAAAAAACAGCGGGCATGAGTGATGTCACTTACCAAACAAGTCAGCAAAAGCTGATTTTAGACACTGCTACCGCTTACTTTGATGTTTTACGTGCTATTGATTCATTATCATTTATTGAAGCGCAAAAAGAACAAGTTTACCGCCAGTTAGATCAAACAACTCAACGTTTTAACGTAGGTTTAGTCGCAATTACTGACGTACAAAATGCGCGTGCTAATTATGATAGCGTACTGGCACAAGAAGTGGCGGGTCGAAATCAATTAGATAACGCATTAGAGAAACTGCGCCAAGTTAGTGGTATCTATTATATTAATCTAGCATCACTGAACATCAGCCGTTTTTCAACAACTTCACCAGATTCTATTGAGAAACTGTTAAAAGATGCCGAAGAACGTAACTTAAGTTTATTGAGCGCACGTTTAGGTCAAGATTTAGCTCGCGAAAATATTCGTTTAGCGCAATCAGGTCACTTACCAACTGTAGACTTAAATGCATCAACTGGCGTATCAAATAGCCATAATCATGGTAGTGCATTACCACCAGCAGATGTTAGTAGCCGTAATAGTTACAGTGGTCAAAATAGCATTGGTTTGTCTGTTAGCATCCCTCTGTATACTGGTGGCAGAACAAGCTCACAAGTTGAACAAGCACAATATGGCTTTACAAGTGCAAGCGAACAATTAGAGTCGGTTTATCGCTCTATTGTCCAAATCGCGCGCTCTTCTTATAACAATATTTCTGCATCAATCAGTAGCATCAAAGCGTATCAACAAGTTGTTGTTTCTGCACAAAGTTCATTAGATGCAACTGAAGCGGGTTATCAAGTGGGTACTCGTACTATTGTTGATGTGTTGAATGCCACAACAACGCTTTATGATGCAAAACAGAAATTATCTAACGCACGTTATGACTATTTAATTAACCAATTAAATATTGAATACGCGCGTGGCACATTAAACGAGAATGACTTAATTCAGCTTAATAATGCACTAGGAGAAGAAGTTTCAACTTCACCAGATAACATTATTCGCCCGTTAACAAGCCCTGCTCTTAACGTTGCGCCTTGATCGTAAATTAAGAATTTAGTCACTTATAAAAAGCCGCTTTCAGCGATAAACTGATAAGCGGTTTTTTTTATGCTTTCTCTTCACATAAGATATTGTGTTATGAATTAAATTAAGATCTCAACAATATCTATATTCTTGTATTAACAAATACCTTAATTACAATTAGGTTAAAAAGAGAGGATTTACCTAATTTCATTACCCTTAACCTTATAAAGATCACAAATTTCTGGTTATCCCTGATGATTAGGCGTTTCTTATTTATTTTCTAGACTATTTAACCTATCCTAGCTTTTATTTTGAACGTTTTACCTTTTATGGATCTTATCAATATGCCAATGAAACGTACCAAATCGATTAATCGTGATGCTTTCCGTAAAGCATTTCGTCCTTATCGTCTGGCGCCTGTTGCAATCGCCATCACTGCTGTATTCGCGCTTTCAGGATGTGAAGAGAGCGACGAGACAGTTTCACTGTATATGAACGCACAAGAATGTGCTCAAGCGAATCCGTCACAAGCGGCACAGTGTGAAGACTCTTATCGCACTGCATTGCAAGAAGCGCAGCGTACAGCACCTAAATACGCCACATTAGAAGACTGCGTAGCTGAATTCGGTGATGCTCAATGTACTCAAACTGCGTCTATTGATGGACAGCCTGTTAGTACTGAAAATGCCAATAATTTAAACCCAGACAGCTCACAAATGGCACAAGCTAACTCAGGTGGTAGCTTCTTTATGCCATTAATGGCGGGCTATATGATGGGTCGTCTTATGGGTGGTGGCGCACCAGCACAACCACTGTTTAGCTCGCGTAATCCAACAAGCCCTGCAAACGGTAAATTTGTGGATGCAACAGGCCGTAACTATGGTCCTGCGGTTGGTGGTCGTCAAATGAACGTACCAAAAACAGCAATGACGCCAAAACCATCAACAACCTCAACGGTAACTCGAGGTGGCTTCGGTAATACAGTATCAAGACAAGCTGCGGCTCAGCGTACCAGTGCAACGAATAATAACCGTAGCTCAACCGGTTCATCTTCTTACCGTTCAGGTGGCTAATTAACACCATGAAACGCGAAAATATTATTGAACGCCCGGATTGGCGAGAAAAAGCAACGGAATTTGGCTTTAACTTTCATACCATGTATGGCGAGCCTTATTGGTCTGAAGATGCTTATTATCAATTCTCAATGGATGAAGTTGAAACTCTAGAAGAAACCACGGAAGAGCTTCATCAGATGTGCTTACAAGTCGCGGATAAAGTGGCGAACAGTGAAGAGTTGCTAACTCGTTTTCAAATCCCGCGTCACTGCTGGGATTTTGTGCGTGACTCTTGGAAATCATCGCAACCTTCACTCTATTCACGTCTTGATTTAGCCTATGACGGTAAAAGCCCAGCAAAACTGTTAGAAAATAATGCAGATACTCCAACCTCACTGTATGAATCTGCTTTTTTTCAATGGATCTGGCTTGAAGATCAAGTTAAGGCTGGCCGTTTACCGCAAAATGCAGATCAATTTAACAGTATTCAAGAAAAGTTAATTGATCGCTTTGCTGAGCTTCGTGATCAATACGGAATGCGTTATCTGCATATGTCTTGCTGCCAAGACACTGAAGAAGATCGCGGTACAGTTCAATATTTACAAGATTGTGCCGAAGAAGCCCAAGTAACAACTGATTTTGTCTTTATTGAAGATCTGGGTCTAGGCGAACGTGGTGAGTTAACTGATCTGCAAGATCAGATAATCAGCAATATGTTTAAGCTTTACCCTTGGGAATTTATGTTCCGTGAAGACTTCTCAACTAAACTGGCTGATGCTGGTATTCGTTGGTTAGAACCTTCTTGGAAGAGCATTATCTCAAATAAAGCATTATTACCAATGCTTTGGGAGATGTTCCCTAATCACCCAAATCTGCTACCAGCTTATTTTTATGATGGTAAAGCGCCTGATTCATTATCACGTTATGTTATCAAGCCACTGTTTTCACGCGAAGGTGCAAATATTCGTATTGTTGAAAACGGCAAGGATATTGCTGTCGCAGATGGCCCTTACGGTGAAGAAGGTTTTATTGTCCAAGATTTTCATCCGTTGCCGAAGTTTGGTGATAGCTATACCTTAATTGGCAGCTGGCTGGTTAATGATCAATCTGCGGGTATATGCATCAGAGAAGATAGAGAGCTTATCACACAAGATCTCTCACGCTTCTATCCGCATATTATTTTAGATTGATAGAAATCTTAAAATTATATTGAGCACCTTATTGCTTGTTAGCGGTAAGGTGTTTTTTTATTCAAAATAGCTTTCTATTTTGATGATTTCAATATAAGACTATATTCCAGAAATGATCATATCCATAGCAGACACTATTGCTGTATGGATCTCAGGCCTAACACACACAATATAAACAAAATGTTAAGTATATTAATTATATCTATATAGAAAATTAGAAAGGTCAATAACGAGGGAAATATAATGAGTCGATACATTATATTTAATATAAAAAAAGCCAAATTCCATAAAATGAATTTGGCCTTTTATTTATATCAATAGGTTTTATTGGATGGTTTTATCCAATTTGAAACGTCATCATACTTAGTGATTTATTCACAATATCATTATTCAGCACTGTTGCCTTTTCACCCGCTTGTTTTAAACCTAATAGATACAAAACAGGCAAAAAATGATCGGGAGTGGGATGTGACAATCTCCCTTCTTCTGTTGATAAAATCGTAAATAACGCTTCTGGTACCTTATCGCTTTGTAAACTATTTTCGACTGTCTCATTAAAAGCCAATGCCCAAGGATAAGGTGTCGCATCGCTATTTTGCCAGTCCATCATTCTTAAATTATGAACGATATTACCGCTACCAATAATTAAGACGCCTTCTTTACGTAATTCAACCAGCTTTTGCCCCAATCCATAATGCCATTGCGCTGATTGGTGTGCATCAATACTTAATTGAACAACAGGAATATTCGCGTTGGGATACATTTTTTCGAGTATCCCCCAACTTCCATGATCTAATCCCCATTGATCCATATCGAGTTTTAATTTAATCGGATCAATAAGATCTTCAATCAGCGCAGCTAAACCTATCGAACCTCGTGCTGGATATTCTATTGCATATAATTCTGCAGGAAATCCATAAAAATCATGAATTGTCTTTGGCTGCGACATTGCCGTTACATAAGTTCCATCGGTATACCAATGGGCAGAAATCACTAAAATCGCTTTAGGTTGAGGAAGTGTTTCCCCTAATTTTGACCAGAGGCGAGTATATGTATTGTCTTCTAATACATTCATTGGGCTACCATGCCCAATAAACAGCGCTGGCATCATTTTTGTGTCCATAATCACCTCTTATGGCTTGTGATCTTATGGCGTTAGCATAGCGCCTTCTTACTTGAAATATAGTCAAAGAAGTATGAAATAGTTATTCAAAAAATATGAAAAAAGCCACCTAAGTTTCCTTAAGTGGCTTGAATAAGTGTGTGTGTTTTCAGTGTCGGTTATAACATGTTAATTTCAGCCAGCTTTTTTCTCCTCACGAAGACGATAAGCCACTAAATCTTCAATAGTTAACACAGGCATATTATGCTTTTTAGCAAAAGTAATCACTTCAGGTGCTCTTGCCATTGTGCCATCGTCATTGGTTAATTCGCATAACACTGCAACTGGTTTAAAACCAGCTAATGTTGCTAAATCAATTGACGCTTCTGTGTGTCCTCCACGAGTCAATACACCACCAGGTTGGCCTCGTAATGGGAATACATGGCCTGGACGATTTAAATCACTTGGTTTTGCATTGTCAGCAGCAGCTGCACGTACTGTGGTTAAACGATCAGATGCTGAAACACCTGTTGTTACACCTTGTGCCGCTTCAATCGTTACTGTAAATGCTGTATGGAAATGACTAGTGTTATTTTCCACCATCATAGGCAAATCAAGTTGCTGGCGGCGTTCTTCTGTAATGCATAAACACACAATGCCACTACCATGACGAATAGACATCGCCATTTGTTCTGTGGTCATCGTTTCTGCTGCGAAAATCATATCGCCTTCATTTTCGCGGTTCTCGTCGTCGAGCACCATCACGCCTTTACCAGCACGAAGGGCTTCAAGAGCAAGTTCAACACGCTCAAATGGATTACCGAATTCGGAAAGTAGCGTCTGATTCATGGTAAAAAAACCTCAATAATTAATGAAAGTTACCAGAACCAGGGCAGTCTTAGGAGTGGATCTCTGCTTAATAAAAAACATAAGCAGAAACAACAGGAATGGATACAATGATCCTACTGATGCTATTTTATTCTCTCCCATCCAGACTTTAACTGTCGGCTCCAGAATCACACTGGATCTGCTGACCTTTGCATTACAATGGCAACACAAAGCGCTCGCGGGCTTTACTTGGATCTTCAAGTATCTACCGCCGGTGGGGACTTTCACCCCGCCCTGAGATTAACGAAGAAACTATACGCTTTAAAATTATAAGAGGCAATCATCAATCCGTGACAATACTTGTTTAATCACATAATCACTTTATGACATACGGTTATTTAACGATTTATAATAAAAAAGTAACAATAATCCTGATATCTAGTTTTATTCCCTCAGCCCTCATATTACACTTAGCCTCAGCTTTCTATTTTATTTGTGAGGACTTCCCATGTTGGACCCGAAAAAACTTGAACAAGTCGCGCGCCAAATCCAAAACGTTCTGCCACAAGGCATCAAAGATTTTGGTGATGATATTGATAAAAAAATCCGCACTGTTCTGCAATCTCAATTAAACAAGTTGGATTTAGTTAATCGCGAAGAGTTTGATGTACAGACTCAAGTCTTATTACGCACTCGTGAAAAACTAACACGCTTAGAACACCGTTTAAATGAGCTAGAAGCTGGTCTAATTGCAAAACCTCAAGCTGAAGTTATCCAAGCTGAAGACGTTGAAATTACAGTAGAAACTCAAGCAGAAAATAAAGCTTAATCTATTTACTTTATTAGTTATTCTCTTTATTAATAAAGCAAAAACCCTGTATCTTACCCAGACACAGGGTTATTTTTTATGTGCTCTATAAATCAATTACTCACTATTTTAGCTCTGGCCAATAGTCTTTATTCGCTTCAATTAAATCATCTAAAATTGCTTTTGCGACGGTCGCACTTGGCACAGTTTTAGACATCGTTATGGCTTGCCACAGTTTCAAATAGGATTTTTCAATCCAGGCTTCTACCACTAATTTTTCAACGGCAACCTGCTGACTCATCATCCCTTTTTGAAATAATGGAATTTTGCCCATGACTAAAGGCTCTGGTCCATGACTTCCGACAATACAGGGGATCTCCACCATTGCTTCAGGATCAAAATTAATAATTGATCCGTTGTTAGGAACGATCAGCAACATTCTTTCTTGGGTATTAAACGCGATAGCCGTTGCAAGATCGACAATGTAAGAAGCATGTTCATCTATTTCAAGATGACCTGCTGATGATTTACCCGCGGCTGTAATGGCTCGACAAGCGCTGAAAACGTTCTTTTCTCTGTGCTCCATCACTTCATTAGCACGCGTATGATGAGGATCAGAATGTGCAACAACATAATCAGGGAACAAATAATACTTCAAATAAGTATTTGGCATAGTTGCTGGATCTAACGCCCAAACATCTTTTGCCTTACCAAAGGTATCGTTCCAACTTGCTTCAACTGGCTCTCCTGCTACTTTAGGAATATACCCATGCTCAGCAACATGTTTACGAATAATAGGCAGTAAATCATTACCTTGTAAATCTTCAACTTGCGTCCACCAGCCAAAGTGATTTAAGCCGTAATAGCGGACACGCATCTCCTTACGTGATTTTAATCCTGCAATTTGCGCCATACGTGACTCAATACCAATTGGCATATCACAAATATTTAAGATTTTTGCATTCGGCTTTAAGCGGCGAGTAGCTTCGGCGACAATGGCTGCTGGGTTAGAATAATTTAACATCCATGCATTAGGTGAATATTTTTCCATATATTCAACCAATTCTAATACGCCCCCAATAGAACGCATACCATAAGCAATACCACCAGGCCCACAGGTTTCTTGCCCTAATACGCCGTGGCGTAAAGGAATTTTTTCATCTTTTTCACGCATTGGATATTTACCAACACGAATATGAGCCATAACAAAATCAACATCCGTGAAGGCCGTTTTAGGATCTGTGGTATAGCAAAATTCAATTTCAGGTGCTTTTTCAGTAAGAATTATTTCACAAGCTTTAGCAATGGTTTCTTGCCTCTCGGCATCATTGTCATAAAATTTGATGGCTCTTAATGGAAAACGTTTTAAATTTTCCAGTAGCATCAAAATAATACCGGGTGTAAATGTACTACCGCCACCTGCAATTACGACTGAGAACTTCTTCATTATATAGCCTCCGACAAGGTGATTTTTTGTGGATCTTCTTTCATAAGTTGTTCAATTTTGTCTCTCACTTGAGAAACGTGTAGCCCGATAATGATTTGCAATGCATGGCCTTTACGCACTACACCATGTACACCGAGCTCTTTAAAATAGGCATCTGTTTCAACTACTTCGTTATCAATCACTTCAATACGTAAACGTGTTGCGCAGTTATTTAAAGATTTGATATTTGCCCCTCCTCCTAAGCCTTCAAGAATGCCTTTAGGAAGTGCGAGTTTGCGATCTTCTTTTGCTATTTTTGAACTATCCGAAACCTGTGATTTTTTATTTTTATAATCTTGTTTGCTATAGAGCTTGATCTCTTCATCATCTTCTTCACGGCCTGGTGTTTTTAAATTAAGTTTGATAATTAATGTTCTAAACACCACAAACCAAATCATTGTAAAAATCAGACCTATAACTATTTGCGTAATAATCATCCCGTAATGGTTATGAAACATTGGGATCCAATTCATAGGTAGGAAATTATCGATGATCCCTCCGCCCATATTTCCGACAACTCCAAAGTGATAAAGCGTTGTCGCTAATGTGGCGGCTAACACGGCATGAATGGCAAACAATAGCGGAGAGATAAATAAGAATGTGAACTCTAAAGGTTCTGTTATTCCCACAAATACAGCGGTCAATGCAGAGGGTATAAGTAAACCTGCAATTTTGGCTCTATTTTTAGGTGCAGCAGTAAAATAGAGAGCAAGTGCTATACCAATAGAACCAAAGACTTTGCTATTACCATGTAGTGCAAAGCCACCTTCTGGAAATAACGTTTTTAAAGATTCAGTGCTTTGACTGAAATATTGCATATTTTGGGCCCAATCAACTTGAATTCCATGTTCAGTGACTGCTGGGCCAAAAATAAATGGGCCATAAATAAAGTGATGTAAGCCAGTAGGAATTAAAATACGTTCAAGAAAGGTATATATCCAAACACCTAAAGAGCCAGATTCAACCATAAATACTTGCAAAGATTGAATACCAATTTGCACTTTTGGCCAGAAAAATAATGTTATCCACGCTAACGGTAACATAACAAAGAAACTAATTAATACAACATACGAAGTTCCTTGAAATATACCTAAAAAGACAGGGAGCTGTTTATCAAAATAACGATTATGAATACCTGTAACTATACCCGCAATAATAATCGCCCCAATAATACTGGTATCTAATGTTTTAATTCCAGCTATCATTGTTAAGCCACTATTCCCGCCAATTTCATTTGTAAAATCTACGCCGAAATAACTTCCCCAAACTATTCCCATTGCATTAATAAAATAATTCCAAGTGAGAAAACTCACCATTACAGCAAGGCAAGCTCTTGCTTGTGCAGTTTTAGCTAAACCGATTGGTAAGCCAATTGCAAAAATAAGAGGCATATTACGAAAAACAGTCCATCCCCCCTCTTCAATAATATGAACAATTTGGGCAAATAAACTATCGGGTCTTAATAAATCTTCACTAATAAATAATGGATTCTGTAATAAAATGGCAATGCCTACAACAATACCTGCAAATGGAAATAGTAGGACAGGAGTAAACATGGCTCCACCAAATCGTTGTATTTGACTGAGCATAAAAATATCCTCTTATTTACTGCTACTGAAACGATATGCTATTTAATTCATTCTTTTTCTGTAAATTCAGATTAGATTCTTTTCTCTTTATTCTCTCATCTGAAATGAGTTATTCGTGATCTGATTCATACTAATCTTTCAGGCAAAGTGATCTCACTTTTAGTCAAAAAGCAGATCACTTTTTATTTTTTGATAACGTTCACATTTCAGAGGTATAAATGATTATCTTATATATCAAAAAATTATATTCAGATAGATTAAATAAAGAGAGCCGATTTTAAGAATAAAAAGAGGTATAAAAGTGATCTACAAAGACATTGCAAAAAGCCTAAGAATTCAAATAAATTCGGCTGGATACCAAATTGGTGACCCTTTACCAGCAGAAAAATCATTAGCACAACAATACAACGTATCAAGAATGACAATACGTAAAGCAGTGGATTTATTAGTGAACGCAGGATTATTAGAACGAAAACATGGTTCTGGTACTTATATTAAAGAAAAAGATGTTCATCATGAAAATGCTAGCCTAAAAGGTTTTGTCGAACTAATGGCAAATACTGGTCACAATGTAAAAAGTGAAGTCATAGAGTTTTGTGTTATTCCCTGCCCTTTATCTATCGCCAGTAAATTACGTATCAACTCAAATGAACGTATTTTTTATTCAAGGCGAATACGTTACGTCGATAATAAACCGCTTATTATTGAAGACAGTTACATGCCTGTTAAATATTTTCATAATTTAACCTTAACCCATTTAGAAGGTTCTAAATTTGATTTTATTGAAAATATTTGCCAAATAAAAATATCAGGAAGTTATGAAACTTTTCACCCTATTATGCCTGATAGCAATATTTGTCAATTATTAAAAATAGAAACTAACATTCCAATATTAAGACTCAGCACATTATCATATAGCACTCAGGGCGATTATATTAACTATTCAATTATGTATAGAAACACTCAAGATTATATTGTTGAGTATCATTTAAAAAGAGAACAATAACCATTAATAAAAGTATCATTAAAAATTTATAATAGTTGGATCCTTTATTATAAAAAAAGCACTCCAAAGAGTGCTTTTCGTCGTTAATTTATGCCATTATTTCTTTTTAATCGCATTAATAATATTCGTTGTAGAAATGCCATCTTCAAAATTCAGCACTTTTACTTCACCGCCTGCAGCCCAAACTTCTTTACTACCCGCGATATCTTCAGGTTTATAATCCCCACCTTTGACTAAAATATCTGGTAAGACAGAGGCAATTAAGCGCTGTGGTGTATCTTCCTCAAACGCAACAACCCAGTCTACTGCACCTAAGGCTCCAAGCACTGTCATACGCTGCTCTAATGGGTTAACAGGACGTGTTTCACCTTTTAATCGCTTAGTCGATGCATCACTATTTACAGCAACAATAAGGCGGTCACCTAATTTACGTGCATTTGCTAAATAACTGACATGGCCTGCGTGAAGAATATCAAAACATCCATTAGTCATCACAATGCGCTCACCGCGCTGACGTGCTAATTCAACTGCCTGTTTTAATTGTTCTTCTTCCATTATACCAAAACCGTTGTCGGCACGACCACGAATGGCATTTTCCAGTTCAATAGGTGATACTGTCGATGTCCCTAATTTACCCACCACAACACCCGCAGCAGCATTTGCAAGGAAACAGGCTTCACTTAAAGGTTTACCTGCAGCTAAAGAGGTTGCTAATACACCTATTACAGTGTCGCCCGCACCAGTAACATCATAAACTTCTTGGGCTTGTGTTGGTAAGTGTAATGGCGCTTCATTCGCTCGAATAAGGCTCATTCCACGTTCAGAACGTGTGATCAGTAAAGCATCAAGCTCTAAATCTCGAACTAATTGAGTACCTTTTTCCACTAGCTCATCATCGTTTTTACAAACGCCGACAACTTGTTCAAATTCTGACATATTTGGCGTTAATAACGTTGCGCCACGATAACGCTCAAAATCACACCCTTTAGGATCGATTAATACTGGAACACCCGCTTTCTTTGCAAGTTGGATCATTTCTTGAACATGAGAAAGTGCGCCTTTCGCGTAATCTGATAAAATCAGTGCGCCAATAGAAGGCAAGGCTTGTTGAATTCGTTCATAGATAGGTTGAGGGTCAACATTGCTAAACCCTTCTTCAAAATCAAGACGGATTAATTGTTGATTACGTGAAAGCACTCGTAATTTTGTAATGGTTGGATGTGTCGCAACAGAGACAAAATCACAGCGTACATTGACCTGATTTAATGTATTACTCAATGCTTTGGCGGCTTCATCAATACCCGTTAAACCCACTAAACGTGAATTAGCACCAAGTGAAGCAATATTCATTGCCACGTTTGCCGCACCACCGGGACGCTCTTCTGTGGTATCTACTTTGACCACTGGCACTGGGGCTTCTGGTGAAATACGGCTTGTGGGGCCATACCAATAGCGGTCTAACATGACGTCACCGACAACCAGTACATTGGCCTTATTAAAATCCGGCAGCGTTACTTTCATCCCATACTCCACATTTATTTTCAAAATAAGCCGAAATAATACCATAACTTGTTAAGCAAAAAGAGACACTCATAAGCGTTCCCGCTAACAAACCCTTATTCTTGCTCACCAAGCCACTTTTGCTTGCTTTTTAATACGTGTTCTCGCTCTACAATAAAACAATTGTTATCGACAATCGCAGGTAACGCTTGTAGCGCAAGATGGTGTAATTCATTACGTAATGTGACATAAGCATGTGTCAAAGCCTGAGCTTCTTCTTCATCCATCACTTGATATTTTGCCATTAACTCAAAAATACGCACATTATCAGACCAACGTGTTAATGCAGGATATTGATGAGAAAAACGCAATACCAAATATTGAGCGATAAATTCAATATCGGTAATACCGCCTGATGAGGTTTTTAAATCAAACTTGTCTGCTTGTGTTGGTGCAAGATGTTGCACCATTTTTTGGCGCATTTCGCGCACTTCATGTTGTAATACATTAGCATCACGAGAAAGGCATAATGTTTCGTGGCGAATACGAGAAAACATCTGTTGTAGTTGCTCATCACCATAAATCATTCTGGCTCTAATTAAGGCTTGATGCTCCCATGTCCATGCTTCATTTTTCTGATATTCATCGAAAGCTTGGATCGTACTTACTAACATTCCTGATTCACCGGAAGGGCGTAAACGCGCATCAACTTCATACAAGACGCCAGAGGAGGTTCGTGTACTAAATAAATGGATAATGCGTTGAGCTAGGCGCAAATAAAACTGACGAGCATCAATCTGTTTTGCTCCAGTTGTCACGATATTCATTGGACAGTCTAATAAAAATACCAAGTCTAAATCTGAGCTATAGCCTAATTCCCATCCCCCTAATTTGCCGTACCCAATCACCGAAAAACCTAGCCCATCACGATTGGCTAAATGTTCAGGCTCACCATAACGCTTCACCATATATGACCAAGCTTGATGAACAACAGCATGAATGATGGCTTCCGCTAGATATGTTAAGTGATCGCTAACTTTCATCACGGGTAATACACCCGTGATGTCTTCCGCAGCAATGCGCAACAGTTGAGCTTGTTTAAATTGGCGCAGTGCTTCTAGTCGTTGTTCTTCATCTTCTTCTGGTACACGTAATAAATATTGACGTAATTCATCACGATACGCATCTAAAGGTAGTGGCTGATAGAGTGAATTAGGATCAAGTAATTCATCTAACAGTAAAGGATGAAGTGCCAACTGTTCTGCTATCATCGGAGATGCTGCACATAATCGTATAACATGAGTGAGAACTTCATCAGACTCTTGCATCAACTCTAAATAGGTTGTACGACTCACAATACTTAATAGTAACGGGGTAACTCGTTGTAACGTAACTAACGTTTGAGGTTGTTGGCAAATCTTAGCCAGTAATTTTGGCATTAATGTATCAAGAACATCTCGCCCTCTCGGCCCTATCGTTCGCTTACCAATATCTTGGCGAAATATCTGTAACGTCTGATTAATCGCATTCAGTGACTCAACCGTAAGTGATTGATGAAGTAATGACGACGTTTCAGGCAAACGCCCAAGTAACCAGAGACGTTTAAACTCAGAGATATCCTCTTCTTCATCATTTTCATCTTCTTCACCAATCAATTGCGTGAAAATAACAGAAACAGCCTGCATTTTGTGGCTAATTTCTTGATAAAGCGTTTCCCAATTATCATATCCCATTGCAAAAGTGAGCCGCGCTTTATCCTCTTCATTATCTGGTAAGGTTTGCGTCTGCTGATCACCAATGGATTGTAATAAGTTTTCTAATCGACGAAGAAAGAGATAGCTTTCAGCTAATTGTGCTGTTTCTTTTTCTGTTAATAATTCAAGCGTTGTGATCGCCTTTAATACTGTTAATAGTGAGTTACTCTGTAGATCAGGCTCTCTGCCACCGCGAATTAACTGAAAAACTTGTGTAATAAATTCAATTTCACGAATGCCACCTGCACCGAGTTTTATGTTATCAATCATGCCACGGCGACGTACTTCACGACTTATCATGGATTTCATATTTCGTAGCGATTGAATAACACTGAAATCAATATAGCGGCGATAAACAAAAGGACGTAGCATTTGACGTAAAACTTGGCAATACGCTTTCTTTTCTGCCCCTAATACGCGCGCTTTGATCATTGCATAGCGCTCCCAGTCTCGCCCTTGCTCTTGGTAATAATCTTCAAGCGCTGCAAAACTCATTACCAAAGGCCCACTTTCGCCAAATGGACGCAATCGCATATCAACACGATAGACGAAGCCATCAATAGTGTGTTGATCCAGTACTTTAATCAGCTTTTGGCCTAATCGTGTAAAAAACTGAGCATTATCAAGCTCTCGACGTCCACCTTGGGTAAATCCATTTTCAGGATAAGCAAAAATTAAGTCGATATCAGAAGAAAAATTAAGTTCAAATCCACCTAATTTCCCCATACCTAAGATCAGAAATGGTTGAGGTTTACCTTCACTATCACAAGGTGTTCCCCATTGTTGGCAACATTGCTGATAAAGCGTGTCTCTTGCGACACAAATTAGGGTTTCAGCCAGTACACTTAAATGTTTTAGCGCACAAGGGATATCGCCTAATTGGAAAAATTGTAACCATGCAATGCGCACTAATTGTTGATGGCGAAATTGACGTAAGATCCGCATAACATCATCTTCATTATTAACATTGGCTAACATTGCTGTTAGTTGAGTTTCATAACTCTGCCATTCGATACCTGTGGGTGGATTCTGCCTGATATCAGTCAACCATTGAGGATTAACTCGAAAATGCTCGGTGGCAAAGGGACTAAATGCAAGAAATTGTTGTTCTTGTTCACTAAAAGGTGCCAGCGCATTAAGTTGAGAAGAAAAACCACACTGTGCTTTATCCCACAATGATTGAAGTACACTGATAACAGACATAAATAGACTCTCACGTTGTCAGAAAATTAAGCAATAGACAGTAACCACGACGTAGAAGATAACTTAAAGTTCAGCCATAAAACGTGATAATAGTCGGTTGCGGTTGTAAATGTTAACGGTGAAATTGCATTGAGTGACTGTTGCATAAATTCAGGCAGATCAGATTGTTTTTTGCACCAATCTGAAAATAACGCCAACATTGCTGGCATAGTAATTGTCGGAGGTGTTGGATTAGCAAAAATAGCTTCTTCTAATGCCTGTATTGCACTTAACCATTTTGTAAGTTGTTGTGCCGTTGTATCACTAGGAGACAGATTCACGACACTCAACGATAACGCAGGTTTATCTTTTGCCAGATAATAACCTCGAGCTGCTTTACTGCGAGAGGCAAGACGTAATCCACCTTTTTCACCTAAATACGTCGCTAATGCAATAACGTCTGACACCTTACCTTTTTTAAGTTCTAGCTCAAACTCTTCAATCGGTAATTCATATTGCTCAGTACGAATAGCGCCTTGATCTAAAACCACTTCTATTTGACTATCTTGATACTCAACAAGCCAGATTTCACGATAAAAATCCGTATGAAATAACACATTAAGCTGGGATTCTAATAAAGCTAGATCCGTTTTTTCTGGCCAGATTTCTGCGGGAAAGCGAGCTAAATCTAATTTAGGTTGTGTTAACTCAACATTATATTCTGGACGTTGATGCAAACCTGCAACAACTTTGCCGGCTGTTTTAATTGTCATTTCATAACTGTCATCAACACCACGAATACGCAGCCCCATATCCCAACGACGAATTTGATTATCTGTCGTCTCAAAGTAAAGATTAGTCAGCTTTTTGGGTGCAGAGTGCTGATGTGGTAGAGTCAGAATGCGCTGAATAATATGAGGAATAGCTGCAGGTATGGCACTCATTTTGAGTTCGGTTTCTAATTGGCTCATTCTATTTCCCTTAAGTAAATCAATTGATTAGTAAAATATTTGACGCATTTTCATTTAGCAAGTGATAGCCTAATAACAATAATGAATAAAAGGCAGATTACCCCTATATTCTACCAGTTAAGACTGTTCTCATTCTGGTTTACTATTTGCTTACGCAAACTTTACTCTTTAGTATCAGTAAAAATATTCTCTTGTATAGATAAAAAAGTTGAAAACATAATGCGAAAATTACCCTTACTTTTTATTTCCTTACTTAGCTTAGGTGTTTCTCTGAGCTCACACGCAGAAACTCGCTATGTTTCCGATGAATTATCCACTTATGTGCATAGTGGACCAGGAAATCAGTACCGAATTGTTGGCTCTTTAAATTCAGGTTCAACAGTGACCGTACTTTCTCGCAATGCGGCAACAGGTTATGTACAAATTAAAGATGATAAAGATCGTACTGTCTGGTTGCCAGAAAACCAACTAAGCGCCCAACCAAGTATGCGTACTCGTATTCCTGCTATGGAAAAAGAGATCCAAACACTACGCGATAAACTAGCGAATATCGACCAAAGCTGGAATCAACGTACTATAGATATGCAAAATAAAGTCTCAAACAGCGATGACATAATCAACGGTTTGAAAAAAGAAAATGAGCAGATGAGAACAAAACTTGCGGTTGCTGAGAAAAAACTCGATTTTGCTAATCAACAGTTAGATGATCGACAACGTGACATCATCTTACAGTGGTTTATGTATGGTGGTGGTGTTGCTGGTGCGGGTCTTATTTTTGGTCTGATCCTTCCGCATATCATTCCTCGTCGTCGTAAACGCAACGATCGTTGGATGAACTAATATTCAGCCAAAAGGAATCATGATCCCGTGAAAATATACCTTGTTGGTGGCGCTGTGCGTGACCAATTATTACAGATACCTGTAAAAGACAGAGATTGGGTTGTTGTTGGCGCAACACCCGATGAACTGTTACAACAAGGCTATCAACAAGTTGGCAAAGATTTTCCCGTTTTTCTTCATCCTGATACACATGAAGAATATGCCCTTGCGCGTACGGAAAGAAAATCGGGTTCTGGCTACACGGGATTTACCTGCTACGCCGCACCGGATGTTACCTTAGAAGATGATTTAGCCCGTCGAGATCTCACCATAAACGCTATTGCTTATTCTGCTAATAGCGAATATATCGATCCTTACCACGGCATAGATGACATCAATGCAAGATTACTTCGCCATGTCTCTGACGCATTTTCAGAAGATCCCTTAAGAGTTTTACGTGTTGCACGATTTGCGGCTCGATTTGCGCCTTTAGGTTTTAGCGTAGCACCAGAAACACTACAGTTAATGAAAGTAATGGCGCAAAGTGGCGAACTAAACGCACTAACGGCAGAACGTGTTTGGAAAGAGACTGAAAAAGCCCTTGAGAGCCATGCTCCTCAGGTTTACTTTGAAGTTTTACGCCAGTGCGGTGCTTTAAAGGTTCTTTTTCCCGAAATTGATGCCTTATTTGGCGTACCGGCCCCTGAAAAATGGCATCCTGAAATTGATACAGGCGTTCACACCATGATGGTGCTTAGTATCGCCAGTCAATTAACAGATGATATTGCTGTGCGTTTTAGTGCCTTATGTCATGATCTAGGAAAAGGAACAACCCCACCTGAAAAATGGCCTCATCATCATGGGCATGGTCCTGCTGGCGTACCTTTAGTTGAAGCATTGTGTCAACGATATCGTATTCCAAATCACATTCGTGATTTAGCTCGCTTAACGGCAAGATTTCACGATCATATCCATCGTATTGATAGAATGCGCCCTTCTAAAATTATCCGCTTATTTGATGCCATTGATGCATGGCGAAAACCTGAACGTGTTGAACAATTAGCGATGGTCAGTGAAGCGGATGCTAGAGGACGTCTAGGGTTAGAAAACCTAGCTTATCCACAACGTTCTTTTCTTTGCCAAGCTTTTGCTATAGCAAATAATGTGGATATAAAGCCAATCATTGAAAGCGGATTAAAGGGCAGCGCAATACGAGAAGCATTAACAAAACAACGAGAAGTCGCGATTATAAAATGGAAATCGCGACTTAATCAGGATAACGAATAATTAAGCTTTACGCTCAATAATCACACCCACACTCGTCGCTTGTGCTACCGCGCCTGGTTTAGCTAATTTTATTTTTACTCTAGGTACAGCAAATTGCGTTATCAAAAGCTGTGCCACTTCTTCTGCGACACGTTCAACCAGCTCAAAACGTCGCGTCTCAACATAATCAATAATTGCACTACTTACACTTGCATAGTCTAAACAATCAGCAACATCATCAGTTTGGGACGCGCGTTTGTTATCCCATTCCATTTCGATATCGAACACTAATTTTTGTTTTATGTTTTTTTCCCAATCATAAACACCGATTGTGGTTATTACTGATAATTGCTCAATAAATACGATATCCATCACGTCATCTCTTATTTTTTCTGCTCATCGGATACCACTTCCGATGAAATATGCGTATTATCCATACATGCCTAACGAACTTACATAAACATTGGAGAATACAAATGAGTGCTAACGCACTTGGAATGATCATCTTCGCCTACTTGTGCGGCTCAATCTCCAGCGCGATATTGATTTGCCGATTGGCAAGATTACCTGATCCAAGAAAATCCGGCTCTGGCAATCCCGGAGCGACCAACGTCCTACGTATTGGTGGAAAAGCGGCCGCTGCGGCAGTTCTTATCTGTGACGTCCTAAAAGGGATGATCCCTGTTTGGCTCGCCTATTACTTAAATGTGCCTCCTTTTTACCTTGGCATTGTTGCCATTGCGGCTTGCCTTGGGCATATCTACCCGGTTTTCTTCCACTTTAAGGGCGGAAAAGGGGTTGCAACAGCCTTTGGTGCTATCGCCGCTATTGGTTGGGATTTAAGTGGTCTTATTGCTGGAACTTGGTTACTCACCGTATTACTCAGTGGCTATTCATCGCTTGGCGCCATCATCAGCGCATTGCTCGCCCCTTTTTATGTATGGTGGTTTAAGCCAGAATTCACTTATCCCGTTGCTTTACTATCATGTCTGGTACTTTACCGTCATCACGACAATATTCAACGTTTATGGCGAGGTCAAGAGAGTCGGATTTGGCATAAGTTAAAGAAGAAAACTGAAAAAACAGAAAAAGAAATTATTCAAGAAGCGAAAGAGCAAGAAAAAGAAGACTAATTTCACTCAGTTTTAAAGATAATGACACAAAAAAGCCACTTCAACAGTGGCTTTTCTTTTACTGATACGTTATTTATTTTCCAGTGCAGGCAATTCTGCCAATGGCCAGCGAGGTCTCACCGTTACACTTAATGGGCCGTCTGTACCACCTTTAAAACGGATCATACCTGCTAATGCGATCATCGCGCCATTATCGGTACATAATTCGGGGCGAGCATAGAAAACCTCACCACCTAATTGTTTCATAACCGCTTCCATTTTGGCCCGTAATGTACGATTTGCACTCACGCCACCGGCCATCACTAAACGTTTAAAGCCCGTCTGTTCTAAAGCTCTACGACATTTTATCGCCAAAGTATCAACAACAGCATCCTCAAAAGCACGAGCGATATCTGCGCGAGTTTGGTCTGAATCATCATTTTGACGAATAGTATTAGCTGCAAAGGTTTTCAAGCCTGAAAAACTAAAATCAAGCCCTGGCCGGTCTGTCATTGGGCGAGGGAAAACAAATCGCCCTTCTGTACCTTGTTGCGCCATTTTTGATAATACAGGTCCCCCCGGGTAATCTAATCCCAGTAACTTAGCCGTTTTATCAAAGGCTTCACCCGCAGCATCATCAATAGATTCACCTAATAAGGAGTATTCACCAATTCCTGTCACACTAATTAATTGTGTATGACCACCTGAAACCAGTAGGGCAACAAAAGGAAATTCAGGCGTTTTTTCTTCAAGCATTGGTGCTAATAAATGGCCTTCCATATGATGAACTGGAATAGCAGGAACATCCCACGCAAAAGCGAGTGAGCGTCCGATAGTCGCTCCCACCAATAATGCACCAACAAGGCCTGGGCCTGCAGTGTAAGCAACAGCATCAATATCTTTTGCCGTTAAATTTGCTTCTTTTAGTGCGGCTTGGATAAGAGGCACTGTTTTACGGATATGATCCCGTGAAGCAAGCTCAGGCACCACACCACCATAATCAGCGTGCAGTTTAATTTGACTATAAAGTTGATTCGCTAATAAACCGGCTTTATCATCATAAATTGCAATACCGGTTTCATCACAAGATGTTTCAATACCTAAAACTCGCATAACGCTTCCAAATTCTTCTTCGCAGACTCGCGTAATAAATCAATTGTACCATTATTTCGGTGATTTTATACGCCTTCGCAACATCTTTTACATACCAGCATGTGACAAATTCCTTTTTCTGGTCTATAATTATTCACCTATTTTAAGTGATTTAAATGTGTGGTTAGCAACTTTCGCTTTTTGTGTACTCACTAAAAAGACACAAAAGTGGGAGTTTGCGTTTCAATTTTGTGCATCTCTTTACAAAGTGCCCTGCTTTGAAGTAAAATTCCGCACCATTTTAAATGTCGGCTGGCTTAAATAATGCCAGCGCAAACCGATTTCTATTGAGGTGAGAGGCACATGCCGGTAATCAAAGTACGTGAAAACGAGCCATTTGACGTTGCTCTTCGTCGTTTCAAACGCTCTTGTGAAAAAGCAGGCGTATTAGCAGAAGTTCGTCGTCGTGAGTTTTATGAAAAACCAACGACTGAACGTAAACGCGCTAAAGCATCAGCAGTAAAACGTCACGCTAAAAAATTAGCTCGCGAAAACGCACGTCGTACTCGTCTGTACTAATATTTTGCGGCTTATACCGCAACATATGCAGACACTGTAGTCGCAGTTAAAGGCCGTGCTTTCTTATGAGAGCGCGGCTTATTCTCGTTCAACAACAGGCGTAAAAGGGCTTATGGCTGGACGAATTCCACGTTCATTTATTAATGATTTACTAGCTCGAACCGATATCATCGATCTTATCGACGCTCGTGTGCCGTTAAAAAAACAAGGCAAAAATCATTCAGCGTGTTGTCCGTTTCATAACGAAAAAACGCCCTCATTCACAGTAAATAGCGACAAACAGTTTTATCACTGTTTTGGTTGCGGCGCGCATGGCAATGCTATTGATTTTTTAATGAACTACGACAGACTCGATTTTGTCGAAACCATTGAAGAGTTAGCAGCAATGCATGGGTTAGAAGTTCCTTATGAATCAGGAACTGGCAGTAGCCCAATTGAACGACATATAAGACAAAATCTCTATCAAGTGATGGAGAAGTTGAACCAATATTATAGTAGTGCTCTCAATAAGTCAGATGCTCAGGAAGCCAGAAATTACCTTGCGCATCGTGGTCTTAGTGAAGATATTATTAGTCGTTTTTCTATTGGGTTTGTTCCTACTGGTTGGGATAATATCCTAAAGCGGTTTGGTCAAAATGCCGATAATAAAGCCCTACTTCTTGAAGCAGGCATGGTAATAACAAACGATAATGGCCGTACTTATGATCGTTTTCGTCAACGCGTCATGTTTCCTATCCGAGATAGACGTGGCCGTGTTATTGCCTTTGGTGGACGTGTTTTAGGTGATGATTTACCTAAATATTTGAACTCACCAGAAACAGAGATATTCCATAAAGGACGTCAACTTTACGGTCTTTATGAAGCACAACAATCTAATAATAACGTTACAAAGCTATTAGTTGTTGAAGGTTATATGGATGTTGTGGCATTAGCGCAGTTTGGTATTGATTATGCCGTTGCCTCATTAGGAACCTCCACGACAGCAGAACATATTCAGTTGCTCTTTAGAACAACGGATAACATTATTTGCTGCTATGATGGAGATAGAGCAGGACGAGATGCCGCTTGGCGAGCACTAGAAACTGCACTTCCTTTTTTAAATGATGGCCGTTCTTTACGTTTTATGTTTTTACCTGAAGGCGATGACCCTGATTCATTGGTACGTCGTGAAGGTAAAGAAGCCTTTGAAAAACGTATGGAACAATCACATTCATTATCAGAATTTCTATTTGATTCGCTCGTTCCTCAGGTGGATCTGAGTACTCAAGAAGGCAATGGTAAGTTATACAGTTTAGCTCGACCATTAATAGATAAGATCCCAAGTGAAACTTTACGTCTATATTTATTAAGAGAGCTTGGAAGCTTAACGGGAAATCCCGATATTGAGCAAATGGATCGTTTATTTGGTAGAACAGCGGCGAGCCACGAATTATCGTATCAACCAACGATATTACGTCCAACGCCAATGCGTATATTAATTGCCTTATTGATACAAAACCCAGAATTCTCTAAATTAGTACCCCCTCTTGAGGGGTTAAATACAGAAAAAATTGCAGGTTTGTCACTCTTTAGTGAACTTGTTTCCGTTTGCCAAGCACAACCAGGCCTTAATACAGGACAGATTATCGAACTCTACAGAGAGAATAAATTCGGTAAACAGCTTGAAAAATTGGCAATGTGGAACGATATAGATATAGATGAGATTGCAGAAAAAACCTTTACCGACACGTTAGATCATCTTTTTCTAACCGCAATGGACGAACGTTTAAACGCCCTTATTGCAAAAGAGAGAACAGAAGGCCTAACGCAAGATGAACGCGAAGAAGTCCAATTGATAATACAGGCACGCGTTAAAAAGTAAATACAGAATTAAGATTAAAAACACGGCTTAATTGCCGCTATCGGTAGGTACTAAAAACCTACATTTGCTACGCTGAGGGGACCGTAGCAATCGACAATGAAAATGCCCCTCCGTAGTTATTGTTGGCTGAACAGTTATCGCCGACCGACACCAACCCAAATTACTTTGAAGTGTGGATACCGTCTTATGGAGCAAAACCCGCAGTCACAGCTGAAGCTACTTGTTACTAAAGGTAAGGAGCAAGGCTACCTGACCTATGCTGAGGTCAATGACCATCTGCCGGAAGATATCGTCGATTCAGATCAAATCGAAGACATCATCCAGATGATTAACGACATGGGCATTCAGGTTATGGAAGAAGCACCTGACGCCGATGATCTGATGCTGGCAGAAAATTCAAATGACACTGATGATGATGCGGCAGAAGCCGCGGCTCAGGTACTTTCTAGTGTAGAATCTGAGATTGGCCGTACAACCGATCCTGTGCGTATGTATATGCGCGAAATGGGTACGGTTGAATTGCTTACCCGGGAAGGTGAAATTGATATCGCAAAACGTATTGAAGATGGTATTAACCAAGTTCAATGCTCTGTTGCTGAATATCCAGAAGCAATTACTTATCTTCTTGAACAATACGATCGTGTTGAAGCTGGTGAAGCACGTCTTTCTGACTTAATTACTGCGTTTATTGACCCAAATGCCGAAGAAGTGGCAGAGAGTGAAGTGGTCAATTTAGGCAAAAGTGATGATGAAGTTGACGATGCTGAAGACGAAGATGAAGACGAAGATGAAGATGGCGATAATGACAGCGATAGCGATGATGATAACAGCATCGATCCTGAATTAGCTCGCCAAAAATTTACTGAGCTTCGTGAACAATACGAGAAAACTCGCCAGACTATCAAGGCCAAAGGTCGTAATCACAAAGATACAGAACTTGAGATCTTATTGTTATCTGAAATTTTCAAACAGTTCCGTTTAGTACCGAAACAGTTTGATTATCTGGTTAACAACATGCGTGAGATGATGGACAGAGTTCGTACTCAAGAACGTCACATCATGCGTCTTTGTGTTGATCAAGTTAAAATGCCTAAGAAAAACTTCATTACGCTGTTTACAGGTAACGAAACCAATGACACATGGTTCACTGCTGCTCGTGCAATGAATAAACCTTGGTCTGAAAAACTGGCAGGTATTGAAGAAGAAGTACAACGCAGCTTACAAAAACTGCAGCAAATTGAAGTTGAAACTGGTCTGACAATCGAACAGGTTAAAGATATTAACCGTCGTATGTCTATCGGTGAAGCAAAAGCTCGTCGTGCGAAAAAAGAGATGGTTGAAGCGAACTTACGTTTAGTTATCTCTATCGCAAAAAAATATACCAACCGTGGCTTACAGTTCCTTGACTTGATCCAAGAAGGGAATATCGGTCTGATGAAAGCGGTTGATAAATTTGAATACCGTCGTGGTTATAAATTCTCAACTTACGCAACATGGTGGATCCGCCAAGCAATTACTCGTTCAATCGCTGATCAGGCACGTACAATTCGTATCCCTGTTCACATGATTGAAACGATTAATAAGCTAAACCGTATCTCTCGCCAAATGTTGCAAGAGATGGGACGTGAGCCTTCACCAGAAGAGCTTGCAGAACGCATGCTGATGCCTGAAGATAAAATCCGTAAGGTACTGAAAATCGCTAAAGAACCAATCTCCATGGAAACCCCAATCGGTGACGATGAAGATTCACATTTAGGTGATTTTATCGAGGATACTACTCTCGAATTACCACTGGATTCTGCAACATCAGAAAGCTTACGTTCAGCAACTCACGAAGTGTTAGCTGGTTTAACATTACGTGAAGCTAAAGTCCTGCGTATGCGTTTTGGTATTGATATGAATACAGACCATACCTTAGAAGAAGTGGGTAAACAGTTTGATGTTACCCGTGAACGTATTCGTCAGATTGAAGCGAAGGCACTGCGTAAATTACGCCACCCAAGCCGTTCTGAAGTATTACGTAGCTTCCTTGACGAGTAATTAGCTTACACTCATTTATGCTATAACAAACGCCTGTGATATTCACAGGCGTTTTTTTATCGGTTAATCACGATCCTATCTCTCGTTTAATGGTTATTGTTCAGAGCCTCTCAACAACCATTCTCTACAATGTACATTTATAAAAAATAGCCTCTTTATTTATAATATTACGCATCTGCCTATGCTTATCTCTCAATTCTTACACTAGGTTATTGATATCACAGTTATTCTCTATTTTATCTTTTTATTGTTTATATTGAGCATAAATTGCGCATACAGTCATTCAAAGGCTAGACCTAGTGCCAAATGGCACGTATAATCTCACTCCATTAGGCCCCTTAGCTCAGTTGGTTAGAGCAGGCGACTCATAATCGCTTGGTCACTGGTTCAAGTCCAGTAGGGGCCACCAAATTTTAGCTGTTAAATCAGCGCATTAAGCCACTTCTTAGCAAGTGGCTTTTTTGTTTTTACAAATCGTTGCCCTATTTTTTCCCCATCAGATATCTTTAACTAGGTTCATTTTTTATCGGCTCTCTTTTTCTACACCTCAAGTTTTACATTTTCATTAATAGAATATTAATAACTCGTTGCTCCTCAGAAAAAACAACATATTATATTTCTATTTATTTTCACCAGATAAAGTTTTCAAAAATACATTCACATTGTAAATATTATCTTACCATTACAATATGATAAAAATTTTTAAAAATAACTTACCCATGTATATTTAAATCGCTTCCATTACTTTGGTGCATATATTAGATCAATTATGCAACTATTATTATACTAACAATAGTTGCATTTAATATATATAAACTTATCTTTCTGGTTCATACATGCAGATATGAACTAGATTTTTACCCACTTTATTTTCAAGAGAATTAATTAGCTTATTACTTCTTTTATTGAGATAATATTCCAACAAATTCAAACCTCGTTTTATATTATTACTATTATGGTTATACGTCCTAATCAACACTGGTTTTTTCGGTTATTTGATTGGCATGGTTCAGTGCTTGCAAAAATAATACTTCGCTTATGCCTTAATATTATTATGTCAATTATCGCTATTTTAATTTATCAATGGTATGAACAATTAGGTATACACTTAACTGTTGCGCCTTTTAGTTTGTTGGGTATCGCCATTGCGATATTTCTTGGTTTCAGAAACAATGCAAGCTATAGCCGGTTGGTTGAAGCAAGAACCTTATGGGGTAATATGTTAATTACCCATCGTAATATATTAAGAAACATAAAGGCTTTATTACCTGAAGATAAACAATTCAACCGAGACTTTTCTAATCTATTAATTGCTTTTAGTTGGAGTTTAAAACACGAGTTAAGAAAAACTAATCCAATAGTTGATCTCTACCGTTTATTACCTCGGCCTTTATTTGATGAAATAATGAATAGTCCTTATCCTACCAATCGTATCTTATTACATATTGGTTTAAAAATAGGCGAATTGAGAGATAATAAAATGATAAGTGATGTTATCTTTCAATCAATTAATAAAGATATTAATAATTTATCTGACGTTTTAGGCGGTTGTGAGCGTATCTCAAATACCCCGGTTCCCTTTGCTTATACCTTGATATTACAGCGTACTGTTTATCTATTCTGTGCATTATTGCCTTTTGCTTTAGTAGCCGATCTCCACTACATGACACCATTTGTATCCGTGTTTATCTCTTATACCTTTTTGTCTTGGGATTCACTAGCTGAGGAATTAGAAGATCCTTTTGGTATATCTGCAAATGACTTACCCCTAAATGCTATTTGTAATACGATTGAAAGAAACTTATTAGAAATGCAAGATATTAGCCCATTACCGATAACTGTAAGACCAGATAAAAATTATAATTTATTGTAATTGAAAATAATAAAAATATAAAAAACAGTGCAAAAAATTACACTGTTTTTTATTGTTAATGACCATCTAAAAGCTAATGTGTTCTCATTCCGGCACTGTACATTAATAATTTAAATAAAGAAGCGATAATAGCTAAGCTTAATACACTTAAACTCCAAATAATTATCATCCATCCTATTTGTTGGTACCAATATGTTTTTTTTTGAACGGGTTTTATCGTTAAAAAATGACTAATGATAGCTTTCATTTGGGTTTACCTTTCCACGAAAAACATAATAGCTCCAACTGGTATACATAAGAATAACAGGAATAATAATCACAGCACCAACCAACATAAATTTCTGACTTAAAACGGGTGATGCCGCATCCCAAATAGAAATTGTTGGTGGAATAATATAAGGGAAAATACTCACACCCAATCCAGCAAAACCGATAAAGACCAATAAAAGTGATAATAAAAATGGCAAATAATGCCCATAGTTATAAGCACTACGCACTATGCCCCATGTACACGCTAATACGAATAAAGGTGCTGGTAATAAAAAGAATAAATTAGGTAAGCTAAACCAGCGCTGTGCAATATCTTCATGTACTAGAGGTGTCCATAGACTGACTATTGCAATCGCAACCAATAATGTAATCGCTAAATAAACAGTAATAGAACACATTTTACGATGCAGTTGATGCTCTGTTTTCATTATTAGCCATGAACTTCCTAAAAGTGCATAAGTAATTAGCAAGGCAAAACCACAAAAGAGAGGAAATGGCGCTAACCAATCTAGTGCAGAGCCACTAAAGCTACGCCCAATTACTTCAAAACCGTTAATTACTGCACCAACCGTAATACCTTGGCAGAAAGTTGCTAAAAAGGAGCCACCAATAAAAGCTGAATCCCAAAACAGACGATGTTTAGGTAACGCATTAACACGAAACTCAAAAGCCACACCACGAAATATAAGACCGATTAACATTAATGTTAATGGAATAGTCAGTGCCTCAATAATCACAGCATAAGCCAAAGGAAATGCGCCATATAACGCAGCACCACCTAAAACAAGCCATGTTTCATTGCCATCCCATACTGGTGCCACACTATTTATCATCGTGTCTCTTTGTATTTTATCTTTCGTAAACGGCAAAATAATACCAATACCCAGATCAAATCCATCCGCGATAATATACATCAGCGTAGAAAATATGATGATGGCGAACCAAATAATCGAAAAATCAACATTCATTATTTTTCACCTTCGATTAATGGTACTGAATGCAATTCAACAGGGCCCTTTTTCATTAAATGCATCATATAAAAATAACCGATACCAAATACTGAACAATAAACCAAAATAAAAGCTAATAAGCTCAAACTCATTTGCAAATCCCCATGCGCTGAAACGGCATCTTTAGTCCGTTGCACGCCGTAAACCACCCAAGGCTGGCGACCAATTTCTGTCGTAAACCAACCGGCAAGGATAGCAATCAATCCCGTAGGCCCCATTAATAATGTAAATCGTAAAAAAAATGGAGAGTTATAGAGTTTTTTTTGCTTGCGTAAAATGACACTTAATAGGCCAAGGAAAATCATCAACATACCAAGGCCTGCCATTATTCTAAATGACCAAAATATAATGGTGGAATTAGGTCTATCTTCTGGTGCAAATGTATTAAGTGCAGGAATTTGTTTCTCAAGACTATGAGTAAGAATAAGGCTACCTAAATACGGGATCTCTATTGCATACTTTGTTTTTTCTTCATCCATATCTGGAAGACCAAATAAAATAAGTGGTGTCGCTTCTTGTGATGAATTATCCCAATGCCCTTCAATAGCCGCTATTTTTGCGGGTTGGTGTTCTAGTGTATTTAAACCATGTGCATCACCTACAAAAGCCTGTATTGGTGCAATAATCAACACTAACCATAATGCCATAGATAACATTTTGCGTACTGCAGCTGTATCTTTCCCTTTTAATAAAAGCCATGACGCACATGCAGCAATAAATAAAGCACTGGCTAAAAATGCCCCGATTGACATATGTAATAGGCGATAAGGAAATGAGGGATTAAAAATGATTTGTAACCAATCAACAGGCACAACAATACCATTTTCTATTTCATAACCTTGTGGTGTTTGCATCCAGCTGTTTGAAGATAAGATCCAAAACGTTGAAATAAGAGTTCCTAATGCCACCATACAAGTAGCAAAAAAATGAAGCTTCCGCCCAACTTTATTCCATCCGAATAGCATAATACCAAGAAACCCAGCTTCTAAAAAAAATGCAGTGAGCACTTCATAAGTCAACATTGGGCCTGTAATACTACCTGCAAATTGCGAGAAACCACTCCAGTTTGTACCAAATTGGTATGCCATGACTAACCCAGAAACTACACCCATTCCGAAATTCACTGCGAAAATTTTTATCCAAAATTGGTATAACGTAAAATAACTTGGCTCCTTAGTTTTTAACCATAAGCCTTCTAATAGCGCTAAAAAACTCGCAAGTCCTATCGTAATAGCAGGAAAAATAATATGAAAAGAGACCGTGAAAGCAAATTGTATTCTTGCTAAATGAAAAGCGTCTAACCCAAACATAATGCCCCTCTTCGTATAAATCTATTTATCATAAATTTATTCATTTCTATTTTCCTATTTATGTTTTTCTCAAATAAACCACTATTATCTTCTTATTATTAATCTCATTACTTTTATTGCTTTAATATTAACAACAAAGTATTTAATTCATATTTAAATTTATTATTAAGATTATCTCCCCCTATTGTAAGTGAATAAAAAAACAACACAGACAAATCGATACATAGCTTTATATATATCGATAAAAATACCTATTAGGTTGATTTTTTAACTAGTAATAAAAGTAAATGAAGTAAAATATTTTCATTCTTTATCGTGTTAATATTGTTAACCATCACGTAACAGCTAGTCAAATAAATTGATTTTATTGAGTGATAGATATGCTCTATCGCCACTCGATATATCCGTATAAAGGGCTATAGAGAGTATTTAGGGCGTTGACAACCAAGTCACATTGTTTTAACTTTTTAAATAACAAAAAATTTGTATGTTTATATTATCTTATTATTCTCCATTTACTAGATTTTAATTTTAACAAGTATAAATATATTATTGCGTTCAAATAGCATTATATATTTAATTATATAAGCATATTGTTTTTATATTCACCTGCCCATTTATTTTCATAAATAAATATTATTATTTGTTTTTTAGGAATATCTATATGAGTAAAAATAAATCGCTTATTCCTGGAGTAAAACCCTATAACGGCCCAGCCGGAGGATGGGGAGCATTAAAAGCAACAGCTATTGCAGTACGTACTCAAATGGATGCTTTAATTGCACCTAAAACACTACTTAATACCAATCAACCTGATGGATTTGATTGCCCAGGTTGTGCATGGCCAGATAAAGAGCATCACTCTACTTTTCAATTTTGTGAGAATGGTGCCAAAGCCGTGACTTGGGAAGCGACGAAAAAAAGAGTCACACCAGAATTTTTAGCACAAAACACAGTGACTGAATTACTAAAAAAATCAGATTTTGAACTTGAAGGTTATGGCCGTTTAACTCACCCTCTTTCTTATGATCCAATAACTGACACTCTAGTTCCTGTATCATGGGAACAGGCTTTTGATCGTATAGGTCAATTATTAAGAGATATTCCTTCACCAGATAGTGTGGAATTTTACACTTCGGGAAGAGCTTCAAATGAAGCCGCTTATTTATTCCAGCTTTTTGCTAGAGAATATGGCACAAATAATTTTCCAGATTGTTCAAATATGTGCCATGAACCTACTAGCGTAGGGTTACCACAATCAATTGGTATTGGTAAAGGGACTGTTTCTTTAGATGATTTCGATAGTACACAATTAATTATTGCTATCGGTCATAATCCCGGAACCAATCACCCTAGAATGATGGGAACATTACATGAAGTGGCTCGTCGAGGTGTCCCCATTGTCGTCTTAAACCCATTAAAAGAACGTGCATTAGAACGCTTTACCGATCCTCAAAGCATAATTGAGATGGCAACTTATAGCTCAACCAATATTGCATCATCTTACTATCAGGTTAAGGCGGGGGGTGATGCTGCGGCTTTAAAAGGCATTATGAAAACGCTATTAGCTTGGGATTTAGAGCGTGGCGATATTCTTGATCATGATTTTATCGCAGAACATACTCAAGGATTTGAAGCCGTTATTGACGATTTAAACCAAACAACTTGGCAAGATATTGAAAATGAAAGTGGGCTTTCACAAGATTCTCTTGAAAGTATCGCATCACTTTACGCGAATTCCCCTGCCACCATTATTACTTATGGTATGGGTATTACCCAGCATAATAAAGGAACCGCTAACGTTCGCTTAATTGCCGATTTATTATTAATGAAAGGTAATATTGGAAAACTGGGGGCTGGAATATGTCCATTACGAGGGCATTCTAATGTTCAAGGCAATCGAACCGTCGGTATTACTGAAAAACCCTCTACAGAATTTCTGCAAAAAATAGAACAAATCTTCGGTTTCAAACCACCTTATAAACATGGTCATGATGCTGTTAATGCCATGCAAGCTATGGTTGAAGGTAAAGCAAAAGCATTAATTTGCTTAGGAGGTAATTTTGCTGTGGCATTGCCTGATCCCGAACTGTCTTTTTCAGCAATGCGAAAACTGGACCTCAGTGTTCATATTGGAACTAAATTAAATCGCTCTCATTTATTAACTGCTAAAAATACGTTTATTTTGCCTTGCTTAGGCCGTACTGAATCAGATATACAAGCATTAGGCCGCCAATCAATCACCGTTGAAGACTCTATGTCGATGGTACATGCCTCTTCAGGTAAATTAACGCCAGCGTCTCCATTATTAAAATCAGAGCCATCTATTGTTGCCGAAATGGCGGCAACAACGTTATCTGAAAGCAAAACACCTTGGATGAGATTTACGGAAAGTTATGATCTCATTCGTGACATGATTGAAAAAACCATTCCGGGTTTCGAAAACTATAATCAACGTATTCGTGTACCAGGTGGATTTCGTATGCCACTGCCTGCGGTTGAAAGAATTTGGGATACACCAACGGGTAAAGCGATGTTTTCTGTTTTTGAGGGTGTTAACGAAAATGAACCAGTCGCTGGAGATGATATTTTACGTCTCGTCACAATACGTAGTCATGACCAATACAATACAACCATTTATGCATTAGACGACCGCTATCGTGGTATTTTCGGTAGGCGTGATGTGCTCTTTATGAGCGAGGTTGATTTAATCGCAAGAGGTTTAAAACAAGGCGACAAAGTGACTATTGAAACAGTAAGTCAAAATAGAAAGCTACAGCTTAATGATATTACTGTTGTTTCATTTAGTATTGCACCGGGTACTGTTGCTGCTTATTACCCAGAAGCTAATGTCCTTATTCCACTGGACTATGTTGATAAAGAAAGTGGAACACCTTCATATAAAGCGACACCTGTTAGAATTCACGCCCAAAAAGCACAAGTTGCCTAAGGTTTCATCCAACTAAAAAATAAAAAGCTGAGTCTATATTTAGTCTCAGCTTCTCTTTTTATCTACAAACTCATATCAACTAAATATGTACACATTTCAGTAAAGCATTTCTCAATCAGTATCGAACGAGGCTCTTCGCGCCGAATAATAATACCAAGAGGAGAATTTATTGTGGCATCAGCAATAGGAACAACATCAAGATTTGGGTTCAATTTTTCAATTCCTTTTGAAAGAGGAACAATTGAGGCACAAAATCCTGCATCGACTGATTGCATAAGATGAAGTGTAGAACTACTTTCAACTAATACTTTCGGATGCAAATTATAGCGCTGAAATGCCAGATCAACGGATTGTCTAAAATGATTTTCTTTATTAAGCAGTGCCAATGGCAATTTAACTGCTTCATTCCATGAAATCGTTTTTGCCGAAGGCATAAAATGATTACGATGAAATAAAAGCCCCAATTCTGTTTGCTTTAAAGCATAAATTTCATGTTGCTGAGTATTCGCTTTTTCTAAATAGCAAATACCAATATCAAGGCTATTATTATTAAGACAATCGACTATCTTTTCACTATCACTCGACATAACCTGAAAGCGAATTTCAGGAAAAACGGATGAGATTTTCTGCAACATTTTCATTGGGTTTAAATTAGTTAATGGCACAATGCCTATACGCAATTGTCCTAATAACTGTTGTCGAAAATTAGCCGCTTCTGCCTGTAATCCATTATAAGCAGACTCCATTGTTTTCGCCCACTTTAGGATTTTCTCGCCTTCTTCTGTAAATCCTTCAAAACGAGAACTCCGCTTAATAAGCACAACATCTAGCTCTTTTTCTAAATTACGTAATCGCATGGATAAAGTAGGTTGTGTGACATGGCACATTTCAGCAGCCTGGCCAAAATGTTGAGTTTTATCTAATGCGATTAAATAAAATAATTGTTTTATGTCGATATGCGATGACCTCATGATAAGCAGGTGAATAGAAAAAATAGCCGTTCTTATACTATAAGATAAACAGTACGCGCAGTTTTATTTACCTTCCAGCTTTTTATCTATAAGTAAAGATAGAAGATAAAAATGGGGAATCCTAACTAAATAAAAAAGCTCACTCTCATTTTACTCTCAGAGTGAGCTTGTTTTAAATACAATATTAACTGACTAACTTAACGGATTAATATTGTTCTTTAATTTTAAAGACTGACACTTTATCTGTTAAATTTTGTGCTTTCTCATCTAAAATCATCGTAGAAGTCGCACCTTGTTCAACTAAAGCCGCATTTTGCTGAACAACAGAATCCATTTGGTTAATGGCGACTGCGATCTGTTCAATACCTACTTTTTGTTCTTCTGATGCGATACTAATACCTTGCATGATATCGCTGACTTTAGTAATAGAAGAAACAATGTCCTGCATATGCTCACCCGTTTTATTCACTAACTCACGGCCATGAGCCACATCGGCAACGGACTCTCTGATAATTTGGTTAATTTCACGCGCAGCATCCGCACTTCTTGCGGCTAAATTTCTCACTTCAGTTGCAACAACAGTAAATCCACGGCCTTGTTCACCGGCACGCGCTGCTTCAACCGCTGCGTTTAATGCTAGAATATTAGTTTGGCTTGCAATGTTATTAACTACATCATTGATTTCAGCAACTTTTAATGTGCCTACTTCGATCTTTTTCATCGAACTAATTGCATCATTCATGATATTAGAACCATCAATTGCTAAATCACGAGTTTCTGCTGTAATAGAGTTTGCTAAAATCGCATTATCAGTATTATTAACAACGGCAATTTTTATCTCTTCCATACTCGCAGCTGTTTGTTGTAGGGCGCTTGCTTGCTCCTCAGTACGAGAAGAAAGATCTTGATTACCAGAAGCAATCTCTGCCGAGCCCTTTTTGATCTCTAACGCTTCTTCTTTAACAAGTTGAATAGTCGATGTTAACTCAACTTGCATATCACCAACATTAGAAAACAAAGTTCCAAATTCATCATTTCGTTTTTTAGGTAAAGTAAAACTTAAATCCCCTTCTCCCACTTTCTGCAAAATGTCTGATAGAGTATTCAAATTAAAGATAAACGTTTTATTTACCCAACGGATAACAATATAAAGAAGAACAAGAATGATCCCCAAAGCAATGAGGGTTGTGTAAATTGATAACTGCACCATCCAAGCTTGTTCCGATTTAATATCGTCATTCACACCTTTAGTTATTATGAGATATTCATCAAAGAGATCTGATAAGCGATTAAAATCACTGGAAAGGTTTGATTCTGTATAATCTAGTGTATCTATAGGCGCAATAAGTTCATCGAGAAGATAATAGAATAGTACAGAAAGTTGCTCTGAATTGCGTTGTGCATCAGGACTGATCTTCTTTACTTCAACCCAATGTGTAATAGTCGCTTTTGATTTTGTTGCTAACTCTTTTGCTTCAGCAACAATGGATTTAATCGTTTCTTGTTTGTTTTCATCTGTCATGGTTTTTAACAACATCAGATAATTAACATGAGAACGAATAGTGGCTAATTCGTACCTTGCTTCCTGAACGTTATTTAATCTTGTATTCAAAGAATCTAATGATGCAAAGTTTTCTTGCATGCGATAAATAAAAAATGACGACAATACTGATGATAATAAGAAAATAGTTAACAGTATGATGGAACCTACTTTTGCTGATCTTTCAATACTCATGAAATAATCTTCCCCGATAATAAAATGATACAAATGCATTCATTTATCGGCACAAAATAGATTTTATTTACTTATTAATCAGAATTATCGATACAAACGATTAATACAGTTCTCAATCAATGATGGCAATTAGTTTTTTATTCTTAGATTCAAGTGTTAATCTTGATCATATACCGTTGTGAAATAATATTTCAGTGTTATTAATTGGTCGCTTTTTGAACGCATTTTTCATTTAAATAAAACACAGCAAACATTTTGCACACTCGAATAAATGACAAATATCATTTAACGATTAAAACATCTTAAGTATTTTTACAACTCAATCCATAAATTAGAGATAAATAGCTTCTAAAAAAATCACAGATAAGGTATAAACACTTAGGATATTATTAATGAAAAATTATCGCTTCTTTTAGAAAGAAAGGAGAAATAGAACCTACAAGCTATTTTAACTTTCATATAGAAGAATAAATCGAACCTTAGAGAAAGTGCCTAAAACATCATTGCAATTAATGCGTTCAAAAAGTTATTTTCTTAGCATCAAACAATCAACTCCTCTTTATATGAATATTCCTCTCAATAATTATTGAGTTAGATCAATTTTAATTTTCTGTCTTATTCACCAAAAAGAAGGATTTCATGGATTATTTATAAATACACATAATCCATTTTCATCATATACCCCAATTTTTGATTTTATTCAGAAAATTCTTACATTCTACTTTTCTCACAAATACTCACTTTACGCGTAAAATATACTTCCTTACATTACCTAACCTTTTCATACAATTCATCCTATAAAGACTGAAAATGAAACATAAATTAATATATAACTTATCAAACCAGATTTTTCACCTAATAAAAACTCACAAAACGAGTATCAGAATTAGTTTGCGTTTGCATTAAATTTCTTAACATATTGATATGCCTATCACTTACTAAAACTTAAGTATAACCTTACAATAATTACTCCCTTGATAGGCATTACCTATTACATAATGATATCGCATAGGGTAAACCATTTTTACGCACTTATTTATGTGTAATATAGTTACTCAAACCGAAATGGCTAATTTTAATATGTGATAACTTCTAAATATTAGACCTCATGTTATTGGAATTAATTTATGAACGATCTAGACACTAAAGTAGGCTTTTTTTTTAAAAAGGCGAGAAAAGAGAAGAAATTATCAGGTCGTGAACTGGCAAAAATAATCTCTGTTAGCCAACAACAAATATCTCGTTATGAAAATGGCAAAAATAGCATGTCACTTAGTTTAATAAATAAGTTACTCATTATTTTTGATAAAACATGGGATGATTTAAATCGTGAAGTAATAAGTACCTACAACGAAAAGGTGCCAAATACACAATCAAAAAAAAGAGACTATGAATTTAGTGGCACAACCGCGAGCCAACTAAATTAAAAATAAGTATTAAAAAAAATCACTATAGCATCACTATAAGCAATTAATCATGAAAATAAAATATTTAATTATGTTTTATTTTCATGAGCTATTAGCTTTATGAAGTTAGGGGTGTTAACAACCGACGAAACTATTATTTCGTATTAATAGATAATTATTAGGAAAATAGAAAACGCTTATTAAGTGTTTTTATTCGCCATGGATAGCTTTTATTTGTTTTTACACTAATAGCGAGTCAAATAATAAATTACTAAATATCATTTATATTTAGCGATTTATTAAAACGTAGTTATCTAATATAAAACGAAGGAATTTAGAATGAAAAAATCTATCATTGGTGCATCTTTAGCAATGGCATTTGGTCTAATGGCTGGTAATGCTTTTGCTGCTGATAATACTGGTACGATTACTTTTAATGGTGAATTAACGGATACAACTTGTAAAGTTGATATCGAAGGCCAAGGCCCAGATGCAACTATTACTCTGCCTACAGTCAGTACTGCAACTTTAACAGCTGCTGGCCAAGTAACTGGTCGTACTGGTTTCAATATGAACCTGTCTGATTGTAAAGTCGGTACCGCTGGCCATAAAACAGTATCTGCATTCTTTGAAACTGGTGCAACTGTTGACCAAGCCGCTGGTCGTCTGAACAATATGGATGTCGCTGCAACTGGTGCAAAACTGGTTCAATTACAACTGTTAGATGGTAGCAATGCATTCGCACCAATCAAAATTGGTAATACTTCTCAAGTAAATGCAACTGCTTACGTTCAAATTACTGATGAAAAAGCCACTCTACCATACGCTGTTGAATACTACGCTATCGGTAAAACCGAGGCTGGTAAAGTAACAAGTAGCGTTGTTTATACTCTGCAGTATAAATAATCGAAATAAACAGGGGGGAGGCTTCTCCTTCCTGTTTGCTTTTTATTAATGGAATAAAGATAAATATGAAAACCACTAAATTAATTAAAAGCTTTTTTTTGAGTTTATTAATTATTATTCCAACATGGGTGAATGCTGCCGTTGTTATTAGTGGCACTCGTGTTATTTATAATGAAAATGAAAAAGAAGTAACGCTTAAAGTTTCTAATGAAGGAACTGTACCTGTATTAATTCAAAATTGGCTTGATACCGGAGATGTCGATGCAGCTCCAGAAACTATTCAAGTTCCTTTTGTATTAACGCCCCCCGTTTTTCGTATTGAACCAACTAAATCCCAGACATTAAGAATTGGTTATACCGGTGGCGTTGCTTTACCAAAAGATAAAGAAACTATTTATTGGCTAAACGTATTAGAAATACCACCTAATGCAACAGGTGAAGAAAATAAATTACAAATTGCTTACCGCTCTAGAATAAAACTATTTTATCGCCCAATAGCACTAAAAGATAAAATGGGAGCCATTGAAGCAGCTGAAGGCTTAAAGTTTTCAGTTTCAGGTAACACGTTAAAAGTCATCAATAATGCCCCCTATTATGTTTCTTTAGTTTCTATTTCTCTTAATGGAAATGATAAACAACCTATTGATGGTGAATTAGTTCCACCATTAGGTAGCCATGATTTTGCTATACCCAATGGCATATCAACAAATATAGGAAATAAAGTCGTTTATCGATATGTAAACGATTGGGGCGCAATGAAAATAGTTGAATCAAAACTTTAATTCTCCAGTGATTTCATAAAATATACGGGAATATTTAAATGAGCAGTTATATTTTAAAAACTATTATAATATCTGCTGGTGCGACTTTTTTTCTAATCGCACCCTATACCTATGCAGAAAATATAACAGTAACAGAGAAGAATAAATGGCTGCCGAATGGTAATCATGCATTATCGGGTGTAAATACATTACCCGCGCATGTTGCGACACAAAGTTTACCAGCAAGTGCTAATGGCAATAATTTGCCTACCACAAATGGTAATAATAATACCGCAACCACATTTAACCCTATTTTTATGAATACGTCACAAAGTGATATTGATATCAGCCGTTTTGACAAGGAAAACTCAATATTACCTGGTACGTGGGATGTTGATGTTTACGTTAATAATCATTTTATTGCTAAACAAAAAATCACTTTTAGAGAAATGGCTAACCAAAAAGTGGAACCCTGTCTCACTAAAGACACGATGAGCCTTATCAATATCAAAAATGATAAACAGTCTCCATTGCTGAAAAGTGCAATGGAGCTTCATGAATGTATTGAATTAGTCAATCTCGTTCCTTCAACAGCCGTTACCTATGATCCTTCAATACAACGCCTTAATGTTGAAGTGCCGCAAGCACTTGTTGGCTATAAACCGAGAGGTTATGTAAGCCCTTCACTATGGGATAGAGGGATCAATGCCCTATTAGTGAATTATAATGCTAACTATTTTACATCTAGAAATAACGGCAAAAATTATGATTCCGCGTTTGCAGGTATTGATAGCCATGTGAATTTGGGCACATGGAGTTTTCATCATACTGGTAACTACTCATGGGACGAAAACAATGGCCATGATTACACATCAACCTATAACTATTTAGAGCGTATTATCACCACAATCAGAGGCGTAGTACAAATTGGTGATGTGCTAACAACAGGCCAGCTATTTGACTCTCAGCCACTAAGAGGTATCCAACTCTTTAGTGACGAGAAAATGTTACCGGATTCTCAACGTGGGTTTGCACCAACCATCCGTGGTATTGCAAAAACCAATGCGCGAGTCATTATTCGCCAAGATGGACGTGTTATTCACGAAACAGTGGTTTCACCAGGCCCATTCGAAATTGATGACCTCTATCCTTCTGGTTATGGTGGTAACTTGGATGTCACCATTCAAGAAGCCGATGGTTCACAACAAAACTTCAAAGTTTATTATGCTTCACTAGTGCAATTATTACGCCCTGGGCAACATAACTACACTGTTGCAGCAGGTCATTTAAATTCCAAATCTGTAGATTATGATCCTACTCTATATCAAGCCACCTACCGCCGTGGTTTAACCAATATTATTACAGGCTATGCAGGTGTTCAGGGTACAGGTGCAGATTACTACGCTGTTCAAGTTGGTTTGGCATTAAGTACACCTTTAGGTGCCTTTTCTGCCGACGTCACACAAGCCCGAGTGCATTTAAATACGACCGCTTCTGCTGTTAATAGCGGACAGAGTTATCAGGTGAGTTACAGTAAATATATTCAAGATACCAACAGTAACTTGACTATTGCGGCATATAAATTTAACTCCGAAAACTTCTACGACTATACCTCTGCAGTACAGGCAATAAATGAAGAAAAACATGGCAGAAGTATTAGTAATATCTGGCGTCCAAAGAGTCGTTTTAACGTTACCATCGATCAGGGGTTAGCTGAGGGATGGGGGAACTTTTATGTCACCGGTTATACCCAAAACTACTGGAATAATGATACCACCGACTTACAGTACCAATTGGGTTATAACAACAACTGGCGTAGATTGTCTTACGGTCTTAACGTAGGCCAAGTCCGTAATGCCGAAGGTAAAAAAGAAACCACCTTTGAGATGAACTTTACCTTACCATTGTATGATCTCAGTATTGACCATATGCCAACCTTAACCGCAGCTGTGACTCGTGATGGTCGAGGTTATGTGGGTGAAAGACTCGGTATTTCTGGCTCTGCGGGTGCGGATAACCGTTACTCTTATGGTGTAACCGCAATGAATACAAACCACGGCGTTGGCTCAAGTATGACGATGAGTGGTAATGCAAGAACAAACTTTAGCAGCTTAAGTGCAACCTACGGTATTGGTGAGCACTATCAAAATGCATCAGTTGGCGCGAGTGGTTCGTTAGTCGGTTGGTCAGGTGGTTTAGCTACATCGCCTTATCAAGGTAACACCTTCACTATTGTTGATGCTGATGGCGCAGAAGGGGCCGCGGTGAGTGGCTATCCAGGCATCGAAGTTAACAGCTTTGGTTATGCTTTAGTGCCTTACTTAACTCCGTATCAATTAAACGATATCACCATTAACCCTAAAAATATGACCACTAGCGTTGAATTACAAAATACTCAAGCCTTTGTCGCTCCGTTTGAAGGTGCAATTACCAAAGTTGTCTTTGAAACTGATAAGGGTATGCCATTGTTGATTACTATCCAAAGAAATAATGGACCTATTCCATTTGGTAGTGTCGCTTACAATGAACAGAACAGTGAAGTGGGTAGCATTGGTCAGGGAGGACTTCTCTACGCCCGCGTTAAAAATTCATCAGGTCGTTTAACGATTAAGTGGGGACCCGGTGAAATACAGCAATGTACGATTAACTATAGTGCACCAGCACAAGATAAAAGTAACCAAAGTAGTTTTGTTCAACTTACTAGTGTATGTGGAGAATAAAGTATGAAGCCGATTATTAAAAATTCATTAGCCTTAATGCTTCTACTTTTACCCGTGGCTGAAGTAATGGCAAAAAAAGATGTAGAATGTAAAACAATTGCGCCAACTAAACAGCTACATGTTAATGTTGGAGGGGCTGTTTTTTTAGGACCTGATGCGCCAATAGGAAAGGTTCTATACCAAAGTTATGTCGATGCATCAGCATATAACTATAACTATCAATGTCATGCGGATTATTCTAGGGGCGATGAATATGATTTTGTCATGAGAGAAGCATCAAAAATGATCTCTATTTCAGGTTCTATTGTCACTGGGGCAGGTATTCCTGACGCTGTCTATAAAACAAATGTACCTGGCATTGGTGTTCGTTTCTTTATCGCACAAAATTTCAACAGACCTATAATTGCAGGTCAAACTCTCGATATATCTGGAGATGTAGTTCGTCACTTAGCTAAAGATGTATATGGCGGCCTAGATGTACAATACTGGGGTAAACCTTACTTATCTTTTTCATTAATAAAAATTGGGCCAATAACACCAGGAAATGTCAATTTTACGGCGAGAAACCAAACAATTATTAGCTTTCCGAATGAACGACTTGACCGCGTAAAAGCGCCTCAATTTCCTTATACGTTCTTTGATACTTATATTACAGCATCTATCAATGTAACATCATCTAGTTGCAAAACAAGTGATTACACAGTTGAGTTAGGTAAACATAAATTATCTGAATTACCAGCTAAAGGCAGTACAACGAATTGGATAAATTCAGATATCATCTTAACCAACTGTCCTGCATTTAGAGGCTATTATTCTGGATATAGAGGGAATATTCTTTCAACTGAAAAGAACCAAACTTTTCCTGATAGAAGCCCTAATGAGATAAAAGTAAGAATAAAACCTGCAAATCCAACTATTTCCACATATCCTGGTACTTTTAAAGTAAATGATGTCCCTGGCGCGGCAACAGGTGTCGGAATACAACTTTCATTTGGTAGTACAGGAGAGGATTTTGTTAGCTTTAATACGCTAAAAACATTTTCACAACCGCCTTCTGAAAGAGCGGGGAATGTTACAATTCCATTACGTGCACGATATATTCGTACTGATGACAGAATATCTGCTGGTACAGCAAATGGTGCCGCAATCTTTACAATAGAATATCATTAACCCCTTATTCTGTTTACCAGAATAAAATAAAAACTCACTCTGATACGTTAATTCAGAGTGAGTTTTTTATCGTTATAATGCTTGTTCTTCTATTTGAAAAACGGCCACATTATCCATCAACATCTGCGCTTTTTCGTCTAACATCATCGTTGAAGATGCGCCTTGATCCACTAAAGAAGCATTTTGCTGTACAACAGTATCCATCTGATTAATTGCCACCGCAATTTGTTCAATACCAACACGTTGCTCTTCTGAAGCAAGACTTATCCCTTGCATAATATTGTTTACTTTTGCAATTGAAGTGACAATTTCTTGCATATGTTCCCCTGTTTTATTAACCAGAGCAGTTCCTTCAGCCACATCTTCTATAGATGCTTTTAATATCTGACTTATTTCCTTGGCTGCATCTGCACTTTTAGAGGCTAAATTTCGCACCTCTGCAGCAACAACAGTAAAACCACGTCCTTGTTCTCCTGCTCTTGCAGCCTCTACTGCTGCATTTAACGCTAAAATATTTGTTTGGCTCGCAAGGCTATTAATAACTTCATTAATTTCACCAACCTTTAATGCACCTTGTTCTATTTTCTTCATTGATAACATCGCATCTTTCATCACATTAGCGCCATCGATGACGATATCATTGGATTGATTAATAATAACATTGGCTTCTTGGGTATTTTCGGTGTTATTGGCGACAGCCGTTTTAATCTCTTCCATGCTAGCCGCTGTTTGTTGCAAGGCGCTGGCTTGCTCTTCAGTACGAGAAGAAAGCTCCTGATTACCCGATGCAATTTCAGAAGCACCTCGTTTTATCTCTAAAGTCTCTCTCTTTACAGTAAGAATGGTAGAAGTTAAGGCTTTTTGCATATGGCCAACATGTGAGAATAGTTCACCAAATTCATCTTTTCTCATTTTAGGTAAAGTGAAAACTAACTCACCTTGACCAACTTTATTTAAAATATCAGATAATGTATGAAGATTAGAAATAAATGTTTTATTTACCCAAAGAATAACAAAATATAAAACAATCACTAAAATTAACAATGAAATAATGGTTGAATAAATAGAAAAATTAACCATGGTTTCTTGGTTATTTATAAGAGAAGCACTATTCTTCGCTTTTATGGTGATGTAATTATCAAATAAAATATTTAATCTATCAAAATCATTAGCAAATTCTTCATCATTTACATTTATTGAACCTGAAGTATTTGATGCGATAATTAATCTATCAACTAAATTATAAAATAATTTTGCAATGGCATCGGCACTTTTTTGTGCTTCAACAGTTACTTTTTTCTCTTTTGTCCACATTTCCATGGCACGTTTAGCGCTGTCAGCCAATTTTTTGTTTTTTTCAATAATCTCAGCATCTTTTGCGTTTGTTAATGCAGTATCCTGCATTAAGAAATTCACATTAGAACGCATCGTTGCTAATTCATAGCGTGCCATTAATACATCTGTGTAACGTGTTAACAACGTTTCCACTTGGGTGAAATTATTTTTCATTTTATAAATAAAAAATGAAGATAATGCCGAAGATAAAATAAAAACCAATAATAATACAGACGAACCTATCTTAGCAGATCGTTTAATGCTCATAATAAAAATACCTATACACATATATCGATAAGATTTATTTCCTTATCGACATAGTTGTTCTTTTATTTAAAAACAATAGGTATTTATAAGTTAATGATTTTTATTTCTAAAATATTAGTCTATCAATAAACAATATCTATATTTTAAATAATTTTCAATTTATTCTTATTTTATAAAATAATTCAACTAATATTATTAATAATAAAAAATCTATTTTTTATCAAAAAAATAAGTATTTCTATTTTATGATAAATATTATTTTTTATTCATCACATAAATAATCTTTATTCATTTACATTTAAAGTATAAAAATCGCTTTATTTTCAATGAGTAACAGACACACTATCTCATTCTGAGAACAATGATATAATATGTGCAATGACTTTAAAACTCTGATGATTTACGGAGCTTACTTTTTTATGCAACCCCAGTTTGAAAACTCAAAAAACACCGTAAAAACGTTATCAGTGTTTGATTTTGATGGCACGTTAACTTACCACGATAGTTTTATTCCTTTTTTAAAGTTTGCTTTCGGTAAACGTAAATTTTCACGCCGTTTAATTAAGATGGTATTACCAACATTACGTTGTTTTAGACGCAAACTAACCCGTGATGAATTAAAAGAAGTGCTTATCAAAACTTTTTTAACAAACATTGACGAACAATGGTTAAAAGAAAAAGCAGAAGCATTTTGTCAGCTTTATTGGGCTAAATTAATGCGCCCTACTGGCTTATTAGCAGTAGCAGAAGAAGTGAAAAGTAATGCCCAAGTTACTATTTGTTCTGCGTCACCAGCAATGGTTCTACAGCCTTTTGCAGATAGGTTGGGGATTAAACTGATAGGCACGACACTTGAAGTAGTTGATGGAAAATTGACAGGTAAAATTATTGGGAATAACTGTCGCTGTGGTGAGAAAATTAAACGTTTAGAAGATGTCTACGGAGATCTAACGCAATATCATATGAAAGCATGGGGAGATTCTCGAGGTGATCATGAATTGCTACTAGCCTCTCAAACACCTCATTGGCGTCACTTTCATACTGGTCGCCGTAAAGCTAAAAACTCGCCCATTAAAGTGACCGTAAAAAAAGAGTCTTAGTTGCTAACTGTTTTCCTATCAACACAGAAAAAATAGCCCCCGCTAATACGAGGGCTAAATAAAGTCTTAGATATTTACGCCGTGTTGTGATGCTAACGCACCTAAACCACCCGCAAAACCTTGGCCAACGGCTTTGAATTTCCACTCTGCGCCATGGCGATATAACTCACCAAAGATCATTGCGGTTTCTGTAGACGCATCTTCAGAAAGATCAAAACGTGCAATTTCAGTATTATTGTCGTTGTTATAAACGCGCATAAAACTGTTACTTACCATACCAAAGTTTTGTTTACGATTTTCAGCATCATAAATAGTGACTGCAAATACCAGTTTTTTCACTTCAGCAGGGACTTTTGATAAAGTGATTTTGACTTGCTCATCATCACCGTCGCCTTCCCCAGTACGGTTATCTCCTTGGTGTTCAACGCTTCCGCACTGACTCACTTTGTTATTAAAGAAGATAAAACTTGCGTCTGAAAGTACTTTTCCATCTTCACCTACCATGAATACTGACGCATCTAAATCGAACTCTGCGCCATCAGTCACGCGGGCATCCCATCCTAGACCAACCATAGCAACCGACATTGTTGGTGCTTCTTTAGTCAGAGAAACATTACCACCTTTAACGAGGGAAACTGCCATATCAAAGCTCCTACTTTATTGAATAATCTGGCAATCACATATTATGACTGCCAGCGGTTAGTATCTTACTAATCGACTATCAAGAGGCATTAATGCCGTACTGAGCACAAACCGATCCTAAACCCCCCGCATAACCTTGACCTACAGCGCGGAATTTCCACTCTGCGTTATGACGATATAACTCGCCAAATAACATTGCCGTTTCAGTTGATGCATCTTCAGTTAAGTCATAACGAGCAACTTCAATTTGGTTGTCATCATTAACTAAACGAATAAATGCACCTGATACTTGGCCAAAGCTTTGACGGCGTGCTTGTGCATCATGGATAGTGACAACGAAAATAACCTTATCAACATCATTCGGGATCATGTCTAATTTAATTTTCAGTGCTTCATCATCACCATCGCCTTCACCCGTACGGTTATCGCCGGTATGAACAACTGAGCCATCAGCAGATCTTAAATTGTTATAAAAAATGAAATCGGCATCGCTACGCACTTTTCCATTTGCAGCTAACAGAAATACAGATGCATCTAAGTCAAAATCTTGACCATCTGTAGAACGGGCATCCCAACCTAGTCCGACAAGGACGTTTTTCATCGTTGGGGCTGCTTTGCTCAGAGAGACATTACCACCTTTAGAAAGAGAAACGCTCATTTTACAACCTCTTTAGTTTTGTTTTTAATATTCTGATTTTTCAAGAATATGTATTAGTTTGTCTTACCTTGATCATCTTTTTTTTCTGGGAATACAAAACTTGCAATAATCCCCAGAGCAAGAACACCAAGCACTACAAATAGGCTAGTTGTCGCGGAAATGCTGTATCCATGTTGCCAGATATGATCTGTTGCATTTAAACCTAATTTTGCAGCAATAAAGAACAACAGCACAATAACCGCTTTTTCGAGGTAAACGAGATACTGTTTTAACGCTTCTAACACGAAGTAAAGCGTACGTAAGCCTAAGATTGCGAACATCATTGCACTATAAACAATTAGGGGTTCACGGCTTACTGCGATAATAGCGGGAACCGAGTCGAAAGCAAACATCACATCAGAAAGCTCAACGACTGCCACACACAGCATAAGCGGTGTTGCATATAGAGCAGCTTTTGTACCACGACCGATAGTGACATCTTTGTTTTCAGGTTTCGCTAATTCAACATCAACTTCTTTTTGTGTTAACAAAAAAGCGTGTCCAGTAATTTTTGGCCATATAGGGAAAAATCGTTTTACTAAGCGATAAGCAAGATGTTGTGAATAGTCTTCAATCTCTTCACTATCACCACCACTTTTCAGCATCATAACTGCCGTCCAAGCAACGATTAAGGCAAATACTATCTCAACATATGGTCCTAAACTTAACAGTCCTGTACCGATGGCAACAAAGATCCCACGGAAAACGATAGCACCAATGATACCCCAATAAAGAACGCGGTGACGGAAGCGGTCAGGCACTGCAAACCACGAGAAAATCGCCATCATGACAAACAAGTTATCAATGGAAAGCACTTTCTCTAATGCATAACCTGTTACGAATAAACTCGCAACTTCTGCACCATGATGAATATAAAGGAATCCTGCGAATGCCATAGCAATAGCAACCCAGAATATAGACCAAAATATGGCATTCTTTAACGTTATCGGCTTATCAGCACGATGCATGAATAAGTCGATAAAAATAGCGCCAACCGCAAGTACTACAAAGACAATGACAGTTTCTGTCGGAAAACCAATATGTGTGGATACCATAATAATTCCTGAACGGTTCCCTATAAATTAATTACAAATCAAATTCTGCGGGTTGAAAGCCTAATGCAACAGCAATAGTTCGCACCGCTTCTTTTTCATCATTGTCAAAATCACCATCACTTTTCGCAACAGCGATACCAACACGAATAGCTAATTGCGCAGCTTCTGGCTGATCTTTCATTGCCAGAATATACTTCATGGTTTCGCCTTTACCGACTTCAGTATCAAACTCGAAACTTGTAATTAGCTTATTAAAGAATTCAATCACCTCAGAGGTATCAAAGACTTTAAGTTCATCCGATGCTTTTAAAAAACCCAGCATCTTCTGTTTTTCTTCAGAACTCACACCGTCGCTGGCGATAGCGATACGCGCACAGACAGCTACCGTTCCTTGCATAAATTTTTTGTTTTTAAAGCGGCCAACTTGCTTTGCTAACTCAGAACGTCCCGTATTAAAACCTTCTTTTAATTTGTTAAAAAAACTCATGTTACTTTTCCTTATATCAACTTGATCACTTAGAACCCGCTGTCCAGCGAAATCCCCACCCGTAGGCATTATCCATATCACGGTGGCCTTTAAAAAACTCATTGAGACGTTCAACTCTGATTGAGCCGTTCTCATTAACCAGTCGTGCTATAGCACACATGCCACGACCATTATTACCATCAGTTAAGCGTGTTTCGATAGGTGGCTGATCAGGTACATGAATGGTAACCACGCCATCTGTTTTGCTCCAATTCGGTACACCTTCATAAATAAACGCGAAAATCAGCACTTGCTTGATATTTTTCCATTCACGCCCATTCACAAAGATCCATTCACCACCAGCAACATCTCCCGTACGATCATCACCTTGTAATTCAACATAAGGAATACGATTGAAATCACCAAATCCGTTTCCTAATGCTTGAATAACCGATTTATGGCCTTGCTGAAGTTCAACAAAAGCACCAATGTCTAAGTCGATACCTTTATTTCCGCCAAACAATCCACCCAATAACCCTGATCCACCACTTTTACTTTCACGATGCCAATCAAGATTAATACGAATTTTTCCGAAATCATCTTTCTTCGTTAGGCTGATTGCAGGTTTCTCTTTGGTTAGAGAAACCTTACTTAAGTTCACCGAACTTGGCGCTGGAGCTGGTTTCGGTGCTGGTGCTGGTGCTGGTGCTGGTGCTGGTTCAGAGTCTGCAATATCAACACCAAAATGTTCAGCTAATGGTTTTAAGCCACCGTTAAATCCTTGAGCGATAAAACGGAACTTCCAACTACCATTACGACGATACAATTCACCTAAAATTAGTGCTGCTTCAGGACGACCGTTAATATCAACATTGCCATTCGCAACGACCTCATTATTAGCCTCAACTTGAATCGATAATCGTTGTAAATTTGCGATAGTTTGTTGACCTTCACAAGTCGCTGTAAACGCAATTTTTTCAACATCAGGACGTAAACGTGTTAAATCTACGGTAAAAGAAGTGCTATTTCCTGCTGTTGCATAAATAACAGTGCGATCATCACTCGCTGTTTGTCCATAAAACACCATATCGGCATCGCCATTCACTTTACCTGAGGCATAAAGTCTAAAAGCGGAAACATCAACAGGTGCGCCAGATTGAATACGAACGATTAATGTTTGATTAGGAACGGGTACATTCCCACCGGGAGTCATATTCATTTATCGCACCACCGTCGCCACAATATCAGGCATCATGTCGTTGATAACGCGGCCTTTGCAAGGTGCACCAAACGCGGTGAAATCCCATTGACCATGATTACGTTGCATCGACGCAATCACAATACCAGTATGAGTGCCTTGCTCTGTTAAGGTATAACGCACTAACTCTTTATTAGTTGTTTTATCAACAACTCGACAGAATGCGTTTTCAACTTCATTAAATGTTTGTCCTCGGAAACTATTTACAGTGAAGACCAAGTATTCAACATTTGTTGGTAAACGGTCTAAATCAACGAAAATAGTTTCATCATCGCCGTCACCGTCTCCAGTTAAGTTATCACCAGAGTGAACCACTGACTGACAACTTGATTTTAATTTGCGAAACCAAATGGTATCGATTTGATTGCCATTTGCGTCAAGTAAAACGCAACTTGCATCTAAATCAATAGAACCACCACCACCAAAAAGACCGCCTAATAATCCTTTTTTCTTAATCGGATCCCAGCCCAAACCAAACATTAAATGGCTCAGTGTAGGTGCTTGTTTACTGAGAGAAACTGTTTGATTCTTGCTTAATGAAACCATAATTAAATTCCTTCAGAGGTAGAGTGAAACAACAATGCCATTTGTGATTAAATCCATATCATGAAAATCATCATATCATGATGAAGTACATGAGCAAGACTATTTTTACCACCCGAACATGAAGTTTTGTAAACCCATTGATATAATTAATATTTTTGTAAAAATAAATTATAAAAATACAAAATAATTATAATAATAACGTTATTGGTTAGTCTAATTTAAACTAAAATCAAATAAATCATATTATGATTGACACAGTTCTTCGAAAACTTCATGATTATAGGACTTGAACCCTACACTTTTATTTCACGGTATACAGCGTAATGAACAATACGATTTGGTTTATGGAAGGTTTATCATCACAACGCGATATTATTCAAAGTGTTAAAGACTTTGCAAAACAGCAGCACCAAGAAATTTTTGTGCTCGCATCTCATCGCCATACACGAAATGAGATTTTATCGCTTGCTGATGGGGCTTTTTATGAACCTATTGAAGAGGCATTACGCTTAAAATTTATCGCTGATGTTGTAAAACAACATCAAGTGAGAGCCATTCATACTGGGCGCAATGGTGCATGGTTTGAATTACACCGCAAAGAAATTGAGTCATTAGGGGTAAAATTAACCACAGGTGCAACTGAGCTCGGACAGCTTCAATTAGCTGATAATAAAGTCGCTTTTGCACAAGCTATGGAACAATGCGGTCTTCCTGTTGTACCTTCCATTTATATTGACTCAATCGATGAATTAGAAAAACAAATAAAAAATCTACCTTTTGGTGAGATCCCTTTATGCATTAAGCCAGTAAAAGGCATTTATGGAATGGGCTTTTGGCGCTTTGATAATCAGGTTTCGCCGATGGCGCTGTTTAACCACCCAGAAAATCGCCAAGTTAATCCACAACAATATGTTGATGCATTAAAAGCGGTTGAACACTTTGAGCCATTAGTGCTCATGCCTTATTTACCTGGCCCTGAATACTCTGTTGATATGGTTGTTGAGCAAGGCAATGTTATTGCTGCTGTTGCTCGACGCAAAGAAGGTGCAATACAACATTTAGAAATTTCAGGTGAAGCCTATGAATTAGGCAAAGCGTGTGCCACTGCGATGAAAGCAGATGGTCTTGTGAATGTTCAAACCCGAAATAATCATCAAGGCCATCCATTATTACTTGAAATTAATATGCGCCCTTCCGGTGGCATCGGTTATACCCAACACTGCGGCATTAACCTTGCTGGTATTTTTGCTTTACGCCAATTGGGATTGATGAGTATTGAAGAGGCTCAAGCTCAAAATAACTATTTTACACCGACAAAAATACGCTCAATCACCGATTCTATTGTTTTCAATTCAACGTTAACAAACGTAATAAGTACGGATAATAATTAATAATGAAAAATAGCATGAGTGACTCTTTAGTTTATCGTCGCCAGCTTAGTTGTGGCACATTGAGCGTGACGCCAAATTGCCCTATTGAGTTACTTGATGAATTATTTGATATTGCAGAAAGACGCAATCCTAAGCGTGCATTTTTATTTGTCAGTAAGGTATTAGGCCGTCATATTCCTGTTTCACCCCAAAAAATGCGTGAAACCTACCAAAGACTTGCCAAACAATTTCCTCCTTCACTTGAAGGCCCTATTTTGTTTATTGGTATGGCGGAAACCGCCGTAGGTTTAGGCGCTGGTATTTTTGATGAGGTAAGAAGTCGCTATCAACAAGCGATTTATTTAACCTCAACACGTCACCCTGTTGATAATGGTGAACTGCTGTGTGAATTTAAAGAAAATCACAGCCACGCGACCGATCACTTACTCTATTTGCCAAAAACAGCAGAGCAACGTCAGTGGGTACAACAAGCAAAAACCGTTGTATTAATTGATGATGAAGCCACTACGGGCAATACCTTTATTAACCTGCTTTCAGCACTGCGTGAAGAAGGTGGATTAACCCATATTGAGCAGGTTATTGCGGTAACCTTAACTGATTGGAGTGGTGATTCTATCTCTGAGCGTTCCCCATTACCGATTAAGACTCTCTCTTTAGTTCAAGGTGAATGGCAATGGGATGCTGATCCTAATGCTCCCCTACCTGTTATGCCTAATGTCAATATTACGGCATCAGGTCAAGTTGCGATTACAGGCAAACAAAGCTGGGGTCGATTAGGGATGACAACGCCTGCAAATGATCTTGGTTTAACTATCAAAGTATCAGTTGATGAAAAAATTCTTGTATTAGGGTCGGGAGAATTTGTCTGGGAACCATTCTTATTGGCCGAACGTCTTGAAAAACAAGGTGCTATTGTAAAATATAGCTCGACAACACGTTCACCGATTTCAACCAATTTTGCTATTCAGTCAGCCATTACTTTTACTGATAATTATGGTTTAGGCATTCCTAATTTTGTCTATAACGTGGCACACCAACAATTTGATCGTATTTTACTTTGTTGTGAAACCCCGATTGACAGTATTGATAACCAACTGATGGAAGCCCTTAATAAAGTTGCACCAATTGTTGAGGTAATTAGTTATGACTAAGCCCGTTATTTTAACTGATCTCGACGACACCTTATTTCAAACACGTCGCAAAATGATAGATGAATTAGCGCTAGAACCCTATAAAACAGGGGCATTAGACAGAAGCTTAGAGCCTCGTAGCTTTATGACGCAAGAACAAGCCATGCTGGTAGATTGGATGCTAGAACATGCTGACTTAATTCCTGTTACCGCGCGGGGTACAGAAGAAATAAGCCGAGTCACGATCCCTTTTCATTCATGGGTAATTACCACACATGGTGCTGTGGTATTAACCCCTGAAGGCACAGCAGATGCGCAATGGCAAAACCATATCACTCAAAGCTTAGCGACCTATACACAACGTTTGCTCGCACTACAACAATCCATTACGCAATTAATGGTGGAACGACATATTGATGGTTGGGCACGAATTAACTATGAATATGGTGATTTGCCTATTTATTTAGTGATGAAGCATAACGATAGCACCCGACTAGAAGAGCTATACGCCATAGGTGATGAGATAGAAAAAACATTCTCAACAGAGGGTTTTTATATTCATCGCAACAGTAACAATATTGCTTGGTTACCTGAGCCTATTGAAAAAGGTAAAGCCGTCACGTATTTGCTTAATAAATTAAAGGCAGAACGTGGCGTTTTTCCTGTCATTGGTTTAGGCGATAGTCTGAGTGATCATCGCTTTATGAAATTGTGCAGTTGGTATGGGCTTCCTCGCCAAAGCCAATTTGCTGATGCGATCAACACAAAAATTTTTGGAGAATAAACATGATGGATCATAAACCGTTTTCAGGATCTTATGTATCAGGTGATGTCGATTTTCTACTTCAACCCGTCAATATTGAAATGACGCCGGTTGAGTTAAAGGAAGAGCTAATACAATCGGGTAAACGTCACTATTCTGACATGCTAAGCCAAGAGCCAGAACCCACAACATGGCATCTTGATCTCTTTGAAAAAGCGCTAGAAACCGGTGCGACGCGCTTAGCAACTGAAGTGATTATGTTGGCAAAATCCCTTATTGAACGCTTTGGTGATACCCCGATTATTCTAACAAGCCTTGTACGTGCAGGTGTTCCTTTAGGCGTAATGTTGCAACAAACATTGCGCAAAATGGGAAAAACCTCTTATCACTATGGAATAAGCATTATTCGAGATAGAGGCATTGATAGCGAAGCGCTTTCATGGATTGAACAACATCACGGTACAGAAGGAATTGTTTTTGTTGATGGTTGGACGGGAAAAGGCGCTATTACAGGTGAGTTAATTCGCTCATTAACCGGACGCGAAGGCTATCCCCCACAACCACGTCTTGTCGTCCTTGCAGATCCTTGTGGTTGCGCATGGCTAAGTGCCAGTGATGAAGATTGGCTTATCCCCTTTGGGATCATGGGCGCCCCCGTTTCAGGATTAATTTCACGTTCAATTTGGACAGAAAAAGGTTTTCATGGTTTTGTCGATTGCCAACATTTAAAACAATATGAATGCAGTCGATACCTTGTTGATATTGTAGGAAAAGTCGTTGATCGCTTGATTGATAACGATATTCCACATGCCACATTTAAAGAACAACAATCAGACTTAAAAAAGCTAAGCGAAAACGTCGTTAGTTCACTTGCAAAAAAATATGATATTTCAAATATCAATCGTATAAAACCCGGTATTGCTGAAGCCACACGCGCTGTTTTACGCCGTGTACCTGACCATGTTCTTGTGAGAGAGATAACTGATCCTGATGTGGCATTACTGGTTTATCTTGCGCAAGAAAAAAATATTGCTGTTATTGAAGCAGGGCAAGCGCTTGGTCAATATCGTGCAGTGACTATCATTAAAAAGGTGAAATAATGATTGAACGATTATCCCCGTGGAATTTAGGGGCAACGCTTTATATGCCAGCAACTCGAACAGATATTGTGACAACGATTATCGATCAGAAAATTGAAGGGTTACGCTCTTTAATTATCTGTTTAGAAGATGCGGTTAGCGATGCTGATATTCCGGTGGCATTAGAAAATTTGGCTACGTTATTAACTAAGTTGGCAGAGCATAAAAAGAACCATGATTGTAGCCATTGGCCTTTGCTATTTATTCGCCCTCGCCATACGGAAATGGGCCAATGGATCACTGAAAACCTTGATGTCAGTGCTATTGATGGTCTTGTATTGCCTAAATTTACTCAAGCCTCTTTACCAGTTTGGTGGAATATCATTGAGAACACGCATTTATGTATGATGCCAACTCTTGAAACCGAAGAGGTGTTTGATGTTATTCAAATGACAGAGCTTGCAAACCACCTACTGACTCACCCTTGTCATAACAGAATTATCGCGTTACGTATTGGTGGAAATGACTTAATGAATGTGATTTCGCTAAGACGTAATCGCCAGTTAACACTTTATGATGGCCCAATGGGTTATGTCATAAAAATGCTAGTTGCTGTATTTGGTGCTCGTCAGTTTGCTCTCACCGCGCCAGTTTGTGAGCATATTGATGATCACCATATTATGGATAAAGAGCTTGCTCTTGATATTGCTAATGGTCTTGTTGGTAAAACGGCGATACATCCAAAGCAAATTCACAAGATTGAACAAGCCCTCATGGTATCTCAATCCGATCACTCAGATGCTTTGCGTATCTTAAACTCAACGCAAGCCGTCTTTAAATCACAAGGTGCGATGTGTGAACCTGCAACACATCGTCGTTGGGCATTGAGTATTTTAACCAGAGCTAAAATTTATGGCATTATTCCTAACCAACAAAATAATGCTCAACGTTTTAATGCAACATAAAACACTCTATAGCAGGTGATGAACTCGATAAGATAAAATAATTATCTTATCTTGATTTTGATTTATAAGTTTCTAGTCAAAACATGTTATCTTTAACTAGAACTTATAAAAACAAAACCGACTTTTTTATTTAAAAAGTCATTTTTTTCATTTGAATTATTATTTTATACTACATTTAATAGGACGCTTATTTTATTTATACTTGTAATGTTTCTGATACTTGTAAATAAAGTGTAAGAACAAGAATAATAAAAATTACAGCCGAATATTTTAACACACGAATGACAGAATAAGTGGTAACTAAGCATGCAATTAAGCACTCGTCAGGTCAGAGTCTTTACACTGGCAACCCTTTTAAGCTCGGGAAAAAAGGTTCCAACCATTAAGATTATTTCTGCTCTTGAATGCTCAGAGCCAACGTTAACTCGCGTTTTAAAAGAGATAAGAGATTCTTATGACGCTGAAATAAAGTACAGTAAAGCGTCTCGAGCTTATCAAATGACTGAACGTGGTCAACTTGATAATAAAACCTTACGTCGTATGCGTGAGGCATTATCAGCCAGTGAAGATCTTCGTCATAATGGAATGACAAGCCGAGTTTATCTTGATAAAGATAAGAAGAAATCGGTTTCACTTTCATTAAAAATGTCAGCATTACGCAAAATTGACAGATTATCTTATTTAAATAATTCCACACGCAGTGAAGCGGTTGAATTATTGGTCGACCATTATATTGAAAATTTAATTCAATCAACACTTACTGAACTAGCTGAAAAAGAAAAAGACAAAAAATAGGTTTAAAAAAACAATAATGTATATTAAGAAATAGCTTGATACATTAGTATTAAGCTATTTTTACAATCAATAATAAATTAAATAAAATACTTATTAAATTAATATTTTTTATATAATTAATGAGTTGTTGTTTTATTTTTACTTATTTTTAATGTAAAATTAAAATAAACGTAATCAATTGAATTCACTTGTTTTTTATTTAATTATTTGATTTTATATAAATGAAAAGTATTTATACCTAATCTTTATTAGCCATTCTTTTTAGATTACTCCAATTAAGACTAATCAATAAAAAATATCTTTAATAATAAATGCCCATTAACTACACAAAATAAGAGTGAGCGTGGATTAAATTCTCTTTTATTTTACTTTTTATGCGATCTTATTTCAGATTAATAATATCGGACAATCATCACTGCGTTTTTTGCCTAATTTAATTAAACTAAGCATAATCTCAATTCAACACGTTCATCAGTCGGTTAGTATATTAACCGCTTATTCCTATCTCACTAACAGGATAAATGCATGAGAAGATTGCCAGTTTACCTTTTACTTGATACATCGGGTTCTATGTATGGCGAACCTATTGAAGCAGTAAAGAATGGCGTTGAAATGCTCTTATCAACATTACGCCAAGATCCTTACGCATTAGAAACCGCCTATATTTCTATCATCACCTTTAATTCAACCGCACAACAAATTGTTCCACTCACTGATTTAATTAACTTTAACGTACCTGACTTAGTTGCAAGTGGAACAACGGCATTAGGTGAGGCGCTCACATTAGTTTCTGATCGTATTGAAAACGAAGTACAAAAAACAACCGCTGAAACTAAAGGTGATTGGCGTCCGCTTGTTTTTGTAATGACTGATGGCGCACCAACTGACGATTGGAAAAAAGGCGTTGAGAAATTTAAAGCAGCCCGTACTGGTGTTGTGATTGCTTGCGCAGCAGGACAATCAGCACAAACGGATGTGCTCAAAAATATTACTGAGATTGTATTACGGCTAGATACGGCGGATTCTAACACCATAAAATCATTCTTTAAGTGGGTTTCAGCCAGTATTTCTGTCGGTAGCCAAAAAGTCGATTTAACCAAAAAAGATATTAGTGATCTTGATGACTTACCACCACCTCCTCCTGAGGTTAACGTTGTACTTTAAATAAAAAAGGAATGAATATGTCAGTGAGTTTAAAAAAAGGACAAGGTATTAGTTTAAAGAAAAATGAATATGACCTTTCCTCTGTCACTATCGGTTTAGGTTGGGATATCAACGAAGAAAAACGCGGATTCCTTGGTGGGCTTTTTGGCAAAAAAAGCGAAGAATACGATTTAGACGTTATCGCCTTTTTATGTAGTGAAAACGGCAAGGTCAATGATCTGGGTAAAATTGAAGGTGGACAACCTTCTCTTGTTAATGGCGATATTATTTTTTTTAATAGCCTTAAACATAAATCTGGGCAAATCTGGTTAACAGGTGATAACCGTACAGGTGCTGGTGATGGGGATGATGAACAGATCATTGCAAAATTAAATACCCTAGATCCTAAATTTACCAAAATCGTCTTTATTGTTCAGATTTACAATGGGCGTGAGCTACAACAACACTTTGGTAAAGTACAAAATGCCTTTATCCGCGCCGTTGATGCTAAAAATGTAGAAATGGCTCGTTTTGATTTATCAGGAGGCGAAGCCTTCAATAATCAACGCTCAATGTTATTTGCTGAATTAGTCAGAGAAGAAAATGGCTGGAAACTTAACGCTATTGGTGAACCTTCAAGTTCAGATAGTTTTGTTTCTTACTTAAAGGACTTTACCTAATGAGAAGACTTCCTGTTTACCTACTTATTGACACATCAGGATCAATGAGAGGTGAATCTATTCATGCCGTTAACGTAGGAATACAAACAATGCTAAATGCATTGAGACAAGATCCCTACGCATTAGAAAGCGTACATATCTCAATTATCACTTATGATAATGAAGCACGTGAATTTATTCCTTTAACGGCATTAGAAGATTTCCAATTCACTGATATCACCGTTCCTAGCTCTGGTGGCACATTTACTGGTGCAGCTCTTGAATGTTTAATCAAGTGTGTTGATCGTGATATTAAACGCTCTGATGGTGATCAAAAAGGTGACTGGCGCCCACTGGTCTTCTTAATGACAGATGGCACCCCTTCTGATGCTTACGCCTATGGTGAAGCCATTAAAGAAGTGAAAAAACGCTCATTTGGTTCGATCATCGCCTGTGCAGTTGGTCCAAAAGCCAAACATGACCACCTTAAAGAGCTTACATCTCAAGTGGTGGCATTAGAAACATTAGACTCTAACGCCTTCTCAGGCTTTTTCAAATGGGTTTCTGCTAGTGTCGCATCTGGCAGTTCCAGTGCGGGCATTAACACCGATAAAGACACATTACCACCACCGCCGCCTGAAATTCAGTTAGTACTGTGATCCACAAAAGCAAAGCGCTAAAACAGGCTTTGCTTTTATTTTATTTAGGCTTTGGTTTATCCATCACAAATATATAACAGCCACTATAAAGTGATAAGGTATAACAATGAGAAGGCTACCTATTTTCTTTGTGTTAGATTGCTCAGAATCGATGATAGGTGAAAACCTAAAAAAGATGAATGACGGTCTTACGACTATTATTAGTGATCTCAGGCGAGATCCTCACGCTCTTGAAACTGCTTGGGTTTCTGTCATTGCCTTTGCTGGCGTAGCGAAAACCATTGTTCCACTCACTGAAGTTGTCTCTTTTTATCCCCCTCAGCTTCCTCTTGGTGGTGGCACATCACTAGGCAGTGCGTTACGAGAACTCACTCACCAAATCGATACTCAAGTTAAAAAAACCACGATTGAGCAAAAAGGTGATTGGAAACCTGTTGTTTATCTTCTTACTGACGGTAGACCAACTGATGATTACGCACAAGAGATAAAACGCTGGAAAGCCCACTACGCCAACAAAGTTAACTTAATTGCGATTGGATTAGGCTTAAGTGCTGACTTACACGCGCTATCACAATTAACTGAAAATGTGCTGTTATTTACTGAAGCACAAGAAGGCGATTTCACCCGTTTTATAAAATGGATAACAATGTCTGTGGTTTCTCATAGTCGCAGTGTTGGCGAGGAAACACCTCCACTTTTAAGCAAAACCGAGCAAATTGTTCGCCTTGCCAAAGATGATGTAGCTCGTACCTATGATGAATCTTGTGTCACATTTGTCGGCCGTTGTAGCCACACTCGATCGCCTTATTTAATGAAATATGAACGCCCACCCATGAAAGCCTCTGGACTTGATTTTAATCTAAACCTCAATGGATTTAATTTAACGGGCTGCTACACCTTAAATGAAGATTACTTTGCATGGAGCGATCTCAGCGCTACGGCATATCAAGTAAATACCAGTGAGCTTCATGGCACTCCTGGTTGCCCTTATTGTGGTAATGCCACTGCTTTTGCCGTTTGCCAATGTGGTAAATTACTCTGTGTAAATGGCCCTGAAACCGTTATTTGCCCATGGTGTGATAACAGCATCACCTTTGGAAATAACAGCAATCAATCTGACTTTGATGTCACTCGAGGTAAAGGCTAATGGATAAAAAAGCCCTACTCACAAAACTGATTATTGATGATACGCTAACTTCGCAACGCATTGCGGTACATGAAGAGCTGATTATTGCGTTATATGAAGATACAGAAATCGCTCAACATATTGATTTTATTATTGATAAAATTAAAGCAAAAACAGCAGAAAAAATAACACCACAAGACAACGTACAACCTATTCTTCTGTTATTGCCACCAGCGCGCAATTTAGCCTCTGACGAAACATCATTACCAAAAGAAAGCCCATTAAAACCAGGGCAAATTCCTACACACTCATCACCAATGCCAATAGAGAAACCGACTATTCACCGCCCTACGGCCAAAATCACCCTTTCTAATGCCAAAGTCGGTAGCGAATTTAATTCTTCTATTAATATTGAATTAGATACGCTTGATACTGCACAAATTGAGTCTGTGAATTTTCCGGAAGCTCTCGGCATAACCTTTGATACCGAAAGTTGTTGTTTAGTCGGCACACCAACAAAAAGTGGCAATTTCACATTGGTTGTCCATTGGTCTGTTAATGCCATTTGCTATCACAATGACGTCTTATTAATCATTAATCCTGATCCTCGTAGCTTATGGCAAATTAACGAACCTCCCGCAAATAGCCCTTATCCTAAAGCACATATTGATAGCAAACTTATTCTTAAAGACGGTATTCGTATTGCAGGAGCAAGTCGTCGTGGTCGCTCTCACGAACATGCAGGTACATTTCGTGATGACGATTTTTATATTCATCACGATAGCCAAAGCCAATGGAATATTTTAATTGTCGCTGACGGTGCAGGTAGTGCTCGCTACTCTCGTGAAGGTTCACGCATTGTCACCAAAGTGGTCAGTGAATACCTTCAAGAACAATTGAACATTGAAAAAAATCCAGCATTAGCCCCTTATCTCAACACCATTCACCAATGGGATGATGAGAATGAGAAAAGGCAGGTAGGCAACTTTTTTTCTAAGCTATTTCACAATGCGTCACAGCTTGCGATTAATCACCTAAAAAATGAAGCCATTCGCATTAATGAACCCGTAAAATCATTTTCAACTACACTGTTGGCAACAGTGACTTTACGCATCAATAATGAGCTATTTGCAGCAGCCTTTTGGATGGGTGATGGTGCAATTGCCGCTTATGGACCCGCTGGAAAAGTCCGCGTTTTAGGTATTCCTGATAGTGGTGAATATGCAGGACAAACCCGTTTTCTTGATGATAATGCGCTTAATGATATCGAATTTAATCGACGCATTATTATTGGTAAATGGAGCGAAATTTCACACCTGATATTAATGACAGATGGTGTGTCTGATCCGAAGTTTGAAACAGATAACGGCTTACAAGATCCCAATAAATGGGCAGCGCTTATTGATGAAATATCGCCTTGTTTAGCCTCACCAGAAACCGCTGATCAAACACTGGCCGAATGGCTAAATTTCTTTTCAGCAGGCAATCACGATGACCGCACTCTGGTTGTGGCGTGGTGATCATCAAAGAGAAAATAGGTGAGTTTCATGGCAGATATCATTACCTGTACAACGCAAAGTGGAAAAACAGTTCAGTACGTCAATGAAATTATTGGCTCTGGCTCAATGAAAGATGTCTATTTTTCCCCTGACAGAACCTATGTTGTTGCCTTTTATAAGACAAAACAAAACGCACAAGCCAAAGATAGAATCGATATGATAACAGGCTCTTATCGTCATAATATCTTTGAGCAAAGTGGCGGTGAATACTGGAAAAACCTTTTCTGCTGGCCAACTGATGTTGTTGAACATCAAGGTAAAATCGGTATTGTGGTGCCGACGTATCAATCCCACTTTTTCTTTAAATATGGCTCTAAAAACAACGACTTTCTAGCGATAAAAGGCCGCGAAAAAGAAGGTAAATGGTTTGCAAGTGCCAACAACCAAAATAAATTTCTCGATCCTCGTGAAAGAGGCAATTTATTAAATTACCTGAAAGTCTGCTTATTGCTCTCTCGTGCCGTTCGCCGAATGCATGCAGCAGGCTTATGCCATAGTGATTTAAGCTATAAAAACGTCCTTATCGATCCTGAACAAGGTCATGCCTGTGTGATCGATATTGACGGTTTAGTGGTGCCCGGCAAATACCCGCCTGATGTTGTTGGAACACCTGATTTTATTGCACCTGAAGTGGTAAAAACCAGCCATTTACCGAAAGAAGATCCTAACCGTATCTTGCCAAGCATTACGACCGATAGGCACGCACTTGCAGTATTAATCTATATGTATCTGTTTTATCGTCATCCATTACGTGGCGGTAAAATTCACGATCTTGACGATGAAATGCGAGATGAGACACTCTCTATGGGTGAAAAAGCGCTGTTTATTGAACACCCAACAGATCATAGCAATGCGGTAAAATTGAATCAGGTAAAACCGTCATCTCTACCTTGGGCTGATCCTAAAAAAATCCCATACACGATTATGGGGCCTTACCTAACACCTCTTTTTGAAAGAGCCTTTATTACAGGATTACACGATCCTTCACAACGGCCTACTGCAGATGAATGGGAAACCGCTTTAGTCAAAACGGTAGATTTAGTTCAGCCTTGTCAGAATAAAAATTGTGAACAGCAATGGTATGTTTTTTCAGGAAAAACACAGCCCGTTTGTCCTTATTGTCATACGCCATATAAAGGGCAATTACCGATTTTAAATCTTTATTCTTCACGTAAAGCGGGTAGCTTCAGACCTGACGATCACCGCTTAATGGTTTGGAGTAATCAATCACTGTTTCCTTGGCATGTTAATCGCCTTATTGCGCCTAATGAACGCACCACAGATGAACAGAAAAAGCGCGTAGGCTATTTTGTTTATCACAACTCAACATGGTGGCTTGTTAATGAGCGTATTGATGGATTAATGGTATTACCAGAGAAAAAGCAGATAGCGATTGGCGATAAAATTGCACTAACAGATGGGTTGCAATTTGTGTTATCGACAGAAGAAGGCGGGCGACTTGTTGTGGTGCAATTAGTATCAAATTAATAAAGTAAGAGAATAATCTGTTTAATTTATCGCGGATTATTCTCTTTTTTCATGGTATTAAATTTAATCTTGAGCTCAAAGCTTAAATTTCATAACCAAATTTAAATCTTTTGCTGGTTTTCCTGTTTCATAGCGCCATTGTTCCATAGCGTGAATAAGTGACAAACCAAAAACATCCACTAAAGGTGAATCTAACATCCTAATATTTTGTACATGCCCATTTTCATCAACATCAAATTTCGCCTTTAGTTCACCTTCAATACCTTGAAAATAAGCTTTTACAGGATAATTAGGTAATGGACTTGATAAATTCTTAGGGTGATTTTTAACCGTAAGATTTGGCTCTTTTATTTCACTTTGAGTCATTTTCTCTGGTTCATCAGCTAATTTTGGTTTCAGTAACAAATGAGATTGTTCATCTGACTGCATTGGTTGAGTCGCACATCCATTTAATAAAATAGTGCTGCAAAGTAAACTTAAAATAGCTAATTTTATTTTCATTTTTCGTTTCTAAAATAAGATTAAATATAAAAACACAATAACACATCTCATAATCATTTCTATTCTCAGATCTATATTTAGTTAAGAAAAACTGTGCAATTAATCCTATTTTAGCCATTTTATTTAAATCTAAGTCAGATCACATATTTACCTCTCACCCTTTCCATTTAACGCTAACGTTCAATATTGGATATCAAGATCTCAGTTTATTAAGCCCCATTATTTACAATACCCTACAGTGATAATTGGAGGCATGAATGAAAACTAAAAATAAAATCAATGTGCTAGAGCTTATTTCGCCAGAGATGAAACAAGTTATGCAATTTTATGCAGATAATCCGCAACCTGCACCAGGAAATGATGGCTATCCATCGATGCGGCTTGCTTATAATCAAGATAGGCGTTATTGGAATGCAGATGCACCAGAGATGTTTAACATACAAGATATTTCGGTTAGTACTTCTTATGGAAATGTATTAACGCGTCTTTATAAACCCAAAGAAAAAACATCCGCAACACTCTATTATCTGCATGGCGGTGGTTTTATTTTAGGGAATTTAGATACTCACGATCGCATTATGCGGCTGCTTGCCAGCTATACTGGTTGTACTGTTATTGGTATTGATTATTCACTATCACCAGAAGCGTGCTACCCTCAAGCCATTGATGAATCAGCACAGGTTTGTCAGTATTATCATCAAAATGCAAAACACTATGATATTAATACGCAATATATTGGTTTTGCTGGTGATTCTGCGGGAGCCATGTTATCACTTGCCACCGTATTATGGTTACGTGACAAACACATTCACTGTGGCAAAGTGAGTGCAGCTTTACTTTGGTATGGATTATATGGCTTACGTGATTCCACCAGCCGCCGACTTTATGGGGGGGAATGGGATGGATTGCGCCAGCAAGATCTAGAAGAATATGATAATGCATATCTAACCGCACTTGGCAGTCGTGATGCACCTTATTATTGCTTATTTAATAACGATTTAACGCAAGATATTCCACCTTGCTTTATCGCCAGCGCACAATACGACCCACTTATTGATGATAGTCTGACGCTATTTAAAACCCTGGAAGCGCATCAATTACCTTGTGAATATAAAATGTATTCCGGCACATTACATGCCTTTTTACACTACTCACGTATGATGAAAGTGGCAGATGACGCCATTCGAGATGGCGCTCACTATTTTGTAAAACAGCTGGCTTTATAAAACAGTTGTCTTATAAACAAACAGCTTTTTAAAACTCAAGATTACGAATAAACCGATAATCCGCAGACGCCTCTTTCAGTCGATACAGACTTGCAGGGCGTCCTCTTTCTGCCCGTTTTTCTCCTGTATCAATCAATAAATCTGCTTGTTCAATGCGTCGTCTAAAGGATTTTTTCTGGATCTCTTTCCCAATCAGAATTTCATGAACATGCTGTAACTCAGGCAAGGTAAACACTTCGGGTAATGCAAATCCGGGAACAATTGAATAGAGTGATTTTTGCTTTAAACGCTCTCTCGCTTGTGTAATTAACTCTTGATGATCAAACGCTAAGCTTTGTTGTGTAACCTCATCAATCGGCAACCACATTACTGAATCCACTGTATCGATATGCGCTTCACAGGCTTGATGTGCAATCAACGCGCTATAACAAACCGTCACCGACCAACCTCTTGCATCACGCTGGCTATTTCCCACTGAACAGAGTTGCTCAATATAAGGGGGGATCACGCCCGTTTTCTCTTTTAATTTTCTTAGCACTGTATCTTCAAGACATTTGTCCTGCACCTCATCGACAAATCCACCGGGTAAACCCCATTTTCCTTTTTCAGGATGCTCCCCTCTTTTCACTAACAACACTTTTAACTGCTCTTCATGATAAGTAAACAGCACGGCATCAACGGTGATAAGTGGGGATAGGAAATCACGGCGGTTATAACTGGCTAAAAAATCTTGTTCATTCATGGCGAAAGCTTTATTAGAAAACGATAAAGCTATTTTAAGGTTAAACAGCAAAAAATCAAATTTTGTCATAAAGACACTAAATCAGTTGACAGCAATAGTGTCTATAAGACACAATGCAATTATTGTCATAAAGACACTTAACAAGGAAATACTATGTTTAACTTAAATTATTTTAAAGCTGACTCATCAACATTCATCATTAAATCCGTGAATGGCAAAATCCGCCAACAAGGTAAAGGCTTAAGTTTTTGGTATAATTCAGCTACAACCTCCATTGCGGCATTACCTTTAAATGCACAAGAAGCACCATTTATTTTTAACTTCCAAACCGCAGACTTTCAGGGTTTACGCATTCAAGGGCAAATCTCATTTCAGGTTAAATCGCCAGAAAAAGCCGCAGAAGTACTCAACTTTAACTTGAGCAAAAACGGCAAATCTTATGCCTCAGAAGATCCACTCAAACTCAGTGATCGCGTCGTACGTATTGCACAAACCTTAATTCAAGCAAAGATCCAAAGTACCCCACTTAGAGAAGCGTTATTACTCAGCCAATCATTAGTCACTTTGGTGATGGAACAATTAGTTGAACATCCATCATTAGAAGCATTAGGTATTGCGATTTTGGATGTCTCCATTGCGGCGATCACACCATCACCAGAAACCTTAAAAGCACTAGAAGCTGAAGCGAGAGAATCCTTACTGAAAGAAGCCGATGATGCAATTTATGCGCGTCGTAAATTCTCCGTTGAACAAGAGCGCACCATTAAAGAAGCAGAATTAGAAACTGACTTATCGGTTCAACGTAAACGACAAGAAATTGAAGAAGCACGTTTAGAAAACGAACGTACATTATTACGCGAACAAGCTGAGATTGAAAAAGAACGCCTTGAAGCCAAAGTTAATGCAGAAGCAAAACGCAAAGAGCTGGTCGCGTTAAGTGCTGAAAATCAGCGAACACAATCAGAAGCTGATGCCTACGCCATTGAAGCCACCATGCGTGCTTACCGTGAATTGCCAGTTGAAAACTTAAAAGCCATGGCGCTAGCAAAAATGGACTCACAACAGTTAATGGCAATGGCATTTGAAACTTTAGCGCTTAATTCAGGGAAAATCGGCGAATTGAATATTACTCCTGATTTATTTAGCCAATTTATGAAAAAAGGCGGTAAATAATGCAACGTAACAACGATTTTCACTTCGTGTTAGTGATGAGAAAAAGCCGTTTACAGGAATTGATCGAGCGCTTCAATACTTGGTCACAAGCCAAATTTTATTTAGAACACAATAATGTTGAGGTAAAGGATTACCTCAACGAACACAATCTATACCAAAAACAATTAACAGAAGCTGAGTTGATTTTAAAGTCACTAGGACGATTTCAGCTATTAGAACGAAATTTATTACCTAGCTATCAATTCTCACCCCACGATATTGTGGTGGTGATTGGTCAAGACGGGCTTGTGGCTAATACACTGAAATATCTCAACGGGCAGCCTATCATTGCAATAAATCCTGATCCATCAAGATGGGATGGTAAATTATTACCCTTTGAAATAGGACAATTAAAAGAGACTGTCATTAATACTATTAATCAAAAAATGCCATTTAAAACGGTCACTTTCGCGCAAGCGACAACCAATGATGGTCAATCACTATTAGCCGTTAATGATTTATTTATTGGCCCTAAAAGTCACACCTCCGCACGGTATATTTTACAATGGAGTGGTGCTCAAGAAGCCCAATCCTCATCAGGTATCATTGTGTCTACGGGATTGGGATCAACGGGGTGGTTTCAATCCATTCTTGCAGGTGCAATGGCAATAACAGGAGAAGCTTCGCATCCTCTGTTACAAGGTTTTGATTGGGGTGTTCGAAAGCTACAATTTAGCGTCAGAGAGCCGTTTCCTAGCAGAACAACTGGTGTTGCACTGACTTTTGGCACTATTGAGCCTGACTCACCGCTACAATTAGAGTCTTTGATGCCAGAAAATGGGGTTATTTTTTCTGATGGCATCGAAGATGACTATTTACAGTTTAATGCAGGCTGCATAGCGCATATTGGTATCGCAGATATACAAGGGCAATTAATTAGCCAAAAAGGGCGTCAACGAATTTAACTTTAATGAGCGCTCTTTAATACCGTTTCAAGTCCTGAAATCATCACATCAAGGACAAATAAAAACGCAGCATCACCATTATCACTATCCATAATGGCAACAGCTTGAGTTAATAATGGCGGATAGTGAACAGTATTACACTCTGTTTTTTCACGCTCTTTTTGGCTTTCTTGGTGCTCTTGCGTTTCAAGAACTGAACCTAATGTAAAATGTGCAATAGAACTCAACGCATATACGGCTTGAGATAAACTAAATCCAGCATCACATAAAAACTGTAATTGTTGTTCTGATGTCTCAAACTGGCTTTCAGATGGGCGAGTTCCTGCATGAATTTTGCCACCATCACGATACATTAATAAGGCTTGGCGAAAGCTTTTCGCGTTATTTCGCAAAAAATCCTGCCATGTTTCATTAGGTAATGGCAAAACATGATGATGATGTTTTTGCAAAATAGTTTCTGCTAATGCATCTAACAACGCACGTTTATTCTTCACATGCCAATACAATGTAGGTTGCTCTACCCCTATTTTTTGCGCTAATTTGCGCGTTGTTAGGCCTTCTATCCCCACCTCATTAAGCAAAATTAACGCATTATCAATAACTTGTTCTTTATCTAGCTTTGCCATATCTACCTCAAAATAAAATAGCCTTGACAATCTATCACTGATAGAGATATTTTACACTCACTCTATCACTGATAGATTTTTTAGGATCTCAATGAATAAATCAATTATTATTATACTGCTGATAACCGTATTAGATGCCATTGGTATTGGGCTTATCATGCCAGTACTCCCTACGCTATTAAATGAATTTGTCAGTGAAAATTCACTTGCAACTCATTACGGTGTGCTATTAGCGCTCTATGCTACCATGCAGGTTATTTTTGCACCTATTTTAGGGCGGCTGTCTGATAAATACGGTAGAAAACCTATCTTGCTATTTTCCCTTTTAGGTGCAGCACTTGATTATCTCTTAATGGCATTCTCAACGACGCTTTGGATGCTCTATATTGGGCGTATTATTGCGGGCATCACCGGTGCAACAGGTGCTGTATGTGCATCAGCGATGAGCGATGTTACTCCTGCTAAAAATCGAACTCGTTATTTTGGCTTTTTAGGCGGTGCTTTTGGGGTTGGCCTGATTATTGGCCCTATGTTAGGTGGGCTATTAGGTGAAATAACTGCTCATACGCCATTTATCTTTGCGGCTATTTCACACTCAATATTATTAATACTCTCTTTGCTCTTTTTCCGTGAAACACAAAAAAGAGAAGCGCTTGTTACAAATAACACGCCAGAAAACCAAACCACATCAAATTCAGTCACGGGATTTATTAAGAAAAGCCTTTATTTTTGGCTGGCAGCCTATTTTATCATCCAACTTATCGGTCAAATCCCTGCCACAATTTGGGTGTTATTTACACAATACCGTTTTGATTGGAATACGACATCGGTCGGTATGTCTTTGGCAGCTCTGGGTGTCTTACATATTTTCTTTCAGGCCGTTGTTGCTGGAAAATTAGCGCAGAAATGGGGCGAAAAAACCACCATTATGATCAGTATGTCTATTGATATGATGGGCTGTTTATTATTAGCGTGGGTAAGCCAAGTTTGGGTGATATTACCCGCATTGATCTGCTTGGCCGCGGGAGGAATGGGACAACCGGCATTACAAGGCTATTTATCAAAATCTGTCGATGATAATGCTCAAGGGAAACTGCAAGGCACACTCGTCAGTTTAACCAATATCACGGGGATTATTGGCCCACTCTTATTTGCCTTTATTTATAGTTATAGCATCGCTTATTGGGATGGTTTGCTATGGTTGATGGGAGCAATATTTTATGCCATGTTGCTGATTACTGCTTATTATCACCAAAGAAAAGTCACACCTAAAACTGTTATTTCAGCCTCTTAGTACTAAAAAATTATAAAAATCATAAAAGTCCTATCCACTATTAATCGCGTTGATAGGACTTTATTTTTATCGCAATTAATAAGTCACTTTCACCCAAGGCTTACTGGCTGCGATCATAAACATCGGTGTTGAGCGATAAAGGACTTTACGTTTTTCATCATACACTCGCTCATTAATATTGGTTAAACAAGTCAGTTCTGAATAACCAAGGGTAACTAATGTATCAAGATCCCATTGAGGCCTAATTTTTTGACACATTGGCATACTTTTACGGTAATCGAGCATCGCATCGCTATAACCTGCAGGCTTTTCATTAAACAGTGCGGTATAGGCTTCAATATCTTCACTGTTTTTCTGATTTAAGGCTTCATCAAATAAATAGCGATTCCAGTTAGCATCAAAAATCAGTGTTCTTGCTCCCGGTTTTAAGACACGTAACCACTCTTTATAACCTTGTTTTGCATCTAATAACGTCCATGCCACATTACGACTAATCACCAAATCAAAGTGATCATCTGGGAAAGGTAGGCAATGGCTATCCCCTTGCATCACTTCAACATCAATGTGGTAGGCTTCAAAGTTTTTCTTCGCAGCATCAACCATCGCATCTGTGCAATCTATTGCCGTCACTTTGTGTCCTGCTTTCGCCATAATAATAGAGAAAAAACCAGGGCCCGTTCCTACATCTAGTACCTTTAATTTGCCTTGTTGACCGCAATATTCATGAATAATATTCAGCCACGCTTCTCGCTGAAAACCGTTTAATTCTAGTTGGATCAAATTACTGTAATTTTCAGCACCCTCTGTCCAATTTTTTAATAATTTATCTTTTGAGTCCTGCATAACAAACCTATCAGTATGTAAACTAAAATGAATAAACAAAATCATGGCGCTGCAAAGATCTTATAAAGATAGCTAAGAGCGCCGTAGAGACTATTTTTCAGATGTGTGAGGTACAGTGAGTTTTTCCCACGCAACAGGTGCGTAATTGTTCACGCCGACTTCAAAATTAGCCACTTTCTTAGGATTAATTGCAAAATTGGTGACGGGGTGATAAACCGGTGCAGTGATCGCCTCTTCACTAATAAAAGTCATAATGCCGTCATAGCCTTTTTGGCGATCTTCTTCATTTAATGTCGCTAAGGTTTTATAAATCATGGCAGAGAGATTTTCGTCATACCATGCTTTAGCTTGCTGATTATTCGCTTGGATATCGTAGATCTCAAGCATAGAGCTATGAGGCATCCATGAGTCAGAAGCGGTACGCATTAAAGCCATATCAAAATCTTTCGATTCCAATGTAGATTGGGTATAACCATTACGGTCGAGTATTTTTAAATTAACTTGAATACCCGTTTGCGCTAATTCCGCTTGAATAAATTCCGCAAGGGTTTTCCATTCAGGGAATTCATCGGTTGTCAGTAAGAAAGAAAACGATAAAGGCTTACCCTCTTTTTCAAAAATACCTTGGGCATTTTTGCTATATCCTGCTTCAATTAATAATGCCTGTGCTTTATCTTTATCCCCCGCTAAGGTGTAGTTATTTTTTGCATTAGCATAAGGTACTCCTGATTGATACATACCAGTCGCCTCTTTACCAATATGGTTAAAGAGATCTTCTGCAATACTTTTTTTATCAATAGCGTAGTTAATTGCTTGGCGAATACGCTTGTCTTGTAACTCAGGAGTCCGTTGATTAAAGGCAATAAAGTGAGAACTTAGCGTATCCGCAGTAAATGTCTCAAACTTTTTGTCTTGTTCCAATTCCTGAATATTTCCCATTGGAATTTTTCCAATCAAATCACCGCCAATAATATCGACTTCACCACTTTGCAAGGCAAAAACACGTGCCTGACCGTCAGGAACAACTTTAAAGATAATGCGATCTAACGTTGGTTTTTCGCCCCAATAGTAAGGATTTGGTACCAGTGTAAAGCTTTTATCTTTTTCATAGCTTTCTAGCATCCAAGGGCCTGTTCCGACTGGTTTCGTAAAGGTTTTACCATCCTCACCTAACGAAGCTGGGCTTAAAAAACGTACAGGTCGAGGATAGGTCATTTCCATTAAAATAGGATAAGAAGGATTTTTGTAAGTAATACGCACCGTATGTTTATCAATGGCTTCCATTGAGTCCACTAATGTGGCGGTAATTTGGCTATAACGAGGATTATTCACCCAACGCTTTAAATTAAAAATAACTGCATCGGCATCAAACGGGGTACCATCTGAAAACTTCACATTTTCACGCAGTTTAAAAGTATAGGTTTTGCCGTCTTCTGAAATATCCCAACTAGTTGCTAATGTTGGAATAATCTGACCTTCACCACCATCTTCTGTTAAACCGTCATAAATCATTTTAAAGACAAAATGAGGTCCGTTATAACTGGCAGCATCAAGCATATTCATCGCACCATCACGATAAATAGCAACAACGACTTCTTTTTTCTGCTCAACTTGAGTGGTGTTTTCTGTTGGTTTTTCATCATTACAGCCCGTTAATGCTGTTATTGAAAGAAAACCAACCAATAAAGTTCGGTGTATTAATTGTTTAAACATATTCTTTTCTCTTTCCATCTTATTGTTATTAATGCGTTATTTTATGGCATGCAACCCAGTGGTCAGATGCAATTTCTATCAAAGGAGGATTTTGTTGCTTACAGATATCTTGCCGATTTAAACAACGATGGTAATAAGGGCAACCTGTCTGTGTTTTGGGTGCATCGGTGTAGATCTGTTGCTTAAAAGGTGTGCGTTGTGAAGGATGAGTTGGCAATACTGCAGACAATAAAGTCTGGCTATAAGGATGTTGAACACAGTTATCCATTTTAGGAATAACTTCAACAATATGACCAAGATACATCACAATAATCCGATCACTCACAAAGTTAACTGCAGAAATATCATGAGAAATAAACAGATAAGTGAGTTGTAATTTCTTTTTAAGTGTATTAATTAACGTCAGTATTTGCTGTTTTAACGCAAAATCAATACTAGAGACAATTTCATCACACACCACAAATTCTGGCTCCAGCACTAATGCTCTTGCGATACCAATACGCTGTTTTTGCCCACCTGAAAGCGCATCAGAATGTCTTGATAAAAAAGAGCCGTCTAATCCAACTAATTCTAATGTTTTACCGATAAGTTGCTGTCGCTCTTGGCGAGTCAGATTTTTATAATTAATAAGTGGCTCAGCAATAATTTGTTCTACGGTAAAATAAGGATTAAACGCATCTGCACTGGCTTGAAAGATCATTTGCATATTTTGGCGAATTTGACGCATTTGTTTAAAACTAAAATGCGTGATCTCTTGCTTTGAAAAGGTGATAACCCCTTTATCACTTTGTTCTAATTTCAGTAATAATTTACCAAGCGTTGTTTTTCCACATCCAGACTCTCCCACAACACCCAACGTTTCACCCCGATAAATACAAAATGAAGCATTAGCGACGGCACAGGTCGTGATCCCTTTTTTTTGATAATATTTAGCGAGATTTTTTACTTCGATTAATGGCATCTTATTCCCCCTGCTTTATTGTTGAAAATAAACGCTGGGTATATTCATGTTGAGGCTCATCAAAAAGTTGAGACACACTGCCTGAACTCACAATATCACCTTGATACATCACATAAACGTTATCAGCCATTTGTGCCACAATGCCCAGATCATGAGTGATCAGCAAAATCGCGATCCCTAATGATTTCAAACGATCAATTTCATATAAAATAGCGGCTTGCGTGGTGAGATCTAAAGAAGCCGTTGGCTCATCCGCAATAACCACTTGCGCCTCCGATAACAACCCCATCCCCACCATAATGCGCTGGCACATACCGCCACTTAACTCAAATGGATACTTGTTTAACAACTCATCTGCATGACTTAATCCAAGCCGAGATAAAATATCTTTATATCGTTGCCGCTTTTCTGTTTTCGATTTTTTTCGCCATAAAGGAGATAGTGATTCAGCAAAGTGTTTTTCTATTTTGATGGTAGGATTTAAGGCACTTCTTGGCTCTTGGAAAATCATGGCAATTTTCTGCCCACGAATATTTCGCCACTGTCTTTCACTTTTATTCGAAATAACATCACCTAATAAGGTGATTTCACCAGAGACAACTTTTCCAGGTTTATCCACTAAATTCATTAAAGAGAGTGCAGTGGCTGATTTCCCACTTCCTGATCCACCAATCAGTGCTGTTATTTTTCCAGCATAGAGCTCAAGATTAATATTGTTCACCGCCACAAATTCACTCTTTTGTTGCTGAAAAACAGTTGTTAGCCCTTTGACGGATAAAACAGGTTTAATACACATATTAAATCTCCTCCTGTTTTTTCAAATCTAAGGCTTTGGCATTGTTTTGTAAGACATCATTTAACCCTTCACCAATCATATTCAATGCCCAAACTGACAACATAATGGCGAGTGCGGGATAGATAATCATCATGGGATATTGCGTCATATATTGTCGGCTATCACTTAACATCACCCCCCAATCCGCAATGGGCGGTTGTGAGCCTAAACCGATAAATGAAAACGCCGCAACGTGGGTAATAACCGCCGCAATACGTAATGTGGCAAGAACAATAATGGATGACATAGCATTAGGAATAATGTGATGAAAGATAATACGGCGATGAGGCGAACCGACAGACACGGCGGCTTGAATAAAATCTTTCTCTTTTAAAGCAATAACAGAGCCTCGAATAATACGGGCAAAAGGCGCCCACCACAGAGCAATAAAGACCAATAAAATTGTCATTAAACTAGGGCCAGTGATCCCAATGGCTGCCAATGCTAACAAACTTGATGGAAATGTTGAGGCTATATCAACAAGACGCATGATCAAGTTATCCGTTTTACCTCCCACATAACCCGCTAAAATTCCTAACGGAATACCAATACTGAGCATCAATGCCGTAGCTAATACAGCTGTAGAAAGGCTGGTTCGAATACCATAAATTAAGCGAGAAAAGACACAACGCCCTAATTGATCGGTTCCTAGGGGATAATCAAAACTGGCACTCATTAGTTTCAATTTAACATTAGTCAGATAAGGATCATGAGGGGCTAAATAAGGCGCAAAGATCCCCAAAATAACCAAAAATAGAATGATCACAACACCTGTCATAGCTAAACGTTGTTGTAAGAATCGCTGTAGGAAATTCAGTTGCATCGCGATCACTCCATCATTATTTTTGGATCGATAAACACATACAACACATCGATCAATAAGTTAATAACAATGTAGGTCACCGCCACAACAACAATATAACCTTGAATAACCGGTAAATCTTTAAGGCGAATACTGTCTACAGCAAATTTACCAATACCATTCCATGAAAAAATGGTTTCACACGCAAATTGCCCACCTAACAACTTACCAAAGTTCACGCCAATTAACGTAATACAAGGTAAAACGGCATTTTTTAAGCCATGACGAAAAAGGGCTGCTGTTTTACCCAGCCCTCTCGCCCTTGCAGCTCGAATATAATCTGTATAGCTCACCTCAATTAAGTTATTACGTAAAATACGGGTATACATAGCAGCATAACCAGCACTGAGCGTTAAAGCGGGTAAGAGAATATTTTGCATACTGTCACCAGCAATAACAGGAGCAATATGTAGCTGGATAGCAAAGATATACAGCAATAATAATCCGAGACAAAAATCAGGTAAGGTCGCAGCCATTGTCGTTAAAAAACGAATACCATGGTCAATCGGTGTATCTTTAAAACGGACCGATACTAATGCGATAGGAACACATAAAATGATAGCAAAGAGTGTAGACACCAATGCTAATTTTAACGTTGCAGGAAACCTATCCATAATTTCTTGGCTAACAGGCAAACCTGATTGAATAGAGGTACCAAAATCACCTTGTAAGGTATGTGCTAACCAACTTAAATATTGAATATACAAAGGTCTATCTAATCCAAGCTCTGTTCTCACCGCTGCAATACTATCAGGAGTTGGAATGATCCCTTTGCTTCGTAAGGTAATTTCTGCGATATCACCTGCTGAAATATGACTTAGTATAAATGCCAATATACTGACAATAATAAGCATAGGAACAACTTGGATAAGTCGTTTAAAAATAAAGCGTTTAAAGTTCATTTTATGATTTATTATAATGATAGAGTTGGCGTTTAATAACTTAAAACCAAAGTATAGTGATTAATCTTTGACGAACTATTGATATAACACGTTATTTATTCAATTTCTTTATAAAAATAAAAAATAAAATTTTTATATTACATAACATTCAAAGATAATTATTTATATTTTAAAAGTGATTATAATCAAAATTATATTTTGAAGTTTAGAAATAACACCACTTTATTTAGATTTTATTTATGTCATTTTAAATCAATGAATTACAACAAACATCATAGAATGAAATAAGTATAAAGTAATTTTAAAATAGCATTATTAATTTTTAACATCTGTTTAAATGAAAGAAATGATAGTCATCCCAAAAGATATCAATAAAGAATGAACAATTAAATATTAACAATTCTTATCAATAAAAATAATTTATTAGAAAATAATTTTTATTATTATGAAATTTATTATTAATTAAAAGAAAAAAGTTTCCCCTAAATGGTCAATTTTATCTCTATTAAATACGATTAAATGACGAAATAAAATTGATATAAATACACTGACATTCAAAAGCAGTATTTGCTATTTCTACATTATTCGATTACTAGACCTTTTTATTTATTTTCGGCTAAATAAAAAATAAAGAAAGTCGATAACAAGAAAAGCATCATCAATTCAGCTATTGGCTTTATTAAAAAATGCTATTTTTAGTTAATAATCTATCTTCATTATAAACACTATAATTTATATAAGATTGTATATAGCGCATTTTGATTACATAGTTATCTTATGATAAATTTTTTAACTATATTTATTCAAGTAACAAAACAAATATTTTATTATTTTTTTACTTTTTATTTACATTGTTTAATCGTTAAATTGATAAAAACAAAATAATGTTGTTATTAAGTTTAGTTCTATTCAAATAAGAATTACTTGCAAAGACCATTATATATTGTTTTAGATCAATATAGGTTAGTCTTTTTTAGATGATTACTAAAAATAGTTCTAATTTTTTTATTCCTGCTATGTAATTTTTCGTACAAACCACCAAAACAAGTCCAAAAAAGACGAGTTTCATTTAATTATTTCTTAATAAATGAATTCAATGGTGTAAAAAAGTGTACAAATGTAAAAAAATGTTTTTTTATATAACGTTAATTACTTATTAACATATAAAATTTTTTATTTGATTATCGAAAAAAAACTCGCGCTTAGAGTAAAAATACGCAATTTTAGTTAAAAAATGCTTATGATTTGTTTTTTTAGCATAAAACCCTATGAGATTAATCCTATCCTAATTAATGTTTTTATTCGTAAAATTGACCTCACATCAAGTTTGTAAATAAACGAACAATCAAGAAAAGAATGCATATTCTGGCTTTGATTCATTACTTCTTTTGCATATTAATTAATAGAAATAAAGAAAATAGATATTCACAAACTTCAAAATACGTTCCATTAGATAAATATGTTTTATTTAAAATGAGTATATTTAAATTTTATTTTAAATAAGCATTTAACTAATAAACAATCAAATAACTAAATACCTAAATAACTGAATATAGTTGAAAAGCTCTCTGTTATTTAAAAACACTATGCTGTGAAAATAATCAACAAAGGATACTTCAATATGAAAAAACTGACCTTAGCAGTTCTTGCAGTTGCTATTATGGGTGCAACTACTCTTGCTCAAGCTGATACTCGTAAAGCAAGCGCTGTTGCTTCATGGGATGCTAAAGCATACAAAGATACTAAAAGTATGTTAGTGGTTACACCATTAAAATCATTAACATTCAATTACGCTGAAGGTATTAAAGCGTTTAATACTCAAGACGGTGCTTTCGATATCACTATCCAAGGTCAACAAGGTGCAACTGATTTTAAACTGACATCAAAAATCATCTCTGACAAATTAAGCCGCGCATCTGACAATAGCGAATTAACTGTTGGTGTTAAATGGAATGGCACTGCGTTAAATGACACAACAGAAACCACAATGGTTGATGTTAAAGCAGGCACAACTGCAGGTCTTGATTTCTTAGCACAAGAGGGTGCTTACAACGGTAAAGATCGTGTAAGTGGCCAAAGCCAATTCGCCTTCGATATCGCATCTGCAAAAATTGCTGGTACCGATGCTAAATTCTCTGAATTAGCTGATGGTTACTGGGATGGTGACGTTAAAGTTCAGTTTACTGCAACTTGGGAAGGCGACTTCACTACTACACCATAGTCTATGATCCACAAAATTATCTTTTAATAATAAAGGATGAGCGAATTTTCGCTCTTCCTTCTAGGATCCATGATGAAAAAAATAATATTAGCTTGTTTAAGCCCTTTGATTTTTTATAGCCAATTTGCAGCAGCCATTCATGTCGGTGCTATTACCGAAACTATGCCATCTGACCAAACTATTCTTGCCAAAGAAATTGAAAATAATGTCGATCAGGCACGTTTAGTCGGATTATCTATTGAGCGTATTTCATCACCTTTAGAAGATGGAAAAGTGCTCCCTTTAGTCAATAACGAGATTTTGATCTCACCAGCAAACTTAATTTTACCCGGCAAAACCAAAGAAAGTTTTAAAATTTTCTATAAAGGCCCTAGTGATAATCAAGAACGTTACTATCGCTTAGTGTGGCGTGACGATCCAGTGACTGAAACGGGATCAACGCAAAGTGCAAAAGCTGCAACGGCAACAACGTCTGCCATGATAAGCACCATTTTAGTGGTTGCTCCTCGCCAAGAAAAATTCGATTACCAATTTGATAAAGAAGCGCGTGTAGTGTTTAACACGGGGAATAGTTCATTTCGCACTGTCGCCACCGGTGACTGCATGCCAGATGCTGTAACAAAAAACGAAAATAACCGCTGTAGTGAACGCTACTACGTTATGCCTGGCCTTGGCGTCAAGCTAAAACAAGTCGATGTTCAAAGTAAAAAAGCAACTGTCGGCATTTGGCATAACGACGATTTTATTATTGTAAATTAAATTTTAATTTCATAAGGATCTATTGTGCGCAAATCTGTGGTGGCACTAGGTATTGCTATGTTCCTATTGTCCGAGAATACATATAGCCAACCCACCAATTTAAAGATAGGTAACTATATTATTCCTAGTGTCTTTGCCACAGCATTAGAAGAAGGAATGACGATCCCTGTCTATTTGCGTTACGATCTTTCTGAACAATCCGTTTTAGAAGAACAAAGTCGTAATAAAATTGCAGATGCGTTGGTAGTGCTTAAAGATAATAAAATCACCATTAACTCTGTGACCCCCACACTTGATGAAGGTGAAACACAAACGGCTTCTATCAATGAACAGCTTGTTCAATCATTAAATGAGCTTAAAGATAAGCCCTTCGATCAAAATAACAAGATAACGCTTTCCCCTGATGCGACACTTAATTTTGATTTAAGTACCTTTATCATGTCGTTAGATGTTAATGAGGCGGGTCTTGCCACGCAAGTCAAAGCACGTTCGGAAATGTTAGGAAAATCAACGGTTGATAATATTTCCTCTGTCACCACCTATAATTTAGGTGTCTATAACAACCAAATGAAACAGCAAAAAGATAACACCAATAATTATTTTTCACTTGATAGTATCTGGAGTTTTGCTGAAAACCATTTGAATCTTAGTGCCACGGCTTATGGCCTAGGCACCGCAGAGCAATCTTTTGATTTTTATCGTGCTATGTTTGAGCGTGATTTTAATGGTCGCCGTTTTGCTTTTGGTCTATTAAATACTTGGAACTTACAATCTATCGCCTCTATGTCGGCGCTCAATAGCAGTAAAGTTTACGGTATTACCTACGGCAACAATTCCTCATCCAAGGTCAATCATTCACAGCTCTCTTTAACACCTATCACCGTCTTTTTACCCAGTGCTGGTGAAGTGCGTGTTTATCGTGATGGTAAATTATTAAGTATTCAAAACTTCCCAATGGGAAGCTTTGAAGTTGATACCGCGCCACTCCCTTTTGGTATTTATCAAGTCGAAGTCGAAGTCGTTATTGACGGTAAGGTTCACTCCAAACAAGCTCAAACAGTGAATAAAACCTTCAATATGCGAGGCGCAACATTAAATGAGTTTCGTTGGGAAATATTCTCAGGCTATGTCGATTACAAAAAACGGATTAAAAATAACAATAATGAATATCGTACAACCAGTGGCGATAATACGGTCTTAGTTGGGGGCGCAGGTGCCATTACATTAGGCGTTTTTTCTGGCCTAAATCTACAAGGTTCGGCATATGCATTTGATAATACTGCCGTATTAGAAACCAATAGTAATTTACAATTAACAGATACACTCTCAACTAGTTGGCAGTCATTAATTGCTAAAGATGGTAGTAACCGTAATATTTTTACGGCTAACTACTCCTTACCTAAAGGAATTGGTGCTTTATGGGTTAATCGCGAAAAAGCGAATATCAAAGATAATTTCCCGATGTATGACTCTGATAATTACTCTTTTGGTACCACCCTCAATTTGACTCAATTTTGGGAATATGCCGGATCATTTACCTATTCCTATACCAAAGATTTACGCGATAAAAACAAATCGAACAACTTTGAATATGCTACTACACTTTATACAGGTCGTTATGGCAGCATGAGTTTGCGTACCGGTGTTCAACGTTATCACTATGATAACCAGAGTAGCACTAACGAAAAATACATCACACTGGATTTTTCATTACCACTCGCAACATGGCTTAGTGCCGGCGTTTCTTCTAGTAATGGTAATGTGCGTGGCGAGTTATCTGCATCGAAAAGCTTTGAAGATTCCGCTATTCGCAACGCAGGTTTATCAGTATCAACTTTATTACATGATAAAGATGGTACTGACAGTGATTTCTCTGTCAGCGGTTACGGCTCGTTCGATACCAAATACAGCGCAGGTACGTTAACCATGAGTCGCCCTAATAATGACCGTTTAAATACTACGTTAACCGCTAGAGGTTCATTGGCATATAGTGATATGAACTTCTCTGCCAGTGGTAAACAAGAAACATCTGGGGTGATCGTGAAAACAGGCATTGATGGTGAAGGGCAAATTGCCGCCAACGTCAATGGTCAACGTTTTGTTTTATCCGGCAGCAATAACTTTATTCCGCTTTCTCCTTACGCAGAATATAAGGTCGAATTACTCAATGACAAAAACAGTGAAGATAGCTTTGATATCGCCTCAGGTCGAGTGAAAAACGTAGTGCTTTATCCGGGTAACGTTGCAGTACATCAACCTGAACTAAAACAAATGGTTACCGTATTTGGTCGAATGAAATCGCCTGATGGCACACTGTTAGCCAGTGCGCAGGTACGTAACCATATCGGTCGCACTCAAACTGACCACCAAGGTCAATTTGCGATGGATGTTGATAAACGCTACCCAGTGATTTCATTACAACAAGATGATAAACAAATTTGTGAGGCTGAATTAGATTTGTCATCAGCTCGGGGTGTGCTGTGGGTGGGTGATGTAATTTGTGATCCGCAAACTACGTTGGTAAACAGGAATTAAAGGAAAGCATATAATGTTCAAACATTACCTATTATTAATACTTGCCCTTTTTACTACATTCACATGTAATGCAGTAACCTACACCAATGATATTGTTTTTATTGAAAACAATATTGATAACGAATATTTTATTACACCGCAAAAAACGGACCCCCGTTTTAGTGGTGCTAACGTTTTTACCAAATATAGTAGTGACCAGCTTAGTTTAGGTTACATGGGATATACGGGCGTAGTGCCTATCAATAATTACTTTGATATTTGGTTAGAAAACTCTCCAATTAAAATGCCATTTATTGGCAACCGCTGCTGGCGAACATATAGAGATTGTCCTTCTGATGGTATACAAAGACCTGAACAGGTTTTAAGCAATGGAATGTATCGTGCTTATATGAATACTCATGGTGGTGAAGCGGGTATTCCTAGGGCGATATTCTCTGATTCATTTTATCAATATATGCAAACTCTACCCGTTGGTAGTATAGAAAACTTTAGTTATTTTTTCTGCTATACCAAGGATGACTACAACCCTGCATTAGGTCAAACATGTCGCTCTGTAAACGGTAGAGTGACTGAACAAAGTTTTGCAATTACCAAAAAAGGGCATATAAGACTAAAATCAACCAATGCGTTACAAGAGATTTTTGTCGATAGTGAAGGCAATGCCGTATTAGGTTTAGGCTCTAAATTTTGTGAAATTGTTGGCGATAATGTTGTCTGTAAGATGGTCGATTATGAGCTAAGCGGTGAAAGCTTAAATGTTATGAGACTGGCGATGAAAGTAGATACAACGACATTATCATTTACGCCAGCAGCAAGTGATATTCTTCTTTCAGCAACCCCTACATCAAGAACCTTTTATTACTCTTCACCAACCATTGCCTCTTATTTAGTCACTCCTGGCGATGGAGGTGTTTATGTCCATTTTACAAAAAGCTTTTTCAAAAAATTAATTAAAAACAACGTTGATCTCTCTAAGAGCCAAGATTTATTTACCTTTAGTTTTACCAATACTGCGGTGCCTCAATCAGGATTTTATGAATTTACTCCTTCGAACACGATAATTATCAAGCCTCGTGATTATGGGATTAGTATTGTTTCTAAAGAATTAGTCAACAATCCTTATAGAGAAGGAAAAGTGGGTGATAAAGAACCACCATTAACATTTGACTATATCGTCACGACCAGTGCATTTCGCCAAGCAAATAAAATTACTGCGGCGGTTGAAGGACCTAAAACAACAATCCGAGGTCAATCTTATTGCTTATTTAGCTCCAAAGATAAAAAAATGAATGTCCCCTTTTCTGCTTATCTGACTTATACCGATGCCAGTGGCTCTAAAGTCAAAAATCGAGCAGCTTGCGATAATGTGCCTATCTCCATTAAAGATGCGCTATGGACACAAACCACATGGCCTTATCCTTACCAATTAGAAGGGTATTTTTATCGTACTGATTTGCAACTGACTTTTCCAATGAATGAAAGCGCCTCACTTTTCTCAATGGAAGGTGAAGACTGGATTGGCGTGGTAGAAGCCCGTGGTTATGTCAATGTATTTGCAGAATGGTCAGGGACTGACATTCACTAAGTGAAATAAGCGTTTTTTTATTTCTATTAAGGATGAGTTTCCTCTAATACATAAGGAAAAAGTTGAAGATCAAAGCAAGCATCCATGCTTGCTTGATCTTCGATTGCCGTTATTAACATCCGCTGTTCTAACGTTATATTATCTCGATGCCATCCTTGAGCAATCCAACCCAAACTAAACGCCATTAGTGCAATCCATGCATATACCGCTAGTGTGTTGGACATGACCTAACTCCTTAGTCATTCGAGACAAAATTGACTTCACCGACTTTTATTATGATGAAAATGTGTTGCACTTTTTACTTGGTATCATCTTTTTCTTTTCCTGAAAAAAATTGATTACCTCGCTTACGTAACCAGATTTCGACTAATTGATAACCCACAATACCGAGCGCAGAGCCTATTCCCATTACTGCGACAGAATTAATTCCAGGCCATAAAATAAGCAGCGCACCAGCAACAACAGAAACTGCAGAGCCTAAAATAATTTTGCCGATGAACAATCTTAATGTCATTGTTTCATTCGCAACGAGCATCTTCCCTAATGCAATAAATGCGCCTACGATCACCAACGATATTAATGTGTTGTCATATTCATCCATGAATACACCTCATCTCTGATCACTTTTTATTTAACTGTAAAAAGAACCCTCACCTCCCAACATTCATCAGATAATCTGTAAAGAATTAGCAGCAACCACAACCCTGTGTAACTGAATAAATCCTGATTGAGGTAACATAAGTTCCTTTTATTTCAACTATGCGCAATATCCATTTGCGATAAACAACAAGCTATTCAGTTATATTACTGCTAACTTCCTTGTTAATTTACGATAGACATCCTTGTCTAATTATTCACTCACACTGAAAACCAACAAAATAAATAAATAATAAATTCAATATGTTGCTCATCTCCGTATGATTTAACGTGAAGCTATTATCTACAAAGTTTGTATTTCAGGCTAGTAAGTTTGTTCGGTTAACCTCGGCTATCAACTCTTAACCGACAATAACCGAATTATTCACCTTAACAAAAACAAATAAACTTGTTTTAAGCCTCTTTAAACGGCATAAAAACAAGTATTTATATAAAAAAACAATAAATAGGCTGGTTATAATACAAATTTCAGCTAATATAGAAGGTATTAAATATACCCATAACAAAGAGAAAAATGAGATGCGTGTGTTAACTATTTTTTGTCCTGAATGCGGTGAAAAAGCGCTTATAAAGAAAAGTAATCGTAAACACAAAGAGTTATCCGATCTCTATTGTGCTTGTCGTGATCCTGAATGTGGACATACCTTTGTGTTAAATCTCACGTTTAGCCATACTCTTATGCCAAGCGCAAAAAACAAAGATACATTGTTATTAGATGTTATTAAAAACCTTTCTCCAGAGCAGCGAGAGAAAGCACTCACTCTTTTGCAAGGCATGTAACCATCACGATCAGATACTCTCTTTTTCATTTATTTTTATGATCTTGCTCCCATTCTGGCAGGTTATTTGACTAACCTATTCTTATAGAAAGATAAATGATGTAGATTTATTTTTATACTAAATGAAAATAATTCTTATGTTTTAAATAATACAAACACCACGTGTTTGCCTATCCTTTACTTAATAATTTGTCAGCCGCATAGACCAGAAAATTGATTTCTGGTTTAAAGACTAAACACAAATTTCAAATGGAGCATTTAAGATGAAAAAGCTGATTAATCGAGTTGATGACGTGTTATCTGAACAACTACAAGGCTTTGCAAAGGCCCATCCTGAAATCAAACTTCATCCTTCTTCTTTTTATGTCACGCGAAAAGATGCTCCGATAAAAGGTAAAGTTGCGCTGCTATCCGGTGGCGGAAGCGGGCATGAACCCATGCATGCCGGCTTTGTAGGTAAAGGTATGCTCGATGGTGCATGTCCAGGTGAAATATTTACATCACCAACACCAGATAAAATGTATGACTGCGCCAAAGAGATTGATAGCGGTGAAGGTGTTTTAATGATCGTAAAAAACTACACGGGTGACGTGCTGAATTTTGAAACGGCAACAGAACTGCTTCATGACGATGGTGTAAAAATTGCCACAATATTAGTTGATGATGATGTGGCAGTAAAAGATAGCTTATATACCGCAGGACGTCGTGGTGTTGCCAATACCGTATTAATTGAAAAACTACTGGGTGCGGCAGCTGAAAGAGGCGACTCTCTTGATAAACTGGTTAAATTAGGCCATCACATTAATAACAATGGTTTTTCTATCGGTGTTGCCTTGGAAGCCTGTACAGTGCCTGCGGCAGGAAAACCTTCTTTTACTTTACCTGAAAATGAAATGGAATTTGGTGTTGGGATCCATGGCGAGCCAGGTATTGATCGCCGTAAATTTACTTCACTGAATGATACCGTTGATGCCATGTTTAATACCTTAATTGAAAATGGCCACTATCAACGGGTGATCCGTAATTGGGATCGTGAAAACGGCACTTGGATCGATGAAAATCAGGAAAAACAGCCTTTAAAATCTGGCGATCGTGTCATTGTTTTAGTTAATAACCTAGGTGCCACACCACAATCTGAACTTTATGGTGTTTATAACCGTTTAACCCAATGCTGTGAAAAATTCGGCTTAACCATCGAACGTTCTTTAATTGGTTCTTATTGCACTTCGCTCGATATGTCAGGGATCTCCATTACGTTATTAAAAGTGGATAACGAATTACTTACCTTATGGGATGCACCTGTTAATACACCGGCGATGGTGAAATAAGTTTTTAATGACAAAAAAAGGAACACGAAATGGCTTTAACTCATACTCAAATCATTCTTTGGTTAGAACAATGTGCATCACTTTTTGAACAAAATAGTGATTATCTGACAGACTTAGATCGTGAAATAGGTGATGCCGACCACGGCTTAAATATGAATCGTGGTTTTAGAAAGGTGCTTGAAAAACTGCCTGAATTTGAAAATCAAGATATTGGTACGATCCTTAAAACCACAGGCATGACGTTACTCTCAAATATTGGCGGAGCAAGTGGGCCTCTCTTTGGTACCTTCTTTATTCGTGCCGCAAAACCGACAGCTTCATTACAAAATTTAGAACTCAATCAACTTGTTGAAATGGTCACTGAAGGTGTAGAAGGTATTGTGAGCCGAGGAAAAGCACAGCCCAATGACAAAACCATGTGTGATGTTTGGTGGCCTGTAGTTGAGTCATTAAAACAATCTAATGAGCAAAACCTTTCTATCAAAGAAGCCCTTGATCAAGCACACATTGTGGCCGAAAAAGCCGCTGAAAATACCATTCCAATGCAAGCTCGAAAAGGGCGAGCAAGCTACTTAGGTGAACGCAGTATTGGGCATAAAGATCCCGGTAGTGCATCTGTTGTGCTAATGATACAAGCCCTTGCAAATAGCATTAACGCATAACTGACCAAGAAACCAATACAAGCAACCAATAAAGGTCTACCATGATAAATATTGTTATTGTTTCTCATAGTAAACATCTCGCTGATGGTGTGGCAGAGCTTGCCAGTCAGATGCTTAATCCGGCTCATTGCCAACTTGCAGTTGCCGCAGGTATCAACGATGAAGAACATGCAATTGGTACTGATGCCGTTAAAATTATGACGGCGATAGAATCGCTTTCTCAAGCACAATCAATTGTTGTGATGATGGATTTAGGCAGTGCAATATTAAGTGCAGAAACCGCGATTGAATTACTTGATCCTGAACTCGCTGAAAAAGTGACACTCTGCTCTGCACCATTAGTTGAAGGTACACTTGCAGCAGTTGTTGCCGCTTCTTCTGGCGCTTCTTTAGAAAAAGTTATTGAAGAAGCTTCAAACTCGTTATACCCCAAAAAAATTCAACTTGGCGAAAACTTCGTCCAGCCTAAAAATGATATTAATGCTCCCGTCAAAATCCAAGGTAAAGAGGCAAGCTGGGTCGTGCGTAATCCTCATGGTTTACATGTAAGACCTGCTGCCACCTTAGTAGAGGTACTTTCTACCTTTCATTCTGATTATCAATTAGTTAAAGGTGATAGACGAATTAATCCTCTGAGTTTAAATCAACTCTCATTAATACAAATTCGCCAAGGTGATGAAATAACACTAATTGCTTCTGGTGAGCAAGAAGATGAAGCAATCGCAGCCTTTCTTGAGCTCGCTCAAAATGGCTTTGGCGAAGAGCTCCCTTCTGACTCTGACACGACAACCTTAAAAGGCATTTTAACCCCTGTCGCCCAAATTAAAGCTCCAGCTTTTATTTGGCACGAAACTGAATTGTCGCCCGTAGAAAATTTGTCTGAATCAATAGATGTTGACACTCAAATCATCAAATTTAATCATGCTATCAAAAATACATTAAACGTTCTAAAACAGTATGCAGAAAAAGCCAATCAAACCTTAGGTGAACATATTGGGGCTATTTTTAATGGCCATATCATGATGTTAGATGATGATGAATTAATCACATCTGTAGTTGATCGTATTAAAGAAGAAAAGATTAACGCACAACAAAGCTGGTCTGATGAAATGCAAGAGAGAACACAGCTTTATTGTGCACTTACTGATCCTTATTTACGGGCACGTGAACTTGATCTCCGTGATCTGCGTAATCAAGTCCTCTATCAATTGCAAGATAAAACACGCCCTGCATTTACACCATCACAACCGGCTATTTTGGTAGCTAACGAGCTTTTCCCTTCCACCTTAATCCAATTAGCTGATAGTCCATTAGTTGGTATTGCTTTAGCCAAAGGTGATAGTCGTTCTCACAGCGCCATTATAGCCACTGAAATGCATTTACCAATGTTAGTGAATTTAGGGCCTGCACTATTAAAAGTGACTGAATCCCAGAAACTAAAACTAGATATAAACAAAGGTGAACTGATTATTGAATCGATCGCACCATAACCTCTTTTTAAATTAACTACATAAAAAACCCGCACTATCATGTGCGGGTAAACCCTCGAAATAACACGATTACCTTTAATACAACGTAAAAAACTAACTAGCAACCTGATAAAGATCATTTCTTATTTCCTTTTTAAAATAAGAAATCCAAACCATTCTATAAAAATAAATTTACTATTTTCTAATTTTCCTTTAATACCAATATATAATTAACTTGTAATTTAAATCTTTTTTATATCATCCAAAAAAGATAACTTATCCTTTAATGATGATATTCTTTTGACGGTATAATAAACATTAAGCAATTGTTTTTCACTCTGAATGAAAAATACAAATCGTAATTAGATAGTTTATTAATTTTAATTTATAGGAAATATAAAAACTTTATAGATAAAAAACAACGTAACTCAAAAAATGAGTAAACATGTAATTTTATCGTCATAATTAGAGCTATAACCCAATAAACAAAACATAACAGCATAAAATAACACGCATAGTCTATTATCGAATGTATTTATACAAAAAAAACTAAAAATTTTGAATAATAAATATTATAAAAAGCCATAAAGCATAAGATAAATTAATTAAATAAACATATAAATAACTAAATTTCGTTAAAAATAGATACAATTGATAAGATTTTATTACTTATTAAAATTAAGAAAAAATACTTATAGGATTATTCTTATCACTTTATTTTCCTATATTGTTTAAATTAATTCTATTAAATAATGTTTAATTATATTTATATCTAAATTAAAAAAACAAACACATTAAATAACAATCAGATTGATTTTATTTAAATATAAAGAATAAGCTTTTTATTTATGGAGGCTTAATAAAAGACATTAATAATACCCACCTCAAACCAATCAATAAAAGAGTTATTCTTTAAATATTTTCTTGAAATTATTTAAAGAGAAATTCTTTTATTTTAAGAATGTATCAGTGTATTTAATTTCTTTCATTAATAGAAAGATAAAAGCAATCTATTATAGATAATCATCAAAGGATATTTTATGAAAAAGCTGACATTGGCTGTTCTTGCTGTAGCTATTATGGGTGCAACTACTCTTGCTCAAGCTGATACTCGTAAAGCAAGCGCTGTTGCTTCATGGGATGCTAAAGCATACAAAGATACTAAAAGTATGTTAGTGGTTACACCATTAAAATCTTTAACTTTCTATTATGCAGAAGGTATTAAAGCGTTTAACTCTCAAGATGGTGCTTTCGATATCACAATCCAAGGTCAAGAAAAAGCAACTGACTTCAAACTGACATCAAAAATCATCACCGATAAATTAACGCGTGCATCTGATAACAGTGAATTAACTGTTGGTGTTAAATGGAATGGCACTGAATTAACTAACTCTACAGAAACCACAATGGTTGACGTAGCAGCAGGTACTTCTGCTGGCCTTGATTTCTTAGCACAAGAGGGTGCTTACAACGGTAAAGATCGTGTAAGTGGCCAAAGCCAATTCACCTTCAATATCGCTTCCGCAAAAATTGCTGGTACTGATGCTAAATTCTCTGATTTAGCTGATGGTTACTGGGATGGTGACGTTAAAGTTCAGTTTACTGCAACTTGGGAAGGCGACTTCACTTCAACTCCATAAGCCATAAAGTTAGTTTTTTAATAATTAAGGGGTGAGCGAATTTTCGCTCTCCCTCAAGGATTCGCTATGAAAAAAATAATATTAGCCTGTTTGAGTCCTTTGGTTTTTTATAGCCAATTTGCAGCAGCCATTCATGTCGGTGCCATTACCGAAACTATGCAATCTGACCAAACTATTCTTGCCAAAGAAATTGAAAATAATGTCGATCAGGCACGTTTAGTCGGATTATCTATTGAGCGTATTTCATCACCTTTAGAAGATGGAAAAGTGCTCCCTTTAGTCAATAACGAGATTTTGATCTCACCAGCAAACTTAATTTTGCCCGGCAAAACCAAAGAAAATTTTAAAATTTTCTATAAAGGCCCTAGTGATAATCAAGAACGTTACTATCGCTTAGTGTGGCGTGACGATCCGGTGACTGAAACGGGATCAACGCAAAGTGCAAAAGCTGCAACGGCAACAACGTCTGCCATGATAAGCACCATTTTAGTGGTTGCTCCTCGCCAAGAAAAATTCGATTACCGTTTCGATAAAAATGCTCGCATTGTCTACAACACAGGAAATAGCTCGTTTCGTACCGTCGCTACAGGTGATTGCATGCCAGATGCTGTGACAAAAAACGAAAATAATCGTTGTGGTGAACGCTATTACGTCATGCCAGGTCTTGGTGTCAAGTTAAAGCAAGTGGATGTTCAAAGTAAAAAATCAACTGTTGGTATTTGGCATAACGACGATTTTATTATTATAAATTAATTTAATAAGGACTCCTTGTGCGTAAATCTGTAGTGGCACTAGGCATTGCTATGTTCCTATTGTCCGAGAATACATATAGCCAACCAACCAGTTTAAAGATTGGTAATTATATTATTCCTAGCGTCTTTGCCACTGCATTAGAAGAAGGAATGACGATCCCTGTCTATTTACGTTATGACCGTTCTAATCAATCTGTATTAAACGAACAAAGTCGTAATAAAATTGCAGATGCACTTGTGGTACTTAAAGACAATCAGCTTACCATAAGTTCCATCACACCAACTTATGAGAGTGACGATTCTCAAGTTGCTTCTATTAATGAAAAAATTATTAGCTCACTTGTATCACTGAAAGATGCACAAATTGGACAACAAGGGAAAATAACACTCTCACCTGATGCCACTCTTGTGTTTGATTTAAACTCATTCATTATGACATTGGATGTCAGCGAAGCGGGTCTTGCAACACAAGTCAAAGCACGCACTGAAATGCTTGGCGAATCAACAGTAAGAAATATATCAGCAGTAACTACCTATGATTTAGGCGTCTATAACAATCAAATTAAACAGCAAAAAGATAACACCAATAGTTATTTTTCAATTGATAGTATCTGGAGTTTTGCTGAAAACCATTTGAATCTTAGTGCCACGGCTTATGGCCTAGGCACCGCAGAGCAATCTTTTGATTTTTATCGTGCTATGTTTGAGCGTGATTTTAATGGTCGCCGTTTTGCTTTTGGTCTATTAAATACTTGGAACTTACAATCTATCGCCTCTATGTCGGCGCTCAATAGCAGTAAAGTTTACGGTATTACCTACGGCAACAATTCCTCATCCAAGGTCAATCATTCACAGCTCTCTTTAACACCTATCACCGTCTTTTTACCCAGTGCTGGTGAAGTGCGTGTTTATCGTGATGGTAAATTATTAAGTATTCAAAACTTCCCAATGGGAAGCTTTGAAGTTGATACCGCGCCACTCCCTTTTGGTATTTATCAAGTCGAAGTCGAAGTCGTTATTGACGGTAAGGTTCACTCCAAACAAGCTCAAACAGTGAATAAAACCTTCAATATGCGAGGCGCAACATTAAATGAGTTTCGTTGGGAAATATTCTCAGGCTATGTCGATTATAAAAAGCGTATTAAAAATAGAGATAATGAATATAGAACATCGAACTCAGATAATACATGGCTTGTTGGGGGCGCAGGGACTGTTACTTTAGGCGTTTTTTCAGGGTTAAATTTACAAGCATCAACCTATGCATTTGATGATTTAACCGTACTTGAAACCAATGCTAATTTACAATTAAGTGAAAATATATCAACTAGTTGGCAATCACTTTTTGCTAACGATGGTAGTGATCGCAATATAATTACCGCATCTTATTCATTGCCCAAGGGTTTTGGCTCACTTTGGGTAAATAAAGAGAAAGGGAATATCAAAGATGATTTCCCGATGTATGACTCTGATAATTACTCTTTTGGTACTACCCTCAATTTGACTCAATTTTGGGAATATGCCGGATCATTTACCTATTCCTATACCAAAGATTTACGCGATAAAAACAAATCGAATAACTTTGAATATTCCACCACACTCTATAACGGACGTTACGGTAGCATGAGTTTGCGTACCGGTGTTCAACGTTATCACTACGATAACCAAAGTAGCACTAACGAAAAATACATCACACTGGATTTCTCACTACCACTCGCAACATGGCTTAGTGCCGGCGTTTCTTCTAGTAATGGTAATGTGCGTGGCGAGTTATCTGCATCGAAAAGCTTTGAAGATTCGGCTATTCGTAACGCAGGTTTATCGGTATCAACCTTATTACACGATAAAGACGGTACTGACAGTGATTTCTCTGTCAGTGGTTACGGCTCTTTTGATACCAAATACAGTACTGGTACGCTAACCATGAGTCGCCCTAATAATGATCGTTTAAATACTACGTTAACCGCTAGAGGTTCATTGGCATATAGTGATATGAATTTCTCTGCCAGTGGTAAACAAGAAACATCAGGGGTAATTGTTAAAACAGGCATTGATGGTGAAGGGCAAATTGCCGCCAACGTCAATGGCCAACGCTTTGTTTTATCCGGTAGCAATAACTTTATTCCGCTTTCTCCTTACGCGGAATATAAGGTCGAATTACTCAATGATAAAAACAGTGAAGATAGCTTTGATATCGCCTCAGGTCGAGTGAAAAACGTAGTGCTTTATCCGGGTAACGTTGCAGTACATCAACCTGAATTAAAACAAATGGTTACCGTATTTGGTCGAATGAAATCGCCTGATGGCACACTGTTAGCCAGTGCGCAAGTTCGTAACCATATCGGTCGCACTCAAACCGACCACCAAGGCCAATTTGCAATGGATGTTGATAAACGCTACCCAGTCATTTCATTACAACAAGATGATAAACAAATTTGTGAAGCTGAATTAGATCTTTCATCTGCACGTGGTGTGTTATGGGTAGGTGATGTGATTTGTGATCCGCAGACTACATTGGCGATTCGAAATTAAAAGGAATAATAATGATGATAAAGCCTTCTTTTTTAACACTTGGCCTTTTAACTACAGTCGCAATAAATTTATTTTCAATGCCAAGTTATGCAGGTGAAACTGATTATATTTTTATCGAAAATAATATCGATAATGAATATTTTATAGCACCACCAACAAGATCTAAGCCTCGTTTTTCTGGTGCTAATATATTAACTAAATATCCTGTTGGGCAAAAGAGTTTAGGTTATTTAGGACCATCAGAAAAATCTGATAGTTCATTTGCTAAAAAGGGGGAATATATGGATATTTGGCTAAAAGATTCCCCTATTGACTCCCCTTTTATTGGTAGTCGCTGTATGCAAAGTAGTGGTTGTCCTAATGACTTTACTCTTCATGCCGAACGAATTAAAAGTGATGGCAGTTATAAATCTTATTTATATACAAATGATGGACAGGCACTTTATGCACGTGGCGTACTTTCTATGTCGGCATATCAATTTTTTAGAAAGCTTCCTGTTGGAAATACAACAACATTAAATTATAACGCATGTTCAACTAAAATTGATTATGACGTTAATACTCAGAGTTGTGAATCTGTTGGTGGGAATTATCATATAAAAAATGACATGATCTCTTTAACTAAAACGGGTCATTTAACCTTAAAATCCACCAATGCTTTACAAGAGATTTTTGTTGATAGTAATGGTAATGCGGTATTAGGATTAGGTTCTAAGCTTTGTGAGAGTGCCGTTGTTAAAAAAGAGCAAGGTATAATGTGCGCTCTTGTCGCTTACAATTTCGAAGGTAGTCTTACAGGAAATAATATGGATATTGCTCTAAAACTTAATCCTTTAATAGATGGGCTTAAATCAAAAAGTTCACTCTATATTGGTGATGGTAAGAACGTATGGAATTCAGGTGGAACTTCAATAATAGATATAGATAAAATTGTTTATAATGGTGACGGTGATATTTACCTTTTTATGGGACAAGCTTTCTTAAAAGAAGTTATCACAAAAAAAATTGATTTAGCAAAAAGCCAAGAGCTATTTACTTTCTTCGTTGATAATACAAAATTATCTCAATCTGGCTATTATGAATTTACGCCTTCCAATACCTTAATTATAAAACCTCGTGATTATGGTGTTAGCATTGTTTCTAAAGAGATGATAAATAATCCTTATCGTGAAGGAAAAGTGGGCGATAAAGAGCCACCGCTAACCTTTGACTATATCGTTACCACCAGTGCATTTCGCCAAGCAAATAAAATTACAGCCGCAGTTGAAGGCCCTCAAATTACATTAAAAGGTCAGCCTTACTGCTTATTTAGCTCTAAAGATAAAAAAATTAATGTACCCTTTTCAGCTTATCTGACTTATACCGATGAAAGTGGTTCAAAAGTTAAAACCCGCACAGCTTGCGATAATGTACCTATCTCCATAAAAGAAGCCTTATGGACACAAACCACATGGCCTTATCCTTATCAATTAGAGGGTTATTTCTATCGTACCGATTTGCAATTAACCTTTCCGATGAATGAAGGAACATCTCTTTTCTCAATGGAAGGGGAAGACTGGATTGGCGTGGTAGAAGCCAGCGGTTATGTCAATGTATTTGCTGAATGGTCTGGCACAGATATTTACTAACAGTCAAGTTGGCTAATCAACGGGTATAAATTTAGTGTTTATACCCGTTTTGCTTTTGAACCTACATAATGTAATCTGGATTAACAGTATTATAGTGTGGTTTATTACTGATTATTAAAAAGCGAATTAAAGAGATAGAATGAAAAAAATATTAAAATTTATCAGTATATTAGTGCTCTCAGCACTAACATTTTCAACCCATGCTCTTTATGTAGGTTCTGAAGTTTTTACTCTTGAATCTGATAAAACCTTTTTCTCTCGCACTTATCTTAATAATACAGACAGAACGAATCTTTATAAAATTCATGTCTATAAAATCGAAAAACCGGGAGGCAAAGAAAAAGATGAAAAACAACTCCCTATCGATGATGGTGAAATACTTTACACACCGTTGCAAAAAGTATTATTACCTAATGAACATGAGTTTTTTAAATTATTTTATAAAGGTGCCAAAGACGATAAAGAGCGTTATTACCGAATTATTATTGAAGAAACTCCTGTTAACTTAGTACCTTATCAAGAAAACAGTAAACAGCCTTTAGTCGTTCCGACTGTTGGATTAAACACCGTGATGGTTATTCGTCCTCGTGAAATGAAATTCACTTATGATCATAATAATGTTGCTGGCACCATCAGAAACACAGGCAATACTTATTTCCGTTTACTGTTAAATGACAAATGCGATTCTGACGAAGAAAATGCCAAAATATTACAACTGTTACCCGGTGAAAGTTACCAACATCCTTGGCTAAAGAAAGAGCATAAACAGTTTATTATTGCCTTTGACCGTTATATTGGATTAGAGAATAATTGCACTACAAACTAACATAAATGCTGATTAAAAAAATAAAGGTAGCCTAATAAGCTACCTTTTTTATTATAAAATAAGTGATCCTACCTATTTCATAACCTTTCCTGTTATTTCCTCTCATTTGAAAGAAAATGTAACTTTGTTAAATATATAATTTTTGCAAATACATAATTAATTAAATTAATTTATATTTTGTCATATTTATCATTTTTAACTTTTGAGTAATAATCATAAAAAGATAACAATAACAATATAAGTTATTGATAATTAATTATTTTACATTATTAACGATAAAGTTATTTTTATTACATTTTATTCCTATTTTTTTATGACGTTTTTAATAAACTATTTTTCAAATTTATTCGATAATTTATCTAATGATTCATCTTTTTTGGATGCTCATAATTTTATTTATAAATTCATGAAAAAAACTTTTTAGCCGATATTGCTATTAACGTCGATAATTTTTTAGGAATAAACCATGAAAAAATACCACGTCTTACTAAGCCTATTACTGACAGCATTTACCACAACTGCAACTTACGCAAACAACAGTGCTTCTATACAAACTGTTGCAAATTGGCATGCTACAGCAGTAAAAAAACCACAAAGTGAATTAGGTGTTACCCCTTTAAATGCCCTACATTTTGAAGTAACAGAAAATAACCGCTTTAATACACAAAATGGGACTTTTGATATCACTGTTAAAGATGCCGAAGGGGCAACAGACTTTAAATTAACTTCGAAAATTATTAGTAATGAACTTAAAAATGCGACTGATAATTCTGTATTAACAGTGAAAGCAGACTGGAACGGTAAAACATTATCAAATAATCAAGAAACCGTTATTCTCGATAATCAAAAAGGTATTCATCATGGGCTGGTGGCTGAGAATAAAGAATCAGAGAAAAGCGAGTTAAAAAGTCTTCAAAGTGCTTTTTTATTTAATGTTATCAATGGTTCTCAAACTGTTGCATCATTACCAGAAGGTTTATGGGAAGGCGCTTTGCGTATTGAATTTACCAGTAAGTGGTCAGGCGATTTTGTAACTCTCGCTGCAAGATAATTCAATCGATGTATCTTAAAAGAAAAAATGCGAAAGAGCGCCGGTATGGCGCTTCTTTGTTATTCCATAGGATCTAAATCAAACCTTCGGTTTATAGCTATCTTTATCAAGATCGTGCTTTTTCATCCGTAAATACAGCTTCTTACGAGGAATACCTAAATAATCCGCCACATCACTAACACGACCTGCAAATAAATATAATGCATCCTCAATTAATCGGCGCTCATATTCATCAACTAAGTTGTCCAAAGGGCCTTCTGGTGGAATAATAGCTCTATGTTGTTCACTATCCACCATCTTCACAATACCTACCGCATACAATTCAGCCACATTTCGTAACTCTCGAATATTACCCGGCCAATCATAACGTTTTAAAATATCAAGATAATTACGATCAATCTTCGGTACCGCAATACCAAGTCGCTGCGCACTTTGTCTCAAAAACGCTCTAAATAGCGGAATAATATCAGGGCGTCTCGCACTTAGCGGAGGCAATGAAAAAGTGATTTGTGAAAAATAGTAATAAAATTCAGGGATTAACCGCCCTTCTGTTACCAATTGCTGTGTATTATTTTCTAAAATTGCAATCGTTCTAAAATGGCGCTTTCCTTGGCGTTCCATATCTAACAAATAAGAACTTAACCAGCGTTGTGCTTCTGAGGATAAATCATAAGGAGAACGCAAAATCAGCGTTCCTACTTCATCCGCTTCAATTTGAGCAATAACCTGTTTAATATCAGATAAATTCTGGCAATCCACAGTTTGGATCGCTTTATCGCTGTGCGGGCTTAACTCATGTAAGAGTTGAGCAAGAAGGTGACGCCCTGTTCCCATCTCGCCTTCTATCATTAAGTCTTTATCGATATCGGCAATTTGTTGTACTTGCTCTCTAATCGCAGTGATTTGTGCGCTATCACCCACTAATCGCTCTTGAGTTGTGCTGATTACCGCATTTCTAAGGGCAAGAATAGACTGTCGTTCTTTATGTGCTTTTGCCACCAACTCTAAGAATAATGGCGGATTAATTGGCTTTTCAATAAAGTCATAAGCGCCTTTTTTTACTGCCTCAACAGCCAGCGGTATATCGCCATGCCCAGTGATCATAATAACTGGGATACGAGGATCAATGTGTTTAATACGTTCAAGCACTTCCATACCATTCATTGCTGGCATATAGATATCGAGCACAACAGCACCCTGCCACTCTGGTGTTAAAAGGCTAAGTGCTTTTTCAGGCGAATCAGTTACTCTGGCAACCATACCCGCGAGGTTAAGTAAATGACGATAAGATTCAAGAATATCTTCATCATCATCAATTAATAGAACATCAATATCAGGCATGAGTGATTGTGTCATCAGTAAACTCCAAAACAACCATAGCGCCACCGTTTAACGCTGAGGCCAAATAAATTTCATAACCAAACCGTTGCATAATAGAACGGCAAATGGATAACCCTAACCCAAGCCCCACATCTTTTGTTGTGGTAAACGGGGTAAATAGTTTTGGTAAAACAGCAGAATTGAACCCTTTTCCACTATCCGCGATCCCCACTAATTTCCTTTTAGGATCAGCAGATAAGAGATCGATAGTGATCTGACTTTCACCAATACCCGCAATGGCGTCCATCGCATTAACAAATAGATTAACCAAAACTTGCTCGATTTGAGTCGGGTCAGCACAAATGGTTAATTCATCAGGAATATTATTCGTAATGATGCACTGCTCTCGCTTGGAACGAGACTCTACCAGCACCATCGCACTTTCCACCAGCTCTTTTAATGGTGCTGATACAAAACTAATTTCAGATGATGATTTACGAGAGAAATTACGCAATGCTGTAATGATTCGATTCATTCGCGCGCAAAGCTTTTCAATACGCTCTATAGAATCAGGCAATTGATCGTATTTTTCCATCTGCATGGTCAGTTTTGCGCTATACAAATAGGTATTAATTGCAGAAAGAGGCTGATTAAGTTCATGCGCAAGACTTGTCATTGCTTGGCCTACAACCGCCATTTTAGCGGCTTGCACCAACTCTTCTTGCGTTTGAATTAAGTGTTTTTGTGCTTGTTCACGACGCACAATCTCTTCATTTAATTGCTGATTCTTATCCTGCAGATCTTGAGTTTTTAATGCCACCAGCCTTTGAAGCTCTAATCGACTTAACTCTTGGCGCGTAATATCCGTGATAGTAACAATATATTTATGTTCATCTTTATGCGGATACTCTCGAATATTAAATTGTAAAAAATGTGGCTCACCTGCTTTTACCATGCGAATAGTACATTCACTCTGCCCTAAACGGTAAAGCTGACTGGTTGAGCTAAATTGCGCTTTAAGCATTGTGCTCGCCTCACCGCTAAATAGTAACCAAAGCGGCTTATTACTTTGCTCTTTTCCTGTTCCTAATAACGTTGCCGCACTTGGATTAACTGTTTCCATCCTGCCATCGTGGTGACAGGTAATTAAACTCGCATCAGTGTTATTAATAAGATTTAACGCATTACTAGCTTCAACTTCTTTCATTTGACGCCAAAATCTACGAAGTCGCCGACTTAATAGACCAATTTCGTCTTGTCCTTCAATCAATACAGGCTCGGTTAAATTACCTTTGGCAACATGCGCTAAGTCATCACTTAGTTTATTCAATCTTGCGATAAGTCTTCTATCAATTAAGATTTTCATCACAATAATACTGAGTAATAAAGAAGCGACAATGATCGCTACAATAACAATTTTCCCTGTTGCCATCAGTTTACGGGTATTGCCATTGAGTTTATTTAACACTTCACTGGTCGCCAACACATTACCACTTACGGCATTATCAAACTGAGATAATTTTTCATTTAATTCAGGGGTTAATGCTTTAAGCTTTTTTTCGTTTTCTACATCATCAATCAGTGTTTGATAAATATCACCATCATAACGAGTGATAGAAATAATCTCTTGTAATACCTGTCGGTGAGCAATGGTTGACGGATAGCTTTTTAGTTTCTGATTTAACGAAATAATTTCATCAATTTTGACACTGATATAGTGAAAAGCGACATCAATATCACGGCTATAACGTTGATGAGCAATTTCTTCAACTAAACCAATTAATTCATTCTCAGTGGTAAATAATTCTTGTAATAACGTTGATTCTAATAACAGTTGTAAGCTATTTTCCTGCACATTTTTTTCATTGAGCATTTGGCTGACATGCCACTCAATTTCATTAAGTAGCGGTTTAATATCTTCACCAACAGCATCATGCATCCAAGCCAATTGTCCCAATAATTGAGCAAGGCGATTCTCTAATTCACGTCGTTTATCGAGTAATACATCTTGTTGATAAATGAGCTCTGATAATTCATCGACAAGTTGAGTATAAAAATCACGTTGCGGTGTTTGTTCAATAGGGAATTCACGTAAATTATCTAATAACTGATGAATTTCCTGCTGTTGTTGCTCTGAAACTGATTTTCTCTGTGTCTGCTCTCGCTCTTTTAATAGCATTTGTAAATTGGTGCTATAACGCTCCATATTATAGCTGGTGGTTAACATCGGTAGAGACTCTCCCACTGACGCATTAATTTGTGTCGCCAGCTTTCCCCACATAAAAAAGATAACCACACCAATCAATAAGGTGAGTAAAGAACTAAAGATAAACGCCATATACAGGCGTCTACCTAGTTTGCCAAATTGTTTAGGCACTAATAATTTCATCCGTAATACCTTTCATAAAAACAGCGCTTCCTGCTGTATATCTGAACCACAAGGCGGTTAGGGTGATTTTGTTTCTTTCAATAAAACCAGTGCTTGTTCAAGCCTTTCAGCTTCTAATGTACGCCATTGATATAGCACAGCTAACGCTTGATCAGAGTATTCACGCTGATCGGCTTCCTTCATAAATAACGCTTGTAATGTCGGTGAATTAGCCTCTTTTTCACTAATAAGCACTGAACTTGCTATTTTTCGTGCTTTACTGATCGCAGAAATGCGTTCTGGGGTTTTATTTTCCTGTCTTTCTGCTTCATGGATATCATTCCAAACTTGGCGCATTAAAGGAAAATTATGCGTGATCATTTGATCAAATAACGCATTCACCACTTCACTACGACGATAAGCCTCATTACTGTTTAAAATAAATTCTGTGTTATTAGCAAGTTCATCGTTATTACCTAAGATCTCTTTGCTTAATGGGATCTTTGCCATATCACTCTTATAGATGATCTCTTGTCCTTCATCCGATAAAAGAAAGGCAATAAATTTGGCCGCGGTGTCTCTTTTACTGCTTTCCGCCACAATGGCGACATAAGCTGGCAAAATAATCGATTTATCAAAATAGCTAAACTCAACAAAATCAAAGCGTTTTTGATGGTTAAAAGCGTAGTTATCAATAATTGGCCCAGCACCGACAATACCTCTGGCAATAGCATCACTAACACGTGAACTACGTGCGGAAATGGAAGAAAGATTACCACTGGTTTCTAGTAAGATCTGCCATCCTCGCTCCCAGCCATACTCTTGTAGCACATTTTCCACCATCAATTGCATCGTGCCAGAGTTCGCTGGTGTGGTCATGGTTAAGTGCCCTTGATAAATCGGATCACTTAAATCAATCCAGCTTTTCGGTGCAGGAAGTCCCAACTTTTGCAAGTATTGTGTATTGCTCATAATACCAATGCCGGAATAACCAACTGTGGTTATTTTATCGTTTAAGATATCACTGTGACGCATCAACCATTTTGGCGTTTCATACTTAACAGGTAATCGCGCCAGTAGCCCTTCTCTATCTAGATGATGAAAAAAGTTAGCCGAGGACGACATCACAATATCAACAGGCTGTGTGGGATATTGTTTCATCATACGTGTTGCTATTGCGACACGACGATAAACCACTTGCACTTTGGTATCAGGATAACGTGCACTAAAAGCTTCTGTGAGTGGTCGCATTGGTGTATCTGAAAGCGTCGTCAATATAACAAGTGGCTGCTCATCACTACGCACTGGTGTGATAAACAGCCAACTAAACAATAAACAGACGAGGCTTAGTGTTATTTTTATTCTCATGACATACCCCTGGTTTTGTTTTGAATAAACATAAAAATGTGTCGAACTTCAAACTTCTGATATTTAGCAATATTTATTATTTTGGGCTAATGAGTCCTTAATGACCCATTTACAACAATGATACGACGATATCTTCACTCATTTTTAAACCAACGCCTAATAGCGATGTTACAAATTTGACTCACCGATTCAGCCGAATGTGTCATCGATGACTCAAATTCCGTGTTTTGCACCAAGATGACCTAAATGAATAGCATCAGCTCTGAAAACCAAAATCAGCTTCAGACATGAATAATATTCGGAGTCATCTCTATGCTAAGTTTCTTTAAAACCAGAAAGGATCTGCCGCTAATAGAAGCGTCAAGTGAAAAGATCCGCGCAATATATAAAAAGCACCAATGGCAGGTCTTCTTTGGTCTTGTTCTTGGTTATGCCATGTTCTATGTGGTTCGTATGGCACTCAGTGTGGTGAAAAAACCTATGCTGGATGCAGGTATCGTAACCACCGCTGAACTCGGTTTAATGGGTTCTGCGTTCTTCTTTACCTACGCATTTGGTAAGTTCTCTAACGGCTTCTTGTCGGATTATGCCAATATTGGACGCTTTATGTCCATCTCGTTAATTGCCTCATCCTTCATTTGTATTTTTATGGGGATGTCAACCGCGAGCCTGTTCTTTATCCTGTTATGGGGTATTAACGGTTGGTTCCAATCTGTTGGTTCAGCGCCTTCTTGTGTCTCTATCTTCCAGTGGTTCTCACCAAAGCAACGCGGTACGGTTTATTCCATCTGGGGTGGCTCGCGTAATATTGGTGAAGCAATTACCTGGATCTTGACTGCAACCATAGTGAGCTTCTTCGGCTGGCGTGCAGGTTTTATCGGTGCAGGTATCGCAGGTATTGCTGCGGGTATCATCTTACTGATGATTTTAAAAGACCGTCCTCGTACTTATGGCTTACCTGATCCAGCAACTGCGTATGGCGAAGAATCAGAAGCGATTAAATCAAGTGATCCTAAAGAAACTCGTCGCGCTCAGTTATTCGTATTAAAACAACCAACAGTGTGGATCATCGCAGCGGCTTGTGCGGCTATGTATATCTCTCGCTACGCAATCAGTTCATGGGCAGTCCTTTACCTACAAGGTTCAAAAGGTTACTCACTGATTGATGCAGGTTTCGCCATGTCTACTTACCCAATCGCGGGTTTCTTCGGCGCAATCTTAGCGGGTATGGCTTCTGACAAACTGTTTAATGCTAACCGTCATATTCCAACACTAATTTACGGTATCGCCAACATCGCAGGTTTTGCGCTGATGTTCTGGGGTCCACAAAGCCGTGTTATGGATGCTGTTGCACTAAGTATGGTTGGTTTTGCAATGGGCGGTCTGGTTGTGTTCCTAGCAGGTTTAACCGCTTGTGACCTGATGCCGAAAAACGCAGTAGGTGCAGTAAAAGGCTTTATCGGACTGTTTGCTTATATTGCAGCATCCGCTCAAGAATTAATTTCAGCATCACTGATTAAAGTGACTCAAGTTGGCGATATCACTCACTACGACTTTACCACAGTGCAGTATTTCTGGATTGGTTCTGCCATCGTTTCCATGATTTTAGCAACGCTAGTCTGGAATGCGAAAAAAGTTACTATTTAAATTAATAAATTAAGTTGTCACTGAGGGATGCCATAAAGCATCCCTCCTTAAAAAGAGAATGTCATTATGCGTAAGACAAAAATTGTTGCGACTCTTGGCCCAGCTAGCTGCTCAGAACAGATGATTGAAAAGCTGATTTTGGCAGGCGCTAACGTATTTCGTTTAAACTTTTCACATGGCACTAGCGAACAGCATCAAACAACAGCCGCAACTATCCGTCAGGTCGCAGAAAAACATCGTGTATTCATCGGGATCTTAGCTGACCTGCAAGGCCCAAAAATTCGTATTGCCAATTTTAAACATGATTCAGTTCAATTAAAACAAGGTGATAGCTTTATTCTAAATGCTGATTTAGACAGCACATTAGGCGACGAGCAACAAGTTGGATTGGATTACCCACAACTTGTTCAGGAAGTCACACCAGGGAATATTCTGTTACTTGATGATGGTAATATTCAATTACAAGTCAGTGCCGTAAATAATAATAAAATAGAGACTGTCGTTACTGTTGGTGGAAAATTATCTAACCGTAAAGGAATTAACTTACTCGGTGGTGGTTTATCTGCACCTGCATTAACAGAGAAAGACAAACAAGACATACACACAGCAGCCGCTATTCAAGCAGATTACATTGCCGTTTCATTCCCTCGTAATGGTGCGGATATTGAATATGCCCGTGATTTAGTAATAGCAGCAGGAAGTCACGCCAAAATCGTTGCTAAAGTTGAGCGCGCAGAAGTGGTTTCTTGTGAAGAAAATATGGATGACATTATTAAAGCATCCGATGTCATTATGGTAGCACGAGGTGATCTCGCCGTTGAAATCGGTGATGCCAGCTTACCAGGCGCACAAAAACAACTAATTGCACGTTGTCGCGCATTAGGTTGCCCTGTCATTACTGCAACTCAAATGATGGAATCGATGATTGAAAGCCCAATGCCAACCCGTGCCGAAGTAATGGATATCGCGAATGCTGTTGGTGATGGCACTGATGCTGTAATGCTTTCCGCTGAAACTGCGGCAGGAAAATACCCAGTCGAGGCGGTTAGTGCAATGGCGCGTGTTGCTGAAGGAGCCGAACGCTCTTTTGCAGCTAATGCTGAAAACCCATGGCAATCACCGTCTTACTATTCACAAACTGGTCGTTGGATTGCTCTGGCTGCTGCGACAACCGCCTTCCATGATGACAAACATTTAAGCGTTGCCGCATTAACAGAAAACGGCAAATCAGTGACCTTATTGTCACGCTTTATGCCAAACAACAACGTATATGCATTAACAGATAATCCAGCACTTGCGGGTCAGCTCACCGTATTACGCGGTGTAACACCAGTTGCTTATCAACGTCATAACAATAGTGATTGTGATGAAAGCATCATGCAAAAACTGCAAGCAGAAGGATTATTAACAGACATGAATTCACTCTTAATCACCCGTTTATCAACCTTTGAAAAAACCGGTGAAAGCGATTGCTGTCATCTTGTTCCTGTAAAACAAGTTGAAGCAGCAACAGCTTGAGTGTCTTCCATCAAGGGGCTTATGAGAGAGGCAACCTGAAGTAAATAACAAGAAAAAGAGCACACCAAAATCATTTTAGCCACAAGGATTGTGGCTATTTTTCTTTTTTATTCATCGCAAGGATAGGCATCTTGTAATGCGGCAATATAAACTAGCTCTATTGATGTATCTTTATATTTTTGCTTAGCAATAGGATATTTATCAAGATAAGCATCAATATGCTTTACCATAAAATCGCCATTTTGTATGACTTTTTTGGGTGGACAATAAAGTGGCTTAAAATCATTACCTTCATTATGCAATCTTACTGACACTGCATAAAAATTAAATCCATTCGCAATACCGTTCAGGTACGCTTGTGTCACCGATTCTAGTTGTTTATTAGAAGGATGATCTAAGGCTAATAATCGTTTTACCTCAAGATAACCGCTTAATGTTACTGCCTGCGAATACAGAGGGAATAGCAATAACATTCCTATTAACCCTTTTAATAACATTCCTTTTTTCATGCTAACTTTCTCTTTAGCCAATATAGATTTATTTCATTGTAGTCGGTTTATTGCATTAAGAATATGTGCAACGAATATATACATTGAAGATCTTTTAGAAGATCTCATTGTACAAATTAGACTCATCAATTTGTGATCGCAAACTCATTTAGGATGGTTTCTAAACTAATTAGTCGTTTTATACTTTACAAAGTAAATAAAACGGTGCATAACTATCAAACACAGACGATTTTATATAAAAAAAACATCTTTTAGTTTTGTTTCTAAACAAATGGAGTAGTAACGTGACACCGAACGTACCCAATACATTACGGCAAATGAATGCCTCGCTTGTATTAAATGTCATTCGTCATCAAGGTCCTTTGTCACGGGCTCAGATAGCCAAAATTAGCGGGATTACAAAAGCGACGGTGTCTGAAATTATTAACGATCTCCTTGAAGAAAAAATCGTTTATGAAAGTGGTGTCAGTTCGCCAGCAGGACAAGGCAGAAAAGGTATTTTAGTTAACTTCGATCCTCAACACAGTTTAGGTGTCAGCATTGATTTAGGCGGAACCAAAATCGCCTATGCGGTTTTTAACTTAGATGCCGAATTGTTGTATGAATATCAAGAGCCTACCTTTGATACTGACGATCGTAAGCACTTTATTACGCAATTTGCACAAAGTATTGAAAATGTGATCGAAAAAAGCGGCGTAGACCGTCAAAAGATCAATGTTATCGGTGTCGCCACACCAGGGATCATCGATATCAAAAATGGTGTTGTACTAGAGGGCTCTCCTAATTTACCTCAATGGGATAATTTGCCTTTAGCACAACAGCTTACAGAAAAACTCAATGTACCCGTTGTACTCGAAAATGATATTCGTGCAGCACTTGTGGGTGAAATGTGGAAAGGCCGTTGTCGTCATACACATAGTTGTGCGCTGATTGGTATCGGCACAGGATTAGGCTCCGCCTTGCTGATGGATGGAAAAGTTATCCGCGGTGCAAACAATGCAGCTGGTGAAATCGGCTACATGATGTTTGCGCGTGACCATCTCTTTCGCAATTGGCGTAACAAAGGATGCTTTGAAAGTTTCTGCTCTGGCTCAGGTTTAAGTGAGCGCATGGCAAACTTACGAGGAGAAAATCTTAGTGCAATTGAGATTATTCAAGCCTCACAACAAGGCGATCCTCTGGCTCAATCCTTAGTTGAGGAAATGGCAGATTATCTTGCTATTGGCATTATGAACTTAGTTGCCATTGCAAATCTGGAAAAAGTGGTATTAACAGGCGGGATCACTCGCTCTGCTGACACCTTTTTACCGCGTGTTCAGGCAAATCTAGATAGACATTTATTTGCTAACACCAAAGTGAATATCGAGCTGTCTGAATTATGGGAAAAAGGCCCGCTTTATGGCATTGCCATTCTTGCCTTGGCTACGGTTTATCCATCAATTCAATTTATGCCCGAGATCCAACTGAGATAACCCTAATAAAAAAGCACCTAAACGAGATGGGAGCAACTCATGGCAGGAATACATCTTCACCCACATGATATTTTAGACGAAGGTATGTCCGCTATACTTCAACGCCTTGATGGCATGAAGCATGTCGAGCATTTATTTGTCGAAATTAATACCATTTTTGAACGTAACCCTTACCCTGTTGGTGATTTACCTCATAACCCTATTCATAATGTGGTTATGGGAACAGGTACACTACACATCAACACTCATACTGATTTCCCTCGTCTGAGCCAACGTGTTGATCCAACCATTTTAGCGGGTGCCGATCCGCTAATGACGATAAAAAAAGCTACTGATGGCGGAAAATATAAAGTCATTCCATGGGCTAATATTCTTAATGGCGATTTCACCGGGGATGTAGAAAACAATCAGGTTGTGGATTTTAAAGGTCGCCCGCAAGCACATTGGCTCTGTCCTAACGCCCCTGATGTCGCTCAATTGTGGCAAAAGACATTCACAGCATTAAAACAAAACTACGGTTATGACACCTTTTTAATTGACAGAATTCGTTTCCCTGATTGGGCAGGTAAAGAAGTGAATCCAGCAGGATTATTTACCTGTTTTTGCCCTCACTGTGAAAAAAAAATGGTACAGCAAGGTTTACCTGTTAATGAGATCAAACAGCGTCTGGCGGCTTTAGCTGATTCATTGAAACAAGGGGATTTCGAAACACCTGTTAGTGCATTAAAAGAAGAACCTTTGTTAAAAGCGTGGCAAGTATTTCGCCAACAAAGTGTGACTCAATTAGTTGAAAAATTACTGTCTGATGCCAAACAAACTGCGGGTGGTATTACGTTATGGCTTGACTTATGGCCACCAGCTTATAGTTGGATCTTAGGTCAAAATTATCATGAATTAACCCGTTATTCTTCAACACTCAAACATTTCCCTTATCATAAATTAGGGGGAGGTGCAGATGTTCAAGGGTTAATTAATCATTTTGCCCATGATAACGAAAGCCAAGAGCGTGCATTTACTGCGTTCAAACGCTTATTTGAATTACCTTATGATATTTCATACGAAACCTTTAAACAGCAAGGTTTTCCTATTCACTTTGTTGCAGAACAAAATAATAAAGTTCGCCAGCTTTCACAGCCAAATACCTTTATTTATAGTGGTATTCAAATGTGGAATTTACCTGCCTCTCAATTAATTGAAGCGGTTATTGCAGCAGAAGAAAGTGCTTGTGATGACTTACTTTATTATTGCTATGGATGGGCAACTCAAGAATTATTTGATGCCATTGGCGAACACAATACACCTAACAATAACGCCTATAACAACACGATTAAAGAATAATACACCGCGGAAAATCAGGATAAAATTATGGCTAAACAACAAAAATGGAAAGTCTTTTTCCTTCTGTTTGTCACGATGTTTTTACTCGGTGGCATTCAAAATACAAAAGGGCTTATTCTCGAACAAGTTCAACATGATATTTCATTAAATATGAGCCAAGTTGGCTCATTAATTACCTTTTTCCAAATCGGTTTTTTAATTGCCAGTTTATTAACAGGCTATTTTACCGATAAGAAAGGGTTAAAAGTCATGATGTTTATTGGCTCACTGATGATGGCTGTTGGCTTAACAGGAACCAGCCTTGCTTTTAATGTGATGCTATTTTTTGGCTTTTATCTGGTTATTGGATTAGGTATTGGCTCGATGCTTGTCTCTATCGTGACCGTTATTCCGACTTTCTATAAAGAGAAAGCTGGCATGATGTTTAACGTCTCCAATGCAATGTTTGGCGTAGGGATGATTGTCACTCCACTAATTTTACAATATCTATTTTCACACTCTATTTCATGGCGTACTTTTTATGTAGGTGTTGCCGTTATTGTTGCGGTCATTATTCTCGTATTAAGTACATTAAAAATAGAAAACAGCGCACAAGTTGATATGAAATTCAGTGACTTTTTAGAGTTACTGACACAAAAATCGCTATTATTAGTTATCTTATTTATTACGCTGTATGTTGCTGCTGAAGCCGCTTTCTTAAACTTCTTCCCTATCTTCTATACCTCTATGGATATTGGAAATATGAGTAGCGCACAAAAAGCAGAAACCGCCGCTTACGTGATTTCTAGTTTTGCTTTCTTATTTACTATCGGTCGCTTTATTGGTGGCTTTATTAACCTTGCACTGGGTGATCGCAAAACATTGATTTTATTTTCACTGTTCTCGCTTATTGCCATTATTGTTAGCCGTATCTTTGTGCAAGATATTGTTTATCTGTTTATGGTATTTGGTTTTGCATTATCAGTGCTGTTTCCAACAGCCGCCGCTGTTGCCACAAAATTAACCAGCAAAAGTGGCTCAGTGATGGGATTGATTTATGTTGCTTCTGGATTGGGTGGTGCGTTAGCAGGTTCATTAATTGGCCAAGTATCAGAAAGCTATAATGTTTCTGTTGGCTTTAACCTCATTATCGTATTCGTCGCCCTCTTCTTTATCATTTCTCTGTTTATTAGAGAACAAAAACAATAACAACGACGTATTATGCCTCTGAAATTTTCCCCCTCTCTATGAGGGGGTTTTTATTTCTATCACCCTATCTTCGCAATCTATATTCTCTTTTATTCTGTTGATTTTTTCACCATCGCCCTAATAATAGTATTTATATTCACTGTTAAAATAGGAGAATATGATGGCAAGTGGATGGGCTAATGATAGTGCTGTTCAAGAGCAAATAGATGCCACCATTGATGATGCAATTGCAAGAGCTCGCAACCAAATGGCACATGGTGAAAGTGCAGAGTTTTGTGATGAATGTGGCGAGCCAATCTCCCCAGCTCGGCAAAAAGCCGTTCCTGGTGTACGTTATTGTTTAAACTGCCAAGACGCTATTGATAAAAAGAATAATGCCTTTAGTGGGTATAATCGCCGTGGTAGTAAAGATAGCCAACTCAGATAATCTGCAATTGTTATCATATAAAATAAAAACTGTACCTTAATACGAGTTTTCTCGATTAAAGTACAGTTTGTTTTATTTAATCAAACAATGATTTAATTAGATTTTCGCAGCCTTTTTTGAGCTCATATTTTGACTCATTTCGGTTAAAATCTTCATAAAATTGTCAATATGTGCACGTTCAGTATTTGGATTCATAAATACCGCTTTTTCACCTGGAAGATAAACGTAACGGTTATTTTTCGCATATTTTGAGCAAGCAATAGAATCTACCCAGTTAGTAAATAATCCGTCTCTACCACGTTGTAAGAAAAGTTTTCTATGCCACTGTGTGTTATGAACCATAAAGTCATATGCTTCTTTATCTGTAGAGCACGTTAACTCTAAATCAAAAGCAACATTAGGATCTTTCACTAGGTTTGGATCATACAGTTTAAAACCAACACTTGGGCCTTGGTTTTGCGGTACAATCACTTTCGCATTACCCATCTCTAACAACTGATGGCGCATGTAGTTCGCGTTTTGCAAACAGTGGGCAATAATGGTTTGGTAACCTTCAATCCCCATATAGTGCATTGCAGAATAAGCACCAAAGATACCCACACCACTACGTGTACATTCAATAGTAGATTGTAAGTGAGTCTGCCCTTCTAATTCATGCTCAAAATAGGTGAAGTTTTCTGGATCGTTTTCCAGTGCCACGAAGTCATTGCCATTTTTCACCAATACTAAACTTGAGGTATAAGGTACATAGCCCCATTTATGGAAGTCGATAGTAATGGAGTCGGCATATTTCAGATGTTTAAATTTCTCAACGTTCTGACGTAAGCCTTCTAAGGTAACATCATTAATTGCCAGTGGATTACTGCTGAAATCATATTCTAAGAAGAAGATAATAGGCCAGCCCACAGCGGCATCAACGTGAACATGAGGCTTAACAGGGATCTCGAACTCTTCACATAAGCGATCACGTAACTCACAAACCCCTTTCACATCATCCACACCAAAGGTGTCTGTTGTTCCTGTGGTTAACATGATAGTGGGTACTTTGCATTTAACAGTAAAGCACGCTCTTAACTCACGCTCTAAGTGTTCTAAATTAATGGTGTTATCTTCAGATACTTTAATACGGATAGTTTTGTTATCAACATCAACCCCCAACAGTGCAAGGTTAGTCATGTTTGAATAGTGACCACCTTGGGAGTTAATGATGCGATAATCTTGATCTGCTGCCATACCTAAATGTTTAGAATTAGGCATAGATTTGCGTAATCCAAAGAGATAACCATATAAGTTACACATGGTGCCGCCTTGAGTGAACACACCTGAGGCAACTTCAGGATCGTAACCAACCAATTTAGCGACTTTTTTTATCGTCACTTTTTCTAATGCATCAGCAACACCAGAATATTCGCAATACACCATGTTAGGGTTGCCCATTAACCCTAAGATTGAACCATAAACACCCGGATCACTTGGCATTGCAATCACGTTTTCAACAGCTAATGGATTTTCCCAGTTTTTACACAGAGTTGAAACTAACATGAGTAGCTCATTAGGATCGTTTTCTGGGTAATTAATATGTTGCTGGATTTGCGTATCCGCCATTAAACGTTCAAATATTTGTGGCCCATTAGAATAACGCTGTAATTGGTCATTATCATTAGTTGTGGTTTTTCTAAACTGTGTAATCGATTGGATTGTTTTATCCTGAAATATCGGCCAATACTTCGGATCTCGGCTGAAAAAGTGAGCAATAACGTCGTGGTATTTCTTCTCAAATTCCACGTTTAGAATGTTAGCAGAAGATAGACCTAATAAATCTTGATTTTTCACTATATTCTCCAAATAGAAACCGACAATAATTTAATTTAGTTGCATAGCAATACTATACATTTTCTAATTAAATTAGTTAGTGTTCTATGCGATAGCATCTATCTCATAGAACATAACAGGTTTAATAATATTTATTATTAATATCAACAAATTAAGTTGATACGGAAAGTTAAATTTACAGACGCAAATTTTTCATTAATATACTTATGTGACTGAGATCACAATGAAAATAGGACTATAAATAGAAACAATCACTAACAATACTATTAACTATTTGAAATATAATCAAAATACAATAATAACTAGCTAACCATATGATATCATTAGACTCTCAATTTAATTAATTGTATTAATCTGTTATTTCCGCAATTAGTACAGCTAAAATTACATTAAGTTCAGTTACCACCAATAAAATAAAACTAAAACACTGCTATATTTTCAACAATTAGCAAATTAATTCTAATTTTAACTATTATTAGGTACAAAATATGGGTTAAGGTTAAAATAGAGGGTAGTCACTAATGAAAATATAAAAAAGAAAATAATCACAGATAATAACCCTGCAAATAACAAAAATATTGGTTAAAAATAAAAGATAGTCACCCTGCTAAATAATCAGAATATTTACTCTACATCTTTTGCTTTTTTTGCCGATACTTAAAGTAATAAAGTAGGTAATTAACGGAGAAGACAATATGAAAGCACATATCACTGTTGCTGCTGTATTCGTATTATTATCCGCAAGTGTCTATGCTGAAGAATTTACCTGCCAACTTGAAAATGGTAAGTATGTCAGTGTATTTGCCGAACATGGGAATCCCCCTGTGTATCGCTATGGCACACTTGCTAAAACAGAGATCACACTACCAGTTCCTCAGCAACCTAATAATAATGTCTTTTATGGACATCAGATGTTTGTTGCTGGTGCATCGACTTATATTCGATTTAAGAATGGAAATTACAGCTACGTTGTTTATGACGGTGAAGGTAGAGGATGGAACTTTAACGGCGTGATTGTTTATAAAGACAATAATATTATTAGTAAAAAAGAGTGCAAAGATCCGTTAACCCCTAGCCTGAATAATCTAAAAAACTACGCTATTAAAATGGATCCTTATTTAGAAACGTATATTTATGCTCCATAGTTTTTAACTTTATTAATTAGACATAAAAAAACCCAATTTTTAAATTGGGTTTTTATTATTTAAATTGACGCTCTAATAATTAATATATTAAGCGCTCCCCTATAACTAATAGCTATATTAAAGAGAATAAATTAAATAATGATTTTAAGGCGTTGAGTTATCTAAATTTCAAAAAGGGCATCGCCGTGATAAGCGTTAAAATCCCATTTTCGCATAATAGTAATGACTTGCTGTATTACCCATTTTGAACCAATATCAAACTCATGTTCAATAGCGCAAGGTATTGCAATACCTGATTTTTTACATTTTATCGTAAAAGAAAAACCTTCTTCTTTTTCTAATATTTTCTGTAAATGATGCTTAATAAATTTTATAAATATAGTTCTAAGTTCATTTAAAGTAATTGGTGGGTTATTACGATTATCATTAAGTCGTTCGACTGCAAAATGGAATGATATTTTTAATTTAGCCCTATCTTCTTGAAGAATTTCATTAATATTTGCAACTAACTGATTTATTTCTTGCTCTGTTATCATATATAGGCAGCCGTGATCTCAGCGAGTTTCTTATTCAATTCTTCATCACTTGTTGCGGTAATCGTACCTACAAATTCCGTATGAGATAAAGTTCCTGTACGTACATCAAACTCATAATTATTAAATGAATCAACCACAACAAATACTTTTGTTATCGGGTTAAAAAAAGATGCACAATTTTGGGCTATGCACATATCAAAGTTCATATTACCCTCCTACTTTGCTATAAAAATGTAGGAATAGAGATCTTCAATCTCATTACCTATGTTATATAGGCTACAAAATACACTATTGATAGTCAAGAAAATAGATAGTGGCAAGCCCAAAAAATAACAACTAACCTATTGATATTAAGTATTTTATTTAAAACTTCTATTTATATTTTTGAGTAAATAGACATAAAAAAACCCAATTCGAAAATTGGGTTTTTATTATTTTTAAGCAACGAAATGTATTGATTAGTCTTCTAGTAACAGAACAGATTCTAATGCAATTTCAATCATTTCATTAAAGGTAGTTTGACGCTCTTCTGCTGTAGTCTGTGTACCTTTTTTGATGTGGTCAGATACAGTACAGATAGTCAGTGCTTTTGCGCCGTATTCCGCTGCAACACCGTAGATACCTGCAGCTTCCATTTCAACACCTAGGATGCCGTATTTTTCCATCACATCAAACATTTCTGGATCTGGAGAATAGAACAGATCAGCAGAGAAGATATTACCTACGCGAACTTTAATGTCTTTCGCTTTTGCTGCATCAACAGCATTTTGAACTAATTGGTAATCTGCAATAGCTGCAAAATCTTGGTCTTTGAAACGCAGACGGTTAACTTTAGAGTCTGTACATGCACCCATACCGATAACAACATCACGTAATTCAACATCTGGTAATACTGCACCACATGAACCCACACGGATAATCACTTTTACGCCAAAATCAGTAATTAATTCTTTTGCGTAAATTGAGCAGGAAGGAATACCCATACCGTGGCCCATTACAGAAACTTTACGGCCTTTATACGTACCTGTAAAACCTAACATACCACGAACATTGTTTACTTGACGGACATCTTGTAAAAAAGTTTCAGCGATGTATTTAGCGCGAAGCGGGTCGCCCGGCATTAAAACGACATCAGCAAAATCGCCCATTTCTGCGTTAATATGAGGGGTAGCCATAATTCTTCCTTTTAATTGATCTTTTTACTATTCAAATATCATTCAGTAGGCATATTGCTATACCTACCGAAGTTAAATTAAAACATTGCTTTACCGTAATCGACTGGAGACACACCGAAGTATTTAACAACAGTTTGGCCGATATCAGCGAAGGTTTCACGATGACCTAATGAACCTGGTTTAACTTTTGGACCATAAACAAGAACAGGAATGTGCTCACGAGTATGATCAGAACCTGGCCAAGTTGGGTCACAACCGTGGTCTGCTGTTAAGATAAGAATGTCATCTTCTTTTACCAGTTCCATTAGTTCTGGTAAGCGACGGTCGAATAATTCCAGTGCTTCACCATAACCGACAACATCACGACGGTGGCCGTAAGAGGAGTCGAAGTCAACAAAGTTGGTGAAAACGATTGTGTTATCGCCCGCGAGTTTCATTTCTTCAAGTGTTGCATCAAACAGTGCATCAATACCTGTTGCTTTCACTTTTTTAGTGATACCTACGTTTGCGTAGATATCAGCAATTTTACCGATAGAAACAACATGACCTTGTTTTTCATCAACCAGTTTTTTCAACATAGTTGGTGCTGGTGGCTCTACGGCTAAATCATGACGATTACCTGTACGGGCGAAGTTACCTGGTTTATCACCAATAAATGGACGCGCAATAACACGACCAATGTTGTAATCACCTTTGTTTAGTTCATCACGAGCAATTTCACACAGCTCATATAATTCGTCTAAACCGTAAGTTTCTTCATGACATGCAATTTGGAATACAGAGTCAGCAGAAGTATAGAAAATCGGTTTGCCGGTTTTCATGTGTTCTTCGCCAAGCTCATCCAAAATAACTGTACCAGATGCGTGACAGTTGCCTAAGTACCCAGGTAATTTTGCACGTTTAACGATATTTTCTAGCAGTTCTTGTGGGAATGAGTTTTTCAACTCTTTAAAGTATCCCCAATCAAACAGAACAGGAACACCTGCAATTTCCCAGTGGCCTGACGGAGTATCTTTGCCAGAAGAGATTTCACTCGCGTAGCCATAAGCACCGATGATATCTGCGTTTTTATCTAAACCAATAGGGAATTTACCTGTTGATTCTTCAGCGGCTTTACCTAAACCTAAACGGCAAAGATTTGGCAAATGAAGTGGGCCTTTACGACCTTCTTTATCTGCTTTACCGTCAGCAAACGCTTGTGCGATATGCCCTAAAGTATCTGAACCTTGGTCACCGAATTTCTCTGCATCACCAGCAGCACCGATACCGAAGGAATCTAATACCATGATATGTACACGTTTCATAATTCTCTCTCCTGTGTCATTCTCCGTAGACCACGGATATGTCACTTATAAATCGTAATTGAGTTCTTATTCGCTGATTTGACGGTACACCATTGGTGAGGCTTCACGTTTGCTATCACCAATTACCATCGCTTTACGGACTTCAGCCGCAGCTTCTTGCCATGATTTTTCACTGTTAGCATGGATCATCGCTAACGGAGTGTCTGTATTGATTTCAGCACCAAGCGCTACGATGTCGCTTAATCCCACACTATAATCAATTGCATCAGTGGCTTTACGACGACCACCACCTAATGTCACAACAGACATACCTAATGCACGCGTATCCATTTCTGTGATAAACCCAGCTTTCTCAGCAAATACAGGTTTACTTAATACCGCAGTTGGCAGGTATTTATTGTAGTTTTCAACAAAATCAGATGGGCCTTTCTGTGCTGCAACCATACGACCAAAGACTTCTGCCGCTTTACCGTTATCCAACACATCTTGCAGTTTTTGACGAGCCTGTTGACGATCATCCGCTAAACGGCCTGATACTAACATTTCAACACACAGCGCCATAGTAACTTCAAATAGACGTGGATTACGGTATTCACCAGTTAAGAATTGAACGGCTTCACGAACTTCGACAGCATTACCTGCGCTAGAAGCTAGAACTTCATTCATATCCGTTAACAGTGCTGTAGTTTGACAGCCTGCGCCATTTGCTACTTGAACAATAGACTCAGCCAGCTCTTCAGATTTCTGATAAGTCGGCATAAAGGCACCCGATCCCACTTTAACGTCCATCACTAATGCATCTAAGCCTTCGGCTAATTTTTTACCTAGAATAGAGGCTGTGATAAGAGGGATTGAATCAACTGTAGCAGTAATATCACGGGTAGCATAAAAGCGTTTATCAGCAGGTGCTAATGAATTAGTCTGTCCGATAATAGCAACACCCACGTTACGAATAATATCGCGGAATTTCTCATCATCAGGGAAGATATCGAAACCTGGAATAGCTTCGAGTTTATCTAATGTTCCACCTGTATGACCTAATCCACGACCTGAAATCATAGGAACATAACCGCCACACGCGGCAACCATTGGCCCTAACATCAGTGAAGTGACATCACCCACACCACCTGTTGAGTGTTTATCAACAATTGGACCGTTTAAATTTAGGCTTTTCCAGTTCAGTACTGTACCGGAATCACGCATAGCTAATGTCAGAGCAACACGCTCAGGCATCGTCATATCGTGGAAATAAATAGTCATTGCTAATGCAGCAATTTGACCTTCAGAAACAGTATTATCTCTGACACCGTTAATGAAAAAACGAATTTCTTCCTCTGTTAAAGGATGACCATCACGTTTTTTACGAATAATCTCTTGGGCAAGAAACACTGCAACCTCCTGGCTTTATAGCATTGATAACGCCCACAATAAAACGTGGGCGTATTACACGAATGGATTAGTAACCACTAGACGATTTTTGCTCGCCATGACCTAAAGTGGCTAGTAAATTACCTAACAAGCTTGATGCGCCAAAACGGAAGTGACGGGCATCAACCCAGTTGTCACCCATAATGCGGTTAGCTAATGCTAGATATTGAGCAGCTTCTTCAGCGGTACGAACACCACCTGCAGGTTTAAAACCAACTTCTTTGCCAACACCCATATCGTGGATCACTTGGATCATTAACTCAGCGCTTTCCAGTGTTGCATTTACAGGTACTTTACCTGTGGAAGTTTTAATAAAGTCAGCACCCGCTTTGATTGAAATTTCAGAGGCTTTACGGATAAGAGCAGGATCTTTCAGCTCACCCGTTTCAATGATGACTTTCAATAAAGAACCTGCTTCTGCGCAAGCTTCTTTACATGCTTTAACGATATCAAAACCGATTTGCTCGTTACCTGCCATTAATGCACGGTAAGGGAAAACTACGTCAACCTCATCTGCGCCATAAGCTAATGCCGCATTGGTTTCAGCTAATGCGATATCTAAATCATCATTACCATGAGGGAAGTTAGTTACGGTTGCGATACGGACTTCTGGTGTACCCTGTTCGCGTAACACTTTACGTGCTAACGGAATAAAGCGTGGGTAGATACAAATAGCGGCTGTATTGCCTTCTGGGCTTTTAGCCTGATGACATAACGCAGTCACTTTTGCATCAGTGTCATCATCATTTAATGTAGTTAAATCCATCAAAGACAGCGCAAGGCGCGCTGCAGCGGTTAAATCTGTCATAAAACTCTCCAACGATGTTTCTTAAGCCCTTTTGGGCATACGCTTAAGGTTAGCGATTAAATTTGTTGGCGAGCGGACTTGGTTCCTTGAAGATGTTGTTGTAACTAGTGCTACAACGACAGCTGAGCTCCCTCTCACCGCGCTATGCTCACTTCGGCGACCCGTCATTGAGCCTTCGCCATTCCATGAAGTTTCAGCACATCTTATTTGAACACGCTAAGGAACAATTAGATGTGCTTTACGTCACACTAATCAAATGTAACTTGCAAGCAATGACATAAAAATGTGATTGATATCACAATCAGGTCATTTTCTGGTTTAATGTTACTTGAATACCGTTTTTAAGTCGTCTTTATAACGCAAGAAAAGTGTAATACACATTAAATGACAACCTTTGTGACCATATTCAATACAATCTGCGAAATATCTCACACAATAAAAGTAGTTAACATTACAACAGAAAACAAACATAAAAGAGCAGATAGGTAAAATACCCATCTGCTCTTTACAATTAAATCAATTAAGCGGCAACAACTGCCATTGCCGTTAATGCAAAGAAGAATCCTGCAATTGTTGCACTCATTAAGTTAGAGAGTGTACCAGCTAGCACAGCTTTCATTCCTAAACGAGCCACATCTTTACGACGGTTTGGCGCCATTCCACCTAAACCACCTAGCAGTACAGCAACAGAAGATAGGTTAGCAAAACCACATAATGCAAAGGAGATAATAACCTTCGTTTGAGCAGATAATACTACTAATCCAGAACCTGCAACTAATGCATCCTCTTTTAGGTATTTACTAAATTCAGAGTAAGCATAGAACTCATTGATAACAATTTTTTGTCCAATAAATGAGCCGGCAATGGTTGCCTCACTCCAAGGTACACCAATCAAGAAGGCAATTGGTGCAAATACCCAACCTAGCACCAGTTCTAATGAGAAATTCTCATAGCCAAACCAGCCACCAATGCCACCAAGAATACCATTGACTAATGCAATCAAGGCGACGAAAGCAAGCAACATGGCACCTACGTTTAGGGCAAGCTGTAGACCAGAAGATGCGCCCGCAGCTGCGGCATCGATAATATTGGCTGGTTTTTCGTCATCTGCCATTTTATCAAGCGCGTCTTTTTGATCGTCTGGCGTTTCTGTTTCAGGGATCAACAATTTAGCAAAGAGTAAACCACCTGGCGCCGCCATAAAGGATGCGGTGATCAAATACTCTAATGGCACACCCATGCTGGCATACCCAGCAAGCACTGAACCCGCAACAGAAGCTAAACCACCACACATAACAGCAAAGAGTTCAGAGGTTGTCATTCTTGCAATATAAGGGCGAACAACAAGTGGGGCTTCTGTTTGTCCAACGAAAATATTTGCAGTGGCAGACATAGATTCTGTTCGTGATGTGCCAAGTACTTTTTGTAAGCCACCACCGAGAATTTTAATGACAATTTGCATAATGCCAAGGTAATACAGCACTGCAATGAGTGAAGAGAAGAACACGATAACAGGCAGTACGCGTAGGGCGAATACGAAACCGCCACCACCAAACAACTCGAACATTTTATCTGATACTAGGCCTGCAAATAGGAAGCTCATCCCGTTATTGCCGTAATCAATTACATTCTTGACGCCATCAGAAACCGCAAGAAGTACCTCGCGACCACCGTCGGAATAAAGAACAAATGCACCTAAGCCAATCTGAATAAGGAATGCGCCACCAACTGTACGTAGTCTAATTGCACGTCGATTGCTGGAAAACAGAATGGCTATCAAAATTAATGTTGCCATTCCGACCAAGCTCATAATGAGTTGCATTGAAGGATCCCTGTTCATATAAAAATTTAATGGATTATCAATAACGCTCTAGTCAGAGCTTATTGACTCTTTTTGCCGGATAATTATACCTAGTCTAAGAAAAGAACCCTCAACATCCATCACAAATAGAATCTGAAAAAAGTAACAAAAAGGTCACAAATGAGAAGCAGATCACATAAAAAGAGAGGGAAACGCATTTATTGAATAGGTTGAATAAAGGGAAAACATCATATGATTAACAATCCTTGTATTCAATCTTAGACAATAAAGTTAAATAAACACCTTATTCATATAAATAAGATTAAATTAAAATGAATTTTTAATCGTAGAATGAATCAATTCAACAACTAGGCATTATCTGTTAACCGAAATAATTGTAGGCTATTAAGATAGAGTTGCTGTGCAATTACCTCAGAGGGTTCTTGACGTAGCTCACAGAGTTGGGAAAAAACATATTGAATACGCTCAGGCCGATTAGGCTCACCTTGGAAACCACTCACTGGCATATCAGGAGCATCTGTTTCTAGTAATAGCGATTCGAGTGGCAATGAAGCAATTGCTCGGCGTGTCTTTTGTGCTCGTTCATAAGTAATCGTACCACCAACACCAATAAAATAACCTTGCTGAATAAATTTTTCAGCTTGTTGCTGGCTTCCTGCAAAACCGTGTACAACCCCTTTACGCGGAACATCATAACGACGTAACAGCGCACTTAACTTATCGTGAGTTTTACGTGAGTGTAAAATCACGGGTAAATCAAACTTAGCTGCTAATTTAAGTTGTGCAATTAAAAAGCGTTCCTGCTTTTCTGGTTGCGGGTTATCCATATAGTCATCAAGCCCTATTTCTCCGATAGCAACACAACGAGGATCTATTTTTAGTTTCTGTTCTAATTCAATGAGATGCTGCTCTTTATGCTCTTCAATATATAAAGGATGTAATCCTAATGCGCTATATAATTGAGGATATTCATTTGATAACTCAGTCACCACATCAAAATTCCAACGAGCAACTGCAGGAATAATAATTTTTTTAACTTGCGCTTGATGCGCTAAAGATAAGCTATTCTCAATATCATTATAAAAAACAGGAAAATCAAAATGACAGTGAGTATCAATAAATTTATTCATTCTTAAACCTGCCTTACATCAGGATGCACGCTTCTTGTTCCTTGTTGAATAATAGAAGCATCCTCCGCTTTATCCGCCTTTGCTTCTTGCTCAAATAGGCTAAAGATTTTTTTATCATGCTGTTTGAATTTTTTCTTAGAAAAATGCTGACCTATTGTCGCTAAAAAATAGCGTCCACAACGCCTACCTACATGATAATCATGATTTAATGCATTTAAACGACTACCTAATGCACTTGATTGTAACGTCGTTGGTGGATAGATTTCGATAACCACAACATCTTCTGGAGGCGATTGAATAAATTTAAGTGTTTCGGTATAGGTTTCAATATGAACTTGAGCCATCGCCATAAAACGTTGTAAACGGCTATTTTCGAACCATTTACCCATACGATCGACCCACTCAGTGGTATATTGATATTCAGAAGGCACCGTACGCACAACAACAATAGTACGACAACCCCGCCGATAAGCTTCCCTGACAGGAATAGCATCACTTATTCCGCCATCATGATAGACAACATCATGGAATAAAACACCATTACGATAAAAAGCAGGAATTGCACTAGATGCTTTGATGATATCAAGCCAAGTTGGCTCATCTGGTTGAAAATAATTTGCTTGGAAATTATCAGAACGACTGGCTACCATATAAAATTCACGGCCAGTATCAAAACGCCGTAATGCTGTTGGCATATCAAGAGGCATTTCTTTTGCTGTCGTTTCTATATACCAATCTAAATCTAATAAATTACCGCCACGGACAAATCGGATAGGATTAAAAAATTGGTTATTAGTTGTATAACGATTAATAATTTTACGCGCATAGCCACGCTGACCACAGGCAAAAGCGGATAAATTTTGTGCGCCCGCAGACACCCCAAGCAAAATATCGAAGGGATCAAATTGTGAACGCATAAATTCATCAAGAACACCGGCGGTAAAGATCCCACGTTGACCTCCACCTTCACAGACTAAAGCGACTTTACCTTGTGGTAGAGATGATTGAAATTCGAGTGCTGTAATATTATTTAATGTGACAGGTATATACTTCCCCATAATGTCTCCTTTATACAACTTAACAAAGGATACCCGCACATTTTTTCGGCGTCATTATTTTTACGTATTCATACAAATAAAAAACAACGTATCTTAATTTAAGATCGAATATTTACTGAAGAATCAACACTTTTTACACCTTCTACTTTTTCAATAATTTGCATAATTTGCGCTTCTTGCTCTTTATTCTTAACAAAGCCTGTCACAAATACATGACCAAATTCTGTACGAATAGAAAGCGATTCACTATCAATGCTTTCGATCGGCAATAATGTGTCTTTAATTTTTGTAGAAATCGCGGTATCGCTGATAGCGTAACCTGTGTTATTCGTTCCACTATTAATTTCGCTATACCATGATGTTTCAGCTGATGCTCCCATACTGACAAAAGCAAGCCCCATGGACATAAATAATGCTAATTTAAACGTTTTATATTGTTTCATTGCTCTCCCCTTAATCACAATAACTGAGTTAGGAAATGTGTGTGTTTTAATATCTTTATTTTTATGAAGTACTACAAAAAATTAACAAATTAAGTTATTACACTAATAAGCTATTAGTATTAAATAAAGCAAAAAATAGCAAATAAAGACTAATCCTAATAATTTTATTCTAATAATAACCAATAAAACTATAAAAAATTTTACATAAATTTATAAATAAGTGTAAAAACAGATATCATGTTAACAGAAATAAAAAAGAGTAATTCCAAATATAGAAGGGCTTTTTGGTAGGATATTAGGGATATGCAGAGTAGATTTAACAAAGAAAAACGAAGAAACAAAAAAGGCTATATTAAAAAATATAGCCTTTTCATTAGATTACATACTCTAAATAATTCGAGTTGCAACTGTAAGTATGACAATACCATTACTCTAAATAATTCAAGTTACAACTGTAAGTATGCCAATACCATTACTCTAAATAATTCGAGTTACAACTGTAAGTATGCCAATACCATTACTCTAAATAATTCAAGTTACAACTGTAAGTATGCCAATACCATTACTCTAAATAATTCAAGTTACAACTGTAAGTATGCCAATACCATTACTCTAAATAATTCAAGTTACAACTGTAAGTATGCCAATACCATTACTCTAAATAATTCAAGTTGCAACTAGGCGACAAGTAAATGAGTCGCTAGGAACATACACAAGTATGTGACTAGTGCGAATGAACGTAGTCAACAACGTTGCAGCTTGAAGTATGACGAGTAAATGAGTCGCTAGGAACATACACAAGTATGTGACTAATGCGAATGAACGTAGTCAACAACGCTACACCTTGAAGTATGACGAGTAAGACGAGTATTAGTGTTCACGAGTCTGATGAAACTCAACATCAGGATAACGTTCACGCGTTAAATTCAAGTTCACCATCGTTGGTGCGATATACGTTAAGTTATCACCACCATCTAGTGCCAAGTTTTGTTCATTTTTACGTTTAAATTCTTCGAGTTTCTTCTCGTTATCACACTCAACCCAGCGTGCCGTTGAAACGTTAACAGATTCATAAATCGCTTCAACGTTATATTCACTCTTAAGTCTTGCAACAACCACATCAAACTGAAGTACACCGACCGCACCAACGATTAAATCGTTATTAGCCAATGGTCTAAAGACTTGTACCGCACCTTCTTCTGATAACTGTACCAATCCTTTAAGTAACTGTTTCTGTTTTAACGGATCACGTAAACGAATACGGCGGAATAACTCTGGCGCAAAGTTAGGAATACCCGTGAATTTCAGAATTTCACCTTGCGTAAAAGTATCACCAATCTGAATGGTACCATGGTTATGAAGACCAATAATATCGCCAGGGTAAGCATGTTCAACGTGAGAACGATCGCCTGCCATAAAGGTTAATGCATCTGAAATCACCACATCTTTTTTGATTCGGACTTGATGTAATTTCATACCTTTATCATACATACCGGATACAACACGTAAAAATGCGACACGGTCGCGGTGCTTAGGGTCCATATTTGCTTGGATTTTAAAAACAAAGCCAGTGAACGTTTCTTCATTAGCTGTAACTTGGCGCATATCTGTTTGGCGAGGCATTGGTGCTGGCGCCCATTTTACAAGGCCATCAAGCATGTGGTTAACACCAAAGTTACCTAATGCTGTACCAAAGAACACAGGTGTTAATTCACCTGCTAAAAAGGCTTCATGATCAAATTCATGAGATGCGCCTAATACTAGCTCTAACTCGTCACGTAATTGGCTTGCTAAATCATCACCTATCGCTTCATCAAGCTCTGGGTTATCTAATCCTTTGATGACACGAGAATCTTGGATAGTGTGGCCTTGGCCTGTTTGATAAAGATAAGTTTCATCTTTCAGAATGTGATAAACCCCTTTAAAAAGTTTTCCACAACCGATAGGCCAAGTAACAGGACTGCAAGCAATTTTTAGCTCAGTTTCAACTTCGTCCATGACTTCCATTGGGTCACGAATATCACGGTCGAGTTTATTCATAAAAGTCAGAATTGGAGTGTCACGTAAACGTGTTACTTCCATTAACTTACGTGTACGATCTTCAACCCCTTTAGAAGAGTCAATCACCATTAAACAGCAGTCAACAGCCGTTAAAGTACGATAGGTATCTTCAGAGAAGTCTTCATGCCCTGGGGTATCGAGTAAGTTAACTAGACAATCAGCATAAGGGAATTGCATAACTGAGGTTGTAATAGAAATACCACGTTGTTTTTCCATTTCCATCCAGTCAGATTTTGCATGCTGATTTGAACCACGTCCTTTTACGGTTCCTGCACGTTGAATCGCTTGTCCGAATAACAACACTTTTTCAGTGATAGTTGTTTTACCCGCATCGGGGTGGGAAATAATGGCAAAAGTTCTACGACGAGCAACTTCTTGCTGAAAAATAGGATTAGACATCAATGGTGATCTTCTGGTTGATAGGCGAGTGAATGTAAGGCACTGATATATTTATATAACTAATAATTAAAGTGACTATAAAGACATTCAACCCGCAAGTTAATCTTAATTGGCGCTTATTTTCGCCTATCTTGTCTGTATAAACAATCAATGGTTACTATTTTATCTGCTTGAGGGAGTGATGCCTAGTGTTTGAAAAAATTAATCATATCTATTGCTTTATAGAGCAACGTTGTTTCATTGATACTCCCAAGACAACTATTTTACTAAGAATTCTATAAACTGGCTTTATGAGCTACTAATAAAGCCAAGAATTAGCCTATTTATTTTAGGTTAAAAGCGGGATTGAATATAATATTTAAAATAAATGTACATTTATTTTAATTTTAATTCTGTATATTTAGAGACTAATCACTTTATTTAAAACAAAACCAAATACTCGATTTACTTATTTTATATATCGTTCACTATTTTAACACCGTTATAATCACATTAACCTCACAATGAAAGCATGACAAAAGTGAAATTAACTTGATAAATTTCCATTAAGTAAAAATAAAGATAAATTTTAAATGAAATCAATAAAAAATAAAATTCAATCACTCCGTATAAAATAAAAAAACGCCCAAAAAAAGGCGCTTTAAATTTAACTTAAATAAAGATTTAATTAGAAAGAAATAGGATAAGCCATGATAATCGCATCTTCATTTCCCGTTTTTGTTGGGTAATAGTTTTTGCGTTTTGAAACAAAATTAAATCCTATAGATTCATAGAGATTGAACGCTTTTTCATTAGATTCTCGTACCTCTAACCACAAGGTAGTGATATTTTTTTTCTCAAGTGTTTCAATCAGTTCCAATAAAAGTGCCTTACCGTAACCTTTCCCCTGATAATCAGGATGGATTGCAATATTAAAAAGTGTTGCCTCATCTAATATTAATTGCGTAATTGCAAAACCTACAATAATATTATCAATGCAAATTTTCAGATTAAAATAATGACTTCCTTGGTTACTATAAAATGTTTCTTCACTCCAAGGGAATGAATGACTTAATTTTTCTATTTGCCATGCTAAAGGTAAATCAGCAGGGTTTAAGGGTGAAATGGTCTTCATATTGATAGATTTGTTTCCAAAGATCGCGTTTTGCATCGGCATCAAAATATAATTGATGCAATGAAGGGCTTCTCAAAGAAGTATATTCAGAGGGAAGAATGAGATCAGTGCCTAATAACCAGCAGGGAAGATCAAATGATTCTGTGAGCATGCTCACATCGTCTGTTGTAATACAATAGATTTCGTTTTTATCTATCCCCATGGCGCTAAAAATATCAGAGAAAAGCCCGTTATTTAGATCAACGGTATCATCAGTAATGATAAGTAAACGTGTTGTATCCGGAAATTGAACAGAATGCTCGCCTTTTAACACTGCGGGCTTACGAAGTACCCACTGACGAATTCCTAGTTGGGATAACATTCTGTCTTTACGGCTCATTATGCTTACCTATCAAGTGTAGAACAACGGTACATAGTATCAGAGGGCATAAACTACGCCAATAAATAGCGTCGGTTTCTTTATATCTGATATCATGCGTCTTATGTTTTTTAAGGAGTAATAATCATAATGTCCTCACTGTCCCCTGCTAGCGAAGTTATTCTTCGTCACCTAGATCATTTCGCAGACAGGCATGTACTTATTGCAGGTGATCTTCAAGATACTTTTGCAGCACAGATCCAGGCGAAAAGTGTCAGAGCATATACAAACCAATATCACCAATGGTTACCATTACTAAAATCAATGGGTGATAATGCACTCTTCGGTTTAGTTGCAGATCAATCCTTTGTAAAATATTGCAATACCTTGATCTATTTTTGGCCTAAAAATAAAAACGAAGCCACTTTCCAACTGCGTAGCCTTTGCTCTAACTTACAAGTGGGTACTGAAATCTTTATCGTCGGTGAAAACCGTAGCGGTGTTAAAAGTGCAACCGAATTAATGAACGGTATCGCTAAACTTAAAAAAATAGATTCAGCACGCCGTTGTAGCTTATTTTTTGGTACACAAACATATCAAACACTGTTTGACCGTAATAACTGGTGGCAAACTTATCGCCATAACGATTTAACCGTAATGGCATTACCGGGTGTCTTTAGCCAAAATGCATTAGATGAAGGTAGCCGTTTATTACTTTCAACTTTTGATGATGCAATGGTTGGTGATTTACTAGATATGGCATGTGGTTGTGGTGTTCTTGCTACAGTATTAGGCAAGAAAAACCCAATGCTGAAACTCACTTTGTGTGATGTAAATGCAGCTGCAATTTCTTCCAGTATTGCGACATTAAATGTGAATGAATTAGAAGGCCGAGTGATTGCGAGTAATGTCTATTCTGCCGTTGAGGAAACTTATGATTGGATAATCTCAAATCCGCCTTTCCATGATGGTTTAGGTACAAGCTATACAGCTGCTGAAGATATTATTCGCCTTGCACCTAATTACCTAAAAAAAGGGGGGAAATTACGCATTGTAGCGAATTCATTTATCCCTTATCCAGACATTCTGGATCATGTATTTGGCTCTCATGAAGTGCTTGCATCAACAGGTAAATTTAAAGTTTACCAAGCCACCAAGAAAGATTAATCACAGGCCCTGTTATCTAAAACAGGGCTTTATTTTTGGGCTGATTTTAAGTGATAATTCAAGGTGTTTTATTTTTCATCACTAAGATAATTTAATGATAAAAAATAATTGACGCCAAAAATAAAAGGCCTAAAATTCGCCTCCTATCTACAAAGATAATGTTTAGATTGCGAGGGTGGCGGAATTGGTAGACGCGCTAGCTTCAGGTGTTAGTGTCCTTACGGACGTGGGGGTTCAAGTCCCCCTTTTCGCACCAAACACACTTTTTGTAGAGCTAAATAATTGAGTAAGACTGCGAGGATGGCGGAATTGGTAGACGCGCTAGCTTCAGGTGTTAGTGTTCTTACGGACGTGGGGGTTCAAGTCCCCCTCTTCGCACCACTCAATTAACCTTTCTTTTCCTTTGTTAACCCCCAGTTAATAATCCTTTATTGCTTTCTATTCATTATCCATAATATGTGGCTAACAGTGTCATTAAGCTATAAGTCAACACAACTCCAGCAGGGATCATCACCCACATCTGCAATTTCTTATGGAATAACATCAATGTTGATAGCAGCATTGAAACAACTAAAACTAACGTAAATGCAGATGTTCCAGCAATAGAGTGCATAATGACGGTAAGTAAAGAAGAAACAGCTAACATTTCCCATAAACTGATACGAGATGTCCAAGAAGTGACTGGAGATAAACGTGTTGATTTAGCCATAATAACTCACCATTAATGATAATGATTTTCATTATTATATATAACACCGGTACTAAATCAACTTATATAAAGAAAAAAAACTCTCTATATCCTTAATTTTTAAAGGGTTAAATCGTTTTCTACAATATAAAAAACGCCTTCTCATTCTCACGAAAAGGCGTTTGATTTTATCATGTTATTAATAAACGAAATTATGCGTTATTTGACTTTATAAAATAAAAGGCCAAATGAATATCTTCTGGCTCTCTTTCATAAAGTTCAGGATCAGGAATATCAATTAAGCAGCACCCAAGATGCTGATAAAAATTCACACTATTTTCAGACGGTGTTGATGAGATATATAATCCATCCGCACCGTTTTCCTTCGCATATTTCACACAATAGTCAAAGAGTATTCGTGCTAAACCTTGCCCACGTTGCTGGTGGCTAACATGTAAAAAAGAGAGTTGAAGTAGACTACCATTTTTACCGCGCTTTTTCGGATCAACACTTGCCGCTGCGACCAATCGATCACGCTCAAAAACGCCCCAAAAAGGCGCTCCTCGATCAAAGCTTTCAAGTAAAACAGGGGTGTAATGTTCCGTTTCACCTTCTGGCCAACCTTTCATATCAAAGCGTTGCTCTGATAAAAGCAACTTTCCTTCTTTTAATACATATAGTTTTTCAATAAGCTCAGTTCTATCGATTTCCCAAACTTGTGGAATTTCATTTCGTGTTAATTGACGAATAACATTTTTCATTATTAAAGATTAACCTGTTCTGATGATGATTCACTTCGTTCTAGTGCGTGGTAAGCCACCGCACAGAATAAGGAATTCAACCGTTTCATATCACCAAGCAAACTGGTATGCAGAGAACTAGTTTCAATGCTTTGCATATTATGCAAATGAAGACGTTCTACATGTGCAAACGAGTAACGTTGGTTGAGTAAACGGAAACGATGTTTTGCTCGACGTAACTTACGAGCATGTTCCATGTTGCCGGAAACAAATACCGACATCGCCAGATTCAGATTACTTTGCAGACGCTCAAGGAGTGTCTGTAATTCACGACGCCCTTCCTCCGATAAAAATAAGTGATGATTTAAACCTTTACTCACCACTTCAACTGACATGCGCGCAATAATAGCGGATGATTGTTGTAAATTCATCGCTGTATCAATAATTTCGGCCCAACGTCGAGAATCTTCAGTGCCCAGATCATGCTGTTGAATTTGCGCCATGTACAATTTAATACTGCTATGAAGCAATTCAACCTCTTCTTCTAACTGACTAATTTCCCTTTTCTGCTGACGATCACCTTCCATTAATGCAATAAAACGTTGCAACATTTGTTCTACAACATCACCTAATCGTAGTGATTCTCTAACCGCATTAGCGATAGCTAAAGATGGTGTATCAATAGCAGATTGATCCAAATAACGAGGCGCAACTTCAGATCCTGCGACTGGTAATTCCGGAATAAGTCTCTGACATAATTTTGCCATTATGCCGACAAAAGGGATCATCAATACACAGCGTGCAAGATTATAGATAACATGAAAATAGATAACGACTTCTGCTGGAGAAAAACCGTATTGCTGAATTTTATTCGCAATTAAGGTTATCCAAGGTAAAACCAGAAATGCACCAATCAATTTAAAAAATAGACTTCCTAATACAACTTGGCGAGAAACAACATTTTGTCCTCGGCTACTCATTAATGCCAGTAAACCACTACCAATATTAGAACCAATCACAATGCATAAGCTGATATACAAAGGCATTAACCCTGTTGCACTTAATGTCGCAGTTAATAACACTGCAGCAAGGCTTGAATAACTCACCATGGCAAACAAAGCGCCCACTAAGAGAGCTAAAACAGTGTCCCCACTTAATGATGTAAAGATAGCTTGTACCGCACTCGCATGAGTAATTGGCTCTGCGGATGTCACGATAAGTTGCAAAGCGAGAATAATTAAACCAAGACCAATCCCTACACGCCCAAGTTGCCCAACTCGCTCTTTTTTACGACTTAAAAAAGTAATGACCCCAATAAGAATAAGAAGTGGAGATAACCAAGAGAGATCAAACGTCAGCACTCGTGCCATAAGTGCCGTACCTACATCCGCACCTAACATAATAACAAGTGCAGGTGTAATCGAAATAAGTCCTTGCGTCACAAAAGAGATAACCAAAAGTGCCGTTGCATTACTGCTCTGGACTAATGCCGTTACCCCAACCCCCGCAAGGAAAGCGTTGGATTTTTTATTAATACTTTTACCTAAAATGCGGCGCAAATCAGAGCCAAAGACACGCATGATCCCTGTACGAACAATATGTGTTCCCCAGACAAGAAGCGCGACTGATGAGAGTAAATGAAGCAGTGTCAGCATAGAAATAATAACCTTATTTTTATCGTTGTTTGTTTGACTCTGTTCTCCTTCAATCTCATAAAAAGAGAAAGACCATGAGCAGATAATACATCTGAGAAAAGATTTTTATTGGTAATACCTAAATAACGTAGAGTGTTATTAGATAAAAAGATATTGCAACTTAAGTGCAATAATCAATGGAGAAGTTGAGAATATTACATAGATTTATTTGTAAATTCTGTTGATTATAACAGAGAATGTGTAATTTTCAAAATCAGACTATAAATAACCTATTGATTTATTATCATTTTATTTTCTTATATTTATTTTTAATAAAAAAACGCGACTAGAGGGTATCTCTCTGAGTCGCGCAAAAATACAACAATTTAGTAAGGCAATTCGACTACAAGTTCATACAGACTACAGTATTAATTTAAATTTATTTCAGACCCATTGCATCACGCATTGTGAAGAATAAGTCTGTTTGGTCAGTTAATCCAACCACATTAGCCGCATGCGGACCATAAGCAGCCACACGCAATTGCGCACCAGTATGCTCTTGAGATTCTTCTTCCGAGTTACCGTAATTCACCACCATAACTGCGCCATCTTTAGTGATAAGCGCTTGTGTTAAGCCACTTGATTTCACATCCGCTTCAATAATCTGGCTTGAATGCGCATGGTCAGCGGTGACAATAATCAACGTATCACCGTTTTGTTTAGCAAAATCTAAACCGATCTGTACAGCTTCATCTAACGCAACAGTTTCACCTATTTGTCCACAAGGATTAGCATTATGATCTTGCTTATCAATAGAGGCACTTTCAACTTGTAAGAAGAAACCGTTTTCATTAGTTTTCAGTAAATCGATCGCTTTTTTAGTCATTTGTGCCAATGTTGGCGCATTAGGATCGAGTTTAGAGTTAGGTTTGCACTCTAATGGTGGATTATTGATATTGCCATGATAAACCGCTTTAGGACCTTCCCACGCAACAGCCATATTACCTTCATGGAATAAACCTAATACCGGTTTATCCTGATTTGCCAAAGTAATTGCGTCTAACGATTTTGCATCTTTGACGATTTGATAACCACGCTCAATAGCTTGTTGCTCTAACGTTTTACCTTTGTATTCCCCCACAGCGGCGGTTTGAGCGAAACTTTTTGCACCGCCCCCCAATGTAACGTCTGCACGAGTCACTAATAATTGCTCAGAGATAGAACCTTTGCCGCCATTTTCTAATGCATTAGTTGAGCATTTTTCTAAGGTTTCAACGGGACCATAACATTTACGTCCAGTGACATGAGAAAATAGTGCGGCAGGTGTCGCATCTTGAATTTCAGATGTAGTCACGTTCCCTGTTGCCTTTCCATTGGCTTTTGCTAATTCCAAAATGGTTTGGTGATCCTTACCAAATACATCAATCCCTAATGCACCATTATAAGTTTTCACACCAGAAGCCCATGCTGTTGCTGAGGCTGCCGAATCTGTTACATAGTTAGGTTTTTGTGTTTTTCTATCTAATGAATAGTGTGTGTATTGACCCGTCATCGGTAACGCATCAATGCCTTTAAAAAACCCGCCCGCACCTTCAGCGTAGTTACGTGCAACAGTGATTTCAGAATCCCCCATGCCATCACCAATAAAGAGGATCACATTTTTCGCTTGGTTATTATTTAAAGCTGCTTTTAATGCCTCAGTTTGATCTTGAGTCATACGGCGAGCACCACCAAATTCCGTGATATTACCTTTTGCTGCGCGATCTTGAGCCAAAATTGCATCAGCAGCAACGGGAGCTGCAAAAGAAGAGAAACTCGCACCAGCCAATAGCGTTGTTACAATAACGGATAAAATAGAACGTTGGTAACGATGAGACATAGCTTTTTCCTTGCACTCTAAAGTAAAAAAACAGGGTTAATGTTTTAAGTCAGAAAAAGCTTACGGCAGTTAAATGACAAAGAAATGAAGAGTAAAAGCGATTTTGATGACAGCTTTATGACAAGTTGGTGACAAAAAAGAAGCTTATACAATGTATTCTCATGTATAAGCTTCTTTTGTATTGAGATCGGATTTAAAAATATTAATTTTCTTGTGTTAATGCTTTTGCACCCAAATACAGTGTTTCACACCAAGAAATATAATCATGCCCACTGGCCATTTCGAGTGATTGAACAGGATAGCCTTTTTGTTCTAAAACCTGTTTCAAGTGGCGATTATTATTTAAAATTCCTCCTTTATCACCACGACTTTCAAATAGCCCTGCTTCTAAGAAAAACTGTAATGGTTTTTTATCTGCTTGCTCAAATTGTCGAATAAGCCATTCAGGCTCTTCATTTTCAGGCGCCCACCAATAAGAGCCAGACATACTCAGCACTTTACCAAAGCGATCAGGGCGATTAAATGCGACCCATGAAGACGCTAATCCACCATAACTTGAGCCTGATACAATCGTTTCTTCTCCTGATATGTGAATACCTTTCTCTTTTTCTAGCCAAACAAATAATTCATCAGCCAAGAAACGATAAAAATCAGGATTTGGTGGTAATTCAACACTACGGCGATCACTATCAATACTATCAACAAATAGGATCATCATCGGTGCCAATTTTCCTTCCTCGATCTGTTTATCAAAAAACTTATCAATACCATATTGGCGACGATAAGTTTGACCATCAAATAATACGAGGATCCGCGGTATTTCCATTTTTTGGGCTGGCTGATAAAGTGCGATTTCACGATCATTATTTAAGATCTCACTGTGAAAACGAACAATCTCCGTCTTGCCTTTCATTGTTCTATCAAGAATATCGGGCAATTGGCATTCACGCTTACTGTCTAACGACAATAAAGAAAAGTGATTATAGATATCCTCAGATTGACTTGGTGAATTTTGGGAATTAAACGGATCGGCTTGTGCCGTGGTTAAAATCGCGCGACGTTGTTCAAAAGGCTCTGAATTTTCAATAACAGGTACATCAGGCGCTAATTTATATTGCATTAATGTGTCGTTAGGCACGATATAACTGCGATACCAAATATCACTATTCGCTAAATTCGTTAATGGATCATGATTGCCATCAGGTGATCCCAATAAATAAACATTCTTTTTGGCACCTTGCCATAGAAAGGTGACTCGCTTTTTATCATGATCATAAGGCTCAATCAGAGGAGCCCCTTCTCGACGTATTTGTTGCCAAAATGCCTGAATATTTTTTTGATCAAGTTGTTTAGCGAGCGTTTGTAAACGAGGGCTAGTTGGTGCAATATCGGCATTTTTATCTAACGGTTGATAAGGTTGTGTTGTTAGCATGAATTGCCACTGCTTTTTAGCTTCACCTTGTGCAACTAATTGATAATTTGCCGTTTCAGGTAATAGAAAGCGTACTTTCTGTTGTCCATCAGCGGGAATATCCTTTAACAAACTACGAATATGAGTGCCGTTTTGTGTCTCTAACCGTAAGTTTTGTATCCCTTTTACGTTTAATTCAACATAACGTTGGCTTTCTAAATGAGCGGTAAAACACAACGTATTGTTGTTATCAAACTGACCTGTCATTTCTTTATTTTCAGTTACTGCTAAGCAACTTGCAAAGCTGGGAAAAGAGGCCATCAATGCGCATATCATCAGAGGAATTCTCACTTTATTTCTCATTATTAACTATTGTGAGAAACAATAGTAATGATAATTGTTATCAATTCAATAAAAATTAAGCGTGTACAAATTTATAATAAATTTAGTGCCTCAGTAAAAAATAATAAAAACCTCCCCAATCATTTTGGTTATTGAGGAGATTTCCTTTCTAAACTAATTAACGTTAAAACGCTCCCATTAACGCTCTTCTAGTGGATAGCTACGGAAACTCCATAGCCCTAATGCTTTTAAGCCATCACGATAAATGCCTTGTATATCTGATTTACTTGCCTTTTGTAATTCAGCTAATGGCTTATCTGGTGCAACAACGGTTAAATAAGTAATGTCACTTGGGCCACTTTGCCAGCTTGCAAGCGTGAAAATCGCATCGGCACGACGAACATGACTACCAGAGCTAATAATAACGGCTGTTTTAATACGATGTTTGGTTAAAGCATAACGGCTAAATAATGCATTTTCGACGGTTGTACGGGCATAGTTTTCTTGGAAAATACGCTCTGGTGCAATACCGTTTTTCACCAACCAATCCGCCATTAATTTACCTTCCGTTTGATGTGCTTTTGGCACGCCTCCCGTAACGACAATCATAGCTTCAGGTAATTGTTTAGCCACTTCTAAAGTTTTATTTAAACGTTCAATTAAAATCTTATTCATTGTGCCATCGGGATTTAAAGCATAACCCAATGTCACAATCGCGTTGTTATCTTTGGTTTTATTTAGTTTTGCCAAATCTGCCGGTGTCAATTTATCACTTAAAGGCATTTTACTTACGCGATCAATCTCTGCAAAAAAGCGACTAATCTCTTCAGCTTTAGCTGGATTTAATGATTTCAATTTATTGAAATATGCTTCGCTCTCTTTATCTTTTCCTTCAAAACGAGTCCATGAAGTGACATAAATTAGCGCGTCAATATCATCAGGTGCTGCTTCTAAAATCTGTTTATAAATAGTAATCGCGCGAGGAACATCATTGTTATAGATATAAGCACTCGCGGTGCTAAATAATAAATCGAGACGGTAAGGTTCTAATTTATAAGCTTGTTGCAGTTTTTGTGCCACTATTTCCATATTTGATGGCAATTTTCCCGTAAATCCTGCATCTGACACTCGTGCCGGAGATTTAAAGGCATCTAACGCATCTTGGATCAAACTATCAACCGTTTGGCGCTGTGAGACATACTGCTGATAGCTATTATCTGGTTGATGAACTTTTTGATAAGCCAATGCAGTTGATGAGACGGTAAAACCTAAAGCGGCAATCGCTAACGAAATGACTGTTTTCTTGATATGAAGTGAAACACGGGAAGGTTGCGCCATTATCTTGTCCTTTTACGAAAAATAGTCTGCTTCTTCACTTGAACGAATGAAGATAGAGAGTGTGACTCCTCACACCTAATGGCAAAAGAAATACACACCGATAAATCTATACCTGTTATCTATAATAGAGATCCCTACATTAATTTTCAGTAACCTTTTTCACCTTATTGAAAAAAATAGCATTATTACGTAGATAGCTTATTTGACAGATTTTTTTATATATTTTTATCTTTTGGTAAGTGATTTTGTTCTGTAGTGCATCAGTGGCAAAGAATAATAAATAAAAGGGAATTACTCTGAGAGGAAAGTGTTGAGTTTTGAGATCTGTGATTATATTTATGTATTTACTCAATATGCTTTGATTGCATCATCAATAATTCTCTGACTAATTCAACGCAACTTAAGAAGCGCTCATCATAATCAGGTGAGTTAACTTTGATATACTCAATATTGTTTTTATCTAGCATTTCCATCAGTAAAGTTTGGAAGAGTCGACGATCTTTATCACTGCCTAAACTGCGTAAACCATCCGCTACCCATGGCGTGTTATTTTCTAAAACAATCACTAAATCAAAACGGTACTCATCAATAAGTGCTTGTACGAAAGGGTGTTCTTTACCTTCATAACGTAAACAAAATGCCTGAGTAGTGACAAAATCCGTATCAATAAAAGCCACTTTATTGGCATATTTAACAGCAAAATCAATATATTGAGCATGTCCCAATGCAATTTTATCGTAGTCCGAATATTGTAATGCCATCTCGTCTCCACCTAAATGAGAGAAAACATAATCGCGACCATACTCCCATGCACTGGTTGTATTGAAGATATTGGCAAGCTTATTGACCAATGTTGATTTACCGCTAGATTCACCGCCTAAAATAGCCACGGTGCGCACAAAGAAGGGTTTAACTTCTGTTGGAATATATTCCCAATATTTAAAAGGTGCTTGGCGAATTTGACTACCACTGATATTCATAAATGAGCGTTCTGGATCAATCAATATCGTTTCAATACCCAAGAAAGCATTATATTGATCCGCATCATCACGTTCACTGGTATAGATAAAATCAGGTGAAATTTGTTTTTCACGCAAAAAGGTTTTGATCCCTTCACTCCACATTTCCCAACCATGAGGTTGTGGCTCAATACCATGCTCATCAAATTCATGAATACGAATATTTTTTTGATATTTAAAAGTTTGCAATAACCAGCGTAATCTATCACTGACAGTTGGTTGCTGTGACATCGCACTATTGATAAATAGGTTCTTATCGCGAGGTTCGTCATGACAGAGGATCACATGTAGTTCATCAACTTGGCTACAAGCACGTTGAATTAAATAGATATGCCCTGTGTGAAGAGGATAAAATTTACCAAAAATAACACCAATTGTTTTCTTTTTGACTGGATATTCTAACCCCAAGAATTGGTGTAATGCCGACATTTTTTGCGCACTGGGGCTCTTGATTTTATTATTAATCAATTGGCTAAGATAGCCTTTTGTCATATCACTTTCATCAGCAACGTGTTGTAAGGTGTATCCATTTTTTCTGATAGCCTGTTTGATATAATCAAAAGGTCCCATAATTAGCTCCTTTAGAAGTCTTCTAAATCATCAAGAACAGATAATGCATCTGACAGTTTTTTCACACCATACACTTTCATATCCGGTGGATTTTTCTTTGGCATATTTGCACTCGGTACAATGGCTCGTTTAAAACCATGTTTTGCTGCTTCTGCAATACGCTCTTGCCCACTCGGTACAGGTCGAATTTCTCCCGCAAGGCCGACTTCACCAAATATCACTAAATCACGTGGTAAAGGACGATTACGAAAACTCGATACTAATGATAATAACAAGGCTAAATCAGCACTGGTTTCTGTGACTTTAACCCCTCCTACCACATTGACAAAAACGTCCTGATCAGACATTTGTAATCCGCCATGGCGGTGTAAAACTGCAAGTAGAATAGCAAGGCGATTTTGCTCTAACCCCACAGCCACACGGCGTGGATTTGATAGCATCGAGTGATCAACTAATGCTTGGATCTCAACCAATAAAGGCCTTGTTCCTTCCCATACCACCATCACAGAACTGCCTGATGTGATCTCATCTCCTCGACTTAAAAAGATAGCAGAAGGATTACTCACTTCTCGCAATCCTTGCTCTGTCATTGCAAAGACACCTAATTCATTAACGGCACCAAAACGATTTTTATGGCTACGTAAGGTACGAAAACGAGAGTCTGTTTCGCCATCAAGCATAACAGAGCAGTCAATACAGTGTTCTAGCACTTTCGGCCCAGCTAAGGTGCCATCTTTTGTTACATGACCTACCATAATAATGGCAACATCATTGGTTTTAGCAAAACGAGTCAGATAAGCGGCCGTTTCACGTACTTGAGCAACACTGCCCGGTGAAGATTGAATATCCGCCATATGCATCACTTGAATAGAGTCAATCACCATCAATTTAGGCTTTTCTTGTGAAGCAATTAAACAGATTTGCTCAATGCTGGTTTCTGACAACATATTCAGTTCTGCTGTCGGTAAACCTAATCGATGAGCGCGCATAGCGACTTGTTGTAGCGACTCTTCACCCGTGACATACAGCGTTTTCATTTCAGTAGCTAAACGGCACATAGTCTGTAGTAATAAAGTACTCTTACCTGCGCCGGGACTTCCCCCGATTAAAATGGCACTTCCGGGAACAACGCCACCACCTAATACTCGGTCAAACTCTTTAAATCCTGTGGAGAATCGGGGTAATGCTTCAAGGCTAATTTCCGATAACTTTTGAACACGACTAACACCTTTAGCATCCCCCGCAAAGCCACTAAAGCGTTCATTACGGGAGGAAGAGGTGGCAGCAAGACGAATTTCTGTAATTGTATTCCACGCATGGCAAGCCGAGCATTGCCCTTGCCAGCGAGGATAATCTGCACCACATTCATTACATACAAAGGCTCTTTTTGCTGCTTTTGCCACACTTCTCTCCCTACGATAACAATTCTAAAAAACGTGTTTAACGCTCTTCGTGTTTTAAACCACCACTTAAAATACACATCACACCCATTAAATCGGCATGACGAATAGCCACTTTTGCCTGAGCATACACTTTTGGTTTTGCATGATAGGCAATGCCCAGTCCTGCCTTTCTCAACATTTTAAGATCGTTTGCGCCATCACCAATGGCAATAGTTTGCTCCATTGGGATCTCTAAATCTTTAGCTAAACGCGCAAGCACTTGTGCTTTATATTTTGCATCAACAATAGTGCCTTTGACTTTACCTGTTAGCTTGCCATCTTTAATTTCAAGATGATTAGCAACAGCAGACACTAAGCGTAATTTTTGTTTTAGGTTGTCTGCAAAATAAGTAAAGCCGCCTGATGCAATAGCAATATGCCAATCCATCGCCTGAAGTTTGCGCACTAAGCTCGTTAACCCCGGCATAAGAGGCAAATCATCCATCACTTTTTGCAAAATAGAAGCGTCGGCTCCTTTAAGTTCAGCAACACGGAGTTTTAAGCTTTCGCTAAAATCCATTTCACCTTGCATAGCGCGTTCTGTTATTGCCGCAACTTTATCACCCACTCCCGCAAGTTTGGCGATTTCATCAATACACTCAATTTGAATAGCCGTTGAGTCCATATCCATCACTAAAAGCCCAGGAGAACGCAAGCGAGGAATTTCACCTAGTGGAACGACATCTAGGCCACATTCATCAGATAAACGGCGAATTCTACGGGTTAGGCTACCTGCAATACGCACAACTTGGTAATCATCAATACGCCATGAAGAAACCACTACGATTGCCACACCTAATTTATGTTGGAACTCACTTATTCTTTTCTTATCAAGTTCACGTCCATAAAGTAACCACCCACTATCACCAGCGCGGTAATCTAGTGGCATTACCTCTTCACCACTGAGTGATAACGGCAGACCTGGCCATTTACGGATTTCATCCGGTAAATAGCAATAGGTCAGACTATTTGACATACTTATTCTCCTGTTTTCCCCTGTCTGAACAAAATAATCGTTATTCAGCCTATTCTATCTCTGACTCATCTGGCAACATGCACATACTTGCTTACGCAAAAGGATGAACATGCTTAAAGACAAACTAAAATTCAAACTACAAAAAACGGCGATTATACTGATTTGTATCGCACTATTGGCATTTCTTATGCAGGGCGCGTCTTATTTTAGCCGTGCTAATCAGCATGCCCGAATTACCCAGTTTGAAGAGCTTGCAAAAACGCTGGCAGAACAAGTTGCGTTCTCTTTATCCACTTATCTGGATGACAGTAGCAAAGATAACGTAAATCCCCTCATTATGGCTAATTTAAATCATCTAACTCACAATAGTCGGGTACTTGATGCCAGCCTTTATTTAGAAGATGGTACACAAATAGCGCATAGTGGTGAAAATGTCACTGTTAAAGAGCGATTAGCGCTAGAAGGACAAAAGAGTGGTGGTTCTTTTAATCACCAACTTGTTGTTCCCGTACCGGGCAAAGATAAACCGAAGGGATTTTTAAGGCTAACATTAGATACTCACCAGTTGGTCACTGAATCAAGCCAAGTCGATAACACAACAAATTTATTACGTGTGATGCTATTAGTTGCGCTCGCCATTGGCTTTTTACTTTCTCATAACCTGCTTCAGTTAACCCCCGTTCATTGGCAACAATCGCCCTATTTATTAACGGCTAATTTACCGCCTCGTACTGAAAAAGAGGAAGATGAAGACAGTGAAGATGAAAATAATGAAGAAAATGAAGAAAATGAATCAAAAGAGAGTGTCAAAGAGGAAAATAACGACACTGATAATAAAATAGATAAAACATAAATTCTTATTCTTTAACGAATTACTTAGTGAGTTTAGTGGATCATTAACTAAACTCATTTTTTATATCTAATTAACTATAAATTAGATATATCTAATTTATGCGTATTTTCGTGCTATTTCCTTAATCTTTAAAGGGGTTTTGTTTAAAGTCACGGTAAATTCTGACCAAGTCATTAACCTAAAAAGATAAGTTTTAAATCTTTTTCTGGCTCTTTGAGTACTGAGGTGGTTATGACTGAACAATCTGTTATCCAACGTTGTCAACAAATCGTAGAAAATCCAACCCTTTCCCCGGAACAAAAACGTCATTTTCTGGCGTTAGAAGCTGAAAATATGTTGCCTTATCCGTCACTTCCTGATGATGCAGCTAAAGCGCTTAATGAACGGGTTATCTGTGATATGTATGAAGGTCACGCCCCTTATAAACCTCGTTATGTTTTACCTGATTACGCGAAGTTTTTAGCACAAGGTTCTCGTTATTTAGAACTCGAACCTGCGCAAGATTTTGACGATGCCTTAAACATGCTGACTATCCTTTATCATCATGTTCCTTCTGTAACCTCTTTGCCTGTTTATTTAGGACGTATTGATAAAATTTTACTGCCTTATGTCGGCGAGTTAACCGAAGAACAGCTTTACCCTAAATTAAAACGCTTCTGGCGTTATCTTGATAGAACGCTACCAGATGCTTTTATGCACGCCAATATTGGTCCAGAAGACTCTGTTCTTACACGTTTAATTCTTAAAGTGGATGTTGAGCTTCAACAAGTCGCACCTAATCTCACATTTATTTATGATGCAAATTCAACACCAACAGATTTACTTCACCAAGCCATTACTAATATTTGCCACAGTAGCAAACCTCATATTGCTAATGGTACCTTGCAAGATGCGGTATTTGGTAAAGATGAATATGGCATTGTGAGTTGTTATAACTCTCTGCCTCAAAGTGGTGGTGGTAGCACCTTAGTGCGTATAAATCTTAAAGAGGTTGCACAGCGTAGCCAAGATAGTCGCGATTTTCTTGATAATGTATTGCCTTTTTATATGCAAAAACAGATTGAGATCATCGATGCCCGTTGTGAGTTTCTCTATGAAAAATCTAATTTCTTTAAACAGAGTTTCTTAGTTGAAGAAGGATTAATCTCACCTGATCGTTTTGCGCCAATGTTTGGTATTTACGCCATGGCAGAAGCCGTAGCACTTCTACTCGAAAAAGAAGGCAAGCAAGCTGCTTATGGTGATAATGGCTCTGCCAACAAACTTAGCTATATGATCAGCGAAAAATTAGCACAATTTGTCGCTGATACACCGGTTAAATATGGTTGGAAGCATCGCTCAATGTTACATGCTCAATCGGGCATTAGCTCTGATATTGGCACAACCCCTGCAACTCGCATTCCTTATGGTAAAGAGCCAGATCCTGTTACCCATTTAATGACGGTTGCTCCTCACCATCAATTTTATACCTCAGGAATTAGCGATATTTTAACGGTTGATGAAACCATCAAACAAAATCCTGATGCCCTAATGCAACTCTGCTTAGGGGCATTTTCTTCAGGATTAAGAGAATTTACTGCCAATGTAGGTGGTAATGACCTCGTTCGTGTTACAGGCTATATGGTGCGTTTATCGGATTTAAACAAATACAAAGAAGAAGGCTCCCGCCTTAATACCACTTGGTTAGGTGATGAAGCCACAGCAAACTGTCATATCGCTGAACGTAAACCACGAGTTATTAGTCATGAACAGCAGATGCGTTTCGATAAATAAGATATTGCCCTTTTCTTGTGTAGATGGCCCAGGCAATCGTCTGGCCATCTTCCTACAAGGGTGTAATCTGCGCTGTAAAAATTGTCACAATCCCTACACCATAGGGATCTGTGATAATTGTGGTGACTGCATTCCGGCTTGCCCACAGCAAGCACTTTCATTACAAAATGGTGCCATAAGTTGGAATAGTACCAGTTGTGAACAATGTGACACCTGTATTCAGCAGTGCCCACGACAATCAAGCCCGATGACATTAACCTATACTGTTGATGAACTAATGGCTATTACACGCAAATATGCAGCCTTTATTAATGGCATAACAGTAAGCGGTGGTGAATCCACGTTACAACTGCCTTTTTTAATTGATTATTTTAAAGCAATCAAAGAAGCACCTGATCTTAAACACCTTAGTTGTTTAATCGACAGTAATGGCACTCTTTCTCTTAATGGCTGGCAAAAAATCGCCCCCTTTATGGATGGTGCGATGATCGATTTAAAAAGTTGGGATGAAGAGACTCATATTTATTTAACTGGCCGAGGTAATCAGCGTATTAAAGAATCAATCATATGGTTAGCTAATAATAATCTACTTACGGAATTACGCCTTTTATATATTCCAGAAAAAACCGACTATTTAGAGAATATCGAATTACTTTCTCAGTTTATTAATTCACTTAGTGAATCTGTATTGATTCGTATTAATGCATTTCATCAACATGGTGTTTATGGTGTAGCCAGTATTTGGCGTTCAGCATGCGAAGAAGAAATTATCACTCTAAAAAATGAATTAGAACTTAGAACTGTTAATTTAATTAACACACCCAACACTTACTTGTGATAATAATAAATTTAAAACCATTATATATTATATTCATTTTATTTTATCCAATTGACTTTAATTAATACAGAAGTTAACCTCCTGTAAAAACTCTCTTATGGATACCAACAATGAAGATAAAATATAATTCAATATTATTGATATTGTGCTCAATATATATATTTCCTATTAATTCTTATGGAAATTATAATATAGAAGATATAGGTCATTCAATCTATAAACCATTTAGTATGTTGAGTTATGCAACGTATTATGATCACCTTCGAGATAAAAAACATAATCATTTCAAACATAATCAAGGTAAAATCGTAGACAATAATAATTATAATCAATACTTATTTACTCCATTTGGTAGTGTATCTGTGTATACAGCTATAAATCAACATACAATTGATAAATATAACATTGTAGCAGATGATTATAACAGCATAATAAGAGTGGAAATACCTAGTTATGACATCAGAAAAATAAATGTGTTTGATGAATCTTTTTTACCAAGTGAGCTATTTATTAGTACAGATGGCGGTAAAACTCAAAATAAAATAAATAAAGAGAGTGATAAACAATTAGATACCATTTATCTAGAGCGGATCTCTGAAGATGGTATAATCGTTGTCGGTTATGCAACAAAATCCAAGTCCATATTAGATAAAATAATTAAAGAAGAAAATTTTTCGGTAGTGAATAATAACTGTCGAGGACAATCTGAGTGTTATGCTTTTTCATACAACACAATGAATAACACATTTACTATTTTAGAAAAAAATATAAAAATTAAACATTTAACAAAAGATGGTAATTTTATTTTATACAATCCTATTAATAATGAAAATGAAAAATTTATATATGATATAAATAAAAAAGAGAGTCTCCTTTTATCTGTTGATAATATTAATAATTATTTACCAGACCACCCTGAAAAGAATATCCTACTTTTATCAATAACTGAATACCCATTCTTTTCTGGTATAAAAAGACGAAATATTGATATTCAAAAAATCAGTGATAATGGTCGAGTGTTTATTGGTCAGCTCAACCGAGATATTTCTAAAAAACAACTCAATGATGGTAAGTATCCTAGAACTGCTTTTGTTACTACAAATGATGGCCCTATCAGAGAAATTAATCGATCCGAGTTTGGCTCGTCAAAACTAACTGATATTTCCACAGATGGAAACTATAGTGTTGGTTGGGAAGAAGTTTGGCATGATGATTATGACATTAAGCTACCAACTCATGTTAAGGTCTCTTCCTCACTTTTTAGCCAAGCGATACTCTATGATTTATCACAAGATAGTCTTATTAATATTGGTAATCTTTCACAGAAACCAAATGAAAATCGATTTAGGAATGCAAAAGCAAATGATATTTCGGCTGATGGTAAATATATCGTAGGGTGGTCTGAAACCGACAATTACAACAATGATACAATTCCCGATAATGCTAAGTTAAAACCAGTGCCAGCCTTTATCATGTTCCACCGTCATGGCTTTGTTTATTTTAATAATACAATGCATGATTTAGGAACACTTAGTAACGGTAAAGATTCGGAAGCACATGCCATTACAGATGATGGAAGAATTATTTATGGGCTATCTACTGATGAATATAATAATTGGCGCCAAGTTATCTGGATAAATGCTCAACTCAGTGATAAATCTTTCAATGCTGAAAAACAACAAATTGCAGATAAAAAAAATAACCTTATTGATAAAACCAATGCTGAACGAGAGCGCCTAGCCAAAGAGCAAGCTGACAAAGCCAATGCTGAACGAGAGCGCCTAGCCAAAGAGCAAGCTGACAAAGCCAATGCTGAACGAGAGCGCCTAGCTAAAGAGCAAGCGGACAAAGCCAAAGCTGAACGAGAGCGTCTAGCCAAAGAGCAAGCGGACAAAGCCAATGCTGAACGAGAGCGCCTAGCTAAAGAGCAAGCGGACAAAGCCAATACTGAACGAGAGCGTCTAGCCAAAGAGCAAGCGGACAAAGCCAATGCTGAACGAGAGCGTCTAGCCAAAGAGCAAGCGGACAAAGTCAAAGCTGAACGAGAGCGCCTAGCTAAAGAGCAAGCGGACAAAGCCAAAGCTGAACGAGAGCGCCTAGCTAAAGAGCAAGCGGACAAAGCCAATGCTGAACGAGAGCGCCTAGCTAAAGAGCAAGCGGACAAAGCCAATGCTGAACGAGAGCGCCTAGCTAAAGAGCAAGCGGACAAAGCCAAAGCGGAGCAAGAGCGCCTAGCTAAAGAGCAAGCGGACAAAGCCAATGCTGAACGAGAGCGCCTAGCTAAAGAGCATGCGGACAAAGCCAATGCTGAACGAGAGCGCCTAGCTAAAGAGCAAGCGGACAAAGCCAATGCTGAACGAGAGCGCCTAGCCAAAGAGCAAGCTGATAAAATCAAAGCGGAGCAAGAGCGTCTAGCCAAAGAGCAAGCGGACAAAGCCAAAGCTGAACGAGAGCGTCTAGCCAAAGAGCAAGCGGACAAAGCCCAAGCAGAGAAAGAACGCTTAGCGGAAATCACCAAACAACAAGAAGCCCAAGCTGAAAAAGAAAAAACAAAACCATCCATTGTTATTAGTAAACCTATTGATATTGAAAATACCTATAAATCAATGCAATTAATGGCTGAAAACGGTTATAAGTTTATGGATATGCAACAAGGGCAACTGCGTTATTTAGCTTCTGCAACCTGTTCTGTTGGTACTGAAAAAGCCTGTATTAGTGGCTTTGCACATCATCAACGCGTGAGTAAAGCCAATGCAACGCAAACCGGTATTAGCACTGCTTATCGTTTTGATATTAATCATATTCCATTAGTTGTAGGGCTTGCCATTGATACAGATATCTCTTCTTCATTACCTAAAGGCTATCAATATCAAAGTTATGCATTACCTTTAATTGGTTTTAGCCTAGATTTAATACCATCACTCAATGCTGAGTTAAATAACAACGCATTACATCTGTCATTAAAAGGTGCTTATTTAAATCGTAAAGTTTCTATTGAAAGACAAGCATTAGCAGATACTGAATCAGGTAAAGGCAACACTAAAATATCTGGTTATCACATTGATTTACAAGGCTCTTATCCATATGCCATATCAAATGAATTTATGCTTACACCATTTGTAGGACTTACTTTTAATCAAATCTCACGTTCAGCTTATAGTGAAACTCAAAATGCCCAATTTGCAGCACACTATGATGCCCTCAAAACGCATTCATTATTAGCCAAAATAGGATTGGGTATGGATCATTTATTAGGTTCCTCTTTCATACTTAATACAAAAGCAGGATTACTGTGGAACTTATCACATTATCAAGGCGACTTCCGTAGCCATATTGACTATTTAGGTCAACAAAAAATTGATTATTTAGAAAATAAAAAGCAGTTAAAACAACGTCCATTTGTTCATATTGGATTAATGTATCAAGTGGATAAACACTCATCTATTGGTACTAAAGCAAATTGGGAAATGACTACATATCGTAATCACGATATGCAATTTGGTATTGACTACACTTATCGCTTCTAATTCCTTATTGTTTTGTTTGAGGTTAATTTTAGCTGTATTATTTGGCTTCCTATAAAAATATAGGAAGCTCTTTTTTTATTAGCTGATTGAAGAATTCAAATTTAAAATAGTAGAATTATTTTTTTCTTCATTAACCCACCACACCTTCGTCGATACTTTTTCAAGTAGTGCTTTATTGTGGCTAAAAATAATCAAACTTAAAGGACGCTTCTGACTTTCATCGATCAATACTTGCCAAATATCAGCTTGAATTTTCGCATCTAATTGTGCCGTGACTTCATCTGCAATCAATATTTGAGTACGAGGATCTAACGCACGTAATAACGCAATACGTGCCAATTCTCCGCCAGATAGTTCATTAGGTCTACGTGTTAACCATTCTGATTTTATTCTTAATTTTTCAAACCAATCTTTATCTGGCGACCAAGCATCACGAACACTATCTCCTGTTGTTCTAAACGGATTAAAACATTTATCAGGATGCTGAGGGACTAATTGAATAGGGCAATAACCCTTGTTAGATAATGGTTTACCATTCACAAGAATTGAACCTTGAGTTGATGCTTGCCACTGCGCTAGAACACGACCTAATGTCGTTTTTCCTGTACCGCTTGGCGCTGAAATACCGAGTCGCTCTCCCGCATCTAACGAAAAGGAGAGATCTTGCCATAACACCTTACCTGCTTGCTCCACAGATAATTGTTTTAACTCTAAAAGTGGCATAAAGATAACTCCCAAAATAACAAATGAAATGTATAAAAATAAAACTTAAGAACTCAATATTATAATGGATTAAGTGATGCTTCTTTTGTATTTATAAATTGTTGTTCAGGTAATGCGTTCCAGAGAGTCTTCAACCACTCACTACCTTCATGACGATTAAGCACATTAGCAGGAATAACTTCGTTAACTTCACCCTGATTAAGCACTGCTATCGTATCCGCAAACCTTGCGGCTAAGGCCAAATCATGTGTAACCCAAAGTACTGATTTACCTTGATTACATAACTCTCTTAAATGCCCTAATAACAAACAGGCATGTTCATCATCCAGCCACGAGGTGATTTCATCAGCCAAAATATATTGTGCATTAGAGAGTGTTGCATTACAGGCCAATACACGTTTTGCCATCCCACCAGATAATTTTGCTGGATAGGTTTTTATCAATGAGCCAGAGAGATGATAAAGCCCTAATTGCTGCACAATATCATCTGATGTAACTTCAGCACCACTCAAATGCGCAGAGCGACTTAACTGTTCACCGATACAAATTAAAGGATTAAGTGCAGTCACTCCCTGAGGAATATAGCAAAAAGTATTTCCTCGATAAGCAATAAGCTCCCGTTCACTTAGTGTATGCCCATTCAATTTAATCGCACCACGAACGCGCATATTGGCAGGCAAAAGTCCTAAAGCGCTTTGAAGTAATAAACTTTTACCTTCGCCACTTCCCCCCACTAATGCCAACATTTTTCCTGGTTTAATATCCAAAGAAATTGATTTTAGCAATGGTTGCCAATTTCGTTTTCCCAACCAACGAAATTGTGCAATATCAATGGAAAGCTGTTCAAAACTTAACATCCTGCCCCTCTTAACCACAGTTGTTGCATTGCCTTAGCAAATTGATCGAAAATCAAGACCAAGCACATCAAAATCAATCCCGGAAACACCACCATCCACCAAGAGCCTGTACTTAAATAACGTAATGCATCAGATAGTAATAAACCTAAAGAAGGTTCATGAGCCGCTTGTCCAAAACCTAAAAAACTTAACGCTGCGCTATGTAATACTGCATGAGGAAACATCAATAGCGTTCCTACAATCCACTGCGGTAATAACATGGGAATATAGTGTTTTTTTACACATTCAAAAGGTGAATTGCCAATACGACGTGATAGCATGACGTAATCCGCCTCTCGAATACGTTGAATTTCACCACGTAAAATCAACGCAAGCTTAGGCCAATGAGTTAATGCCACAGCCCAAATCACTCCTTGTTGCCCACCACCTAAGGTAAAACAAATCAAAATCAATAGTAATAAATGAGGTAATGCTAAAAGCGCATCAACAATACCTCTAACAAAGAAATCACAATAACGATTAATTGACGAAATACCTGCGAAAATCAGAGCGATAGCACCACTAACAATCGCACTTGTCACACCAATATTTAAACTGCTTAACATTCCTTGAAAACAACGCAACCACAAAGAACGCCCTAAATTATCAGTACCGAACCAATATTGATCTGACGGCGCCTGATTTCTCGCCAAAAAGTCCATTACGATATCAGTATGAGAAACAGAAAAACCATATGCAACTAACCCAATTAACGCGAGGGTGACTAACAAAAGTCGTAGCAAAGGCTTGTTCGGATCGTAAATCATGAGTCTCGTAAAATTCCTTTATTAATACGTCTTAATAATATGTTAGAAATACTATTACCAAAGAAAATCAAAATAGTGCTGAAAACAACAATCCCCATTAAGAGAGGAATATCACCTCGTAATCCTGCATCGACCGTTGCTTGCCCTAAGCCTGGATAAGCAAATACTTTTTCAGCCAAAAGTGAGCCACCAAGTAATTCACCAATTGATGCAAACTGTAAGCAAAGTGCAGGCGTTATGGCATGACGTAGAACATGAAATAGCATCATAGCCCAACCTTTATCACCTTGAGCCTTAGCAAAATGAATAAACTCACTTCCCATCACTTCAGCAACTTTCGCTCGAGTATGCAGTGCGATATTTCCTGTACCTAATAATCCAAGAGCAATCATAGGTAAAATAAGATGAGAAAAACGTTGGCTTAATGTTGCTGTTTCAGCACTACTTCCCATCGGCCATGCGCAACAAATTGGTGCCCAGTGCAAAGTGACAGAAAACAGTGATAACAGCAGTAATCCTACCCAGAATGTCGGTAAAGAGGCTAACAAATAAGAGAGTGTAGAAATAATTCTATCGGGCCAACGATTAAGGTATCGGCCAGCCACTAATCCCATCACAACACCAATAACGCCTGAAAACACCCACGCGGAAGAAAGTAAAATAAAGGAAGGTCCGGCACGCTCACGAATAACATCAATAACAGGCATGTTATACAGCATGGAATAGCCAAAATCCCCTTGGATAATTTGACTAAACCAGAGCCAAAATCGCATCCATAAAGGCTGGTCAATTCCCCAACGAGCTGCGATTAAAGGGTATTGCTCAGGGGGAACATTCAGGAGATCACTACCGATATAGGCCTTAATGGGATCAATCGGTGAAAAACTTAATAAAATAAAAACACCCGCTGTTGTCACCAACAGCAGGCAGAGTAATCGCAGGAAAAAACCTGCACTTTGACGTATTACTGACAAGTCCACTTCCAAGTATCTACGCTATTTAATAATGACCATGAACCATGGATTTCAGGTGTTCCTGTACCCAGATCAACACAAGGGTTAGTTAGATAAGTATGTTGCACATTCATCAGCCAAGCCCAAGCTGCGTCACCTTTAACACCAACGCCATTTTTACCATCCCACTCAACAGCTTTCCAATGAGGAACGGCTTCTTGCCATGTATGAGCATCAAGTGCAGCTTGTAGGTGTTTTTCAACTTCAGCGTTTTTGTAATAACCTGGATTATAATAACCAACACCTGCCGCCTTTTCGCTGTAGTGATGATATAACTCCATAGGATCAAGACTTCCCCAACCAAATAAAGTTGGATTTGAGTGCATATAACGCTCTACCGTATCCCAACTTCCTGATTTAAGATCCATTTGAATACCAAGAGGCTGTACTAACGCACGAACTGATTCTGCTAAATCGCGACGTGTCGCATCACCACTGGTATACCACAAGGTTAATTTAGCTTCTAAACCGTCTTTTTCACGAATACCATTTTTGTTGAGTTTCCAACCTGCATCTTCAAGAATTTGTTTTGCCTTTTCAACATCACCATCTTTAAATGCTGCCTCAGTTTGATCCCAAGGTAGTCCTTTTACACCGGTATAAGCGGGAACTGCATAACCATCAAGGACTTGTTCTGACAGCAATTTACGATCAAGAGCATAATTTATGGCTTTACGGATAGCGATATCAGCCGTGATATCATTACCAATATCATAGCCTTGTGCGTTCTTCTCACCTGATTTTACCATTGGAAAAACAATACCGCGATTTTCAACACTCGGCCTTTCCCATAATTTTGTATTAGGTAAATTTTTAGCAATAGCCGCTGTTGCTGGTGGAATACGAACGATGCCTAATTGCCCGCTTTGAGCCGCAGCAAAGGCCGCATCTTCATCAAGAAAAACAAAAATGAGCTTTTCAAAATCGTTTTTCTGCCCCGCATAATAAGGGTTAGCTTCAACAATTAATTGCTGACCCGGTTGGAAACTGACCATGCGATAAGGACCTGCACCAATTGGTTTTTGTGCATAGGTTTTTTCATCATACTTATCAGCAGAGACGATACCTAACGAGCCTAATACATTAACAAACGTACTCTGTGGTGCTTTTAAGGTAATAGTGACATGTAAATCGTCATCTGCTTTTGCAGAAAGAAAATTTCCCATATCTACTTTACCGCCACTTGCAGCCGCATTGTTATAGGTAAACACAATATCTTTTGCCGTTAGTGGCAAGCCATCCGAGAATTTTAAATCAGGTTTTAATGTTAATTTCCATGTTTTACCATCTTCACTTGGCTGGTAGTCGCTTAACATATTGCTATACCAAGAGAGATCCGCATTTTGCTTTAACAATGGGCTATGAAGAAGTAAATAGCTACCATGGCTCCACCCCAACATTGGGTCAAAACCTTCTGTTGGCTCTTCACCAATAGCCAGTTTTAACGTTTGAGCAGATGTTGCAAAAGGAACGCTTAGTGCGGCTAAGCAAGTTAAAGTTACTAATGATTGCCGCCAACCAAACCGAATAGACATAAAACATTCTCCGATTTTTTAGATACGACTTATCACCAGTCTCTAATCCCATTAGAGAAGAGGCTGAAATAAGATAAATAACAATGATAATTACGATGCTCTACAATTATTGCAGATAAAGAATAAATCAGTGGCACCATAATAAAATTTTTCATCCAACTACTCGAATAATATTCGACAGTTTATTGATTTTACATAAACTTTTATTAAGCAGCATTACTCATTATGGCAAACTTCTAGCAAGTGCACAGTATTTTTATAATAAATAGGTTATATATTTATCATTGAATTTATCAGTGAGCGCAAAACTAAATAAAGTGACTTTTTAACGAAATTAAATTATTTCATTTTATTTAATATGCATTAAAAATAAAAAGGCACATTATTGTGCCTTTTTATGATTATGAGTTTAATATTTTCTTTAATTTAAAATAACGCCTACCTAAACGCCAACGTAATCTGAAATCTTTCGCATTCTGCCAGATAAGTGTCCAAATTCCTCTATCAAAAAACTCTTTAACTATTTGTTTTTTAACCTCAATAGATTGAATAGAACCGATTGAGTGAATAATTCCCAAACCTTCTTTTGCGATTTGCCAATAACATGCATTAATATTTTTAGCGACATCCTTATGCTTTTGATTAATAGCATCAAGCATCTCTAATATTTTCATGTAATTATGAATAGTTCGAACATGAATAGTATCATTAGGCGTTGCATGAGAAACTGATTCAGAGTGAATAAGATAGTCGTAATAACGCTCATCAATATATTTAACACGTTCGGCAGTTAATAATACCTCCGTTGTCCATGGAATATCTTGATGATGTAAGCCTGGCTCAAAATAATAACCATGAGCAAGTAAAAACTCACGTCGATAAATATTTAACCAAGTTACATGTAAGAATTTTTTAGAGTTTAATGCTATTTCTAACCACTGTGGCCCTGTTAAAACATCCGTTGAATGTAATCGGTTAGATGGAAAGATAGGACGTGAAGGGCGTCCATCGGCATAAACATAATTACCATTGCAAGTCGCAATATCTAAATCATCTGCAAGGGCGATTTCAAGTAACCGAGGATACATTCTGGCATCAATAACATCGTCAATATCCGGGAAAGCAACGTATTTTCCACGGGCAACATGAAAACCAGTATTACGAGCAACAGAAACGCCTTGGTTTTCTTGGGTTAAAATAGTGACATCAGGGAATTTATCTTTCCATTCATAAAGTAATTTTAAGGAATTATCTTTAGAACCATCATCAACAAGAATAAGCTCCCAATTCTGTAGTTTTTGCGCTTGTAAATAATTAAAAAATTGCGATAAAAATTTTTCACCATTATAAACGGCAACCACAATACTTAATTGAGGTACAAAAGAAGACATAATCAACCTTTCATTCTTTGTAATAGGTAACTTTTGCTCTGAAAATACCGCTTAAGGATAGCAGAGGTACCTAGCTGAATATGGAGCTATTCTTGCTATTCTCTTGTTATGCTTAAGTGAAAAAGTTACTTTTCTGCTAATTCGAAGTAAAAATCATTATTAATAAAGAATTAGTATAGTTAACTTTTGAAATATCCGATGAAGAAAAGGTTAAGCAGGATTGTTTTTTAAAAGAAATTACTAAAGGAAAAATTAAGGTTTATACAAAAAAAACATGTTATCAGTCGTTATGCTATTTATTAATGAGTAATATAAGTGTCATTAATGAAAAACATCCGCAAAGCGGATGTTTTAGTTTTTATCTATAATCTTTGGATACTTGTTCTATTTTTATTCTTCGATATCTTCTTCATCACAAACTTCAAGCTCTGGAAAGTAATCAACTCGCCAAGACTTGATACCTTGATAAACCTCATCAACGGCATTTTTTACTGCTTCAGTCATTGGGTAGTAAAAACCGACTAAATCAGGTTGGATCCCTAGAAAAGTGATATCAGGAATATCATCTTTTAATTGATCAATAAGAAAATTCAGTGGCATATTATGGGTGCTCATAATAAACATTTCCGCTATATAATCAGGATCTATCACCCTAATCTCACCCGGGTTTAAACCAATGTCAGCAGCATCAACAATGACAACACATTGCGGTTGTAGCGCTCTTACTTGGTAAGAAACATTCTCAGGTGCACTTCCCCCATTGATAACAATCCATCCATCAATTGGGTTTGCTTCCATTAATTCAGCAAGCAGAGGGCCTGCACCATCATCGCCCATCATGCTGTTGCCAACCGTTAATACCACTTTAGGTGCTGTCATTGCTTCACTCATGGTTTTCTCTTCACTATCAAATAAATCGCAGGTTCTGCGTGGATCTCACCTAGTAATTTAATCAGCGTTTGACTCCACTCACTAAAAATAGGATCGTCACTTTTTGTGATAGGATCAAATGCTAACGCTAATAAGTGAGTATGCTCAGAGTTAATATTGATTTCACCAAATGTCAGTAATCCGTGCATTTTGCGCTTCGCTTCACCTTCAGGTAATAAATCGATCCACTCTTTATATTTTTCTAAAGGGCAGACTAACTCTGTTTTTAAACAGTCAATCATTCCCACATGGTGGCCAATTGCGAGCGAGTAATACATCACCTGTTGTGCTTGTTCAGGAATATCATCATCACTATCTACAAACTTTTGTCTTAATGACCAAAAGTAGACTTTAGCGTCATCAGGCATATATGCCTCCTTGACTTAAAGAGTAAACCAAGCGTTTCACAATCTCTGATAAACGAGGATCGTTAGCTTGTCGTAACCATTCATCAACACGGCCACTCACTTCTTGAATTGTGGCACCTTCAAGTAACGTCAAGAAATGATCACTGATTTGTCTTCCTTGGTAATAACCTGCAAGACGACGCGCTTCACGCTCAATCATTACCCGAGCATCAAGAGGAATAGAAGGCAAAATAAGTGAGGCTTTTTCATTCTCAACTTCTATGTGTGATTCGCCTTTTAATTTTTGATCGAGCAAACCTAAAGCAACAGCAAAACCATAAATAGTTGCTGCTGGCGTCGGAGGACAACCTGGGATCCATACATCAATAGGCACGATAGATTCGCTACCACCCCATACGCAATATAGATCGTGGAAAATACCGCCACCACAGCCACAAGCACCATAAGAGATACAAATTTTTGGATCAGGCGCTGATTCATAAGCACGTAATGCAGGAACACGCATCTGACGCGTTACTGCGCCAGTGAATAATAAAATATCAGCGTGACGAGGTGAGGCTACCACTTTGATACCAAAACGTTCAGCATCAAAAACCGGTGTAATTGCGGAGAAAATTTCAATCTCACAACCATTACAACCACCACAGTCAACACGATAAACATAAGCTGAACGCTGAATATCTTTCAACAATGTTTGCTTTAGCTTTTGTACCTGTTCATCAAGAGTGATAGGTTGGCTAACATGATGATTAATGGGAATTTCTGGTAGACTCATTTTATTGTACTCCCGATCTCGCCCATACTAATATTTTCACGGCCATCAGATAATAAGTTATGTTTACGCTTACATTCAGGGCAGGTTTCAAATTGTGGCCGCATTGCTTCCACGGTATTTTCATCCCAACCCGATTGCACTAATAATGCCATCGCATATTCAACAGATTTTTTAGGGGTAAATGGCTGATGACACTCACGGCAATTCAATAACTTAAATGTTCCTTTAATATAAAGGTCTGATTTTTTCGTTACTGCCGTTTCAAACATATCCGATAAGACAATCGCTCTTGTTGGGCAAACCTCTTCACAGCGACCACAGTAAATACAACGACCAATAAACAGTTGCCAGTGACGCTCACCTGTTTCTAAATTGGTTTCCATCGTTAATGCATTGGCAGGGCAAGCCGCAGTACAAGCACCACAAACAATACACTGCTGTGGATCATATTCAGGCTTTCCTCTAAAACCATCCGGTAAATCCAGTGGTTTAAATGGATATTTTGTTGTTGCTTCGCCTGTTTTGATTATGGTTTTAAACAATTTTAACATCGTTCATTCCCTCACTTGAGCGGCGAATTTTTACGTTCGATGCTATAACGTTCAATTTCTTTATAAGAAACTGTTTTAGATTTACGTTTTTTCACATCGACGAGCGTTACCCTGTCAGTACAGGAATAGCAAGGGTCAAGGCTACCGATAATCAATGGCGCATCGGATACGGTATTTCCTTGCAACATATAACGTAATACAGGCCAGTTAGCATAAGTCGCTGCACGACAACGCCAGCGGAAGAGTTTTTGGTTATCACCCAACATACTCCAGTGAACATCTTCACCGCGTGGTGCTTCTGTAAAGCCCAGTGCAAATTTATAAGGTTGATAAGTAAAGCCTTCCGTTAATAAAGGCCCTTCTGGCAGGTTATCTAAGGCATATTCAATCATTGCCATTGAATCCAATACTTCTTTAATACGCACCATCACACGAGAGAATACATCGCCACCTTCATAACTAAAAAGAGTGAGAGGGAGATTGCCATAATCGGCAAATGGATGGTCAAAACGCACATCACGTTTAAAGCCACTCGCTCTGATCATAGGGCCTACAGGGCTAAAATCACGAGCCACTTTCTTATCTAAAATACCTACGCCGACAGTACGCTGTTCCATATTAGGGGTTGATAGAAGTATATCTACCAATTCAGTGACTTCACGACGCATTTCTCTAACTAGTTGAATAGTTTTAAGGCGCTGATCTTTTAAGATATCGCGACGAATACCACCAATTAAGTTTAAGCCATACGTTTTACGTGCGCCGGTGAGCATTTCTGCAATCTGCATTGATTTTTCACGAATGCGGAAAAATTGCATAAAGCCAGTATCAAAACCTGTAAAGTGACTCGCTAAACCAATATTTAATAAATGGCTATGAAGGCGTTCAACTTCTAATAAGATTGAACGAATGGTATGCGCACGACGAGGCACTTCAATACCTAATGCATTTTCAACAGAAGTCACATAGGCCACACTGTGAGTGAAACCACAGATACCACACACGCGATCTGATAAAAATGTCACTTCGTTATAACCCATTCGGGTTTCAGCCAGCTTTTCCATACCACGGTGAACATAGAACATGCGGTAATCTGCATCGACAATATTTTCACCGTCTACAAATAAACGGAAATGTCCAGGCTCATCTGAAGTAATGTGCATAGGGCCGATTGGTACAACACGCGCATCTTGCTTACCTTCATTCACAAAAGGGTAAGTCTCAACTTCTGTCGTTGGAGCCGGACGTTGACGATAATCCATCGCATCTTTACGCAATGGATACATCTCTTCAGGCCAGTCATCTGGAAGCACTAAACGACGCTCATCAGGTAAACCAACGGGAATAAGGCCATACATATCACGGATTTCACGTTCACCCCAGACAGCAGCTGGCACTCGCGGGGTTACAGACGGAAATTCTAGCGTAATTGGACTAACATGGGCTTTAACTACAACCCAACATTTTTCACCCTCTTCCATTGATAATGCGTAGTACACGGCATAATCCCCGTTTAAACTACGTTCGTCATTACCAAATAAAACCGGCAACCAACCGCCTAAGCCGTAATACAAGTATTCCACCACTTCAGGGAGTGATTCTGTTTTTACTGTTATCGTCAATTGATCAGCGGTTTGTCGCTCTTCATCAAGAACAGCTGATGGGAATTTTTCACGAACTTTGGCAACATAATCTCCACCTAGTTCTTTTCCCTCTTTTCTACTGACATAATTTTGGTAGCTCACGTTACATCTCCTGAACTGATGTGGATTGATTGCTGATTAAAGTTGTTGGCCATGCATAATTTGGTGATTCATTTTTATCAATATTCATCACGATATTAGCGGCATTTTCTAACAGCTCGCTGACAGGCTTAGGAATGTGAGTTCCCATTAACAACATAAGGGCAATCAAAATGACCATTGGTAATGTGGTTAAGATCCCCAGTTCACCTTTAGCAACAACATCAGGTTTTGGACCAAAGACAGTTTTCGCCACCATACGAACTAATCCACCTAATACTATGGTTAATAACAATAATAGTAGAATAGTTAAACCTATGTGCTGAGAAGCTAAACCTGCCACAACAATCATAAATTCACTGATAAAGACGTTGAAAGGAGGCATACCCCCTAACGCTAACGCACCACCAGCAAAAAGAGCCGCACTTAATGGCATCACTTTAAACATGCCTTTTACGACATTTAAATCACGTGTACCGTATTTCAATAGCACATTACCAGAGCCACAGAACAACAGTGCTTTCGCTAAACTATGGTTTAAGGTGTGGAATAAAGCCGCCAAAATACCGATTGGTCCGCCAATTCCTAACGCGACGGCAATTAATCCCATGTTTTCCACACTGGAATACGCTAAAAGACGTTTCATATCGCGCTGAATAAGAATAAAGAAAGCCGCGATAGCAACAGAGAGGAAACCAAAGATTAACAGTAAGTTACGTGTGAACTCAGTGCCAATAGCAGCATCGATAATGATGTAGTAACGAATAATGATTAATAGAGCACAGTTCAGTAACACTGCCGATAACAAAGCACTAACTGGGCTTGGTGCTTCACTGTGCGCATCTGGTAACCAAGCATGCATTGGGAATAACCCCGTTTTGGTACCAAAACCGATTAAAATAAAGACAAAAGCTAAATGCATCAGAGTTGGGTCTAACTGGTCTGTATATTTCAACACTTCAGTCCAGAAAATGGCCTGATCTGGATCAGGCATAAAGCTTGCAGCATTGGCATAAACCAAAATAGTACCAAAAAGACCAAACGCGACACCGACACTACAGATGATGATGTACTTCCACGCTGCTTCCAAAGAAGAACGTTGACCATAAATTCCCACTAAGAATGCAGAGCTTAGGGTTGTTGCTTCAATGGCTGCCCACATTAAGATCAGGTTATTACTGGTGATCGCTAATAACATGGTGAATAAAAACAGGTGGAAGAAGCCATAGTAATTACACAAAGTACGTACTGAGATTTCACCCTCATCCACTTCGTGGCTCATATAGCCAATAGAATAAAGCCCCGTTAAAAAGCCAATAATGCCTAAGATTGCTAGGAATAATGCGCCTAAGCTATCAACGTGAACCCAATTAGCCGCCGCCAATATTTCGCCATGAGACATGACATCTGCCACAGTTCCTAATGCGGCGACTAACAAGACGGTGATACCAATTGCATGAATGCCTGTCACAATAGGACGAGCACCCGCTTTTAATAACGGACTCAGAAACGCCAATATTGAAAATACCAACGGCGCAAACATTAAAATTGTTAACATGGTTGTTTGGTTCATCTCCTCACCCCTTCAGCGCGGTCAGTTGATCCACGTTCAGTGTGTTGAGCGTGCGGTAAATCTTACGAGCCAACACTGCCATCACAATCACAGCAAAGATGGCGTCAGTGGCGATACCGATTTCGACCAGTTCTGGTGCTCTCCAAGCTAATAATGCCAGTGTTAAGTGAGAGCCGTTTTCCATTAAGCAGTAACCAAAAGCTTGTTTTAGGATATTACGTTGAGTCACGATACAAAGTAGCCCCAACATAAAGTGCCCCAAAGAAACTGCGAGTGCAGGTTTCAAATCAACAACCATTGGTATTTGAATTGGTTCAACCACAAACCAGCTTAAAATGACGATAACAGCCGCCAGCAACATCAATAGTGCGGGGCTAATAACACTGATATTCGCACTAGGATCTGATAACTTACGGAATGCAAATCCTAAAATAAGTGGAACAAGCAGAACTTTAGTAAAGAAGGCGGTAATCGCCCAAAGTGTCAGTTGGTGTGCATCTAACGTATTAGCCAAGGTGACAAAAATCATCACCAAGACGAAAGATTGCAATGCATAGAACCAACAAGAAGCAATCGGCTTTTTCGCGCCAATTACCAATAGCGAAGTTATCATCATTAACCCCGCCAAATTGTTTACGATAAGTGCTCCAGTCATGATTTATCTCCCTTATCCTAGCCAAGTGACTGCGATAACACTGGATGCAAAGGACATAATAATCAGTATTCCAATGACAATTTGCATCGCCATAGGAACGGGTTGTCCTTCCTCAACTTCTTTACTTGGCTTGCCCGGTACAACACGACCAAACCAGTAGATAAACCAAGTGAAGCTAGCCACAGACTCAATCAGCACCAGCACCATAATTGGTGTCATCACCCAGAAAATACTCGACAGTTCAAAACCTGCAGCAAAAATTGGGAATTTACTAAAGAAGCCATTAAGTGGTGGAACACCTGCAATTGCCAATGCGGCGACACAGAACCCCACACCCAATAATGGATATTTATTAATTAACCCTTTTAAGCGAGGCAACATGCGAGTACCGCAGCTATAGCTCAATGCACCAGCAACTAAGAAGAACAAACTTTTAGCGAAGGCATGGTTAAAGATATAAGCAATACCCCCTTCAAACGCTTCGCGCGGTCCAAAGATAGAGATAGATAATGCGAGGAAGATATAAGAGAGCTGAGTAATGGTTGACCATGCTAACAGGCGTTTCATATCTTTTTGTGGCAGATACATCATAAAGCCATAAATCAACGTGATAACCGCCATAGTAATACCCACCCACCCAATAAGATGAGGGACATCTCCATCAGCTGACATAATCGCACGAGCAAAGATATAAACACCGACTTTCACCATTGATGCTGCGTGTAAGTAAGCACTCACAGGAGTTGGTGCTTCCATCGCATCAGGTAACCAAGCTTGTAGTGGTAGTTGAGCTGATTTACCCCAAGCAGCAAAGAGGATACCGCCAAACACAATCAGTTTGGTTGGTTCATCTAAGGTGGCAATGGCGGTTAATTCAAATGTACCCGTACTCACAAATAAAGTTGCTGCTGCGAGATAAAGACCGATTGAAGCAACGTGAGTGATCAACAACGCTTTCATTGCTGAACGGAGTGATTTTTCAGATTGGTAGTAACCGATTAATCCCCAAGAACATCCCCCTGTGATTTCAAAAAATAGGAGTTGCCCCAAAATAGTCGATGAAAGGACTAAACCAGCCATTGCTCCAATAAAAATCAGCAAGAAGGCATAATAGCGACGAGTACCATCATGTGGATGCTCACGGTTGCCGTTAGTCAGATAGCCAGTAGAGTAAAAACTCACTAACAATCCTAAGAACACAACAGCGAAAGCAATCAAAGTACTGACACGGTCAATGGTAAAACCAAAGAGCGCGACATCACCATATTGTACTAGCGTAATTGTGGTATCGACTTTACCTTCAGCGAGGAACTGCCAACCTAAAACAACCGTTCCTAATGTGGCTAATAAAGCGAACAGTGTACATAACCACTTCGCCATCCGATTTGGCATTAAGGACGTAATCAACGCCCCCGCAAATGGGATGAGTAAGGTCGCAAGAGCTATATTTTCCATTGTAATCATCGCTCCTTATAGACCGGTTAAATAGAAAACAAGAGCCAGTGCCGCAACACCGAATCCTAACCATGTCACATGGTGAGTCAGCAGGAAGCGACCACGCGCTAAACTGTTTTCAACCAATGACGCTAATACAAACACCACTAACAATTTCACTGCCATTAAAACTAACGCTATGATCAGTGCAATAAAGGTGAATTCTGTTGCTTTACCGAAAGGAATAAATATGGCTAAGAACAGTTCAGCCACCACGACTTGTTTTAAGCCAAGACCTAGTTTCACCATGGCAAAACTAGAGCCTGAATACTCAGTTAATGGTCCTTCTTGTAACTCCTGTTCAGCTTCAGCAACGTCAAATGGCATTTTGCCCATTTCGATAAATGCCGCAAAAGCACAAGCTAATAAGGCTAACAGTGTGGCTGTGGGTGATACCCAACCTTGAGCCAGTGTTGCACTGATGGTGCCAACGTTGGTTGAACCTACAATTAAAGCCACCACAATCAGCGATAACACTAAAATTGGCTCAACTAACACACCCAATGTTAATTCACGGCTAGCACCAATACCCGCAAATGGGCTTCCTGAATCCAGACCAGATAAAGAGAAGAAGAAACGATAAAGTGCAAACAAATAAATCAGTGCGATAAGATCAGCCGCACCTGCAAACAGTGACGTTGCAGTAAAGACGGGCAGTGCCATAGCAACCACTAACATACTTCCGAGTAACACATACGGCATCACTTGGAAGATCACACCAGATTGCTCGGGCGCTACTGATTGGCGTTTAAATAACTTAAAGATATCTCGATAATCTTGCAAAATTCCGGGGCCTCGACGCGAATGCATCTTGGCACGAATTGTGCGCGAAATACCTGTACATAATGGGGTTATCGCCAGCAAAAAGAGTGCTTGAATTAATGCGAATATTCCCATCATTAACGTAGGTGCTTCTTGGAAAGTCATAAGTCCCTCTCCTTACGCTGCGATGACTAAAAGCAAGATGACCAGCGCTGCGACAACGTAGAGACAATAGAGTCTGAAATCCCCGCCTTGTAGGCATTGGATACGTTTTGCAAAGCGTTGGATACCACGAACCAGAGGATAAATAATGCGTTCATCCCAGAATGGTTCGACCTTTTCAGCACCGAGCTGTGTTTTATTAAAACCACGAGACAGCAATGGAGATGGATCAAGTTGTTTACGCATACGATAAAGCGGTGCAAACATGCTACGTAATGCTTGAGTAAAGCCACCTGCTGATACTGCCATGTCTTTTTCCCATACATAACCACACGCCCAAGGGTTACCTTTACGACGAAACGCAGGTTGATTGCCCTTTAGGCCGAGATAAATCAGGAATGGGATAAGCGGTAAGGCAATTAATAAAACAAATGTTAATGCTGGAGAGAACATTGCTTGTGATGCGGTATCAGGAACAAGCATTGTGCCTTGAGTCACGGTTAATGCACTGGTTTCGCTAAGTGACATTGCAATGTTTGCAATAATTGGCGCAACAAAAGCAGCCCCAACACCTAATACAACACAGAATAGTGCTAATAAACCCATTGCAATCGTCATTGGTAAAGGCACTTCTTTCGCTTTTGTTGCTTGCTCGCTACGCGGGCCACCACAGAAGCTAACACCATAGACTTTAACGAAACACATGGCCGCTAATGCCCCTGTAATTGCCAACATAATAATGGCAATTGGACCACTTAAGCGCATTACAAAGTTACCTTCGTAACTCATCGAGAAAAGGGATTGATAGGTATACCATTCACTCACAAAACCATTTAATGGTGGTAACGCTGAAATCGCCATACAACCAATTAGGAAGGCTGTTGCGGTATAAGGCATTAGTTTTGCTAAGCCCCCCATTTTATCCATATCACGAGTGTGAATTTGGTTAATAATGGCACCTGCACCAAGGAATAATAATCCTTTGAACACCGCATGGTTTAATAAGTGATATAAAGCGCCTAACAAGCCAAGTGCTGCTATAACAGGATGATCGGTTGCCATTCCTACCATGCCAACACCTACACCCATTAAAATGATGCCGATATTTTCAACGGTGTGCCATGCGAGTAAGCGTTTTAAATCATGCTCTGCTAAGGCGTACATAACACCTAATACAGAAGAAACAGCACCAAACCCAAGAACAACAATGCCCCACCACATTTCTGTGGCACCTAATAAATCGATACCGACTTTGATTATCCCAAAGATACCAATTTTCACCATGACACCTGACATTAATGCCGATGCGTGTGAAGGTGCTGCGGGGTGGGCTTTTGGTAACCAACTGTGTAATGGCAACATACCGGCTTTGGCACCAAAACCAAAGAAACCCAGTAAGAACACCACAGAGGCCATTGCAGGAGAAAGAGAGAGTTGACGGAATGAATCAAAATCAAGGCTACCACTTTCACGCCACATCAAGAAGAAGGCAATCATGATTAACACGGAGCCTGCGTGAGCGATAAAGAAATAAAGTAAACCTGCGTGAATAGATTCGTCATCTTGGTCAGCAATAACTAAGAACCAAGAAGCTAGTGACATCATTTCGAATAGGATAATAAAGTAGAACGCATTATCCATCACTACTAAGCCAACCATAGAAGCAATAAATAGATTCATAAAGAATCCCATGCTCCAAGCGCCACGTCCTTTATATTCTTGCACATAAGCAAGAGAATAAAGCGCGCACACACTGACCAATAATGAAATGACGAACACCATAAAGGCGCCTAACATATCCATGCGTACCACGAAGGCAGCAAATTCAAATGGGCCTGCCGCGGTAAATGTGGCGATTTCACCACCAAAAATAACTGGTAATGCACTTAAAACACCTAATACACCGCCGATGATTGCGCTGATCCCTGAAATAAGGATTGCCAACCCTTCCTGTCTCTTTAAAAACAGTGCAATAACGCCACCAACAACATACAGGATGACTGACCACAGCAGTAACTGAAGAGGTTCCATATTACTTCCGCTCCTGTGTCAAAGTAGATAAATCGTCAAGACTCGTAATAGGTTCCATCACAGAATCTAAGCGACGCGTTTTCATCTGCTCTTCAAGTTTGTCTTCTTCAACTAAATGCAATGCATCTGTCGGACACACCTTGACACAAGCAGGGCCTTCATCAGAGAAAGCACACAAATCACATTTCACTGCAATTGCACGAATACCCACATTCCACGCAAGAAATGGGTTGGTTGTTGGAAGACTTGCTGGCACATCGGCCAACATCTCTTCTGGAACAAAATGTTCAAAGACAGCTGGTAAGTTAACGGGTTTGCTACCTGATGGTGTAATTGCCCCAAAGGGACAAACCAGACCACATAACTTACAGCCAATACACAGGCTCTCATTAAGAAAGATCATATTATCTTCATGAGTAATGGCATTGACTGGACACACGCGAGCACAAGGAGCATCCTCACAGTGCCGACAAAGCATCGGGGCTGTCTGATCCTCCACTTTTACCACTGTAAGACGCGGATGCGCCTGTAATCCCACAGCTTGGTGAACTTCCGAACAAGCTGCCATACAGGTATTACACCCTATGCATCGTTGTGGCTCTGCAATTACAAAGCGATTCATTCGCCACATCCTCCGAGAAAAACGTTTAACAGCATTACTGTCGTCAATTTTTCTTTAGATGAAGCATATTTCGTGCCAAGAGATGACTTATTTTATTTTCATTTAAAATCAATAAATTAAAAAAACAGAAAGGAAACAAAAAATGACGTGTCGACAATTATGACGTTGACAGTAAGTGGTGAGTTCTAAACAACAATTTTGTCATCACTATGATGAGGTATCAAAAATAGCAGAGTACAAAGAAAAAAATAGCTGAATTATCTTTAGATAACTCAGCTAAGTTAAAATACGTAATATTAATATTTTCTTTTATAACATAAGATTAAGGCATTAAAGGCGATACCAGTGGTGTTCTTTCATCATTAACCACTTTACCAAAACGCTCACTGCCTGCATTCCAATCGGTGATTGCTTGTTGAATTTCTTCTTTGCTACGACCAATAAAATTCCACCACATCAAAATTTTTTCATTTAAAGGTTCGCCACCTAAGAAAAGAATTTGAGCATTATCACTTAGTTCAATCGTTAGTGATTCAGTGTTTTGTATTCCAATATAAGCAAGTTCATTCGCAGCAAAGGTTTCCCCTTCTATTGTCATTTCTCCAGTTAAGACAAAAAGCCCATATTCATATTTAGGATTTAATGATAAAGGAATCCGAGTAGCATGTTTTGCCATAATATCTATGCCAACCATGGGTAATAAACATAATACGGGGGAATTGTAGTTTTGATAATCACCGATTAGTAACGTGAAATCAGCACCATCGGCTTGCCATTTAGGGAGATCAGGATAGTGATCAAAGCGCGGTGGCATATTTCTTTTATCTTTTGGTAGCACTATCCATAATTGTGCCAGATGAACTTCTTTTTTATCACCGTGACTATCTTCTGAATGGCTAATACCGTGACCTGCTGTCATTAAATTCACTTGTTGAGGTCGAATAACTTGCTGAAAACCGAGGCTATCGCGATGCAAAATCTCCCCTTCTAACATCCAAGTAAAAGTTTGCAAGCCAATATGGGGATGTGGAGAAATAGCTAATTTATCGACGGTGTCATTAAAAACAGTGGGGCCTAAATGGTCGAGAAAACACCAAGGCCCAACTAATCGTTGTTTTTTATCAGGTAAAGCACGATAAGTTTCAATCCCTCCAACATCACGGGTTTTAGAGGTAATACGTAATGGGGCATTTACTGCATCAGAGTGTTGATGTTCCATTGTTCACCTACTTTTAATTTATTGTTAAGCCATAAAAATGCTTTATTTATTATCTAGTATAGATACTAGATCTTTATCTATTTAATAAGCAAAATATATCACTTAAGCAAAAAATAAGCCTGATAATTCAGGCTTATAAAAGTGAATAATAATAATGACTTAAATTTTATAAATTTTCTTTTCTATTTGTCTCATTGAATTTAAGCCAGATTGTAAATCTTCTGGTGTTGCTTCAGAAAAACCTTCTGTAAAGGTTGCTGATAAATAAGCATCAACCATCATTTTAGCTTTAAACGGTGTTATTAATAAGCCACCCATTGCCATCATATTACAGTTATTAATGATCTTACAAAAACGGGCTGTCGTGATACTTTCACATACACCACAATAAACATTTTTATGTTTATTCGCACTAATGCTCACCCCCATTCCTGTACCACAGAAAACAAAGCCAATATATTCAGGATGTTCAGAAATAATTGAACCTACTTTATCACCTACATCACAATAGCCAATAGGACCTGATTCTGTGAGATCTTTTATTGTGTAATTTTTTTCTAACAAATACGTTTTAATCGTATTTTTAAGTTCAAATCCTGAAGGGTCAGCGCCCATAATAATCGTTCTATTTTCCATATAGCCTCCTAAAATAACTCAAGCACTACTGGTAAATATAACTAATTGATAATATTCAAATTTAAAATAAATTTAAAGACTATTATTTATATTTAACCTACATAAAGTATAGATTAAAATTCTATTATTTGTGTTTAAGTATGGGGGATTTACAAAAAATAAGAAGAAATAAAGAAATGGAAATTCATTCCATAAAAAAAGTATTTAACCTATAAAATAAGTTAAATTTTTTATGTCATAAATTGAATTGATAAAAAAATAAAAGAGATATATCAAAGTAAATGTCTATATTGAAAGGGTTTCCCTAGTACAACTAAAATATAAAATAAAGATCAATAATATTACAGGATTAATGTTTTTATCTATACTCTTCAATATCTCTTAAAGGAAAGTCAAAAAACTTAAAATAAATATTGCTGTGGATTATCTTTACCAAAACAACCTACACATTCATTCTAAGAAAATGGTTATTTTTTACCAATTCCAATATTGAATAGAGCATTCATTTTTGGCATTTAAAATATAATGAAAGGATAAATAAATTAGGAACAAAATAATAACATAAAAAATTAAATAATGCAGTAATACAAATTAATCAATTTTTTAGAAAGAAAATAGTATAGTTTATTCAATTATTATAAATTAAAACAAAAAAATACCGCAGATAGTTAACATTATCTGCGGTAATTAATTATTGTACTTAACGTTGTACTCAGTAAAATAATCTACGCGATTATTTTACACGTGATACGTATTCGCCTGAACGAGTATCAACTTTGATAACTTCACCAATTTGTACAAACAGTGGAACTTTAACAACAGCGCCAGTGCTTAATGTTGCTGGTTTACCACCTGTACCTGCAGTGTCACCTTTCAGACCTGGATCAGTATCAACGATTTCTAATTCAACAAAGTTTGGTGGAATAACAGCAATAGGACGATTATCCCACAGTGTTACGATACACTCAGCTTGGTCGATCAACCATTTAGCATTATCACCAACAGCTTTTTCGTCTGCAGCTAATTGTTCGAAAGTTTCGTTGTTCATGAAATGCCAGAACTCACCGTCGTTGTACAGGTAAGTTAAGTTGATATCCATGACATCAGCACCTTCTGCTGAATCAGTAGATTTAAATGTTTTTTCCAGTAATTTGTTAGAGATCAGTTTACGCAGACGTACACGAGCAAATGCCTGACCTTTACCAGGTTTAACAAATTCACATTCAGTAATGACGGCTGGCTCGCCATCTAACATGATTTTAAGACCTGAACGAAAATCGTTGGTATTATAAGAAGCCATGAATATCCTCTAACTTTTTTAATTTAAAATGGCATAGCCAAAAAATGGCACACATTGTAACTCATAATCACCCCACCAGAGAAGTCTGGTTAACACAACTCGCGCAGGCAATCAGTGATCCTGTTGAATTACTCCAACTTTTAGCATTGGAACATCACGCTGATCTCCAAAAAGGGGCTCAGGCGCGACGGCTTTTTCCGCTACGGGTTCCCCGTGAATTCGTTGCACGCATGAAAAAAGGCGATCCTAACGATCCATTACTTTTACAAGTATTAACTGCAAATGCTGAATTTACCATAACACCAGGATTTTCTACGGATCCGTTAGATGAGCAACAAAATGCGGTGCCAGGTTTATTACATAAATATCAGAATCGTGCATTGCTTCTGGTCAAAGGTGGTTGCGCTGTCAATTGTCGCTACTGTTTTCGTCGTCATTTTCCCTATGAAGACAACAAAGGAAACAAGGCTAATTGGCAAAAGGCAATAGAGTATATCAAAAATAACCCAAAACTCGATGAAATCATCTTCTCTGGGGGCGATCCTCTTATGGCGAAAGATGATGAGCTTGATTGGTTAATAACACAACTGGAAGCGATCCCTCATCTTAAACGTTTACGTATCCACTCTCGCTTACCTGTGGTTATTCCTGCTCGCGTAACTGATGCACTATGTCAGCGCTTACAACAATCACGTTTGCAAAATATTATGGTACTGCATACCAATCACGCTAATGAAATGGATGACGCATTGAAAGAAGCCTGTTTAAAGCTAAAAAAGGCCAATGTCACTTTATTAAATCAAGGTGTGTTATTGCGTGGGGTTAACGACAGTGCTGAAGTCCTTGCAGATTTAAGTCGTGCCTTATTTGATGCAGGTGTTATGCCTTATTACTTGCATGTTCTAGATAAAGTACAAGGTGCGGCTCACTTTATGGTGCCAGACAGTGAAGCTAGAGAAATTATGAAAGGGCTTATGAGCTTAGTATCAGGTTATATGGTGCCTAAACTCACGCGTGAAATTGGTGGTGAACCAAGTAAGACGTTACTTGATTTAGGGTTACGTCAAGAGTGATCCCTGATGCTAACCGATACTATTTACGTTTAGATTATATAATTAACCCAACATAATCACACAAAAGTGACTACACTATAAAGATAGGTTTGGTGGTGATTTTCATAAAAATCATTTATCTAATTAAGTTATGTTCACTTTCTTTCATTATGAAAAAGCACCTTCTTGGGTGCTTTTTTGTCTTTTAAATCAGTGAACACTTAAATAGTATTGAGGAGACAATATGAACATAATGGTAATCGGTGCAAAAGGGCGAGTTGGGCATAAATTAGTTGGAACACTATTAGCTAATGGGCACCATGTCATCGGAACTACCAGAAAAATCTCACACTCATCTAAAATCAAAGATTCACATTATCGTGAAATTGAACTAGATATCACAAAACCTTTGTCTTCCATTTCTCATAAATTCCCTGAACATTTAGATGCCATCTATTTTACAACAGGCTCTAGAGGGGAAGATCTATTACAGGTTGATCTACATGGTGCTGTAAAAACCATGCAAATTGCCATGGAGAAAGGTATAAAAAGATATATCATGCTTAGTGCAGTAAATTCTTTATTACCTGATAAATGGACCACATTAGTTGATTATTTTACTGCTAAATATTTTGCAGATCTTTATCTGATCAATCAGACCAACCTCGATTACACAATAATTCAAGCTGGTTATTTAACTGAACACTCAGGAACACATAAGATCTGCACAAAAAAAGAAGAAATACCCGCTGATGGCGAAATATCTATTGATAATGTAGCGTTAACGCTTGCTGAAATTTTAGATAAGAAGAATACCTTTAAAAAATGTATTCCAATATTAGATGGTGATATCGAGATAAAAGAGGCTATTAAGCAGATCTAAATACTCAATAGAATTTGCCCTTAATAATAAAAAACAAACCTGACCCCAAAGAAAAAAGTATTGAGGTCAGGTCTTGGTACTTAAAAAGTAACCACGTATTCAATTACTGACACTTATAAACTTGCCCACTCATTTTGCTATCTAATGGTGCAAAGCTATCAACAAAGCTACCTGCGCCAGTACCAACGTTAAAAATAACGTTACCACCCATTGCGGCTGCTTTATTACGTAAGTCGTTAGCAGCACCTCGCAGTGATTGGCTTTCAGTACGGGAACCTGATAACCAGTTATTTTGAACACCTGTCACTGTTCCTAATAATTGGCATTCACTGCCTGGTTGCGTATCAGTGATTTGTACCTGTGAGCCAGCAGTGCTTAATGTGTTTGTTGCAGAACAGCCTGCTAATAACAACGCTGCAGCAGCTCCCAATAACAATTTAATTCGCATGATCCCCTCATTTATTTGAGTGTCCGTTTAGTCAAGACAACAATATACCTTGTCATCCCTCTTATGCGCAAAAATAAATCATTATTACTATCTCACATTAGCCAATAGCCTTAAGATATTATTTTCGCTTTAAACTTATTTTAACGTATAAATTCGGCTTTGAGATAGACAAAGCAACAATGCCCCTATTCTACACCGCTTTTATGCTTTTAAAATGATCTGTCCTATTTTCAGCCTACACAGTGCGAGAATGAACACACTATTTGTTCATTTTTTAAAAATCGTCAGACAATCAATCATCATCTGACGATAATATTGGCCTAAATTAACTCAAATGATGATTCAGCGCTTCTTCTTTTAAATCTAATTCATGACGTAAACGATGATAAATATGTTCACTAATATGGCGAGATTTACGCAGTTGTTGCAATGCATCACGTTCAACCTTTAATGCACTACGAGATAATTTTCGCTCCATACTAAACAAGCGCTTAAGATCAAGCGCACCTTCTTGCACACTATTTTCACTATCAAGGCGGCGACTGTAGATCTCTAATAAATGAGAGCCAGCTTCTATGCGTAGCGACATTTCATCTAAGTCTTCGCAAGGTTGATTCATTAATTCATTGATATGTGCAATTGCTGCTTCATTTAAGGCTAAACGTGTACGAATTTCATCATCCTCATATGGTAAGTCTTCTGAGAGCCCTTTAGTTAAAATCGGCAATGCGATTGTTGCGATTAATAATGAGCAAAGAATAACTCCCATAGCAATAAAGATAGCGAGATCACGCGTTGGGAATGGCGAGCCGTCAGTCATTAATAAAGGAAGTGTTAAAATACCAGCTAATGTAATTGCACCTCTCACACCAGCAGTTGCCATAATCGCCATTAAACGCAGATCATGACGAGATAAACGTTTATTAGGTGAACGAAAAACGGTAAGTGACATTGATACCCAAACCCATGTAAAACGCAGTACAGCAAGTCCTACAGTGATCACGATAATGTAACCTAAAACAGCCCAAGGGTTAGTAGCCCCAGCGGATTGCGTCACTTCAGGTAAAATTTTCCACATTGCCGGAAGTTGTTCACCTAATAAAATAAAGATCATGCCGTTAAGTGCAACTTGAACCGTATCCCAAACCGCTTTACTTTGCATACGTGTGGCCGCTTGCATACGGCCAACAATTTTTTCATAGTGCATTGCAATACCTGCAACCACTGCAGCTAAGATCCCCGATACATGGAAATGCTCTGCCAATAAATAGGCAAAAAATGGCATTAATAAACTAATCAAAATTTGGATTGCAGGATCTTCACCAGTGCGTCTCACCAAAAACTGATTAAACCGCCCTATAATACCTGCCACAATTAAACCAATTGCCGCCCCACCTAAAGCCACAACTAAAAATTGTCCTGTTGCTGAAGCAATAGAAAAAGATCCCGTTAATGCAGCCGCAACCGCAAAGCTAAAACAAACTAAACCTGTTGCGTCATTAAGTAACGATTCCCCTTCTAAAATATGCGTCATACGAGAAGGAAGTGGCGAATTTACAGTCATTGCAGATACTGAAACAGGATCGGTTGGAGACAAAATTGCTGCTAAAGCAAATGCAATCGCAAGCGAAATAGAAGGAATAAGCCAGTGAATAAAAAAGCCCATGCCAATTACGGTGACAACCACTAAACCGATCGCCAATGACATAATAGGTTTAATTTCTTGAAATAGTGCCTCTTTAGGGATACGCCACCCATCTAAAAATAGAAGCGGTGGAATAAAGAGGAACAAAAAAAGATGTGGATCAAAAGCCACCTCAAAACCAAAAATCGACAAACAAGCCCCTACAGCTATTTGGATCAATGGCAGAGGAATTTTTTCTGACAATAATCGTGAGATAAACACACTCACAATCACAGCAAAAAGAAAAATAAGTACAATCGCGACGACAGACATGGTGGATACCCCAATTTATTTAATTATTTTTAAGCGATGCAGTAAAAACGATCTATTGTCTCGTTGTAAAGAAATAAGTTGTTTCTAATTATATAAAAAACAAATTATCTGATAATTCTGAAATAAAACAGCATAAAAAAACCCGAGCCTAAGCTCGGGTTTTTCGTGTAAAACAGTTAGCTGATGAATTACATCATGCCGCCCATTCCACCCATGCCGCCCATACCACCAGCGCCACCTAAATCCATTTTGTCATCTTTAGGTGAATCAGTGATCATCGCTTCTGTTGTGATCATCAGACCTGCGATAGATGCAGCAAATTGCAGTGCAGAACGAGTAACTTTAGTTGGATCTAAGATACCCATATCAATCATATCGCCGTAAGCATCAGTTGCAGCGTTATAACCGTAGTTACCTTCACCCGCTTTCACGTTGTTTACAATAACAGATGGTTCTTCACCTGCGTTAGCAACGATTTGACGCATTGGAGATTCCATTGCACGTAATGCAACACGGATACCCACGGTTTGTTCTTCGTTATCACCAATCATCTCACGCAGAGCGTTAGCAACACGAACCAGTGCAGTACCACCACCAGCAACAACGCCTTCTTCAACAGCTGCACGAGTTGCATGCAGAGCATCGTCAACACGAGCGCGTTTTTCTTTCATTTCAACTTCAGTTGCTGCACCGACTTTAATTACTGCAACACCGCCAGCTAATTTAGCAACGCGTTCTTGTAATTTTTCACGGTCATAATCTGAAGTTGCATCTTCGATTTGTTGACGGATTTGAGCTACACGACCGCTGATTGCGTCTTGGTCACCTAAACCATCAATGATTGTGGTAGTGTCTTTGTTGATAACAACACGTTTTGCTTGACCTAAGTCTTCTAAGGTTGCTTTTTCTAACTCCATGCCGATTTCTTCAGAAATGACAGCACCGTTAGTTAACGTTGCGATATCTTGTAACATTGCTTTACGGCGATCACCAAAACCAGGTGCTTTAACCGCAGCAACTTTAACGATACCACGCATGTTGTTTACAACTAAGGTTGCCAGTGCTTCGCCTTCAACATCTTCTGCAATGATAAGCAGAGGTTTGTTAGCTTTAGCAACACCTTCTAAAACAGGCAGTAATTCACGGATGTTAGACACTTTTTTGTCAACTAACAGAATGAATGGGTTTTCTAATTCTGCTGTACCTGTTTCATGTTTGTTGATGAAGTAAGGAGACAGATAACCGCGGTCAAACTGCATACCTTCAACAACATCTAGCTCATCTTCTAAGCCAGTACCTTCTTCAACAGTGATAACACCTTCTTTACCTACTTTATCCATCGCTTGCGCGATCAGAGTACCGACGGTTTCATCAGCGTTAGCAGAAATTGTACCAACTTGAGCAATCGCTTTAGTATCTGAACATGGAACAGACAGTTTTTTCAGTTCTTCGACAGCAGCAATAACTGCTTTATCGATACCACGTTTCAGATCCATTGGGTTCATGCCAGCGGCAACGGCTTTTAAACCTTCGGCAATAATTGATTGTGCTAATACTGTTGCAGTTGTAGTACCGTCACCAGCCGCATCATTGGCTTTAGAAGCAACTTCTTTCACCATCTGCGCACCCATGTTCTCGAATTTATCTTCAAGTTCAATTTCACGTGCGACAGATACACCATCTTTAGTAATAACAGGTGAGCCGAAAGATTTATCTAAAACAACGTTACGACCTTTAGGGCCTAAAGTTACTTTAACTGCATCTGCAAGAACATTAACACCACGTAACATTTTATTACGAGCATCTACACCGAATTTGACGTCTTTAGCTGCCATCGTATATTTCCTTTGAATTCGTTCAGTTTAAGAAGATCTTAAAAGAGAAAAATTATTCTTCTACAATTGCTAAAATGTCGCTTTCAGACATGATAAGCACGTCTTCGTTATCAATTTTTTCTGTTTTAACGCCATAACCGTCGTTAAAAATTACGATATCGCCAACTTTAACATCCAGTGGTTTAACGTCGCCGTTTTCCATAATACGGCCTTGACCTACGGCTAAGATTTCGCCACGAGTAGATTTACCCGCCGCTGTGCCAGTAAGGACGATACCGCCTGCTGATTTAGCTTCGACTTCTTTACGTTTAACAATAACACGGTCATGTAATGGACGAATCTTCATTAATAGTGCTCCTATAAAAAAGTCCATATCAGGATTAAGGTTGATACCAGTGCCTAAGATGAACCAGTACCATGACGATACAGGTGGGGGCATCCGGTAAAACTTCAAGGGGAGAAGTGTGTTTTTTTTTCAAATTTTCCCCTTTTTAGTCGATTATGCTTTGGGCTAATTATTTTTTATCAGAAAAATGGTCGTTATCCTGATCTTCACCCTTATTATTCAGTTGGTTACTTGGTGAATCTTCTTTGCGCTGATACTCACCTTCAAAAGTGGTGCCATTTTGACTAGAAGAAAATCCACTTTGTCCGTTACTACCTGAATAAACACGAATACGAGAAATTAATTTTGTCACTAACAGTGCTTGTAACGGTGGCAGTAATAACAGCAAACCTAAGAAGTCCGTAAAGAAGCCGGGGATCAGCAATAAAATACCCGCCAGTATTAACGAAACGCTTTTCACCATTTCAGCAGCAGGCACTTCACCCACGGCAAGTTTTTGCTGCATTGAAGCAATATTTTTTACGCCCTGATTTTTTACCAATGAGACACCAACACAAGAAGTCAGCACCACAAGGAATAGTGTTGTAAGTACGCCAATCGAAGATGCTACATTGACGAAAATAACAGCTTCTACATAGATAAGAAGACAAATAACAATTAATGGGAGCCAACGCACTTGGTTCTCCTTTTTATAAAAAAAGATTCATATTATTAATAGAAAGGAGTGTGAACTACATCTAAGGTGATGGTTTACGAACTCGCTTTTTCTTAGTTTATCTACATAATAATGGGGAGCCTAACACTCCTTTTCAAGGGGCGTTAAAAAGAGAAGTAGAACTGTAAAATCCATGAGATAGATCACAAAAAGAAAATATTTAGACGTTATTTACGTATAAAGTGATCCAGCTTAAAGGTATTTGTTCACAACCCGAATATGATCGTGTCAGTACCAAGCAAAACGGTAAGTTATATTACATTATTAACCGTTAACGATATATTTTATTAACAAGCGCATAACTAGACAGTTAAAATTTTAATAAGAAGGTTCTCATGTCAAATAAAACTCGTATCGAAGAAGACCTGTTAGGTAAAAGAGAAGTTCCTGCTGATGCTTACTATGGCGTCCACACTTTACGTGCAATTGAAAACTTCTACATCAGTGATCGTACCATCAATGATGTTCCAGAATTCATCCGCGGTATGGTAATGGTGAAAAAAGCCGCAGCATTAGCAAACAAAGAACTTCACACTATTCCTCGTGAAATCGCTGATACGATTATCAAAGCCTGTGACGTAGTATTAGAAACAGGTAAACACATGGATCAATTCCCAGTTGATGTATTCCAAGGCGGTGCGGGTACTTCATTAAATATGAATACCAATGAAGTTATCGCAAACATCGGTCTGGAATTAATGGGCCACCAAAAAGGTGAATACCAATACCTGAACCCGAATGACCACGTCAATAAGAGCCAATCAACAAACGACGCTTATCCTTGTGGTTTCCGTGTAGCGGTTTATAACTCTGTTATCAAATTAACTGAATCTATCGAACTGCTGAAAGCAGGTTTTGATAGAAAAGCAGTTGAGTTTAAAGACATCCTGAAAATGGGTCGTACTCAATTACAAGATGCTGTACCAATGACTTTAGGTCAAGAATTCCACGCTTTCTCTGTACTGATGAAAGAAGAAATCAAAAACCTGAAACGCACTGCTGAGTTACTGTTAGAAATGAACTTAGGTGCAACAGCTATCGGTACTGGTCTGAACACAGCACCAGGTTACCAAAAACTGTCTGTTGAAAAACTGGCAGAAGTAACTGGTTTAGCTTGTGTTCCAGCAGAAGACTTAATTGAAGCAACTTCTGACTGTGGTGCTTATGTAATGGTTCACGGCGCATTAAAACGCTTAGCTGTGAAAATGTCTAAAATCTGTAATGACTTACGTTTACTGTCCTCTGGTCCTCGTGCAGGTCTGAAAGAAATCAATCTTCCAGAACTACAAGCAGGTTCTTCAATCATGCCAGCTAAAGTAAACCCAGTTATTCCAGAAGTTGTTAACCAAGCTTGCTTTAAAGTTATCGGTAATGACACTTGTGTAACAATGGCTGCTGAAGCAGGTCAATTACAATTAAACGTAATGGAACCTGCAATCGGTCAAGCAATGTTCGAATCAATCTCTCTGTTAAGCAACGCTTGCCGTAACTTAGTAGAAAAATGTGTTGATGGTATCACTGCGAATAAAGACGTCTGTGAACACTTCGTATTTAGCTCAATCGGTATCGTTACTTATCTGAACCCATTCATTGGTCACCATAACGGCGACATCGTTGGTAAGATTTGTGCAGAAACTGGTAAGAGTGTACGAGAAGTTGTTCTAGAACGCGGTTTATTAACCGAAGAACAACTGGATGATATCTTCTCTATCGAGAACTTAAAAAACCCGGCTTACAAAGCAAAACGCTTCGATGATTAATAATTGTGTTTTATAACATGACACTGTTAAACATAAGAATGAGCTCTTAAAAATACAAGGCACGGACTCTTTAAGAGGCGTGCCTTTTTACTTGATTGTAAAAACAAAAATTTAACTTATCTTTCTCATTTTTTTAATTATCTCAAGGAGTAAACGCTATGTTAGCCGTAGAATTGATTATCGTTCTGCTGGCCATTTTCCTCGGTGCGAGACTTGGGGGAATTGGTATCGGGTTTGCCGGTGGTTTAGGGGTTTTAGTTTTAGCTGCTATCGGTGTTAAACCTGGTTCAATCCCTTTTGATGTTATCTCCATCATTATGGCTGTTATTGCCGCAATCTCTGCGATGCAGGTTGCTGGTGGTTTAGATTACCTTGTTGGCCAAACTGAAAAACTGTTAAGACGTAATCCAAAATACATCACAATTCTTGCGCCAATTGTGACTTATTTCTTAACTCTATTTGCAGGTACAGGGAACATTTCTCTAGCAACACTGCCTGTTATCGCAGAAGTTGCAAAAGAACAAGGCATCAAACCTTGCCGTCCTTTATCAACAGGTGTTGTTGCAGCTCAAATCGGTATTACTGCATCTCCTATCTCTGCTGCAGTTGTGTACATGGCATCAGTCATGGAAAACCCAGCAATGGTCGGTGAAGGTAATACAGTAAGTTACATCACTCTACTGTCTATCTTATTACCAGCAACTTTCCTTGCTATCATTCTGATGTCATTCATCGTGTCTTGGGTATTTAACTCAAAACTATCTGATGATGCTGTTTATCGTGAACGTTTAGAACAAGGTCTGGTTGAGTTACGTGGTAGCCAAGAACGTAGAGAAACATTACCAGGTGCTAAATCATCTGTAATGCTGTTCTTACTGGGTGTTGTCTGTGTTGTTACTTATGCAATCATCAACAGCCCAAGCTTAGGTATTGTGAAAGAACCGTTAATGAACACCACTAACGCTATTCTTATCATCATGCTGAGTGTTGCAACGCTTATCACTGTTTTCTGTAAAGTTAAAACTGATACCATCCTCAACTCAAGTACTTTTAAAGCCGGTATGAGTGCATGTATCTGTATTCTGGGTGTTGCATGGTTAGGTGATACTTTCGTTTCAAGTAACATTGATTGGATCAAACTGACTGCGGGTGATTTAATCACTGGCCATCCTTGGTTATTAGCCGTTATCTTCTTCTTCTGTTCTGCACTGTTATATTCACAAGCAGCAACAGCAAAAGCATTAATGCCAATGGCTTTAGCACTAGGTGTATCTCCATTAACTGCAATTGCATCTTTCTCTGCGGTTTCTGGTCTGTTCATCCTGCCAACTTACCCAACACTGGTTGCGGCAGTTCAAATGGATGACACCGGTACAACCCGTATCGGTAAATTAGTCTTCAACCACCCATTCTTTATCCCTGGTACAATTGGTGTGGTATTAGCTGTCGGATTTGGTTTCCTCTTCGGCGGTATGATCCTGTAGTTTGAAGTAAAAAATTAAAACATTGCAAAAAAGCGCCTAGCGCTTACAAGAAATAAAAAAACAAGAAAATACCCCGTCGCAAGATGGGGTATTTTCATTTTACCCTGTCGCCTCTTGCTTTCATTTTTAGTTAAAGTCTGCTAATTATGATGTTTTCGCGACAACGTGATTTAAGGAGATTTCCGTGCAACGTGAAGCATTATTAGACCACGTACTTATCAAGCTAGAGCAATACGGCTTAGCCGCAACTTTACCAGAGCTTCTTCAAGATTCGGGTATCAATGAATCTCAACTTCACCCATTTTGGCCTGATAGAGATGCCTTAATTTTTGATTGTCTTCGCCATCATGGGCAGCAAATTGATATTTGGCAACGCCAAGTGATGTTAGATGAAGAACTGACTATCGAACAAAAGTTACTTGCCCGTTATGATCAACTGGTCATACGTTTAGAGAAAAACCGTTTTCCTGGTTGTTTATTTGTTGCAGCATGTAGCGCATACCCTGATGAGCACTCTCAAATTCACCAATTAAGCCAACGTCAAAAGCAAAGCTCATTTGATTACTCTAGAACGCTACTACGCGAGCTTGATATCGAAGACAGCGAGTTAGTTGCTAAACAGATGGAACTCATCTTAGAAGGCTGTTTAAGCCGTTTAATGGTGAATCATCATGCTGATGATATTATTACAGCAAAATTATTGGCTGAGGATATTCTTAAGATTGCTCAATGCCGTAAAAATGGTGCATTAAGTTAGTTTTGAGTGTTGGAAAACGAGAAAAATGATCTGTTTTTTTGCTTGTACCCAATTTCTCTCTGCTGAGTAGCAAAAATCAAATTTAATCATCAAAAAAAGAGAAAGTTTTCTCTTTGATCTGCAAAAAAGTGAATATCTTTACTGATTGTTATTTAAGCACTTTTTACTAAAAAATTGCTTATGATGAAAATTTAAACTCGAATAGAATAAAAAGAAAGCAAACAAACTTATTTTTGCATTTTTTATTAAAAAGACGTTGACGCATCACGCTGAATACGGTTTAATGCGCCTCGTTAGCCCGAATAGCTCAGTCGGTAGAGCAGGGGATTGAAAATCCCCGTGTCCTTGGTTCGATTCCGAGTTCGGGCACCATCTTTAGAAAAACCAGCCTTAGGGCTGGTTTTTTGCTTTCATAGACTAAACTAATTGTTATTCTTACTAAATACCGCTTCTCTTTTCTACCTACCTCATTCCTATCTATTAGAAAGTAGATCAAAATAAATACAACACTATTAGTAATATGCTAGTTCAGATATATTTGTATCATATGAGGATCAGGTAGATAGATTATGAAAAATGGAATTGAAGGCTTAATGTTAAAAAATGGCATTTTTAATTACCATCGCTATCGTTCTTTTCTCTTCCACACCAATATTAAGATATAAATCTTTGTATTTATAAAAAACACAAAGGAAAATAATTAGCTACCATTATTATCTCTTAAATATCATAGGTCGAACACGTTGAGTGTTTATTAATCACCTCATTAAAAGAGTGAAATACGACTGACTCATCGATAACTAAAAGCATAATTGAAAACGATAGAGCAACTCCTACATAAACCAAACATCTAAGTATTTTCTTATATCCTAATAATTCAAATATTCCTTCATACTCTTTTCTTACAAAGCCTTTATAATTTGGAACATGATAAAAATAGAACTACCTCATCGGTATAACTTCAAGGATCAACAAAAATGGAATTTCCCAAAGACCGAATTTATCACTCCTTTATTTGCGTACTTGCCTTTATAGGTTATTTTTTCTCATCTTTTAGTCTATTACTGACTCCCTCTCCTGTTGCACTATTTCAATCACCTTATATCATCTCATTGATCAGTTTTTTTATTTATCTCCCCTACTGTCTAATTATTTGGCTTGCCTATCAAAAACATATTAAATTAATGCCGTTAGGTCGCCTTCAATGGAGTACACTAAAAGCCCCCTTTTTGGCCTTAGTGGGATTATATTTTATTAGTCTATTTTTAGGCTCTGAAGATGATTCATGGGTTACAGAAATTGAATCCATTACAGGTTTTGCCTTCTTCTTATTTGCACTCTCAGTTATTTTTATTGCTCCAATTACTGAAGAAGTCATTTTTAGAGGTTTTCTACTAAATGCGGGTATGTGGTATGGCAATATCGGAAAATGGATTGCCATTATTATCTCTTCACTTTTATTTGCCGCTATGCATACTCAATATGAGTCAATGACTACGTTTATCCTTATTTTTGTTGTGGGTGTTGTGTTTTGCCAAATCAGAATAGGAACTCGTTCATTAATCGCACCGATAGTACTGCATGGAATGCACAACACTATTAGTGTCATTTTTTTAATGTTATAGAGTTTTTATTTAATAAATTTCTATTTTTTATAACAAAACACTTATTCAGTTAATAATAAATGATATGTAATAGATAAAAATATTTTTATTATTACTTTAGAGAATGATCTGATTTTATACGCAATAATACCGAATATTATTCATCATTATCTAAATAAGTTATATTAACTTCCATAAAAAATAAAATGAAAAAATAAATATAGAATGTGATTATAACTACATGCTTTTTCAGCGTATTAAAGTATGATAAGAGATATTAATATGACAAGGATATTACCTTCTTCTTAAATTAAGAGAACTCTTTATGAATTTGTTTTTCCAAAATAGCCTAGCTTTTCCTAGCATTATTTTTAGTGCATTACTTATTATTATCTCTTTTTATTGGCTTTGTGCTGCTTTTGGATTATTAGATATTGATTTATTTAATATTGATAGTGAATTGGATGTTGATGCAACAGGTTTCGCAGGTTGGTTAACAAAATTAGGATTAGCCGGTATCCCAGTTACGATTATTGTAACCTTTTTTACCCTTATTGCCTGGTTTATCAGTTACTTTACTAACTATTGGATTATCAGCGCTATTGAAACCAATTTTATTCATTATTTAGTTGGCTTTGTTGCTTTAATCATTATCTCTTTTATTTCTCTTAATCTTACTGCGGTATGTTTAAAACCTATTCGCAAAAAACTCATGTCGCGTAATAAGCCTAAATCAGTACACCAATTAATAGGTAAATTAGCCATAGTACGATCAGCGAATGTAGCGGAAAACAAAGGTGAAGCCGTTTTAGAGGATGGAGGTGCAGGTTTAATTTTACAAGTTAGAGCACCAGAACAAGAAAATATTAAACGAGGAGACAACGTTATTATTATTAGCTATGACGCGTCTACTCACAGTTATCAAGTCGTAACGGAAGATGAATTTCATCGCTGATATTCGCATTCGATGAAATGCAATTAAGTTAACAGACAAATACGATTAAAAAATGACGGCATCGTCTGAACCTATGGAGAAAAAAGTATGGATTTGGCTTTCGTTATGCCTTTCTTAACTATTGTTGGCTTCGCAATTCTAATTATTTTAGGGTTATTTGGATTATTTAAAGCTTTTTATATTAAAGTGCCACAGGGTACAGCCTTAATTGTCAACGACATGAGCTCACAACCTAAAGTCCATTTTACAGGTGCTTTAGTTTATCCTGTTATCTACAAAAAAGAGTTTATGCGTATTTCTCTTTTAACGTTAGAGGTTGATCGTCGTGGTAAAGATGGTTTGATTTGCCAAGATAACTTACGTGCTGATATTACCGTTGCATTTTATTTACGTGTAAATGAAACCACTGAAGACGTATTAAAAGTCGCAAAAGCCATTGGTGTTGATAGAGCATCAGATCACCAAGCAGTCAGTACCCTATTTAGTGCTAAATTCTCAGAAGCATTAAAAACAGTAGGTAAACAGTTTGAACTGTCTAAACTTTTTGAAGATAGACAAAATTTCCGTGATCGCATTGTTGATGTCATCGGTAAAGATCTTAATGGTTATGCATTAGAAGACGTTGCTATCGACTATTTAGAACAAACCCCGAAATCAGCACTTGATCCTAATAATATTTTTGACTCTGAAGGTATCCGTAAAATCACGGAAATTACCGCCATTCATAATATTGAAACCAACCAAAAAGAGCGCGACCAAGAACTTGCTATTCAAAAGAAAAACGTGGAAACCCGAGAAGCAAGTCTGGCCTTAGAACGCCAACAAGCCGATGCAGAAGCACGCCAAAAACGTGAAATCGATAATATTCGTGCTCGTGAAACATCTGAAACCTTGCGTGTACAAGAAGAAGAGCGCTTAAAAGCAGAACAAGCCCGTATTCAAACGCAGCAAGAAATTGAAATTCGTGAAGAAAACCGCATGCGTGAAGTGGAAGTTGCACAACAAAATCGTACTCGTGCAGTCACCATTGAACAAGAGCGAGTTAATCGTGCTCGTGAATTAGAAATTGTTGCTCGCGAACGCGAAGTTGAGTTGCAACGGATTGAGAAAGAAAAAGCGTTAGAAGAAGAACGTAAAAACATCTCAAATGTTATCCGCGAACGCGTGGTTGTAGAAAAAACGGTAGCACAAGAAGAAGAGCGCATTAAAGAAGTCCGTGAAATATCTGAAGCGGATCGTATGAAACAAGTCACAATCATTAATGCACAAGCTGAAGCAGAAGAATCATTAGTGCGCCAAGTGAAAAAAGCAGAAGCAGATGAAGCCAGTGCAAAGCATAAAGCGGAAGAAATCAGTACGATGGCAAAAGCAGAACTCGAAGCCTCTGTTAAACAAGCAGAAGCCAAGAAACGCTTAGCAGAAGGTATTGAAGCAGAGCATGCTGCATTAGGTCTTGCCGAAGCACGAGTGCGTCAAGCCACAGCCGAGGCTGAAGAGAAAGAAGGTCTTGTACTGGCAAACATCACTGCTGAAAAACTATTAGCTGAAGCACGAGGCATGAAAGAAAAAGGCTTAACGGAAGCGCAAGTGATGGAGGCAAAAGCACAAGCCCAGCAACAACAAGGTCTTGCTGAAGCCAAGATTTTAGAAGAAAAACTTACTGCACAAGCGCGTGGTGAAGAACAACAAGCCAATGCAAAAGAGAAATTAGGTCTTGCTGATGCGAAAATTCTTGAAGAGAAACTCGCAGCACAAGCGCGTGGTGAAGGCCAATTAGGATCAGCACAAGCTGAAGTTATTCGCCAACGCTTGAAAGCAGAAGCCGATGGTTTAACAGATAAATTCAAATCTATGGATCACCTTAGCGATACGGCTCGTTCACATGAAGAGTTCCGTATGCAACTTGAAAAACAATTTGAACAGGCTATGGCGTCTATCGAAGCCAACAAAGAAATTGCACGCGAACAAGCCGATGTATTGGCCGCTGCACTGAGCAAAACCAATATTGAAATTGTAGGCGGTGATGGCAGCTTCTTTAACACCTTCTCTAAAGCATTAAGCTTAGGTAAAGCGGTAGATGGTTTTATGGATAAAAGCAGTTTTGCCAAAGAGAACGTTGAAAAACTGATTAACCGTACTCAACAAGATAAAAAGCTCGATATCGCTTCTTTATTAAAAAATCCTGAAGTTCAAGATTTAATTAATGGATTTATGGCAACAAAAGGTGCCAGTCAGCTGATTAAAGATGTGACAACTAAATCAGACTCCTCTAAAGAAGAATAATGCTATTTAGGAGGCGAAAGGCATAGAGACATCTCTATGTCTTTTATCTTGTTTTTATCGTTTAAGCCAAGGAAATCCGTTATACCATGTCTGAAATTCTGGATACGAATCGCGAGCAGGAAATACTCGATAGCGCCGTTGCACAAGGTGGCGCGTATGAAATCTTACGCAAACGCCTCACTGAGCAAGGCCAACAACTTCATCAAAAAGCCACTGAGTTAAATCAACATCGCTTAGATGAATTTGGTCAAAGCCAAATGGATATTATTGGCCGTATCCGTATTCGTACTGAAAATAACTGCCAAGCCAGAGATATTGTTCGTGTTGGTGAATGGCTACTGTTTGGTTATAACGTTTTCCTTGGATTAAAACGTGAAATTCATCTTGAAGATGTCTTTTCACTTTATTGTTTAACTGAAAGCGAGGGAGAGTTTGACGTTGAGGCAGTCCCTTATGAAGAGACTTTTTTAAACGATAATCGTTTTATTCAGGATTTTACTGAGCTTTATACTTATTACAAAAATACGCAATTACTACAACTTGTTGAGCGTGATGGGAAACTGCTTGCCAGTTTTCAAATTGGTGCGCGAATTACTGATGTGCGTGTTTTCCGCTGGGCTATCTCAAGTGATAAAAAGCGTATCGACTATATTGATAATCGTGGTGAACGCGATATTGCCCTCCCTCCTGCTTACGATTTCGAATGGACAAAAACCCAACGTGAAGATACGGTTAATGGCCGTTTTCCCCATATCAATATTCTTGATACCGTTTTTGTCGAAACGACTGGTGGTGATCTAACCGTTAAATGTGAAAATAATACCGAAGATGGTTTAGGGATTTATCGTGAAGCCGTCTTAGATAAAAACCAATCTCTCGATGATGCACAAATTGAATATGCTCAAACAGGCAGTTTAATTCTGTTAAAAATCTTACCGTATCGCGAAGAAAACTGGCGTTATTTGGTCTACAACATTTTGACGCAAACTGTACAACGCATTGATGCAATTGGACAAGCTTGTGTTCAATTACCTGAAGATCACGGCATTATTTTCCCGGGTGGCTATTACCTGCAAAATGGCGAATATAAAACCTTTGATCAACCAATGGAAGGAATGTATTTCCGCCGTCTACGCCGTTCGCCTAATGGCGAAGATGTGTTATATGTTTTCTACTCTCCTTCACAAGGTCGCCTTGCGCTTTTCAATTACAATATGATTGAGCGTAAACTTGCTGTGCCGTTAGTTGGTCATGGCTATGCGATGCTTGAAGATGGGAAAATGGTGCTGTTTGAAGGTGAAGGCGAAGAAGCCACGCGTGTTCATCCAATGCAAGTTTGGCAAACTCCCTTCTATTCTGAAGAATTTGCCGATAAACAACCGCCTCGTAATGGTTTTTATGGCCGTATTGGTAATGCTGATTTAGTACGAGGTATTTCTGAAATTTTGCATGTTTCAAAAGAAATTGAAGGTGATCAAATCTCTATTGCTCGTTATGAGCAACTCAGCTTACAACCTAAAAACTTATTAGATCTCTATTATTGGTTTAATGATGAACACTGTTTAGGAATTGGTAAATTATTAAAAGATATCGCTCAAACCAGTGAATTAGTACTTGATGAATATGAAAAAGTGGAAAGTATTCGTCAGCAATCTGCGAAATCAATGCTTGAAGCGGTTAATCGCCAAAAATCACTACTGGCCTTAACACTCCCCGATAGTTGGACTGATATTCAACAATTTGTTGATAGCTTGAATTTATTAAATGCCCATCGAGGGCATCTGATTTCATTGCGTGAATTCCGTTATATGGATTTAACCAAGCTTAGCGCCATGGAAACAGAAATTACCGAAACACAGCAGCGTGTTTCACAAGCAACCGCACTTTTCCTTGCCAGTGATAAAGCATTACAACCATTCAAAGCTCAACTTGTTACCTTTGAAAACCTCATTGAAAAAGCCCAGAACAGCGCACAACTAGATGCACCAATGAATGACATGGAAAAAATGTCTGCTGATTTGGATATGCTTTCTAACTTAATGGCATCTTTAACGTTCCAAGACGTTACCCAACAAACGCATATTATTGATGCAATCTCACAAATCTATGCTCAGCTCAATCAATCTCGCGCTCGACTACAACAAAAACGCAAATCACAAAGTAGCGTCGAAAGCGTGGCACAATTTGGTGCTCAATTTCGCTTATTTAGCCAAGGGATCACCAATGCTTTATCCCTTGCAACCGATCCTGAACGTTGTGACGATCAGCTTTCGCGTCTTTTAGTTCAATTAGAAGAGCTAGAAAGTCAGTTTAGCCATCATGATGAATTTCTTGATGATATTATGGCTAAACGTGAAGAGTTAGTAGAAACTTTTGAGTCACACAAACAAGTGTTGCTTGATGATCGCCAACGTCGCTCACAAAGCCTATTAACCGCAGCCAATCGCTTACTGGAAAATCTGCAACGTCGAACATCTCGATTACAGTCACAAGATGAGTTAAATGCCTTTTTCGCATCAGATCCTTTATCACTAAAAACACGAGAGATCATTGAAAAATTAAGAGAAATCAATGATAACGTCAAAGCTGATGATATTGATGCACGCTTAAAATCCTCTCGCGACCAGGCTATTCGTATTCTGCGGGATAAAACTGATATTTTTGAAGACGGTGGCAATGTTATTAAATTAGGGCCTCGCCATCGCTTTAGCGTTAATACGCAAGAACTTGATCTCACTATCTTACCTAAAGAAGATAAGCTTTGGTTATATCTGACAGGAACGGATTACCAAGAACCGATTGAAAATACAGAACTTGCTCAATTACAGCCTTATTGGAATGCCTCACTTGAATCTGAATCGGACACTGTTTATCGTGCAGAGTACCTTGCTTATTCCATTATTTATGCAGCGGCAAAACGTCAAGATGGTCTTGATTACGAAACGCTAAAAGAAGCACTCACTCTTCCAGAAAAGCTGGAAAAACTCGTGCGTGATTTTGCAACCCCACGTTATAAAGAAGGCTATGAAAAAGGGATCCACGATCACGATGCGATCGCCATATTGAAAAAGCTGATCCCTATTGGCGAAAGTGCTGATCTTCTACGCTACAACCCAACGGCACGCGCAATAGCTGCGCTCTTTTGGGAAACAAAACAAAATGAGCAATATCCCGCTTTATGGCCTGAACGCGCAAGAACCGCACTGAATATTCAGCAATTATTCCATACTGACGATGCGTTAACCGATCTGCAAGCAGAAATCGAAGCAGATATACGCCTCTTCCTTCATGATAATCCGATTGAGTGCGAACACTATGTACCGATGCAGGCCTCTGAATATTTAAGTTTTGCGTTGGCGAGAACACCTATTGAATTAGTTTATAGCAAATATGCTAAAGAGTTAGTGATTGCATTACAAAGTCGATTAGAAGAAGCCCATATGTGGATAGACTTTAATCGTTCGCAACAGAATTTAGGTACGCGATACGCACAGCGTTGGGCGCTGATCCAAAATTGGCTACAAGGGTTGTGCTCTCTGCCTGATTATGCCGAACTCTCACCTTATATTCCGGGTGCTATCGCTATCATTATATTAGATAAAGTCGCATCAGCTCGTTATAGTGAAGCTGATTTATACTTCACTGTAACGGGTTTATTAGGCTCTCACTCCACCATTGAAAACCAAGCATTATCACTCAGTTTAGATGACTATTTCAGCCGAATGCGCGGGCAAAGAAAGAACTTTATTCCTGCATTCCGACAGTATCTCACACTGCGTCAAAAAATAGTCAGCGATGAACGTGAACGCTTAAAACTGCATGAATTTAAAGCCAAACCATTAAGCTCTTTTGTCCGTAATAAGCTGATTAACGATGTCTATTTACCGATTATTGGCGACAATATGGCAAAACAAATTGGTGCATTAGGCGAAGGTAAACGCACCGACTTAATGGGATTATTATTAATGATCTCCCCTCCGGGTTATGGCAAAACCACATTAATGGAATATGCAGCCGCACGTTTAGGTCTTATTTTTATGAAGATCAATGGCCCTGCATTAGGACATAACGTGCTATCACTCGATCCCGAACAAGCGCCCAACGCAACAGCGAGACAAGAGCTTGAAAAACTCAACTTAGCATTAGAAATGGGTAATAACGTTATGCTGTATGTGGATGATATTCAGCATACTCACCCTGAATTCTTACAAAAGTTCATTTCGCTCTGTGATGGAACAAGACGTATTGAAGGGGTATGGAAAGGAAAAACCAAAACCTATGATATGCGGGGTAAAAAATTCTGTGTCGTCATGGCAGGTAACCCTTACACCGAATCAGGTGAAGTCTTCCGTATTCCTGATATGTTGGCTAACCGAGCTGATATTTATAACTTAGGTGAAGTATTAGGTGGTATGGACGATGCTTTTGCCCTGAGTTATATCGAAAATAGCTTAACGTCGAATGCGGTATTGGCACCGCTTGCACTACGTGATCTTAACGATCTCTATATTTTAGTTGATAAGGCGATGGGGAAATCTGTCTCTACCAATACATTAAGTTATCCTTATTCTGATGCTGAAATTAATGAAATTGTAATGGTGCTTAAACACTTAATTACGCTACGCAATGTCATTTTAAAAGTAAATCAGCAATATATCGCCAGTGCGGCACAATCAGATAAATATCGCACAGAGCCAGCATTCCGTTTGCAAGGCAGCTACCGCAATATGAATAAATTAAGTGAAAAAGTCTCTGCGGTAATGAATGATGAAGAGATTGAACGCTTACTCGACGATCATTATCTTGGTGAAGCACAATTGCTGACAACTGGAGCCGAAGAAAATTTATTAAAACTCGCTGAATTACGTGGAAAACTAACTGAAAAAGACGCTATTCGTTGGCAACAAATCAAGAAAGACTTTATGCGCAATAAAGCATTGGGTGGTGATAATGCCGATATTGGCGACCGCGTAGTATCACAGTTAGCCAATTTAGTGGAAAGTGTGCAAGGTCTACGTTAAAGATAGAAAATATTCATTTTCAGCCCACTAATTTTAGTGGGCTAAATACTACATAAATAATGTTTATAAATCGAGAAACCTATTTCACGTTCACAATATTGATTTTTTCAAAACAAGTGAAAACGTGAACGTCATTAAGATTAAATATATTTACTATTAATACTTAAATTTATAAAAAATTAATTTAATTTTATATAATTAATAATTATATGATTAACAATAAAAAAAACAAAATTATTTAACAACCAATTCTATTATGTACATAAAATCCATATTAACTCACACTCTGAAAAGAATGAAATAAATAAGACATTAATAATAATCACTCTTAATCCATTTATGAGATCTCTCTCTAAAGATAGGAAATTAACTTAGGATTAATAGCATAGAAATGATAGCATCAAAAATGCTATAAATTAATTATATTATTTATATGGCTTTAATTTAAAAAATTAAAAATTTTTAAATATATTACCTTCAATTTATTAACAAAAAAGATAATAACTATCTTCGCTAATAATTATTTAAATGTACTATTTTAAGTTTAAAGTTATAAAAAATATTATTCTATTTCCGTCTAGTTTAAGTTGTTTTTTATACTAGATTGATGGCAACACAACAAAAATACTTTCAATAAAAGTGGGCGTACTATGAAAAGCATGTTTACGACTCGGGAACTCCCTGACGTAGATCGGTTTTCCGTATTCAGGGATACAATAAAAGACCGCTTTTTATCGTCTTATGAATGCAATGAAGTCGAATTGCCTCCTCATTCTCGATTTTATGCCAATATTGTCGAGCAGCAGGTGACAAATATGCGCTTTATTCAGTTAGAGTCTAATGGACACTGGGCAAGTAGCCGTCCTTTGAGCCATAAACTGAGCTTAGAAGAACATTTTCAAATTGAGATACAGCGTTCAGGAACCAGCCATCTAACTCAAGATGGAAGAACGGCATTTCTGCGACAAGGCGACTTTTGTATTTTTGATATGGCAAGACCCGTATCCTGGTCTTTTGATAACGACTACTCGTTATTTAAGATCCTTATCCCAAGGGAGAAGCTAGCATCACGTTTAGGTAATACGCAAAATCTTACGGCAAGAGCAATACGCGGTAATAGCATTACCGGCTCTCTCGTTTATAGTTTTGTGATGCGTTATATTCCATTTTTGGATTCAATGCCACCACAACATGCACAACAACTTGCTGATATTTTATTGAATTTAATTACTTCAGCCTTTAGCGAATTTAGTATTGCGACACCACCGCAAAGCTTAGGAAGATCAACACTGTTTTATTTTGCTCAGCACTATCTTGAGCAACATCTTTCCGATCCCGATTTAAGTGTTAATGAATGTGCTAATGCGTGTGGGATCTCAGTCCGCTATTTACAGATGCTATTTAAAGAACAAAATACATCTGTACTTCGTTGGATCTACCAAAAGCGTCTTGAGAATTATAAAATAGCGTTAGTTAACCCGCTTTTAGCAGAGAAAAATATTACACAACTGGCTTATGAATGTGGGTTTAGTGATATTTCTAATTTAAGCCGAAAATTTAAATCTGAATTTTTTATGACACCTTCAGAGTATCGAAAAATACACTCGTTGAGATAAGTTATAAAACAAAATTATGGGTTATATAAGTATCATTACAAGCATTATGGTTCGTATATGAATCAATATGTACCCAGAATACTTATCCCCCTCTAGTTTAAATTTTGGAGGTTACACTAGAGGGGAAAAAGATCTATTTCATTAGCCGTAACGAAATTCAATGCCTAGTGTGCCACACGGATATTCCCATTTCTTTAAAATCGTCTCACCACATAACACACGGCAAGTACCACACTCTAAACACCCCGCATAATCAAAAAGATATTGCCCTTTCTCATCTTTTTTATATAGCCCTGCGGGACAAGCTTTCATTAAGATTTCAAATTGCGCAGGATCGATATCATCCTTTAAGACAATATGCGGATTTTCTTCATCCACATTAAATTTATTGACGCCTAATTTAACGTCTACGTTTACTTGACTCATAAAGAACGTACTCCTTTAAAGCCATCTTTAATTAAGTTCATCACACCAACTTTCTTCACTTGAGACAGTATTTTCTTACGTACTGGTTTTTCTGGGCCATTAATCACGAATAAATCATGCATGACATTGGCCGCCATTTGTGGGTAATCCGTAAAAAATCTGGTGTTATCAAGGAAAGCAGGCAGATCTTTATATAGCTTCATATCTTTCATCACAAAGCTGTCATTTAATAAAGATTGATAACAACTTAATTCTTTTTGGCTATAACTACCTTGTTCTTTCGCCATTAATACCGCTTTTGCGGCCGCTTCACCTGAAGCAATCGCCAGATCCATCCCTCTTACGGTATAACCCACATTGAGGCAAAAACCAGCTGCATCACCCGCCACTAATACACCATCTCTCACTAATTCAGACACCATATTCATGCCACCTTCTGGCACCATATGGGCTGAATATTCTAATAATTTTCCGTCTTTGATAAGCGGTGCAACAACAGGATGTTGTTTAAAATCTTCTAATAATTGAGGAACCGTTTTTTCGAACTTATCGACGTTATGTAGCCCTAAAACTAGGCCTAAAGAAACGGTATTTTTATTGGTATATAAAAAACCACCACCTAAGTATCCCCCTGATGGTGCGCCCGCAAAAAGCCAAGCTAACCCTTCATCATTGGTGCAACCAAATCGGTCTTCCATTTGTTGAGGAGTAAATTCAAGTAACTCTTTAACACCAACGGCAACAGTATGAGGATTTACTTTTTGCGTCATACCTAATTGCTTCGCTAATAATGAATTAACACCATCAGCTAAAATCACAACATGGGCTTCAATTTCATCATCACCCGCTTTAACGCCGCATACTTTGCCCTCTTTTACTAATACTTCATCGACACGAACGCCCGTGATCACTTGTGCGCCAACATCTTCCGCTTTTTCCATTAACCACTGATCAAATGAAGAACGCAATACAGTATAAGAGCGCGCCGCTTCCTCTTCTTGCTGTGTATGCTGATAATCTAACGTCACGCCATCTGTCGGCGTTAACATGGAGATCTTTTCACGCGTCACAAGGCGTTCAACTGGGGCTTCTTCGGCAAAGTTAGGAATGATTTTTTCAAGACTATGTGCGTATAAACGCCCACCCGTCATATTTTTACTGCCAGCGAAATTACCTCGCTCAACCACTAAAACATCACATCCTGCTTGCGCTAAAACATAGGCAGCAGTACCACCAGCAAGTCCACCACCCACAATAATGGCGTCAAAAATATCGTCTGACATACTTTTCTATCCTTTTATTATGTGTGGTCGCTTAGCACACTTTCACTAAGCGACCGACGGGGATTAGTCGCCAAGTTTTGCTGTTAATGCAGGTAACACTTTGTAGAGGTCGCCGACAATCCCGTAATCCACCATATTAAAGATAGGCGCATTTTTATCTTTGTTGATACCAACAATAATTTTTGCTCTATCTACACCGACCATATGTTGAATTTGCCCTGAAATACCAACGGCAACATAAACATCAGCACCTAAGGTCACGCCTGAAACACCAATGTAGCGATCGTGTTCCATCCAGCCTTCACCTTCAGCAATTGGACGTGAGCAACCCACTTCACCTTGAAGGGCTTTTGCTAATGCTGACGCTAACGCAATATCATCTGCCTTACCAAAGCCACGTCCAACACCAACAACACAATGCGCTTTACCTAAATCAACGCTACTACCTTGTTTTGGCTTACGTGTTAACACTTTTAATGTATGCGCAGGGGCGACAAAGGTGCCTTGTACCACTGATGCATTGGGAGCATCTGTAATGACTTCCACATCTAATGCACCACCAACAGTAGCAATAGCATAAGGTGAGCGAATTTCTGCTTTAGCATGTGCTAAACCACCATAAACTTGGTGTGTTGCGATCACGGTATTGTTTTCAACAGTCAGACTTAATGCATCACTGACAACACCCGCTTTTAACGTAACACCTAGGCGGGCCGCAATGGCTTTTGCTCGTTTTGATGATGCTAATAAAACCAATGCATTAGCACCTGCTTCTTTAATAATTTCAGCAAAAGAGGCCGCATAATCTTCAGCAATCACACCATCTTGTGGCGCAAAGCAATAGACACAATCAGCACCAAGGCTGACACATTCACGCGTGCTTTCGTCATCACCGATAAATAACACATTCACTTTTTCACCAAGACCACGAGCAAACGCTATCAGCTTTGCTAAATCATCCGCTTTCTCGGCATAAACAAAGGTAGTAGGTAGTAAACTAGCCATTTTTAATCTCCTTATTGATTAACCGCTTGGCGTAAATGCTCAGCAAATGTGGCAATATTTTCATCTGAATCACCTTCTAAAATAATGCCAAGGCGATCAGTCTGTTCTGGTGCGCACACTTGTGTTTGCACGACAGTCAGTGCTGAAATATCAACACCAATATCACCTAAACCAAGTTTCTCAACAGATTTTTTATTCGCAGCTAAAATGGCTTTCATTGACGGTAATTTGGGAGTGTTAATGCTTGATGTCACGCAGACAACGGCAGGTAATGTCAGCTCTAGCTCTTCAGTGATATTTTCTAAATCACGCTCAACAATGATTTTGTCACCATCAACGGTGATTTTGTTAACGGCATTAACACAAGGTAAGCCTAAGTATTCACCTACTGCTAAACCTGTTTGTTGAGCGTATAAGTCACCAGATCCTTCACCGAAAACTAATAAATCAAAACCCACCTTTTGTGCTGCTTGCGCAATAATATTGGCGGTATCTGTTGAATAAAGAGCATTGCACGCATCATCAGCAACAAGTGTTAATGCATCAGGGCCACGCGATAAAATATCTTTTTTAATTTTCGCGTTTTCTACCATTGCACTCGTGCCTACACTAAGCGCAGTTACGGTACTATCACCCAGAGCCGAGGCAATTTCTACTGCGGTTTCAATTGCATTTAAATCATATAAACTAATTTTTAAACCCGCATTATCAGTTGCGAGTGTACGATCAGGCCGCGTTGTGATGTCTTGTTCGTCATGAACAACCTTACAGCAGGCAATAAGTTTCATAATTCACATTCTCCGTTTTGCTCAAGGGAGCAAATTAATAAAATCCCAATGTCATTACGCTAAAATATGTTTAGCGATCACCATGCGTTGCACTTCGCTTGTGCCTTCAAAAATTTCAGTGAGTTTTGCTTCACGCATTAGGCGTTCAACAGGATAAGATTTGGTGTAGCCCATACCACCGTGGAGTTGAACGGCTTTTTGAGTGACATAGGTTGCTGTTTCAGAAGCGTATAATTTGGCTTGCGCTGATTCGCGGGTATAAGGAAGCCCAGCAATTTTTGCCGCCGCTGCGCGATACACCAACATACGAGCACAATCTACGCGGGTAGCCATATCCACTAGCATCCATTGCACACCTTGGTTAGCTGCAATAGGTTTTCCAAATTGAATACGCTCTTTGGTGTAATCAATCGTGGCATCTAATGCACTTTGTGCGATACCTAACGCAATAGCTGAACAGCTTAAACGGCCACCATCTAAGGTTTCCATGGCAATGCTAAAGCCTTTACCTTCCGCGCCTAAACGTGCACTAACAGGTACAACACAGTCACTAAAACTGACAGAACAAGTTTCAGAGCCATTCATACCCATTTTTTCTTCTGGTAAACCAATGCTGATCCCTGGGTTATCACGCTCAACTAAGAATGCGGTGATCCCTTTAACACCCGCACTTTTATCAGTCATGGCAAATACGATAAAGAATGCACCTTGAGGTGCTGCAGTGATCCACAATTTAGAGCCATTGATCACATAATTATCACCTTGACGAACAGCGGTTGTTTGTTGAGCAGCGGCATCACAACCCGCACTTGGTTCGGATAAACAGAAGCAACCAATTTGTTCACCTGAAACCACTCCCGGTAAAATACGTGCTTTGGTTTCTTCATCAGCATATTTTTGAATAACAGGGCCAGTTAATGAACACTGTGATCCCATGATCATCGCGTGTGCAGCGCTGACTTTTGCCATTTCTTCTGTTGCTAATACATAGCTAATTGCATCCGCTTCTGTTCCACCATAATTTTCATCAATATTGAAACCAAAGAGTCCTAATTCAGCCATAGGTGCAATGCTTTCACTTGGAAAACGGTGTTCTTTATCAATTTCGCCAGCAATAGGCTTAATATCATTTTCAACAAACTCTCTGACCATATCGCGGATCAGGACTTGTTCTTCTGTTAGCTGAAAATCCATGTTTATCTTCCTCTGTGAATATATAGGGTTATCTCTATGGCGTGCGATTTCACGTTTGTCGTCTTATCGCACGCATTAATGGGTTAACGTTATTTCTACATCGTCGCTATGGATGCAGGTAAGAAGGTGTACAGCAGCAACATAAACATCATGGCTAACAGTGGAATAGCGAGAGTTAACGTTCCTACAGGGCCATAGCCCTCTTTATGGCTGACACCACAAACGCTAAAGACAGTAATAATCAATCCGTTAAATGGTGGAGTTGTACTCATTGATGCCATTGTTGCCACACGGTGTAAGGAGCCTTGATCAACCACAGTTGCAGGGAACATTGCGGCAATCATTGGCATAGCAATACTTAGCGCACCAGAGCCAGAACCACTGATAAACACCAAGGCACCAACTGAAATTGCAGTAACAACAAGTGGATTAAGACCCGATTGAGCAATCGCTTGGAATGATTCTTTGAACGCAGGTAAGGTCATCACTAATGCCCCAAACCCAACAATAACCGCCGTATTAAAGAGGGAGGTCACCCCTTCCATTGTTCCTGCGGCTAAATTAGGTACGAGCTTTTTCCAATCGAGATAGCGTAAATACACAATCAAGGCGGCGATAATGGCGCAGAATAGTGCGATAGCTGGGTCCCATTTCAGGATATTCAGCACGACCAGCAAAATAAGCATAGGGAGTAATGCAACGAGCACATTAGGTAATTGACGATCTTTTTTACCTTCTTCGGCTTTTGCTGTTTTTTCGTCTTCAACCCAGCCTTCACCTTTCGCTTTTACACGCTTAAATAACCAAGTGAGATAAATAATCACTAAGGTGACTTGGAATAATGCTGTCAACATACCCGGTACTAAACCGGCCGTAGCTGACGTACCTAAGAACTTCATTGGGATAAGGTTTTGGATTTGTGGTGATCCAGGCATTATCATCACAAACGTACCTGCACCAGCAAAATAGACAGCAGGAATAAGTCTGCGAGGAAGATTCGCTTTGCGGAATAAACTCACCATCATCGAATAAACGGTAAACAGTGCAACAAACACTGAAACACCGCCGTAGGCTAAAATGGCACAAGCCGCAACTAATGAAGGAATAACGGCTCTTTCACCAAATTTACCAATAATAAAAGAGGCAACACTATCAGCAGCGCCACTGATAGCGGTTAATTTGCCAAAAATCGCACCAAGTACGAAAATGAAGAAGAAGCTACCAAAATAACCACCTAATCCACCGGTATACACTTGTAACAGTGCATCGACAGGATTAAGCATATCTGGTGATACAAGCCATGCAGTCACAGCAAGAAATAGGCTGGTGGTAAAGACAGAAATGAAGATATGTATGCCTTTCATACACATGATCATTAATATCGCTAGCCCAATGATTAAACAAATAATACCCATGATTGCCCCACTTATATGTGTTAGGGTTCAATTGACCTGTGCTATCCACACAGGTCTTTTGTGACTATTGATTAATGTTGTTAAGCAGAAAGCACATCAGCAAAAGTTTGCAGTGCCGTTCTAGCTTGTTCATACGTTTTAGTTTGCTGATCGATTTCGATAATGATGGAAGGAATGCCTTCTCTATCGAGGAATTTCTTCACTATCGGGGCATCGAACTCTTCTGGATCACAGAATTTTGTTAGCAAATAGACAACACCATCAGCGCCTGTGTTTTTCACCATATCGGCAATTAAACGGCCACGTTTTTTCTCTGGATCATATAAAAGTGAACACCCTTCAAGCTGGGCGATTTGCTCTGCCATTGCTTCATAAGGTGCGTTATTTTCTGGGATATCTTGACGGAACTGACGAGACTCATGTGCCACTTCATCTGCCACAATCGCTATCTTGTTATCAGCCAAAATTTGTAGAATAGAAGGGCTATCCGCAATAATGCCTGTCACAACAACTTTGTGCCCTTTCCAAGGTTCTGGAGATAAGGTTTTGCATTGTGCAACAATGGCTTCAACGGCTTTTGTATGTTCAACGACATCCATAAAGTAACCACTTTTGATCACAGTATTACGACGTTGTGGTGTGATTAAGTTTGGATGAAGCGCGGCCATCTCTGAAAATTCGCGTAACGCGGCGCGTCGCTGATTAAACAAATGGATTGCAGTTTTTAGTGCATCATCTGTCACAGGCTGACCTGAAATTTCCCCTAATTGCAGTGCGATTTTTTTGTATTGTTCGGTTAAGAAAGCAATACCCGCTGGGGTTTTACGATTTTGTGGATGCACCAGTTGGATAAAAGGCACTTGTGGCACACCGGCTTTCCAGTTTTGCCCTAAGCATTTTAAGGTGTCACACAAAGAAGGAATTATGGCTGCTGATAGTTTATTCAGCGCACCATCCAATCCCATCTCAAGAGAAGAAAGCACTAGCGCACAATAGAAAGGAGGAAAATATTTCTTCGCTTCTGAGATCTCACGTCCTTCCGCGCCCCAAATGCCAAAAGGCACCATGCCTGCTGCATAGACAATTTCATTCGGAGTATATTCAGGAAAACAACCAATCACCTTTTTGCCACTACGAATAAAACCCTCTAATTGCGCAACGGGGTTATCCACCACGGCTTGCAGCTCATCAAATCTATCCGTTAATGCTTTCATTAGATGTCTCCCTTTTTCATATCTGCTTTATTCGCAGCCATAATTTCTGTTAATGCTTCAACACGGGTGACATACTGCGCTTCAGAGAAAACTCGGGGATCTGCTTGGTCGCCATCAAAAGTCACCGTTGGGATCTTAAGTTCATGGCGAATACGGCGCTCAATTTCGGGCATAATGCCACTCCAGAGCTTACAACTGCGGTTAACGTGAATAATCGCGCCATCCACTTTATTCTGACGACTAACGTCAATACGCATATCAGCAGCACGCTCAACAGAGACACAGTTAGGAACATAAGAGTAAGCACGCATCATCTCGTCACTGTTTTGATAAATCACACCAAATGCGGTGGCGTAAACAGTAGCGGTAACGTTAATACCTTGCTCTTTTAACGGGGTAGATGTGGCACGCAAATAAGGCCAGCAAGCAATACCTTCAAAGAGAACACGGTATTTTTCTTCACCGCGGTAAGTCGATTTTTTCTCTTTGATATTTTGTTCCATCTCTTCACACAGTTGCTCAAAAGCCAGTGCAGCTTCTAATTTACCGCGAGCACAAACAGCAACCGCCATGTGATTAAACAGATCAAAACCATTCATTGGAGACGGCTCAAATTGGCAATATTCTGCCGCTTTTAACCATGCACGCCCTGTACGTTGTGAGATTTCACAGACTTCTTTAAACTTCTCTTCGGAGAAGACTTTGCCAGTGACTTTTTCAAGTTGTTTAATCGCATCATCAAATTGTGCTTGAACATACTTCACTGTCACATCATCAGTGTCATAATCATTTTTATAAGGAATATCGATAAGGATCATCGGGATATTCAATTCGTATGCGATATTTTCATACCACTTGATCATGCAGTTACAGATATTGTTACAGCACAGCAAGAAATCAGGCTGAGGCATATCCATCTCTTCACACTGCTTAATATCCATGTAAGAGAGGCTGATTCGAGCATAAGCACAGATATCATTGGAATATCCCATGCTTTCTGCATGCTCACACATTTTTAAACCTGCACCTTTTGCCGCAATGGCTGCGGCTTGGTTTTCAGGATAAACCACGCATAAACCTAATGTTTCAGCAATTTCTTGTGGGAAGTTAGAGGCACACCAGCCTATTTTTTCACCGCTATTTTTAGCATCCCACGCACGCTGATAAGCATCAGCAGCGATTTTTTGCAGTCGTTTTTTCGCAGGAATATAATCCGGCGCATTCATATCTACATTGCTCATTTTGATGTTCCTATTGTTAACGCATCGTCTTCCAGTTGATGGCGGTACGCTTCAAAGGCATAAATGGCGGCACCTATCGCCCCGTTGTATTGTGATAAAGGTGAAGTGGCGATAGAGGCGTTCAACTCTTCGCTAACATAACGAACAACTTCAAAATTACTGGCAACACCGCCTGTCATCACGACAGGGGCTTCAACCCCCACTCGTTTTGCAAGACCAGCAATACGGCTAGCCACAGAACGGTGAATGCCATTAATAACGTCGGGTATTGTTTCGTTATTCGCGAGATGAGAAATCACTTCTGATTCAGAGAACACGGTACAGGTTGAGCTAATCGTGACTTTCTTAGTGGACTTGGCGCCCTCTTGAGCGAGGTCAGAAATCTTGGTTTCTAATACTCTCGACATTACATCTAAAAAGCGTCCTGTACCGGCGGCGCATTTGTCATTCATCACAAAGTTTAATAAACGGCCTGCACCATCCATATGAAGTGCTTTAACGTCTTGACCGCCGATATCAATCACTGTTTTTACGCCCGGAAAAAGAAAGTGCGCGCCTTTGGCGTGACAGCTCAGTTCACTCACTTCTTTATTGGCTTCTTTCAGAGAATTACGGCCATAACCGGTTGCACAGATCCAACTGATCTGACTGAGATCGCCACCAAACTGGCTTAATACTTCAGCGATCGCTTTTTCAGGCCCAGAAGTTCCTGCACCCACAGATGCCAGTGATTTAGCGACAATGGCGTCACCATTTTTCATGATGATGCATTTTGATGCAGACGATCCGATATCAACGCCCATTGTGAAAATGTCTTGTTGCATGCCTTTGCTCTCCTGAAAATTAAAAAAATAAGTGGATTATTCTTTCCACGTCATCACGTCTTTATTGGCTTCAAGGCTGGCAATTTCTTCTGCGCTATACCCTAATTCAGCTAATACAGACGGTGTGTCTTCACCTAACAAAGGACCACGACGATATTCAGGTAAACCACTCTCTAAGAAATCAATAGGTGGGCGAACTAAGGCTTTTTCACTGCCATTTTTGTACTTCATGTTGTAGAAGGTGTTGATTGCCCAAGCCTGTTTGTCTTCCAACACTTCTTCCCATGTTTGCGCAATACTGAATGGGATATCGTTTTTGGTGAAAATATCTGCCCATTCTGATGCTGTTTTTTGCTCAACTTGTTGCCAAATCAGATCATATAATTCAGGGGAGCGATTATTTTTCGCTACTTCTTGTAGACGTGTATAACGAGCGTCTTCCGCTAAATCTGGACGACCAATACAAGAAATAAAGGTTGGATAGTAGGCGTCATAAACAGGCATACAGACTTGAATAAAACGGTCATCTTTTGTTTTATAAGCCAGAATAAATGGGCTAGTAGTATTACGACGATCGATTGGATACGGCTGACCATAATCTGGGTATTGTGCCGCTTGGATCATGATTGCTTGGGTATAAATTGAGGTATGCAGTAAGTTAGTTGAAACATACTCACCTTGCCCAATATTTTTAGCGCGAATATAAGCAGCTAACACACCAGACACTAAACCTAATGCACATTGGTGATCACCAAGGCCAGGGATCACATTCATCGGTACTGTGCCTTTTTGGTACAGCGAACCTAAAATGCCACCACGAGCAAAGAATGCCGTGTAGTCAAATCCAGGTAGATCTTTATCTGGGCCTTCATCACCATAGCCGGTCACGCTGGCGTAAACTAATTTTGGAAAACGTTGTTTTAACGTTTCATAATCCAACCCTGCACGTTCTCTTGCACCAGGACGCCAGTTAGTTAAGAAAATGTCGGCTTTTTCTAGCAGTTCAAACAGAATTTTTTTACCTGCTTCTGTTTTCGTATTTAACACGATGCCACGTTTATTGGCATTTTCTAAATCAAAACTGGTGTTTTCATGTTGATCTAACGGACGGCCTTCAGTCGGTGCGGTATAACGTAAGTTATCACCACTTGGGGATTCAATTTTGATTACGTTCGCCCCCATATCAGCTAAAATACGGCCCGCTGCGGGTACGGCAATAAAGGTCGCCAACTCAACTACAGTGACGCCTTCCAGTGCTTTACGACTTGTCATTTTTTCTCCTAATTATTTTTAGACTTCATACTGCTGTTGTCAGAATGTGGATAAATCCGTTGTCACTTAACCCGCTACTTTGGTTTCTTCATCCTTGATTGAAACGCCATAACCCAATTGCAATTTCAGGGCTTGCACATCAATTTTTCCGCAAGGGGTATGAGGAAACTGCGTAAAGAAATGGAGTTCTTTGGGGATTTTGTAGCGAGCTAATCGCTCTTGTAGAAATACACGTAATTCGCTTTCATTTAGGGTGCAATCTTTTTGCACACAAATAGTGGCAATGACTTCCTCACCTAAATCGACAGAAGGAATGCCGAACGCTTTCGTTGCGTCAACACCGGGATATTCCGCAATGGCCTCTTCTATTTCACAAAGGCTGATATTTTCACCACCACGAACGACAATCTCTTTCATGCGATAGGCGTGGTGATAATTTCCTTGTTCATCGACATAACCAATATCCCCTGTATGTAACCAACCTTCCTCGTCTAGAGCTTCCTTGGTTTTATCAGGGGCATTGTCATAACCCATCATCACATGAAAACCACGAGTACAAATTTCACCCAAAACGCCCACTGGCACAGGTTTACCCGTTTTCGGACTAATGATTTGCATTTCAACAAAAGGTAATGGTTTACCGATAGAACTGCGTTTTATGGGTAAAGTATCGTTTGGTAATGTTTGAGTACAACAAGGCGAGGCTTCTGTTTGTCCATAAGAGACGGTGATCCCTTTCATTCCTAACGTATTTTCAATGTCATCAATTAACACAGGAGGAAAACTTGCCCCGGCAATAATGCCTTTATCAAGGCTAGATAAATCGTAGTGAGAAAACTGCTCGTGCTTCATTAAACGGCTAAAAATCGTTGGTACGCCATGCATAACGGTGCAACGATAGTCTTGGACGACTTTCAAAACATCTTCTGCACAATAGTTATCAAGAAGAACTAGTTGGCATCCGGTTGTTAACGCAAAAAAGAGACAAGAAGAGAGCCCAAAACAGTGGAATAAAGGAACAGCAAGACAAATGACATCGTTATGTGTTACGCCTAATCGCTGTGCTGACAGCATGGCATTATTAATCACATTATATTGGCTTAACATGACACCTTTAGGCATAGCAGTACTGCCTGAGGTCATTTGAATAGTCAGTAAATCTTTTACACTAACTTGTGAAATAGCATGTTGATATTCTTTATCTGATATTTTTTGGCTAATTGCTTTTAATTGAGATAATGAGACACTTTTTTCTGCCGATTTATTTCCCATACTAATAAATAACTGAGGTAATACATCCTTATTTTCAGTTACTTTTTTAGCAAGGCAATTAATCACTTCAATAAAGTCATTACTTTTAAACCCATCAGAAAAACATAATGCTTTAATACCGGTTAATCGACATAAATCTAATAACTCTCTTTTTTTAAAATGAAAGTTAATACAAACAACAGGAACACCAATTTGAGCAGCAGCAAGAAAACAAATTATCCACTCTTTACTATTAGCAGACCAAATACCTAAACGATCACCTTTTTTTAAACCAACCGCTAAAAAACCACGCGCAACATTTTCTACTTCTTGTTGTAATTGTTGCCAAGAAAGTGTCTTTTTACTTTGGTTTTCAATCAAGGCTGTTTGTGAAGCATATTGCTTTACAATATTGTTTAGACATTCTTTAACTGTCATTTCTAATAAGGTCATAAATACCTACTCAACCGCTTTTTTGCTGGTGTTTGCGTCTGTAATGACCTTATTCTGGGTAGGGGGAATTATTCATTCTTGGTAAATAACGAACTGTTTTTCGTCATTTGAATAGTATGAGAGAGATCTGTGATTGGGGTCTAGATTTGATGAGTTAAATATAATTTGTAATTGAAGATGAATTAATAACAATGAAATAAATTTGAAACCAAGGCGTTATAAAGGTGTTATTTTTAAAAATAAAAAGGAGAGTCATTTTATTTAAATAATAAAAATAAAATCACTCTCTCTTTAATATAAATAGTCTCATCTCTCTTTAAGGTATAAATAAATCTTATCAATAATCATTGGTGTGATAATTTAAATTAAAATAATATAAAAATAAATACAATAATGATTAAAGTTTATAACATCTAAATAAAAAACGTTTTAAATTACTTAACTTATTTTCTTGCTTATCAATTAAAGATGTTATTTACCTCGCCTCATTGGCATGGTTGAAGTCTGATTAAGCGTTAATCCTTTGGTTTCTGGCGCAAACAACACAGAAACTATCATGCCGAATAAAGAAATTGCGGCCCCCACTAACATCGTCGTATTAATCCCGTAAGTGGCAATAAAGGCAGGAAGCGCACAAGTTGAAATAACCGTACCAATACGGCTTATTGACATAATGACACCAACTGCCGATGCACGAATATCGGTTGGGAACAATTCATTAGGATAAAGCCATTGTAAAATTCCGGGGCCACCAGAAAAGAAGGCATAAGTCGCAAAGGCTAAGATAACAAATAAGATAGGTAAATCTGGGAAAACCCCTAGCACTAATAATGCCAATGTCATCATGGCAAAACTACCAATCAATAACGGACGTCGCCCTGTTTGATTTAACCAAAACATAGCAGGAATACATCCAAACATGAAGAATAGGCTAATCACCACATTACCCAGTGCCGCACTCCTTCCCGCATCCCATCCTAATAAACCGACAATCTGAGGTCCAAAGGTATAAATGGCAAACATCGGAATAACTTGGCAAGTCCAAATGACCGCAACAAAAAGCACGAAAGAAAAATGACGTTTATTAAATAGCTCGATAAAACGCGTTGTTTTGGCATTTTCAGCTTCAAAAACGACAGGTTCACCAAAAAGCTTTATCATCATTTCATTACACTCTTGAATACGCCCTTTGCGTATTAGCCAAAGCGGGGATTCAGGTAAATCAAAGCGACCAATTAAAATAATAACGCAAGGAATAAAAGCACTGCCCAACATCCAGCGCCAGCCATCTGCAACATCATATAAAAGATAACCGACTAAGTTGGCACATGTTGCCCCGATATACCACATTGCGGCAATAAAACCGACAGCAAAAGCACGTTGTTTTTTATTGGAAAACTCCGTGATCATTGACGTCGCAATGGGGTAATCAGCACCAATCACAATTCCAATAAGGAATCGCATCACCAATAGACCCACTGGTGTTGACACAAACATCGTTGCAATCGAAATAAGCCCAATAGCCACAATATCAACGAGGAACATTTTGCGACGACCCACTTTGTCACAAATATAACCAAAAAGTGATGTGCCAATAAAAAGCCCTGCTAATGTTGCCGCACCAAGCAGCCCAATCCATCGTGTATCAAGCTGTAATAACGGTGTGAGTTGCTCTAATGCCACACCGATGATCACTAATACATAGCCATCAAGAAAAGGGCCACCACTCCCCCATAACATCACCCGACGATGTACAGAGGTAAAACGAATATCATCAAAGTTTCTGGGTTGCATGACTGCGTCCTGGTATTTTTTCTAAATAAAGCAAAAAAAGAAAAGCTCCCAGGCCGGAGCAGCGCTGGGAGAAAAGTAGCGATACATCATCCGTAACGATATTCCACGCCAAAAGTTCCGCGTGGGTATTCCCATTTTTCAAGCGCACTATCTAAACCAAGAATTCGACACGTTCCACACTCTAAGCACCCTGCATAATCAAAACTGATAGTGCCATCTTCTTGTTTTTTATATAGACCTGCAGGACAAGCTTTGACTAAGGTTTCCAATACCTGCATATCAGGTTGCTCTTTAACGACGATATGTGGATTTTCTTCATCGACATTAAATTTATTGATGCCTAGTTTGACATCGACATTTACGGGAGAACTCATATTGCTTTTACTCCTTTGATCCCATCTTTGATCAGATTCATCCAACCGACTTTTTTGGTATGACGCATCATGGTTTTACGCATTGGTACGGGGGCTTCACCCGTAACGGTAAAGAGATCTTTCGCGATACCAACGACCATTTCAGGATAAGCAGTGAACATACGAGGATTATCAAGTAGATCAGGCATACGCTGATACGCTTTCATATCGCGCAACGGGCCATCTTCTAAATGTTTGAGATATTCATTAAGTGATTGTTTACTAAAATCATTTTTTGCCATAGCAGAAAGCATCGTTTTTGCAGCCGCTTCACCAGATGCCATCGCTAAATCCATTCCTCGGATAGTAAAGCCAAGGTTCATACACATCCCTGCTGCATCACCAGCAATTAATACGCCATCGCGTACTAATTCGTTTTGCATTCTTAAGCCCGCTTCTGGAACGACATGCGCACCGTATTCCACCATTTTTCCGCCCTCAATTAGCGGAGCAACAACGGGATGCTGTTTAAAATCTTCCAGCATTTGTGGTACTGATTTTTTCGCATCTTTAATATGGTGCAACCCACAAACAAGACCTAAAGAGAGCGTGGTTTTATTGGTATATAAAAAACCACCGCCCATCAATCCATCGGTAGGTGATCCTGCAAATAACCAAGCCGCGCCTTCGTTATCTTTTAGGTTAAAGCGATCTTTAATCACACTTTCAGGCAATTCGATGATCTCTTTTACACCTACTGCTACATTTTCAGCGGCAACACGTTTTGTCATCCCTAACTGTTCAGCTAAGATAGAATTCACACCATCAGCTAAAATAACGGCTTTGGCTTCTAACACATCACCATCAGCTTCCACACCAACAATCTTGCCATCACGTTCGACGAGCTTATCAACGCGAATACCTGTAATACATTGCGCACCGGCATTTTCGGCTTGTTCCATTAGCCATTGATCAAACTCACCACGTAATACAGACCAAGAAGCCGTTTTGGGGTTATTCCCTTCGGCATTTTGGTAATCAATTGTCATTGCACCGGCTTCAGTCATAAACGACAATTTTTCGTGAGTAATAACGCGTTCAACAGGTGCTTCTTGCGCAAACTCAGGAATGATGCGTTCAAGAGTATGTGCATACATACGACCACCGGTTACATTTTTCCCGCCAGCGTAGTTACCTCTTTCTATTAGCAATACTTGTGCGCCTTCCCTTGCCAAAACAAGTGCAGCCACAGATCCTGCTAATCCTGCGCCAACAATAATGGCATCGAAAATATCTTCGGAATCGGACATAACATCTCCAGAATTTGCGATAAAAGCAGAGAAGTCACCTTCTCTGCTTAAATAAATCAGTTAGATAATTGACGAGTTAATGCAGGTAAAATCTTCATTAAATCACCGACAATGCCGTAGTCAGCAAATTGGAAGATAGGGGCATTTTTGTCTTTATTAATAGCAACAATAGTTTGTGCGCCATTAGCGCCGACCATATGTTGAATTTGTCCTGAAATACCCGCAGCTAGGTAGAGTTCAGGTTTCAGCATCAGGTTAGAAATACCGACATAGCGTTCGTGCTCCATCCATTTCTCATTTTCAGCAACAGGACGAGAACACGCGATTTCAGCACCAATGGCTTTCGCTAGCTCTTCTGCAATAGCGATATTTTCTTTACTGCCAATACCGCGACCTACACTGACAACAAAACGCGCTTTATCTAAATCAACCGCATTGATTGCGCGCGGTTGAACTGAATTACGAACGATGGTTTGAGCGGGAGCAATCCATGCCACTTTTTGTGCATTACCTGCCGCACTTGTTTCTGGTGCAACATCAAAAGCACCGACACTTGCAGTCACTACGCAATAAGGGGTTTTCAGGGTTTCATCACCAAAGGCAAGACCCCCGTAAACCATGTGTTTTGTTACTAATGCATCACCGTCTACTTTTAAAGATTGTGCGTCATTAGAAACAACCGCCGCTAAACGATGACCCAAACGTGCTGCGAGTAATTTTCCGCGACGTGTATTAGGTAATAGCACTAAACCTGCATCACCTTTTTGTTTGATGATTTCAACCATGCTTTGTGCATAGTCTTCAATAATGCGATCGTCAGGTTTACCTTCTAATTGGAAAACCTCAGTTGCCCCTAATTTAAAAGCAGCCACGCTTTGTTCATCATTCAATGTAAATACATTGATAGATTGTCCTAATGAAGAAGCGCCACCCACTAACTCTGGTAAACGGGAAAGTGCATCACTAAATACCCAAACAGTTGAAAACTGGCTCATAACTCCCCCTATTACTTAAGAATTTTACGTAAATGTTCTGCCAACTCAGCAATCTGATCGTCACCATCACCTTCAATAATGATGCGTTGACGCACTTTCTGTTTTGGTGCCGCAATTTTTTGCTCTGAACGCGCAGTAATCACATCCAGACCAAGATCGGCAACACTCCATTGCTGAACAGGTTTTTTGGCAGCGCCAAGAATGGCTTTCATCGAAGGAATTTGAGGTGTGTTAATATCAGTAGATACCGCAATTACAGCAGGTAATGGAATGGTCAGTGTTTCAATTTCATTTTCTAATTCACGCTCAACCGTAATTGAATCATTAGAGAGCGAAACAATTTTGTTAATACCATTGATTGCAGGGATATTTAAAATTTCCCCCACCAGCAAGCTAACTTGTTGTGAGCTGAGATCTGCAGAGCCATCACCACAAAGAATTAAGTCATAACCTTTTTTAGTGGCTGCAGCCGCCAGCGCAACCGCCGTTTGATAGGGTAAAGAGGCTTCAAATTGGTCATCAACCACAACCACTAAATCGTCAGCACCACGAGAAAGAACGTCTTTACGTGCTTTCGCATTTGTCAGTGCTTTACCACCAACACTCATTGCCGTGATTTGAATACCATCAAGTTGCGTCTTAAGCTGATTAGCGGCTTCAATCGCATTTAAATCATATTGGCTGATTTTGGTATTAGCGCGAGAAAAATCTAGCGAACTATCTGCGCTATTTACCGTAATATCCTGCTCATCGGGAACACTTTTGTAACATGTAATAATATTCATTACATCTCCTGGAATTAATAAATAATGTCATTTACTCTGGCAATGTAATATAGAATTAACATAATTAAGTGATTAAAAAATTAAACCTAGGTCACCAATATTGAACATTATTAAATAAAGAAGAGATAGCGTTCAATATTGCTAAATACATCACCAATATTGAAATTAGTTTTAATTAAAGTGTTCAACTTTCAATATTGCTACTTCGATCAACAATATTGAACATAATAAATATAATGGTATTTAACATTCAATATTGCCACTCAGATCAACAATATTGAAAGACGGAATATAACAAGCCGATTACATACAATGCAATACCAATAATTATCAATAAGTTATAATGAAAATAAAACGTTATAAAACGTAACATAAAATCGACAAAAAGAATAGTGTGAAGTGAATAACAGAATAGATTTCTTATAATATCCATCATTCTTCATCATTAATGGATTTGTAGATTAGCCAATGACTTTATTTTTCTATTATGATGAATCACCAATAGACAAAATATTCATAAATAAACTTAATTGTTTTATTAGTTATTAGGAATTAACACTACTTAAACTTCTGCGCTAAATATATTTGGAAAATTTACCTATGAGCAAAGATAATAAAAAGGCAGGAATAGAACCGAAGGTTTTTTTTCCGCCATTGATCATTGTTGGTATTTTATGTTGGTTAACGGTACGTGATCTTGATGCTTCAAATGAAGTGATTAATGCCGTATTCAGCTATGTTACCAATGTCTGGGGTTGGGCCTTTGAATGGTACATGGTTATCATGTTCGGAGGTTGGTTTTGGTTAGTCTTCGGTCGTTATGCCAATAAACGTCTTGGGGAAGACAAACCTGAGTTTAGTACCGCAAGCTGGATCTTTATGATGTTTGCGTCTTGTACATCAGCCGCCGTCCTTTTCTGGGGCTCGATTGAAATATACTACTACATTTCAAGCCCGCCTTTTGGAATGGAAGGTTATTCGACTCAAGCTAAAGAAATTGGCCTTGCTTACAGCTTGTTCCACTGGGGTCCTCTACCTTGGGCAACTTACAGCTTCCTTTCTGTTGCGTTCGCTTATTTCTTCTTTGTTCGCAAAATGGAAGTTATCCGCCCAAGTAGCACCTTAACCCCATTAATTGGTGAAAAACACGTTAATGGCATTGTTGGGACGATTATTGATAACTTCTATCTTGTTGCTTTAATTCTGGCAATGGGGACTAGCCTTGGTTTAGCAACACCGTTAGTCACTGAATGTATTCAATACTTATTTGGTATTCCTCATACTCTGCAATTAGATGCCATCATTATCTCTTGCTGGATCTTATTAAACGCGATTTGCGTGGCATTTGGTCTGCAAAAAGGGGTAAAAATCGCCAGTGATATTCGTACTTACCTGAGCTTCTTAATACTGGGTTGGGTATTTATCGTCGGTGGTGCGAGCTTTATCGTCAATTACTTCACAGACTCTGTTGGTACATTGATGATGTATATGCCTCGTATGCTGTTCTATACAGACCCAATCGGTAAAGGTGGATTCCCTCAAGGTTGGACGGTCTTCTATTGGGCATGGTGGGTTATTTACGCCATCCAAATGAGCATCTTCTTAGCCCGTATCTCTAAAGGCCGTACTGTTCGTGAACTGTGTTTAGGTATGGTTACAGGCTTAACCGCAGGCACATGGTTAATTTGGACAATTCTTGGTGGTAACACCTTACAACTGATTGACCAAAATATTCTCAACATTCCACAACTAATTGAACAATACGGTGTACCTCGCGCCATTATCGAAACATGGGCGGCATTACCGTTCAGCACAGCGACAATGTGGGGCTTCTTTATCCTCTGCTTTATTGCCACTGTCACTTTAATCAATGCCTGTTCTTACACACTAGCAATGTCCACTTGTCGCTCTATGAAAGAAGGCTCTGAGCCACCTTTATTAGTGCGTATCGGCTGGTCTGTGCTGGTCGGTGTTATCGGCATCATTCTTCTAGCACTTGGAGGTTTAAAACCAATTCAAACCGCCATTATCGCCGGAGGATGCCCACTATTTTTCGTCAATATCATGGTCACCTTGTCCTTTATTAAAGATGCCAAAGTACATTGGAAAGACTGATCCGCTATACGCAAAGAATGACATATTAAGAGGTTATTAACATGGATTTTAGATTGAATGATGAGCAGGAACTGTTTGTTGACGGTGTCCGCGAATTAATGGCCAGTGAAAACTGGGAAGCTTATTTCGCACAGTGTGATCGCGAAAGCAAATACCCAGAACGTTTTGTCAAAGCCTTAGCGGATATGGAAATTGACAATCTGCTTATCCCTGAAGAGCACGGCGGCTTAAATGCAGGTTTTGTTACTGTTGCTGCCATCTGGATGGAATTAGGTCGTTTAGGTGCGCCAACTTACGTGCTTTACCAATTACCTGGTGGCTTTAACACCGTATTGCGTGAAGGGACTCAAGAGCAAATTGATAAAATCATGGCGTTCCGTGGTACAGGTAAACAGATGTGGAACTCTGCTATCACTGAACCGGGTGCAGGCTCCGACGTTGGTAGCTTACAAACCACTTATACCCGTAAAGATGGCAAAGTTTACCTTAACGGTAGCAAATGCTTTATCACCAGTAGTGCCTATACCCCTTATGTTGTTGTGATGAGCCGTGACTCAGCATCTCCAGATAAACCAATCTTTACTGAATGGTTTGTGGATATGAGTAAACCGGGTATTAAAGTCAACAAGTTAGAAAAACTGGGTTTACGCATGGATAGCTGCTGTGAAATCACTTTCGATAACGTTGAACTTGAAGAAAAAGACATGTTTGGCCGTGAAGGCAACGGCTTTAACCGTGTGAAAGAAGAGTTCGATCACGAACGTTTCTTAGTGGCTCTCACTAACTACGGTACCGCAATGTGTGCATTCGAAGATGCGGCTCGTTATGCCAACCAACGTGTGCAATTTGGCGAAGCTATCGGCCGTTTCCAACTTATTCAAGAAAAATTCGCTCATATGGCGATCAAACTCAATTCAATGCGCAACATGTTATATGAAACTGCATGGAAGAGTGACAACAACTTAATCACTTCTGGTGATGCAGCTATGTGTAAATACTTCTGTGCGAATGCGGCATTTGAAGTAGTTGATAGTGCAATGCAAGTGCTTGGTGGTGTTGGTATTGCTGGCGAGCACCGTATTTCTCGTTTCTGGCGTGACCTTCGTGTTGATCGTGTCTCTGGTGGTTCTGATGAAATGCAGATCCTGACATTAGGACGTTCAGTACTTAAACAGTATCGCTAATTAATCACGAAAACTCTCTCATCATTAGGTGAGAGAGTATTCATTAAACCACTTACGAGGTGACGCTATGACAGAACATTTACCAATGCCACAATTCGGCCCACTTTCAGGGGTTCGTGTTGTGTTTTCAGGAATTGAAATTGCAGGGCCATTTGCAGGACAAATGTTTGCAGAATGGGGTGCTGAAGTGATTTGGATTGAAAACGTTGCATGGGCTGACACCATTCGCGTTCAACCTCACTACCCTCAACTTTCTCGCCGTAATCTTCATGCACTATCGTTAAATATCTTTAAAGACGAAGGTCGTGATGCGTTCTTAAAATTAATGGAAACCACTGATATCTTTATCGAAGCCAGTAAGGGCCCAGCCTTTGCACGTCGCGGTATTACAGATGAAGTATTATGGGAACATAACCCTAAATTAGTTATCGCTCATTTATCGGGTTTTGGTCAATATGGCGATCCGCAATATACCAACCTACCCGCTTATAACACCATCGCTCAGGCTTTCAGTGGTTACCTTATTCAAAACGGTGACAAAGATCAGCCAATGCCAGCCTTCCCTTATACCGCAGACTATTTCTCAGGGATGACCGCAACCACTTCGGCGTTAGCGGCACTGTATAAAGTTCAACAAACAGGTAAAGGCGAAAGTATTGATATTGCTATGTATGAAGTGATGTTGCGCATGGGGCAATACTTCATGATGGATTATTTCAATGGTGGAGAAATCTGCCCTCGAATGACCAAAGGGAAAGATCCGTACTATGCAGGCTGTGGGCTTTATCGTTGCCAAGATGGTTATATCGTGATGGAAGTTGTCGGTATCACTCAAATTCAAGAAATTTTCAAAGATATCGGACTTGCTCATCTGCTTGGTACACCTGAAGTACCAGAAGGCACTCAACTTATTCACCGTATTAACTGCCCTCATGGCCAATTATTTGAAGACAAGTTAGATGAATGGTTAGCCAAACAACCCATCACTGAAGTACTTAAACGTCTTTCAGAACTTAATATTGCCAGCGCCAAAGTGCTGACTATTCCTGAGCTTGAAGGCAATCCGCAATATGTCGCGCGTGAATCGATCACCGAATGGCAAACCATGAATGGAGAAACCTGCAAAGGACCAAACGTGATGCCGAAATTCAAAAATAATCCGGGAAAGATCTGGCGTGGAATGCCATCTCACGGCATGGACACTGACGCGATTTTGAAAAACATCGGTTATAACGACGAACAAATCAGGGGGCTAGTCGATAAGGGGCTGGCTAAAATCGAAAAGTAATACCGTTAAATTCAGATAGCACATAGGTAGAAAATGCATCTGAACTCACGGCAAAAGAATAGGGTAACAGTTTAATGGATGTGATTGGCAAACAAAACTTACGTCAAATGTGGGATGATTTAGCAGAGGTTTTTGGCAAAAAAACAGCGCTAATTTTCGTATCCGCACAAGGACAAGAGAGACAATTTAGCTACAGTGAATTAAATGAAGAGATCAACCGAACCGCAAATCTTTTCCATGCTGGTGGCATAAAAAAAGGCGACCATGTTGCCTTGCATCTTGATAACTGCCCTGAGTTTTTCTTTTGCTGGTTTGGCTTGGCAAAAATTGGTGCTGTCATGGTGCCCATTAATGCGCGCTTTATGTATGAAGAGAGCGCATGGATAATCAATCACTGCCAAGCTCATTACGTGGTAACTCGCGATAATTTCTATCCTATTTACCAACCTATGTTGCAGGATGAACAATGCCCTTTAACGCAACTGTTTTTAATAACAGAAAACAGTCCGCCTGCTGAAAAAGGGGTTATCGACTTTTTAAAAGAGAAAGCCAAGCATCCTGTTACGCTTAATCATCACACACCATTAAGTGTAGATGACACTGCTGAAATTCTTTTTACCTCAGGAACAACTTCTCAACCCAAAGGCGTTGTTATTACACACTATAACTTACGCTTTGCAGGTTATTACTCATCATGGCAAAACGCATTACGTGAAGACGATGTTTATCTCACCGTTATGCCTGCCTTTCATATTGATTGCCAATGCACCGCATCTCTCGCGGCATTTTCTGTAGGTGCGACATTTGTCCTACTCGAAAAATACAGTGCTAGAGCTTTTTGGAAACAAATCCTTAAGTATCAAGCGACGGTGACGGAATGCATTCCCATGATGATGAGAACCTTAATGGCACAACCAGTTTCATCCGAAGAAAAGCAACACAAATTACGCGAAGTAATGTTCTACCTCAATCTCGCAGATGAAGAAAAAGACGCTTTTATTGAGCGCTTTAACGTGCGATTGCTCACCTCTTATGGCATGACAGAAACTATCGTTGGTTTAATTGGTGATAGACCCGGAGATAAACGCCGTTGGCCATCAATTGGTAGACCGGGTTTTTGTTATCAAGCTCAAATCAGAGACAAACAAAACCACGAAGTGCCTGATGGCGTTGTGGGTGAAATCTGCGTAAAAGGCGAGCCTGGAAAAACCTTATTCAAAGAGTATTACAACCGACCCGATGCCACAGCAAAAGCGCTAGAGCCAGAAGGTTGGTTACATACTGGTGATTATGGTTATCGTGACGATGAAGGCTTTTTCTATTTCGTTGATCGCAGTTGCAATATGATCAAACGTGGTGGCGAGAATGTCTCTTGCGTTGAGATTGAAAATATCATTTCTTCACATCCTAAAATTCAAGATGTCGCCGTAATTGGAGTGCCTGACAACATTCGTGATGAAGCAATTAAAGCCTTTGTGGTACTGGTTGAAAATGAAACCTTGAGTGAAGAAGAATTCTTCCATTTCTGTGAGCAAAATATGGCGAAGTTTAAAGTTCCCAGCGCAGTTGAATTTAGAGAGGGCTTACCACGTAATTGCTCCGGAAAAGTGATTAAAAAGCATTTGAAATAAGGCATAGGTAGGTTCAACCACAACTTAATAACCTCAATCATAAATGCTTATTTTTGATGATGAAAAGGAATACAACATGAGCCAATCATTACACCTAACAACGCGTGGTTCAGTACTTGAAATTGTATTAGATAGGCCAAAAGCCAATGCTATTGATGCGAAAACCAGTCATGAAATGGGCGAAGTTTTCCTACGTTTTCGTGATGATCCCAACCTACGTGTCGCGATTATTACAGGTGCAGGCGAACGCTTTTTCTCGGCAGGATGGGATTTAAAAGCAGCGGCTGAAGGTGAAGCCCCTGATGCTGATTTCGGTGCAGGCGGTTTTGCTGGTTTAACTGAGCTTTTCAATCTAGATAAACCTGTTATTGCCGCCGTTAACGGCTATGCTTTTGGTGGTGGATTTGAATTAGCACTCGCTGCCGACATGATAGTGTGTTCAGACAACGCTTCTTTTGCGTTACCTGAAGCACAACTAGGCATTGTGCCAGATAGTGGTGGCGTATTGCGTTTACCTAAACGTTTACCTCCGGCTATCGTCAATGAAATGCTAATGACCGGCCGTCGTATGAATGCGGACGAAGCATTGCGTTGGGGCATTGCAAACCGTGTTGTTAGTTCTGCTGAATTAATGGATAGCGCTCGTGAACTCGCAGATCAAATCGCCAATAGTGCCCCACTGGCTGTTGCAGCATTAAAAGAGATTTATCGTGCCACTAGCGAACTTTCTATTGAAGAAGGCTATAAATTAATGCGCAGTGGTGTATTAAAACATTATCCAAGTGTTCTCCATTCAGAAGATGCCACAGAAGGGCCACTTGCCTTTGCTGAGAAACGAGCACCTGAATGGAAAGGTCGATAATTATTTAGTGTTTCGATAATACAACAAAGAGGAAAACAGATGAGTATCTACGCGTTTGAAGGCCTTGTCCCTGTGGTTCATCCAACAGCTTATGTTCATCCATCTGCAGTATTAATTGGTGATGTGATTATTGGTGCAGGAGTTTATATCGGCCCATTAGCCTCACTCAGAGGGGATTATGGGCGCTTGATTGTTGAAGCAGGCGCTAACCTTCAAGACGGTTGTATCATGCACGGTTATACCGATATGGATACCATTGTTAGAGAAAATGGACATATTGGGCATGGTGCAATTCTCCATAGTTGTATTATCGGGCGTGACAGTTTAGTGGGTATGAATAGCGTGATTATGGACGGTGCAGTGATTGGTGAAGAAAGTATTGTTGCCGCGATGAGCTTTGTGAAAGCAGGCTTTCAAGGACAACCTCGGCAAATGCTGATTGGCAGTCCTGCGAAACATGTGCGTGATATTACTGATAATGACATGGAATGGAAGCGTATGAACACACGCGAATATCAAGACTTAGCGGTGCGTTGTCGTCAAAGCTTAGTCGAAACCACACCTTTAACGGCACCTGAGCCTAATCGTCCACGTTTACGAGGCACAACCGAAGTGAAACCAAAAGGTCAGTAACAAACAGCGACAGGCGTTATACGCGCCTGTCGTCATTGTTCTTTTTTCAACCTGCAACTTAATCAGTCACGTTATCGTCGTTGTGATTTTGATAACATCCATTGCCATTTTTGTTCATGGTTTAACCCATGAGGGATCATGGATGCTAATTTCTCAGGAGAACTTTGACTACTTTTACCTTGAACATGGCCTTTTAAGCGTGAATAAAGTTGAGGATCGATATGACTCACTTTGATCATTCGTTGGCATTGGCATCCTCTGCCTTCAAGCTGATTAGGGACACTTTTCGTTTCACATTCAATTTCTTTTACATCAGAAAGAATATAAGAAACGATATTAATCGCATTACATTGAGGAATATCGAATTTTGTTGCAATTTCTTTCGCACTTACCCAACGTTCTTGCGCTTGAACCCAGTCAGCAATTGATAGATAAAGTGGCTTATTCATGTATTCTTCGCACATATTTACTCCAGTATCACAAATAAAGTTTTATTTATCGCTAAATAAAGATAATAACTGTATATGTTAATTATCATTGCACCGCGGAGTATCGGTTTTCCCTGTTAATCTGGTAAGTTAACAACCCCATCAATATAATATTTAGTTTATTCTTAACAACCAAACTCTTTAATTAACACACTTGTCACAATTTGTTATTTTATTATTAAAGCCAAAGCAATAACAATTAAACCGAGTAAAAACAAAAAATTAATTAAATATTAAAATATAAAATAGCTTTTAGAGAAAAAATAACAATTCATTGATAAATAAACTATTTTTCACAAAAAAATAAAAAATAGATAGATTATATTAATAATCCATTTATAGACTAAGATTATAGTAATAGATCTAAATTTAGATTGCCAGAAAGGTGACTTATTATTAGATGTAAATCAATATTCTTTTATTTTAAGGCATCATAATCTAGTTATTAATACATTAGTAAAAGTGAAGATTAATATCTTAAATATCCCAAAACTGATAAATCAAGTGCTATATAGCGCTATAGCACTTAGTCTCATATTATTAATTTGATTATAAAAAACGACGTTCAAATGCGCCTTGCCAATCATCTGCAAATCTATTTACTGCATCATCGACAACCGGTGAGCGAATAATTGAGTAAGCAAGTTCAATCGGTAATGTCACCGAAGAAGCCCCAGCTAATAAACAATCAACAACCTGACGGGGTGTTTTAAAGCTCGCAGCTAAGATTTTCGTCGGTAAATTATGCATGGTAATCAGTGTTTGTAACTCTTTTACTACTCTTACCCCATCAGAGCCTTGTCTATCCATACGATGCACATAAGGGGCTATATAATCTGCCCCTGCTAAAGCTGCCATTAATCCTTGTGAGACACTGTAAATCGCGGTACCTAATACCAGCATATTTTTTTGTTTCAATTGTTTAATGGCGACAAGTCCCGCTTCAGTAACTGGGATTTTAATCACGGTATTATCCGCGATATTGCCAATACGTAATGCTTCTTCAATCATGGTATCGACATCACTGGCAATAACCTGTGCAAATACCCGACCTTTTCCTCCCATTGCCGCTTTTAATTCAGGCAACAGCGTTTCAATATCTTGTGCCGATTTAGCAATAATAGACGGATTGGTAGTGACACCTGCAATAGGAAGAACTTGAGAGAGTTTTCTGACTTCTTCGATATCCGCTGTATCTAAATAGATTTCCATAATCGCGCCTCAATGATGTGGTTTTTAAGCTAAATAATTATAGGTATAACGTAGAAAGTAGCATTGTGCGCGATGGATTTCTAGTCGATTCAATGAAAATAGCGCCCACACAAAGGCGCTATTGATTTAATTTCAATAATAAATAGCTATTATTTTCATTTAACAACTAAATAATTACCAATCTAAATTTAATATTCAATACTGGATTACATTTTAGATGAAATAATATATATACAATATCATTATTGATATTAAAAAATAATTTTATTTGATTTGACTATTTTTTAAATTCAGCATCAATAACTTGATAAAAAGCATTACCTGTATCCGCAATATCCCAAACACCTAAAATAATTTGATAACCTGAACGCTCTGGTATATTACAATTTATCTCTACGTTTTCTGTTGGTATTTTGCCATTATCATTTTGTTGGCAGAATGGTGTTAAATCAAAATCAGCACGGGTCAGTGGCTTATTTACATCCCACCCTGGTTTCGTAATAAAAAATCGCCATGATTCAGTGCTATGTTTAGCCGTTAATGTCCATTTAAACATATTTTCTCCACTTTTCATTGCCACTTTATGCCAACGATCCGCACTTTGTGCATTTAAAGCAGAAAAAGTCTCTTTCCCACCACTGGCAATTTGACCATCAGCAGGCCCATCTTTAGGAAATCCTTTAAGTCCTTCAATTGATTGAGGTTCATACTGAATTGGTCCACAATTTTTATTTAAATTTCCTCCTTTTGATGAACAAAGGAAAGCTCTACTAGGAGGTACATCAATATATCCATGTTTTAATGTCACATCTGCTGACACGGTTGAAATAAAACTCGCTGATGATAGTAATAATGTTGCAGTAAATACCATAATTTTATTTTTCTTCATAATGAAACCTCAATGATTATTAAAAATTTTAAAATATAATGATTGTGTCAATCCCAATAGATATTAGTCAAAAATAGATAGTTGAATATGTATTTATTTATATTTGTGAGCAATATCGCCATTTAATTTAATATTAAAATGGAATTAAAACAGCTATTTAATATTTATTAGATATACAATTTATTATGGAAATGAAAATAAAACCTTAAAGCAAGATATAAAAAATAAGTATCCAACTGTATCTGACTATTAAAATTTATCAAACTTCATTATTTAAATAATTTTTAAAATGTATTTTTTTGAGAAAATAATCACATTTAAATTAACGATTATATATAGAAAAGTAGCATTATAAGAAAGGAGTTTAGTAGAAAAACATCTTCATTAAGATAGCGTTAAAAACTGTCAGAGCAATATATACATGTTGCCCTGACAAATTTTAAAATACACTATTGTAGATTAGCCTCTTGGAAGCATATTAGCATTAATAATATAGCGATGAGACGAACCAAACTTCTCTGGATTATTCATATAAGAACTTCCTTCTGGTAAATATTGCAATGAAGTAATTTTCATCTTGTTATAAACAGGGAATGTCACTTCATCCTCACCTTTATAGACAGGCATAGAAACACCTAGATTTTCGGGTTCAAGATTAAAATGCCACATAACATTTGCGTTAGAAACATAACCTGACTTCGGTGTAGTTGCAGTAGACATTATAGAAACAGCAGAAACAGGAATATTTACTTGCTTTAATACTGCTTTCTCCTTGTTTTTAACTTCATCTACAAAATCCTTAAACCACGGGTAAGTTTCACTAATCGATAATCCATCACCTCGATATGTTGTTTTCTCATGAGTCTTAACATATTTAGGCCATTCTTCTTCCATTTTATTTAATTTATTTTGTAGATATAATACTTTCTGTTCATTAATATTTTCCTTTATTAATTGACGTTGAGATTTTTCATTAATACCTTGCCATTCATCAACAAACATTTTTATATTAGAAATATCGTTATAATGTTTAATTTTAGAGACATATAAAGTTCTAAAAAATCCCGTATAGTATGGATAATTTCCTCCTTGCTGATCCGATAATGCCGTACTATTAGCATTCTTTAATGGATCACCCCAAGTTTTCCGTGGTTTTGATATTGCCTGCATACCATCAGGTACTGGTGGTGGCAATGGTGCTCCCCCCATCATAGGCGGTGCTGGTGGTGCCATAGGCGGTGCTGGCGGTGCTGGTGGAATTGGCATTCGCCCATCAGGATCATGCATAGTCACAGGGTTATTACGCACCATTCGGTATAAATTAAGCCCATCAACCGTACCTGCGGGATCAGCACTTAACCAACGACCAAGCCAAGGTTGATAATAACGGTGGCCGTAGTAATAAAGTCCGGTGGAATCTTTCTCTTTCCCTGAATAACGGATCGTTTTGTAGTCAGCTTCTACCGCATTTTCGCTAGACCAAATTGCAGTGCCTCCATAAGGGTAATACTCTTCATAACTGATTAATTGCCCTTTACCATCAGTTTCTAATCCGCTGTTACCAATGCCATCATCATAGCTATAACGCAATGAATTATTTTCAATGCCTTGCGGTGATCCGATTTCCCAACATAATGCTCTGACTTTTGCACTAGTGCCTACCTGAATATGGACGACATCATATTTTTCTCTTGTCGGATATTCACCAAACTCCCAAACATCAATATTAGATAAGTAATGAGTAAGCACTTTCTCCAACTTATCAGACGAACCTTGCTTACGTCCTCTTAGTTTAGTGGCTCGCTGGCCTTCACTATCATATTGATAAGTTTCCCCCTCATAAATTGATCCGTTTTCTATTTTTCCATTTGTGGCTTCTAATTCATTACAATTATTCCAAAATAGCGTATCGCCATTCAGTAGTTTGGTTAAATTACCACTCTCATCAAAATAGCTATCCACATTTTGTGGATCTGCACATTGAGATTTCAATAAAGCACGATTGGTTTTATGAGAAACAATAATATCTTGAGTAAAACTTTGTTGTGCCGTCGGGGAGTTGTGACGAATTTGCGTTAAATTACCACCACGATCGTAAGTGTATAAGCGGGTGTAATTAGTATAACTTTGCGCATCTTTAGCGAATATTGTCACTGGTTGGGATTGCATCGAAGCAGGTGTTTGCTGATTGGCGGATTCTCGACCAGTAGCACTGACTAATTGATACAGAGAGTCATAAACATAACGATTTTCAGGTACCACTTTCTGATTACGCCAGTAGCGAGTCGCTTCAGCGTCGTTTTTTAGTACAATAATATTCCCCACAGGATCATACTCATAACGCAGATCTTGCATGATCTTCGCCCCTAAAGCATGACCTTGAGGACGTTCTGTTTTGACCTGTAGTAAACGCTGTGTTTCTGCTTCATATTCATAAGTGGTCACTAGTCCATTACCGTGCTCTTCGCGTAATTTTTGCCCTGCCGCCGAATAGGTGAGTGAACGTAAAACCTCTTGTTCTGATTTTCCTTTTAAGGTTAGCCACGATTGTTTAACAAAACCAGCAATATCATAGACAATACGGCGTTGATGACCTTTAGCATCTGTTTCTTTTAATACAGCCCCTGTGGCATCATGAGTGAGCATAGTTTTATAATTCTCCGCATGCTCCACTTGATTCATATCGTAACTGCCTTCCTCCCAATGTATATCATTACCAAAGTGAAATTTTCTGATGAAATAGGTATTTTTTCCTAATAAAGAAAACGTCTTAAATTCTTTTTTACCCGCAGTGTCATAATGAGCAATACATTTTCCTACACGATTATTATTAACTGATATTTCGTCGCTATTTGCCCATTTCAACAGTTGTTTTACCTTACTACCTTCCTTAACTTTTTCTAAATTACGCACAAACTCAGGTTTACTATATTCATATGTAATCACAGTACCTTGGGCATTAATCTGCTGTGCAACAGTGCCTTCAATATCATTTAGATTAAAGTTATTTCCATTATCAACACATTGTGAAAGCGATAATGCACCACCTAAACTGATTGTTTGCTGAATATTGGGTTGAATAGAGGAGTCTGATTGCTGTGCTTCATACAATCTAGCATCAATACTGCGCTCTAAGTAACCACGAACATGATAGTGATGACGGATAATACGCTCATCGGTTTGGTTACTTGTATCTGGATGACGACAATAGTTAATTTCACGGATTGTTGATCCATGATTGTCATGAACCACCACAGTGGGTGTTCGTGTATATAATTGTTGATTTGACATATTTCTATAATTCCTTAGTTGATTTTCTTTTTAGCATCCAATTCGTTACTACTACGCTGATTTTTTAAAGCTAAAATTTCGGCAATAGCTTTTTTATCGGTATTACATTTTTCTAAAACCAATATTAAACGGGCCACATAATCAGGGTAATCTCCCCACACTTGCACATTAAAGAATGGTGCAGAGCACGGCTGTAACAAATGTGAAGGAACAAATTTATCCGGCGCTTTAACGACGATTGAGGGTGTTCTGTTGCAACCGGATAACAGCATCAGGTACAGACTCATTAGCACAAGGCGTTTGAGCCAAAATCTGCCGTAATTCTTGTCGTATAACATGATTTTCTTCCTCTAAAAATTGTTGCTCCTTTTGTTGGTGCATTAATGCTTCAGACACTTGCTCAGCTTGCTCATGCCATTGAATTAATTGTGATTGCAATGTGCGTTGTTGATATTCAAGCTGGCTGTTTTGTTCTGATAGTCGATTGATTTGCTTATATTGATAACGAATAACCAGCAGAGTGAGAACAATAATAATTGCCACTCCACCTTTAACACCTAAACGTAAAAAAGTGCTTATATTCATGGATATGTCTCTCGACAAAGTTCGTAATGAGGGCCATCACGAAATGAAACCCAATCCCCCCCCCAATTAATTCGAGCATTCAATTGATAAGCAGCTTTTTTCATCGCTTTTGATACCGACTCGAATGCTGACCAATCTTGCCAAGGGATCTCTCCATTCACTAAGGGCACAATATCAACGGCATGACCTGTTAAATGGCGACTATTGAGTGTTTTGCTTTTACCTTCCTTCATTAGCTCTTTTTGTCGAGCTAATGAACGTACCCCTTCAATAACGACAAAGTCATATTCACTAAATGTCAGTGCCAAATTAACCACTTGGACTAAATCCTGATCCACACCTTCTAGGTTTTTTTGGCTACGCTGACTCAATGTATATATGCTCATTTAGGCTCCTTAAGGTTATTCACACCAAAAATCCGGTTCCACAACCAAATTAAAGTTGTGCTACCCATCGAGCCAAAAAGCCCTGCAATCATGTAAGACATATAACGACTTGCCCCACTTTCAAAACTTAATAATCCGCCTAATAATCCCGTAAAAACAGAGATCACTATTTGGCTGGTGATACCACACCAAGACCACTTAATTTGTTTTTGCCTAATTTCCATTAAATACCTCACGATACCTCCCCAGGCTGAAAATCCACCGATTATCATCCAAGCCAGTGCATCGCTTTCTGATGGGATCGCAACTAGCATAATAAAATTCCTAAATAATGCGGATTAAGCGACATCGCCAATTAATCCGCGTAATAAGCAATAAATAACTTACATTAAGGTGTCATTTTCATCTTCCTGAGCCACAAACCAAGGCGTTACTATCGTATTACGTTGATAGTTCTTTGCTGTGTTCACTTGATATAAGCGACCTAATGCATCGTAATAATGGGTATCCGCAAACCGATTCGATTGTGCAGAGCTATTGTTGATATAACGCCAATCATTGAGAAAATAAGGCTGATAAACTCGCTTTATATTTCCTTTATTGTCATATTCTGTTTCACCCGAAATAGCCCATCTTATCGGTGCATTTTTAACTTGGACGTGTTGCTCTCCACTCATCACCAACATACCCGTTTCGCTGCGCAAGAAAGCCTCTCCCGTTTCAACTCTCACGGAAGTTTGTAATAAGCGACCAAAACCATCACTAAACGCGATTTGTTGGCGGATTTGTTGTTGTGGATCGCTGTCATAACGATCAGTCATGATTTGCAATGCATGAGGAGGCAATTTTGCAGATGTTGACATCCAACTGTCTGTCACATACACAAAACCAGTGGCAATAGGCAGCGTTGATGTTAGCGCCAAAGCCCCATTAATGGTTGTTGGCATGATGCACGTTTTATCGCTATAGCCACTTTGTCTATCGTTTTCACGCCCCGAAAAACGTGTTGTTGTCACTCGGCCAAAACCATCAAAGGTTACTTGATGAATATTTTTATTTTCATCAGTAATAGAGTTAGGTGATAAAAAACGCCAATCATAAGTAAGATGGAAATCTTGTGTATTTAAAGGAGACTCTTTACCCATCAAAACACAGAATTGTTTATCCCATAGCAAAGTGTAATCACAAGAGAGTGCTGTTTTCTTGTACACGAGTGGTTTATAGAATTGCGCTAATGAACCGTAGGTTTTGATACCTAATAACGATTTCACCCACAGTTTTTTGCCTTTTTCTGGAACATCAGCAAATAAATACACTTTTTGCTGATAACCCGCATTTTCCATGACTTCATCCAGTTTTAAATGTGGATAAGGTTGTGAAATAGCTTTTGCGATTTCTTCATCGAGTTCGGCCGTTTCGCTAGAGGCTAAACGCGCAGGGAAATCAGGTTCTGCAAATGTGGCGTTACTGCTCGCATTCAGGTAAGCAAGTTGCTGTTGTCCTACAAATACGGATGCCGATTTTTGTGTGAGCAAATTATCAGTTGCTAATAATGCTTCGATACTTAAACCATCTTTAGGCTGTTTTTCTACGCCATATGTCCAGATATCTTGGCGACTTGTTGCTGTAACACCTAGTTGATAAACCTGCTTTTCAGGATGATTAATATGATGGCAAGTTTGACGTGATAAACCTAAGCGCAGCGTATGTTGTTGCTCATCATAACTGGATCCCCATAAAGTTTCTGGCAGGCTTTCATAATGTTGATAAGGATTTTCTGTGCCTTTAACTCGTCTTGGATAATCAATAGAAACTGTTTTAGAAATAAAACCATAACTATCTTGTTCTAAGATGATTTGTTGATGACAAGCAGGATCAGTCGCAATACGCTCATAGTGATATTGACGGCTTTCCACCACCGAAGGCATCACCACAGGCGAGCGCCCTTGCGTTTCAATTAGACGTACCTGCGCTCGTTGTTCTGTGACAGCATAAGGCACATTGGAAACAACAGAACTGTCTAGCCCATAGACCTCTTTTCGAAGTAATTGGCCTTGCAATCCACGCTCAAGCCAATAGGCTTGTTCTTGACGTACTGTGTTATCACAGATCTTTTCAGCACTTCCTTCACCTTGTGTAAAACGCGGTGAGAAATGAGGAAATGCCACACTGTCACCTTGCCAAAACTCATTATAAAGCTGAGCATCAACAATGGATTTACCGGTTGAAAACCATTGACGGGTTAACGCACTTGGCGTTTTATTCGTTGTATTTTCTTCACTTTTAAAAGACTCCGCATTTGTGGCTTCAACACAGCCAAAACCACGAAATTCTTTTTCTTTACCATCCCAGACACCATAACGATAATTGAAAAGCTGTGTTAACTGGCTTTGTGTAATTTCATCAACCGTTTCAATTTTCCAAAGCGTATGCAGAGGAAAAGGTAAATGACTCACCACTTTATTCTTACTTTGCTGCTGAGCTAATTTTTCGTCCAATCCATATTGAGCAGAACTACGATAGTGCAAGTTTTGGATCAGCCCCATATTGTTATTAATCGAGGTTAATAACCACGGTTTGTTATTTTGTAAAGAAAGCACCCAATGTTGCGGTGTTGGATAAGATTTTGTCAGTAAAATACTGGCAATACCTAAACCTTGAATATCCGCCACTTGCAGTTGGCTCTGGTTATCAAAACGCATACCTTTAGGTAATGGGATATCATCACCACGTACAAATTGATTACCACTTTGATTAAAATAAACTTCTAAATGAGTAGATTGGATATAAATGATGTCAGTTGTACCACTGCCATCTAAATCAGCTAAATAGAGTTGGTTAGGATTAAATTTAAGACGATCTGCCGAAAATCCCGCAATAGTGATTGGTGTGCTAAATTTACCCTCACCGAGATGTACCCAACAGGTTACTCCTTGATAATCCACTTTAATTAGATGTTGTTGACCAGAACCCAATACGTCACTAAATGCGACTAAAGCACGACGATTGATATTCTTAATCGGCAAGATCACACCTTCAGCCTGCATTATCTCTTTACTTTCTTTCCAACCTCGAACTGAGCCAGCATAAAGACGAATACTACGAGGACCAATCAAGGCAAGATCAGCAAAACCACTGCCTGTTAATGAGGTAATTTCAGCTCTAGGGTGAAAATATTCCACAGGTATGGCATCAAGTGGCACAAAATTAAGCCAATTCTCGGCTTTAGTATCATCCTGAGTGTAATAACCGTTTATATCACCTTGTGTGACTAGCCATTCTAATTTCCCATCACCTGTAACGTCTGTCAGCATAGCTGAACCTCGTAGTGATGGAATAACAGGGAGTTTTTTAGGGTTATCCCATGTTATAGCATTAGGATTTTGCTTATCTTCTTTTCTAATCGGTGCGCGATACCACCAAGCACCATGGTCTTGATACAACACCCCAGCAAGCCCTTCCCCAAATAAATCAACATATTGATAAGGCTGTTGTGGTGTAAAAGAAGCAAGCTCATCCAATGATTGCCACTGAGCTTGTTTTGTCGTACCAACCTGTTGCCAATCAAATTTTACAGGAGGCAATGTCACTAACGACTGTGTATCTTTATTGTCGTTAAACGCCGATTGTTGTGCAGAAACTAATATCGAACTAGCTCCAGACTCGGCATAAGTCAGTGTTAATCTAGCGACTAATTCTGGTGTTTCTGTCAGTGCTGTTTGTTTTTCTAAGCTTTCAATACGGTGATACATCAGCACTTGGCGACATAAACGGCGAGTACGGACTTCAAAACCGTAATGGAAAAGCGAAAAACAGTCTTGACGCAGTGTCCAGGATGAATTGCTCTGCCATTGAGGATAAGAGGCTAATGCACTGCTACGCTCACCATAATCAAACACCAAAGTAAATAAAGCATTTTTAGGTAATGTGTTATCAATTTTAGTACATGAAAGCGCGCGCTCTCCCACAGGGTTGCCATAATACACCTTCTCTAAATAGCGTTGTGTATTGGCATTTTTATGTGATTGAATTTCTTGTTTATCACAGCCTTGTTCATCTTCAGCGCGATAGTGATATTCAATTTGCTCACCCATCGCTGAAACCGAAGCATTGAGGTTCCATTGCGCAATATGTGCGCTGTTTTGGCTATCCACAATCTGTGCTGTGGTTTCATAACCGAATAAATGAACCTCACCATTTGCACTCAACATCACCCAAAATTGTTTTGGTATATTGGCAGAAGTATTAGCCTCATGTAATGACCAACACTCAAAACGACTAAAGCTTTTTTCAATACGAGAACGATAAGTTGTGACTTGGTATTGATGTGCAAGTTTTATGCCTAATAATGTATTACGTTGTGCCGTTTCAATTTCACCTTTCTTATTGATAATCGGTACAATCACTTCACCATCTGGCCCAACAAACTCATCTTGTTGAGTGTACGATGGCACACCTTTTGATGTACGACGGCGAATCGACATCGTACCGACAGACCAGCCAAAACCAAACGCACCATTGCCCGCTTGATTTTGATACGTTAAACCTAAAGAAGGGGCATAACCACGACCTTGGCTAATCGGTAATGGTAAGTTAAAAGTGGCTGCACCATCAGGGCCAACAGCACCCATGTTGCCCGTTAATCCTGTGACAGCCCCACCACCTTTCGGTAAATTCGGCGCATCAAAGGTCAATGTCTCTGAATTTTGCATGTAGAACTCCTGACAGGCTCCCTAAGGAGCCTGTAATTAATTAAGATTTAGATAATTAACGAATGGTGTAATTAATATGGAGAATGATATCGTTCAGTGTCAGTAACATCTCTTTTTGCTTACTTGTTGCATCAGGGAAGCTTAAAGTCAGTGTACTGCTATCATTCACGGGTAAACCTTCAAAAGGCAGATAACGATCGTCATTGAAGTTCAGTTGGAATTGACCACTGTCATTCATACCATGAGAAATCGCGATTGCATTACAACCTCTTGGTTTCACCGCACTACCGCCATAATTCAGCACTGCTCTGATATTCTGATAAGCGCCTGTTAATGCAGGTAATGTCACACTAATTTGTTTAACTCGACGTAATTGACCTAAATCAGCAGGGTAATCTTTGTCGATAGCTAAATCAGAGAGCCTAATTGAAGCTTGTAATTGACCGTTTTTCAGCGTAATACCATTTACTGCTGTACCTAACTGTGTTTTCGATTGATTAATCACATCAGTTACTTGTTCAAATCCAAATGGCTTAGTGCTTAACCCTTGATATACATCACCCAACGAAACAATCTTGGTAATTTCCAGTGCGCGTTTATCTTTTTCAAGGTAGCTGTTTTCCATATGAGTCAGGTTATGCATTAAATTTTCACCCGCCATCAAACCAGAATAGTTACCTTGCCATGCACCTGGGCGAATAAAGGTTTGGGTTTCACCTAAATCATACTGATAAGCTAATTCCGCCATACGACAGCGAGAAATAGCTAAGTCGTAGAAAGGTTTATAAATCGCCATTAATTTACCGCGTAACCAGTTATACAGGGCTTTATTGGTAAATTTATTTTGTAAGAAAGTTAAGTGCTCTTGCGTTTGTTGCTGTTGTAATTTCAAGCTATCCAGCTGCAAACTCGTGGCTTCTTTACGTACTTTTAAGGCTTCAAGTTGTGCATCAATTTGTTCCAACTCGGATTTTGCGTTATCGCGAGATAATACCCACTCTTCACGACGGCGACGATAAGACTCAGATTGACTTAATCTATCTGCCGCAATACGAGTTGCAGATCCTGATAATTGCAGACCAATTGATGTGGCATTAAAAATAGCGCCTAGACGCGAGCCACCGACCGCTAAACCGTAAATATTCGGCACCAAATCTGCAGCAGCTCCTGCAATGTTTAGCCCTTGGCTGGCGGTATTCAACACTGACGATGCCAGATAGAGATCCATCGCTTGTTGCTCTGAGGTACTGATATTTTCATCATATAACTTGCTATAGTGATCAAGTCGATTTTGTGCCCCAACGCGTAACGCTTTTAATGCTTTCTCGTTATAGATAAATTCTTCAATACTCTTCGTCTGATACTTCATATTTTGCAGAATAATTTCGCTACCTTGCGTAGTGAATAATTCTGACAATGCTTGTGCGTCTTGGCGTTCTGTAATGCTAAATAATGAACTACCAAACTGCATTAACTGACTAACCACCGATTTAGCACTATTTAAAATCACAGGGAAGCGCTGTGTTGGCATCACGACATTTGGCAATGTACTGCCACCTTGAGATTGATTCACGGCTGCATTTTGTAATGCTTTAGGATCTGCCGGTGTAGCGTAAATCGCTAACGACAGAGGTTGCCCATCAATTGATAAATTGTGACGTAAATTAAACAGACGCACTTTTAACGTGTCGCGATACTGCGCTAACTTCTCATTAATTTGCGGTAAAAAGAGCGCAGTTAATGAATTTGCTGTACGTGGTGATGCCGCTTCTTCATTTTCTTTCTTGATTACGCGTGTTGATTGTTTCGTTTTTGTTGCTGCCTCAGTTAATTTAGGGGTTAACCAAACGTTATCACCTAACAGCTCAGTTTCATCACCCAGTAATTTCAGCGCTTGCATATACCACATTTTGGCTTCATTTAAGGTGTCGCGTTCTAATACACGGTAAGCACTATCACCACGCTCCATAAGAATATCCAAGCACTTCATAAAGGTCGCTAACTTATAGTGCATCGGATCTGTTTGCGCAACGGCATCCGGATCGGTTGAATCGAGTTGAACTTTATCCCAATCCGTATCAGTTAAAAGGGGTTGTGAATTCCACACGCGATCAGAATAAGTCCCATTTTCTATATAGCCATTAGGACTAAATACATAACGTAACCAGCGACCAGCTTCATCATAGTTATGTCCTTCCAGCATCACATTAGCAACCATCATTGGGGTATAATAGAACAGCTCCCAAAAATAGAGTGCATTGGCACCATTAAAATCCATGGTGTCGTCCGTATTACCCTCTAATGCAGGTTCAGGTAAACGCTGAGTATCTAAGGTTAAAATAGTATCAATACCTTTATTGGCACGTTTAACCAATTGGCGGGCAAATAAAGTATTTAAACGCACAAGCATTGGCTTATTTGTAATGCTCATTGACATATACTGAGCCATTGCTGAATTTGTTTCTACTTTAATAACGCTTCCTGTATCCGCAACGATAGTTCTCTTAACTTCAAATGAAAAAGCCTTTTCTGATAACACCTCCGATTGTTTATTTTTAACCTTAACATTTACCGTTACCGTTGTTTTTCCATTTCTGGTAAATTCACTAACAGGAATATCTAAACTAAGTGCACCATCTACATTATTGAAACTATTTATACCTCCATAAATTTGGCTATGATTACTCCAACTATTAATATTGTATTCTTTATTATTTTCCGCAGATTTTATTTCAATTGCAATATCACTGATCTTATTTGCTGTACTGTTATATATTGGATCAAGATTTTTAATTGGTAAATTATCCAATGTGCTTTTACCATAAATACCATAAACACCATCATCTAGTTCAAATGTCATAAGAAGCATACAGTTGTTTTGTTTTATTAGATCATAAAAATGATCATCTATACTCATAGAGAAATATCCATTTTCCTCAATAGAGCTTCTCATTAGATTAATGGCTTCATTATCTTTATCATTAATATTAAAAACACCAATAAATGGAGCATAAGAATTCATAACTTTACGAGTAAAGTCGAGATCCACTTTGTATTCATTACCTTTATAAATAAAATAAAAATAAAAATTTCTTGATTTCAAATCAACAATAAAATACAAAGCAAAATCCGTCTCTTCATTATGTATATTTTCAAAATAACCATCTTCACATTTACCTATATTAACCCTAGCATAATAAATATCTTCAAATTCATCATTAGAATCATTATGATATGACAGTATTTCTGCCACGTGTTGTTTTACATAATCATCAGCTTCAATTGTTTTTTTAATTTCACATTTAATAGCAGCAGAAAACAAACACGTTATGCGATTATTATTTAATTCAATTTTAGCATCATTAATTAAACTACCTTGTAATGATGCTAGTTCAGACTCTTTAACTGTAATATTAGAATTAGGTTCACGTGAAATAGTATAATTCGTTTTATCTCTTTTAATAAAATGATTGTTTATAACTTTAACACGAATTCCTTTTGAATCATCTAATATATCGAATTCATTTTTTGCATTAATATAAACACTTTCAATTTCACTTGAAGTTCCTTTGGCAAAATTCAATTCATTATCAATATAGTAAATCTTGAATTCATCTTTTTCAGCTGAGTATGTTTCTGACATTTTATAAAACACAATCATAACTTTATCAAACTCATCACTATAACTGAGATAGAAGTTGAGTTTATTCAGTTTGTCTAAACTATCCCATATTTCATAAGTAATAGGCGAACTCCAAGAACCATCATAACGAATATGAGAAAGTTTTAAGCTATATTTAATTTCTTTTTCAATTTTTTCCGCCGTTTCATTTTTGGCCTTTTCAAGTCGTTCAACCCAAGCAATATATAAACGACTATTAAAAATAACAGGGCGAATTAAACCATTATACGGATTTAAACCATTTTCAATTTTAGTCCACTCTGTCCACGCGTTGGCTGCCATTTTGCCATCTTTAATTTTACTATGATCAGCGCTACGCCAATAATAGCTCATTTGATCAGCGGGATTACGGCCAATAAAATAGGTAATGCCATCATCCAGTGTTACGCTATCATGATATCCACTAATCACTTCTAAATTAGCAATTTGCTCAAATGAAGTTAAATAGGTTTTAAAGGCATCTTCTACCGTATCGCGATTAACACTATTTTGGCTAATAGACTGTAATAGGGTATCCATCATTTTGGTTTGCCCAATACGCATCGTTGGGTCAACATAGTTTTCTGGATAATAAACTAATTTAGAAACACCTGCCCAAGTGCTATAACGTTTATTAAATTCATCCCACTGAGCAAAAAAAGTACGGCCTTTTACATTCTTATCAACATCTTTTTCATCACCTGACAAGCAGTTATTAATATAAAATTGAATATTGGCAATCGCTTGTGCAATCGGTGTTGTCATAATTTCAGCAGAAACTTGATTATCAATTAATAAATGGTGATACACATCATCACGACTGATTAACGATGGATTTCTACTTTGACTGGCATAATAATGGGTTAATACTGCCGCTTCTTTCACATCCTTAATTTGAGTAAGCTGTGCCGTTTTTTCACTGTTTAAATTCGCCTGCATAATTTGGCTTAACCTATCCCACTTATCATAATTTCCCGCGACATCATTATTTTCAGTGTATTTTAAATCAATTAACAATTTAAAATCTTTAGGTGAAATACCCAGTGTTTTAGATAACTCTAAATATTGAATCAAAATAGTAATATTTTGAAAATCTTTTAATTCTTTGGTTGGCGTTAATACTAAGGCTTGATTAAGCGTTGTTTCATCAATATTTAAAATAGAGGTCATTTTTTCAGTCGTTAATGACTGGTTTTTAAGTCCAGTTAAAAACTCATTCGCCATATTGCCACATTGGGAAATAAAGTGATGAAAATAAGTAATATGCTTTATTTTATCAATGGTTAAAACATGCTTTTCTTTAGGATAAAGATATTCTTGTTTTACACTAATAAATTCTAATTCATACTTATTTAATCCCACTTTATTGGAAACCAAGGTGGTTTTTTTAAGTCGATTAAAGAATAGTGCAATATCTACTTTATCTTGTTGAGTTAAAGTATCTTTAATAATTATTGGCAATATCTCATTTAGATATTTATTACCTGCTTCTAGATCAACCCATTGTAATATTGAATTTGATTTTTCAATAGAGTCAATACCCATTTCAGCAGCAATAAATGAAGAAATGGCTGAGAATTGTTCTGCATAATCTGTTGGTGTATTTTTTAATATTTCTTTTAAATTATTGATTAACACTTCAAGTTCAGAGCTAAATTCAGACTCAAATTTTGATGAACAAATTAAAAATAATTCACTTATCGTCCACTTTTCTTTTTTAGCAAAGTTAATGACATCATTAAGAGTATGAATTAAATTACCCATATCATCAGAACTATCATGAGATTGAATCGTTCCATTGAATGGTTTTGGTAAAATATTAATAAGCAATACTAACTCATTAACCGATAAACCATAAATTTGTGCTAATAAGCTCGTACGGTAAAGTAAAGAAAGACTTTTTAATGAGCAATCAAATTCGCTATTATAAGATATTGCTAACCGCCATAACATAACAAGTTCAACATCATTAACATCAAATGCACGCTTTAAAGTATTTAAACGAATAATACTAGTAGCTTCATTTGCATTATCTAGAGGGAAATGATAACCATCATCTGTAAAAGTGTTACCATTAAGTGGCGGATGATTAAATAATTGATCAAATTGTGATAGTGTATTACCTAATGATGTTTTTGAAATTAATCCACCATTAAGCACAATCGCTTGTTCCACTGTAATAGGGTAAGTATTCATCATTACTTGCAAATGAAAAATATTGCTTAATACTTCTTTATCAATATTTAATTGCATATTTTTAGATTGAATTGCAGTAATCAAAGAAGACAATGGCATGTCTGTAGCTTTATATAAGCGAATGATTTTATTTAAATTTAAAAATTCTTTATTAGATAACTTCCCTTTTTTATTAAACGCTTTAATAACAAATTGAGCATCTTTCTGTTCAATATTATAATATTTCGCTAAAAAATGAGTGCTGTTTAGAATATCACTGTTAGTAGAGCCAAAATTTTTCTTAAATAGTGTATCGGTATCTTTATCAACATCTTCGACTAAAATATTATAAAGCTCAGGGGAAATATCAGCTTGAATAGAAGCTAGTAGTGCTGAATCTAAGGTTCTTGTCACATCAACCGCAGACATTAAACCTTCAAGATTTTTATCTTGAAGTAAAATTGCTTGGCGAATGGTTTCATAAGGTTGGTGATAAGGTGTGCCACCAGTTAAACGGTTAGTCGCTAATTCACGAAATAAATCTTTACCACCACCTAATTTATTTTGTAGTGCTCTGGTTAGAATTTGATTAGATAAAGTAAGTGTGGAAACTTCTTTATCCATATTTTCTTGTGAAAGCACTAATTGCGCTAAATCGGGACGGCGTTTATCAAGATGATAAACCGAACTTTCAGCATGTAATACTTTTGCTTCACGATAAAGTTCTGTTAAATACCCCGCGGGTGAAAACATAGAAGCCACAGATTTATCATCGACAAAAATATTGCCTCTTTCAGGGATCCAATCACCTAATGCGCGGCTTTGTGCTGATTGTGGTTGAATACCTAACGCGACCGCATTTTGTACTTGAGGATTATTACGCGCTAAATAATGAGCTTCATTAAGTTTATTAATTTTTTCGGCTTCTTGTGCTTGTGTATATAATATTTTTGCTTCATCCCACGTTAATTTTTCATCACTTAATGCACGTATTTCATGCAGTGATAATGGGGCTAATTCCTTTAATGTAATAATTTCCGAAGTGGAAGATTTCATTTTCGTTAAAAGCGTATTAATGTTTTTCATTAAATATTTCCTAATATAAGTTTATTAAAAATAGAGATAATTACATCGCCTTTTCATCTCGAAAATTAAAATATCAAGAAAATTAAAAATGAAAATTGAGTTTTTTATAATGTGATCTTGAGTTTTTTTATACTTTATAGGCTGTCCGTGATTTTTAATAAAAAAATATATTAAAAAAACAGACATAAGCAATAAATAAAATAAAGTAATAATAAAAAATCAATCATTTGATTTTATTTTTTGTGAAAAATGCTCTTATTTATTATCAACTTTAGTCGTCAAAGTTATTTTTTTAATTTATCTTCGATAATTTTTCACTTTTAGTCGCTCTAAAAATATTATTGACAAATATCAATGTAAAAATCTCATTCAAGCAGATTATTAATTTCAATTAATATGTCTCTGTGGAGAACACCTGCATGTTTTTCTCACGAAAAATAAATCAATTCTTTGCTGTTGCGACTTACCAAAGTCTAGTAAAAGCAGCAGAAAAAATTAATGTCACCCCATCTGCGTTACGTCATGGTATTAATGAACTTGAAAACCAAATAGGTAAATCATTGATTAAACGTTCAAAAAATGGAATGGAACTTACTCCGGCAGGAAAAACACTGTATGAACGACTATATCCCTATTATAAAAAAATTAGAAAAATTGAAACTCAGATCTTAGATTTAAATGAAGATAAGACATTGCTTTCAATTAAGTTAGATGGGCTTTATTATCCTGATTTGAAAACAAAACTATTGGAAATAAGACAAAAAAATGATCAATACAAGTTGTCTTTAGAAGATGGTTATATTGATGATATTAATGAAGAACTTTTTGATAAAGAGTTTGATCTTGTTATTTCCTCTCTTGAATTTGACTATTCTCATAAAAACATTAATACGATTAATCTATGCACACAAAAAGTCGGCTTATTAGTAAATAAAAAACTCTTTGAAAAACATTCCGATACCAAAACATTCTTTGCTAAAGAAACATTAATACAAAGAAACAGTTCTTTGCATAATCCGATATTTTCAACAATTTTAGATAGATTAAAAAAACAGGGTTACCAATATCATACTTTAGGTTTAACAGAAATGGCTGATGTATTGCAATGTATTGATGAAGGAGCTGGTTATTGCTTTATGCCTGAAAATATTCATTATATTTCAACGATCACAAATGATGAGGTACAATTTATTCGCTCACCATTTCCTTTTGATATTTTCTTACATCAAAAAGTCTATTTTAAAAAGAATAATGATAAAAAATTAGCTGATATCGCAATGACACTACGCTAATCAATTAAAACAGCGCATTGATATAATCAGAGGTAAAGCCGCGATATTGCAGATAACGGATTTGTTTCGCTTTCTCTTTATAGTCCTTAGGATTGTCTGTACCAAATTTTTTCTCTTTGACCTCTTGGCAAAGTGCGTACCAATCAGTGTCTGTTTCTTCTAATACACGTTCAATAATTTCGCTGGGAAATCCTTTTAGGCGTAATTCTTGGCGAATACGTAACGGCCCATAGGATTTATTTAAATAACTACGAAAAAAACTATAAATAGTTCGATTGTCATCAAGGTACTGACTTTCAAGTAAGCGTTCGATTACTTGAGGCAAACATTCAGGGGCAGTCGGTGAGTCTTTTTCAGTTTCGCGAATTCGGCGTTCGATTCGACGTTGTAGTTCTCTTGTACTGTAATCACGACGAGACAGCATAAAAATTGCGTATTGATAAAGCTCTTGATAGGTCATAACGTTCCTTTATTAAAAAAGTCCATATAAAACGACTATTATCATAACGCGTTATCACCGAAATAGCTTATTTTGCTGTTAATTTCATCAATAATAGGGAAATTAATATATTAGTAATAATTAAAAGAAGAATTATCATTCTCTTTTATAATTGAAATCGACTACTTTTATTAAGGTTAGCTTAGAAAAAATAGGGTTTTTTATTTAATAAACCCTTAATAATCCTTTAAAAACGCAAAATATAAGCATCTATTACTGTATATCGCACTTATAGCTGGTGACCACCTATTAGAAAAAGATTAAAATTTCCGGCTACTCTTTTACTACTTACTTTTTTAATTTTTTGTGGGTTATGTATGAACTTTTCCAATTTAAATAAGGTGGTATTGACCGCCTCCCTTCTTGCCACGAGTTTTTCTTATGCGGACAGTGATCGTCCTCTGCTCTCTCTAAGTGTGAGCCAATCTGGTGGCACAGCATTAAATAATGAAGGTTCGCTAGATACACGTACCCCAGCAAGCCAATCTCGTGTTTTACCCATTTGGGGCGATGAAGCTCGCGCCCGCGGTTATGATATTCCAGAGCCTTTTGGTATTGGTTATAACTATATGAATCTACGACAAGATGTAGTTGTAGATAAAATTGGTTTTAGCTCCAGTACTCCAATAGGTCAGGCTCTTCTTGGCCTTGTTGACATTGATGTTGGCCACACTCGCAGTAACAACGAATCCCATATGTTAAAACTGGATACTTGGGTTTTTCCTTTTATGAATGTGTATGGGATTTATGGAAAAACAAAGGGTACATCTGTTGCACAATTAAACTCCGTTTACTTTGCTGATGCAACTGAACCTTCTGTTGAAAATGTTCCTTTTAAATTAAATTATGAGGGCAAGTCTTATGGTGGTGGCTTTACCTTAGCGGGTGGCTATAACCAGTTTTTTGGCACCTTCGATTTAAACTATACCAAAACAAACCTTGATATTTTAGACGGTGATATTAAAGCCTTAGTTATCACCCCTAGAGTGGGCTATGAATTTATTTTCTCACCACTAATTTCGGGTCAAGGCAATACCAAACTACAAGTCTGGACAGGTGCAATGTACCAAGATATTACTCAACGTTTTAGGGGAGATGTCAGCAGACTAGATTTACCTGATGGGTTAGATGATTTAATGGGTCTCGGTTCTTCATTTATGGGTAATATCAAATTTGATGTTGAACAGCATCTTGCCCATAAATGGAACCAAACTCTTGGGGCGCGTTTAGAAGTGACACGTAACTTTAATGTGATCACTGAAGTAGGTTTTAATAATCGTAATAGCTTCCTTATTTCAGGTGAGTTCCGTTTTTAATGGTTAAATACCCTTTTATTTTTGGGCTGGCATTTGCCAGCCTATTTACTTCACACACAGCACAAGCTCAACTCTTTCCCGATAGACAACAAATAGACCAATGGCTAGTTGAATTAGGGGGAGAAAATAACTTCGATCGCAGTAAAACTATCGACTGGGGTGTATTACCGGGCCCATTTTATACGCCAGAGCTAGAATTGGGTGTAGGCATTGCGCTTGTTGGTCTTTATCAAGCGGATAGTCGTCCTGATAGTAAAATCTCGTCTCTCTCGTTAAGCGGTTTTGGCTCATCAACCGGTGCTTTTGGTATGACCTTTAGCAACTACACTTACCTAATGGATGATACGTGGCGCTTTTATCTCACAGGAACATTAAATAATGTTCCTACCAATTATTGGGGAGAGGGTTATCACGAAGGACGTGTAAAAGATCATTTCGGCGAATTTCGCTCTCAAGAATTGCGTCTAACGCCCACGTTACTGCGTCAAATTACCAAAAACACTTATATAGGATTAGGGTGGGATTATTCTAGTCTACAAGCTGCTGCCCCTGATAATCCCTTTAAAGCCTATATGAATGCACGTGATTTACCTTTGCGTTCAACTAGCTCAGGAATAACTGCTCGCTTTACTTACGATAGTCGCGATTTTTTACCAAACGCTTATCGAGGGCAGGCTTTTGATATCAGTTATACCCATTATTCATCGGATACTGGCAGTAATAACCGCTTTAATGCGACACAGATACAATATAACTACTATTATCCCTTAAGTGATACTGCGGTATTGGCATTTGATAATTATGCCCGTTTCACATCGGGTGATGTGCCTTGGAGCCAATTGTCTAAATTGAGCAATGGGCACCAAATGCGAGGCTATTATGAAGGGCGATATCAAGATAATCATGTCTTTTCAACCCAAGTAGAGTACCGTCAAAAGCTCAATTGGCGACATGGCATTGCTCTTTGGATGGGCGGTGGTACGTTAAGCGACCAAGCACGTGATTTAGGCAAAAGCCATTGGCTACCTAGTGTTGGTGTGGGTTATCGTTTTGAATTTAAACCACGTATGAATGTACGTCTCGATTTTGGCATAGGTAAAGAAAGTACAGGATTCTATTTTCAAGTAGGTGAAGCATTTTGATGTTTAAGCGGTTTCTTTTTATCAACACCATTGTCTTCTTCTTATTTATTGCAGGTTGCACTCAAGTCACCCCTGTAAAATCTCTGCATGCCAATCTTGATAGTGTTACCCATGAAGAAGCAACACAGCTTTGGCAAATACCTGAACCGCTAACAGCACCTAATGGCTTAAGGCCTTGTTGTGCTTTTGGTTATAACTTAAAAGTCAAAGCGTTTGAAATACCCGTTCCTTTTTATCGTATTGATAATGTAGTTGAAGCTTCGACACTAGGTAACCATCGTTATAACGATAGCTTTTGGCTGGGTGCAGCGGCCGTATTAGGTTTAGGAAGTGAAAAATCAGGTTTAATTTACTCTCATAAAGGAGGATTCCTTGATATCGCCCATATTCGTGATACCGCAGATTACACTTACTACCTCTTTAGCCATATCTATCCAAAGTTAGGTCAAGAGTGGACGCTAACGCTAAGCAATGAACTGGCACAACGTAAAATACACTTTAATGCTTTTACCCCACCTAAAGATGAAACAGAACGCTATACCTTAAGTGCTTATCTTGCCGCACGATTAGGTTATCGTCTTGCGGTATGGCATGAAATTGCACAATGGTATGGTTTTCGTTCTGTGCCGGGATTCTCTGAAGGTATCTCTGCATTTTCACCTGAAGATCTCTATTCCAATTTAATTGGAGCAAGGCTTTCTCTTACACTTATTTTAAAGGGTCATGCCACCAGCCTTGAGCAATATAATCAATCGATGCAGGGCATTATTCCTTCCGCACTCTACCAATTAGAAGCTCAACCCCGCCAATTAACGCAACAATGGTTTGATGTGATTGATGGACAATGGTGGGATAGTCAACAACGTGTTCCTGACAAATTTTTAGTTTTAATGCGTGATTATCACATCTCGGACAAGCGGTATCCGGTGTTACCTTTTGAGGAAACAACGTCTCCACATTACCTCACATTACCTAGTGCTTATTCTGGTTACGTTTTAGAACAATTAGCAGAATTTCAGCTTTGGCCGACAACGAAAATGGCAAATTTACCTCATCCAAAAACCTATTGGCATGAGGCGGATTTTACTGATTTAACAGAAAAAGCGCGTCAAATTGATAATAAAATTAGACCAAAAACAACAAAAACTGACTAAATAATAAACAAAATTGACACATTAAAAACTCTTATTTTTACTAAATCTGGGTTAAGTCACAGCTTTTTACATAAGATAAATTTAAGTTTACATCAAAAAAGCATTTTTTGTTAAAGAAGAAAAGCGATTATAAAACGTGGCCTTCCAGTAAACCTTATACATTTATTTAACAAATCACTCGTAGTTATCCTAATGTGAGGTGATATTTTGTAGCTATGAAAAAAGTAATTTGCTAGTATTCGTTCGATTTTTATCCAGTTAAACGAGGAGAAGCAATGCCCTCTCAATTGATGAGGACAAGTGCCGTCTTCGCTTTCTTGATTTCACTACTATTTACTGGTGTAAGTTTTGCTTCAACCAGTACCAGCAGTTCCCAGATACTGCAGGCGTATTCTTTCAAAAGCACGTCAACACCGTTGCCAGATTTGAAAAGATACCCTTCGGGAACACAGCGTAAGAAAGCGTTTTTAAATGTCATAGTTCCTATTATTGACAATGTTAATAATAAGATAATGAGAGATCGTGAGTGGTTAACTGCTCAACGTAAAGCCCAGCACTGGGGCAGCGCAGATTTAAAAAAACTGCGTGAAATCTGTCAATACTATGGCATCACATGTACCAGCCCTAAAAAAGTAAATTGGGATTCGTTACTGACTCGCGTTGATATTATTCCGACACACTTTGTCGCAACGCAAGCCGCTACAGAATCAGGCTGGGGGACATCAAAGTTGGCACAACAAAATAACAATCTATTCGGTATGCGATGTGGGAGTCAGTCTTGCAATAACGTTCCAGGGAAAACCAAAGGCTATGCAGCCTACCCTGATATTGAAGGCTCAGTGATTGCTTATATGCGTAATCTCAATACGCACCGCGCCTATAATTCATTGCGCTCCTCAAGAGCACAGCAAAGAATGACGCAGCAACAACTCGACTCTCGCCAGTTAATCACTGACTTGAAAGGTTACTCAGAATTGGGTTCAAGTTATAACGATTATCTGACCGAAATGTTCGACTCAAATAAAAAACTGATCACTCAAGTTCAGTTACAGTCGAAACAAGATAGTTAAGCCTTAACAGGCTTTCATCTGGCAAAAAGCCACTTTTCTTTCTAGAGAAAAGTGGCTTTTATTTATCACAAGATAATCTTTTGATTGAAAGCCAGCTTAGAATTCATAATATATGGGGTAACACGTTTGGTATGACTTTTAAATCACACCCTTAGAGCCATTTATGAATTTTTTTTCATTCGAGTTTCTCGGAGCCTTTGTTAGCTTTTTTATTCTATACTGGCTCTTCCAAAAGCACGTTAAGATCCAAAATATTCTACTGATTACAGTCAGTTATGCTTTTCTCTTTAATGTAGATTATCGTCCTGCGATTATCTTATTAAGCTATACACTGTTAATTTATTTACTGGCAAATATATTAACCAAGTACACCTCTTCTAAAGTCATATATTGGCTATTAGGGTTATTGGTGGGTGTCTACTTTACTACCTTTAAATATTACTCCTTTTTCCAAGAAACGCTGACACAAGCATTCCAACAATGGGGACTCAGCATTGAGTTACCGCTGATTGAATTACTTGCGCCATTAGGGCTTTCATTCTATATATTCCACTCGGTAAGTTATGTGGTTTCTGTTTGTCGAAAAGAGATCCCCAAAGCGCCGTTTTTGGATGTGGTGCTTTATCTATGCTTTTTCCCAAGCATCGTAGCTGGCCCAATTAATCGTGCTAAAGAATTTCTTCCGCAAATTCAGGCTCCAACCCGAAAAATCATTGATTACAAAGGGGCGATTATGCTGATTGTGTTGGCTATCGCAAAACTCTTTTGGTTGAGTGGTTGGTTTTCAACAAACTATGTTGATCCGGTCTTTAATGCACCCGATTTAGCGCAAAGCGGACAAGTGCTGGCGGCAGTTTATGCCTACGCATGGCATATCTATTTCAATTTCTCAGGTTACACCAATCTTGTCACTGGTATTGCGTTATTACTGGGCTTTGTCGTGCCTCGTAACTTTAATGCCCCTTATTTAGCGATAAACTTAGCCGATTTCTGGCGTCGCTGGCACATCAGTTTATCTACCTTTATTCGTGATTACGTCTATATTCCTTTAGGGGGGAATCGTAAAGGCGTGATTAGGCAGAACTTTAATGCCTTTGCCGCGATGGTGATTTCTGGATTATGGCATGGCGCTGCCATGACCTTTATTATTTGGGGTGCTATTCATGGGATTGGTGTGGTGCTATTAAATATTAAACACCGCCTCTTTCCTGTGAAGAAAAATGCCCCACCGAGCGCGTTATCGTCATTAAATATGTTGTTGTCATGGATAATCACTTTCCACTTTGTTTGCTTTGCGTGGATATTTTTCCGCAGTCAAACTGTAGGTGATGCGTTTGTGTTAATACAACAACTCTTTAGTACAGGCGCTTGGGCATCATTACAAGCTGAAGGTTTAACGCTCTTTATGTTCTGGGGACTGTTCTTGCTTTATCCTTGCTTTGTGACCTTAAGAGATATAGTGGCTCGTCTTGAGAAAAGAGTGCCGTGGTATGTTTATCCTCTACCACTTGCGTTGATCCTCACAATTATTTTTATGTTGTCTCCAGATGGGGTGCCAGGATTTATTTATGCCAGCTTTTGATTTCTGCTCAAACCTAAAAAAGACAGCAAAAGTTACCTTAATGGTGCTGTTGAGTACCCTTTTGCTGATTTGGCTAAACCAAACATCACTAGAGCGCTTTTGGCAACAACAATATCATCGCCCTGCACCTTGGTCGGGGCTTTCTCATTATTACGCTTGGGAAGTGGGGGGACAACTGCGTGATGGTGTATTTGTTGCAATAGCAAGCTATGGCGATTATCTACAGGTTCACCATCCTGATAATCAGGCAAAACCTATTGTACAAACCTCCACACCAGAGCAACTTCCTGAAGGTTTTGCCGTTGGCTTGCACTTCTTTAATGGATATACGCGACCTGCATCTCAACTAACGCAACGCTTTCCGCAATTATTAGAGCGTAAGCAAACAATGGGAGGATTACCTTACCATTCTGTTACTGACGTCTCCGATGCGGCATTAGAAGCCTTAAAACCTATCGTCCAAAAAACAGAAATTATCTTATCACCAAAAGATAAAGTCCTATTTGCGGGTGACTCAATGATGCAAGGTGTCGCACCGTTACTTAAACGTCAACTGCAAACGGATTACAACATCAGCAGTATTGATTTAAGTAAACAAAGTACAGGGCTTGCTTATCCGCGCTTTTTCAATTGGCCACAAACTATCGCCACACGTTTAGCCAGTGATGACAGCATTAAATTACTAGTGGTCTTTTTAGGCCCTAACGATCCTTGGGATATGCCACCTGATGGTGGTGGGCGTTACTTAAAATTTGCTAGTGAAGCATGGGAATCAACTTATCGAGCGCGCATTGCAGGTATTATAGAAAATGCCAGACAGAATAATGTCACGGTTATTTGGGTTGGGCCACCCAATATGCGCAAGCAGAAGTTATCTGAAGGTATGGCATACCTTGATAAACTTTACCGAGAAGAAGCTGAGAAAATGGGTGAAATTTACCTTTCCGTCAATGATATGTTTAAATATGAGAAAGATATTTATTCTGATTATATGGGTGATGGTAGCAGCCGTGTTAAGTTAAGAGCTGGTGATGGTATTCATTTTAGCTTAAAAGGTCAGCAAATTATTGCTCAACAGGTATTTTCACGTATTCATCTTCAAGAAGAAACAAAAGAAGATAATGCAGTCGATGATGTAAAAGATAAAAACACGGTTATTGTAAATGAAACAATTAACGCACATCCTTGAGCGTAAAACTTTAGTCAGTAGCTCAATTATACTGGCTTTGGTTTCACTCTTAGTTGCTTGTAACCAAGACACTGAAAAAACAGTGAAGTTACCTACCCCCACAGTATTACCTGCTGATGGTTCAAGACAGCTCTACAACTACCACGATCCTCACTTTTCAAGCTTTGTTAAAAAGTTACAACAAGGCCGTCAAACAGTGCACATTGTTCAGTTAGGGGATTCTCATACTGCGGCCGATTTTTTCAGTGGTAAGTTGCGTGAACGTTTTCAAGCCGATTACGGTAATGGCGGTATTGGTTTTATTCCTCCGACTAATATCGCTGGGCAACGTATTGCAAACGTACAATACCAAAGTGATAAAAAAGCATGGACACTACTTTCAAGCAGAAAAGATAGCGATCCTGATTTCCCATTAGGTGGGTTTATTAGTGAACCACAAGCTAAATGGGCTAAATTACAGTTATCTGAAAACCCAGTAACTCAGCAACGTTATCAGTTACAGGCGCTCTATAAAACGCCAACTACAGCACAAGTAAATGTACAGTCATCAACAAGCAAAGTCCTTTCATTATCGCAAACTCAAGGTAAATGGCAGTTTTCAAATCCAACAACGATAACTTTTCCAGTCAGTATAACGGTTAGTAAAAGCCAGCCAGTTAAATTAGGAGGTTGGCTGATCACCAACCAACAACCTGGTGTCATGCTCTCCTCATTAGGTATTAATGGCGCCACAATCAATATGATGGATAGATGGGGTACGCAATGGACAGAAACATTGGGCCAGCTAAATCCCGATATGGTCATTTTAGCTTATGGTACCAATGAAGCCTTTAATGATACCTTCGATTTGAATGCCTATCGCCAACAACTGACAGATAAAATTCGTCAAATTCGCCAACAAGCACCGAATAGCGCTATCTTATTAATTGGGCCGTCTGATTCAGTTAAAAATAAAGAAGCCCCTGATTGCCGTTCACAACAGCCTCAATGGCTCAGCGATATTGTCAGGATACAAAAAGAAGTGGCTCAACAAGAGAAAACACTATTTTGGGATTGGCGTGACTATATGGGGGGAGAATGCTCGATAAAAGCTTGGGCGTTGTATGATTTAGCAAGGCCTGATGGTGTGCATCTTTCTCGTGAAGGGTATGAGAGCAGTGCTAATACGCTGTATAGTCAATTGAATACCTTAATGAACAAAAGCTAATTCAGTCTTTCAAGATACCAAAAGGAGCTTATTGCTCCTTTTTACTTTTCTCATTGAGTGGATTAATCACTCATCAATGAGATTTAATAAAGCATCCACATACTTGATAACATCAACACTGGCTTGTTCCATATGTTCGATATACCGAGTTACCGCCTCTTGATTGCCCTCTATATTGGCGCTCAGCGCTAAACGACCACATTCATGCACTAACTTATGGGGTTCTTCTAGGCGACGAAAAGCCTCAGTATTTGCGAATTTCCGACCATCTCCTTGATAATACCATTTTCCTAATCGGCACTCTGTATGCTGATTAACACTGTTTTCATCATCATTATTAAGTAAGTGGATGTAGATAGCTTCTTTCCATAAAACATGATCCAGTTTGATGGTATTAAAAAACTGTTCCATCGCAATAAACGTAAAAAGATGTTTTAGGTCACCTGCTTGTTCTGATAATGACACCAAGTTCTGGTGGCCTTCTACAACCAATTGTTTAACTTGTTGTACATGTTCTCGGTTTTTTTCTGTGACTTCTTTAATAAGAGTAAAGCGAGCATCTAAATTATTATTAATGGTGGCAATAGAAGAGGCTTGTTGCTGAATTTCTAAGGATAACTTTTTCATCTCTTGAGCTAATACGGCAAAACCTGCACCTTCACGGCCGATATGACCAGCTTCAATCGCTGAATTTATCGATAAAATATTAGCCTGATTTGAAAGCCTATCAATATTGCAGGCGCTATCTTTGATTTTTTTTAACCAGCCTGAAAAATTGTCTATCTCTTCTCTGCTATGTGTAAAATGCGCATCAATTTCATTTAAAAATTGAGCTAATGACTGGGAATTATCTAACATTTCACTAAAGAGATGTTCCATTTCCTCAAGCAGATTAAGCTTGTCTTGTAGCTTATTGCTGGATATTAAGATGGAATTTCGAATAAGCGTGATTGTGTGAATATTGCAATCAGTGTGTTTAATAAAAAGCGAATTATAGTCAACCATAATATGACAACCCTAGTGTGCCCACCGAATAAAGAGCCTATAGGTTAATGAGAAATTTGGTATTTTCTGTCACATTTGATAGTCATTTATTGTAATGAAAAAAAACGCGTCAAAAGACGCGCTAAATAATGTGAAAATAAAGATTAGATATTAAAGAAAAGCGAAGAAGATCATGCCTATAACTGCACCTGTTGTGCCAAGAATAGTCTCCATTAAAGACCATGTTTTTAAGGTTTGTGCTTCTGTAGCACCAGTAAATTTACCAAATAACCAGAAACCTGAGTCATTAACGTGGCTAAGAATAATAGAGCCACCAGCGATACACACTGATAATGCCGCCATTTGAGCGCCACTGTAACCCAACTCATTGATAACGGGTAAAACTAAACCAACTGCGGTTAAACAAGCAACCGTTGCAGAGCCTTGAATAACACGCACTGCACCAGCAAGAATAAAACACGCCACCGCAATTGGCATACCAGCACCAATTAAAGCATTACCTAATGCAGGGCCAACACCTGAATCTACAAGTACTTGTTTAAAGACACCACCCGCGCCAGTAACCAGTAAGATGATCCCCGCAGGTTGGATTGCTGCAGAACAGATTTCCATTACTTTTTCTTTGCTCATACCACGACGGATCGCAAGACCGTAAATAGCCACTAAACAAGCCACAAGAATCGCAATAAATGGATGACCAACAAATTCAAGGATGTTGTACAGCTCTGAACCTTTCTCAACGAAACGCGCACCAATAGTTTTGCATCCCACTAACACTAAAGGTAATAACACCAGTGCAAGACTGAAACCAAAAGAAGGCATTTTGTTTTGGCCTAAACTTGGTTCAGACAAATCTTTTGGTAATTCTAAGGTAACGTAACGGCTGATAAAGTTACCGAAGATAGGACCTGCTAATAACATGCCCGGAATAGCCGCACACAGACCAATTAAGATCATCCAACCAAAATCTGCATTCATTTGGTCAGCTAATAACATTGGTGTTGGCCCTGGTAATAAGAAGGCGGCAGCACCTGCAACACCCGCAAACAGAGGGATCGCCATTTTTACCACATTGCCACCAGTACGGCGAGCAACAGCAAATACAACACCAATTAACAAGACAACGGCGACATCAAAGAACAGAGGTAGAGCACAAATTAAGCCAGCAATACCCAATGCGTAGTTAGCTCGTTTCTCACCAAAATATTTTAATAATCGAACTGCGATTTGGTCTAATGCCCCAGTTTCGTGTAGCACTTTACCGAACATTGTACCCAGTGCGACCACGATAGAAAGGAAACCTAATGTTCCGCCCATTCCGTTTTGCATAGTTTGCGTGATTTTTTCAAGAGGCATTCCAGAGAAAATACCTGCGCCGATAGCAACAATCATCAATGCAATAAATGCATGCAAACGCGCATACATAACGAAAAAGAGTAATAATAGAACCGAGCCAACCGCAGTTAGCACAAGCGTTAATGTACTCATACTGTTTCCCCTTCAAAAGCCCCTTGTGTCACTGAATTTATTTTATTGATTGCACTTTCAATTACATCATCAAGTGGCATTGAAATATCAATTTCATACACATCATTTTCAGCGTTGGTTGGCTCTTCTAAGGTTTCAAATTGAGTCACTAACATTTGAGGTTTAAAGAAGTGCCCTTTACGTGCTTTTAAGCGGCTTTCAATCAGCTCATAGTCACCTTTTAAATATAAAAAGTGCAGGCATTGATTGCCGTCTCTTAACATATCACGATACTGTTTTTTCAATGCAGAACAGACAATTAGCGATACGCTATTAGTTCTTTGCATCGCAAAAGCAGCATCATTGAGTGCTTGTAACCAAGGTTTGCGATCTTCATCATTTAAAGCATGGCCTGATGCCATTTTTGTAATATTTGAGCGAGGGTGTAGGAAATCACCGTCTAAAAATGCGGCACCTGTACGTTGTGCCACACCACTTGCGACCGCAGATTTACCACTGCCTGATACCCCCATTAAGATGAAAACATGGTGTAGGGATTGGGTATCGTTCATAGAATGCTCCTTTAAGGCAGATATTAAGTCTTTTTTGTAATGTTACCCGTAACTGTTACGGGTAACATATCCGAAGTGGTAAGGTAAATACAACAACGAAAATCAACTAAGAAGTGAAAATGTGAGGCGACTCTCAAATGAAAGTAAGATGATCTACAAACTGACAACAAAATATTGGAGAAGCAACTCGATATTTATTTAAGGCTCAATAAAAAACCCTACTGTTAATTATTTCATAACAATAGGGTTATTAAATGATAAATCTAAATATTATCAATAAGTTAAATTATTATATGCTTTCACCTGTAATAATGCGAAAACCAACATCAATAACTTGTCCTCGAGCAATTTTGCCTTTCATACGCTTAAGCAATAAATCTGCCGCTTGTTGTCCCATTTCATCACGCGGAGTAAAGATACTCGCCAGACGAGGTGTCATTACTTGCCCTACGTCATGTCCATGAAAACCAGAGATGGCGATATCATTAGGCACTGAAATACCTAAGCGCTGGCACTCAAAAACAGCACCAATAGCGATATCATCATTGGTACAATAAAGCCCGTCTAAATCAGGGTATTGTTTACGTGCTGCATGTAATAATTCAGCACCTAAAGAATACGACGAACTTTTCGGTGTCATTACACTGCCTGTCGGTAAGCCTGCATTTTGCATCGCTTTCTCGTACCCGTTTAAACGCATTAGAGTACGCTCATCCTGTCTTGCACCAAGATAAATAACACGCTTACAACCGCGCTTGATCATTTCACTGACCATCTGTTGTGATGCATCAATGTTGTCTAATCCCACGGCAGAGTCAAAACAAGGTGAAACGCTATCCATGATTTCCACCACAGGAATACCTGCTGTTTCTAGCATTTTTATTGTTTTTGGCGTGTGTGTTCTTTCTGCAAGAATAAGCCCATCAATATTATAAGAGAGCAATGAAAGTAGGCGTTCTTCTTCTTTTTCAGCACGATATCCGTAGTGCGCTAACATGGTTTGATAACCGTATTTATCGGTCACTGATTCAATACCACGAATAACTTCAGCAAAAACTTGGTTAGTTAAAGAAGGTAGCAATACCCCAATCGCATGACTGGTAGAATTAGATAAAATATCAGGGGCGCGATTAGGAATATAATTAAGACTGTCTAACTCGCGCGCAATTTTTTCTCGTAAAGCTTCAGAGACCTGTTCTGGGTTACGCAAAAAACGACTCACTGTCATTTTGGTAACACCAACTCGCGAAGCTACATCCTGTAATGATGGGCGTTTTTTCTTCATTTTATATCGCAACTATCCAAAAACACTCGTATTAATACGCGCTTTAATTTTCCAAGAACGCTGATTATAGCCCTAGGTTATACACTATTTCGAATAAAGTTTTTCAGATGTGTGCTTAGATTTGATTTTGACTGATGATCCCTTGACTTAAGCCAAAGGAAATATAGTATTCTTCGCTGTATAATAAATGAAACAACGATATCAATATAAAACAATAAACAGTGTGAACTTATGGCGATCCGTAGACGACAATTTCTAACTTACCTCACAACAATTGCGACATTATCTGCACTTCCGCATTCGGTAAGAGCCGCGATAACCTCGCGTATTGCAGCACAATTTGGTCACGTTCCGGCATCAACCGCGATCCATCGCGTGATCAGTGCAGGACCTCCGACCGATCAATTATTGCTCGCATTAGCCCCTGAAAAACTATTAGGTTTCTCATCCCTTAACTTAGAGAAAAGCCCTTTATTTGCAGAGGATTTACGTAAATTACCCCGTTTAGGGCGATTATCAGGACGAGGAAGTACCCTCTCTTTAGAAGCCTTACTAACGTTAGAACCCGATGTCATTATTGATAGTGGAAATGTAGATGAAACCTATCGCTCATTAGCGAAACGCGTTTCCGATCAAACGGGTGTACCTTATGTGTTAATTGATGGCACATTAAAAGATAGTCCAGCTCAGTTACGTCAAACCGGTGCTTTACTAGGTGTTACTGAAAGAGCAGAAACATTAGCGCTAATTGCAGAGCAATATCTTAGTGATGCCGCCTTGTTTGCTTCTACACAAAAAACAAACCCTCGTTTTTACCTTGCTCGTGGAGCGAAAGGATTACAAACAGGCGCAAGAAGCTCTATTCATACCGAAGCTATTGAAACATTAGGCTTTGAAAACGTGGTAGATATTCCTAATTTCACTGGGTTAACGGATGTTTCACCAGAACAACTGTTGATGTGGGATCCTGAAATTATCATCACACAAGATGAAAATGCCTATCAGCAAATTATGCAAGATTCTGTATGGAAAAGCATTCAAGCAGTTAAAAACAACAAAGTACTACTGTTTAAAGGCTTACCATTTGGTTGGTTAGATGGTCCTCCGGGTATCAACCGTTTAATGGGGATGCGTCGCTTACAAAGCCATTTTGACGCTCGAATAGAAAAACAAGCTGCTCAAGATCTGCAAAATTACTTTGCTCATTTTTACCATACACAATTAAGTGCTGAACAATCTCAGCAATTATTGGGGTATTCATGAGTCAATCAGTACGCATCACGCTTTTATTTGCGTTATTCTCCATTGTTGCGTTAATTGCGATCACAAGTGGTAAGTATTCACTTACTACCAATGAGCTATGGACTCTAGTGAGTAATAAATTAACGGGCAATGTAGAGTATAACCGCACTGAAACTGTCTTTTGGCAAATAAGATTTCCCCGTGTTCTGGCGGCAATTTTAATTGGTGGAGGATTGGCGATTGCGGGTGCGGCTTATCAAGGCATGTTTCGTAACCCTTTAGTATCACCTGATATTCTTGGAGTTTCATCAGGTGCAGGCGTAGGAGCTGTATTAGGTATTTTTCTTGGGCAATCCATGTTGTCAATTCAACTTTTCGCTTTTGCGGGCGGTTTAGCAACGGTTGCTCTAGTCTACTTTATTGCGAGGCTCGCAAAACAACACGATCCAGTACTCTCCCTTGTGTTGGTTGGTATTGCTATTAGTGCATTATGTGGCTCCGCAATTTCATTAATGAAAATCCTTGCTGATCCTTACACTCAATTGCCTTCAATCACCTTTTGGCTCTTAGGCGGTCTTTCGACTATTACCGCTTCTGATTTAATTTCCGTTGCACCTTTAATGTTAGTCGGATTTATTCCACTCATTTTATTACGCTGGCGTATGAATATTCTCAGTTTATCTGATGAAGAAGCCAGAGCATTAGGTTTAAACGTCGAAGTAACCCGACTTGTCTTTATTTTGTCTGCGACATTAATAACTGCAAGTGCAGTTTCTATTGCGGGTATTATTGGTTGGTTAGGTTTAATTGTTCCCCACATTGCAAGACTGTTAGTGGGCGCTAACTTCAGTCAACAGTTCCCAGTTTCCTTGCTTGTTGGCGCTATTATGTTATTAATCACTGACACATTAGCCCGCACAATTGCCAATATTGAACTCCCTTTAGGCATTTTAACCTCCGCCATTGGTGCGCCATTCTTCTTAATGTTGTTACTGAGAACGAGGAAAGGCACATGATCATTGCTAATGCAAAGCAACTCGCCATTGGTTATAAAGGCAAAACCTTAATTAAAGATCTCTCATTTCACATCAAACAAGGGCAAATCATCTGCTTATTAGGCGCTAATGGTTGTGGTAAAACAACGCTAATGCGAACGCTATTGGGTCTGATACCTTGTATTGATGGTGAGATTAATATTGCGGGTAAAATACTAAGTGAGTGGTCACCAACAGAACTAGCCAAAGTGGTGGCATATGTACCTCAAGCAACACATATCCCCTTTTCTTTCAATGTTATTGATATGGTTGTAATGGGGCGAGGTGCGCATCTCTCCTTTTTTTCGATGCCTAGCTCACAAGATAAAACGATGGCAATGGAAACCTTAGAAATGCTCTCGCTTTCTCATCTTGCTCACCGAACTTTTGATACCTTAAGTGGCGGTGAAAAACAGATGGTATTAATTGCACGCGCTTTAGTGCAACAACCCAAATTGTTGATTATGGATGAACCTGCAGCAAGCCTTGATTTTGGTAATCAAATCAAACTGCTTACCCAAGTTAAAGCATTAAAAGCATTAGGGATCAGTGTTTTTATGTCCACACATCACCCTCAACATGCCGCTTCTTTGGCAGATGATGTCATTTTGCTGACACCTCATGTGCCCGTTTTGCAAGATAGACCTGACATTTTGCTGACACCCGATAATTTAGCACACCTTTATGGTGTACAACCAACAGATATTCAGGCGCATTTTCACGCCTACTCTGATAATAAAAATGACCATAGGCAAGAATATGAACACAATTGAAACCACAGATTTTGCTGAACTTTATAAAAACCATATGGTACAGGCAGAAAGAACCAAAAAAGAGCCTGAGCATTGGGATAAACGTGCTGAAAAAATGGCAGAAACTTGTGCCAATCCTAACGATCCCTATTTAATAAAATTTCGTGAAATGATGGATTTCACTGGTGCTGAAACTCTCTTAGATGTAGGCTGCGGTCCTGGCTCTATCAGCATTCATGTGGCAGATAAATTCAAAAAAACCATCGGTATTGATTACAGTACAGGAATGTTAGCAGTCGCTAAACGCAGAGCCGAACAAGCAGGCATCAACCACGCAGAATTTATAACGTGCTCATGGGAAGATAGCTGGGATGAGCTTCCTCGTTGTGATATTGCTGTCGCTTCACGTTCAACATTGGTCATGGATTTACAAGCAGCACTATTAAAACTAAATCGCCAAGCCAAATTACGTGTTTATACCACTCACACCGTTTCGCCAACCTTTGTTGATCAACGCATTATTCGCTTACTAGGTCGTGAGGTTCCTACGCTTCCAACGTACATTTATGCTGTGAATATGCTAAACCAAATGGGTATTCACCCTAAAGTGGATTATATCCGTAGCCGTAATTGCCAAAGCAATTTCAATAGCCTTGAGCAATTTATTGAGGGTATTAATTTCTCTGTAGGACCTTTAAGCGAAGACGAAATTGTACGCCTAACAAATTACTATCATGAAAGTATTGAAAAAGGTGTTTCACTGATTTCGCCAACTCGTGATTGGGCAATGGTTTCTTGGGATGTCGTTCCTGAAAGTGAGCTGAACCTATGATTTATTATCCTGATGCCTTTCTTGATAATTTGTTGATGGAAGATATCCAATATGGCGACCTCACCAGCCGAGCGCTGAATATTGGTGATCAACTAGGCACCATGACCTTTACACGCCGTGAAGCGGGTTGCGTCAGTGGGATCACTTTAGGTTGTCGCTTATTGGAAAAATTAGGATTAAGAGTAATCGCACATCAACAAGATGGCGATTTTGCTAATGCAGGTGATTGCTTAATCACGGCAGAAGGCCGTGCTGATGCACTACATCAAGGCTGGAAAGTGGTACAAAACGTCCTTGAGTGGAGTTGTGGCGTGAGTGATTATATGGCAAGAATGCTAGATATTTATCACCGCTATCAACCTAAAGGGCAAATTGCGTGTACACGTAAAAATATCCCTAATACTAAATTACTGGCGACCCAAGCTGTACTAGCGGGCGGTGGTGTCATTCATCGCCAAGGTTGTTCCGAAACTATTTTGCTCTTTGCTAACCATCGTCGATTTTTATCAGAGCCTGATAATTGGGCACAACATGTTAAACAGTTACGCCAAGCTGCACCTGAAAAATGCATTGTTGTAGAAGCTGATGATATTGAACAAGCAAGAGAAGCGTTAAAAGCACAACCTGATATTTTACAGCTCGATAAGTTCTCTATTGAAGATATCGCACAGCTACAACAAGAAATACCTCACATTGCACCTCATTGCCATCTTTCCTTGGCAGGTGGTATTAACTTAAACACAATTGAAAAATATGCACAGACAGGCATCAATTTACTGGTGACATCTGCGCCTTATTATGCACCACCGACGGATATTAAAGTTCGTCTTTACCCAAAAAGATTAAATTAAAATAACAACTTATAAGTAAGTGAGTATTTACATATTTAATCAATAATAAATAAAAACAACATCTACTGAATGTAAAAGAAGTTATAACAAGGAAATGGTTGTAATGGCATAGAGGAACATCTTTGCTGAGCTTCTTTTATATGAATTTGTTGCTTTATTTTATAAAAAAACCGAGCGCTAACAGATGTCAGTGCTCTTTTTGTTCATTTATTTTTACGCATATCGTTATATAAAAAATTATATATAGATTGTGAACTGAGATTGGAATGATGAAATTAAAACCTCTATGCTGCTGTTTATCTCTAGCTCTATTACCCAGTATTGCTCTTGCTGACACCAATTATGGGCAATCTACTCCCGACTTATTAACCGTATGGAGTAGCCCAATTGCAGCAAACCCAGATATATTAACGCAAGAACAAATGCTTGAACAAAATAAGGTCAATGCGGCGCAAGCCATTGCAACATTACCTGGTGTTGTAATGCAAAAATCGGGTAACCGTAATGAGTACACCATTAAAGTACGTGGTTTTGATAGCCGTCAAGTACCTGTATTCTTTGATGGTATCCCGACTTATGTTCCTTATGATGGTAACTTAGACTTGGCTCGTTTTACCACAAACGATCTGGCAAGCATTGAAGTCAACAAAGGCTATACCTCATTACTGCAAGGCCCTAACTTAATGGGTGGTGCAATTAATATCACTACTGCGACGCCGAAAAAGCCATTAGAAGGAAGCATTGCTTATTCTCAAGGTTTTGCTCGTGGTGCTGATTATGCACACAATATGAGTGCACGCTTAGGTGCACGTAATGATTTAGGCTTTATTCAAATCAGTGGTAGCCAATTAAAACAACGCTTTACTCCAATTCCTGGTGCTGATGAAAATAATGTGGCTGCGGGAACTCATGGACGTCGTGATAATTCAGCAACAGATGATAAACGTGGCATGATCAAAGTGGGTTGGACACCACGTGCTTCTGACGAATATACCCTAACTTATGTAAAACAAGACGGTGAAAAAAATAGTCCACCATCAACATTGGGTAAAGGTAAATTTAAATATTGGGCATGGCCGGATTACAACAAAGAAAGCTATTACTATAGCGGTATTACTCAAATTACTGATGGTATCAAATTACAAAGCCGTGCTTATCACGATAAATTTGAAAATACCCTTTATATGTACCCTAAAAAAGGTGATACACCTGATTACAGTCACTATGACGACTACAGTACAGGTGCTGCATTACAATTAGGTATCGATACCCGTGAAAATGATCTGCTCTCTTTCGCTGCTCACTGGAAAGATGACGTTCACCGTTCTCAAAAAGAGAAAAATGGTGATTGGATGCGTTATAAAGACAGAACATGGTCTTTAGCAACTGAATATCAATGGGCTGCCACTAATGATCTCGATTTAGTGGGTGCAATTAGCTATGACTGGCGAGATAGCGTTGAGACTGACAAAGGCGCTGATGATAACAAACAAACAGCCTTTAACTGGGAAATGATGGCAAAATATTCATTAGCCAATGATGATGCTGTACGTTTCTCTGTGTCTGATCGTAGCCGCTTCCCTACACAAAAAGAACGTTACACAAGTGAAAAACCCAAAGATGGCTCTAAAGGGATCATCAATCCAGATTTAGATCCTGAACGCGCATTATCTTTCGACTTAACTTATGAAGGACATATTACGGATAAATGGGGTTACCAAACCAGCATTTACTATAACCGTGTCAGTGATGCAATTATGGCACACACCGTTTATCGTGGTGGCAATGCATTCTTCCAAAACCAAAATAGTGGGCGTGTTGACTATGTTGGGCTTGATTTAGGTACTAAAGGTAATGTGACAGATTGGTTAGAGCTAGGCTTAAATTACAGCTATATCCATAGCGATCCTAAACAAGTAGCACATGTTGAAGGTTTACCAAAACATAAAGCCTATATGTGGATGACATTTATTCCTGTTGAACAGGTTCGCTTTACCATTATGGAAGAAGCACAAAGTTGGACCTATAACCGCATTGATGAAAATGACAAACTGGCAGGTTATGCAAAAACTGACCTTCGTTTAGATTATGATTTTGGGTATGGAGTTTCTGCTAATGCTTCTGTAAATAACCTTTTTGATAAGTCTTATGAATATACTCAAGGTTATATGGAAGATGGCCGTAATTACTGGCTAGGTATTGAATATAAATTTTAATTTAAATTATTATTTATAAAAAAAAGAGCTGATATCTATCATATATCAGCTCTCTTTTATTCGTAAAAAATCTTATCTTCCATAATATTACTCAATATAACCTTAGAAACGTAGAAATCCTTTTGCCATTTCTAGTAATGTATTCATTGTACTACTAACTATTTTAACAAAATTATCATAATTACTATTTGCAGTGCTGTATTTTTTAGAAAACTCATCAAGATTGTTATTTAGTTTTTTCTCAAATGAATCTAACATCTTTTTTAATAGATCAAACTCTGTCTGTAAAATATCTTGTGATCCCAATCCTTTATCTTTTAAAGATTTTAACAAGCTTTCAAGATCAGTAAAATCAATTTGTACATTGAACCAAAACTCAAGATAAGGATCCAAATAATGGTCACTACCTTCACCATTACCTTTAATCACTTTTACACCTTTTATTCCATTCAACAAATTTCCTAAGGCCTTCATTGCTCTGTTAATATCATCTTTATTATCATAGAAAATTTTCTCTCCTTTTATTTCACGGTAGTAACGCCCTTCCTTATCTTTCTTAAAAAATAAATCTAAGCTTAATAGTGGCTTACCACTATACTTATTTTTTAAATCTTGTAGTTCATTATAAAAATCTTCAAGATGAATATTAATACGGCCTTCTTTTTTAGCGGCTTTAGTCGCTTCACTCAATTTAGATAATAACGTTCTTATTGCACTCACAAAATCCATATAATTTGAAAAAAGATCTTTTAATACATCTAAATAATCAGCCTTACCTGTATTAATCGTCGATTTAATATCATCAAAAAGATCACTTAATGAATCAATAAATTTATTTTTATCATTATTACCTAAGTCTTCTGCTGTTTCTATTTTAGATATAGATGATAAAATATCTTTACTTTCTAATCTACTAGAATTATATTTTTGATTTTCAACATATTTAGATAAACTATAAGCGATTTTTTTTGAATTTGGATTATCAACGAATGACACATCAAAATCTTTGATTAATTTTTTGCTCGCTAAATAATCCTCATTGCGTTCAATATTTTTTACTATATTATTAAGTTGATCTTTATCCACTTTTTTTTTAGTTAAATATTGAGAATAAATATTTTCTTCATTAGGTAAATGATAAGATCCCAAATTATTAATCATAATTAACCTTTTAAATTTGAACCTATTGTAGATGCAACATCTTGTGTTGCATGAATAATAGTTTCGATACCTTGTAAAAGTGCTTTGATAATATCGGCCTCATTTCGCTGTAGTTCATTATTATTATTAACTAATTGTCCTGCAACGGAAGTTGCGGCATCATTTCCTTTTACTTCAGCTTCAATACGGATTGCCTCAGCTTGCATAGGTTGTTCCGCTATCCCACTCAATGAAGGTGCAATATTCGTTAACGTATTTCCTTTTAATATTGTCTGGTTAGTATTTCCAGTGACTAATCCTTTTCCCATACCAAAAATAGACATAGACGCACCACCAATATTTAAGCCTAATGAAAGCCCTGCACCAGTTACTGAAGCAGCTACAACCATATCTGCTTTTTTATTTAAAATATTTTTTGAACTATCGGCTAATATTATCTCTATACTCATTAACATATTTCCAAGCTCTCTAGATCTTTCGAACTTTTCAATCATTGCTTTGTAATAATTAATAAAAAGATTAATTAACGCCATCATATCATCTGATAAAAAATTAAACTCACCTACTTTTATAACCGTATTTTCTCTTAAATTAGACTTTGATAACTCCAATTCATCCAAAAATGATTTCATTTTACTGTGATTATATTCCGGCCCTTTTAATAAAGGCTTATTTTCATTTATTCTTATGTTATCTTTGCTAAAGCTAATTCTAGTGAGATATTCTGAAGATGTTTTATTGGGTGTTTTTAGCCCTTCAATATTCTCTATTTCATTTTCATTCCTAATATTTGATACATCTTTATTAAAAAGAGTATTTAAAAAGTTATGATTATCAATTTTCATATCCATTTTATATTCCTTTTTATTAAGCAGAGATTCTTTTCGCTATGTTAGATTTAACTTTACTACTTATAGAGTAGCTATCACTCATATTTTTTAATATTTCCGTAATTGTATCCATATTATCACTATATTCTTCCATGATTTTATCCATAAACTTCTGAATTAAATCTAGAATTGCATTTAACTTTTTACTATCAGCAACTGATCTCATAATATCGGCTGATATTATATTGCTATAAATGTTAATAGTATTGGATGTAACTGAATTTAATAATTTAGCACTTACAGCTATTCGATGAATTGTATTCACCGCTTTTTCTGACATATCTTCTGTTATCATATGGCTAACTTTATTTAATATAGTAGTTATTTTTTGCAATAATACATTGTCGGTAATTTTTGTAATCGCTTTATTTATTGCTTTCAATATTTCTTCCATTGCTTGCATAATAATTTCTTTAATCATATTACCGAGCATTTTCTCAAGACAATCATTTAATACTTTTTTTAATGTCTGTTTAATTTGCTCATTGAATATTTTTTTCGCTGCATTGGTTATGCCATTAATTGCTGGCCCCGCAACAAATGTTAATGCTATAGCAGCAACAAATAAAATAATGGTAATAAAAATTTTTAGTGCCATTTTCATTTTGTCATATATTTCTTTTTTAATATCATCAATTTTATCGACAAGACCTAAATTTTTAAGCGTGTCTAAAAAAACTTCAAACATATCCATTAAAGCATCAACCATTTTATCAATCACTTTCATAATGGCTTCTGAAACAGGTGCCATTATTTCATCCATAAAAGATTCACCATGAATGGCCTGATAAATCTCATCAGCGACTGTTAATGCTACATCTGCAACTAAAAGTGTTACAGCCACGGCCATTAATGCTAAAGAGGCGCCAGCTGTAAAAACAGCCGCAATACCGGCAAAAATAGCGAGAAAACCACCTAAAATCTTTAAACTAATTCCTGCCCAATATTGAATTTCTTCTTGTTTTTTAATTTTTACTTTTTGATCATCAACCTTATCTCTCAATGATTTTTCTGTTACTTTTTGCATTTCTTCAAAAAGCTTTTGCTCATTTTCAGAACGTTGTAGCATTACTTTCATTGTTAGCTCTCTAACTTTAGCAAGTAAAAAAGTAAGTAATGCCAAACCTGATAAAGAGCGAGAGGCTATTTCAAGTTCTATATGACTCTGGGTCAAAGTCAGGTCAATATAAGCCTTTTTTGCACTTTGCATTTTCTTAGTAAGAAGATCATCACTCTTATTATCAATAATATTCTTAAGATGATTAAAATTTGTTGAGATTGATTTTAATTTTTCGTCACTCATCGAGACATGGGGAGCTATATTTGATATTTCCTTAAAAAAATCCAATATATCACTGTGTAAATCATCAAGATCATATAGCTTATTTTTAGATATATCATTGGGAAGATTTAAAGCAGGATATTTCCCTATTAAATAATCTTCCATTTCAGATTTATTATTAAATTTTTTATGGATAAGATCATTAACAATCTCTTTTGGAATATTTTTATTATTTAAATATTTGCATACCTCATTTTCTGTTTTTAATCCTTTTTCTTGTATAGAGTTATATACTGCCATCCAATAATCAACATTGGCATCTTGGTATTTTTTTACATCACCTAAAATAGATTTATAATCTTCAACCAATCCTGCTATTTTCTTTTCTAAATAATCAAATTGATGTAAAAAATCTTCGAATTTATCTGTGTCTTTAATAGAGTTTAAAATACCATCATTAATTATTCCTTGATACTTTAATTGTAAATCCAAATAATTATTTTCTTTTTTTTTCTCTTGACTACTCCTTTCTATTCTTCTTGATTTATTTTGAGATGAATCACCTACTTCAGGTTTTATATCTATATTAGAATTTACATTTTCCTGCTCTTCAGGTGGCCTTAATATAGGTACTAAAATGTTTTCATTTTTTTTTATAAAATATGAAGAAATAATTTTCTTGTTACTGTCATTGACTGTATTTTCTTTTTTCGTCAAGTTCTCAACAATCTGATCCTTTTCGTCCATTTTTAATGAGACTAAACGATTAGATATTAAACCATTAACAATAGTATCACTCATTTTCATCTCCTTTATTTTCATTAATGACGACCAAAGGGATATCTTTTAAAGATGTTAAATAAATCTCTGCTTTCTCTTTTATGATAGGATCTTTTATATTTAACGATACTTGATGAAAACAATATTTTGCTTTCTCTTTTTCGCCTAAAGATAAATTACATTGCCCAGCATAAAACATAGGCCTATAATCATTATTTGCATTTAAATAAGCTAAAGCATAAAGATCTATGGCGGCTTGATACTGTTTTTTTAATTGCTTAACTGCAGCAAGTCCCATGATATAATCAACATTATAAAAATCATAAAGACATAAAAATTTGAAAATAGCTTCGGCTTCATCCAACTTTCCTTTTTGGTAGAAATCGTAAGCAAATGAATAAATTCCTTCCATAAATCCTTCTGGAATTGTGCCTTCATCTTTAATAGTCTTACCATTTTGGACAATGGAAACAATGTAACTTGCTAATTGATCAAGTTCTTTTTCTGACATCTTTTCATATAGTGACATGATGTTAATCCTTTCATCAAGGATGAATAATTAACAAAATCATAAAATAATGGTTATAAAATAGCTTTAATAAAACAAACGTTATTATTTATAAAAATAAATACTATTTATTTAAATAAGATAAATGTATTTTTCTATCTATAGTCCATTTCTTCTCTTAATCTACCATCTAATTCAACTCTTTTTAGCCAAATTAGGAGATCCATAATATCAAGAAGATCAGTATCGATCATAACGTCAAAAAGATGATATTTATGATATAGCTTTCGAGCCAATTCTGGATATCGAACTATTGGTGTGCCTACTTTTTTCGCATATGTTTTTACAGCCAGTGCTTTTGCATTTTCACACTTCAACGAAACTAATGGCATAATATTATTATCAGGATCAAAGTAAATTCCCACAGCAATATGAGTCGGATTAACAATTACAGCAGAAGAATCTCTAATCACTTTTTTCATTGGCTCATCAAGTAACTCTTGGTGTAAATATTTGCGTTTTGATTTTATTTCAGGATCTCCTTCCATATTCTTATTTTCTTGTTTTATTTCATGTTTTTCCATCATCATATCTTTCATGAAAAGGAAGAAATCAGCAATAATATTTAAAGTAAGAAGTGGTAATGAAAGAATAAAGAAAATAAAAACAAAATCGACAACAACAGAGCACCATTTTTCTACTACAATATTTAAATTAGAGCGATAAAGTAAAAATATCTCTTGGCTATTTATTACCATAAAAACAAAACAAACCACTAAAAAAACGATAATAAAAAGTAATGTTTTTATGAAATCCTTTATTGTTCTTAAACTAAATATCTTCTTAAAACCAGAGATTGGATTGATATGATTTAAATCTATTTTTAATGCTTCAGTTGCTATTTTAAATCGAGACTTAAACAATGAGATAGTAATACCCACGAAAGCAGTAATAATCAATACAGGTATAATAATATTAAAAAATAGCTTTGATATTATTTTAATATAACTTTCTAAATTAATATGTGTTGGATTTAATAAAATAGATTGGTAAAATTCAATAAATTCTGTAAAATTAACTCGGTGAAAAAGATAGATAATGCCAATAATATAAATCACACCTGAAGTTAACTCTTTATTTTTAAATGTTTGCCCCTTTTTAGCTGAATCATCTAATTTCTTTTGTGTAGGTTTTTCTGTTTTTTCAGCCATAATAAAAACTCATAAAGAGAGTATGGAAATACTGGTAATTAAAAAACCCTGATAATTCATTTGTCATTGCTGAAGTAAAAAAAAGCAGAAGTGCAGAAAAAGCAATAATGCCCTTAATACATAAAGAGAGTGAAAATGCATTCAACTGAGGACAGAAAAGGGAATAAACACCTAATGCTACTTCACTAAGAAACATCAAAACTAATACAGGTGAAACCAAAACAATAGCCACTCGTACTATATCGGTCAACCATTTTCCTATTAGTGAATAACCAATATTTTGATTAAAATAGCCAACAGGAAAAACACTATAACTATCTTTTAAGACTGTCATTAATGTTACTAAACCACCAAACTGCAGAAAATAAGCAACACAAAATAATCCCGTTAGCGAAGCAAATTCTGAAGATTCAATACCTGTTGTAGGATTAATAGTATCACCAATACTAGCCCCTCTTTGATTATCTACAAATTCACCAAATGCCGAGGCTATCCAAAATGGCGTTGCAAGTAACAATCCGATAAAAAGGCCAATAATAATTTCACTAATTAGAATAATAACCCCGTTATCTCTAATATCATCTGAAATAGGAATACTGACTTTTATACCCAATGCAACATAGAAAATAATAACATATTTTAAAAATTGGCTATTAAGAATTCTACTATTTAAAAAAGGAATAAACATAAATGCAGGAAGTAAACGTGCCATAAGAAAAAAGATATCAATAAGATAAACTTTAAAATATTCGAAGATTATTAACATATTTTATCCAGCGAATCCTATCGCTAACATTTCTTTTGCATAGATCAATAATTTTTCCCCCATCCACCCCATTGTCATTAATAAACAAACAAAAACACACACTAACTTAATTCCAAAAGGTAATGTTTGTTCTTGTATTTGTGTAATTGTCTGTAATAATCCAATAATTAATCCAACAAAAGTGGCAACGGCAATAGGTGCTGCTGATAATAAAATAATGAGATAGATTGCCTTATTAGCGGCATAAACCATATCCATTATTTTACCACCATCAAATCAAGGTATTGATTTATCAGTCCCTTTGATAATAATGTCCAGCCATCCATTGCAATAAATAAAATTAACTTTAAAGGGACAGAAAGTGTAATCGGGCTCATCATCATCATTCCTAATGCCAGCAAAATACAAGAAACGATCAAATCAATCACAATAAAAGGTAGATAAAGGTAAAATCCAATAATAAATGCCGATTTTATCTCGCTTAACGCATAAGCAGGTAATAAAGAAAATAGTGAGCTTTCAATTTGTTCATCGTCGTCTATGCTGTCTGGTCGATACCCTTGAGCTTTATCAAAGAAATCTAATAATTCTGGTTCTGAATATCGGTATAAATAATGCTTATATTCACCTAATGCTTCATCAGAAAAACGTTCTAATGATCCTGGCTCTCCTAAATTAATAGGATTATTCACAAGATATTGATAGCTATTTTTAGTCATTGGCGTCATAACAAATAATGCCATCATTAACGCAACTGCATTTAGAACCATATTAGAAGGTACCTGTTGTACACCCAAAGCATTACGCGTCATAACAAGCACTATCGAAAATTTAAGATAACACGTACCTGCGGCAATAATAAAAGGCGCAAGTGTTGCCAAGGCAAGCGTTAATATCAATGTTGTAGAGCTTTCCATTATTTACTCGTTATGTGAAAAAGAACGTTGGATCTCAACAGCTAAACGATCACCGACCCTAATCAATTCTCCTTGAGCAATAGAAAGGCCATTTACTTTTAAAATAATTTGTTGATGTGCTTCTTCAGGCAGCATGATATGTTGCCCTGATTTCAGATTTTCTATTTCTTCAATTAATAGTGTTTTACTGGCTAAAATAAAAGAAACAGTGACAGGAATATTACCGATGGGGGCTAATCTTTTCTCTTCATCAGTAGTAAAAGGTTGACTCTCTATTTCATGTGCTGATTTGTTTTGTTCATTACTGTCTAATACTTTTGATTCATTCTCATTTAATAGCTGCACACTATTTTCCCCATTCCACTCAAATTTAATCCATTTTTTCTCACCTAAAAATAAATTAGATGATATTTTTTCTATAAGTAATAAATCACCAAGTAATATATTTTTTAATAATGAAAGAGAAAGCTGGCTCGTTCCTAAACAAAAATCTCCTATAACTCCTAACTTATTATTAGATAGCGCTATCCATTGAAAATGCCCTTTTATTTCATGAATAAAAACATCACCAAGATCACTGCTAATTTTGGGATAGGCACCATTTACTGATTGACCTAAATAAATATCCTCTACACGCAATAAAAAAGGTATTGATGAAAATGAAAGTAAAATCTGAGTATAATTTCGAATAAAAAGAGAACACAAATAAGAGGAAGGAACCAATTCCCAATCAATCTTTTTTTCAGGATAAAGCCTATCCATAACGCAATTAACAGACATTAATCCATTAAAGAAACCAAGTGAATTTTCCCCATAGATAGAAAAATAATAATCTCTTTTATCTACTGAATATGATTGAAATGAGGCAGAAAAACATCGCATGGTGTTATCATCATCATTATCTTTTATACATGCTAATAATGATGTATTCATAAATCACCATCCTTCTTTTTAGGATCTGCATCAATTGAAGTAATATAGTCATATTCATTTTCTGAGCTATTTTCTAACGACAATATTGCTCTACCTTGATATTGATTTAAATTATCCAGAGAAGTTTGGTAAACACGTCCTGTAGAGGCAATAAATTGCATCTGATGTTTCATAAAAAAAAGAATTTTTATTTGATGATGTTCGTTTCCCCACTGCTTAAAAACATAAGTAATATCATTTTTTTCGGTGGATTGTTTTGTATGTAATATTCGCCAACAAGGCACTTCAAGTGGCGATTTATTCACCGTTTTGACCTCTATTTGAGGTTGTTGTACAAATTCTACTTTTTCAGATAATTGTGCAGAATTAGTATTATTTTCCGTATCAACTTTATGTGTATTCTTTATTTCACTATTAAATACATCGTTTATCTCATTTTTTTTACTAACATTATCTTTAATATTATTTTTTTTATTTAACAAGTCATCATTAATGATGATATTCTTTACTTCAAGATTTTGTTTTGTTTTTTTAATTTCACTTGCTCTTATAATCAATGCTTTAATAATTGATTTATCAGATGTTTTTTCTTCTATTTTATTGGAAAGAAAAAATAATATATTTCTATTCATCAGGAATAGTCCTTCACTCTCTTCTCTCTCTTCTCTCTCTTCAATATCTGATAATATTTCTAAATCCTTGTTTTTTTCATTTAAAAACACATTAGATTTATTTAATTTTAGAAATGTTTCTAATTTCATTTCTAATTTCTGTTTATCTTTAGGAAAAAACTTTTGACATTGATATAAAACCATTTCATCAAAATTACATTCATCACTAGGAATTATGTTGTTTATTTTTACATTATTAGATAATATCGTTGTCATACAAAGCGATCTCCTGTATATCATATTGTTCTAAACGTTCTAGATATACCTGTAATTTTTTATGCTTTCTATCAAAATAGCGTTGCATTTTCTTCTGTTTTTTTATTGTAATAATATATTCTTTTTCAAGTTCTTTTTTTTCTTCTTTCAATTTTTCTTGTTGAATAATTATTTCTTTAAGCTGAGTTTGACATAAATTCAATGAAGATAAGACAATCGCTTTTTTTCTTCTTTGATGATAAAAAGAAATAATGGAATAAATACCTATTTTTTCATAATTGAGTATTTCATTTTTCAATAATTCCATTAATTTCTTTTGTTCTTGTCTTTTATTTTCCGCCTCAACTAATAGTCTTTCATATTGATACTGTTTTTTTTCAATTTTTCTTTGTCGCTTAACTAATAAATCAATGATAGCTTGTTGTTTAATTGGCAATCTCATACAATTTTTCTAATGTTTGCTGAAATTCTGCTTTTTCTTTAAATGACTGCATTAAAAATTTTTCAACTTTAGATTGTTTATTCACAGCTTCATCATTTAATGCATTATCCCCAATACGGTATTCACCAAATTCTTGTAACAGTTTAATATCCTGTAATCGCATTAAAATTTGTCTTATTTTTAATCCTGCCTGTTGTTGTCGTTCATCTGTAATTTGCTGAAAAAGGCGACTCACACTCGCTAAAATATCGATAGCAGGATAATGACCTGATGCGGCTATTTTTCGTGAAAGGTAAATATGGCCATCAACGATAGAGCGAACCTCTTCACCTATTGCATCAGGTTCATCATCACTTTCTAATAAGACGGTGTAAAATGCAGTAATAGACCCTCGTTTTGTCACACCAGGTCTTTCTAGAATGGCGGGCAATGTATCAAAAACTGAAGCAGGATAGCCTTTACGGACTGGTAATTCGCCTGCTGTTAACGCGACATCTCGTAACGCCCTGCAATAGCGTGTTATTGAATCAATAAATAAAACAACATGTTTACCTTGTTCACGAAAATATTCAGCAACTGTAGTCGCCACTAATGCCGCATTACAACGATCAACCGCAGGTTTTTCTGAGGTTGAACAAATCAATACGACCTTATTACACCGACTATCTTGTTTTAATTCTTCGACAAATTCGGTAACTTCTCGGCCTCGTTCACCAATTAATCCGATGACAAATACATCTGCTTGAGAAAAACGAATAATCATATTCAGCAACATTGTTTTTCCTGTTCCTGCACTGGCAAATATTCCCATTCGTTGTCCTAAAGCACAACTTAATAATCCATCTATTGCACGAACTCCTGATTGAAATAATGTTGTGATAGGTAATCGTTCATGATATGCGGGAGGCTGCGCATGAACAGGGTATAATTTAGAAGGTAAATCTTCTGATAAGTCTTTACCGTCAAATCGTAATAAACAATGCCCTTTAATATCAATCATGCTACCTAATACACGATGATTTAGAGCAACAGAGAAAGCCTCACCTGTTGGCTCTACGATAATTTGCAAAGAATAGCCTTGAGAGTTGCCCATCATACTCAATATTGTTATTCCGTGGCGAAATCCAATAACAATAGCTTCACCAATTGGCATGCTATTTTCTATGCTTTTTCTAATTTGGCAAATTTCACCAATAAAAACATTACGCAACATCACCTCAAGAATATTACCTTGTATCCGAATTGGGTGTGCTGCATAACGAAAAGGAGAAAACGCGTTAGCCATAACTAATTAATAAATTGCTGATTAGTTCGATTCATGGCTTGAAAAAATTCATCTATCGCTTTTGCCATTGTTTCGCCATTTTGCAAGGCTATTGGCATAAAAGAAGCGCGTAACTCTAAATCATTTTCAACTTTAACTAACGCTGGTTGGCCTGGATAAAAGCTTTCTGTTTCTGAGTTCACATGACTTAATATAATTTCTGCGCTATTTTGTTTTAATTGATTTTCATCATATTCACGTAATACCGACCAAATCATAGGAACATTATCAACAATTAATAAATTAATATCAGGCATATCGCCTAAGCTAATCGTAATAGTTGAATGGTTATCAATAGAGTGCCCTCCAGAAAAAAGGTCTGTTCGACCAATAACGTTCATAGCATCTATAAGTAATTGTGCAAGATCAAATGACATATTATTCCTCTAAATAGTTTGTAAAACATTTATTTCAATATCTGATGATATTTCATCGTATGATAAAACAGATAGTTGTGAGAACTGTGTTTCTAGTAATTTTCTTACAAATCGTCTTATATCAATTGCAGTTAATAAAACATAATTTTGAATGTATTTTATTTCATCAAGTGCAATGGTTATTTTTTCTAAAATAACATCAAGCTCCGCAGGTTCTAAATTTAAAAATGTCCCTGATGATGTTTGCCTAATTCCATCACGAATAATTACTTCAATTTCATTAGATAATATAACAACATTGAGCTGACTATTTTTAGAAAAAAAATCACTTATATAACGAGAGAGTAATGTTCGAATATGTTCAGTGAGCAAAATAGGATCTTTTTCTTTTCCACCCCATTGAACTAATCCACCAATAATCGTTTTAATATTTCTTATTGGTATTTTTTCTTGCACTAATCTCTGTAAAACTTCATTGATCCTTTGAATAGAAATTTGCCGATAGCATTCTTTCATTAATTCTGGTGATTTTTCCTCTACTTTATCTAGTATATCTTTTGTTTCTTGTATACCTAAAAACTCCACAATATTTGCTGTAATTAAATTGGAAAATTTTTGATAAAAATAATCTTCTGAACTTATAAGTTCAAAATTAAGTTTTATTAATAATGATTTATTATCTTCATCAGTCCAATAAGTTTTTACTCCCTTACATTCTAACTCAATATATTTTAACCCTAAAGAAAAGAATTCATCTGTCGGTGCTTCTATATTAATAAGAGGAAAAGAACAATAAAACTCATCCGCTTTAACTTCATTAATTAAAATGATGACTTTATCTTTATCAATAGTATCAGAATAATAAATTAAGATATCGGGAAGTAATACCCCATATTGTAATATAAATTCTTTCTTTAACCATTTATCAAAGACCTTTTTTGTTAGATAACTTTTCTTTTTCACTGAAAGCGTTACGATTAGTGGCTGTGTTTCTGCTTGCGATAAAGAAATTGTTTCTGTTGCTAATTGATTTTCTTCTTCTTGTTCTTTTTTTCCAGAAAAAAGATTAGACATAATACCTTTTTTCTCATCACCTTCTTCATGATGAGGAGTATCACTATTCTCAGAAGTTTTCTTTTTTTTATCCCAAATGTTTTTTTTGAAAAAATAACATCCAATAATCGTAGATAAAATAATAAAGACGGGCGTTGGAAAGCCAGGTAAAAAACCAATAGCAAAAGCAAGCAATGCAGTGATTAAGAGTGCGAAGTCTTGAGATAACAGCTCATTCATAATACTTGAGCCTAAGTTTTTATTTTCATCTCCGACTCGTGTCACAATGAATCCAGCACTAATTGAAATTAATAAAGCGGGAATTTGTGCCACTAAACCATCACCAATGGTTAATAATGTATAAGTTTGCAACGCTTGAGAAAGTGACATCCCCATTTGCGCCATACCAACAGACATTCCACCAATTAAATTAACAAAAATAATCACAATGCCGGCAATAGCATCGCCTTTAATAAATTTCATTGCACCATCAAATGATCCATAAAGCTGACTTTCTTGCCCTAATTCCTTCCGCCTAATTTTAACTTCATCATTATTAATGATGCCTGATTTCAAATCCGCATCAATGCTCATTTGTTTACCCGGCATACCATCAAGAGAAAAACGTGCAGCGACTTCGGCAACTCGTTCAGAACCTTTTGTAATAACAAGAAATTGCACTACTGTCACGATAGAGAAGACCACAAAACCAACAACTAAATTTTCTCCAATAACGAACTCACCAAAAGAGGTAATAATTTCTCCAGCATCGGCATCCAATAAGATAAGTCGGCTAGTACTAATTGATAGAGCTAAACGAAATAACGTTGTAATCAAAAGTAATGCGGGAAACGTCATAAAGTTTAATATTCGAGTGACATAAAAAGAACTCATCAATATCAATAATGCAATCGTGATATTAAGACCTATAAGAAAATCAACCAAATAGGTAGGCAATGGCATAATTAACATTAAAATAACTAAAATTATCACTGACAACACAATAAGTTCTGGGCGATTTCTTATCGAGAAAAGAAATTTATATATCATTATTAATATCCATTAAAAATAATTATTTGTTTTTTCTTAATTCGAATTTTTCCATATGAATATACTTATCCATAATAGTTTGTATTATTTTTTGGCAAGAGATTCTATTTTCATTAGATAAATACAAGCATTCTGGATATCTATTAAATAGTGTTCTTATTATTTGTAAAAATCGCATCTTTACCGTTATTAATAAACTTGAAAATTCTTTGGATAATAAACCCAACAAATAGATATTCATTTCATCGGGTATTGTCATACCATGATAGAACAATTGATAAAGCTGTTTTTCTGATAATATATGCTGTAATTCTTTTTCTTTAAAAAGATCCATTCCTAATGAAATAAAACTATATATTGCTCTTAATTTATTGACTCTTTCTAACAGCAAACCAAACTCTGAACTTTGTGAGCAGCTCGGCATCAAAGATTGCATATCATATAACAAACCTTGTGCCAAAAAGGTAAAAATAGCCGTACATCGTTCAATATCATATTCTTCTATTAAAAACTGAAAGAAATAAATTGGCTCTAAATCTAAATCAAGATAGCTACGATAAAGATCTCGTAATACAGAGGGATTAAGTAATAATAATTTACCAAATATTTTTGCTTTTAAAGCGACATTAATCCCCGCACGAATATTTTTTGCATTTTCTCCTTCAAGCATACGCACAATTTCATTTTCTATCTCAGCATCTAATTGCGCACCTAATTTTTTCTTTCTAATTAATTCCCGTAAAACCATAATCAAATCACTATCGTCAGGAAACATCTGTCGTAAATAAGCCAATAAGTCCAGTAAGCTTTGATCTGATTTTTTAAACATTTTTAATACTTTATCTAATTTTTGATCTGCACCTTCCTCTGTAATATATAAAGTATTGTTTCCTCGTTCTGCTTTTTTATCTAATCCTTTTCCATAGCGTTGTGAAAATTGCGAGGCAACCATCGACATATCATCAGCAATTTCCATCAATTGGTTTTGATAGTTCTGTCTCTCTGAAATTTTAGGCTGCTTATATTCGTTATCACTTCTATTTTCATGATTAACTTTATTTTCTTTTATTGCAATTTGAATCGGGATCGTCGATTTAATTGGCGTAACCATGGCATTACCTCATAAAATTCTGAAGTTGTTGCAATGCCTGTGTCGTTTTTTTATTCATCGGTTGAAAAGGATCATCACTTAATGATTGTGAGATATCACTGTCAGTGCTTCCCAATAAACGTGGCTGTAACATAAAAATACGTACCATCTTTTTATTGTTATCTGATTTATATGTAAATAGTTTGCCCAATAATGGGATCGCACTGAGGACTGGAATTTTAGATTCCGCATTTACATTATCTTCTCGTGTATATCCACCAATAAGCAAACTTCCACCTTCTGAAACTCTTGCTACGGTACTAATATTAGTACGATTAATCGTAGGTAGACGTTCATTATCTTTACTTGAATCTTCTTTTTTTTCTGCGCCATCTTCCAAGTTGATGATCATTTCAATCTCTTTATTAGAGCTACCAATACGAGGTAATACACTCATCATTGTGCCAAATGTTGTTGATTCTAATGTTGCAACCCTTTCCCCCTTAATTTGAGTATAAAAAGTCGTATTATTATCAAAAATTGCAGGAGTATTTTCCTGAGTTAACAAGATGGGTCTTGATACCATTTTTGCATCACCATCATCACTTAATGCTTTAATTTTACTGAGAAAACTAAAACCCGATGCTGGTGTTAAACTCGATGTATTAAATGAAAAGGCGTGATTTCCGGAGTCAAAACGCGCACTCCAATCAATCCCTAAGCTATCTGCCTTACTTTTCGAAATATCTATGATCCATAGTGAAAGCTCAACTTGCCTTTTAGGCTTATCAAGCTGAGTAATTAATGAATGGACTAATGCTAAACCTTCCCGACTAGTTTTAACTAATAAGCTATTTGATGCTGGCAACGGTACTAACTCAACATGATATTGTCCCATTTGAGTGACAATAGGTGTTGTCGAATAAGACGCCTCTTCACTTTCGCCATTACTACTATTCGTATTTAAAGATGCGGAATATGTATTCTGTTGCTCTCTATTTCGCGACGCTCCATTCATTTCTTGTGTTTGTGAATGAAATAGCTGCTGTAATACTGTCGTAATACCTGGTAGTACAATTTTTTCATCACGTAATGAATAGCTACGATCTTGAACAAAGGTATTTTTTAGTGCAAATATCTGCACAAATTCCTCTCCATAACGAGAGCTCCCCGTGGGAACTTGATTATTCATTGTTTGTTGCTGTTTTTCTGCCGCAACATTATCAAGATAATCTGCAGCGGCTCTCGCTAACTTAAGATAAATAGGTGGCCCAGATAAATAAAAAGTACGCTTATCTTTTCCTGCTCGTAATGGAAAACGTAGGTCGTACAAACCAACATCTTGCAGATATTCCTTGAGCTCATAAATACTAATATTTCTTACCTGAAATAATGCTTGCTCTATTTCAGTATTGTCATACACATAAATTGCTTCACCATCATTAAAATAAAGTAATGACATACGGCGAACCATCGACTCAAATGCCTCTTGAGGCGAAGCCAATGAAAAATTACCGGTGATCCTTTTTTTCTTAACAGCCTGACTTAAAATAAAGGGCTTATTGAATTTATCTGATAAAACAAAGAAAAACTGCTCGATACGGGTATCAACAGCAATAAACATATCGGGTTTTTTACTTTGATGTGTATAAATAATTTGCTCTTCTTCTGCTTTGACAGATAAAGGCAAACTACAACAAAGAAGTATCCCAATAATAAAACAGACTTTATTTTTTATATTCATAAAGAAAACGACCAATTCGGCGAAATTCCGTTGGAGTAATACCAAATAATGTTTTAATTTCATTAGAGAAATGTGATGCAGAACTAAATCCATTATCAACGGCGATTTGTGTTAATGATTCATCCGTTGAAAGCGTTGTTAAAATCGATGAAGCAGCACGCCATGAACGTAATTGGCTTTTACCGCAGTTCCCCAAATAGCGTTTGCATAAACGCCTAAAATGCGTACCAGATACGCCATAGCGTTCCCCTATTTGTGCAATATTGCTTTTTTTCTCATCTAAATAACTAATAAGGTGCAAAATAAGCCAATAACTTTCACTATGTCTTATCGTCACAAAAAGTGGTTCTAATTGGCTATTCTCTTTTAATGCTTCACTAATTAAAATATGCTCTAGTGTTCCTTCGCTATTTTCTATATGAAAAATCTTCTGATTAATATCAAATTCAGTTCCAATAGCTGTCATTTTTGAAAAATCACGCGCATAATCAATAAAAGCCAATAATCGAGCACATATAAAAAAAGAACGTTTTTCTATTTTCCAAGTATGTGGTTCAGATTGAAAAACAATATTCTCATTTTTCGCATTATAAACAAATGCCTTACCCTGTACTATCTTTACGATTTTATTTTCATATATTTTTATCGGCGAACCATCACTCAAAGGAATACAATAGAATAAAGAATCACCCATCAATATATCATTGTCACCATTTATCTTTATATCATTTATTAACATAATAGAACCTTAAAAATTATAAAAAAACAAAAATAACGGTAATAACATTAATACCTAAATATTATTTATGCATTATGATTTACAGCACTTTAGATATAATAACATTAATAATTAGTGATAAATATGTACAATCATCCAGATTAGTTTAAATTTTACAAGATATTTTTATTAAAAAACACTTAAACTGTAAAATAATAAACCTTATTTTAAAAACAAATAAGATTAATTAAATTATTATCCAAACCTATTCACGGGAAATATTAATAAACAAAGTTATTTATGAGCAATTATATTTTTTATTATCTTTATATTTTAAACGGGCCATTAAAAGGCACAAAAACATCACTTTCATCTCATCACTATTCCATTTTGTTATATAACGGTGAAAATAGAGAAAATAGTGAACATAAAAATAAAATCAATTTATACATTCCTTTTGATGATGATTTCTCAAATGTAAATATTGATATTAAACTTGATCAAAAAAATGACAATGGTAATTTATTTACTATAAATAATAATAAGTTAGGGAAAATAAAAACAGAAAAATTAACATTAGATAATCCCATTTATTTAAATGATATTCCAATCTTATTGATTAGCAAATCAGATAATATAAACATTAACGAGTTGAATTTTAGTTTAAATAAAATGAAGGTAAAAACTTATTCTACTGTTTTTATTTTCATTTTTACTTTAATACTCAGTTTGTTTATTTTATATTACTTATTAAAAGATAATAAATTTATTGATGGAACAGTTGATATACCGATTCAGTTATCGCCTCTTAATTACAAGGGAGAAAACAATCATCTCTGCCTCTATGATGATTCAGTACCGGAATGGATAAAAACAGAAAATAGAGAAGGTGAATATATTTATGTTGATATTAATAAAATTAAAAATTCACTAATATCCAGACAGCATAAAATCAATCACTTGATTTTATCAAATAAAGAAAAACCAAAATTAATATTTATTTATCAAAATGAAATTGAAAAAGAAAAGGAGATAAATGCTATTCATCATCAATTTCCAGAAAATTGTTACCCTGAGGTTATTTCACTTTCTATGAATAATTTAATCAATGAAATCAATAAAATTTCTTTTATTCAAAAATCTGACTATGAAATAAAGAAAGATAAAAATAGGCTTGTATTAATATTTAATAGCAACTTATCTTATCAAGATAAATCAACGCTAAATCAATTTATAAAAAAACAAACATCCTTTTTTGGTAGAAAATTTATATTTTACCAAGAGAATATAGGTAAATCTGAATTACAAAATAAAACCATGCTACAAGAAAGTAAAGGCTATATCTTTATTGATAATAAACACCTTTATTTTCCTAATGGATAAAAATCTCACTTTTGATAATGACACTTTAATACTTTAAGAGAACGATATTATGTCAACTAGCCCAACAGGGAATGCGAATACTGAAGATGCAAGCTCAATTCAAAATATTGATGACTATTTTCAAAACCCCGTAAAAAACCAAAGCGAGGCTTTAAAGAAAGCCTTAGAGGCATTAAAAATGGATACGTCTAATGCTGCGGCATTAGCAGATTATCAGGCCAAACTTGCGGAATATAATATAACGCGAAATGCTCAATCAACATCCATTAAAGTCGTAAAAGATCTTGCCATGAGCATTATTGGTAATATGCGCTAACCTTTTATTTATGGAGTACCTATGGCAATTACGCCCATCACATCTATTAATTTATCCACTTTATCTGATACATCTGATGAATTAAGCCACAATTCATTGGCGTCCATAACGACAAAAAGTATTGCGGATAGTTTGCGATATGAACAACAGATACAAGAAAAACTTTCTACACTCAGTCAATTGACGGATGTTCAAAGTTATACCCAACTTCAAACAACGCTCAATGATTACACCATTACGATGAATCTCGCCAGCACATTGGTCAGAAAATCATTAAATGTTGTCGAAACATTATTAAAGGCACAATAGTAATGAGAGCTAAGTCTTTATTATGCGCGCTATTATTTTGTCTATTTCCATTGCTTTCGGGTTGTAAAGACCAATCACTTTTGACGGGCCTTAATCAACGCCAAACAACACAAGTACAGGCGGTATTGCAAAAACATCACATTACGACAACCCAAATCGCGCTGGGTAAAGGTTTATTCGATATTACAGTTAAAAAAGAAGATTTTGCCATTGCAGTACAAATTTTAGAACAATATCAACTACCAACCAATGCACGTATTGAAGTGACACAAATATTTCCTTCTGATGCATTGGTATCCTCACCTCAGGCAGAAAAAGCACGGCTGATTTCTGCACTTGAGCAACGCTTGGAACAATCCTTAATCACAATTGACCATATTATTGATGCAAGGGTTCATATCAGTTATCCCCTTTCATTATCAGAACGGGGAACTCCTGCTCCTCATGCCTCTGTGTTAATTTTTTATGAGGAAAATACATTGGATAGTGACCAACTTAGTGAAGATATCCGTGCTTTTATTAACAACGCATTTAGTGATATGAGCATAAATAATATTACTGTGTTACTTTACTCAAGAAATATAAATAAACTCACGAAGCCCAACTTAGTTATTCCCGATGAAAATCATTCAATTTTCTTTCAATATGGCTGGTTAATTGCGCTGATATCAATCAGTATCATTATTATTTCCGTTGTGCTGCTAATAAAGCATCGTCGAGAAAAAACAATATTGCGAGAGGAAAAGCAAAACCATGCTCACTCTTCAGCAATTTGAGCGGATATCTATCGTGATGTATGAACCATTACAATATATCCATCAAGATTATTATCAATTAGTAACACCCAATGACGATCTCATTTGGCAAAAGCTTTCAAACCGTCAACTTATTCAACAATACCATCTCAAAACCGAAATCGATTTTGATCTTGAGAATGATCCTGTAGCAAATAAACTGGTTACGCAATGGTCATACTTGCCTCAATGTGCGCTTTTTTTAGGATATCTTTTCTCATCATCAGCTCTTTTACAGGTTGATAATTACTATCAATTATCCCCTACATTACGTGCATTTCTTTCTCTAAAACCGATTTTATTTGCTGAAGAAAAAATAGATGACATGCTCGGAGAACCTCAACATATCGGCTATCAACTCTTATTAGATTTTATTTCTTCGATATCCAATGCGTTAGCACAACGCTTTGTACTCTGCTTCCCCAAAGAAAAAAAGCGAATTACGTTGCCTGCAAAACTGCATTTATCACATTCTATTTTCCTTTTGGTACTGAATTATGTTGCGATCCCTGCCTGAAACTCTTTTGAGTTATACCTGTGAGGGTGTGCTTATTCGTTCTCGCTATCTACGACAATTAGACAATATTCGTAGAATAGAGCAAATAACACATAAAAAGATAAAGAAACGGCTGATTGAACTTGAGAAAAAACAAGAATTACAATCTGTTGAAAATAAAAAACAGGCTTATGCTGAAGGGTTACAGGTATTATTAGGCGATATCCTGACGCTATGTACACAATATCACACCGAATTATGTCGTCACGAAATACAACAAAGAGAATTAATTGTTCAAGAAATTGCCCACTATTTTCAATCACCACAAATGCAAATAGAACTAACAAAACATCTGATCACCACAGTACCAACAGATACTAAATTAACATTAGAGATCCCGAAAACACTGCGTTCTTATGTGGAAGAATTACTTAATGGCCAAGACGTTGAATTGATCTTTCATAATGAATCTACACTTTCTATCAATTCAGGATCACACGTTGTTTTTTTTGATCCCCCTTTATTCACTCAAGATCTGAAAAAACAGTTCCATCAATACTATTGCGAGAAAAATCATATGCTGTTTTCTCAAGAAGTGAAAATGCGATTATTGGCTTATATACAAGAGTTTGATGAAAACACAGTAGATAAAGGTACTCACGATGAAAATTGATCCTCAATATATTACTCATCAAATTAATAATGCAAAAGCGACATCTCATCGTCCATCATCAGCATTAATGACAAAAAAAGAGGATCCCTTACAAGCCTCTCTTAACCAAGATTTTTATCAACAGTTGCAAAATCTCAATCTTAACAATGCAAAAGATATTCTTCATTTTTTAGTACAGTATGAAGTTAAAAATAGAGATAACCAAACAATTAAAGAAAATCGCCAACGAGCCATCTTAATGTATGCACGTCAACAAAGTGCTTTAGAACACACAGAAAACCAAGATGAAATTAATCAGGCCTTGGTTTCATTTCTCTCTTATCAAGGTTTTTATCATCAGATTACCCTCGAATTATTGGGAATGACAGACAACCAAGATACTTATGAGGGATTTTTCAAACCAGATAGTACATCGTTTTCATTTTGATTATAGGATCTGAGGCCCTGCACCCTTTTCACCTAAAATATCATCAGGATTGCGCAACGGACAATCACTCAATGATAGACAACCACAGCCAATACAGTGGTCAAGCCCGTTACGTAATCGTTTAAGACGACGAATGCGTTCATCTAGTCGCACTTTCCAATCCGTTGATATTTCGTGCCATTGTTCTGCTGTTAATTTACTATTTGGCGGATATTTTCCCAATATTTCTTGAATTTCTTTTAACGGAATTCCCGTACTTTGAGCCGCCTTGATAATTGCCACATAACGCAATACAACCGGTGGGTAACGCCGCTGATTACCTGCACTTCGATAACTCTCAATTAACCCTTTTTCTTCATAAAAATGAAGTGTTGAAATAGCAACACCACTACGTTTTGCCACTTCACCTACTGTAAGTGCTCTATTGAAATCTATTTTCTCTTTTTCCATCTTTTCCTCTTGACCTCAACTTAACTTGAGGTTTTATAGTCCTCTCCTCAAATTAAGTCAAGCCAGTGGGATGCTGGTTTTTGTTTTTTAAGATTGTTGAGGTCAGATGAATGCCAAGTTCAGTTGCACGTATTCTCGAAAGCCATTCTTTATGGTTTATCGCTAGATTACTTATTCTTGTTTTATTTCTTTCTTCTGGCTTTGCCAAAGTCTTTGATTACGAGAATAGTTTGGCGGAAATGCGCGCTGCGGGATTGGAACCTGATTGGTTTTTTAATATTGCCACTGCGATCGTCTTATTTTGTGGCTCACTTTTAGTGCTTTTCGATCGCTATCTATGGCTAGGTGCTGGCGCTTTAGCTGTCTTTTTATTTTTAACTATTGTGATTGTTCATACCTTTTGGGATATGACGGGAGATAAAGCCATGCTGTCGATGTTTTTTGCAATAGAGCATCTAGCCGTTATTGGCGGGTTAATGACCACAGCCATGGCAAGTCATTTCAGAGCGTTATGGAAAAAAGCTAACGCATAAAACCATAAAAAATAGAAAAACAGTCACTATGAGATCAACAATAATATGAATAAGAAACTTACTCTTACTGTATGTGCTTCACTCTTTTTACTCAGTGCAGGAGCTGCGGTTTATGCAACTACGTCATCTGATGAGGATTCATCACAGCAATTTGCTTACCCCCCTACTAAAGTGGCATTAGCAACCGTACAATCATCAAAATTACCAAACAATATGCAAGGTGTTGGGGAATTAGAAGCCGCACGCCAAGTCTATTTAGCCGCTGAAACCAATGGTCGAATTGCTGTGATTAATTTTGATTCAGGACAAACGGTTAAAGCCGGTCAAGTTTTAGCTAAATTAAATGATGAACCTGAACAAGCGGAATTATTGCGTTTACAAGCACAATTAACTAACGCGGATAAACTCTACTCCCGCACAAAACAGCTTTATAGTAAAAATGTCGCAGCCGCTGCGCAATTAGACAGTACATTATCTGAGCGCGATATGATCGCCGCATCCATTCGTGAAGTGAAAGCGCGAATTGCACAGAAAGCAATAAAAGCACCTTTTGATGGCATTGTTGGAATAAAACTTGTTCATGAAGGACAGTATCTCAATGCGGGTGAACGTGTTGCATCTTTAGTCGATGCGAGTCATTTAAAACTGAATTTCTCACTTGATGAGCAAGCTGCTCCCAAAATTTCCGCAAAACAGCCCATCAATATTGAGGTCGATGCTTATCCAGAGATGGTATTTACAGGCTCTATTAATGCCGTCGATCCTCTTATTGGTCCATCTCGTACTGTACAAGTACAAGCTGTTTTACCTAATACCGATAACATATTAAAAGCGGGCATGTTTGCTCGTGTACAAGTTACTTCTCCAGATAGTCCTATGGTATTAACCGTACCAGAAACGGCAGTTACTTATACTGCCTATGGAGATACCGTGTTTGTAGCGCAATCTGACAATCAAAAAAACCTTATCGCTAAGCGTGTCTCTGTGAAAGTTGGATTGCGCTACAACGGCATGATTGAGATAAAAGAAGGCTTATCCCTTGGTGATCAAATTGTCTCATCTGGCCAAATTAAATTAAGTGATGGCATTTCAATTGAACCTATTGAGCAAGATACATTAACACTAGCTCAATCAGCGACAACAAAACCATAACGGGAGTTAATAATGAAATTTACCGATATTTTTGTTCGGCGACCTGTTTTGGCATTAGTTGTTAGCACATTGATCCTGTTACTGGGCGCATTTGCGTTCAGTAAACTGCCAGTTCGTCAATACCCTATGTTACAAAACTCAACAATTACGATTGCAACAGATTATCCTGGTGCTTCGTCTGAATTGATGCAGGGATTTGTTACCCAACCAATTACACAAGCGGTTTCCTCTGTTGAGGGAGTTGATTATATTTCTTCATCTTCAGTACAAGGTAAAAGCTTAGTTACCGTCAGAATGGAGTTAAACCGCGATCCAACTCAAGCTTTGACGCAAGTAATGGCGAAGGTAAATCAAGTTCGTTATAAGCTGCCAGAACAAGCTTATGATCCGGTGATCGAACTTTCATCAGGAGAATCTACAGCGGTAGCTTATGTGGGTTTCTCAAGTGAACAGCTTTCTATTCCCGAACTCACAGACTACCTTTCTCGCGTTGTTGAGCCGATGTTTTCATCCATTAATGGCGTTGCTAAAGTGCAAGTATTTGGTGGTCAACAATTGGCCATGCGCTTGTGGTTAGATGCAGACAAACTGGCTGGTCGTAACTTAACGGCAAGCGATGTCGCAAATGCAGTACGCCGTAATAACTATCAAGCTGCCCCAGGTAAAGTAGAAGGCGAGTTTGTAATTGCCAACGTTTATGTCAATACTGACCTCACTAATGTCGAAGAATTTAAAGACATGGTTATCATTAATGATGGCAATAATCTTGTACGTTTGCGTGATGTCGGTACTGTCGAATTAGGTGCTGCGGCCACTGAAACCAGTGGTATTATGAATGGTAAAAAAGCCGTATTTTTAGGTTTATTCCCGACACCAACAGGCAACCCACTCGTGATTGTTGATGGTATTAGAGATCATCTTGTTGATATTCAAAAAACCTTACCCCCTAGTGTCGATGTAGAACTGGCATTTGAAACCTCACGTTTTATCAAAGCCTCTATTAACCAAGTAGTACAAACCTTAATTGAAGCGATTTTAATCGTTATTGCGGTTATTTATCTCTGTTTGGGATCGTTCCGTTCTGTTCTTATTCCTGTACTTGCCATTCCGTTATCGATGCTAGGTGCTGCCGGATTAATGCTTGCCTTTGGCTTTAGTATTAACTTGCTCACCTTGCTAGCAATGGTTTTAGCCATTGGACTTGTCGTAGATGATGCAATAGTCGTTGTTGAAAATGTGCATCGCCATATTGAAGAGGGTTTATCGCCTGTTCAAGCCGCTTTAGTGGGGGCGAGAGAAGTTGCCGGTCCTGTAATTGCAATGACGATCACTTTAGCCGCTGTTTATGCTCCGATTGGTTTAATGGCTGGATTAACAGGCGCATTATTTAAAGAATTTGCCATAACGCTGGCAGGTAGTGTGATTGTATCCGGTATTGTGGCATTAACTTTATCCCCCGTGATGAGCTCATTAATGCTAAAACCAAAAGAAAATGAAGGCAAAATGGCTAAAATGGCTGAGTTTGTTTTCGATAAACTGGCTCATTATTATGGTTACGTGCTTAATTTTTCTTTAGCTAATCGCTGGTTAACCGTTGTTTTTGCCATAGCTGTGTTCGTCAGCTTACCGTTTTTATATAGCCAGACAAAACAAGAGCTAGCACCTTCAGAAGATCAGGCTAGTGTCTTAACTGCCGTAAAAGCACCACAACATGCAAACCTTGCCTATGCTGAACGCTTTAATCAGAAGCTTGATGAAATTTATATGAGTCTGCCTGAAACAGACAGTACATGGATAATTAACGGTACAGATGGGCCTTCAGCCAGCTTTGGTGGTATTAACTTTGATGGTTGGGATTTACGTGATCGCAACGCAGATCAAATCCAAGCTGATTTACAAAATCGCGTCAACAATGTGGAAGGAACCAGTATTTTTGCTTTCCAATTAGCCTCTCTACCCGGCTCAGTGGGTGGATTACCTGTACAAATGGTGCTACGTAGTCCATTAGGTTACCCCGTTTTGTTTGAAACAATGGAACAAATAAAACAACAAGCAAGAGAAAGCGGTTTATTTGTCGTGGTAGATAGCGATTTAGATTACAACAATCCCGTTGTTCAAGTTGCCATAGATCGAGCTAAAGCCAATAGTTTAGGCATTCGTATGCAAGATATTGGTGAATCACTCTCACTATTAGTGGGTGAACACTATATTAATCGTTTTGGTATGGATGGCCGCTCTTATGATGTGATCCCACAAAGTGTACGTCACCAACGTTTAACGCCTGCAGCTCTTGCGGGGCACTATATTCGTACTCAAGATAATGTTTTGATCCCATTATCAACCGTTGTGAATATTACGACTCAAGTTGAACCCAATAAACTGACACAGTTTAATCAACAAAATGCAGCTATTTTCCAAGCGATCCCCGCACCCGGTGTAACAATGGGGCAAGCGGTCGCTTTTCTTGAAACCGTGGCTAATTCATTACCTGCAGGTTTTAGCCATGATTGGCAATCTGATTCTCGCCAATTTACTCAAGAAGGAAATACGTTAGTCTTTGCTTTTATTGCCGCACTTATCATTATTTACTTAGTGTTAGCTGCACAGTATGAAAGTTTGGTCGATCCTTTGATTATCTTAATTACTGTACCGCTATCAATTTGTGGCGCATTAGTCCCTCTCGCTTTAGGGATGGTGACGCTAAATATCTACACTCAAATTGGTTTAGTCACACTAATAGGGCTTATCAGTAAGCACGGTATTTTAATGGTGGAATTCGCTAATGAATTGCAAGTTCATAAAAATCTAAACCGTCGGGATGCCATTATTGAAGCAGCAAAAATCCGCTTACGTCCTGTCTTAATGACCACTGCAGCAATGGTTATTGGGCTTATTCCTCTTTTATTTGCCAGTGGTGCTGGGGCGAATAGTCGCTATGGATTAGGGCTGATTATTGTGTCAGGCATGTTAGTCGGCACACTGTTTACTCTGTTTGTGTTACCAACGATGTATAGTTTCTTGGCTCGAAACCATCAAATCAGCGCTCAAACTGAGCGTCAAAAGCAGTTACAGCAAGTCAGTGAGCAATAAAACTAAAAATAACAAAAAGTAATATCGTAAAACCAATCCCCATTGTGAATACAATGGGGATTTTATTTATTAATGGGAATGCTTTGAAAAATAAACACTACCTTGCTACTCTGACGAGCATTAAAATATAAGCTGTAGCTTATCATCCTGTAAATAAGTTATAACTTATATTAGGTGAGCTGTGTGGAATGTATTCTTTACAAATAATTTCGATTCTTGGTTATTAGAACAAAACATCGAGTTACAAGAACGCGTTTTAGCGGCCTTACAGAATTTAGAGGTTTATGGGCCTAGGTTACCAAGACCATATGCTGATAACATCAAAGGTTCAAAATATCCGAATATGAAAGAGCTTCGAATACAACACACAGGAAAACCTATACGAATATTTTTTGCGTTTGATCCAACTAGAAGAGCCATTGTGCTATGTGCAGGAAATAAAGCTAACAATAAGAAATTTTACCAAACGATGATCCATATAGCGGATCGAGAATTTACCTCATATCTTTTATCAATAAGAGAAGACAATGAAAACACTTCAACAAGCTATCGCTGAACGTTCTCCTGATAGCCAAGAACGCATAAAAAAAATGGCTGATGAATTGATACTAGAAACAGGGCTGCAAATCTTAAGAGAAGAGTTAAATATTTCGCAAAGAGAACTTGCTACCCATTTAGGAATTTCTCAACCTGCGATTACCCAAATAGAGCAAAGAGGTAACGATCTAAAACTAGCAACATTAAAACGCTATGTTGAAGCTTTAGGCGGTAAACTTAGCTTAACGATTGAATTACCTACTGGTGAAGATCGTGTTTTCCATCTTTAAATTTAAAGAGATAACAAAGAGTAATATCGTAAAACCAATTCCCATTGTGAATACAATGGGAATTTTATTTATTAATGGGAGTTATTTTTTAATAATGAAATACCGTTTGCTAAAGCAAATGCTGTTAATTCTGCAAGTTGTCTAATTTCATATAGTGCTAATGGTGTTCTTTTTTCTCTTATCTCATGCACCATTTCTTCTAAACTTGTTTTGTTTTTTTCATCAGGTGACATATTCATCATTCTTTCAACGAGAAGCATTTCTATCGTTCTTCCAATACCACCAAGACAGTGAACTAAACTATTTGAATTAGCAGACGGCTTTATTTTTTCTTTTATAGAAAAAAGTGTCATTTCTAATTGAGTTGCATCTACTTCAGTATGATCTTTCCAATTAGGAATATGAACAAAATTTATTTTTTGAGTTCCCTGCGAGGAGTTTACTATCTTAGGATAAATTGTATAGTTCAATATATAGTCTTCATCTTTAACGATTATATTTTCTTTAGAGGTCTGACTTTTTACATTTACATCATTATAACTACTGTTACTCTCGAAATATTTTACATTTTTAATTTTATTTTTAATATCATCATCTGATGCAAGAATATAAACAGTCTCAATTTTATTTTCTATTAGAGAGTTTAAATAATTAGCCATGTTTTTTACATCATTTTTAGGGTATTGCGAAGCAACCCTTAAAGAGTTCTCTTGAGTACCGCTAATTATATTAGCGGGTAGTTTTTCATTATTATATTTTAATAGATTTTCATTACATAAATTCATCCCAAACCTAGAATTATCTATTTTTTCATATCGAGAAGATAAATAATTATTTGAAATTAAATTATTAAATAATATCTTACACGTATTTAAAATATTCACTATATCTGGGGCATCACTTTTTAGTTTACTGTTTACAGCCGTTAAAAAATCCGAAGAATTCGCTATGTTACGATTACCTTTCTCATCAAAAATATAAGCTGCAGGTTTTAAGATACTAAATGATTTTGTCTGAATAGGTACTTGTGTACTCAAATCCTGTGTAGTATTTCTTAATTCTCTAGGTGGTAAGTTTGGCGGATTATTCACTTTAACGCTCTTAGGCGGTAAAGCAGGCAGATTAGCAATACTACTTGGTTGATTATATATTTGTTGAATTTTAGTAGTGTTATTTAATTTAGGAGATCCCCCTATCATCGTTCTTGGTGCTAAATTAGGTGTATGCAACTGTTGGTTGGTGTTTCTAATATGACTAATACTATTATGATCGACATTCTCTTTCTTAACATACCTCATTTCTAAATCTCTATTTATTTTTTCAACATTTGGGCGGCTAAAAAAATTTACGATTGAAAACATATTTGACCCTTTTATAATTTACATTTAAATAAAAACCTCCAAATGTTATATTCACTTAAATTTTTAAATATAAAAAAAACATCTTTTTATAGCTAATGTTCATTTTAAGAAATACAAAAAACATAAAAATGCCGATACAGTTTAATAATATATCGGCATTTAAGTTAAAAAGGTAAAATCACTATCTAATTGATGAAGTTAGCTTACATTGTAGAAAATGTATTCATAATTATCCCACCAGAGATAATCAATGCCATCGAGAATATAGCTGGTAAATCTGGTTTTTGTTTATATAAAATCATCGCAACTAACGTCACACCCACAATACCAAAACCACACCACAGTGAATACGCTACACCCACAGGGATATATCCCATTGCACGCGTCAAGGCAAAATAACAAATACAGTAAGCAGCAATAACTAAAACAGAAGGCGCTAATTTACTAAAGCCATTTGTTTTTTTGATCATAGACGTGCCTGTGATTTCAGAACCGATAGACAGCGCCAGCCATAAGAATCCGGTAAACATAATTGTTATCCTTATTTATTTTAATAAACACTTATTTATCAAAAAATAGTTTTATTAAAAAATAGATTTATTAAGAAATAGATTTATTTATTAACTGGCGATGCAGTCTGTTTAATATTAGGAGTTTCAGTTGTTTCTTCTTCCTCTTCTTCTGATCCCATTTTGGAGAAGAGATTCATAATCACAATACCACTGGCAATAACAGCCATACCTATCATTGCCGCAGTATCAGGATGTTGACCATAAAACAACATACCTAAAGAAGAAACCACTAATATACCTGTACCAGACCATGTTGCATAAGCTAAACCAACTGGAATATTTTTCACTGCACGCGATAATGAGTAATAACAAATAACATAAAGAACAACAATTAAGCATAATAATAATGTTTTAGTTGTACCTTCACTATTATCAAACATTTTTAAGGTAGAGGTTGCTGAGGTTTCTGAAATAATAACCGCCAGCATCCAAAGCCATGATTTAGCTTTTGGTGACATAATAAGACTCCTGAGTTATCAGATATAGTTTAATATTAATTTTTTAAGCTTTTTAAATATTCAATAGCAGAATCTGTCAATTTACCTTGTGATAAACAGTATTCTCCAGGCTTATTCATTACTTCATTTAAAGTAATATAGCGATTATTATTTTCTTTTTTGATTTCAGGGTAACATTCAGTTTCTTTATTATGATTATTATCAATCAAGTGAGTTTCTATTTCATTGATGGAATAAAAAGAAACACCTAATAACTTTAATCTATTAATATTTTCCTGAATAAGCAGGTTGTACTCTTTATTTTTATTTAAACCTAAAATCTCATTTAATTCACTTTCTGGTTGGCAAAAATAAGGTAATGCAATGACAGGAATATTTTGAGCAAGTGCAGAATGAATTAGCTTTCCTTCTTCACTTATAAATAACCCGTTAATAATTTCACCCACCAGCTTTTTATCAAAATAAGGAACAAACAGTGCATGGTAAGTCGATAACTGCTGGCAATCGAACTCACTCGCATTATGTATTTCCCCTAGATGACGCCATTTCGACAAATCATGACTGACTTGTGCCTGTGTTGTGACAAAAAGAGAAAATCGAATATCAGAAAAAGTGTTGATACGTTGACAGATTTCATCTTGGTATCCCGGTGCAAGGGTAAGTGCTAACAATACCGACTTTTTCATTCTTTTTTCTATTTCAGCAACAATCCTTTCAATTAACTGATTGTCCATTACGTCACCTCATTGTCTTAGCTGACAATAAATACGCTATCGTTGTTACGAAGCCCAGCAGCATTAGCTTCATCAGTATCTATATGAAACTCAAGGGCAAACTTTTCACTAACACGAACAACGACTTCATCAAAAATCAGGCTACGCTCACCTTCTGTTTTTACATGTACCTTTTGTCCATTGATGACGTTTAACATTCTGGCGTCAATTTCGCTCATATGAATATGGCGTTGTGCGCAAATGACTTGTTCTTTTAATTCAACATGACCCGCTGGCCCCATTAAAACAGCATTGCCAGAACCAACTAAATCACCCGATTCACGTACTGGTGCTTTTATACCTAATGCAAAACAGTCAGCTTTTGAAATTTCTAATTGGCTTTGCGGACGAACTGGTCCTAAAACACGAACTTTACTGATCGAGCCTTTAGATCCCACAACAATCACACACTCTTTTGCTGCAAACTGACCCGGTTGTTTAAGATCTTTAAACGGAGTGAGTTGATAACCTTTGCCAAATAATGCTTCAACATCTTGTTGTGAAAGATGCACATGTCGATTAGAAATACCAACAGGGATTGCCATTCCTTGAGTTCCTCCCGACATCACGCCATGTGCAGGCAAACGAGAGAGGATTTTTCCCATGAGTTGTTGATTAATCATTATTTTTTACCTTTACGGCCTTCTGGTTTGATCTCTTTCTTACTGCTTTGTACTTTGTCTGTTGTAGCTTTAGTTTCAGCAGCAATATTTTGAGCCTGTAAATCTGCAACGGCTTTTGTGGCCTCTAGCTTCTCAACTTCGTTTTTAACCGGGGCTTCAACGATTGTTTCAACGACTGTTTCAAGAGCAATTTCTGGCTTTTTTTCAGTAACAACCGGTGCTTTTTTCTTACTTTTTATGGTTAGTAATTTGGTGATAACACTTGGTTCTGGCCTTGCAATAACTAATGAACCAATCACCAGCTCTTTTTGGCTAACCACATCAACACCATGATCAACCGCAGTCCTTACTGCACTGATCTCGCCTTGAAAACAAATTGATACCAACCCAGATCCTACTTTTCGGTATCCTATAATTTCCACGTTTGCCGCTTTACAAGCTGCATCAGCCGCTTGAATGGCTGCGGTTAATCCTCGTGTTTCAATCACACCTAAACTGTTCATCTTTCTCTCCTACTTAGTGACGGACAAGACGGATATCGAAATCAAATTTCTTAAAGAAGGCTTCTAAACTGTCTAACTCTTCTGGTGTATAACTAGGATCGGTTTTTATTGGGTAGATCATTTCCAATTTTTCGTATTTATTACGCCCAAATTGATGATACGGAAGAATATCAATACGCTGAATATTGCCGCGTTTTGATAGCTCCATCGCGTAATTAATTGCTCCTGTAATTGCATCATAAGAGTCGTTATAACCTCTAACTAATGGCATACGAATAACCACATTGGCACCGAGATCCATTAAACGTTCTAAATTACGACGGACATTTTCATTACCAACGCCAAACAACGCTTTATGCTGAGTAGTATCAATGTGTTTGATATCAATCAGAAATTGATCAACGACTTCCGCTAATTTTTCATAATTCGCCACGTTAGTGGTCGCTTGCGTCTCCACTGCGGTATTGATCATCATCTTTTTACATTCTCGTAAAAGCGCAACCGCGAAATCAGTTTGTAGACTCATTTCACCGCCCCCGATTGTGACACCACCCCCTGAAGAGATGTAAAAGTCATAATCTTGCATGATGATTTTCATTAGTTCAGAAACAGAAACATCTTTTCCCATAATATCAAGAGCATCTGAAATACAGACCTCTTCACATTTACGGCAGCCGATGCAATCAACGCCACGATCAACACGGTGAACTTGCTTACCATTTTCATTGGTTGTCATGTAATGCACACCCGCAGGACAAACATCGACGCATTTACCGCAATCCACACACTTGTCGTGAGAGTACATCACTTGAAATTGACTGCTGAGACCTTCTGGATTGGAACACCAAGGGCAGCGGATATTACAGCCTTTTAAGAAAACGAGAGTACGAATACCATCACCATCATAAATAGAGTATTTTTGGATATTAAATATCCGCCCTCTTATTTCTGCTGCCGTCTCCATCTTTACGCCTCCAAATCTGCATCAAACATCCCTGTTCGATAAATTTAAATCTTGTCTTGTCGATTAAAAGGGATAGCCTGCGCCATCCCTATGGCTGTAATTAGAATTTCTCAATCACAGTACGACTGATAATTTCATCCTGAACTTCTTTACATAATTCAACGAAGTAAGCACTGTAGCCAGCAACACGGACAATTAAGTCACGGTATTTTTCAGGCTCTAATTGCGCTTTTTTCAGTACTTCATTATCGACATAGCTAAATTGCATCTGGCCATTACCTAAAATGGAAGCCGTTCTTAATAAGGTAATTAAACCTTGGCGGCCTTCATTGGTATCTAACAATCCTTTCAGGAATTTGAAGTTATGAACCATTCCGATATTCATGGTTTCAACATTCATTTTACTGATTGATTTAATAATCGCTGTTGGGCCATGTTTATCCGCACCTTGGGTTGGGCTGATACCATCTGATAATGGTTTCCATGCCAAACGACCATTTGGTGTAGCTGCGGTTAATTCGCCAATTGGCGTATTGTTAGAGATAGACAACGTGCCATGACTGAATGTGGAGTAGAGCATCTTATATTTACGACATTCACGCTCAGTCCATTCCGTTATATCCAACGCATATTGGTCAACAACATCATCATCGTTACCAAATTTCGGTGCGTTCAAGCAGTCACGTAATAACTCTTCTTGGCCTTCAAAATTCGCCAATAGACCGTCACGAATTTGTTCTAACGTGTATTTTTTATCTTCATAAACTAATTTACGAATAGCGGCCATTGAGTCCACATAAGTCGCTAAACCGGAGAAAATCAGACCTGGGCCATGGTTCACCATTGCACCACCTGCGGTCACATCTTTACCTTGTTCCATACAGCCTTCAACCAGTAAAGACATTAATGGTTTTGGTGCAATATCACGGTGAACACGTTGGCTGATCACTGTACCAATTGCCGATAAACGAACGATATGCGCTACTTGCTCTTTTACAGCGCGATCGAAATCTTCATAAGTACGCAGGTCACGTAAATCACCTGTATCTAGACCTTGATAGCTATCAAACAGCACCATACGACCGCGGTTTAATACAAACTCAATCGCGATAGGCCATTGGGTATAACCTGTTGATGTCCATTGATAAATACGGCCTGATTTTTGTGGTTCAACACACCCCATCAAGCAGTAGTCACGCGCATCTTCAAAATCGAAGCCTTTACGCAACATCATCTTGATATGAGAATCATCGAAGTGACATGCAGGGAAGCCCATACCGGCTTTAACCACATCAACAATTTTTTCCATGTATTGCTGTGGTGATTGGTTATGAATACGACATGCTAATGATGGTTGATACACTTTTACAAAACGTACAGCATCCATAATTAGGTACGTTAAATCATTACACGCATCGCCACCTGTACGTTTTTGTCCACCGATGGTTAAGTTGATAAATGGTTGATAACCAGCAAAATATTTCGCACCTAACTCACTCGACATCCACATTAATTCAGCACATTTGATGATAAAGGCTTGCATCATTTCCAGTGCTTGCTCACGAGTTAAACGCCCTGATTTGATGTCGTTTTCATACATTGGGAAGCAGTATTGGTCTAAGCGACCTAAAGAAAGACCCGTTTGGTTTTCTTCAACTTCAAACAATGACTCGACTGTCCAAATACTTTGCAAGGCTTCTTGCAGTGTTTTTGGTGGATTTGCGGGTACATTTTCGTTGACTTGAGCAATCGTCAGTAGCTCTTCACGACGTTGAGGATTGCTCTCTTTTGATGCTAATTCACGTGCATGTTCTGCAATGCGATGTGCATAAGCAATCACACCTTCACAGCTTTCAATAGAGGCTTTATAGAAGTAGATACGGTCAATATCAGCTGGATTTTCCATGCTTAATTCAGCTAATTTGGCTTGCGCATCGGCTTTAATACCGTTCATACCTTTGGTGAATAACAGAACGTCATAACCTGGGCAAGTATCGCCACCACCATTGATTTGGTGATAAGAAAGATCACTCACAAAGGTTTCACCACTAAATTCCCACACACCTGCTTCGCGATATTGAGCTTCACAGATCTCATCCAGAGAGCGCCCTTCCCAGAATGGAACAATCTCTTCACGAATAACTTTTTTGTCTTCTTCTGAAATTTGGAATGGATCTTGTGGACGCGTGCTCATAGTATCGAGTTCATCACGAACCCAACGCCATGCGATATCAGGAGAGAAAGCGCCAGCACGCGGTTTTCCACAAGGGTGTCCAACAATCAGCTCTTCATCTTGAATTAAAATAGGTGCGGTTTCACAAGCACGACGGAATGCTTTTGCACGTAGTAAAATCGGTGGTAAACCTGGATTATTACGAGCAATCTCAGTAAATGCTAATGCTCTGTAGATAGAAACGCTTGGACGTGCTTCTAAATAACGGTTACGTAAACGTTGTAAGCGAGGTGTTAAACCTTCCATCACTTTGAATTCGCTCGCGTCTGCCGTTGGTGCAACAACACTTGCTGAAGGTGCAGCATATTGTGGCTGTGAATTCATACGACCGTTGTATAAACGCACTTGCAGTGAACTGTGTAATGTTGACAAATTCGCGCGCGCTGATAGCAACATTTCTGATAATTCGTTGATGCTTACTCGGGGATCGTTAATATCAACACCCTGAGTCATGGCATCAAACATTGGATAGCCATCAACTTCTTTGGTCGCACGTACTTCGGAAAGCTCTGCTAATTTCAGCCAAACACTTTCAACGATTTCATAAGCCTGTGCTTGTGTTAAACGACCTTGGTCGAGATCACGTTGATAGAATGGATAAAGTGCTTTATCAAATCCCATTGGATTGATGGCATAACTGCCATTTTCCAGATGTAAGACTAATTGCAGTAAATAGAAAACTTGAACTGCTTCTTTAAAGGTTTCTGCTGGTTTTGCTGGTACTTTACGTAATACCGCAGCGCTATCTAATAATTCTGCTTTACGGTATGGGTTACCTTCCATTGCAGCTAAATTCTCTGCTTTTGCAGATAGAATTTGTGCAAAATATAGTGCTGCATCACATGCATAAATAGCTGATTTACAGTAATTAGCTTCATCCATACTGCTACGATTTACGGCACTACCAATGCTTCTAATTCTGTCTTCAAGCTGAGCTTTAATTGCTAAGAAACCTTGGTTTACCACCAGCATGTAATCAGGTGATGCAACGCTATTGTTAATACTTAAGAAACGGTAGATAGAGTCGCTACGCACTTCTTCTTCAGTGTGGAAAATCGCGCCACGTGGTGTTGATGATTGACTGCCGATAATCAATTCATCTTGTGCAATGTAGCTTGGAAAATGACGAATAAATTCATAAAAACGTTGCGCAGGTTTAATCGCTTGGGGCACACCTGCAATGCTGTTGTCTAATGAATCAAAAATGGTTGCACGCTCTGTGCTGATGGAGCTATTACGTGAAACTAAACGTTCTGCCAGCATTTTTACGCGTGGCGTCAAAGAATATTTGCCCATGTGAGGCTCTCCTGATGTTCTTTACTTGACCTAATCGGTATTAATTCGGTTGAGCATTAACTGTGTGATACACCGGCAAATGCCTGACGATACAATGTTTCTAATTGGTGTGTGTTTACGTCACGCGGATTTGTCGGCGTACAGCTATCTCGTAAAGCCTGTCCGACCATTTCCGTTAAACGGGCATAAAAGTCCGCTTCACTGACACCGGTATCGCGAATACTCTTCGGCATACCCATTTCATCTTTCAATACATTAATAGCGACGATTAAACTGGTGACCCCTTCTCTTACCGTATTAGCCGGAAGTCCTAGGCTTTGAGCAAGATAGGCGTAACGTTTGGCTGCTTCGCTATTACAATCACCATGAAAATTCGCATTAAAAGCAATAACATGCGTCATCAATAACGCATTTGCTCTACCGTGAGGAACGTGAAATACACCGCCTAATGCGTGAGCAAGACTGTGTGTAATACCCAGCGAGGCGTTAGTAAATGCCATTCCTGCAATGCAAGATGCGTTATGCATTTTTTCACGGGCAAGTAAGTTGTCACCTTGATGATGGCAATCAATAAGATGGCTAAACACTAACTTGACGGCTTTCTCTGCCATTGCATCAGAAAAATCAGAAGCAGCTTTAGAAACATATGCTTCTAGTGCATGGCAAAGCACATCCATTCCCGTATCAGCAGTAATTGCTGGCGGTACAGACTTCACCAACTCAGGATCGAGAATGGCGACATCAGGCAACATAAACTCATCAACCAAGACCAATTTTTCACTGCGTGACTTAATCACTGAAAATGAGGTCACTTCCGAACCTGTACCACTGGTGGTTGGGATCGCAATAAATTGTGGTTTTGTTCTGTTGCTCTCTTTACGGGTATGCCAGAGGGAGTACATAACGGCTTTCGCGGCATCAATCACCGACCCACCACCGAGTGCGATAACCAAATCTGGATAATGGGCATCCATGATTTTCATACCACTCACAATGGCTGAAATATCAGGATCTGACGCAACATCATCGTAAACTTGGAACTCGATACCCCGTTGCAATAATTTATCGGTAACTTTATTTGCAAAGCCAAACTTCACCATTGCTTTATCTGTCACCACAAATGCGCGGCGGGCAGTTAACCCAGAGAGAAAATTCAGTGCATTGGTGCCAAACTGAATTTTGGGTTTTATCAGAAACTCACTCATGTCGTTATTACTCCTTACTGTCCCGATAAACCTTCTCAACAATGGCAACCACTGACATCGCTTTGTAACGTTCTTTGTTCAGTGCAAAATATTCTTCAGCCAACACAACATCGTTGATACCTGCACCTACACTATCCACTGCCACATAAGTTTTGTTTTTCAGTGGCTTAAGCTCATCATCTAAAGTGGCAATCATTAATAAATTGCTACCTTTAAGTTCTGGGCTTTTTTGTGTCGCTACTACGTGTCCGATTACCTTTGCGAGGATCATGGTTTATATCGCCTTATATCAATGAGTTACTTACTCAGACGTCCGAGAACTTCCTTGATAATGCGTTCCACGTTTTCTTCAGTAATATCACCTTGTTCAATCACTTGTTGCGCGCAAGCACTTACCGTTGTTGCATAAGGAGACGCACCAAAGCGATCATCACCTTCAGTTTGACGTTGTGCAGTTGCACACTCAGCATGAACAGGCGTTAAAGAAGGTGAACGAAAACGATCATCATCAAGAATGCTGGTCTGGTGATTTGCACTGGAAACAGAGCAAGCAGAAACAGCAGGTTGAGCAGCTTCTTGTGCTAAAGGACAAGGTTGTTTTAACTCTTCGACGGTACGCACGCCATAACCCACTTTACGAATATTCAGTAAATTCATTGGGCCGACATTGTCAGAGCTAGAACCGCCACCTACAGCCCCACAGCCTAAGGTTAACGCTGGAGTAATATTAGTGGTTGCACCGATGCCACCTAATGCCGCTGGGGTATTAATCAGAATACGGTTAACCGGTTTTTCTAGAGAAAACTGACGAATAACATCTTCATTTTTGGTATGAATAACTAAGGTATGACCTAAGCCTTCATTAGTCAGTAATTGCACCACACGATCGCACGCTGATTTCCAATCTTCTTCGATATACATCCCTAAGATTGGGCATAGTTTTTCGCGTGAATACGGATTTTTAGGTGAAACGGTATCTTGTAATGCGATTAATACACGCGTATTTGCTGGCACACTAAAACCTGCACGCTGACTTAAATAAATCGCATCTTTACCCACAACGGCTGGGTTAATTGTGCCGTTAGCACGCAGCAACATTGAAGCCACTTTGGTTGCTTCTTCGTCATTCATAAAGTAAGCACCTTGCGCTAATAGCTCACGGTGAACTTCGTTATAAATACAACGTTCAACGATAATGGATTGCTCTGATGCACAGATAACGCCATTGTCGAATGTTTTACTGGTGATGATATCGCTCACTGCTTTTTTGATATCTGCACTGCGTTCAATAAAGGCAGGGCCATTACCTGGGCCACCACTGATGGTTGGCGTACCTGATGCATAAGCAGCACGCACCATACCTTCGCCACCAGTAGCTAAAATTAATGACACATCTTTGCTGTGCATTAATTCTTTTGTCGCTTCCAGTGTCAGTAATGTCACACCATCAACAATACCTGCTGGTGCTCCAGCCTCTAAAGCGGCTTTTTTAACAATTTCTAACGCACGGAAACTGCACTGTTTTGCATTTGGATGCGGAGAGAAAATAATCGCATTACCCGCTTTCAGTGCAATTAGGGTTTTATAGATAATGGTTGATGTTGGGTTAGTTGAAGGCACTAACGCCGTGATAACACCTAAAGGCACGCCAACATCCATGACTTTTTTCACTTTATCGTCATTGATAATGCCAACGGTCTTCATGTCTTTCATATGTTCATACACACGCAATGACGCGAAGGTATTTTTCAGAACTTTGTCTTCCCACTTACCAAAGCCTGTCTCTTCGTTTGCCATTTTTGCCAGCTCTTCTGCGTGACGAGCTGCTTCAAACGCAATGTGTTTTACGATACTGTCGATTTTTTCCTGCGAAAATTTAGCATAAACAAGTTGTGCATTTTTCGCGTTACGAACTAGCTCACGAGCCAGTTGTCTGGATTGCAAATCTTTATCTAATGCAACCATGTCTTCCCCCATACAGGAGTTAAAAAATTTAGCTGAATAACTTATTTCTTTGCTTTACAGCACGCCTGAATAATTAGGCTTTATGCTGTTGTGCGATTTTCTCGATATCGTTATGCGGTCTTGCAATAACACGAGAAGTCACCACGGTGCCGATACGTTTTGCCGCTTCAACACCTGACTCAACCGCTGCATTTACTGCACCGACATCGCCTTTCACCATTGCTGTCACTAAACCTGAACCGACGTTTTCATAACCAATCAGTTCAACATTGGCTGCTTTGCACATTGCATCAGCAGCTTCAATGCAAGCGACAAGACCTTTGGTTTCAACTAGACCTAGTGCTTCTTTCATATTTATTTCCTTCGTTATTCAGTCACTTTGTACTGGGCAACGATTTTTTGAATATCGTTATGTGGACGAGCGATGACTAATGAAGTCACAACAGTACCAACACGTTGAGCAGCTTCTAAGCCAGATTCCACAGCGGCTTTAACGGCACCTACATCACCTTTCACCATTGCAGTCACTAAACCTGAACCCACATTTTCGTAGCCGATTAACTCAACATTTGCCGCTTTACACATCGCGTCTGCAGCTTCAATACAAGCCACCAGCCCTTGAGTTTCAATAAGTCCTAATGCATCACCCATACGTTCTCCTAAGGCAAAAACTATGCCTTGTGTTTGATAACAATCTTGTTGATGTCATTGTGAGGACGAGCAATCACGAGCGATGTAACAACTTCACCCACGCGTTGTGCTGACTCCACACCTGAATCCACAGCAGCTTTCACTGCGCCTACGTCGCCTTTCACCATCGCAGTCACGAGACCTGAACCCACATTTTCATAGCCAATAAGTTCAACGTTCGCGGCTTTACACATAGCGTCAGCGGCTTCAATACATGCCACCAGACCTTTGGTTTCAATCAGACCTAATGCATCACCCATTTTCATTTCCTCCGAGAAGCCGTTTAACGGTTTACGTTTTTACGTTTGCCCATTGTGTCTGCGTGGTGATTTTTTAAACGCAGACTTTGGTTTCAAAATCACTATAACGCGCAAAAAACAAAACAAAATATAAATCCACAATGGTGATATATATAGAATTTAACTCTGATATTTAGTGTTTTTTATCTCTCTATTTATTTAACCATGCTGTTTATTTACTTTTTTCATCGTTATAAATTTATTAGCCCCCACAAAAAACAGATTAAAAAACAGACAAATAAACTTTGTTAGGAGGATGTTTAAAAGGTGCAAAAAGCCAGTACATATCGATGGGAAAGATGTGCGGAATATCACTGATAATTCAACGTAAGATCAATAATTGAAAAAGGCTAAATCAAGTCTATATACAAATCGTGCTATTTTTTTATTGATAATGTATTTATTTAATCTAAACCCTTACAACAGGTATAAAAAAGTGGAAAGGGTCACGTTTTATCTAATACCTATACACGAGGCCGACACGAATAATAAAATGAGAAAAGTAGCGTTTACTGGAAAGGCACAAACCTACGACTAAGCATTTATGCTTGTTTAAGGAAAGTTTTCAGTCTGTACAACAAAGGAAGGTAAAAGAGGGAAAGTAATCACACAATAACAGTGAATATACGAAAAAGAATGGAGCGTAATAAATTAGCTCTTAGAATACAGAAAAGGTGGAAACAGATGTACCACCTTATAATAAAAACAAGATCAGATAATTAGGATCAGTTAATCAAATTTACTACCTGGTTTTAAGGTACAAATATAGAGAGGTGAATTAAGCGAACTTAATAGTAAGGTTTTCTCATTAAGCTTTTGTGCATTAATAAATAACCCATCATGACTATCTGACATTTCGCGCATAAAATAATCAAAAATAACATCTGGGGATTCATCAATTGATGATGCACTAGCATCCCATTGGCTAACAAAATAGTGACGTTCTGTCGGTGAAACACGCTTGGTCGTATAATCAAATTTCACATAACGTTGTAAATACAACCATCCTGGTTTTGAGGTGGTATAGCCTTCAACAACAATCGATCCTTTACCATTGGCACCAAATGAAAAATGAATATTACCATTTACATTTTCATCTTCCATATTTTCAAAACGCATAATGCCTTTGGTTGAGCAAACCATGACACCTTCATTTTTAATCGTTAATAATCTTGTTGCTGCATAAGTGGCGACCAAGATAAAAATCAGGGCCGATAAAAAACATAAAAGTTTCCCTGAGATTTTCATTAGTATTTCCAAGAATAGTAAAAGTAATTATCGCAATAACTAAATGGGTTATCTTCGTTCTTTGCACAATGTGCTAAAAATACCCGCCCTAATCCATTTGTTTGTAATTTATCACCATAAAAGAAAACAAATCGCTCACCTTTTACACACTGTAAATTAAGCTTCTTTCTTACCGCATCAAAATTGCGAACATAATTATCACTTACCGCAGTATTAATCATGGCTTCATTAGAAAGTAATTCACAATCATTGTGTGTTAATGGTGTTAGTGAAATTGGCTTTGATTGATGTTGGTTAAAAAAGATGATCACAGCAAGAAATACCGCACCGAATAAAAAACCAATGCTGGCTAAATACCAACAAATTTCTGTTTTTTGTTTTTTTTGTGTTACTTCTGTTTGTGTTATATTTAATGGAGTTTGATCGGCAACTGAAGATAAAGACGTTGTTTCCTCTGCTGTTTTATTTTCATCTTCAGCTAAAGAAAGCGCTTTTTCATTTATTTGAGTTAAAGGCAATAGCGTTGAGTCATCAATTAACTCAACAGAAATATCTGGATTAAACTCTAATCGTCCTTTCGCAATGGTAACAATGATATTTTCAATACCATAATGGCGAAATGTCTTTCGTAATAAACTCAAATATTGGTTTAAATTACTGTTTGATGAAACTAACCCATTATCATCCCAAACACGTTTTAATACTTCATCGCGATTAACTACTCCAGGGTGCTGAATAAAATAAAAAAGTAACGCATTTGCGGTAATAGAAAGATGTGTATCAACACTGTCTTTTTCTAATGATATCGCGCCATCCGTTGCGTCGTAATAAATTAAGGCATTTATTTTGTATTTCATTGTGCCCTCATTCATCCTGATTAAAATTACTGATTTGCTGTGTTTGCCATATAGTCAAATGTCATTTCAGATAATCTTTCGACTAATGCGCTACGCTCCTCTTGTGAGATAGTAGGGCCTTCTGTTAATTCAGATAACCAAAGACCATCTGCGGCATAACGAATTAAAGTACCTAAATAACTATTATCTAATTTATCGCCTTTGGCTAAATGGTCTAGCATCCAATCTCGCCAGCATTTACGCATAATAGGCTCGTTTGGCATAGCTAAAGACAGTATGGCTAATTGACGGCTTTCGTCTGACTGTTTTAAATCAGAAATATAAGTTAAATATGCGCGAGAAAAACGCCCTGCTTCAATAGGATCATTTTCCATAATAACTGCAATTCGGCTATCCATAATTCCTAATAACCGCTTAAACACTGCCTGCACTAATTCTAATTTCCCAGGGAAATGATGAAGTAACCCACCTTTACTTACACCCGCTTCTTTTGCTACGGCATTTAAAGAAAGAGAGGCTATTCCCTCATTAGCCACAATAACACTTGCCGCTTCCAATAATTGCTCTTGAACTCGGATAGGATCTTTTTTTCGGTGATGTGCAGTCGTATTCATGCATAGGATAATACCGACCAGTCGGTATGTTCCTTATTGATCAAAATCAATCTGATTTCGACTGATGCTTATTATATGTAAATAATGCAGTTGACTTCACATTCCTTTATTTTCAATTAAAATTGATTTAAAAAATTAAAATTATTTTATAAAATTGATCTAAGTAATAAACTAAAAAAAATAAAATAATATAAGTTTGATTTTTATCAAAAAAACAAATGTGGATCTAGTTTTTTATTAAAAATGATAGCTTAGGAAAAAATAAAGAAATCAATATTTATTAATTTCTTTATTTTAATAAGAAACTATTTTATCGAAGAAAAATTAGTTTTTATTTCGTCAATTGCCTGATTTATTATTTTATCCAAATAAGATCTTTTTCTTTTAAAATCTATTGTTGCATAAATATGTTCTTTATTTTTTTCACTCTGAGTAGTCGTATCACTTGTTTTTTTGTCTCTAACACCATTATCAATAAAAATATTATTAACCTCTTCATATATAGGTTCATCTTTGTTAAATTCATTATTTATTATTTTATCCAAATAAGATCTTTTTCTTTTAAAATCTATTGTTGCATAAATATGTTCTTTATTTTCTTCACTCTGAGTAGTCGTATCACTTGTTTTTTTGTCTCTAACACCATTATCAATAAAAATATTATTAACCTCTTCATATATAGGTTCATCTTTGTTAAATTCATTATTTATTGCTAATTTTTTTTCATTCTGAATATTAAGAGCACTTTCTCTTAGCATTTCATATGTTGAATGCTTTGGAGCATTAAAAGAATCATTACGAATATAGCGTGCTATAACAGGATGTCGGTATTCAACATTGTTATTAAATAATCCTGTTATACTCGAACCAATGTAATAAAAAAAATCCATAATTTTATTTTTTAAATCTAGATTATCTATTGTTGCTTTTATTTGTGAAAACGACGTTCTAACAGAATCGATAATACTCATTAAATACTCCCTATGAACTAATAAAGTTAATTTTTAGAATGAGTATTATTAATAAACATTATATTTTAAATATAAAAAAACCACCGTCATTTAACAGTGGTTTCTTATTAATAAAAATCAATTAAATGCTGGCTTTTAATGCCTGTTCTAAATCTGCAAGAATATCGTCTATATGTTCAATACCAATGGATAAACGAATCAAATCTCGTGAAACACCTGCTCGTTCTAATTCTTCATCGTTTAATTGGCGATGTGTGGTTGATGCTGGATGACATGCTAATGATTTTGCATCACCAATATTTACAAGGCGAACAATTAGTTGTAATGCATCAATAAATCTAGCGCCAGCTTCTGCACCACCTTTGATCCCAAAAGAGAGGATACCTGCTGGTTTACCCGTCATATAACGTACCGCTAAATCATGTTCAGGATGATTGCTTAAACCTGCGTATTTAACCCATACCACTTGAGGATGATTTTGCAGATATTCTGCCACTTTCTGCGCATTTTCAGTATGACGATCCATACGCAGTGCCAGTGTTTCTAAGCCTTGTAAGATCAAAAATGCATTAAAGGGGGATAGTGCTGCCCCCGTTCCACGCAAAGGAGCAACACGACAACGAGCAATATAGGCAGCCGCACCAAAATGCTCAACATAATTTACTCCGTGATAAGAAACATCTGGCGTATTTAATATTTCAAAACGTGTTTTGTGTTCTGCCCAAGGGAATTTACCAGAGTCAACAACAATACCACCAATTGAATTACCGTGACCGCCAATATATTTAGTTAACGAGTGAATAATAATATCTGCGCCATGTTCAAAAGGACGACACAAATAAGGTGTTGCAACCGTATTATCAACAATTAAAGGTACACCATGACGGTGAGCAACATCAGCCAATGCTTGAATATCTACAATATTTCCACTTGGATTTGTGATGGTTTCACAAAATACCGCTTTTGTTTTATCGTCAATTAATGCTTCTAATGCAGCAATATCATCATGGGGAGCAAAACGCGCTTCAATACCAATACGAGGGAAAGTGTGCGCCATTAAATTATAAGTACCACCATAAAGTTTAGCGACAGAAACAATATTGTCACCCACTTGGGCAATGGTTTGAATAGCGTAAGTAATAGCAGCCATACCCGATGCTACTGCAACTGCTGCGATCCCGCCTTCTAATGCTGCAACTCGTTTTTCTAATACGTCGTTGGTTGGATTCATTATGCGGGTATAAATATTACCAGGTACTTTTAAGTCGAAGAGATCCGCACCATGCTGTGTATCATCAAATGCGTAAGATGTGGTTTGGTAAATAGGTACAGCTACCGCTTTTGTAGTTGGATCAGGTGAATAACCGGCGTGAACAGAAAGTGTCTCAAGTTTCATAGCAATCCCTTTTTGTTGCATTTGTTCTTATCGTATTACTTATATTTTAAATAACTTAAATCAAAGTAAGCATTCTTAGTATATAAGTCATATAAATAAGCGCATATCGTCTCTGTCGTATAGTGAAAAAATTTCAACTTAGATTAATACGACCAAAGTACCATACCGCCAATAATGCAAAACGCCGCTTTTCACTGTGATATTTGAGTTAAGGATCTTGTTTTTCTCTCTATTTTATTGTTTTTATCACTTTTATCTTTTTTTGACGAGTCGCTAACCAGCAAATTAAAGAGCCACCAGTTACCATCATTACACCCTGCCAAAATGAGAAAGAAAGTGCGGTAGACAATAATATTGAGGAAAATGCAGTAGAAATAACAGGGGTAAAATAGGAAAGTGTGGCTAACAAAGTCACATTGCCTCTGATCATACCGATTGTCCATGCTGCATTAGCAAGCCCAATTGCTGCACCCGTGATTAACAAAAGCGTGATACTTTTTGTATTAATAATCCATTCAACTGGCGTTGAAAATAGGTATTGCCCCCATAACGCAAGTGACGTTAATAAGAAAAAAGGCACAATACCATTATTCCCACCAGAAATAAGACGAGTTAAATTGCTATAAAACGCCCATAAAATGGCACCTGAAAACGCCAATATATAGCTTAATGGATTGCTTTGGATATTTTTCCATAAGCCTTCGATGGTTAGAGGATTATCCCCACTAACAACCCAGACTAATCCACTAAATGAACATAATAATCCTACGATCAGTAAAATAGAGAATCGCTGTTTATTAACTATGACAGCAAGCGCTAAGGTAAAACTAGGCCATAAATAATTCACCATTCCTAGCTCTATGGCTTGTGTTCTATCTGTTGCAAATCCTAATGCCAAGGATAAACACACTTCATAAGTAACAAATAATAGCGCTCCCCAAAAAAGATAACGTTTAGGAAAAAGTGATAGTTTAGGTACACCTAAGATCAAAATAAGAAACACGGTTCCTGTGGTATAAATCAGTGCGGCACCTCCAACAGGGCCAAAATATTCACTGATATTACGAATTAAACCAACAATAGTGCTCCAAAGAAAAATAGCAACGATGCCATATAACGTCCCTTTTGATGCGCTAGATATCATTTTGTGCCTTCAATTAAGTTTATTCACTCACTAATAAAAAGTGTTAATTACCTTTACGCTTTCAACAAATAAATTCAACTTATATCCTTAAATAAAAATGCGTTTTTTTCACCATAAAAAAGCCACCTTAAAGGTGGCTCAGAACTATACTCAAACGCGATTAGCGTCCAGCTTTTAATTTTTGGTAATAGCTTTCGTATAATACGGTTGCATCACCCACATCATTTTGCCATTCACCTTTGTTAATAATCTCTTCTGTTGGATAAAGAGAATTATCTTTAGTGATCACATTTGGCAGTAATTTTTGTGCGGCTAGATTTGGTGTCGGATAACCAATATTTTCCGCCACTTTGGCTGCTATTTCTGGGCGTAATAAGAAATCGATAAGTTTATGAGCTCCTTCGACATTCTTAGCATTAGCAGGAATAGCTAAGCTATCCATCCAGAAAATACCGCCCTCTTTTGGCCACACCATTTCAATCGGCGCACCAGCATCACGAGCAATAAATGCAGAGCCATTCCAAATCATCCCTAAATTAACTTCCCCTTGCATATAAGGATTAGCTGGGTTATCTGAGTTGAAAGCCAACACATTTGGCATCAGCTTCTGTAGCTCTTTGTAGGCTTCTTCTATCTCTTTAGGATCGGTCGTGTTGCCTGAATAACCTAGTTTTAATAATGCTATTTGGAAAACTTCACGAGCATCATCCGTTAATAACAAACTATCTTTATATTCAGGTTTCCATAAATCAGCCCATGAAGTAATGCTACTCACATCAACTTCATCACTATTAATACCAATAGCGGTCGCACCCCAAATATAAGGGATGGAATAATCATTTTCTGGGTCGAATGACTTATGTAATAAGCTAGGATCGAGATTATCAAAATGCGTTAATTTTGATTTGTCGATTTTTTGCAGCATTCCTTCATGGCTCATTTTAGAAATAAAATAAGTGGAAGGAACCACCAAATCATAAGCACCTTCTTTATAGGTCTTTAACTTGGTATACATGCTCTCATTGGATTCATAGGTGGAATAAATCACCTTAATCCCAGTTTCTTTCGTAAACTGTTCAAGCAAACCAGGCGGCACATACTCCGTCCAGTTGTAGAAATATAATGTCTTACCATCATCAGCCGATGCTGTGCCGATACTTAATGCCATTACGCTGGCAGCAAGTACAGAGGACCACTTTTTCATTTATGTTTCCTTCAGTGGTTGATGCGTTAATATCAAATAGGCAGCTAGCCTACCTCCAACAGATTGGTCATCAAGACCCCAAAAAGTGCGAGAAACTCGCACTAATACATGTCATTATGCTTTGCCAGTTCGGTCTCTTAAGATTAACTGACTAATTAACACTAATACTAAGGATAGACCTAAAAGGATGGTTGCAAGCGCATTCACCTCAGGTGAAACCCCAACTTTCACCATTGAGTATATTTTCAATGGTAAAATCTCATAGCTTGGTCCCGTCACAAAAGAAGAAACCACCACGTCATCCATGGATAACGTAAAGCTTAATAACCAACCTGAAGCCACTGCTGGCATGGCTAATGGCATAATGATTTTACGTAAAATAGTAAATTCACCCGCGCCTAAATCTTTGGCAGCCTCCAACATTTTCACATCAAATCCACTTAATCGTGAGTACACCGTTACTACAACAAAAGGTAAGCAAAATGTAATATGTGAAAATAAAAGCGACCAAAATCCCAATGAAACACCAAGGATCATAAACAGCACAAGTAATGAAATTGCCATTACAATATCAGGTGACATCATGACAACAAACAACATACCACCGACAAATTTTTTGCCACGAAAACGGTAGCGATAGAGTGCAACCGCCGCTAATGAGCCAATCAATGTCGCAAATGTTGCAGAAGTGACCGCCATCGTTAATGAATGTCCAGCCGCTTGAAGCAGGCTGTCATTATTAAATAAAATGGCGTACCAATCTGTGGTAAATCCTTTCCAATTAATCCCGAAACGCGATGAGTTAAAAGAGTTAACTATCAGAATGATAATCGGGATATAAAGATACGCGTAAATAATGGACATAAATCCACCACGCAATAACCGTCCTATCATTCTATTTCTACCTTCTTATGCAGTAGCTTCACGGCTCGGTAATACACAAACAGCATTAATCCCATCACCAATGTTAAGCAAATACTAGTTGCCGCACCGAAAGGCCAATCACGAATATTTAAGAATTGGCTTTTTATTACGTTACCAATTAATAAATTCTTCGCCCCACCCATTAAATCAGCAACAAAGAATAAGCCCATGGCAGGTAACATTACGAGCAAACAACCCGCAATAATGCCCGGCATCGTTAATGGAATAATAATACGGATAAAGGTCTGAAATTTATTAGCACCCAAATCGCGCGCTGCTTCTAAGCAAGGTTTATCTAACTTTTCAATGCTGGAATATAACGGTAGTACCATAAAAGGTAATAAAATATAAACCAGTCCCAGTACAACGGCCTCTGGGGTATAAATAATCCTGAGTGGTTTATCAATAATCCCAATCCACAACAGAAACTCGTTAAAATAACCTTTAGTACTTAGGAATATCTTTAATCCATAAATACGAATAAGCGAGTTTGTCCAAAAAGGCACAATCAATAAAAACAACATTAATGGCTGTATTTTCTTAGGCATTTTTGCAAGGAAATAAGCAAAAGGATAACCTAATAATAAACAAGCTAATGTTGCTACCACCGCCATATTGATTGAATGCAATAATACTTCTGCATACATAGGATCAAATAAGCGATAGTAGTTATCGAGTGTAAAGACCATCTCGACAAGGTTAGCATCATCACGCGTTAAAAAACTGGTCGCAATGATCATGATATTCGGCAAGAAGACGAACACCATCAACCAACCCACAACACCGGTAATTACGATGTTTTGAAATAGTTTACGTGTTTTCTTCATCTGCCAGCACGACCTCCCAGCTTTCAACCCAAGTCACTGCAATTTTTTGGTCTAACGAGTGATCAACATCTGGATCATCTTCATTAAAGAACTCACTGACCATCACCACCTTGCCATTTTCCATTTCAACAACAGAATCTAGCGTCATGCCTTTATAGTTACGTTCACGAACATAACCAATCAGACCAGGAAGGTTTTCAAGATCATGAATTTCTTCAACACGAAGATCTTCAGGTCGAAGCAATACTTTGAGTTGCTGATTTTGAGTTACAGGCAATGAGGTATAAATATCACATTCATGACCTTCAACATCGGCACGAATACGCGCCTCATCAATACGATGAAGAACACGCGCATCAAAGATATTAATTTCACCTATAAATTGCGCAACAAACAGGTTTGTTGGCTCTTCATAAATTTCACGTGGTGTCCCATCTTGCTCAATACGCCCTTCACGCATCACCACGATCCGGTCTGACATAGTCAGCGCCTCTTCTTGGTCATGAGTCACGAAAATAAAGGTTATTCCTAATTTACGTTGTAAGGCTTTTAATTCATTTTGCATCTGTTTACGTAATTTGTAATCCAGTGCAGATAATGATTCATCAAGCAATAAGACCTTTGGTTTATTCACAACAGCACGCGCAATCGCAACACGTTGTTGTTGTCCACCAGAAAGGTGTGCAGGACGACGTTGGGCGAAATCTTCAAGTTGCACCATACGCAAGGCTTCTTCAACGCGAACATTAATCTCTTCAGCAGGCGTTTTTTGCATGCGTAGACCAAATGCGACGTTTTCAAAAACAGTCATATGAGGGAAAAGTGCGTAACTTTGGAAAACCGTATTTACAAAACGTTGTTCTGCTGGGATATCCGTAATATCTTGCCCATCAAGAATTATTTGCCCATCGTCAACGTCTTCTAAACCCGCAATTAAACGCAAAACCGTCGTCTTACCACAGCCCGAAGGACCAAGGATGGTTAAAAACTCGCCATGGTTGATAGTGAGATCGAGGCGGGAAATAATTTGTTTTCCGTCGAAACCTTTACTTAAGGATTTTAATTCGACAACTGGTGTCAGAGATGTTTTCTCAGTCATTTAAGGTAATACTCTATCCCGAAGAATAATGCAGATAGAACCGCCACTGGAAAAGACTGTGTGAGCTGCCGGAGCATTATGCTCCACAGAAGCCCAAAACCAGCAACGCCGTATGTATAGTACAAGCGGAAAATGATAAACGCAGTGGCGCGAAATTGAAAGCAAAAAGGCGCATAAACAGTGAAAAACTATTCATATTTAAGTTTTTCCTCATAAATCAGGCTTTTTTGTTTTCTAGTAAAAAATTAATAAAATCAGAATGCTACTTATCTATATAAATATTATAAATCGACTAAATTTATGATTAAATAATTTTTCTATTATAAGTCAGCTAATTGGCCTATTTTTCTATAAAAACAGAAAAGGATATTGACTGGTTCAATGCTTTTTTTCGACAACTAAAGCATGATAACGGCTCTAAAACCCACGTAGTTCTAATAAAAGTTTTTATTAATCATTATGATATTTATTAGAAAACACCTCCCAAACAGTAGAAGGTGTTTTGTCGATAACTGTTTTTTCAATGATATTTTATTAATTTTTTTAAGTATAAAATTGCATTATTTACATTGGGTAATGGACCAATCTTGTCCTTTAATAATGGGAAAGTACCTGTTCTAATTAATAAATCACGCATTTGTACTGGTGTTAACACTCTATTTGTATTGCCTTTATACCAGGATTGGATCATGGCAGCAGCCCCCGCCACCAATGCACTGGCAGACGAAGTTCCACTAAAACTGGCGGTATAAGTATGATTATCATCACTTCGAAAGAGATCACCATAACCTGCTGTTGCAACATCTTCACCCCATGCTTGTACATGAATGGGTGAACCATGCGTTGAAAAAGGTAAGCGATTTAATGTATAAGGTGAACCAGCGCCAACACGTATGGAATTGTTGTCATGACGTTGGCGGTAACTTTCATAAGCAGGTAAATCAAGATCAACACCACCATTACCAGCAGCCATAATCACAATAATACCGGCATCTGTTAGTGCGCGTGTCGCTTCCCAAATATGCATTTCATAATCAGCGGGGACATAAGCTTGATGCTCGCAGATTGTCTGCATTTCATATAAAACAATATCACCAGCATGTAGTATGCGTTTACTCGCGATGATCGCATCAATACGTCCACAAGTTAATTCAGAGATGGCATAAAACATATCGAGTTTATACGCTAGCCCAGTGATCCCTTTACCATCTTTTTTTCCCATTATTAATCCTGCAACCGCAGTACCGTGATCTGCCTGACTCGTTTTTTCATTAAAAGGGAGTAATGGTGTAATATTATCAGTTGATAAATCATGATGAGATAGATTGAAATCCCATTCAATATCGGCAACTTGTATACCTTGGCCATATGCTTCTTGTTTCCATGCACCTAAAATCCCCAATCCTATAATCTTATTAATATTGGCTGTTCTTTCTGGATCATCTAAATATTGCTGATACTGAGTAAAATCAGGTGTAATATTAGGAGGTTCAATGGGTTGTATCGGTACAGATTGCACATATTCAATATCAGGATGCTGTTTTAATATTTTGATGACATTCTCTAATGAATATTGATTATTATCCGGTAATTTAATGTAATAGTATTTGTTTAAGTCATTAAAGCTTATTGAAATAGAATTAATATTATTTTTAGGAGGTAATTGATGGATAGAAGAAATAACAGGAACCAAGGATATATCAGATAATAAAGAACGATGCTTTTCATGGAAAGTAGGACATGACAGATTTTTATTATCATAATCAGGATTTTTAAATTTTATAAGGATTTTTCTTTTAATGTTCATATTCAATGCTCCTCTTTTTATTTTTGCTTTATAGCGTAAAATATTGAGCAGTGACTATTTCCATTTTTAATAGAGATAATATAAATAGAGTGTTTTATAAAAAAATATCAAGCCTATCCTCTAATAAAAATAGACTTAAATAGACTTAATATTATTTGAATGATGTTTATTAACTAAAATCAATATGTAGACGTAACTTTTCACAACAACAACATTTAAATAAATAACCTTGGCATCCACCATCATCCCATAAACGCTCTGATAAATCAGAAAGTTCAAAACCAATGTCTTGAATATCTTGTTCTAAAGAAGCAAATTGTTCTAATTTATCTTTGATATCGTCCCATTCTACATAATCAATAAAGGCACAAGGTTCATCGCAATGTACTAACCAATATTCTTGTTGCCAGCCATGATAACCAGGCGTTCGTTTTGTTAATTCATCGAGTTTGTTTTTATCTATAGGAGGTAAAGTAGAACCACAATACTCCCCTTCTTCGTCATAGAGAACTTCTCCGCCTTCAATGCTTGCAATATCTTGAAATTCACCATCAAACTTTTCACTTGCAGAACCATCAGCAATACACCACGGGCATAGTGCATCAATATCTCCTTCTGAGTAGAAAGGGCTACCATAATAGATATCCGTTTCCTTTCCACAACAATCACATATAACGGTATCATCTGTAATAAAAGCACCTGTTTTTATCGGTTCAGGATGATATTTGAAATAAGGTAATGCTTTTTTTTCTGTTGGCATTATATTTTCCTATTTTATTTTTTTGCTATTCATTTTCGAAATCATAAAAATAAAGAAATTTATCGCATTGCTTCTCTACGATCCATGCTTGATCATGATGATATTTTGGGTTCTCACGAGTCTGGTGAAAAATATAACTCTCACTAAATGAAAGCGTTACCTAAAAGGGTTGATGATTTTATTCAGTAAGGCAACCAACAACAGTTAAATAAGATAGAGACAATTATTTCTTTCTTTATATAATTAAGCTAACTCAAAGAAGATTAACTAAATAGAAATCCTCTCTCACTCTCAGCAAGACACCAAAATTTGGTGTTCTCACTGGTGTCCTGATAACAAGAAATTACACTAAAATGGGTTATAATGCACGAAAACACACCAACTGATAAAACACTAGAAAACAAGCAAACACAGGGAATTCAAGGCAATTACCCACTAAACCGCTTCTCTGTTGCGCCAATGCTCGACTGGACTGATCGTCATTGTCGTTATTTCTTTCGTCAATTAAGTAAAAATACGTTACTTTATACTGAAATGGTCACAACAGGTGCCATTATTCATGGTAAAGGCGACTATCTAAAATACAGTGAAGAAGAACATCCCGTTTCATTACAATTGGGCGGAAGCGATCCTCAAGCTTTAGCGCAATGTGCAAAATTGGCACAAGAGCGTGGCTATGATGAAATTAATTTAAATGTAGGTTGTCCTTCAGATCGCGTACAAAATGGGCGATTCGGTGCTTGTTTAATGGGAGATGCACAACTCGTCGCAGATTGTGTGAAAGCGATGCGTGATGTGGTTGATATCCCTGTCACAGTAAAAACGCGCATTGGGATCGATGACCAAGATAGCTACGAATTTTTATGTGACTTTATTGATACTGTTAGTCGCGATAATAATTGCGATACTTTTATAATTCATGCTCGTAAAGCATGGCTATCAGGTTTAAGTCCAAAGGAAAACCGTGAAGTTCCTCCTTTAGATTATCCCCGTGTTTATCAATTAAAACGTGATTTCTCGCATCTCACCATGGCGATTAATGGCGGAATTAAATCGTTAGAAGAAGCTAAGGAACACTTAAAATATATGGATGGTGTTATGGTTGGCCGTGAGGCTTATCAAAACCCGTCAATCTTAGCGCATGTTGATCATGAACTTTTTGATAATCAATTGCCTATTGCTGATGCAGTTGCTGCCGTAAAAGCAATGTATCCTTATATTGAAAAAGAACTCTCACAAGGTACTTATTTAGGACATGTGACTCGTCATATGTTGGGGATTTTTCAAGGAATTCCAGGCGCTAGACAATGGCGTCGTCATTTAAGTGAAAATGCTCATAAGCAAGGTGCTGATTTATCTGTATTAGATAATGCCCTTAAATTTGTGACTGAAAAATAATTAAAAAATAAATATTTAAAACCTGTCTAAATTATTTTAAACAGGTTTTAAATCTTACAAACAATAATTAAGGAATAAGTAGGCTTGAACCTTGAGATTGTCGGCTTTCAAGATAACAATGTGCTTCTTTTGCATCCGCTAATGCAAATTTCTGATTATCTGGCACGCTGACATCAATTTTACCGCTACCAATTAATGCAAATAGCGCGTCACTTGCAGCATCTAGCTCTTCGCGTGTTGTGATATAACCCGAAATGGATGGGCGCGTCACATATAAAGAACCTTTTTTATTCAGAATACCTAAATCAACACCCGTTACTGCACCTGATGCGTTACCAAAACTCACCATTAAACCTCGATGTTGCAAACAGTCTAACGAGTCTAACCAAGTCGCTTTACCAACAGAATCATAAACAACTGGCACTTTTCGATTATTAGTCAACGCTAATACACGTTCAACTATTGATTCTGTTTGGTAGTTAATCACTTCCCATGCACCAGCGGCTTTTGCTCTAGCAACCTTTGCATCACTGCCTGCTGTACCTATCATTTTTGCACCAATGGCTTTAGCCCATTGACTTGCAATTAAACCAACGCCACCAGCTGCTGCGTGGAATAAAAAGGTTTCACCCGCTTGTAATTTATAGGTCTCATTGAAAAGATAATAAACCGTTAATCCTTTTAGAAAAGAAGCTGCGGCTTGTTCAAATGAGATATTATCAGGCAGACGCGCCACTTTATTTTCTGGTACATTATGCGTATCGCTATAAGCCCCTAGCGGAGATTGAGCGTACACAACTCGGTCCCCTTCTTTTAGTGAAGTCACTTTAGCGCCTGTTTTGATAATAATGCCCGCAGCTTCAGTGCCTAATCCGCTTGGAAATTGGCTTACAGGATATAACCCACTACGCACATAAGTATCAATATAGTTAATACCAATTGCCTTATTGGCAACCTGAACTTCGTGATCACCAAGAGGAGCAGGTGTAAATGTTGCTAACTCAAGAACATCTGCATCGCCATGAGTTGCAAATTGAATACGTTTAGCCATTACTATCTCCTTTGTAGGATGAGAGGTTAAATAAACGAGCGCAAAAGACCTTTAGAGATAATGACAAAGGATAGCTATTTCTACAAGGCACAGATAATTGGGTTAGCGTATACTAGAACGAATTGATCTTTTTTTGCTGTAAAAATAAACAGGGAAGATCAACTCGCTCTCATACACTGACTGACACTTTTTCGATTTTATGCAGGATTTATGGCCAGAAATAAGACCACTGACAAACTGATGTCTGATATCAAAGACCGACAAATGGAGGGATTAAAGCTACCTCCCCATTCGCTGGAAGCAGAACAGTCCGTGTTAGGCGGTCTGATGATAGATAATGAACGTTGGGATAATGTTTCTGAGCGTGTTACCTCAGAAGATTTTTATAGCCGACCTCATCGTACTATTTTCTCGCAAATGCAACGCTTGCTGGAATTAGGTAAACCTATTGACCTAATTACACTATCAGAAGCATTAGAGCAAAATGCCGAGTTAGACAGTGTTGGCGGTTTTGCTTATTTAGCAGAACTTTCTAAAAATACGCCAAGTGCGGCGAACATCAACGCTTATGCCGATATTGTCCGAGAACGTGCGGTTGTTCGCGATATGATAAAAGTTGCCAACGAGATCGCGGATGCCGGTTTTGATCCTCAAGGACGCACCAGTGAAGATCTTCTCGATTTTGCTGAATCAAGAGTGTTCCAAATTGCTGAAACTCGTGCCAACAAAGATGAAGGCCCGAAAGCAATAGAGGCAATTTTAGAAGAAACTGTTGAAAAAATAGAACAGCTCTATCAGAAACCTCACGATGGTGTCACCGGGGTTTCAAGTGGTTATCAAGATCTTGATAAAAAAACCGCAGGATTACAAAAATCAGATTTAATTATTGTCGCGGCACGTCCTTCGATGGGTAAAACCACATTTGCCATGAACTTATGTGAAAATGCGGCAATGACAGAAGAAAAACCCGTACTTATCTTTAGTTTAGAGATGCCTGGTAACCAAATTATGATGCGTATGTTGGCATCATTATCTCGTGTCGATCAGACAAAAATTCGTACAGGCCAGCTTGATGATGAGGATTGGGCGCGTATTTCAAGCACCATGGGTATCTTGCTTGAAAAACGTAATATGTATATTGATGACTCATCGGGTTTAACACCAACGGAAGTGCGCTCTCGCGCTCGTCGAATTTATCGTGAACATGGCGGTTTAAGCCTTATCATGATTGACTACCTACAGCTAATGAGAGTACCTTCATTATCTGAAAACAGAACATTAGAAATTGCTGAAATTTCGCGTTCATTAAAAGCATTAGCTAAAGAACTGCAAGTTCCCGTGGTTGCACTATCACAGTTAAACCGTAGTTTGGAACAACGTGCTGATAAGCGCCCTGTTAACTCCGACTTACGTGAATCGGGCTCTATCGAGCAGGATGCTGACCTTATCATGTTTATTTATCGTGACGAGGTTTATCACGAAAGTAGTGATTTAAAAGGTGTTGCAGAAATTATCATCGGTAAACAACGTAATGGTCCAATTGGTACAGTCAGACTTACCTTTAACGGTCAATGGTCGCGCTTTGATAGCTATGCTGGCCCTGCTTACGACGATGAATAATCACTAACCTTGATTTAATTAGAGGAAGTATTGAAATAATATGAAAGCGGCAACCGCAGTGATAGATCGCCGCGCTCTGCGTCACAATTTTCAGCATGTGAGAGACTATGCCCCACATAGCCACCTGATAGCTGTCGTGAAAGCAAACGCTTATGGTCATGGGTTATTAGAAACAGCGTATACCTTAATGGATAATGCTGATTGTTTTGGTGTTGCACGTATTGGTGAGGCATTAACCTTACGAAGTGGGGGAGTTGTAAAACCCATCCTCTTATTAGAAGGTTTTTTTGATATTGCTGATTTACCTATTTTGGTCGTCAACCATATTGAAACCGTTGTTCACAGCCAAGAGCAATTGGAAGCTTTAGAACAAGCCAATTTAGATGAACCCGTAAAAGTATGGATGAAAATCGATACTGGTATGCACCGTTTAGGTATACGCCCTGAAGATGCACAAGCTTTTTATTTACGACTTTCTGCCTGCAAGAATGTACAACAACCTGTCAATATTGTGAGCCATTTTAGTCGCGCTGATGAACCTGATGTTCCTGAAGCAACACAAAAACAAATCTCACTATTTCAAGATTTCATTCAAGATAAAGCCGGTGATAAGTCTATCGCAGCTTCTGCTGGTATTTTATTTTGGCCTCAAGTTCATTATCAATGGGTTCGCCCTGGCATTATCACTTATGGCATCTCTCCGACTGGTGATGAAAGAACGGGCAAAGACTTTGGTTTAACCCCGGCAATGACACTGAAAACAAGTCTGATCGCCGTTCGTAAACATAAAGCGGGTGAACCAGTTGGTTATGGTGGCACATGGGTAAGTGAAAAAGACACTTATCTTGGCGTTATCGCCATTGGTTATGGTGATGGCTATCCTCGCAGTGCGCCGTCAGGTACTCCTGTGTGGATTAATGGTCGAAAAGTGCCTATTGTGGGTCGTGTTTCGATGGATATGATCAGCGTCGATTTGGGGACTGAATTGATTGATAGTGTTGGTGATGAAGCTATTTTATGGGGAGATGTGCTGCCCGTAGAAGAAATTGCCAAATATAGTGGTATTAGCGCCTATGAGTTGATTACAAAATTAACCTCGCGCGTCATCATGGAATACCTAGACGAACAATAATACACACGATATTGTATCCCTATGACACACTAAAAGTGATTGGAGAAGAAGCCGTGTTTCAACAGGTTGAAGCGTTTCCGGGAGATCCCATTCTCTCATTGATGGATGTTTATAACAAAGACCCGCGTCAGGATAAAATTAATTTAAGCATCGGTCTTTATTATGATGAAGAAGGCAAAACCCCTATTTTAGGAACAGTGTCAGTTGCACGCCAGCAACTCAATGCCATGACACCCACAGCAACACTTTATTTACCAATGGAAGGGCTAGCGCCTTATCGTAGCGAAATTCAAGATCTCCTTTTCGGTGCAGATAATCCTCTAATTGCAGAAAAAAAAATTGCCACAATCCAAACATTAGGTGGATCAGGTGCATTAAAAGTGGGTGCTGATTTTCTGCATCGCTATTTCCCAGGATCAGAAGTGTGGATAAGTGATCCAACTTGGGATAATCATCGTTCTATTTTTGCTGGTTCAGGTTTCAAAGTGAATGACTACCCTTACTTTGATCCTGAAACCAAAGGCGTAAAATTTGAAGCACTATTAGATTGCTTTAAAAAACTGCCTGAAAAAAGCATTGTATTGATGCATCCTTGTTGCCATAACCCAACAGGCTCCGATCTGACTAAAGATCAATGGGATCAAGTTACCGAAGTATTAAAATCTCGCCAAGCAATTCCATTTTTAGATATTGCTTATCAAGGATTTGCTGAAAACTTAGATGATGATGCTTATGCTATTCGTACTATGGCGAAAGCAGGATTACCGATACTTATCAGTAATTCGTTTTCAAAAATCTTTGGGATCTACGGTGAACGTGCGGGCGGTTTATCCATTGTTTGTAATAATGCCACTGAATGCGAACATGTGTTAGGTCAACTAAAAGCAGGTGTACGTCGCATCTATTCAAGCCCAGCAAATTACGGCGCACAAATTGTTAATAAAGTGCTCTCAGACCAAGTGCTAACAGCACAATGGCAAAAAGAAGTGGCACATATGCGTGATCGTATTAAAGAGATGAGAGTCACTTTAGTTAATGCCTTGAGAGTAGCATTACCCGAAAAGAACTTTGATCACTTATTAACACAACGTGGCATGTTTAGTTATACCGGTTTTACACAAGCACAAGTTGATAGATTAAGAGAAGAGTTTGGTATTTATCTTGTTGGTACAGGTCGTGTTTGTATGGCTGGTGTCAATACAGGTAATGTTCAGCGCATCGCCCAAGCTTTTGCAGCTGTAAGTATTTAAATTACTCACACTCTTTTGTGATAAAAAATACCTGCCTATTCTCATAAGCAGGTATTTCTTTTTACTACATCATAACTTTCACTGTCATTTTAGGTTTTGACCTTTTATATATTGACAGCCTGTTTCTTTTCCCCAGCATTACGGCGTGCTTTTTCTTCCATAATCTCAATAATTTGAATATCCGTATATTGCATTGCGCGACTGGCTAATGCACAAAGGTTTGCAATTGAGCTATCAACATCATCGCTGACAATACCATCAGTACCCGCAACACTTTGATTTTGCATCGCCATTAATACGGCTTTATAAGCACTCGCTGCACTACTCGATACTTTCATTGCACAGCTATTTGATGCGCCATCACAGATAATGCCACTGATATCACCAATCATACTGTTGATAGACATACTCACTGTGGTGAAATCTTTAGTCAGTAACCATGCCATTCCTGCCGCTGCCCCCATTGAAGCTGTGGTTGCAGCACAAAGAGCAGAAAGCGGTGGAAAATGGCTATGGACATAAATCGCCATTAAGTGTGATAAAACTAACGCACGCAATAAAGTTTCATCATCAGCATGGATAAATTCAGCAACAACCATAACTGGTAATGTTGCCGCGATCCCTTGATTACCTGAGCCTGAGTTACTCATTGCAGGTAATACCGCCCCCCCCATGCGAGCATCAGAAGCAGCTGATGCTCTGATCATGATTTCATTAAGTAAATCTTTACCTAACAAACCTTTTTCTTGTTGCAGAATTAATGTACGGCCAATTGCTAATCCATAGGTGTTTTTTAGCCCTTCTTCTGATAATGCACCGTTTAAATGGGCAGCATTGAGCATAAACTCAATTTCATTCACAGGCACATTAAGTGCGAAGTTATAGATATCTTCGGCACAAACATCAGTAAAAGGTTTTTCATCAGTACATTCACAATTATTGGCAAACGCTGTTTTATCTTCCTCAAAAACAACGTCACCATTACATTCACAACGAACAACATGTGTATGCTCTCTTGCAATACTGACAATGGCATAACCAGATTGACCATACACTTTTGCTTCAGAATAAAGAACATCTTCACATGGTGCTTTCACACCAACTGTGACTTTACCTTCAGCAACCAGTGTTTTAGCTTGAGCAACTGCTTCCGTGGAAGCCTTTAGCAAGACTTCCAGTCCTGCATCAGGATCGCCACCCGTAGCACCCAGTGCGGCTGCAATAGGAAGCCCAGCCATTCCCGTTCCAGGTACGGTTACGCCCATTCCATTTTTCATTAAGTTTGGTGAAACCCAAGCCTCAACACGAACAGCTGGCTCGCCTAAAAGTGCGGTTGCTTTTGCCGCTGCCAGTGCTAATGAAATTGGCTCTGTACAACCCACTGCAGGTTTAACACCTTCACGTAACTGGCGAACGAACTGTGACCATAAATGAGAATTCTTGTTCTTGCTCATAATCTAACACCTTGGATTAATTTAGTTTTTTACAACAACGTCTAACTAGAACCGAAGTTGGCGACTATGAGAATGCCAAGAACGGAGAGATAACGAGCAGTAAACCGGTAAAGATAATCAGGTATAGTGACGCACCTTTGTATTTGTGTAACATAGGTACTTTGTACACTAAGTATGCAGGGATAAGACAACCCACCATACCGAAGATTGGGCTACAAATTGAAGTGAAGCTCAATACTGGCGCATTAAGGATGATGGCTGCCCATGCTAGTAGTACGGCGAAAATCATGATGCCGTTTTGTACCCATTTTTGGTTAATCTTTTCAGTAGGGATATAACGTTGCAGAATATTCATCACAATCCCTTGTGTCGCTTCACGGAAACCTAAATAAACACCAAAGAATGCAGTCATTACGGCAAAAATATTGAGCATAACGCTAACAACTGTTACCCAACCGCCAGGGAAGAATTTCGCCGCAATCGCTAATGCTGAGATATTTTGTTCGTAGGCTTTAACGGCTTCATCATGGCCCATTGCTAATGTGAATGAGATTGCATAGAAGAAAACAGTACAGAACAACACACCGAAAGCGATGTTCATTGCACGTAACGCTTTATGACGAGCAACTTCACGGTTTTTATTACGACCACGGTAAGAGATAACCATTGGGCTTAATGTTTGGATAAACAGAATTGAAGTCAGTGTAAAAGGTAAAGTGATAATAGCTTCTTTAATTAAACGTCCTGCTGGTGGTAATGCGCCCACATTATAAAGATGCCACATACCAATCATGGAGATCCCTAATGCTGCAACAACAAACAGTTTAGTCAGTACCATAAAGCTTGATACTTTAAACAGTAATTGTTCACCACGAGAAGAGATAGCGACTAAGGCACAAATCAGGATCAAACCATAAAATGGATTTTCTGATAGCAAACCTTCAGTAACACCAAATGTTTGTAAGTAAGAAGCACTGTCATTAGTGATTGCTGTTGAATAAACAAACATCCAAATAACTAACATCACAAAGTAGAGTGCACCTAATAAAATACCCCAGTTTTTACCGAGATAGCCGGTAATAACGCTTGGATAGTCTTTACACTCTGGAGATTCAGCCAACGTATTAATAAATAAGCGTTGAAAAAGGTACATAGCTGGATAACCAATGATCGAAGATAATAGGAAAACCCATAATCCCATCAGGCCTACCTGCACAGGTAAAAATACAATACCTGCACCGATAGCCATACCGATACTCATGATAACCCAGCCCACATCATTGCCGTCGAATTTAATAGCCGCACGCCATTCTTGTTCAGTCATACCTGCGCGGCGAGCGCCAGCACTAGTTGCGGGATAGCTTGTGGTCTCTGTTTTTGAGGAAGCCGTTTCCATATTAGTACTCACTTTTTATATTGTAATTGTTAATAGCAAAACGAATTTTGGGGGTAAAAAAGCTCTATCTAACGTTGCGATATCAAAATAACCTTATTCTTTGCAGGCGTTATTTATTATGGGTAAATGATAGGGAATATTACGGAGAAAAAAGTTGTTATAAATCGTGATAGCCTGAAATGATTTGGAAAATAATTCTCCCTGAAGGAGAAAAGTAGGATTATCTGTTCAAAGAGCATAGTAAATAATAACCTTCCCTCTATTGTAACCCCAAGAAACACACAACCATTTGATTAATAAAGCAAAACACTTATTGTTATACAATAATAGTCAAGTATAACAATTGAAACAAATCACCAAATAAACTGTGCTGTCTATCACGATATACTATGATAATCTTTTCTATTTAGCTTTGTTGTATCGTATTTGGTTAAAATTACGTTACAAAACAGCATGAATAACTATTTAATCTATTTTTTTATAAAAATGAGAATTAATAATATAAAAATATATAAGGAAGTGAATGGTGAAAAGAGAATACTTTTTTCAATAGAATTAAATTCTATCATTTATGATAGATTTACTTTTCTAGAAGAAAAGCGCTACAAACAATAAAGAGTTTATTATCTGTAGCGCTTAGATTATAAGGGAATAAACAGCCTAGTACTAATAACCACGCTCTAGGATTGGCTTTAAGAATCTTGCGGTATGTGAGCCTTCAAATTCCGCAACTTGCTCTGGTGTGCCTGACACTAAAATTTGACCACCACCACTTCCGCCTTCAGGGCCAAGATCGACAATCCAGTCTGCAGTCTTGATCACATCAAGATTGTGTTCAATCACCACAATCGTATTACCTTGATCACGTAACTGATGAAGAACTTCAAGCAGTAACTCAATATCAGCAAAGTGAAGTCCTGTTGTGGGTTCATCTAAAATATAGAGTGTCTGCCCTGTGCCACGTTTTGACAACTCTTTCGCTAACTTAACCCGTTGTGCCTCACCACCTGATAATGTGGTCGCTGATTGCCCCAAACGAATATAAGACAACCCAACATCAATCAATGTTTGTAACTTACGAGCCAGCGCAGGAACAGCATCAAAAAACTCTCTTGCCTCTTCGATAGTCATATCCAAGGCTTCGTGAATATTTTTCCCTTTGTATTTAATTTCAAGAGTTTCACGGTTATAGCGCTGACCTTTACATTGATCACAAGGAACATAAACATCCGGTAAAAAGTGCATTTCAACTTTTAATACACCATCACCTTGGCAAGCTTCGCAGCGCCCACCTTTTACGTTGAAACTGAAACGACCTGGCGTATAACCACGAGTACGAGATTCAGGAACCCCCGCAAATAACTCACGAATAGGTGTAAAAACACCAGTATAGGTTGCGGGATTTGAACGAGGAGTTCGGCCAATTGGACTTTGGTTAATATCAATAACTTTATCGAAATACTCTAAACCTTCAACATCTAAATAAGGTGCAGGCACAATAGTTGTGGCACCATTTAATTGGCGTTGCGCAATAGGGAATAACGTATCATTGATAAGCGTTGATTTGCCTGAACCTGATACCCCCGTAATACAGGTAAATAAACCTACTGGTAATTTCAGATTTACATTTTTTAAGTTATTACCTTTTGCACCAAGAATGGTCAGCATTTTTTCTCGATCAACCGGAACACGCTGCTCTGGAATAGCGATACGGCGCTCACCACTTAAAAACTTACCTGTTAATGAGTTCGGATTATTAATGATATCTTCAAGTGTCCCCTGAGCAACAATCTCACCACCATGAACACCTGCACCAGGGCCAATATCGATAACATGATCTGCTGCACGGATAGCATCTTCATCATGCTCAACAACGATCACGGTATTACCTAAATTACGTAAGTGGATCAATGTTTCAAGTAGGCGATCGTTATCTCGTTGATGTAATCCAATAGAAGGCTCATCTAATACATACATAACGCCCACTAACCCAGCACCAATTTGGCTCGCCAAGCGAATACGCTGTGCTTCACCACCAGATAATGTTTCAGCTGAACGAGAAAGTGTGAGGTAATTTAAGCCAACATTGACCAAAAACTTCAGTCGATCGCCAATTTCTTTTAACACTTTTTCTGCAATCTTCGCTCTCTGCCCACTGAGCTTTAAGTTTTGGAAAAAGGTCATGGCATGACCAATGCTGTAATCTGCAATTTCAGGCAATGTTGTATTTTCAACATACACATGGCGAGCTTCACGACGTAAACGCGTACCACCACATGATGCACAAGGACGGTTACTAATGTACTTAGAAAGTTCTTCACGCACCGCGCTTGATTCTGTCTCGCGGTAACGGCGTTCCATATTATTTAGTACACCTTCAAAAGGATGATGACGAACAACAACATCGCCTCGGTCGTTAGTGTATTTAAATTCAATATTTTCTTTACCTGAGCCAGTCAAAACTATTTTTTGGATATTATCTGGCAAGGAATCAAACGGTGCTTCAACATCAAAATGATAATGTTCACTCAGTGAACGTAGCATCTGGAAATAGTAGAAATTACGACGATCCCATCCTTTAATCGCACCACCAGCAAGAGAGATCTCTCGATTTTGGATCACTAAATCGGGATCGAAAAATTGCTGCACACCTAAACCATCACAGGTTGGACAAGCTCCTGCAGGGTTGTTAAAAGAGAATAAACGAGGTTCTAACTCGCTCATGCTGTAGCCACAAACAGGACACGCGAAATTCGCAGAAAAAATAATGTCTTCTGCATTGTTATCATCCATATCAGAGATAACGGCAGTACCACCTGAAAGTTCTAACGCGGTTTCAAAAGATTCCGCTAGACGTTGAGCGAGATCGTCACGTACTTTAAAACGGTCAATTACCACTTCAATGGTATGTTTTTTCTGTAATTCTAATGTTGGTGGATCAGAAAGATCGCACACTTCACCGTCAATACGCGCGCGAATATAACCTTGAGCTGCAAGATTATTCAATAGCTTAATGTGCTCACCTTTACGCTCTTTCACCACTGGTGCTAACAGCATTAAACGCTTACCTTCAGGCTGTTCAAGCACATTATCAACCATTTGACTGACCGTTTGTGCGGCTAATGGAATATCATGATCAGGGCAACGAGGTTCACCAACGCGCGCAAATAAGAGACGTAGGTAATCGTGTATTTCGGTAATTGTTCCCACCGTTGAACGTGGGTTATGTGATGTAGATTTTTGTTCAATCGAAATAGCGGGAGATAAACCTTCAATGTGATCAACATCAGGTTTTTCCATTAACGAAAGAAACTGACGAGCATAAGCAGAAAGTGATTCAACATAACGTCGTTGTCCTTCTGCATAAAGCGTATCAAAGGCTAAAGAGGATTTACCTGAGCCTGAAAGTCCCGTAATAACAATAAGTTTATCGCGAGGAATGACCAAATTGATATTTTTTAGATTATGGGTGCGAGCGCCCCGTACTTCGATTTTATCCATGAATATATCCCGGATTGAGAGAGTCGCCGAAAAAGAAATAATCGGATAATTATGACACAAAGTTAACTGAATGGATATACAGTATATATAGTGAAATTGAATGATGATGTAAACCTGTCATTTTGAGACAAAAAAATATCGACAATGTTCACAATTGAGAAATTCATCACACGTCATATTCAAATTTTAGCGTACGTGATAAACTTATTCGCTTATGATTTCAAAAAATTTACTTTCGCAGGAGTACCTCACATGGCGAGCAGAGGCGTAAACAAAGTTATTCTTATCGGTAATTTAGGGCAGGATCCAGAAATCCGTTATATGCCAAGTGGCGGTGCAGTTGCCAACCTAACACTGGCAACATCAGAAAGCTGGCGCGATAAACAAACCGGTGAAATGAAAGAAAAAACCGAGTGGCACCGTGTGGTAATTTTCGGCAAATTAGCTGAAATTGCAGGCGAATATCTGCGTAAAGGTTCACAAGTGTATATCGAAGGTCAATTACAAACACGTAAATGGCAAGACCAAAGTGGTCAAGACAGATATAGCACTGAAGTTGTCGTTAACATCGGTGGCTCAATGCAGATGTTAGGTGGCCGTGGTGGTCAAGATGGCGCACCTTCACAAGGTGGTCAAGGCGGTTGGGGCCAACCACAACAGCCACAAGCATCACAACAATTTAGCGGTGGTGCGCAATCTCGCCCAGCACAACAACCCGCAGCAGCACCTGCACCAAACAATGAACCACCAATGGATTTTGATGACGACATTCCATTCTAAGGTTCAGAACAAATTATTTAAAACCATCTAAAAAATTAACCCAGCTTAGGCTGGGTTTTTTGTTGCTAATGATCAAAAAGCTATATCCCCATGTAAGCCAACTTGTTTACATAGAATAAATTCGCTTTACGCAGTAAATTGTTATGTGCTTATCTCTCTTCAAAGACACTTTCTTTATATTATTGAAAGAAAACATGTTCTTTTATCTAACAACAGTTCTCTTTAAAAAAAGAGCGTAATACCACAGTTATTTTCATAAAACCCCACTTTACACAAAGGTTTACTCTTGAAAAATATGATAGGATCTGTGTTATTAACAACGTCTGAGAGCATCTTATCCCCATGAATGAAGAGAAATTGCTCGCTCAGGCAGAAAAGATCTGCCAGAAACGAGGTGTTCGCCTGACTTCACAACGTCTGGCAGTATTACGTCTGATAATGCAGCAACCTTCTGCTATCAGCGCATATGATTTATTGGATTTATTACGCCAAGTTGAGCCACAAGCCAAACCACCAACAGTCTATCGCGGGTTAGAATTTTTACTTGAGCAAGGATTTATCCATAAAATAGAATCCACCAACAGTTATGTACTTTGTCATCATTTTGATGATGTTGAACATACGTCAGTCATGCTAATTTGTGACCGTTGCTTATCTGTCACAGAAAAAAATAGTCATAAAATCGAAGATGCGATTTCATTACTAGCAAAAGAGAGTGGATTTCATTTACGACATAGCGTCATCGAAATTCATGGATTGTGTTCACTGTGCTACGAAGCTCAAGAGTGTACACACCCTGAAGGTTGTCATCATGACCACAGTATGGATGATAATCTTAAGCAGAAAAAAACTGGTGACTATAAGCCACGCTGAGCTTATAAAATACAAAAAGCCAGCTAAATGCTGGCTAATACGTGTTCTACTTTTGAATTCTCACTTTAGCTAATGAATAAGCTTTACTCTCTTCTCGCTTACCAACAGCAATAACTAAAATCACAACTTCAGAATCAATAACTTGGTAAACCAATCGAAAACCAGATGCTCGTAATTTAATCTTATAGCAACCCGTGAGATCACCTTTTAAGCGAGCTGACTCTATATAAGGATATAAGGGTTTTCCTGCAATTTTTTTAATTTCTTTTTAAACTGCTCTTTAATGCTTTGATCGAGTTTCTGCCATTCTTTCAAGGCACGCTTATCAAACTCAATATTAAAGATCATCAATATTAACTTTTATACGTTTACTTGGTTTTTTCAAACGTTCACGTACAACAGCTAAAATATCCCCATCTTCATCCAGCTCCCCAACAACGACAGAAACTTCTGAGAAAGGTAATTTTTCATTTTCAGAAACATAACGTAGAAATAATCTTATGGCATCTGAAGGAGACAGGTTCATTTTTTCAAATACTTGATAAGCTTCTTTTTTGAGCTCATCGTCTACTCTAACTTGTATCGTTGTCATAAGCACCTCCGCAATTAAAACACATCATATTGTTATTACATTTGTAGTGCGGTGGTGTTTTTTTATACAAATTAGAAATAAAAAATGCAGATGATTTTGTGTTTTTACACATCATCTGCATCTTTTTAAAATAAGTTGTATTGACTTACTTTGGTACAAATTACAGCCATTCGCCGTTACGAATAACCCCTACTGCTAAACCTTCCACAGTAAAGCTTTGTTCGCGTAAATCGACGATGATAGGTGAAAACTCTGGGTTTTCTGCATGAAGTTCAATTTTATTACCACTTTTCTTAAAGCGTTTTACTGTCACTTCATCTTCAATACGTGCCACAATCACTTGCCCGTTATGAACATCTTGTGTTTTATGCACAGCAAGTAAGTCGCCATCCATAATACCGATATCTTTCATCGACATACCATTAACGCGCAATAAAAAATCTGCACTTGGTTTAAATAGCATTGGGTCAACTTGATAATGGCTTTCAATATGCTCTTGTGCTAAAAGTGGTTCACCAGCAGCAACTCGCCCAATTAATGGCAGTCCTTCTGGCTCTTCTTCCATCAGCAAACGGATACCTCTAGATGCACCAGAGATAATTTCTATCACGCCTTTACGAGCAAGAGCTTTTAAGTGCTCTTCTGCCGCATTTGGTGAGCGAAACCCAAGTTGGGAAGCTATTTCAGCCCGTGTTGGTGGCATACCCGTTTGCGAAATGTGATCACGAACCAAATCGTAAACCTGCTGCTGCCTTGCAGTTAATGCTTTCATTCCGCCCCCTGTTTGTTTATACAGTCAGACTGTGAGTATATACAGGTATATGACGATTTGAAACCTTAAATGAATATAAAACACGCATCTTTAGATTATTTTTCGACAAAAATCGAATTTTTTAACTTTATGCGAAGAAATGTCCCCAAAGAATGGTTACCCAAGTAAATAATCCCAATATAATAGCAATGAGAACGGCAGCAGAACCCATATCTTTTGCACGTCCTGATAATTCGTGGTATTCAGATCCAATTCGATCGACAACCGCTTCTATTGCACTATTTACCAGTTCCAAGATCACAACCAATACAACGGAACCAATGAGTAAAATGCGCTCTAGACCACTGACATCGATGAAAAATGAAAGGATAATTGCAACCAAGGCCACAATTGCTTCTTGTCTAAAAGCAGCTTCATTAATCCAAGCGGCACGAATGCCCTTGTATGAATAGCCACCAGCTTTGATGATTCGGGTAAGACCTTTATTTTGATTAGCCATAATAAACTCTATCGAAAACAAACGATTATTTTGTCACTTTTCTCTATTAATATTGTCACAGCACCACAGATCTACGAAAGACTTTCTGTTATGCTTTCGAAGTATTGCTAATAAGAGGCTACAACTATTTATGTCAGCTTGGCGTAAACTATATTATAACACATTGAATTTACCACTAAAATTACTGGTAAAAAGTAAACGAGTTCCGACTGATCCTATCACTGAGTTAGGGTTGGATACGTCGCGATCTTTCCTTTATGTGCTGCCTTATCATTCAAAGGCAGACTTACTGACATTAAGACAGCAATGTTTATCTTTAGGATTGCCTGATCCACTGCAACCTATTGAGATAGGCGGTACGAAGCTCCCAGCGTATGTCTTTATTGATGACGGCCCAAGAGTATTCCGTTACTACTCGCCCGATCCTCGTAAAGATTCCGTGAAAACATTCCACGCTTATCTTGATGCTCATCGTAATAATCCACACCTTGATATCGAGATGTTACCGGTTTCCGTGATGTTTGGTCGCTCTCCTGGCCGTGAAGGTCATAATGGCGTACCACATTTACGTGTGCTTAATGGTATCCAAAAATTTATCGCTATCCTCTGGTTAGGTCGTGATAGCTTTGTTCGTTTTTCACCCACCGTATCAATGCGTGAAATGGCGAACGAACACGGTACTGACACCAGTATAGCCCGAAAACTCGCACGCGTTGCGCGTATTCATTTTTCTCGCCAGCGTTTAGCCGCTGTTGGCCCAAAATTACCAGCACGTCAAGACCTCTTCAATAAATTGCTTTCATCGAAAGCCATTGAAAAAGCAATTGAAGATGAATCAAAAGCGAAAAAAATCTCACTGGATAAAGCGCGCAAAAATGCTACTGATATCATGGAAGAAATCGCAGCTAATTTCTCATATGAAGCTGTGCGTATTAGTGACCGCGTATTAAGTTGGACATGGAATAAGCTCTATCAAGGTATCAACGTCTATAATGCCGAACGTGTACGTAAGCTCGCACAAGATGGACATGAGATTGTTTATGTACCTTGCCACCGTAGCCACATGGACTACCTACTGCTTTCTTATGTGCTTTATCATCAAGGCTTAGTTCCTCCACATATAGCCGCGGGTATTAACCTTAATTTCTGGCCAGCAGGTCCAATTTTCCGCCGTTTAGGGGCTTTCTTTATCCGAAGAACCTTTAAAGGTAACAAGCTGTACTCCACCATTTTCCGTGAATATTTAGGTGAGCTATTTACACGAGGCTACTCTATTGAATATTTCGTTGAAGGTGGACGCTCACGTACAGGTCGATTGTTAGATCCTAAAACAGGAACACTTTCAATGACAGTACAAGCAATGTTACGTGGTGAAACACGCCCTATCTCTGTTGTTCCTATTTATATTGGGTATGAGCACGTTATGGAAGTGGCAACCTACGCCAAAGAATTACGTGGCGCAACAAAAGAGAAAGAAGGTTTTATGCAGATGGTGAGGGGTTTACGTAAATTACGTAATCTTGGCCAAGGCTATGTTAACTTTGGTGAACCTATCTCTGTTGCACAGTACTTAAATCAAGCGGTTCCACAGTGGCGTGATGATATTGATCCCATTGAGCCACAACGCCCAAGTTGGTTAAATCCAGCTGTAAGCGCATTAGCTGACAATATTATGGTTCATATCAATAATGCAGCCTCAATTAATGCAATTAACTTGGTCTCAACGGCACTGTTAGCATCACGTCAGCGAGCACTCACTAGAGAACAGCTGTTAGAGCAAGTCGATTGTTATCTGCAATTATTACGTAATGTGCCTTATTCGACTGACATGATTGTGTCTGATAAAAATGCTGAGGCGTTATTAGAACACGCCCTGCAATCAGATAAATTCTTAGTCGAAAAAGATAGTTTGGGTGATATTGTGGTGCTTCCTCGTGAAAGCGCGGTATTAATGACTTATTACCGTAATAACACGATCCATTTAATGATTACTCCATCGTTAATTGCTAGCATCATCTTGCATCATGAAAAAATCCATCGTGATGATTTAATGAAACAGGTTGAATTAATCTTCCCTCTAATTAAAGCAGAGTTATTTATTCGCTATGAGAAAGAAGAGCTACCTGAAGTCATTAATACCTTGATCGCAGAACTTTGTCGTCAGCGTCTAATCTGTTGTGATAGTGATGGCTTACTACGCATTAATCCTGCTCGTATTCGTCCATTACAGCTTTTAGCGGCTAGTGTCAGAGAAACATTACAACGTTATGGCATTACGCTGTCTTTACTCAATTTTGCTCCTGAAATTAGTCGTGCATTATTGGAAAAAGAGAGCCGTATCTTGGCACAACGTCTTTCTGTATTACATGGCATCAACGCACCTGAGTTTTTTGATAAAGCAGTATTCTCTACCTTAGTTTCAACACTGCGTGAAGAAGGCTATCTCAACGATAACGAAGATATCCTAAAAGCAGATGCATCAGCCCTTTACCAAGTGATTGCAAAATTAATGTCACCAGAAATTCGCTTAACCATTGAGAGTGTCGGTGTCACTGAAGATAACAATTCAGCACAGATAATGAATGAAAAAAATGAGCCTAAAGCTGATGAATAATCAGTAAATAACGCCATGACCGCAATAGAAAAGGGATAAGCGCATTGCTTATCCCTTTTTGTTTCTACTCAATGATAGAGAATACTTCAGCGCTTATTTATCTTAAAAATAACTAAATAAAATACCCGCAAATAAAACGAAACCAACATAATTATTATTCATAAAAGCTTGAAAACAAGGTGCTCTTTCACGCTCTGCAATCAGTTTTTGTTGATAGATAAAGAGCGCGGTAATGAGTAATATCGACCAATAATAGATACCTTTCATGTTCAGCAGAACACCAATACCCACGAGTAGCGCCAACATCATCAGTTGTAAAATACCGATAATAATTTTGTCATAACGACCAAACAAAATAGCAGTAGATTTTACGCCAATCTTTATATCATCATTGCGGTCAACCATCGCATATTGGGTATCGTAAATCACCGACCAGACAATATTAACAAGAAATAATAGCCAACATACTAATGGTAAGCTTTCAGAAACAGCAGCAAAACCCATTGGAATTGACCACCCAAAGGCCATACCTAAAATAAGCTGAGGTAGACTACTAAAGCGTTTAACAAAGGGGTAGAACCATGCTAGTGCAAGTCCTGCCACAGAGAGCCAAATTGTCATCGTATTGAGTGTAAGTACTAATCCAAATGACAAGATAACCAATACAATAAATAAAATTTTACTCTCTTTTTCTGTCACAGCCCCACTAGGTAATGGTCGATTTTTAGTTCGTTCAACGCTGCCGTCAATTTTTCTGTCAGCAAAGTCGTTTATTACACACCCAGCGGCACGCATAGAGAACACGCCAATAGTAAAGACAATCAGAATATGCCAATCAGGAAAACCTTTAGCCGCAATCCATAAAGCCCAATAAGTTGGCCAAAGTAATAATAGCGCTCCGATAGGTTTATCTATACGCATTAAACGGCTATATGCCTGCCATTTATTGTGCGTCATACTTCCCTCCAATTTTAGCTCCCCCTAATTACTTCTCATACACTGGTGATGCAGGTAGAAACACCTCGGTTAATAATAAAGGTTTATCTGAAAGCTGGAAACGAGAACGGCGTAGCCAATATCCATTTTGTTGCCCGATATGAATGAAATCACGGCTTAAGGTTGTTTCCTGAAACAGATAACGTCCAAGAGGAACGGTTCTTAAATTGACCAGTTTTCTATCTTCACCTGTCAGTGTCTCTTCTGGTACTAATGTTCGCCCTAATAACCAAGGAACATTATCACCACACAATACCACTTCTCTTAACCAATAACGCTGACTTTCAGGTAAACATGCTTTTTCATCAGCAGGCTCAATAATCTCAACAAATCCTTCTTGATAAGGCATCACTGTAACTTTTTGACAATGCTGTTCAAAGCGTCGCGTCATTGAGCCTAATTCCATTAACCAACTTAATGTACTTTCTTTAATATTTTCATGTTCCTCACTGGGCAACCAATGGATAGGAGCAGGGGTAATTATTGATTTTTTGAACATTATTTCATCATCACGCGTTGATGATCCTAGCTTGTGTGAGTCATGATACATAAGGATATCATGATGTGACTAAGGGAAGTTAAAAGCTGATAACATTTCGCATAAATAATCTAAAAAAGCGTTAAAAGAAAATCAGATTGAGCACGAAGCATTCAAAAAATAAAGGAGGCCATAAAAACCTCCTTTGTATCTAACCGACTACTTATATTCAATTTATTCGATTAACGCCATGCTTTGTAACGATTAATCAGGTTATTTGTTGAGCTATCATGGCTGTTAACACTTTCCTTACCTTTTAATTCAGGAAGAATGCGGTTAGCCAGCTGTTTACCTAATTCAACACCCCATTGGTCAAACGTGAAGATATTGAAAATAACACCTTGTACAAAGATCTTATGTTCATACATTGCAATCAATGCACCTAATGAATAAGGCGTAATTTCTTTTAACAGAATAGAGTTAGTTGGGCGATTACCTTCGAATACTTTGAAAGGTGCAACATATCCCATGGTTTTAGGATCTTTTCCTGCTGCCGCAAATTCAGCATCAACTTGCTCACGAGTTTTACCAAAAGCGAGCGCTTCTGTTTGAGCAAAGAAATTAGACATCAATTTTGCATGGTGATCTGATAATGGATTATGACTAATTGCAGGTGCAATAAAATCACAAGGGATAATTTTTGTACCTTGATGGATCAGTTGATAAAACGCATGTTGGCCATTTGTACCTGGTTCACCCCAAATAATAGGTCCCGTTTGGTAATTGACTTTATTTCCATCGCGATCAATATACTTACCATTTGATTCCATATTACCTTGTTGGAAGTAAGCAGCAAAACGATGCATGTACTGATCGTATGGCAGAATCGCTTCAGTTTCTGTGCCAAAAAAATTGTTATACCAAATGCCAATCAGTGCAAGGATTGTTGGGATGTTATTTTCAGCATCAGTGGTTCTAAAGTGGTTATCCATAGCATGAGCACCTTCCAATAATTGCTCAAAGTTGTCATAACCAACAGATAACGCGATAGATAAACCAATTGCTGACCATAATGAATAACGACCGCCAACCCAGTCCCAGAACTCAAACATATTGGCAGTATCAATACCAAATTTTTCAACTTCAGTGCTATTCGTAGATAACGCGACGAAATGTTTAGCGACAAAAACACTCTCTTTCGCTGATGCTAAGAACCAATCTCTTGCTGAATGCGCATTTGTCATGGTCTCTTGTGTCGTGAATGTTTTTGACGCAATTAAGAATAATGTAGTTTCGGGATCACATTTTTTTAGTGTTTCGGCAATATGAGTACCATCGACATTCGAAACGAAATGCATAGTAAGGTGGTTTTTATATGGGCGTAATGCTTCTGTTACCATATAAGGGCCGAGATCGGACCCACCGATACCAATATTTACAACATCAGTGATTGCTTTGCCTGTATAACCTTTCCATTCACCACTAATAATACGTTCACTGAATTTTTTCATTTTATTCAGTACTGCGTTAACTTCTGGCATAACATCTTTGCCATCAACGATGACAGGAGTATTGCTACGATTACGTAATGCAGTATGCAATACAGCACGATCTTCAGTACGGTTGATTTTTTCACCCGTAAACATGCTATTTATCGCACCTTCTACGTCACATTCCTTCGCTAAAGCCTGCAATTTATCTAATGTTTCTTTCGTAATACGGTTTTTTGAAAAATCCACTAGAATTTGGTCTGAAAATACTTTTGAAAATTGCTCAAAGCGTGATGGTTCCTGAGCAAAAAGCGTTTTCATATCGGTATCTTTGATAACCGAAAAATGGTTTTCTAATGCCTTCCAAGCTAGGGTTTGAGTTGGGTTTACATTTTTCATTCACAATACTCTCTTAAGATTACAATCCAATATTCTCAGATTGTAGCCTGACATTTAATAGTTACAGTCAATTCTTTCTCATTTGATGATATTGGTCAAAACCAATCAACAAATCTAGTACTAATTACTTACATAGGTAAAACCGATAATGTGGTGCTGATTATTAATTAAATTGATTATTCTTCACTCTGCATTGACTCTCTACTTAATAACCGATATTCCTAATTGTGTCCAACATCTCATTTTTGCCTAAAGGAATACGACAATGACTGATAATACTGCTACGCCTTCATCTTCATCATCACCATACACTATCGCTAAATTTGGTGGCACGAGTGTTGCTAACTATTCAGCAATGGAAAAATGTGCAGATATTATCCTGAAACAAAAGTCAGTTCGTGTCGTCGTTCTTTCCGCATCTGCAGGAGTCACTAATCTACTGATTGAACTTGCAGCAGGCACTGAGCCTTCACAACGAGAAGCTTTACTTTCACAAGTCCGCGATATTGAGTACGCGATTATCAATCAACTCTCTCAGCCAGAAATTATTTCCCAAGAAATAAACCGCCTGCTTGAAAATATTGAGATGCTCTCTGAAGCGGCCACGTTAGCTACTTCTGATGCATTAACAGACGAACTTGTAAGTCATGGTGAATTAATGTCAACCTTACTTTTCGTTGAGTTACTGCGTGAAAATGGCATACAAGCGGATTGGTTTGATGTCAGAAAAGTGATGAAAACGAACGATCTATTTTGTCACGCTGAGCCTGATATGGTGCAATTAACCGAACTCACACAAAGCCTTCTTCAGCCTCGTCTAGATGAAACAGTTATTGTCACACAAGGCTTTATTGGTCAAGAGCCAAAAGGTAGAACCACAACTCTAGGTCGTGGTGGTAGCGACTATACGGCTGCATTGATTGGTGAAGCACTAGGAATGTCTCGTGTAGATATCTGGACGGATGTACCAGGCATTTACAGCACTGATCCAAGAATAGTGCCAGAGGCGCATCGTATTGATCAAATCGCCTTTGATGAAGCGGCAGAGATGGCAACCTTTGGCGCTAAAATATTACACCCCGCTACATTATTGCCTGCTGTTCGTAGTGGCATTCCGGTATTTGTTGGCTCAAGTAAAGCGCCCGAAGAAGGCGGTACGTTAGTTTGTGCACAAACAGAAAATCCACCTGTATTCCGTGCGATTGCACTGCGTAGAAAGCAAACATTGCTCACGTTACATAGCCTGAAAATGCTTCATGCGCGTGGTTTCTTGGCTGAAATTTTCACCATTTTATCGCGCCATCATATTTCGGTTGATGTGATAACAACATCTGAAGTCAGTATTGCTTTAACCCTTGATACAACAGGTACAACAAATTCATCAGGCAGTTTATTAACAAATGCCTTATTAACCGAGCTTTCTGCATTATGCCGTGTTGAAGTAGAAGAAGATCTGGCGTTAGTTGCCGTGATTGGTAACTCTCTTTCACAGGTAAATGGTTTAGGTATTAAGATTTTCGGCACATTAGAAAATTACAATATTCGTATGATTAGCCACGGTGCAAGTACTCATAATTTATGTTTATTAGTTGATGGCAAAGATGCGGATAATATTGTGCGTAAATTGCATGATACTTTGTTTTAACACATTCACATTGAAAAGAGAGATAAAAATTTTATCTCTCTCAAAATTCAACCTTTATTGCTGAAAAGGTGCAAGCTTTAAAGAACTTCATTTAATAATAATTAGAATCAAAGCCTAATTCTATTAATGGAGTATTAAAAAATGCATATAACTAGCAATAACAGCATGAGTATAAGTGAAATTATAAGTAATAAAATTAGCACTAATAAGCCTCATACTAGTATTCTTACAGATATAAAAAAAGAAATTAATTCTTTGCACAATAATTCAGTTACGCTGAATATTCCTCTCGATACCACGCTCTCTCTTTTAAAATATATAGAAGATAAGCGTCCTATTTCTAAAAATATAGATGCCATATACAATCTAGAATTAGTCGATAAGGATAGCCTTTCCTCTATGATTGATATACATCATAGAGAAAAGAAAAAAGACCATTCAGCTATTAGCCTTTATTCAGATATATTAAAAAGAATAGGCATAAATACTACAAATAAAGAAATTCAGCTTACAAAGGAATTTATGAAACTATCTGATAAAATCATAGAAAATCACACCAAAATAAAAAAAATAATAAAAGTTCTAGATAGTTATTTTCAAAACCTTAAAGACAAACTAGATGAAACACCAGAACTCGAAAAGAAAATAAATGAATATGATGACCAAAATACAATTCTCTCAAGCTTAATTAAATACAATACATCACAAAAAAACATAGGAATGAAAATTGAAGAAGAAACAAGTAAAGCCAAGAAGTATAATGAAAATTTAAATAAAGCCATTGATGAACTATGTACAATTACTTTAAATTATATATCTATATTAGAAAATAGTGACAAATTAAAAGATCATAATAAAATATTAGAATTAATAACAAATCATAAAGAAAGCATAGAAAAAATAAATACCACTTATCTTAAATTTTAATATTTAATCTAGGCTTCTTTTTCTAGAAGCCTAGCTTCTAATAAATTAATAAACCCGATAACCACCATATTTCTTAGCAAATTGATTAAACTTACCAAAATCAATTAAAGCAATTTCTAAAGAACGATGAGCAAGATGTGACATATTTGCAATTTTTTCAACGAAAACTCGGTTATCTTCCAGCAATTTAGCGGTAAGTGTAGCTGCAATTATTTCGCACTCTTTAGGTGTCACAATCCAACCATCATTAGTGGCAAATTTACAAATAGGAATATTGCCTTCTTTCTCACTCTCTTTGGCTAATAACGCTTCTTCTTCTTTCATCGCCTGCTTAAATAACACAATTTCTTCTTCAACAGGCTCTGGAGTAGTAGGAATTTTATGATAAAGATAATCCCCCACTTCTTCGATTCGTGCAGGCGTCATTTCTGCTTTTAGCCAAATATTATCAAATACTTTTTCGTCTAAAATTGCCTCTGTATCTAAACTTCCTGTTAATTGCATCAGATTTAAAAAAGCATTAATTAAAACTTCACTTAATGGATAATTTCCTTTTGCCAAAGAAGGAAATGGCACTTCAGCGCCAGCAGGTGGGGTTTTCTGAAGGTACAAAGTATAGTTCATTGTAATGTCCTTTTTTCTGATACAGGTTTACAGCTTAAACATCTTTAATGGGATCGACTAGTGAAAATAACAAGGGGATATTACTATCCCCTCACTATTTATTACATTATTGAGATCTAAAAATAAAAACAAACTAAGATTCATATCCTAAATTAGGCGCTAACCAACGCTCAACTTCTCTTATACTCATTCCTCGACGTTTTGCGTAATCTTCAACCTGATCTTTTTGAATTTGAGCAACCGCGAAATATTTACTTTCAGGATGACTAAAATACCAACCCGATACTGAAGCACCAGGCCACATGGCATAAGCATCTGTTAGTTTCATCCCAATGCGATTTTCAACATCAAGTAATTGCCAAATTTTCGCTTTTTCTGTGTGCTCAGGACAAGCAGGATATCCCGGCGCAGGTCGCGTTCCTTGATATTTCTCTCGAATAAGTTCGTCATTAGAGAGATTTTCATCAGGGCTATAGCCCCAAATTTTTGTTCTCACTTGTTGGTGAAGATATTCTGCAAAAGCTTCAGCAAGACGATCCGATAACGCTTTCACCATAATTTTATTGTAATCATCATGGGCATTATCATACGCATTGGCGAGCGTGTCTTCTTCTAGCCCTCCAGTTACAGCAAAAGCACCGAAATAATCAGGAACACCACTTTCCACTGGCGCAATAAAATCGGCTAAACAGTAGTTAGGAAACTCTTTTTTCTCTGTTTGCTGGCGCAAATGGCAACTGTGCAATAACTCATGTTGTCGGCTTTCATCTTGATAAATAACAATATCATCACCCAAACGATTAGCAGGAAAGATCCCCATAATACCTTTAGGCGTGAGTAAGTTTTCATGACTTAGCTTATCCAGCATCGCGTTCGCATCAGCGAATACCCGTTTCGCTTCTTCACCGACCACGTCATCTTCTAAAATACGAGGATATTTACCTGCTAAAGACCACGTCATAAAGAAAGGCGTCCAGTCGATATATTCACGTAGCACATCAATGCTTGCAGTAATTTCTTGCACACCAAGTTGGTTCGGTTTGGGTGGCGTGTAATTTTGCCAATCAATTTTAAGTGCATTGGATCGCGCAATGTCTAAAGCGACCGGTGGTGTACGTGGTTTTTTTCTAGCGTATTGCTGGCGTACGACTTCATATTCGCGCCGTGTTTTTGCAACAAAATCCGCTTTTTGTGTTTCAGATAATAGAGCTGCAACAACACCGACCGTACGTGATGCATTCTGCACGTAAACAGTAGGATGACTATAATTTGGTTCTATTTTTACAGCTGTATGGGCTTTAGACGTTGTTGCACCACCAATCATTAATGGTAACGAAAAACCTCGCCTTTCCATCTCTTTAGCCACATTCACCATTTCATCAAGTGACGGAGTAATCAGACCTGAAAGACCAATAATATCAACTTTTTCATCAATCGCCGTTTGCAGGATCTTATCGCAAGGTACCATTACCCCCAGATCGATAATCTCATAGTTATTACACTGCAAAACAACTCCGACAATATTTTTACCAATATCGTGAACATCCCCTTTTACAGTAGCGAGTAAAATTTTACCTGCGGAAGTACCTGCTTGTTTTGTTGCTTGAATATAGGGTTCAAGATAAGCAACGGCTTGTTTCATCACCCTTGCTGATTTCACTACTTGAGGTAAAAACATTTTCCCTTCGCCAAACAAATCACCCACTGTATTCATACCATTCATCAATGGTCCTTCAATAACTTCAATTGGGCTTGATGCTTGTTGACGACAAGCTTCCGTATCTTCAACAATAAATTCAGTGATCCCTTTAACTAAGGCGTACTCTAAGCGTTTTTCTACATCCCATTGACGCCATTCAGCAAGTTGATGGTTTTGTTCATCATTTTTCGTTCCACGATAACGCTCTGCCAATGCTAATAGATTATCTGTGCTTTCTTCATGGCGATTTAAAATAACGTCTTCAACCGCATTACGCAGTTCATCTGGCAATGAGTCGTAAATAGCAAGTTGCCCTGCATTCACAATCCCCATATCCATGCCATTTTTTACGGCGTAATAAAGAAAAACAGAGTGAATAGCTTCACGAACAGGATCGTTACCCCGGAATGAGAATGAAACGTTAGACACCCCGCCAGATATTAAAGCATAAGGTAATTGAGATTTAATATCTGCACAGACCTCAATAAAATCAACAGCATAATTATTATGTTCAGCAATGCCTGTCGCGACTGCAAAAATATTAGGATCAAAAATAATATCTTCAGGAGGAAAACCGGCTTGCTCTGTTAATAACTGATAAGCTCGACGACAGATTTCGATTTTACGCTCTCGAGTATCCGCTTGTCCCACTTCATCAAACGCCATAACAACGACAGCGGCACCATATTTACGCACTAATTTAGCATGTTCAAGAAAAGGTGTTTCTCCCTCTTTCATTGAAATTGAGTTAACAATTCCTTTGCCTTGGATACACTTTAATCCCTCTTCGATTACTTCCCATTTTGAAGAGTCGATCATCACCGGAACCTTGGCAATATCAGGCTCACCAGCAATAAGATTGAGAAAACGTGTCATGGCTTCAACCGCATCTAGCATGCCTTCATCCATGTTGATATCGATGATTTGAGCACCATTCTCAACTTGCTGACGTGCAACATCCAATGCTTCTTGGTAATTGCCTTCTTTTATCAAGCGCTTAAATTTCGCCGAGCCTGTTACGTTAGTTCGTTCCCCCACATTTACAAACAATGAGTTCTCATCAATCGCTAAAGGCTCTAAACCTGAAAGGCGACACGCTTTCTTAAGAGTCGGTAATACTCTTGGTGCGATACCTTCTACTGCTTGTGAAATTGCAAGAATATGTGCAGGTGTTGTTCCACAACATCCCCCCACAATATTGAGAAAACCAGCTTGCGCCCACTCTTTAATTTGCTCAGCCATTTCTTGAGCATCTAAGTCATAACCTCCAAATGCGTTAGGTAAACCCGCATTAGGGTGAGCGCTGACATAGGCTTCAGAAATTTGCGAAAGTGTTTGAATATATTGGCGTAATTCTTTAGGGCCTAACGCACAGTTTAAACCAAATGAGAGTGCATCAGCATGACGTAATGAGTGGTAGAACGCTTCTGTTGTTTGCCCCGTTAAAGTTCTTCCTGAAGCATCTGTAATGGTGCCTGAGATCATCACAGGTAATTCAATATTTAGCGCTTCAAATTCACATTTAATCGCAAAAATAGCGGCTTTCGCATTTAATGTGTCGAAAATAGTTTCGACCATAATTAAATCGACACCGCCTTTAATTAGTCCTCGAATCGCTTCTCGATAAGCATCCACCAGCTTATCAAATGAAACATTACGAAATGCAGGATCATTAACATCAGGAGATATGGACGCCGTTCTATTTGTTGGTCCTAAAACACCAGCAACATAACGTGGTTTATCAGGTGTTAAAGCACTCCATTTATCTGCACAGATTTTTGCTAATTTTGCAGCTTCTTCATTCAACTCAAAACAGAGCGACTCCATCTGATAATCAGCCATCGCAATGGACGTTGAGTTAAAGGTATTGGTTTCAACAATATCAGCACCCGCTTGAAAATAAGCATCATGTATATCTGCAATAATCTGGGGTTGTGTTAACACTAAAAGGTCATTATTTCCTTTAACATCACAACCCCAATTAGCAAAACGCTCACCTCGATAATCAGCTTCTGTCAGTTGATATTGCTGGATCATTGTACCCATTGCACCATCAAGTACTAAGATACGTTTTTCTAATGCTTCTACCAGTTGTTGTTTTATGTTTGCCACGTTGCTTCCTCTTAATCGAGAATGTTTTTATTCTTATTTCTTTATTTTTCTTTCGTTGTTTTTTTATCCTACCATATCTTTTTAGAAAGATTTCTAAGACGAAGATGAGAGATTTTCACTCAGTAATAAATGCTTTTAATAAATATTTCTTATCACACACTTTGTTTTGAAAAATGCAGTGATCGGAGGAGTTTTATTATGCGAGATAGTTCATAATAGATATTAATATGGATAGCATTTCTGGAGTGTATGCATGACAGTTTCCCCTACAAATAAAAAAGCGCGTAAGACGAAAACAACTGCCACTCAAAGTACTGCACAAGGAGGCCCCGTTCAGTCATTAAGCCGTGGACTGACATTATTGGAATATATTTCCGAATCTCCGGGGGGTATCGCCCTAACAGATCTCGCCTTTCAAGCTGGATTGCCTAATTCCACAACACACCGTTTACTCACGACACTTCAGCAACATGGTTTTGTCCGTCAAGTTGGAGATTTAGGATTGTGGGTTGTTGGTACACACGCCTTTATTGTTGGCAGTAGCTTTCTGCAAACTCGTAATCTTTTAGTAATGGTGCATCCTATTTTGCGCCAGTTGATGGAAGATTCTGGTGAAACCGTCAATCTGGCTATTCTTGACCAAATTGAATTTGATGCCGTGATTGTCGATCAAGTGCAATGTAATGCACTAATGAGAATGTCGGCTCCTATTGGTGGTAAATTACCGATGCATGCTTCAGGTGCTGGTAAAGCATTTCTTTCGACGTTGCCAGAAAATAAATTGCTACCGCTACTCCAGAAAAAAGGCTTAATGGCCTATACACCTCACACCAGAACACTCCCTTCTTCTTTAAAAGAAAATTTGGATCAAGCTCGTAAACAAGGTTTTTCTTTCGATGATGAAGAGCATGCTTTAGGCTTACGCTGTATTGGTGCTTGTATTTATGATGAACACCACCAGCCTTTTGCTGCAATTTCACTTTCAGGCCCTGTTTCTAGAATGACTGATTCACGTATCACTGAATTAGGCGCTATGGTTATCAAAGCCGCAAAACAAATTAGCCGTGAATATGGTGGTATAAAAAGCTGATCCTATCTTTCACCTTCCTCGTTACCAAACAATGAGGAAGGAACTCCCTAATTAAACCGATTCAGCTTTTTAAAAAGGCAGAGTTTCGGCTTTATATTCGTTAAATATTAAAAAACTGTTATTTATCACCTAAAAAAATTGATGTTGATCACAGATGTTGTTTAAGACGCATTAAGAGTATTGCAACTCTTCTTGTTACCCGTAACAATGTTACCGGTAACAAATACTATAGCTAAATTAAAATACGCTCTATTCATAGCCGATAGTAACGCTCATCACCCTGTGTGAATAAAGGAAGCATCATTATGAACCCTAAAAACCATAACCCAATTCAGAACGACTTTGTTCCGCTTAACGAGACTGTAAAACAGGTAACAGAGCGCATTATTGTTCGCTCACAATTGACTCGTCGTGCTTATCTGAAAAAAATCGAAGCTGCAAAAAGCCAAACAGTACATCGTGCTCAATTAGCTTGCGGTAATTTGGCTCATGGTTTCGCTGCTTGTCAGGCTGATGATAAAAATCGCCTGAAAAATATGGTTCATAATGATATTGCCATTATCACTGCTTACAATGATATGTTGTCAGCTCATCAGCCGTATGAAAATTATCCCCAGAAAATTAAAAAGGCATTACATGCTGTTGGTGCCGTAGGGCAAGTTGCAGGTGGTGTTCCTGCTATGTGTGATGGTGTAACTCAAGGTCAAGATGGGATGGAACTATCACTCCTGAGTCGGGATGTGATTGCGATGTCAGCGGCTGTCGGTTTATCTCATAATATGTTTGATGGTGCACTCTATTTAGGGATCTGCGATAAAATTGTTCCTGGACTGACAATGGCAGCACTCTCTTTTGGTCATCTTCCTGCTATTTTTGTTCCTGCTGGCCCAATGACGAGTGGTTTACCCAATAAAGAAAAAGTGCGTATTCGCCAACTTTATGCTGAAGGTAAAGTGGATCGTCATGCATTGTTAGAAGCCGAAGCAGCGTCTTACCATAGTATTGGCACCTGCACCTTTTACGGTACAGCGAACTCAAATCAGATGGTCATGGAAATGATGGGGTTACATTTACCCGGTGCTTCTTTTGTTCATCCAGATACCCCCTTGCGTGATGCATTGACGGATGCAGCGGCTAACCAAATAGTACGCCTTACTGAAAACTCAGGTAATTACCTCCCTATCGGTCAATTAGTTGACGAGAAGGTCATTGTAAACGGCATTATTGCTCTATTAACAACGGGTGGATCAACTAACCTAACAATGCACTTAGTTGCAATGGCACGCGCGGCTGGCATTATCATTAATTGGGATGATTTCTCTGAACTTTCACAAGTTGTGCCACTGATTGCTCGTATTTATCCTAATGGCCCTGCCGATATCAACCAGTTTCAAGCAGCAGGGGGTATCGCACTGATTATTCGCGAACTACTGAAAAAAGGCTTAATTCATCGTGATGTTAATACTGTTGCAGGATTTGGCATTGAGCGTTATACCTTAGAACCTTGGTTAAATGAGGGTAAACTTGATTGGCGCGAAGGTACAACAAGCTCTTTAGATAAAGATGTTATTGCTGATATCAATACACCATTCTCATCACATGGTGGTACACAAGTGATGCAAGGTAATTTAGGCAGAGCTGTAATGAAAACTTCAGCCGTACCTGATGAAAATAAAATTATCGAAGCCCCTGCTGTGGTGTTTAATAGCCAACATGATATTGCCGCTAAATTTGAAGCCGGTGAGCTAAATAAAGATTGTGTTGTGGTTGTGCGTTATCAAGGGCCACAAGCCAACGGTATGCCAGAATTACATAAATTAATGCCACCACTGGGGGTGTTAATGGATAAAGGCTACAAAGTAGCATTAGTTACCGATGGCCGACTTTCAGGCGCATCTGGTAAAGTACCTGCCGCAATTCATGTCACTCCTGAAGCTATTAATGGTGGTTTATTATCCAAAGTGCACGATGGTGATATCATTCGTGTTAATGGTAAAACAGGTGAGTTAACACTCCTTGTTGATGAACAAACGCTCAATGCTCGCCAAGATAAGATGCCTGATTTAAGTGCGAACGACATAGGCTGTGGCCGTGAACTATTTGTGAATTTGCGTCGTCATTTATCCGGAGCTGAACAAGGTGCTTGTTGTATTGATTTTTAATAGCAACAAGTCTAATGCCTAACGAAGAGCAGATTTAATTCATTTGCTCACCATTTTCTAATTAGGAAATACAAATGATGAATCATTGGAATACAAGTGCAGAGTCTGTACTAAAATCAGGGCCTGTCGTTCCTGTTATTGTTATTAATCATATTGATGAAGCTGTACCTGTTGCCAGAGCATTAGTTGCAGGTGGCGTAAAAGTTTTAGAAGTCACATTACGTACAGACTGCGCTATTGAAGCTATTCGCCGTATTGCGAAAGAAGTCCCAGAAGCCATTGTGGGTGCAGGAACCGTGATTAATCCACAACAGTTAGCACAAGTTACTGAAGCAGGCGCTCAATTTGCTATTAGCCCTGGGTTAACAGAAGCGCTACTCAAAGCTGCAGTAGCTGGAACGATCCCTTTAATTCCTGGTATTTCAACAGTTTCTGAGCTAATGCTCGGTATGAGTTATGGCTTAAATGAATTTAAGTTTTTCCCTGCTGAAGCCAACGGGGGTGTTAAGGCATTAAAAGCAATTGCAGGACCATTCTCAAAAGTTCGCTTCTGTCCAACCGGAGGTATTTCACCAGATAATTACCGTAATTATCTGGCGCTAGAAAGCGTACTTTGTATTGGTGGCTCTTGGTTAGTGCCTAATGATGCGGTTAAAGCTGGTGATTTCCAGCGTATTACTGAATTAGCTAGAGAAGCCGTTGCTGGCGCTCAGCGCTAATTTTTGCAATAAAAATATATTTAGCTCAATAAAGATAGGTATCCCCTTTATGCCTATCTTTGTTTTTAACCTTTTTTATCCTGACTGATCACGATAAGCAAATCGCTTAGTTTGGGCATAAGCGTAAACATCCTCAATATACCCTACTTTAATTCTTTGCTGTTGTTGTTGCCAATATTCTGGTGATAAAAGATCATGATGTTGAGCCTCAAAATAACGACAGACTTGTTTATCACTGCATAAAAAATAACGAAATTCTTCTGGAAAAACATCATTAAGCGCAACGCTATACCAAGGTTCACTGGCTAATTCATCTTCAGGATAGCGGGCCGGAGGGATCGCCCGAAAATTCATATCTGTAATATAGCTAATTTCATCATAATCATAGAAAATGACACGATGATGACGAGTCACTCCAAAGTTTTTAAATAACATGTCACCAGGAAAAATATTCGCCGCGATAAGTTCTTTTAATGCTTGGCCATAGTCTTCGACGACAGCTTTGAGTTGATTATCATTACATTGCGCCATATAGATATTGAGAGGCGTCATTCTGCGTTCCATATAAAGATGGCGGATCAGTAGCTTATCGCCAAGATCTTCCAATTTATTTGGGATCTCCTGTTCAAAGACAGCCATTAACTCAGGGCTAATTCTTTTTTTATCGACCACAAAATTCTCAAATTCTTGAGTATCTGCCATTCGACCTACACGATCGTGCTCTTTAACTAATTGATAGCACTCTTTTACACGCTCAGCGGTGATCGTTTTTTGTGGCGCAAATTTATCTTTGATCACTTTAAAAACACGATCATACGTTGGTAACGTAAACACCAACATCACCATACCTTTTACTCCTGGTGCTTCGATAAATTGCTCCGATGAAAAATTCATAAAAGCAAGGTATTCGCGGTAGTATTCTGTTTTACCGTGTTTTTGACATCCAATAGACATATAAAGCTCAGCGATAGATTTCCCTGGTAATATATCTCTTAACCATGCAACTAATGCCGCAGGAAATGGCGCATAAACCATAAAATAAGAACGGGCAAAACCAAAGACAATACTGGCTTCATCTGCGGTTATCAAACAAGTATCAATCAACAATTGTTGTTCAATATTATGAATAGGTAATAGAAACGGAATATATTGATTATCAATAACAATTTTACCTATTAGCCACGCAGCTTTATTTCGATAAAAGAGTTCATTTGCAATATGAAATACCGCATTACGTAACTGCAAAGAAGAAAACTGGGCATTTAGCACATTACAGATTGAATTAATATCTCGTTGCTTATTTTGCCACGGCAACCGTAAAGGTAAGCGCGATAAGATGTCTTGCAGTAATGTCGGTAAATCACTTTGAATAACAAACTGCTTTGATAATGGTCGAGGGGCTTGCGTAAAGCGATAAGCCGGTTGTGATGAAAAAACAAAAAGATTTCTTTTATTCAATTCACGATGGTGAAACAGACGACAATAAACGGAATTAAAAAAGCTTTCTGCAATCTCAAATCGAGGATAATTAGGCAATAATTGCGTATAGTTTTCTTTTACTTTTTGTAAAAAAAGACTTTCTTTATCAATGTCGTGACGAATACATCTAAGTTGTTCAACCACTAATCCAACATGATTATCATATAAACGGATGCGCTCTTTCATCGCCAGTTGAGCACCATGCCAATCTGCTTGTTCAAAACGATATTGAGCTCCTGATGTTATCTCAAGGAAACGACCATATTGAGCATCAAAGCCCTGTAAAATTGTTTGAGCAATCAAATCTTCTGGCGTCATTCACAACCTCACGAAAAAGAGGAGCATCCTGCTCCTGAATTATCACCACAAAAAGAGATAATAATATTTTTAAACTTTAGAATTGCTGCTCTTCTGTTGAGCCTGTTAGTGCCGTTACAGAAGACATACCACCTTGAATAATCGTCGTGACTTTATCAAAATATCCTGTTCCCACTTCTTGTTGATGTGAGGAGAAGGTATAACCTTGATTAAGTGCAGCAAATTCTTTTTCTTGTACTTTTTCAACGTAATGCTTCATACCTTCACCTTTAGCGTAGTCATGCGCTAAATCAAACATGTTGAACCACATGCTATGGATACCCGCTAAAGTAATAAATTGGAATTTATATCCCATTGCAGAAAGCTCATCTTGGAAATGCGCAATCGTGCGATCATCAAGATTCTTTTTCCAGTTAAAGGAAGGTGAACAGTTATAAGCCAGCATTTTTCCGGGATATTTATCGTGAATAGCTTCGGCAAACTTAGCCGCCATTTTCAGATCGGGGAGTGATGTTTCACACCACACCAAATCGGCATAAGGTGCATAAGCAAGACCACGGCTAATGGCTTGATCAATACCAGCATGGGTACAGAAGAAACCTTCAGGTGTACGTTCTCCTGTTAAGAACGAACTATCATAAGGATCGCAATCAGAAGTTAAGAGATCCGCGGCATCGGCATCTGTTCTTGCAACTAATAAAGTTGGTACATCAGACACATCAGCAGCTAAACGTGCCGCAACCAATTTTTGTACAGCTTCTTGGGTTGGAACTAATACTTTCCCCCCCATATGTCCGCATTTTTTCACTGCGGCTAACTGATCTTCAAAATGAACACCTGCTGCGCCAGCTTCAATCATCGCCTTCATTAATTCAAAGGCATTTAATACACCACCAAAGCCCGCTTCCGCATCAGCCACAATAGGAAGGAAGAAATCAATATAATCTTTATGTTGAGGACCAATACCATTTGACCACTGAATTTGATCAGCTCGTCTAAAAGTATTATTGATACGTTGTACAATATTAGGAACAGAATCAACCGGATATAAAGACTGATCAGGATACATGCTTGCCGCAGTGTTAGCATCAGCAGCCACTTGCCATCCTGAAAGATAAACGGCTTCTAACCCTGCTTTTGCTTGTTGCAACGCTTGCCCACCCGTTAAAGCCCCTAATGCATTCACATAGCCTTTTTTCGATTTTCCATTTAATGATGACCAAAGCCTTTGAGCGCCACGTCGTGCTAAGGTATGTTCTGGGTTAACCGAACCTCTTAATTTAATGACATCTTCAGCGCTATAAGGACGAGTAATACCTTTCCAGCGAGGTTGTTCCCACTCTTTCTCTAATTGGGCGATTTGCTCTGATCTACTAATAGTCATAAAAACAGCTCCTATAAATACGGTAGTGATGATGTTTGCAGTTTATAAATACGTTTTGACGTATCTTTTTTAATTTAAAAGTTGATAACCCGGCAAAGTCAGAAAATCGACTAATTCATCTTGGGTTGTAATGTTATCCATCAAAGAGGCGGCTTCTTTAAAACGCCCTTCTTCGAAACGAGTATCACCGACTTCTTGGCGTATCACCTCAAGCTCTTCTTTCAACATATTACGGAAGAGATCTTTAGTCACAATTTGCCCATCAGACAGCGTTTTTTGGTGGCGAATCCATTGCCAAATAGAAGTACGCGATATTTCTGCCGTTGCGGCATCTTCCATTAGTCCATAGATAGGTACGCAACCATTACCAGAAATCCACGCTTCGATATATTGCACAGCAACACGGATATTAGCTCTCATGCCCTTTTCTGTACGTTCACCTGTACAAGGTGCTAATAACATTTCTGCCGTTATTTTTTCATTACGTTGTACATCAAGTTGATTGGAACGAGCTCCCAATACGGCATCAAAAGCCGCTAATACGGTTTCAGCAAGACCAGGATGAGCAATCCAAGTACCATCATGGCCATTTGTTGCTTCAAGCTCTTTATCATCAAATACTTTTTTCAAAATAATGCCGTTTTGCTCAGGATCTCGACTTGGAATAAACGCAGACATTCCTCCCATCGCAAAAGCGCCACGTTTATGGCAAGTTTGAACAAGTAGACGAGAATAAGCACTCAAGAAAGGCTGAGTCATCGTGATCCCTTGTCTATCTGGTAATACACGATCAGGGTAATTTTTTAATGTCTTGATATAGCTAAAAATATAATCCCAACGACCACAGTTAAGCCCGACAATATGCTCTTTCATGTGGAAGAGGATTTCTTCCATTTGGAAAACAGCGGGTAAGGTTTCAATTAATACCGTGGCTTTAATCGTTCCTGTTGCTAAACCAAAGCGTTTTTCAGTGAAATGAAAAACATCACTCCACCATTTAGCCTCTTGCCATGTTTGCAATTTAGGAATGTAGAAATATGGTCCACTTCCTTTTTCTAACAGTGCTTTGTGGTTATGATAAAAATACAAAGCAAAATCAAATAATCCACCAGAAATAGGCTCCCCCTGCCATAACACATGTTTTTCAGGAAGATGTAATCCTCTAACTCTGGCAATCAATACTGCCGGTGATGCTTTAAGTTGATAGCATTTACCCTGTTCATTGGTATAAGAAATGGTGCCTTTGACGGCATCACGCAGATTAATTTGACCATCAATCACTTTGTCCCATGTTGGTGCTAAGGAATCTTCAAAGTCCGCCATAAAGACTTTTACATTGGCATTCAATGCATTGATAACCATTTTGCGATCAACAGGCCCTGTTATTTCAACACGACGGTCTTGCAGATCTTTAGGTATTGGATTAACTTTCCAATCCGAATTTATAATGGAATCTGATTCCGAAATAAAATCAGGAAGCATTCCATTATCAACTTTATTTTTCCACTGTTCCCTTTCTGCTAATAAGGTATCCCTTCTCTCTGAAAAATGATTAACCAAATCAGTTAAAAATAACTTAACGTCTTGATTTACTATCTCTTTTTCCTGTTCACCAAAAGATTGCGTAAAATTTAATTCTTCTGTTATTAACGATTGTGACATTCTGCATTCCCCTAAAATCGTTTACACACCTGATTAAGATTAATGCAGTTTTCACAAAAATCAAAAATGAATTCCATTTTTATTTAAATAATTTTTAACAATGTGATTACAATAGTGTTTTTTTATTGTACAAAAACGGAAATTTCAAAAATAACTCGAGGGATCTAGAAGAGATCACTAACGAAAGGAAAAAAGAGTGTTCATACTTGATGATTTTACCTATATAGCTTTTTCTTATATGAATATTCTTCATACACAACATGAAGACCTCGACATTCAAAAGGTTATTAGCTAAATTTAGGCTTCTAGATGTCTAGATGTTTTTTAGAGGTTATTGAAATGCCAATTAGAGTACCCGATGAGCTGCCCGCAGTCCGTTGTTTACAAAAAGAGAATGTCTTCGTCATGACATCCAGTAGAGCGAGTATTCAAGATATTCGCCCTTTAAAAGTGCTTATCCTTAATTTAATGCCTAAGAAAATAGAAACAGAAAATCAATTTCTGCGGTTACTTTCTAATAGCCCTCTGCAAATTGATATCCAATTATTACGCATTGATTCTCGTATCCCTAAAAATACGCCAGTAGAACATCTCGATACTTTCTATTGCGATTTTGACCAAATTAAAGAACAAAATTTTGATGGTCTTATTGTTACAGGGGCACCATTAGGGTTAGTCGAATTTGAAGATGTGGCTTATTGGGATGAAATAAAGGAAGTTATTACATGGGCTAAAGAACACGTCACTTCAACACTTTTTATTTGCTGGGCTGCCCAAGCAGGGCTAAATATTTTATATGGATTACCAAAATATACGCTAGAACAAAAAATTTCAGGAGTATATCGTCATAGCACTTGCTCGCCTCTTTCATTATTGACTCGTGGATTTGATGAAACTTTTTTTGCACCCCATTCTCGTTATGCAGGGTTTCCTATCGATTTTATTCAACATAATACTGATTTAGAGATCCTTGCGACTTCAGAAGAAGCTGGCGCTTATTTGTTTGCATCAAAAGATAAAAGAGTTGTCTTTGCAACTGGGCACCCAGAATACGATCCCAATACACTAGCAGATGAATATCATCGTGATGTTAAAGCAGGGCTAGATCCTCAATTACCAGAAAATTATTTTCCTAATAATGATCCAAGTAAAAAACCTATCGCTTCTTGGCGTAGCCATGGGCATTTATTGTTTGCAAACTGGTTGAATTACTATGTTTATCAGATAACACCGTTCGATCTTGCCCATATGAATCCAACCTTGGATTAAAGAAAAACCCCAAAATAAAATTTGGGGTTTTAAGATAATCATTTGCCAAGCTAAGAATTATTTATAGCGATGAGCTAATGCATTAGCAGCGATCATTGCATTATAAACATCGTATTCAGTGACTCTCATTGGCATATTACCCATGGTATCACCTTCGGCACAGGCAATTTTCGCCACAGTACGCCATTCGCTTTCAATGAATTCTTTCATACCCATATCTTCAAGTGTCAGTGGTAATTCCGCCGCTTTAATAATACGGATCACTTCATCAATTTCTTCTTGTGGCGCATTTTCTAGCACTAATTGTGTTAATAAACCAAAGACAACTTTTTCACCATGTTGAACACGATGTAAAGACTCAACCGCAGACATACCATTGTTAACCGCATGAGCAGCGGCTAAACCGCCAGCTTCGGCACCAACACCACTAAGATAAATTGTTGCTTCAATAGTTTGTTCTAATGCTGGTGTAGTAATTTTATGACGGATAGCATCCATTGCTTTATCAATGTTTTCACTTAACATTTCAAAGCATAATTGTGCTAAACCAAGGCCTGTACGTGATGGGCGTTGATTGACTAAGTTTAAACCATCTGCTTGATAGCAAGCGCGTGCTTCAAAGTAAGTCGCTAGAGCATCACCAACACCCGCTGAGAAAAAACGTTGTGGTGCAGAGGCAATAATCGCAGTGTCTGCAATAACAACATCAGGGTTTTGTGGTAAAAATAAATATTTATCAAACTCACCATTTTCTTTGTATAACACTGAAAGTGCAGTACAAGGTGCGTCAGTAGAAGCAATTGTAGGGAATAAAATAACAGGAATATGTTGATAATAAGCAACCGCTTTAGACACGTCTAATGTCTTGCCACCGCCAATACCAATAATAACGTTCGCTTTATTCTCAATTGCAATTTGACCAAGGCGATTAACTTCTGCTTCAGTACATTCGTAATTAAATTTTTCAACAATCGCTCCAATCTTATTTTCTTTTAGAGAAGGAAGCGCTTCTTTAGTTACTTTTTCTAAGAAAAATTCATCACTAATAATAAAAGCATTATCACCAAAATCTTTAACGTATTTACCAACAGAAGCAAGAAGTTGGCTACCAATAAAGAATTTTTTTGGGGAGGTTACAGAACGAGGTAATATAGACGGCATAACTAAATTCCTTTATTTTTGATTTTGCTATAAACAATAGCAGAATTAGTATTTCATCTTACCTCTCATCAGAATATGAATCTAGTAAACTCTCTGATAGCTATTACCTTATATATTGATATTGCATTATTTAAATACATGTAAAACAAATAGTTATTTTAATATAATTTTAAAACAGCAGATTAATTACGTATTTATATCTATAATATAAGCATTGTTTTATAACTAAAATAACGTAGTTTAGGATCATCAATGACACTTATACGAGAAAAACTGACATTACCTGCAAATGCCAATAAACTCTTATTACATTCTTGTTGTGCCCCTTGTTCTGGTGAAGTCATGGAAGCATTACAAGCATCAGGCATTGAATATACAATCTTTTTTTATAATCCCAATATTCATCCTCAAAAAGAGTATTTAATTCGAAAAGAGGAAAATATCCGTTTTGCTAAAAAACATAATATTCCTTTTGTCGATGCCGATTATGATACTGACAATTGGTTTGAAAGAGCTAAGGGAATGGAAAAAGAGCCTGAACGTGGTATCCGATGCACAATGTGTTTTGATATGCGTTTTGAAAGAACAGCTCTTTATGCTGCTGAAAATGGTTTTTCTGTTATTTCAAGTTCACTTGGGATATCACGGTGGAAAGATATGAAACAGATAAATGGTTGTGGCGAAAGAGCAGTTGCGCCTTATCCAGATATGGTTTATTGGGATTATAATTGGCGTAAAAAAGGTGGCTCAGCCAGAATGATAGAAATAAGTAAGCGAGAACAATTCTATCAACAAGAATACTGTGGGTGTATTTATTCGTTAAGAGATACAAATAAATATCGTAAATCACAAGGCCGAGAACTTATTAAGATTGGCGTTCAATATTATACTGCTTAGATCTTTTTCCTTTTATTCTAGGCATCACAAATGTGATGCCATAAAAAGGACAACACAATAAATCGTTATTTGATATACAGTCATGTTATATTCACGCTATAACAATATATTATTTTATTAAGGTGATTTCTTGTGGAAGACGCTGTTATTCTCGTAGATAAAAATGATAATGAGCTGGGAACGATGCCAAAGCTTGAAGCTCATATTGTAGGCGCCTTACATCGAGCCTTTTCAATATTTATTTTTAATTCAAAGCAGCAATTACTTATTCAACAACGTGCAATATCTAAATATCACTCTGGTGGTTTATGGGCAAACACTTGTTGTAGTCATCCTCTTCCAAACGAATTAGTTTCAGATGCTATTCATCGTCGTTTAGATGAAGAATTAGGCATGAAATGTGATATGCAATCTATTGGAACTATTCTATATAACGAAAAAGTGACTGATGATCTGATAGAACATGAATTTGATCATCTATTTCTTGGGTTTAGTAACGAATTACCACTTAGTAATCCAAATGAAGTGATGAATTATCGCTGGATCTCTCTCGATTATCTTTATCAAGATATTGAAGAGAACGCACAAAATTACAGTGTTTGGTTTCGTTACATATTAAATCGGATGGGAATTGAGCAGTTTTCTCGTTGGAGCCAAGGTATTATTTAGCAATTATTTTATTAACAAAGATAAATTACTCATTGATTTGAGCTTTTAAAAAGCTTAAACGCAAAAAAGCCAACCCATTGGGTTGGCTTTTTCGTCTTATTTAATGCCTGGCAGTTCCCTACTCTCACATGGGGAGACCCCACACTACCATCGGCGCTACAACGTTTCACTTCTGAGTTCGGCATGGGATCAGGTGGGACCGTTGCGCTATGGCCGCCAAGCAGAATTCTTCAAATTCTTTAATTATTCGTCTCATCCTGAGACTCACCCCTTTGGGGCCAGTGCTCCGCACTGTTCCAGTTTGTTCCAGACAAACTGGTCTGTTTAATCACCCGTTACTCCGATTTCTCGTCATAACCAGCAATTTCAATCTTAAACAAGCTTACTTCATCTACTTTTCGTCTCTCAGACAAAACACCTTCGGTGTTGTCAGGTTAAGCCTCACGGTTCATTAGTACTGGTTAGCTCAACGTATCGCTACGCTTACACACCCAGCCTATCAACGTCTTAGTCTTAAACGTTCCTTTAGGTCACTCAAGGTGACAGGGAAGACTCATCTCGAGGCAAGTTTCCCGCTTAGATGCTTTCAGCGGTTATCTCTTCCGCACTTAGCTACCGGGCAATGCCATTGGCATGACAACCCGAACACCAGTGGTGCGTTCACTCCGGTCCTCTCGTACTAGGAGCAACCCCTCTCAATCTTCCAACGCCCACGGCAGATAGGGACCGAACTGTCTCACGACGTTCTAAACCCAGCTCGCGTACCACTTTAAATGGCGAACAGCCATACCCTTGGGACCTACTTCAGCCCCAGGATGTGATGAGCCGACATCGAGGTGCCAAACACCGCCGTCGATATGAACTCTTGGGCGGTATCAGCCTGTTATCCCCGGAGTACCTTTTATCCGTTGAGCGATGGCCCTTCCATTCAGAACCACCGGATCACTAAGACCTACTTTCGTACCTGCTCGAGCCGTCACTCTCACAGTCAAGCTGGCTTATGCCTTTGCACTAACCGCATGATGTCCGACCATGCTTAGCCAACCTTCGTGCTCCTCCGTTACTCTTTAGGAGGAGACCGCCCCAGTCAAACTACCCACCAGACACGGTCCCCGATCCAGATTATGGACCTAGGTTAGAACATCAAACGTTAAAGGGTGGTATTTCAAGGTTGACTCCATGCAGACTGGCGTCCACATTTCATAGTCTCCCACCTATCCTACACATCAAGGCTCAATGTTCAGTGTCAAGCTATAGTAAAGGTTCACGGGGTCTTTCCGTCTTGCCGCGGGTACACTGCATCTTCACAGCGAGTTCAATTTCACTGAGTCTCGGGTGGAGACAGCCTGGCCATCATTACGCCATTCGTGCAGGTCGGAACTTACCCGACAAGGAATTTCGCTACCTTAGGACCGTTATAGTTACGGCCGCCGTTTACTGGGGCTTCGATCAAGAGCTTCTCCCTAAGGATAACCCCATCAATTAACCTTCCAGCACCGGGCAGGCGTCACACCGTATACGTCCACTTTCGTGTTTGCACAGTGCTGTGTTTTTAATAAACAGTTGCAGCCAGCTGGTATCTTCGACTGGCTTCGGCTCCGTCCGCAAGGGACTTCACTTACCGCCAGCGTGCCTTCTCCCGAAGTTACGGCACCATTTTGCCTAGTTCCTTCACCCGAGTTCTCTCAAGCGCCTGAGTATTCTCTACCTGACCACCTGTGTCGGTTTGGGGTACGATTGTTGGTAACCTGAAGCTTAGAGGCTTTTCCTGGAAGCAGGGCATCAATTGCTTCACCACCTTAGTGGCTCGTCATCACACCTCAGCATTAAGTGACCGGATTTGCCTAATCACTCTGCCTACATGCTTGAACCGGGACGACCGTCGCCCGGACAACCTAGCCTTCTCCGTTCCCCCATCGCAGTTACCACCAGTACGGGAATATTAACCCGTTTCCCATCGACTACGCTTTTCAGCCTCGCCTTAGGGGTCGACTCACCCTGCCCCGATTAACGTTGGACAGGAACCCTTGGTCTTCCGGCGTGCGGGTTTTTCACCCGCATTATCGTTACTTATGTCAGCATTCGCACTTCTGATACCTCCAGCATACCTCACAGTACACCTTCGCAGGCTTACAGAACGCTCCCCTACCCAACAATACATAGTATTGCTGCCGCAGCTTCGGTGCATGGTTTAGCCCCGTTACATCTTCCGCGCGGGCCGACTCGACCAGTGAGCTATTACGCTTTCTTTAAATGATGGCTGCTTCTAAGCCAACATCCTGGCTGTCTGAGCCTTCCCACTTCGTTTCCCACTTAACCATGACTTTGGGACCTTAGCTGGCGGTCTGGGTTGTTTCCCTCTTCACGACGGACGTTAGCACCCGCCGTGTGTCTCCCGTGATAACATTCTTCGGTATTCGCAGTTTGCATCGAGTTGGTAAGTCGGGATGACCCCCTAGTCGAAACAGTGCTCTACCCCCGAAGATGAGTTCACGAGGCGCTACCTAAATAGCTTTCGGGGAGAACCAGCTATCTCCCGGTTTGATTGGCCTTTCACCCCCATCCACAAGTCATCCGCTAATTTTTCAACATTAGTCGGTTCGGTCCTCCAGTTAGTGTTACCCAACCTTCAACCTGCCCATGGATAGATCACCGGGTTTCGGGTCTATACCCTGCAACTCATTCGCCCAGTTAAGACTCGGTTTCCCTACGGCTCCCCTATACGGTTAACCTTGCTACAGAATATAAGTCGCTGACCCATTATACAAAAGGTACGCAGTCACCCCATAAAGAGGCTCCTACTGCTTGTACGTACACGGTTTCAGGTTCTTTTTCACTCCCCTCGCCGGGGTTCTTTTCGCCTTTCCCTCACGGTACTGGTTCACTATCGGTCAATCAGGAGTATTTAGCCTTGGAGGATGGTCCCCCCATATTCAGACAGGATAACACGTGTCCCGCCCTACTCGTCGAGTTCACAATAACAGCATCTTCAGATACGGGGCTATCACCCTTTACTGCCGGACTTTCCAGACCGTTCTCCTGATGCTGCTATTGATTAAGACTCTGGGCTGTTCCCCGTTCGCTCGCCGCTACTAGGGGAATCTCGGTTGATTTCTTTTCCTCGGGGTACTGAGATGTTTCAGTTCTCCCGGTTCGCTTCATGACGCTATGTATTCACGTCATGATAATATCCATTGGATATTGGGTTTCCCCATTCGGAAATCGTCGGTTATAACGGTTCATATCACCTTACCGACGCTTATCGCAGATTAGCACGTCCTTCATCGCCTCTGATTGCCTAGGCATCCACCGTGTACGCTTATTCGCTTAACCTCACAACCCGAAGGTGTCTCTTCTTGAAGACGTCTGGGTGGTGATGACTGTGCAGATTACATTTCGTCGTTGGGCAGTGCTCGCCATGCTCACATACTCATGTATGTTGCGCTGACTGTGCGCTGGCCGCCTCGAACTGTAAATTGCTCGCTCATCCCACTTTGATGTCGAAAAACACATTCAAAGTTTGAGATTTTGAGAGACTCATCAATATACCTCGGTGATATATTGATTTGTTTTCAATTTTTCAGCTTGTTCCAGATTGTTAAAGAGCAAAATAATTCGCAGTATACTATTGCTAATATACTCTGAATTATTGTTTTTATATTCAAGAGATTATGGTGGAGCTAAGCGGGATCGAACCGCTGACCTCCTGCGTGCAAGGCAGGCGCTCTCCCAGCTGAGCTATAGCCCCATAATGCATTCTTAATACCGTGTCGTTTCTCAGGTTTCTCTCTTATCAGGAATTTCCTTTAAGTAAGAATTGAGCCAATCGCAGTGAGACAAGGCGTGGAGTCACGAAGTTTACATTAAGTAAACGAGTGAATTCACAACGCAGTATCAATACGATTTGGTAGGCCTGAGTGGACTTGAACCACCGACCTCACCCTTATCAGGGGTGCGCTCTAACCACCTGAGCTACAAGCCTATACCGGTATTTCTGCTCGTTCTTCATCAGACAATCTGTGTGAGCACTACACATAACACGTATCTCTTAGGTAAGGAGGTGATCCAACCGCAGGTTCCCCTACGGTTACCTTGTTACGACTTCACCCCAGTCATGAATCACAAAGTGGTAAGCGCCCTCCCGAAGGTTAAGCTACCTACTTCTTTTGCAACCCACTCCCATGGTGTGACGGGCGGTGTGTACAAGGCCCGGGAACGTATTCACCGTAGCATTCTGATCTACGATTACTAGCGATTCCGACTTCATGGAGTCGAGTTGCAGACTCCAATCCGGACTACGACAGACTTTATGAGTTCCGCTTGCTCTCGCGAGGTCGCTTCTCTTTGTATCTGCCATTGTAGCACGTGTGTAGCCCTACTCGTAAGGGCCATGATGACTTGACGTCATCCCCACCTTCCTCCGGTTTATCACCGGCAGTCTCCTTTGAGTTCCCGCCATCACGCGCTGGCAACAAAGGATAAGGGTTGCGCTCGTTGCGGGACTTAACCCAACATTTCACAACACGAGCTGACGACAGCCATGCAGCACCTGTCTCAGAGTTCCCGAAGGCACTCCTCTATCTCTAAAGGATTCTCTGGATGTCAAGAGTAGGTAAGGTTCTTCGCGTTGCATCGAATTAAACCACATGCTCCACCGCTTGTGCGGGCCCCCGTCAATTCATTTGAGTTTTAACCTTGCGGCCGTACTCCCCAGGCGGTCGATTTAACGCGTTAGCTCCAGAAGCCACGGTTCAAGACCACAACCTCTAAATCGACATCGTTTACAGCGTGGACTACCAGGGTATCTAATCCTGTTTGCTCCCCACGCTTTCGCACCTGAGCGTCAGTCTTTGTCCAGGGGGCCGCCTTCGCCACCGGTATTCCTCCACATCTCTACGCATTTCACCGCTACACATGGAATTCTACCCCCCTCTACAAGACTCTAGCCAACCAGTTTCAGATGCAATTCCCAAGTTAAGCTCGGGGCTTTCACATCTGACTTAATTGACCGCCTGCGTGCGCTTTACGCCCAGTAATTCCGATTAACGCTTGCACCCTCCGTATTACCGCGGCTGCTGGCACGGAGTTAGCCGGTGCTTCTTCTGCGGGTAACGTCAATTGACAAAGGTATTAACTTTATCACCTTCCTCCCCGCTGAAAGTACTTTACAACCCTAAGGCCTTCTTCATACACGCGGCATGGCTGCATCAGGCTTGCGCCCATTGTGCAATATTCCCCACTGCTGCCTCCCGTAGGAGTCTGGGCCGTGTCTCAGTCCCAGTGTGGCTGATCATCCTCTCAGACCAGCTAGAGATCGTCGCCTAGGTGAGCCATTACCTCACCTACTAGCTAATCCCATATGGGTTCATCCGATAGCGCAAGGTCCGAAGAGCCCCTGCTTTGGTCCGTAGACGTCATGCGGTATTAGCCACCGTTTCCAGTAGTTATCCCCCTCTATCGGGCAGATCCCCATACATTACTCACCCGTCCGCCGCTCGTCAGCAAGAAAGCAAGCTTTCTCCTGTTACCGCTCGACTTGCATGTGTTAGGCCTGCCGCCAGCGTTCAATCTGAGCCATGATCAAACTCTTCAATTAAAAGTGTTTGATGCTCAAAGAAATCGAAAACTTAGCTATTCATAAATGAATTTACTTTTGTTGTTCACTCTTCAAGACTTGATACATCTAATATTTTAGAAGATATCGTCTCTGCGAGTGCCCACACAGATTGTCTGATAATTTGTTAAAGAGCAGTGCAACATTTGCTGCCGTTTCCGGTCTTCTGCGTTGTTGCGAGGAGGTGCATTCTACATCTTCCTCATTCAGTGTCAAGCGTTTATTTTCAAGGCTTTTCACTTTTTTTCTTTGTTCTCTCGGCTAACTCACTTAGCGTGGTTTGCCGTGACAACGAGGACGCATTATAGGGAGTTTTCTGAGGCTGGCAATAGTTTTTTTAAGAAAAAAAATCGTTTGCTTAATTCCACAGCAAAACCCCTAGTTATACGCACTTATCAACAATTTTATCCACAGATGTCCTTTTTACATAAAATTAGCATGTCAAACGCAATCGTTTGCGTTATTATGAGGGCCTATTAAGTAAGATTGATTTTGTGTCCATCTTCTGAAATGTTAGTTAAGCAAACACAATTTCACTGTATTAATGTGATTTAACTTCATCATTACTACCGTTATACCAAACCCAAGGGATAAAACTCATGCAACATCTTCGTCCTATCCGCCGTGCGCTTTTAAGTGTGTCTGATAAAGCAGGTATTTTAGAATTTGCTAAAGCGCTTGTTGAAAGAAACGTAGAACTATTATCTACAGGTGGAACTGCACGTCTATTAGCAGAAGCTGGCTTACCTGTTATCGAAGTTTCCGATTATACCGGTTTCCCAGAAATGATGGATGGCAGGGTAAAAACGCTGCACCCTAAAGTACATGGTGGCATTTTAGGTCGCCGTGGACAAGACGATGCAATTATGGAAGAACATGAAATTCGTCCTATCGATATGGTCGTCGTAAATCTTTATCCTTTCGCTAAAACGGTAGCTCGCCCAGATTGCTCATTAGCAGATGCTGTAGAGAATATCGATATTGGTGGACCAACAATGGTTCGCTCAGCAGCGAAAAATCATAAAGACGTTACGATTGTAGTAAATAGTAATGACTATGAAAGAGTGATTGAAGAAATGGATAATCACGAAAACAGTCTTACGTTAGATACTCGTTTTGATTTAGCGATTAAAGCCTTTGAACACACAGCCGCTTATGACGGAATGATTGCTAACTACTTCGGTCAGAAAGTTGCACCTTATTATGGTGATACTTCACAACCATCAGGCACTTTCCCTCGTACCTTGAATCTGAACTATATAAAGAAACAAGATATGCGTTATGGCGAAAATGCGCACCAGCAAGCTGCTTTCTATATAGAAGAGAATATAGAAGAAGCATCTATTGCCACTGCAAACCAATTACAAGGCAAAGCGCTTTCTTATAACAACATTGCTGATACTGATGCGGCATTAGAATGTGTGAAATCATTTTCCGAGCCTGCATGCGTTATTGTGAAACATGCAAATCCTTGCGGTGTTGCAATTGCGAACACGCTCGAACAAGCATATGACAATGCATTTAAAACTGATCCAACCTCTGCATTTGGTGGCATTATCGCATTCAATCGTCCATTAGATGCAAAAACAGCAAGTGCGATCATCGAACGCCAGTTTGTTGAAGTGATCATTGCTCCTTCTATTAATGAAGATGCACTACCAATTTTAGAAACAAAACCAAATGTTCGTGTATTAGCCTGTGGTCAATGGCAAGAGCCAAAACCTGCTTTTGACTTCAAACGAGTCAACGGTGGGCTTTTAGTTCAAGATCGTGATTTAGGCATGGTTAAAGAAGAAAACTTAAGAGTAGTTACTCAACGCCAACCAAGTGAACGCGAACTTAAAGATGCACTCTTCTGCTGGAAAGTGGCTAAATTTGTAAAATCAAATGCCATTGTTTACGCTAAAAATGATATGACAGTCGGTATTGGTGCAGGACAAATGAGCCGAGTATATTCTGCAAAAATTGCAGGTATAAAAGCTGCTGATGAAGGTTTAGAAGTTGCAGGTTGCGCCATGGCTTCAGATGCATTCTTCCCATTCAGAGATGGCATTGATGCGGCAGCACTTGCCGGTGTAACTTGTGTTATTCAACCTGGTGGCTCAATTCGTGATGATGAAGTGATTGCCGCTGCCAATGAACACAACATCGCAATGATTTTCACCAATATGCGTCACTTCCGTCATTAATAGGATATTGATATGAAGATTTTGATTATTGGTAATGGCGGTCGTGAGCACGCTTTAGCATGGAAAGCGGTTCAATCCCCGCTTGCAACACACGTTTTTGTTGCGCCAGGTAATGCGGGAACTGCATTAGAGAAAGGTGTGCAAAATGTTGCAATTAGCGCAACGGATATTCCGTCATTACTGACATTCGCACGAGAAAATAAAATTGATTTAACCATTGTTGGCCCGGAAGCACCACTTGTTATTGGTGTTGTTGATGCGTTTAAAGATGCAGGGCTGACTATTTTTGGCCCGACAAAAGGTGCAGCTCAGTTAGAAGGCTCAAAAGCCTTCACTAAAGATTTTTTAGCACGCCACAATATTCCAACAGCGGATTATCAAAATTTCACTGAAATAGCCCCTGCACTAGAGTATTTAAATAAAGTAGGCGCACCAATTGTTATCAAAGCCGATGGTTTAGCAGCAGGAAAAGGCGTTATTGTTGCAATGACGCAATCTGAGGCTGAAAATGCTATAAAAAATATGCTAGCAGGTAATGCCTTTGGAGATGCTGGGCATCGCATTGTTATTGAAGAATTTCTTGATGGTGAAGAAGCCAGTTTTATCGTCATGGTTGATGGTGAACACGTTATTCCAATGGCAACAAGTCAAGATCATAAACGTGTTGGTGATGGTGATACTGGCCCTAATACTGGTGGGATGGGCGCTTACTCGCCTGCCCCCGTTGTCACTAATGAAATCCACCAGCAAGTAATGGAAAAAATCATTTACCCAACAGTAAAAGGCATGGCTTCTGAAGGTCATCGTTATCAGGGTTTTCTTTATGCTGGGCTGATGATTGATAAACAAGGCGTTGCAAAAGTTATCGAATTTAACTGTCGTTTTGGCGATCCAGAAACTCAACCTATTATGATGCGTATGCAATCTGACTTAGTTGAGCTTTGTTTAGCTGGAGCAAAAGGCAATTTAAAAGGTAAAGATTCTGTTTGGGACCCTCGTCCTGCTTTAGGTATTGTTATTGCGGCTGGCGGCTATCCTGCTGATTATCGCCAAGGGGATATTATCGAAGGCTTAACAGCAACATCGTCCAAAACCGGAAAAGTATTTCAAGCAGGAACAACTCTGAATAATGAAGGTGAAGTTATCACTGCTGGCGGAAGAGTGCTATGTGCGACGGCATTAGGTGATGATATCGAGCAAGCGCAAAAAAATGCTTATGCTTTAGCGGAAGGTATTCATTGGAATGGCGCTTTTTATCGTCATGATATTGGTTATCGTGCAATTGCGCGTTTAAAGAAGTAAGTCACTAAATACAGCAGAAGGGAGTGATCACAAACTCTCTTTTGTTGGCTCCCATTTGCAGAAATCATGGTCGGCTACCATAAGCAACTGTTTACCTTCTGGTGAATCAAGCCAAGCAACATAAGAAGGTTTACTTGGATTACGTGTTCTCGTTTTTAACCAGCGTTGTTCTGGCCCTTCAAATGAAACACTCACTTTCTCGCCAGCACATGTTGTCATTGTATTTTGATACCAGACACCCTGTACTAAGTTCACTTTTCCAATAGTCAGCGCTTCGCTGATTTCACGTTCTTTACTTGCAGCAAACACCATTCTTAAACGCTCATCTTCTGTTAATGCTCGTTTTTGCTTCTGACTTTCCTGTTGCATGAAAATGACTTCACCACGTTTATTTAAACGAAGGTGCCAAGATGAGGGATCATTTTGATTAACCACTTCAGAACGGACTTGCCAAAGCTTATTCTGGCGATACTCATAGAATGTGATGATGGTTTCTGGCTTTTTATAAAAGCTATAAACGCTCATGATCACTTGAGGCTCTGACGTTTTATTATTTAAACGCCATAGTCGCACAACACCTTCATCTGCAATGTACCCTGTTGCAGAAAATTCAGGGAGTTGTACTGTCGAAGAGCAGGCGCTGAGCAAAAAAGCTGATCCTATTGCTAACAGCCCCTGTCGTTTCAACAAAAGGGGAGTAAATCCCCCTCTATTGTTCATTCCGTTCAAAGGAATTATTTTACTGCGTCTTTCAGTGCTTTACCGGCAGTAAATGCAGGAACATTAGCTGCTGCAATTTTAATTTCTTTACCAGTTTGAGGGTTACGACCAGTACGCTCAGCACGGTGATTTACCTTGAATGTACCGAAACCAACTAACTGTACAGAATCGCCTTCTTTCAGAGCTCCTGTTACTGAGTCGATAAACGCTTCAATAGCAGCTTTTGCCTGAGTTTTTGTCAGATCCGCTTTTTCAGCAACTGATTCGGTTAATTCAGCTTTGTTCATAAAATAGTCCTTAAAGTATGTTTTATCGTTTGAAAAACATCTGGTGAAAAAACTTAACTTATCTTTTTAAGAAGATGAATTAAGTAAAACACCTGAGCCACTTCTTTTCGTACCCAATGTAGAACATACACGGGGGTGATGTGAAGTCTTTAAACGTCGCTTTTCAAGCACCAAATCACGTTTTTCTGATTTAGTGCGTTAATTCTATACCGATATTGCTCATTCCTGCTTCACGAAGGTCTGCACGTAGACCTTTAATCAGCTCGATATCTCTTTCTTCACACTCTACAAGTAGGCGGTAAATTTCCCATTGGATATCGAATTCTTCAATAACAACAGGCAGTGATCTTAGCTCTTCTTCGCTCATTTCTCTTTCTGCTTGTGTCATTTCAAGTGAAGCAACCGTCCCTACTGATAATTTGCTGACTTCAATAGCATGACTTAGCGATTCACCGCTTAAACGAGAGTGAACAACTTCACTCAAGGCGACACAGGCATCAATCGCTGGATAGACGCCGTAAATATCAAATTGAGATGCATCAGGAATAGCTTCTTCTAACTTCTCTAATTGAGAATCAAAATTCACTTTTGCATCTTTCACCGTTAAAGTTTCCCAAACCAGATCGAGAATACGGCGATAAAGCGTTGGATCAGCAAATCCTGTTTCACGACAAAATACCTGATAATTTGGATACATTCGCTCACACAGGCACGCCATAAACGTCAGGTGTTGCCAAGCCTCTAGCTTTTCTAAACGTAAATGGATTGGGTTCTTCAACATTCGTGATTACTCATTTTCTTAACTTAGGCGCAGTTTACCTGAAAATTAAAAATATCCACATATTTCCCGGTCATTTAGAGCTTATTCTTATTCAACTGCTCAAATAATCGCCTATTTGAAGCAATACCATCAGCCCAACGCGTTGGTTCTGGCAATCGATACCCTTTCATACACAACTCAACCCACTGCAAAGCACCTTCCATACTCACTTTATGACCCGGAGATATATACAGGGGTTTACATTTTTTCTTACTGCGATAAATCCACCCTATTTGCTCATTCTTATCCATCAATGGCTCATGACTTCCCATATCTTCATTGACCGCCCGATCAGTACCACATAAACGACTTTTTGCTACGCCAATAGTAGGCGTGTCTACTAATAAACCAAAATGGCTGGCAACACCCAGCCTTCTAGGATGAGCGATACCTTGCCCATCGACAAAAATAAGAGAAGGTTTCTGTTTAATTAATTGCCAAGCAGACAGTAATGCTGGGCACTCTCGAAATGAAAGTAAACCAGGGATGTAAGGAAGAGTTGTAGATATTCGCGCGATTTGGTATTCAAGAATTTCAAAAGAAGGGTAATGCATTATCACGATGGCAGCGCGAGTGACTGCGCCACCATCTTCAAAACCAACATCAGCACCAGCAATATAAGTAGGCATTGTAAATTGGTCTGTCAAAATAACTTGTTGAGCTTTTTCTGTCTGCTCCTGACGCAATTGTGAGGTATTAATCATTATCCTGATGATAAGGCTTCGATAAACGGTGAACCGCATCAATAAATGCACCAGCATGCTCTGGTGGAACATCTTGATGAATACCGTGCCCAAGATTAAAGACATGACCGTTGCCTTTACCAAACCCAGCAAGAATAGTTTCGACTTCTTGCTCTATTCTAGCTGGTGGCGCATACAGCATAGAAGGATCCATATTACCTTGTAAGGCTACTTTATCCCCTACTCGACGACGTGCATCTTCGATATCAATCGTCCAATCTAGCCCTAATGCATCACAACCTGTTGCTGCCATTGCTTCTAGCCAACGACCGCCACCTTTAGTAAATAAGGTTACAGGAACTTTTCTTCCATCGTATTCGCGAATAAGACCATCAACAATCTTATGCATGTAGTGTAATGAGAAAAGTTGGTAATCACGTCCTGTTAGTACACCACCCCATGTATCAAAGATCATAATGGATTGTGCACCCGCTTTAATTTGAGCATTCAAATAAAGGATAACGCTATCTGCGAGTTTATCCAGTAATAGATGTAGTGCTTGTGGCTCTGCGTACATCATTTTTTTTATTTTTGTGAAGGCCTTACTACTTCCACCTTCCACCATGTAGGTTGCCAGTGTCCAAGGGCTTCCCGAAAAACCGATTAATGGCACACTGCCTTGCAATGCATGACGAATTGCACGTACTGCATTCATTACATAGCCAAGTTCGTCTTCAGGATCAGGAATTGGCAGTTTTTGAATATCGGCAAGGCTATTTATTGGGGACTTAAAACGAGGTCCTTCACCAGTTTCAAAGTAAAGGCCTAGCCCCATTGCATCAGGGATAGTTAAAATATCAGAAAATAAAATAGCGGCATCTAAAGGAAAGCGTCTTAAAGGCTGTAATGTCACTTCACATGCCAATTCTGTATTTTTGCACAATGAGATGAAATCCCCCGCCTGTGCCCGTGTTTCCTTATACTCAGGAAGATATCTGCCTGCCTGACGCATCATCCAAACTGGGGTGACATCAACAGGTTGGCGCAGCAGCGCACGTAAATAGCGGTCGTTTTTCAACTCACTCATGACTAACTCCATTAACAGTAATAGGGCCGCAAAATAGTATGTATTGTAACATGCTGGAAAAATAACTGTTGGCAGACAACGCCTTTATTTAGTTCTTTTCTTTATCTTGTCTAATATTCGCTATCGTATCTTCTATTAAGCGTCGCGCAATAGTATCTGGAGGTGGGATCTGTGGTAGTTGATCGTAACGATACCAAGCCGCACTGGTTAATTCAGAAGGATCATGGCGCAACTCTCCTCCATCGTAATCAGCCAAAAACCCCATCATTAAAGAATGAGGGAACGGCCAAGGTTGAGAGGATACGTAGCGAATATTACGAATACGAATATTACTTTCTTCAAATACTTCGCGAGCGACGGCCTCTTCTAAGGTTTCACCAACCTCAACAAAACCAGCGAGCACAGTATAAAGAGGGGAATGCTTATGCCTAACATGATGTGCGAGTAAAATTTTATCTTCATGACGAATACCCACAATAATACAAGGGGCAATCTGTGGGTAATAACGTTCATGACAGTTATCGCATAAACAAGCCCATTCACTCTCACTATGGCGCATTTTAGAACCACAATAGCCACAAAAACGATGAGAACGATAAAACTCTGCTAACTGAACACCACGACCCACTAGTTTAAATAAATTCTCATCTTGCGAGGCGATAAGCCTTGGCGAACACATATCGTTATCCATTTTTCCATGAATAAGCCAAACAGTTTCACCCTGCCATTCACCAACAATTTTGGCGTGTTGACCAACTAGCTCCCAATCCTTTGCAAAACCAAAAGGGAGTTCACCTTTCGGTAACCACACTCGCCCACCGAGGCTGACTGTCCACCAGCCTTTCTCTGATCCCGTTAACGTATATAAATGCATAATGATAATTCTATCCAAAATAATGATATAGAATTAAGGATACTCTCTTTAGTAAGACCCTCTCAATGTATTATGATTATTCTCTATAATTTATTAACATTCAAAAGGGGTTTCATAAATTTTATTTATAATAAAGGAATGCTAATATGACTGATAAAACCCAAAATAAAATTGCGATTTTTGATTTAGATGAAACGCTTTTAGCGGGTGATTCTAGTCGTTTATGGACACGTTATTTATGGGATAAAAAAATAGTCACTGATCCTCATTTCCTAAAACTAGACGAACAAATGATTGCAGACTATTACGCCGAAAAGCTGGATATAAACCAATATCTTTTTCAACATCTAGCATATTTTAAGCATCATAATATAGATAAAATAAATCATTGGATTAATGACTTTACTGAAACAAAAATTCAGCCTCTGCTTTACCCACAAGGAATATCAATAATTACACAATATCGGCAGCAAAATATTCCCGTTATGATTATTTCAGCAACAATGTCCTTTCTCGTTCACGCTATTGCAAAACAACTCAATGTGGATGTTTCAATGGGTATTGATATGCAAATTAAGGACAATCATTACACTGGATTTATTGAAGGTATTCCTACCTTTCGAGAAGGAAAGGTTGAGCGTTTAAATCAATGGAAAGAAGCCAATAACATTAATAGTTTTTATGTTTGTTTCTATACTGATTCATCTAATGACCTTCCATTATGTTACCAAGCGGATCGTGTTATCGCAGTTAATGCAGATAAAAAATTAACTCAAGTTTCGGATGAAAAAGCGTGGGAACAGCAACATTGGAATTTAAATAAATAACCCATGCTGGACTTGTAGTTTTCAAAATCTTTCATATACTGGACTTCTTCTTGTCGGAGTGCCTAGTGTTTATAAGGCTATTATAAACACAGGCTGAGACCGTTAATTCGGGATCCGCGGAACCTGATCGGGTTAATACCCGCGAAGGGAACAAGAGTGATTCGACCTTTTGATAGCTTCATCCGTATATTTTTTATACGCCTATCTGTCGATACTCCCTGCGACCTCCAGACAAGCATTTTTCTCAATATTCACCCGACAGGCTACAGCCTGCATGATATTTATTAGGAAATGCTATGTCCCAAAATCAAACTATATCCGTTAAAGATATTTCACCAACAAACAACAAACTGCGCCCACGAAAAGAGCAGCGTGATGCAGCTCAAGAATTTATCAGCACCATTCAAGGTGTCAGTTTCCCAAATTCAAACCGCATTTACCTCGAAGGATCACGTGCTGATATTCAAGTCCCTATGCGTGAGATCCAACTTGATAAAACGCTAGTAGGAGGATCAAAAGATTCCCCTGTTTTTGAAGATAATGAACCTGTACCTGTATACGACACATCAGGCCCTTATGGCGATCCGGCTTCTCAACTCGACGTTAATCTTGGATTAAAAAAAATACGCCAACCATGGATTGATGAGCGCAATGATACTGAAGCGCTTTCACTCTTAAGCTCTGATTTCACCCAACAACGTCTTTCTGATGCAGGATTAGAACATCTACGTTTCCCGTTAAAGCCTAATCCTAAAAAAGCCCTACAGGGTAAAAGCGTGACGCAATTGTATTATGCTCGAAAAGGTATTATCACACCTGAAATGGAGTTTATTGCTATTCGTGAAAATATGGGGCGTGAACGTATTCGAAGCGAAGTATTACGTCAACAACATGCAGGATTCAGCTTTGGTGCGCATCTCCCTGACAATATTACCCCTGAGTTTGTACGCCAAGAAGTTGCTGCTGGTCGAGCTATCATTCCTGCCAATATTAATCACCCAGAATCAGAACCAATGATTATTGGTCGTAATTTCTTAGTGAAAGTGAATGCCAATATCGGAAATTCTTCTGTAACGTCTTCGATTGAAGAAGAAGTTGAAAAGCTAATTTGGTCTACACGTTGGGGAGCAGATACCGTAATGGATCTCTCAACAGGCCGTTACATTCATGAAACACGTGAGTGGATCATTCGTAATAGCCCCGTTCCTATCGGCACAGTTCCAATTTATCAAGCACTCGAGAAAGTTAACGGTATTGCTGAAGATCTCACTTGGGAAATGTTCCGAGATACCTTGCTTGAACAAGCAGAGCAAGGTGTTGATTACTTCACTATTCATGCAGGCGTATTGTTACGTTATGTGCCAATGACGGCAAAACGCCTAACGGGTATTGTGTCTCGTGGCGGTTCGATAATGGCGAAATGGTGTTTATCACATCATAAAGAGAATTTCCTCTACGAGCATTTCCGTGAAATCTGTGAAATTTGTACCGCTTATGATGTTTCCCTTTCACTGGGCGATGGGCTAAGACCGGGTTCAATTCAAGATGCTAATGATGAAGCACAATTCTCTGAATTACATACTCTAGGTGAACTGACAAAAATTGCATGGGAATATGACGTTCAAGTCATGATAGAAGGCCCAGGCCACGTTCCAATGCAGATGATCCGCCGCAATATGACAGAAGAATTAGAGCATTGTCATGAAGCACCATTTTATACATTAGGTCCTCTCACTACGGACATTGCACCGGGTTACGATCACTTCACATCAGGTATTGGTGCAGCAATGATTGGTTGGTTTGGTTGTGCAATGCTCTGTTATGTTACTCCTAAAGAACATCTAGGTTTACCAAACAAAGAAGATGTAAAACAAGGGCTTATTACTTATAAAATTGCGGCTCATGCTGCCGATTTAGCCAAAGGACATCCCGGCGCTCAAATCCGTGATAATGCTATGTCGAAAGCCCGCTTTGAGTTTAGATGGGAAGATCAATTTAATTTGGCGCTTGATCCTGAAACAGCACGCCAATATCACGATGAAACCCTTCCTCAAGCATCAGGAAAAGTCGCTCATTTCTGCTCAATGTGTGGCCCTAAATTCTGCTCAATGAAAATAACACAAGAAGTACGTGATTATGCGGCTGGTATGGAACAAATGTCTCAGGCCTTTAAAGAGCATGGAAGTGAGTTATACCACAGTGCAGAAATCGCCAGTGTTGAGGTGACTGAAAATGAACAGATCCTCTAACACACCTTTTGCATCAACAGACAAAAAGCTTGGGCTTTACCCTGTTGTTGATTCTGTTGAATGGATCGAACGCCTGTTAAAAACAGGCGTTACTACCCTACAATTACGCATAAAAGATAAACAGCCAGAAGACGTTGAACAAGAGATCATCGAAGCAATAAGGCTAGGAAAACAGTACCACGCAAGACTGTTTATCAATGATTATTGGCAACTTGCCATTAAACATCACGCCTACGGTGTTCATCTTGGTCAAGAAGATCTCGATATTGCGGATCTTGATGCCATAAAACAAGCAGGATTACGACTGGGTATTTCCACTCACGACGAAACAGAATTACAAAGAGCAAAAACATTGCGTCCATCTTACATCGCATTAGGGCATATATTTCCAACTACAACGAAAGATATGCCATCTAAACCACAAGGTTTGGAGGCACTCAAACATCAAGTAGAACAGACACCTGATTTTCCCACTGTTGCTATTGGTGGGATCTCGCTAGAGAGAGTATCTGATGTGATTGCAACAGGCGTCGGGAGTGTTGCTTTAGTCAGTGCAATAACAAAAGCATCTGATTGGCAAAAAGTAACGCGTAAATTATTAGAATTAGTTGAAGGAAAATCGTCATGCTAAATGATAATGATTTTATGCGTTATAGCCGACAAGTGATGTTAGAAGATATTGGTATAGAGGGCCAAAATAAACTTCAACAAGCAAAGGTACTAATTGTCGGGCTTGGTGGATTAGGCTCTCCCGCATCAATGTATCTCGCTGGGGCTGGTATTGGTGAGCTTATTTTAGTTGATGATGATGAATTACATATTTCTAATCTCCAGCGTCAAATTCTTTATCGCACTCAGGATATTCCTGAAGCGAAATCGGATATTGCAAAGCAAGCTTTGCTTGCTTTAAATCCAGATATAAAAGTCACTTCTTATAAACAACGTATTGATGATGATTCATTACTTAAATTAGTTAAAGAAGTCGATTTAGTTTTAGATTGCACTGATAACATGCTCACACGCCAAGCTATTAATCGTGCTTGTGTTGCACAACAAATTCCACTTATTAGTGGTAGTGCCGTAGGGTTTAGTGGCCAGCTTATGGTGTTTGAACCTCCTTTTACGCATGGCTGCTATCACTGCCTCTATCCCGATGAAACAGAACCACAACGCAATTGTAGAACAGCCGGAATTCTAGGTCCTGTTGTGGGCGTTATTGGCACACTTCAGGCACTTGAAGCCATTAAGCTACTCTCTGATTTACCTAGCTCTCTAAGTGGAAAGCTACGCCTTTTCGATGGTAGAAAACAAAATTGGAGTACTTTACGTTTAACACCATCAACAACATGTCCTGTTTGTCGGGGGGTAGCATGAACATTACCGTAAATGACGAACAATATTCTCTGGATATGCCTGTCACTATTTGTCAGCTCCTTATTCAGCTAGAGCAACCACCAATTGGTGTGGCACTTGCCATCAATGAAACCATTGTTCCCCGTGACAACTGGGAAACACATTTTATTAATGATGGCGATACCATTCTTCTCTTCCAAGCAATTGCAGGGGGCTGATATGTTAAAAATTGCTGATACAACATTCACATCTAGACTTTTTACAGGTACAGGGAAATTTGCAACACCAACACTAATGACGGAAGCCATTAAGACTTCCGGCAGTCAACTTGTAACAATGGCAATGAAACGAGTCGATTTAAAAAAGGGAAATGATGACTTAATCGCGCCACTCAAGTCATTAGGTGTAAAATTATTACCCAATACATCCGGGGCGAAAACAGCACAAGAAGCTGTTTTTGCGGCTCGTTTAGCCAAAGAAGCTTTTGGCACTCATTGGGTAAAATTAGAAATTCATCCTGATACCAAATATTTATTACCCGATCCTATTGAAACACTTAAAGCCGCTGAAATCCTCGTTAAAGAAGGTTTTGTTGTTTTGCCCTACTGCAGTGCTGATCCTGTTTTATGTCGTCGTTTAGAAGAAATTGGCTGTGCCGCTGTGATGCCTTTAGGCTCTCCTATTGGCTCTAATCAAGGATTACAGACTCGTGATTTCCTACGAATTATCATCGAACAAGCCTCTATTCCTGTTGTTGTTGACGCGGGCATTGGCGCACCAAGCCATGCTCTTGAAGCTTTAGAATTAGGTGCAGATGCCGTATTAGTGAATACCGCGATTGCTGTTGCTAAAAATCCTATCTTAATGGCACAAGCATTTAAAGCAGCGCTCGATGCTGGTGAACTTGCTCGACAATCTGGTCTTGCGACACCTGCTTCTGTCGTCAATATGCAAGCACAAGCCTCCAGTCCATTAACCCAATACTTGGGGGCATTCTAATGGAAACATTTTCGGATTATTGGCAACAACTTGACTGGGATGACATTACATTAAAACTCAATAGTAAAACCAATGCGGATGTTGAAGCCGCATTAAATCGCCACATTCTTACACTTGATGATTTTATGGCGCTAATTTCGCCTGCGGGTCGGCATTACTTAGAGCCTATGGCTCAACGTGCTCAACAACTCACGCGACAACGTTTCGGCAACGTTGTGGGGTTGTATGTTCCACTTTACCTTTCTAATTTATGTGCAAATGACTGTACTTATTGTGGTTTCTCAATGAGCAATGCCATTAAACGTAAAACATTAAATGAAAGTGAGATCATTGCCGAATGTAATAGCATCCGCCAATTAGGGTTTGATAGCCTGCTATTAGTAACCGGTGAGCATCAAAGAAAAGTGGGTATGGATTATTTTCGCCAATATATCCCCCTTATTCGAGAGAATTTCAGTTCATTAATGATGGAAGTTCAACCCCTTGCAACAGAAGAATATGCCGAGTTAAAAACACTCGGTATTGATGGTGTCATGGTTTATCAAGAAACCTATCATGAACCCACTTATCAGCTTCATCATCTAAAAGGTAAAAAACAGGACTTCCATTGGCGATTACAAACGCCAGATAGATTAGGGCAAGCAGGGATTGATAAAATCGGTTTAGGTGCATTAATTGGTCTTTCAAGCCAATGGCGTAGCGATTGTTATATGGTGGCAGAACATCTCTTATTTTTACAAAAACGCTATTGGAAAAGTCGTTATTCAATCTCTTTTCCCCGTTTACGCCCTTGTGCTGGTGGACTAAGCCCCGCATCAGTAATGAGTGAAGCAGAGTTAGTTCAATTGATCTGTGCTTTTCGTATTTTGGCACCTGATGTTGAGCTTTCACTATCAACCCGTGAATCTCCGTATTTTCGTGATAATACAGTACCATTAGCGATAAATAACATTAGTGCAGGTTCTAAAACTCAACCTGGCGGGTATTCTGATAGTCATGAAGAATTAGAACAATTCTCTCCAAATGATAATCGCCATGTTAATGATGTGATTAACGCATTAAAAGAGCGAGGATTACAACCCGTATGGAAAGACTGGGATAATTACTTGGGTCGTTAATTAAAGTTTAAATAATATAAAACCGCCTTTAGTTTATTTAATTAAAAATAATAAAGGCGGTTTTTATTATATTTTAGATAAAAAATCATAATTTCATTCCACTCAAACAAAAAATAAAACATATCTATTTATTATTAGGTTTCACTCAAATTCGATAGTTAATTACAGTGATTCAAACTGTATTTAAACATCTTTATGATTAAATAAGGATAATTTTATGAGTGAAAAAAAACTACCAAACTATGAATATTCAGATCTTTTAAAAAGAAATATTTGTCCTATATGTGCAAAAATGGATTGCCCTTTCTTGACTGAAAGTAAACATGGAAAAGAGATGATGGAGGCTTATCGCTCTGGCGATTTTGGAAGAGCAAAAAAGATATATGTTCAACGATGTGCTCAATTCCATGGCATGATGAAGTTTCATTTAGATAAGGCGATAAAAACGTATGACGATATTGTAAGTGTATTCACCTCTCCGGCAACCACGCCATTACCAAATAAATTAACGACTGCAACTCAAGCCGCTTGGAATAATCTTAAACTCGGTACAACAATTCAAGCATCAACTGCAGCACCTATAGCCATAGTGGCACCATCCTTACCTATTACAACCTCTTCAAGCGCAGGTGCTGTTGAAAGTTTAGGTACAATATTGGGGAGATCACTTGGCCTTGGCTTAGGCTTAATGCTCTATTCGAAACCAGCAGGTAAAGGAAGTGATTTTTACCCTAATACTATTTATCGCCCTGTAGATATTAACGCCAGACTAACCCCCGAAGCACTAATACTGAATATTCCTGAACGAAATATATTAAATGATATTGCTAAACGAGCAGGGACGATTAAAACAACGGCTATTTTTGTCGAGACAAGCATAAATGGTGCAAAACAAATTGATCTTATTAAAACAGAAAAACCAGTACAAACACGTGTTATAGAAGCACGTAAAACAGTAGAAGCTGGTGTCTTTTCATTTAAGCCGGATAAAGATAAACAAGAACATAAAGTATTAATAGGCACATCTGCCATTTTAAAAGGGACACCATTATCAGAACCAGAACGGCATAAATATATTCCTGAAAAAATATATGATATTCCCCGTTTTGACGATTTGCCATTAGAAAGCACTAAATTTTTTACGCAAGAAGAGAAAGGCATATATACTAATAAAGAGCCTTTAATTCTTGTTTTTCCACAAGCAACGGGAATAAGCCCCATTTATATTTCTGCGGGAAAAAAAGATAAAATCCGCCAAGGTGTTAAAGAAAAAGGTCACGATTATCATCCCGCACCAAAAACCGAAGAAATTAAAGGATTTGGAGAGTTAAAAGAAGGAAAATGGAAAACACCTAAACAAGGAGGTGGTGGCAAACGTAAACGTTGGTTTGGAGATAAAGGTCGCAAAATCTATGAATGGGATTCCCAACATGGTGAAATCGAAGGCTATCGCGCCAGCGATGGGCAACATATTGGAGTATTTGATCCTAAAACAGGTAATCAGATTAAGCCTGCAGATCCTAAGCGTAATATAAAAAAATATCTGTAACCTATAAGGGAAATAAAATTATGGGATTAAAAGTATATTTACAATGGTTTGATAAAAAAAATGAAGATTTTATTGGAAATGAATATTCAGTTGATTTAGGTGATGACGATACTATTATTGAAGAAACTATTAATCCTGATATAAACATTATAAATAATGGTGGATTTGATGTTATTTCAGATTGGGCTCCTTCTCTTCAAAAACACATAAATCATAAAATAGAATTAGATAAATATGATTATCAAGTTGCATTTGAATATCGAGATAAATGGTAATTAATCACTCTGTTATAAAATATGAATACTCCTCTTAAATGATAGAAAGGAGTATTCTATTTATAATAAACACATAAAGAGATAAAATAAAAAATTATTCTAATAAATTATTGGTATTTTATTAATTAATAAAAGTTATTGATTATATTTACTATACTATCACTAATAATTTAATTTCGTGTACACTTAAACCAGTCATTCGTTCGATAAAAGGAAGATCAAAGTTCTTTTTTAATAATTTTTGTGCCAATTCTAATTGCACTTCCATGCTGAATTTGGATTGCCAGCTTACAGAAAAAAATGAATTTTTATCACTAACAAATAATCATAATTATCTGAAAAATATAAGTTATTTATTGATCTTAACTGAATACGTAATAGAGAAATAAAAAATACCTTCAATAAATATCAAAGGTATTTTTTAATATTATAAATTTTCTTTTTAATTATTTATCAACAACAATATTCTCATTCACCACTTCATATTCATCATTACCCACCATCCTCGCAAATTTCTCAATAGGATCTGTACTCAACGCATATAGCCGCTTTAAAGCATAAGGGGGATCACCTAAACGTACTTTTCCTTGTCGTGTCGTCACTGCCAATGTCATTCCTGATGCTTTAGTTGCATTAATTGCTCTTTGGTTATAACCACCAAAAGGATATGCAAAAGCGTATTGATGTGGGTTTAATAATCGTAAAACACGCTGGGAGCGCTGTAAATCTAATACGATAGTATGAGATTGGCGACTAAATATAATGGGTTTTTTATTATTATCTAAACGATGTAAAAAATGAGAATGTGACTGAATATCAAAAACATCTCGACTTGATTTCAGTGCCTGCCAACTCATAAACTGTAATGAATTAGGTGCCCATTTGGGCGTTTTAGATTTTATACGTGATGAAATAACAAATAATGTTGCTCTCTGGCCATTTTCTTTTAAAAGTGGATAGGCATAGCGATAAACAGATTGTAAACCATCATCAAATGTTAACGCGACAGCTCGTCCCGGCAAATTAATACTTTTATTTAGATAGCCTGCAACTTGATTTAGTGAAAGCGTTTCATATCCGGCTTCTTTTAAATAATTCATCTGCTCTGTAAAGGCAGTTAATGATGTTGTTGTTGATGTATGACGAAAATTATGATTTTCCGTTACTTTGAGAATATGGTGATAAGTAAGTATCGGTATCCCTAAATCAGGTTTTACATCCTTTGATGAAATATAACCTAAACGGTCACCTAAAGAGACCTCAAACCAATTGATTTCACTTCCATTAGTATCTTCTTTAATTGTGCGTGATAGCACGGGATAACGTAAATTGGATAAGAGTGTCGCTATTTGTGGGCTAGCAATATCTTTATCACTATAGATGGGGGTATTTTTTGTTGTGATCAGATATTCATAGATAGGGTAATCGGTTTTCTTCGTGCTATCTGATAAGAAACGTATTTTCTTATCAGCCGAAATAGAAGCAATATCTTCAAAATAACCATCTTCTAAATAACCAGCTTCCAAATAACCTTGGGCATTTCCAAATTGTATTTTATGGTAATTATTTATCGCATCTGAAACATAAAATCCCTGATTAGGATATAGCTCAGCAACAGGTCTTAATTTATTACCAATAAAAGCATATAAGGTTTTTTGCTGACGAACCTGCATCAATGTTGTGGTCGGAGTTTCTAAATCCCATTGTGTTTCTGTTGGTATTTCCCTTTCTAAAGGGGTTGCAAAAGCAAGACCAGTAAAAATAAAAAATAGGATAATCAATCCGTTAGTTATTATTCTCATCATTTCGCCTACTTATTGTAGAACAGAAACAAAAAATGCCCTCACAATGGAGGGCATTTCAATCTAATCTAAATTAGATTTTAGTCTTTTAATCCACCAAAACCAGCATTCAGTAATTCTGCTAAGTTAGCAGATGCTTCATCAGCACTGATTGTTGTTTCAGTTTCATCTGTCGGCAGTTGTGATTGACGACGCTTCATACGATCTTGGTGATACGCATATCCAGTACCAGCTGGGATCAAGCGACCAACAATAACGTTTTCTTTCAAGCCACGTAATTCATCACGTTTACCCGCTACCGCAGCTTCCGTCAGAACACGAGTTGTTTCTTGGAACGATGCAGCAGAGATGAAGGATTCAGTTGCCAGAGATGCTTTCGTGATACCTAACAGGTCACGAGCATACGTTGCTGGTACTTTACCATCATCTTCCAGAACACGGTTTGATACTTTAACGCGAGCGTATTCAACCTGTTCACCTTCGAGGAACTCAGAGCTTCCTGCGTTCGCAATGGTGACTTTACGTAGCATCTGACGAACGATAACTTCGATGTGTTTATCGTTAATCTTAACGCCTTGTAAACGGTAAACTTCCTGTACTTCGTTAGTGATATAGCGAGTAACCGCGTGAACACCACGTAAGCGCAGAATGTCGTGTGGTGACTCTGGACCATCGGAGATAACATCACCGCGTTCCACAACCTCACCCTCGAATACGTTAAGCTGACGCCATTTAGGGATCATCTCTTCGTATGCATCGCTACCGTCTAATGGAGAAATAACTAGACGACGTTTACCTTTAGTCTCTTTACCGAACGATACAATACCGCTGATTTCAGCAAGGATTGCAGGCTCTTTCGGACGACGAGCTTCAAACAGGTCAGCAACACGTGGCAGACCACCGGTGATATCTTTAGTACCGCCAGATTCTTGTGGAATACGCGCTAAAGTGTCACCTGCGTTAATTGTAATGCCATCGTCTAACTGAACAATTGCTTTACCTGGCAGGAAGTACTGTGCTGGCATATCAGTATTCGGGATCAATACATCTTTGCCTTGTGCATCAGTGATGCGCAATGCTGGACGTAAATCTTTACCGCTACCTGTACGCTCTGCTGAATCCAGAACAACCAGTGAAGAAAGACCTGTTAATTCATCTGTTTGACGTGTGATAGTTTGACCATCAACCATGTCAGCAAAACGAATGATACCAGATACTTCACTCACAACTGGCATTGTATGTGGATCCCAGTTAGCAACAGTTTCGCCACCGTTAACCGCTTCGCCATCACCTTTCGCTAATTGAGCACCGTAAGGCACTTTGTAGCTTTCTTTCGTACGACCGAATTCGTCAATTAAACGTAATTCAGTGTTACGAGAAGTGATAACTAATTTACCTGCAGTATTGGTAATGAATTTCGCATTGAACAGCTTCAGAGTACCTTTATTACGTACTTGAATGCTAGATTCTGCTGCCGCACGAGATGCCGCACCACCGATGTGGAACGTACGCATCGTTAACTGTGTACCTGGTTCACCGATTGACTGTGCCGCGATAACACCGATAGCTTCACCTTTGTTGATGATATGACCACGAGCAAGGTCACGACCATAACATTTAGCACATACACCGAAGTCTGTGTTACAGGTTACAACTGAACGTACTTTCACGCTGTCAACTGAGTTTTCTTCTAACAGGTCACACAGTTTTTCGTTTAACAGGGTGTTACGTGGAACAAGAATATCGGCAGTACCTGGTTTCAGAATATCTTCCGCAGCCACACGACCTAATACACGTTCACGCAGTGGCTCTTTAACATCACCACCTTCGATAACCGGAGTCATCATAACACCTTCGGTTGTACCACAGTCGTCTTCTGTTACGACTAAGTCTTGTGCAACGTCAACTAAACGACGAGTCAAGTAACCGGAGTTTGCTGTTTTCAGTGCGGTATCCGCAAGACCTTTACGAGCACCGTGGGTTGAGATGAAGTACTGGAGTACGTTCAGACCTTCACGGAAGTTCGCTGTGATTGGTGTCTCGATGATTGAGCCATCTGGCTTAGCCATCAGACCACGCATACCTGCTAACTGACGGATCTGAGCTGCAGAACCACGAGCACCGGAGTCAGCCATCATAAAGATGCTGTTGAAAGATACTTGTTGTTCTTCTTCACCATTACGGTTAATAACGGTTTCAGTAGACAGGTTTTCCATCATCGCTTTTGCTACGCGCTCATTCGCCGCAGCCCAAATATCGATAACTTTGTTATAACGTTCGCCCGCTGTTACCAGACCGGATTGGAACTGTTCCTGAATTTCTGCAACTTCTGCTTCTGCTTCTGCAATGATCTCTGCTTTTTTAGCAGGGATAACCATGTCATCGATACCTACTGAAGCACCTGAACGTGCTGCGTAAGCAAAACCGGTATACATGATTTGGTCAGCAAAAATAACGGTCGGTTTCAAACCTAATACGCGATAACAGGTATTGAGCATTTTAGAAATTGCTTTTTTACCTAATGGTTGGTTAACCAGCGCGTAAGGTAGGCCTCTTGGTACGATCATCCATAAAATAGCTCGGCCGACAGTTGTGTCTTTTAAGCTAGTTTCAGTAGTGATATTACCTTCGCCATCTTTGATCTCTTCAGTGATACGTACTTTAACGCGTGCGTGTAAAGAGGCTAAACCAGCGCGATAAACGCGTTCAGCTTCTTTAGGACCACTTAGCACCATGCCTTCACCTTTGGCATTGATGCAGTCACGAGTCATGTAGTAAAGACCTAATACAACGTCCTGTGAAGGAACGATGATTGGGTCACCACTTGCTGGAGACAGGATGTTATTTGTTGACATCATCAGCGCACGAGCTTCTAACTGTGCTTCTAATGTCAATGGTACGTGAACCGCCATTTGGTCACCATCGAAGTCGGCGTTGTATGCCGCACAAACGAGTGGGTGTAACTGAATAGCTTTACCTTCGATAAGGATTGGTTCAAATGCCTGAATACCTAAACGGTGAAGTGTTGGTGCACGGTTTAGCATTACTGGGTGTTCGCGGATAACTTCATCTAAGATATCCCAAACAACCGCTTCTTCGCGCTCAACCATTTTTTTAGCGGCTTTGATTGTTGTCGCTAAACCACGGGTTTCCAGTTTTCCGTAAATAAATGGTTTGAATAACTCAAGAGCCATTTTCTTCGGTAGACCACACTGATGCAGACGCAAGTATGGACCAACGGTGATTACAGAACGACCAGAATAGTCAACACGTTTACCTAACAGGTTTTGACGGAAACGACCTTGTTTACCTTTGATCATATCAGCCAAAGATTTCAGAGGACGTTTGTTAGAACCTGTAATCGCACGACCACGACGACCGTTATCTAATAACGCATCCACAGACTCTTGTAACATACGTTTTTCGTTACGTACGATAATGTCTGGAGCTGCTAAATCGAGCAGGCGTTTTAAACGGTTGTTACGGTTGATCACACGACGATATAAATCGTTCAGGTCAGATGTCGCAAAACGACCGCCATCAAGTGGAACCAGTGGACGTAAGTCTGGTGGTAACACAGGCAGTACAGTTAAGATCATCCACTCAGGTTTATTGCCTGATTGCATGAATGCTTCAAGTAACTTGATACGTTTAGTCAGTTTCTTACGTTTGGTTTCAGAGTTAGTTTCATTTAACTCTTCGCGCAGCGTTTCACACTCTTGTTCCAGATCCATGCTCTGTAACAGGTTCTGAACAGCTTCTGCACCCATCTTCGCATCAAATTCGTCACCGAACTCTTCTAATGCATCAAGATATTGCTCTTCTGTTAAGATTTGTCCGCGCTCAAGGCTGGTCATCCCGCCTTCAACAACAACGTAAGATTCAAAATACAGTACACGTTCAATATCGCGCAGTGGCATATCCAGCAGCAGACCGATACGGGACGGCAGTGATTTCAAGAACCAAATGTGAGCAACTGGAGAAGCTAATTCGATGTGACCCATACGTTCACGACGAACTTTAGTTTGTGTAACTTCAACGCCACACTTCTCACAGATAACACCACGGTGTTTTAAACGTTTGTATTTACCACACAAACATTCGTAATCTTTTACTGGTCCGAAAATACGGGCACAGAAAAGACCGTCACGTTCTGGTTTGAACGTACGGTAGTTAATTGTTTCTGGCTTTTTAACTTCACCAAATGACCATGAACGGATCATATCAGGTGATGCCAGAGCAATTTTGATCGCATCAAACTCTTCGGTCTTGGTTTGCGCTTTCAGAAACTTTAATAAGTCTTTCACGAAATGGCTCCTGTCGGAGTTAGACCTGCCAGGCAAATGACCCCTGTCATTCACCCCTTTAAACCAGTGTAGTCACTGTTTGACAGACTGCCATTTCTAGCAGTCTGTCTATATGGAATACGTTATTCGTCTTCCAATTCGATGTTGATACCCAGTGAACGGATCTCTTTCAACAATACGTTGAACGACTCTGGCATACCTGGTTCCATCTGATGGTTACCATCAACGATGTTTTTGTACATTTTGGTACGACCGTTAACGTCATCCGACTTAACAGTAAGCATTTCTTGAAGAGTATAAGCTGCACCGTATGCTTCCAGTGCCCACACTTCCATCTCCCCGAAACGCTGTCCACCAAACTGCGCTTTACCACCAAGAGGTTGCTGAGTAACTAAGCTGTACGAACCGGTAGAACGGGCGTGCATCTTATCATCAACTAAGTGGTTCAGTTTCAGCATGTACATGTAACCAACAGTTACTGGACGCTCAAATTGTTCACCTGTACGACCATCGAAAAGTGTAATCTGACCAGAAGTTGGAAGATCAGCTAATTTCAGCATCTCTTTAATTTCCATTTCTTCTGCACCATCGAACACTGGTGTTGCGGTTGGCATACCTTTTTTCAGGTTTTCAGCCAGACGTAACACTTCTTCATCGCTGAAGGTGTCCAGATCAACTTTCTGACGAGGTGCCATACCCAGATCGTAAGCTTTCTGGATAAATTCACGTAACTTAGCAACTTCTTGTTGCTGTTTCAGCATCGCGTTGATCTTATCACCGATACCTTTAGCAGCCATACCCAAGTGAGTTTCAAGGATCTGACCGATGTTCATACGTGATGGTACACCTAGTGGGTTCAGTACGAGGTCTACTGGATTACCGTTTTCATCGTATGGCATGTCTTCAATTGGGTTAATCTTAGAGATAACACCCTTGTTACCATGACGACCCGCCATCTTATCACCAGGTTGGATCTGACGTTTAACTGCCAGGTAAACCTTAACGATTTTCAGCACGCCTGGTGCTAAATCATCGCCTTGAGTGATTTTACGACGTTTGGCTTCCAGTTTTTTCGCGAACTCAGCTTTCAGTTCATCATACTGTTCAGCTAATTGTTCTAACTGGTTTTGCTTCTCTTCATCCGCAATACCCAGCTCTAACCAACGTTCACGAGGTAATTTATCTAATTTCTCAGCTTCAATACCGCCAGCAATCAGAACACCACGGATACGAGCGAATAGACCAGCTTCAAAGATACGCAGTTCTTCAGTTAAGTCTTTCTTAACTTCACGTAACTGTGATTCTTCGATTTCTAATGCACGTTTATCTTTTTCTACGCCATCACGGGTGAAGACTTGTACGTCGATAACTGTACCAGACACACCATTAGGAACACGTAGAGAAGAATCTTTAACATCAGACGCTTTTTCACCGAAGATAGCACGTAGCAGTTTCTCTTCTGGAGTCAGTTGAGTTTCACCTTTAGGTGTTACTTTACCAACCAGAATGTCACCACCTTTCACTTCAGCACCGATATAAACGATACCTGATTCATCCAGTTTAGATAACGCTGCTTCACCGACGTTCGGGATATCAGCAGTGATCTCTTCAGGCCCTAACTTAGTATCACGAGAGACACAAGCGAGTTCTTGAATGTGGATAGTAGTGAAACGGTCTTCTTGAACAACACGCTCAGATACAAGGATGGAGTCCTCGTAGTTATAACCATTCCATGGCATAAATGCCACGCGCATGTTTTGACCTAATGCTAACTCACCAAGGTCTGTTGAAGGACCATCAGCTAACACGTCACCGCGATCAACAGGTTCACCTAAAGATACGCAAGGAGTTTGGTTAATACATGTGTTCTGGTTAGAACGGGTGTATTTAGTCAAGCTGTAGATATCGATGCCCGCTTCACCAGCGTAAGTTTCTTCTTCGTTAACTTTGATAACGATACGAGAAGCATCAACATACTGAACAACACCGCCACGTTTAGCAACCGCAGTAACACCGGAGTCAACCGCTACAGCACGTTCCATACCTGTACCTACTAGTGGTTTATCACCACGAAGTGTAGGAACAGCCTGACGTTGCATGTTCGCACCCATCAATGCACGGTTGGCGTCATCGTGTTCAAGGAATGGGATCAGTGAAGCACCGACAGAAACAACCTGTTGGGTTGAAACGTCCATGTACTGAACTTGGTCACGACTAAATAAGCTTGACTCACCTTTATGACGGCAAGTAACTAATTCTTCAACGAAGTGATTGTCATCGTCTAATACGGAGTTAGCCTGAGCAATGATGAAGTTACCTTCTTCGATTGCAGACAGATAGTGAATTTCATCTGTTACAGCGTTGTTTTCAACAACACGGTAAGGCGTTTCAAGGAAACCGTACTCGTTAGTCTGTGCATAAACAGATAATGAGTTGATAAGACCGATGTTTGGACCTTCAGGCGTTTCGATTGGGCACACACGACCGTAGTGAGTTGGGTGTACGTCTCGAACTTCAAAGCCTGCACGTTCACGGGTCAAACCACCTGGGCCTAATGCAGAAATACGACGTTTGTGCGTAATTTCTGATAGCGGGTTATTCTGATCCATAAACTGTGATAACTGGCTAGAGCCAAAGAATTCTTTGACAGCAGCAGAAATCGGTTTTGCGTTGATCATATCTTGTGGCATTAATGCATCAAGATCGCCTAAAGACAGACGCTCTTTAACTGCACGTTCAACACGCACCAGACCAACACGGAATTGGTTTTCAGCCATTTCGCCAACAGAACGAATACGACGGTTACCTAAGTGGTCGATATCATCCACTTCACCTTTACCATTACGGATATCAATCAGTTTTTTCATTACTTCAATGATATCTTCTTGGCTCAGGATGCCAGAACCTTCAACTTCGTCACGGCTTAACGAACGGTTGAACTTCATACGACCTACAGCAGAAAGATCATAACGATCTTCAGAGAAGAATAAGTTCTCAAATAAGTTTTCTGCAGCTTCGCGTGTAGGTGGTTCACCAGGACGCATCATGCGATAGATTTCGACTAACGCGCTTAAACGATCGTTTGTAGGATCGACGCGAACAGTTTCTGAAATATAAGCACCATGATCTAAGTCATTGGTAAACAGAGTTTCAATTGTTTTATGACCAGCTTGACTTAAGCGAGCTAACACATCTAAAGAGATTTCCATGTTAGCAGCACAAATCAGTTCACCTGTCGCTTCATCAATATAGTCACGAGCAACCACTTTACCTGCAATGTATTCAACAGGTACTTCAATGCGGTCAACTTGCTCTTTTTCTAATTGACGAATATGGCGAGCGGTAATACGACGGCCTTTTTCGACATACACTTTGCCGTTTGCTTCAATATCAAATGAAGCAGTTTCACCACGCAGACGTTCAGGCACTAATGTCATCATCAGCTTGTTGTTGCTGATTTCAAACAGTGTTTTTTCGAAGAATAATCCTAAGATTTCTTCAGTGCTGTAGTTCATTGCGCGTAAAATGATAGTCGCAGGTAATTTACGGCGACGGTCAATACGGACAAAAAGGTTATCTTTAGGGTCGAATTCGAAGTCTAACCATGAGCCACGATAAGGGATAATACGTGCGTTATACAGTACCTTACCTGAAGAGTGTGTTTTACCTTTGTCACTATCAAAGAACACACCAGGGCTACGGTGTAACTGGGAAACGATAACACGCTCAGTACCATTGATAACAAAAGTACCATTATCGGTCATTAATGGGATTTCACCCATATAGACTTCTTGTTCTTTGATGTCTTTAACGGTGCCTTCTGGGGCTTCACGTTCATAAATGACTAGACGCAGTTTTACACGCAGAGGTGCTGAGTAAGTTACACCGCGGATCTGACATTCTTTAACATCAAAAACAGGCTCGCCTAAGCGGTAGCTGACATATTGTAATTCAGCATTACCACTGTAGCTTTGGATAGGAAATACGGAACGGAAAGCTGCTTCCAGACCGTTTTGACCATCAGGATCTTGCTCGATGAACTTCTGGAACGAGTCAAGTTGGATAGAAAGGAGATAGGGAACATCCAGAACTTGTGGACGTTTACCAAAATCCTTACGAATACGTTTTTTCTCGGTATAGGAGTAAACCATAGGGTTCCTCAGCTCGCTGAAAAGTGACCCACTCTGCCTGTCCTTAACTTTTTAAGGATGGCTCGACATTCTGCTAACACTATTTTTTTGTAGGTAGGAAAACAACTATTTTCCGAATATTCATTGCTATTACTCTTAAATCATTTCATTGTGTCGAGCTCACTACCGAGCTTTCGAGAACGTGGATCGTAGTGATTAACACAGTATATTAAGTCGTCAATAGCAAAAAATATTGAAGTAATGAGACACCAAAAAAGTGTGAAAAAGTGACTCTTACCTTACAGCGCAAAAAGGCTGGTGACCAAAAAATCACCAGCCATCAGCCGTTAGGCTGCACTCTGGGAAGTTAAATTATTTAACTTCAACCTCAGCGCCTGCTTCTTCCAGAGCTTTCTTCAGAGCTTCAGCATCATCTTTGCTTACGCCTTCTTTCAGAGCTGCTGGTGCAGATTCTACTAAGTCTTTAGCTTCTTTCAGGCCAAGACCGGTAGCGCCACGTACTGCTTTGATTACTGCTACTTTGTTACCGCCGATAGCTTTCAGGATAACGTCAAATTCAGTTTTCTCTTCAGCAGCTTCTGCTGGACCCGCAGCAACAGCAACAGCTGCAGCAGCAGATACACCGAATTTTTCTTCCATCATAGAGATCAGTTCAACAACGTCCATTACAGACATTTCAGCAACTGCGTTTAAGATATCGTCTTTAGAAATAGACATAACAAGTGTTCCTAAAATTCAGAAAAAGTTTATACGTAAATAAAGCAACGAAGAAATTGGCTATTAAGCAGCTTCTTTCTGATCGCGCAGAGCAGCCAGAGTGCGAACCAATTTGCCTGCAGAGGCTTCTTTCATGGTTGCCATCAGGCGTGCGATTGCTTCATCGTAAGTTGGGAGTGTAGCCAGACGATCGATGTTCGAACCTGGGATAAACTCACCTTCAAAGGCAGCCGCTTTAATCTCGAATGCTGGGTTCGCTTTCGCGAATTCTTTGAACAGACGAGCTGCAGCGCCCGGATGTTCAGCAGAAAATGCAATCAAGGTTGGACCAACAAATGCATCTTTCAGTACTTCATAAGAAGTACCTTCAACAGCACGACGCAGAAGTGTGTTACGTACTACACGTACAGTAACGCCAGCTTCACGACATGCTTTACGCAGTTCGGTCATTTTAGCTACAGTAACGCCACGGGAATCCGCAACAACTGCAGAAAGCGCACCTTTGGCAACTTCGCTGACTTCAGCAACAATCGCTTGTTTGTCTTGAAGATTTAGTGCCATTAGCTTCTTGCTCCTGGATTAACCGAGTAAAAACTCGGGACTCACATCACTTATGACCACAATGGTATAAGCGCTAAAACACGGTGAGTAGAATCCAGAATATATAATTCTTTATTGGCTCTCTCACCGTCTACGCAGGAAAATTAAGTAATTACTTACACCTGCGGTCTTGGACGGGGTCTGGATAGGCCAGACTCCAACCGAAATTCAGAGAATTTAGTTATGCAGACTTAAATAAAATACCACATAGCTAAACTCAAGGCGTCAAATTCTATACAAATTTGACGCCAAGGTAAAGTCTTTTATGACTTTAGTCTAATCTAAGATTAAACTGTCGCGCTCAAGCTAGCTTGATCAATAGCAACACCTGCACCCATAGTGGTAGACAGGCTTACTTTCTTGATATAAACGCCTTTCGCTGCTGATGGTTTTGCTTTTTTCAGAGCAACCAGCAGAGCTTCTAAGTTTTCTTTCAACTGAGCTTCGTTGAAATCAACTTTACCGATAGTGGTATGGATAATACCATTTTTGTCGTTACGGTAACGAACCTGACCAGCTTTAGCATTTTTAACTGCTTCAGCAACGTTAGGAGTTACAGTACCCACTTTCGGGTTTGGCATTAAGCCACGTGGGCCAAGGATTTGACCTAATTGACCTACAACGCGCATTGCATCTGGAGATGCGATAACAACGTCGAAGTCCATTTCGCCAGCTTTAACTTTAGCAGCTAAGTCGTCCATACCGACTAATTCAGCGCCTGCTTCTTTAGCAGCTTCTGCATTTGCACCTTGTGCGAATACAGCAACGCGAACTGAACGGCCAGTACCGTGTGGAAGTACAGTTGCACCACGAACGTTTTGATCTGATTTACGTGCATCGATGCCAAGGTTAACAGCAACGTCAACGCTTTCAACGAATTTAGCAGTAGCCAGTTCTTTCAGTAAAGCAACAGCTTCAGTAATTTCGTACTGTTTAGTTACTTCAACTTTCTCACGGATATTGCGCATGCGCTTGGTTAGTTTAGCCATCAGATTAATCCTCCACTACCAGGCCCATGGAACGAGCAGTACCTTCGATTGAACGCATCATAGCTTCAACGTCAGCACCAGTCAGGTCCGCAGCTTTAGTTTCTGCGATTTCACGAACTTGAGCAGAAGTAATTTTACCTACTTTCTCTTTGTTCGGTTTGCCAGAACCTGATTTCACGCCCGCAGCTTTCTTCAGCAGAACTGCTGCTGGAGGAGTTTTGGTAACGAAAGTGAAAGAACGGTCAGCATAAACTGTAATAACAACAGGAATTGGTAAACCTTTTTCTACGCTTTCAGTTTTAGCGTTGAATGCTTTACAGAATTCCATGATGTTAACACCTTGTTGACCCAGAGCTGGACCAACTGGTGGACTTGGATTAGCCATACCTGCAGAAACTTGCAGTTTGATATAGGCTTGGACTTTCTTAGCCATTAATTAATTCCTCAATTTGGGTATATCGCCCGGCTAGGGCTCCCCGATTTTACTTTGTTTTGCCTTATAGCAAAACAACTCAAAACGAAAGGTGGAAAATTGTAGATAACTTTTCCACCTTTTGCAAGAAAGCAACGTAAAAAGGTTTAACCTTTTTCAACCTGACTAAAGTCTAACTCAACTGGTGTTGCACGACCGAAGATTGATACAGAGACTTTTAAGCGGCTTTTTTCGTAATCAACTTCTTCAACAACACCGTTAAAGTCAGCGAATGGACCATCGCTAACACGAACCATTTCACCTGGTTCAAACAGTGTTTTAGGACGTGGTTTATCACCAACTTGTTGTAAGCGATTCATAATCGCATCAACTTCTTTATCGCTAATTGGTGCAGGTCTGTCAGACGTTCCGCCAATGAATCCCATAACACGAGGTACATTACGTACTAAGTGCCAAGTTGCATCATTCATGACCATTTGGACAAGAACATAGCCTGGGAAAAATTTACGCTCACTTTTGCGACGTTGACCGCTACGGATCTCAACCACTTCTTCGGTTGGAACCATAACTTCGCCGAATGAGTCTTCCATTTCGTTTAATTTGATATGTTCACGCAGAGACTGTGCAACACGGCCTTCAAAGCCCGAAAATGCCTGAATGACATACCAGCGTTTTTTTGGAGAATCAGTCATGAACACCTCACAGGCCAGTAATAAATGAAACAAAACGAACCAGAATGCCATCCAGTCCCCAAAGAACTAATGACACAATAGCCGTCACTGCAGCAACAATCAGGGTTGTTTGCAATGTTTCTTGACGTGTTGGCCATACTACTTTACGCATTTCAATGCGCGCTTCGCGAGCAAATGCTAATGTTGCTTTACCTTGTGTTGTCCACAACGCGATCCCACCCGCTGCTACGAACAAAGCAACAACAGCTAAAGCTCGTAACGCTAGGTTAAATTCACGGTAAAGATAGTTGCCACCCACTGCTACTGCCAGCAATAAAACGGTAATGATCCACTTAGCGATATCACCACCGCGTTTGCTATCTTGAGCTCCGCTATTCGCACTCATAAATTAACCTGTCATATGATGTAAATAAATAGCCAGCTTGCCTCGCAAGAGCAAAACAAATCAGACTAACCATAAAATCAACTATGATTGCATCTGACACAGTGTCATATCTCTATGACATTCGTATCTGCAAGATACTGGACTCGATTCGTTGTATCAGAGCCTATCTCACCAATAATTTCCATCAAACTAGTGATGAGATAGGTTCTTTTTCAAACAACGCATAAAAAGGGCATCAATTGATGCCCTTCTCTAGGAGAATTACGCGAGTAATTAACCTAATACTTTAGCAACAACGCCCGCACCTACTGTACGGCCACCTTCACGGATAGCGAAACGTAAACCGTCGTCCATCGCGATTGGGTGAATCAGTTCAACGATCATGTTGATGTTGTCACCTGGCATTACCATTTCTACGCCTTCTGGTAATTCGATAGTACCAGTTACGTCAGTTGTACGGAAGTAGAACTGTGGACGGTAGCCTTTGAAGAATGGAGTATGACGACCACCTTCATCTTTGCTCAGAATATAAACTTCTGATTCGAATTTAGTGTGTGGCTTGATTGAACCTGGTTTAGCCAGTACTTGTCCACGTTCGATTTCTTCACGTTTAGTACCACGCAGCAGAACACCTACGTTCTCACCTGCACGACCTTCGTCAAGTAATTTACGGAACATTTCAACGCCAGTACAAGTTGTTTTAACTGTTGGTTTGATACCAACGATTTCAACTTCTTCACCAACTTTAACAACACCACGCTCAACACGACCAGTTACTACTGTACCACGGCCTGAGATTGAGAATACGTCTTCGATTGGTAACAGGAATGGTTTGTCAATTGCACGCTCTGGTTCTGGGATGTATGAATCCAGTGCTTCTGCTAATTCAACAATTTTTGCTTCCCACTCAGCTTCGCCTTCCAGTGCTTTCAGCGCTGAACCACGGATTACTGGAGTGTCGTCACCTGGGAAATCGTATTGAGACAGAAGTTCACGAACTTCCATTTCTACTAATTCCAGTAACTCTTCATCATCTACCATGTCACATTTGTTCAGGAATACGATGATGTAAGGAACACCAACCTGACGACCTAACAGGATGTGCTCACGAGTTTGTGGCATTGGGCCATCAGTCGCAGCAACTACCAGGATAGCTCCGTCCATTTGCGCAGCACCAGTGATCATGTTTTTAACATAGTCGGCGTGACCTGGGCAGTCTACGTGTGCGTAGTGACGAGTTGGAGTATCGTATTCTACGTGTGAAGTAGAGATGGTGATACCACGAGCTTTTTCTTCTGGTGCGTTATCGATTTGATCGAATGCACGAGCAGCACCACCGTAAGTTTTAGCTAAAACTGTAGTGATTGCAGCAGTCAGAGTTGTTTTACCGTGGTCAACGTGGCCGATAGTACCAACGTTAACGTGCGGTTTGGAACGTTCAAATTTTTCTTTAGACACGACTATATTCCTTAATATCGCTCCCTCTTATTAGAGGGAGCGTAAACTAAATTGAACTCGAAAGGATCTTATTTCGCTTTACGAGCTTCGATAATAGCCTGAGCGACGTTGCTAGGCGCTTCGTTGTACTTCAAGAACTCCATAGAGTATGAAGCACGACCCTGAGTTTGTGAACGCAGGTCAGTTGCATAACCGAACATTTCAGCCAGTGGTACTTGAGCACGGATGATCTTACCGGTAGGCAGATCGTCCATACCTTCAACCATACCACGACGACGGTTTAAGTCACCGATAACGTCGCCCATGTAATCTTCTGGCGTTTCAATCTCAACTTTCATGACTGGCTCAAGCAGAATTGGCTTAGCTTTCATGAAGCCGTCTTTAAATGCCATTGATGCGGCAATTTTAAACGCGATTTCTGAGGAGTCAACATCATGGTAAGAACCGTAATGTAAACGAGCCTGAATATCCACAACAGGGTAACCTGCTAATGGACCAGATTTCAGCTGTTCTTGAATACCTTTATCAACAGCTGGGATGAATTCTTTAGGAATTACACCACCAACGATATCGTTGATAAATACGTAGTTCTCTTCACCACCTGCTGGTAATGGAGACAGGTCGATAACAACATGACCGTACTGACCACGACCACCAGATTGTTTCGCGTGCTTACCTTCGATATCAGTTACTGTATCACGAATAGTTTCACGGTAAGCAACCTGTGGTTTACCTACGTTCGCTTCAACTTTAAATTCACGACGCATACGGTCAACTAACACGTCTAAGTGCAGCTCACCCATACCAGCAATGATAGTTTGACCAGTTTCTTCGTCGCTTGATACGCGGAAAGATGGATCTTCCTGAGCCAGACGGTTCAGAGCGATACCCATTTTTTCTTGGTCAACTTTAGTCTTAGGTTCGATAGCAACAGAAATTACTGGCTCTGGGAATTCCATACGTTCTAAGATGATTGGTGCATCAATTGCACATAAAGTATCACCTGTAGTTACGTCTTTCAGACCGATAGCAGCAGCGATGTCGCCTGCACGAACTTCTTTAATTTCTTCACGCTTGTTAGCATGCATCTGAACAATACGGCCAAAACGTTCTTTTCTGTCTTTAACCGGGTTCAGAACTGTGTCACCTGAGTTTACAACACCAGAGTACACACGGAAGAATGTTAAGTTACCAACAAATGGGTCAGTTGCGATTTTGAATGCCAGTGCAGAGAATGGCTCTTCGTCGCTTGAATGACGTTCTGCTGGAGTATCTTTACCATCTGGTAACATACCGTTGATAGCAGGGACATCTGTTGGCGCTGGCAGGTATTCAATTACCGCATCCAGCATTGCCTGAACACCTTTGTTCTTAAATGCAGAACCACAGGTAACCAGGATAATTTCGTTATCTAGAACGCGTTTACGCAGAGCAGCTTTGATTTCTGCTTCTGTCAGCTCTTCACCGCCCAGATATTTGTCCATCAGTTCTTCTGATGCTTCAGCAGCTGATTCGACTAGGTTGTTGTGCCATTCTTCAGCTAAATCTTGCAGATTTGCAGGAATGTCTTCGTATTCGAAAGTAACACCTTGGTCTTCTTCATTCCAACGGATTGATTTCATTTTAATTAAATCAACAACACCGGTGAAATGTTCTTCAGCGCCTACTGGAATTTGCAGTGGAACTGGGTTTGCTGCCAGACGTGTTTTGATTTGTTCAACAACACGCAGGAAGTTTGCACCCATACGGTCCATTTTGTTAACGAACGCGATACGTGGTACATGATATTTGTTAGCCTGGCGCCATACTGTTTCTGACTGAGGCTGAACACCACCAACTGCACAGTAAACCATAACCGCGCCATCAAGAACACGCATAGAACGTTCTACTTCGATTGTGAAGTCAACGTGTCCTGGGGTGTCGATGATGTTTACACGGTGAGGCTCAAACTGTTTAGCCATACCAGACCAGAATGCAGTAGTTGCTGCGGATGTGATAGTAATACCACGTTCCTGCTCCTGCTCCATCCAGTCCATTGTTGCTGAACCTTCGTGAGTTTCACCAATTTTATGGTTTACACCGGTATAAAACAGAATACGTTCACTTGTAGTGGTTTTACCGGCATCGATGTGCGCACTGATACCGATATTACGGTAACGTGCTATGGGGGTTTGACGAGCCATTTTTTCCTCTCTCGTGGGCGTTCAATTCAGGTAAAGGACAGCAGAGCTGTCCTGAAAAGAGTTGCGACAACTACTTCGTGGATTACCAACGGTAGTGTGCGAACGCCTTGTTTGCATCTGCCATACGGTGAACGTCTTCACGTTTCTTAACAGCAGCGCCTTTGTTTTCAGCCGCATCAGATAATTCATTTGCCAGGCGAAGAGCCATGGATTTATCACCGCGTTTACGAGCAGCTTCAACAATCCAACGCATTGCTAATGCATTACGACGAACTGGACGTACTTCAACTGGAACTTGGTAAGTTGAACCACCAACACGGCGGGATTTAACTTCCACAGTAGGACGTACGTTATCTAATGCGATTTCGAACGCTTCCAGTTCAGTTTTGCCTGAACGCTGAGCCAGGGTCTCAAGCGCATTATATACGATAGATTCTGCAGTAGATTTTTTACCGTCTACCATCAGAATGTTTACAAATTTGGCCAGCAGTTCTGATCCGAACTTAGGATCTGGCAGAATTTTACGTTGACCAATTACACGACGACGTGGCATGGAAATACTCCGTTTAAATTCAGGGTTGTCCAAAACTCAATGAGTTTATTTTGACATTAATAGTGAAAAAATGTTTGGCCTTACTTAACGGAGAACCATTAAGCCTTTGGCTTCTTCACACCGTACTTAGAACGAGCTTGTTTACGGTCTTTAACACCGGAACAGTCCAGCGCGCCGCGAACAGTGTGGTAACGCACACCTGGTAAGTCTTTAACACGACCACCACGGATTAAGATTACGGAGTGCTCCTGCAAGTTGTGGCCTTCACCACCGATGTAGGAAGAAACTTCGAAACCGTTAGTCAAACGCACACGACATACTTTACGCAGTGCTGAGTTTGGTTTTTTTGGAGTGGTAGTATATACACGAGTACATACGCCACGTTTTTGCGGGCAAGCTTCCAGAGCTGGAACGTTGCTTTTAACAACTTTCGAGCTACGAGATTTGCGCACCAGCTGGTTAATAGTTGCCATTTAAAAAAAGCTCCTGGTTTTTGCTTCGTAAACACGGATTTGAACTCTGTCTTGTCAACAAGACAAAACATGAGGACGCAGAATTTTATTGCTGACGGGCTCATGTGTCAAGAATTATACAGCAATTCTACGCTCCCCAATGAATTTGTTGGGGGTGTTTTACCGTTAAATCGACAAAATCACCATAACTGATGAGTTTAATATGATGAGATACTTGATCTTTTAAGCCTCTAGCTAAAACATCATCAATTAATGCGTAAACTGAAATTTGCTGTTGAAGACAATATTTTAATAAAGGATTGTCCTCAAGAACTGCCAGCACACCATCTTGTATTAACAAAACATCATCTTCTTTTGTCAATAAAGATAAAAAAGCCTCTAAATCACTTTGATAAATAGAGACGGAATAAGTATACAACATAACCGTTCAACCTTCCTGCCTAACTTCTGTATTAAAAGCGTAATACCACATCATATTCACTCAATTTTTGAGCAATATCTTGATGTGATATCACTTGTGCATCCAACACAAAAGAAGTTTGAGAGGATAATCCACGATGAGCCACGTCTTGGTGTGATATATAGACATTTGTCACATCATACAAGGGGAGCACTTTAAAAGTTGCCGCATGATGGCGTGATAACACCCCCTCAGGCTGTTGATTTTCAACTAATTGAAACACACCATCTGAGATAAAAAAAACACCAATATCTTCTGTTAACGCAGAGGTTGCGAGTAAAGCGTCCAAACCTTCTCGTCCAGCACTATTACCGTGCGGTGCCTGTGTAAAAAGAAATGCGATTGAATTCATTTTTTTCATTAAAATTGCACCACACGCGAACAAGTCAACATCGCTTGAGCAAGCGAACCCAACCCACTGAGTTCAAATTCCGTTGCCATATTATGATTATCAATTCCCTGCTCTTTTGCCTGATCCTCATCAATAATTCCTCGACGTAGCGCAGCTGCAACACAAACATGTAAAGGAATTTGGTGTTTTTTCGCCAATGCTATCCACGCTTTGGGAAGATCGAATTCATCATTTGCGGGTGACACCAATTTATTAGCATTTACCACCCCTTCCCGATAAAAGAAAATTTGCGTGATTTGATGCCCTTTTTCAAGAAGGGCATTGGCGAATAAATAGGCACTTGAAGATTGTTCAGTGCCATAATGAGGCCCTGTTACCACTAAACAATATGTCAAAGAGCTCATAATGTTGCCTTACTCGCCATTTTTAAACTGGCGAATATAGAGATAAACAGTATGTTTTGAGATATTCAGTCGATCAGCAACTTGGTTAATAGCGTCTTTGATATCAAAAATACCTTTTTCATAAAGACTTAACACCACTTGTTTATTTTTTGCGTTGTTGGCTACTTCACGATCATTATTCACTTCTTCAATGGTGAACTCTAATGTTTGAGCCACTAAATCATCAACAGATGAGGCAAAGTTAACATCGGATGCAACTTCATGCGTTTCTTCAGGAATAAAGGTTTTGATTATTTCAGAGAATGGAACATCAAGGTTCATATTAATACACAATAAACCGATGACTCGACGTTCACGATTACGAATCGCAATCGTAATCGATTTCATCAATGCACCACTTTTCGCTCTAGTAAAATAAGCCTTTGAAAAACTTGAATCTTCATCTGTGATATCATGTAACATTTGTAATGCCAAATCGGTAATTGGAGAACCAATCTTACGACCAGTATGTTCTCCATTCGCGATTTTAACCGCTGAACATTTCAAATCTTCCAGAGAGTGCAATACGATTTCGCAATGGTTGCCGATGAGCATAGCCAAACCATCCACGGCTGCTTCATAGGACTTCAATATTTCGTGATCAGTTTGAGTAAAAGGTCGGCTATCTAGTTTTTCAAACTCGCTGCTGTCACCATTAAATAACGGGCTAGACATTTGATTATATAATCCTTAAAGGCTTTAATTATGATAATGACTTGAGGTTCTATTTTTTATAACGATTCGTCACTGCGAATCAATTTAATATTAAAAAATTTTAAATATAAAAACTGAATTAGGGCACAATTCTGACGTTAGATCGTCAAAAGATCTACGTCAAGTGCCTTAGAATAAGAGCTTTGTCATAGGTCACAGCTTTTTTCGTTTTTCTTTATCTTTTTGTATCAACGCCCTCTATATTTTTGAAAATTCCATTTTTAAACAGGGGTCTGGATAAAGATTGACACTATTGGATAGATTACCTATATTCCAAGTTATTGTTATTTTAACGAGTGATTAATCCCATGAATACACTGATGATATGCCAATGTCAGCAAACTTCATCAATAATGGGGCTAATTTCTGTTGCTTCTATGCCTATTGAAACTCTCTCTCCACCACCTCCACCTGTGAAAGTGGTTGTAGTCAATACAACGGTTATTGTTGCAACTTACATCGCTTGATCTATTTAATCGGCTTAATCGCGTATTTAACCAACAGACTAGCCTGATGTGTTATTTACGTTTATTTATTGATGTTTTATCAATCGCCAACCATGACTAAAAATAATCAAGCTATCTTACTGCTCATTTTACAGGTGTATCATCATGTATTTACGTCAATATTGGGCGAAATTCGGCCCAACGACATTATTTGTTTTATTATGGAGTAGCGGTGCTATCTTTTCTCGCTGGGGATTAGATAATGGTAGCTCATTTGCTATTTTGACTTGGCGTTTTATTATCGCTTTGGCATTTCTTTCTTTTTTGTGTATTCAGCGCCATCGCTTTTTGCCACCGAAAGGAAGTCGCTTAAAAACAGCGTGGGTGGGTTTATTAATTATTGGTGGTTATTCTATTTGTTATCTTTTAGCACTCGCTAATAGCATTACACCAGGAATGTTGGCCACAATTATGGGTGTTCAGCCGATTATCACATTATGGATAATAGAACGTAATTTTACAGCAACACGACTATTAGGGCTTTTAATCGCTTTGGCTGGATTAGTGTTAGTGGTTGCCCAAAGTTTATTTAATACAGCCCTCTCATTGACAGGGATGATTTATGCGTTAGTTGCACTGCTTTGTATGAGCTTTGGTGCGATTTCACAAAAAAAATTACAATTAGCACCAATGGATGCTTTGCCTCTGCAATATGTTGTTAGTCTGGTACTGTGTTTGTTATTTGTGCCATTTCAACCTTTTGATGCTTCATTCGATATTGGCTTTATCATTCCTGTTCTTTGGTTGGCTATTATCATTTCTGTTGTCGCTCAGTTACTGTTATATCGCTTACTCACAACGGGTAATTTAGTTAACGTGACTAGCTTATTTTATTTAGTACCGGGAGTGACAGCATTAATGGATTACATCTTCTTGGGTAATAAAATGTCTTTACTCAGCTTAGCTGGGATGGGCGCAATCATTGTGGGCTTGCTATTTGTCTTTAAAAAACCAAAAGCTATTCTTGTTGAAGAACAGGTAGATTAATATTATCCATTCGTAAGCTATGTATATTAATGAACTTCTTAATAGAAATAAAAATGCTGACATCAATGTCAGCATTTTTTCTTTCGTGATAAGTGAATTACTTATCGCTTTCAACACTCAGTAATTCAACTTCAAATACTAATGTTGAGTTCGCTGGAATACCACTTGTTGCGCGTTGGCCATAGCCTAATTCTGGTGGAATAACTAACTTGATTTTACCGCCTTCTTTGATGTATTTCATGCCTTCAGTCCAGCCTGGAATAACACTTTTTAGGCTAATTGTCAGAGGCTCATTACGATCATAAGAGCTATCAAATTGTTTGCCATCAATTAACATACCTTTGTAGTGTACAGTAACGCGATCAGCATCTGTTGGTGTTTTACCTTTACCAGGGTTTTCAACTAAATACAGTAAACCTGATTTTGTTTTAACTACACCTTTTTCAGCAGCAAATTCTGTACGGAATTTATCACCTGCTGTTTTATTTTCTGTTGCTTCTTTTTCCATTTTCGCTGTAGCAGCTGTACGAACTTGATCTTCAAAAGCCGCTAAGGTTAATTCAATCTCAGCATCTGATAATTTTGATTTACTGTTAAATGCATCCTGAACACCTGCCAGCAGTTGTTTAGAATCTAAAGTAATACCAATATTTTTTTGCTCTTGTAATGCAGCTTCCATGTAGCGACCCATCGACGCGCCTAACGCATAGGCATTTTGCTCATTTTGAGTTTTAAATGCGCTATTTAATGTTGGCACTTTAGCAGTTTCTTCAGCGAATGCTTGAGGTGCGCTGAATGCGAAAGCTAAACTTGTTGCCAGCAACGTCGTTTTTAATAAAGATTTCATCCCATTCTCCAGTATATGTTAGTGAGTCGCTACGTTTTACAAACGAAGATCATAGATCTTCACTGAAACGTTTTGCATCACATCTTGCTGTCATTGCGGTATGAACTCGCCATACTTCAAGTTATATATGCGTCTAATGACCCATTCACTTGTCGCTTAGCTGCACCTCGAAATATTTAGAGTAAGATCTATCCGCAGGTAGCAATTTTATATGAATTTAAAAAATTTGCCGACACTCTTAACAGTTAATGTTAGGATTTTTGTCAGCACAGAGTGTTATCACATTAACAAAATAGTCTTTTATCTCAAACCAGATTTATGTCTTCCTGTGTATATATCAGTAAATAAGATTAAATTTCACGATTTCGTTAGTCTCATTCGTCGTAATTCGACATTTTAAAGGAGGAAAAACACAATGGATATTAAGGAAGTAGAGCAATTGCTCATACAATTAGAAAGCAAAGTTGCTTTCCAAGATGCGACTATTGAAGAGTTAAATCAGGTGGTCACACAGCAACAAATTGAAATTAGTCGTTTTAAAGAAGCATTAAAAATTGTCACTGAACGCTTAAAAACATCTCAATCCTCAATACTTGCAAGACCTGAAGATGAAACACCGCCCCCACACTATTAAGTGATAATTTTCTTTTTAGCGTAATCAGAAAAAACAAAAAAAGGAGCGCTTAAACGCTCCTTTTGATCTTTCTAAAGAAAGATTAGTGTTGGCAACCGCAACCGCCATGACCGTGGCCGTGACCACCGTGACCATGACCTTCGCCACCACAGCATCCACCTTCTTCACCGTGAGAATGGCCATGACCATGACCACCGCCACAGCATCCGCCTTCTTCACCGTGACCGTGGCCACCACAACATTCGTGCTCTTCTTCTTCACCGTGTACGTGACCGTGAGCTAATTCTTCTTCAGTCGCTTCACGAATTGCAACGATTTCAACATGAAATTTCAGGTTTTGGCCTGCTAACATGTGGTTACCATCAACGATAACTTCGTCACCTTCAATACCTGTAATTTCTACTGGTACTGGACCTTGATCGGTATCAGCAAGAAAACGCATGCCAACTTCTAACTCATCAACACCAACAAAAACATCTTTTGGTACGCGTTGAACTAAGTTTTCATCGTATTGGCCATAAGCATCATCAGAAGCCACTTCTACGTCGAATTTCTCACCGACTTCGCGACCTGTTAATGCATTTTCTAAACCACTGATTAAAGAACCACGGCCATGCAGATAGTCTAACGGCGCGCTCACCGTGGACTCATCAACTAAAACACCGTCTTCTGATCTTACTTGATAAGCCAGACTAACTACCAAGTCGTTTGCTACTTTCATGACATCTCCTACATACCCGTGGGCAAAATTTTCCCGATTGTAACGAAAAATAAATCTTCTGTATCGGGTTATATCAAAAAAACCTACAATTATTGTGGTGTAAAGATCCCGATGACCTGTTCATTTTCACGAACAAGTGAATTAACTTCATCCTCTGTTTGCCGTTGCTGATGGCCACATTGAGCACATTCCACAATATCAACTTTATCTTCGCGCCACATTTTGAGTGTGTCTTGAGCTTGACAGTGTGGACACACAGCACCAGCGATAAAGCGTTTACGGGTTGCAGACATGGGGTCAGTTCTCCTGTTTATCAATAGATCTTTTTTCTTTACTTATTTGAGGAATATCCTCTGTTAAAGATTCATCCCAAATATCCGGTTGGTGATGTTCTTGACGAATTTCTTCACTAAAAAGTTCTTCAAGCTCTCGCCTTGCTTCTTTTACACGAGAAACATTGGAAACTTCTTCAGGTGATTCATCCATCAGCTTTCTAAGCAATTGCATATCCAAACGACGAAAATGCTGTTGTGCTCGATAAGCTTGATGAGGATGCATACCTAATTCAATTAATGTCTTACGCCCTAGTTCTAAAGCACTAGAAAATGTTTCTCTGCTAAAATCTGTTACACCTGCTTTAAGTAATTCATGAGCCTCAACACGCCCTCTTGCTCTGGAAATAATATGCAAATTAGGGAAGTGTCGCTGACAGAGGTGAACAATTTCCATCGTCGCTTCAGGTTCATTACTAGTGATTACAATCGTTTTTGCGTGTTCCGCACCCGCCGCTCGTAATAAATTGAGATCAGTAGCATCACCATAATAAACTTTATAACCATATTTACGCATGGTGTTTAAACTTCCCACATCATGCTCTAAGACAGTGACGTTAATCTTGTTAGCCATCAATAAGCGCCCTACAACCTGTCCCATTCGACCAAAACCAACAAGAATGACTTCTGGATGATTGTTTTCAACAAAAGGCTGTTCATCTGTTTTAGGCTCATTATAACGGCGAGATAATACAGCGTCTGTCATTTGCATCACAAGTGGCGTTGTCATCATAGAAAGCGTGACAACCACCAGCAATAATGCCATTTGCTGACTATCTAATACGCCCATTGCCATTGATGTTGAAAAAACAACAAACGCAAACTCACCACCTTGACTTAATACTGATGAAAACTGTAAACGTGTAGAAAAGCGTAATCCAGCTAACCATGCAATACCATAAAGTATCAGTGCTTTAACAATGACTAGAATAAGCACACCCAGTAAAACCTCAGGTAAATAGCGCCATAAGATGCCTATATCTAAAGACATGCCGACAGAAATAAAAAAGAGGCCCAGTAACAAGCCCTTAAAAGGCTCAATGGAAATTTCTAATTCATGCCGATATTCTGTATCAGCTAATAATACGCCCGCAATAAAGGTTCCCATTGCCATTGAAAAACCGAGTGTTTCCATAAAAATAGCCGCACCTAGCACCACTAATAACGCGGCAGCAGTAAAGACTTCTCTTACACCTGATTTGACAACTAAACGAAACAGAGGACGTAATAAATAACGCCCACAAACCAATAACGCAGCAAAAGAGGCAACTTTTAATCCAATACGATACCAATCACTGCTAGCCGTTTCCCCTGCAAGTAGCGGAATAACGGCGAGAATAGGGATCACTGCCATATCTTGGAATAACAGAACTGCAAAACCTAACTGCCCGCCTTCATTATGATTCATCCCTTTTTCACTCATAAGCTGTAATGCCATAGCCGTTGAAGACATCGCAATACCTAATCCGCCAATAACGGCGGCCTGCCATGAAAAAGAGGTTAAAACGAGAATAAGTCCTGAGAAAATAGAAGCAGTAAAAACCACCTGCATTGAACCGACACCAAAAATAGCGCGTCTTAATTCCCACAACTTGGCTGGATTTAGCTCCAATCCAATAATAAACATCAAAAAGACCACACCAAGTTCAGCAAAATGTAAGATGTTATCGACATCTTTAAACAGCCCTAACCCCCAAGGCCCAATGGCAATACCCGCAATTAAGTAACCCAGTACGGCACCAATTTTAAGGCGTTGTGCAATCGGCACCATGATCACCGCAGCACAAAGGAAAAAGAGAACCGCTTTAATCATCCAGTTATCTTCCATTAGACATGCTCCCCTTCAAGTGGTGCACTTAACCAATGTCGATAAGCTTCTCCAATATGTGTCAATGTCGTTTTAGACTGTTGCCTTGCTGAATACACAATCATGGGTGATAACCAACGCATACCACACATTTCTGCCATTAATTCAAAAGGACGTAATAATTCTGTGAGTGTGTAGTGATTTTTTCCATTATGTTGGTAAGCATATTCAGGTTCACCTGTGGTCACAACACAGCGGAATGCTTTCCCTTTTAAATGTGACCGTCCACTTTCATTTGCAAAAGGACGTGTTAGTACCCTGTCTTGCCACTCTTTTAATAACGCTGGGCAACTATATGTTTGTAATGGAAATTGAAAAATGATCACTTGATGTTTGCACAACAAAGATTGCTCATGGTGTATATCAATAAAAAAATCAGGATAAGTAGCATATAAATCATGAATAGTTATATTCTCTAGATCCCTCACCGCCTTGATTAATGCTTTATTAGCAATGGATTGGCGCGGCTCGGGATGAACATACACCAGTAATACATTTGATGCGTTTGACATCATTCCTCCTTACAAAACGTGTCAGAAACCATTTTTTCCGTTACCATGCACGCATTGTGACCAACTGTTACGAACAACTTACTCTATATATTAATTTACATACTCTTAATAGACGATATTTATGATTGTTTTTTCTTCTTTGCAAATTCGCCGTGGCGTCAGAGTGTTACTGGATAATGCCAGTGCAACCATTAATCCAGGGCAAAAAATTGGTCTAGTCGGCAAAAATGGTTGTGGTAAAACCACATTGCTTTCTTTATTAAAAGGTGAGCTTCAAGCGGAAGCGGGGAATGTCACCTTTCCCAGTACTTGGGCTATGGCGTGGGTTAACCAAGAAACACCTGCACTTGATGTACCAGCAATTGATTATGTTATTGATGGTGATAGAGAATATCGCCAGTTAGAACAACGATTACAAAAAGCCAACGAGATAAATGATGGTCACGCAATTGCACTTATTCACGGGCAATTAGATGCAATTAATGCATGGACAATTCAATCTCGTGCGGCAACCTTACTAAATGGCCTTGGTTTTAGCCAACAACAACTAAACGAGCCTGTAAAATCATTCTCAGGTGGTTGGAGAATGCGTTTAAACTTGGCACAAGCGCTAATTTGTCGCTCTGATTTACTATTACTCGATGAGCCTACCAACCACTTAGATTTAGATGCTGTTATTTGGCTTGAAAAATGGCTAAAAAGCTATACTGGCACCTTAATTTTGATTTCCCATGACCGTGATTTCCTTGATCCGATCGTGGATAAAATCTTGCATATCGAACAAGAAAAAATCTTCGAATATTCAGGTAACTACTCTTCGTTTGAAATGCAACGAGCAACAAAACTCGCTCAGCAACAAGCCTTGTTTGAAAACCAACAATCAAAAATTGCACACTTACAAAGTTTTATCGATAGATTTAAAGCGAAAGCCACTAAAGCAAAACAAGCACAAAGCCGCGTGAAAATGCTTGAGCGAATGGAGCGCGTTGCTCCAGCTCATTCTGATAACCCATTCCAATTTAGTTTCCGCCAACCAGAGAGTTTGCCTAATCCACTGCTATCGATGGAAAAAGTCAGTGCTGGTTATGGCGAAAAAATTATTCTTAATGATATTAAGCTAAATTTAATCCCTGGATCACGTATTGGGTTATTAGGACGAAATGGTGCAGGTAAATCAACTCTAATCAAATTACTTGCAGGAGAGCTTGAGCCATTACAAGGAAAAATGTCTCTCTCAAAAGGCATTAAATTGGGTTACTTTGCACAGCATCAATTAGAGTTTCTACGCTCCGATGAGTCTGCACTACAACATCTAACGCGCTTGGCTCCTAAAGAGACTGAACAAAAATTACGTGACTATCTTGGAGGTTTTGGCTTTCATGGCGATAAGGTGACTGATGCGTGTGGTCAATTTTCTGGCGGTGAAAAAGCTCGTTTAGTGTTATCTCTTTTAGTCTGGCAACGCCCTAATTTGCTGTTAATGGATGAACCAACTAACCACCTCGATTTAGATATGCGTCAAGCGTTGACTCAAGCGTTAATTAGTTTTGAAGGTGCAATTGTTGTGGTATCGCATGATAGGCATTTACTGCGTTCAACCACTGACGACCTCTATCTTGTTCACGATGGTCAAGTTGAGCCTTTTGATGGCGATCTGGATGATTATCAACAATGGTTAGTTGATCAAAACCGCCAAGAAACACAGGCCAATAAAAATCAGCAAGACAAAGATAATACCACGACAACAAATTTAAGTGCGCAAGACAAAAAAGAACAAAAACGTAAAGAAGCAGAGTTTAGACAGCAAACTCAACCGCTACGTAAAAAACTGACTACCTTAGAAAGTAAAATGGATAAACTCAGCCAAGAGCTTACTCTCATTGAAACAGCACTCTCTGACAGTGGCATTTACGATATCAGCCGTAAAAATGAGCTTTCAGATTGTTTAAGCCGACAAGGTATCGCAAAGTCAGCACTTGAAGAAGTTGAAATGGAATGGATGGAATTACAAGAAACATTGGAAGAGATGACAAATACATTTGACTCTCAGTAATAACCTATCATTCATTAAAAAAGGAACTGTTTTAAGTGAAATAGTTCCTTTATTTTTATCCCATCATTCATTCTTAAAATTTATACAATTCATTTTACTTAGAGGATTTATATCATTTTACAGTAGCACTATTTACACAAAATATAATCTCTCCCTATCTGACAATATCCCAGTAAAAATAACAGTCTAACGTTTATTTTCTGACTATTCATATAAAGTAAGAGAAATAAATCCTTTCGCACTAAAGTTTCTAACATTCCAGCCGAATTAATCATTCTGCTAAGTGGACCTCCCACTTATCGACGAAAAGGCAAAGCTAATAGGTAGGGTTATGTTAAAACGAATTAAAATCTCTCAAGGTTTAATGTGTGTCCTGACTCTGTTTTGTATTATTCAGATCATTTCTGGAGTACAAAGCATTCACGATGCCTACCAGACTCAAAATAAACTCAAGCAAATCTCATACAGTTTCGACCAACTACGTACAATGGATAATACTTATGCGGAGTTGAATACATTACGTACAGATATTATTGCGCAAGCATTTAGCTATATATCAAACCCTCAAGCAGAAGATGCAAACATCACCGCATTTATGCAAACTATGCCAGCACGTAAAGCACAAGTTGATGCTTTGATGAATGAGTATGTTGAGCTATCTGCTCAAACAGGTTTCGATCAGCAACGTATGGCTCAGATCAAACAGCTTTATCAAAAAAGCCGAGCTGATCTTGATTTATTGGCACAATATTTAAGTGAGCGAAATACTAATGCTGTTCGATTGATCTTAAAAAGCCCAGCGAATACTAACTTTACTAACTCACTGTATGAAGCCACAGACTTTATTACAGATGAAGTGGTTAATCCCTCAGTGACCGAAGCGGAAAAGAACTACTACAGTATGCTGTGGATAGCGTCTACCTTTATGGGTATTTTCCTTATTTTCACCACGCTAGTGCTTATTTGGATACGTAAATACATCATTGCTCGTATTAATCAAATGATCACCTATCAAGAAACAATTGCTAAAGGTGATTTAGTCAGTCGTGTAGACAGTGACATTTCAGGTAATACTGAAATAGACCAGCTAATGCTGGGATTACAGCAAATGCGCGCACAATTAAAAGAGATGGTAAGCTCTATCCGAAATAGTAGTGCAGCTATTTATACAGGTGTACAAGAGATTGCTGCAGGCAATAATGACTTATCAAGCCGAACTGAAGAACAAGCTAGCGCACTAGAAGAAACAGCATCCAGTATGGAGCAAATGACCGCAACCATTCGCAATAACACAGAGAGCGCTCGTGAAGTCACAGAGTTGGTGATGAGTACTGCAGATATTGCCGTTCAAGGTGGCGAACACAGTAATAAGATGGTTATGACAATGACAGATATTGCCGATCGCTCACAAAAGATTGGTGAAATTACGGCTGTTATTGATGATATTGCATTCCAAACAAATATCTTAGCCCTTAACGCAGCCGTTGAAGCAGCAAGAGCTGGCGAGCAAGGTCGAGGATTTTCTGTGGTAGCAAGTGAAGTGCGCAACTTGGCACAACGAAGTGCAGAAGCTGCTAAAGAAATCAAAGAGCTTATTGAATCCACAATTTTACGAGTAAGACAAGGTAATGATCTTGTTGAACAAGTCAGTTTATCAATGGGTGAAATTGTAACATCCGTTAATCACGTTTCAGGTTCAATGAAAGAAATTCTATCTGCATCAGAAGAACAAACTCGTGGTATTGCACAAATTAGCCTTGCTGTTAATGAGATGGATAAAGCAACTCAACAAAATGCGGCTATGGTTGAACAATCAACTGCGGCTTCTGCCACATTAAGTGAACAAGCCAGCATGTTAGATATCATCGTCAATACATTTAAAGTTGAACATGAAAAACCATCCCCAACGAAACTGCCTACATTCTCAGCAAAATCGCCAGAAAAAGAAGCGATTAAAACACCGACAATAAAGGCAAACCACCATGGCACCGATGATAATTGGGAAAGTTTTTAAGTTGGCCTCTTATACAAAAGAAAGTAATCGCTCGGTATAATAAGTAGTCAATTACATATAACAAAACCTCTACCTACCATACTCCCAGTTAATTTCTGGGAGTATTTCAATTCCCCCCACACATAAACATAAAAAACGATCATTTTTCATACGAAAAAAGAGCGATTTTTAAGAAATAATAAGAGCATTTTCGAAATCAATACGTTTATTTCACTTATCATAAGACAAATCGATAAATAAAGAAAAACATTGCTCATTATTGCTCTCTTATTCAGCAAAATCATTATAAAGTCTTATTATTCTACTAATTAACATAAAAAATAAGTAAGATAATATACTTACAGTATTTTATATATATCATTAGAATATTTTAGCTATTAGCTGATAAACAAAGCTAAAAAAAGAAATATAAGTCGTCTTTACTATTAAATAGAGTAGAAACAATAAAGTTTTTAAATATTAAGCCGAATAAGTTTAATTGATAAATAGTTATCGCTCCTTGCTGTGTGTCCTACAAATCAATTAAATAGGTAAGGCTATGCTGAAACGAATAAAAATATCTAATGGCTTAATGTTTATTTTAATACTGTTTTGCACTATTCAACTTTTCTCTGGTGCAATGAGTATCCGTGATGCGAGTTTAACAAATAAGCGGATCTCACAATTAGCAAATGGCTTTGAACAGATAAAAACGATGGATTATGGTTATGCGGAGTTAAATAAATTACGTGAAGATATGCTTAATGTTATGTTTGAAGCTCATCTCACTCCTGACATTGCAGAAGATAAAATTACCCACTTTCTTTCCACTTACCCACAACGAAAACAAGAAATTACACGTATTATTACCTCGTATTTTACTTCTGCAACCAATGCCAACTTTGATCCTGAAAAAATAGAAAGTATGAAAAAGCTTTTTAATCGTGTTATTTACGATCTTGATCAGCTTGTCTCATGCTTAGAAATTCGAGATTACTACGGCTTTCAATCTCTTTATGCTCATAATACCAATGAGCGTTTTACTCAATCCCTCTATGAAGCAACAGATTACCTCAGTGATAACGTGGTGACTCATGCAACACAAGCTGCGCAAGGTAATTACGAACGTACGTTAATTTTAGCGTTTGTTTTTATGTTTATTTTTATTCTTTTTACGGTTCTTGTTGTACTTTGGATACGTCGAAATATTGTTTTACGTATCAATCAAATCGTGGATTATATGTCAGAAATTTCACAAGGAAATTTATTAGAAAATAAAGACATCACAGCAAAAGGAAATAATGAAATTGACCAATTAATTACGGGTATTCAGTATATGCGCACTGAACTCTCATTAATTGTGAATGCTATTCGAGGAACAAGTCATCATATTTATACAGGTGTTCAAGAATTATCGGCAGGAAATACCGATCTTTCTTGCCGTACTGAAGAACAAGCTAGCGCATTAGAAGAAACTGCATCTAGTATGGAACAACTCACAGCAACAGTGAGAAACAATACAGAAAGCGCTCGTGAAGTTTCACATCTCATCAATCAAACATCAAATATTGCCAGTAAAGGGGGCGATGTCACTAATCGAATGGTGAAAACCATGACGGATATTGCCGACAGCTCACAAAAGATTGGCGAGATCACCGCCGTTATCAACAGTATTGCCTTTCAAACCAATATTCTCTCCTTAAATGCGGCCGTTGAGGCTGCTAGAGCCGGTGAGCAAGGGCGTGGTTTTTCTGTGGTGGCAACTGAAGTGAGAGAATTGGCACAGCGTAGTGCTGAAGCAGCGAAGGAAATTAAAGAATTAATTGATGCCTCAATAAGTCGAGTTCGTCATGGTAATGATCTTGTTGAACAAGTTAGCATTTCTATGGGTGAAATACTGACATCTGTAAAACATGTTGAAGACTCAATGACAGAAATTTTATCGGCATCTGAAGAACAAACTCGCGGTATAACCCAAGTCTCTCTTGCGGTTACTGAAATGGATAAAGCCACCCAACAAAATGCTGCTATGGTTGAACAATCCTCCTCTGTTGCCAGTTTACTAACCGAAGAAGCAGGCAATCTTGAACAGATCGTTGAGCAATTTAAAACCGCTGAAAGTGAGCAATACAATAAAAAATCACAACATAACATAATCGAAAAATCATTCTCTTCTGAAAAGTCACTGCCCCCCAAAGAAGAAAAAATAAAAAACACCACCAAGGATGACATAAAAGAGAAGAGTTTCGTGAAAGGAACATCTGTCAAAAATGATGAAGACGATGATTGGACAAGCTTTTAAATCATCGTTTTATCATGATTAAAATAGAACTTAGATAAACGCAAAGACACCTATTTTTAGTAGGTGTCTTTTTCTTTTATTTTCTAATAATTACAACTTAATGAAATACATTAATTGCACTGACTAAGTAATTAGTTTGTACTTTCATTTCACCTGAAATCATTGAAGCCTTAGAAACATAATTAGCATTTTCATGCGTAATTGATTCCAGTTTTTCAACTGCACGACCTAGCTCCTTTAATCCCGCACTTTGTTCTGATGAGGCAAGGCTAATTTCACCAATTAAATCGGTCACATTTTTGACATGTACGACAATATCCTCCATCGTACTGACCGTCTCATTGACTTGTTTTGAACCGACTTTGATATTACTACTTGAAGCACTAATCAATTTTTTGATCTCTTTTGCCGCTTCCGCACTGCGTTGTGCCAATTCTCTCACTTCAGTCGCCACCACAGAAAAACCACGCCCTTGCTCACCAGCTCTAGCAGCTTCTACTGATGCATTCAATGCAAGGATATTGGTTTGAAAAGCAATACTATCAATTACACCAATGATATTGCTGATCCGCTCTGAACTTTTCGCAATATCATTCATAGTATTGGCAATATTATCCATTGCATTGCCTCCCTTTATCGCTGCATCACAGGTGATATTAGAAAGGTTATTTGCCTGCCCCGCAGTTTCACTATTACTACTTACCGCCGTAGTCAGCTCATTCATCGTAGATGCTGTTGCTTCAACATTACTGGCTGTCTGTTCCGTTCTTACATATAAATCACGATTACCCGCAGCTAGTTGATCACAAGAAATATCGACTTGATGAATTTGATGACTTACATCATTCACTAACCAACGGAACATTCGGCCTAACTGATTAACTGAACGCTGAGTCATCCCAATTTCATCAATACGATTAAGGTAAGCAACGTTATGTTCATCTCCTGTTGCAACTCGATTAGCATGTTTATTTAATTGAATGATGGGTTTAACAATTTGAAAATACAAAATACGTTCATTTGCCATGAGTAATAATAGTAAAACGACAACATGCATCAAAAGAGCATAGCCGGATAAGCCAGAAAACCATGCACTTAACAACATAAACGGTAGAGGGAATAGAATAAAAAGGCGAAGGCGTTTTTTTAACGAAATAGTTTGATTCCATGAGCGCCAACGTTGCCATCCTTTATAAACAAAAGCACCTTTTAAAAAGGTGTGAGAAGGATATTTACCTTGATTAAATGCATCATAAAGTGTTGAGGCTTGTGCTATTTCCTCTTTTTGTGCACAGGTTCTGACCGACATAAAACTTTGAATTTTGCCTTGACGAATAATAGGCGTGATATTGGCCCTTACCCAATAGTGATCGCCATTTTTACGTCTATTTTTAACAATCCCTGTCCAAACTTCGCCTTGTTTTAAGGTTTTCCACATATCCTTAAAAACGTCTGAAGGGATATCGGGATGCCTGACAATGTTATGGGGTTTTCCCACTAGTTCCTCTACTGAAAACCCACTGGCCTCGACGAAGTCCTCGTTGGCATAAATAATATTGCCATCAAGATCTGTCGTCGACATCAGTGTTGCGTTTTCAGATACCGGGTATTCTCGCTGTGTCACCGGTTGATTGTTACGCATTAGTTACTCTCCTCGATATTGAAATTAAAACATCTCAACAAAAAAACACTGCCTAAATAACTATCGTTTCGGCCGTTGGGAGAATAACTTTAGTAATAAGTGTAAATACCTACCTTTAAATATTAATTTTTTGAATCAGTTCAAAATTTTTAATTATCTAGACTGTTAATTAATGCCTGAGAACTTAACACTAATGTCTTCGCACATTCATCACGTTTCTTTAATAACGCCATGAAAATAAGATCTGTTATTGTATTTTGTGCAGTACGAGATGAGATTGAAGCACTCCTCCACTCCCCCTCATCCGCAATTGTTTCTAATATATAATCAGAGATCTTTCCTAATGGAGAGTGTTTTTCTCCTGTAATAGCAATAATTTTTGCCCCCTGTTTTTTAGCAACAGAGGCTGCCACTAACATGTCTTTTCTTTTTCCACTATAAGAAATAACTATTTGTAAGTCTTTTGGACTTAACATTTGGGCAACAGATATTTGGACATGATGATCCGTTTCAATAAGTGTAGTGATACCGATTTTTTGTAATTTATAACTTAAATCTCTAGCCACCAACCCAGAACCGCCAATACCTATAATTTGAACGCGTTGAGCTTCATCAATAAGCTGGATCACCTTTTCAAAATGAAAATAATTAATTTGGCGAGTTGTATCACTTATAGAATTATTTTTTTCTTGCGCCAGTTTTTGTGCAATAACAACTAAACTATCATCAGAACCTATTTGATTATGTAATATACTAGCGTTTTGCCCTGTACCTGCATTTTTTCGGCCTAGCTCTTCACTTATTGCAAGTTTCAAAGATGGAAAACCTTTGAATCCTATTTTTTGACTAAACTTAACAATCGCAGACTGACTGACGCCCGTAATTACAGCTAATTGCTGTGATGAAAGTGTCACCGTTTTTTCAGGGTTATCTAAAATATAATCTGCTATTTTACGCTGATTTGTAGCCATACCTGGCTTGATCCAAGCAATTTTTGTTAATGTTGGCATAATGACAATATCCACTTCGAGTACTATATCGTTATATTTGGGATCATTCTTGATAAAGAGTTTGATACCTAAAATTATTTAGGTTTTCAGATTAAAATCAATAAAAAAAGAACATAAACAATAAATTATAAAAAATAATGTTATTATTAAAATACTTACTCTTATAATAGTTTTATAATTATCTTTTCTATCTGCATTTGTTCATTAACCACGATATTCTATAATAATTAATTTATTTTTTTCCAATCTTTAATAATAATTTATTCTTTTTGGTCAATAAGAGAATATAAATTCAATCTATATATATTCAATAATATTGCGTTTTTAAACGCTCTAATTAAGTTATAACAATTAAAGAACACACTAAAAACATATGTACAATAAAATTCTCTTTAATTACAAACAGTAAACAGGAATAAATAATTCCTAGCCGCGAGAATTATTTTTCATTTTAAAGTATAAATTCAGATAAATGAAAACGTTAAATAATCACGTTTATATGAAATGAGGAATTCTTATTCTCACCTTATATAAAAGAGCACTTTAACATAAATACCTATGATAACAGGCGATCATAGATCTCTCTTTCACTAGATTAATACTCTTTTTTGGATGAAAATTTAGAACAATCATATCAACCAAACTTAAAAAAGCATTATTTAAATCAAAATAATTAAGTTACTTATTGATTTATAGTTATTTATTCAATCCAAATCAAAGGAACACAGAGCGCTGTTAATAATCCCATTGAAATATTAAAAATAAACCAGGATCTTCTGCTTTGTAAAAATAAGCTGATTAAGGTTCCCCCTAAAATCCAAACAATCCCTGCGACAAAATTCACTATCACCATCACAATGCTCATCGCAATAATTGAACTAAAATAGGCATCACCAGATAAACTAAAACTTCCAACTGCCCCTAATCCCATCATCCACGCTTTAGGATTGAGAAATTGTAATAATCCACCTTGAAACCAACTTACTGCTTGTGGCGTTTTTGCTGGGATATCTAAACGCTGATAAGATGATGTCGCTGTTTTCCAAGCAAGCCAAAGTAAGTATGCACTTCCGATTATCTTTAATCCTATATGCAATGCAGGATAAATAATCAGTAATGCAGCCACACCAAATGCCGAGCTAAGTAAAACACATTGCATTCCCAGCATAATACCCGCCATAAGCTTTAATGAGCCTTTAAAACCGACATTAGCACCTGATGAAGTAAGTAATAAGTTGTTGGGTCCTGGTGTGATAGCGGCAATAAACAGGAAAATAGTTAAAGAAAAAATAAGGCTAATTGTCATGGCGAGTGCTCAAAGATGTGACAGATGTTTTATTTTCACCGAAAATAGCAGTATGTTATTTAGCAAACAAGTGTTAATTCATTTTGATAGACGGAAAATATGTCTCAATACTTTAATCCAATGCGTTGGGCTAAAAATCCACATTTACAAACGCTTTTACCAAGAATAGTGCGTAGAACACCACTATTAACGCCTTACTGGCAACGACTAAACCTTCCTGATAATGATTTTGTCGATTTGGCATGGAGTGAAGATCCCAAAATGGCGCTCGATAAGCCAAGATTAGTGATCTTTCATGGTTTAGAAGGAAGCTTTAGCAGTCCTTATGTTCATGGCATGTTATCAGCAGCAAAAGAGAGAGGCTGGTTAAGTGTTGTAATGCATTTTAGAGGATGCAGTGGTGAGCCCAATAGACAAAAACGCATCTATCACTCAGGTGAAACCGAAGATGCTCGCTACTTTTTAAATTGGCTAAAAAAGGAATTTGGTGAACAGCCAACAGCTGCCGTCGGCTACTCTCTTGGAGGTAACATGCTCGCTTATTACCTTGCTGAAAGTGGTGAAAATGCCGTTGTAGATGCCGCTGTTATTGTATCAGCACCATTAATGTTAGAGCCTTGTTCAGCTAAAATTGAGCATGGCTTTTCCCGTTTTTATCAATGGTATCTATTAAAAGGACTAAAAAATAACGCGACACGCAAGTTGATCCGCTATCCTGAATCATTGCCAATTAGTTTGTTGACGATAAAGTCCATCAAAAAGCTACGCCAATTTGACGATCTAATTACCTCTAAAATTCATGGATTCAAAGATGCCCTAGATTACTATCGTCAATGTAGTGCTTTGCCTTTATTAAATAAAATAAAGAAAACGACACTGATCATTCACGCTAAAGATGATCCTTTTATGTCTGCGGATGTTATTCCTGATATCACAACACTACCCAATAATATTGAGTATCAACTTACTGAATTTGGCGGGCATGTAGGTTTTGTCAGTGGCAAGCTTTCTAAACCCGTGATGTGGCTTGAAAATCGGATACCTGACTGGTTATCCGCTTATTTGGAGAAAACCAAATGATAATACCTTGGAACGAACTTTCCTCAGAGACTCTAGACAATCTTATTGAAAGTTTCGTTTTACGAGAAGGCACCGATTATGGTATCCAAGAGAAAACGCTTGAACAAAAAGTCGCCGACGTAAAAAAACAACTTAAATCCGGTGAAGCCGTATTAGTTTGGTCAGAACTTCATGAAAGCGTCAATATTATGCCTGCATCGCAATTTCGCTCTGATTAATCACTCCAGAGCGAAATATCGCCACCAATAAGGGCTAACCTTATTTTGCAAAAGGATAACCTATGTCAGTCAAACATCCTATCATCGCGGTTACTGGCTCAAGTGGAGCAGGAACGACTACCACGAGCCAAGCTTTTCGTAAGATATTCCAGCAACTTAATGCACATTCTGCTTTAATTGATGGGGATAGTTTTCATCGTTATACTCGCCCTGAAATGGACATGGCGATAAGAAAAGCCAAAGAACAAGGGCGACATATTAGCTATTTTGGCCCTGAAGCAAATGATTTTAGCCTACTGAGTTCCACATTCAGCCATTATAGTGAAACAGGACAAGGCCAATCACGTAAATATTTGCACTCTTATGATGAAGCAACGCCCTACAACCAATTACCAGGGACTTTTACACCATGGGAATCATTACCCAATAATACCGATGTACTCTTTTATGAAGGATTACACGGAGGTGTTGTCACTGATGAACACGATGTCGCACAGCATGTTGATTTACTAGTGGGTGTAGTTCCTATCGTTAACCTTGAGTGGATACAAAAACTTATCCGAGACACAACCGAACGGGGCCACTCACAAGAAGCCGTAAGAGATTCAGTGGTGCGTTCTATGGATGATTATATTAACTATATCATTCCGCAATTTTCGCGTACTCACATCAACTTTCAACGAGTCCCTACTGTCGATACATCAAACCCATTCTCAGCTAAAGCTATCCCAACTCTTGATGAAAGTTTTATTGTTATTCGCTTTAGAGGCTTAACGGATATTGATTTTCCTTATTTACTGGCAATGTTGCATGGCTCATTTATGTCAACAATAAATACAATTGTGGTGCCTGGTGGAAAATTAGGATTAGCGATGGAGTTAATTATGGCGCCATTAGTCAAAAAATTATTAAATGGCGAAAAGATCAGTTAACAAAAATAAAATCTATTTTTATAAAAATAATATCCCCTTTATTAAGGGATATTATTTCTAAATTAAACTTTATTTTAAAATATCAAATTTATTCAGCGTCTTTTATTTCGAATGAATGTGTAATATTAGCTGCTTTTCCTAACATTAAAGAGACGGAACAATATTTTTCTGCAGATAATTGAACTGCTCGTTCAACAATTTTATCTGTGAGTTCTTTACCTGAAACAATAAAATGTAAATTGATATCAGTAAATAAACGTGGAGCTTCTTCACGACGCTCTGATGTTAATTTCACTTCACAATCAGTGACTTGATGTCGCCCTTTGCGTAAAATACTAACGACATCAATCGCACTGCATCCACCCGCAGCAATTAAGACCATTTCCATTGGGCTTGGTGCTTTATCGCCAGAGTTCCCATCCATCATTATTTGATGACCTGATGAAGACTCACCAACAAAAGATAAATCTTCAACCCACTTAACTCGTGCTTCCATTTATTTTCCCCCTAAACATGACAGAAACTAAAAGAGTACATTCTCATAATTCAACTAGCAATTAGCAAATAGGTTTATTATGCTGACTGCGTAAAACGAGACTTAATGCACTAATTGTGTTAAAAACAATATCTGCTTGATGATAGTGGTTAAGATCAATGCATTATTTTCTCATTTATTATAATCTACTCCATATTAACTTACCGTGTTCTCAGGAAGTTAATAGGTCAAGATAGGATTTTTAAGCACGCTGTCTCAAAAGGGAGTCTATCCGTTTTGAATGGCTGCATTTAACGTACAGAGGATAACGCGAATGGTTCTCGGCAAGCCGCAAACAGACCCGACTCTTGAATGGTTTTTGTCACACTGCCATATTCACAAATATCCATCCAAGAGCACGCTGATCCACCAAGGTGAGAAAGCGGAAACACTTTATTATATTGTTAAAGGTTCCGTGGCTGTTCTTATTAAAGATGAAGAAGGGAAAGAAATGATCCTCTCCTACCTGAATCAGGGGGATTTCATCGGTGAACTTGGATTATTTGAAGAAGATCAAGAACGTAGTGCATGGGTTAGAGCAAAAACAGCCTGTGAAGTAGCAGAAATTTCCTATAAAAAATTCCGCCAATTAATTCAGGTCAACCCTGATATTCTGATGCGCCTGTCAGCTCAAATGGCGAACAGATTACAAACCACATCAGAAAAAGTAGGTAACCTTGCTTTCCTTGATGTAACAGGTCGTATTGCACAAACCTTACTAAACTTAGCAAAACAACCCGATGCTATGACGCATCCTGATGGCATGCAAATTAAAATTACACGTCAGGAAATCGGTCAAATTGTTGGTTGTTCACGCGAAACTGTAGGCCGTATTCTTAAAATGCTAGAAGATCAAAACCTGATCTCTGCACACGGTAAAACAATCGTCGTTTACGGGACTCGCTAAGTTTCCCTGCCCGAACAAACAATAGCCCGATACAAAGGGCTATTGATAAAAAATCTGTATAAACCCCATTCTTGTGATGGGGTTTATAATAAGGACTACTCTTTTACAAACTCCGCAATAGCTGCTTTTAATGCCGCCATTCCTTCTTGTAATTCTTCTTGGGTAATAATTAATGATGGCGTAAAACGCATAACATCAGCCCCTGCATTTAACATCATTAACCCATGTTTTGCAGCTAACCCTAATAGTATTTTCGCTTTGCCTTCATATTGTGATGCAAGTTGTGCACCAATCAATAATCCTTGCCCACGGATTTGCGAAAAGACGTTGTAGGTTTGGTTTATTGCCGTGAGCTCGTCTACAATCCACTGATAGCGCTTTTCTACACCCTCAAGTACCTCTGGTGTATTGATTAAATCAAATGCAACATTACCCACTGCACACGCTAATGGATTACCACCATAAGTTGTACCATGAGTTCCTACTCCCATTACCGACGCTATCTCTTGTGTCGTTAACATCGCACTGAGTGGAAAACCACTTCCTAGCGCCTTTGCCGTAGTAATAATATCGGGAGTTACATCGTAATTCATATAAGCAAAAAGCTTACCTGTACGCCCCATACCCGTTTGTACCTCATCAAGAACAAGTAATGCTTGATGTTTATCGCACAACTCACGTAGCCCCCTCATAAATTCAGGAGTAGCAGCTGTTACACCGCCTTCACCTTGTACTGGTTCTAGTACAACGGCACATGTATGATCATCAATAACCGCTTTCACGGCATCTAAATCATTAAAAGGAACGTGTACGATATCGGCAGGTTTTGGGCCAAACCCATCTGCATATTTAGGCTGTCCTCCTACAGATACAGTGAACAGAGTTCGACCATGGAAGGCATGGTGAAAAGCAATAATTTTGGTTTTATAAGGACTATGACGAGTGATCGCATAATGGCGAGCTAATTTAAATGCAGCTTCATTCGCTTCAGCGCCTGAATTAGCAAAAAAGACACGCTCTGCAAATGTATTATCAATTAATTTTTGTGCTAAACGCAGTGCAGGCTCATTTGTAAAAATATTACTCACATGCCAGAGTTGCTCACTTTGTTCTTTCAATGCTTGATTCAGTGCAGGATGAGCATGTCCTAATGCCAATACAGCAATACCACCAGCAAAATCAATATAAGATTTTCCTTGCTGATCCCAAACTCGACTTCCCACCCCTTTAACAGGAATAAATTCTGCGGGTGAATAAATTGGCAACATTACTTGATCGTAAGTTGCCCGGTTGATGCTTTGCTTTGTCATTACCCCACCTGATCGTTATTCATCTTCAATGTGAAAATATAATCACTAAATATGAATAAAAAATCAAATGTGGTTTTGTATAAAAAGGCGTTATTTCGCTATTTAAATACTATCTTATTAATATTTAAGAAAATTATTTAATAACTCATGCCCTTGTTCACTTAAAATACTTTCTGGGTGAAATTGAACCCCTTCAATTGGAAGTGTACGATGGCGAATTCCCATAATTTCATCAACATTTCCATCATGTTGGCTCCATGCCGTTACTTCAAAAGGCACAGGTAACGTCGTAGCATCTATCACTAAAGAGTGATAGCGCGTTACACTTAAAGGACGATTAAGTCCTTTAAAAACGCCTTGTTGGTTATGATGTATCAATGAATTTTTACCATGCATAACTTCTCGTGCTCTAATAACAGATGCACCAAAAGCTTGCCCTATTGCTTGATGTCCAAGACAAACGCCAAGAATAGGAATTTCACCTGCAAACCGCTGTATAGCCTCAAGAGAGATCCCGGCTTCATCAGGAGTACAAGGTCCTGGCGAGATAACAAGATGTGCTGGCATCATCTTTTCTATCTCTTTAAGTCCAATCTCATCGTTACGCTTAACAACAACCTCAGCACCCAATTCACAGAAATACTGATAGAGGTTGTAGGTAAACGAGTCGTAATTATCAATAAGTAACAGCATATTAGCCTATCCGACTGATTTTCTTATCATTATCTATTTTATTACTATTTTAAAGCGAGTGTATATTTGCCAAAATAGCTCGTTGTTTAACCGACTTGGGTACAACAAAGCCGATTATCATAGCACAGGTATAAAATATGAATAGTAAGCAAGAAAATCTGCTGATTTATTGCGCAATAACAATAATGACGGTAATTGATGATGAATACAGTGATTAATAGTGTAATGAATACTTATTGCAGGAGATCACACGAAAAAACAGACGATAAAAAATATTTTTTTCGTACTAAAAACCCCGGAATGAATACTTTCACTCCGGTTTATATGTATTTTATCTTATCAGAATACGTAAATACCCTATCCCAATAATGCGTTTATTCTTTTACGACTTCAGCAGATAAAATAGTAACCGTTTTTACCGGCACATTTTGGTAAGGACCAATATTGCGGGTTTGAGCTTGTGAAATTTTATCAACCACATCCATACCCTTTACCACTTTACCAAATACGGCATAACCAAAATCACGTTGACCGTGATCTAAAAAGGCATTATCAGCCACATTAATAAAGAATTGACTGGTTGCACTGTCTTTATCCGACGTACGTGCCATAGCAATAGAGCCTTTTACATTACGTAACCCATTATCTGCTTCATTTTTAATTGGCGCTCTGGTCTGCTTTTGTTGCAAATCAGCAGTGAAACCACCGCCTTGAACCATAAAACCGGGGATAACACGATGAAAAGTTGTGCCGTTATAGTATCCATCTTCGACATACTGAATAAAATTTTTCGTTGTTATTGGGGCTTTTTTATTATCCAGTGATATTTCAATATTGCCTTCAGAGGTGACTAATTTAACGAAGGTTTCTCCCGTTGCCATTGCAAAAGTCGCTGTTGTTAAAGTGCAAGCGGTAACGAAGGTGACAAGAAAACGTTTTAACATGCAGGGATCCTTTACTTTAATAGTCTACAACTTACTTAATATGCAGCGATTCTAATTCGCTGAGGTAAATAGTGCCAATCATTTACCTTTATTTACGCTCAATAAGTCTAATTACGTCATAACAGAGTAAATTTTAATTTTTAAGCTCTGTTATAAGTCATTAAATTGCGCCAAAATAGAGCAAATAGATATTTTAGATATTCTTTCTCATGCAGAATTGAAATGAGTATGCATGAGAAGCCGCATTATTTCAGAGAGGTTTATACCATAATGGCCCAATTTAATTACCAAAAAGCACATTTCATCATCAGTGCGCCTGATATCCGCCATTTACCACCAGATACAGGGATTGAAATTGCCTTTGCGGGTCGCTCTAATGCCGGTAAATCCAGTGCTTTAAATGCCTTAACCCAACAAAATGGGTTAGCAAGAACCAGTAAAACCCCAGGCCGTACTCAATTAATCAACCTCTTTCAAATTGAAGAGGGTTTACGCTTAGTCGATTTACCTGGCTACGGTTATGCTCAAGTTCCTGAAGAAATGAAGCGCAAATGGCAACGTTCTTTAGGTGAGTACTTACAAAAAAGAGAGTGCTTAAAAGGCGTAGTTATTTTAATGGATATTCGTCATCCATTAAAAGATCTCGATATGCAAATGATTGACTGGGCAGTTGAGTCTGAACTCCCTACACTCGTCTTACTGACTAAAGCCGATAAGCTGGCATCTGGTGCCCGTAAACAACAATTGATGAGTGTACGTGATGCACTAGCAAGTAAAGTTGGTGATATTCGTATCGAATATTTTTCATCATTGAAAAAAATTGGTATTGATAAGCTACGTAACACACTTAATGAATGGTATTCAGGCAAAGAAGAAGCGCCTGTAAACGACAATAACGTTTAATCTCTTCTTTTTCCCACCCAAAACTGACTGATCTTTTATTGATTAGGGGAAAATCACCTTTCCCCTTTCACTTCTAGCACAAACCACTTCAGCAAATTTTAGACAAAAAAATGCCCCAGTCGAAATAAAGTCGACTGGGGCAGCTAATATTCAGCTAAATCCGATTACGTGAAGTAAAAGGTCTGAAAGATAGAACATCTTACCTCTGTACCCTACGAGAGATAATGTACTCTATTTTATTGGTTAATAAAAGCCCTTTTGTAATTTTTTTTCACATGCAGACACGATTCAGCTATGTGTTTATGTATTCAAATCATAAATAAATGTAGTTTAATTACATAATTATGAGACTTTAATCACTTACATGAATATGATTAAAAATAGAACAAATCACACAAAAGGTGCGGTTTATCCTTAATGATTTTGTGATACGCTTACCGCGAGACCGTAGTAAATATGTAATTAGCGATAAAATGAGGTATCCATGGCTGTATTAACGCTGCTGCGTTTTCCTGATGAGCGTCTGCGCAGAGTTGCAGCACCAGTGGAAAAAGTAGATAACGAAATACGCACATTAATCGACGACATGATTGAAACCATGTACGCAGAACGAGGTATTGGCTTAGCGGCACCTCAGGTTAATGTATCTAAACGCATTGTTGTTATTGATGTTTCTGAAAACCGAGATCAACCGATTGCCCTAATCAATCCTGAAATTATCAGCACTGAAGATGAAGTGATGGATATGATGGATGGGTGTCTATCTATTCCAGATTCTTTTGCCCCAACAGAGCGTTACCGCTTCTTAAAGGTGAAAGCATTAGATAGAAATGGTGATGAAATTGAACTTGAAGCCTCTGATTTATTTGCAGGCTGTATTCAACATGAGTTAGACCATCTTGATGGCAAACTCTTTATTGACCATTTGTCTCCGTTAAAACGTCAACGTATTGAGAAAAAACAGAAGAAATTAAGCAAACTGATCGATTCACAAGTTGCTTAATTATTCACTTATCTCTTTTTCACATTTTGATAAGTTTTGACATAAAAAAGCTCGGTAATTAACCGAGCTTTTCTTTTTTCTACCTAATACAGATAAATTATCGCTGTTTTCTCACCATCACTTATACAATAAATATAAAGCTTATTAGCACATCAATTGAGGTAAAAATGGAAAATAGTCAATTTATGGATTTATGTGAACAACTCAAAGCAGCTGGTGCAACAAATCCCAAATCATGGGCAAATAGTGAATTACAAGAAAATATTCCACAGTTTGCACGCTTCCTTGTGTTAAAAGGACTCACCGATATCTATCGTGATGTTGAGGGAAATATCAATGAAATGGATATTTACTCTGATAAAGCCAACGATGTATATCAAAAACTAGCCCCCCAACTTGATAAACAAGAACTTAAGGAATTACTCCATTCCTATGGTAAATCAATTATTGGCAAGGTAATTGATATGCTTGATGAAGGCTATCTTTATGATGTTAATGACAACGTAGGTTGGTCTTTGATGGAACTTGATGACAAAGGCACAACAACAGACAGGCTGATCCAAGGTTTGCACGAAGATTTTATTGAATTTGAAGAGTCAGAGCTAACTTCTGACACTAAAGCTTAAACAAGAAAGGGCACAATCCTGTGCCCTTTCTATTAAAGAATAATATTTAAAAATTAATGTGCTTCATCCCAGTTATTACCCACACCCACTTCGACTTTTAATGGGATAGCTAATTCCATACTACCTTCCATCAATTTGTGGATCATGGTGTTTGCTTTCTCTAAATAAGACTCTCGCACTTCAAACACTAATTCATCGTGTACTTGCATGATCATATGCACATCATCAGAGCATTCATTACAAATCCAATGATCTACTGCAATCATCGCTTTTTTGATGATATCAGCAGCAGTACCTTGCATTGGTGCATTAATAGCCTCACGTTCTGAAGCTTTACGACGAATTGCATTCTTCGAATTAATTTCTGGTAAATAGAGGCGACGACCATCTAACGTTTCAACATAGCCTTGCTCAGAAGCTTGTTTACGTGTGCGCTCCATATAATCCAATACGCCTGGATAACGCTCAAAATAGAGATCCATATAGCGTTGAGCTTCTCTTCTCTCAACACCAATTTGTTGAGATAAGCCAAATGCGCTCATGCCATAAATAAGACCAAAGTTGATCGCTTTCGCACTACGGCGCTGTTCAGAGGTTACTTCCTCTAAAGGTATGCCAAACACTTCAGATGCGGTTGCACGGTGAATATCTTTACCTTGAGCAAAAGCATCTAACAAACCTTTGTCTTGCGATAAATGTGCCATAATCCGCAATTCAATCTGTGAATAGTCGGCTGCAACAATTTTAAATCCTTCACGCGCAATAAAGGCTTGGCGAATACGGCGTCCTTCTTCATTTCTCACTGGAATATTTTGAAGATTAGGATCCCGTGATGATAAACGACCTGTTGCGGTCACTGCTTGATGATAAGAAGTATGTACACGCTTTGTCTTACTATTCACCATTAATGGTAATTTATCAGTATAGGTAGATTTTAGTTTCGCAAGTCCGCGATGTTCTAAAATTAAACGTGGTAATTCATGACTATGCGCTAACTCTTCTAATACTTCTTCATTAGTCGATGGCGCCCCTTTCGGGGTTTTCTTGATAACAGGTAATTGCAGTTTATCAAATAAGATTTCTTGTAACTGTTTAGGTGAAGAGAGATTAAATTCTTGCCCAGCTAACGCAAACGTCTCTTTTTCAATTTCAGCTAAACGTTGTGTAATTTCTTGAGATTGAACTGCTAAAACTTGAGCATCAATTAATACTCCTTTGCGTTCCATTCTAGAAAGTACAGGGACTAATGGCATTTCAATATCGCGGTAAACATGTTTAAGTGGTTCAATAGCTTCTATTTGAGGATACAGAGCTTGATGAAGTAATAAAGTGATATCGGCATCTTCAGCTGCATATAGCGTTGCTTGTTCAACTTCAATTTGATTGAAAGTCAGTTGCCCTTTACCTTTACCCGCAATTTCTTCAAATGTGGTAGTTTTATGGTTTAAATGTTTTTCAGCCAACGTATCCATATCATGTCGATTACTGACACTATTTAATACATAAGATTCCAACATCGTATCAAAATGGATACCATTTAATTCGATACCTTCATTTTCCATAATGCCACGGTCAAATTTCAAGTTTTGCCCAATCTTTAAGATATTTTTATCTTCTAAAATAGGCTTTAATGCTGTCAGAACATCATCCAGAGGAAGTTGGTCTGGCGCATCTAAATACTCATGACGTAACGGAATATAAGCTGCTTTGCCTGGCTCAATCGCAAACGACATGCCAATTAAACGTGCATCAATATTATTTAAGCTGTCAGTTTCTGTATCGAATGCAAATGCGGGGGCTTTTTTAAGAAGCTCAACCCAGTGTGCTAAGCTTTCATGCGTTAATATCGCCTCATAATTTTCTTGTGTGATCACAGGGAAATTAGCCGATATAGATGCTTCTTTGGGTTTTGCGACTTCAGAGGTATAAGGCACCGCAACTTTATGAGTGCTACGCTGTGCTAACCAGCCACCATTTTGAAGATCACTTATCCAGCGTTTAAATTCATAACGCGTGAACATCTCTAATAATTGATCTAAATTTGGCTCATTAACCACTAAATCATCAAACGTTTTATCGAGTTCAACATCCGTTTTAATCGTTGCCAGTTTATAAGAAAGTTTTGCCACTTTCTCATGCTCTGCCATTTTAGCGCCAAGTGTTTTAGCACCACGGAAACTTAACGTTGCAATATTATCAAGCTGTTGATAAATATCGTCTAAACTCCCAATTCCTTGTAAAAGCCCTAATGCTGTTTTCTCACCGACACCAGGAACACCTGGAATGTTATCTGATGAATCTCCCATTAATGCGAGGAAATCAATAATCAGTTCAGGAGGAACGCCATATTTTTCTTTGACTTCATCAGGGCCTAAAATAACGTTAGTCATAGTGTTAATAAGCGTGATCTTTGGCGTCACTAACTGCGCCATATCTTTATCACCTGTACTTATTAGGACATCACGTCCGCCAGCAGCTGCTTTTAGTGCCAGTGTTCCAATGACATCGTCTGCTTCCACACCTGAAATAGATAGCAAGGGTAAACCCATTGCCTGTACCATTTCATGTAAAGGTGCTATTTGCTCACGTAAATCATCCGGCATTGGAGGACGGTTAGATTTATATTCCTCATACAATTCATCACGGAATGTTTTACCTTTAGCGTCAAACACAACCGCAACATGGCTTGGCTTATACTGTATTATCAGACTACGTAACATGTTCAACACACCATACATTGCACCAGTTGGTTCACCTTGGCTATTAGTTAGCGGTGGAAAAGCATGATAGGCACGATAAAGATATGAGGAGCCATCTACAAGGATAAAGGGGTTTTCTGCTATCTGGACCATAATCTGTTCATCATTGTTCTGAGGTTCGTTGATATGACTAGAATGCCACATCACAGCCCAATAGACGAATATTACCTGTTCTTTAATGTGGAAATTCGGCGTAAAGAGTCAATTATTTATTGTTAGCAGAACTTAACCGAAAAGAATAAGTGATAATGATAACTTAATATTAATTAAAACAAACTTTAAGCAAAAGCCTTTTCTGTTAATCTATTCTTAATTAAAAATAAAGGCTAAAAATCACATTTACAACTTTGTTTAAAAACGATTTAGGATAGTGTCATTGATTCATCATTAATATTAACGTTCATATTAGTGTCACTTTTTTCCCATTAAGATTTCAACTATCCAACGAACCTCACAATAACCTGTGGATAACTCTGTGAGTCGTTTTTTAATTCTCTCTATATTAATAAGTTACCTTTCTTTTCACTTTATTAACACAATTAAAAAATCAATCACTTAGCGAATTCATTAAGATATTATAAATTAATAAAAACATTTTTCATTAATGTGGATAGTTATATTATGACAATTTTATGAAAGCAAAAAAAATAGCACTCTTATTTACTGAGTGCTATTTTTCATATAAAAACTATATATTTTTACTTAATCCATATAAGAAAGAATTAAGCCTATATTATTTTTTTAACAATAACTGATTCACAATATCAGAATATGTTTTCGCATATTCTTCTGGTGATTTAGCGCTAATGCCATCATTTTTCATCTTGTATTTACCACCAACGATCATGGCTGGCACACCATTAATTTGGAAATCAGCGACAGCATTTTGTTGTTGGCTCACTAAGGAATTGACGACGAAGCTATTCATTGCCGCATCGTAGTCTTCACCTTTAACGCCTGCATTAATAAAAGTATTGCGGATATCATCAACAGAACGAATAGATTGAGTTTCTTGAATACCTTTAAATAAAGCAGGAGAAACTTGATCTTCAACACCTAATGCCATTGCTACAGCCCAAGAACGGGTCAAATCTTTACCTAAAGGCCCTAAAAAATCAACATGATAACGAACAATATTGGTATTTTCTGGTGCGTTCTTTTCAACAGTGCTATTGACTTTATAGACTTCAGAAAACTGGTAACAATGTGGGCAATAAAAAGAGAAAAACTCAACAACATCCGGCGCTGCATTGACAGTTTTGGAAAGATTAGTATATTGTTTGCCTTCAGAAATATCTGCAGCAGACACGCTGAATGCTAACACCATACTTGCTAACGCCAACCAAATCTTTTTCATGTTTCATCGTCTCCTAAGAATTAATACATTGGGCTAAGTTGTAAAGGAGGCTCATTTAACTGCTCCACTTGTCCCTTGAATAAGGCTAATTGTTTAAACCAAAAATCTTGTTCTTGAAACCAAATAAAAGCTCTTGGAAAGGCCGGATCATTCCAGCGCTTTAATACCCATGCGAGATAATGCACCATTCTCATCGCTCTTAGTGGTTCAATTAATGACAATTCTCGTAAATCAAAATCTTGGTATTCATAATAAGACTCAAGGATTGTATCTAATTGTATAATTTGCTCTTGCTTTGAACCATTTAATAACATCCAGAAGTCTTGTATTGCGGCTCCCATTCGAGAGTCATCAAAATCAACCATTACAACTTCATCACGCCACAATATATTACCGGGATGGCAATCCCCATGTAGTCGTAATATTTGCCATGTGGAGTCTTCTATTCGAGGACTCACTTCATGAATAAGTTTATCAATCACCTCAATAAACTGAGGCCTGAGGCTATTAGGAATTAATGCACTATTTTCAAATTCTAATTTTGGTGCCATCAGATATTCTGCAATAGAAAGGGTCGGGCGATACTGATAACTCTTTTTTCTACCTATTTGATGAATGCGCCCTAATGTGCGTCCTACTTCTTCTAGTTGAAATAAGTTATCCGTTTCATATGCCCTTCCACCAATACTAGGAAATAATGCAAAATAAAACCCGTCATCAGAAAGATGGACTGTCTCATTATGTATGATTAAAGGGGCTGCAACTGATACTTGAGCTTCCTTTAATGCTAAAACAAATTCATGTTCTTCTTTTATTTGCTCATATGACCAACGCTGAGGGCGATAAAATTTCACCACATAACGCTGTCTATGTTCATCCATAAATTGAAAAACACGATTTTCATAACTATTTAATTCAGTTAACCCTGATTCAGGATAAAAACCAATTTTAACTAGTGCATCCCAAATGTTATCAGGTGAAAGTCCCTGAAAATTAAATGAGGCAGATATTTCCATTTTCTATCCTGAACTTAATCTTTAATTACACCACGGGCGCGTAAAATAGCGGTTTTAAAATCTTCTTCGTAATCTTTTTTTAGCCCAGGTATAACATCTGTCGGTGCTGAACCTCGCATTTTCAGATGGTAAATCAAAATATCATCAGTCAGATCAGATAATTGACCTTTAAAACCCGCTTCATTAGCCAGTTTCTGCAATAATTGAATTAAGTTTAAATCAGAATTCTCTTCCCAAACTGGATGCAGTAATTCCATAACTTCATTAAGACGGTGACATTTCATACAAAAAATCCTTATTATTAATGACAACAACAAAGTACCAATTATTATCTGATAGAAAAAGGAAACCTCTGTCAATATGCGTAAAGATTACGCTTTTTTGATAAAAATTGCTGTTGCTTTACATGAAATCTCACTAAGCCGAGACTTTTTATTAGTATATCGTCTTTGCTTGATAAAAATCGTTCGTAAATTTTAGCCAATTTATTCACAAATATTGAATATGAAAAAGAAGAATATTACAGGTGGTATACTCGCTGGAGGCCAAGCAACTAGAATGGGTGGTGCGGATAAAGGGCTACAAATTCTACATGGAGAACCTTTATACCTCCATATTGCCCAAAAACTAGCACCTCAAGTTGATAGCATATTGATTAGTGCTAATCGAAATCTAGAGCAATATCGCCAGAGCCAATATCCTGTTATTACTGATGAAATAGAAGGGTTTTCCGGCCCTTTGGCCGGTATGCTAACACTATTAAAACAAGCATCCACACCATGGGTTGCCTTTGTGCCTTGTGATGTGCCTTATTTTCCACTCAATTTGGTTGAGACTCTCTATGAACAAAAAGGAGAGTCTTTGGCTGTTTATGTTGATGATGGTGAAAGAGAGCACCCTACACTAGCACTATTAAATCGTAGCATTATTCCTATGCTAGAAGCCTATTTAGCACAAGGTGATCGAAAATTAATGCTGTTTATGAAACAGATAAATGCACACCCCGTTTTATTTGCAGATCAAGCCAGTGCTTTTATTAACTTAAATACCCCTGACGATATTGCAAAAGCCAACCAATTAAAAAAATAGGAATGAAAAATATGGCACAGCTCGATTTACCTCTTTTAGGGATCACTGCATGGAGTGGAACTGGTAAAACAACGTTACTAAAACAACTGATCCCTCAATTACGTAAAAGAGGGATACGTGTGGGGATGATAAAACACACTCATCATGATATGGATGTGGATAAGCCTGGAAAAGACAGCTATGAACTCAGAAAAGCAGGCGCCGACCAGACATTAGTTGCAAGCCAACAACGCTGGGCATTGATGACAGAAACCCCTGATTTGCCAGAATTAGATTTGTATTACCTCGCTTCTCGTTTTGATACGAGTAAACTAGATTTAATCTTAGTCGAAGGATTTAAAGGCGAAACCATTCCTAAAATTGCACTTTATCGCCATATCAACGAGCGTGATTTTAATGATTTACTTGATGAGCACGTTATTGCCGTCGCCAGTGATTGTGATTTAAGTATCGATTTTCCACTACTAGATATCAACGCACCTGAGGCTATCGCAGAATTTATTGCAGATTGGCTAAAGAGCACAAAATAAAAATCACAAATCATAAAGCGCCCTATAAAGGCGCTTTGTTTTCAATTAGATAAAGAAAATTAAGCAAAAATAATAGCCTGATAAGGTTGAAGTATAAGATTTCCTTTTTCATCTTCAACTATTGGGCTGTTATGCAGATATGCCTGTTTTACTTTAAGTGTTAATGACTTTTTCTCACCACTAAAATTACAGTAAATATTGACGGAGTTGCCTTCATAAGTACGCTTAAAAGCAATCACATTTTCTGGTGAATTTAATGGTAAAAACTCTCCATAAATCAAAATATCGCTGATCTCTGAATGTCGTCTTAATGCAATTAATTGTTGGTAATAAGCGAAAAGAGAGTGCTTATCTTTAGTCTCTTGCTCTGCATTAATCTGCGTATAGTTAGGATTAACTTTTAACCATGGTTTGCCTGTACTAAAGCCCCCATTGATCTCACTATTCCATTGGAAAGGCGTTCTTGAATTATCACGACTGCGTTCATTAAAATATTCAATAATTTGCTTATCGCTATAACCTAATTTCTTGCCCCATTCATGTAATTTAAATACATGTAAATCGTCATGTTCTTCCAATGTCATTGAGCAATTTGTCATGCCAATCTCTTGCCCTTGATAAATAAAAGGCGTGCCCCGTTGCGTTAATAAAAATGTTGCTAACATTTTGGCACTAATGGGGTTAATAGCACCTTTAGGGAGAAATTTATTTAATGAACGAGGTTGATCGTGATTTTCTAAATAAGGCGCTCCCCACCCTACTCTTTGAGTATCTAATTGGCTTTTGATAAATACAGGTTTTAATCTTTCACCGGTAATTGGGTTAATTGTAAATGGCTTTTCATTGCGAATATCCAAATCGGCAATGCTAAAATCAAATACCATAGAGAAATAACCATTCTCGCCGACATAAGCACGTAAATCTTTTTCTGGCACATCAATTTCTGCAACTGTCATACTGTTCGCAGGCTTAAAAGTATTCTCAACTAATTCAGTTAAAAACTTATCAATTCCTGGTTGATTCAGAACCCAAGGCACTAAAGAAGCGGAACCATCATCTTTATCAGGTTCAAATTGATATTCAGATAAGGCTTCAGGGGATTTTTTTAAATTACCAATCGCATCAATACGAAATCCAGCAACACCTTTTTTTATCCAGGCATTTATCATATCGATAATATCTTTACGTAATTGTGGATTTTCCCAATTTAAGTCCGGTTGCTCTGGACCAAACGAATTAAAATACCATCGGTCAGTATTTCCTACTCGGCTCCAAACAGAGCAGTCAAAATAAGTACGTAAATTATTAGGCGGAGTCGGTTTATTCCATTGTTTAAAAATATAATAATCCGCATAAGGGCTATTAGGATCTTCGATTGCCGATTTAAACCAAGGATGTTCATCTGAAGAGTGATTTAATACTAAATCCAATAGAATTTTAATATCACGTTTTTTAGCCTCACTGATCAGTTTATCCAATGCCTTGTTATCACCAAAAATAGGATCAACAACGGAATAATCAGCAATATCATAACCGTTGTCTTTCATAGGCGATTTAAAAATAGGGCATAGCCAAATAACATTTGTGCCTAGTGATTGAATATAATCTAATTTTTCAGTGATCCCTGCTAAATCTCCAATACCATCACCATTACTATCGTAATAGCTTTTGGGATAAATTTGATAGACCACGGCTTCTTTCCACCAATTATTAGACATATTCACCTCACTAAGGTAATTAATATATATGGAACTGTTCCATATTTAATATAAGATACTATAAGCACTAAAATAGCGGATAAGGTAATTAACATACTAAAATGTGAAATAGCTCATACTAAAAAAACACAATTACCTCATTAAAGAGGGGTTTGTCTTAATCAGATTAAGATATATTAGACAATCAACTAATTGAAAGGAGCAACAGCATATTCAATGGCCGGGATCCGTGATGTCGCAAAAAAAGCTAATGTCGCCGCAAGCACTGTTTCAAGAGCACTAAATAACAGTGGTTATGTGTCTCAAGTTGCACGAGAAAAAATAAAGAAAGCAGTAGAGGAATTAGATTATATTCCAGATACTTGGCTAAGAAATTTATATCAACAAAAGAGTGCAGTTGTTGGCGTCATTATTAATAGCCTTGAGTACCCTTATTTTGCGACAGTGACTCGTTTTATCGAAAATAAACTCGCCGAAAAGGGTTATAGCATGATGTTATGTGCTACACAAAATAGCAAAGTACGCGAACGTATATTTTTTGATATGCTCAAACGAGGCCAGATTGACGGTATTATTGCAGAATATCTACTATTGGATGACAATGAATATCAGCATATTCAAAAACCAGTAGTCACACTTGACCGCCATCTTCGTGATATTCCGTTGGTTTGTTCTGATCACTATACTGGTGGCCGATTAGCAGCAGAACACCTTATTCAAAAAAGTTGCAAAAAAATACTCTATATCGAAGATAATTCCAGCTATTTATCTTCAACACCTTCTTATCAAAGCTGTTTAGCTTTTAAAGAAACACTTCTTCAATCAGGTATTATACCTATTCCCTGCAAAGTAAATTGGAAAGAAGAAGAGAAAGATTACTTCCATACTTTTGCAACAAGAATACTGACGCAGCATCCCAATATTGATGCTATTTTCGCTGCTGATATTCCTGCGATGGCATTATTTAATGAAGCAACCAGACGAAATATAACCATTCCAGAACAATTAAAAATCGTTGCTTACGATGGAAGTCCTTGGCTAAATCAGACACTGCACCAATTAACTTGTATTGAACAGCCCTTTGAACAACTGGCTGAAAAAAGCGTAGAAGTGATTAGTGCATTAATTGAGAATAAAGGAATAACAGATAACGTCTCAGTTATTCCAGTGAAGTTTATTCAAGGTGAAAGTAGTTAAAGCATATATTATAAAATCAATTATTCCTTTATTGCCTCTAAGTTATCGAGGCAATAAAAAACATTATTGATTCAACTCTTGTAATAATTTGGTATTGAGATACAACTTTTCACGACCAACACTCATTTCTTCCAACACACCAATTTCAACTAGCTGTTTAAGATATATCGATGCTGTTTGCCGTTTAGCTACACCATGTTGAACAAGATTATCAATCCGGCAATATGGCTGCATAAAAAGAATTTGGATTAGCTCGTAAGTATATATTTTAGGAAGGTTCTCACACACATAATCAGTTGTTTCTTCCATAAGTTTACGTATAGATAATATTTTACTTGTTGTCCATTGAGATGTACTTTCAACAGCCTTTAACATAAATAGTATCCAAGATCCCCAATCACCTTCTTCGGTTACTTTACGTAAAAGCGTGTAGTAATCATCACGCTTTTCCAAGATAAAGCGTGATAAATAAAGAATAGGTAATGTAAGTAATCCGCTTTGAATTAAATACAAAATATTAAGTATTCGCCCTGTTCTACCGTTCCCATCAGGGAATGGATGAATGCATTCAAACTGATAATGTGCAATAGCCATTTTTACTAATGGGTCTAAATCATCTTCATTGTGTATAAAACGCTCCCAATTTGACAGCAAATTACGAATAGACTCTTCACCCTCTGGTGGCGTATACACCACATGATTATTCTGATCACGTAATACAGTACCAGGGGTTTTTCTTATATCAGTTTGTATTGCGCGTAATTTGGTGCAAATTGCTATCGCTGTGTTGGTACAAAGTGGATAAGTTTCAAGATGAGTATAACCATCATAAAGAGCAGTACGATAACGAAGTGCTTCTTTAGTTGCAGGATCAGCACCGACTTGATGATCAATATACTGAAAAAGCTGATCACTGGTTGTTACAATGTTTTCAATACGTGAAGAGTCTTTTGCTTCCAATATTGGAAGGATATTTATCAATAACTCCTGATCAGGAATTAACTCTCCTGCTGTTTTTAATTCAGCAATTGCTGAGCGCGCATTGATGCACGCTTTTAATATTTCACGTGTTTCAATGAGTTCCAGATCTGGTGGTAACAGTGGTAGATCGTTATAGGGTGTTTTAGGAGACCAACTCATATGTTTATAAAACTCATTTATATCGACATATAGCTATAATATGTCGATACCATAAACATGTCACGCTATTATGTTTATAAAAACACGTTTTATCGACATATCACCATAACATGTCGATACCATAAACATGTCACGCTATTATGTTTATAAAAACACGTTTTATCGACATATCACCATAACATGTCGATACCATAAACATGTTTCGCCATTATGTTTATAAAAATACATTTTATCGACACATCGCCATAACATATCGATATCATAATAAAACGCCAAAGAAAGTTACCCTTCTTTGGCGTTTTATTTGATGATGTTTTACGTCGAAATTGAGTAAAAGCTCTCGTTCTTATTTTGCAGGACGAACAGCGATAACTTCAATTTCTACACGCCATGCAGGGTTCGCCAGTTTATAAACTTGGAACGCTGAGCGTGCTGGTAGTTGATCAGTCTTTGAAGCATCATAGAACTTAGAGTAACCGTTCATGAAACCTTTAAAATCCATAGTGCCATTATTTTCTTCACCACCAACTAAGAATACTTGCATCTTAACAACGTCTTTCATATCAAGACCAAGATTATTCAAGTTAGTTTTGATTTGCTCTAGAACATTAATGGTTTGTTCTTCTGTATTACCATAAGAAGCTAATTCACCTTCTGGTGCATTTGCTGATTTCTTAGTAGGAACTTTACCACTTAAGAAAACCAGATTGTTGCCTGCATTAATTTCAACTGCTTCTGAAATAGGCATACCGTCTAATTTATGATGCACAACATTCTCCGCTGCATTTGCGCTTGCTACACCAAAAATAAAAGGCAGGGCAACAAGTAAACTTTTATAGCGCATGAAAACTCCTTAAAATGTTTAATCTACAGTAAAACAAGGGGTTAATTACTACTTAAAACGATCCATTCTAAATGGTGTTGGATCAATAACTGGTTTTTTACCTGTTACAATATCAGCCGTTAATTCACCGGCTGCAGGGCTTTCAGTCATTCCCCAAACTGTAGCGGTATTAATAACTAGGCCTGGATATTCTTTGACCTCAGAAATAATAGGTAATTCATCAAATGTTGGACTAACAACTGCACCCCAACGCTCAACAACTTGAGATTTTTCAAATACAGGGAATTCAGCTTTCATTCTTTGGAACACAGCATCTAAGTGCTCAGTATTTTGTGTTGCTGTTGCAATGCGATATTGTTCGAACGGTGTTTTTTCATCTAATTTCCAAGATGTTGCCATCTTAAATGAATTAAATAAGTCTTCACCGATAGAGAATTCTAATGGTAGCTCACCACCACCTAATAGGTGCATGAACTTAGGTCCTAATAAGAAACTATCTTTCACAATAGAACTTGTGAAAATGCGTGGTGCGACAGCGTAAGTACCATCCGCTTGCTCACGGAAGTGAATGCCGTTTGGTAAATGCACGTTACCACGAGGTGCGCCAGGAACACCTGATACACGTTGCTGTGATAAGTAAACATTCAGCGTTGGAATATCAATGCCCATGTTACCCATAAATAGGCGTGACCAAATACCACCAGCAAGAACAACATGAGATGTTCTAATTGCACCTTTTTCTGTTACAACATCAGAAATTTTACCACCAGCAGTTTCAATACCTCTTACTGCACAGTTGGTGTAGATTTTTACACCAATTTGCTTAGCATAACGTGCTAATGCTGGTGTACCTGTTTCTGGATCAACAGAACCTGAGTCTTCTTCGAAAGCAGCAACAGTCCATGGCGTTTGCGCACCAACAAGACGGTTTGATAACTCATCACCTTTAATAATGCGAGTATTTAATGGCGTATCAAATCCTGCAGATTCTTTTGCTGTTTTGATCCATGCTTGGGCTTTATCAAACGCTTTTTCATCAGCAAGTGCTTCTACGCGACCTTGTGTACGATAACTGGTGTCTGCACCAATTTTCTCGTTCATACCACGCCATAAGATTTTCCCGTAATGATGTAATGGGAAAATTTCTGGTGATGTTTGATAGCTAATAATTTGGCTGTATGCTCGGCCCGATTGTTCACCGCCAATCTCGCCTTTTTCTAAAATAGTGACACTCATGCCACGTTCTGCAAGGTTGATAGCGGTCATGATGCCTTGGATACCAGCACCGATAATCACTGCATCAGACTCTTTAGGTAGAGCACCTTCTGTCCCTTCGACAAATGATACTCTAGATTTAGTTTCAACGAATTTGCCATCACGACGAACCATTGGAACTAACGCAGCACCGCCAGCTAAAACGCCCGCAGCACCAACACCTAAAAGCAGCTTTCTCCTTGAAATTTTCATCTTCTACCTCAGTAATGGATTTACCATTTATATTTATAATGTTATTAATTTGTATCTTTAAAATTGGATATTATCATAGTTCATTATATTGTTAATAATTATAATTATTTGTTAATCATTTCCACCAACAACAATATCCACAGATACAATATGGTTACTTCAATCGTTTTTTCTCATAAAAAAACATCAATTAAAGACATTCATTCTCTGAGGGTAAGATGGTTATACATTGATATATAAGAATATAATTATAAATTATAAGATTTTTGATAAAAAAGATGATTATTTCTTTAATTAACATTTTGATACAAAATAACATGTAAAGCTGTCAATTTTTGTTTACAAAACGAGCAAAACCTATCGCACAATTGCATAAAATAAAAAGTCGATATTGACGGAGTAATAACCTTTTTTTTACAAAATAAGTTATTTCACTTTATGACTGGTTTAGTGGTTAATAAGCAGACGAATATGCTTTTAGGAAAAAATAGAAAAGAAAGAGGTTGAACTAAAAATAAAGTAGGAATAAATACAAATTTTCAATAAAAAAAGCCAGAGTATAAACTCTAGCTTTTGCATGTTAATTTCAAAGTAAGCGATATTATGCGCTTATCTCATGGTAACAAATTCTTCGGCTGCCGTTGGGTGAATTGCCACAGTGTCATCAAAGTCTTTCTTCGTTGCCCCCATTTTCAGTGCAACTGCAAAACCTTGTAACATTTCATCCATACCAAAACCAATACCGTGAATACCGACAATTTTTTCATCAGCTCCCACACAAACAAGTTTCATACGGCAAGGTTGGCGATGACGAGTCACAGCACTATACATTGCGGTGAAAGAAGATTTATATACTTTGACCTGTTCAGCACCGTATTGCTCAACGGCTTGAGGCTCTGTTAAACCAACAGTACCAATAGCTGGATGGCTAAAGACAACCGTAGGGATATTCGAATAATCTAAGTGCTCATTAGGTTTATTGTTAAATAAACGCTCTGATAGACGACGGCCTGCAGCAACTGCGACCGGGGTTAATTCAACCGCACCAGTGTTATCGCCCACAGCATAAATTCCCTTTACATTGGTATTTTGGAATTTATCGACTTTGATATAACCTTTTTCGTTTAACTCAACGCCTGTTACTGTCAGATTAAGGTTATCGGTTGCAGGCTCGCGACCAATTGCCCAAATTAAAGTATCGACGGTTTGTTCTGTGCCGTTTTCCAGCTGTAGCGTTAAACTGCCATCTGAATTTTTGATCACCGCTTTAGGGATCGCGTGAGTATGTAGCTTAGGCCCTTCGCTCTCCATCACTTCAAGCAGAGTTTCAACAATTAATGGATCGAAATTACGCAGTGGGGCATGTTTGCGTACAAATAGATGCGTTTCACTTCCTAAAGCATTTAACACACCTGCAAGTTCTACTGCAATATAACCAGCACCAACGACAGCAACACGTTTTGGTAATGCTTTTAACTCAAAGAAGCCGTCAGAATTAATGCCATATTCGGCACCTGGAATATTAGGTTGAACAGGACGTCCGCCTGTTGCAATCAGAATATTATCGGCTGTGATTTTCTCACCGTTGACTTCAATCGTATTCGCATCAACAAAACGAGCAAACCCTTGGATAACATCAACTTTATTATTACCTAATACACGGTCATAAGACTGATGAATACGGTCAATATAAGCAGAACGGCTACTGATAAGAGTATCCCAATCAAAACGATTAACCGTCGTATCAAAACCATAATCAGGGCCATATTGATGAATAGCTTCGGCAATTTGCGCTGCATGCCACATCACTTTTTTAGGTACACAGCCCACATTAACACAAGTGCCACCTAATGCTTTCGCTTCAATTAATGCACATTTTTGGCCATACATTGCTGCTCTATTAATTGATGCGATACCGCCACTACCGCCACCAATGGCGATATAATCGTAATGTTTGCTCGTCATTTCTCTGATCCATTTATCTGTAGAAAAATAGGTAACTCACAGGCTAAGTCTTTCATGTCATAAAGTCTATTATGACAAAATTTAATACATAGCACGTCAGATTTTAGCTTTTACAGTAATAGGCAAAAACAATAATAAGGATGCTTATTCTGGTACAACCCATTCAACTGATGTATGACCAATACCTTCAGGAACTAATGTTTTATGTAACCAAGGTAATATTGATTTCATTTGTGACTCTAGCTTCCAAGGTGGGTTAATCACAATCATACCTGATGCCGTCATACCTAATTGATCACTATCAGGTTTTACTGCTAATTCAATTTGTAAAATTTTACGAATGCCAGTTGCTTCAAGCTCTTTTAGCATACGCTTAATTTGCTGACGATGAACCACTGGATACCAAATCGCATATGTTCCCGTTGCAAAGCGTTTATGACCTTCCACAACACCTTTCACTACAGCAGAATAATCCTGTTTAAGCTCATAAGGAGGATCAATTAATGCGAATCCACGACGACTTGCGGGTGGTAGTTTAGATTTCAATTGGCCAAAACCATCTTCGCGAGAAACTCTCACTCGCGGATCACGAGAAAATTCTGTGCGTAATAGAGGGTAATCTGTTGGGTGTAATTCCGTTAACACCAAAGAATCTTGTTCTCTTAATAGTTTTCCCGCCAATAAAGGAGAACCAGGATAATAACGCAGTTCACCATTTGAGTTTAATTCTCCAACGGCTTCAAGGTAAGGTAAAATAAGCTCTGGTACCTCATCTTGTTGCCATAAGCGTGCAATACCTTCTAGATATTCGCCAGTACGAGTCGCATGAGCATTGGTTAATTGATAACGTCCAGCGCCAGCATGAGTATCAAGATAAAGAAATGGTTTTTCTTTCTCTTTTAAAGACTCAATGATGAGTGTTTGAACAATATGTTTTAAAACATCGGCGTGGTTACCAGCATGAAAACTATGGCGATAGCTCAGCATTCTTTATCTTCCGTTAGAAATAAGTATAGCTTAGTAGTGAATTTACTCTGAAAGCTTGATTAAGTTCAGTGTATCAGAAAAAGCTGAACTTCTTCATTGAAAGCGAAAGAAACGTTGTGTCTTAGTGTTCAGTCGTTATGATAATCCTATATTTCACTTAAGATTAGATAGGATATTAAAATGAAAAAAGTACTCTTTACCGCAATTGCATTAACACTGTCTGTTAGCAGTGTGTATGCCAACACCTCAATCAATGGCTGCGAGATTAAAAAACAAAATATCCAAAAACAGATGGAATATGCAAAAGCACACGGTAATCAATACCGCCTACAAGGCTTAGAACGAGCATTACAAAATGTTGAGCGTTATTGCGCACCAGAAAAAGTGGTTGAAAATACGCGCCTTGAATTACGTGAAAAACAACTTGATGTCAAAGAGCGTGAACTTGAATTAAAAGAAGCTCAACTCAAAGGTGATACAGATAAAATCGCCAAACAAGAAAGAAAATTGGCTGAAGAAAAAGCAGAATTAAAAGCTATTGAAGATGAATTAAATCTACTGACAAAATAATTATCATCATAAATCAATGCCTACTCCTTATTTATTTATGAAATACAGAATAGAACAATACACGAGTAGCCATTTTCTAATTAAACTCAACCAATTCAGAATTACTGTATTGGTTTTGTATTCTTAATTAAGTACAAGGTGATCACGCCTTTTAATAGTTCATCATCTACACTTAAACCAGAACAAACAATTACATCATCTAAATCAGAGGCTAATTACAATAAGCATAAGGTATGTAATAGAAATTAAGCTATGCTATTTTTGAGTAGAAACTATAGTAATACTACTAATTTATTAAAAATGGACTGATCTAATTAAAGAGGATATATGTCAGAAGAGCAGCAACAAAAAACAGCAGATGAAAAAACTCAACTGACTCAGCCACTAAAAAAAGGGCTGGAAAAAGGATTACATGGTGGAAAAAAAGCCATCGGTATTGGGATAAAAATTAGTAATTTCATTACCAATATTCCTTTTATTGCACATCTTATTCGTGCCGCAGAGCGCTTCACTGATAGAATGGGAAATCAGTTTGGTGCCGCTATCACTTATTTCTCATTTTTATCATTAATCCCTGTATTAATGCTTTCCTTTGCCTGTGCCGGTTTTGTTTTAGCCTCAAATCCCGATTTGCTCGCTAAATTAATTACTGGTGTAGCAAATAGTATCGACGATCCAACATTGGCTGCAACCGTTCAACAAAGTATTGATACCGCTGTTCGTCAACGTACAACTGTCGGTTTAACGGGTTTAGCAATTGCACTTTATTCTGGTGTTAATTGGGTTGGTAACTTACGTCAGGCCATTTTGGCACAATCACGACTTGTTTGGGAAAGAAACAAAGAAGAGCAAGAAAAAATCTATTTCCGCTATTTCCGTGATTTCTTAGCGCTGATTGGCTTACTCTTTGCGTTAATTGTCACTATAACACTCACTTCTGTTGCGGGATCAGCCCAAAGAATGATTGTTCATACCTTAGGATTAGATGGCATTGAATGGTTAACGCCGGCATGGACAACCATCGGCCTAACAATCTCCATTACTGCAAACTATTTACTATTTTTGTGGATATTATGGATTTTACCTCGCCATCAACCTAAACGTATTTCTCTTATGAAAGGTACGCTTATCGCCGCCATTGGCTTTGAAATTTTAAAATCCGTAATGACATGGATGCTACCAAGAATAGCAAGCTCACCTTCAGGTGCCGCATTTGGTTCGGTAATAGGCTTAATGGCTTTCTTCTACTTTTTTGCTCGATTAACACTCTTTTGTGCCGCGTGGATCGCCACTGATGGTCCAAATATGCGTAAAGAACAGCTGACTGAAACGCAATCAACATCTTAATTTTATGATAAAACTACAATGGTTAATTCCCTGCATTAACCGTCTATCAATAACGTAATAAGGAAAAAAAATGCCATACGTTAATATTAAAATCACACGCGAAGGTGCAACTGCCGAACAAAAAGAACAACTTATTGCGGGTGCAACACAACTTTTGGTTGATGTCTTAGGCAAAAACCCAGCAACCACAGTCGTTGTGATCGATGAAGTAGAAACGGATAACTGGGGAATAGGCGGTAAAACCGTAACAGAATTACGAGCAGTGGCAAAAAATAAATAAAGAATAATTGCAGAATAAATAAAGGGTGCCAAGTACACCCTTTTTACTGATTTATTTTCCTGATAGATAAGGAAGTAACTATGGTTCAATCAATGACTGATGCTTTTCATGCCTTACCCTCAGCGAGTGCTATTTATATTACAGGTGCCGGCATTCAATACCCTTTTGGTATGGCACATGGATTTGCCGATGAAAGTACCCTGAAAAAATTAACTGTAGATACTCCTTTTCGGATCGCAAGCAATACAAAAACCTTTCTCGCAGCCGCTTTTTTACGTTTATGGGAACAAGATGCTCTGTCCCTTGATGATGACATAACTAAGTATTTAAGTACTAATTATCAACAGACATTATTAGAGCTAGGGTATGATCTTAACACTATCACATTGCGCCATTTATTAAGCCACAGCAGTGGTTTATTTGATCACGCAAATGAAGCTTACCTTGAGAAAGTCATAAATAGCCCCACCCATCAGTGGACTCGAGAAGAACAGATCGCGCATTATGCTCACCAAGGTTTTCCCATTATCCCTGCTGGAAAACGCTTTATTTATTCAGATACTGGATACATCTTACTAGGCGATATTCTTTCTCAATTTATGAGAAAAAATATGGCTACAGCAGTTCGTGAATTATTACATTTTCAAGACTTAGATTTACCCCAAACATGGTGGGAAGGTCTGGAGCCACAACCCATATCCAAGAAAATTCGCGCTAGACAATTTGCCGGTGAACATGAAGGTACTCACATTGATGCCTCAATGGATACTTTTGGTGGTGGAGGTCTTGTGATGACAACGCTTGAATTAGCTAAATTCACAGCAGATCTTTTTGAAGATAGAGTGTATGCACATCCATCCACCTTAAAAGAGATGAAATGGCAAGGCTCACATACTGGTGCTGCAAATTATCGTTTAGGATTGATGGCTGAAGAGACGAACTTAGGGACTCTTTATTATCATCTAGGTTATTGGGGTTCTGTTGCTTGTTATTTGCCTGAAAAACAAATTGCTATTGCAGGCTTTACAACTCAAAAAAATAACCGTGAAGCATTAACTGAAATAATTAAAGAAGCATTTAAACGCCTTTAATATTAAAAAAGCAAAAAGCCAAAAATGTATTAATAACACTTTTGGCTTTTTTAATTATATAAACGCTAATTTTTTATATCAGCACAACGAATTATTTTATGGTTATTTCTTCGCCGGAGTTGTCACTGTAGGTGTTTCCACCGTTTTATTTGGTGCCGTATTAGCGGGTTCTGAAGCTGGTGTATTTACTACTTCTGGATGAACTTGCTTTTCAAATTGAATACGCAATTCACCTAAATTTACGGTCGGTGTTTCACCACTTTGCGTTAATACAAAAGTAATATCTTCAGACAATACTCTTGAAAGCTCCTGATTTAAGGTTTCTTTAGTTAAACCGGCTAAAAATGCTTGGCGTAAACGTTGATATTGCTCAGGAGGAATATCAATAATATTGCTTTGTTGTGATAACAAACGCTGATTAATTAAAATAGCCGTACTTGTTTTTGCATAGCGGGCAAAAAGCTGTGTTAACTGAAGTTGTTTCTCTTGTTGAAGCTCTTTATATAACTCATCGCTAATGCCTTGATTACGCAAACGACCTAATTCTTCACCCACCCATGATGCTAACGCTGGAATATTTGCTGTCGCAGTATCAACATTCAAAGAACAACTGGCGCGCTGATATTGTACTCTGCAATCAATGTTAACTTGCGTACTGTCATTTTCTTTACGTTGTTCAAGGCTACGGCCTAAATGAACAAAGATCACTTCGCGTGCTAAATCACTTAACCAATATTTATTTAACGCATCAGAGTCTTTTACTGGCGACCAATCTAGATCCCAAATTAAAGAAATTTGATCTTTAGCTCGCATGGGCTCTTGTACATATAATGTTTCAGGCTTCATATCTGCCAACATCGGTACTGGAACAGGGGTAACTCGCTTTCCAGATAGCGATGAAAAGGCCTGATTAATACTTTCGGTCAATACTCGATTATCAACATTGCCAGTAATATAAAGCGTCATCATATCAGGGGTATACCAACGCTGTTGATAATCTGATAATTCTTTTGTATTAACTGACTGATTAACTGGCTTACCGGGATTGTGGCCTTTTAGATTAGATCCTTCAAGACGTGAGCGCCAAATAGGATCTTCAATATTAAGTGGAAATGTGGCAATAGGAAGTGGGGACTGAACAGCGTTACGGACTGCATTTTCAGTATATTGCGCTGGCTTAGCAATTCCCGCAAGCAATGCAAAAGCATCTTTTAATAGTTCAGGTTGGTTATTTGGCAGACTTAAATTATAAACCGTAAAATCGTATGAAACGATCATTGGCGGTAACGGATAATCTGGATCTAACGCATTTTTCCATAAGTTATCGCGCTTCTCTGGTGTCAGGCCTGTATTTTCTAATACATTGAGTTTAGACACCAAGGATGAAAAACCCGTTTCACTGCTTTTCTCTGATAAAGAACCTGTATTCACTAATAAACGAATTTGTATTCTATCATTAGGGCGTTGCGGTGTTTGTAAGATTTGCCACTGAAAACCATTTGCTAGTCGCCCTTCTTGCCAAGCAGGATCAGGCTGTAAAGCTTCGGCCTGAACTTGGCAAACAACAGCGCCAAACATAACGCTTCCCAATAAAATTCGTGTCATTACACCCTGCATGTGAACCTCTGTTTTATTAATCCTTGGTATTAAACCACTTATGAGGTTTAACAATAAGCGCCAAAAGACATGTTAGATGTTTGATGTCTATTTTTTGTATTATCATTCTTTGTCACCACAGAAACATGAAATGAAATCACTATAGTGATTAGACTCATTATGGCGTAAGAAGGTTCAGACCTTCGGCAATTTTTGATCAGATTTTTGATGATTATATCCTTTAACCAGCAAACCAATCTCATCATCACGATGTGATTCTGGACAAGATAAAGCAGAAACTTGGCTATCTTTATTAAGAGTAACGGCTATTTGGCGTAAAGGTTTCACCACAATACGATTGATACACCAGCTAATCGCAACCGTTAGAATAAGTCCCATTAACAGATATGTGGTTAACATTAGTGCGACAGTGTTGCTGGCAAAACGATAAAAACGGTTTGTGTCAGCCTGTAAAATAAGATAGCCGGTATAAGACTTATCATCTGTTGAAGTAATACCTAATGGCTGTAATGGAATAACAGCCTCAACAGGGATACCAAAAAGCCAGCTTGAGAAATCAGATACGTCTTTTTTGGGTGCAAAATCTAAGTTCATCACTTGAATATTCTCAGGTTGCATCACTATCGCTTTACCGAGGATACCCGTTGCTTTTAACCCAATTATCTGTTTTTTGGCATCATTTAAATCTGATCGTAACAATGCATCAGCAAGTGGTTGCTGGATACTGACACCCGCATTAAAAAGCTGATTTTGATAATCTTCACGGCGTTGATCTATCAAATAGACAAGTTGGATACTGATAAAAATAGCAATAGTCACCAACGTAACGCCCGCAACTGCGGCCATCTGTTTTATTGTTAATGAATGTTTAAGATGAGGTTTCATCATTGCTATTTCCAATATACATACTTGAACAGAGTGATTATACTGTATTTTTTAGATTATGTATCACCCTCAATAAAGAAAATAGCGCGATAAAAACTGTCTATCCATTAAAACTAAAGTAGATAAATATATAATTATTATTATTTGAGTATAGTTGTAAGATAAAAATAGTAAAATGAGATAAATACTGGGTTTCACTTTTTTAACCGCAATATTGCCATATTATTTTGATTATAGAATATATTTCACTAAAAAATACAATACCATGTAAATTTAAATCTATAAAAATCTTATTAAGATGTTAAAAACAAAAATAAAAGAATAATAATATTTTAATATATAAATATTTTTTATTTTTAATACCAGCACCACTTAATATTTTAAGAAATTCACATGAAATAACATTTAATATTTACTGAATCATAATAGGATTGTTTCATTTAGATTAGCTTAATATAATTAAAAAAAGGAGCAATATATTTTAATATATTGCTCCTCTTTGATTAAATATATTCTTTTTTATTTAAGGTGCTATGTTATCTTGCTCAACAGCAAAACAAGCAATAAGTTGGCCATTATAATCTTTTAAAGTTGGCTGTAATTGACTGCATGTCCCAAATGCACGGCGGCAACGTGCTGCAAAAGCACACCCTGGTGGTGGATTTAACGGGCTTGGCAATTCTCCTGTTAATTTAATACGTTCGCGTCTTAATTCAGGTGTTAATCTTGGCGTTGCTGATAACAAGGCTTGTGTATAAGGATGCTGAGGGTTTTCAAAAATTTGAGCCTTAGTACCTTTTTCTACACAACGTCCTAAATACATCACAATAACTTCATCTGCAATATGCTCAACAACGGAAAGGTCATGAGAAATAAAGACATAAGAAAGCCCCATATCCTGTTGAAGATCCATCATTAAATTTAGCACTTGAGCACGCACTGAAACATCGAGAGCAGAAACGGGTTCATCCGCCACCACAATATCCGGCTCAAGCATTAAACCACGAGCAATAGCAATACGCTGACGTTGACCACCAGAAAACATGTGGGGATATCGGCTATAATGCTCTGTTTTCAATCCCACTTTTGCCATCATTGATAATACTTTTTCTTTACGTTCAGATACGTTAAGTGTCGTATTGATCAAAAGTGGCTCTTCTAGAATTTGTCCCACCTTTTTACGGGGGTTTAATGATCCATAAGGATTTTGAAATACAATTTGGATCTTTTGGCGACGCAATTTCTCTGCTGATTTATCTTTGATCAACAGATTCTGCCCACGGTAAGAAAGCTCCCCTGAAGTGGGGATCTCAATCATGGTTAATAATCGACCTAATGTCGATTTTCCACATCCTGATTCGCCAACAATCGCCAAGGTTTTACCTCGCTCTAACTCAAATGAAACACCATCGAGCGCTTTCACTGTTTTCTCTTTTGAAAACAGCCCTCCTTTAACATTGTAATACTTGGCTAAATTGACCGCCTTTAATAAGGGAGTAGTGACATTTGGATTAACTTCAACCATGAGTAGGTCTCCCTGTATTATCTAACGGTGTATGACATTTCACGCGATGTGTTCCCAATTCTCTTAAAGCAGGTTCTGTTTTATAGCATTCATCATGAGCATAAGGACAACGAGGATTAAGTAAACATCCCGTTGGTCTATCATAGCGACCTGGTACAACCCCAGATAATGAAGTTAATCGCGCTTTGTTGCTGGCAAATTCAGGCAATGCTCTTAATAGTGCCTGTGTATAAGGATGACGAGGTGATTTAAAAATTTCTGATGCCTTTCCTGATTCAACAACTTGCCCTGCATACATCACAATAATGGTGTCGGCGGCTTCTGCCACTAATGCTAAATCGTGAGTGATAAGCACTAGCGCCATATTTTCTTGCTTTTGTAAATCCAACAATAGTTCGATGATCTGCGCCTGAATAGTTACATCCAGAGCCGTTGTCGGTTCATCAGCAATCAATAATTTAGGGCGACAAGCAATCGCCATTGCAATCATCACTCGCTGGCTCATACCGCCAGAAAGTTGATGAGGATACACATCTAAACGTGAAGCAGGATCAGGAATACCCACCAACGTTAAAAGGTCGATAGCACGTTGTTTACGTGTTTTTCGACTTCCACCTTGATGAACTTTCAATGCTTCCATGATTTGATAGCCAACCGTAAAACAGGGGTTTAGGCTGGTCATTGGATCTTGGAAAATCATTGCGACATCGGCTCCCACCAAATTACGTCGCTCTGATTCAGAGATTTTCATTAAATCTCTGCCATCAAAATAAAGCTCTTGAGCACTTACTCGCCCCGGAAAATCAATCAGCCCCATAATAGCCAGTGAGCTCACAGATTTACCTGAACCAGACTCTCCAACAATACCAACGACTTGCCCTTCTTCAACTTGATAGCTAATTCTGTCTACCGCTTTAAACGGAGTATCTTCATCACCAAAGTGAACCGATAATTGATTAATATTTAATAATGCCATCTTCTTACTCCGTTACTGCTTTAATTTCGGATCAAGCGCATCTCGTAAACCGTCACCCATTAAATTAAAGGCAAGCACAGTAAACAAAATAGCAAGACCAGGGAACGTCACAACCCACCATGCACTTTGTGTAAACTGCAACACGTCAGATAACATAGTTCCCCACTCAGGAGTTGGAGGCTGAGCGCCCATACCTAAAAAGCCCAATGCTGCCATATCTAAGATTGCATTAGAAAAACCTAAAGAAGCTTGAACAATTAAAGGCGCAAGACAGTTAGGTAAGATATTGATAAACATTTGGCGCATTGACCCCGCACCAGCAACGCGAGACGCAATAACATAGTCACGGTTTACTTCAATTAAAACAGCAGCTCGTGTTAATCGGACATAATGAGGTAAAGCAACAAAAGTCAGTGCAATAGACGCATTAACGATAGAAGGCCCAAAAATTGCTACCAGCACTAATGCCAATAATAAACTGGGTAATGCCAGCATAATATCGACCACTCGCATAATGCCGATATCCACAAGACCACCAAAATAACCTGCTGCTAGCCCTAGAATAATTCCTAAGATAAGTGACAGTACGACAACGATACAGCCAACTAATAATGAAAGACGAGCACCAAACATTAAGCGAGAAAGAATATCTCTGCCAACATCATCAGTACCTAGAATAAATTGCCAACTTCCCCCTTCTTGCCAAACAGGAGGCGCTAATAAGAAATCACGAAATTGCTCATTCGGTGCGTGAGGCGCAAGAAAGCCTGCAAATAACGCAATCAGCAACATAATTACGATATAAATTAATCCAACAACTGCGCCCTTATTTTGTTTAAAATAGTGCCAAAATTCTTGGAAGGGTGTCATGGGAGCCGGTGCATTGATGACCGGTGTAACTTTATTTTCAGTCATTATGCATTCCTTATTTTTTATGGCGAATACGTGGATTCACAATGCCATAAAGAACATCAACCAACAGATTGACAAAAATAATCATCGTTGCAATTAACAGCACACCACCTTGAACTACGGGGTAGTCTCGTCGTTGTAAGGCATCAATTAACCAGCGTCCTAATCCCGGCCATGAGAAGATGGTTTCTGTTAAGATTGCGCCAGCCAGCATTGTCCCAACTTGTAATCCAATAACAGTGACAACAGGCAACATCGCATTACGTAATGCGTGAATAAGAATGACGCGAGCACGGCTTAAGCCTTTTGCTCTTGCTGTACGAATATAATCTTCCCCTAATACTTCAAGCATTGAAGAGCGTGTCATACGCACGATAACCGCTAGAGGAATGGTTCCTAATACAATTGCAGGTAAAATAATATGATGGATAGCATCAATGAAATCCCCTTCTTCACCCCAAATAAAGGTATCAATTAGCATAAATCCGGTAAGAGGATTACTGTCATCTAAAAAGACACTATCAGCGAGACGTCCAGATACTGGCGTTAGGTCTAATTTTACAGACACCAGCATGATTAACATGATCCCCCACCAGAAAATTGGCATGGAATAACCTGCTAATGACACACTAATCGCAGTATGATCAAAGATAGAGCCACGTTTCACCGCAGCTAAAACGCCCACAGGAATACCGACTGAAACCGCAAAGATCATGGCACAAACGCCAAGTTCTAAAGTGGCTTTAAAACGAGGTAAAAATTCATCCCAGACAGGAATGCGGCTTTTTAATGAAATACCCAAATCACCATGAAGAATACCATTTAGGTAATTGAGGTATTGTTGCCATAACGGCTTATCCAACCCTAACTCCGCCATTAAATAAGCATGGCGCTCTGGAGATAGACCACGCTCACCCGCCATAATCATTACCGGATCGCCGGGAATAAGATGTACGAAAATAAACGTAAGTAATGTAATTCCGATAAACGTAGGGATCACAAGTCCCAAACGTTGAAGGATAAATTGCAGCATATCCTAGTTCTCTTTTCAAACATCAGCTAAAAGATAGCGCTGATAAATCAGGAGAAAATCCCCTGCGCCCACAGTGTACTGAATGTATTCTTTATTATGGAATAGCGGTGCCTTTCATGAAGAAAGACACCGTACTTAAGTAAGGTATTGCTATTATTTCAGAGAGACATTCTCGAAGTGATGTTTACCTAATGGATCAACCACATAGTTCTCCACTTTTTTACTCACTGGCTCATATACCGTAGAGTGAGCAATAATTAGTGCAGGAGCTTGATCGTGCATAACGACTTGAGCTTGTTTATAAAGCTCGACACGTTTTTCATGATCTGACGCTACTCGCGCAGGCTGGATCAGATCTTCAAATGGCTTATAGCACCACTTAGAATAGTTTGAACCTTGCTCTTTCGCAGCACAGCTAAATAATGTCGCAAAGAAGTTATCTGGATCCCCATTATCCCCAGTCCAACCCATCATTACCGCTTGGTGTTCGCCGGATTTAGCACGTTTGAGATATTCACCCCACTCGTAACTTACAATTTTGGTTTTAACGCCAATTTTTTCCCAATCCGCTTGTACCATTTCAGCCATACGACGTGCATTTGGGTTATAAGGGCGTTGTACTGGCATTGCCCATAAATCGATAGTAAAGCCATCAGCAAGACCCGCTTCTTTTAGCAGTGCCTTGGCTTTTTCAGGGTTATATTCATAATCAACAATATCATCGTTATAACCCCACATTGTTGGTGGAATAAGATTTTTTGCTTTTTGGCCTGCACCTTGGTAAACCGCTTCAATAATCGCGTCTTTGTTCACAGCCATACTTAATGCTTGACGAACTTTTTGGTTATCTAGAGGTTTCTTCTCAACGTTAAACGAGATATAACCCACGTTTAAGCCCGGCTGTTCTAACAGATTGATATCGCTATTTTGTTTCATTTTCGCAATATCAGCAGGATTTGGGAAAGGCATCGCCTGACACTCACCTTTTTGCAATTTAGCATAACGCACAGAAGCATCAGGTGTAATAGAGAAAACTAAGCGATCAATGTCTGGCTTTTTACCCCAATATTGGTCATTTGCTTTATAAAGAATACGAGAATCTTTTTGATATTGTTGTAATTGGAAAGGCCCTGTACCAATAGGATCTAAATCTACTTTTTCAGGTGTTCCTGCTTTCATCATATTGTCGGCATATTCCGCAGATAATATGGATGCAAAGTCCATTGCCATATCAGCAATAAAAGGCGCTTCTGAACGTGTTAAAACAAAACGAACGGTATGATCATCAACTTTTTCGATTTTCTCGATCATGTTGTTCATGTCCATTCCTGAAAAGTATTCGTAACTTCCGCCAGACACTTTATGGTAAGGATGTTGTGGGTCCATTTGACGCATAAACGTATACATTACGTCATCTGCGTTAAATTCACGGGTTGGCTTAAAGGTTTTGCTACTATGCCAACTCACGCCTTTACGTAAATGGAAGGTATACACCTTACCATCATCACTCACATCCCAACTTTCAGCGAGTCCTGGAATGATTTCCGTTGTACCCAATTTAAATTCAACTAAACGATCATAAATAGGTACTGAACTTGCGTCATAGGTTGTTCCTGAGGTAAATAGCTGAGGGTTAAATCCTTCAGGTGAACCTTCGGAGCAATATACTAATGTTTTTGCCTGCACACCCGCAGAAACAGCTAATGCAAGTAGCCCGATTGTTGCGGTTAAAATTCCTGTCTGTTTTTTGGAGCTTTTCATCATTACTCTCCGAAATTGTTCTGTTGTGTTTTGGCTTCCTGTTTAAAAACGGAATGCCTTTTTATTTTGTCATTGTTCAATTAACCAACTGTATCCCCTTACGTCAATAAGGGTCTACTCCGTAAAAAGAACAAGTTATAAACACAAATGAAACGAATATCGAACAAACTCAGAATAAAAAAACAAGTCTCTGACTAATATCTAGTCAATAAAACCACACATTAAGAAATCCTTAAGTGAAATGACTGTTTTAAAAAAAGCTATGATTTGTGATTAACCGCTTAAATATTGAACGAATATTTTGAAATGAAACAAAGAACTTGGTGCTTTATTCTGTTATGGAAGAAAAATAATCACCTTGCTAGAGGATCCTGATTTTAGTTTTGATCAGACAAATAGAGTGAAAAGTATTAATCTTTGCCTCTTAGCAAATCACTTAACTAGATAAGACCATGAAATTCAGTCTGTTATTAATGATTTTAATTCTTTCATAGTGAAAAATTTATATTCTTTAAGCATTATCAGAAGTTCTATCGCCCATAAAAAGTGGCATTGAAAGAAAATTTAAAGACATCTTTAGGCTGTTTATTAAAAACGTCTAAAATAATTTAATGCCTAAACAACTTTATAGGTCAGCGAAACCTACTGCATTTTTAGCCAATATTTATCTTGATTTGGAAAATATTTCCACAGCTCTCTGTTTCTGAACTGTATGGGAGTTTGGAATGCAAATAGAGATGAGATAGAAGTAAGGTTGATCGAGAGAAAACACCTTTTATGGTGAAATCAAAAATAAGAGTGAGGTATTTTTGGTAAGACTAAAACGACAAAACCCCGCTTTAAAAGCGGGGTTTCTTAATATGGTCGGCGAGAGAGGATTCGAACCTCCGACCCACTGGTCCCAAACCAGTTGCGCTACCAGGCTGCGCTACTCGCCGAAAACGAGGTGCATCTTACTGCCAGAAACCCACTGCGTCAATACTTTTTTAGTATCTCCTGACTGTTCGTATGGTTTTCAACCAAAACGCTTGATTTTTAACTTTTTTATCATAAAATCCACCCACTTTTAGCGTAACTATAACAATCGGCTTCTTCTATATTCTCTGCAAATTCTGTTTTTCTTTACATTGCTGATAAAAAACAAGAAAAAATAACAAATTTATTCGCTAATACTATCGTTTATTTTATATGCTTTTTATATAATTTACTTATGTCAAATAAGGTGGGTAGTTTAGAGAATGAAACAATGTTGGTGGAGCCTCACATTACTCCTGTTGTTAACCACACTTCCAGCCCAAGCATCCACGGCACATGCTTGCCGAGTGTACTTTAAAGAAGCAGACAAATTTATTCAGTATATTTCTCAACGTGAGGATCTAAAGCATAATATACCTGAAATTAAAGGAAATTTTGAGCAAAGTAAAAAACAGATAATGGCAGCATCGCTAACAGAACAAAAAGTAATATGTGATAAAGAAATGCAAGAGCTTAATAGCCTTAATAAAATGTTTGGCCCTAAAGAAGAAACAGTATTAAATAAATAGCCCTATAAATAGTTAAACAAACAGATAATGACTAAATAGAATTACTTATTCATTATTTAGTCATTATTTTGATATTAATTCTTATTTTCATAATTATTATCTGCTGTTGTACTTTCTAATCTTTTTACTCGTTCTTTTGGTGAGTTATCACTTTTATCATCACTCTTGGTATAATAATCATAAGGCAGTAACAAAGTATCTAATACTGCACTAAAAGGAAAATCTAAAAGAACTAAGGGTTTCATTGCCCACCCTGTTTCATCATCTTTTAGCATTGCCATATTATTTTTTGTCCCTGAATAAAGCTCTTTATTGGGGCCAGCATGTGTCATAACGCTAGAACATCCCGTCAACAAGGTCATTAAAAATGTGATTAATGTTAAATTTTTACTCGTCTTTCTAAATATCATAGGGCACCTATAAAACAAGATCAGGAGTCAACACTTTTTATCATATAGTTAAACCTGTTTTCTCTTATAGGACAAGAGAAAGATGATATAAAATAGCTTAATTTTTCAATAATTAAATAAATAAGCATGCACAAAAAACCTTATTAATATAATTAAAAAAAACATAATAAAATTACCAATTATTATGTTTCTCTGATATTAAAATTCAACCCTCTTTATTTTAAAAAAACATTTTAACTCTATATTTATCTTTCTTATTTTTTTGATCTTTATATATTCCGAATCTGTGCGATAAGACACAGCGACTTTCTTTGTTCTTTGCCAAAATAGGTTTATCGTTTTAGCTCAATTTTTTAATTTTTATTTTTTGAGTATAGGATCTTTTTTATGAGTGATATTGCATTAACAATGGTGATGTTGTCATTAGCAGGCGCTCTAGGTCTTTGGATTGGCAATATCAAAATCTATCGAGTCAGCCTAGGAATAGGCGGCGTTCTTTTTGGTGGTATAATTATTGGGCATTTTGCTCAACACTATAACCTTTCACTCAACGCACAAACTCTTCATTTTATTCAAGAATTCGGTCTTATTCTTTTCGTTTATACCATTGGTATTCAAGTTGGCCCTGGTTTTTTCTCTTCATTACGTGTTTCTGGATTAAAACTCAACGCCTTTGCGATTTTCATTATTCTTCTTGGTTCTATCATCACCGCCTCAATTTATCGCTTATTTGATGTTCCTTTGCCTATTATTTTGGGTATTTTTTCTGGTGCTGTCACCAATACCCCGTCTCTGGGCGCTGGGCAACAGATACTCACTGATTTACATATTGATCCTGCTTTAATCGGGCAAATGGGAATGGGCTATGCGATGGCTTATCCTATGGGAATTTGTGGCATCTTGTTAGTTATGTGGCTTATTCGTGTGTTTTTTAAAATCAACATTGATGAAGAAGCGAAAACCTTTAGTAACCAGCAAAATAGTACTAAAGAGGCACTACATACTATTAATATTGCCATTAAAAACCCCAATTTAGATGGTTTATTAATGCAAGATATCCCACTACTCAATGAAGATGCCATTGTATGCTCTCGTTTAAAACGTGGTGATAACATTATGGTACCGATGCCATCAACGATTATTCAGTTAGGGGATTTGCTGCATATTGTTGGCTCGAAAGAAGATCTTAATAAAGTACGCCTTGTATTAGGCGAAGAGGTTGACGCTTCACTCTCAACATCAACCAATTTACTACAATCAGTACGGATCGTTGTCACGAATGATTCCGTACTTAGTAAGCGTTTAAAAGATCTTGATCTTAAAAGAAAATACGATGTTGTCGTAACTCGATTAAACCGCGCAGGTATCGAACTAATTCCAAGCAATAACAGTATGTTGCAGTTCGGGGATATTCTTAATGTTGTTGGTCGCCCTGAATCTATAGAAGCGATTACTGTCCTGTTAGGTAATGCTCGTCAAAAATTAGAGCAAGTTCAAATGCTACCCGTTTTTATTGGTATTGGATTGGGGGTTTTACTTGGCTCTATTCCTATTTTCATTCCCGGTATTCCCGTAGCTCTTAAACTGGGATTAGCCGGTGGCCCTCTTGTTGTTGCCTTAATTTTAGGGCGTATTGGAACATTCGGTAAGCTCTATTGGTTTATGCCACCAAGCGCAAACTTAGCATTGCGTGAATTGGGCATTGTCATGTTTCTAGCCGTAGTAGGGCTAAATTCTGGTGGCGAATTTGTTGAAACCTTAATTTATGGTCAAGGGCTGAGTTGGATTGGCTACGGCATTCTTATTACACTATTACCGTTATTAATTGTGGGGATCATAGCCAGGATCTTCTTTAAACTTAATTATTTAACTCTTTGCGGAATGTTAGCTGGTTCAATGACCGATCCACCTGCACTGGCCTTTGCCAATTCAATACATAGCTCAAGTGGAGCTGCGGCACTTTCTTATGCCACCGTTTATCCTTTAGCGATGTTTTTACGCATAATAACACCACAATTAATGGCACTTATTATCTGGAGTTTGTAGCAAAAATAATAAATATATTAATCAGTTGAACCTAATATGTTACTAAAATCCACATTTTGCTTAGCAGAGGGATAATTAAGGCCATGAATGGCTCTTATTTAAGCCATAGATTTTATGATTGTCTGTTTTAATAGTTCTCGTGCTAAGAAATTTAGATTGAGACGGATTGCTAAATATTTAGTAATCAATTTCTTTCCGTCAAACTTATGCTCAAAAGTCCTCGTTATTGTCTTTGCCCCTTCTTCTCGCTGAAGGGGCATTTTTATTAGATATTCACTGGCTGATAGATATTCTCGATTTCTTCAGCCAGAATTTTTATTCCTTTCTCTATCAATTCAGGCTCAGGCACGTAATTCATACGCATACATTGATGAGCGTGATCCCATGAATCTTCTAATCCCGGAAAAAAGTAATGCCCCGGCACCATTAATACACCGCGTTTTTTCAAACGACGATATAGCTCTTCACAAGAAACAGGTAAGTCTTTAAACCACAACCACAAGAAAATAGCGCCTTCTGGTTTATGAATAAGGCAACGTTCTTCAGGCAAGTAACGGCGAATAATATCAATAGTTTCAAGCACTCGTTGATGATAAAAAGGCCCAATTATCTCTTGAGATAATCGCATCAAATCATCACGTTTTAGCATTTCTAATGCCATTGCAGGTCCAATTCCACCAGGTGCAAGACTAATAATGCCATTCACATTTGTAATGGCCGAAATCAGCTCTTCACTGGCGATGATAATGCCACAACGTGCGCCGGGTAAACCTAACTTAGACAGGCTCATACATAGAATAGTATTGTCATTCCAACGAGGTGTTGCTTGAGTGAAAATGATACCCGGAAAAGGAACACCATAAGCATTATCTATAATAAGAGGGATATTATGCCGTTTAGCTAAGTCCTCTAGCTTTTCAACTTCGTCATCAGTAATAACATTACCCGTTGGATTTGTTGGTCTAGAAACACAAATAGCCGCAATATCATCACCAATTTCAAGATGAGCAAAATCAACATGGTATTTGAATTGCCCATTTGGCAACATTTCTATAGTTGGCTTATTTGCAACAAACAGATCTTCTTCTAATCCAGAATCGGCATAACCGATATATTCAGGCGCTATAGGAAAAAGAATTTTACGTTTCTTGCCTTCAGGCGTTGTACCACCTAATAAATTGAACAAATAGAAAAAAGCACTTTGGCTACCATTGGTTAATGCAATATTTTTTGCCGAAATATTCCAGCCTAGCTTCTCTTTTAAACATGCCGCCAACGCTTGTAACATAGCATCTTTGCCTTGCGGGCCATCATAGTTACAAACTGCATCACTTAACGTGCCATTTTCTGTCATCTCTTTAAGTAACTGGCGGAAATAGTTGTCCATTTCAGGAATATGCGCAGGATTACCACCTCCCAACATCACGGCACCCGGTGTCCGTATTCCTTCATTTAAATCTTGCATCAAGCGAGCAATGCCTGAATGTTGAGCAAATTTTTGCCCGAATTGTGATAGTTGAGTCATCTTTGCAGGTATCTTCTATGTTGCTTTCTCGTTAAGAAATACCATACCGCGAGCTTTAATCTGCATCAATAGTTATAATAGAAATGATAAAATAGGAATATTAATACAGATTTAAATATTGAAATATAAAACCAATAACCTATTAAGTTAAAGATAACTCAACCCACATTTTACTTTTTATTGGTGTTTTCACTCTCTTCTTGGCGACAAAAACAAGAGAGAATATGGTCATTCACCATACCAACGGCTTGCATAAAAGCGTAGCAAGTTGTTGTACCAACAAATTTAAAACCTTTTTTCTTTAACGTTTTTGCCATTTTATCTGAGATTTCAGTGGACGCAGGTACTTGTGATATATTATCCCACTGATTAACAATTGGTTTATTATCAACAAATTGCCAAATAAACTGACTAAAATCTTCACCTTGCTCTTCCATTGCCATAAAAACACGCGCGTTATTAATAATGGCGTTAATTTTTCCTTGATGACGAATAATTGCAGGATCTTGCAATAAAGCTTCAACATCCTTATCTGTCATTTTGGCAATTTTTTCAGGTGAGAAATTAAAAAAACAGCGACGAAAACCTTCTCTTTTTTTGAGTACGGTATACCAAGATAGCCCGGCTTGTTGGCCTTCGAGGCAAATCATTTCAAAAAGTTTGTATTTATCTCGTTCAGGTTTTCCCCATTCATCGTCGTGATATGCCAAATATTCAGGATCACTGGTTACCCAATCGCAACGCTGTTTATTCATTTTCTCATTCCTTGTTAGCAATAACTTGTAATAGCACCATTTTATATACTGTATGAATATACATGTAAATAGGTGAAAAAAAATTCAATCTAATTCTTTGAGCATAGCCATAAACTCAATTAAGGGATTATTTTTTTGATCGGAGGAAAATTGCCCGCATTCCTTGCTGTATATCTTTCGTCTAGAAGGTATACTGAAACCTTTCTTTTTATTCTATGTATCGCCATGCGGATATAACATGCAAAAGTTTGATACCAAAACCTTTCAAGGTCTTATCCTGACACTACAGGATTACTGGGCTCGCCAGGGCTGTACCATTGTCCAACCATTAGATATGGAAGTGGGTGCCGGCACATCGCATCCAATGACCTGTTTACGAGCATTAGGGCCAGAGCCTATTGCTGCGGCTTATGTACAACCTTCACGTCGCCCTACTGACGGACGCTACGGTGAAAACCCTAACCGTTTACAGCACTATTACCAATTCCAAGTTATCATTAAGCCATCACCGGATAACATTCAAGAACTGTATCTTGGCTCTTTAAGAGAGTTAGGTTTAGACCCAACTATTCATGATATTCGTTTTGTAGAAGATAACTGGGAAAACCCAACACTGGGTGCTTGGGGCTTAGGCTGGGAAGTTTGGCTCAACGGCATGGAAGTCACGCAATTTACTTACTTCCAACAAGTCGGTGGATTAGAGTGCAAACCTGTTACAGGTGAAATCACTTACGGCTTAGAACGTCTTGCCATGTATATTCAAGGTGTTGATAGCGTTTATGACTTAGTTTGGTGTGATGGCCCATTAGGTAAAACCACCTATGGCGATATTTATCATCAAAACGAAGTTGAGCAATCAACCTATAACTTTGAGTACGCCGACGTAGACTTCTTGTTCTCTTGCTTTGAACAGTATGAAAAAGAAGCCCGCGAGTTGTTAGAGTTAGAAAAACCTCTGCCTTTACCTGCCTATGAACGTATCTTAAAAGCAGGACACACCTTTAATCTATTGGATGCACGTAAAGCGATTTCAGTGACAGAACGTCAACGTTATATTTTACGTATCCGTACTTTAACCAAAGCGGTTGCTGAAGCATATTATGCTTCTCGTGAAGCGCTTGGTTTCCCTATGTGTAAAAAGTAAGAGGCTATCATGACAACTGAGACTTTCCTCGTGGAAATCGGCACGGAAGAATTACCGCCGAAAGCGCTTCGTTCTTTAGCCGAATCTTTTGCTGCTAATTTTACTGCTGAGCTGGATAACGCCAATATCACTCATGGTGATGTATCTTGGTTTGCAGCTCCTCGCCGTTTAGCCATTAAAGTGGCCAATATGGCAAAATCACAAGCAGATAGAACCATTGAAAAACGTGGTCCTGCGATTGCTCAAGCATTTGATGCTGATGGTAAACCAACAAAAGCGGCTGAAGGTTGGGCAAGAGGTAATGGCATTACGGTTGACCAAGCAGAACGCTTATCAACAGATAAAGGTGAATGGTTATTTTATCGTGCAGAAGTAAAAGGTGAAGCTGTTAACCAATTACTGATTGGCATGGTAAGCACTGCATTATCAAAATTACCAATTCCAAAATTAATGCGCTGGGGCGATAAAGAAACTCACTTTGTACGCCCTGTTCATACTGTCACTTTATTATTAGGTGATACTGTTATTGATGGTGAAATTTTAGGTATCCAAAGCGATCGCGTTATTCGTGGTCACCGCTTTATGGGTGAAGCTGAGTTCACTATTGATAATGCAGATCAGTATCCTGAAATTCTTTATGAACGCGGAAAAGTTATCGCTGATTACGAAACGCGTAAATCAATTATTCTTCATGATGCTCGCCTTGCGGCTGAAAAACTTGGCGGTATCGCAGATTTAAGCGATAGCTTAGTGGAAGAAGTCACTTCATTGGTTGAATGGCCGGTTGTGCTAACAGCAAAATTTGAGGAAAAATTCCTTGAAGTTCCTGCTGAAGCACTGGTTTATACCATGAAAGGTGACCAAAAATACTTCCCTGTTTATGACAAGCAAGGCAAATTATTACCTAACTTTATTTTTGTCACTAATATTGAATCTTCTGATCCACAACAGATCATTAGCGGTAACGAAAAAGTAGTGCGTCCTCGTTTAGCTGATGCTGAGTTCTTCTTCAAAACTGACCGTAAACAACGTTTAGAAGATAACTTACCACGCCTTGAAACCGTATTATTCCAGAAAGATTTAGGCACACTGCGTGATAAAACAGACCGTATTCAAGCATTAGCTGGCTTTATCGCAGGCAAAATGGGGGCTGATGTTAATAAAGCAACCCGTGCAGGTTTACTGTCAAAATGTGACTTAATGACCAATATGGTATTCGAATTCACAGATACCCAAGGTGTTATGGGTATGCATTATGCACGTCATGATGGTGAAGCCGAAGAAGTTGCGGTTGCATTGAAAGAACAATATCAGCCTCGTTTCGCGGGTGATGAATTACCGTCTAATCCTGTTGCTAGCGCCCTCGCTATTGCAGAGAAAATGGATACCCTTGCAGGTATTTTCGGTATTGGTCAACATCCGAAAGGGGATAAAGATCCATTTGCTTTACGTCGTGCATCATTGGGTGTTTTACGTATTATCGTTGAGCAAGATTTACCGTTAGATATTGAAGAATTAACGCAAGAAGCCGTTCGCCTTTACGGTGATAAACTGACGAATAAAAATGTCGTCAGTGATGTCGTTGAATTTATGTTGGGTCGTTTCCGTTCTTGGTATCAAGAATTGGGTTACAGCATTGATACTATTCAAGCAGTATTAGCACGCCGCCCAACACAACCTGCTGACTTCAATGCTCGCGTTAAAGCGGTAACTTATTTCCGTACATTAGACGAAGCCTCTGCGTTAGCAGAAGCTAATAAACGTGTTTCTAATATCTTAGCAAAATCTGCTAACGTAAAACTGAATGACACTGTTTTAGCTTCCGTCTTAAAAGCACCAGAAGAAGTTCAATTAGCAGCGAATCTTTCTGTATTACAAGATAAGTTGGCGCCTTTATTTGCAGAGCGCAAATACCAAGAAGCCTTAGTTGAACTGGCTTCATTACGTGATGTGGTCAATAACTTCTTTGATAAAGTCATGGTAATGGATGAAGACGAAGCAGTTCGTATCAACCGTTTAACTATGTTAAGCCAATTACGTGAACTGTTCTTAAAAGTCGCGGATATTTCTGTTTTACAATAAGTTGTAAACCTTAGAAAACATAAACCGGCATTGTGAAAGCAATGCTGGTTTTTTTGTATATATCCCCCTAGCTAAACTGGGGATATATATTGTTTTTATCGCTAATTCAATATGAATTAAAAAGGCAATTCTTCTATATTTTTATATGCCAATTCCATTATTTTAATAGATGCTTTATCTATAATATTTGCAATAATATTAGACAATTCTTTGAAATCACTTGCATTGAATACTTCTTGTTCGGTTTCTATTTCAACAGGGAACCCACTTACATCATCAATGTTATAGCCAAATAATATGAATCCGTAATTAAAATTTAATTTTGTTTTACTTATACAAACCAAACTATTACCACTTTGAAAATCCATATCTTCAAAGCGGTTTGTTTTTATTAAAATTTCGATTTTATTATGAGTAAAATCTTCTAGCTTTTTTACTATTTTATATATTTCTTCTTCTATTTTATTCTTTATATCTAGAACTGAAGAAGCTCTATCCAAAGAGGCTTTTATTCTATTAAAAATTTCATTTTCATCGTTCATGTAAAATCCCACAAAATATTGGATAGTGATCAAATTTTTCAAAAAAAACTTTATCCAAACACTCGTTATCATCTTTAAAACTTTATGAAAATCAAGCTTATCAACATCTAATTTAAAACAATCATCTGCCCCGTATAAAAATGAGGAAGAAAATATTATTTGATCAAAAACATGCCATCGATTAGAGGGTGCAGACTTATAATAATAAGTACCTATATTATATAGTCTTTAGCTAATTTAATTGTTTCATTATTTTCTTTTTTAGTTTTCTTTATTGGTGGTGATATGCCAATATTCCACCAGCATAAGTTTATTTCCATTTAATATTTCTATCTATAAAGTTAAAAGCCAAAATTATAATCTAAAAATAAAAAAATAAAATTAGTTAAATTAATTAAAAGTTTATGTATTCAGATATAATTAATTTTAATTAGATTTAGAAAAAAGGTATCAATATTATCTTGATACCTTTTACATTAAAAACTACAGCCTAGTCTCTACTGTAAATATCTGGCGATAACCATCAACATCACGCATAAATGCAATATATTGGTCATTCGGAGAGAACACGACAGCATCACTACTTGGTGCCTGTGCTGTTTTTTCTGTTAAACGTGTTAGTTCACCCGTTTTCACATTACATAGCATCACGCTGTTATCACAAATAAAAGTGAGATATTGTCCGTTACTATTCCATGTAAAGGCTGACTGAATATCCCAATCCTGCGAGGTGACTTGTTTTATCTCTTTCGTACTTGGCGATACCGTATATAACTGCACAATGCCGTTATCATCTTTCATCAAGAAAGCAATCGCATCACCTTTTGGGGAACTTCTTAACCAGTGACGAGGCTGATTTAAAATACCTGCATATTTTCTATTAGATGTATTTGTTAGGCGAACTTGATGAATACCTTTAGCCACCGCTGGCATTGTTGTATCAGTTCCTGCCAGTGGTTTATCACCTTCAATACTGAAAGCCTGATTATCATCAGGTAAATCCACTAAGAAAATATCAGAAACTTTATCGCCATTTTCACTCACAGTATCGCCGATAAATGCAATAGCCCAACGTTGTTGTGAACCATCAACCTTTGTATAACCCTGAGTACCAACCCAACACTCTTCATAAGCTTTATTAATTTCGTCACTTCCCTTTTGTGGATGAGCAACAGTTTGGCTTATTACAGTGCAAAAATATTCACCATCATATTCACGATGATGTTTTTTAGCGACATTTACCGCCTTTAGTGGCACAGCAACCGCCACATTACGTTGATCATATTCGCCACCCAGTTCATGCATAATATGATCGTTATATGTAAAGCTTAAACGCGTGCCGTCAGGACTAAAGACATGAACATGCGTTCCGCCACGTAAAGCACCGGCTTGATAAGGTGATGTCAACGAGCAAGCGTCGATATTAAATGCTCGATTATTTTCTGACTCATCAACAATCACTCCTCGACGATGATGAAAATCATAATGCCATTCATCATCTGGGTTTTCAGGCCCATGAATAAAAGCATAACGCACAGGCTCAGTTGGGCATACTGTAGCCACACCAACATGTGCCCCTTGTGTAGCAGTGTAAATTATCTGTTGCTGTTTTGTTTTCGCATGAATTTTTTCTATGGTTAGACCCGTAAAAGATCCCCCATTGGGACGTACATCATAGACTAACCACTGGCTATCTGGTGTCCAAACATTTATATTGGTTAACTGATGATGACGGCTATCAAACGTAATCTGGTGTTCCTGAAAAGACATATTTATCCTTATCGGGAAATAAATTTCCACATTATAAAAACTAATTAATTTTACCTGGCACTAAAAAAATTCAGTCGAGACTTTTTCGCAAGGTAATTACTCTATCCTCACTAAATAGTCAGAAAATTAGAAAATCATGTTACTTAGTGTTCTCTATATTATTGGTATTACTGCAGAAGCCATGACGGGTGCGCTTGCTGCTGGCCGTCGTAAAATGGATGTTTTTGGCGTCATTATTATCGCCTCTGCAACTGCCATTGGTGGTGGCTCTGTCAGAGACATTCTACTCGGCCATTACCCACTGGGTTGGGTAAAACATCCTGAATATATCGTCACTGTTGCATGTGCTGCTGTTATCACCATGTGGGTTGCTCCCATGATGAAACATCTACAGCGACTCTTTCTTATCCTAGACGCCATCGGCCTAATGGTTTTCTCTATTATCGGCGCACAAATCGCACTCGATATGGAATATGGCCCAATTATTGCTGCTATTGCCGCGGTGATTACAGGGGCTTTTGGTGGTGTATTAAGGGATATGCTCTGTAATACCATTCCTTTGGTTTTCCAAAAAGAAATTTATGCCGGTATCGCTTTTGGTGCTGCGTGGCTTTATATGGGATTACTGTTTTATACACCATTACCAAGAGACGTTATTATCATCATTACCCTTGTTGCTGGGTTAACGGCTCGACTTCTCGCTATTCGTTATAAATTGGGCCTACCAGTCTTTAATTACGAGAATCAAGATTAACGAATCGCTGTTTTAACAACAGCGGTTATTTTTGATTCTGTGGGGTATCTCAAAATATAATCTCTTTTCACTATTGTGATAAAAGGTAATTCCTATCACTGAACCTTTAATTGTATGTTAATATTGGCATAGTTTAATTTTTCTCTTATTTTCCCAATTAAAAAAGAGAACCCAATAAGAAAAAAATAGCCCTGTATTAAACATGGGCACTGTATGTCATTCATTGTATGTGTATACTATATGGGGGATTTGCTCCCTAAACATGTATTTATACTTAATTCTCCAGTCAAATTCAGAAAGTCATCATGATCCAAGGAACTCTTTATATTGTTTCCGCTCCAAGCGGTGCGGGTAAATCAAGTCTTATTCAAGCGCTGTTAAAAACACAGCCTTTATATGACACACAGGTTTCTGTCTCTCATACAACCCGCCCAATGCGACTGGGAGAGAACCATGGTGAACATTACTTCTTTGTTACTAAAGAAGAATTTAAAAGCATGATAGACAGCGGGGATTTCCTCGAACATGCTTGTGTTTTTGGTAATTACTACGGCACATCCGGCAAAGTTATTAAAGAAATCTTAGCCAGTGGTGTGGATGTTTTTTTAGATATTGATTGGCAAGGCGCACAACAAGTGCGTAAAGCGATGCCTGAAGCTCGCAGTATTTTTATTCTGCCGCCGTCAAAAGAAGAGCTTTACCGCCGACTTCGTGGACGTGGGCAAGATAGCGAAGAAGTGATTACAAAACGTATGTCGCAAGCTGTATCGGAAATGGAACATTTTAATGAGTATGATTATTTGCTGATTAATGATGATTTCAATACTGCGCTTGCTGATTTACAATCAATTATTCGTTCAGAAAAATTACGCCTTGATCGTCAAACGCTACGACATGGTGATTTAATCAGCAAATTATTGGCAGACTGAGTTAACTTTCAGTATTATGCCCAGTCATTTCGTTAATGGTGGAGTAACACAAATATGGCACGCGTAACCGTTCAAGACGCTGTAGAGAAAATTGGTAACCGTTTTGACCTCGTTCTGGTCGCAGCACGTCGTGCGCGTCAGTTACAAGTTGGCGCTAAAGATCCTTTAGTTCCAGAAGAAAATGATAAAATGACTGTTGTCGCGCTACGTGAAATCGAAGAAGGCCTGATTAATGGTAAAATTCTTGATGCTCGTGAACGTCAAGAGCAGCAAGAGCAAGAAGCAGCAGAATTACAAGCTGTTTCAGCGATTGCGGAAGGTCGTCGTTAATCGTTTTATAAAATAGGGGTAGGTCTGCCTTGTACCTGTTTGAAAGCCTGAATCAAATCGTTCAAAAATACTTGCCATTGGAGCAAGTTGAACAACTTAAAAAAGCCTTTATCGTCGCCCGAAATGCCCACGAGGGACAAACTCGTTCAAGTGGTGAGCCTTATATTACTCACCCTGTTGCGGTTGCGTGTATTCTCGCAGATATGCGATTAGACCACCAAACGCTTATGGCGGCGTTGTTGCATGATGTTATCGAAGATACGCCTGCAACCTTCCAAGATATCGAAAACCTCTTTGGTAGTACGGTGGCCGATCTTGTTGAAGGTGTTTCTAAACTGGACAAATTAAAGTTTAGGGACAAAAAAGAGGCTCAGGCTGAAAACTTCCGTAAAATGATTATGGCGATGGTGAAAGATATCCGCGTCATTTTAATCAAACTGGCAGACCGAACTCACAATATGCGCACACTGGGTTCATTGCGCCCAGATAAACGTCGCCGTATTGCTCGCGAAACACTCGAAATCTATAGCCCTTTGGCCCACCGTTTAGGTATACATCATATCAAAACAGAGCTTGAAGAGCTGGGTTTCGAGGCACTACACCCTAATCGTTACCGTGTTATAAAAGAAGTCGTTAAGGCTGCTCGAGGTAACCGCAAAGAGATGATTAATAAAATCCTCTCTGAAATTGAAGGTCGCCTGACAGAAGCGCATATCGAATGCAAAGTTAACGGTCGCGAAAAACATCTTTACTCTATTTATCGAAAAATGTTGCTAAAAGAGCAACGTTTTCACTCGATTATGGATATCTACGCCTTTCGCGTTATCGTGAAAGAAGTTGATACCTGTTATCGCGTTTTAGGTCAAATGCACAGTCTTTATAAACCGCGTCCCGGTCGAGTTAAAGACTATATTGCCATCCCTAAAGCCAATGGCTATCAGTCTCTTCATACCTCACTTATTGGTCCTCATGGGGTGCCAGTTGAAGTGCAAATTCGTACTGAAGATATGGATCAAATGGCTGAAATGGGGGTTGCCGCACATTGGGCTTATAAAGAGCAAGGTGAACAACCGGGCACAACTGCACAAGTAAGAGCTCAACGCTGGATGCAAAGTCTACTTGAATTGCAACAAAGCGCGGGTAGCTCATTCGAATTTATCGAAAACGTAAAATCAGACCTCTTTCCTGATGAAATCTACGTTTTCACGCCAGAAGGTCGCATTGTTGAATTACCAACGGGTGCGACTCCTGTCGATTTTGCTTATGCTGTACATACTGATATTGGTCATGCGTGTGTGGGCGCAAGAGTTGATAGACAACCTTATCCTCTTTCACAATCGCTACGCACAGGACAAACCGTTGAAATTATTACTGCTCCAGGTGCTCGACCAAACGCAGCTTGGCTAAACTTTGTCGTCAGCTCAAGAGCTCGCTCTAAAATTCGCCAACTTCTGAAAAATCTAAAACGCGAAGACTCTATTAATTTAGGCCGCCGTTTATTGAACCACGCTTTAGGTGAGCATAAGCTCGCTGATATTTCAGCCGAGAATATTGAGCGTGAATTGAAGCGAATGAAGCTCCATTCCATTGATGACCTAATGGCTGAGATTGGTTTGGGTAACACCATGAGTGTTGTTGTAGCGCGTAATTTATTAATTGATATTCAAAATCAAGATAATAACGCACAAACAAATACAACTAATGATGAAACACCTAAACTACCAATTAAAGGTGCCGATGGCGTATTAATCTCCTTTGCTAAATGTTGTCGCCCTATTCCGGGTGATCCTATCGTGGCACATATTAGTCCAGGTAAAGGCTTAGTTATTCACCATGAATCTTGTCGTAATATTCGTGGTTACCAAAAAGAACCTGAAAAATTCATGCCTGTCGAGTGGGATAAAGAGATCAACAGTGATTTCATTACTGAAATTAAAGTCGATATGATTAACCACCAAGGTGCATTAGCAAACTTAACCGCAGCTATTAACGATGCAAACTCAAGTATTCAAAGTATGAATACAGAAGAGAAAGATGGTCGTGTGTATTGTGCTTTTATTCGCTTAACTGCGAAAGACAGAATTCAATTAGCCAATATCATGCGTAAACTTCGTATCATGCCAGATGTTCTGCGCGTTAGCCGTAATAAAAACTAGTCATGAATTCAATTCGATATGCCCGCATCTGTCAAATGATGGCGATGCGGCAACCTGACCTGACGGTTTGCCTTGAAGAAGTGCATAAATCCCATAATGTGGCGGCTGTTATAAGAACAGCTGATGCCGTGGGTATTCCTAAAATTCATGCTATTTGGCCTGAAGAAAAAATGCGAATGCTCGTATCACCAGCAGCAGGAAGTAACAGTTGGGTCAATGTAGAAACACACCCCACAATCACTGATGCAGTAGGTGTTTTTCGTACTCAAGGTATGCAAGTTCTTGCGACACATCTCTCAGATAAAGCCGTCGATTTTCGCGAGATTGATTACACTCGCCCAACTTGTATTATTATGGGACAGGAAAAAACAGGTATCTCACAAGATGCGATAGCGCTTGCCGATCAAGATATCATTGTTCCTATGATGGGGATGGTACAATCACTGAATGTTTCGGTTGCCAGTGCTTTAATTTTATATGAAGCACAACGCCAGCGTCAGGCTGCGGGTATGTATAATCGAACAGAGAGCACCTTAACAGAAGAAGAACAACAAATTCTGCTATTTGAAGGTGGATACCCAGTATTGGCAGAAGTTTCTCGTCGAAAAGGCCTGCCTCGCCCATACATTAATGATCATGGTGAAATTGAAGCACCTGATTCATGGTGGGCAGAAATGCAAATGACACAAAAGCAACTTAGGAAATTAAAAAAGACGGAGTATTAATCCCATGAAAGGAAAACTGCTTGATGCAATCCCCTTAACCACTCTTCACGGCGTAGGTGCAAGTCAGGCAGACAAGCTGGCAAAAATAGGGCTTGTGACTATTGAGGATTTGTTACTCCACCTTCCTTTGCGTTATGAAGATCAAACGCACCTCTATGCTATTAGCGATCTTCTTCCCGGTATCCCTGCTACTGTTTCAGGTGAAGTATTAAGAACCGAAGTCAGTTTTGGTCGGCGTAAAATGATGACCTGCCAAATTTCTGATGGCTCAGGTATTTTAACGCTTCGCTTTTTTAACTTTACGGCAGCAATGAAAAACAACCTTGCTCAAGGTAAACAAGTCACTGCCTATGGTGAAGTTAAGCGAGGAAGTCGGGGCCCTGAAATTATTCATCCTGAATATAAAATCAAAGTTGCAGGCTCTGAAGTTAAACTGCAAGAAACACTCACTCCCATCTATTCAACTACAGAAGGCTTACGCCAAACATCATTACGTAAATTAATAGAGCAAGCATTAGAATTGCTTGATACCTGTGCTATTAATGAATTATTGCCCGATCAATTTATTCATGGTTTACCCCCATTAGCCACCGCATTGCGCACTTTACATAATCCGCCTCCTGATATTGCCTTTGCAGAGCTTGAAAAAGGGCAACACCCTGCACAAAAAAGACTTATCCTTGAAGAATTGTTGGCTCATAATTTAGGTATGCTGAATGCCAGAGCTGGTGCGCAATCTTATCGTGCAGAGCCGCTGTTTATGCCAGATACATCAACATTACGTCAGCAGTTTCTCGCAATGCTACCTTTTACCCCCACAAATGCTCAGCAACGTGTCGTCAATGAAATTGAAAATGATTTAGAAAAAAACTACCCGATGATGCGACTTATCCAAGGAGATGTCGGTTCAGGTAAAACACTAGTTGCAGCATTAAGTGCATTACGCGCTATTGCAAATGGTAAGCAAGTAGCGTTAATGGCTCCAACAGAATTATTAGCAGAACAACATGCATTGACGTTTAGAAAATGGTTTGAGCCTTTTGGTATTCAAGTGGGTTGGTTGGCTGGAAAGCAGAAAGGGAAAGCTCGCGAGGCACAGCAAAACGCCATTGCGAATGGTGAAGTATCGATCATTATTGGAACACATGCGATTTTCCAAGAACAAGTTAAATTTCACTCTCTAGCCTTAGTGATTATTGATGAACAACACCGTTTTGGTGTGCATCAACGCCTTGCCTTATGGAAAAAAGGTGAAGAGCAAGGCTTTCATCCTCATCAATTGGTGATGACAGCAACACCAATTCCGCGAACACTCGCAATGACTGCTTACGCCGATATGGATACCTCTATCATCGACGAATTACCTCCTGGACGGACACCAGTAACCACAGTTGCCATCCCTGATACTCGTCGTAATGATATTATTGAGCGTATTAGGCTCGCCTGTACAGAAGAGAACCGCCAAGCTTATTGGGTCTGTACATTAATTGAAGATTCCGACGTACTTGAAGCACAAGCAGCCCAAGTCATTTATGATGAACTTACACTCGCACTTCCTGAAATTAAAGTCGGGCTTGTACACGGTCGAATGAAACCTACTGAAAAACAAGCTGTTATGGCGGCTTTTAAAGAAAATGAATTACATCTTCTGGTCGCAACAACCGTTATCGAAGTCGGCGTTGATGTGCCTAATGCCAGTTTGATGATTATTGATAACCCAGAACGACTAGGCCTTGCACAGTTACACCAACTACGTGGACGTGTAGGTCGAGGCGCAATCGCCTCCCATTGTGTCTTGTTATATAAAACCCCACTCACTCAAACCGCGCGGTTGCGATTGCAGGTATTAAGGGATAGCAATGATGGCTTTGTGATTGCCCAAAAAGATCTCGAAATTCGTGGCCCTGGTGAGCTTTTAGGTACTAAGCAAACAGGTAATGCGCAATTTAAAGTGGCTGATTTATTACGCGACCAAGGACTGATCCCTGAAGTACAACGTATTGCTCGTTACTTACATCAACATTACCCTAAGCATTCTCAAGCCTTAATCGAACGCTGGCTACCCGCTAAGACTCAATATAGCCAAGCGTAAGATCACTCTTTGCATCGCCTTAGCATGCCGTTAAACGCGATTTAGCATAGTATTGAAATAGAACACCATAAAAAAACACCCCAATGCTGAAAAACAACATTGGGGTGCAATTTAATACAGAGATATTTCTCAAGTTATAACGGTAAAACTATCCCGCTATCGGTGTAAAGAATGGTAGCAGTAGATACAGTTTGATCACTATCGCATTCACAATATCAATAAAGAATGCCCCTACCATTGGTACGACTAAGAACGCAAGATGAGACGGTCCAAAACGATCTGTAACGGCTTGCATATTAGCAATCGCTGTTGGTGTTGCCCCTAAACCAAAACCACAGTGACCTGCCGCTAAAATCGCCGCATCGTAGTTTTTACCCATCACACGGAATGTCACAAAAATAGCGTACAACGCCATAACACCCGCCTGAACACCAAGAATAACCAGCATTGGGATCGCCAGTGAAGCCAGTTCCCATAATTTTAGACTCATTAATGCCATCGCTAAAAATAACGATAAACTCACGTTACCTAAAACTGACACAGCTCTATCAAAAACACGGTAGAACCCAAGCATTGAAAGGCTATTACTTAAAATAACACCAATAAATAGAACGCACACAAAGGTTGGTAGTGAGAATGCCGTGCCTTCTAATAATTGAGAAAGGAATGTACCCGCCATTAAACAGATAGAGATCATCGCAATAGTTTCTAACAATACCATTGAAGTAATCATTCTACCTGTAGTGGGTTTCTCAAACGCCGTTGGCATTTCATGATCATCAGCGCCAAGTCCTGGTGTTGGAATATTCTTGATTAAGTAACGTGCAACTGGGCCACCAATCAATCCACCTAAAACCAAACCAAAGGTTGCACACGCCATTGCGACTTCAGACGCACTCATGAAGCCATAACTTTCAACGAACGTTTTACCCCAAGCAGCCCCTGTACCATGACCACCCGATAATGTAATCGAGCCTGCAAGTAATCCCATCAAAGGATCAAGGCCTAACATTTTCGCCAATGCAATACCGACTGTGTTTTGCACTAGCAACAACCCAACAACAACAAAGATGAAAATAAAAAGTGCTTTTCCTCCCGCTTTTAAGCTCGCGAGGTTCGCGTTTAAACCGATTGTTGCAAAGAAGGCTAGCATTAATGGATCTTTAAGTGAGAGATCAAAACTCACTTCCCAATCCATAAAAGATTTAAATACTAATAAAAGAACTGCAACAAGTAGCCCACCTGCAACAGGTTCTGGGATCGTATACCGTTCTAAAAAAGGAACAGATTTCACTAACTTACGTCCGATCAAGAGAACCAAAGTGGCCGCAACCAGCGTGCCATAAACATCAAGATGATACATTTATGTACCCCGTCTTATTTGTTAATTTTATATAAAAATACTACGACGCTAAGTTCATCCATAAACAACGCCAAAAGCAGGTATCCCCGATTAGAAAAAAAAATGGCGACAAACACAAGTTAAAACATATAAAAATGTGAGCGCCTCTTATGCATTTTGATAACATCATTTTCACGCAAACGATTGCTTTTGTGGCGTAGATCATTAAAATACCGTTTTTGTCGAATAAGAAATTCACACCATGGTTACTTCAGAAAATCAAAAATTGCCTAAAGATAGTGATGTTTCAGTTAAAAAAAATAGCGAGCTTCTTTTTGCTTTAGAAGAAAAACCGCCATTAGCTCAAACGCTTTTTGCCGCTTGCCAACATCTTTTAGCCATGTTTGTCGCAGTTATCACACCTGCGATCCTCATTTGCCAAGCCTTAGGATTACCTGCACACGATACCCAACGCATTATCAGCATGTCTTTATTTGCATCAGGAATTGCCTCTTTAATACAAATTCGTGCATGGGGACCAATTGGTTCAGGATTATTATCGATTCAAGGAACTAGCTTTAACTTTGTTGCTCCTTTAATTATGGGAGGATTAGCACTGAAAAATGGGGGGGCTGATATCCCAACAATGATGGCAGCCCTTTTTGGAACATTAATGGTCGCCTCATTAACAGAAATCGTTCTTTCACGCGTACTTCATTTGGCAAGACGTATCATAACGCCTTTAGTATCTGGTGTGGTCGTGATGATTATTGGTCTCTCATTAATTCAAGTGGGATTAACCTCTATTGGTGGCGGCTATGCTGCTATTGAAAATAATACTTTTGGTTCGCCACAGAACTTATTATTAGCAGGCTCGGTCCTCATTGTTATTATTTTACTGAATCGACAAAAAAATCCTTATTTGCGTGTTGCCTCTTTAGTCATAGCTATGGCTGTGGGTTATATTCTTGCTTGGGCTCTGGATATGTTGCCAACACCAGTAGAACATCAAGAAACGCCAATGATGATGATCCCTGAACCGTTTTATTATGGGCTATCATTTGATTGGCATCTGCTTATTCCCTTAATGCTCGTGTTTATGATCACCTCACTGGAAACCATTGGCGATATCACAGCCACGTCCGATGTCTCTGAACAACCGGTTAGTGGCCCTGTTTATATGAAACGTATTAAAGGGGGGGTCTTAGCTAATGGAATTAACTCCATGGTATCAGCATTTTTCAATACCTTTCCAAACTCCTGTTTTGGTCAAAATAACGGTGTTATTCAATTAACGGGTGTTGCCAGTCGTTATGTGGGTTATGTTGTGGCGGCCATGTTGGTTGTTTTGGGTTTATTTCCTTTCGTTGCAGAATTTGTACAACAAATTCCTGAGCCTGTATTAGGTGGTGCTACGCTTGTTATGTTCGGCACCATAGCGGCATCAGGTGTACGTATTGTTTCTAAAGAAGCGCTAAATCGCCGAGCAATTATGATCCTGGCGATTTCACTAGCCGTAGGATTAGGGGTTTCCCAACAGCCTCAAATATTGCAGTTTGCTCCTGATTGGCTAAAAACATTGCTATCATCAGGTATTGCTGCTGGTGGATTAACTGCAATTATTTTAAATCTAATTTTCCCTCCAGAAAAATAAACCCTAAAAACGGAACAGCGGAAAAACATAAACGCCATTTTTCTCACTGAGAAATGGCGTTTTATTTTTATCTTATTTATATCGCTTACATTAATAAACAGGTGAAATAACGTAGATTTACCCGATGAATACTTGAGCATCGCTTAGTTTTCAGGCATAACTGTATAATGTTTTGATGGAGTATAAAACAGGAGAAGGGCAATGCGCTGGCTGATGAAAAGTATGGTATCTCTGATACTTATCGTTATTTTATTTATTATTATAATTTACGCTTTTATTCAGACTCAGTGGGGAGCGCAAAAGACAAGTGAATGGCTAACACAATATACTGATTACGATATTCGCTTCTCAGGTATTGAACATGACCTCATGCAGCCCGAACAAGTTATTGTTCATGATCTCTCTGTTAACCCTAAACAAGACAAAACAACTGTCTTCGCAAAATCAGCACAAATTCGATTTAATTGGCAATTTTTTACTGCTCCTTCTCACCTGCAAAAGATTACATTAGAAAATGGCAATATTGAATTTACCAATAAGGCTCCATCAATACCGTTAAGCGCTGATATTCTGCAATTTAAAAATATGATTTTAAACAGTACCAATACGGATTTTTCTTTCGAAGCAAACAAAGTGACGGGGGGAATTACACCTTGGGCACCTACATCGGAAGATTTTATTGGAGCTGGCCATTTTCAATTTTCCATTGCTAATGGCGCAATAAATAATAATGAATTCAGTAACTTCATTATTTCTGGTCAATATCAACCAAATAATATTCAAATAGAAAAACTAGGAACGCGTTTACTTAATGGCTCACTCTCATTAAGTGGTCAATATCAAGATAATCAATGGAAATTTGATGAAGTTTATATGAATGGCCTACGTTGGCAATCCTCTCAAACCTTCAGTGATTTAATACAATCAATCTCTAAATACCCACACATTAGCATAAGAGCGCTTAATATTATTGATTTTACGGCTGAAGGAAAACAGTGGGCAGTAAGTGGTTTTGATGGTCAATTTTCTCAATTTGATTGGGATAAAAACCTCACATTCACAATGGGTGAACTCAACGCAAATGACGTTGTTTTTCAAGATGAACATTTCACTGATCTTATCGCAAAACTGAATCAGCAAAACAATCAGCTCAATCTAGATAACCTCAGCCTACGCTATGAGAAAGGCTTAATTAAACTTGCAGGTGATTGGAATAAAGACTCGAAAACTATCTCTATTCATGAAGCGACACTTTCAGGCCTTTTATACACACTCCCTGAAAATTGGCTCACTTTTTTAGCTAAACCTATTGATAACAGCAGTGATATTCAAAATATTACTATCGAACAGTTATCCATAAACCAATCAATTTTAATTGATATTACACCAGAGTTTCCTTTCCAATTCACAGGGTTAACAGGAAAACTGCAAAATTTAATTATTGCAAAAGAAGGTGAATGGGGATTATGGCAGGGTTCAGCTATATTAAATGCAGATAGTGGGACATTAAATAGAATTGAATTACGTCGACCTGATCTACACCTTGTCACTCAACAAGATAATGCAATTGTTGAGCAATATTCGGCCTTTATTGGTGATGGTATTGTGCGAGGCTCAGCAGGTTTAGTGCAATCTAACCAACAACGTCAGTTCTCACTCATTGCTAATGGGCTCAATGTGCCTTTATCAACGCCTTATACATTAGGTTTAAAAACAACCTACTCTGATGAAATAGGCCAATTCACACTAAAATTGAAAGGTAATTTACGTGCGAGCCCAGTGATATCAACACTCAATGGTACGTTGACTGGAAGTAAAGGTGAGCAACAAATACTCAATTCAGAAATACAAAATGGTGAAATAATTAATCATCTATAATATTGATCTTTCGCAGGAGCACGGATTGCTCCCTTAATAAAAAGCGTTACAATGCGCTATTGCCCTTTTCTTTATTGTGGAGTTTTCATGTCTGACGAAGATTTTTCCCCTGAAAAAATATCTTTAAACACGTTTCAACAATCTCCTTTAACTGCACTTGAAGATAACAGCACACTGCTTGTGTGTGATGACAACAAAACTCCGTTGTTCTATTGCCTCTCTAAAGAAGACTATGACGCCTTAATTGAACGGGTTATGGATGCCGAACTTGCAGCGATTGTGCTTGAACGTCGCCAAAATAAATTAGATGAGTTGAATTTAGACTAATTTTATTGATGCCTAAATAGAACAAACAAAAAACACCCTTTCAGGTGTTTTTTTGTTTTTATCGCATCTACAGAGATGAAATTAGCGTTTTTTCTTTTTTCGACCCGGTTGAACAAAGCGCTTACGAGAGTTATTTTCCGTTTCTTTGGTTTTTGTTTGAGGAATATGAATACCCAAGGTTTTTGCATTACTACTGATTTGTTTTTTAGGTTTACTTTGTTTTGCTTTTGGTGGTGCTTCAGACGTTGATTTTTCAATCGCTTCAAATAAGGTAATCAGTTCATCATCGGTCAGGTCACGCCATTCACCAACAGGCAATCCCGATAAGCTCACATTCATAATACGAATACGCTCAAGCTTAGTGACCTCATAACCAAAATATTCACACATACGGCGAATTTGGCGATTTAGCCCTTGAACTAAGGTAATACGAAACACCATTGGTGCTTCTTTCTTCACCTTACATTTCTTGGTTTTTTGTCCCATGATAGGAACGCCTGCACTCATTCCATGAATAAACTCATCGGTGATCGGTTTATTCACTGTCACAAGGTACTCTTTTTCGTGATCGTTACCTGCACGTAAGATTTTATTAACTAAATCACCGTGGTTAGTCAGGAAAATCAATCCCTGTGAATCTTTATCTAAACGGCCAATTGGAAAAATACGGGTACTGTGGTTAACATAATCAACAATATTATCTTTTTCGCCATCATCTGTGGTACTGACAATACCCACAGGTTTATTCAGCGCAATCAGCACCAGCTCAGAATTATCTTGTGCTTCAATCAATCGACCATTAACTTTGACTTCATCGCCAGCAAATACTTGATCGCCGATACCAGCGCGTTTGCCATTAATAAGGACAAGTCCTTGCTCAATATAACGGTCAGCCTCACGACGTGAGCAGATCCCGCTTTCACTGATATATTTATTAAGACGAGTAGATAAATTGGTGTCCATGCTTCCCTCCGTAAACTGCGAAATATACATCAATTGGATCGCGATAGAAACACTTTGCCATTCTCCTCGCCCTAAAGGACAGAGTTTTGTGGCTCACCTAATAAGATAAGCATTAAAGTATAGATTAATTATCCACATTCTTTAACGCAAAAAAGATAAAAAATCATTAAATTCAATTAATTAACTTTAACCATCTAACATTGCTTGTTTTGTGCAGGTAAAACAATATAAGTACCACTAAAAACAGCACCAACTCCTTCATCACCGCAAATATCGACATCTAACTTAATACGTGCCTTACTCCCCTTTGCTAATCGTCCTAAATCACCACTTAAATTTTCCATATCAGCAACGGCAGCAGGACGCCCAGAAACAGGTTTACGATAACGAATATGGGCATCCACCAGCACAATATCACCTTGTAATTTATGCTCTTGCATTAATAACCAAATCAATCCCCAACCTGTTAAGGTGGCAAGTGAAAATTGGCTACCAGCAAAAATGGTGTGATGGGGATTTTGATTTCCCGCTTCTGGGATAGTGGTATAAAAACGAGTTCCCGTATATTGAGTGATGCGTAATCCCATTTTTTCACTTAATGGGATATGTTGATGCCACTGTTTTTGTAATTCAGCACACCAATCAGGCCGATGAAGAATATCATCTAAGGACTCAATACTTTTTTTCATAAAGAAATGCTTTATGGGTGTTGTTTGCGGACCTGTAACTAGGCCACAATTTTCATAACCCAATTTTTCAAAGAAGCTTACAGACTCTTCTCTTGCACTGCACACGATCCGTTTTATACCTTCTTGGCGAGCCAATGACTCTAGCGCCATGGCAACAAGAGTACCTAAGCCTTTACCTTGCGCATCAGTACGTACCGCCATAAAGCGGATAGCCCCTTCGTTATCCGCATTAATATAAAGTCGCCCAATTGCAACGGGTTGCCCTGTTTCATCAACAACCATTTGGTGATGAGCAAAGGTATCATACCCGTCTTTTTCAGAGCCTTCAGGTTGATGTAGAGGTTTACGAAGCATTTCCCAACGAAAAGCATAATAAGCCTCAAATTCGGCCTCTGTTTTTGGGGTTCGTAAATGGTACATATCTGAGCTCCTTTTTACATCACTACATGTTTGACGTTATACCTGCAACCAGAAGGTAACAGGGCCATCATTAGTCAGTGTGATTTGCATATCTGCGGCAAATTGGCCTGTTTGCGTTTCTAAGCCTTGTAGCTGGCACTGTTCAATAAAGTAGTGATAGAGATTTTTCGCTAATTCTGGCGGCGCGCCGTTTGAAAATCCTGGGCGCATTCCTTTTTGTGTTTCTGCGGCAAGAGTGAATTGAGAGACAACTAATAAACTGCCACCAGCTTGTTGCACATTTAGGTTCATTTTGTCGTTTTCATCACTAAAGATGCGATAACCGCACACTTTTTCACATAATCTTTTGGCTTTCTGTTCGTTGTCGTCTTTCTCTACACCTAATAAAACCAATAAGCCTTGATTAATAGCGCCCACTGTTTCACCGGCAATATCCACGTTTGCCTGTGTCACTCGTTGAATTAACGCGATCATACTCTCTCCAAAATGAATCAATAAAAAAGGATAACAAATTCAATATATTGTTATCCTTACAATAGCATTATTCTTCTACCGGGAGAGAAAAATCATAATCTTTAAAATAGTCAATGATGGTTTGTTTATCAATGACATGCACACCTTTTATTCCCACAGCAATGGCAGCATCAACGTTGGCTTTTACATCATCAAAGAAAACGGCATCTTGTGCTTCAATATCTTCAGACTGTAAAACATATTTATAGATTTCAGGATCAGGCTTTCTCATTCCAATATCTTGAGATAGATAGAGAAAATCTGCGGAAGCTGCAATTTCAGGATAGTGTTCTGGCCAATAATCTTGGTGTAAGCGATTAGTATTTGATAATACCACAACCCGATGTCCTTGCTCTCTTAATTTATTCATTATATCAATGACTTCGGGGCGAACTGCGATAAAAATAGCCTGCCATCCTTCAGCAAACTGTTCAAAGCTTAAATTCATGCCTAATTCTGAACTGATTTCTTCTGCAAATTCGATGTCTGTAATATTGCCGCGTTCGTGTAATTTAAAGATCTCTCCTGTGGTGAAGTTCTTTTTTATGTTCGCTAATGGAACACCACTGAGTTTACTCCATACTGCGAATACCCGGTTAAAATCGATATCAATAATCACATTACCCATATCAAAGATATAAAGCATAAATCCTCTCCATAATAGAAAACTCATTTTACTTTAATCATAAATCGCTTTACTGAACAGGCTTAAACGCTAAAAAAGTACAATAATCACACTTAATTTTTTTGTAAAACATAAAACCAGAATAGGGAGAGACGAAAAATGAGACTAAAAGCATCATTATCTATAATGCATAATAGGGTGGATGATGATTTTTGATATTGATACCAGAAAACAACTTATAAGTTGTATTTTGAGTAATAAACAACACTTAAGTTGTAAATTTAACTTGAGGAAGAAAAACTTATGCGATGGTAAATAAACCACCGCATTCGTCTTATAGTACTGATAGTACCTATACTCTAAATAATTTGAATTACAGATAGGCGGGGAACATAGATAAACTATGTAACTCGACTAGTTGAGTGTAATCAACACCCCTGTAACTTAAAGTATGACGAGTATAAACTCAGGGCGCTAACGCGCCCTAAGAATTATGTTATCAGAATAATGAATTAGTCTTTGCTACGGTAAGCACGACGACGATCATTTTCTGACAGATAACGCTTACGCAGACGGATAGACTGCGGAGTTACTTCAACTAACTCATCGTCATCAATAAATTCTAATGCTTGTTCTAATGTTTGTTTCAGGTGTGGAGTCAGCGTTGTCGCCTCATCGGTACCAGAAGCACGCATGTTAGTTAGCTTTTTACCTGTTAAACAGTTTACTGTTAAGTCATTAGAGCGAGTATGAATACCAATTACTTGGCCTTCATAAACTTCTGCACCATGAGTAACAAATAATTTACCGCGGTCTTGTAAGCTATACAGTGCGTAAGCAACGGCTTTACCTTGGCCATTAGAGATCATAACACCGTTATTACGGCGACCGATTTCACCTGGGCGAACATCATCATAATGACTGAATGTTGCATACAGTAAACCAGTACCTGATGTCATGGTCATAAATTCAGTACGGAAACCAATCAGACCACGGCTAGGGATAATGTAGTCTAAACGTACACGTCCTTTACCATCTGGTTGCATATCGCGCATTTCACCTTTACGCTCACCCATCGCTTGCATCACATCACCTTGGTGCTGTTCTTCAATGTCGATAGTAACTTGTTCGAAAGGCTCTTGTTTACGGCCGTCAATATCACGGAAGATAACTTTAGGACGAGATACACCTAATTCGTAACCTTCACGACGCATATTTTCAATCAGAACTGACAGGTGAAGCTCACCACGACCTGATACACGGAATGCATCTGGATCTTCAGTTTCTTCTACACGTAATGCAACGTTATGGACTAACTCTTTTTTCAGACGATCTAAAATCTGACGAGAAGTCACGAATTTACCTTCACGACCACAGAATGGTGAAGTATTAACACAGAAATACATGCTAACAGTTGGTTCATCAACGGCTAATGCAGGTAGCGCTTCAACAGCACCGACTTCACAAATCGTATCAGAGATATTCAGTTCACCTAAACCAGTGATTGCGATGATATCGCCAGCTTCAGCAACATCAACTTCGATACGCTCTAAGCCTAAATGGCCTAGAACTTTACCGACTTTACCGTTACGGGTATTACCTTCGCTATCGATGATAGTCACTTGTTGGTTAGGTTTAACCTTACCACGCTTAATACGACCGATACCGATAACACCCATGTAGTTGTTGTAGTCCAACTGAGAAATTTGCATCTGGAATGTGCCTTCCAGATCCACTTTTGGTGGCTCTACATATTTGACAATAGCTTCATATAACGGAGTCATATCTTCAGCCATGTCATTGTAATCTGTTCCCGCAATACCATTTAATGCAGATGCATAGATAATTGGGAAATCAAGTTGTTCGTCAGTTGCACCTAAGTTTACGAACAGGTCAAATACCTGATCAACAACCCAGTCTGGACGCGCACCAGGGCGGTCAACTTTATTGATAACAACAATAGGTTTTAAGTTGTTAGCAAATGCTTTTTGTGTCACAAAACGAGTTTGTGGCATTGGGCCATCCATCGCGTCAACCAGCAATAGAACGCTGTCTACCATAGACATAACGCGTTCTACCTCACCACCGAAGTCGGCGTGTCCTGGGGTATCTACGATATTGATACGATAGTCATTCCATTTAATCGCTGTATTTTTCGCAAGAATAGTAATTCCGCGCTCTCTTTCGAGATCATTTGAGTCCATCACGCGCTCAGCAACGGTTTCACGTTCACCGAACGTACCAGATTGCTGTAGTAATTTATCGACGATAGTTGTTTTACCATGGTCAACGTGGGCGATGATGGCGATATTACGCAAGTTTTCGATCACAAAATTTGCCTCAGGCATTGTAGAAATAAGCGCAGTATTGTACACGCTTTAGACGAGAGACTAAACAAGATCACAATAATGATTGCTTAACAATATGCAATTAATTGAATTGTGATCCTTTTCACGCCTCAGAATTTAGTAGCATCCGTTCGTTTGCACCAAAATAGTGCAACTAATTAGGCTTAACTTGCACCAACTTTGTGCAATAATTAAAAAATCACAGGAGATATTCTACACTAAACTTCATCAATACAGTATATATCCCTTTTTAGATAAGTTGGCATGCTTTTCGCAATAGAATTTAGGTGAGCAAAAAATTCACCGAAAAATGTGTAAGGCCACTGCACTCAATAAAACCATTCGCCAGGAGAGTTCCTATGTCCCTTGAACATGTGTTATCCATGATTGAAGAACATAAAGTTAGATATATTGACTTACGTTTCACTGATACCCGCGGTAAAGAACAACATCTTACTATTCCGGCTCATCAGGTTAACGATGATTTCTTTGAAGAAGGAAAAATGTTCGATGGTTCCTCTATTGGTGGCTGGAAAGGCATTAACGAATCAGACATGGTACTGATGCCAGATGCAACAACCGCAATGCTCGACCCATTCTTTCAAGATCCAACCCTGATTATTCGTTGTGATGTGCTAGAACCGGGCACAATGAAAGGTTATGACCGCGATCCACGCTCTATCTCAAAACGTGCTGAAGATTATTTAAAATCAAGTGGTATTGCAGACACCGTATTATTTGGGCCAGAACCTGAATTCTTCCTGTTTGATGATATTCGTTTTAAAAACGATATTTCAGGTGCTTCTTACGCTATCAACGATATTGAAGCAGCTTGGAACACCAACACAAAATATGAAGACGGTAACAAAGGGCACCGCCCTATGGTTAAAGGCGGTTATTTCCCACTGCCACCTGTTGATTCATCACAAGATATTCGTTCTACCATGTGTAACATTATGGAAGAAATGGGCTTAGTGGTTGAAGCACACCATCATGAAGTGGCAACAGCAGGTCAAAACGAAGTGGCGACTCGCTTCAATACCATGACCAAAAAAGCAGATGAAACCCAAATTTATAAATACGTGGTACAAAATGTAGCTCACGTATTTGGTAAAACAGCGACCTTTATGCCAAAACCTCTCGTGGGTGATAACGGTTCAGGTATGCACTGCCATATGTCACTGTCTAAAAACGGTGTAAACCTGTTCGCGGGCGATAAATACGGCGGATTATCTGAAATGGCGCTGTATTACATCGGCGGTATTATCAAACATGCTCGTGCACTCAATGCGTTTACTAACCCAACAACTAACTCTTATAAACGTTTAGTTCCGGGTTTTGAAGCTCCTGTTATGTTGGCTTACTCCGCACGTAACCGCTCGGCATCAATTCGTATTCCAGTGGTTGCCAGCATGAAAGCACGCCGTATTGAAGTACGCTTCCCTGATCCTTTAGCAAACCCTTATCTCGCGTTTGCAGCTCAGTTAATGGCTGGTCTTGATGGAATTATCAATAAAATTCACCCTGGTGATGCTATGGATAAGAATCTCTATGACTTACCACCAGAAGAAGCCAAAGAGATCCCAACTGTCGCAGGTTCACTAGAGGAAGCATTAAATACACTGAATGCCGATCGTGAGTTCTTAACTCGTGGTGGTGTATTTACTGACGATGCTATTGATGCTTATTTAGAATTATTACGTGCAGATGTTCAACGTGTACGTATGGCTCCACATCCTCTTGAATTTGAAATGTATTACAGCGCTTAAGATAAGTTTTACCGATAAAAACTTAAGCCAAGATGTAAAACTGTTTTTTTTTGCCGTGAAGCTATTTTGCCCATCTTCGGATGGGCACTTTTCTCCCACTTAAGGAGTCCGTCTATTCACTTACGCATTGGTTCATTAATGCAATAAAGGTAAGATGCACTAAAATAGTGCAAAGAGGTATTCAATATGGAAACGGCAGACTTACCTGATAACACATTAATTTTGGACTCATTGATACACTCAGTATTGGTTATCAACAAAGAGTTTATTATTTGTTATGCGAATCATTCTGCGTTACAGGTTTTAGCACAAAGCCGCCGAAAATTATTTGAAACGCCTTTTACTGCCTTATTCAGCTATTACTCTTTTGATGCTGATTTAATGCGTGAAACGTTAGCGAGTGGACAAAGCTTTACTGACAATGAAGTGATATTGGTTGTTAATAACCAATCACACACAATGTCGCTCAGTGCCCAACCTATTTCCGAGCAACACATTTTGCTGGAACTGGCGCCTATGGATAGTCAACGCCGGTTAAGCCAAGAGCAGATACAACAAGCACAGCAAATGGCAGCGAGGGAATTGGTTAGGGGGCTGGCACATGAAATTAAAAACCCGTTAGGTGGGTTAAGGGGCGCGGCACAATTGCTGGCAAAATCATTGCCCGATCCTGCCTTAACAGAATATACGCAAGTTATTATTGAACAAGCTGATCGCCTGCGTGTGCTGGTGGACAGACTACTTGGCCCACAACACCCAGGAACAAAAACATATCAGAGTATTCATCATGTTGTTGAGCGAGTGGCTCAACTTATTTCACTTGAATGCCCTGACAATGTCACCTTGTTAAAAGATTACGATCCCAGTTTGCCTGAGTTATCACATTACCCAGATCAAATAGAACAAGTACTCCTAAATATTACACGCAATGCTTTACAAGCCGTTGAAAAAACAGGAGGGACGATTATCTTGCGTACCCGTACTGCTTTTCAAGTCACACTCCATGGTGAGCGTCATCGCCTTGTTGCTCGTATTGATGTAATTGATACTGGCGATGGGATCCCTTCTCACTTACAAGATACTCTTTTTTATCCCATGGTAAGCGGTAGAGAAGGAGGAAATGGATTGGGATTATCAATTGCGCGTAATTTAGTGGATCAGCATGCAGGTAAAATTGAATTTACCAGTTGGCCTGGGAATACCGAATTTTCTATTTATTTACCAATTAAGTAGGAGATAACTAATGCAAAAAGGAAATGTGTGGGTTGTCGATGATGACAGCTCTATTCGCTGGGTACTGGAACGTGCAATTTCTCGTGAAGGCCTTGTATGTAAAACTTTCGAACATGCAAATGATGTACTTAACGCCCTCAATACAGAAATGCCAGATGTCTTGCTATCTGATATTCGTATGCCTGATATCGATGGTTTATCTCTTCTTAAAATCATTAAAGAAAGCTACCCTACTTTACCCGTGATAATTATGACTGCGCATTCTGATCTGGATGCCGCAGTAAATGCTTATCAACAAGGGGCTTTTGATTATTTACCGAAACCCTTTGATATTGATGAAACCTTAGCATTAATTGATCGTGCAATTACGCATTATCGCGAGCAAAAACAGCCCAATACGACTGAACCTACTCTGCAATCTGTTTCTGATATGATTGGTGAAGCGCCTGCAATGCAAGAGGTTTACCGTATTATTGGTCGACTTTCTCGCTCCTCAATCAGTGTACTTATTAATGGTGAATCAGGTACCGGAAAAGAGCTAGTCGCACATGCATTACATCGCCACAGCCCAAGAGCTTCTTCTCCTTTTATTGCTCTCAATATGGCGGCAATTCCTAAAGATTTAATTGAATCAGAGCTTTTTGGTCATGAAAAAGGGGCATTTACAGGTGCGTCTCAAGTACGCCAAGGGCGATTTGAACAAGCAAATGGGGGTTCTCTTTTTCTTGATGAAATTGGTGATATGCCCCTCGACATTCAGACACGGTTACTACGAGTGCTTGCTGAAGGACAATTTTACCGAGTAGGCGGTTATGCTCCTGTTAAAGTTGATGTGCGTATTATTGCCGCTACACATCAAGACTTAGAAAAACGCGTTCAAGCGGGTGATTTTCGTGAAGATCTCTATCATCGACTTAATGTAATACGCATTCAATTACCACCATTACGTGATAGAACTGAAGATATTCCCAGCTTAGCGCGCTATTTTCTACAAAAAACAGCAAAAGAATTAGGCGTCGAAGCCAAAGCGCTTCATCAGCAAAGTTTGCAAATAATGATGGAATACAACTGGTCAGGTAACGTAAGACAATTAGAGAATGTGTGTCGCTGGTTAACGGTAATGACGGCAAGCCAAGAAATTATGCCTCAAGATTTACCACAAGAAATTCGCCAACCCGATGAGAAAGCAAAAAATATCAGTCGAATTGCTTCATCTCAACATTGGTCACAACATCTTTCATTATGGGCAGATGAAGCATTAGCTGAAGGAAAAGACAATATCCTAACGAATGCATTACCTCAGTTTGAACGGACACTTTTACTCAGCGCCCTAGCCTATACACAAGGCCATAAACAAGATGCCGCACGATTATTAGGTTGGGGCAGAAATACATTAACCCGAAAATTAAAAGAATTAGGGATAGAGGAATATTGATCCTCTACCCCCTTCATCAATTAAATTACACGTGAGAATTGACGTTGGCGCATTTGATTTCGTAAATAGGTATCAAAACACATGCAGATATTACGAATAAGCAAACGTCCTCTTGGTGTCACTTGAATGCCATCAGCTGTTATTTCAACTAAACCATCATCTTTCATTGGCACAAGTAATTCTAAATCTTCTTTAAAATAGTCATGGAAGACAATATCGTGCATTTTTTCAATATCAGAAAAATGCAAATTAAAATTACAAATTAAGGTTTTAATTACATCACGGCGAATACAATCATCATTAGTCAGTGATAAACCTCGCCATAGTGCATTACCTTCACTATTTACACGCGCATAATACTCTTTCAATACCTTCTCATTTTGCGCATAGTTATCCCCTAACATACTAATTGCAGAAACACCCATACCTAATAAATCACACTCTTCATGAGTGGTATATCCTTGGAAATTACGATGTAAAATACCTTTGCGCTGAGCAACCGCTAATTCATCATCAGGCTTAGCAAAATGATCCATTCCAATAAATTGATAGCCATTTGTCGTTAGCGTAGAAATGGTTTCTTGTAATATTTCTAATTTTTCTTCCGCTAAAGGGAGATCTTCATCTTTAATTTTACGTTGAGCCGCAAATAAATTAGGCAAATGAGCATAATTAAATACACTTAATCTATCTGGCGATAATTCAATGACACGTTTTAATGTAAAGGCAAAACTCTCTTTGGTTTGCTTAGGTAAGCCATAAATTAAATCAATACTAGTAGAGTGAAAACCCACTTCACGCGCACGCTCTACTAATGCAAAAATAAATGCTTCGTCTTGCTCACGATTTACTTTTTGTTGTACTTCTTTATTGAAATCTTGCACGCCCATACTCAGGCGGTTAAAGCCTTCATTACGCAAATGATCGATAACATCTAATTCAATCTCACGCGGGTCAATTTCAATAGAAAGCTCTGCATTATCGACAAAATGAAAATGCTGACGTAATAACGAAACCAATCGACTAATTTGTTGCTTATCCAGAAAAGTAGGCGTACCCCCACCCCAATGCATTTGAGTCACTTTTCGGTCTTTAAAATAACGAGCTCTATTAATAATTTCTTTTTCTAAAACATCAAGATACTCGTCTGCTTTATGTTTATGCCGCGTAATAATTTTATTACAACCACAGAAATAACACAGCTTATGGCAGAAAGGAATATGGATATAAAGTGATAAAGGGCGCTCAGGATAACGTTGAGTCGCTTTGATAAAATCAGCATCACCATATTGTTGATTAAATTCCAATGCTGTTGGGTATGATGTATAGCGAGGACCTGAATAGTTATACTTATGGATCAGGTCAAGATCCCAAATAATTGTTTGTTCTGACATGCCTCTACCTTCCAAAAGTGAACCGCTGATATCTCATACCAGCAAACAGACATTATGAATATCTGAAATAATAGTGTAACCAATAAATCGAGAACTGAATATGATCGAAAGGGGTATCGTATAAATCCCCTTATCTTCTTATTCATAGGCTATCCGGCCTGAATACAATATGTGATATAAATCACATTACATAAAAATAGTCTTACTCATTAAAGATATTCATGAATAATTTAAGTTTATTCAACATGTTAGTTAAGCTTTATTATTTTAAAATAACGCTTCTCAACTTTTACCCAGAGTTTAAAACGATATATTACTCAAAATACGATTTAAATTAATTAAATATCTCGTTATATTAATTTTATTATTTTTTTATTCTCTCGTAATTCGATGGTTGCAATAATAGTAATAATTATATCTTTACCTAAATTATAATATTACATACCCTAGGACAAAACATTGATTAATATCCAACTCAGTCGTGTTTTGATTTAAATTTGAGAGTCATTTAAAGAATAAAGGTCGCTATATTACAAGGAAAGATAGCATCCCCCATACCTTATCTTATTTTAATTGACCATTCTCTTATTTTATCAGTCTCTTTTATATACCCGAATTATGGATTATTAACCATGGAAGGAAACGGACTAGCAACCAAGGATGGTTTCTCTTTTCAATAAAAATAACCCTCTATTTTATTTTCTTTGTTATTAATCTAATTTCTTTGATTAAAATATCTGCATTCCTTTAATAGCTAATAAGAATTATTATTATTTGATAATAACAAATAGAAAGGCCCTGTTTATTATGATCACATAAAACAGAGCCTTTTTCTTTATTATGGTTAATTTATAGCATTAAATTATTTTGCTTCTTTACCATAATTAGGTGAGCGAGGGCCGTATAAAATACCATTTGCTTTACCTGCTGAAAGTAACCGCACACTGGTTATTCCTGCAATTTGGTAACTCTTATCAGAAACGGTATTAACGATTTGATTCACAACAGCAGAAACCAACATTCCCACTAAGCTACTTGATGAACTTTCTGTCTCTGTACTTGATGCGGTTGCAGAACTGCTCCACAACACACCACCATTACGGAGATCAACAAGTTTAGCGCTAACAGTGACTCGTGTATCACTGGAAATAACTTGGTATGACGTGCCGAATTCAGTGATATCTAAGTATAAAACCGCATCAGCACCAAAGATTTCACGCAATTTATTCGGACTTACTGCGTGAATATCTCCAGCCATTGATAGACCATTTTGCTTAAATGTCTCTTCAACGACCGCAACTGGGAAAACATAATAGCCCGCTTCAGCCAAAGGATACGTCACTTGAGATAAGAAACTATGCCCCGCACCAACCTCTGTTGTGTGGTTTTGTGGCACTAAAACTAAAATACTTTTTGGCTTACTTTGTTTAAAGGCGGTGTAATCTGTTTTGACAGGTTGAGCACAACCCGTTAATACCAACGCAAACGCAAAACACATTAAAGCAAATAAACGACTCATTTTTGCATTCCTTTGTTTTTCATCAGGCGATCCATAAATTCTGCTGATTCAGGGTAAAGTGCTTTTTCCTCATTAAATTCAGCCATCGCTAAATCTAATGCACCTGTTGCACCATATAACATGCCTAAATGTGCATGTAATCCTGGTGGAATACCTAATGATTTAGCGCGGGAAAGTTCAATACTTTTCTTTAATGTATCAATCTGTGCTTGAGGGTCACTTTCACTTTGTTGATAGTGTTGATAAACCACTTGTTGATAGCTATCCCAGTTATAAAGCGGTTTAGGGCCACTTGCGCACCCTGTTAATAATAGTGCGCCAAAAGCAAGGCTCATTAATGATTTTAACATTGTTATATCCTTATAAAATGAGCATTATTTTGAAGGCTGCCAAGCATTGCTCTCAATACCAGCCACTAAATTATTAACCGCTTCACGAATAGCGAGATCAAGCACTTTACCGTTAAGTGTTGAGTCATAGCTTGCTGTTCCACCAAACCCGATGATTTCACGGTTAGAAAGTTCATATTCACCTGCACCTTGAGATGAGAACACCACTTCTGATGTGTTTACATTCACAACGTTTAAATTCACTTTGGCATAAGCAACTTGAGTTTTACCGCGGCCTAAAATACCAAATAATTGGCGATCACCCACTTCTTTACGACCAAATTCAGTGACATCACCAGTAATAACATAGGTTGCACCTTTTAATTGCTGGCTTTGGCCTTTAATACCCGCTTCTTCTTTTAATTCAGATAAGTTAGCTCTATCTAATACATTAAAACGCCCTGTCTGTTGTAAATGTGTCATTAAAATGGTTTTGGATTGATTACCTAATCTATCAACACCATCAGAGAATATTCCATTCATATAACTAGAACGGTTATCAAACTTACCAATTGAAATAGCGCTTTTTGTCCCTGTATAAGTCGTGTTATAGGTTGCAACTTTAGCAACATCTAAAGAGCGAGAAGACTCTGAAGCACACCCTGCAAGTAATGTTGCAGAAACTAAAATCAAGCCAAGCGATAATTTATTTAAATTCATATTAATAACCTAATAAAGGTGAAATAAACTTATAGATATTCATTCTATTAATTAAAATAGAGTTGATATAAACAGAAAAAATGGTTTTCAGTTTTAGCTCATAGAAGTTCACTTAAAAACCTTATTAGTAATAAGGTTATAAGACGATCAACTCATATTTATAATATAAAGGTAATCAGCGATGGGGAGAATAGAAGATAGATGATAAAAACAATAATAAATAAATATAGAGATGAAATAGAGAATACTTTATTTATTATTTTTTTAATATCGCTTAAGTCAGATTAAAACCAAACCGATTAAAAATAAAAAGTAAATGAGAGGATATTTAGTTTGCACTCTTCTTTATCAATGTTTTGTTATTAGAAAATAGCTTGAATAAGGCAAAATAAAAAAATGTGGTGCCATCAATATTCATGACACCACATTCAACAACGTTAGAGCCTCTAGCTCATTAACACCATAACCATAAATGTGTTATTAGCGTTTTTTTCCAAATGCAGCGGCTAACGCGTCACCCATTGCACTATTTCCCGCATTATTACCGCTATTTGTTGATTGGCGGTTATTACGAGCTGGCTTCTGCCCTTTATTATTTCTAGGGTGATTATTACTATTACTCGGTGATGATTGTCTATTTTCACTATCACCAGCAACTTCATCTAAACGCATAGTTAATGCAATACGTTTACGAGCTAAATCAACTTCAAGAACTTTGACTTTAACAATATCACCTGTTTTTACCACAGTATGCGGATCTTCAATAAATCGGTCAGCTAAAGAGGAGATATGAACCAAGCCATCTTGGTGTACACCGATATCAACGAATGCACCGAAATTAGTCACATTAGTCACGGTTCCTTCAAGGATCATGCCACTAACTAAGTCATTCATTGTTTCGACACCTTCAGCAAAAGTCGCAGTTTTAAACTCAGGACGAGGATCGCGCCCTGGTTTTGCTAACTCTTTTAAGATGTCATTAATTGTTGGTAGACCAAATTGCTCTGTGATAAACGCTCTTGCATCAACCTGTGAGATCAAAGCGCTATTTCCCATTAAATCGTCAATCTTTTGCTGCGTAGATTGCAGGATATTTTCAACAACTGGATACGCTTCTGGGTGAACTGTTGACGCATCCAGCGGATTTTTACCATCACGAATGCGCAAGAATCCTGCACATTGCTCAAAGGCTTTTGGCCCTAAGCGTGCGACTTTGAGTAACTGTTTTCTATCAATAAAGCGGCCGTTCTCATCACGCCAATTAATAATATTTTGAGCGATAGATTGGCTAAGCCCCGCAACTCGCGTTAATAATGGTACTGACGCTGTATTTAAATCCACACCAACACCATTCACACAGTCTTCAACAACAGTATCAAGTTTTCTGGCTAATAATGTTTGGCTAACATCATGCTGATATTGGCCAACACCAATTGATTTAGGATCAATTTTTACAAGCTCAGCCAACGGATCTTGTAAACGGCGAGCGATAGATACCGCACCACGAATAGACACATCCAAATCAGGAAATTCATTAGCAGCAAGCTCTGATGCAGAATATACGGACGCTCCCGCCTCGCTCACAATTACCTTTTGTGCTTTGACGTCTGGGTAACGTTTTACTGTTTCAGCAAAAAAGCGTTCGGTTTCACGAGAAGCAGTACCATTGCCAATCGCCACCAGTTCAACATTATGCTTAATACATAACGCCGCGACACTGGCAGCCGCTTTATCAGCTTGGCCTGTATGTGGATAAATCGTATCGGTTGCAATTAACTTACCAGTGCTATCTACAACGGCAACTTTCACACCGGTACGTAAACCAGGATCAAGCCCCATAGTGGCTCGCATACCCGCAGGTGCCGCCATCAGTAAATCATTTAGGTTTCGAGCAAAAACATTAATAGCTTCTTCTTCCGCCTTTTCTCGTAATTGGCTCATCAATTCTGTTTCAATATGCATTAAAACTTTAATACGCCAAGTCCAGCTTACAACCGCTTTGCGCCAGCTATCTGCTGGTTGGTTGTTTAAGCGTAATCCTAAATGCTCTGTGATCAGTTGTTCACCGTAGCTTTCTTTAGGTGCTTCTTCAAATTGCGGATCAGGATTAAGTGATAATTGTAAAATACCTTCATTACGACCACGAAACATGGCTAACGCACGGTGAGAAGGAACATTGGCAATCGGCTCATGACTGTCAAAATAATCACTAAACTTCGCACCTTCGGCTTCTTTTCCTTCCACTACTTTGGAAACAAGATGTGCATTTTTCCATAAATATTGACGAACTTTCGCCAATAATCCAGCATCTTCAGAAAAACGCTCCATTAAAATATAACGCGCACCATCTAAAGCGGCTTTAGTATCATTCACGCCTTTTTCTGCGTTGATATAAGCGGTTGCTACATCTTCTGGGTTATTTTGTGGCTCATTCCACAACAAGTCTGCTAAGGGCTCTAACCCATTTTCAATGGCGATTTGTCCACGAGTACGGCGTTTAGGCTTATAAGGAAGATAAAGATCTTCAAGCTCTGTTTTACTTTGCGTTTCATTAATTGAAGAACGTAACTCAGGTGTTAATTTTCCTTGTTCTTCAATTGATTTTAAAATGGTTTGGCGACGATCATTGAGTTCTCGTAAATAACTAAGGCGAGTTTCTAACTGACGTAGTTGCGTATCATCTAACCCACCAGTGACCTCTTTACGGTAACGGGCAACAAATGGCACCGTATTCCCTTCATCCAGTAACGTTATGGCCGAAAGGACTTGCTGAGGCTTAACCGTGAGCTCTTCTGCAATAATTCGGCTTAATGATTCATTCATAATATATTTACCTACCGAGAGGAATAATTTTAAAGAGGGCTATTATACACACGCCACACTAAAAAAATTTGGCAAATTTCCGATTACACTCGACAATTATGAGGAAAATAACAGATTAATTTATCATTCACGCTATAGTATCTTTATGAAATTCAATGTTGATGATAGTTTTAATTCGTAATGGCAAAAAGTAACTATATTACTCGTGATGGCTGGTATGCCTTAGACAAAGAGCTAAAATATCTTTGGAAAGAAGAGCGCCCTCGTGTCACACAATCAGTTTCAGAGGCAGCGGCACAAGGTGACCGTTCAGAAAATGCTGAATATATTTATGGAAAGAAGCGGTTACGTGAAATTGACAGACGTGTTCGCTTTTTATCAAAACGTCTTGATGAGCTAAAAATTGTTGACCCCGATCCTCGCCAAGAAGGAAAAGTTTATTTTGGTGCTTGGGTCACGCTTGAAGATGATGACGAAAATGTCAAAACTTTCAGACTTGTGGGGCCTGATGAGTTTGATCCGGCAAAACAGTGGATTTCTATAGATTCTCCTGTTGCCCGAGCTCTCATTGGTAAACAAGTTGATGATGAAATTAGTGTGCAAACACCAGGTGGTGAAGTTAATTACTGCGTATTATCTATCAAATATCATTCGGAATAAGACAAATAAATAGATTTATTACCTTTATTATCACTAAAGAACAAGTTTTATCTATAAATTATTAACATTTATTCTTTGGTTTTGGTTTAATATTCTTAACGATGATAGAATTCGCTAACAAAAGCATTTGCACTTCGGGAGCTTAAAAAAATGCAAGAAAGTTATAAAGTGCTAATCGTGGATGATGATTTACGTCTACGTTCACTATTAGAGCGCTATTTGACAGAGCAGGGTTTTCAAATCCGTACTGCTGCAAACGCTGATCAAATGGATCGTCTGCTCACTCGCGAATCTATCCACCTTATCGTGCTCGACTTAATGCTTCCAGGTGAAGATGGCTTATCCATTTGCCGTCGCTTAAGAAGCCAAAACAACCCTATCCCTATTATTATGGTTACAGCAAAAGGGGAAGAGGTTGATAGAATTGTTGGGCTTGAAATTGGTGCTGATGATTACATCTCAAAACCATTTAATCCAAGAGAATTACTGGCTCGCATTCGCGCAGTACTTCGCCGTCAAGCGAACGAATTGCCGGGTGCTCCTTCACAAGATAATGCCATTATCTCTTTTGGTAAATTCAAGCTAAACCTTGGTACACGGGAAATGTTCCATGAAGAAGAGCATATGCCTCTAACGAGTGGTGAATTTGCTGTATTAAAAGTACTGGTATCTCACCCTCGTGAGCCTCTTTCTCGTGACAAATTAATGAGCCTTGCTCGTGGTCGCGAATACAGTGCTATGGAACGTTCAATCGACGTTCAAATTTCTCGTTTACGCCGAATGATTGAAGAGGATCCAACACATCCTCGCTATATTCAAACAGTTTGGGGTCTTGGTTACGTCTTTGTTCCTGATGGAACCAGTGCTCAATGAGAAGGCTGAGGCTTTCCCCTCACAATAAACTGACACGTTCGTTATTTCTGGTTATCTCGCTACTTTTTTTTAGCTTGATAGCCAGTTATATCGTTGTACAGCACCTTATTGTTGGGCCAAGCCTTCAGCAATTTAATAAAGTTTTAGCGTATGAAATACGCACATTAATGCCTGAAGAACTTATTTTAGTTGATGGCACTCCACTCAAAATCTCCCCGGCTTTACGCAATAAAATCTATAGCGAATTAGGTATCTCTTTTTTTGATAAAGAGGCCGCACTTGAGGAAGGACTTTATTGGGCTAAAATCGATGACGATTTAAGTGAACAGATGTCTGAATATCTGGGTGGAGAAACTGAAATTTGGATTGAAAACACGCTGGAATACCCTGTTTTATGGGTTAATACACATATTTCCCCCTCTCTCTGGATCCGTGTTCCTCTCACTGAGTTAGGGCAAAATTTCCTACTGCCAGTTTATCGACAAGCGATTATTTTTATTATCATCATTGTCGCTTTTTTTTGGCTCTATAACCGTTTTCAAAATCGCCCACTCAATGAAGTAGAATATGCTGCACGTCGTATCGGTAAAGGGGTTATTCCACCACCTATTCCTGAATCTGGCTCCTCTGAAATGCGATCAATCATTCGCGCATTTAATCAGATGTCATCGGGTATTCGTTCATTAGATAATGATAGAACACTCGTTATGGCTGGTGTCAGTCATGACTTGCGTACACCTCTTACCCGTATTCGCCTTGCCACTGAAATGATGAGCCCAGAGGATAGCTATCTTGCTGACTCTATCAATAAAGATATTGAAGATTGCGATGCCATTATTGGCCAGTTTCTAGACTATATGCGCACAGGTAAAGAGATGTCTTTAGAACTGTGCGATATGAATAATCTATTACAAGAAGTCATTTCGGCTGAATCTAATTCAGGTAAAATAAGTGAAGATCATCTTCATCCTGAACCCATTAATATTACGGCTAATCCTATCGCTGTGAAACGAGCACTTGCCAATATGATTGTAAATGCGACCCGCTATGGCCATGGCTGGATAAGTGTTTCAAGTGGAAAAAATGAAGAATATGCATGGTTTCAAGTCGAAGATGACGGCCCCGGTATTCCACAAGAAGACCGACAACGTCTTTTCCAACCTTTTGTTCAAGGTGAACAAGCGCGTAGCTCGACAGGTGCAGGTTTAGGGTTATCCATTATTCGCCGTATTATGGATGCTCACGGTGGTTATGTTGAACTTGATGATAGCGTTAAAGGTGGATTACTTATCCGTGCTAATTTTCCATTAAAAGAGCGTGATGATGAGGATGATTAATTTTTCTTTCTGATAAAGCCCTTTTTTATTCCGCTACTTTTGCTCTATTTTTTCTTCTCCCTCTAAATATTTCATCATTTTTTTACTTTGTCATAAAACTGTCACAATTAAGACATTTAATTGTCATCTAACTGACCTATTGTCTGTGCGTACCGTAACCGAAGTTGATAGATGTCGAAAATTATTCTACCTATCCCACAGGAGGGATTATGAAACTGATGCGTACCACCCTGACTAGTGTCATTGCCGCTGCGTTTTCAATGACCGCTCTTTCTGCGCAGGCAACGACCTCGCTGACTGGTGCTGGCGCAACGTTCCCTGCCCCAGTTTATGCTAAATGGGCAGATTCCTATCAGAAAGAAACGGGTAACAAAATTAACTACCAAGGCATTGGCTCCTCTGGTGGTGTTAAACAAATCATTGCAAACACCGTTGATTTTGGCGCTTCTGATGCACCATTAACAGACGACAAATTACAAGCTGACGGTTTATTCCAATTCCCTACCGTGATTGGTGGCGTTGTTATGGCTGTAAACATTCCTGGTATCAAATCAGGTGAGCTGACCTTAGATGGCGACACTATCGGTAATATCTATCTAGGCAAGATCCAAAAATGGAATGACCCTGCCATCACAAAACTCAATCCAGGCGTAAAATTACCAGACCAGAATATCGCGGTTATTCGTCGTGCTGATGGTTCTGGAACTTCTTTCGTTTTCACTAGCTACTTATCAAAAGTAAATAGCGCATGGAAAGATGAAGTAGGCGCTGGCTCTACCGTAAAATGGCCAACAGGCTTAGGTGGTAAAGGAAATGATGGCATCGCTGCATTCGTTCAACGTGTACCAGGTTCAATTGGTTATGTTGAATATGCTTACGCGAAACAAAACAACCTTGCTTATACTAAATTAGTCACAGCTGATGGCGAAGCAATCGCACCAACAGCAGACAGCTTTAGTGCCGCAGCAAGAAAAATTGATTGGAGCAAAAGCTTTGCACAAGACCTGACTAATCAGAAAGGTGAAAACGCATGGCCGATTACTTCAACCACCTTTATCTTAGTGCATCAAAAACAACAAAATGCAGAAAAAGGTAAAGAAGTGCTGAATTTCTTCAACTGGGCTTATGACAAAGGTAATCAAGAAGCGAAAAATCTAGATTACGCAGTATTACCTGCAGAAGTTGTAGAACAAATTCGTGCTGCATGGAAAACAAGTATTAAAGACAGTAATGGCAAACCGATTTACTAATAAAACCGGTAACCATTAAGAGATAAGTTAACGTTCACCCCCTGCTAACAGGGGGTAATAAATTAAAAGAGGCTTTATGGCCGAGCACACAACGGTAATAAAGGCCCCTAGTAAACGAGGGGACGTTATTTTCAGCGCACTAGTCCGTCTAGCTGCGTTGATTACGCTTTTGCTTTTAACAGGTATCATTGTTTCACTGATTTTTGCCTCATTACCAAGTATTCAGCAGTTTGGTCTTTCATTCTTATGGACAAAAGAGTGGGACCCACCAGCACAGGAGTTTGGTGCATTAGTGCCTATTTACGGCACCATTGTAACGTCAATTATCGCACTGGTTATTGCTGTTCCTGTCAGTTTTGGTATTGCCCTTTTCCTCACTGAATTAGCACCTAATTGGCTAAAACGCCCATTAGGTATTGCGATTGAGTTACTCGCGGCTATCCCAAGTATTGTTTATGGTATGTGGGGACTGTTTGTCTTCGCACCACTGTTTGCAACCTATTTCCAAGAGCCGGTAGGCAATGTGCTTTCTTCTATTCCTATCGTTGGCGAGCTTTTCTCAGGCCCTGCTTTTGGTATTGGTATCTTAGCAGCAGGGGTTATCCTCGCTATCATGATCATTCCTTATATCGCCTCTGTGATGCGTGATGTGTTTGAACAGACACCTGTCATGATGAAGGAATCAGCCTACGGTATTGGCTGTACAACATGGGAAGTAATTTGGAATATCGTTCTACCTTATACCCGTAACGGTGTCATCGGTGGCGTTATGTTGGGATTAGGCCGTGCCTTAGGTGAAACCATGGCGGTGACCTTTATCATCGGTAATACCTACCAATTAGATTCTGCCTCGCTATTTATGCCAGGTAACAGTATCACGTCGGCATTAGCCAATGAGTTTGCTGAAGCAGAAACGGGATTACATACTGCGGCATTAATGGAATTAGGGCTTATCCTGTTTGTCATCACCTTTATCGTACTTGCGATTTCTAAGTTTATGACATTACGTTTATCTAAGAATGAAGGAGCGCGTTAATATGTCTAAAACATCCCCTTCTTCATTACAAGTTCAAACAGAGAGCGAACTGCGAGTACGTCATAAACGCCAACTTTGGCGTCGTCAAAAAAACCGTATCGCACTGTTTTTATCTGTATCTACTATGGCATTTGGTCTTTTCTGGTTAACGTGGATTTTATTCTCAACAATCACAAAAGGCGTTGATGGTATGTCCCTTGCGCTTTTCACCGAAATGACACCGCCGCCAAATACTGACGGTGGTGGATTGGCGAACGCCATTGTCGGTAGTGGATTACTCATTCTTTGGGCCACAGTGATTGGCACGCCATTAGGTATTCTTGCAGGGATTTATCTTGCAGAATATGGCCGTCGCTCATGGCTTGCTGAAACCACTCGCTTTATTAACGATATTTTGCTGTCAGCACCATCAATTGTTGTCGGGCTCTTTGTCTACACTATTGTGGTCGCACAGATGCAGCACTTTTCAGGATGGGCAGGTATTATTGCTCTTGCCTTACTGCAAATTCCTATCGTTATTCGTACCACTGAAAATATGTTGAAGTTAGTACCTGATAGTTTACGCGAAGCTGCTTATGCATTAGGAACACCAAAGTGGAAGATGATCTCTAAAATCACCTTAAAAGCCTCGGTATCAGGCATTATCACAGGTGTGTTATTAGCGATTGCACGTATTGCAGGTGAAACTGCGCCACTGTTATTTACTTCACTATCAAATCAATTCTGGAGCACAGACTTAAACGAACCGATAGCTAACTTACCTGTGACTATCTTTAAGTTCGCCATGAGTCCTTTTGCACAGTGGCAAGAGCTTGCCTGGGCTGGCGTATTACTTATCACCCTCTGTGTTCTATTTATCAATATTATCGCGCGCGTGCTGTTTGCTAAACGCAAGCACGGTTAACGCAGAAAGTTAAGCAAGAGAGACGTTGAATGATTATGGCTAATGATAACGCGGGAAATAAAATTCAAGTTCGTGATTTGAACTTCTACTACGGTAAATTCCATGCGCTGAAAAATATCTCTTTAGATATTGCCAAAAATAAGGTGACTGCATTTATCGGCCCTTCTGGCTGTGGTAAATCAACCTTACTGCGTACTTTTAATAAAATGTATGAGCTTTATGGCGAACAGCGTGCAGAAGGCGAAATTCTACTAGATGGCAACAATATCCTGACAGATAAACAAGATATTGCGCTATTACGCGCCAAAGTCGGAATGGTGTTCCAAAAGCCAACCCCTTTCCCGATGTCAATTTATGACAATATCGCTTTTGGTGTACGCTTATTCGAAAAGTTATCTCGCGCTGATATGGACGAACGTGTTCAATGGGCTTTGACAAAAGCCGCATTATGGAACGAAACCAAAGATAAATTACATCAGAGTGGATATAGTCTATCTGGTGGTCAACAACAGCGTTTATGTATAGCGCGCGGTATCGCTATTCGTCCTGAAGTTTTGTTACTTGATGAGCCTTGTTCAGCACTTGATCCAATCTCAACAGGTCGTATTGAAGAGCTTATCAGCGAACTCAAATCAGAATATACCGTGGTTATCGTGACACATAACATGCAACAAGCGGCACGTTGTTCTGATTACACTGCATTTATGTATTTAGGCGAGTTAATTGAATTTAGCGATACGGATACGTTATTTACGCGTCCTGCGAAAAAACAAACTGAAGATTACATCACTGGGCGTTATGGCTGATAACGAGGCAATAAATGGATAATTTAAATCACAATAAGCATATTTCTGGTCAATTTAATGCTGAGTTAGAGCATATCCGTACTGAGCTGATGGTGATGGGTGGGCTTGTTGAAGAACAGCTGAAAAAAGCCATTATGGCAATGCACAATCAAGACCAAGCACTGGCAAATGAAGTTATTCAAGGTGATCATAACGTCAATATGATGGAAGTCGCTATTGATGATGCGTGTATGCGAATTATTGCTAAACGCCAGCCAACAGCCAGTGACTTACGTTTAATTATGGCGATATCAAAAACGATCGCTGAGCTAGAACGTATTGGTGATGTTGCTGAAAAAATCTGTAAAACAGCACTTGAAAAGTTTTCACATCAACATCAGCCATTATTAGTCAGTTTAGAATCTTTAGGCCAACATGCGATACAAATGCTTCACGATGTTCTTGATGCCTTTGCGCGTATGGACTTGGATGAAGCAGTGCGTATCTATCGTGAAGACGCCAAAATTGATAACGAATATGAAGGTATCGTTCGTCAATTAATGACTTATATGATGGAAGATCCTCGCACTATTCCCAGTGTGTTAACCGCCTTATTTTGTGCTCGTTCTATTGAACGCATTGGCGACCGTTGTCAGAATATTTGTGAGTTTATTTTCTATTATGTAAAAGGTCATGATTTCCGCCATTTAGGGGGAGACCAAGTAGAAAAAATGCTAACAAAAAGTGATGGTAACAATACCACCAAATAAATTTCTCTCTTCTTCTCTTTTCTTACAAACAGCGATAATTATGTCGCTGTTTTTTTATTCCCTCATAAATTTAATACCGTGTTAGCTCAACGCTTTTCCTCACCTTATTCCTTAAAAGTATATCCATATCAATTTTTATTATTTTATGAACTTAGATCAACTTGATAGCGTGATATCCAACATAACGATGATAATTCTTTTCTTTGGGGTGAATAATGAAACTACGTGTTTTGGCAACCGCATTAATTGCAGGCTCTGTGCTTTTCTCTGGTATTGCAAAAGCTGATAAACTTGATGATATAAAAAAAGCAGGTGTAGTACGTATCGCGATTTTTGACAGCAATCCTCCTTTTGGGTTTATTGATCCTCAAACCAAAAAGCTCGCAGGTTATGATGCGGATATCGCCAATGAAATAGCCAAAGATCTAGGTGTAAAACTGGAGCTGCGTCCAACAAACCCAGCAAACCGTATTCCACTGTTAAGCTCTAAGAAAGTCGATTTAATCGCAGCTAACTTCACCATTACCGACGAACGCGCTAAGCAAGTTGACTTCTCTGTTCCTTACTTTGCAACCGGACAAAAATTTATTGCACGTAAAGGGGTTTTAACTAACCCAGAACAAATTCACTCACTACGTATTGGTGCAGATAAAGGTACTGTTCAAGAAATTACGCTACGTGAACGCTATCCCAATACCAAAGTTATCTCTTATGACGATACACCACTGGCTTTCGCCGCATTACGTAACGGTAACGTACAAGCCATCACCCAAGACGATGCAAAATTAGTGGGTTTATTAGCAAATCTTCCTGATGCAATTAAAGCCGATTTTGAAGTGTCATCATTTAGCATCACCCGTGAATACCAAGCAGTTGCAGCGGCTAAAGGTGAAGACCGTTTAATTAATGAAATCAATAACACCCTATTAAGATTGGAAAAAGAAGGTAAAGCAGACGAGATCTACAATCGTTGGTTTGGCCCTGAAACAAAATCAGCTCAACCTCGTGGTGATTTTAAATTTGCCCCACTATCAGAGCAAACACCACAATCTTGATCTTTAAAGCGTAATAACTTTCTTCTTTCATCAAAATAAAGTTATTCCTTTATTAAAACACCTACCCCGCCTTTGCGGGGTTTGGTGTCTACAATAGGCCTATTATATGTTTGAGCAATTTCTATCACATTACCTTCTTGAGCCACACTATTTAAGTTGGCTTTGGAGTGGTTTTTTAATCACCTTGCTTATCTCTTTTTGGACTATTGTCATTGCAACATTAATGAGCTTTGCCCTTAGTGCTGCAAGAGACAGCACTTTTGCACCATTACGCTGGTTAGCCACGGCTTATACATCGCTATTTCGTAATACTCCACTGTTAGTACAACTATTTTTTTGGTATTTCGCATCTGGAGAAATTCTGCCACAAAGCGCCATGATATGGTTAAACACATCTCATGAGATTGCATTTTTAGGTGTGGCGCTTTCTTGGCCTTCTTTTGAGTTTTTAGCGGGCATTGTGGGTCTGACATTTTATTCAACCCCGTTTATTGCCGAAGAGCTAAGAGCTGGTATTCAAGGTGTTAAACAAGGGCAAAAATATGCTTCTTTGGCATTAGGTTTAACACAATGGCAATCTATGCGTTATGTGATCCTGCCTCAAGCCTTTCGTATTGCTCTACCCCCTTTGCTGGGTCAATACATGAATGTGATAAAAAACTCATCACTAACTATGGCTATTGGTGTTGCAGAGCTTTCTTACGCATCAAGACAAGTCGAAACAGAGTCTTTACGTACCTTTGAAGCCTTTGGTGTTGCAACGGTTCTCTATATTGCAGCAATCGCATTGATGGAAGCTTGGGGTCAATGGCATCAGCAACGTAAATTAGCACAAGGATATTAAGATGGATTTTACTGTTATTGCTGATAACTGGCAGTACTTACTCTTTGGTGCTTATCCTGATGGACCTTTAGAAGGTGCAGCACTGACCGTCTTTATCAGTATCATTGCAGGTATTGCATCAATTATTTTGGGTACATTAGGTGGCATTGCTTTGGCTATGCTCAGAGGTGTCTGGGTTAACCTTTTCGCAGCTTTTTTAGGCTTTTTCCGCGCTATTCCTGTCATTATGTTGATATTTTGGGTCTATTTTTTATTGCCCGTAGTATTAGGAATGGAAATACCTGAAATCACCACCGTAATTTGTGCATTGGCTTTAATTACATCGTCTTATATTGCGCATGGCGTTAAAGCCGGTATTTTAGCGATTGGAAAAGGGCAATGGCAGGCAGGATTATCGTTAGGCTTTAATCGCTGGCAAGTGTTGTGGTATATCGTATTACCACAAGCATTACGCATGATGGTGCCTTCGTTTATTAATCAGTGGATAGCCTTAATTAAAGATACTTCATTAGCTTATGTGGTGGGTGTAGGTGAACTTTCATTCTTAGCGACCCAAGTTAATAACCGCAGTATGGTTTATCCAATGGAAGTTTTTCTATTCGTTGCTTTTATCTATTTTATTCTCTGTTTTTCATTGGAAATTATTGCCAATAGAGTAGCGAAATTATTTTCCACACAAAAAGAAAAGCGCCCTTTTTGGCAGATAGTGTTGCCGTTTAAACAACAATCATTTGTTAAGAAAGAAATGGGATAAACAAAAGAGACTAACTTATTGTTTTAATAGAATAAGTTAGTCTCTTTATAATTGATTTATTCATTATCAACTAGACTGATTACCGCTTTAGCATTCGCCATAGTCATAAATAAACGATATTCATTTTGGCTAAATGAAGAAAAACCTAATCCTTGATACATACTTTTTGCAATATCATGCTTTGCATCTACGATAATCATGGGTATCGGAATATTACCAGATGAATTTATTGCTTTTCTTACAGCATCAACTAATAAAATAGATCCTAAACCTTGGCGTTGATACTGCTGACTAATTGCTAACCGCCCGATTAATACGCAATAGAGCTCTTTGGGATATTTTTTCCCGATTTCTTGCGGTAATTCATCTAAATCGATAGTACACAATGCTAATGAATAAAATCCTTTAATTTTTGTAGGCTCGATTTCACTTGTTAATACAAAAGTACGTGCTAAATCTTTTTCATGATATTGATTGGATATTGCTTTCAAGTAGTTATTAAGTGTTTTATCGCCACAATCAAAAGATGTTCTATCATGTATTTTTCTATTCAGAGGACTTATTTTCATCAAGAATTGTTTCCTTATGCTTGCGCGCGGCACGAAGGAAGCGATCATTTATTTCGATTGGTTTTTCCAATGCATTAATAAAATCTAAAGCGTCTTCCTGACAAAGTTTAATACGCATATCTTGCTCGATTAGCCGTTTAGCTTCAGCAATAGCTGCTTGTACAATAAAACTATTTAAACTCGTATAACCTGATAATGATAAAGCCTTTTCTAACAAAATTTTCATTTCGGGGCTAATACGTGTTGTGATCCTTTCATTTGATAAAGTAGGCATAATTCCTCCACCTCTTTATTAAAACTTATTTAATAGCTGTTATTTATAAAACTAGTAAAACTTCAAAACAGCTCACTTTTCAAGCAAGATAATATGATCAAATTTTAACAAAGTAAATAAAATGTGCCATTTTGACGTCATACAATTATTAGCACTAAACTACACTTAGTTTATTAAATATCTCCATCTATTTTTAATGCCTTCGCTGTAGCGCTCTACGCAATCGATTACTTTTTTAGGTGCAGTTATTGTTTTATTTGTGTAGGATAAAGCGAAAAACATTTTTTTTGGGATCTTTTGTCTATGAGCATGTCATCACCAAATTCTGGATCACAGGGTTTGCTCCAACGCCTGTTTAAGCTACAAGAACACGGCACAAACGCTCGCACCGAACTGATTGCGGGTATCACGACTTTCTTAACGATGGTTTATATTATCTTCGTTAACCCTCAAATTCTTGCTGCTGCCAATATGGATATCAAAGCCGTCTTCGTGACGACCTGCTTAATTGCGGCTTTCGGCAGTATTTTAATGGGATTAGTGGCAAATTTACCTATTGCCGTTGCACCTGCGATGGGCTTAAACGCATTCTTTGCCTTCGTCGTCGTTGGTGCTATGGGTTACTCATGGGAAGTCGCTATGGGTGCGATCTTTTGGGGTGCAGTAGGGCTATTTTTACTGACTCTCTTTCGTATTCGCTACTGGATAATTGCCCATATTCCACTGAGCTTACGTGTTGGTATTACTAGCGGTATCGGTCTTTTTATCGCCATGATGGGCTTAAAAAACTCCGGTATTATTATTCCTAATAATGACACTATCGTTACTATCGGTAATTTTGCTTCTCATAACGTATTATTAGGTGCATTAGGCTTTTTTATTATCGCTATTCTTGCTGCTCGTAATATTCATGCCGCCATTCTTATCTCAATTGTTATCACCACTGTAATTAGTCTTCTTTTAGGTGATGTTCAATATCAAGGTATCTTTGCTGTTCCTCCTTCTATCACCACCGTTGTTGGTAAAGTTGATATTATGGGAGCCTTAGATATCGGTCTTTCTGGCGTGATCTTTGCTTTTATGTTGGTTAACCTATTTGACTCTTCAGGCACATTAATTGGTGTTACTGATAAAGCAGGTTTAACTGATGACAAAGGTAAGTTTCCACGAATGAAACAAGCGTTATACGTCGATAGCTTAAGTTCTGTTGCAGGCTCTGCAATGGGAACATCTTCCGTAACCGCCTTTATCGAAAGTACTTCTGGTGTTTCTGTTGGTGGTCGCACAGGTTTAACTGCAGTTGTTGTGGGTATTCTTTTCTTACTCGCTATCTTCTTATCACCACTAGCAGGTATGGTGCCAAGCTATGCGACAGCAGGTGCACTGATTTATGTGGGTGTATTAATGACATCCAGCCTTACACGCGTGAAATGGGATGATTTAACAGAATCCGTTCCTGCTTTTATCACCGCAGTCATGATGCCATTTAGCTTCTCAATTACAGAAGGTATCGCACTAGGCTTTATTGCTTATTGTGTTATGAAAGTGGGTACTTTCCGCTGGAAAGAAATTAATCTATGTGTTGTGATTGTTTCACTGCTATTTATTTTAAAAATATTGCTGATTGATACTCATGTGATTGATTTGAATTCTTTATTCTAATATTCAATAAATTAAGATCATCATGATACAGATAAAACGGCACCAATAACGTGCCGTTTTTTATAAGAAAAGAGGTGATTATGCACGTACTTTTACAAGTAGATTTCCCTTATCATGGTCCTTTCGGAGATGAAATGACACAAGCTATGGATGCATTATCTGCATCAATCAATCAAGAGCCTGGCTTTATTTGGAAAATTTGGACTGAAAATAAAGAAACCCAAAAAGCAGGTGGGATTTATCTTTTTGATTCAGAAGAAAATGCTCAAGCTTATTTAGAGAAACATAGCGCTCGGTTAAAATCGTTTGGTATTCCAGAAATACGTGGTGATATTTTTGCAGTAAACCAAACTTTAAGCTTAAAAAATCAAGCCTATTTTTTGGCTAAGTAGCTAAAAGCACAAGTGTTATATGCCACTTGTGCCTTTCTATTTTCTGCAATTACTCTGCTTTTGTGGGCAATAACAAACCAAAAACAATAGAATCAGAAACCTCATCACCCACTATCCAACGCTGTTTAAGATATCCTTCCTGTTCAAAACCTAACTTCGCTAATAAAGCAGCTGATGCTTTATTATTCGGATGAATATCCGCTTCTAAACGACGAACAGATAAATGTGTTTGTAGGTACGTGATAAACGCAACCATGGCTTCCTTCATGATCCCTTTCCCTTGATATGGTGTATCAAGGCAATACCCTATTTCGCCTCGTCGAGAACTAGAATAATGATTAAAGAAAACACACATTCCCATTAGTGTATTCGTCTCTTTCTCTATTACCGCTAAGCGCAGATACTCTTTTCTTTCCATATGCGTAATATCTTGAATGATATCTTCTTGCGCTTCTTGCAGTGATTGCCAAGGAAGATGGCTCCAGTAGCGAGTGACTTCAGGTGAACTCATAATATTAAACCAATTTTCAGCGTCTCCCATTTTAAAGGGACGTAAAATCAATCTTGGTGTTTCAACCTGAATATCAGCGTAACGCATTTCTACTTTTCCTTATGAGTCCTTGGAGCTACAAGTGCAATACAAACGGGCTCTGCAATAGCATTTGGCTCAGAACGAAACATTATCTCTTGAGTATCAACTATTTTTAAACTTGGCCAGTATTTTAATCCTTTATCAAAAGAGGCTTTTTCACAGTAATAGCCCACTTCGCTGATCAATACGACGCCTTTCTCTTCTAATTGTTGAAGCGTGATATGCCGATTATAGATATTAGGTGGTTGCACATTTTCTTCTAATATCCAAGGCTGTGAAGATAGAGGCCTATCTTTACCATAAAAAGTTACCCATTCATGCATATATTCACCACCCACATACGCTAACGGGGTGTGATAATGTTGATGCCAAGCTTGTTCAACCTCTTGCACAAATGTTTTGATACCAATAAATTTTTGACCCGCATTACGCACATTAGCTGCTTGTACGACGGTATAGCCAGAAACAACCAACATGCCAAACACACCTAAACCGTACAATACACCACGCAATGAACGCTTAGGCATGACACTAATTGAACCCACAAAAAGTGCAGTCGCTATCGACATAAATGGCTGTAACCACTCCGTAATACGGCCACCTTCATGAAAGCTAAACCAAGTAAAAATAATTGCTAATGGGAATAACAAAATAAAATTCAATAATTGACTATCTGAAGATGCAGACCAACTTAATCGACCACCATAAAGACGTAATATTGCCCACATCAAGATAATAGGATAAAAAACCGTCAGTGCAGCACGCGTTGTACGCAAATTAAAACGGCTCTCTATTTGAGAATCAACCCATTTAAACGCGGCAAAGTCGGTTTGCCATAACCAAATAAAATTAGGGATAACAAAAGCAAACCAAATCGCAATCGCCAAATAAAAATAAGGTGAACGATAGCTCACTCGCACTTTAGGGACAAATAGGCTTAATAAGAAGACAGAACCCATAAAAGCTAGTGATGAGTATTTCCCCATTGTGGCAATACCCATAACAATAGCAAAACCAATCCAATATTTTTGATTGTCATTGATTGCACAGAGGAAAAAATAAAGAGCCCAAGCCCAGCAACCGACTAGAATATAGTTATCGTTATAAGGGATAATATCGAAGTTAATAATGCCAGATAAATTAAGCCCTAACATGGCAAACCATGCAAGATTAGTGTTGCGTGTCAATTTATAAGCTAAATTCCAGACACCTAATAACCCAATGGCAATCACAATAAAGTGGATAAAATACCAATAAAAGCTAAAATCGACACCGCCATAAATAGCAGGTGACATTATAAAGCCAACAAACCAAGGGTTTTTAGGGGAACCCCAACCTCCATTGGTGCCCCAATTGACCGCTTCTACGGCATCATAAGGCACCGTAGGGTCAAAAAGATAGCTGACTAAGATCCACAGTGCCGCATAGCCAATAACCCACCAATATACCGGTTTACGCAATTGCGCAGATGATAATGTCATAATAAATAGAAAGTTAAGTTGATAAATTTAATTTTGTTATTAAAGAATGTCACAACACAGTAAAGTATAGTGAAATGAACCGCACATTGTACGTGAGCAAAAATTAAATTGTCTTAAATTTGCGCTTTTATTGAAAATTTGTTTCTGATAGATTGCGCAACCAAGAAGATCACTACCGAGTTACCATTATGAATATGATTAAAAGAAAGCCCGCAGCAAAAACACGTAAAAAAACACGTGAAGAGCTGAACGCGGAAGGACGTGAACGCAAACGTCAAAAGAAACACCGCGGCAATCCTGCTGGTAACCGTCAGCAGGAAATGGAAAATAAAAACCAAACTAAAAATACAGCACCGAAAGATCCACGTATTGGTAGTAAAAAACCAATCCCTCTGATTGTCGGTGATGCACCTAAAGTGACGAAGAAAAAACCCGCGCCTATCAAACCAGAGCCGGTTCGTTTAACACCTGAACAAGAATTAGACTTGTTAGAAAACGATGCTCGTTTAGATGAATTACTGTCTCGCCTTGAAAATGGTGAAAAACTTAATGCTGAAGAACAGGCTTATACTGAGAAAACCCTTGATCGCATTGACGAATTAATGGTTGAACTTGGTATTGAGTTTGAAGATGATGACGATGAAGAAAAAACTGAAGACATCATGCAATTACTGAAAGGTAAATAATCAAAAGGCTAATCATTTTCTTTGATTATCTTACATCTAATGGATATCAATAACTTATTGATATCCATTAATTTTTATATACGATCTATTTTTTCATATTTGATTTATGTTTGAAAATACCCTTTTCTTGTGATGACATAAACAAACCTATCAAGCTCAGATAACTCCGCCTATTCCTCTCTTATCATCCCTGATATTCTATTTTTCCATCTTTAATATAAATATACGAGTGATAAGAAATATGGATAACAGACAGCAGTACTTAGATATCGCAGCCGGGCAAGGAGAAAAAGTGCCCTCTCGTATAGTGGCTTTTCCTGCACAGCCACTAAACTATGCACTTATTGAGCAACGCCTAGAAGAGCAGACGGATTATACTGATGGTGAAATCAATTATCTGAGTGAAAATATTGATGATGGTTTTTTCTATCGTTGCCAACATGGCGATAATGAATTGCATTTTTTTGTCTGTCTTTACCCTAGAGATGAAGATTATGAAATACGCCCAATGTATTCAACAGATGAACTTACCCCGCAATTATTAGCGCACGCAAATGCCACAACTCAAGATTTATTATTAGAAACGCTATTTACTGAGGCGTTGCATCCCTTAGCAAGTTACCGCCATCAACTGAATTTTCTAAATATCATTGCTCCTGAAATGGTTTTAGCATTAGATGAATCAGCAGCAGGTAAAGCCTTATCACCAGAGTGGATCCGCTTTCAATTAGAAACCCCCGATCTCTATCCTGAAGTAGAAAGCTTATATGTTATTCATGCTGTCTATGACACAGAAAATGATCCACCAACCATGTTTTGGTTCCATACTCATGGGCTCGCACGCTGTGGCTTAACTGAAGTCGATTTAGTTATTCCAAGTATGCTTGAATCTTACTATGGTATCCCTGATCTCTTCCGCTGCTTTGTTAACAACAGTATTAATCATCGCCAAATCGAATTTGGTGAACCAATGCTTTGTGGGCAAACATCATCAGGTTTAGAGTATCTTGTTGCCTTACCTTTTGAAGAAGGTATCCGCCATATTAATCAATCAACACCTCTCGAAAACCTTAGATCTTTAGAAGAGATGCGTTACGACACTGAAGGCGCACCAAACGGCGTTTTCTTAGGTGATCTAGCCGATCGTGACGAGTATCACCAACACCCTTCATCTATGCTATTTAGAACCAATGAAGAAAATCCTGTTTTAGAAACCTTCTTTAAAGGTTATGAAGAGCAGCAAGCCATGATGCTACTACGTAGCAATGAAGAAACCTATGAAATGTCTGAAAAAGCCAAACGACGCTGGGAATACTTTGTTTCTATGTTTGATAACTACAATCAACCACCTGTCGAAAAAAAGAACGGTTTTCTTTCGAAATTATTAGGTAAAGAAAAACCCGAAGAGACCGAAAACCCTTGGCAATTTATGATCAAATTCGGTATTCCTTACGGTGAAGAGGAAGAAAAAGAGCTTGAACATATGTGGTTTGTGCCACAGTCTCGTGATGGTGACACTGTTTATGCCAAATTACTCAACGTGCCATTTTATGTTAAAGAGATGCAAGAAGGTGAAATCTATCCCATCAATATAGATTTAATTACTGATTGGGTCGTTTCATTCGAAGATGATAGTTATACCCCTAACAATATTTACCAGCTTTTTAGCCACCAGCAAACTCACTAATTAGCTAACAATCTCACGCCTTTAATGCGGGTTTCTTATTTAATCATGATGAGAAACCCGTTTTTAAATTTCAGTAAAATCTACTTTCATCTGGTGACCAGTTAACATTATTAATTGATTGTTATTTTGTTGCTACATTGACATCTCAACTCTTCACATTTTGTTTTTGTCTAGTAACAGATAGAGAAAACAGTCTGATTTCCTCCCAATATCTTTTCTCTGGTTGATTTAAATCAAGTGTGGATAAGTGTAGAGTAGGCTAAATTATACCCAATAAAGATAATTATAATTCTCATTAGCATTAAAAATATTTATTATAATTATCCTGACTCTTATTATGTGAATTTTTATATACGTTAATAATTATCAGTATCATTATTTTTTGTATCAATATTCGTGGAAGAACGATTTATGTCACTGATCCCAAATCACAGTTATAAAATCTTGAGCTACTCACCTCAGATTAGCCCTGCATACAGGCAAAAATTGTTATCTTTAGGTATGTTGCCTGGCGCTGTGTTTAACGTTATTCGTATCGCACCACTGGGTGATCCTATTCAAATAGAAACGCACCGAGTATCCCTCATTTTGAGAAAAAAAGATCTCGCACTTATCAACCTTAGCGAAGTGGTTCATAACGAAAAATAATCGTTATTTCTCATTCAACCAGGCAAGACAACTATTGGCACCACTATTATGACTCCTCTCACTATAGGCCTTATCGGCAACCCCAATGCTGGTAAAACGACACTTTTTAATCAGTTAACAGGCTCTCGCCAGCGCGTAGGTAACTGGGCGGGTGTGACGGTCGAACGCAAAGTTGGTCGTTTCACAACGACAAATCATAAAATTGAGCTCGTCGATTTACCCGGCACTTACTCTTTAACGACAATCTCAGAACAGACATCACTTGATGAGCAAATTGCCTGTCATTTCATTTTAAGTAATGAAGCAGACATGCTGATTAACGTTGTTGATGCCTCTAATCTTGAACGTAACCTTTATTTGACATTACAACTTCTTGAGTTAGGCATTCCCTGCATTGTGGCATTAAACATGCTCGATATTGCAGAACATCAAGATATGCAAATTGATATCAAAGCATTGTCTGAACAACTGGGTTGCCCTGTTATTCCAATGGTTTCAACTAAAGCATCGGGAATGGATAAGCTCAAAGAAGCGATTGATACTTTCCCTGCTGAAAAGAAAAAACCACAAGAACTACTAACGTCTTACCCATTATGGTTACTTAATGAAGTCGAGGCACTCGCTGAAAAAATTAATCATGATGAGTTTAATTTACAGCAACGCCGTTGGATGGCATTACAGTGTTTGGAAGGGGATATTTATACCCATCAACGTGCTCAAGTTACCACCGAAGATATCAAAGCAATTCGTCAGCGAATTCAAGATGAGCACAATAATGAACCAGAATTAGTCATTGCGGATGCCCGTTATCAAAATATTGAGCGCATCTGTCATACTGTGATTAATATGGAATCTATTAAGCCAAACATCCTGACTCAAAATATCGATAAAGTGATATTAAACCGTTGGTTAGGTGTACCTATCTTCCTGTTTGTCATGTATTTAATGTTCGTTTTGGCGATTAACATCGGTGGTGCATTACAACCTGCTTTTGAGGGAGGTTCTGAAGCCATCTTTATCCATGGTATTCAATGGATTGGTGCAACTTTTAACTTCCCAGAATGGTTAACCATTTTCCTTGCACAAGGTGTCGGTGGTGGTATCAATACTGTTCTTCCACTCGTGCCACAAATCGGGATGATGTACCTCTTCTTATCCATCCTTGAAGATTCAGGTTATATGGCTCGCGCCGCATTTGTTATGGATAGATTGATGCAGGCTTTGGGTCTGCCGGGTAAATCATTCGTACCGCTGATTGTCGGCTTTGGTTGTAACGTGCCATCCATTATGGGTGCGCGCACCCTCGATGCTCCAAGAGAACGATTAATCACAGTATTAATGGCACCATTTATGTCTTGTGGTGCTCGTTTAGCTATCTTTGCGGTATTTGCGGCGGCCTTCTTCGGTAAAAACGGTGCCAGTGTTGTTTTCTCACTTTATCTTTTAGGTATTGTGGTTGCTATCCTCACAGGCTTACTGCTAAAACACACCATTATGCGCGGTGAAGCGTCACCTTTCGTGATGGAACTGCCTGTTTATCACATTCCTCACCTAAAAACGTTACTCATGCAAACATGGCAACGTCTAAAAGGTTTCGTGGTACGTGCAGGTAAAGTCATCATTATTGCCAGTATGTTTATCGGTGCATTAAATAGCTTTACCTTCTCAGGTAAACCTGCCGATAACATCAATGACTCTGCTTTGGCATCGGTCAGTAAAGTGATCACTCCATTATTACAACCTATTGGTGTTCATAACGATAACTGGCAAGCAACGGTAGGCTTAGTAACAGGGGCGATGGCAAAAGAAGTGGTTGTGGGAACATTAAATACCCTTTATACCGCGGAAAGCATTGTGAACGAGCCTTTTGATCCTGAAGAATTCGATCTTTGGGGTGAAATTAGTGACGCCTTTGGTGAAACGTGGGATAGCTTAAAAGAGACCTTTACCCTAGCTGCACTTTCTAATCCAATTGAAGCAAGTAAAGGCGATGGTGAAATGGATACCGGCACTATGGGTACCATGGGGGCTAAATTTGGCTCTGGCATTGCTGCATACAGCTATTTAATCTTTGTTTTACTGTATGTCCCTTGTGTTTCAGTAATGGGTGCTATTGCTCGTGAAACAAGCCGTGGCTGGATGACCTTCTCTATTCTTTGGGGATTAAATATTGCTTACTCATTGTCAGCGCTGTTCTATCAAGTCGCAACCTTTAGTGAGCATCCGCAAAGTAGTGGCATAACCATTGCTGCCGTGGTGATCTTTAACTTAATTCTATTTATCTTGTTGCGTAATGCTCGTAGTCGTCTAACAATTAACTTAAGCAATAAGCCTTCATTGGCTAAACAATGTTGTTCAAAAGGTAGTTGTCACTAAGTGACAAAGGAAAGTTCAGATGGCCAGTTTGATAGAAGTACGTGATTGTATCGCCCTTAATGGTCGAGCCGATGCCCGTCTTATCAGCCATCAACTCAATATGCCTGAACCGTTGGTGCAAGCAATGTTAGAGCGGCTCACATTGATGGGTAAACTTCAAGAAGTCGATGTTGAAGAGTGTCTTACGGGTAGCTGTAAAAGTTGCCCTGAAGCCACTGCCTGCCAGACAAAGCTTTATCAATTAACCTAACAAATTGATAAATGCCATTATAAAAACCCTTACTTTATGTAGGGGTTTTTATCTAATGCTTAAGATGAATCATTTTCATCTTCCTATTTAATGATTTACTTTCCTAACTATCACGGCATAATCCTTTAGTATAGACGTAAAGACGTCTGTTATTACTTCACTTTATAAGAATATAAAATTATGCCAATAACTGAATTTTCATCGACCATTACGACCGGCAAACAAGGCGGATTACAGATGCAATGTGCATCACGCCAGTTTCAATTTTTACTTGATGAACCTTTGTCATTAGGTGGAAAAGACAGTGCAATGAATCCTGTTGAAGCATTATTAGGTACATTAGGGGCTTGTAAGGGGATTGTCGCCAAAAGCTTTGCGCGTATGCATAAAATTAATCTCAACGATATTCGCATTGAAGTTAAAGGTGAATTAGATACCGATGGTTTTACGGGAAAAAATAAAGAGGCCAAATTGGGCTTTAGTAAAATTACGACACATTTTTTTATTCAAGCCGATAATAGTGAAGAAGAGATTGCTGCATTTATCGCTTTTATTGAACGCACTTGCCCTGTTTTTGACACTATTAAAAATCCACCGATTTGTGAAACATCTTATAGTGTCGAAAACCACATTGAAAATATAGCGTTATAAACTCTCAGAACTGCCCTCAAATATGGGCAGTTTTGGGTGATAACTATGATGTTATTTCACAAGCTTCAATTAACGCTTGAGCAAATTCATCAGGATGTGAAATAAACGGTGCATGAGCCGCATTACGGAAAATAACAGACGGTGAATGTGGATAAAAAGTATCTAATAATCCGGCCACTTTTCGAGGAACTAAACCGTCTAAATAACCGTAAAAACGAATAAAAGGACAACTCAACGTTTTCAATTCTTCTCGCAAATCCTCAGTACGCAAAATTTCCAATCCACCATTAAGCACTTCAACAGAAGGGAGTGGTTGTTCTAACACCACTGATTTTAATGCTTTCATATCTTCACGGGCACTTTGTGTGCCCAATGTTTGCAGTGCTAAAAAGCGCTCAACTGTGCGATGAAAATTCTCATTTAGCTGTTGTTCAAATCCTTTTAAAACCTCAGGTTTGATCCCCGGCCAATCCTCATGAGCACCAAAACAAGGTGAAGAAGCCACTGTAATCAGCGCTTGCACATTATTGGGATTATCTAAAACAACACGGCTAGCGACTAATCCACCTAAAGACCATCCTAACCAAATGGCATTAGCAGGCGCTTTAGCAAAAACAATGTCAGCCATCTCTTTTAATGTGAGAACAGGAAAACCTTGGCTACGTCCATAACCCGGTAAATCAACAAGATGCAGTGTAAAATGCGAACTTAGTCGCGATATTAATGATTGCCAGACCTCTGCATTCAATCCCCATCCGTGTAATAGCACAAGATGCGTTTTTCCTTCACCAATTGTCTGCCAATACAGTTTATTCATTGCTATGCTCTCTTCTCTTTTACAAGGATGTTCATTATGTGGATAACAATAGCAGGATATTGTTGGCTATGTCGTCAACCCTTAATTTATGATACTAAAGGCATTTGTTCGAGTTGTATTCGACATCTACCAAAACAACAAAATCGTTGCCCTTGCTGTTTATATCCTTCTCATCATTCTATGATGTTGTGTGGGCGTTGCTTACAATCACCACCGCTATGGAAACAGATGTTGACAGTCACCGACTATCAACCGCCATTAAATAAATTATTACACCTTTATAAATATCAACCTCGCCCTCAGATAGCCTTATGTCTTGCACGACTTTTTCTATTGCGATGGTTCTCACATCGACGAGAAAATTTAGTGCAGAAACCTGACAGAATAATTAGCGTTCCTTCACATCGTCATCGCCGTTGGTCTAGAAGCTTTGAGCAAGTAGAAGCTATCGCTAAGCCTTTGGCAAGGTGGTTAAATTGTGCTTATCAACCGAATACCCTGATAAGAACTCGTGCTACACTGATGCAAACGCATCTTAATGCCAAGCAAAGGCAACAAAATTTAAAACATGCATTTGTATTAAATAACACAGTGTCGGTATCAGGGAAAAATCTGGCACTAATTGATGATGTTATCACTACTGGTGCGACATTAAATTCCATCGTACCCTTGTTATTTCGTGCGGGAGCACGCTCTGTTGAGGTATGGGCGATTTGTCGAACCTTGTAGTTAACCGCCAATTGGGCGTATGATAACCAACCAGAACAGTCAACTATTGAGCAAGACGATATGATTATTATTACTGATGCCGCACAGGCGCATTTTGCCAAACTACTGGCTAACCAAGAACCCAACACCCAAATTCGTGTATTCGTTATCAATCCAGGCACACCTAATGCTGAATGTGGCGTTTCATACTGCCCACCTGATGCTGTAGAGCCAAACGATACTGAAATAAAGTTCGAAAAACTTTCTGCGTATGTTGATGACATCAGCGCACCTTTCTTAGAAGATGCAGAAATTGATTTTGTTACTGACCAACTAGGCTCACAATTAACCCTAAAAGCACCTAACGCAAAAATGCGTAAAGTTGATGCTGATGCACCATTAATTGAGCGTGTTGAATACGTACTGCAATCACAAATTAACCCTCAATTAGCGGGTCATGGTGGTCGCGTGAGTCTGATGGAAATCACTGAAGATGGCTATGCTATCTTACAATTCGGTGGTGGTTGTAACGGTTGTTCAATGATTGATGTCACCTTAAAAGATGGCATCGAAAAAGAACTGTTAAACCTGTTCCCTAATGAATTAAAAGGTGTGAAAGACTTAACTGAACACCAACGTGGCGAGCACTCCTACTACTGATCCCTCAGTATTAAGTCCCCTATGATATTCACCTGCACTGATATCATGGGGGATTTTTGTATTAAAATAATCATTTACAAAGCGTTACGTCATCTTTACCCATTTGGCGTTATGATAAATGTATCGTTTTCTCGCTCAGAACAAATAAATTAACTAACAATATAATAAATAAGACAATTATGGATAAGTTTCAATTTATTAGCATTGAACAAGCTTATCAATTCTGGGTATCTCAATCAGCTATTTTAGTCGATGTACGAGATCCTCAGAGTTATCGTTTTGGTCATGCAACAAATGCATTTCATCTCACCAATGAAACGCTAAATCAATTTTTACAAGATGCTGACTTTGATGTTCCTGTTATGGTGATGTGCTATCACGGCCACAGCAGTCAAGGGGCAGCTCAATATCTAGTTAATATGGGCTTTGAAACCGTTTATAGTATTAATGGTGGTTTTGAAGCATGGCAAAGAGAGTTTCCACAAGCGATAACGTCTCTGCAATAACGACGGATGAGTTTTGTCAATGATCCACATTATTACGCTTTCCAACCCTCAAGCTGCTGATTTATTTGTCAATTACATGGCAACTAAAGGTGTGCGAATTCACGCAAAAAATGAAAATCAGCAAATCTCTCTTTGGTTAGAAGACCAACATCAGTTAGAAATGGTTGAAAAAGAACTTAACACGTTTCTACGTGAGCCTTTTCATCCACGCTATCAAGCCGCAAGTTGGCAAACCGGTGATCCGAAAAATACAGGTATTAAATATCGCCCTGCCTTTTCGATAAAAAATATGGTGCAACGTTCAGGCCCACTAACGGTGCTGGTGATTATTTTATGTATCCTCGTTTTTATCTGGCAACAAGTAGTTGGCGACTATGATGTCATGCTCCATTTAGCATGGCCTTATGAAGAGAGCTTAAACTTTGAAGTCTGGCGCTATATTACTCCGGCGTTTATTCATTTTTCACTGATGCATATCGCCTTCAACCTTGCTATGTGGTGGTATCTCGCAAGTCAAACAGAGCAGCGATTGGGTACCGGTAAATTATTTGTGATCATGCTCGTTTCTGCGCTCTTTAGTAATTGGGCACAATCCTTGTTTACAGATTCCAACTTTGGTGGGCTTTCTGGTGTTGTTTACGCATTAATTGGCTATGTCGGTTTAACAGGAATACGTAATCCAGAAAAAGGTATTGGCGCCCCAACAGGTTTAATCGTTTTTTCAATTCTGTGGATTGTTGCAGGTTATATGGGCGTTTTAGGTGACTCTATCGGAAATGCTGCACATTTTGCAGGCTTCCTTATCGGCTTATTGATGGCTTTGTGGGATAATCGACATCAATTATCTCGTAGATCATAATAAAATTAACATGATATTTTTAACATTAGGGGATACCTGTGAAGCAAACGCAACGACATGATGCCATCATTGAACTGGTACGCCTACAAGGCTATGTCAGCACTGAAGAGTTGGTGGAGCATTTTGAAGTCAGCCCACAGACAATCCGACGTGATTTAAATGAATTAGCGGAAAAGAACAAAATCCAACGCCATCACGGTGGTGCGGCATTACCTTCAAGCTCCGTGAATACGGCTTATCATGATCGTAAAATCATGTGGTCTGATGAAAAATCACGTATCGCACAACGCGTGGCGAGCTTAATTCCTGATGGTGCAACACTGTTTATCGATATCGGTACAACACCCGAAGCTGTCGCACATGCATTAATTAACCACAAAAACCTCCGTATCGTGACTAACAACCTCAATGTGGCAACGTTACTGATGGGCAAAGAAGACTTTCGTTTGATCCTTGCCGGTGGTGAAGTGCGTACACGAGACGGAGGGATTGTTGGTGAAGCGACACTTGATTTTATCTCTCAATTCCGCCTTGATTACGGCATTTTAGGGATAAGTGGTATTGATATGGATGGCTCATTGCTTGAATTTGATTACCACGAAGTTCGCACTAAACGCGCAATTATCGAAAACTCGCGCTGTGTTATGTTGGTGACTGACCATTCTAAGTTTGGTCGTAATGCGATGGTAAATTTAGGCAATATGAATCTGATCGATTACTTATTTACCGATCAAGAGCCACCTGCAGGGATCCAGAAAATTGTTGAACAGCACAACGTTCAACTCGAATTATGTTAATTGAATAAACGCCCTCGAAAAGTACCTATTTAGGTACTTTTTTTTATCAATTCACCATCAAATTCAATTAACTCCTTCTATTTATTCTCTTTTTTATTAATACATTAACAATGTTGCTTATTTTCAATAAGCCCACAAACCATGTGGATATGATAATAAATTGTTATCCATATCACGCGGTTATGTTTTTTATCAGTTATATAGTTGGCATTTTCATCAAACTTCATTACAATTATGAGCGAAAACGAACATTAAAGAATTGTTTCGCGCATTCGTAGGAGGATGTTATGAAAACTCAAGACTTGATTGTCATCGGCGGCGGAATAAACGGCGCTGGAATTGCGGCGGATGCAGCTGGCCGAGGCCTTTCAGTACTTATGCTGGAAGCTCAAGACTTAGCAAGTGCGACATCTTCCGCGAGCTCTAAACTTATTCATGGTGGTTTACGTTATTTAGAACACTACGAATTCCGCTTAGTTAGCGAAGCTCTGGCAGAGCGTGAAGTGTTATTACGCTTAGCACCACATATCGCATTTCCAATGCGCTTTCGCCTGCCACACCAACCACACTTACGCCCAGCTTGGATGATCCGTATTGGTCTGTTCCTTTATGATCATTTAGGAAAACGAGTAAGCCTACCAAGCAGTAAAGGCATTAAATTTGGTGCAAACTCTGTTTTAAAACCAGAATTAACACGCGGTTTTGAATATTCAGACTGCTGGGTTGATGATGCACGTTTAGTGGTACTCAACGCACAAGAAATCGTCCGTCGTGGTGGTGAAGTGCGCACACGCACAAAAGTAACCCGCGCTTGGCGTGAAAATAATGTATGGATGGTAGAAGCACAAGATTTACGTACAGGTGAAACATCTCTCTACCAAGCGAAAGCCTTAGTAAACGCAGCAGGCCCTTGGGTTAAAACCTTATTTGATGAAGGCTTAAAACTGAAATCACCTTATGGTATCCGTTTAATTAAAGGTAGCCATATCGTTATTCCTCGTGCTCATAACGAACCACAAGCTTATATTTTACAAAACGAAGATAACCGTATTGTTTTCGTTATTCCTTGGATGGATGAGTTCTCTATCATCGGTACTACGGATGTTGAATATAAAGGCGATCCTAAAGATGTCGCTATTGATGACAACGAAATTCAGTATTTACTGAAAGTCTATAACGATCACTTTAAAAAGCAGTTAACTAAAGAAGATGTGGTGTGGGATTACTCTGGCGTGCGTCCATTATGTGACGACGAATCAGATTCACCACAAGCGATTACCCGTGACTACACCTTAGATGTGCATGATGATAATGGCCAAACACCACTGTTATCTGTATTTGGTGGTAAATTAACGACTTATCGTAAATTAGGTGAGCATGCTGTTGATAAACTTGTTGCTTACTTCCCTAACATGGGTAAACCGTGGACTAAAAATGGTCAATTACCAGGCGGTAATTTAGAAGGTTGTGATCGTGATGGTTATTCACGTTTAATTCGTCAACGTCATCCTTGGTTACCAGAAGCACTGGCACTGCGCTTTGCCCGCACTTATGGTAGCAACACCGAGTTATTGCTTGAAGGCATTACTGATTTGGCCAGCATGGGCGAAAACTTCGGTCATAATCTGTATGAAGCAGAATTACGTTATTTAGTGAAACATGAGTGGGTTATCGAAGTTGATGATGCTATTTGGCGTCGTACTAAACTCGGCATGTGGCTAAATGACGAGCAAAAACAACGTATTAGTCAATGGCTATTGGCAAATACACACACTGTATAAGAGTAGTAAAAATATTCTCTGACTCTGTTCGATGTTTTTATTAGCAATTTTTGTGGCGCCTAATACCGCGCCACTTTTTTTTCTTTTTTTCACAGTAAGAAAATCAATATATAACCTGTTGATACCTATTTAAGCTGTTTTTCTAAAAAAGCTTTTAATACTGTCGCATTATTTTGTTGCTTATCTTTACCTGAATAAAGTAATACCAACGGTTGCTCTTTGGCTATTGCGACAAGCGATTGCCAATGTTCAGGTACAGCCATTAATTCTTGCGTATAACGTTGCGTGAATTCAGTAAAATCTCCCCCTCCGCCATGAAACCATTTTCGTAATTCAGTCGAAGGCGCGACACCTTTATTCCATTCATCATAATGAAAATCTGTCTTTTTCACGCCCCTTGGCCAGAGCCTATCGACTAACACACGATAACCTTCATGCTCACCGTCTTTATCATCATAAACACGTTTACAAGTGATCATTTCGCTTCTCATCAATACGTTAGTTAGCTTTATTGTAGAAGAAAAATGAGAAGATTGATCTCTCAATACGCTCATTTTCATCATAGAGCCTTTTTCAACATGAAATTTTCTCTCCTTTTGATTGAATTATCCTCATCAAAAACAGGGTGAATAGTTGTTGACTAAATAACCTAATTAAGAGAATCTACATCTAGACGTCTAAATGGTTAGATGGGTAAATAAGTAGTGATACTTAAATAAAAATAACAACACAGTGAAAGATTGATGAGGTACAGGTATGAGCTTTTATCACGCAAGCCAACATGAAGCACTTAACCAAAATCTTGCTGAATTAGATGGCCAGATCCAAGTTTCATTTGAATTTTTTCCTCCTCGTACCGAAGAGATGGAAAATATCCTTTGGCAATCTCTTGCGCGTTTAAATACCTTAAAACCGAGCTTTGTTTCTGTGACTTATGGTGCAAACTCAGGAGAGCGTGATAGAACACACTCTATTATTAAAGGAATAAAAGAACGCACAGGATTAGAAGCAGCACCACACTTAACTTGTGTTGATGCAAGCCGCGAAGAGCTACAACATATCGCACAGGATTATTGGCAAAGTGGCATTCGTCATATTGTCGCATTACGCGGAGACTTGCCCGATAACACACAAAAACCAGAGATGTACGCCACCGATTTAGTTCACTTACTCAAAGGTGTGGGTGATTTCGATATTTCTGTTGCAGCTTATCCAGAAGTGCATCCTGAAGCGAAAAGTGCACAAGCGGATTTAATTAACTTAAAAAGAAAAGTAGATGCGGGAGCAAATCGCGCCATCACTCAATTTTTCTTTGATGTGGAAAGTTATTTACGTTTTCGCGATCGCTGTGTTTCAACAGGAATTGATGTGGAAATTGTACCGGGTATTCTACCCGTGACTAATTTTAAACAGCTAAAACGCTTTGCGGGTTTAACCAATGTAAAAATTCCAGGATGGATGAATAAAATGTTTGATGGATTAGAGAATGATCCTGAAACCCGTAGTCTGGTAGGTGCTTCAATTGCAATTGATATGGTGAAAATTTTAAGTCGTGAAGGAGTAAAAGATTTTCACTTTTATACGCTTAATCGTTCAGAATTAACCTATGCTATTTGCCACACACTGGGTGTTCGTCCTGAACTTGTTAGAGCATAAATTGACACAATTACCCCGCCAATAAAGCGGGGTGACATTCTGATGAATTATTCACCAAAGTGATACGGTTTTTCAACTGGCAATAGGCTGTATGCGGTATCAAGATCACCATTAGCAATACAAGCATCTATTTTATGTACCTTATCGGTAATATCCGTAATATTCACAATCCACTCTTTGCAATATTTTTCAACTGCTTGATTTCGCAAACCAATTTGGATGGTGCGATAACTGAGCCGATTCAAATAAATATCACGTTCAGGATCCCACTGAATGCGGATATTGCTGGTTTCTGATGCTTCTTTCCAAGCTTCAGCACTAGTATAGCGATCTGGATCAAAATGACTCACAACACCTTGAGTCAGCATCTCTTGAAAGCCTTCATGTGTAATATCAACCGCAAGAATAGAAGCTTGATTAGCGTCTTTACGTCCCCAACCAGAACGGTACATCATCCAAAGAAAGGAAGGTTTTACCCAAGTCATACGGGTCATACTAAAAGGGGGCGAAACAAATGTTCCGTTTGCGACTGCGCTCTGAGCAATAGTATTAGAATAGGCTTGATAAACACGAACAAAATCATTCGTATAATATGCCCTTACTTCACACTCAGGACATCGGTCAACATCATCGTTCATCTTTCTTTAATATCCTTTTATATTAATAAAATGGAACTATCCGCTTAAATTATGAGCCTCTGATCGCAGATAATCAAGAGCCCTTATTTTTGTTAAAGCTCTATCAATAGAGTAGCGCGCATTTATAAAAGTAAAAAAAAGAATAACAATAAAACGAACAGACTAATGTTCCTATTGTATTTTATTTATACAGTGATGAGTCAATAAATCTTGCTAATCTACTCACAAAGTGAGGCGAATAAGCGATTTAATTGACTTACTGGTTAGAAATTAGGCGCTCGATAAGCTGTGTTTTTATTAATGCAGGGGATTTAACTGTGGTGCCTGCTATCTTTGCAGACATGATTTCAAAGGCTTTTTCGACCAATAAAGCCTCATCTTGCTTCATTGACCACACGTTATTAGGTAAAAAGCTCAACATCACATGATCATCGAAGGTACCAATATGAAGGTGAGCAGGAATAACGCCTTCACGCTGACGAATAACACTCAATAGACCTTCAAGAATAGGCAGTGATGAGGCAATAAAATGAGTCGGTATTTGCTGATGTTGCTCTAAATACTGTTTCATCATTTGTTCGCCATCTTTGGTCGTATTATGTTCTGCATAAGAGACCGTGACACGACTATCATCGCCATAATGCCCTTTTATCGCTTGCACATAACCGCGCAAACGCGCTGCAATCGTGGGCAGTAATGCATCTCCCGCAAAAAAATGGATTGGCGCATCTAGCTTTATCATTGCTCTGGTCAGTTGGGCTCCACTGTCACAGTTATCTGAGGCGACACAAATAGCGTCACTCACAGAAAAATCTCTATCTAAGAAAACGAGGGGTTTTTGACGATGTTTCACATGGTGTAACTGATTTTTGCGACTAGATGAAACAATGAAAATACCATCAACATTACGTTCATCCATTGATTTGACGAGTTTATTTTCATTTTTGATATCACCATAGGTACAGCTAATTGTTAGCTGGCAACCAATTTGGTGACAATGCATCTCTAATTTTTCAGCCAACGCGGCAAAAAACGGGTTAGAAAGACGAGGAATAACCAATCCGTAGGTATCTGTTTTATTCAGCTTTAAACTTCTAGCCGCATGATTGACGGTATAGCCAAATACCTCAACATAGTCTGCTATCTTCTTTTGTGTTTTTGCACTGATCCGGTATTGATCACCTTTGCCATTTAATACCAATCTGACTGTGGTAATAGACAAATTCAGGTCATTTGCAATCTGTTCAACTGTTTTTGCCATTACATTAATATTCCATCATTGATATTGCCCTCATCGTAATGATGAGGGCCAGTTAACCTTTACTGAGCAGGTTTAGCTCGGCATTTCTTCCACATTGCTTTTAACGAAGGTCCAATAATCGGTAGGATCAACGTCAATATCGCAATACCTAAGAATGTCGCTGTAATCGGGCGTGTATACAGAATCGATAAATCACCTTGAGACATTGTTAATGCTCGACGTAAGTTAGATTCCGCCATTGGCCCTAAAATGATACCAATGACTATTGGTGACATGGAGAAATCTAGCTTAATCAATATATAAGCAAGAAGCCCCGTTCCCATCATGATAAACACATCGCGAATATCGTGGTTAACAGAATAAGCCCCAATGCTACACAATACAAAGATGATAGGAACTAATACGCGACGAGGTACATCCATCACTCGGACAAAAAGTTTCATACATAAGAAACCTAAAATGCCCATTAAAATATTCGCAACCATTAAGCCAATAAAAATGCTGTTGACTTCAACGGGGTTATCCGTAAAGAGCTGAGGTCCTAATGCCAACCCTTGCACCATAAACGCACCCATAATAATGGCAGTCGCACCATCACCAGGAATACCTAAGGTCATTAATGGCACCATACACCCACCCGTTACTGCGTTAGCACCCGCTTCTGGCGCAGAAACGCCTTCTGGTGAACCATGGCCGAACTCTTCAGGGTGTTTTGACCAACGCTTCGCTTCATTATAAGAAATAAATGAAGAGATATCGCCACCCACACCAGGAATAACGCCCACACCAGTACCAATCGCTGATGAACGTAAGTACGTCGGTAATACGCGTTTAAAATCTAACCATGTTGGTAATACACGGTGAATACGCGCACTCACTTTTCCTTCTGGGTTCTTTTGACGGCGTTCACGGTAATCTTCTTCAAAGCTAATTAAACCTTGAGAGAAAGCAAACAAACCAACGAGGATCGGAATAAAGGAGATCCCGCCCATTAAGTACACAGTATCAAAAGTAAATCGCATACCCGATGTCATCGGATCAAGACCAACTGTTGCGATAGCTAACCCAATTGCACCGCCCATTAATCCTTTGATAATCGATTGCGATGATACACTGGTAATAATACTTATGCCAAATACAGCGAGTGCAAAATACTCAGCGGCAGAGAAACCTATTGCAACTTTAGCCAACTGAGGTGCAATTACAATCAGAGCAATCGTACTAAATATCCCCCCAAACATAGAACCCATGGTGGATAAACCCAGTGCTCGCCCTGCTTCACCTCTTTTCGCCATTGGATAACCATCCAACACCGTTGCAGCAGAAGCGGGAGTACCCGGCGTACTAATCAGTATCGCAGTAATGGAGCCACCATAAACGGCACCACAATACATTCCTAATAACAATAATATCCCTGTCATTCCTTGGAAGGAGTATGTTAATGGGAGTAGCAATGCAATTCCCATATTGACTGTTAAGCCAGGTAATGCACCGATAACAATACCTGCGAATACCCCTAACAGTAGTACTGTGAATGTTTCCAAACTGAAAACAATCATAAATGCATCTAATATTTCCATATCAAAGCTCCTTTCCTGCGTTACTCAAGAAAAACAGGGATTGGTAGAGGTGAATTGAACAGGAGTTCAAAGAAAAGATACGACATCACCACAATCGCAATAGGAACCACGATAAGTGAGATCTTTTTGCGTTCATTCATCAACCACATAATGATTGGGATAAGGAGCAATGATGAAATAATGAATCCTAAGAAATATAAGCCTACTGCGTAGAATATTAATAAAAATCCTAAACCATAAGCCCGTTTAACAGCCGTCGAACTTAAATCAACAGAGCGGTGGACGTGTTTTGCTTTATCTATAATGACACTGATCCACTGAAAAATCCCCAGTAAAATAAACAAGATAGCTAAACCATAGGGCCAAAAACGCTCCCCAGGTACACCATACTCGTCAAATATGCTCATATCACGGGAGAGGTAGATAATAAGTAGCCCAAAAACTACTGAAATCGCACCGATGATGGTATTACTTTTTGTCATGTCGGGATCTCCCTGACCAACCCTATCCGCCTAAACGGACAGGGTGGTATCACTATTATTTCTTCAGTGTCGCCGCGATGAGCTCAGCGTACATTTCGTGGTCTTCTTTCATCATTTGGTAAGCATCATCACCTGTGATAAACACAGGCATAATACCTTGTTTTTTCAACGCTTCTTGGTAAGCTGGTTTTTGCACTACTTCAGAGAATGCACCAACTAACTCATTTTTCACGTTATCAGGTACACCCGCTGTTGTTGCTAATACAGCCCAAGCACGCATTTTCACATTGGTATCTAACTTCAGTGCTTCTTTGAATGTTGGTACTTCTGGAATAAGAGGGAAACGACGTTCGTCCATCACACCCAGAACACGTAATAAGCCACCATCAACGTGTGATTTTACTGCGCCGGGTGTAGTTAATACGCCATCAATATGATCACCTAATAAAGCTGCAATTGAGGGACCTGTACCTTCGTTATAAGGAATATGGTTAAATTTAGTTCCTGTAGTACGTTCAATATTCACACCTGCAAGATGGAAAATAGCGCCCATACCGGAGTTACCAATTTTCAATTTTCCTGGGTTCGCTTTTGCACCATCCACAAAATCTTGTAGTGTTTTATAAGGTGAATTAGCATTGACGACTAATACAACAGGATCTGCAATAGTCGTGGCAATCGGAGTAAAGTCTTTATAAGTCACTGGCGATTTCCCTTGGTGAGGGAACATTGCCAATTCAACTGTTGTCATGACTAATTTTGTGCCATCTGGACGCGCATTAGCGACTTCAATCAGACCTGTTAAACCATTACCTGTTGGTTTGTTGATAGGAACAAAAATACGACCAGCAGGCATGATATCTTTAGCAAATTCTGCAATAGTACGTGCAGAAGTATCAGTACCACCGCCCGGATTTTTCGGGATGACAACATCAATATTTTTTGTAGGATACGTTAACTGTTGGGCAACTGCATTCCCCATGCCCAGTGTCATCGTAATCGCCAACGCTGCGAGTAGACTCTTTTTCATAAAACCCTTTCTCCACATTTTTATTGAGTAGCCATTAACTGCTGATAAACAATGTTTTTTCGATTCCAAGTAAAGGTCACGTGTAGGGTATTGTTTTCAGCAATAATAGCCGGATATGAAAATTCGCCTTCCCCATCGAGTAAATCGAATGGTTCAGACCAAGTACTGCCATTATCGGATGAAAGACTGACAGAGATGGGATAACGACGGCTCCAGTTACCTGAATTCGGGTTATACACCAATGCCAGTTGACCATCTGCGAAGGAGACGACATCAATGCCGCTATTATTATTTGGTAATATTGTTGCATAAGCCGGACACCAACTGCGCCCATAATCCGTTGAATCGCTACGATAAATAGTACCGCGCGTACTCCGCATCATGGCATGCACATGCCCAGGCTGGGATTCCCATAGTGTTGGCTGTATCACGCCATCCCATTGAAAAACGCGTTGTAGATCAGTCTCCCATAAGGCATCGTCCTTTAAACCCTGCCAGATTTCATGTTCCGTTTGCCCACCTTTATGGTGTTCAATCGGAATATCCACTCGCAACCAGTGTTGACCATTGTCACTTGATATATCGACAAACGCATCCCAGAACTGGTCATCCTCAACCGATCCTGGTGCCAACCACTCGCCATTCGACATCACTAATACTTTGTTCTTCACAGGACCTCTAGGTGCTACATCACCAGAAACCAATTCACTCGGTAAATTCCAGCTGTTTCCGCCATCCTTCGAGATAACGTATTGGGTCGTCCAACTATGTACATCGGGACCCGTTTTATAAAACAGCCAGATATTACCTGTTGATGGGTCAACATGTAAAACTGGATTCCAGTGCGCAACACCCGGATTTTTAACAACAGGTTGAGCGTGCTGCCAATGATCGCCCTCTTTTATCGCCAGCCAGATAGCGGTATTACCGCTACCTTCTTTATCACCAGCGAAAAAAGCGGTTAACAAACGCTCAGAGTTAGGCACACGCACAATCGTTGAAGCATGGCAGTGATTAAAAAGTGAATGTGCGTTATCAAGCACAAACTGAGTTTCCTTCATCACGAAAGGCATATTCCTACTCCTGTGTCCTAAATTAATCTAACGAAAGCCATTTTTTCATGTTTTCACCTAATGCAGTCATGCTATTGACGGCAGAAGGGAAAAATGAGTTTTCAAACTGACTGCTATTACGGGAACGGCAGACCAGAGTGCTGAAGTTACCAATCAGGCGCTGATGATATTTAGCGCATGCTGGATAATCCAGTGTTTCGGTCATCGCTGCTGTTGATAAATAATCAGCTAATACGGCAGCCTGCTCAGGTTTATCCTTCCAATTTTCATAAAGCCAAACATAAAGCTCTGGATGGAAGTTGGCCATAACACCGCTATATGCCTGACATCCCGCTTGGAATGATGCTAATAACGTTTGACTGTTCGCATTGGCTAAGTGCAAGCGAGTTCCTTTTGATAATGCCAAACGACGCTCTATCATTGGTAGAGAACAACACGTATCTTTGATAAAGGTAAAGCGATTACTTTGCGCACACCACTCTACAATCTCTTCAGATAACAGGCGTTTGTAAGGATGAGGACATTCATAAATGCCCAAATCAATCTCTTTTGGCACCACATTGGTTAAGACCTGTAATGTTTCCAGCGCTTTATCATCTGACTCACCAATAAGCGCTAAGCGATTACTGATCATAATGACGCCATCGACACCGGTACCCGCCATTGCCTGCAATTGTTCTTTTTGCTGACTTAATGCGGTTGCAGTATGACCAGAAGCTACTACAGGTACTCTTCCATCTGCTTTTTCAACGATAAAGCGGGTAAGCGCTTGAGTTTCCTCATCACTTAAATAAAACATTTCGCTTGATTGGCAGGCGGCAAAGAGTCCATGTACACCAGAATCGATATACCAGTCTACAAGGCGCTCTAACGACGCCCAATCAATCTCCCCTTTGGCATCAAAAGGGGTTAGCATAACAGGCCAAACACCGACGTATTTTTGCTGGCTCATCATCAATTCCTTACAGTAGGTTAATGGCATCACCTGCCACTTTTACTTGAATACCTTGAGTCAATGCTTGAGCAACAAAGGCTTTAAGCACAAACGCCAATTTATCTTCATCAATGTAAGCCACAGTAATGTGATTACTTTGATGTCCCGCCATAAGGTCATCACGCGTTACGCCATCTAACGTACAGTTTAATAATGGCCATTCGTAGTTGGTTGCTCTACGGCGACGTTCAAATTCTGCTTCAGGTAATTCTACCGCCACACCCGTACCGATATGCATAATCACATCAGTGCCTTCATAGTGTGCACGACCCCATAACAAGCGCCCTGCTTTACCTTGACCTGCGATAGTTGAACCCCCTTTAGGGAAGAACATCGCAGGCTGACGATAACCTGTTGCACCTTTTAAGCCACCTTTGAGGTGTTCAAAAGGAACTGATCCTGAAATCTCCATATCCCAGTAGAATGTTCCTTCGTACTCACTACCCCAACGAATATCATGCAATGTGGTTTCTGCTGGTAATCCTAATGATGTTAATAAACGCCATAACATCGTTTGAGGAATAGCCGTACCCATATCCACTTCGTTGATACAAGGAATTGGCGTATTAGGGCAGATAATCTCGCCGTTTTCATCTGGTAGTGGGAAACGTGCTGTTGAACCGATAGCACCTTCGGCAAAGTCAGACGCTGGGCAACAATCTTTTAAGCCCTGCTGATATTGCACACCCACCGCAGTTAAACCAAAACGTTTTACGAAACGCGCCATTGCGATCATCATGGCGCACTGCTCCATCACCTGTTCACGAGTGAGTTCAGTTTTGTCATCTTGACCAAACATAAACGTCATCCCGTTATCTTCGTACCACTGTAAACATGCCTCTCTTAATTCTGTCGGTACTTTCGCCATTTCGACCAGTAACGCAGATTGAGAAAGGGATTCAATTGGCATACCAATATTGATCATGGCCTGTTGTGGGAAGACCCCGTTAATCATTCCCATACAGAATGTATCGAACAAACCTATTATTTCTTTATTTTTAATTATGTATTCGCCGACTTTACGACCCACTTCGCCAGCTTCCGTCGCCATTACCCTGTGTGTTGGCGCAATATCCGTAAGATAGCTAAGCTTATGATTTACATAACCATATTTCAACCAAGTCGCTAAGCCATCTACAAAGAATTCATCCTCAAACTCTTCTGACCATAAACGTGAATAATTTTTACCTAAACTGGTCATCGTGCCCGCTAAACACAACATTCCTACCAGACCCGGCCATGTACCATCAAAGTTAGCCAGCAGTAAAATAGGACCACGATGGTGTGCTAATGAAGAGGCAATATGGTGTGAATATTGCCATGCAGTTAATAACACAATAACTGGCGCATCAGGATCGATAGCGGCAAACATGTCGCAACCTTCACGCTGACTACTGATAAAACCATGACCGCGAGCTTCACTAATTTCATGAGCACGCTTCATTTTGTAACCTTGCGCTTCTAATGCTGCGGCCAGTTTATCTTCAAATTTTTTCTGTACAGGCCAGCACGTTACGTTTGCAGGCTCGCGTAAGTCTGCGTTAGTGACCATCAGGATCTCTTTTTGACCTGCTGTGATGGTTGTCGGTAATTTTGGTAGATTTAAGTTCAACATAAGATATCCCTGGTAAGGTAAACTCGGTTCATAATCGGAAAAATTTGTGGTCAACAATCTGACATCATTTCGTTATAACGTTGCTGATCTTGATACATCTGCAAATAAACTTGATATTTAGCTTGATGGAAGGCAAACGTGTCGCTATCTGGTGTAATAATGCCACCTTCTCTCACCATTGCACTGGCAGCTTTTGAGAAATCATCAAAGGCTTTACACGCTACAGCACCTAGTAATGCAGCCCCTAAATTCACCGCATCTTCTTCTTGTGCTAAATGAATTTCACGACCTGTCGCATTGGCATATTCGCGTAGCCACAATGGATTTTTCGTTGCTCCACCACACATCACGATGCGATTGATTTGATGTCCAGCATCTTCAAGTGTGTCAATAATATGGCGTGTGCCATAAGCAATAGATTGCAGTGTCGCAAGATAATAACGAGCCAATGCAACACGACCACTTTCCAGTGTTAACCCGCTTACCATGCCTTTTGCCGCAGGATTGGCGCGCGGAGAACGATTGCCATGATGGTCAGCTAAAACATGAAACTGTGTGGTTGGATATTGTTCATTTTCTTCCAATTCAGCGACAGCTTCGTTTAATAAGGCATAGTAGTTAACGCCTTTTTCATTCGCTTCTTGCTCTAATTCAGCCCATGATTCATGACGGCGGATAGACCATTCAACTAACGCACCAGCAGCACTTTGGCCGCCTTCGTTTAGCCATAACTCGGGTAACATCGCGCCAAAATAAGGACCCCAAACGCCGGGTACCATAATTGGATATTGGCTCACAATCATATGGCAGTTAGACGTACCACTGATAATTGCCAAACTACCTTCAGGTTGTGATGCTGTTAATGCCAAGCCACCTGCATGTGCGTCAATAATGCCTGAAGCAACAATGACCCCTGTGTGCAAGCCAAATGCATTGGCAACCGCCTCATCTAAACAACCTGCTTGTTCACCTAATGCCAGAATGGTTTGTGGTACTTTTTCTAATAATTCATCCAAACCTACATCGGCTAACAAACTCTCACTAAATTGTCCCTGATGTGCTAAATAGTTCCATTTACAGGTTAATGTGCAGGTACTTGCTACATCTCCTGATGTTGCTTTCCAAACTAAAAAGTCAGCTAAATCAAAGAATCGCCATACATTTTGATAACGTTCTGGGTAATGATTTTTTAACCACAGAATTTTCGGCAATTCCATTTCGATACTCACTTCACCACCGACATATCGCAGTGAAGGATCATTGGTCAGATTGATGGTGACCGTTTCTTGTACAGCCCGGTGATCCATCCACATGATGATATCTTGTTCAGCGTTACCGCTTGGCGAAACAGAAAGTCCTTTACCTTCTTTATCCACAGCAACCAAAGAACAAGTGGCATCAAAACCGATAGATTTCACATGGATAGGATCAATAGCAGATAACGCCACCGACTCTTTTACGGTAGTGCACACCTGCTGCCAAATATCGGTGGATGATTGCTCAACAAAATCCGTTTTAGGACGGAATTGGGCAATAGGGCGAACAGAAAAGCCTAAACGCTTTCCATTGCTATCAAATACCGCTGCACGGACACTGGCTGAGCCAACATCAACGCCAATAAAATATTGTTGTTCCATGCGAACCCTCATCATTTGCTAACGCTATGCTAATTTTTGCTACTTCGAGTTAGCAAGTTAATTCGAGCATGATGAAAAAACAATCACAATAAGATTGGTTTGTGATGCAGATCTACATCAATAATTTAATCGGTTGATTTTAATGGCAATTTATTTATTTCACTTTATTGATAATTTAAATGAAGTACTGAATCGATTATGTTCGTTATAAATATAACGAACATTTAATTAATGACTGAGTAAAAATACCTATTAAAGTATTAATAGGCTTATCATAAAATGATTTTATTAAAAGACATCTCACTAATAATTAAAAATATTATTCAAAAAAGAGTAAAGTACTAAAAATAATCATCTTCCTATTGTTATAACTTCCCATTGTTTTATTTTTAATAAGTTAATTTAAATTTATATATTCATTTTTGGAGCATTTGATCATGTTGAAAAATATTGCTGTCAGTCTCTCTCTACTGCTTATTTCCTCTTCTGCTTTTTCAGCGACATTAGCAGAAAAAGAATTACACCAAAAATTTGAAGAGAATATTCAATCTCGTGTTGTTGATTTAAATAAAAGCTGTGATGCCAATATAAAAGTTGCTTTTGATTGGTCTGCATTTACTGCTGATGATTTAAAAACAACAGGGGTTGATAGTTATTGTAGTGAAGGACTAAAAGGTGTAATAAATACCTGTGAAAGCTCTAAAATCGCCCAAGAAACAGTAAAAGAAAAAATACAGAATATCACCTGTTCTAAAGCAACGCCTCATAGTATTGAACTCAAAGAAGGTACGCTAAATTTCGGTATTGATTTCAATGCCTCAAATGATGCAAAAGCCGTTCAAGAACACTTAATGAATAATCTCTAAATAGATTAAATTCAGCAAACAGCAATACTTAAAAGTATTGCTGTTTATTAATTAGATAACAGATTGAATAAGTTTTTTAGAATAATCATGCGCAACATTACCTAGATTATCTACCTCACATAATTCAATTTTCTTACCTTGTAAAAAGAACATAACTTTATCGCAAAAGTAAGCAACCGTTTGAATATCATGACTGATAAAAAGGTAAGATAATTGGAATTCTTCTTTTAACTGTTTTAATAAATCTAATATCTGTACTTGGGTAGGAATATCTAACGAGCTAAGCGCTTCATCTAATACAATCAATTTAGGGTAAGAAGCTAATGCACGACATAAACATACCCGTTGTGCCTGCCCACCTGACAGTTCATATATATAACGCCGATAACAATTTTTAGGTAATCCCACTTTATCTAAAAAAGCAAAAATCAGCTTTTCTAATGCCTGATGATGAATACTTGGGTCCACTATTTTTACTGGCTCAGCAATAATTTCGCCAACCGTTAATGTGGGATTAACGGATGTTGTATAATCTTGGAAAACAATACTAATAATACCTTGACGATGAAGTCGTTTTGTCACTGATTTATTATTCAAATAGATAGCACCACTATCTGGTAATTCTAATCCACAAATTAAACGTGCTAAGGTGCTTTTACCACTGCCACTTTCCCCCACTAAACCAAAAGTTTCTTGGGTATTTATATTAAAAGAAAGAGCATCAATAACCTTCACTTTCTCACCGAATAAAGTGTTATTCCTTTGAGTATAAAACTTACTGATATTCTCAACGTTTAATAACATAGCGTCTCTTTTATTATGATGATATTAATATGTTTTTTTATTAATCAATTGCTCGAAACGCAACGAAAGCTGTCGCCGTGCATTAATTAAATAACGCGTATATTCCTGTGTTGGAGATGTTAAAACGGTTGTTTTATCACCAAATTCAACCATTTTTCCCCCTTGCATCACGATAATATCATCGGCAATTTCATTCACGAGCCCTAAGTCATGGGAAATAAAAATCAGCGTTGAGTGATGAGTCGTTACGACAAGCTGGAGCAATTTTAAAATCTCTCGACGAAGAGGTGCATCAAGTGCTGTTGTGGGTTCATCAGCAATTAATAGTTTAGGTGACAAGGCGAGCGCAATCGCAATCATCACTCGTTGTAGTTGTCCGCCGCTTAATTGATGAGGGAACGCCTGTATAATAGATTGAAATTGATGAGGAAAAACATGAGATAATGCCAACTGAGTTTCTTCTAGAGCTTGCTTTTTAGTATAGGAAAAATGGTAGATTAACGTTTGGCTAATTTGCTTGCCTATTTTCATCAAAGGATCAAACGCACTCATGCCATTTTGAACAATCAAACCTAAAGATGTTCCCAATAAAGCTCGATGTTGAGAAAAGGCCTCATCACTGATTTTCTTTCCTGCAAAAAAAATCTCCCCTGATATTGCTAATTGTTCAGGCAGTAATCCCATAATGGCTTTGCTGATCACACTTTTTCCACTACCACTTTCTCCGACAATCGCTAATGTGCGTCCTTGCTTTATCGAGAAAGAGACATCATCAATCAGCTTTTTTCCGCTTTCTTGATGAATAACAGAAACATGCTCAAGCGTCAGTAAGTTGTTCATGCTTTTCTCCTACTGACTGGCGATTATCGGGATCAAACACATCACGTAAAAAATCACCCCAAAAGTTAAAGGCTGTGACAACAAGAGTGATAGCAATCCCCGCAGGCAACATCTGTTCTGGATGTAATACCATGACATTTTTTGCTTCACTGAGCATATTTCCCCATTCTGGGGTCGGTGGTTGTACGCCTAACCCTAAAAAAGAGAGCGCCGAGATCATTAAAATAACACTGCCAATATCGGTTGATGCTAAGACGATAGTTTCAGCAAAAGTCACCGGTAATAAGTGACGTCGTAAAATATGATGAGAAGGCGCACCAATCACACGGGCGTAAGCAATATAATTACGGTGTGAATATTGACGAACAACCCCTCTGATCATTCTGGCATACCATGCCCATTTCACTAAAATAACGGCAATTAAGATATTACCAATACCCGGCCCCATTATTCCCACTAATGCTAAGATCATAATTTCTGCAGGAAATGACAAAACCACATCACATAATCGCATAATCAATGTGTCTGTTTTTCCATGGAAAAATCCAGCTAACATGCCCATTAGCCAGCCAATGATTAATGTCACACTCATAGCTAATAAGGCATAAAATACCGTGGTTCTTACACCAAACAATAATCGTGAAAAGATACAGCGCCCTAAATTATCCGTACCTAACGGATAATCAAAACTCATAGGCTTAAATTTCAAACGTATTGAGGTTAATGTGGGATCATGCGGTGCTAACCAAGGTGCAAATATTCCAGCGATGACCACAATTGTGATCACCAATAAACACAATTGCGCACTTTTATCTTTTGCAAGTCGTTGCCAAAACAGTTGCCACATAATTATCTCCTTAACCGCGGATCAGCCATCATTTGAATGACATCCATCAAAAAGTTAAAAAAGAGAAATAGCAGTGACATCAATAAAATATAGGCCTGTATCATCGGATAATCACGACCAAATATGGCGCTGATACATAGTCGCCCAATTCCCGGCCATGCAAAAATATTTTCAATCACGACTGTACCAGCAATTAGCTTTGGAATACTCATACCCAATGCCGTTAAACTGGAATACAGCGAATTTCGTAAAATATGACGACGTAAAATAAGGTTGTCAGGTAATCCTCGCGCTTTGGCATAAAAGACATAAGGCTGATGCCATTGGTTTAACATCGCACCTCTTAACAGCCGTAAATAAGTACCGATGTACCCTAAAGAAAGCGCTAATGCAGGCAAAATAACAGATTGTGGCGATAACATTCCACTGACAGGAAGCCAATCTAAATAAACGGCGACTCCCCAAATCAATAGCAATCCTAACCAATAATTAGGTATAGCCGTTAAAACAAACACAATGAAACGAATGCATTTATCTGTAAAACTTTGAGGTTTAGCCACACACCACAATGCTAAAGGCAGTGCCAAAATAATCGTAAAGAATAAAGCCGTTGAAGCTAACCAAAGCGTTGGAGGTAATGCCCTTAGCATCTCTTGAATAACTGGGGTTCTAGTAAGAAAAGAAGTACCAAAATCGAGCTGAAACCCTGCCATTAACCATAAAAAATAACGGGTAAAGAAAGGCTTATCTAAGCCTAACTCATGACGCATACCATCAATCGCTTCAGGGGTTGGAACAATTTCATTGACACGTAATGCGACTTCCGCAGGATCAGACGGCGCCAATTCCAACAGAATAAAGGCAATAAATGAAATCATCAGTGCCAGCGGAAATATCGCCAACACTCTCCAGAATATATAACGTAGCATCAGATTTAATCAGTGTGGCACTTTCATATAAGGTGCCACACTTATCTAAGTGAGCGTTTTAATTACGGATTAAAATACATTTTTTCAAACGGTATTTCATATTGAGACGGATTAAAGCCAACATTTTCTAATTCACTGCGATGGATAGCCTTAGTACGTGAATAGGTTAATGGGATATAGACCGCTTGATCAGCTAATGACGTAAATAAGGTTTTATATAATTCCTGACGTCGTGTTTCATCAGGTGTAATTAATAGCTCACCAATCATGGCATCTAATTGTGCTTTATTCGCTAATCCTTTTTGTCCTTGGTAATCGGCATGAGCAGGTATTCTAAAAGATGAAACAAAGGAAGCTGGATCGTAAGGTGTTCCCCATGAAAGCGAATATTGCAAATCAAAATCACCATTTTTTTGTCTATCTAAATAAGCTTGTTTCTCTTCACCTAAAATAGTCAGACCAACGCCAATCTTTTTAAAATCATCTTGAATAAGTTCGGCAATTTCTTTTTCTACTGCGTTATTCACATTATAAGAGAGCAATAGCTCTAATTTCTCACCTTGCTTCTCACGGATAGTCTTACCTTTTGGTAATACCCAGCCTTCAGCTTCTAATAGATCAATCGCTTTTGTTGGACGATAAATATAGGTTGGGGAAGCAAAATCACAGTAAGGCACGCTTCGCGCCATTAAACTATCAGCGACTTTTTCACTACCCGCTAAAATACCTTGTGCAATCCCCTCTTTATCGACGGCATATTGTAATGCTTGGCGAACATGTTGGTTTGATGTCATTGGACGACTGCTGTTTAACACAATAGCGCGAGATGCAATTGGGGCGCTCATTTCAGTTTTGAATTTATCTGATGCCATAAGAGCTTCAAATGAATCCATATCTAACATGTCACCATCAGCACCAAATATAAGCTGAATATCCCCTTTTTGTAGCGAAAGTAGCATCGTTTGTCTGTCTGGGATCACCCGCCACATTACCCCATTTAATACAGGTTTTTCTCCCCAATAATTTGGGTTAACTTTAAACTCTGCGTATTGGTCTTTTTTATGTTCAGTTAATACCCAAGGCCCCGTACCAATATAGTTCGCAACACCTGTTTTTGTTTTGCCATTAATAAATGAATTGGGCGAAATAAAGCGGAATGGGCGAGTTAAACCTAATTCAGTTAATGTTGGGTAGTAAGGGTTTTTTAAATTTAATTTAACGGTAAGTTCATCAACAACTTCAACGCTATCAATTTGACGAACTAACTCTAACCATGCATGTCGTTCATAGTTATCTAATATGGCTTCAATATTTAATTTTACAGCTTTGGCATTAAACGGTTCGCCATCACTAAAGGTCACATCATGACGTAAATAAAAGGTATAACTTTTGCCGTCGGGGGAAATATCCCAACGTTCCGCTAAATAAGGAGCAACACCTTTTTCGGTATTTAATACAAGAGATTCAAATACCATGTTTTGAGCTGCCATCTCACCAGAGTAGAGATGAGGATTAATATCACGAATATCTTTTGTACTGGCATAATCCAGTATGTTATTGCTTTGATCTGCAAGTGCTGGAAATGCACATGCAAGTGTTAATAACAGGGTTGGGATCACCGAAAATAAAGGCTTCACGTTATTCTCCTTTCATTATTTATGCGTTGTTTTTTTGTGCGTGGATCATAAACATCGGCGTTGACCCATAATTAATTTTTTCTTCTTCATTCCACACAAAATCACCAATGCGAGTATCTATCATGTATCGATTAAAACCAATCTCTAGCAACGTATTAATGTCCCATTGAGGACGTTTTATTTGACTTAATGGAAGTTGACGGGCAATTCGCTCCATCTCTTTTGTATCTGTACTCACATAGTGATCTTCAACTTGTTCTTCTATTGAACGAGCTCTATCTGCGACAAAACCTTGCCAATAAGTCTCGTCAAAAAGGTGTAAATACCAGTTAGCATCAAAATTAATTAAACTACCGCCAGGCTTTAATACACGAAACCATTCTGAATACGCCACTTGTGGTGCTTTTAAATTCCAAGTGACATTACGGCTGACAACAAGATCAAACTGTTCATTGGCAAAAGGCAGTTGATGTACATCGCCACGAATAAATTGAATATTTACCTTGTGTGTTTGTGCATTTTGTTTGGCTTCCTGCAACATGCCTTCCGTTGCATCAATTGCCGTGACATCATGTCCTGATAACGCTAATAAAATGGCAAAAAAGCCTGGGCCAGTTCCAATATCTAATACTTTTAAAGTTTCACCCTCCTTAACATGTCCCAATAACAAATGACGCCATTTTTGTTGTTTCTCACTCAGCAATTCTTGTTGATTAGACTCACTATAACTTTCTGCTCTGATATTCCAGTAACGAGTTACATCATTAAGTAATGGGTTATTATTTATTTTATTTGTCATCAGAAACCTACGGTTGTATCAACGTAAAGAGGGAGAATAAATTCCCTCAAAAGCAAATGATTTGGCTATTTTATAGTGTGGGTAACATACCTTGTAACCCGTCGATACTCTATGTGCTATATCAATATTCATCAGCACTCAATGGTGAGAATTGGCTGATTTGTAATCTTCGCCTTTAACATAAAGGCGCCATCCTAAGGGGTAAAAAGATAAATAAGCAAATAGATTATTTTGCCTGTTAAAATAGAGAAATAAATTGAGCGAATTTAGCAATAAACTAAAGCCTAAGTGCTATAAAAATTTATTTTGCCTTAGATTAAAAAAATGAACGCTTTAATTTCACCTTTTTAATAAAACCGTTATAGTCAGTAATATTGATATCTTAATTTTCTCTCTTTAAACGAATATAGCCGTCACGAAGGCTCTCTAAAATATGAATCGAATTTCACGATTAACGGCTGATATTACCCGCGCCGATTTTGCCTTAACTCATCAACAGCAGTTACTCCAATTGCTGACACAACATTTTCCGACTAAGTATCGAGCGCTATTTGCCACGCCCGAAAAGAAATCGGATGATGTCATTGAATGGTATTCTGCTGTTTCTGGTAATCCTGTTGCTTTGACCTCGTTACAAGGCCAAGAACAACAAGAGATAAGACGCATTTTAGATGAACGCCTTAACGATATTAAAACGCAAACCGCGCTATTAGCTTCGCAAAACAGAATTACAGATGAAGAGCGCCACCTTTTAGATACGGCATCAACACTGCCTGATAGTGAAAGTGTCTATGTGATTAATGGGCAACCTGTTATTACATGGTGGCCACGAACAACCCCATTACCACCACCGATTGCACAAGTTACCGCCGGTGCAAGTGCCGCGGCTGCGGGTGCCGCACTTGCTAATGTGCCAGCCAAAACACGCAATCGCTGGTTACGTTGGCTATTACTCTTCTTATTCTTGCTGTTTTTAATTTTATTGGCATCTTGGCTAAAAGGGTGTTTTGATCCCAAGGCTGTTCCTCCTGTTGTGGAAGAAAAACCTGCCGTCGTAATACCACCAGAACCTGCACCTGAGCCAGAGCCTATTCCAGAGCCAGAACCTGTACCAGAGCCTATTCCAGAGCCGATCCCTGAACCCGTTCCAGTACCGGAACCCATTCCTGAGCCAAAACCTGTGCCCAAACCAGTGCCTGTGAAAAAACTCACGCCACTAGAAGCTTGTGTACAAGATGAATTAAAAAAAGCGGGGATGACAGAAAAGACAGCGAATGCAACCTGTGAAAATCGCTTAGCCAGTAAGATAAAACAAATGTGTCCAGTAGATCGCCCACCAGAACTGGCACCACAAGTGATTATTATCTTTGATGCTTCAGGCTCAATGGCGTTGAGTATGAGCTTAACAGAAGATGATTTAGACTTTATTGCAAACACAGGAAAACTCTTCGCGGGCTATGATGCCGAACCTCGTCGGATCACTGTGGCAAGAAATGCAGCAACAAAGATTATTAATAGTATTCCTTCAGATATGAAAATTACTACCGTTGTGGCATCAGATTGCGGTGTAGTGAAATCAAGTCCTGCTTATGGTGGCAATGAACGCTCAAAATTACTTAACTACATTAAACGTATTGAACCTGATAGTGGCACACCATTAGCCGAGTCTATTCAACGAGCGGGTTCTCTAATCAAAGGCAATAATCGTGACACTATTATTGTCTTGTTATCTGACGGTTTAGAGTCTTGCGATCAAGATCCATGCGCAGCAGCCAGAACTTTAAAACGTGCCCACCCTCGCGCCGTAATTAACGTTGTTGATATTTTAGGCACCGGCGCAGGCAACTGTGTGGCAAATGCAACGGGCGGTAAAGTCTTCACTGCGCGTAATGCCAATGAGGTCAGTTTAATGACTCGAAAAGCGATTGAAGATTATATTCCGAAGAACTGTAAATAATGATTGATTACAGTTTTTAATATTTATTTCACCCTCTTTGTTTCAACATTGAGGGTGAAATTTTTCACCTATTACGCATAATTTATTATTATATTGAAGCCAATAGGTGCTATATCTTATCTATTTAAGACCCTTCTTTAATTGCGTATTTTGTTTCTTTTCTTATTCACTCATTATTCAGAATAAACCTATTTTGTGATTACTATCACAGCGACCAAATGTTATCTGATGGTTTACCTTTTTATATTTTGTCTTTTTTTTCTTCTATTTCATTATTTTTTAATGCAAAAACCAATATATCGGTGATTTTATCCGTATATTTAAGAAAATATAGCGCAACCTGTAACGTCATTATTTAATTATCATAATCGTTATCTCAATATTCCTCTTTTACTCAAGAAAAATAAAAAAGTCTTTAATAATAATCAGTTAATTAACCCTAAATAATCCGCTAGATAGACACCCAATTTCTGATAATATAAAATGTATATAAATTTTATATCTTTATTTTTAGCCTTAAAGCCTATTTACGGATAAGCCAACTTACCCATAGATAATCTTGCCTAGCGGAATGATCGTCGTGAATAAAGCATTCTTACGAAGTGGTAAATTAGAAAGTTACCTCCCTATGGGAGAAAATGGACAGGCTGTTTATATCTCTGCACTGCAGCTACGTGAAACTTTGCGTTTAAGAGGAAAGGCACATATTTCTCAATGCCTTGCCATTCCTCAGCCAAATGAAACGGGCGAACGTATTGACTGGTATTCACCGATTGACGGCTCTGTTATCCCTTGGTCTGCGGCTTCAGAAGAAGAGCGTACTGCCGCTTATGCTGTGCTGAAAAAAAATCAAGATGATTTAATCGCCTTTAGCGAACAAGAACAGAAGAGGGATGGAAATAAAGAAAGTCAGCTTTTTGGCGCACTCCTCAGTAAAACAATCCAATTTCCTGACGAAAACCATATTTTTATTGTTGATGGCCAACCGATTATTACCTTTTGGGGATTTGTCAGCGCCAATCAACAACTAAGAGTTGATCCTGTTGCTTGCTTAAAACCCGTTGTTGCGACAATAGCACCAACATCAACAGCCATTCCACCCGTACAAGAAAAAGTCATCATTACTGACACAAAGCGCCCTTGGTGGCGTTTTTTATGGTGGCTGTTACCTTTATTATTACTACTACTCGCTATTTTCTTCTTAAGAGGCTGTTTCTCAACACCGACATTACCAACCGTCGATATTAAAACGCCAGATATTGAAGCGCCTAAGCTACCTGATCCTACGCTTGAGAAGCCAAAAGTCCCTACTGTGGTCACTAATGGCCACACCGTTGGTGTTCCAACAGGTACAGCTCACACAAGTACATTAGGCACCGTAGATGCCAATGGAAATGTGATTAATGGCACTGATGGGAACGGTGCAATAGTTGATCCTAATACTGGTTTACCCGTGGTTGATCCTCAAATAGATAATAACCAAGGTGCTTTACCCGATGGAACAACGCCCGATGAGGCACAACAACCAAATGTGCCTCCTGTTGATCCCGCAACACAAAATGAGCAACCGAAAACAGATACTCCTCAAAATGCAGGAAATGAGAACAATACTGCTAACCCTCCGGTTGATCCTAATGCACCACCAGATGTCACACCACCAGCCACGGCTGATAACACAACACCACTGACTATTCCTGCAAATGCGTTAGCCAATGGCTCAACCCAATTCCTTAATGGCCAATGGAAAGCAGGTGCAGGTATTCAAGATCAAAAAACAGGTAAACCACTGAGCCTGAACTATCAATTAGATAATGGCAAAGGACAAGTCGTCATGACACGCAGTGATGGCGTGACCTGCAAAGCCCCTGTTAACGCAGCCGTCAATCAAGGTGGACTGAATATAAATAACCAAGGTCAGGCTCTGTGTAGTGATGGCTCAAACTATTTGATGCCAAATATTATTTGCCAACCAGGAAGCCAAAATATTGCTGATTGCCAAGGGAAATATGAGAACAGTCAGCCATTCCCATTATCAATGAAGCGGGAGAATAATTAATTCATGTTAGCGCCACTGACCGATTATAAAGATAAAATTACCCTTATCCGTGACAGCAATATTCAGTTTCTGGATTTTGGTTTTACGCTACCACAGCGCAAAGAGTACGGTGAGTTTGTTAAAAAAGGTGAAAACGGCCCGTTAATGCGACTCATCTACAATGAGCGAGACGATAACTATCTTTATCCAGCGCCGAAAAATCAACCACAAACGCCTAGAGAAGCAGAATTTAGCTTCTCTCTTGATGAGTCATTAAATTTACTCAATGACACTTGGTTACCAGTACCATTTTTCCGCTTTAATCCGCCACGTTCATTCTCTCAAGGCCCTGATAACTGGGTGAGAATGATGTTTCACCAACTGCCAGAGCCAGATGAAGACGGGCATACACATCGCATTGTAGTGGCTTTTGATACTCGCATTGAACCCAATCGCACTAATACGGCTTATCTAGCACCAAACGAAGAAGATGTTCGTTCTGGTGTTGCTTTTGCACTAGCTTATCTAGGTTATGAGGTAGAAAATTTCCTTGAAACACCTTGGATTGATGGTTGGTTAAAGGAAGTCTTTAGTGAAAGAGCACTAGCAGTCACTAAGATATACCATGATGAACTTGAAGAAGCGATTAAAGAGTTTCAACATCAAGCACATTATCTCAATCTGCTCAATATCTTAGGTGAGAAACTCCACTTACCTGAGATCAAAATTAATGAAACCAAACCACAAGAGCCTGCCATTGAAGTTGACCTTATTCTTGATGTGGGTAACTCACGTACATGTGGGATCTTAATTGAAGATCATATCAATGATAATAAAGGGTTAACTCAACTTTATGAAATGACATTGCGTGATTTAAGCCACCCTTATCAAATCTACAACGAGCCTTTTGAAAGCCGTGTTGAATTTGCGCAAGCGGAATTTGGTAAACAAGACTTTTCAGTCAGTAGTGGGAGAAATAATGCCTTTATGTGGCCAACTATTGGTCGCGTTGGCCCTGAAGCTAACCGCATGGCGGCACAACGCTTAGGAACCGAAGGCTCAACAGGTATTTCAAGCCCTAAACGTTATTTATGGGATGATTCGCCGTATTCTCCAGGTTGGCGCTTTAGTCGCTCCTTTGGTCAAACAGACAGAGAACCATTGGCAACTGCTGTACCTATGACCTATCTGCTTAACGATCATGGTGAACCGTTATTCCGTTTAGAGCCTGACTTTCGCATGCCTGTCTTTACGCCAAACTACACACGTAGTTCATTAATGACCATGATGTTAACCGAAGTATTAGCTCAGGCATTAACGCAAATGAACAGCCCGGCTCAGCGTCTTAAAATGAGTCACGCAAGTGCGCCTCGTCAATTACGCAATATCATTTTGACTATTCCACCCGCAATGCCAAAACCAGAGCGTGCTATTTTTGAAACATGCATGGAAAACGCATTAGGCTTAATTTGGAAAGCAATGAATTGGGATCCGACTGACGAAAAACTGAATTTTGATGGCAAAGATACCCAATGTCGCATACCAATGCCTAATATCCACGTTAAGTGGGATGAAGCCACTTGTGGTCAATTAGTTTATCTCTACAACGAAACACAAATTAAATTTGGTGAGCGTACTGAAGCCTTTTTTGCCAGCCAAGTGCGTGAAGATAACCGCGCATTAACGGGTGATAGCACATTAAAAATTGCCTCAATTGATATTGGTGGTGGCACAACCGATCTCGTTATCACTCGCTATAAACTGGATACGGGAACAGGAAGTAACGTCAAAATTATTCCAACACAATTATTCCGCGAAGGATTCAAAATTGCGGGTGATGATATTTTATTAGATATCATCCAGATGTGTGTTTTGCCAGCATTACGCACCGCATTAACAGACGCGGGTATTTCTGATGCCGATGCCCTAATGTCTTCTCTTTTTGGTAGTGAAGGTTTAGATGCGGGTCAGCAAGTGTTGCGCCAACAGCTTACCTTACAAATCTTCAATCCAATTGGATTACGTATTTTAAGCCAATACGAAAACTTCGATCCATTAGTGCCTCATGAAGGCATTAACAGCACCTTTGGTGAATTGCTAAATGTTCAACCAACAGAGCATGTGCGACGTTATATTGACGATGCCGCCAATAAAGAGTTAGGTGGCGGAGATAGTTTCTCTATCTTGAATGTGCCAGTGCAAATTAACTTTACACAACTACACGCTGAATTTATTTCAGGTGAACGTATTAACATCACCCGTAGTTTAAAAGCACTGTGTGAGGTGCTTTATTACTACTCCTGTGATGTTTTACTACTTACAGGCCGCCCTTCTCGCTTACCAGGTATTCAAGCACTGTTAAAAGTATTACAACCTGTACCACCTTCTCGTATATTGCCATTACATGGTTACAAAACGGGTGGTTGGTATCCGTTTAACAAAAAAGGCCGCATTGATGATCCAAAATCAACCGCTGCGGTTGGTGCGATGTTGTGTTTAATGGCTGAAAATGCACGTTTGCTCAACTTCTATTTCTCAACAGGTAATTTTAAAACTTACTCAACAGTGCGTTATTTAGGGATGTTGGATAATAACAACACCATTTCTGATAATGACGTTTATTACCGAGATATTCAGGATAAGTTTGAGCCTGATCCAGATACCTATTTTGAAGTCAGAGGCGGGATACGTTTAGGTTTCCGTCAATTAGATAATGCTCGTTGGCCAGCCTCGCCACTCTATACATTACGCATTAAAAATCCGAAATTGGCACAACAATTAAGCCAAGAAGACAGCGTATTGCATATCAAGCTAGGAGAAGAGCGCGGAGCCTCTAGCCATAATAATGACAATAAATCTGAAAAATTACGTATTGAAGAAATGGAGCTCATTAATGGTAAAGGTGGCGTTAATAAGAGTGGTTTAAGCTTCAAACTCAATACGTTAGCAGACAGTGGTATTGGTGAAACATCCTATTGGCTGGATAGCGGGAGTGTACTAGGTAAATGAATATGATGGATGAAAAACAGTTAACAGCTAAATGGGATGCCATTTATCAAGGTGCAGGCAAAGCCATTGATTGGGTTAGCGCAGTAAGAGGTAATGCACCTCGTTTAAATACAGAAGCAGATAGCCTTATCTATCGCCTGCGTCGTAGCCGTAATATGGCAAAGAACCTCAGCTTAGCGACCCAACGTCCAATGTCAGTCGGCTTCTTTGGTCTGTCTCAAGCAGGAAAATCGTACCTGATTTCAGCCCTTGCTGCGGGACAAGAAGGTCGTTTAAGAACCAGCATGTCAGGTAAAACACTTGATTTTATCGACCATATCAACCCACCTGGTGGCGGCAAAGAGGCTACAGGATTAGTCACTCGCTTTAGTCGCAAAGCAACGAAAGGTACGCAAGAGTTTCCAGTAGAGCTACACCTTTTTAGCGAAATTGAAATTGTTAAGATCCTTGCTAATGCTTACCTGTATGACTTTAATCAGGAAAAAATTGATTTTGAATTAGATGAAGAAAAAATATCTAGTTTAATCAATTCATTAAGTTCACAGTGTAGTGCCACAACTGTCGCAGGTATTACGCACGATGATGTCGTTTCATTATGGGATTATCTGCAACGTCACGCCGAAAAAAGCCAGAAGAAATTAGCAACAACCTATTGGCCTAAAGCGATTGAATTAGCTCCTTATCTCAGCATAGCCCAACGTGCTAAGTTATTTTCAGTGTTATGGGGCGACATTGCAGAACTGACATCGGCTTATCAGCGTTTTAGTACCACACTTGCCTCTTTAGGCAATGCACCATTAGTTTTGGCTCCACTTTCTTCTTTAGTCAAAGAACAAGACGGTGTGTTAGTACAAAACGACAGTATTATGAACGTAGATATGCTAGAGCGTCTCAATACTGCCAATGATAGCCAGATCAGCATTTGCCCTGTTCATGGTGATCGTATTGATGCCCCTGTAACCCTTTCTTTAGCGGAACTGACCGCACTCACCGTTGAATTAGTCGTACCATTATTAGATGCACCAAGCAAAACGCTGTTTGAACAGGTTGAGCTACTAGATTTTCCGGGTTATCGCGGACGTTTAGGGGTTGAAACCATGGCGGATGTGCGCCGTCAAGTCAATGATGATAGCGCAAACCCACTCGCTCAACTTATTCTTCGGGGTAAAGTCGCTTATCTGTTTGAGCGTTATACCGATAACCAAGAAATGAATGTACTGGTGGTGTGTACCGCATCAAACAAACAATCCGATGTAAAAGAAGTCGGTGCCGTACTCACAGAATGGATCAATAACACGCAAGGTAAAGATGCACAAACTCGTGCTAAACGCCCTTCTGGCTTGATTTGGGCAATGACCATGTTTGATATGCGTATTACCAACTCCTTAACCATGAATGAAGCGTTATTACGCCAATCATGGGGTAAAGGTGGCATGATAAAAATGGCGATGTTAGAGCGCTTTGGTCAATATGAATGGATGTCATCAGATTGGATTAATGGTGAAGCGTTTAATAACACCTTTTTAGTACGTAAACCGGGCGTACCCACTCCGTTTATTCAAATCAGTAATGGTAAAGAAACAGTTCTAAATGAAGACAGTGTTTCACAATTACATCTGATGAAAAAAACCTTTGCTGAAGATGAAACTGTCCAACGTTATATTCGTGAACCAGACCAAGCATGGGATGCCATGTTGTCGCTTAACGATGGTGGTATGCAACGCCTTGCTGATTATCTTGAAACCGTTGCCTTAAAATCACTAAAACTTGAACGTATCAGTGAGCAACTGCAAGAAATTCAACGTGATTTAATCGGTCATCATCTTGAAAAATGGTATCAATCAGGTGGTGAAGAGGAATTACAGGTAAAACGCCGTAATGCCGCGACTATTTTGCGTTTTATGCAAAGTCGCCCTTATTTACAAGGTGCATTACTAGACTACCTGTTGCCTTCTCGTAAATCTCTCTACGACCTGTATATGCAGGAAAAAGAGGTTGTCGATACTCTTTCAGACAACAAAAAAGCAACACAGGCCCCAGTTTCTGCCTTTGCCGCTATGGAACAACCGACTTTTGATCTCTTTAGCGATGCGCCAATCTCTTTGGTGCCAGAAGAAGATGAAGCCCCCAAAGGCCACGGCAATGAGGTTACCTACCCTAAAAAAGTGATGGCATTATGGATAAATCATCTACGTAGTCTGCCTGATAACAGTACATTATTAACCTACCTAGGCATCGACCAAGAAATTATGGTGCTGTTAGTCGATGAGCTTATTACAGCTATCAATCGTCTTGGTGTTGAACAACGTATGTTGAAAACTTTGGCAGGAACAGAAGCCATTGCCCGTCGTGATGACTTAGCCGAACAGCAATCCTCTCGCGTTTATAATGTATTGGGTGATTTTATTACTTGGTTTAATTTCAAAGATAACGGTGTTGAGAAGCCAGATAGCAAAATCAATGCAGGTCATAAGATCTTTGAAAGACCCGATAACACTAGCGTGCAATGGGGTGATGATGAGCGTTTAGTCCGCTTACCCACTAACCCTGTTAACTATACCCTTTTATTTGTAATTGATTGGCTTATCGCTTTATCGGCGATTATTACTGAGAATGCAGGACATTCAGCAGGAAGAGAAATCAGTGCTGAACAAAACGCACAGTTAGGCCAAATCATTCAAACCATGAAATCATCCGTCGTGGAGTCATAATTCGTGTTTAATCCAGAATTAAAACCCGTACAACCTGCTCGTCCTGGCTTTGCGGTATTAAGTATTCGAAATTGGGAAGGTGATGCTTCCCCTGTTTATTTAAGCATTCAGCGTAACCAAGATCGCTATTTCTTAAATGATAAAGGGGAGTGGGTAGGTAATGCTTTTTTCCACCAGCTTTCTCTTGAAGATGCCGAGGAAGGCTATCAAATCGTTCTTGATAAAACGTTAGTTGATCCCCTTGTTAGCAACTTACAAATGGCCTATCAATTTACGTTAAAAGACGATAATGAAACACAAGATATTGGCCGATTACGTATTCGTGATGGTGTGTTAGCCTCACAAGCACAAGGTCAAAGTGAAGCATTAAAATCAACGGCGACATTAGATACTCAAGCCGTTCCACCAACTCCTATTATCGAAACATCACCGGAGCCGGAGCCTGAAGCAGTCAAAGAGCCTGAACCTGAGCCGATTATTCCTGAAATTAAGGTAGATGAACCGCCACAACGGCCGACACCACCTACACCGAAAAAATCTAAAATTGGTTTAATTTTAGCGATTATCTTGATCTTAATTTTAGCGGGTATCTTAACGTGGTTCTTCTTACTAAGAGGCAATCCAGCAGGCGACCCCGCGCCACAACCGACACCAGAACCATCAACACCAAGTGTGTGTAGTGTTGAAAATATGAAATCAGGTACGGCGCTCGCTTTTGTACAAAGTTGTATACAGAGCCAACCAGATAGCAAAACTATTCTTACAACGATTGAACAAGCTAAACAGAACAATCAATGTGACGTTGCTCAGCGTTTATATGCATATAAAGCACAATCAGGTGATGTTGAAATCGCACTAAATTATGCTCGTGAATACGATCCAGAAACCGCGTCAGCACAAGGTTGCTTTGGTGCAGACAAAGAAACGGCCATCTATTGGTACGAAGCTGTTCTTAATCATGACTCACAAAACCGTGACGCAAAAGCGCGTCTTGAAGCACTGAAAAAATAGGAAAGTCGTATGAAAAAGGCGCATTGGCTTACTCTTATTCTCAGTGGTTTAATTCTGACAGCACCGGCAAGTGCTGAAGAGAAAAAACCGCTATTACAAGAGGGTAAAAAGACTCTCTATCAGCGTGTATTAACCTACCCAGGTTGCCAAGTGGCGGACACAATTGGCGCAGCAGGTAAAGAACAACCTGCATTTAGCCGTTTTTATGTATATCAGCGTCAAAAACAAGGCGCCAATGAGTGGCTACAAGTCGGTCCTGATAGCTTGGGTCATATTAGCGGTTGGATGAATGCAAGCTGCACATCTGAATGGAAAATGCAATTAACGCTGGCTTTTACTAACCCTGCGGGTCGTAACCCAATGCTATTTTTCAAAGATAAGCAAACGGTTGAAGGCTTACTTGAAAACCCTACTCCCGAAAAGCAGTATCAACCTTTTTTAGCTGATATCAAAAATCAAAAAGTTAATCCGGCTGTTTTAGCTAAAGAGCCTGATTATATGATTGATCAAAAAAGTAATTTTTATCTGCTACCTGTATTAGGCTCAGATGAAGTCTTTACTGATGCGGGCTATAAAGTGCGAGTGCTCAATGTGGCATCTGTCTCTTCACAAACCAAAGACAGCAAAGACGCACAGAATACGAATGCAACTGCAAACAATACAAAACCAGCAACACCAGACAGCAAAGATGCTGACAATATGATGCAAGGTTTCTCTGCGGCTGTCGTGTTTGTTATCGACTCGACAATATCAATGGATCCTTACATTGATAGAACCAAAGAAGCGATTCAGAAAGTTTATGCACAAGTCGAAAAAGACAACATGTTGGATAAGGTAAAATTTGGTTTAGTGGCGTTTCGCTCTAATATCAAAGCCGTTCCCGCATTGGAATACGATAGCAAAATGTTTGTAAACCCCAATGACGTAAAAGATGGCCCTGATTTCTTAAATAAAGTTAAAGAATTACGCCAAGCTAAAGTCTCAAGTAGTCGTTTTGATGAAGATGCTTATGCTGGTGTCATGCAAGCCCTTGATGGTGTTGATTGGACACGCTTTGGTGCGCGCTACGTTATTTTAATCACTGACGCGGGCGCATTAACGGGAGATGATCCTCTGTCATCAACTAAACTTGATGCTGAACAAATTCGCCAAGAAGCCGCTTATCGTGGTGTTGCACTTTATACTCTGCATTTAAAAACCCCGTCAGGAGCAAAAAATCATGCTTCGGCACAAGCGCAATATGAAGCATTAACGCTTAATCCGTTCTTACACAAATCGCTTTACTACCCTATCAACTCAGGAGATGTAAATAGTTTTGGTCGTATGGTAGACAGTTTAGCAACTGCTGTAACCACGCAAATTCAAACTGCTTATCGTGGTGAAGCCACTGTAGGCAGTGCATTAAATGCCGATCCCACTTATAGCAAAAATAAAGAAACTGATACCTTACTTAACGATGCGCATGATTTAGGTTATGCCATGCGTTTAGCGTATTTAGGTGAAAAACAGGGCACAAAAGCACCTCCAGTCTTTAAAGCATGGATAAGTGATCGAGATTTATTACAGCAAAATATCCCAACAACAGAAGTACAAGTGTTATTGACCAAAAGTGAGCTTAGCGATTTAAGTGACGTGATGAAAAAAATTGTTAATGCGGCTAACGAAGGTTTGATCTCACCTGACAATATGTTTGCTGATTTGCGTTCAATTGCCGCCACTATGGGTAACGATCCTAATCAAATCAAACAAGGTTCTGCGACTAAATTGGGTGAAATGGGTTTACTGGGTGAATACGTAGAAAATCTACCTTATTTAAGTGAAGTTTTAGGCTTAGATGAAGAGACATGGAAAAGCTGGGATGGCCTTGAGCAAGAGAAGTTTATCCGTCGTCTCAATACAAAATTACAATACTATCAACGTTATAATGAAGATGTTGATCGTTGGATATCCCTTGCACCACAAAGTGATCCGCGCGATCACGTTTACCCTGTTCCACTGGAAAACCTACCTTAATGATCCAGATTGAAGGTATGGCAATTACGCGCGGTGATGCGCAACATGGTTTTCGTGTTGCGCTTCCTTCATTGACGCTTGAAAAAGGGGAAATCGGCGCGCTAACCGGATTAAGTGGTTGTGGTAAAAGTACCTTATTAGAAATGATAGGGTTGATCTTACGCCCAGATGAATTGACCCATTTTCAACTCGGTGATGAATTAATTATCACGCAAGCGGTGTTGAGTAATGAGCAGACACAACTCGCATCATTACGTGCCGAGAAATTGGGTTTTATGCTCCAAAGTGGCGGATTACTTCCCTTTTTAACCGTCATGCAAAATATTCAATTACCTCGCAAAATGCTGGGATTAACGCCACACTCCGCTTGGCTTGATCACGCAATTGACCATCTGCAATTACGCCCATTGTTAACTCGTCTTCCTCGCCAACTCTCCATTGGTGAGCGCCAACGCGCAGCGTTTATTCGCGCCATTGCACACGAGCCCGCTTTATTACTTGCTGATGAGCCCACAGCAGCCCTTGATCCCCATAATGCGCAAGCGCTGTATGCACTCATTGTAGAGATGGTAAAACAACTGGAGATCTCTGCACTGGTTGTTAGCCACGATTGGTCTTTAGTCGAGCGTTTTGGGTTTAGCCACTATCATGCACAACTCGAAGGAGGCGGTAGTGTCTTTATCAAACAATAGCGCCAATCCTAATCGCCTAGGCTTACTCAGCTCACTCGCTTGGCGCGACTTAATTTATGATCGCAAAGTCGCATTATGTATTGTGTTCTCTTTAGTCTCGGTTATTGCACCACTGCTACTGCTGTTTGGGTTAAAGAATGGCATCGTGACGCAGCTTCATAATCAACTGCTAAATGATCCTCGTAACCTTGAAATACGTATGTTAGGCAATGGTAATTATCCACAAAGTTGGTTTAATAATATTGCGCAGAAAGATGAAGTACGTTTTGTTATCCCATTAACACGTAGCTTAAACACACAAGCCGATATTATGATTGATGGACAACATTTTATTGATAATGCGGAAATCATACCAACAGCAGAGAACGATCCTTTATTAGAGGGTGTGGCTATACCCCAAAATGTAGACACATTAGTGCTCTCTGCCAATGCTGCACAAAAACTACAGGCGAATGTAGGCGATAGTGTGCGCTTATTTATCAGCCGTAAGCTTAATGGCGTCAATGAACGTGCCAAACGTACCTTTACTGTTGCTGCCATTATCAGTGATAGTAAATTTTCAAGAGCTGCAGCCTTTGTTTCTCTTGATGTTTTAGTGGCGATGGAAGATTACCGAGATGGTTATCAAGCCCCTCTTTTTGGTATTACACAAGGTGTTGAGGCAAAACCAAGAACCCAGTTTGCTAAAGCTCGCCTTTATGCAAAAAATTTAGATGCCATTGCACCACTAGATGATTGGTTTAGACAACAACACATTGATGTGATGACACAAAAAAGCCAAATAGACTCTGTAAAAGCAATCAGTTATGTCCTTAACGTTATTTTCTCTGTCATTGCTTGGGTCTCACTATTAGGTTGTATTGCCTCATTAATTGGTGCCTTTCTTGCCAATATTGACCGTAAACGCAAAGATATGGCAGTCCTACGCCTGCTGGGTTTTCGTCAATTTGCTGTTTCTTTATATATTGTATTGCAAGCACTGTTATTAACGAGCGTTGCCTTTATTTTAGCCCTTGGGCTTTATGGCATTGGTAGCACCTTATTTACCACATTATTAGGCACCCATTTACCTGAACAAGCCTTTGTTTGCCAGTTAACATTGGGGGATTTATTGATTGCTATGTGCAGTGCCTTACTTGTGGCCTTAGTGGTGGCAAGTATTGGCGCATTACGTGCCGTTTCAATTGAACCTGCGGAGAGCTTACGTGAAATTTAATTTATCGCTTTTAACTTTATCATTCGCGCTGTTATCTAGCAGTTTTACGGCATCGGCCAAATGGGATGACAAATTCGTTAACCAAAAAGCCTTACCTGATGATGTGATCTTGCCTTTCCCTTGTGAAGGTTCAATGGTCTTTCGCCAAGTTACTATCCCTCTCAGCCAGCCTTTACAAGACTACAGCGTAACTTTAGGGCAAGAAGGTGATGAATGGGGTTATTTAGAGCAATCACGAGCTGAACATATTGCGGGTAGCTTCCCACTAAAAGGCAAAGAAAAAGGCCGTTATTACCTTATGGCGAAATATCCCGTTACCGATCTGCAATATAACGCCATGCAAAGTACCATTAATGGTAAAGAGTGTCCGGTTGCCTCAAATAAATTACGTTTACCGAAAGTGAATATTAGCTGGTATGAAGCCATGCAGTTCGCTGATCAATATAATCAATGGCTAAGAAGCCATCATCCAGAAGCATTACCCGTTGAAGATGGCGCAAAAGGTTTTGCAAGATTACCGACAGAAACGGAATGGGAATTTGCGGCACGTGGCGGTTTAAAAGTCTCAGCCTCCGAGTTTCGTGATGTGCGTTTTCCAATGCCAGAAGGTACCAAAAATTATATTTGGTCAGCAGGCAGTCAATCCTCTAACGGTTCATTACAACTCACCGGTTTGTTATCACCCAACCCATTAGGCTTACATGATATGTTGGGTAATGTTGCTGAAATGATGTTTGAGCCTTTTAGATTAAATAAACTCGACCGCTTACACGGACAAGCAGGTGGATTTATTGTACGTGGTGGTAGTTATCTAACACCAGAGAGTGATATGCGCAGTTCATGGCGTCAAGAAGAGCCTTATTACACCAATACGGGTGCGAATAAAAATAAATATACTGGTTTTCGTTTAGCCATTGTTGCTCCAGCATTAACATCTCGCGATAAAATCAAAGAGATAGAAAAAGAGTGGCAGCAATTAGGCAATGAGAAACCAGCAAGCAACAACTCAAAAACTAATAGCGATAACTCTATCAATAGCCTAAATACACTCTCGACCCAAGTACAAGATGAAGCATTGAAAAAACAGTTAGCTGAATTAAAAAATAGCTTGCGGGCAAATGCACAACTACGAGATGAACAACGAGATCAAGCCATCCGAACCTCACTACAATTAGGTGCTTTTTTATGCACCAAATTAAAAGATGATGGCGAGTTCTATGACAGATTAATCGCATTACATGAAAAAAACTGCCCTCCAGGCACTAAAGATGCCACATGTGAACGACGTCAAGAGCAAGTTAACGAACATAAAAAAACGCTCGACTTTGTTGTGAGCTATTACGCAGACACATTAGTGGATATGGCAACCACATATGATGCCTCTTTAGTTAAACCGCAAATTGACGTTGTACGCCAATTAATGGAAGCCAGAGGTAAATCGAATTTAAATACGTACCTTTCAACATATATGCAGGGACTCCAAGGATATTGGGCTAACGGTAAAGTTTCACGGAATGAATGGCTTGAAGCGTGCAAAAAACAATAACAGAGACTTTGGGATAGGTGTGGTATGAATAAACGACTCATGGCTGTACTTGGCATTAGTGCCGTACTTGCTTTATCAGGGTGTCAAAGTAATAGTGGTGCTGATCCACGTTTGAAAAATAACAGTGATATGGAGTTTTTCAGTAAATCTGGCATTGGGGCTTGTGCTGGTGGTGCAGCTATTGGTGCATTAAGTTGCCTAGTAGCTAATGTTGATAACAAAGGCGCCTGTATGATTATCGCGGCGGTCGCAGGTTGTGGTGTCGGTATTGGTGCAAATGCCTATTTAGACAATAAGCGCCAAAACTACGCCTCGAAAGAAGAAATGCTCAACTCGATGATAGAGGATGTGAAAAAAGAGAATCAACGCCTACAAAGTGCCTCAAATACGGCAAGAGCCGTAATCAACGACGATAAAAGAGCGTTGGCAAAAATTGAGCAAGATATGAAACAACAACGCCTTAATAAAGCCGCTGCTGAAAAACAATTAAAAGGCATTGATGCCAATATTGCAGCACTTCGCTCTCGTTTAGCCGATATGAAAAAACGTGAAGCTGAATGGCGTGATATCGCTGCGCAAAGTCGTCAAGATGGCCTAAAGACGGCACAGCTTGATAAACAAATCAATGGGATGAAACAACAAGTAACCTCTTTACAGGAAGAACTTGATAGCCTTTATACCCAACGTACAGCAATAAAACTTAGTTAACGTTAAAAAGGATGATAATGAAATTTTTACCTCTTTCCCTTGTTGGCATGACCTTACTCTTAAGCGGTTGTGTCACCAATCCCGCTGATTGTGACCCAACAACGGGTGATGTCAGTATAATTACCAAATTTAACTGTAATTATTCAGGGACTTATGACAATCGCATTGAACAAAAAAAAGCGATTTTGGGTAATGAACAAGCATTAAACACCGAGTTTAAAGCCGTTCTTGCTGCCATTGAGAAAGAAAAACAACAGACCAATGCAGATCTAAAAAGTAAACAAGCTAGTCAACGTGCATTAAGTCAATCAATGAATAATCTGTTAAATCAAATTCGCCAAAAAACCAAAGGGCAAAATGATATTCAAAAGCAGATCAATGAAATTGATAAGCAAATGAAAGCGGCACAAAACAACCCATCAAAATCGGTGATGGAAAAACAGCTTGAATTAGAGAATTTACAAAATCAAGTCATTAGTCTACAAAGTGATCTAGGTCTTAAATAAATCCTCAAAGGCTCTCTAGGTAATAGAGAGCCTTGCCCTTTTATATCTACTTCTTTATTTTATTATTGATTTCTATTACTAATTAGAATTAATTTATGTTAATTATTTAATAGTTAATTAGACACTTTAATAAAATAACCTTATTTAAATACATGTGCTCTTTTTTATTCCATTAAAAACAAACTCATTATTATAATCCCCCCGCTTCATAATACGTTCTCCGTTTTTTATTTATGGGATATAACTAATGAAAACAAAATTATTATCAACTTTATTTATTAGTGGCTTATTAACTACCTCTTCTGTTTATGCTCAAAATGATTTTAAATTAGATAAAACCACACTTTCAGCGGGTTATGCACAAGTCAAAATGGCGGGTCAGAATCCAATGCACGGAGGTGTCTTTTCTATTCGTCAAGAAATAAATTCACAATTTGGTATTTTAGCAACAGCTACTTATGCTCAAAATGAATATGATTTGAATAAGCCTGTTAATAGTTTCTTTAAAGATGTCAATGCACGTTATTACTCTGTAATGGCGGGCCCTACATTACGTCTAAATGATTTTATTAGTGTTTATGGCACTGCGGGTATGAGCCAAATTCAATTTAAATCTGAAAGCTCAGAATTAAAAAAATTAAAGAAAAATGCATTTAGTTGGGGCGCAGGCTTAATCATTAATCCAGCTGAAATGGTTTCAATCTCTCTTGGTTATGAAAATAGCCGTTTTAAATTTAAAGATACCGACAATCGAATTATTTTAGATGGTTTTATTGCTAATATCGGTTATCGTTTTTAAATAAACTTAAGCACATATTATTTTATGATATGTGCTTTCTATTAACTTATAATTTAAAACTATATTTATGAAAAATATTTTATTATTAGCTTGCTTACCTTTTTCTTTATTTTTCACCACATCAATTTATGCAAAAAACAGTGATACTCTAGTTTCCATTGGCTACGCTCATATCAAAATAAAAGATTTACCCACAGTTAATGGGATCAATATGAAGTATCAATTTACTAATACGAATAAAAAAATCTCTCTACAACTTTCAGGAACGATAGCTCACAGATCGTTATCTCATAATGAGAGATTACGTTATGCCTCACTTGTAATGGGTCCAGCTTATGCATTAACACCTTTCGTTGAACTATACGGCGTTATTGGGGTAAGTGGTATGAGTTATCAAACACCAGAAAATATAAATAAAGATCACTCATCTGAATCAGTAAGTTGGGGAACGGGTATCACGTTAACATCACCACAAAATATTACACTTACTTTAGGCTATGAGGGCAGTTATTTCAAAATGGAAGGAAAAAGCCATCCAAGCAAAGCACTTATCGCCAGTATTGGTTATCGGTTTTGATTAATAAGAATAATTTTTATTTCATTGTTAAATTCTATTTTCTAATTATTCTCTCAATTATTAGATTACCCTCTAGATTTTATACCTATTTAGTATAAAGTTTTCATTTTCAAGTTATTAAATATAAAATATTTAATTAACCTCATGAATTTTAATAAAAAATGTTTTTTATTTAGCGAGTAGTATTATGATACAATCATAATTAATTATGAATAATTATCGGATATATATTGAAATGAATAATAGATCAAAGAAACACAATTCACTTAAAAGTAAAATGGCTTCACAACTTTTTACGAGTCAATCTATTCATAAGATTATTCAAGGTGATTTTTCATTTCTTTATACATTAATCAATAATTATCTTTCATTAAATAATCACTCTATAAAAATAGCTGATATCTTTGAATCAACATTTAAACAATGTAAAAAAGATTATAAATCAGAATATTTTTTTAAGAATATTGTTGCACAAAAACTATTTTTAAAAAAACACAATAACAACGCAACCATGATAACAGAATTGAGAGTAGGCAATAACAAAGCCGATTGTGTCATCGTGAATGGATGTACTACTTGTTATGAAATAAAAACTAAATTTGATTCTCTAGTTCGATTACCAGAACAAATATCAACCTACCTCAAGATCTTTGAAAAAGTATATGTTGTATGTGATAAAAGTCATACTCAAAAAGTAATATCTATAGTTCCTGAAAATGTTGGAATTATTGAATTAACCAATAGAGATGCACTGATAGAAATTCGAAAAGCTAATAAAATAAAAGTAGACATTGATAGAGAACTAATGATTAATTCATTAAGAAAAGCAGAATACGTATATATTGCTGAAAATTTATCAAATAGAAAAATAGCATCATCAAATATGTATTTATTTAATCACTGTTTATCTATTTTCAATCAATCATCAAATGATGACATAAGAAAACTATATATAGCTGCACTAAAAAAATATAGAAAAGTAAATTTTTCCATGCTCGAATCACTACCATCATCATTAATTAACTCGGCTATTAGCTTCAAGTTATCTCCAGCTCAACAAGAAGTTTTTAGAAATACTTTATCTTTATATCTAAGTAAGGATGATTTATGTACTTCCCTTTTATAAGAGGTAAGCAGTTCGAACTTAATGCATTACGTGAATTAGCACCTTTATTAAATAATAAAATTTATAAACCTATAATAGAGCCAGTTAGAAAGAATTTATTACCACTAGTAAGAACAATTAAAGAATTAAATGAAAATAATATTACCCCAATAATTATTATTAATCCAAACTTAGGTGATTTTGAAAACGAACGTATTAATTTAATTATACAATTATCTTCAATGGATAATAAGATTAAATTTATCCCATGTGCAAAAATAGCAGATAATACAATTAACTATAGTTTAGTACTTAATGAATTGCCTACTGTAAATGCTATATTTATCGCTGATATCCTTGAGAAAAAACACTTCCAATATTTAAATCGTGCTACTTACTCTATCATTCCAAAACAAACTGTAGATGATGAACTTTATCAATTAAAGAATAACATTATTCTAATAGATGATCCTTTTCAAAAGAAAGCAAGAAATTCTGATTATAAAGAACGTTCAAGTTTTTCCAATTTACATATTAATTATTTGACTAGACCGAATGTTATTGGTTTCAGTGACTATGCAATTGTTGGCGCTGAATATTCTGAAACGGGAGGTCCTGCTTATGTGGTAACAATACACCTTTCTTATATAGAAAAAGACTATAACCAAATGTTTATTAGACACTTTTCTTCTGAGAAAAGTAATAGCCCAGCAAACCCTGGCGGTAAGTTCCATGAAGCCTTAACTAGATATATTAATTTTATAAATTCATATCCTAATACTTTTGATAATACACTTGGAACCAGGGAGCTTGCATATTTATATAATGAAAAACATTTTCCAGGACTTGGCCAACTAAAGAAAATCTCCATTGAGCATCATATCGAAACTCTTTGTAATTATTTATCTTCTAATATTGAGGTGGATAAATGACACTATGCTGTTCTAATTGTTTTCATGATTCTGCCATCATTAGAACTATTGGCCTTAATCATACTAATGATAGATGTGGATATTGTAAAAAAGAAAATGCATTTACAATAAATCCTAAAGATTTATCTCGATTTTTTGAACCTTTTTTAGGAATTGTAGTTGAAAGCGAAAAAGGGGAGTTATTATCTGATATTCTACAAAATACTTTTAATATCTTTAATGAAAAAATACATAATACAAAAAAATTACTTGGTGAAATATTAGGAAACGAATATATAATAAAAAAATACCTATTAAAAGAAGATTATTTAGGTCATATAAGCAAATGGGAAAGCCCCCTGCAAGAAATGCTACAGCAGGCCACGCAAATCCGATTGGAATATCCTACTTATATTTAGCTAATAACGAAGAAACTTGTATTTCTGAAGTTAGACCTAATAATACTAGCATTATTTATATATCTAAACTGATTTTAGAAGAAGATGTTTCTTTAATTGACTTAACATCTCCAAGAAAAAAAATATCAATATGTTCTTTTGATGAAAAGAAATACAACAATGTTATAAGTATTTTAAATTTATTAGAAATGCTTTCTAGTGAATTATCCAAACCTGTTAGACCAGAAAGTTCTAATATAGATTATATTCCTACTCAGTTTTTGTGTGAATTTTTAAAAAGTTTTAGTAACTGTGATGGAATAATATTTGAAAGTTCATTTGGCATGGGTAAAAATTTTGTTTTTTATGATGACTTATGTTTTACGATTGAAGAACCAATATCTTATAAAATAACAGAAATAGTCCATTCGTTTGAAAAAATTACAACTTAGTTTTTTTCTTCATAAAACAAAAATGCCTCTACTTTATAAAAATAGAGGCTAAATAATTCAAAAAGACCCACACTAGGGAATAAACACAGACACCGATTGTCTAAAAACCCACTACATTAAATCTTGATACGTTCCTAGCTGATAACCTCTTTCCAAAATGGCATGCTTTAAAGCGCGATCCGTTAACACTTCCAACTCTGTTAAACGCTGAAAACAATAACCACTTGCACGCAATGGATTATCGACAAAAGCAGGATGTGTCATCACTTCAATAGAGAGCTCATGACGCGCTTTTGATTCATCAAGTACCTTTAAAAATAAAGCTTGAGTGATTTCATCACCATAAAATTGACTATCAAAACCATCACTACTTATCACACCTTGGGTATCAATTCCTTCTTTTTGTGCTAACGGTCTATCAACCCGCATTGGTAATGACTTTTCTTTGGCAAACTCCGCCACAATAGGAAAAATTTGCTTAAACATATGCACATGGTGGTGACTATCAATATGGTCGGGAGCACAACCAAAGATCTCAATAAAACGCTGATATTGTGCGTTAAGCTCAACACGAATTTCATCAAGCGGTAAATTACCCTCTTCCGCCATTTGCCACACCCATTTCCCTAATACACCTTCACGTGTTAAAGAAGGTAAAGGAGACAGTGGTTTACCCATCGTCAAAGTAAAATGAAGCCCAACACCTAAGCCAGGCAACTCATGACGCAATTGTGCTGCGTGTTCAATTCCCTCAGCATTGACAAGTGCCGTTGTTGAGCTAACAACACCATGGCGAAAACACTCTGCAATACCGTAATTTTGGCCTTTACTAAGCCCAAAATCATCCGCATTCACAATCAATAAACCAGCCATTCTGTCTCCTTATCACTTATATTTATCTGCCGACAATTAATGAGAGGCTTTTTCTAACTCAGCAATTGCTTTAGCAAAATGAGGTAGATGTGCTTTATGTGCTAATAACATTTCACGTGTAAGCACCTCTGCATCTTTGTCGGAAAGTACTAATGGCGTTAAATTCATCGCTAATAAAGCGTCATTTAGTTCACCGCTAATAGCCGCCTTACTGGCTGCAATTTCAAAGGCTTTAATGGTATGAATTAATCCCATTACCTTTTCATCAAAATGTGTTAAACGAGGATGAGGTTTAGCACCCTCTCGACCTAAAATTGCAGTCACTTCAATTGACCAATCTGCGGGAATATTATCAATATGACCATGATGTGGAATATTCACATAATGCTCAGCTTGTTTATCATTATAAATAGCATTAATCACTTCACAGGCCGCATCAGAATAATAGGCACCACCACGTAATTCCAACTCTTTCGGTTTGATATTTAAATCAGGATCTTTATACAATTCAAACAATTGTTTCTCGACTTTCTGCACTACTTTAGCGCGAGCTCCACCCTTGTAGTATTCACCCATTTCTATAGCCAACATCTCTTTTTGCTTAAAGTAATAAAGCAAATAAGAACACGGCAACATATTAAGAGAACGGATTAGCCCTTCACTAAAAGGTAAATCGAAAATATTTTTCACCGAGCCTGCGGTTAATGTTCCTGAAGCGACACCATCCAATAATTCAGGAAAACGGGATTGGCCATTTACAATGACATCTTTAATAAACACCATATGATTTAAACCAAATAAATCAATGGAGAGTTCATCTTTATCTGTTAACTTAAGAACATCTGTAATAAACATCTTCATGCCAATTGGGATATTACAAACCCCAATAAATTTCTTAAAGTTGGTATGACGATAAACCGCTTCAGTCACCATGCCCGCTGGATTGGTAAAATTAATGATCCACGCATCAGGGCAAATTTCTTCAACATCTTTAATAATATCGAAAATAACAGGGATCGTGCGTAGCCCTTTAAATAGCCCGCCCGCACCATTAGTTTCTTGTCCTAAATAGCCGTGACTTAACGGGATCGACTCATCAAGCTCTCTTGCTTTCAATTGACCAACACGCAATTGTGTTGTGACAAAATCAGCATCTTTTAACGCTTCACGGCGATTAAGGGTTTTATAAACGGTTAAAGGAATACCCGCTTTTTTTACCATGCGTTGGCAAAGCTCAAAAATAATATCAAGCTTCTCTTTTCCTTCTTCTACATCCACCAGCCATAATTCAGTGATTGGTAATTCATGATAACGCTTAATAAAACCTTCTAACAATTCAGGCGTATAACTGCTTCCACCACCAATGGTAACGATTTTTAATTTATGACTCATAAAATACTCCCATACAGCACAATAATGCTGTTATTTGTGTATTAATGGCGAAATTAAGACGTAAAGAGCCCTGAAAAAAATAAGCTTATTTTCTTCTTTCTCTCTATTTCAAATAAAATCAATCTTTATTATTGATTAATTTTTTACGCTTAATAATGAATTAGTTTGTTTCTTTAATACTGCACAAATTTTTTCGATAACTATTTGGCGTCAATGATGTTATTTTCTTAAATGTCTTAATAAACAGACTTGGGCTACTATAGCCAGAATCAAAAGCAATATCGGTTATCGAATAATTTGTTATTTCTAACTGTTTTTTCGCAAAATTAATTCTAATATCATGAATAATTTGCATAGGCGTTTTATCGTAATAACGCCGTGTTGCCCGTGTTAAATACTCTTGTGATTTTCCTGATAGCATCACCATATTAACCAATGCATTTTCACCAAACTTTTGTTTGTCATGCATCTCGCTTACGGTATCTCTTAGCCATAAAGGAATATCATCTTCAATACGATTATCTCGATGGTGTCGTAACCTGTTCACCACATTAAAGGTGACAATTTCAATAAATTCATTAAATTCCGTATGGCGAAAATTCAAAGAGCCAATAACAGATTCAATATAGGAAAGAAATTCATTTTTTAATTCATAAACTTGTGAAGCGATAAAATAAGCAGGTAATAACGAGAGGTAATGTTTATCAAAAAAAGCTTTACTAATTCCCACATTTAAAATGCGTGTTGCACCAAAATCATAAAAACTCTGATGGTGAGAGCCTATGGGAATAAAAACAAAATCACCACGCTCTAATAAAACCTTTTTTCCATTAATCTCTTGATAATAACGCCCTGTTAAAACAATGGTGAATTCATAATAATCATGTTGATGCAATCCGCTGACACTTTCTGTTTTATTATAAATAAAGACATGAAAATTTTTGCCATTAAATAGCTGATCTTCATAGACCATACGTATTTCGCTTTGTGCTCTCAATGACTCCACCACAGTATTCACCTTATTTTATCTTTTCATGTAACTCGATTAATTCTGTCACTAATTCTCTAGCTAACATTGAAGTCATTAAATGATCTTGTGCATGGACTAAAACTAAACTGACTTTCGTTTTCCCGATACCTTGGTCATCACCAATTAAACGTGTCTGTATTTTATGGGCTTCATTTAATGCTTCGCGAGATTGCTCCATTAACTTTCTAGCGCCTTCAAAATCGCCTTCTTTGGCTTTTTTTAAAGCGCCATAGGCTACGCTGCGTGCTTGGCCTGAATTAATGATAAGACCCATGATTATCTCTTCAAATTCATCTTCTGTAGCACTGCTATCAACGGCATTTTCAATATCTAACATGGTATATCCTCTTTGACTCTAAAAAGTGCAGAGAAACCTCTGCACTCCTTTTTCTATGACTTAAAATTTCAATGCATTGGCAATATCCTCTTCACTCTCTTCTTTCTCAATTTCAGTTTGTGCTTTGTTTGAGATGATAACGAAAGGAAGATAAATCAGTGTTGCTACACCCAAGTTAAACAGCGCTAATAACAGTGCTGCGATACTACCGTTAGTATTAAAGAATGCACCTAATCCCGTTGGCATCGTCCATGGCGCTATATTTGTTACCGGTGGGATTATCCCTAAGTAATAAGCCGTCACAGTAATTGCAGCAAGAATAGGTTGAATAAGAATAAAAGGAATAAACATCACTGGATTCATAATCACAGGTAAACCAAAAATAATCGGCTCATTAATTTGGAATAAACCTGCTGGCAATGCCAGTTTAGCAACTTGGCGATGATCCGCACGACGAGATGCGATAAAGATTGCAATAATAAGTCCCAGTGTTGCCCCTGTACCGCCTAAGAAGATAAAGGAGTCTAACATTGGTTTTGCCCAGAGATGGAACGTCTTACCTGCGGCTAAAGCGGCTTCTACTGAACCGTATTCAGTATAAATAGAAACGTTTTCTAATGCCCATGGTGTCATGATACCACTATCAAGTGCTGCAAGTGCCAGTGAACCATGAATACCAAAGAACCACAGTAGAGAGGTAAAAATAACGTATGCCCAACCTACAACAGAACCCATTGATGCTAATGGTGTTGAGATAGAGTCTAAAATAATTTGATGGAAGTTTGTTTCATACGTCGCTAATCCCCACGAAATAATCCCCATAATTGATAAGATAATAAAACCGGGAATTAACGCAGAGAAAGAACGTGAAACAGAAGCAGGGACACTATCAGGTAATCGAATAACCCAATTACGACGCACAATAAAGGTAAACATTTCAGCCACAACAAGACCAATAATGATACCTGAAATAATATTTGCCCCACCAAGCCAATTAGCGCCAACAGCATAAGCGCCAGCTGCATTGTAAGGTGTTACCGTCATAAAGGCAGCAATAGAGAGTAAGCCTGCCGCAATCGGATCAACTTTTCGCTCTTCTGCTAATGCCATTCCGATAAAGAATGGCGCCATCAACGACATTATGCCTAATGTACCGTTATAGACGTTCCCCCCAATAGCTTTAAAACCATTGAGTGTTTCTATTGTTGACGCATCAAGGCGGATACCTAGAGAATAAAAAAAGGAGCCATCACCAAAACTAAGAAAAACGTTATTGATAAGTACAAACATTGCCCCTGCAAGGGTTAACGGCATTAAACGAATAAAGCCATTTTTAATCGCATTAACGTGAGGTTGCTTTCCAATTTTAACCGCAAAAGGAAGGAGTACCTTTTCAAGTGAACCAATGAACTTACTCATAGAAAAATACCCTTTAAATGCCGCTAATTGCTCGGCTTGCTGAAAAATTCGCTCTTTGACTGGAATAAAAAATTAAATAATAAAAAAATAAAATTAATTTGTTGTTGCAGATGCTTTTTTAATAGAGGCGACAGCGGCTTTTAACACGCCTAAGCCATCTACTTTTCCATATAACAGAGAATCGATCACTTCGACCGGTTTATTCGGGAGTAATTTTTGAATATCAGGTAACATCCAGCTAATTTGTGGACCCAGCAAAATCAGATCCGCATCCTGCCCTTTTTGTGCAGCTAAAGTTTCAGGAAAAGCTTCAATGACCACAGGCACATCATATTTCTCTGCTTGTGCTCGCATTTTGGTCACGAGAAGGGATGTTGACATGCCAGCAGAACAAAATAAGTAAATATATTTCTTTTGCATAAAACCCTCTTGAGTTGGCAACGATTTACCCTAGAGATAACAAGGCTTTCTCTTGTGCATTCATTACTGTGTCAGTACAGAAACCGAAGTAAGATTAAAATAAGGATTGTTTCTGCTTGAATGAAGTATACGCAATGATACTAGTTAACGATATTTCTTACAGGTTAAGAATTGTCTCTCCTTGACCTGCTCTTTTGACACTCTTCACAAATTGAGCAAATAATCTTAAGAGTTCTTTCACGTCACAAAATTTGTTCTCTATTTTCCTTTAATGATCTCTCGCAAAATTTCGCCATTTTAGTCAAGTTAACCCTTTATTATTATGAGAATGTGAATTAGTATCATTACTCTTTATACTTTTGATGGTATTATCATCTTCTTTGTGGATCGACATTTAAGCCACTGCTGTAAAGATCCGTCTTATTTCGTGTTGCAACAATATGGGAAAGAGAATGTTTAAAAAGTCATTAAGCCCACTGTTTTTACTGCTTTCTTCACTTGTTATCGCTGGTTGTGATAACGCTCAAGACACATCAACAGCACAATCAGCAGAGAAACAAACTCTCACGATTGAACATTTTCAAGGGACAACTGAAATCCCAGCTCACCCACAGAAAGTGGTTGTGATGAATATGGAAACCCTTGATATTATTGATGCATTAGGTGCTCCTATTGTTGGTCTGCCACAAACTAATGTTCATTTACCTAAATTCTTAGAAAAATACACCAATCCGAACGACTACATCAATGAAGGTGCGTTATTCGAGCCAAACTATGAAAAGCTCAGCACAACAGCGCCTGATTTAATTTTAAGTGGTAGCCGAGCTCGCGATGCATATGCAAAATTAAGTGAAATTGCGCCTGCGATTTCAATGGATATCGACCCTAAACGTTTTGTCGAAAGCCTTGCTGAACGCACAACAACATTAGGTCAAATTTTTGGCAAAGAAGAGCAAGCCAAAAAATTACTGGCTGATTTCAATAGTAAAATTGATACTGTAAAAGCCAAAACACCGGATGCTGGTAAAGCGATGGTTGTGTTAGTCAGTGGTGGTAAAATATCAGCGTATGGCCCAGGCTCTCGCTTTGGCTTTATCTATGATGTATTAGGTTTTGAACCTGCTTATGTTTTTGATAGCCCAGGTTCACACGGCAACATCGTCAACTCTGAATTACTGTTAAAACTTAACCCAGACTGGATGTTTGTTATCGACCGTGACGCTGCAATTGGTCGTGAAGATTCACAACCTGCACAACAAGTCCTTGATAATGCGCTGGTCAGAAAAGTAAATGCTTGGAATAAAGACCAAGTTATCTATCTTGATGCAAGCTCTATTTATATTTCTGGCGGGATCCAAACTTACTCTCGTTTAATGGATACTATCAATCAAGCGCTGGATCAAAAAAAATAAAGTAACTGAATGAAAACGTTCCATTTATCATTGGGGATAGGACTTGTTGCTATCCTCTCAATGATCAGTCTATTTGTCGGCGCAGGAGATATTACTCCTGCTTCGCTTTTTTCTGATCCCGATATGCGTGATATCTTCTTTATCAGTCGTGTTCCAAGAACCCTGTCATTATTACTCGCCGGTGGTGCCATTAGTGTTGCAGGCTTAATTATGCAACTGCTAACCCAGAATCGTTTTGTCGAACCCTCTCTTGCGGGAACCACTCAATCTGCAAGCCTTGGATTATTAGTCGTTATGCTGCTCTTTCCTGCGGCTGGCATCTTTACCAAAATGTTGGTAGCGACCGTTTTCGCCCTGCTTGGTACTTTATTATTTATGTTGCTTCTGCAAAGGATCACCTTAAAAACGACATTAATAGTGCCTTTAGTGGGGATTATGCTTAGCGCTGTTATCGGTGCGTTGACTATCTTTTTAGCAGTTTATTTCGATTTATTGCAATCTTTAGACGCATGGACAAGTGGCGATTTTTCAAGTGTATTACAAGGCCGCTATGAGCTTTTATGGCTTGTCGGTGTGCTTGCGCTAATGGCATGTTGGGTTGCTGATAGCTTTACTGTGGCTGGAATGGGACGTGAATTCTCCATTAATGTGGGACTTAATTACCGTAAAGTGATGATCATTGGATTATCCATTATTGCACTGATTAGTGGTGTTGTTGTGTCTGTTGTTGGGGCATTACCTTTCCTTGGCTTGATTGTCCCCAATCTAGTGAGCTTAGTGATGGGTGATAATATTCGTAAAACCATTCCGTGGGTTTGCTTGAGTGGTGGTGCGATTGTTTTATTGTGTGATGTAATTGGCCGACTTATTCGCTACCCATTTGAAATTCCTGCCAGTGTTATTTTAGGCGCTGTGGGTGCCGTTATTTTCCTTTTTTTACTACTAAAGCAGCAACGTTATGCAAAAAGTTAATTCAGCCATAATTAGCAAATGTACTGGCGCTGCCGAACATAAGAAAATGCGCCTTTCGCCCATGTCTCGTATCTGGTTATTATTAGGGGCATCGTTATTATCTATTGTGTTATTTATGACGATAAACCTAAACGGCAATATCTCTTATATTCTGACTCACCGTGCCTACATTATTCTCACCATGATTGTGGTGGCGTTTGCAGCTGGTGTGTCGACGATTCTGTTTCAAACCATTGCTAACAACCGTATTTTGACTCCTTCATTAATGGGTTTAGAAGCTCTGTTTGTGTTACTACAAACCGTGTTTGTCTTTTTTGAAGGCGATATGCCCGCGTCATGGATGTTGAACTTATCAAAATTCTTTTTAGAATCAACATTATTGGTGCTATTTTCGGTTGTACTTTATCGTTGGTTGTTTAGCTCAGTACGTTTTAACATCAATTTAGTCCTGATGATTGGGATTATCTTAGGTACGTTATTTCGTAGTTCAGCCACACTATTACAACGTTTGATGGACCCTAATGAATTCTCCATTTTACAAGGTCGCATGTTTGCCACCTTCACCCGTGCAACCCCTGATCTTATCTTTTGCGCTTTAGCCATTATCGTTGTCGTCGGTATTTTACTTTGGCGGATGCGCTATAGTTTTGATGTAATGGCATTAGGCCAAGCGAATGCGATTAACCTTGGTATTAATTACCGCAAGCAAACCACTTATATTTTATTACTGATTTCTGTCTTAGTGGCTGTTTCGACCGCTTTAGTCGGTCCATTAACCTTCTTAGGTTTAATTGTCGCTAACCTTGCTTACCATATCAGTGGCAGTAGCCAACACCGTTTCTTAATGCCTGTTGCCTTTTTACTGGGTACTATCGCCTTAATTGGTGGGCAATTAGTTTTAGAATATGGTTTAAAAATGACAGGAACACTTTCTGTTGTGATTGAGTTTGTCGGCGGGATGTTCTTTATCTACTTGGTGTTAAGAAGACTTTAATATGATTGAAATCAACAAAATATCAAAGCATTATCAAGATATAACCGTTCTCGATAATATTACAACAACAATTCAACGTGGCGGTATTACTTCGATCATTGGTCCTAATGGTGCAGGTAAATCCACACTACTTTCTGTTATTGGACGTTTATTAATTCCTGAAAGTGGCATGGTCAGTGTTAACGGCATGGATGTTGCTGCAACAGATAGCGATGTGCTGGCAAAAAACCTCTCAATACTGCGCCAAGAAAATCAGTTCGTCAGTCGTTTAACCGTAGAAGAATTAGTTGGCTTTGGGCGTTATCCTTACAGCAAAGGCCGTTTAACGCTCAATGATAAAAAAGTCATTGATGAGTCATTAGCTTTTTTAAATCTAACTGAATTTCGTCATCGCTATCTAGATGAGTTATCGGGTGGGCAACGTCAACGTACCTATGTTGCGATGGTGCTATGCCAAGATACAGAATATGTCATGCTTGATGAGCCACTGAATAATCTTGATATGAAACATGCGGTAATAATGATGAAACTTCTGCGAAAAGCCGCAAATGAATTAGGAAAAACCATTATTATCGTTATTCATGATATCAATTTTGCCTCTGTTTACTCTGACTATATTTTAGCCATGCGTAATGGACAACTGTATTATCACGGCTCACCCAAAGAGATCATGAAAGCAGACATTATCGAAGATATTTTCGACACCCCCGTTGACGTTAAAGAGATCGACAATAAGCTAATTGCTATGTATTACTAATTCTATTTAGCCCAATTATCGTCAATAAAAAGCATATTGTTCTTCTCATTAACAACATGCTTTTTTATTGCCTCTTCCCTTGCTGAAGTAACTCAGAATCAATATCTTCAAAAATGGATTGCCACTCATCGTCATCAATATCCATTAGCCCAAAATAACGCAGTAAAAAAGTACCTTCTGTCGCCAAAAAAGCCAGTCTTGCACGTTTTCCAGCCTCCGTTGTTGTATCTAACCCTGTCAATCGCTGTTGATACCACTCTTTTGTACTTTGTAAATATTCTGGCGTCTGTAGCAATGCCGCCATCAAACTCGCGCCTTTGGCAAAAGAGACTTTATCGTGATGATGTGTTGCACGGATATGTGCAGTAACACGATTATCAGGAGAATTATCCTTTTCAACTATCTTGTTAAATTGGGTTTCATAACTCTCTTCCCAGAAATCAAACATCGCATCAATCATCGCTTCTTTACTACTAAAACAGTATTGAACGCCCCCTTTTGAGATCCCCATTTTTTTTGCAACAGTATCAATCGTTAACGCTGCGGCACCTTGTTCCATCACGATATCGAAGATCGCTTCTAATAATTTTTCTCTATCAATAGTTCTTTGACGTCCCATAAAAAAACCTCTTTTCAATACGGTCGTATGGATTTATATTATAGCCGCTAGTAAAAATAATACACATAAAAATAACTGAGATTTCTATGATAAAAGATTATAAACGTTGGATAGTATTACTTTTGGTATCTAGTATGCTGTTTCTCATCGTTGTTGATGTAACTGTGCTTTATACCGCATTGCCACGTTTAACTCATGATTTAAACGCCAGTGCATCAGAAAAATTATGGATAATGAATGCTTACCCGTTAATTGTTGCTGGATTACTCCCTGCAGCGGGTATGCTCACAGACCGGATCGGCCATAAAACACTCTTTATTTGTGGGTTACCGCTATTCGCTCTCGCTTCTTTGTGTGCAGCTTTTTCTCCCACCGCAACGACCTTAATTGCATCTCGTGGTTTTTTAGCGGTAGGTGCAGCAATGAGTATGCCAGCTACCCTGTCGATAGTACGACAAGTCTTTAGCGACTCACAAGAGCGCGCTATTGCGATTGGTATTTGGTCTGCGGTTGCCTCTGGCGGTGCGGCTTTGGGGCCTTTAATTGGTGGGATGTTGCTTGAACATTTTTGGTGGGGTTCTGTCTTCTTAATTAACGTCCCTATTGTTCTTTTGGTATTACCATTCTCTATTTGGCTTATTCCTAAGTTTGCTGGACATGGTAACCATAAAATTGATTATTTAAGCTCAGCACTGATCCTAGTAGGTTTAATCAGCGCTATTTATGCTTTAAAAGAACTAGGAAAACCTTATACACAGTGGAATGAAGTCACTATTACAGGTGTAATTGCGGTAATTTTTCTTACGCTATTTTCCTTGCGCCAGCGTAAACAAACTCACCCGATGATTGATTTTGGGTTATTTAAAAACCGCTTTTTTAGTATCGGGATTTTGATGGCTGTGCTTTCTATGGTGATCATTGTGGGTATTGAATTGCTACTTAGTCAGCGTTTACAGCTTGTTGCGGGTTTTACCCCTTTAAATGCAGCATTAGTGATCTTACCTATTCCAATTGGCTCTGTGTTGGCATCCCCTTTAGCGGGCTATTTTTTAACACGGCTAGGGGAAATTCGCCTGATCATCAGCGGATTTCTACTCACTCTAGTGGGAAATCTGTGGTTAATTGCCGTTTACCAAACAACATCGCCAATGGTGTTAATCGGTAGTCTATTCTTAATCGGTTTTGGTTTAGGTGTTATTTTTACCACCGCATCGACATCCATTATGTTAAGTGTTGCTGATAAACAAGCGGGAATGGCAGCCTCCATTGAAGACGTTGCTTATGAGCTTGGGAGCGTGATTGGGGTGACATTTATGGGCAGTTTGATGAGTACCGTGTACACCTTAAAGCTAATACTACCTGATTCATTAGCTATCAACGATGCTGTCTATGACAGTTTAGACGAAGCCCTGATTGTGGCAGAAAAGTTGCCAAATGACGTAGCTTCTCTTGTGATATCTCAGGCAAATTTAGCCTTTGAAAATGCCTTTTTCGTGGTATTAGTTGCTACCGCAATTATTACAGCATTAAGTCTTTTTATATTGCCATTTATATTGCGCAATAAGCGTTTATATTAATTTTAAGCGATACCTTTTCAGGCTGATATATTTTATCGCACTGAAAAGGTATCGCTATGATCTAATTTGAAATATTTAAAACGCGACTAATTTCTCCAGATGCTAATAAGCAATCTAAACTTTGTAAATTTGTCTCAATAACATTATTAATATATTCAATGTTAGATTGATGAATATCTCCCTCAGCGTTCAATACATCAATCAATGGTCTTGTTCCTAAACTTTTGTATTGTAATAAATAAAGATCCCTCGTTTTTTCTGCTGTTTGTATTTTTTCTTTTTGTGAATTCATCATAGATAAATTACCCGTTACTTGAGATAACGCGACATTTAATTGCTGCTTTGTATTAATCGCTATTGTTTCATATTGATATTGGCTAGCGAGTAATTCATTAGCGGCTTGGGACATTTTTGAATATTTACTGCCCCCTTCAAATAAAGGGATATCCACGTTAAGCTTAATCTCTCTTCTATCAGGATCATAATCAACATTATCATTTTTATTGATATTTGTTCGATAGTTACCTTCCAAATAAATTGTTGGGAAATTATCTAATCGCGCATATTCCATATTTTTCTTTGCAAGTTCATGATCATATTTAGCAAGTAACATATCGGTTGATTCTGCTCCATGATCTGCATATTGATAGCAAATATTAGAAAGATGAGCATCAGTAATTAAAGGGATTTGAGAATAGCTCACCGCATTATTTGTGTAATTTTGTAATAATGCATTCCAGCGCGCTTGCTGTGTTTTATAGCTATAAAGCAATGCTTGTGCTGAAACAAGTTTATTTTTACTTTGTACATAGTCAGCTTGTGTAGAGGCTCCTAATGAAGAACGGCTCATCGCTAATTGCTCTATCTCACTAAAACCTTCCACTTGTAATTGTGCAATATTAACTAAATTATTATAAAGAGAAGTATAGAAGTAAGCTTGTGAGACTTGATAAATCAGATCTTGCTGGCTTTTTAAAGAAACTATTTTTTCTCGTGCAAAAGAAATTTCTGCAGAATCCACCTTTGTAGATGTTTTCCCAAAGTCATACACCATTTGTCTAATGGTAAAACGAACATCCGAACCTTTATTATTATTTCCATACCGATCTTTATTTTCATAGAGCTTGTTATCCATTCCTACACTGACTTGTGGAAAATAATCTGCCCGCGATCCATCAACCATATCTTGAGCCGCTCTTGCTAAATATTCACTATTTCGTAATGATGGATGCCAATTTAACGCTAATTCCACCACAGAAGACAGCGACTGTTTCTCAATACCTGTTTCCGCTTTTTGCATTGGTTGTAATACATTAGATTGAGCATCAGCAACGCTCATTGATTTTGTAACACCCTGAGATAAAAAACGTTTAGAAGGCTCTACCTCCTTATGGATATCCACAATATCTAGAGTAAAAGAGTTAACTGGTTCAGTTTGTAATGTTGCATTCGCTTGTTGTATACCACTGCCACCTAATGACAAAACTGACCCTATTAGTAAAACAGTATGTTTGATTTTTTTCATTTTATTAACCTATTACCGTTCTCTTAATGCTTCATTAATTTTATTAAATGGCTTAATTAAATACTGTAATACTGTTTTACTGCCTGTTGTTATTTCGACAGACGCAATCATCCCCGGCGTAATAGAAAATGATTTTCCCGCCTTATTCACTAAATAATCTTTATCGGTTTTGATATATATTTTGTAATACGTCACATCACTTTTAACTTCATCTTTCACCGTATCCGGTGAAATAACACTGACCGTTCCCTCTAATCCGCCATAAATAGCATAATCATAAGCCGTTATTTTGACTTTGGCTTCTTGTCCTGGATGAATAAAAGCAATATCTTTTGGCGATATCTTAGCTTCAATAATTAATGTATCTTCCAAAGGAACAATATCCATCAAAATACCATTTGGAGGAACCACACCACCAATTGTTGAATTTTGAATATTCTTCACAATACCTTTAACTGGCGATATCATAGTTGTTTTTTGTACAAAATCTTGTCGCCCTTTAATTAAAGGCGCTAAGCTATCTATTTCAGCCATTACTTTCGCGAGTTCTTGTCGCGCAGTAACATAAAAATCCGAAGTGTATTCTTGTGTTTTACTTTCTAAATCAATCAATTCCTTTTCTAATCTTAATACTTCAACGGTACTACTAGCACCTTGGCGAGCAAGTTCTTTATTAATATTTAATTGCTGACGAATAATGTGCTTACTCTTTTGCAAATTAGCGAGTGTTTGAGTAAGTTTTTGTTTGCGAGACAAATAAAGCTTATTTTCATAATTAATTAATTCAGTTTGCGTTTGTAATTCCTCAGGGAAAACCAAATTAACTATTTTATGTTGTTCAACCTCTGCTTTTAATCGAATAGATGTTGCTAAAGCCGTATTATATTTTGCCTGTGATTCCTCTAGGCTTGATGCTGTTCTTGTCGAATCTAATGTCGCTAACGTTTGTCCAACTTGAACAATATCCCCTTCTCTCACAAAAATATTAGTTACAATCCCACCATCTAGAGATTGAATAAGTTGCTCTTTAGAACTTGGGATAATTTTCCCATTCCCTTTTGTCACCTCGGCAACTTCAGCAAAATAAGCCCAAATCACCATAATAAATAAAAAGATAAAGATAGCCATGATAATACGATTTGCTCTACTGGCTTTAGTATCATCAATCAAACCAAATTCAGCAGCATCACCAATACTGTCTTCAATAAGATAGAGATCTTTATCTTTTTTATTCGTAATATAACGATAATCCGCAATAAGATTTTTTATTCGTTTAAAAAATCCCACTTTTTCTTCTTGGGTCTGTTGTATTCCTTGATTGTGTTGTTGATTTAAACTTTCTAATTCTTTTACCAACTTATTCATCTCATCAGGAGATACTGCATTCGATGAGTTATCTTTTTTATTTTTCATCTGTTACTCCTGAAAGCATTTTTAATGCAACTGCTTTGGGTTTATCAAGTACAATTTTGCCACCCGAAACAACAATAATACGATCCACAAGTTCTAATAATTTTTTTCTATGCGTGGTAATAATAAATGTTTTTCCAAGAGACGTTTTTTCAATATTCTTAATGAAATTAGCTTCAGTAATATCATCAAGAGATGCTGTTGGCTCATCCAATAGTAAAGTCGTTGGTTTTTTCAATAACAAACGGCTTAATAATAATGACTGTTTTTGCCCTCCTGATATCCCAATACCGCCTTCTTGAATAATATAATTAATCCCTTCTGGTAATTTATTTATAAATTCAGCAGCACCTGTTTCCTCAAGAACTTGATAAATTTCCTCATCGGTAGCTAATGGATTTCCTAATGTCACATTATCTCGTACAGTACCGTAAAATAACTTAGCATTTTGGCTTAAATAGCCCACATCTCTACGTAAATCTGAAGGATCTAAGGTATTTAATTCAATATTATCTAGTGTTATTGTTCCTTCTTGATATTCCATCTTACCAAAAAGTGCCGAAAGCAAAGAGGATTTACCCGCACCATTGCGACCTATAATCGCAATTTTCTCACCGGGTTTAATTTCTAATTCATTTATATAAATCGCATAATTTGGGCTATTTTGATTAAATTTAAAACCAATATTCTCTAATTTATAATGGCCTTTAATAAAAGGTAAATGGACTTTTTTAATAGACGTAGGATGATCAACTGGTAATTCCATAATAGACGTCAGCCCTTTTATTGATACCTTAGTTTGTTGCCAACGCGTAATAATATTCGCCATTTGAGAAATAGGCCCCATCATTCGGGAACTTAATATAGAAGAAGCGACGAGTGCCCCAGTGGAGAGTTCACCACTGATCACTAAAGGGGTTCCCATACAAATCACCCCCACAAACACACTGTTTTGAATAAAATAAGCCATACTACTTAATTTATGTGTTAGGTGTTTTAGCTTTAAACTGGCTTCAGCACTCGTTTTTGTATAATGGATCCATTGCTGTTGAAAACGATACTCTGCCTGCATAGCTTTGATATCATCAAGCCCTTGAACTGATTCAACAATCATGCCACTACGTAGAGTGCTTTCTCTCATTGCTTCGTTGGCAAGCACAAACAATTTTTTCTGTGCTAATAGCCCAGGCGTTATCATTAAGAAAAAACCAGCTAATGGAATGACACAAATAATTCCGCCAATCATATAAATAATAAAGAGAAAAAAGAGAAAGAAAGGTAAATCTGCAATGGCTGCGACTGTACTAGACGTCATCATTTCTCTAATTTGTTCAAGATCACGCAACTGAGAAATAAAAGAACCTGTAGAAGGTGGGCGATTACTGTCTTTTATCCTTAAAGAATGCCCATAAACACGATCTGACATGCGTAAATCAGCTTTTTTTCCTAATAAATCAATCACTCCATAACGCAACATTTTAAGAATATAATCAAAAATAAAAGCAATTAATACGCCCACAACCAAAACAAACATCGTTGAATAAGATTGTGATGGAATAATCCTATCATAGGTTTGCATAGAATAAGTGATCCCAGCCAAACCCAAGACATTAATAATAAACGTTGCCATAATGACATATTTATAAGGAGAAACGTCTCTTAATAAAATGCGCCATAGCCAATGTTTTTCTGTCGGTTTAATATATAAATCCACTCTTGGATCAGGTCTATCAACCATTGGTCTAAAAATAGCAATTCTTTTTATATTTTCTTTTAGTGTGTCTATATCAACATCAATAGCTAGACCATGATCGCCGCTGAATAATATTGTCGCGTTATTGCCTTTTATATTTTGAACTATCCCCACTCTGCCATCATTACTTTCAACAACAACAGGTAAAGACCAAACATTGAATTTAAATTTTTTGCTGTCTATAAATTTAGCAACTAAACAACATTGTCTAGCTAATAATTTAATTACGTCATCATAAGAAATATTATTCTCATACCATTTAGCCGTGATATTGATATTTTCTGGTGAAAAATCTAATCGGTAATGATTGGCTATATTTATAATCGCTTCTTTATAATTTTCTAAATAGCAATGAGCGTTATTATTTTCACTATTTTCCATAATAATACCTTAATATGGGAAAAACATCCTCATGCCGTATTGGCACGAGGATGTTAATTATTTATTTTATTTTTATAGATTTAGATATTATGAGTTGTCCCCATATCTTCCTCTGTTATTAGTGTTGCAACCTGATGAGATTCAATATTCCCATCATGTGTCGTTTCACTAACAAAAAGTGGAGACTGAATTGCCTGTTCTGTTTCTTGAGAAGCTGGAACAATATTATCAATATTAATATTGGCCTGACTTGCATCCGTTAACAATTCACTTAATTCAGGTAACTCAACATTATCTTGTTGTTCATTCGATATTGTTTCTGAGGCTTCACCTAACTGAAGTAATGCCGCGATATCAAGATTATTTTCTCCATCAACGTCAGTGTCTGTGTCGGTATCTACATCAGTATCTGTGTCGGTATCAACGTCAGTGTCTGTGTCGGTATCAACGTCAGTGTCTGTGTCGGTATCAACGTCAGTGTCTGTGTCGGTATCTACATCAGTATCTGTGTCGGTATCAACGTCAGTGTCTGTGTCGGTATCAACGTCAGTATCTGTGTCGGTATCAACGTCAGTATCTGTGTCGGTATCTACATCAGTATCTGTGTCGGTATCTACATCAGTATCTGTGTCGGTATCTACATCAGTATCTGTGTCGGTATCTACATCAGTATCTGTGTCGGTATCTACATCAGTATCTGTGTCAGTATCTGTGTCGGTATCTACATCAGTATCTGTGTCGCCTGTCGATGGTTTAGTTGGTGCGATAGGATCAATATCGATATCATCAAAGTTTATGCCATCATTTGAATCTTGGTCTGTAGGTGGCTCTTGTGTATTTGAATTCACATTACCTTGTACAGATAAATAGTTTTTGCCAAGAATAAATGCATCACTTTGAATATGCTCCCACTGACCACCTTCATAAGCGATTGCAGCATAAATCCATTTCAGATCAGGATATTGGTCGGTTGTTACGCCTTCAATTTTGACAACTTTTTGGCCACCAATCATTTGAACAACGCCAGTACCTACAACAGTCTTATAATCATAAAAATCATAGACTTTTATCTGTTGTCCTACTTCAAATTTGGTACTCTTCAAGTAAAGGTGTTTTTTGTTATCTACCCAAGCTGTCACATCTTTCGTGGTAATGTCAGCATATTTACCCGTTATTAAATCACTATGAATTTCGGCTGGTGACTCTTTCTTACCGAAAGAAGCACTCTTAGAAGATTCATTTTCACCAACACCAACACGACTAATGGCTAAATTACTTGAATCACCTAACCCTTTAACGGTATCCCATGAATGTGCGCCAGAATATTCAGTCACCACACCCACAAATTTACCGTTATGTAATGCCACATGCCCTTTACCGATTTCTTCAAAATCTCGTATACCTAATAGGTTTGTTGAGACTTTATAGAGAGTAAAGGCATCACCAGCTTTCAAACCGTCACCCGTGATCATAATCGTATGATCTTCAGTGATGTATGCTTCGACATTCTTAGGTGTTGAAGAATCCTTAACTTTAAAGCTACGACTAATATCTGAGGTGTCTTTTCCTAACTCTTTTTGATAGCCATACAGATAACTTAAATCGTTACCACTCGACTTGATATTGTTTGCTGTTTCTTTATCTACAAAAATATCAACGTATTTGCTGCCATCTGTACGAGTGTGAACAGTACCTGAACCAAATGTTTTATCGACAGTACCAGAAATATTACCTAGCCATGCGCTATACCACGGTAAATCTTTACCTCCTAATGTAAAGACCGCACCATCAACAAGTCGGGCTCCTTCGATATGAATTTTACCGTCATTGGTAACAGTAATATCCAATGCTGTATCCAATGCACCCGCTGGTTTCTGCGTTTTTTCTCCCGTACTTAAATAAGGGTCAAACATTTTCAGAGAGTTAAGTGCATCGTTATAATCTTGCTGCAATTCAGCCAGCTTGATCTTCGAAATCGTTCCTGACAACTTAGCTTCCGTCATCACTTTATTGGCAGTTTGTAACTGTGTATAAAGCGAGTTGTAAACTAAATCTTTTTGTTCTTTGGTATCTGTTGCATTGAGTAACTTCTCAATATTTTTCGCTTCAGAAACAACATTATCAATTAATATTTGAGCCGCGACGATTGGATCTTCAGCTGACAAATTATTGACTGAAATGTTGAGTTTATTCAGATTAGCCTGAACCATATCCAGTGGTGCACCATCAATAATTGATTGCTCAACTAATTGATAAGCTTCACTCAGTTCTGCAGCTAATTTCTGAACAGCATCATATTTCTCACTCGCACTCTTAATACCTGACAGCTCTTTTGAAGAGGCATAAGCCTGATTCGTCATTTCCGTCAGTTGAGTGATGCTATTCCATGCTTTTGAGAAACCTTCAATTTCTTTACTAAATTCTTCAATTTGATAATTGTAATACGCTAATTTAACGTCTTTAACGCCTTTCGCGGAGTACTCTTCCGATAGTACTTTCGCATCATTTAATGCACGAATAGCAATTTTGTACTGCTCTTCAAAGACAGCATGATTAGAAAGCGTTGATTTATCTAAGTTGATATGTGCGTTATACACAGACTCTTGCAGTAAACTCATGACAATATCGAGGTCAGCAAAGGCTTGCTCACCTAACTGTCCATGGAATTCATTCATTAAGTTTACTTTGGTTTCATTAGCAGTATGCGCTGCACTATTAAGATAAGTCGTGCCTGCACTGTCTAATCCCAACTCTTTCGCTTTATTAGCACGCTCTTTACCTTCAGCTAATAACGCATTTGCTTCCGTTACGATAGATAAGAACTCGGTAGGATCTTTGATTACCGAAGTTGGGTCTTTTTTCAGTAGCTCATCGGCTTTTTTATACTCATTTGTCGCAGTTGTTAATAACTCTAAAGAGAGTGACATACGTGAGTAAGCATCAATTTCCTGAAGAACCCCTTTTGGATAATCAAGCTTGTTATCAAGTGAGTTGTAATACTTGTTGAGTTGATCTGTAAGATAATCTGGAACACCTTTACTAGAAGCATTTGCTACTGCATCTTTAGCATTATTCAGACTATCTTGAGCCGCAATGACACTATTTTTAATTGCTATCGCTTGCTGAATAGAAGTAATGTTGTTCTCTTTTGCTTCAGCCGCTTTATCAACCGCTTTTCTAACAGCAACCTCAGCTTCAGTTATTGCAGCTTTGGCATCGTTATAGGCTTCAATAATATCTTCTTCAGTAAGTTGATTATCTTTTGCTTGAGCAATCAATACTTCAGATTCATTATTTTGTTTATCAACAAGCGCTTCTGTTTCATCAAACTGCTTATCAACACCAGTGAAGGTTTTCAATAAAGCATCTTGTAAAGAACCGGCACTGATTGATGATTTAATATTGCTGACAACATCATCATATAAGCCTTTTGCTTCAATCAGTTGTTCTTTGGCTTCTAGCGCTTTAGCCAGTTTTTTCTCTGCTAACAGAATATTTTCTGCAGTTGGTGTTTTAACAGCTTGTTTCGCTGCCATTAAAGCATCATCAGAGAGTGTTTTTGCATTATTTAATGCAGTATCAAGTGCGCTTTTGAAAATACCTAATTTTGCTAATGCATTCTCAATATTCTCTGGTGATTTATCTTTAGCCAGATCATTAATTGCATCATTCGCATCTTTAGCTTTATCTTCTAAACCATCAATATCAATCGCATTCAGAGTTAAGCCATCTAACGTAGTTTGCGCTGAACCAATCGTATCATTTGCACCATTAATACCTTTTAATGCATGTTCAATTAAACCTTGATCCACACCATCAATGTTTGCCGCATCATTAATGACACTGTGCAGTTTTTCTATATTCAGCTCAGCTTTATTAATAATATCTTGAGCATCTTTTACTGCTTTATCAAAGTTCTTAACATTAGCAGGACTTGGATTTTTCTGTGCGTGATCAAAAGCTGTTTGTGCTTTATCTACCGCTTTAATCACTTCGTTTAATTGCGCATTAATAACATTATCAACATTTAACAATGCTTTATTAATGGCGTCACTATCACCTGAGCCAATTTTATCTTTAAGATGATCAACTAATTGACTGATATCATCACCTTCAAAATCAGGTAATTTTTCATCAGGAATAGCATTCTTCGCTTTCGCAATATTTGCCCCAGCTTTGCTGATTTCATTGTCAAAGTATTTAATATTGGCAATGTATTCTTTAAATTCTGGGTTATTTTCTGGTGTTAAGCCTTTACTAATCGCTTTTTCAACAGTCTTTTGTAAGTCGCTGGTATTCTCTTTAGCTAATGTATACAGCTCATCAGCAGTATTAAGTAAATACTTCACATCTTGTAAAGCCTGCTGATATTCAACGCTAGACTTATCCATTTCGGCAAGTTTTAGTGCTGCTTCTAAGGCTTCTAAGGCTTCTAAGGCTTTACTCGTAAGCTCTTGAACTAACTCATTGTTATTATCAATAGCTGCTTTTAATGCCTTATTGAAATTATTGATACTTTCTTTATTTTTTGGATCTAATTTATCTAATGCTGTATTTAAATCATCAAATACAACATGAGACTCAATTTCCTGAATCTGTTTATTCAGGTTATTAGCTTCTTTTTTCAGATCATTGAGGCGTTCTAAAAGCTCTGCTTCCGTCGCTTCATATTTCGCAATAACATTACTACCTACACCACCTTTTAAGGCTTTATCTAATGCAGCTTTTACTTTCTCATCAGCTAATTCTGCATTTTCAATAGCTTTAGTGAACTCATTTAAGACTGCTTTCGCATTCTTAATATCTTGTTCTTTAGGTGATGTTGATTCCAATAGTTTTTCAATTTGACTATTCGCTGTTATGCCTTTTTTCTGAGCTTGAAGAATTTCAGTATCAAGTTTATCCAGCGTATTTTTGATATTCGCAATTAAATCAGGATCACCTTCCTGGTTATGTAAATTATCGAGAATATCAAGCGCATTATTAAGTGCAGTATTCGCACTGAGTAATGAGGTATCAGCTTGATCAGCTAGCGCTTCTGTAACAATGAGATCAATATCTGTACCTTGTGCTTTTTCGATTAATTTATCGAGATGATCTTTACTATTTTGCGCTTTTTCAATGTATTGAGTCGCATCACGAACTGACTGTTCAGCAATCAATAAATCATCATAATTGCCTGATACTTTAGCTTTTTCAGCGTCATCTTTAGCAATATTCGCTTTTTCTTCAGCTAATTTAGCTAAATCAGCCACCAACTCAGCCGCTTTTTCTAAACTCTCTTTTGCTTTAGCCTTATTCTCATCCGTTGGATCTTTAATCACATCATCAATTGCAGTATCTGCATCATCTAATGCAGGCTCTGTAATGTCTGAAGTTAATTTATCCAGAATATTTTGAGAAGTAAGAAGGTCATTTTCTGCAGTTGTCAGATGCTCAATCGTGATGTTTAAATCAGTAGCAGCATTTGTCGTATCAACGCCTTTGCTTTCTGCTTTATCAATTAATTGGCTTAATTGCTCTTTTGCAACATTTGCTTTATCAAATGCTTCTTGAGCTATTACTAATAATGCTTTGGCAGCCAATACATCGTCAGATGTTAAACTTTCACTTGCTGTTTCTGCTGCAACTTTTGCTTCATAAGCGAGTGTTTGTGCTTTCTCAGCCAACGTCACAACATACTCAGAGGCAGTGTCTAAAACCTCTTTAACTTGCTCTTTTTCTTCATCTGTTGAGTTTTCATCAAGATCATCAAGGCCTTTTTCAGCATCATCCAATGCACCCTGACCATCAAGATCTGCTTTGATATTTGCTAATGTATTTTCAGCATCACCCACAAGATTTAGCGCATTATCAATATGTTCATTCGCTAGGATAAATTCTGCCGTTGCATCCTGAACATTAACTTGTTTTGCCTGCGCTTTTTCAATCAGATTTTCCAATTGTTGTTGCGCTTCTTGAGCTAATTTAATTGCATCTTGAGCGACAACGACTGCATCGTAAGCCAATTGAATATCTGCGTCAGATTTACTGATAGCCGCTTTATCTGCCGCCTGTTTTGCTGCTTCTGACAATGCTTCAGCTTTTTGCGCTAATTCAGAGCCATATTTAACTGCATTATCAACCGCTTCTTTGGCTTTTTCTAACTTATCTTCTGATGCATCTTTACCCAAATCATCAATAATACTATTAGCATCATCAATTGGATTTTTATCATCAGTTTTACGTAAATCTTGGATAATGGCATCAGTATCATTAATCAGTTGATGCGTTGTATCAAGATTCGTTTGAGCCTGTTGAGCATCATCTAACGCAACCTCTGTTGAAACACCTTTTTCTTGTGCTTTAACAATAAGTTGGTCTAACTCTGCTTTTATTTGCTCGGCATGAGAGAATTCAACTTTTGCTTTCTCTAATAGAGCTTCAGCTTCAACAAGATCAGTCTGTTTACCGCTATTGAATGCTTTTTCTGCTGCTGATTTAGCAAGTTCAGCCAATATCAGTGCATTTTCTGTCACAGTAACAACATATTCAGATGCTAATTCAACCGCGTCTTTCGCTTGCTCTTTATCTTGCTCTGATGAATTTTCATCTAAATTATCAATAATCTCAGTACCCTTATCCAATGCATCTTTTGCATCATCAATAAGTTGTAACTTATCAAGAATTGACTGTGTATCTTTTAGATTTTGAGTTGCTTCATCTAATGAGATTTGAGACTTATCAGCATCAATTTGAGCATCCGCTGTATCAACACCTTTACTTTGTGCTTTTTCAATTAAGCTATCTAATGTTGCTTTAGCTTCATTTGCTTTATCTAATGCTTCATCCGCTTTAGCAAACAATGTCTTAGCGGCAGCAAAGTCTTTCGCACTACCGGAGATCAATGCTTTTTCTGCTGCCAGTTTAGCACTACTAGATAAAAGTTCTGCTTTCGATGCTAAATTAACCACTAAATCTGAAGCAGCATCTAAAGATACTTTTGCTTTAGCTAATTCATCTGGTGTTGAATTTTCAGTTAAATCATCAATCAGATCATTGGCCTTATCTAATGCATCTTGCTCTTTCAGTAAGTCATTCACCATATCCAAAATATTTTGTGTATGACTTAAAATATCATTGGCATTATCAATGTGTTCTTGTGAAAGAAGTGCATCAGATTGGGCTTCATCTGTATTAATTTCTTTAGCTATCGCCTTGGTAATTAGCGCATCCAACTTATCTTTAGCGACTTGAGCCTTATTAACTGCCTCTTGTGCTTTTTCTTGCAATAAAAGCGCGGTGTTCAGATCTTTTTCTTTGCCAGAAATGAGAGCTTGTTCAGCAGAATCATGAGCTTTTTTAGCCAAGATTTCTGCTTTTTCAGCGAGACCCACCACATAATCAGAAGCTGCATTTAATGATGCTTTAGCTTCTTCTTTTTGTGCATCAGTTGGATCTTCTGGTAAATCTTCAAGAATATCATCGGTTTTATCCAAGATATTCGTATCTTCACCATTAGTTTCTTTATCTAACATATCAATAATAAACTGCACATTCGCTAGTGTATGTGCTGCATCATCAATATGTCCCTGCGCTTTATTTGCATCAATTTGAGCATCAGTTATATCAATATCTTTTCCTTGAGCTTTTTGAATTAAGACATCAAGTTCAGCTTTTGCTTGTTTCGCCGTATTTAATATTTCATTGGCTTGACTTAATAACGTTTTGGCTAAATCAATATCGACTTTATTCTCACTAATCAATGCCTTATCAATGGCAGCTTTAGCCATATCAGCATAAAGATCAGCTTTCAATGCCAATGCAACAACATATTCAGAAGCTGCATCTAACACTTTTTTCGCTTCAGCTTTCTCTTCTTCTGTTGCTGTATCTTTATCTAAGTCATCAATAATTTCGTTACCATCATCAATATTCCCACCTCCATTTTCGGTTGTGGTCAATGTATCGATGATTTTTTCAGCTGCATTCAGCGCACTGTTGGCGTCATCTAACTGTGCTTGAGCTGTTTCTGCGACCTGTTGTGCATCGGCAGTATCAACCCCTTTAGCGTTCGCTTTACTGATCAACGCATCTAACTTGGCTTTCACCACTTCAGCGTTAGCAACGGCTTCTTGCGCCACTTTTAGATCGGCTTGCGCTTGGGCTAAATCGGCTTTATCACCACTTATTAACGCTTTTTCCGCCGCGGTTTCTGCCGCTTTGGCTAACGTTAAGGCATCAGTAATTTGCTGGCCAATCAACTCAGCCGCATTATCCAGCTTCGCTTTAACTTCGGCTTTTTCTTTGTCAGACGCATCATCCGGCAGATCGTCGATCGCCGTATCAGTGTCATCAATCACATCGACGTCTAACAGGCTGTCGATGATTTGCTGAGCATTTTCTAAGGCTAATTGTGCGTCATCTAACTGTGCTTGAGCTGTTTCTGCGACCTGTTGTGCATCGGCAGTATCAACCCCTTTAGCGTTCGCTTTGCTGATCAACGCATCTAATTTGGCTTTCACCGCTTCAGCGTTAGCAACGGCTTCTTGCGCCACTTTTAGGTCGGCTTGCGCTTGGGCTAAATCGGTTTTATCACCGCTGGCTTGCGCTTTTTCCGCCGCGGTTTCTGCCGCTTTGGCTAACGCTAAGGCATCAGTAATTTGCTGACCAATCAACTCGGCGGCATTATCCAGCTTCGCTTTAACTTCGGCTTTTTCTTTGTCAGACGCATCATCCGGAAGATCGTCGATCGCCGTATCTGTGTCATCAATCACATCGACGTCTAACAGGCTGTCGATGATTTTTTCAGCCACATTCAGCGCACTGTTGGCGTCATCTAGCTGACTTTGCGCTTTATCTGCCACCAACTGTGCATCGGCAGTATCAACCCCTTTGGCGTTCGCTTTGCTGATCAACGCATCTAATTTGGCTTTCACCGCTTCAGCGTTAGCAACGGCTTCTTGCGCCACTTTTAGGTCGGCTTGCGCTTGGGCTAAATCGGCTTTATCTCCGCTGGCTTGCGCTTTTTCCGCCGCGGTTTCTGCCGCTTTGGCTAACGCTAAGGCATCAGTAATTTGCTGACCAATCAACTCGGCGGCATTATCCAGCTTCGCTTTAACTTCGGCTTTTTCTTTGTCAGACGCATCATCCGGCAGATCGTCGATCGCCGTATCAGTGTCATCAATCACATCGACGTCTAACAGGCTGTCGATGATTTTTTCGGCCGCATTCAGCGCACTGTTGGCGTCATCTAACTGACTTTGTGCTTTATCTGCCACCAACTGTGCATCGGCAGTATCAACCCCTTTAGCGTTCGCTTTGCTGATCAACGCATCTAATTTGGCTTTCACCGCTTCAGCGTTAGCAACGGCTTCTTGCGCCACTTTTAGGTCGGCTTGCGCTTGGGCTAAATCGGCTTTATCTCCGCTGGTTTGCGCTTTTTTCGCCGCGGTTTCTGCCACTTTGGCTAACGCTAAGGCATCAGTAATTTGCTGACCAATCAACTCGGCGGCATTATCCAGCTTCGCTTTAACTTCGGCTTTTTCTTTGTCAGACGCATCATCCGGCAGATCGTCGATCGCCGTATCAGTGTCATCAATCACATCGACGTCTAACAGGCTGTCGATGATTTTTTCGGCCGCATTCAGCGCACTGTTGGCGTCATCTAACTGACTTTGCGCTTTATCTGCCACCAACTGTGCATCGGCAGTATCAACCCCTTTAGCGTTCGCTTTGCTGATCAACGCATCTAATTTGGCTTTCACCGCTTCAGCGTTAGCAACGGCTTCTTGCGCCACTTTTAGGTCAGCTTGCGCTTGGGCTAAATCGGCTTTATCACCGCTGGCTTGCGCTTTTTCCGCCGCGGTTTCTGCCGCTTGGGCTAACGCTAAGGCATCAGTAATTTGCTGACCAATCAACTCGGCGGCATTATCCAGCTTCGCTTTAACTTCGGCTTTTTCTTTGTCAGACGCATCATCCGGCAGATCGTCGATCGCCGTATCAGTGTCATCAATCACATCGACGTCTAACAGGCTGTCGATGATTTTTTCGGCCGCATTCAGCGCACTGTTGGCGTCATCTAACTGACTTTGCGCTTTATCTGCCACCAACTGTGCATCGGCAGTATCAACCCCTTTAGCATTCGCTTTGCTGATCAACGCATCTAACTTGGCTTTCACCGCTTCAGCGTTAGCAACGGCTTCTTGCGCCACTTTTAGGTCGGCTTGCGCTTGGGCTAAATCGGCTTTATCACCGCTGGCTTGCGCTTTTTCCGCCGCGGTTTCTGCCGCTTTGGCTAACGCTAAGGCATCAGTAATTTGCTGACCAATCAACTCAGCCGCATTATCCAGCTTCGCTTTAACTTCGGCTTTTTCTTTATCAGACGCATCATCCGGCAGATCGTCGATCGCCGTATCAGTGTCATCAATCACATCGACGTCTAACAGGCTGTCGATGATTTTTTCAGCCGCATTCAGCGCACTGTTGGCGTCATCTAACTGACTTTGCGCTTTATCTGCCACCAACTGTGCATCGGCAGTATCAATCCCTTTAGCATTCGCTTTGCTGATCAACGCATCTAACTTGGCTTTCACCGCTTCAGCGTTAGCAACGGCTTCTTGCGCCACTTTTAGGTCGGCTTGCGCTTGGGCTAAATCGGCTTTATCTCCGCTGGCTTGCGCTTTTTCCGCCGCAGTTTTTGCCGCTTTGGCTAACGCTAAGGCATCAGTAATTTGCTGACCAATCAACTCAGCCGCATTATCCAGCTTCGCTTTAACTTCGGCTTTTTCTTTTTCAGACGCATCATCCGGCAGATCGTCGATCGCCGTATCAGTGTCATCAATCGCCTTTTTCTGCTCTAACTCTAATTGCAGTTTCTCTAATAACTTACCTAACTCATCTAATGTTTTACCGAGAGAGTCAGTATTCGTTGTTAATAGCTCTTTGGCTTGATCTATAATTTTTGAATCAACATTAAGCTTTTCGCCTTGCTCAATTAATTCATTTAATTCAGTTTTTAATTTATCAATTAGAGCAAGTGCTGTGGTTGCATCTTTATGAGCTTCTAACGCTAAATCTAGATCTTTCTCATCACCTGTTTTTTGTGCTTTTTCAGTTGCTTCTGCAGCTTTATCAACAAGGCTTTTTGCAGCATCAATGATTTTCTTCAAATCTAATGATTTATCGACAATCAGTTTTTCAGCTAACTCTTTTTCAGTTGGCTGTGGTGGCGTCACATGATCTGATGAACCACCACTACTGCTACTTGAAGAAGAGGCTATTGCAATCCCTGCACCAAGAACGGCAGCACCAATAGCGATAGAAAACCATTCGCCACCAGTTAAACCTAATAAATTTTCACTATCTGTTGCATCATCTAATTTATTAAAAATAAGCTCTAATTTATCTGAATTAGGTGTTAAGGATGCTTTGTATTGAACACCATCCATTTCTACAATAAAGTAATTTTCAGATGTATTAAAAAAATCATTAATAACTAATTTCTCACCGTTATTTTTAACAATAATAAGGTTATTATCGTCTTTAATGATTGTTTTTATTTCCGATCGACTTATTTTTATAACTTGGCCTTTCTCTATATTTATTTCATTTCCAGTCTGATTGTTCATAAATAATCTCACCGTTAATAATCAATCTTTTTTGGATTACATTTTTAGGATTGGTTATATTTATATAAGATTATGAAAATACACACCTTATGCATATTTAAGTAATCTTAACTTCATATTTAAATATGAAATTAACCTACATTGTCTTTAAAAAAACAAAGGAAATCCTTTTATAAATTTAATAAAAACAAATGAAAGTAGGCATATAAATAACCTTATCGGTATCATATAAGCAATATTATTTAATTAAAGTCTTTAAAAGATAGGTGATGTTAATTTAGAGGTAAAACCCAAGCCATATATATAGATATAATTATTTGTTTTCACAATTAATGCTATTTCAAATAATTTTAAATCCTGAAATATATTTTTTGTTAATTTAATACCTTATTTATATGTTTTACACTTCAAAAAAATCTATTTATATACTCCTCACACAATCATAAACAGATAATCTTATTTGGTATAAAAATACGATTAAAAATAAAATTTTATAAGAAGAGCTATTTTCAGCCATATAAATACATGGAAACCTAGAATATTAAATTATCATTTAAATATACTTAGTGATTTCTTTTTAAAAAAAGATAAAAAACAGGTTAAGAGATTGTACCAGTTAAAAACAATCAACCAATTCAAAAAGTTAAAACTAAATCATTGATCAAGTTTAATTAAAAAAGAGAAATCCTCCCTATTTTTAAGCGCCAAAATCAAGCAACAAAAAAGAAACATTTAATTAACAAAACGCTTAAGAAAAATAAATGTGATAGTATATTTACTCGTTTTTATCCGCATTCACTCCAATTTATATTTTATAATTCACTATTAAATTAAAAACTTTAACTTTTTATTCTGTTTAAGTATGTATCGCCTTATCTTTCAAATGTATTTTTAATAGAAGATATCTATTATTCGATTTACTCTTTTTTTGATATACAAAAAGCCTCCTTATACAAGGATCCCTTGATTTATTCGTCTTTTTTCAGCATTACATTACTAGAATTTTGCCAATAAGAGAGATGTCAAATACTCAGATAAAAGACTGAGCACAGATCATTTGATAACCAAATTTTAGATATTTGCTATAGATATCAACTAAAACCTATCGATATCCAGCGCATCCATACTAAAATGAGAAGGCGATTGCCCCATCTGTTTTTTGAACATTGTCGAGAATGAACCGGCACTGTTATAACCCAAGTCAAAGGCAATTTCAGTAATACCGCGTCCAGATAAGATTTGTGTTAATGAATTCAATAAACAGACTTGTTGTCGCCATTGTGAAAATGACATTCCTGTTTGTTGGCGAAAAAAACGGCTAAAAGAGCGCTCACTTTTATGTAATTTATCTGCCCACTGTTGCGGTAAAGAGTCTATTTTTGGGTTACGAATAAAATCACGACATAATTTAGCTAATTTACTGTCTTGTGGAATAGGTGCAAAAAATGGTAACGGTTTTGCTTTCGCTAATTCACATAAGATTAACTGCATTAAAAGACCATCTCGCCCTTTTTTATCATATTCTGCGGGTACGTCTACGGCTTCAAGCAAGAGTTGGCGAAAAAGAGGGGAAACACTGACAACTTCACATTGTTTGCTATGTCGAGGTGCTGCAGAAGGCTCGATATATAAGCTTCGAGTACTCACATCTAACATGCGAGTTTCATGCCCAGTTTCTGGAGGGATCCATACACCACAAGACGGCGGAATAACCCACTCACCATCATCTGTACTTACTTCAATTAAACCCGTTGCAGGGTATAAAAATTGGGCTCGACGATGTTGATGCGTTTCTAATAACGTATTGGGCAAATAGTCTGTACCCAGCGCAATAACATCTCGGTCAAGTGAATCGACGCTTTTTAACGGTACATTTCTCACAGTTTAGACCACTCTCTTTTTATTTTCGTCCTTTTTAATATAGCAGTAATCCCACACTCTACACACTGGCAAATAATGGTCTATATAATTAAAATCGTTATATATTTAAATAAACAATGAAATAACCTTATGTGAAATTTCAACCTTCTTGATATCTATTTAACAAACCCTATTAACAATCAAAAAACGAGCTTTTAACACCCCTCGTAAATAGGCTGAAATTCGAATGTCATTGTCTGGTTTTAGAATGTTGGCAAAAGATTAATCAACTACTATCCCTCTCGCAGATGTTAATTCAAGCATTCTGCAATTATCTATGCATTCAATAATAATGCAGCGGATACCAGACATTCCCTTTATCCATAGCCTAGAAAAATCACGCACATTCTTTATATCAAGTATCGGGTATATCGGGATCCGCCTATTATGTTTAAGGTAGAGTTCATTATGAGCAATCAGTCCGATCACGATAGTGATACAAAGAGCATTCTCAACGATGTTAGCCGCCGTCACTTTATTCAAGCGAGCTCAGCATTAGTCACACTTCCTTTTCTCGCATCAAACTCTTTTGCTGCGACAACAGACAACGCTATTCCAGTAAAACCAATAAAAACTGAAGATGGCGAACGCGTTGTTTCAACTTGCAGTAGTTTCGACTGTGGCGGTAAATGTGATATTCGAGCCCATGTAAAAGATGGCAAAGTCACTCGTATTAGTACACGCCCAGATGCTGATCTAGATGAAGAGATGCCAATTATGCGTGCCTGTGTACGAGGCCGTGGTTATCGTAAATTTGTCTATCATCCAGACCGTTTAAAATACCCGATGAAACGCGTTGGCAAACGAGGCGAAGGTAAATTCGAACGCATCACTTGGGAAGAAGCAACCACCCTTATTGCACAAAATATGCAGCGCATTAACCAGCAATATGGTCCTGCATCACGCTTTGTCAGCTTAAGCACAGGGGTTACTGGCGGTATTTTCTCTGGCGCGAATATGTTACGTCGCCTGTTTAATATTACGGGTGGTTTTCTGGAAAACTATCACTCGGTCAGTAACGGAAATACCCTTGCCGTCACTCCTTACACTTATGGCACTGCCGCTAGTGGTAGCACACTCGATACGTTAGAAAATACCCCTCTTGTCATTTTATGGGGTCATAACCCTAACGAAACTATTTTTGGTCATTCAAACCATTTCTTCCAAAAAATGAAGAAAAACGGCACTAAATTTATTGTCGTTGATCCACGTTATTCTGATACTGCCTCTTCTTTAGCTGATCAATGGATCCCGTTACTGCCAACAACGGATAACGCCATGATGGATGCAATGATGTATGTCATCGTAAGCGAAAATCTGCACGATCAAGCCTTTATCGATAAATACACTGTCGGCTTTGATGAACACCAAATGCCTGAAGGTGTGGGTGAAAATGAGTCTTTAGTTGCCTATTTAATGGGTAAAAAAGATGGCATTAAGAAAACCCCAGAATGGGCTGAAACCATCACTAAAGTGCCAGCAGATACTATTAAACAATTAGCTCGCGAATATGCATCCACAAAACCAGCAGCATTGATGCAAGGTTGGGGGCCTCAGCGCCATATTTGTGGTGAACGGACGGCACGTGGTGCGACATTACTTGCCACTATCACTGGTAATGTGGGTGTTCGTGGTGGTTGGGCTGCTGGCTATGGTATGGCTTTAAACTCTGAACTGCGTAAAACCATCGCAGGGCCAAGCCTATTAACCAACCCAGTAAAAGCAAAAATCAATATCACCAACTGGGTACAAGCGTGTGAAGACAAAAATTTAGTCACACCACAAAATGGGTTACTGAACGCCGAGAAACTTGATACTGAAATCAAGATGATTTTCTCAATGGCGGGTAACTACATGACAAACCAAAATACCGATATTCTTCATGCAGCTAAAGTACTTGAAGATGAATCGAAAGTAGAATTTATCGTTTGTAGTGATCTCTATCTAACCCCAAGTGCAAAATACGCTGATATCTTACTTCCAGAAACCAGCTTCTTAGAACGCTGGAACATCGGTGGTACATGGAGTTATGGCGACTACATTATTCTTTCTGAAAAAGTCATCGAGCCTGAATTTGAACGTCGTACTGACTATGATTGGTTACGTGAAGTTGCCGATAAATTAGGTGTGGGCGAACAATTTAGTGAAGGTAAAGAGACTGATCGCGATTGGATTGAATACTTAGTTGATGATGCCAGTGTTAAACGTCCCGAAGACGGTATTCCAACTTTTAAAGAGCTATTAGTTAAACGTCGTCATCTCTTAAAACATCGTCCTCATACTCAAAATGTGGCGTTTGAGAAAAATATCCAAGATATCGAGAATAATCCATTCCCAACGCCATCAGGCAAAATTGAGATTTTCTCTAAACGTTTATATGACATGAATAATGTCGATATCCCTGCGCTTTCTCATTATGTGCCTGCCATTGAAGGTCCTGAAGATACGTTGACGGATAAATTCCCGCTACAACTTATTACATGGAAAGGACGCAATCGCGCAAACTCAACGCAATTTGCCAACCCTTGGTTACAAGAAGTACAGCGCCAAGAACTTTGGATAAACCCATTAGATGCCCAAGATAGAAACATTAAAGAGGGCGAAAAAGTCAAAGTATATAACGAACGTGGGATCACGATGGTTCCCGTCAAATTAACACAACGAATTATGCCTGGTGTCGTCGCCTTGCAAGCAGGTGCTTGGTGGCAACCTGATGCAAAAGGCATAGATCAAGGTGGATGTGCCAACGTATTAACATCATCCCGTAGCACCGCAATGGCACACGGCAATGCTCACCAAACATTATTGGTCGAGGTAGCAAAAGCATGAGTAAATTTATCGTTTATCCCGCTATAAGCAACAAACAGCTAGGGTTTTATATCGACAGCGCTCGCTGTTCAGGTTGTAAGGCGTGTCAGGTTGCGTGTAAAGATAAAAACAATCTTGATGTTGGACGCAAATTTCGTCGTGTCTATGAAATCACTGGAGGCGGTTATACTCGCAATCCTAAAGGCGCGCTAGTCAATAATGTCTTTGCTTACACGTTGTCTATCTCTTGTAACCATTGTGACGACCCTATTTGTGTTAAAAACTGCCCAACAACAGCAATGCATAAGCGTGAAGGTGATGGCATTGTCATGGTAGATACAGACAAATGTGTCGGTTGCGGTGCTTGTGCGTGGTCTTGCCCTTATGGCGCACCACAAATGAATCCAGAAACCAAACAGATGTCGAAATGCGACTTTTGTATCGATTTACAGCAAAAAGGTGAACAACCGGTTTGTGTTGCAACTTGTCCTTTAGGTGCAATTCAATTTGGTCCTATTGATGAACTACGTGAACGCTATGGCGATTTAGATTATGTCACCGGTTTACCTTCTCCTGAAATAACGCATCCAAACCTTGTTATTAACCCACATCAGGGTGCCAATAATGACGGAATTAATAATAAGGGAGAAAGAAAATGAATGAATGGTCATTGTTAATCTTCACATTTATGATGAATGCGACTATTGGTCTTGCACTAACAACAGGGCTTTTTGCTCGTCGCCTTTCTCATTATCTCAATGCAAAAAGCTACTATCGCTTTATGTTGTTAGCCTTATTTGTGATTTGTGGGTTAGCTGGTTTAGGCTCTATCGCTTCAATTACTCACTTAGGTGTGCCATTAAATGCCCCTAATGCCATTAGAAATGTTTTTTCTGCTTGGCTAAGTCGTGAAGTCGCCGTCACTGCTATTTTTGTCGGTTGCTTAGGATTAACTTTTTTATGGCTCTGGCGCACTCGCAAACTCTCAATGCTGTTATTAAGTACCAGTATTCTGATTGGGTTATTTGATATTTACTGCATGGCGTCGATTTATCGCCATACCTCCATTTTGACATGGATGGATCCTAACACTTACGTGATGTTCTTCGGAGCTATGTTAACGCTTGGTGCTGCTATTTTCTTTTTGCTGATCAAAGTATTACAACGTGTAGGAAGTAAATTAGGTATTGAAATACCGCAAGACTCTTTCCCAATACGCTGGAAATGGCAGTTATGGGGAATAATGGCATTTAGCTTAATTGGTCGATTACTGTATCAACCTTTTTATGAGCAATATTTAACTAGCACGTTATATAGCCAAAAATCGGTGACATTTCCGTTATCGCCTATTCAAGTGTATTACGCCATTGGTTCGTTACGCACTACATGCTGGATCTTAGCAACCTTTGCAGTATTGGCTTGTGGCTATAGTTTAGTGAAATTTTTAGCCCCTAAAAATCAAGGTAAATCAACTGAGTCTATTTTTGTACTTGGCTGTGTTATCGCAATTATCGCTGACTTTATGTTGCGTTATGTTTTCTACTCAATTCACTAGTAGTCATTGAGCAAGTCGTTTAAATAATAAAAAAACAAACCTCATTGATAGGGGTTTGTTTTAAGGAAGTATCAAAAATTATGAGCAGACTCTCTTATTATGCGGCTGCATTTAATTTATTGGGAATTTGTTATTTATTCCCACCTGATGATGACACCAATAAAACTGCACTCAACTTTTTTAAAACTGGGGATTTTGCAGCGCAGTGGCCTTGTAAAATTGAAAGCCGTCTGTGTGAACGTTTAATGAATTCTGCTTCTATCGATACAGAACAATTAAAAACTCAATGGCAAAATCTTTTTGTTGGCCCTAATGCTTTACCAGCCCCTCCTTGGGGGGCGGTCTATTTAGATCCTGAAGGTTTATTACAAGGGGATTCTACCCTTGCATTGAGTGAGTTTTTAAAACGGGAACGTTTAAAAGTAAATACGCCTTTTCCAGAGCCTGTTGATCATATCGGTTTGATGTTATTTCAAGCGGCGGTATTGGCATCAGAAAAAAGGGAAGACGCAGTTAATGAATTACTTTCCCTTCATTTGACTACATGGCTACCTCACTATTTAAATAAATTAAAAATGAGTGGGTATAGCCAATTTTATAGCACGTTAACAGAACTGGTAACCATCACGGTGAACGCATTCAGAAAATAGAAATTTATTAACAACTTATCATCCTAACATAATTATTTAAGGTAATTTGGACCACGCACCCAGATTACCTTTTTTCGTTTAGGTCATTCCTTTTTAAAATTATTATGATTTTAGCCCTAAGCGTTTTGTCAAACGACGTAAGTTAGCCGGATCAAGCGATAATTCTCGTGCCGTTGCCGCCCAATTTTGGTTATTACGTAATAATGCTTGTTTAATTAAATCCCGCTGAAATTCATCCGTTGCTTCTTTTAAATTCTTTTCTTCAGAAGGTAATGTTTGAGAGGCAGAGTGAACTGGATTTTCAGCCCCTAAAGCAAAATGGCTAATTTGTAAAATAAGGCTATCGGTTTTATTTCCAGCTCTTGCTAAGACAATTGCTCGGTGAATGGTATGTTCTAATTCACGCACATTACCCGGCCAAGAATAATGCAATAAATAAAGGCGCAATTCAGGACTAATAATCACTTGCGTAAGATTAAAACGCTGACGATATTGCTCGCAAAAATAACCCACTAATAGCAAAATATCTTCGTCTCTCTCTCGTAATGGCGGAACATGCAAAGGAAAGATACTTAAACGATGGAAAAGATCGGCACGGAAATTGCCCGCTAATACTTCCTCCCATAAATCACGATTCGTTGCCGCTAATACACGTACATTAACGCGCAAATTACGATCGTCACCAATACGTTGAATATCGCCATATTGTAAAACACGCAGTAATTTTGCTTGGAGTGATAATGATAACTCCCCAATTTCATCAAGGAATAACGTTCCATTATCCGCCATTTCAAATTTACCACTACGATGGCTAATTGCGCCGGTAAAAGCCCCTTTCACATGCCCAAATAATTCACTTTCTGCCACACTCTCAGGAAGTGCTGCACAATTTAAATAGACTAACGGATTATCTGCACGATTAGACATTTCATGAATAGCTTTGACCACCAGCTCTTTACCCGTTCCCGTTTCACCACTCACCAAAATATTCATATCTGCGGGTGCAACAATTTCTATCTCTTTTTTCAGTTGCATCATCGAAGGCGATAAACCAATAATTTCTGTTTTTACTGTGGGCTTAAACGTATTGGTTGGCGTAAATAACATATTTTGATTTTCGAGTTGCTCAATCAATAATGCATTATTTAATGCACCAGAAGTTAATGCTGCAATTAAACGTAATTCTTCATCACTAAAAGTATCGAACTGATGAGGGTCCATTCCATCAAGTGTTAACGTACCAATTAAATCTTGCCCAGCAAATAATGGTAATCCCACACAAGCATGAACTTTTAAATGCTCTCTATCTGGAATAAGGCCATCATAAGGATCGGGTAAATCACTGTCCGCGGGAAAACGCACCACATCCCCTGCTCGCGCTATAGTTTCAAGACGAGGATGCCCTTCTAGTAAAAAACGACGCCCTAATACATCAGGCACAAGGCCATCTATGGCTAATGGGATAAACTGATGAGGCTCATAACGAAGCAATGCCGCGGCATCGCAATTTAGCACTTGCCGAAGTGTGGTCACCAGTCGCTGAAATCTATCTTGGTGACCAACATCTTTTTGTAATTCAATGGCAATTTTAGCCAACACATCAACAGAAAAACCCATAAAAACACCTCATAGTCATTATGACCGCTATTATGGTCATTTTGACATGATAAAGATAGTCATATTGACAATATATAAATAGCCATGAAAATAAAAACTGTTTTAAAACAATAAGATAAAAACTGGCATGCTTCTTGATTATATCAATACATATCCCGATGAAAAGATTAATGAGAAGGAACAACACAAAATGGCTATTCATGTTAAAAATAATGTTAATTGGGTTGGACAACGTGACTGGGAAGTTCGTGATTTTCATGGCACTGAATACAAAACATTATTAGGTAGTAGCTATAACAGCTACCTAATACGTGAAGAAAAAAATGTGCTTATTGATACCGTTGACCATAAATTCAGTCGTGAATTTGTACAAAATTTACGAACACAAATTAATCTGGAAGAGATTGATTACATTATTATTAATCATGCAGAAGAGGATCACGCGGGTGCACTCACTGAGTTGATGTCTTTTATTCCTAATACCCCGATTTATTGCACAGCAAACGCCATTGATTCAATCAATGGGCATCATCATCACCCTGAATGGAATTTTAATATCGTTAAAACAGGCGATAGCCTAGATATTGGTAATGGCAAGCAACTAATTTTTGTTGAAACGCCAATGCTACATTGGCCTGACAGTATGATGACCTATTTGACTGGTGATGCGATTTTATTTAGTAATGATGCCTTTGGTCAGCACTATTGTGATGAACGGTTGTTTAACGATGAAGTTGATCAAAACGAATTATTTGAACAATGCCAACGTTATTACGCTAATATTTTGACGCCATTTAGCCGCCTTGTAACACCGAAAATTAATGAAATCTTAGGCTTTAATTTACCTGTCGATATGATTGCCACCTCTCACGGTGTGGTATGGCGTGATAATCCAACACAAATTGTTGAATTATATCTAAAATGGGCGGCAGACTATCAAGAAGATCGTATCACTATTTTCTATGACACCATGTCTAACAATACCCGTATGATGGCAGATGCCATTGCACAAGGTATCAATGAAATTGATCCTAACGTGTTTGTAAAAAGCTATAACGTCGCCAAAAGTGATAAAAATGACATTATCACCAGTGCGTTTCGTTCTAAGGGCGTGCTTGTTGGTTCATCAACGATGAATAATGTGATGATGCCAAAAATTGCCGCCATGCTTGAAGAGATGACTGGCTTACGTTTTCGTAATAAAAAAGCGGCTGCTTTCGGGAGTTATGGTTGGAATGGTGGTGCCGTTGACCGTATTCAAACCCGCTTAATGGATGCTGGATTTGAAACCGCACTAGCGCTAAAAACCAAATGGCGCCCAGATATGCAAGCACAAGAAATTTGTCGTGAATATGGCCGTGAACTTGCACGCCAATGGGCTTTAGCGCCACTTCCTGCGACTCAATCTTGTTGCACTGCCTCATCACAACCTGAAATTACCACAAGTGTTGAAGCTATCGATTTAGGTCCACGTATGCAATGCAGTGTGTGCCAATGGATTTACGATCCGGCAGTAGGTGAACCAATGCAAAACGTTCAACCTAATACACCATGGAGTGAAGTTCCTGATAGCTTCTTATGCCCTGAATGCTCATTAGGAAAGGATGTCTTTGATGCGCTTGCAAAGGAGGCAAAATGAGTACAGATCTTCTCAATAATGGGATTGTTATTATTGGTGCGGGCTTCGCTGCGCGCCAATTAGTTAAAAATATTCGCAAATTTAATGCAGATATTCCCATTACTCTCATTGCCTCAGATAGCATTGATGAATATAACAAGCCGGATTTAAGCCATGTTATTAGTCAGGCTCAAAATGCGGATGATCTAACCAAACAAACAGCCCAAGAGTTTGCACAACAATATCAACTAGCCATTTATCCTTATACGCAAGTTGTTGATATTAATACGGATGAAAAACGTATTCAGAGCACTCAAGGTGAGCAATGGTATTACGATAAATTGGTATTAGCGACTGGCGCTAAAACTTATTGCCCTGCTATTTCGGGCCATGAGTTAATGTTTACGCTTAATAGCCAACAAGAGTATCGAACTTATGAAGCACAAATTCACCAAGCTAAGCGCGTATTAATTTTAGGCGCGGGTTTAATTGGCACTGAATTAGCGATGGACTTTAGTCGGGCAGGTAAAGAGGTGATCCTTGCAGATATTTCAGGACAATTATTATCTTCTTTGATCCCCTCCGATCTCAGTGGCCGTTTGCAATCAAGCCTTACTGAAATAGGTGTACGCTTAATGCTGAAATCACCATTACAGTCATTAACACAAACCGATAACGGTATTTTAGCGACATTTAATCAACATCATCAATTAACGGTTGATTGCGTTATTGCCGCTACAGGACTCATACCCAATATGGAATTAGCTCACCTTGCGGGTTTACATACCGATCGTGGAATTATGGTAAATGAATATCTGCAAAGCAGTAATAATGATATTTATGCCTTAGGGGATTGTGCACAAATCAACGGTAACTTATTACCCTTTTTACAGCCAATACAATTAAGTGCGATGCATTTAGCCAAATCACTCGTAGGTGAAAATAATACTCCACTGAATTTACCACCAATGATTATTCGGGTGAAAACACCGTTAATGCCTCTACATCTTGCCGGTGAAACCGCACGTAATGACTTAACGTGGAATATTAATACAACACAATCGGGCGTTATCGCCAAAGGCTTTGATGATAACAACGTATTACGCGCCTTTGTGGTAACGGAAGAACAAGTAAAAGAAGCTTTTGCATTATTAAGAGCACTATCCGCTTAATTTAAACAGTGATATCGCTAAACAAAATCAGCAACGCTATAACTTAAATAGACGCAAATAGATACTCTAAATAATTCGAGGTGTAGCTAGGCGACAAGTAAATGAGTCGCTAGGAGCATACATAAGTATGTGACTAGTGCGAATGAACGCAGTCAACAACGCTACAACTTGAAGTATGACGAGTATAAACAGGTGAAACTATGAACTTACGAGATCAACCACTAGGCCAACTGGCCCTATCCATTTCCGGCGCCAGTGCCATATTCCGCCAATATAATCTCGACTTCTGCTGTGGAGGAAAAAGAACATTAAGCAAATCTGCAGAGAAAGCAGGACTCAACATTGATGAAATTGAAAGTAAATTAATTGCCCTTTCAGAACAACCATTAGAAAAAGATTGGCGACAAGCGCCATTGAGTGAAATTATTGATTTTATTATTGTTCGCTACCACGACAAACACAGAGCACAATTACCGGAACTTATTCTACAAGCAGAAAAAGTAGAACGAGTCCATGAAGCAAAACCGACTGCCCCTAAAGGATTAGCTCGCCAATTAACACTATTATTAGATGAGCTGACAAGCCATATGATGAAAGAGGAACGCATTCTCTTTCCTATGATAAAAAATGGATTGGGAAGCCAAGCTGGAGCACCCATTAGTGTTATGGAACACGAACATGATGATGCGGGTGAAATTGTTGAAGTGATTAAATTTATTACCAAAAACGTCACACCACCACCTGAAGCCTGCACCACATGGAGAGTACTTTATAATGGTATTAATGAGTTTATTGACGATTTAATGAATCATATTAGCTTAGAAAACAACTTATTATTTCCAAGAGCATTAGCGGGCGAGTAATAATGTACACACAGGGGATTTCATCATCCCCTGCTATTTTTATAACAATCAGTAAATCTTACCGCTCACCTTGAGTATCTATTAACAAACGCTGATTTATATATTCGATAGTCTCGTCTATCGTCATAATATTATTAACGACATTAGTAATACCTTGCCCGATAATAATTTCAGCTTGTCGTAAATTAAATAACTTACCATTAGGCACCGAAGATTCTCGTATTCCCTTATTAATTTCTTGATAAGCCAACGTCATCCATGGGTAACGATGGCTAATTTCTTGATTATGGCTGAAATTTTTATGATTACTGTTTCCACCTAATAAAATAAGGTGATCCATAACCATTGGGGAATAAAGCCAACGATAAAATTGCTCTGCATATTGTGATTTTTGGCTATAACGTGAAACCCCTAATACACCACCGCCTAATTGTGGAATACCACCGGGTACAGGTGCAAAACCTGTTTTAGGTAAAATATTGCTATGTGCGACATCGTTAAATAAATTCATATAAGCGATCAGCATAGCAAGATGCCCTTGCTCAAATTGTCTAACCGACTCACTCCACCACTTATTATGAATATTCTCCGTGATCGACAACTGTTTTAAATATTCTTCTAATATTTCACCTGCTAAAGGCATTTCTAATCTAGGAATGTTATGACTTCCTATTAAACATCCACCTTTGGCGTAATAACGTAATAGATACTCTGTTGCGATCAGCCCCGCGCTACCCAATGTTGTTGATGCCCCCATAGGGCAATTTAATTGCCCTTCTTCATGTTGCTCAGTAAAAAACTGCGTCACATTATCGTATTCTTCAAATGTTGTCGGTACAGTTAATTCATTACCTGTTTTTTCGTAATACATTCTTTTTAGAATAGGATCTTCAAACAAGTCTTTGCGATAAAATAGGAGTTGAGCACTGGCATCAAAAGGCATGGCATAAGCAACATTATTCACTACACTAAATTTCTGCTGAGTAGGTAGTGAAAAATTATTTAATAAGTCTGTTAATCCATTACCGATTTTATCTAATGGCTGTAATATTCTTTCTGCAAACCAAGGAAAACAGGCCATATCGATACGCAATAAATCATAATATGGGTGTAAATGTAACTGACTTAATATTTGATACACTTCATCGTAAGGGTGAATTGCTAAATTAACTTTAATCCCTGTTTGACGATAAAAATGGGGTAACAGCTTTTTTAATGCACTGGTTGAAGGGCTAGGTAAAATCAGTAAATTAAGACTGATATCCGCTTTATCTTCACTGATAACCGCCGGAGTTAAAGTATAAAGATGGTCACTTTGATTACGTACACAAATCACATTCTTTTCAGTTATTTCACTTTCATCCTCTTCTTGCATTAATGCATCCATGACTTCCAATCCAAGTTGAGCGTAATTCATTGGAAAGTAATACAACCCTTTTAATACAGGCGGAATATTGTCGCTCAATGCAAAAATAGGCGGGCAATCATTATGACTACCAAAATAACTGGCTTGTGTTAAATAACGAGCCTTTTCGATATCTTGGGCAATAAATATGTCTGGGATTTGCTCCATAGAAAAGAAATCAAACGCAATTTTATAGCTCTCTTCATCTGATGCACAAAGCACCACATTTTTTTTATTGGGCCCATACTCTAAAAGTCGATTTTGTAATTCATTGGCGAAGTTTTGATTATTTAAATAGTCGCTACTCCCCATAAAGATGCCCACTAATTTACCTGTGGTTTTTGCAATCTGTTGGCAAATAGCTTCTGCTGCTTGAGCAAAATCGAGCGTGAAAAATCGTTGAGTATTAAGTGGCTGGCGATAAATAAATGCAACTTGAGAAGGCGGTAATTTTAACGTGTCAAAATAAATATTTGCATCTTTGAGACAACTTACAGTGATCACTTGTTTATAGCTACCCGCTGCAATTTTCTGTAATGCCTCTAATTCTGTGGTTTCCAGATCATCTGTTAAAAAAAGATCGTAAGTGACCTCAGGAAAATGAGCAATAGACTGTCTTAAGGAGTTAAATAAAACCGCATATTTTTCAGAAACTAATTGAGGTAAAAGTATGGCAATTTTATGGCTTTTATTGGTTCTTAACAGTTGAGCCTGCGTATTTAATTGATAGCCCATTTGTTTGGCGGCTTGATACACAGCTTCAATTTTCTCAACACTCACATTTCCACGTTTATTCAGTACGTTAGAAACTGTCCCATGAGAAACACCTGCTAGTTTTGCAATATCTTTAATCGTTGCCATCGGCCTTTTTCCATCTCAATTTCCGCTTTCACTAGCATACCTGAATTATTTATCGCGACTACTGATAATTGATTTGAACGTTCCATTTTAAAATAGCTTATAAAACAATCTAATACCTTTTATCACAAATAAATGATTATCAATATCAATAAAAACATATGATCATATTAATCAATTAGATAGAAAATTTAATTTGAATGAGATCACTGATCTGATCTTCATTTATTGGCAAATGACTATCATCATTTTATCATTGGAACGTTCAAATTAATCTATGATTTATAGATAGACAACACCAGATAATTAATAAAATCATAATAAAACAATAGGATAAGGGGATTTCTTATGAAACTTCATTTTTTAGGGACGGCAGCCTCCGAAGGTATACCCAATCCCTTTTGCCGCTGTGAACACTGTCTGAAAGCAAGAGAACTTGGTGGGAAAGATATCAGAACTCACTCTTCTGCTATTGTCGATGACATTATGTTAATCGACGTATCACCTACATTTAGCTACCAGCTAATGCGTGATGGAATGGATGCTACCAATTTTGAAAGTCTTCTATTCACTCACACTCATCCTGATCATTTCAATGTTGGCGATCTGTTTAGCCGAATGGAAGGTTATGGTTTTGAAATTAACCATCCCCTTCATATTTTTGGTAATGATCGCGCAATTAATGGCTGTATCGAAGTTTTACCTGGTTACAGCAAAGAGCGTTTTGCTTTTCACTGCTTAATTCCTTTTGTTACCGTCGAAAGAAACGGTTATAAAATTACGCCATTACTCGCTAATCATGCGAAATGGGAACTTTGCTATGTTTATCATATTGAGAAAGATGGCAAGGTTATTTTCTATGGTCATGATTCTGGTTGGTTCCCTGAATTAACGTGGAAATGGCTAGAGAACAAACCACTAGATATCGTTGTTTTTGAATGTACTTATGGACTCAATGGTAAAGATCGTACCGACAATCATATGAGCCTAGAAACTGTATTTGCAGCAAAAGAAAAACTGCAACAACAAGGTTGTTTACATCAAAATACACAAATTGCCGTTTCGCATATTTCACATAGTGGTAAATTGCTTCACCACGAATTAGAAGCTGTTTGTGCTCCTCACAATATCCGTGTTGCCTACGACGGATTAACGTTAGAAACAAATTAAGAGGAGAATAATGATGGATATGAAAATAACCTCTCGCTTACTGATTATGATGTTTGTGCAATATTTCATGCAAGGTGCGTGGAATATGACCATGGGACTGGTATTAAGTAGCTATGGTATGGCAAGCATTATTGGTAATGCCTACGCTTTATTAGGCGTCGCAACAATTATCTCCCCATTATTTATAGGTATGGTGGCTGACCGTTTCTTTGCTTCGCAAAAAGTCATGGGCATCCTTCATTTAATTAATGCGGCAGTCATTATTTGTGTTCCTCAATTTATTGAAGCACAAAACAGTGGCATGACATTATTCTTAATTTTCATTATTGGATTATTGTTTTATCCAACAACTGCGCTTTCAAATAGTATTAGTTTCTCTCATATTAATGGTGTGAAATATTTCCCTATTATTCGTGTATTCGGTACGTTTGGTTTTATGGCTATCGGATTTATATTAGGTGAAATGGGCTTCTCTGGTAGTACGATGACTTGGTATATCGCTTCTGCTGTGGGTGTTTTACTTGGTTTCTACTGTTTTACCTTACCTAATACGCCACCTAAAGCGAAAGGTAAACCATTCTCTGCTCGTGATATTTTATGTTTAGATGCGCTTTCATTATTTAAAGATCGATATTTCGCTATCTTAATGTTTAGTATTTTTATTTTAATGATCCCAAAAACAGCTTATTCCGCTTATATTCCTGTTTTTATTAAAGCGTTAGGTTTTAATAACGCAGCGTCTATTATGCAAATAGGTATAGCCTGTGAAGTTCTGTTTATGTTCGTATTGTCATTCTTCTTAATGAAGTTTGGCTTCAAAATTACATTACTTTTAGGTGCTGTTAGCTGGATCATTCGCTCAATATTCTTCTCTTATGCCGCGGTAAATACAGAGTTTTATTTTATCGTTATCGGATTAATGTTGCAGGGATTATGTTGGGACTTCTTCTTTACTGCTGGTGATATCTATGTTGACCGCAAAGCCAAACCGGAAATTCGTGCTCAAGCACAAGGCTTACGCTTTATTGTCTCTAATGGTTTCGGCCTATTATTTGCTTCCACTATTTGTGGTCAAATCTTTAATTCAACCGTAACAGAAACAGGTGATGCTGCATTACCACAGTGGTCAACATTCTGGATATATCCAGCAATCGTCGCTGCCGTTGTAACCATATTCTTTATCTTCTTCTTTAAAGATGATGTAACGAAAAAGAAAAATAATGAAGATAAAAAAGCCCAGGAAGGCATTGCAACACCATAGTCTTAAAGTAAAGGAATAAGCCAACGTTAGGAGCAAACCATGGACGCATTAATTCAGTTTGTTGACAGCATTGGCCCTTTATCACTATCAAGTATCGCTAAATTACTGGCCGCCTTTATTTTGGGCGGCTTTATTGGCTTAGAGCGTGAATCAAAGGGAAAACCTGTCGGTTTTAAAACTTGTGTCATTATTGCCGTTGCCAGTTGTTTATTAACTATTGTTTCTATTCAATCTGCAGAATATTACGCCAATATCTCCGATAATATTCGTAGTGATCCAATGAGATTAGCGGCACAAATTATCAGTGGTGTCGGCTTTCTTGGTGCTGGTGTTATATTGCATCGACGTGATGATGCAATTTCAGGTCTGACGACCGCAGCTATCGTATGGGCTTCTGCCGGTGTTGGTATTGCTTGTGGATCAGGTTTTTATTGGCATGCCATGATTGTGACTGTTCTCTTTTTTATGGCTATTCAACTTAGCCCACAAGTGGTGCTATTTCAGATGAAAAACCAACGCTTAGGTAAGATTAAAGTGCGCATGTTATTTACTCATGAAAGCGGTGTTCCTCTTTTAATTGAGTATTTAAAAAGCCATAAAGATGTGATTGAAAACCTGACTATTCGTGATATTAAAAAAGAGCGCGTTGAAGTGAACTTGAAACTGTTAGTTCGGCAAAAAATTACCTTACCCGAATTTTATTGCTCATTAAAACAGCTTGAACATGTTCATTCTGTTTCTTTGGATCATTAATATATTCAAAAATTAAAAGTGCGCTTTATCTAAGATAACTGCGCACTTTTTTATCAGTTGGACGCCAACTCAAACACCACAAAACAAAAACACATAAATTGTCAATTAATTAGTATAATCTTGATAAGATTCTTACCATTACTCGGTTATAATTACATTTCATCTATAGCTAATTTTCTTACTATTTATTGTGTCATAAACTATGGGATTATTTTTTATTAAGATGATAACGATAGACTGTAGCTTCTAAACATTTTTCTTCTGGTTTCCAGTTTTCAATGATATTAACTAAACCACCATCAGCATAGTAATTACCATCTTCTTGTAAAAAAATATTTATATTATTTACAATATATAAATCTGTTTCACACTCATCTGAATGTGCTGATACCACTTCATTACTAGTAACATAAACTGCGTTACCTTCTGTCGTTGTACCTTTAACTTCAACACGCCTAAAGATACCATTTTTATGGCATTCTAAATCATAAGGGCTATTAGAAGATGTATCTAATACCTCAAATCCCTGCTGTTGGTAATCTTCTTTTGCTTTATTCATTGCATAAAGCTCAATTGTCTTTTTCTTTTTAATGTCAGTAACTCGCCCCTGATAGCTTGACTTTTCTTTTTTCAATATCTGAGGTAATTCAGTATCAATATCTAAAGTGTCTATCTTTTCCCAAGCATAAATAGCACTTAACGCCTTATTTGGTTTTTCCTGATAATCGAGAACATTATACAAAACCTGAACTGGCTTGTTCCCATAATGTTCTATATAAGATAGGCGACCAATATAAATAAAAGGCTGACTACTACTTTTTATTTTTTCATGTATCCGAACAAATAAAATAACGTTTTCACCCGAGAAAATTCTTTTCATATGAGGTGTTGTGATGGTGTTTGTATTCTGTGATTCCCAATGAAGCTTCTTTCCATTATCAAGAAATATATCATTATATTTATGACTATTTTCTTTACTTCTTTTATCCAAAGTAACAAACAGAACAATACAATTATTAAAACTAGTAACTCCTGTTATTTCTTTATTATTTTTTTTATTCAGAGGTCTTACATTAGCTGTTACTAGAGCTTCATTTTTACTATATGCATTTCCAACAACTAGATTTATGTAATCAAATACTTCATCTTTTCGCTGCATCATAAAGCCTGATTAGTTAATTCACATGGCTAATTATATTAGCCATAATTCATCAATTATCAAAATAAGATAGCGAAATATATAAAAAATTCATACATATTGTGACTTGAACACCATCAGAAAGCTCACACCAAGAGAGTGCTTTAACTTTCAAGGTTACCCTGCTGACTATAAATTACCCAAAGAGATGAGTAATGCTAATTTATATAAACAAGCAGGGAATAGTGTTGTAGTACCTGTAATTGAACGCATTGCACAACAAATAAAACTAGCGCTTGGATAAAAGCTAATAATATTGAAATTTAAATACCATATCTCAATTTTCTAAACCTATTATCATGATCATAAGGCAACGCCTGATAAAATCGTTTATTTTATCGGGCATTGCCTTAACAGAAATTTAGTTATTACTCTTTATATTTTAACGGATTACCAAAACGTTCTAAATACATCATGCCAAAAATTGTTGAAGCATAGTCTGTAATATGTCCCACATCACGATACACTGGCACACCTTCTATATCGGTTAGACAGATATTTTTATCACACTGCACATCTTTAGGATCGATGATAATTAAAGTTGGATAATCCTTTTTTAACTTAACAAATAACTGATTCATCCATGTGTTTCCCTCACCTTTATAGTTTTTAGGGTTACAGTTATTATCTGCAAAATCTTTTCTTAATTTTGCATTTTCATAAAAACAGGTCATAAAACCACTTGGCATAGAATTAACTGTTTTAATAAAAACAGGCTTAGCCCCTGTGGCAATAATTATATCAAGCGCTTCACGCATCGCTTTCTCAACGCGTTTGCGAGACTCTTCAACGGTTCTAACATCGCCTATCTTATTAATGACATGATTTGACGCGTAGTTATTCCAAACTTGCCCAAATATTACATAATCGAAGTGGCTATTTTTGATAAGTTGATAATATTTCGCCGTTTGATCGTAACAACGTTGATAAACTGTATTTTTATGATTAGACCAGTCATAAAGATAAATATTAGGAAGCGTAATACACGATGAAGTTGCTTGTGCATATACATCTATCTTGGCGTCTTTACCCAAAATATCCATAAAGCCCCAATAATGATTTGCATGAGAATCACCAAATAAAAAGGCTTTTTTCTGACTTCCTACTTCACCAATATGGCACATTTTATCTGGATCAGTGGCTTCAAAATTCATACATTTAGTTCGATTGGGATAATCAAACTGATTCAACTTAGCTTCTAAATTAACGTAATTTTGACCAAGCCTTGCTCCAATACCTTGATATTTTTCATTCAATGCATTTAGCCCAAAAGCGAATAAAATAGGAATAATTAATAAGAGAGTGATGGAATATTTAAAGGCTAAGCGCTTTCTTCTAAACGGTTTTTCAATCAGAAAATAAGAGCTAATCGATAGCAATAAGGTTAATGCTAACATCGATCCCTTTTGCAGTTCTGTATTAAACACACCAACATAGCGTGCAACAGCAAATAATGGCCAGTGCCATAAATAGAGTGAGTAAGATAATAACCCAACGATCACAATTGGCTTTAACGAGAGTATTTTTTCAATAATACTTCCATGTTGTCCGGTATAAATAATTAGTGCCGCACCAAGACAAACATACAGCGTATTAAGGTTCGGATAACCTGCAATAATATCGTTTTGGAATGCGATCCAAAGAATAACACCTAGCGCAATTAAGCTAATAACATCATTTATTCTTCGATTAAGTTTTATCTTTATTGGGAAGTAGGCAACACAAGCTCCCAACATAAATTCGAAGATCCGCGTACTAAAATAATAGTAATTTTTCGGTTGATCTTTTTGGTAATAAAACACCAGAACAAATGAAATAGCTGTGACTAACACCACCGGATAAAAATGATTAACCCTTTCTTTTGCATTGATTTTATTTAGAAAATAAAGTGCAAAAGGTAAAAAAAGATACCATTGCCACTCTATCGCTAAAGACCATGTATGCAATAACGGTAAAAAGAGTGCATCTTGCGCAGCATAGCTGGTTGTCGCTCTCGCAAAATATTTATTAGAGAGAAAGGCGGAGGCATATTTCTCGCTATTTGTAATATCTAAATAATCACTAGGTAGGTAAAAAAGCCCAGAAATCACTAGAACTGAAATTAATACAACAAGATAAAGTGGTTGTAATCGCCATAATCGACGATTATAAAAATCACGAAATGAAAAATTACCTTGTGACAATGAAGTTTTAATTATCAGTGAAATCAAAAAACCAGAGATCACAAAGAAAATATCAACACCAATAAACCCTGAAGGAATTAAGCGATTATCCAAATGGAAAAGGATAACCAGAATAACAGCGACCGCTCTTAAACCATCTACATCAGCACGATATTTTACATTCATAATCCAAACACATAATCCGAATAAAAAGAATCGCTGGATTATATACTAATTAACCATATCACTTTAGTCACAAAAAGATGGATAGCCATTTAATACTTAATATTAATAGCACCGAAATGGCCATAATTGATTAAATTCCATCGTTAAACCCATCTGTACTTCAGTTGAAAGTGAACCTTTGCTTACCACAAATTTTGGATGTCGAATAATAATTGGGGTATTAATCGCATGATGTATTAATGATGATCGGTTTTGCTCTAGCTCATCATAAAGCTGCTTCATTTCTGCTGATGATGTATTTTCACATAATCGCCCAAGCGTGATATGAATAATGTCTTTATGAAGCACACTCTCAATTGGGATTTGCTGATAAATTTGCTGCCTAAAAAGTGTTAATTCCTCTGAGATACCCGTTAATATCAAACTGCCATTGGATGTGAGTACAACATTATTAAATAAAATTTCGATACTTTTTATTTGATTAAAGATTTTTGCAATCTCATGACACCACGATAATAATACGGGTCGTTGCAGTTTAAACTGCTCATTTTGTTGATTAAAAATTGTTAATAATGTGGAGTGAAATTCTTGTTGCTGAGTAAATTCAATAAATGGAAATTTAAGCGCAAGCTGTTCACAATAAGCTATTAGTTTCTGACTAAAAGGAATAAAGCTTTCCTCAATTTCAGGCTGAGAAATCATTAATTGCCCTGCATTTAAGCTGACATCAATAATACTTTCATCATTAACTTGTCGTTGCCAAATTTTGCCCGTTGCCAGTTTTTTGAGTGTTGCTTGTGTTAAGAAAGAATAACTCACTCCGCCCCTCTTAAAGTCTTTAAACTCTCATTATTTATTATCGCCATTTAGCTATTAAGATAACAACAGTACCTCAGATTATCTGAATAAATAGCGCCACGATTACTTTGAACTGATCCGCTGAAGATAGAGTTTACTCCCTAACTGAGAAACTAAAAGCCGATCAGGTAAATCAAGTGATGATAAAGAAATTGCCATGGCATATCGTGCCACACCTGCATTACCTAACATCATTTCTGTATCAAAAATTCTCTCTAATGAGAAATCTGTATTCTGCTTAATAAAATTGATGATGACTTCTTCTTTATTCTTTTCATTTAAATCGCAGCACCATAATGCTTGTGCATTCTTACCCTTAAACTGCAATTCAGATTGTGTCTCTAAAGCTTCTGATAAAGAACCTGTATCACATACAATTGGGCGAAGTAATTTACTATATCTTGAGATCTCTTTTAATTCTGGAAATGAAGGAGAAGATAATAATAAACAACAAGCCTCTTCACTGGCGTTGTTCACATCAAACTGAATGGATAAAACAATATAGAGTTCATCAGTTAGCGCCTCATCATATAAAGTGGATAGCCATTTAGTTAGATGTGTTTGAGGTAATGGTTCAACTTTAGCAACATTAAACGCTAAATTGGCGACTTGTTCTTGAATAACGTGAGCCCAATCTATTTCAATAACATCACTATTTTCTGTATTTACATGCCAAAGAATATTAATAGGAGTTGAGAGACGATGTTCTTGGTAATATTTGGATATAGGCGTTAATAATGCTTTAGTAATTTCTTCACTTTTTTCCCATAAAGGGCGAGATTTAAGAAGTTCAGATAATAATTGATTATTTTTATTTGGTGTTAATTTAGAAAGAATAATATTTTTATTTTGTTCATCAATTTCTGAAACTCTCGATGATGTCAGTAAAATAATATTTTTCTCAGCCCAAACCGTCCATTGATAAAAACAGTTATTTAACTCTTCACAGATAGATTGATATTTAAATAAAACAATAAAATGAACAAGTAGTCGAATAAGTACAACAAAGAACATGGGGATAATAGAGAATAGAAGAATAAGTTTAATATTTCCCCAAGATGGATCTAAATAGTCATTTGTAGATAAAGAAATTCCGATAAAAAAACCACTACATGCGACAATACCACAGATTAATATCCATAATAAAATATTGAGCATTTTAGGCTCTTCGGGATACTCTATTTTGGGTACATTCCAGCTTATCATCTATTTTTCTCCTGCAGAGGATAGACTTGAAATTAACCGACAACCACATTCAGTGATAAATCCATCTAATGCAACTTCTCTACCAATCATCGTTATTCTTGTCTTACCCGGCAAGATAGCATTTATACCGTGTCCTGTTTTAGGGCAATTAACTTTATCACCGACTAAAGCTACTGCCTTACCATACACAATAGAACCTGATGCCGAAATAACTTCACCACCATGTGATGTTTTATCGCCTAATCGTATAAATGCTCGCATATGTTTATCCTCAATAATAATCAAACACTAATCAAACAACATATTTTTACTTATTTCTGAGCCTGTTTTTTATATTCAAAGGTGCCATCCCATTCCGGTAAAGGCGCAGGAGGTAAAGGAACAATTTTATCGATATCAGGGAATTTAGCGCGGGGATTATTATCTATTTCATCACTAATTAAATCATAACGTCTAACACGTTCTAAATCTAGTTGCTGCCCTAAATAATTGGCTCGATCATTAATATCTTGAGTTCTAAAAGCTTGAGATAATCGAAATGAACTTAATGTATGCCCTTGTTTAACACCTTCCTGTAAATAAAATAAAGCTCTTGTATAATTGCCTTCAGCCAACGCATAATTGAGACCTAATTCAAAAGAAGCTTTACTAAACCCTTGCTTGGAAGCGCAATCTAGCATTGCTCGCCCTAAATCTAAACGATAAAGCTCAGGTACTTGGGCATCCATAAATTTATCCCCAATCACATATTGCCCCTCAGGGTTACCCATCACGGCAGCCTTTAACATATAGCTAAATGCGGCACTTTCATCTTGTTCGACCCCATAGCCTTCTTGTAAATAGGTCCCCATAATGTAGTAACCAAAAGGAATTTCCATGTTGATTAAACGTTCTACTAAATCAATCACTTCCTCTTGTGGTAACTTGCCTGCAACAGGCTCAGCCTTACCAATTGACACCATCAGTTGCAAGTTGCCTATCGCTTTATAGTGATCTTTTGCCGCGGCTTGGCGATAGAGTTGAGCAATACGTTTTAAATCAGGATTATCTTGTCTATCCAGTTGTACAGCTTGTTTAAACCATGTATCGGCTTCAGGATCTAATGGCGGGAAAATATCCGCTTCATGAAGGCAAGTAAATTGGAAATTTTTAAGGTTCTGATGAACAGACTGGCAACCAAATAATAAAAGGCTAAATAAAAAGGCCACACTAACGATGATAATTTTATTTATTCTCTTCTGCGTCCTGTTTATATTTAGCCCATTACTCTTCATGATTATTGCGCCTGTTTTTTATATTCAAAGGTGCCATCCCATTCCGGTAAAGGCGCAGGAGGTAAAGGAACAATTTTATCGATATCAGGGAATTTAGCGCGGGGATTATTATCTATTTCATCACTAATTAGGTCATAACGTCTTACACGTTCTAAATCAATTTTTTGTCCTAAATAATAGAGCCTATTATTTATATCTGTAGTTTTAAAAGACTGTGATAATAAAAACAAACTCAATGTGTTTCCTTGTTTAGCACCTTCCTGTAAATAAAATAATGCTTTGGTATAATTATTTTCGGCAGCTACATAGTGTAATCCTAACTCAAAAGAAGCTTTACTAAATCCTTGCTTGGAAGCGCAATCTAGCATTGCTCGCCCTAAATCTAAGCGATAAAGCTCAGGTACTTGGGCATCCATAAATTTATCTCCAATCACATATTGTCCTTCAGGATTACCCATAATGGCGGCTTTTAACATATAACTAAATGCCGCATTTTCATCTTGTTCGACCCCATATCCCTCTTGTAAATAGGTCCCCATAATGTAGTAACCAAAAGGGATCTCCATGTTGATTAAACGTTCTACTAAATCAATGACTTCTTCTTGTGGTAATTTACCTGCAACCGGCTCTGCATCGCCTTCGGAAATCATTACCTGTAAATTACCTATCGCTATATAGTGATCTTTTTCCGCGGCTTGGCGATAGAGTTGAGCAATACGTTTTAAATCGGGATTATCTTGTCGGCTTAGTTGTACGGCTTGTTTAAACCATGTATCGGCTTCAGGATCTAATGGCGGAAAAACATCTGCCTCATGGAGACACGTAAATTGGAAATTTTTCAGGTTTTCATGCATTTTATTTTTCGCTCCACAGCCAGAAATAAATAATAAACTTAGAGTAATTATTAACATAAAAATAAACTGATAATGATTTATTATTCTTTCTTTGACCATGATCTATTCTCATCTAAAAATTGAATTAATGGCTGAAATGGTTTTATATATGACTCGGTTTTTTTATCTAGTTTATTTCTTGAAATAATTAAATTCCACTTTGTAAACTCTCTTTTTATATTATCAAATATACCTCCAGAATGGAGTTGCCATAAAAACTCCCGCATTGATTTAATAAATCCGACTGAATCGGTATCTTGTAAATTAATATTTAATTCACTATCAAATCGCATACTGCGATAATTAATATTGCTTGAACCGATTGTCATAAAAACATCGTCTACCATTAAGACTTTGCTATGAACATAAGTCGGTTGCCAAAGAGATGTTTGTGTTATATCTGGATTGGGTGAAACCAATGTACAAATCACCGTTTCTAATCCTTCTATTTTTTTTGCTTTTACTTCAGCTTTTTTAGAAAGACCTTTACTTTTTCTATGGAAATTAGGCGTTAAATCGGGTCGTCCTAACTCATCTAGCATTCGGTAAGTATTAAAACTTCCCACTTCCATTTCTTTTAGGGCTGTCGTATTAGTAACCACAAATAAATAAAGAGTATCTTTACAGCCAGCCGTTCGCCTTTCTTCAACCGCTTTTTTTAGTTTCTTAGCCAAAGGGGGATAACGAAAATATTGGTTTTCCATATAAATATAATTTCGCGCTAAAGCTACAGCGTTATTATAAACTTCTTCAACTTCAAATATTTGATACTGAGGTTGAGTGCGGGATATTTGTCCCATGGTGGGTTGTAATGGAAATTGGCTGTCTAATTCTAATTTTTTATTTAGCACCTCCATTCGAGCCAAATTCAATTGATGATCTTCTGCTGTAATTGCACAACCTTGCATTAAGTCATAATCAGCACCAACATCTTTTATCCATGCGTGCTCAAAACTATGATAAAGATGAGCAAGCACCCCGCCACAAACACACGATGATGTATCTTGCCACGGTCTATCTCCATCTCGCCCTACATATGCTTCTTTGCGTACACCATCATGCGCATCATTATCCCAATAGCCTGAGACCATATTGTGCCCCAGAATAAAACCAACGGCATTTTCAGCTTCTTCATAATCAATAATAACGAACTTTTGGTGATGCGTAGGAAAATTAGAAAGTAAAAACTCATGTATCCCTGATGTTTTAAACGAGTTTTCTTCTAATTGGGCTTGAGCTGATGCCCTATCATTCCCCCAATTAAAAGCTCGACGTTCAACAAATAGTTTTTTCTGACCTGTTTTTTTATCTAAACCTATATTTTGGTGTTTGACGTCAAAATGCCATTTTTTATCATATTCATAATCTTTTTTAGTTTCATAAGAAACTCGTTTTCCTTGTGCGCCATAACCATCAACATACTCACCAAAAATATTTTTATCCGTGCAAGTTGTACTGTATGCGTCCCAACCAGGGAATTGAGGATCAAATCGGTTTCCTAGTTCACTAAACCAGACTAAAAGTCGCACAGTTACCCCACGTTCGGCTGCATCTTTCAGTAGTTCTCCAATTCGTTCAGAACCCTTTTCTGTTCCTACTCGGGTAAAATACATTGAGGCTTGAAATCCCCATATCGCAATATTAATACTTTTATTGGCTCCCTTTATCGCATTGGCTAATGCTTTAAACGTTCTTTCACCATTAATAAGAGGCGCAAATCCTGCAGCCACTGGGGGATATCCTTTACGAATAAACCATTCATTTGTGATGATAGAACAAGCACCTTGAGAAGGTACCAAGTTAATGATTTGTGGTGTTTTTAGTGGCGTAGTCTCTTTTGTCATATCATCACCTTAATTATTTTTTACTCTTCCCTGATCGGAGTTCATTGAGTAATTGATGAAATATATTTTGATGTGTGCTGCCCGCATATTGCTTATCTATCATCTGAGAGGATGGCGCTAGGGTTCTAAATCCTTGTTTTGAGATTTCATCTTGTTCACGCTCTTCCCCATCATTAACGATATTGATGTCAAAGCATTCGCCATCAATTAATTCAATACGGTATTTTTCAGTGGTAATTTCATGTTCAATAAAAATATTACCGTTTTTATCCGTTAGCCCTTTGGTTAATAACGCACCATTGGCATAGAGCGTATAAGGCTCGAATGCACGGACTTTAGTTGGGCTTAATGGTGAAGAACTTAATTGGAAACGAAGGGATTGTTTGGGTATCGATTGAGGAAAATGAGGGTGATTAATATCCATACGGTCGGGGCCATCAACAATCCAATTACTCGCTTTAACGGTTTGATTACCCGGGCTACCGTATTCAATTTGCCCTCCTTTTAAACGAATAAATGCACCACCACAGGTCAATAATAACTCTTCTTTTGCCGCAATAATGGTTTTACCTGCGTGACTTGTCACAGTCATATCTTTTAAGGAAGATAAATGCATCTCATCCCCTTGCGCTTGTAACTCGACTTTCCCTTGTGCCGCAAAAGCCTTAATGCCCATTCGTTGGGCAAATAAGCTAATCACCTCACCTGCTGCTAAAGTAATTTTTTTACCAACAGAAATATCTGTCTGCCTTTGTGCTGATATCGTAATATTTTCATTACTGCTTAATTGCACCGTTTTGGGTGATGTAAGTGCAATACCCATAGGTGAGCTTAATACCATCGCCGCTTGCTTCATTTCATCAATCGACTGGCTTAATAATTTTTGCTGTGCCGCAAGATCGGCTAATTCCGCTTTAGCAATTTCAGCAGCTTCTTTTAAGGACGAAACTAAATGTAACGCATCTTCTAATTGCTGCTGTGCTTCACGAATATCAAGTTGCTCTGATGAAGCTTTAGCCCGCAAATCTGTACTAATAAACAACCCTTTACCTGCACGGATTGCGCCCCAACTATCTGTACGTAGCTCAAAACCATCACCCCGTTTTTCACGTCCACTATTAACAAGATGACCTAAATTAAGTTGAGTTTTTCCACCATATTCTGTACTTAATTTAATATGTTCTTCACCCCGTTTATCTTCCATTCGCAATTTGTTATTTGTTGGCGTGCGAATAATATTTCGAGTGTTATTTTTATCAGTAATATGATCAGGATGACGAGAGTCGTGTAATGCATGGGCAATATAAGGACGATCGGGATCACCTTCATGGAAAGCAATGGCAACTTCAGTGCCTTGAATTAAAGGGAAATGTATTCCATAGGTATCACCAGCATAAGGTTTCGCCAAACGAACGGGCATACTTTCATAGCCTGTTTTCTTTTCATGATTATCACGGTCAGCATCGAAGCAAACCCAATAATATCCATCCTCGTTTTGATGGGCATAAATATCATTGTCTTTCACACTTGATACCCGAGCCATCATAGTGCCCGCGATCACAGGACGAGGTTTGAGTTTGGGACGCCAACACAAGGTTTCACTGTAAGGTACTGCATCAAAAGAGACTTGTAAGGCTTTATCACGCCCACCAGCAAAATGCAGTTGAGTTAATAAAATAGATGATTGAAATATCAGAGGAAGTGTTGAGGGTTGTTGATTGTCTTTAATATTTAGCACCAGTAATGGTGATAAATCTGATGCACTACTTTTACCTTTTAATTGTATCTGTTGCGATAAAAAACGTTCATGATCTAAACGCGCCCAAAAGTTGGCAGTTTCAGCTTCAGGAATAAGCTTATCCCCTCGCGTTAAATGACGCGCACGATAATGATAGACATCACCATAGTTACTCCCATCACCTTCGTCTCTTGTCATATCACTAACAGCAGAAAGTAACGTATCTTGTGATAAACGAGGGTTGTAGTCTTTGGTTATTACGCTGTGTTCAACCACTTGATGGCGTAAAGATAATCCCCAAACACTTTCAACACCACTATCACTCATCCCTGAGGGGCTATTAAGAGGAAGTTGTTTTTCAAATTGATATTGGCTTTGTTTATCCCCAAAGTGAATCACTTCCGTTTGCGTTTCTTCATGAAGTTGAAAAGTATAAAAAACACCAATCTCACTTAATAATCGCTCAATAAATTGTAAGTCGCTTTCGTTAATTTGATTTATTTGCTCACGCTTAGGATATTCATGCTTAAGAGCAAATTCATATTCCCAGTTTTCAAAACCATGTTCTTCAAGAATTTTTTTAATCACGTCTGGTATTGAAAGATTAATAAAAAAGCGATGAGTTCTAATTTGATGCCGCAATAAAGAAAACCGAGGCTGAATAATTAACTGATATCGCGCTTCGTCTTTAGAGCCTGATAAACGCTGAAAGTCTGTTATTACACCATGAATACGTTTGGAAAAAGGTGATTGAGTTAGTGTGCTAATGTCTATGTTAAGAGGAGGTAAAAAAGTAAGCGTTGTACTTTTGCGTAATAAATTTAAGGGCTGTAAATCATGTTCTTGGCAAGTAAAAGTAACATGATAAGAGTAAATTTCACTAATTGCTTCATCGCCAAAAAAATACTCCACATCCATAGGAATATTATTGCCTTTTATGGCTAGCTGATAGCGATTATGTGATAAATTTACTTTTGCTATATCTATTACGCTCATAAATATTCCCTTTATAAAGCTCAATAATAAAAGTCTTTCTAATATCCCGCCAAGTTTGTTTAATTAAATTTAATATTAGTATTTAAATTAATCAATGTCATTTTTCTTAAAAATAAATGTCCTTATCGTTACCACTCAAAGGCGAGATTAATATTAATTTAATAATATCAATTAGTTATATTAAAAACCAAATAAATAACATTGAGAAGTAATCATTAAATTAGTGACAAACGGCAATATCATCTTATTAATTACACTTAAAATAAGTAAATTTATTTTAAGTAATTATTCTTAGTGAGAAAGCGATGCCGTATATGTGTTTTTATTTAGAAGCTCAAATAAAGATAGATAAAACAAAAAATATTTAATTTTAGTTATTATTTAGTCAATAAAGGTGCAAAATAAAATAGCCAATTAATCCACATTAGAAGTACCTTATTTTTTATATAAAAATCCCATTTCAGATAATCTGTACATAAAAGAATCAAAGGTTATGGCTCTTCGGTAATTTCACCTCATCTTGTTATTTTTTATACAATTATTTATCCATATTGTTACTATGGATTTATTTTTTTTACTCGTTATAATTTCCTCGTCATTTTAAGTAGTAGTTCATCACATTGAGTTCACAAAACGATACTCAGGTCTGTCTTGAATGATTGAAAAATGAAATCGTATCTTTACTGGACGTTTTTTAAACGCCCGGGACGGATGTTATTTATCAATTTATCAAGGAGACACTGATGCAAATCAGTCGTAGGTCTTTCTTTAAGATCTGTGCTGGCGGTATGGCAGGCACATCTGCTGCATTACTCGGCTTGGCACCTGAAGTATCTATTGCGAATGCTCGCCAATATAAATTATTACGTTCAGTCGAGACTCGTAATAACTGCACTTATTGCTCTGTAGGTTGCGGTATTTTGATGTATAGCCTTGGAGATGGCGCAAAGAATGTCGATAAAAGTATTTATCACATTGAAGGCGATCCTGACCATCCTGTTAGCCGTGGCTCTTTATGTCCGAAAGGTGCTGGGCTTGTCGATTATATCCATAGTGAAAATCGCCTGAAATATCCTGAATATCGTAGACCTGGCTCTGATAAGTGGGAGCGCATTTCATGGAATGAAGCGATTGATAAAATCGCCCGTTTGATGAAAAAAGACCGTGATGAAAACTTTGTTACCCATAATGAAAAAGGGCAAGAAGTTAACCGCTGGCTTACTACCGGTATGCTCTGTTCTTCTGCTGCTAGTAATGAAACAGGAATTTTAGATAATAAATTTTCTCGTTCATTAGGCATGATAGCTATTGATTGTCAGGCAAGACTTTGCCATGCGCCAACCGTCGCAGCATTAGCGCCAACTTTTGGTCGTGGCGCAATGACCAATAACTGGGTTGATATTAAAAACGCTAACGTTGTACTGATCATGGGCGGTAACCCTGCTGAAGCGCACCCTGTCGGTTTTAAATGGGTTATCGAAGCTAAAATTAAGAACAATGCGAAGGTTATCGTTGTCGATCCCCGTTTTAACCGTAGTGCTGCCGTAGCCGATCTCTATTCACCTATTCGTGCAGGCTCTGATACTGCATTCTTATTAGGTGTTATTCATTACCTTATCGAACACAATAAAATTCAGCATGAATATGTGAAAGCCTATACCAATGCTTCTTTAATTGTGCGTGAAGATTTTAGCTTTGATGAAGGCCTTTTCAGTGGGTTTGATAAAGAAAATCAAAACTATGATAAAACCTCATGGCACTATGAACTTGATGAGAATGGTTTAGCATTAAGAGATAATTCACTGCAACATCCTCGTTGTGTGTGGAATCTTTTAAAACAGCACGTTTCACGTTATACCCCTGAGATTGTTACCACTCTTTGTGGCACACCTTTAGAAGATTTCACCTATATCTGTGAAGCGCTTGCGTCTACCAGTGTAAAAGACAGAACCTCAACTATTTTGTATGCCCTAGGTTGGACACACCATACAGGTGGCGCTCAAACTATCCGTGCAGCAGGTATGATCCAGTTATTATTAGGTAACGTGGGTATGCCGGGTGGTGGTGTGAATGCGTTACGTGGGCACTCGAATATTCAAGGTTATAGTGATCTGGGCTTATTATCATTAAACCTACCAGGTTATATGCCTCTTCCTAATGAAAAACAGACATCATTAGAAACTTATTTATCCCAAGTCACACCAAAAACCGTGGTTGCAGACCAAGTTAACTACTGGAAAAGAACGCCTGATTTCTTTATTAGCTTGCTAAAAAGCTTCTGGGGTGAACATGCAACAGCACAAAACGAGTGGGGTTATCACTGGTTACCAAAATGGGATAAAAGCTATGACATCATGGCACAAACCCAATTAATGATTGATGGCAAAATGAATGGTTATATCGTTCAAGGCTTTAACCCATTAGCCGCTTTTGCCGACAAGAATAAATGTAGTGCCGCATTAGCCAAGCTGAAATATATGGTTGTCATTGATCCACTCGTGACTGAATCTTCTAATTTTTGGCAAAACCACGGCGAGATGAATGAAGTTTCATCAAAAGATATTCAAACTGAAATTTTCCGTTTACCTTCTTCATGTTTTGCTGAAGAAAATGGCTCGATTGCAAACTCAGGCCGCTGGCTACAATGGCACTGGGCTGGTGCTAAACCACCTGCACAAGCATGGCATGATGGTAAAATTTTAGGGCATTTATTAATGCGTCTGCGCGAACTTTATCGTGAAGAAGGTGGCGTATGTCCTGAGCCTATCATGAATCTCTCTTGGAACTACGTTGACCCTTACGATCCACAGCCAGAAGAAGTGGCGAAAGAAGCAAATGGTCAAGCTCTGCAAGATATCTATGATGAAACAGGCAAATTGTTGTTTAAAAAAGGACAACAACTTGATGGTTTCCATCAACTGAAATCAGACGGCTCAACGGCAAGTTTCTGTTGGGTTTATTCCGGTTGCTGGACCGAAAAAGGCAACCAAATGGCGAACCGCGATAACGCTGATCCATCCGGATTAGGTTGTACCCCGGGTTGGGCTTTTGCATGGCCACAAAACCGTCGAGTGTTATATAACCGCGCATCGGTTGATCCACAAGGTCAGCCTTGGGATGAAAAACGTCAGCTTATCAAATGGAATGGTAATCAATGGGTTGGCCCTGATGTACCAGATTATAGTAATGCCGCGCCTAATAGTGGTGTAGGTCCCTTTATTATGCAACCCGAAGGTATGGGACGCTTGTTTGCGGTTGATAAAATGGCTGATGGTCCATTCCCTGAATTCTACGAACCGTTTGAATCGCCAACAGAAGATAATATTCTGCACCCGAAAGTTTCTCGTAACCCTGTTGCTCGCTTATACAGCTACGATGCTGAACATTTAGGTAAAGCAGATGAATTCCCTTATGTGGCAACAACCTACTCAATTACTGAGTTGTTCCGTCACTGGACAAAACACTCATTAATTAATGCCATTGCACAACCGGATCAATTTATTGAAATTGGTGAACAACTTGCTTCACGTAAAGGCATTGTTCAAGGTGATGAAGTTAAAGTCAGCGCTAAGCGTGGCTATATCAAAGCTAAAGCCGTGGTGACTAAGCGTATTAGACCTCTAACGATAAATGGCAAAGTTGTTGATACTATCGGTATTCCTTGTCACTGGGGCTTTGAGGGAGCAACACGTAAAGGTTTCCTTGCCAATACATTAACGCCATCTGTGGGTGATGCAAACTCATTCACACCTGAATATAAGGCGTTTTTAGTCAATATCGAAAAGGCATAAGGGGAAACTGATGTCATTGCAATCTCAAGATATTATTCGTCGTTCTGCTACTAATTCCCTCACGCCAGCACCACAGGTACGTGATTTTAAAGAAGAAGTGGCAAAACTGATTGATGTTACTACCTGTATTGGCTGTAAAGCCTGTCAGGTTGCCTGTTCAGAATGGAACGATATTCGCGATAAAGTGGGTCTTAACGTCGGTGTTTATGATAACCCGATTGATTTAACCGCTAAATCATGGACCGTGATGCGATTTTCTGAAGTTGAAGAAAACGGCAAATTAGAGTGGCTAATTCGTAAAGATGGCTGTATGCACTGCGCTGATCCGGGTTGTTTAAAAGCCTGCCCAGCAGAAGGTGCCATCATTCAATACGCTAACGGTATTGTTGATTTCCAATCAGAGCACTGTATTGGTTGTGGTTATTGTATTGCGGGCTGTCCTTTCGATGTTCCTCGCATTAATGAAGAAGATAATCGCGCTTATAAATGCACGCTGTGTGTTGATCGTGTTGAAGTCGGTCAAGAGCCAGCTTGCGTAAAAACCTGTCCAACAGGGGCAATTCATTTTGGCTCTAAAGAAGCAATGACCCACCTTGCAAACGAGCGAGTCGCAGAGCTGAATACACGCGGTTATGACAATGCGGGTTTATATGACCCTCAAGGGGTTGGTGGAACTCACGTTATGTATGTACTTCATCACGCGGATAGACCTAATTTGTATCATGGCTTACCAGAAAACCCAGAAATTAGCTCAACGGTTAAATTCTGGAAAGGTATTTGGAAACCATTAGCGGCAGTTGGTTTTGCAGCCACCTTTGCAGGTGCAATATTCCATTACTTAGGTATTGGCCCTAACCACACCACAGAAGAAGATGAAAAAGAGGCACAAAAAGAGATGGAAGCATCACAAAATTCAGTGAATAAAGAGGAGCAGAAATAATGAAGAAGAAAAGCGATAAAATCCTTCGTCATACTGCCTCAGAACGTATTAATCACTGGGTTGTGGCGATTTTCTTTATCTTTACTACCTTTAGTGGATTGGGCTTTTTCTTTCCATCTCTAAACTGGTTTATGAATATTTTAGGTACACCACAGCTTTCACGCTTACTGCATCCTTTTGCAGGTGTTGCGATGGTGTTCTTCTTTATCTTTATGTTTTTTAGATACTTAAAACATAATTTTGTTGATAAAGACGACTTAGTATGGGCGAAAAATATCCATAAAGTGCTACAAAACGAAGAAGCCGGCGATATCGGGCATTATAACTTGGGTCAAAAAGGAATTTATTGGACACTAAGTATCAGCCTTATCGTGCTTACCATTAGCGGTATCATGATTTGGCGTCCTTATTTCGCGGACTATTTCTCTATCCCGGTTATTCGCATTGCCTTATTGGCTCACTCAGTGTCCGCTATTTTGCTTATCATTACGGTATTTGTTCATGCTTATGCTGCGTTTTGGGTGAAAGGTTCGATCCGTAGCATGATTGAAGGTTGGGTAACTCGTGGTTGGGCGAAAAAGCACCATCCACGTTGGTATCGTGAGATCTTAGAAGAAGAGAAAAAAGAAGCAGAAAGCAAATTAAACCAAAAATAATCAACTGCTTTTGTTTTTATAAAATAGATGTGAGAAAAAAATGGAGACTTAATCGTCTCCATTTCTATTTTGAATAAACACTCAACTTAATGTGCTGCTGTTTTTGCTTGCTCTACTAAGTTAATCAAACGGCTTCGCATTGTATGATAGTGCTGAGAAACTTGGCTTTCTGCCCATTTTTGATCGGCTATTTTAATCACTTTAGCTGCACAATATTTTGTTTCAGGTGTTTTTGATACAGGATCAAGATTATCTTGAGTCAACTCATTGCATGCCCCAATCCACCATTGATAGGTCATATAAATCGCTTGCTTATTGATTGTCTCATTCACATTACAACGAGACATAACCTTACCTCGACGAGATTCAACCCAAACAATCTCTTGATCACGAATACCCGCTTCTTTGGCAACATCAGGGTGAACTTGAACATAACCGGGTTCATCTGCAAGTGAAGCCAATGCTTTACAGTTACCTGTCATTGAGCGACAGGAGTAATGCCCCACTTCACGTACTGTAGATAAAATCATTGGATAGTCTGCATCCGGCAATTCAGCCGGTGCTCGCCATGGTGTAGCAAATAGCTGCCCTTTTCCTGATGGTGTGGTGAATTGATTACCTGAATATAAATAAGGTGTTCCTGCATCTTCGATATTAGTACAAGGCCATTGAATATGCGCTAAACCCGCCAATTTTTCATAAGTGACACCAAAAAATAGCGGACATAAAGCTCGGACTTCATTCCAGATCTCTTCATTATTTTCATAAGACATCGGGTAGCCCATTTCAGTAGCGAGTAAGCTAATGATTTCCCAATCTCGTTTTACATTGCCACGTGGCTCAATGGCTTTTTCAAAGCGCTGAAAACCTCTATCTGCACAGGTAAAGATACCTGCATGTTCACCCCAACTGGTTGACGGTAAAATCACATCAGCTTGCTTGGCGGTTTTAGTCATAAAGATATCTTGAACCACGACAAAATCGAGCGCTTCAAAGCCTTTTCTTACTAGGCCTAAATCGGCTTCGGTTTGAAGCGGATCTTCACCCATGATGTAATACGCTTTTACTTTGCCTTCAATGGCTAAATGCGGCACTTCGGTAATACGATATCCCACTTCAGGATCAAGTTGTTCAACAGGGATATTCCAGGCTTTGGCAAATTTTTCACGCGTATTTTCGTCAGTGACGTATTGATATCCTGGGAACATGTTAGGTAAAACCCCCATATCACAGGCACCCTGAACATTATTTTGCCCACGAACCGGTGCAACACCAACATGCGGTTTACCTAAATTACCCGTTAATAATGCAAGACCAGATAAGCCTTTAACCACATCAACTGCTTGGCCAAATTGTGTAACGCCCATTCCCCACATAATGGTGGCTGTTTTAGCGCCCGCATAAGTACGCATTGCCTTACGAATTTCAATTGCAGGGATACCGACAATATCTTGTACTGCTTCTGGGCTATAGTCGGCGAGTTGTTTTTTATATTCTTCAAAACCTTCGGTATAGCGACTGACGTAATCCTTATCATAAAGATCTTCATCAATTAGCGTATATGCGAATGCATTCACTAACGCCATATTTGTACCATTTTTTAATGGTAAATATTGGTTAGCAATTTTGGCAGTTTCTATTTTTCGAGGATCACAAACAATGATTTTAGCACCCTTTTGTTTTGCTTTAACTACACGGCGCGCCACAATGGGATGAGAGTCGGCACAGTTATAACCAAAGACTAATAAGCAATCTGAATCTTCAATATCAGCAATAGAGTTGCTCATGGCACCATTGCCTAATGTTTCTTGTAAACCAGCAACAGAAGGCCCATGACACACACGAGCACAACAATCGACATTATTATTACCTAATACTGCACGAACAAATTTCTGCATCACAAAGTTGGTTTCATTCCCTGTACCACGAGAAGATCCTGTACACATGATGGATTTCGCACCGTATTTTTCTTTTATTTCCAGTAATTTTTTTGCCGTATATTGAATCGCTTCATTCCAACTCACAATTTCAAAATCAGCCCCTTTTTGTCGGCGGATCATGGGTTCATGTATTCTGGCTGTCAGCAGTTTATTGTCATTAAGAAAATCCCAACCATAGAGTCCTTTTAAGCAAAGTTCTCCTTGATTGGTGACACCATTGGCACCTTCAGCTTTGATTATGCGACCATTTTCGACACAGAGATTGATTTTGCAGCCAGCGCCACAATAAGGACAGACGGAGTTGATTTTGTTCATTTGATATCCTTTCCCCTAACTAGGGAGTAAAAGAGTCATAAAGAACTTTTATCTAAGCAGGAATTATGCCAATTAATTTTTACTATTTAATCAATAATATACAAAAATAAATTAATATTTAATTACTGTTTCGACATTTTTGCCGATGCTCACCTTACACAAATAGAGTTAAATATCATAATTCATTACAGAATTCAGTTATTAGCATCAGAGAAACACTTTGAAATAAAAATTAATACTGGATTCTAATAAAATTTATTTCTTTAGTTTGAATTTATGATATAAATAATAAATACGCATTTTGAAAAACAATATTTCATATTGCATTGCGATTATATCCATTTCAATAAAGAGCAAAAAGATGAATATGAACACCAATAACCGACTCCTAGGCCTAAACCTACTACTCCTTCGTTAGGTGGCCAAGCGCGTTCATTTTTTTGCAAAAGCCACCAGTCAGGTGGCTTTTTTGTTGTGCCCCCTACTGGTGAAATTATTTTTAGGGGAGTTTCTATGATGTTGAGTTTTACCATAAGGATGATGAGTGACAACGTCTTCTCAATAAACAATTGTATGGCAATGCCTTCCATAACAGACCAAATGAAGCAGGGGGCAAAATGAGTCAACAATGGACATCAAGAGTCGGCCATATCTTAGCAGCCGCAGGATCGGCAATCGGTATTGGCGCAATCTGGAAGTTTTCTTATGTCGCAGCCAATAATGGTGGCGGTGCATTTTTAATTGTCTTTTTGTTATTTAGTTTCATTATTGGGCTTGCTGTATTACTGGCTGAGAATATCTTAGGCAGTAGCACACACGCAGAAGCCGTTAATGCCTTTAAAAAAATGATGGGACGCAATTGGGTCATCATTGGCGTTATTGGTGTATTCAGCTCTTGGTGTATTTATAGCTTTTATAGTGTTGTAGGTGGTTGGACAATTGGCTATACCGTTATGGCAGCAACAGGCCAGTTGAATATTACAGATAGCGCTGAATTAACTGGTATTTTTACCCGCTTTATTAGTGATCCTTTATGGCCTATTTTGGCTCACCTTGCCTTTGCTGGATTAACCTGTTTTGTAGTTTTAGCGGGTGTACAACGTGGATTAGAAAAAGCCGTCAAAATCATGATGCCAATGTTATTTATCATTATGATTTTATTGATTATTGTTGGTATCAGCTTACCCGGTTCTTCTGAAGGTTTAAAATTATTTTTATACCCTGATTTTAGTAAGTTAACCCCTCAAGGCGTATTAGATGCATTAGGATTAGCCTTCTTCTCACTGTCTATCGGTTTAGGCATTCATATCACTTACAGTGCTTATTTAGCAGATAATAAAGGTATTGCTAACTCCAGTATGTGGGTGGTTATTTTATCTTGTATGGTGTGTGTGCTTGCCGGATTAATGATTTTCCCTGCATTATCTGCCGCAGGCTTAGAGCCTAATGCTGGCCCTGGTTTAACCTTTATGACTATGCCAGTCTATTTTGCCAACTTACCCGGCGGTAATATTTTAGCAGTGACTTTCTTTGTCTTGTTATTAATGGCGGCGTTAACCTCTGCAATTTCATTACTTGAACATATCGTGGCTTATGTACAGATGCGTTTTCAATGGACTCGTCGTCGTGCAGGGTTAGTGGTTACAGCCTCTATTATGCTGATGGGTATTCCTGTTTCATTATCTTTCGGCCCTATGAGTGATGTGACATTCGCAGGTAAAACGGTCTTTGATTTGTTGGATTACCTGACTTCTAATATTTTGATGCCACTGTTCGGTATCGCAATGTGTTTAATCTTTGGTTGGTCACGTAGAGCAAATGCCTTGATCCCTGAAAATATCTCAGGAGTAAAACGCCAATGCTTATTATTGGTTTGGCGTTATATTGGTCCAATTTGTATCGGAATTATTTTAATTCATGGATTGATTGGCTAATTATCAACGAAAAAGAGCCACTCAAATGAGTGGCTCTCGACTTAACTGATAATGATTTATTTATGGATACTTGATGACTTTATTTATAGCTTTGTTTAATTTCTTTAGAAATCGCTAATCCACGTTTCGCTTCTTTCTCAGCAAGTTCAACGGATAGACCGATATAAGAGCGAGGATCAAGCATTGCCTTAATTTCATCTGCATTAAAAGCGGCTGTAATAGTTTCATTCTTCATTAGGTTAGTATAAAAATCTTCACCATCTGCCGCCGTTTTAATGGCTTCTTCATATAACAGTGAATGCGCTTTATCTTTACCTAATTTTTCTGCCATTTTCATCATAACGTATTCGGTATTATCTAAACCCTTATTTCTCATCACGTTATGTAGCATTCTCTCTTCATGAGGAACGATGGTTCTTGAAAGCTCTTCTGTTCTTAATAAAATTTCTGTTGTTAATTCTAATGCTTCTTCAATTAAGCCATCGAATAACATATAAGAACTGCTATCACCTTCATAAGGTCTTACCGCAGAGTACATCCCTATATTAGGTAACGAGTACAGTTTCTGTGAGTTAGCAATAATACCTTTCGCTAATTTTGGATTAATTTTATGAGGCATCGTGCTACTACCCACAGTACCTTTTGTAAATCCTTCAGAAACCTCAGCAATTTCTTCTAATGTAGTGCTATAAACTTCTTCACCAATTTTATGGCAAATATTTGCCATCAGTGCCAAGTTCATCATGTACTCTAATTTATGCGTACTTAGATTACGTGATGGTACTTCCATTGCTTGCATACCCACTAATTCAGCAACGCGTTTTTGTACTTTCATCCCCACTTCTGGCATTGAGTTAAAAGCACCTACTGCGCCACCCATCATAATGGTGAATACACGTTTCTCACTCTCTTTCATGCGCTGGTAGCAATCAATAAAATCGCTGATCCACACTGATACTTTATACCCATAAGTGATAGGAATAGCATGGCGACCGTGCGTTCTCCCCGCCATTACCATGTGTTTTGTTTTTTCAGCGAGATTTGATAAATTTTCAATAATTTCGCTCAACAATAACATGAACTTATCGTGTACTGTTTTCATCATATACAGCTGTGAACTTTGCTGTATGTTTTGTGTAGTAATACCGTAATGCACATATTTACCGCTCTCTTCAGAGCATGCATTCACCAGTACTTTTAAGAAAGGTACAAAGCCATGACCGATTTTTTGATAAATACGGTTCATCTCTTCAAAATCGATATTCTCTATAATCGCCTTTTCTTTAATTTCATCTGCGGCAGACTGTGGAATAAAACCGTATTCAGCTTGTGCTTGCGCTAACATTGCTTCAAACATCAACCAAGTTGAGTATTTAGCTTCATTGGACAGCAGATTTTTAATACCGCGATCGTCAATTGTTTTACTTTTAGAATCGTATAACGCTCTCATCATGTATCCTTTTATTTCTTCATTGCTTCATCAACAGCATTGCGAACAAATTCGACTTTAGGGCCATAAACGACATGGACATGGTTTGCTGCTGGAAAGAAGAATGCTGTACATCCAGACTCCAACATTAATTCTTTATCTATTTGATTAACTTCATTAATGTCGATACGCAGTCGTGTAATACAGTTATCAACATTACGAATATTTTGTTTACCACCTAACGCTTGGATTAAAATCTCTGCAATTTCGCCATAACGTTTTTCTTTGATTAACGTATTTTTCATATTGCTTGATTCTTCTCTACCCGGTGTTTTGATATCAAATTTGACGATAGCCCAGTAGAAAATGAAGTAGGTCACAACCGCAAGCACACTCCCAATCAGCACTAAGAAGATCCAGTTAGTGTGTTCGTACAGTAAACCAAAGATAGTAAAGTCAAAGACGGTGCCTCGGATATAACCAATTGCAACACCAGCAAAAGAGAGCAGAACCGCGCCAATACCCACGATAATCGCGTAAATTAAATAGAGTAGTGGTGCGATAAAGACGAAGGTGAATTCAAGAGGTTCAGTCACGTTACCTAACATTGCAGTTAAGACCATCGTCACCAGCATCGATTTAACTTCAGCACGGTTCTCTTTTTTCGAGGTTTTATAAATTGCTAATGCAATCGCAGGGAATAAGAACAACGTAACCAACATTTGTTGCTGAGCCATAAAACGCGTCAGACTTGGCATCATTGCCCAATATTCACTACTTGGCCCTTGGTTAAATAATACTTCTGTCATTGCTGGAACAACGCCCACATAGGTTTGCCCATCAATCACATAAGAACCACCGGCTTCAGTAAATCTAAACAGAACGTTCCAGACGTGGTGTAAACCAAATGGAATAAATAGACGCTCACCACCTGCGGTAAAGAAAGGTCCAACAGGACTTAAGAAGACAGCTGAGAGCTTAGTTAAGCCCATGACTAATACTTCCCAAATAAATGGCAGCAATGCACCTACGCCAATCATTAATCCGACCATAATAATGGCGACAGATTTTTTTCCTGAGAAGAAGGCAAATGCCGTTGGCAATTCAAGGTTATAGAATTTATCGGTAGCCCATGCAGCGATTAATCCTGTGATAATCCCCCCTGCGGCACTGATATTCATGGTTTGTATACCCAGAACCTTAATTTGCCCAACCTGCGTCATAATGGCAGGATCAGCCAGTTTTCCAGTCAATACCAACCAGATATTGATTGTACTTATCAAAGTTAAATAGCCCACCACAGAGGCAAAGACCGCGATCCCCTTATCTTTATGGCTCATTCCATACGCCACCCCCATTGCAAATAGAAGTGGAATATTGTCAAACACCACACCTGCAATAGAACGGATACTGACTAATAAAGCATTGACTGTTTCATTTCCTAAGAAAGGAAAGCGTGCAATCATATAAGACTGAACTAAAGCACCACTGATCCCCAAGATCATACCGATAGGTGCTAATACACCGATTGGTAGAAGTAGGGTTCTACCAAAGCGCTGAATAGATTCGCTGAACTTTTTCCTGGCCATATTTTTTTCCTTATGACTTCTCGAATATAAAAGAATTACCGAGGTACTCTAGCTTAGGGATTATAGGAAATGAATGACGTGGCGGTTTTAAATATTATCTCAAGTCATTTTTTATGACCTAGGTCTTTTTAATGAATACTTCAATTAATAATAATAAACAATTTTTTATTTTAGTAATGAAGATTGATCCTATAATTTAATATTAATATTGAAAAAGAAGGTTATTTAAATAATAGCTTATGATTATTTTAATCAGATAGATTAATGATTTTTAAACATTAAGAATAGAAAGAATATTTAATTAATAGGGTTATCAGTTTATTAGAACTTAAAGTAGTATTTCTAGCTCATTTATCAGTAAATCCACCAGCATAAAAAAGCCAATGCGTGATTTAGTGTCATCTTTTTTTGTATCGTGATTATCGGCAAAACAAAACAGGGCATGGCTTGCATAACTGGTTAATTCATTGGTGTTAAATGCTGTCATGCTAATAATGTTAGCTTCTTTTAACTGTACAATTTTTGCTGTTTCTATAATTTTTTTTGTGCCACCAGAAAGGGAAATAAAGATAACTGTGTCATCTTCATTAACAAGACGAGTAAACGAGTCAGATAAGTTGTAATCATTAATAAAAAAGCAATGTAGTCCTAAAGCAAACAAAAGGTGTTCAAGGTAATAACCGACTGCTTTACTCGTACCCCTTGCCACAATAAAAATATTCCTAGAATGACGTAAGGTTTTCGCACATTCTCGAATTTGTTCTTCATTAATTAAGGTAAATGTTTTATTAATATTTTTTTCTAATTGCTTTTTATAAGATGCTGTGCTCGTTTTCTCAACTTTATTTTGAGTCAAAATATAATTATTAATTTGGAATTTAAGCTCTTTAAATCCACTAAATCCTAACTTTTGCGATAAATTAATGATCACCGTTTTTGACACAAACGTTTTGGCAACTAAATCATTAATATTTAAATAGGGTATATCTGCAATATTATCGGTGAGATATTTTAATACTTTTTTTTCGCTGATGGTTAAATTGTCATAATTCTTTAGGAAATCCAGCATATCTCACCCAACCAATTGAATATAAAACCCCCGATAAAGGAGCGAACATCCCAAAAGCACGCCCGTTCTTTTCGCGCGCTTATGTGCAATAAAATAGATAACGAGTATACGTTAAATCATACAGTTATGTAGGATCAGAGTGATATTTTGTGAATTAGCATAATATTGAGCCCATCTTTTAATGAGCCCAATAGGTGTTATTCGTTACCCCAGCGATTAAGAAACATGGCGATATCATCAATGCGTTTTTTATCAATACCCGCTTCTTTTGCCATCTCTTGCTGTGCCGATTCGCTAATTTCTTCATTATTCATTAATTTAGTGAGTAATAACTGGAAGTAAAGAGCAAGCGCATCTTCTTCGGTCTCAGCAACAGGATCGGTTGATTCCAGTGAATACTCTTCTACCATGTCATAATATTTAAAGTGGATTTCATTGTTCATAAATTCTCCCCAAGGATTAACGTTAATACTCGTCGTATTCGAATGACTAAGAGTATATCTCTACATTCGCCAGTTAACCTAAAATTCGCTATCATCCACTTTCTTCTTTTTTGCGGATAAGCTGATGTCTACGATTATCGATACTTTTATTGCCCCACCTTGCCATGATGAAATCGAGATCCTCTATCAAGACGAACATTTAGTCCTTATCAATAAACCCACAGGGCTATTGAGTTTATCAGGAAAAAATCCACAAAATATAGACTCGGTACATTATCGATTAGTGAAGCTATTTCCGGGATGTACTCTCGTTCATCGACTTGATTTTGGGACATCTGGATTGATGGTTATTGCGCGTAATAAAGCAATCAATGCCCTTTTGTGTCAGCAATTTAGCCAGCGCAGTGTCACCAAGGTATACAACGCACTACTATGTGGTCATTTGAAAGAGAATGAAGGAGTGATTGATGCACCGATTGCAAAAGATCCCGCTCTGTTTCCACGCATGTCGATTTGCCCTATTAATGGTAAACCGGCTCGCTCTGGTTATCACGTTATTGAGCGTTTTTATCATACGTTAGAAGATGGAACGTTGTTACCTTTAACACGGATACAATTTACGCCTGAAACAGGAAGAACGCATCAACTTCGTATTCACAGCCAGTTTATAGGGCATCCTATTTTAGGTTGTGATTTATATGGTGGGTACGAGGGAGGCTTAATTGAAGGAATGGTAAGAACTGAAGGGACTCCGCGACTTATGCTTCATGCGAGTGAACTTCATTTTGTTCACCCTATTAGCCAAGTGCCAATAAAAGCACACTGCAAGAGCCCGTTTTAAATGTCGATATTTACAGTTTAAGTGCTTTTACTGTTTCATCGATATCAAGTTCATCTTCAGTGAAAATTATTTCAGTTCCGTGCATTGTGGTGATCGCAAGCTTTCTCAACGGGCGCATATTATTAGCACCATCCGCTGATTTTGGTCTGATACTATTCATTAACGTACCAACAGAAAGTACGGTATTTTCTTTGTTAATATGCGTGTCTGCAGGCACATCTTCACTATAAATTCGAAATGATTTAATAGATGTCAGTTTAACTCGCTCACCTGCAATATAAACATATTTGCTATCTGGGATCACTTTAACCGCATACGCAGACAGACCTTTGGTATTGGTGGTCGGCTCAAACGTGACATTTGCATCTGTCTTTATCAAAGCAGGGTTGGCAACTTTAATCACATGAAAATAACGGTTATCCCCGTTTTCATCTTTAATAAATCCAAAACCTTTATCTTCAAACCACTTTGTGATTATTCCGTTCATTGCCATTATCGCCTACTTAATCGTTTATCTACAAAAATTTCCAGATACAGTATAAAGCACAATGCTTATACAGACTATGCCTTTGAGCTAATAAGCTACTTTGCATTACCACATCAAATCATCTGGAATTTTAAAATCAGCATAAGGATCGTCTTCATCTTGTTCTGTCTCGCTCAGTGCATTATTCAACAAGATACAGTCCACGTCTCTTTGTGTGATTTTATCCGCAACACTGGCTGGAATAATCGCGTATTCCGTTTTATCTGCATTATCCAGACGAGCAATAGCAAGACGCCCACTAATTAATTGAGATTGCGTCAGTTTATCCACCACAATTTTTTTAATCACATTATTGTCAGTGAAATTAAAATCAATATCGCCTTTTGCTGGCATAATTCTATTCATCTCAATAAGTTGCTTAACTTGCGCTTTATATTCTTTAGATAAAGTCGCTTGTTTTTGTTGTTCACTAAGCAGTTTATCGCGCTCAAGTTGAGCTTTTTTATTTTCTTCTACGGCTTCTCTCGCTTCTCGCGCTTGAACACGTGATTTTTTTGCCGTTCTTTGGACTTTTGCCATTTTTTTACTGGTCACAAGCCCTGCTTTTAACATTTGCTCTTGTAAGGTAAGTTTTGCCATTTTTATGCCTAAATCTGCTAAATAATTTTTGAAATTATACCTGTAATTTCTAAGAGTGCATTAGATTGGAAAGATGTTGAAGAAAACTGATTTAAAAATTCTGCTACTTGAGAAAATATTTATATCTAATTTTCGATTTGAAAATAAATATAAAATATTTAAGTATTCGCAATCACATGATGAGTAGTTTTAGCAACATTTGAACCTATCCTTGCATTCAGAGTATATTGGAAAAACTATTATCAAACTTTCTCTTATAACAGGTAATACTAACAATGGCTCTGATCCCAAAAAACTATGCACGGTTGGAAAGTGGCTACCGTGAAAAAGCACTGAAAATCTACCCGTGGGTATGTGGACGTTGTGCTCGTGAGTTTGTTTATTCAAATTTACGTGAACTAACCGTTCATCATATTGATCACGACCATACCAATAACCCAGAAGACGGTAGTAACTGGGAGTTATTGTGTCTGTTTTGCCATGATCACGAACACTCTAAATACACAGAAGCAGACCAATACGGCACAACGGTTGTCGCTGGTGAAGATGCGCAAGACGATGTCGGTGCAGCAACCTATAATCCTTTTGCTGATTTAAAGTCGATGCTCAATAAGAAGAAATAGTGAATGCAATGTCTGCTTTAGTGCAAAGCAGACAATCTATCCTATTTTCACGCTCCTATGCACAATGGTGTATACTTACCAACAAGAAATTTGTTCATGGTTAATTAATAATGAAAGAAATCGAAAAAGCAAAAATTAAACTCCTTAGCGACCGTTTAGACCTTATTCGTCACAAGATGGCAAATATCTCTCCGTCAGATGAAGTAGAAAAAGCGGAGAAATACGCAGAGTTTGAGAAAGAAAAAGTAGAACTGGAAGCTGAAATTGCTCATCTGAAAGCAGTACGTAACAATAAACTAAGTAAAGAAGCGCAGAAATTAGAGGATATGCCATTCAAACGCCTCATCACTAAGAAAGAACAGGCTGATATTGGTAAGCTAAAGAAAGCCGTGCGAGGCTTGGTTATTGTCCATCCAATGACGGCATTAGGCCGTGAAATGGAGCTAGAGGGAATGACCGGTTTTTCTAAGACTGATTTCTAGTTAGATAATTAATCCAACTAAAACCTGTAATGATCGACTAATACTGAAAGGTTCTTAATATACTTTTCGTTGTTATGAACCGTCAGTTATCCGCAGTTTTCTTACTACCCCCTGTATATTGTAATACCTCGCAATCATTGAAAAGTTGTAATGTAGAGTATTACGATTAACCTGCCGGTTGCCTTCTTTTCGAACTTGTAAGAAAGGTTTACAAGTTGAGTTTTGTACAAGTTTTCCTTCAAAGAAAACATTAATTAGATAATTTATTGGAAAGTGATGAAACCAAAGATGGCGGAAGATCACAGGAGTCGAACCTGCCAAGGACCGCTGGCGGCCCCATCTGGATTTGAAGTCCAGCCGCCCCACCGGGGACGATGATCTTCCATTTTTGAATGGGTCAAAAGGAAATAACGAGATGATTATACGCTGAATTATTTTTAATCCCAAGTGCATCAAATCAATAAAACTCCTTTCAAATAAAATAATCCCGTTTTTGAGTAAAACTTCGGATAATTACCGCGATACTATTGAACTTATACAGTTTCATCCTCATCTTACTATCTATAACGAATAAACTCAGTGGTGTGTTTTACATCACTGCAAACCAAAATACAGGATGTTTTTTATGTCAAATCCATTACTTAGCACAACGGGATTACCTGCATTTTCCCAGATCAAACCAGAACATGTTGTTCCTGCATTAAAAGAAGTATTAACAACTTACCGTGAAACAGTTGAAAGATTACTGGCTGAAAATACCCAATTTAACTGGGATAACCTTTGTCAGCCATTAGCAGAAGCAGGCGATAAACTTTCTCGTGTTTGGTCTCCAGTCAGTCATTTGAATTCTGTCAAAAATAGCACTGAACTACGTGAAGCGTATGAACAAAGTTTACCATTGCTGTCTGAGTTCAGTACGTGGATGGGGCAACATGAAGGCTTATATCAAGCTTATAAATCAATTAAAGAAAGTGCTGATTTTAATGCATTAACTCAACCACAAAAAAAAGCAATTGAAAACGCATTACGTGACTTTGAATTGTCAGGTATCGGTTTACCCAAAGAGAAACAGCAGCGTTTTGGTGAAATCAGCGCGCGTATGTCTGAGTTAGGCGCTAAATATGGAAATAATGTATTAGATGCAACAATGGGTTGGTCTAAACTAATTACTGATGTAGAAGATTTATCCGGTATGCCTCAAAGTGCTATTGATGCTGCAAAAGCTATTGCACAAGCCAAAGAGCAAGAAGGCTACCTATTAACGCTTGATATGCCAAGCTATCTGCCTGTCATGACATATGCTGATAATCGTGAACTAAGAAAAGAGATGAGTATCGCTTATAGTACGCGAGCCTCCGATCAAGGCCCAAATGCAGGTCAGTGGGATAATAGCGAAATTATCGCTGAAATCCTTGCATTACGCCACGAACTCGCTCAACTCCTTGGTTTCAAAAATTATGCTGAAAAGTCACTCGCCACTAAAATGGCAGAGTTTCCAGAACAAGTCCTTAGTTTTTTAACTGACTTAGCACAACACGCTCACCCACAAGGTAAAGAAGAGTTAGCTGAACTCACACAATTTGCAAAAGAGCACTATGGCGTTGATAAATTAGAATCATGGGATTTGGCTTACTATAGCGAAAAACAGAAACAACATCTGTTCTCAATCGATGATGAGCAACTGCGTCCTTACTTCCCTGAACAACGTGCTTTAAGTGGCTTATTTGAAGTTGTTCATCGTATCTATGGTTTAACAGCTAAAGAACGTAACGACATAGACACTTGGCATGATGATGTTCGTTTCTTTGAGCTTTACGATGACAGTAACACCTTGCGTGGTAGCTTCTATCTTGATTTGTATGCGCGTGAACACAAACGTGGTGGTGCTTGGATGGATGACTGCATGGGAAGAATGCGTCATGCCGATGGCAAGCTACAAAACCCTGTTGCTTATCTCACCTGTAACTTCAATAAGCCTATAGGTGATAAACCAGCACTGTTTACTCATAACGAAGTCACCACACTTTTCCATGAGTTTGGCCATGGCTTACATCATATGTTAACGCAAATTGATACTGCCGATGTTGCAGGCATTAACGGTGTACCATGGGATGCTGTTGAATTACCAAGCCAATTTATGGAAAACTGGTGTTGGGAGCCTGAAGCATTAGCCTTTATTTCTGGCCATTATGAAACTGGCGAACCATTACCACAGGCAATGCTTGATAATATGCTTAAAGCAAAAAATTATCAGTCCGCAATGTTTGTGTTACGCCAACTAGAATTTGGTCTATTTGACTTCCGTTTACATGCAGAATATGACCCCACAAAAGGGGCTCGTGTAATGGAAACCTTAACCAGTGTGAAAGATCAAGTATCTGTTGTTCCTTCAACACCTTGGGCTCGTTTCCCTCATGCCTTTAGCCATATATTTGCAGGTGGTTATGCCGCAGGTTATTACAGCTATTTATGGGCTGATGTGCTTGCAGCTGATGCCTTCTCTCGTTTCTCCGAAGAAGGAATTTTTAACCGCGAAACAGGCCAATCATTCCTAGATAATATTTTAACTCGTGGCGGTTCTGAAGAGCCAATGGAACTGTTTAAACGCTTCCGTGGTCGTGAGCCAAAACTTGATGCTATGCTTAAAGGCTACGGCATTAAAGGATGATATGTGAATATCTGTTTACTTTGTGAAGAAGGCGCTGATAACAGCGCCTTATCAGATTTAGCGCAACGTTGGGGATTAGTTCACGACGAAACGCAAACAATGGCTTTAGTGTTAACGCCGACTCACCTTGAATTACGCAAACAAGATGAACCTAAATTAGGTGGCATCTATGTGGATTTCGTAGAAGGCACCATGGCACATCGTCGTAAATTTGGCGGTGGTCGAGGTGAAGCGGTGGCAAAAGCAGTTGGGATCAAAAAAGACTATCTGCCTGATGTTGTTGATGCAACAGCAGGACTTGGCCGTGATGCATTTGTCTTAGCATCTATTGGTTGCAAAGTCAGAATGGTAGAGCGTCACCCCGTAGTTGCAGCATTACTTGAAGATGGGTTAAAACGTGCTTATCTTGATGCTGACATTGGTGAATGGATGCAAGAAAGAATGACGTTAATTCATGCCTCTTCTGCCCAAGCACTCACTGAGATCACGCCTCCTCCTGATGTTGTCTATCTTGATCCGATGTACCCACATAAAACAAAAAGTGCATTAGTCAAAAAAGAGATGCGAGTGTTCCAATCTTTAGTCGGTGCAGATGAAGATGCAGATGCGCTACTAGAACCGGCAATCACTTTGGCAAAAAAACGTGTTGTCGTAAAACGTCCTGATTATGCTGAGCCATTAAATAATCAGCCTGCACACGCCAATGTAACAACAAAAAATCACCGTTTTGATATTTACCCTTGTGTGTAAACACTGACATATAAGGGTAAAAAATTGATTTGAAATCTGACGGGTGTTAAACACCCGTTCAGAATCAGTAAGATTTACAGCACGCCTTGAGCCAGCATTGCATCCGCAACTTTGACAAAGCCCGCAATGTTCGCACCTTGAATATAATTAGTCTGCTTACCTTCACCACCGTAATTCACACAAGCATGGTGAATATCTAACATGATGTGATGTAAACGAGCATCCACTTTCTCTGCTTTCCAGCTTAAACGTGCTGCATTCTGCGCCATCTCTAAACCAGAGGTTGCAACACCGCCCGCATTAGCTGCTTTACCTGGTGCAAAAAGGACACCTGCTTCGATAAAAGCATCTGTTGCTGCAATCGTTGTGGGCATATTCGCACCTTCAGCAACGGCTTTAACACCATTTTTGATCAAGACTTTTGCAGCCTCTAGATCTAATTCATTTTGTGTTGCACAAGGTAGAGCAATATCAACAGGAATAGCCCAAGGTTGTTGCCCTTCAAGATAGGTTAAACCAAACTCTTTGGCATACTCTTCAACACGACCGTAATTATTTTTAATTTCAGTTAGGCGTGTGAGTTTTTCAGTAGTAAATCCGGCTTCATCAACCACAGTACCACCTGAATCCGATGCAGTTATGACTTTAGCGCCTAATTCTAAACATTTTTCGATAGTAAACTGTGCAACATTACCTGCTCCAGAAACCGCCACACGCATCCCCTCAAGAGACATACCATGACGTTTAAGCATCGCATTAGTAAAGTAAACTAAACCATATCCAGTGGCTTCTGGGCGGATTAAACTGCCCCCGAATGAAAGACCTTTTCCTGTAAATACACATTCATTGCTATTAGACAGTTTTTTCATCATGCCTGCCATAAAGCCAACTTCTCGCGCACCTACACCAATATCTCCTGCTGGAACATCTGTGTTAGCCCCTAAATGACGATAAAGTTCAGTCATTAAAGCCTGACAAAAACGCATGACTTCCCCATGACTTTTACCTTTAGGATTAAAGTCAGAGCCACCTTTCGCGCCACCCATTGGTAATGTCGTTAAGGCATTTTTAAATGTTTGCTCAAAACCTAAGAATTTTAGGATAGAGAGATTCACAGAAGGATGAAAACGCATACCACCTTTGTAAGGCCCGATAGCTGAGTTAAATTGGATACGCCATGCACGGTTAACTTGCACTTGCCCTTTATCATCTAACCAACAAACGCGAAACTGAATAATACGTTCAGGCTCAACTAAGCGCTCAAGTAATGATTGTTCACGATATTGTGGATTTTTTTCTAAAAAAGGCCACAAAGTGGTAAAAACTTCACGAACCGCCTGATGATACTCAGGTTGATGAGCGTTATATTTTTCTACCCCTTCTAAAAACGAAGACAATGAGCCAGATATATTCATTCCGCTATTCCTTTTTTGTGTAATGTGATGTTGGCATAACCTCATTTATTCGGAATATTTTTGGGTTTTGTGAGGTTGATGTTGTTTTGCTTCTTGAATATATCATTAAAATACATTCACACTTCAAGACATTTTTTTCATAATTAGACAAAAAAAAAAGGTTGACTCTACTTAACAGCAGGAAAAATAGGAATTTTAGGTAAAAAAATACCTGCATAAGCAGGCATTTTTTTTGCTTAAACAAGCAAGCGATTATTCTTCATCATCTTTCAGAGGAACAATTAACATATCAACATGCACAGTATTAATTAATTGACGTGCTGATGACATCAATTTGCTCCAGAAGTCTTGGTGATGACCGCAAACAACTAAATCCATATCGTATTTTTTAATCGCATCAACCAGAACTTGGCCTAAATCACCGCTACCACTCAAGGTTTCCTGAATTTCATAACCTGATTTATCTGAGAGGTCTTTTAACGCGTTACGGGTTTCATCAGTAATACGTTGTTGCATATCACCGAGGTTGACATCAATTAGACCGGTATAAAGATCAGAATAGTTAACATCAACGTGAATTAAGGAAACTTTGGCATTATAGGGTTTTGCCATAGATACAGCTTTCTGTACTAAGACGTTACTCTCAGGGGATAAATCAACTGCCACTAGAATATGCTTATAAGCCATCGTGAACTCCTTCCATAAGCTGATTAATCGGTTGGAAAGGCGGTTAAGCCTAAATCCTATGTATTAAATATAACGTTTTAAGATGAAAGTTAGATGTCGCCTTGATCACAACTTATGTCAAATTCATCAAGAAAGCATCTATCGATAAATAACAATATACACCATTTTAGATTATCACGATGTCATTCACCGACAATATCATCATAATAATGAGAATTGAGTATAAAAAACAACAAAAACACCCTTTTAGAGTTATTTTTTATCCATTTTTTTGAAAAAGGAAACAACTTGAACACGTCACTTTTGTTTATTGCTTAATTTCACCTAAACTTAAATAAGAGAAAAAATAACCTCTATGGGTAAAGGTTTTCTCATCTCTGAATCTATTATTCTAGGGAGGGGATTATGTTTAATGTCATTGTTATCTTTTGGGCGCTCTGTATTCTTTGCCTGATTAATATGATGCGTTATTTTTCATCTATTCGGGTATTACTCACAATACTGCGCCAATCTGATCCGTTACTCTATCAATCAGTAGATGGTAATGGATTTTTTACTATGCATGGGCAATTTTCAAAACAATTGCGACTTATCCGCTACATCAACCAACGCCAATATACCAACCATCATAATCCTGAAGTGATTATGCGTTGTGAGCGAATTTATCGGCAATTTTATCTTGTTAGCCGTTTTTGTATTTTGGCTGTAGCAAGCTTAATTGCGATGCTTATTTGGTAGGTGACAAAAACAAAAAAACGGTGACTTTTAGTCACCGTTTATAAACAAACTTGGGTAGTTTATTGCTTATCAGCCATTCACAATGAATGTCAGTGATATCCAATAAAGTAAACCTGATAAACCAATGCTAACTGGTAATGTTAAGATCCAAGCCAGTGCAATATTTTTCACCGTCTTCGTTTGAACCCCTCCACCATCAACAATCATTGTACCTGCAACTGCAGATGATAAAACTTGTGTTGTTGATACAGGCATACCCGTATAACTTGCAACACCAATGGACACTGCTGCTGTTACCTGAGCAGAAACCCCTTGAGCATAAGTCATACCTTTTTTACCAATTTTCTCACCAATCGTTACTGCAACACGTTTCCAACCTACCATTGTCCCAATAGAGAGCGCTAATGCCACTGCAACAATGATCCAAATCGGTGCATATTCCACAGTGTTTAGCAGGTCACGACTCAATGTTTTTAAGAACCGTGCATCTTGGGCGCTAGTTTCAGGTAATTTAGCCACTTCTGTTGCGGTATCAGCGATACACATTAGTAATCGACGCATTTGAGCACGCTGGTCTGCTGTTAGTTCATCATAAGAACTAATATTTGCCAGCATTTGTTCTGTTTGATTCAGAACAATTGGCGTTCTCGCGCTGTTACAATGGAAATCAGTATCACTAGGATCAGTTTGTGCTGACACTGCTGGTGTATTTTCGATAGCATGCTGTAATGCTGGCTGATGCTTCTCATAATACTGCTGTAAGTGCACAACGGCATCATGTGTTTTGGTGATATCGTATCCGCTAGCACTCATATTGACGACAAAGCCCGCAGGCGCCACGCCAATTAATACCAACATGATAAGACCGATACCTTTCTGCCCATCATTTGCACCATGAGAAAAACTAACCCCAACCGCAGATAAAATCAGTGCAGTACGAGTCCAAAATGGTGGCTTACGCTTACCATCTTGTTTTTCACGTTCAGCTGGTGTCAGGTGAATACGACGACGTTTTTTCGTACCACTCCAGTAACGGCGTAGTAAGAAAATCATCGCGCCTGCAATAACCAAGCCGATAATCGGAGAAAGAATGAGAGATAGGAAGATACTGATCATTTTTGGAATGTTTAACGCATCAACGATAGACGAATCTGTCACGATAGCATTTGTTAAACCAATACCAATGATAGCACCTATCAGCGTATGTGAACTTGATGCTGGGATGCCGAAATACCATGTACCTAAGTTCCAGATAATAGCGGCTAACAGCAACGAGAAGACCATAGCAAGGCCATGACCTGAGCTCACATTCAGCAGAAGATCTGTCGGTAACAAGTGAACGATAGCATAAGCTACACTCAAACCACCGAGCAAAACTCCAAGGAAGTTAAATACACCCGCCATCACGACCGCAAATTGCGCACGCATAGCACGAGTATAGATAACAGTTGCTACCGCATTTGCGGTATCATGGAAGCCGTTAATAGCTTCATAAAATAGCACAAAAAGCAGTGCTAAAACCAACATTAAACCTGTATGAAATTCTAGGTCAGTAAACAAATGTAGCATAGACGTTAAGCCAGTTAGTTGGACATGAACGCGGCGCATTATCAGCGACAAATGCGAACGGTGGAAGCGAAATTTAACCTTTTTTTGATTTGATAACCAAGAAAATTAGAGTCTTTTTAAGATAATTCCTTATATATCATTTAATTAATAAAAATAAAAAAAAAGTAAATTTCTGACAATTTTTTTCCTTGCTAATACGAATTTAGGTGAAAAATGCAGATTTCTCCATATAATTTTACAAAAATACTCTGATCTTACGCGAAAATCATTGATTAAATAGTCAGAGAAAACCAAGAACGAGACATCATTGTGGGATCATACGATACAGTAATTATAGGTGCAGGTGCCGCGGGGCTTTTTTGTGCGTCTTTAGCAGGACAAGCAGGATTATCTGTTTTAGTGCTAGATAACGGTAAAAAAGCAGGTCGAAAAATTCTTATGTCAGGAGGCGGTCGTTGCAATTTTACCAATATGTATATTGAGCCTTCAGCCTATTTATCAGAGAATCCTCATTTTTGTAAGTCAGCACTTGCTCGCTATACACAATGGGATTTTCTTGAATTAGTGCAAAAACATAACATTGCCTATCATGAGAAAACATTAGGCCAGCTCTTTTGTGATGATTCAGCACAGCAAATTGTGGATTTATTACTTGCTGAGTGTCAAAAAGGGAAAGTAAGTGTTCGCTTACGTAGCGAGGTAACGTTAATCGAGAAAACAGAGGAAGGTTTCACTGTTTTTGTTGATGGGAAAGCGATTGTTACCCCTTCTGTTGTCATTGCCAGCGGTGGGCTTTCTATGCCTGGTTTAGGTGCTACTCCTTTTGGCTATAAAGTCGCAGAACAATTTGGCCTTCCGGTATTACCCACTCGCGCGGGCTTAGTGCCTTTTACACTACATAAACCTCAGCTTGAGCAATTTAGTCAACTATCCGGCGTGGCTGTACCTGCTATTGTGACGGCAAAAAGTGGAATAAGTTTTAAAGAAAATATTCTTTTTACTCATAGAGGTCTTTCAGGCCCTGCTATTCTGCAAATCTCTAGTTATTGGCAATCTGGAGAGTATGTAAGTATTAACTTACTTCCAAATATTGACCTTGAAAGCCTTCTACAAGAAAAACGCCAAGAACACCCAAATCAATCATTAAAAAATACATTATCTCGCTTATTACCAAAGCGTTTTATTGAAATAATGATAGAAAATAAACAGTTACCTGATATTTCCCTCACTCAACTTAGCAACGAACGTATTACTCAAATTGTAGTGTTGCTACAAGAATGGCAAGTTCAGCCTAATGGCACGGAAGGATATCGTACTGCGGAAGTCACTCTAGGTGGCGTAGATACTCGTGCCCTTTCCTCTAAAACGATGGAAGCCACCAAAGTAAAAGGGCTCTATTTCATTGGTGAAGTCGTGGATGTAACAGGTTGGTTAGGTGGATATAACTTCCAATGGGCATGGAGCTCAGCGTATGCCTGTGCTCAGAGCCTTATTTCAATACCGAAATCAACTTTTGCTGAGTGATAATAAATAAACGTGCCAATGTTAAAGTTATAAATATTGATTTTATAATTCTATAAACTTATAAGTCATACATAACAAAACCCAGTTATCATCAATCTATGATAGCTGGATTTTGTTTTATCGCTTAATAGCCACTCAAAATGATTCATATCCCTTCTTTTACTCTGGTTTTATAACGCATTTCTTGTTCTTTTTTCTATGAATAACCTTATAAAAAATATTGTTAACTATTTGGTTATATTACTATTTTAAAAAATTATTAAAATAAAACGATTCGTTAATCAGTAAGTTAAAAGCTTTTCATTGCTTTTTTCGATATTGCTTAAAAAAAAGGCTTTACAAATGATACTGAGAACTATTATCATCAATAACACTTTCAGACGCACCACCTTCAGGGTGATATGAAAGAACGACATTGCTCACATTGCTTCCAGTGTTTTATTTAGCCAGCCGGGTGCTGGCTTTTTTCTTTTCAAAAACTTATTCGATGTTTTTGTTTCCCTTTATTCAAATTATTTGGATCTTCAGGTTAAATTCCTCCGCTTTTCTACTTTGTGCTATTGCGTAAACTGTGTTCAACAACTGATGAGAAGGAAACACATAATGATTTATCTACGCAAAGCAAATGAAAGAGGACACGCTAATCATGGTTGGCTAGATAGCTGGCATACCTTCTCTTTCGCAAACTATTACGATCGTGATTTTATGGGATTTTCTGCATTACGTGTGATTAATGAAGATCGCGTAATACCTGGTGAAGGCTTTGGTACCCACCCTCATAAAGACATGGAAATTTTAACCTATGTGCTTGAAGGTAATATCGAGCACAAAGACAGTATGGGTAATAAAGAAAATGTTCCTGCGGGTGAGTTTCAGATAATGAGTGCAGGTACAGGGATCACCCATTCAGAATATAATCCAAATAGTGATCAAGGGCTGCATTTCTACCAAATTTGGATTATGCCAAATACTGTCGGTATCACACCACGTTACGATCAACGTCGTTTTGATACAACTGTAAGTAAACAGCTTATTTTGTCGCCAGATGCCCGTGATGGCTCTTTAAAAGTATTCCAAGACATGACCTTATGGCGTTGGAACCTGAAAAAAGGCGAAGAAGCACAATATCAAGTAGAAGCGGGACGCAATATTTGGCTGCAAGTTGTAAAAGGAAAAATAGCCATTAATGACATAATTGCGACCACCAGTGATGGTGTAGCTATTGCTGATGAAGATATGATCCATTTTGTTGGTGATGAAGACAGTGAGGTTTTATTGTTTGATTTGCCTCCTGTAAAAGCATAGTTGGGTTATCACCCTCTAAAGCCACTTTTTCTCTAATAGATAGTTTCACTTTATTTCCTTTTTACTCCCTGAAATATTCTCGCATTTCAGGGATTTTTTTATCTCTAATATCTCAAATAAAAAAACACCAAAATCATATCCTATGAATTTGGTGTTTTTATTAATGCTTTAAAAAATTAACGTTTTGGTCCAACTTTTGTCAGTGCTTGACCTGCTGGAGTATCTGTATATTTATCGAAGTTCTTCACAAAACGATCAGCGAGATCGTCTGCTTTTACATCCCATTGCGCTTTATCAGCATAAGTATCACGAGGATCTAAAATTTCACTGTTAACGCCTGGTAGTGCTGTTGGGATCTCCAAATCAAACACAGGTAATGTTTTCATTGGTGCTTTATCAATGTCACCATTTAAGATCGCATCAATAATAGCGCGAGTATCTTTAATTGAGATACGTTTACCTGTGCCGTTCCAACCGGTATTAACCAGATAGGCTTTTGCACCAGATGCTTGCATACGTTTTACTAATACTTCAGCGTATTGTGTTGGGTGCAGAGATAAGAATGCCGCACCAAAACAAGCTGAGAATGTAGGTGTTGGCTCTGTTACACCACGTTCTGTTCCTGCAAGCTTAGCGGTAAAACCAGATAAGAAGTGATATTGCGTTTGTTCTGGCGTTAAACGTGAAACAGGAGGCAACACACCAAAAGCATCTGCTGTTAAGAAAATCACTTTCTTAGCGTGACCCGCTTTAGAAACAGGTTTAACAATATTATCGATATGATAAATCGGGTAAGAAACACGGGTATTTTCTGTTTTTGAGCCATCGTCGAAATCAACAGAACCATCCGATAACACAACCACGTTTTCTAATAGTGCATCACGTTTAATTGCACCATAGATATCAGGCTCTGCTTCTTTTGATAAGTGGATCGTTTTCGCATAACAACCCCCTTCAAAGTTAAACACACCGTCATCGTCCCAACCATGCTCATCATCACCAATTAGCTTACGCTTAGGATCTGTTGAAAGGGTTGTTTTACCTGTACCGGATAAGCCAAAGAAAATAGCCACATCACCACTTTCGCCAACGTTTGCGGAGCAGTGCATAGAAGCCATACCTTTAAGAGGAAGGAAGTAGTTCATCATAGAGAACATACCTTTCTTCATCTCGCCACCATACCAAGTACCCCCGATTAACTGAATGCGTTCAGTTAAATTGAAAGCAACGAAGTTCTCAGAATTAAGTCCTTGTTCCTTCCAATTTGGATTTGTACATTTCGCTCCGTTCATCACAATGAAGTCTGGTGTGAAATTTTCCAGCTCTTCTTGTTCAGGACGAATAAACATATTTTTAACAAAATGGGCTTGCCAAGCAACTTCCGTAATAAAACGTACTTTTAAACGTGTGTCCGCATTCGCACCACAAAATGCATCAACAACAAACAAACGTTTGCCTGATAGCTGATTGGTTACCAACGATTTTAAGTCAGACCACACTTCTTGTGAGAGTGGCTTATTATCATTTTTACCTTTTCCCTGATCAGCCCACCATACCGTGTCACGAGTAACATCATCACGAACAATGTATTTATCTTTCGGAGAACGTCCAGTAAATATACCTGTATCAACGGCAATAGCGCCTAACGAGGTTAATGTGCCTCGTTCATAACCTGTTAATCCAGGCTGGGTTTCTTCATTAAATAACAGCTCATAGCTTGGGTTATAAATGATTTCACTTGTGTCCTTAATACCGTACTGCTGGAGATCCTTAGGGGTAAGACCTTTAACGCTCATAGTTTCGCTCCTGATAAATAGACCTTTCTACGAGCAATATTAGGGTGTTACGAGTAATTAACAGCGATTGTTATCAATATTTTGAAAATTTATAATTTTTTTATGTTAAGAACGAGAGCTAATGCACAAAACTACAGAAAAATTGTTGAATAAAAAAGGACGCAAAATAGCGTCCTTTTGATAAAGTCACCTTGCTAAATCGAATCAGTGCAATTCTGATTCATTTAACTTATTGATATTATTAACATCATTCTCTGTAAAGATATAATGAGTTCCACAATACTCACATTCCATATCGATATTGCCCTGTTCTTGCAACAGGTGGTTCACATCTTCTTTAGACAATGTTACTAATGTATTTTCACAGCGTTCACGCGAACAAGTACAATGAAATTCAACAGCTTGAGGCTCATAAAGAGTAACATCTTCTTCGTGATATAAACGATGTAAGATCTCTTTAGTATCCAGCGTAAATAACTCTTCAGCCTTAATGGTGTGAGTTAATTGTGTAAGTAATTCAAAATGTTCCGCCGTATGTTCTGCCGTGAACTCTTCTGATGCTGGTAATACTTGTAATAACATTCCTGCAGCCGCAGGCTTACCCGCTTGCATACCACTACGAATAAATACGCGAGTTGGTAACTGTTCTGATTGCTTAAAATAGTTATCAATACAAGCTTCAATAGTTTCACCATCAAGGGCAACAATACCTTGATAACGTTCACCTTTCTCTGGTGTTACTGTGATGACCATAAAACCATTCCCGATCATCTCTTTTAATGTACTTCCAGCCTTTACATCATCATCCACACGCGCAACACCGCGCATTTGTTGATTGTTATTACCATTGATAACAGCCAATCGTACTGGGCCATCGCCTTGTATTTGAACAGTAATATCTCCTTCAAATTTAAGCGTTGCTGTTAACAAACTCGTTGCCACCAGCAAATCACCTAGAAGACATTGAACTGGCTCAGGATAATGGTGATTTTCAAGCATTGATTGATAGGTTTCAGTCACATTGACCAATTCACCACGTACCGCGTTTTTTTCAAATAAAAAACGTGATAAAGAGTCTTTTTTAGACATAACGTTCTCTCATTTCAGGGAATCGGTTAATCCGATTCTTGTAAATTTGTCTGTTTGAAGCGAAGTAAGGTGCGTCTTTCCTTTTTATCAGGGCGACGTTCAGGATGAGGCATTGTTAACGCATTCATTTTTCTCGCAAGAGCAATTTTTTCTCTTTTCGCAATACTCTCTGGTGTTTCACAATAGAGTGTTTGTGCTTGTGTAGCACCTTGTCGCTGTGAACTCACCATTAGAATGGTTACTGTCCGTTCATCATTACCTTGTCGTAGACGTATTTCTGCGCCTTCTTCAACGATTTTACTTGGCTTGCCTCTCACACCATTGTAATGAACTTTGCCACCTTCAATCATTGTGCGAGCAATGGCACGCGTTTTATAAAAACGCGCAGCCCAGAGCCATTTATCTAAGCGGACACCACTTTCTGGTGATGGTTGACTCATCCCTTTCTCCTTAACTTCAACTTCTTTTATGAAGGCGATAGTGAAAACACATAGCCTTCCACAACAAGGGACTTACTGAGGAGGGCGATAAAAACAGTGCTCATAATAGAGACTGATTTTATTCATGCGTTGGTTGTTTTGTCGCCGACGCCGGATGATAAGAAAGAGGTTCAATACTAAGAACCCGATAGCAAGAAACAATAATAACGTATTACCGATGTAATATAACATTGTCATTGAATCAGGTAGGCTATGTAAAAATATCTGTAACGTACCATTAGCATCAACAACCATGCCTGTTATTACTCCACCCGTATCAAAAGGGGTATGCAATAAAATATCGGATAAACGTTGTAACTCCCGCCACTGTTCTAACGGCGTGGGTTCAAACACTGAGTTTGAGTTTGACGCGTAATCAACGAGCTGTTTTCTTTCATCACTGATTAATAGCACGCCACCTGGTGGCGGACTATTTAACAGTATTGCGGCTTTATCTATTTCTCGATAGATAAAAGAAGATGTGGTGGTGTCGATAAGCTTTTCCAAGGCCTCCGCACTTACTGCACGTAATAAAACATTGGTGCCTGTTAGTTTACCACTCTCAGCACGTTGAACTAATGCACTCCAGTCATTAACGTTACTCAAGTTAACTAACGCCATTTTCAAGCGGATGCATTCATTTTCTCGTGGGCATAAATCCTGTGTTTTCAACACAATACCATCGAAATTATCTAAAAGATTCATTCCTGATTTAGTAATGGCTTGACCTAAACTTGGGTTAACTCGGTTATTAGAAACGGGATGAAGCTGCTCTTCAACCATATGTAATAAAGCAGCTGCTTTTTCGATTGTGCTCGACTCAGGCATTGGCATTGGATTGCTGTTATTCCAGTAAATGCCCGAACAATCAAAAGGTGCAAAAATGGTTTTATTATTCTTACTTGATAGATTAGGTGGCATATAACACATACCCACCCCTTTCGCCTGAATAATATCTCCAACATGCAAATCGGTTGTTTCCAATTCGGTAAAATTAGTGACTAAATGAGGTTCTGTATCTTTAAGCCATGAAAAACTGAGTTTCATTGAAAGAGAAAGTGGCTGATAAAGATACAACATGCCAATAATAAATAAGCTCCAAAAAACGAAAATAATATTTTTAATGTACCGTTTATAAGGATAATTTTTTTCTTCGTCATGTAATGAAAGATAACTTCCTTGCTTTATAACATGATGACTAGGATACATTTCTAAATAGGTGACTTTATCAATATCACCTTGAATATAAGGCTCCCAATGAGGTGGATAAATAAGATCAATACCCCCTAAAGAAACATTTTTCACCTGCCCATGATCAAAATTGCCGAAAAGCCCCCAGCGTTTTAAACGTCCTTTAAAACAATGGACTTCTTGCTTACGAGGTTTAATCAAAGGATTGTGAATAAGGAAAATACCGATGGCAAGAAATGAGCTTCCTATCGCTAAGATCCAAGGAAGAAAAACCTGAGGCATCATTAGGGCCGTTAACCATAATGTAAGCCCTATACAAACAAAAGAACCATCCCAAAAGCCAGATGAGTTATGTAATCGGTATTCTTCGTTAGTCTCTTCTCTAATTTGCAGGAGGTGAGCAGCATCACCTTCATTCTTTTGGATCGTGGATGAACCATTTGCCAAGATAGGTTCAGAAAGTTGCTTTAAACTCAGCGCAGAAAAATGAATTTTTTCATCTTTTAAAAAATGTCCATTAACACCAATTACGATGGGAATAGATGGCGTACACACAACATCGAGGACATTTTCTTGTTGAAGATAAGGAACAAGCAGCGGGGGAATATGAATTTCTACAGCATCAATATAGTAACGCCAATGATTTAACCCTTCCGATGAGCCAGCAAAACGGTTAACGATATTTCTTAATGTCGTAACGACTTCGCCTTTAATTGGCATTTCGGGGAAGTTTTGTAATGAATATCCAGAAGAAAAATCAGACGTACCAAAATAAGATAAATAATCACTAATAAGCCCATAGTCATCTGAAGTGAGCTTACGATACGTTGGTTTGGCAAGAGATGGGAGATGATGTGAGTCATCAAGCCGCCTTCTTTTAAAGAATAGAAAGGCGGCCATTATAAATAGGCTTATCATCAAGATAGCCAATATAATGACTGATAATCTCATTTTTTCCCCATGCTTATACTGATGCTGCGTAGTAACAATACCAAATTTAAAACCCTGCCTAACATAAGGCAATTCCTATTCTTTTGTTCTATTTTTTATTTAAATACAATAGATTATATTTTTGTCGGCGCGTTATAATTTATTTATCTTATCAATTTTATATCCACTAACAACGCTATCTTCAGGTAAAATAGCGGATCAATAAATAATAATATTCTCAAAAAATCAATAAATAACTAGGTTTAGTAGCGGAGTGTACTCAATTTTCACTTAAAAGCTAAATCTAATTGTTAGATTTATTTTGTCATTAATGTGTTAAATTCAGGTTAATCTCTATTCTGCCAGGGGCTGTTATGAAAGAACTTAAAAAACCCAATATATTAAACATTGATAACATCGCCCGTTCTCGATTATTTCAGATCCAATCCGTTAATCTGGAGTTCAGTAACGGGGAAAAACGCATTTATGAACGCATGAAACCGGCGAACCGTGAAGCCGTTATGATTGTTCCGATCATTGATGACAACCTTATCCTTATTCGTGAATACGCTGTCGGTATCGAAAATTATGACTTCGGTTTTCCTAAAGGCGCCATTGATCCTGGCGAAAATGCTTTACAAGCAGCAAACCGAGAACTCAAAGAAGAAATTGGTTATGGTGCCCACTCTTTAACAGAAATAGCAAAGCTTTCTATGGCTCCTTCTTATTTTTCCAGCAAAATGAATATCGTCATTGCCCATGATCTTTACCCTGAACAACTGGAAGGCGATGAACCTGAACCACTAATTCAAGTACGTTGGCCTATCGCTAAAATGATGGACTTACTGGATCATCCCGATTTTACTGAAGCACGTAGTGTCAGTGCCCTCTTTCTCGCGCAGCGCTATTTACTGAGTAAATAAATAGATAATAAAAACCGGATTTTTACATCCGGTTTTTATCGATTAATTAGAATAATTCGTTAGATTCGCCATTATCCTCAAAAATCTGTGTTCCCACTTCGCTTTTTGCTCTTTCTGTAGGTTGTGTACCCTCAATAAAATACTCTTTCATTGAAGGACCATCACCGGCGAGTTTGCCCGTTCTTCTATCTATTTGAACAGCAACAACACCTTTTGGTGCTGGCATCATATTCACAGGCACACCATCAAGTGCGACTTTCATAAAGTCATTCCAAATAGGTTGCGCTGTTTTAGCACCTGCTTCACCACCACTGGCCGCGGTACGTCCTAAGTTACGGCTACTATCATCAAAGCCAATCCAAGCGGTACCAACAATATTCGCACCATAACCCGAGAACCATGCATCTTTAGAACTGTTGGTTGTTCCTGTTTTACCACCAATATCTTGGCGTTTTAGATCACGAACGGCTCGCCAACCTGTACCAGACCATCCGGGCTCACCCACAAGGTTTGTTCTTAATGCATCATGCATTAAGTAAGCCAGTGGTGTGCTGATAACGTGTGGTGCGTAAGGGCTTTCTTTAACAGTCTCTGCTAACGGAGCTTGTTCTAATTCAATTTCAGGAGCTGCATCCACAGGCTGTGATTTATTAGATTGAGCAACGTTTTCCATATAATAGTCATCAGATAGAGCGATAGAACGCATGGTGTCGCCGTAAATAACCGGTATATCTGTACAGTCTGGACATGCTACTTTTGGCTCTGCAGTAAACAGCACTTCACCTTCTGCATTTTCAATACGTTGGATATAGTAAGGTTCAATTAAATATCCACCATTCGCCATTACAGCAAAACCACGTACCATTTGCATTGGTGTAAATGATGGTGATCCTAATGCTAAAGATTCTGTTCTATCGATATTTTGATTAGGGAAACCAAAACGTAAGAGATAATCAGCAGCATAATCCACACCCATTGCGCGCATTGCACGTACCATCACCACGTTTTTAGATTGACCTAATCCTTGACGTAAACGGATAGGACCTGCGTAAGTTGGTGGTGAATTTTTAGGTCGCCAATCAGTACCAGCCCCCGCATCCCAACGACTAATAGGTAAGTCATTAAGTAAGGTAGACAAAGTTAAGCCTTTATCTAATGCGGCAGCATACAAGAAAGGTTTAATATTCGAACCTACTTGGCGTAATGATTGCGAAACACGATTAAATTTACTGATTTCAAAATCAAATCCCCCGACAAGGGCAATAATCCCACCATTTAGAGGATTCAATGCAACAAATGCTGCATTAACACCTGGAAGCTGCGCTAATACCCAATTGTTATCATTATTTTGACGAACCCAGATTTGCTCACCAACATTAACTACTGCATCAACTTTTGTTGGTGTCGCACCTTGAGCAGTATCTGAAATAAACTTACGAGCCCAACGAACTGCTTTTAAATCTAAGGTAATGTTATCGCCATTCTTTAAAACCACTTTCGCTTCTTTAGCATCTGCAGATAACACAACGGCTGGAATCAATGGCCCATAAGTTTGAATTTCTTTTAATTTCTTACTGATCGCATCATTATCCCAAGGCGTTTGCCCTTCACTCCAAAGAACTTCTTGAGCACCGCGATAGCCATGGCGCATATCATAATCAATCACATTGTCGCGTAAGGCTTTTTCTGCTGCTAATTGATCTTTACGAATAACAGTAGTGTAAATTTTATAGCCATCAGTATAAGCATTTTCACCATAGCGCTCATACATCTCCATTCTCACCATTTCAGTGAGGTATGGGGCGGAAAAATCAATTTGAGGTGCATGATATTTCGCCACAATAGGCTCAGCTCTAGCACTTTCATATTGTGCACGAGTGATGTAATTCTCTTCATACATACGCAGTAAAACAACATTACGGCGTTTTAAGGCACGATCGTAAGAATAGAGTGGATTTAGTGTAGAAGGTGCTTTAGGCAAACCAGCAATGACTGCCATTTCATTAAGGCTAAGATCATGCACACTTTTACCAAAGTAAACATAAGCCGCAGCCCCCACACCATAAGCACGGTTACCCAGATAAATTTTATTTAAATACAGCGCTAAAATTTCATCTTTGGTTAACTCTTTTTCAATGCGAATAGCCAAAAAGGCTTCTTTAACTTTTCGCATTAATTTCTTCTCAGGTGTTAAAAAGAAATTTCGTGCTAACTGTTGCGTAATGGTACTTGCACCTTGAGAAGCTTGTCCTGATGTTAATGCGACAACTACCGCACGCGAGATCCCAATGGGGTCGATACCGTGATGCTCACGAAAACGGGTATCTTCGGTTGCGATAAAAGCATTAATTAATTGAGGAGGCATTTCCTCTAGTGTTAGCGGTAAACGACGTTTTTCACCGTATTGCGCGATTAATTCTCCGTCTGCACTCAAAACCTGCATAGGGGTTTGTAAACGAACATCTTTTAATGTCGCGACATCGGGTAACTGAGGCTCAACATACTTATACATACCGTATATCGAGGCTGCTCCCAAAATTATGCAAGCAAAAACGAAGATGAAAAAATATTTTAAGAACTTCACCTTAAATTTCCCATGTAGTGTGAATTGGGCGGTTTATAAACAAACAGTGCGTAGTATAAAGGTAACGCCTCTTTGAAAATAGGCAATTACTCATCAATAGATATGGATATCATTTATGGAAACACACAATTACCAGATTGGTATTGAAATTAACACTCATCATATCAATGCTGTTTTGGTATTTCAGCAGAATAAACAATGGAAGATCAGCGCATTTTGGCAATTCCCTTTACCTCTCAATGACGATGCAGATGATACAAAATTAAGAAATATCTTAATAAACTGGCGCAAGGATCTCCCTTTTATTAACAATATTACTCTCTCATTACCCGATATTTATGAAAGCTATCAGACTATCCCACTACCACCGCTTATTTCCCTTACATCGGCAGCATGTTATCGGTTAGCACAATTACGAGCCACATCTTACACACAAAATACAAAAAACCCTGTTAATTTTGACTATCGGCAAAATAACGGCAAACTCGCTATTCATTTGTGTCATAAGATCGTATTAGATAAGTACATAACCTTATTTTCCCAAATAAACTTAACACTCTCTGCGATAGATTTGCCCGCGTGTGCACTACGCTATTTAGCCACTTACCTTAATATCTCACCTAAAAACAAACTTATTTACTGTAAAAACAACTCGCTATTTTGGGTTTCATCTGATGATGAAATGCCCCATTACGGCACGCTTCCTTATCAAGACCAGCAAGAACAACAAACCGCTATTTATCAGTTAATAGAGAAATACAATTGGTCTAAAGAACAGTGCTATTTTGCTGGCGATAATGCGACACATTTTAGCCATTCAATGCCTCTTTGGCCTGACTTTTCCCATTATTTATTTCAACCAAACACAAGAGAAAATACACTTTCTTTGATCGCTCTTGGTTTAGCATTACGCCCTTGGGAGAAATCATGTATCAAGTAAATTATCTACCTTGGCGCCACAATTTATTTAGAAAAAAAATCGCAATATGGGGTTATCAAACATTAGCTTTTATCACTATCACACTGATAATTTGCGGTTATTACACCTATCACTTAGTGCAAAAGCGAGATACCACCTCAGCATTACACATTCAAATACAGCAACAAGAACAGGATTTGTTCGAACAATTCAACATTTATCAACAACAGAAAAAACAAACCAACTTATACTCTCAGCGCTATTCGCTTTATTATAAAAATTGGTTACGTTATTTACATTACATACGTTTTTTTCAGGCTATTGAAGCTTATCTCCCTGCTTCTGTATGGATAAGTCATTATTCTGATACTGATAATCGCCACTCTTTGGATCTTATTTTACCCAAAACACAATCGCTCTCTTTTATAACCCATTTTAAACACCATCCCATTCTTGCCACCCTATCATTGGATTATTTACAACAAAGCAAAATCTCCCCGTCCTATACTGAAGTGCATTTAACAGGAAAATGGGAAATCGACGAACCGTGGAATAAAAAAGATGTCGAGGAAGTACCATGAAGATAAATGTGCAATGGTTACAATTTGTAGTTTCTCTCGCAATGTGGCAAATAACATTACTGAGCTTAACAATCCCTTTTACTATTTTTCTACTTTACTACTTCTTTATTTATACTGGTTATCAGCAAGAAATAACTCAACAACAAGTGGAAACAACCCAAAGGCTCTCTCGTATTCATCATTATCAAAAGATATTAGAGACGCCACCATCACTTGAATCACTTATTGCACAACAAGCTGATTATCATATTTCATTAAATAATCCATCAACCCCTGAGCAACTACAACACCTACTTATTACTTATCATTTCATCCCTGAAACTTGGGAAAACGCCCCTAATTCGTTATATAAGCTCACTTTTAATTTGTCTTATACTCGCTTATTAACTTTACTCGAACACCTTAATCAAACCGGATTATTACTTATCTCGCTCAATATTATTCCAATAAAAACAGAGTTACTTTCTGTTCAAATCACATTGATGGCACTAAAAGGACTCTCATTAGAACAAGGTGGCATATCATGAAAATATTGGTTTTCTTTATGATGCTATGCATGACAACTTGTGTTTTTGCTCACTTGAGAGATCCATTCTTCCCTGACGTTCCTGATGTCATTAATCATGAAAAGACACTACCAACACCCACTGAAGAACCATGGACAGACACACAGCAAACTGAACAATTACACCATCGACTTTATCCGTTAAATTATGCTGATGCAGATACATTAGCGAAGCAACTTAGCACTTATGCAATCCCATTATTGAGTAAACAAGGCCGGGTTATTGCTGATAGTGACTCTAATAGTCTTTCAATTGTCGATAATGACAAAGCACTTTCTGAAATCGCAGATTGGCTAAAATTAAAAGATACTCCACAACAACAAGTTCATATCACGGCGCATATCGTCAGCAGCAGTCAAGAAGCGTTAAATGAATTAGGTACCCAATGGGGCTTGCAAGCATTAAAAACTACAAATACTGAAGCAATATCAACAATACCTAATACTACGCCGACATCTCCTAACTCTGCTTTATCAATACCTTCACTGTCTGCATTATCACTTCATCAAAATACCAAAAACCCACTTCACTATATTGCCTTTAATATCGCTAGGATTAATGGTCGCCTATTAGAACTTGAGTTAAGTGCATTAGAACAAGAAAAACAGCTATCAATTATTGCAAGTCCAAGACTAACAGCGGCTCATGAGAAAACGGCCTCAATAAAACAAGGAACGGAAATTCCCTATGTCAGCCGAGATAATGAAACCACTCGTGTTCAATTTAAGGAGGCTGTATTAGGGATGGAAGTCACCCCAATTATTCAGAGAAATAAAAAAATAAGGTTAATACTTAAAATCAGTCAAAACACACCTGGTATCGCCCTTGTTCAAGGTGGTAGTGAACACCTTTCTATCGACAAGCAAGAGATCAGTACAGAAGTCACGATTAATGATGGAGAAACCATTATGTTAGGAGGAATATTTCAACAAAAGCAGCAAGAGCATACAGCAAAAATCCCTTTATTATCATCTATCCCATTATTAGGGGTACTTTTTAGCCATAAAAGAGATCAGCACAGTCGCCATGAATTGGTTATTTTTATTACACCCAAATTAATCTAACTTTTTATGTGATAAAAATTTTTTCATCAAAATACAAAGAGTTACCCATTTATTACTAGGATTAAACTGAGAGTTATTCATTGTTTTTTCTTATAATCAGTATTTATAGATTTGACGATGAGGACGATTTAGCTTACAAGGGTTAGCTAATTTGAGTGGACCTGAAACATCACAATGATAATACGGATACATTTTATGCACTTCCTCTATTCTTGGAGGTAGGGCTTTTTATATGTAATATTGATCGCTTGATGACGAAAAAGACAATATTATCAGATGCGGTTTTCCGACTAAATTGTGTTAGAATCTTCGCGTTGCCAACAAAGATGATTACTTTTTTTAGTAGTTTTTGTTATGTACTGTAGGCAAAGGGATTTTTATCCTATGTTGTTGTTTGCAACAGCATGTGGTTATTTTATAGCGATCTACTGAAAGAACTCAGTCTTATTATGAGAGTAGATAACAAATGTTATCAGGTGTGAATTAGATAAACACTCATAAATTTCAGTTTAGGTCCCGTCGCTGAATGAATTTGGCGGGGCGGGTTATCATTAACGAATATCTTAGTAATACCAAAAACATGGCAGAGAAACGTAATATCTTTCTGGTTGGGCCTATGGGTGCCGGCAAAAGCACTATTGGTCGTCAGTTAGCTCAACAACTTAGTATGGAGTTTTATGATTCCGATCAGGAAATTGAGCGGCGTACAGGTGCGGATGTAGGTTGGGTATTTGATGTAGAAGGCGAAGAAGGCTTCCGTCAACGAGAAGAGAAAATAATCAACGAACTCACTGAAAAGCAAGGCATTGTACTTGCTACAGGTGGCGGTTCGGTGAAATCGCGAGAAACCCGTAACAGACTATCTGCACGTGGTGTGGTTGTTTATTTAGAAACAAACATTGAAAAGCAACTCGCTCGTACCCAACGTGATAAAAAACGTCCTTTATTGCAAGGTGTTGAACCTGTGCGTGATGTCCTAGAGACATTAGCTGAAGAACGTAATCCTCTTTATGAAGAGATTGCTGACATCACAATTCATACTGATGATCAGAGTGCAAAAATTGTAGCCAATCAAATAATTGAATTATTAGAACAAAACTAATTCAACTATTTATAAGGTTAAGTAAAGACAATAAGAAGAAGGCCACTGTTATGGAAAAAATCACTGTCACATTAGGTGAAAGAAGCTATCCCATTACCATTGCTTCTGGCCTTTTTCATCAACCTGATACCTTTTTACCATTAAAATCAGGGCAGCAAGTTATGATAGTTACGAATGTAACGCTTGCTCCTCTCTATTTAGAAAAGGTAACAAACACCTTAAAAAAACAAGGTGTTTTGGTTGATAGCGTGATTTTACCTGATGGCGAACAATATAAATCGCTTGAAATCATGAACGATGTCTTTACTGCATTATTAGAAAAAAATCACAATCGAGATACGACACTTATCGCATTAGGCGGAGGTGTTATTGGTGATCTAACTGGTTTTGCGGCAGCTAGTTACCAACGTGGTGTTCGCTTTATCCAAGTTCCTACTACGTTGTTATCACAAGTTGATTCATCTGTTGGCGGAAAAACAGCAGTTAATCACCCTCTTGGCAAGAATATGATTGGTGCTTTTTACCAACCAGCTTCTGTCATCATTGATCTCGATTGCCTTGCCACATTACCACCTCGTGAACTTTCATCTGGTTTAGCTGAAGTTATAAAATATGGCATCATTTTAGATAAAGACTTCTTTATCTGGCTTGAAAATAATATTGATAAACTTTTGGCGCTTGACCCTAAAGCTATGGCTTTTTGCATCCGTCGTTGCTGTGAGCTAAAAGCTGAAGTTGTCGCCGCAGATGAAAAAGAAACCAGTGGCTTACGTGCATTACTCAATCTAGGCCATACTTATGGGCACGCTATTGAAGCTCATATGGGATATGGTGTTTGGTTGCATGGTGAAGCGGTTGCAGCAGGTATGGTAATGGCGGCAAGAACCTCTCAAGCCCTTGGTCAATTTACCGAAGAAGAAACACAACGTGTTATTCAATTACTTGAGAAAGCAAATCTCCCCGTCAATGGCCCTGTAGAAATGACACCTGATGACTATTTACCTCATATGATGAGAGATAAAAAGGTTTCTGGTGGCAAACTGCACCTCGTTTTACCAAAAGGCATCGGTCAATCTGAATTACGTGCGGATATTTCTCGCGAACAAGTCCACAAAGCGATAACATCTTGCATTAATGCAAATTAAGCTCCCCATTACCTGACTAGAAGTAAACCAGAATGCCTACTTAAGGATAATTCTGGTTAATATTGTCAAATGCAACGTTTCAGAAAAAGCGTTTCATCCTTATACTATGAGGTAATGGCTAAGGCTGAATAGAATATTTTTCGCTTTTTGACGCTCTGACGGAGGGCATAATGGACGAGTTCAAACCTGATAATGAAATTAAGGGTGATAATTCACTCAAACCTGATACATCGGATAGACCTGAACGTCGAACCAACCGACCTCGTAGCAACCCATTAAAAAATGCACGCTTCTCTGTATCCCGTCAACAGATGATGATTGGTGTAGGTGTCCTAGTGCTTATTCTGTTAATTATTGCAATCAGCTCTGCATTAAAATCACCAGAAACAACTGAACCTACGTCACCAACTGGAACAGAAAGAAATATCGATCTGTCTCAACAACCGTCATCCGTTACACCTACAGAAAATGGTCAGCCATCAACACCTCAAGCTATTTCTGGACAAGAAATCCAATCAGTGACACCCCCTTCACAAAATTTACCACCTATGATTGATTCACAAGGTCAACGTGTTGAGATCCCTGGTGATATTGTTGATTCTTTAAATCAACAACAAGCAGGTATAAACCAAGTGACTGGTCAACAGCAGCAATTAAATTCACAACAACCAAAACCAGTACAGCCAGCGACACAGCCACCAGCAACCAAGCCAGTGCAACCAGTACAAAAACCTGCTGAAGTAAAAACACCGCCAACAAAGCCGGTAACACCTCCAGCAACAACACAATCTAAACCCGCTACTAAACCGGTTGTTTCAGGCTCATTATCTGCTGGCAATTTAAGTTCTATTCCAGCTTCAAATTATACATTGCAATTAAGTGGTGCAAGTCGCCAAGATACCTTAGAAGCTTTCGCTAAAAAGAACCTCAATGGAAACTACGCTATCTATAAAACTCAGCGTAATGGTAACCCTTGGTATGTACTCATCTATGGTAACTATCGTAATATAAGCGAAGCTAAACAGGCTGTTTCTTCATTACCTGCACCGGTACAAGCGAAACAACCTTGGGTTAGACCGATGAAACATGTTCATCAGGATCTAAAAAAATAATTAAGACGAGGTTCACCGCTGATATGCTGTCTGAAACAGAGTACAATCGGCGACTCTGAAACGATTGAGAAATTTGGACGGCATGAAAAAAAAGCGCGCATTCCTAAAATGGGCTGGTGGTAAGTATCCTTTGGTAGATGACATTAAACGTCATCTGCCTGAAGGTAACTGTTTAATTGAACCTTTTATGGGTGCTGGTTCTGTTTTTTTAAATACAGAATACGATTCATATATTCTTGCCGACATAAATAGTGATCTAATTCATCTCTATAATACGGTAAAGCGACATCCTGAAAAATTTATGAAGGATGCTCGCTTGTTATTTACCCCTCAAATGAATATCGCAGAGGAATTTTATCAACTACGACAAGAGTTTAATCGCTCAACTGATCCTTATCAGCGTAGTGTTCTATTTCTCTATCTTAACCGTCATTGCTACAATGGGTTATGTCGTTATAATTCCAAAGGTGAATATAACGTCCCTTTTGGCCGTTACAAAAAACCTTATTTTCCTGAAACAGAGTTAATTTGGTTTTCTGAAAAAGCGCAAAAAGCTAAATTTGTTTGCCAAAGCTATTCATCAACCATGACAAATGCAGAAAAAGGTGCCGTCATTTATTGTGATCCGCCTTATGCGCCATTATCACCAACTGCAAATTTCACGTCATACCATACAAATAGCTTTAGTTTTCAAGAGCAGGAACATCTGGCTCAACTTGCCTCAATGCTGGCTTACGAGAGACAGATACCCGTGTTAATATCAAATCATGAGACTGCGTTAACAAAAGAGTGGTATGTAGACGCAAAAGAGCTACACAGTGTGAAAGTCAGAAGAACAATCAGTAGCAACACACTTGGTCGTAGCAAAGTGAACGAATTACTTGCCTTATATAAATAATCGTTAACACCTCCCGACAATGGGAGTGTTGTCAGGAGAATGCGATGAAAGATTTTCTGATTGCCCCTTCTATTTTATCTGCTGATTTTGCACGCCTTGGTGAAGATACTGAAAAAGTACTTGCTGCGGGTGCTGACGTTGTCCACTTTGATGTCATGGATAACCATTATGTTCCAAATCTGACGTTTGGCGCACCGATATGCAAAGCCTTACGTAACTATGGAATTACTGCACCTATTGATGTTCATTTAATGGTAAAGCCCGTTGATCGCATCATCCCTGATTTTGCAGAAGCAGGCGCAACTTATATTTCATTTCATGCAGAAGCCAGTGACCACGTTGACCGTACCATTCAATTAATCAAAGATTGTGGTTGTAAAGCAGGCTTAGTGCTTAATCCAGCAACCCCATTAAACTATCTCGACTATGTTATGGATAAATTAGATCTTATCCTGCTGATGTCTGTTAACCCAGGTTTTGGTGGCCAATCATTTATTCCTAACACTCTCGATAAATTACGCCAAGTTCGTAAGATGATTGATGATGGTGGTTATGACATTCGTTTAGAAATTGATGGCGGTGTCAAAGTCGATAATATTGCTGAAATTGCCCAAGCGGGTGCAGATATGTTTGTTGCTGGCTCTGCTATTTTCAATCAGCCTGACTATAAACATGTTATCGACAATATGCGCCGTGAATTAAAGAAGGTATCGTAATGACAGATAAAAAACTCAAAGGTATCCGTGCTATCGCCTTTGATCTCGATGGCACACTCACCGACAGCGCAGTAGGGCTTACAGAAGCAACAGATTACGCATTAAAAGCAAAAGGCTTTCCTCCTGCTGGAAAACATAACGTCACTATCTGGGTGGGTAATGGCGTTGATATGCTACTTACGCGTGCTTTGCATAATGCTGGCGTTGAGGATGTCACTGAAACCTTATTAAAAGAGATGCGTGATCTTTTTGATGAACATTATGCAACTTCCGTCAAAACAGGCAGTGATTTATTCCCGCACGTTAAAGAAACGCTTGAAGTATTAGCTTCACATAATATTCCATTAGGTATCGTCACCAATAAACCGTCACCATTTATCGCTCCACTATTACAGCAACTGGAAATTGATAAGTATTTTTCCTTAGTGCTAGGAGGAGACGATGTTAAAGAAAAAAAACCGCATCCAGCACCATTATATTTAACAATGGGTACATTTGGTGTTAAAAAGGAAGAACTCCTTTTTGTTGGGGATTCTCGCAACGATATTATTGCAGCACAAGAGGCACAATGCCCTTGCGTAGGTTTAACCTATGGCTATAACTACGGCGTATCTATCGCAGATAGCAAACCTGATTATACTCTTGATAATTTTGCTGATTTGCTTTCAATCCTCGACATCACGCCAATGACAACTGTGGAATAGAACTAACATGACGACTTCAGTAGAAAAAAAGGCAAAAAAACCAATTGTATTCAGTGGTGCACAGCCTTCTGGTGAGTTAACTATCGGAAACTATATGGGTGCATTACGTCAATGGGTACAAATGCAAGATGATTATGACTGCATTTACTGTATCGTTGACCAGCACGCCATTACAGTTCGTCAAGATCCAAAAGAATTAAGAAAAAGAACGCTAGATACGCTGGCACTCTATCTTGCTTGCGGTATTGATCCAGAAAAAAGCACCATTTTTGTTCAGTCACATGTTCCACAACATGCTCAATTAAGCTGGGCACTCAATTGTTACACCTATTTTGGTGAATTGAGCCGTATGACTCAATTTAAAGATAAATCAGCCCGTCATGCTGAAAATATTAACGCCGGATTATTTGATTATCCTGTATTAATGGCAGCAGATATTCTTATTTATCAAACAAATCAAGTTCCTGTTGGTATTGACCAAAAACAACATCTTGAATTAAGTCGTGATATTGCTCAGCGTTTTAACGCTATTTATGGCGATATCTTCACTGTACCAGATCCTTTTATTCCAAAAGGTGGTGCGCGTGTTATGGCATTACAAGATCCAACTAAAAAAATGTCTAAGTCTGATGATAACCGTAATAACGTTATCGCATTGCTTGAAGATCCAAAAGCGGCAGCTAAAAAAATCAAACGTGCAATGACTGACTCAGAAGAGCCACCTCGTGTTATTTACGATCTTGAAAATAAAGCGGGTGTATCTAACTTATTGGATATTTTAGCGGGTGTAACAGGTAAAACTATTCCTGAATTAGAAGCTGAATTTGAAGGCCAAATGTACGGTCATCTAAAAGGCGCTGTCGCAGATGCGGTCTCTGAAATGCTAACCAACATTCAAGAACGATTTAACACATTCCGTAATGATGATGCTCTGCTTAATAAAATAATGAAAGAAGGTGCAGATAAAGCTAAAGCTCGCGCTCAAGCAACCTTAGACAAGGTTTATGACGCAATCGGGTTTATTGCTCATCCGTGATTTTCTTTTAATACATAAAAAAACACCTCTCCTATTTTTAGAGAGGTGTTTTTTTTTTATTCTTTAAATAACCGCCGATTAAAACTCTCAATGGTTTGATTTTGCATTCTTAACTGCATAGTCTTACTCCAACTCGCAGATAATCCTGCGGCACTTAATAGACGACGATAAAGTTCTTCATCAAAGGGCATATGAAAAGCAATTGAAATCGCCTCTTTAACAGAGACATCACTGTTTCTTGAAACCAAGACAAGAGGATGATGACTACCTGTTTCTCCTGTACTCACAACACGATATAACCAACCACAATAGCCACTATCTTGCATAATTTGCGAAAAGTTACTGACTTCAGTCACTGTATTAAGTTTATAGCAAGGAGAGCGAGGTTGTGTGACTTGGATAAAAGCATTTCCCCATTGGTAAATATCACCAATAAAAACATTTTCTTCAGTCATGCCGGTTGTTGAGATATTTTCACCAAATGCTGGAGCATGAAGAAAATCAGTCAATTGTGGGAATTGCTCAGCCCAATAACGATAGTGTTCTTTAGGATAGTGACAAAGTGCGCGATCAGGGCCACCGTGAAAACTCTTTTCTGCTTGCTCATCACCTTCTAATCCCAGCGAAGTGAGTTTGATATGACCGTCCACCAGCCTTTTAGTGATCGCACTGGTAAATCCATTAGATGTTGTTGTGATGTTGCCGATAAAAACACTAGGAAAATAACGCATGGCTCACTACCTAAACAGAAAACAATGACCCATAGTAAAGAGAGTGTTCAAAATAAACAATGCCGACAATTGTCGGCATTGAAAATAGAACAGAAATGATCAATTCAATTATGCTTTGCTTTGAAAGCGTTTTTGCGCTTCATCCCAGTTCACAACTGACCAGAACGCTTTGATATAATCAGGGCGACGGTTTTGATATTTCAAATAATAAGCATGTTCCCATACATCTAATCCAACAATTGGATAGCCAGATGCACCAGCTAACTCTTCACCCATTAATGGGCTATCTTGGTTGGCTGTAGAAACAACGGCTAACTTACCATCCTCTTTTAATACCAGCCATGCCCAGCCTGAACCAAAACGGCTAGCTGCTGCTTTTTCAAATAACTCTTTAAAAGCATCAACACTACCAAAATCGCGTTCAATCGCCTCTTTTAGTGAACCTTGTAATTGAGTTCCTAATTTTAAACCTTTCCAAAATAAAGAGTGATTTGAGTGACCACCCGCATTATTACGTAAGAATGTACGTTGATCTGCAGGCACTTTATGAAGGTTTTTAACTAGCTCATCAATATCTAAGCCAGCAAGTTCAGGTAATTTTTCTAATGCAGTATTGGTATTATTTACATAAGTTTGATGATGCTTAGTATGGTGAATTTCCATTGTACGCTCATCAAAATGAGGTTCTAACGCATCATAAGCATAAGGCAGTGCAGGTAATGTATAGCTCATATTAATCTCCAGTGCTGTTTTATCATGGATCACATCATGTGATTTATCTTTTCATTTCATTATAGTGAAAAAAACGTTAATGAAAATCATTATCATATCCATATTATTTTTGTGGTTTTTTTATTCAGCACTCGTTAATTAATTTTCACAGTATATTGTTTTAATTTAAAAGCCTTTTATTAAATAATAATTCTATTAAACAAGATAAATACAGCTAAATAATGCACAGCTTGCTTTAGCACTAATTGAACATTCCATGAAAAGCATTTCCATTAATTCGTGATCTTCTGCGCAAAAAAGAAACAATTTTAATTTCCCCTCTTTTGTTAACGACTTTTTGACATAGTATTAACAATAGTGAGGAGAACTATTATGACAAAAATAAACCAACATCATATTCCTGCAAGCATTGCAGAACATGCCCTGATCAATAAAGAGCAATACCAAAAAGACTATGAATTATCTATCAAAAACCCTGAGGCCTTTTGGGCAGATAAAGGGAAGATTGTTGACTGGATAAAACCATATACTGTGGTAAAAAACACTTCATTTGACCCAGGCCACGTACGCATTCGCTGGTTTGAAGATGGACAGCTAAACATCAGCCAAAACTGCCTTGATCGCCACCTTAAAACACGGGGTGATCAAACTGCAATTATTTGGGAAGGTGACTCACCTAATGAGTCGAAAAAAATCACTTACCGACAACTCCACCAAGATGTTTGCCAATTCGCTAATGTATTAAAAAATCTAGGAATTAAAAAAGGCGATGTTGTGGCGATTTATATGCCGATGGTACCTGAAGCAGCAGTTGCTATGCTCGCTTGTACTCGTATTGGTGCAATCCACTCTGTTATTTTTGGTGGTTTCTCACCAGAAGCCGTTGCTGGTCGTATCATTGATTCGAAAGCCAAATTAGTTATCACTGCTGATGAAGGCTTGCGCGCAGGCCGTGCTATCCCTCTAAAGAAAAATGTCGATGATGCATTAAATCACGCGGATATTCCGCCGATTAATCATGTTGTTGTACTTCGCCGAACAGGAAATACAGAACAATGGATTGAAGGTCGTGATATTTGGTGGGATGAAATTATTCAAGGTGTAAGTACTGAGTGTGATGTAGAAGTTATGGATGCTGAAGATCCACTCTTTATTCTGTACACATCGGGTTCAACAGGTAAACCTAAAGGTGTGTTACATACCACTGGAGGCTATCTTGTTTATGCTTCAATGACGTTTAAATACACCTTTGATTATCATGAAGGTGATATTTATTGGTGTACTGCTGACGTAGGTTGGGTAACAGGGCATAGCTACTTACTGTATGGCCCGCTATCAAATGGTGCAACAACAGTCATGTTTGAAGGTGTACCTAATTACCCAGCAGTTAACCGTATGGCTCAAATCGTTGATAAGCACCAAATCAATATTCTCTACACAGCCCCTACCGCAATTCGTGCGTTAATGGCTGAAGGCGATAAAGCGATTGAAGGTACTCAACGCACCTCTCTACGCATTCTTGGCTCTGTAGGTGAACCTATTAATCCGGAAGCTTGGGAATGGTTCTATCAGAAAATGGGACGTAGCCAATGCCCGATTGTTGATACATGGTGGCAAACAGAAACCGGTGGTTTCATGATAACTCCATTGCCGGGAGCTATGGATCTAAAACCAGGTTCAGCAACACGTCCTTTCTTCGGCGTTCAACCTGCTATTGTCGACAATATGGGAGAAGTACAACAAGGAGCTTGTGAAGGTAACTTAGTGATTACTGATTCTTGGCCAGGTCAAGCAAGAACACTTTTTGGTGATCACGATCGGTTTGAACAAACTTACTTCTCAACCTTTAAAGGTATGTATTTCTCTGGTGATGGTGCTCGCCGTGATGAAGATGGTGATTATTGGATAACAGGACGTGTTGATGATGTCTTGAATATTTCAGGCCACCGTTTAGGAACAGCAGAAATAGAATCTGCCCTCGTCGCTCACCCTAAGATTGCTGAAGCCGCAGTAGTGGGTATTCCTCATAATATTAAAGGACAGGCTATTTATGCTTATGTCACGTTAAATCATGGTGAAGAGCCAACGCCTGAGCTTTATACAGAAGTCCGTAACTGGGTACGTAAAGAAATAGGACCAATTGCAACACCAGATATTCTTCACTGGACAGATTCTTTACCCAAAACGCGCTCGGGGAAAATTATGCGCCGTATCTTGCGTAAAATTGCCTCTGGTGACACAACTAACCTCGGAGATACCTCAACACTCGCCGATCCTGGTGTTGTAGAGAAACTGTTAGAAGAAAAACAGTCTCTATCACTTACTGCTTAACACAGCAATATAACTGTCATTTAAAAACGTGATACGACAATGCAAAGGCATGAAAATGCCTTTGCTAAGCTCTCTTACCTGAAAATCATGGAATGCGGGGGATTTAAGCCTCTAAATCAAGTGATCAACCAAACAATTATATAGAGGAGAACTCTGATGAATGCCAATATTTATCAAGAGATAGAAAATAACCCTCGCTTTAAAGAACTGGTTAAAAAACGTAGTCGTTTTTCATGGACACTTTCAATTATTACACTCGTTATGTATGTTTCATTTATCTTACTTATCGCCTTCTATCCACAATGGCTAGGAACTCCCTTGTATGAGGGTAGCTACATTACACGAGGTATTCCTATTGGCATCGGGTTAATTATTGCTTCATTTTTATTAACTGGTATTTACGTTGTAAAAGCCAATACAGTGTTCGACAAACTGACAAACGAGATTATTGAAGAGGTAGAAAAATGAGCAAATTACTCTACACAATAAGCCTATTTCTCCTCTCTTCAACCGTTGTTTATGCTGCTGCAATAACGGAAGGTGGTGAGAAACAACCGATGAATATTCAGGCTATTATTATGTTTCTGATATTTGTCGGATTAACGCTTTATATCACTTATTGGGCCTCTAAACGTACTCGTTCACGTTCAGACTATTATACAGCTGGAGGAAAAATAACAGGATTTCAAAATGGGATGGCTATTGCAGGCGATTTTATGTCAGCAGCATCCTTTTTAGGGATTTCCGCTCTCGTTTATACTTCTGGTTACGATGGTCTGATTTATTCAATAGGATTCCTCATCGGCTGGCCGATTATTCTTTTTATTATTGCTGAACGTTTACGTAATTTAGGACGTTATACCTTTGCTGATGTTGTTTCTTACCGATTAAGCCCTAAACCGATTAGAACACTCTCTGCTATAGGCTCTTTAGTAGTGGTGGCTCTTTATCTGATTGCACAAATGGTCGGCGCAGGAAAGCTAATCGAGCTACTTTTTGGCTTGAACTATCATATTGCTGTGGTACTCGTTGGTATTCTCATGGTGTTGTATGTGTTATTTGGTGGCATGTTAGCAACGACTTGGGTACAAATCATCAAAGCTATTTTATTACTCGCTGGTGCAAGTTTTATGGCTGTTATGGTCATGAAAACGGTAGATTTTAATTTCAACACTTTATTTAAAGAAGCTGTAAATGTGCATTCAAAAGGCTCCTCAATTATGAGCCCAGGAGGCTTAGTCTCTGATCCTATTTCTGCACTTTCTTTAGGTCTTGCATTAATGTTTGGTACCGCAGGGCTCCCTCATATCATCATGCGCTTCTTTACAGTTAGTGATGCCAAAGAAGCCCGTAAGAGTGTCTTCTATGCAACAGGTTTTATCGGCTATTTCTATATTCTTACTTTTATCATTGGTTTCGGCGCTATCCTACTCGTTAGCCCTAATCCTGTGTTCAAAGATGCCGCTGGCGCTCTAATTGGTGGCACAAACATGGCAGCAGTTCATCTTGCTGATGCTGTTGGGGGTAATTTCTTCCTTGGTTTTATCTCTGCGGTTGCTTTTGCCACTATATTAGCTGTTGTTGCAGGGTTGACTTTAGCTGGTGCTTCCGCGGTTTCTCATGATCTTTATGCTAACGTAATTAAAAATGGTCATGCAGATGAACGTAAAGAGCTTAATGTATCTAAAGTAACTGTTGTAATATTGGGGATAGTCGCTATAGGTTTAGGGATACTATTTGAAAAGCAAAACATTGCCTTTATGGTAGGACTCGCTTTCTCAATAGCCGCAAGCTGTAACTTCCCAATCATTTTGCTATCAATGTATTGGAAAGGACTAACAACACGTGGCGCTGTAGCTGGGGGATGGTCTGGTTTATTAATAGCCGTAACATTAATGATCTTAGGGCCAACAATTTGGGTCAGCATTTTAGGTCATGAAAAACCTATCTATCCTTATGAATATCCAGCATTATTTTCAATGGTAGTTGCTTTTGTTGTTTCATGGTTTTTTTCAATTACAGATAAATCATCTTTAGGTGAGCAAGAAAAAGTGAAGTTTCAAGCACAATTTATTCGCTCTCAAATTGGCTTAGGAATTGAACAAGGCAAAGATCACTAAGAGTCATAAAACCCACTGATAATTTACGATAAAAGTGCTCATTCTTTTATAATAAAGAAGGGCACTTTTATTTTATTGCTATACATTCCAAATATATTTATCCCCTTTACTTATTTAGAATAAATCTAATTTTTAAATACATATCTATACGTTTATTTTAATAACTTGCTGTTTATTAGCTCCTTATCACAAAAGAAAACAAAAACAAAATAAAATCAATATATTACAAATAAAATCATTATTATTTATTCACTTTATAACTTTATTTATAATACAAAAAAGCTAGAAAAGTCGTAATAATACCAAATTCAGACACATTTCAGTCAAACAAGCCTTGTATTGTCAAAAGGTAAATGGTTAACTTTTTGTTCTACATAAGAAGAGGTGACAGTTTTAAATAGATTATGTCTCGACTAACTTATTACACACTTTTATTTCTTTTATCTATAACACCAGCAATACTTGGTGGCTCAACGTTGTATATAGAACAAAAGATTTATATTGTTCTCATTGGTTGGCTACTTATGCTGATGTGTAGTGGAATTTATCGTTCAATTCTGGGAAAAATAGTAACATTTATAATTAGCGCGCTATGGTCTTTAAATCTGTCTATTTCTCTATTTTTCTATCGTGAACACGACATTGCATTTTCCTCTTCTATCGCAGAAACGTTTATAAATACTAACGGTAGTGAGACTGTTGGTATGCTTTCTTATAATAAATATTACGTGTTATTTTATATATGTAGCTTCTCTATTTATTATTTTCTTATCCATAAAAGCGCTCGATTTTCTCATTTAAAAACCACAATAAATAGTGTTATTGCAATCGTTATATTAATAGCAATTATTCCTATATATAAAAACTTAGCATTAAGAAATGATAACAATACTAAATTAATCTCTGAATATACTCTTTTAAATACACCTTTTTATAATGCAGCAGCACTGGTTAGAACGTTTCATGAAAATCGTCAAATAAAAAGAATAGCTTCTCAAAAAGTTAATTATCAATATAGTAAAAAAGATAATAATACAGATATTTATATTCTTATTATTGGGGAATCTGTTCGGCGTGACCATTTAGGTATTTATGGTTATCCTCATGATACAACTCCAAATTTAATGAAAGAGAAAAACAATCTAATTCTTTTTAAGAATGTTTACTCTCCAGCCCCAGTAACCATTCTTTCTGTACCAATTTCTCTCTCAAATATAGGGTTAGAGCAGTTACAGGATAAAAATCATTACGCTGATAATATTGTTTCCCTTGCTAATCATGCTGGATTTAAAACTTATTGGCTAAGTAACCAAGGGGAAGGGAATCAAAAAACAAGTGTAATCTCGGTCATTGCAAATATGGCACAGAATAAAAAGTGGAATGATTTTATTGGTTATGATGAAGAACTACTTCCTTATTTAGATAAAGCACTCAATGAACCATCTACACAGAAAAAATTTATTATTTTGCATACTTATGGTAGTCATGAACCTGCTTGTAACCGATTTCCAAATCAAGATTTTAAAAAATTCACACAACAAGAAGATGATAATTGTTATGACAGCTCTATCGCTTATACAGATAAATTAATTAATAACATTATTGAAAAAGTAAAAGATAAACCCGCATCTATTCTCTACTTTGCAGATCATGCTTTACAGCGCCTCGATAAGAATAGAGAGATTCGTTATCATCATGGTGTAAATACACCGCGTAAAGAAGCTTACGACATTCCTTTGTTCATTTGGTATAGCTCATCATCTATTAAACCTGTTATTAATGATGAAGCGTTGAATGAGCCTTATTCGACGGTAAATAACTATTGGCTATTAAGTAGTTGGCTTGGTATAGAACATAACTCACCAAAAAAATGTTATTCACCATTAAAAGAATGCTATCAGCCGAAATCACCAATAATGGTTATTGATGGGAATAAAAACCTCTTAAACTATGATTTATTAAGTTCAGAAGAGCAGGAACCTCAATAATATCCTCATCAAAAATATCTAAATAAGAAATACACTTAATAATAAAGAGTGTGTTTATACCTTCATTATCTATTTCTAATAAGATCTGTTTGAGATAATAAAAACAGAAAAGAACAACTCTAGGTATCAAATTAAGTAATGTTAGATGCTTGATACGGTGATGATCTTACTAATGGAATGCCATAAATAGGATTTAATAGCGTTAAGAGTGGCTATTTTAAAGATCAATTGAGGAATGTAACGACATTTTTAGCTTTATTTGTTTTCTATATATCGATTATTAAATTCAATGAATTATCGACTAGCATATAAGCTATATAAAAAACTCCAAACGCAAAAAAGCCAACCCATTGGGTTGGCTTTCTCGTCTTATTTAATGCCTGGCAGTTCCCTACTCTCACATGGGGAGACCCCACACTACCATCGGCGCTACAACGTTTCACTTCTGAGTTCGGCATGGGATCAGGTGGGACCGTTGCGCTATGGCCGCCAAGCAAATTCTGTTTTATTACCCGCGTTTTCCCTTTCGGTTAGTCGCCAGCAATTTCAATCTTAAACAAGCTTACTTCATCTACTCTTTGTCTCTCAGACAAAACACCTTCGGTGTTGTCAGGTTAAGCCTCACGGTTCATTAGTACTGGTTAGCTCAACGTATCGCTACGCTTACACACCCAGCCTATCAACGTCTTAGTCTTAAACGTTCCTTTAGGTCACTCAAGGTGACAGGGAAGACTCATCTCGAGGCAAGTTTCCCGCTTAGATGCTTTCAGCGGTTATCTCTTCCGCACTTAGCTACCGGGCAATGCCATTGGCATGACAACCCGAACACCAGTGGTGCGTTCACTCCGGTCCTCTCGTACTAGGAGCAACCCCTCTCAATCTTCCAACGCCCACGGCAGATAGGGACCGAACTGTCTCACGACGTTCTAAACCCAGCTCGCGTACCACTTTAAATGGCGAACAGCCATACCCTTGGGACCTACTTCAGCCCCAGGATGTGATGAGCCGACATCGAGGTGCCAAACACCGCCGTCGATATGAACTCTTGGGCGGTATCAGCCTGTTATCCCCGGAGTACCTTTTATCCGTTGAGCGATGGCCCTTCCATTCAGAACCACCGGATCACTAAGACCTACTTTCGTACCTGCTCGAGCCGTCACTCTCACAGTCAAGCTGGCTTATGCCTTTGCACTAACCGCATGATGTCCGACCATGCTTAGCCAACCTTCGTGCTCCTCCGTTACTCTTTAGGAGGAGACCGCCCCAGTCAAACTACCCACCAGACACGGTCCCCGATCCAGATTATGGACCTAGGTTAGAACATCAAACGTTAAAGGGTGGTATTTCAAGGTTGACTCCATGCAGACTGGCGTCCACATTTCATAGTCTCCCACCTATCCTACACATCAAGGCTCAATGTTCAGTGTCAAGCTATAGTAAAGGTTCACGGGGTCTTTCCGTCTTGCCGCGGGTACACTGCATCTTCACAGCGAGTTCAATTTCACTGAGTCTCGGGTGGAGACAGCCTGGCCATCATTACGCCATTCGTGCAGGTCGGAACTTACCCGACAAGGAATTTCGCTACCTTAGGACCGTTATAGTTACGGCCGCCGTTTACTGGGGCTTCGATCAAGAGCTTCTCCCTAAGGATAACCCCATCAATTAACCTTCCAGCACCGGGCAGGCGTCACACCGTATACGTCCACTTTCGTGTTTGCACAGTGCTGTGTTTTTAATAAACAGTTGCAGCCAGCTGGTATCTTCGACTGGCTTCGGCTCCGTCCGCAAGGGACTTCACTTACCGCCAGCGTGCCTTCTCCCGAAGTTACGGCACCATTTTGCCTAGTTCCTTCACCCGAGTTCTCTCAAGCGCCTGAGTATTCTCTACCTGACCACCTGTGTCGGTTTGGGGTACGATTGTTGGTAACCTGAAGCTTAGAGGCTTTTCCTGGAAGCAGGGCATCAATTGCTTCACCACCTTAGTGGCTCGTCATCACACCTCAGCATTAAGTGACCGGATTTGCCTAATCACTCTGCCTACATGCTTGAACCGGGACGACCGTCGCCCGGACAACCTAGCCTTCTCCGTTCCCCCATCGCAGTTACCACCAGTACGGGAATATTAACCCGTTTCCCATCGACTACGCTTTTCAGCCTCGCCTTAGGGGTCGACTCACCCTGCCCCGATTAACGTTGGACAGGAACCCTTGGTCTTCCGGCGTGCGGGTTTTTCACCCGCATTATCGTTACTTATGTCAGCATTCGCACTTCTGATACCTCCAGCATACCTCACAGTACACCTTCGCAGGCTTACAGAACGCTCCCCTACCCAACGAACGTATCCTTAAATTCGCTTATCTGGCTTTCGCCTCGACTTTAATGGACGCATTGACGTCTCTTCGTTCCGTCAATCGTTTCTCACTCAAACAAATTTAAGTGATACGTTCGCTGCCGCAGCTTCGGTGCATGGTTTAGCCCCGTTACATCTTCCGCGCGGGCCGACTCGACCAGTGAGCTATTACGCTTTCTTTAAATGATGGCTGCTTCTAAGCCAACATCCTGGCTGTCTGAGCCTTCCCACTTCGTTTCCCACTTAACCATGACTTTGGGACCTTAGCTGGCGGTCTGGGTTGTTTCCCTCTTCACGACGGACGTTAGCACCCGCCGTGTGTCTCCCGTGATAACATTCTTCGGTATTCGCAGTTTGCATCGAGTTGGTAAGTCGGGATGACCCCCTAGTCGAAACAGTGCTCTACCCCCGAAGATGAGTTCACGAGGCGCTACCTAAATAGCTTTCGGGGAGAACCAGCTATCTCCCGGTTTGATTGGCCTTTCACCCCCATCCACAAGTCATCCGCTAATTTTTCAACATTAGTCGGTTCGGTCCTCCAGTTAGTGTTACCCAACCTTCAACCTGCCCATGGATAG